>NZ_CP078070.1:0-3561162 GCF_024730645.1 Burkholderia sp. EMB26
ATGAACGATTTCTGGCAACACTGTTCCGCACTGCTGGAGCGCGAGCTGACGCCCCAGCAGTACGTGACGTGGATCAAACCCTTGGCCCCGGTGGCCTTCGATGCGTCGGCGAACACGCTGTCCATCGCCGCGCCGAACCGCTTCAAGCTGGACTGGGTCAAGAGCCAGTTTTCGGGCCGGATCGCCGATCTGGCCCGCGAATTCTGGAACACGCCGATCGAAGTCCAGTTCGTCCTCGATCCGAAGGCCGGCATGCGCAGCGCGCCCGCCGGCGCCGCACCGGCCGCCCCGCGCGCGCCGCTGGCCCCGAACGGCCCCGCCGCGACGGTCGCCGCGATCGCCGCCAACCTGACCGCGAATGCTTCCGCTGCGCCCGCCGCGCCGGCCGACGTGCCGATGACGCCGTCGGCCGCCGCCGCGCACCATTTGAACGCCGACGACGCCGACATCGACCTGCCGAGCCTGCCCGCGCACGAAGCGGCGGCCGGCCGCCGCACGTGGCGTCCGGGCCCGGGCGCCACGCCCGCCAACGGCGGCGAAGCCGATTCGATGTACGAACGCTCGAAGCTGAACCCGGTGCTCACGTTCGACAACTTCGTGACCGGTAAAGCGAACCAGCTCGCGCGCGCCGCCGCGATCCAGGTCGCGGACAACCCGGGCATCTCGTACAACCCGCTGTTCCTGTATGGCGGCGTCGGCCTCGGCAAGACCCACCTGATCCACGCGATCGGCAACCAGCTGCTGCTCGACAAGGCCGGCGCGCGAATCCGCTACATCCACGCGGAGCAGTACGTCTCCGACGTCGTGAAGGCGTACCAGCGCAAGGCGTTCGACGACTTCAAGCGCTACTACCATTCGCTCGACCTGCTGCTGATCGACGATATCCAGTTCTTCTCCGGCAAGTCGCGCACGCAAGAGGAATTCTTCTACGCGTTCGAGGCGCTGGTCGCGAACAAGGCGCAGGTGATCATCACCAGCGACACGTATCCGAAGGAAATCTCGGGCATCGACGATCGCCTGATCTCGCGCTTCGATTCGGGCCTGACCGTCGCGATCGAGCCGCCCGAGCTGGAAATGCGCGTCGCGATCCTGATGCGCAAGGCGCAGTCGGAAGGCGTGAACCTGTCGGAAGACGTCGCGTTCTTCGTCGCGAAGCACCTGCGCTCGAACGTGCGCGAGCTCGAAGGCGCGCTGCGCAAGATCCTCGCGTATTCGAAGTTCCACGGCCGCGAGATCTCGATCGAGCTGACCAAGGAAGCGCTGAAGGACCTGCTGACCGTGCAGAACCGGCAGATTTCGGTCGAGAACATCCAGAAGACCGTCGCCGACTTCTACAACATCAAGGTCGCGGACATGTATTCGAAGAAACGCCCCGCGAACATCGCGCGGCCGCGGCAGATTGCGATGTACCTGGCGAAGGAACTCACGCAGAAGAGCCTGCCGGAAATCGGCGAGCTGTTCGGCGGGCGCGATCACACCACCGTGCTGCACGCGGTGCGCAAGATCGCCGACGAGCGCAGCAAGGACGCGCAGCTCAACCACGAGCTGCACGTGCTGGAACAGACGCTGAAGGGCTGAGCGCGCGCGCCGCGCTTGATAATTCGGCCTCCGCCCCAATTTAAGGGGGGCGGTTCGGTTTTGAGGCACAATACTGGTTTGACCGCCCCGGTGGTGGCGGGCCAAGAGCCCGGCCGGCGGGGCGCTGCGTGGCTGCTGCGCTGCAGGCCGTTACTCAACGAAGGAACTCTATGCAACTGGTCAAGACCGAACGAGACACCCTCCTCAGGCCGCTGCAAACGGTCAGCGGCATCGTCGAACGCCGCCATACGTTGCCGATCCTCGCCAACCTGCTGATCACCAAGAACGGCCCGGACGTTTCATTCCTGTCGACCGACCTGGAGCTGCAGATCACCACGCGCGCCGATTTCGGCGTCGGCGGCGACCAGGTCGCGACCACCGTCGCGGCCCGCAAGCTGCTCGACATCCTGCGTGCGATGCCTGACGGCCAGGTCACGCTGTCGCTCGCCGACAAGCGCCTCACCGTCCAATCGGGCAAGAGCCGCTTCGCGCTGCAGACGCTGGCGGCCGACGAGTTCCCGACCGTCGCGCAGGCGAAGGATTTCGGCGCCACGCTCACCGTCCCGCAGAAGTCGTTCCGCCAGTTGCTCGGCATGGTGCACTTCGCGATGGCGCAGCAGGACATCCGCTACTACCTGAACGGCATGCTGCTCGTCGTCGACGGCGACCAGCTGATGGCCGTGGCCACCGACGGCCACCGCCTCGCGTTCTCGTCGATGAAGCTCGAAGGCGGCACGTTCGGCCGCCAGGAAGTCATCGTGCCGCGCAAGACGATTCTCGAGCTGCAGCGCCTGCTCGAGGACATCGACGACACCGTCACCATCGACATCGCGCAAACCCAGGCCAAGTTCACGTTCGGCCAGGTCGAGCTCGTGTCGAAACTCGTCGAGGGCAAGTTCCCCGACTTCCAGCGCGTGATCCCGAAGGCGCACAAGAACACGTTCGAGATCGGCCGTGAAGAACTGCAGCGTTCGCTGCAGCGCGCGGCGATCCTGACCTCGGACAAGTTCAAGGGCGTGCGCTGCATCGTCGCGCCGGGCCAACTGAAGATCATGTCGACCAACGCCGATCAGGAAGAGGCGCAGGAAGAACTCGAAATCGCCTACCAGGGCGATACCGTCGACATCGGCTTCAACGTCACGTATCTGCTCGACGTGCTCGCGAACCTGAAGGTCGACACCGTGCAGGTGAGCCTCGGCGACGCCAGCTCGAGCGCGCTGATCACCGTGCCCGAGAACGACGAGTTCAAGTATGTCGTGATGCCGATGCGCATCTGACGCGCTCAACATCGCGACACACACCAGGGGGCGGCAAGCCCCTTTGGCGTTTTTATGGCGAACCGACAACCCGCCCTTTTAGTGCCTTTTCGGCACCTGGGGCGGGCCAGGAAACTGGAGCGGCCGGCGATTTCCCTCGCTGAAACGCACCGCGCCGCCACGAGAGTGGCCCCGCAGAACCGGAAGATATCCATGAGTGAACAGCACAATTCGCAACCCGATAACAGCAGCTACGGCGCTTCGTCGATCCAGATCCTCGAAGGTCTGGAAGCGGTGCGCAAGCGCCCCGGGATGTACATCGGCGACACGTCGGACGGCACCGGTCTGCACCAGCTCGTGTTCGAGGTGCTCGACAACTCGATCGACGAAGCGTTGGCCGGGTACTGCAACGATATCCACGTGACGATTCACGCCGACAACTCGATTTCCGTGACCGACAACGGCCGCGGGATTCCGACCGACGTGAAGATGAACGACAAGCACGAGCCGAAGCGCAGCGCCGCCGAGATCGTGATGACCGAGCTGCACGCCGGCGGCAAGTTCGACCAGAACAGCTACAAGGTGTCCGGCGGCCTGCACGGCGTGGGCGTGTCGTGCGTGAACGCGTTGTCGAGCTGGCTGCGCCTCACCGTGCGCCGCGACGGCAAGAAGCGTTTCATGGAGTTCCACCGCGGCGTCGCGCAGGATCGCGTGATCGAGGTGGTGGATGGCGTCGAAGTGTCGCCGATGCTCGTGACCGGCGACACCGAGAACCGCGGCACCGAAGTGCACTTCATGGCCGATCCGACCATTTTCGGCACGGTCGAGTATCACTACGACATCCTCGCGAAGCGGATGCGCGAGCTTTCGTTCCTGAACAACGGCGTGCGGATTCGCCTCACCGACCTGCGCTCGGGCAAGGAAGACGATTTCGCGTTCGCCGGCGGGGTGAAGGGCTTCGTCGAGTTCATCAACAAGACGAAGAGCACGCTGCACCCGACGGTGTTCTTCGCCAACGGCGAGAAGGACGGCGTGGGCGTCGAAGTCGCGATGCAGTGGAACGACAGCTACAACGAGAACGTGCTGTGCTTCACGAACAACATTCCGCAGCGCGACGGCGGCACGCACCTGACCGGCCTGCGGGCCGCGATGACGCGCGTCATCAACAAGTACATCACCGACAACGAAATCGCGAAGAAGGCGAAGGTCGAGACGACCGGCGACGACATGCGCGAAGGGCTGTCGTGCGTGCTCTCCGTGAAGGTGCCGGAGCCGAAGTTCAGCTCGCAGACGAAGGACAAGCTGGTGTCGTCCGAAGTGCGTGCGCCGGTTGAGGAAGTTGTGGCGAAGGCTCTGGAAGAATTCCTGCTGGAAACGCCGATCGACGCGAAGATCATCTGCGGGAAGATCGTTGAGGCTGCGCGGGCGCGTGATGCTGCGCGGAAGGCGCGTGAGATGACGCGCCGTAAGGGCGTGCTCGATGGCGTTGGCCTGCCGGGCAAGCTCGCGGACTGCCAGGAGAAAGACCCGGCGAAGTGCGAAATCTACATCGTCGAGGGTGACTCGGCAGGTGGGTCGGCCAAGCAAGGGCGTGATCGGAAGTTCCAGGCGATCCTGCCGCTGCGCGGCAAGGTGCTGAACGTCGAGAAGGCACGCTACGACAAGCTGCTGTCGTCGGAACAGATCGTCACGCTCGTGACCGCGCTTGGGTGCGGGATCGGCAAGGAAGACTACAACCTCGACAAGCTGCGCTATCACCGCATCATCATCATGACCGACGCGGACGTCGACGGTGCGCACATCCGGACGCTGCTGCTCACGTTCCTGTATCGCCAGATGCCGGACATGATCGAGCGCGGGTACGTGTATATCGCGCAGCCGCCGCTTTACAAGATCAAGGCGGGCAAGGACGAACGGTATCTGAAGGATGACGTGGAGCTGAACGCGCATATGCTGCGGTTGGCGCTGCAAGGGTCGGAGCTGGTGCCGGGTGAGAATGCGGCGGCGATTTCGGGTGATGCGCTTGGGGAGCTGGCGCGGTCGTATCTGCTGTCGCAGAGCGTGATCGAGCGGTTGAGCCGGTTGTATGACCCGGCTGCGCTGGAAGCGGTCATGGATGGCGTGGTGATCGATCTTTCCAACGAAGAGTCGACCGAGGCTTCGGCTAAGGCGCTGCACGCTGCGTTGCATGATGAAGCGCTAAAGAACGAAGTCCGGGTTGTGCCTTCGTATGATCCGGTTCGCGAACAGCGGGCGCTGCATGTCGAGCGTACACATCACGGCAACGTACGCGTTTCGGTCATCGACCAGGAATTCCAGCACACGGCGGATTATCAGCAGCTCGTGACGACAGCGAATACGTTCAAGGGGCTGATTGGGGAAGGTGCGGTCATCAAGCGCGGTGAGCGCAGCATGGCCGTGGCGGACTTCAAGAGCGCGATGAAGTGGTTACTGGCGGATGCTGAACGCAACGTCTCCAAGCAACGCTATAAGGGGCTCGGCGAGATGAACCCCGAGCAGCTGTGGGAAACGACGATGGATCCGGCAGTGCGGCGGTTGCTGCGTGTGCAGATCGAAGACGCGATTGCTGCGGACGGGATCTTTACTACCCTCATGGGGGATGATGTGGAGCCGCGGCGGGCGTTTATTGAGAGCAATGCGTTGCGGGCGGGGAATATCGATGTTTAATCAGTTGAGCACCCGTAGGGCGCTAGGGTAAGTGCGACTGGCCTACTGCCGAACATCACGACCAAGGAACTTACCGAAGGTATTCGGTGGGTGTCCCGTCGCTCGCTGGGCCCCTAATCCGAGCCACAACGACGGATCGCTTATCCGTCGTTGTGGAGGCGATTTCCTGCAGGTAGTCAACGGTTAGACTGTGGTTCCCCTGCTGCGTCAAGCTTGATGAGAAGCGGCCATTCAAGCCACTCAACTTTGCTGATGACTGCGGCTGGTAGCCAGTCTAGCGACCGTTTTCTGATGCCGCATTCCCACAGGATGAACACACGCCATCCCTGTTGTTGCAGCGACTCTATAGCAGCCCGATCTCTCAGGACATTCTGCTTGAATTTTTCCTGCCAGAACTCTGCGCGCGTGCCAGGTGTTGTGGTGAATTTGCAGCCCACATGGCGATGCCAGAAGCATCCGTGAACGAAGATGCACAGTTTGTGCCGCCGCAACACAATGTCCGGCTTGCCCGGAAGGTTAGGAATATGCAGCCGGTAGCGAAGCCCGGCTGCATGAAGAGCACGCCGCACCGCGATTTCCGGTCGTGTATTTGTGCCCCGGATGTTACCCATCATGCGAGAGCGGGTTTGCTTGTCGACCACGTCTGTCATTGCACTGTCGATCCTGGTATCCTGGCGATCTTGAAAACTTTACCGTAATCCAATGACCCTTGTTGTCGATCTTTTTGCGGGCCCCGGGGGTTTGGGCGAGGGCTTCGCCAGTCACGATGGTGATTTCGACATCGTTGTATCTGCCGAAAAGGATTCGGTAGCTCGGGAGACGCTTCGTCTACGCGCCTTTTACCGTTACCTAAGGCGCCATCAGCCGGAACAACTACAAGACTACTTTGCCTATTGTCGTGGGCAACGTAACTCGCCCGTAAGCGAGGGCAGCAAACATGCGTGGAATTACGCCAACGCCGAGGCTCAAGTCATCGAGTTGGGTAGCAGCGATGGCAACAGCCAGCTTTACAAAATACTGGATCGGAGTCGATTGGGCCCGGCACAGCCGTGGGTGCTGATCGGCGGGCCGCCCTGCCAAGCCTACTCGCTAGTTGGGCGCGCACGCAACAGAGGTATTCAGGAATACCGTCCGGAGAACGATCATCGCCACTTCTTGTATCGTGAATACCTGAATATTATTGGGCGCTACCAGCCGGCAGTGTTCGTGATGGAGAACGTGAAGGGCATCCTGTCCGCCAAGGTTGGCGACGAGCAGATCTTTCATTCGATCCTGCGCGATCTGTCCGCCCCCGGCGAGGCGCTCGGCTTGCACGAGCATGATTTGCGCTATCGAATCTGCTCGCTGGTCTGCGATACCGAGTTTCACTCCGGTGATGATCCTTCGGCCATCAATCCAGCTGACTACATTATCCGCGCCGAACAGTTTGGTATCCCGCAGGCGCGCCACCGCGTCATCCTGCTGGGTATTCGCGAGGACTTTCATCGCGATGTACCGCATCCAATATTGACGCCAGTTGCCGGAGAGGTGGGCGTTGGCCAAGTGATAGGTCGCCTGCCCCCGCTGCGCAGCCGGCTTAGCAAGGAAGCGGATAGCCCGAAAAACTGGCAAGCGGCTGTTCATTGGTATGCAGCCAATCTGGCTAGGCAGGCACGTAGTCCACTCCAGCCGATCCTGAACGGGATCGCCAATTCCGACCTGCGGTCCGAACACGCCGGGGGGCTACGATATGTTGACGATGCTGTCAGATATGATGGACGTACCGGCGTGCGAGCCTTGGATGAATGGTTGCCAGACGAGCGGTTAGCTGGCTGCTGGCTCAATCATGAAGCACGCGGTCACATGCGTAGCGACCTCGGGCGTTATCTGTATGCCGCAGCGTTTGCCGAGGTGCTGGGGACGTCTCCCAAGGGGCATGCCGATTTCGATCTTGACATGCTGCGGCCCGAGCACAAAAACTGGGAGACTGGTAATTTTTCTGACCGCTTTCGCGTTCAAATGGCTAACCGCCCTTCAACCACAATCACGAGCCACATTTCCAAGGACGGCCACTACTTCATCCACTATGACCCTCTGCAGTGCCGTAGCTTGACGGTGCGCGAGGCTGCGAGGCTGCAAACTTTTCCCGACAATTACTTTTTCGAGGGTAACCGTACTCAGCAGTATCACCAAGTCGGCAACGCTGTTCCTCCGCTGCTGGCGAGCAAGATCGCTTCGCTAGTCGCACAATTCATTCGTATGGCGCAGCCTATCTGAGTGCTGTTGCGCGCAGCAACAACTTGCTTGTATGAAGATGCGTCAAAAGCTCTAAAAAATTTTCGCTCTTTCGTTCCAAAAAATTTCACGGATATATCTGTTCGGTATATATTACCGTTTGCATCTGACTGGTGGGCCACCAAATCTCGCTGCAAGCAGAAGTTTGACCAGATCCTGAATTTGCGTCGTAAAAACAATTTGTCGAGGAAGCGAGAGGCAGCCGATGGCAGCCCCCGAGCAAAAGCCCAGCAAAATGAATATCCGACCAACGTTTGAAACGGACGCGCAATTTGCCAAAGCAGGCAAACTGCGCATGGATGCGTTCGGTCACCTATCGGGACTCGTACCATCGTTCCTTGCACTCCGCGCCTGGTCGAGCGATGCGTGCGCTCATGCTCCACGGCTGAAGTCATCTACTCGTCCGCGTGCAGCTTGCCTGTCGGTTGTGCGACTGCCCATTCCGGATCACCACGGCCGCGATTGCATAAATCGTCCGCTAGAACGCCATTAATTCATGCCGATTGGCACCTGTCATGGCGAGCGCCACCGGAATGCCTCGGGCAACTACGATGAAACATAGCTTGCTTCCGAACTGGCCGCCGGCCGTCAGATTCGGCTCGCTTTCCGTGCTCCTTAGTCGGCACGCTATCTCGATGATCCGCCCCGTCCAGGTGAGTTATCAGTGTCGCTCATGGCTCGGAGCCGTTCGGCATGTCCAAAGTTATTCGCGGCATGAAGTAGCGAGCCCTCACCATTCCGGTTGCTGTTTGTATTTGTTTACTCGAGGTCATCAATCTTGACTGAAACACTAGAGGTACTTCCGGATCCGGCAAGTCTTATCGAATCAATGCGCGCGATCGGGTATACAGCAGAAACCGCGGTTGCGGATCTTGTCGACAACAGCATTTCTGCTAATGCATCGACGGTCCGTATCGAATACGACGCGTCGCAAGAACCGTTCGTCGCCATTCTTGACGATGGCCATGGCATGGATGCGGCAGAGCTGACAAATGCAATGCGACATGGAAGCCGCAATCCTGCGGAGACCAGATCGTCGCAGGATCTTGGTCGATTTGGACTAGGCCTGAAAACTGCATCGCTGGCACAGTGTCGCAAGCTGACTGTCGTCAGCAAGCAGGGCGACAATATACATGCTCGATGCTGGGATCTTGATTTCGTGCAAGCAGAGAATCGCTGGGTAGTCGTCGTTCCTTCGAGCACCGAACAGCAGCGGCTCCCGATGTACGAGCAGCTTATATCCGGGAAAAGTGGAACGCTCGTGGTCTGGCAATCTCTTGACAGGCTCATGTCAGGGTCGGCCAATCCGGCAGAAGAGATGAAAAGCCGCATGTCCGATCTCTATAGTCATCTCTCATTTGTGTTCCATCGGTTCGCGCGGAAAGAAGGGTCGTCACAAGCTGTCGAAATTAGCGTAAACGGCCTTAAACTGAAGCCCTTGGATCCCTTTCTTAAGGACAATAGCTTTACGCAACCGTTGGAAGGGCAAGAAATTTGGATTGAGCGTGAGCTGATCACGGTGCAGCCATATGTTCTTCCGCACATGAGCCATTTGACCGTTGATCAAATCAACATTGCTGGAGGGCGAGAAGGGCTTCGCAGCAACCAAGGCTTCTACGTCTACCGGAATCGACGATTAGTGATCTGGGGCACGTGGTTCCGGTTGGTACCGAAGGAGGAGTTCTTCAAACTGACTCGAGTGCAGGTAGATATCCCGAATTCCCTCGACCATCTCTGGTCGCTTGACATAAAAAAATCAGCCGCCTACCCACCTGACACCATCCGGAACCGGCTACGCGACCTAATCCCTCACTTCGCCAACACGAGCCGAACGACCATCACATACCCAGGGAGAAAGCAAAAGCTGCAGAGCGGCTTTTATCCTCTTTGGGAAAGAGTAGAACCGTCACATGGCACCTTCCGATATCAACTAAATTCCGAACATCCAGTTATCAGGAATTTATCCGATAACCTGGATATGGGCTCGCAGAAAGCACTGCAGCAGATTCTTGAGTTGATTGCCGCTGCGCTGCCGTTCGAATCCATCTACTCGGATATGTGCTCGGACAAGCGGGCCGCCGACACGGCCGACCAGCAGGCCGAGATCCTTACGCTAGCGAGCAGGATAATGGAGGTAACGAAGTTGAATATCGAAACAGTGATGGCGCTCGATCCCATTGGAAGATTCCCGCAATACCACGACATCCTTCGCAAGGAACTTGGCTGATGAATGACTATTCGATTGACCACGTCGGCATGGCGATGAGCATCATCAACGGACGTCCGTTGACCGATGTACTGCTTGAGGAGGTCTTGAGTATTCTATCCACGGTGGACACCAGTCTTGGCCAAGAGGGCCTCAAGCGCGTACGCAACAAGCTTGAGTCGACAATTGGCATTCGAATGGCCGTCGGTGAGGTCATCCGACAAAGCACCTATGCGCCGTGGGTTTCCGACGCAAAAGGTACGATCGAATGGCACTATTGGGACAGCTACAAGCGGTTGCTTGCTTCGCATGGGTGGAGTCCGAACGTAGTCCAGGTTCTTGACGAGGACACAGATAACATTCTGACCGAATGCGGCAATCCCGCATGGCCCGGATCTTGGGACATCCGAGGGCTTGTCATGGGCGATGTCCAGTCAGGAAAGACCGCCAGCTACAGCGGCCTGATAGCGAAGGCCGCCGACGCAGGATATCGGGTAATCGTTTTGTTGACAGGCATGATTGAAGATCTGCGCCGCCAGACACAGGAACGATTGGACTCCGGGTTCGTGGGTCGGGACAGCCGCGATATCTTCGGCAACAGCCGAGACATGCAGGCTATTGGCGCCGGCATCTATCGAAATAAGTCGGCGAACGTTCTTACATCGGTGGATTTCGATTTTCTGACAAATAACGCGAGGATTCTTGGGGGGATACCGCTTTCTAATATCAGCGAGCCGATTCTGTTCGTAATGAAGAAGAACAAGGCTCCTCTTGAAAACCTTTCAGGGTGGCTAGGAGCGCAACTGAAGTTGTCGGGTCATGCAAAGCACCTGCTGCCGTTACTGGTCGTCGACGATGAAGCAGATAACGCGTCTGTGAATGTGCGCAAGGAAGGAGAGGAACCTGCGACAATCAATGCCCTCATCCGGGGTATTATCGAAAAATTTTCCTGTTCTTCGTATGTCGCCTATACGGCAACGCCGTTTGCGAACGTCTTTATCAATCCAGACAACGAAACAGACCTCTTTCCCTCCAATTTCATTTACAGCCTGAATACGCCGTCACACTACATCGGTGCCGGCAGCATCTTTCTTGAGGACGGTAAACACTATCATCAGCTGCGTAACATTGATGATGCCGAACCCAGCTTCCCCTATATCCACAAGAAGGATCATCCGGTCAACGAACTCCCGGACAGCCTCAAGAATGCCGTGCGAACCTTCCTGCTGAGCTGTGCAATTCGCGACATTCGGGAGGAGGAGCTACGTCACCGCTCCATGTTGGTCAACGTCAGTCGTTTTACCGACGTGCAGGCCCGGGTGGCGACGGTGGTGCGCAATTATCTCTGGAACCTCCAAGAGGAAATACGCCAGTTCCTGCTGAGCAGGTCATGGCGCAATCATCCCGATCTAGTGCAGTTGGAATGCATCTGGCAGAGCGAGTTCTCCGATGCCGGTTTAACTTGGGACGAGATTCGGCAAAAGTTATACGAAGCAGTTGCATCAATCAAGGTTGTCACGATCAACCAGAAATCCGCACAGGACGAAAAACTCGACTATTCCAAATACAAGAACACCGAAAAGGGCCGACGTGTAATTGCGATCGGCGGCCTGACGCTATCGCGCGGGCTAACCCTAGAGGGGCTTTGCGTGAGCTATTTCTATCGAAATTCCAAAGCCTACGACACCCTTCTGCAGATGGGCCGATGGTTCGGCTACCGACAGGGATACGAAGATCTCTTCCGCATCTGGATGGACCCCGAGGCGCAAGATTGGTACGCGCACATTGCGGGAGCTGTCGCTGAGCTTCGTACAGACTTCAAGCGCATGAGCGCCAACCGGCTCCCGCCCTCACAGTTCGGCATTCGCGTTAAGTCCCATCCAGACACGCTGATCGTGACGGCCCAGAACAAGATGCGGAGCGCCCGCGATGTGGCCCACTCGATATCCTTCAGCGCGTTCGGTGCGGAAACCCCCTTCATTCCGAAAGCTTCGCTTCTGAATGAGCAGAATGTGAACCGGGTTGCAATCTTTGTGCGCGACGAAGGCGAGGCGGAGCTGGCGGGAAACCGGTACATCTGGAAGAACGTTTCGAAGGAGCGGATCGCCGCCTTTCTTTCAGAACTCAATATCAGCAACATGAACATGCCCTTTCTGCCTGATGCCGACGAAGGAGATCGACCGCTATTTCGCTTCATTGAGAAGAACAGTTATGCGCAGCTGAATCACTGGGACGTCTGCATACCTCAAGGGCAAGGGAAGGCAGTGCCGGGAATCAAGGTGCCAGTATCCGGCGGAGCTCCGGGAGCCGTGCAGTGCCGGAAGCGCCAGTTCGAACGAACGGCGAAGGGGGTTCCCTACTTAAGGCTCAACAAGCAGCGGGTCGGTGATACAAGCGATGAACGTGTAAGGATGGAGAAATCGCAGCGCGAAGACGCAGACCTCGCCTGGCAAGAAGAGCGTACTGAGGATGCGAAAAAAGGTGAGAGTACGCCGGGATACATGTACCGGCGCTTTCGCGCCACGCCATTGCTCACGATTCACTTCATTGAGTGCGCCGAGCCAAGCGGAAAGAACTCTGACAAGATGTTGAGCATCGAGGAAGTCGGTTCTGCCCCAATGGTCGCCATCAGCCTCAGCTTCCCGGACTTCGACCCGCTGTCTAAAGGCGAAAAAGTGGTATATCGGCTGAACAAGGTAGCTCTGCGCGATCTCTTTGGTGACGAAGAGGAGGATGACCTTGACACGGATTGAAACTCTCTGGCGCGCGATCAGACAGGAAGAAGCCGAAAACCGGATCTCCGAAGGAGAATTCAGGCTCGTTCGAATTGATCCAAATCATCCGTTCGAAGTCTATGCAGGAGTTGATGCAACCGGATCCGCGATGCTTGCTGTGGGCGTAAGTTGGCGGCCGCCCGCCATCGATGCCAATACAGGCGCACTCAACTACATCCGCGTACTACGTGCGAGCGGTAGCTGGGTGATGGCATTGCGCCTGTCGGCATCGGGGCTGGAGCAGGTATTCGGTCGACTTTGCCAAGACTTGGTCGACGCGGCGACGCATGTGGCCACCGAAACAGCCCTTGTCTCATTGTTCAGGGAGCGCCTGCTATTGTGGAAGCGGCTTTTTCGGAACGGTACCTCGGGGCTTCTCCAGAACTTCCAGGTTAAGGGCCTCATCGCCGAGCTTTTGGCGCTCGAAACGTTCATGGTCCAGCATCCGGAAGACCTAGCCATGCCCCTAATGTCTTGGATTGGCCCCTCTGGCGCAGACCAGGACTTCCTGTTTGCGAATCGTGCGGTGGAGATCAAGGCCGTTTCGCCTTCGGCCGAAAAGGTAAGCATCGCGTCAGCAGAGCAATTACATGCGGAAGTTCCCCTTGAGCTTCACCTGTACGTGCTTCGCGAGAGCTCTCCCACTGAGTCCGGGGCGATCAGCCTCCCCGTTCTGGCCAACCGCATCGAACAACGACTCGCGGAACACCCGGATGCGCTGAACGCTTATCGATCCAAGCTGATCGAGGCTGGATATGTGGAGCACGATCACTACCTAGGTGTGTCGTTTACCCTCATGGCAATCAGCCGTTATGCCGTTCGCGACGAATTTCCGCGCCTTATCGGTTCAGACGTGCCTAGCGCGATTGTCGACGTGACTTATTCGATATTGCTTTCCTCGATTGTGCAATTCCAGATTCCGGAGACACTCGATGCAGCCTGAATATTTTCTCAACGAGCTGAATCAGTTGGTGGCGCGCCGAAGCAAGGCAAATCACCTTGTCGACACGTTGGCCTTCGTCAACGAGGTGGCTGAACGGCTCGAAGAGGACCCTGCATTCGGCGAATTCGAACAAGTCGAGTATCAGGGCAGCGGCCCCAAAAACAAAACACTGAAGCTTCATGGGTTTACTCAATTTGATGAGTCCGACGGCAGCATCGGTATCGTCATTGGAAAGTGGGAAGACACTTCTACACCGTCCACTCTGTCCAAGAGCACGGTGGAGCAGTTATCCGGATGGATGGAGAATTTCGTGCGCGAGGCAATCGAAAATGATCTCTATGCGCGCATCGCAGAAGCCAATCCAGCCTACGAATTTGCCCTGCAACTGAGCAACGACGCCTGCAGGATTAACCGAATCCGTCTTCACATTTTTACGAATCTGACGCTCAGCAGTCGGTTTAAAGAAGAACTTCAGGGTGAAGTCGCCGGGATCCCGCTTGAACGTCACATCTGGGATCTTCAGCGACTGTCCGCGATCTACCAGTCCAGCCGTGAACGGGAAGCAGTTGAGATCGATCTCGAAGAACTCGGAGGAACCGGTATACCGTGTCTTGAGGCTGCCCACGCCGACGATTTAAGCTCGTATCTTTGTGTGATCAAGGGCGATCAGCTAGCAGATCTCTTCGATCGCTATGGCAGCCGCCTTCTCGAAGGTAACGTTCGTTCTTTCCTTGGCATGAAAGGCGGCGTTAATAAGGGGATTCGTGCGACGATTCAGGACGAGCCAGATCTATTTTTCGCATACAACAACGGGATTTCGGCAACAGCATCCGACGTCCAGGTTGAGTTGATGCATGGACAGTCAATAATCACGAGACTCACTGATCTCCAAATTGTCAATGGTGGACAGACGACTGCGAGCATTTTAAGTGCACGCAAGAAGGACAAATTGAGCTTGAACGGAGTTTCCGTGCAAATGAAGTTAACACGTGTGCGGCCGACGAAAGCTCAAGAGTTGATACCCTCTATTGCGGAATTTGCGAATACGCAGAACAAGGTAGCTGCAGCCGATTTCTTTGCGAATCATCCTTTTCATCGGAAGATGGAGGAAATTTCCCGGAGGTTGCTCACGCGCACAAAGATCGGCCAGCGTATTCAGAGCAAATGGTTTTATGAACGTTCACGTGGTCAATACCAAAATGAGCGACTGTATCTCAGCAAATCAGAAAAATCAGCTTTCGAGAATGAATATCCTCCGAATCAACTGATTGGCAAAACAGATCTTGCGAAATATGCCAACACTTGGGACGAAAAGCCATATTGGGTCAGCCTTGGTGCACAGAAGAACTTTTCGAAGTTTGCCGGAAAATTCTCAGCCAAGAGTGCTGACGTGACCGAGTCTGAAAATTGGGAACGAATCAGTCCAGACTACGGAGATAACTATTTCAAATCGATGGTTGCAGTAGCCCTGATCTGGAAGAAGATGGAGGACATCGTCGATTCCGGTCGTGGAAATTGGTACGAGGGTGGTTATCGTGCAAACATCGTCACTTACACGATTGCGAAATTGTTTCGTGACGTGCGGAAGATCGGTGGCGAGATCGATCTTGAACGCATATGGAACAATCAGGATGCTGGTCCTGAAATCACCAGCCGCCTCAAGCAGCTGGCGCCGAGTATTCAAGCGTCACTTCTTCTTCCGCCACCTGGCGTGAAAAACGTCGGAGAATGGTGCAAAAAGGAAGCCTGCTGGGAAAGCATTATTGCATTACATTTCCCGTGGGATGAAAGTGTCCGAAAAATTGCAATTGCGAAAGGAGCATTTCAGGAGAAAAAAATCGAGGCCAAGAAGCAAGGACAGGTCGACGATGGTATCGAGCTTCAAAAAAAGCTGCTTGGCTTGACCGTTGCAGGTTACTGGAGCGCACTTCACGCGTGGTCGCGAAAAACAAGCCACCTGTCACAAGCAGATATGAGTCTCGTCCTGAAGGCGAGCACGACCCAAGGGTTCTTGGCGATAAAACACGAAAAGGACTGGAGAAAATTGATGGCCCTCAAAAAGTCGGCGGAGGATGAAGGGTTCCGCCATGTGGGGTAATAAAGGCCCGTGAGTGCTGGTGCAAGCACGAACGCGCAGTCCGGTCACATGTCAGGAACGGTGGAAGTCAGCGAAGCTCCGTCCACCAAGCCATTACAGTCCATTAAACCGCATCGAGTAGAGCGTCGCGAGGCGCTCGATGAAGCGGCTGTAATGGTAGTCGTCCGTGTCGGGCAGGATGATGTTGCTCGTCGGCGATACAGAAACCGGAGTTCGACCATCGTTGCGGCACTGGATCAAAATAACGCCGATGCCATCGAAGCCGGTATCGGTGGTAGTGGACCGCCGCTGCAGTTCTCGCAGCCCCTGCAGGACGAGCAGGGCATCCTTAGGTTGAACGTGCCGTGAGATATCAGGAGCCCGTGTCGAAAGATCGAACTTGTTAATATCTGGTGAAATGAACTCGTTCGATGTATTGACCAACACCAGCCCGGCAGCGATAGCATGTGCGCTGTCCCCGTGTATCGTCTGAAAGCTGGAGGTCAATTCATCCTTGAGTCGGGGTCTCGCCTTCGAAAAAGCAGTCATTGCTGCCTTTGCCTCAATTGCGAGAAGAACGGACGAGACGTTGGCGATCGGCAGCACTGGAAGTTCCACCAAGGCATCCGTCTCTGCAGGGGCCAACTTAATGTCGTAGCTATCTACAAGCTCAGCGAAATTTACAGCAGCTTTCTTGCCGCTCTTGGAGCTCCCCGCCGATCCCTGGGTGGTGTGGCGACAGAGTACAAGATCCAAATTCTTCTTCTTATGGTTTCGGTAATCGCTCATCTCATGATTGATACCCAACCCAACTTTACCCTCTCGAACGTGCTTGCGGAGCAACGGACACGACAGCAACAGGTCGAGCATAGCGCCCCAGCAAGCCACTTTGGAATGCCTGTCCGACCGGGAGTGGTATTGCCAACTGTTCCCGTAAGCGAAGCCTTTTCCTGAGCCAAACGTGGGAGTGGAAAGAGTTCTTGTCAGAATGCCGGGACAGTACATTGTTATAAGCAAACCACGTAACGATGAAGGCGTAAGTGTAGCTCACTTAGCAGGCAGCGCCGTTTTTCAGTCGCCCCTGCTACTCCCCATAATTTGACGCCACGTGACCTTACCCCGCCGAGTACACCATTCGTAATTTAGTGGGCTTGCCGGTTGAGGCTGGCCCCTGCACGAAAACTGGCCCCTTTTTGGAGGCTCTGTTGGCCGTTGGGTGGACTCGAGTTTTCTTGATGCCCATGCTACGATTCAACGTTTGCTTGAACCTGCTGGAGTACGCATGCCCACATCGCTAGAAATCACTGCCATTTTTGGGGGCATTGGTGGCCTGGAACTTGGCCTTCACCGGAGCGGCCACCGTACCACCCTTTTCTGTGAGTGCGACCCCGAAGCAACGACGGTGCTCCAGCACCAGTTCGCTGGCGTGCCCATCGTTTCAGATATCAAGCAAACGGACGAAGTCCTGGCCAACATCTCTCCCACGTCGAACCTCTTGACCGCAGGCTTCCCGTGTACGGACCTTTCACAGGCGGGGCGGACTCGGGGATTCGCTGGCGGACGATCGAGCCTTATTCGCGAGACAATTGAACTGCTTCGCCGCCGCCCCTTCCCAAACGTCTTAATCGAAAATGTCCCCAACTGGCGACACCTGCACAAGGGCGAGTACATGGCGGAGGTTCTCTCCGCTTTGGAAGGGCTCGGTTATCGCTGGGCATACCGGACGATCGACGCGCTTGCGTTCGGTCTTCCACAGCGCCGAAACCGTATCTTTGTGTTCGCGACGTTGGACGGCGATCCGCGCCGAGTACTATTCCATGGGAACTACGCCCCGGTCGAGGGGGAAAAGAGTTTGACGGAATCCGCACACGGTTTCTACTGGACGGAAGGTACTAGGGGACTCGGATGGGGTGAGGACTGCATTCCGACCATGAAGGGAGGCTCGGCGATGGGCATACCGTCTCCACCGGCGATTCTGCTCCCTGATCTGTCCGTCATCACTCCGTCTCCTAACGATGCTGAACGACTCCAAGGCTTCCCTGACGGTTGGACCGATTTTGAGGGTACCGTCAATGATGGCGGACACGTGTTCAACAAGCGCCGCCGGTGGATGCTCATAGGCAATGCTGTGAACGTCGCCGTGTCTACCTGGCTTGGCGAACAGCTTGCGACTCAGCGCCCTTACGAAGGCGGACTGGGAACACCGTTGGTAGAGGGAAAATCTTGGCCGACCGCCGCTTGGTTCGATGGAAAGGTGCGATATGAAGTCCCGATCAGTACTTGGCCTGTGAGCGAGGAACGTCAATCATTGGCGCACTTTCTCAACCACTCGGGTTCTCCTCTCTCACTTCGTGCTACTGCCGGTTTCTACAAGCGCATCTGCGAAAGCACGCTTCGCTTCAAGCCCGGATTCAAAGAGGCAATTGCTGCCCACCTCAAGAAGATGGAAGCTTTCACGATCATCGCTACGCCAAAGGCACCAAAGAAGTTGGCGGTAGAAAGCGTAGAAATGGCCTAATTGCAAGCGTATGGTGCGTATGCAAGTACCGACCGATCAGATCACGTCGGAACGAATGAAAAGGGTACGCCGTCGTCATACCAAGCCCGAAGTCAAACTCCGCAAGCTGCTTTGGTCCCTAGGTCTGCGATATCGTTGCAATTTTGCGGGATTGCCGGGCAGCCCGGACTTGGTCAATCGACGTGAGGGATGGGCAATCTTCGTCAATGGTTGCTTCTGGCATGGCCATCAGGGCTGCAAGCGAGCAACCACTCCCAAGCGGAACAACCAATTTTGGGAAGAAAAGATCTCCGCGAACCGACAGAGGGATATGGCTAAGGTCGCTGCGCTTCAGCAGCTAGGGTCTTGAAGTCGTAACCGCGTGGGAATGCGAGATAGAGAAGATCGACGCACCGGGTTTACATCGAGCGTGCCCTCAGCTACTTGCTCTTCTGGATCGTCTTAAAGCTAGACAGGTAGTGAGCGAAGAATGACCGCTTTCAGTCCAAGCATCGTCCTCCCTATTGATCACTTCGATGGCCACCCTTTTGAGCAAAGCACTAATCACATACCCGAAACCAAACCCCTGAACATCAAGTTGAGACTGATCCGCTAGCTAGAGGTCTCGTCGCCACCAGCCTCCTCGGGCTCATTGCCCATCCGCTTTCGATAGCGAGCATCCCTCGTTCGAATCGCTTCAAGCCACTCCGCCCATTCCTTTTCACTCAAGTAGAAGTTGGTAGACGCACGCCAACGTTGGATAAATACGTCCTGTTCCGCCAGCCCCAGACTCTCCCAATACCTATCCCACACATTCTCATACCAGTACTGCGCATCGCCCTGCAGGTTGAATATCAACGGCCCGAGCGCGTACCAAGCAAGCCACGGCGGCGGCGGATTGAATCGAGATGCCGATACCGAGCGAACAAGCTCGGCATCGCTCGTCAACAAGCTGACTTGCTTGCCGGAGTAGCGGTCATCGGGTCGAGCGGCCCTAGCCGCAGCGCCTGCAAGTAAGGATCGTGAATGGTCGTGTAGCAGCGCCGAACGAGAAACCCATCCTTGCCGGGCTCGTCCACCACCACGAGCACGAACACCCGGGCGGGCATCAAATGCCCGAGCACGTCGTATTGTGAACCGGGCATCACGTACGGCACAGGTCATATCAGACAAACCTGTCGTCAAAGCGGCGTCGGGTATTCTTGTGCGGCTTCTGCCACGACACAATGCCTCCGAGCCGAGCGAGACAGCTCTACCATCGAATGTCACGCGCTATCGTTATGATGCTGCTCATCAGCTGATTGGTGTCGACCACGTCAATGGCGACCGTACTAAATATCGTTATGACGCCTTGGGACGCCGGATCGCCAAAATTCACACGCCGGCCGGGCAGGCATCGCGCATGACGTTGTTCGTATGGGACAACGATTGGATGTTGCAGGAAGTACATGCCGGCACGAGCACACGAGGTGACACGCTCGTTACCTATGTTCCACACCCTGATCACCGTGGACCGCTGGCACAACTGGCGAATGGCAAGTGCTACCACTATCTGAGCGATCATCTCGGCGCGCCACAGGAACTCGTCGACGACGAGCGCGAAGTCGTCTGGGCTGCAGACTTCGATGGTTACGGGCGGTGTGGCCAACAAGTTGTCGCGAAAATCGACAATCCGATTCGGTTTCCGGGTCAGTATCACGATGCAGAGTCCGGGTTGTACTACAACCGTCATCGCTATTACGATCCGGAAGCCGGCAGATACATCAATCAGGATCCTCTCGGTTTGCTCGCAGGCCCCAATAAATACGCCTATGCCGACAGCCGCCCCTCCATGGCAATCGATCCGATCGGCCTGCTGTCGATTCCCGCTGGCGCTGAAATGGGTGCCGCTGCAGGGACGGCAGTCTTTCCCGGAATCGGTACGATAATTGGTGCCGCAGTTGGCACATTGGCGGGGATTGGCGTGTTTGTCTGGATGGCGTCTTCCGCATCATCGGACAAAGCCGGGAACAAAATCAGTCCGATCGCAGACACAATACAACCGCCGGGCAATTGCTCCCCGGGCGAACATCGCAGGCTCCAGGATGAGGTCAACCGTGCATGCAAGCGCCCCAGAGCGTGTAAGGCTAACATGGACCAGCCGACCGTTCTGCAGATGCGCGAAAACAACCGGGAATGTGCGATGGCGCGAGACCTGATCAACAAAAAATGCTTCGCGGGTGGAGACGCCAACCACCGTAACGAAGCACTCGAAGCCTGGGCGAATGTTGCGAAGTGCGAGGGATTACTAAAATGAGCTTGAATTTCTCAATGTTTCCAAACGATCCCTTCCCAAATGGAGAGCCGATCACAGACAGATCGGGAATCGAGTCATGTGCTGTCGACGATTTTTTTCGAGGAAAGAAGCGCTTCGAAATAACGCTCAAGGAATTAAGAGAAGACTATGAATGTGATGAATCGGCTTGCCTCACTTTTATGAAGCCGAAGGCGTTTGCATTTTTTCTTCCGTTGTTCATGAAGATAGCAACATATGAGTACGACGAAGCGGACAATATCCCCGACTCTCTTGTCTACAAACTGCACCGAATAGCAACAGGTGGCGCGAGCGACTGGCTCGATGAAATTTCGAAGACATATGCAAAAGATCAGCGAAATTGCATCATTGATTTTCTAAACGAGATGAGCCGAATCGAGTGGCGGCACCAAGATCCCGACTTGGCTGCAGATGCTGCCAGCCTGCTGCGTGAGATATTTTGATCAGCGTTTTTCGATCGGAGCCGAATTTGGGGGGGCGAGTTGAGCGATCTGAATCAACGTGGTGCACTCGGGGATCTCGCTCTGCAGCTCGCCGCCCGAAGTCCGTGAGCTTAGTAAGAATACCGAAATAGTCCAACTTCCCAAGGCTCTTCGATGAAACCTATTATCCGCAAAGGCGACACAACAGATCACGGTGGCACAGTGCTCGACGGCTTCGGCCTTTCGAACTTGAACGGTCGACCGGCATCCGGTGTCGGCCATATGGTCCTGTGCCCGAAATGCCAAGGTACCTACCCGATCGTTCAGGGCTCCAGCCAGTACACGATTGAAGGCCGCGCCGTTGCGCTGGACAGGATGAAGACTGCATGTGGCGCCTCGCTGATCGCCAGCCAACAAGAATTCCTGGCAAGCGAGTGATGCTATCTGGCTCTAATTAAATCGAGCCTTATCTGCTCCGCGCACATTTCGCGCCGCACAAATGCAAAAACCCCCGCCTTTCGGGCGGGGGTTTCTGGCTTGAGGGGAGCCTGACGATTACCTACTTTCACACGGGAATCCGCACTATCATCGGCGTAGAGTCGTTTCACGGTCCTGTTCGGGATGGGAAGGGGTGGGACCGACTCGCTATGGTCATCAGGCAAAGGGGGTTGTTCTGCTGGCGTGGCCAACAGAACCAATCTGGGAAGAAGCAGTAATTTAGGTTGTGTGTATCACACACGAGAATCCAACTTGTCGCTCTGGATCGCGGCCAGTGCTTGCGCACGGCGCCGATCTACAAGGCAGACTTGTTATAGGATCAAGCCTTACGGGCAATTAGTATCAGTTAGCTGAACGCATTACTGCGCTTACACACCTGACCTATCAACGTCCTGGTCTCGAACGACCCTTCAAGGGGATCTAGTCCCCAGGGATATCTCATCTTAAGGCGAGTTTCCCGCTTAGATGCTTTCAGCGGTTATCTCTTCCGAACATAGCTACCCGGCGATGCCACTGGCGTGACAACCGGTACACCAGAGGTTCGTCCACTCCGGTCCTCTCGTACTAGGAGCAGCCCCCTTCAAATATCCAACGCCCACGGCAGATAGGGACCAAACTGTCTCACGACGTTTTAAACCCAGCTCACGTACCTCTTTAAATGGCGAACAGCCATACCCTTGGGACCGGCTACAGCCCCAGGATGAGATGAGCCGACATCGAGGTGCCAAACACCGCCGTCGATATGAACTCTTGGGCGGTATCAGCCTGTTATCCCCAGAGTACCTTTTATCCGTTGAGCGATGGCCCTTCCATACAGAACCACCGGATCACTATGACCTGCTTTCGCACCTGCTCGACTTGTCGGTCTCGCAGTTAAGCACGCTTATGCCATTGCACTATCAGCACGATTTCCGACCGTACCTAGCGTACCTTCGTACTCCTCCGTTACGCTTTGGGAGGAGACCGCCCCAGTCAAACTGCCTACCATGCACTGTCCCCGACCCGGATCACGGGCCAAGGTTAGAACCTCAAACAAACCAGGGTGGTATTTCAAGGACGGCTCCACCGAAACTAGCGTTCCGGTTTCATAGCCTCCCACCTATCCTACACAGATCGGTTCAAAGTCCAATGCAAAGCTACAGTAAAGGTTCATGGGGTCTTTCCGTCTAGCCGCGGGTAGATTGCATCATCACAAACACTTCAACTTCGCTGAGTCTCGGGAGGAGACAGTGTGGCCATCGTTACGCCATTCGTGCAGGTCGGAACTTACCCGACAAGGAATTTCGCTACCTTAGGACCGTTATAGTTACGGCCGCCGTTTACCGGGACTTCAATCAAGAGCTTGCACCCCATCATTTAATCTTCCGGCACCGGGCAGGCGTCACACCCTATACGTCCACTTTCGTGTTTGCAGAGTGCTGTGTTTTTATTAAACAGTCGCAGCCACCAGTTTATTGCAACCCCTTCACCCTCCTGGCGCAGGCCAGTCAAGCTACAAGGGCGTACCTTATCCCGAAGTTACGGTACCAATTTGCCGAGTTCCTTCTCCCGAGTTCTCTCAAGCGCCTTAGAATACTCATCTCGCCCACCTGTGTCGGTTTGCGGTACGGTCATCGTTAGACTGAAGCTTAGAGGCTTTTCTTGGAACCACTTCCAATTGCTTCGCTCCCTAAGGAGCTCGCGCCACACCCTTGAATCCTGCGCCCGGATTTGCCTAAGCGCCTTCTCCAATGCAGCGACCGGGACTTCCAACACCCGGACAACCTTCCGCGATCCGTCCCCCCATCGCATCTAACAATGGTGCAGGAATATTGACCTGCTTCCCATCAGCTACGCATTTCTGCCTCGCCTTAGGGGCCGACTCACCCTACGCCGATGAACGTTGCGTAGGAAACCTTGGGCTTACGGCGAGGGGGCCTTTCACCCCCTTTATCGCTACTCATGTCAGCATTCGCACTTCCGATACCTCCAGCACCCTTTACAAGGCACCTTCGCAGGCTTACGGAACGCTCTCCTACCATGCGTGCTAAGCACGCATCCGCAGCTTCGGTATATAGCTTAGCCCCGTTACATCTTCCGCGCAGGACGACTCGATCAGTGAGCTATTACGCTTTCTTTAAAGGGTGGCTGCTTCTAAGCCAACCTCCTGACTGTTTTAGCCTTCCCACTTCGTTTCCCACTTAGCTATATTTGGGGACCTTAGCTGGCGGTCTGGGTTGTTTCCCTCTTGACACCGGACGTTAGCACCCGATGTCTGTCTCCCGTGATTGCACTCTTCGGTATTCGGAGTTTGCTATGGCGGGGTAATCTGCAATAGACCCCCCAACCATGACAGTGCTCTACCCCCGAAGGTGAGACACGAGGCACTACCTAAATAGTTTTCGGAGAGAACCAGCTATTTCCAGGTTTGTTTAGCCTTTCACCCCTATCCACAGCTCATCCCCTAACTTTTCAACGTTAGTGGGTTCGGACCTCCAGTACGTGTTACCGCACCTTCATCCTGGCCATGGATAGATCACCTGGTTTCGGGTCTACGCCCAGCAACTGAACGCCCTATTCGGACTCGCTTTCGCTACGCCTGCCCTATACGGTTAAGCTTGCTACTGAACGTAAGTCGCTGACCCATTATACAAAAGGTACGCCGTCACCCCTTGCGAGGCTCCGACTGTTTGTATGCATGCGGTTTCAGGATCTATTTCACTCCCCTCCCGGGGTTCTTTTCGCCTTTCCCTCACGGTACTGGTTCACTATCGGTCGATCACGAGTATTTAGCCTTGGAGGATGGTCCCCCCATCTTCAGACAGGATTTCACGTGTCCCGCCCTACTTGTCGCACACCTAGTTCTTTCATACTGTTTTCGCCTACAGGGCTATCACCTGCTATGGCCGCACTTTCCAGAGCGTTCGGCTAACAATACAAATAAAGAGTGCAAGGCTCATCCCATTTCGCTCGCCACTACTTTGGGAATCTCGGTTGATTTCTTTTCCTGCGGTTACTTAGATGTTTCAGTTCACCGCGTTCGCTTCACATGGCCTATGTATTCAGCCATGGATACTCCAAAAGGAGTGGGTTTCCCCATTCGGACATCTACGGATCAAAGCTTGTTTGCCAGCTCCCCGTAGCTTTTCGCAGGCTACCGCGTCCTTCATCGCCTGTGATCGCCAAGGCATCCACCACATGCACTTGTTCGCTTGACCCTATAACGAGTCTGTCTCGTTACAGGTTGAGTTCTCGCGTTGTGCCGTATTCCAATTGAGCCGAACATTAAGTTCGAATCATCTTGAGATACATCGATACAATCACAACCCGGATAGTTTCCACGTCCATCTCAAAGACGCTTCCGCCATCCAAATTACTTACTTCTTCCAGATTGTTAAAGAACGACAGCCGATACTTTCGTACCGCTCTGACTGGCTCAATCGCCAATGAGAAAAACTCGAACCAAACTTCACTCGAATGTTTGTCATTGAGGATTATCCAAAGCGGCCGGCATTATAACCGTTTAAACCGCTAGCAGACAGTCTTTCTGTCTTTATCAACAGCCGATAAGCGTGAGCGCTCAACTTCGCGAGATAGCTCTGGAAAGGAGGTGATCCAGCCGCACCTTCCGATACGGCTACCTTGTTACGACTTCACCCCAGTCATGAATCCTACCGTGGTGACCGTCCTCCTTGCGGTTAGACTAGCCACTTCTGGTAAAACCCACTCCCATGGTGTGACGGGCGGTGTGTACAAGACCCGGGAACGTATTCACCGCGGCATGCTGATCCGCGATTACTAGCGATTCCAGCTTCATGCACTCGAGTTGCAGAGTGCAATCCGGACTACGATCGGTTTTCTGGGATTAGCTCCCCCTCGCGGGTTGGCAACCCTCTGTTCCGACCATTGTATGACGTGTGAAGCCCTACCCATAAGGGCCATGAGGACTTGACGTCATCCCCACCTTCCTCCGGTTTGTCACCGGCAGTCTCCTTAGAGTGCTCTTGCGTAGCAACTAAGGACAAGGGTTGCGCTCGTTGCGGGACTTAACCCAACATCTCACGACACGAGCTGACGACAGCCATGCAGCACCTGTGCGCCGGTTCTCTTTCGAGCACTCCCGCCTCTCGGCAGGATTCCGACCATGTCAAGGGTAGGTAAGGTTTTTCGCGTTGCATCGAATTAATCCACATCATCCACCGCTTGTGCGGGTCCCCGTCAATTCCTTTGAGTTTTAATCTTGCGACCGTACTCCCCAGGCGGTCAACTTCACGCGTTAGCTACGTTACTAAGGAAATGAATCCCCAACAACTAGTTGACATCGTTTAGGGCGTGGACTACCAGGGTATCTAATCCTGTTTGCTCCCCACGCTTTCGTGCATGAGCGTCAGTATTGGCCCAGGGGGCTGCCTTCGCCATCGGTATTCCTCCACATCTCTACGCATTTCACTGCTACACGTGGAATTCTACCCCCCTCTGCCATACTCTAGCCTGCCAGTCACCAATGCAGTTCCCAGGTTGAGCCCGGGGATTTCACATCGGTCTTAGCAAACCGCCTGCGCACGCTTTACGCCCAGTAATTCCGATTAACGCTTGCACCCTACGTATTACCGCGGCTGCTGGCACGTAGTTAGCCGGTGCTTATTCTTCCGGTACCGTCATCCCCCGACTGTATTAGAGCCAAGGATTTCTTTCCGGACAAAAGTGCTTTACAACCCGAAGGCCTTCTTCACACACGCGGCATTGCTGGATCAGGCTTTCGCCCATTGTCCAAAATTCCCCACTGCTGCCTCCCGTAGGAGTCTGGGCCGTGTCTCAGTCCCAGTGTGGCTGGTCGTCCTCTCAGACCAGCTACTGATCGTCGCCTTGGTAGGCCTTTACCCCACCAACTAGCTAATCAGCCATCGGCCAACCCTATAGCGCGAGGCCCGAAGGTCCCCCGCTTTCATCCGTGGATCGTATGCGGTATTAATCCGGCTTTCGCCGGGCTATCCCCCACTACAGGACATGTTCCGATGTATTACTCACCCGTTCGCCACTCGCCACCAGGTGCAAGCACCCGTGCTGCCGTTCGACTTGCATGTGTAAGGCATGCCGCCAGCGTTCAATCTGAGCCAGGATCAAACTCTTCAGTTCAAACCTGTTACTGTTTTCGGTTCAGTTAAGAACCGGTCGCTCACTCAAAGCTGACAGGAATATGAATCACTTCATAAACCTGACTTACTTTAGTGTGAGACTCTTGATACTTTTGCTATCTGATCCGAGGATCAGCTCGCTGCCATCAAGCGCCCACACTTATCGGCTGTTAATTTTTAAAGAGCATGTCTGCGAGGGATCTTGAACCCCTCAGCAGCGCTGCGTTTTCAGCAGCAGAGAAGCGAGATTATCAACCGTTTTTTGAGACTCGTCAACAACTTTTTTAACTACTTCGCTGCGACGACTGCGGTTTAATTTCACGTGCACTGGAATCGATAAAACCGACTTCTACAGCGCCGCTTCCCTCTTCTTCCCCCGCGCTGCGTTTCCGTTAGCGCGAAAGAGGCGTGATTCTATGCATCTGCCCCGGTCTCCGCAACCCCTTTTGTGAAATATTTTTGACGTGCTATGGCGGGGACCGATGAGCCTTCCCAGTGCCCCTATATAGGCGGCACGGCAGGCCCAGCCTCGGTCGCCCTTGAACAGCCCCGCCGTATCGCACCCAACCTTCCGTCGATTACCGCCCCACCATCGCCCTCACCACGCCATCCCGCCGAATCAGCCCGTGATACAGCGCCGCGGCAAAGTGCGCGAGGAACGTCAGGAAGAACAGATAGGCCAGCACGCGATGCGCGACCCGGAGCCACGCGAACGTCACCGGATCGGCCGACACCAGCGCCGGCAGTTGCACGCCGCCGCCCAGCGTCACCGGATACCCGCCCGCCGACAGCATCGCCCAGCCGATCAGCGGCATCGCCACCATCAGCGCGTACAGCACGAGATGCGACCCGTGCGCGGCCATCTTCTGCCACCACGGCAGATCGTCGGGCAACGCCGGCGGCTTCGACAGCATCCGCACCGCGATCCGCACACACACCAGCACCAGTACCGCCGCACCGAGCGGCTTGTGAATCGCCACCAGGATTGCGTGCCGTTCGGAAACGGACGCCACCATCCCCACCCCGATGAACAGCATCGCGAGAACCATCGCGGCCATCACCCAATGCAGCACTCGCGCCGGCACACTAAACGTCGTCGAAGCCTTCATCATCGTCCCTCCCCACTCAGTCGCGCCGCGCCCGCCACGCCGGCCTCTTCACTCGTGCGCCGCAGATACGAATCCGCATACGCGGCCGAGCGCGCCGCCAGCAGCGGATCGCCCGACACCTGGATCCCCTGCGGCAGCACCGTCGGGTCGTAATTCACGTCGCGGCAGGGGCCGCTGTCCTGCGCCTCCACGCGGTCGAGCACGAGCGTGCCCGCGTCGATCGTCGTGCGCTCCACGGGCCAGACCTTCGTCGCGTCGTCCACCGGGTCACCGGGCTCCGCCAGCGTGACCAGCAGCTTCCACTTCTGCGCACCGGCCGCGATGCGCTGCGTCACATCCTGTTGCAGCACGTTCGGATCCGCGGCCGTCGCGACGTCGCCGGCGCCGGCCGTCTGCTCCGGCACGACGCGCCACCGCACCGCCTGGCGCTTGCCGGCCGCGTCGACGAAATAGAACGCGTTCAGCCCGTAATAGCTTTCGGTGACGTAGCTCGCGCTCGGCTTCGCACCCTTCACCCACTTCAGGAACGCGCCCGCTTCCGGGTGCGCGCCGAAGAACGCCTTCACCTTCGCCGGATCGGGCTTGCCCGTCTTCGGATCGGGGCGGGTCGCGAGCGTCTGCTCGTAGAACGCCTGCGGCGTCGCGACCGGAAACACCGGCATCGCGTTCATCCCGGTCCGCCATTGCTCGCCGTCCGGCGCGGTCAGCTTCAATGCGAGGCTGCGGATCGGCACGCTGCTGTCCGGTGCATAAGGATTCCCGCCGGGCAACGCGAAGCGCCCGACCACCGGCGTGCGCACCGCCTTGAAGAACGGCGCGACCGAATACGCGCTCGCGGCGCCGTTGCCTTCGAAGTAGCCGGTCACGCACACGCCCTTCGCGTGATTGCGCCGGTAACCGGGATGGATGCCGCTGTTGGTCTGCAGCGCGTCGACGAGCCGGTGCGGGGTAAGACGCGCCGGCGCGAGCCATCCGCCGGCATACCCGAACGCCGCAGCCACGCCGGCCACCGCGCCGCCGATCACGGCCCAGCGCCACCAGCCGCGCCCGGGCTCGCGCTGCGGCGAAGAAGAAGATTGCTTCATGAATGCACTCCCGATCGTCAGATCATTGTCGAACGCGCGTAGGACGCCGCCCACGCCGCTTTATTCCACGAAGAATTTTTTCGTATGCTGGAGGGAATAACCGATGCCGGCCGGCGTCCTACGCGGCATCCACGACCCTTTCGGCAACCGGCCCGGCCATGCCCTCCACCGCCCTCGACGACGAAGCATTGCGCGAACTCATCCCCAGGCTGCGACGCTTCGCGCTCTGGCTGGCGCGCGACGTCCACGCGGCCGACGATCTCGTCCAGTCGACGCTCGAGCGCGCGCTGTCGCGCTGGACGAGCCGCCGCGACGACGCATCGCTGCGCAGCTGGCTGTTCACGATCCTGTACCGGCAATTTCTCGATGGCAAACGCAGCGCGAAGCGCTACGCGTGGCTGCTCGGCCGCATTCGCGACGACGACGAAGCGCACTGGCCGTCCGCCGAACGCGAATTCGCGGCGCGCGCGACGCTCGAAGCGTTCGGCCGGCTCTCGGACGAACAGCGCAGCCTGCTGCTGCTCGTCGCGGTCGAGGGCTTCACCTATCAGGAAGTCGCCGACCTGCTCAAGGTGCCGATCGGCACGGTGATGTCGCGGCTCTCCCGCGCGCGTCAGGCGCTACGCCACCTCAGCGACGGCGAACTTCCCGCTCCTTCCTTGCGGTTGATGAAAAAATGAACACCCCTCCGAACGAACATGACCTTCAGGCCTATGTCGACGGCCAGCTCGACGACGATGCGCGTGCCGCGGTCGAGCGCTATCTCGCGCTGCATCCGGAGCGTGCGGAACAGGTGAAGCAATGGCAGCAGGACGCGCAGCGGTTGCGGGCCGCGCTGGAGAGCGTGCGGATGCCGGCCGATAATCCCGCGCTCGATCCGGCGGCGATTCGCGGCCGGCGGGCCGAACGCTCGCGGATGCGGTTCGCGATGGCGGCTTCGTTCGTGTTCTGCGTCGGGCTCGGGACGTTCGGCGGATGGCAGGCGCGCGGGTGGAACGCGCCGCCGCCCATCGCGCCCATGAGCGATGCGGTCAAGGCTTATCAGATGATGGTGGTCGATCGGACGGCCAAGGTCGATTACCGGCCGAGCGGTGCGGGCGATTTGCAAGGGTGGCTCACCAAAGGCGTGGGCGCATCGGCGAAGCTGCCGGATTTGAGCGCGGCGGGGTTCAGACCGGTCGGTGGGCGGTTGTTCACGACGGACAGCGGAGCCACTGCCGCGATGGTGCTCTATCAGGATGACGCAGGGCGGACGCTGAGCTTCTATCTCCGGCCGGCGGAATCGAAACATCGGCTGCTGCCGAACGGGCAACGCGTGGATGGCGCGTTGCTTGCTCGGTATGGGTCGGTGAACGGGCTCAACTATGCGGTGGTCGGGCCGGCCGGGAGTCTCGGGGAAAAGGCGGTCGTGCAGGCGCTCGATCAGCAGACTTGAAGCGGCAGGATGCGCGTCCGGCTGGCGGTCGGTAATGGCCGCCAGCGCCTTTTTTGGCGCGGCTTGGCCGGCTTGCACCGGTGCGTGCTCACCACTCGAATGCACAGCGTTTCGACTGACTTGCTCGAACTGTTATCCACACCGAAACCTCGCTGGCATCCTCACCTTTAAAATCACAGGGTTTCGAGTCGCCGCGGAACGGGATATCCACACCTCTCCTGATGGTGCTGCGTGCTGACTTCGATGGATTCGCTCACCGTTGACATGCACAGCGTTTCTCGTTGTTTTGGGCATCGATATCCACAACCCGGGTAATTGACCGATCGTCTTCGCCGGGTTCGACTACGCTCACCCGTTGAATGCAGCCGGTTTCGAGTGGCTTCGAGTCAACGATATCCACACGGCATTCGACATCCGGACGTCGCCGGCGATTCGTTCGCTGCCCTCTTTCATGGTCGGCAAAGCCTTGCCGGGCAATGCATTCAGGCCGACGAGCCCATCGAAACCAGGACGCTCACCGCTCGGATGCACAGGGTTTCAACTGGATCGTGCGCCGGTTATCCACACACCGCCGCTAGCGCGTCGGGTCACTTCGTCCCGACTCTCCCGAGAATCTCGCCGGTTTCCGGCGCGATGACGTAGTGGATCGACTTCCCGAGCCGATTTGCATTGCCCAGTCCGCGCATACCCGGAATCAGCTTTGCCACGAACGTGATGGTGGCGACATCGTCATCTGGCACGGGGTCCACCGTGGATGCCCTTTTATCCGTGATGCAGATCTCGAAGTTATGCAGATCCTGCCCGGTCGCCGCAAAGTCTTCGTAGGTAGCCTTCAGGCCCAGCAGCGTCGCTGTGTTGAGCGTGACCGAACACTGGTCGACCGTGCCGAAATTCAACGTGCTCATCGTGTTCTGCGAATATCACCGGGCGAAAACTGCCCGCGCTGCCGGATGCGCGCGGCAATGCCCGCGGATATCGTGATCCCGTTATCGTGTCCGTGCGGACGGCACATGATCGGTCCCGTTACCTGCTCCCTTTGCAAGCGCCGCTCGCATCACCCTGCTCTTTCCTCGGTTTCGTGACTGGCTCAGGATTCGAAATCAACCGTTGTACGTCGCGACAAAAAAATAGTCGGTGATCGCCGAGATCACGGCCTCGCGCGTGGCGTTATCGATCGTCTCGCCATCGCCTTGGGGCTCGACGTACTTCATCGAATCGACATAGACGACGAATGCGGGACCGTTGTCCACGCCGGACGACAATGCCTCGCCAGGCACCCGCACGGTACGGTTTCCGTCGGACAGCACGATTTCGCCGCGCGACACCATCGGGACCGTGTACGTCATCGCGTTGCCTCGCGTGATTCAGTCATGTCGTTCGACCACGTATTGCGACGGCCCGCGCCATGCAACCGAACGGTAACCACTTCGAACGACACCGATCTCCCGGTAATACTCGACGAGTGCCTGCGGGCTCCAGTCACGGCCCGCGGAGAACAGCGCATCGAGATCGATGAGCGCGGCTACGAGCGCCTGGCGGTCATGGTCATCTGCGATCGCGCGTTCCCAGCGATCGGATTGTCGAGCGAAGCCCAACTGCTTCAGCACATCGGCGGCAGCTGTCAGCTCGGTCACGACGACCGCAACGCGGCCTGCGATATCCGTCACCAGCATCTCATTGACAGGTGCCTTCATCGATCGCTTCGCCCCGTATCGTCTGCCGTGATCACCCTGCCTCCTTCGTGAGCCATCCAACGATCTTCGCGACGTCCTCGGCGGACAGCATGCCAACACGCTCGACAAACATGCCGTAGTCGAGATCGAACTTCACGTTGAATCGCTCGCCCTCGTAGCGGCAACACAGGACCTCGGCTTCCGGTATCGACACGCGTTGCTCGAACACGATGTCGCCTGGATGGTGCTGCATCCTGCGTACGACCGTATCGATATCGAGTGCCTGGAGACGGGGCGATGAAGCATCGGTCATTTGCCGTGAGCCCGTTCGCCGAGCCTTTGCATCCTGGATGCTGGCGATTCTACAGACATGACGGCTCACGTATCGCTCGAGCACTTCACAGCGTTCCGCTTCGTTCATCCAGCCGCTGCACGCAGTGCATGTCCTGAGCGGATCACAGTCGCCGGACTGTGCTTATCCAAAGGTGTTAACAGGGTTCGTATATATACGTAGTGATAGTTAACAAGCGCTGTGCCCCACAGTGGATAACCTCGGTAACGCACTGAATTTTCAACGCGAAGCGAAATGCATAACCCTGGGTGCGCGACGTGAACAGCGCGCGGCAGCACAGAACAACTTTTCGTCGATTCACAGACTCGCCGACATATCCTCAATCGTTCCACTGTGAATCCAGAGACTTCCCGGACGGTTATCCAGAGGGCAATGTGGATAACACCGCATCACATCGACGCGTTTTGCTGTGATGCGAACAGGTGAAGCTCACGCTCGCGGCCTCGCGAGGCAACATCGATCGTCAGCCCACCGCACACGTCGATTCAAAAAATTTTCACGAAGGGGCTTGTGCTCCCCCGAAACCCTCTCTATAATTCGCGGCTTCTTAGGCTCGTAGCTCAGTTGGTTAGAGCACCACCTTGACATGGTGGGGGTCGTTGGTTCGAATCCAATCGAGCCTACCAACGAACAAAATGAAGGGGTCCGGCAGCACAACTTGCCTACAGGCAACGCGGCTCGCCAAACATACAAACGCCACGCGGCAACTTCGCGTGGCGTTTTTCTTTTCCGGTCCGAAACGACGCGCGAAGCCCCGATGCGTTGCCGGAACCGCGGCATCGTATGCTCTCTTCGACATCCCGATCTGCCACACAACGGCCGCTGCACGGCGCGTAGAATCGTCTGCGCATCGACGCGGCGACTTCGCCCGTCACCCGATTTCCACCGCATCAGAACAACGACGCGCGTTCCGCGCGACTGAGAGCACACGATCATGTCCGAGGTCTCGACCGCTGCATCGCCTGCGAGCAACGACGAAATCGTCGCCTACGTCGGCAAGAACGCCGCCTGGTTCGAACGAAAATGGGCGATCGCCGACTCGCGCAAAAGCCGGCAATCGTGGAACTGGGCCGCGTGCTTTCTCGGCCCGGTCTGGTTGGCGTACCGATGCATGTACTGGCAGGCGGCCACCGTGCTCGCCGTCACGCTCAGCATCACGCTGGTCGAATTGCTGTACTTCCCGGGATACTTCGAATCGAGCGTGCTCGACCCGGCCACGATCGCGATCGCGGTGTCGCTCGGCTGGTACGGGAACGGCCTCTACAAGCGGCACGTCGAACGCAGGATCGAAAAACTGCGCCCGAACGCGACGTCCCGCGAATCGTTTCTCGCGCTGCTCGAGGCGCAAGGCGGCACGAACTGGCTGGCGGCGGCCGGTTTCGCCGTCGCGACGCCGCTGCTCGGCGTACTGCTGTTCATGATCGGCAACGCCGGAGGCGCGATGTACTGATCGCGGTAGCCGGCAACCGGCAACGCAGGGCAGAAAGAAGAGGGCGGCGCCGGCGCCATGCGTTCATATGGCACATCGCACACGGCGCATGCGCGCGCCGCCTTCAGTGCAGATGCTTCAATTTGTCAGGATTCCGCACGACATAGATCGCGACGATCTTGCCGTCGTCGATCTCCAGCGCAGTCGTCTGCAGCTCGCCGTCGGCTTCCCGCGTGACGAAGCCCGGCAGCCCGTTGATGAACCCGGCCCGCACGAGCGTCGACGCATGCGTCGCGAACAGCTCGGCCAGATACGCATGCACTCGCATCACGCGCTCGAAGCCGAACACCGGCTTGCCGGCCGCCGCGCGCTTGCCGCCACCGTCGGAATGCAGGCTCACGTCCTCGGCGAGCATCGCGCCGAGCGCACGCATGTCGCCGCTGCGTGACGCCGCGAAGAACGCTTCGGCCAGTTCGATCCCGCGCTGCTTCTCGACATGAAAACGCGGTCGCGCCTCGCGCACGTGCGTGCGGGCCCGCGCGGCGAGCTGCCGGCACGCGGCCGGGTCGCGCTGGATCGTCGTGGCCACTTCGTCGAATTCGAGGCCGAACACGTCGTGCAGCAGGAACGCCGCGCGTTCGAGCGGCGAGAGCCGTTCGAGCGCGAGCAGCAGCGGCAGCGTGACGTCGTCCGGTTCGTCTTCCTCGACGACCGGCTCGGGCAGCCACGGGCCGATATAGGTCTCGCGCTGGTGTCGCGCGGACTTCAGCTGGTCGAGGCACATGCGCATCACCATGCGGCGCAGGAACGCCTCGGGCACGCGCACCTCGGTGCGGTCGACGTCCATCCAGCGGATGAACGCCTCCTGCACCATGTCCTCGGCATCCGCGACGGAGCCGAGCATCCGGTACGCGACGCGGATCAGCGTGGGACGCAGCGGATCGAAGCTCGCCGCCGCGTCGGCCAGTTGTTCGGCGCGGCCGCGAGCCAGGTCGAGGCTCGGCATCAGGCCACCATCTTCGCGGCGGCGGCTTTCGCGTCGGCCGGGTCGACCCACAACCCGAACCCGACGGCGAGCCGGTTCCAGCCGTTGATCACGTTGATCATCACCGTGAGTTTCACCTGTTCTTCCTCGCTGAAATGGTCGTTCAGCGCCGCGTAGGCCGCTTCGTGCGCTGCATGGCCCTCCGACAGCCGCGTGAGCGCGTCGGTCCAGCCGAGCGCCGCGCGCTCGCGGTCGGTGTAGCAGGGCGCGTCGCGCCACGCGGACAGCAGGTAGATGCGCTGCTCGGTCTCGCCTTGCTCACGCGCCTCGACGGTGTGCATGTTAAGGCAGTTCGCGCACGCGTTGATCTGCGACGCGCGGATCTTGACCAGCTCGATCAGCGTCGGCTCGAGGCTCCCGGCCGCGGCGACCGACACGGTCATCCAGCTCTTCATCAGCGCGGGGGCGGCGGCAAACGGATTGAGTTTCGCAGTCATGGTTCCTTCTCCTTTCGTGTGGGTTCCGCTGATATGACGAGCGAGCCCCCCGCGTGTGTGACATCGATGCAAAAAATTTTTTGGACCGCCGAAGCGGGCAGCGGCAAGCGAAGGACCGATGAGCCGTTGAGCAGGGCGCCGAAGGACGCGATATCGACCGCCGAAGCGTCCGCATGACGCGACGCTTCCGACGAACGCGCGCCATCGACCTTTCACGCCCGCCGTGCGGTTGTCACCGGGCGTCAGGAGTGCGCAGCCGCGGGCATGGGTATTGCGTCCGCCGGCCGAGCCCCGTCGCGACCGGCGCCGACCGTCCGTTGCACATGCGATGCCGACATCACGAATGCTTTCATTTTTCTTTCTTGTTCGTTTCAGCCGAAATCCGATTCGCGACGTTCACATTTCTGGACCATACTGTTCTGCACGGGCAGACGAAGTGACGCCGCATCCGCGGCCCGGCGCGCGCGCCGGCTGCCCGACGACGCAGCAGCAGGTCGCACGTCAGCCGCGCGCATTCGAGCGCAAGGCTTTCCCTTTTCCGGCAACGCAACGCAGCGAATCGCGACGTGGACGGTAAACCGATGAGCCTTCTTGCATCCCAGCTTCAGCGCCGTTACCAGGACGTGCGCGCCCATAGCGTCGCGCTGACCGCGACGCTGTCCGCCGAAGACCAGGCCGTGCAGTCGATGCCGGACGCGAGTCCGACGAAATGGCACCTCGCGCATACGACCTGGTTCTTCGAAACCGTCGTGCTGATGCGCCGCGTGCCCGGCTACGCGCCGTTCGACGACGCATTCCAGTTCCTCTTCAATTCCTATTACGAAGCGCTCGGCCCGCGCCATCCGCGGCCGCAGCGCGGGCTGCTCACGCGTCCATCGCTCGACGAGGTGCATGCATATCGGCAATACGTCGACGATGCGATGCTGCGCGCGCTGGCCGGCGCCGATGCGGCGCTGCTCGACGCGATCGCGCCCGAGCTCGTGCTCGGCCTGCATCACGAGCAGCAGCATCAGGAACTGATCGTCACCGACATGCTCCATGCGTTCTCGTGCAACCCGTTGCGGCCGGCATTCCGGCCGCGCACGGGCGACGAAGCCGGATGCGCGCTCGCCGCGGGCGACGCCGGCCCGTTGCGCTGGCTGCACCAGCCCGGCGGGCTCGTCGAGATCGGCCACGATGGCGACGCGTTCTCGTTCGACAACGAACGGCCGCGTCACACCGCGCTCGTGCGGCCGTACGAGATCGCGAATCGCCTCGTGACGAACGCGGAATTCGCGGCGTTCGTCGCCGATGGCGGCTATACGCGCCCCGAATTCTGGCTGTCCGACGGCTGGGCCATGGTGCAGCGGGAAGGGTGGCAAGGGCCCGCGTACTGGATGCCGGACGACGACGATGCGGCCGCCACGCGCGTGCGGCGGACCTTCGGCCTGCACGGCGTCGAGCCGCTCGCACCCGACGCGCCGGTGTGCCACGTGAGCTTCTACGAAGCGGCCGCGTATGCGGAATGGGCCGGCGCGCGGCTGCCGACCGAATTCGAATGGGAAACCGCGTTCGCGGCCGACGGTATCCGGCAGATGCTCGGCCACGTGTGGCAGTGGACGCGGTCGTCCTACGAGCCGTATCCGGGCTTTCGGCCGCTCGCCGGGGTCGCGGCCGAATACAACGGCAAGTTCATGGTCGGCCAGCAGGTCCTGCGCGGCAGCAGCATCGCGACGCCGCCCGGGCACGAACGGCCGACGTACCGCAATTTCTTTCCGCCGGCGGCACGCTGGCAATTCACGGGAGTGCGACTTGCGCGAGACGTCTGACCTGACGGCCACGAGCGGTGGCCTGCAACCCGCCCGCGATTCGCGGCCGAGCGCGTTCGAGCGCGACCTGATCGACGGACTGTCGCGCACGCCGCGCAGCATCCCGCCGAAATACTTCTACGATGCAGCCGGCTCCGCGCTGTTCGACCGCATTTGCGAACTGCCCGAGTACTATCCGACGCGCACCGAGCTCGGCATCCTGCGCGATCGCGCGGCCGAGATCGTGCAGCGCGTCGGCCCGCATGCGGACATCGTCGAGTTCGGCGCGGGTTCGCTCGAGAAGATCCGCGTGCTGCTCGACGCATTCGCGAACAATTACGCGAACGCACCGGCGCGCTACGTGCCGGTCGACATCTCCGCCGATTACCTGCACGGCGCGGCCGCGCGGCTGCGGGCGGCCTATCCGTGGCTCGACGTCGCGCCGCTCGCGGCCGACTACACGAAGGCCGAGCAACTGGCCGCGCTGACCGAGACGCCGCGGCGGCGCATCGGCTTCTTTCCCGGCTCGACGATCGGCAACTTCTCGCCGGAAGAGGCCGACACGTTCCTGCGCGACGCGGCGCGGCTGCTGCGCGGCGGCGGCCTGCTGGTCGGCGCCGATCTCGTGAAGGACGAGCGTACGCTGCATCACGCGTACAACGACGCGCAGGGCGTGACCGCGCAGTTCAACCTGAACCTGCTGGTGCGCGCGAACGCGGAGCTCGGCGCGGACTTCGACGTCGACGCGTTCTCGCACTGCGCGTTCTACGATCGCGGGCGGCAGCGCATCGAGATGCATCTCGTCAGCGATGTCGCGCAGACCGTGCACGTGCGCGGCCATACGTTCCGCTTCGAAGCCGGCGAACGCATCCATACGGAGAATTCGCACAAGTTCACGATCGACGGCTTTCATGCGATGGCGCGCCGCGCCGGGTTCGAACCCGATACCGTGTGGACCGACGCGGACCACCTGTTCAGCGTCCACTGGCTGCGCAGCGTCGACGATATCCGCGCGTAACGCAGCGCTGCTGCGAACCGCTCGCGCCGCGAAGGTGAGGGCGGTTCGCTCGCGATGCCCACCGGCGGGTTCGATCCCGTTGCCCGGTTTCGTGCCGAAAATTCCCCTTTTTACCGACCCGACGCATCGTTGCAACGGGGTGTGGAACGCCGCCTCTTCCTTGTCCCGCAAGGCTTTGCGGGCACCCGTAAACGTCCGTTACCTGTCTCGCATACCCGTTTCACCTGTGTCAGCGTCCGGTGCCTAGACTCCGAACCGTATTCACATGAAGCACGACACGTGCAGGGAGTCGCGAGATGAGCAAGAAACTGATTCTCGGTGCAGTTCTCGGTGTAGCGGCGCTGGCAGCCTCGGGCGTCGCATCGGCCCACGTCGACCTGTCGGTCGGCATCGGCGTGCCGGGCGTCTACACGGCGCCGGCGCCGGTCTACGTCGCGCCGCCGCCGCCGGTGATGTACGCGCCGGTCGGCTATCGCGATGACGACTGGCGTGCGCGTCAGTGGCGTGAACACGAGTGGCGCCGCCGTGAATGGCGCGAGCACGAGTGGCGCGAGCGCGCCTGGCGTGACGGTGGCGGCTGGCGCGGCCGTTGGGACTGAGCGCGACCGGCTCACGAGCGCACTGATCACGACGACCTGAGGAGAGTGATCACATGAATCCCATCCGGTACATCGGACGGTATGCAACCGCCGCAGTCGTTGCGCTCGCAACGATCGGCAGCGCGCACGCGGCGGGTTGCATGAAGGGCGCGGTGGTCGGCGGGGTGGCCGGCCACTACGCGGGACACCACGCGGTGGTTGGCGCGGTCGGCGGCTGTATCGTCGGCCATCACATGGCGAAGAAGCAGGCGCAAGAGCAGGCCGCGCAGCACAAGGCCGCCGTGCAGGGCATGCAGCCGGCGCAGTAAGCGACCTCGTTGCCGGGGCGATGCCGTGGCGTCGCTCCGGTGCTTCGTTCCGGCGCTCATGCGCGCACCGAATTGATCCGACGAATGCGTGCCGCACGCGTCGTTACGATCATTTACAACGTCGTGTGGCGCGAATGTCGCTCGTTCATAAAATGCAGTCACACAAACGCGCTCCAGGGAGCACCAGATGAAACAGCAACGATATCTGTCCGTCCTGACGGCCGCGCTGCTCGCGCTCGGCTCGGTGTCCGCCCATGCGGCGGCCGGCGGCAATGGCGGTGGCGGGGGCAACGGCGGCGGTCATGGCGCAGGCGGCTCGGGCGGCAACGCGGGCGGCATGTCCGGCGGCCACATGAGCGGCCAGGCGCTGAGCAACTCGAACGGCATGCACGCGGGCGACCGCGACAAGGGCCTCGCGCGCGCGGCCGACCGTTCCGACACGATCGCCGATCGCGCCGGCACGCAGCCGGGCCGCGGTCACTCGCACGCGCATGGCCATACCGCCCATGCGTCGACGTCCACGCATCATTCGCATCGCAACGCATTCGGCCGCACGCTGTAAGCACGGCCAGCGAATGCAGGAGAAGGGCGCTTCGGCGCCCTTTTTTCATGGTGAAAACGCAACGTGGCTGGCGACCGGAAACATCGTGCCGACCCGATTTGCAACCAGCCGTAACCGCCGAGCCCGCCCGCGAGAATACGGATTGCTTTCACGCGAATGACAGGATGAAAACCGGCCGGAGCAACAGGCGACACGCGGGCACCCGGCACGATCGATAAAAGCCGAGCCACGCCGAAAAAAAGGGCGGCTCGTCGCCGCCCTTCGTCTTACCGCCCGCCGCCCGCCGGCGGCGCACCGGAGGCCGATTCGAACAACGCATCCGCCCGCCCGACGCGCACGAAGCGCGCCGCGTCGTCGCCATCGACCAGCGCGCGGAAATGCGCGTCGCCGCACGCGAGCTTCGCGCGCTCGTGCTCGCTCGGCACGTGGCCGTCGGCATTCGGCGTATCGACGACGAAGTACAGCCGCTCGCCGCCGTCCTGTTCCGCAAGCACGGCCCAGTCCGGGTGATAGCTGCCGAGCGGCGTCTGCACGCGGAACCACGCCGGCAGCTTCGCGTACAGCTTCACGCCGTCGTGCGCTTCGAGCGCATCGGCGAACGCGCGCTCGGCGTCCGTCTCGCACACCACCGCTTCGTGGATCGACTTGCGCGCGTCCGGCCGCAGGTTGCGCAGGTAGCCGGTCAGCGCCTCGCTCTCGAACGATTCGAGCGCATGCACGTGGCGCTCGCCGAGCTTGCGGTACGCGATGCCCGCGACGAGCGCGAGCCGCTTGCAGCGGTTGATCGCATCGGCCGCGACCGCGATGAACTGCTGCGGATTCACGCGGAAATCGTCGAGCCGGCCGCTGTCCGCGAGGATCGTCGCGAGCGAGCGACGCGTGAGCTGCGTGCGGTCCTGCAGCTCGGTGAGCAGGTCGGGCAGCGGCAATTCGCCTTCGTCGAGCAGCACGGTGCCGGCGCCGGCCACCTCGATCGCCTCGATGCCGGCCTTGCCGATGTCGATCTCGGCCTTGCGCCACTGCAGCCGCGCCCGTGCGATGTCCGGCGCGTCGCGCAACGCGGCCGTGCAGTCGCGCACCAGCTTCGCGTTGTCGAACTCGACGCGGTACACGGTGCGATGGCGAATGCGATCCCACAGCGCGCGGAAATCCTCGCCGAACACGACGGCCTTGCCCGACGCATCGCGCCGCAACGCGATCGCGCGGCGCTCGTCGGCGTTGCGCACCGCGAAGCGGCCGGACAGCTTGCGCAGCGTCGCGACGATCGGCGCGCGCAGCCGCTCGAACGCGTCCGGCAGCACGAGCGCGCTCTGGCGCAGCGCATCCTTCAGCCGGTCGAGCACCTTGCCCTGCGCGTCGACGTAGCCCTGCTCGTGCAGATGGTTCCACAGCACGCGCGACAGCTCGATGCCGAGCGCATGCGCGGGGCCATCGTCTTCCTGCACGGGCAGCGCCGCGAACTGGTGTTGCTCGACGATCCCGAAGCGGATGCCCGTATCGGCCTCGATTTCCTTCTGGAGATTTTCCGCGAACGACTCGTAGCGCTCGGTCGCGATCACGGTGAGCGTGTTGACGCCCGCGTCGCGCACGCGTTCGCCGTCCTGGTCGACGGCGAGGCGCAGCCCGCGGCCGAGCGTCTGACGGCGCTCGCGTTCGGTCTGGATGTCGCGCAGCGTGCATATCTGGAACACGTTCGGGTTGTCCCAGCCTTCCTTCAGCGCCGAGTGCGAGAAGATGAACTTCAGCGGCGTGTCGAACGACAGCAGCGCTTCCTTCTCGCGCATGATCAGGCCGTATGCGCGCTCCGCGTTCTCGCGGGCCGCCGCGCTGCTTTCGCTCGTGTCGGTCCAGCCGCCCTTGCGGTCGATCGAGAAGTAGCCGTTGTGCGCACGCTCGACCTCGAGGGCGATGTCGACGCCGTCGAACAGCGCACGGTAGGCCGGTACGCGGGCCGCGCGCGCATATTCCTCTTCGAAGATCAGCGCGTAGTCGCCCTTCACGGGCATGCCGTTCTCGTCGTAGCGGCGATAGCGCTCGACCGAGTCGACGAAGAACAGCGACAGCACCTTCACGCCGCGCTCGGCCAGACGCAGCTCCTTGTCGAGATGCTCGCGGATCGTGCGGCGGATCATCTCGCGCTGCACGGCGAGCGTGTCGATGTCGCCGAACGCCTCGCCGAGCGACAGGAACGCCTCGCCTTCCGGATGGCGCAGCTCGACGTATTCGGCGCCCTTGACCGCATGCACTTCGCCGATCCGCAGCCCCGCATACAGCGCGCGCTTGGTCAGGCGCTCGAGATCGTCGCCGTCGGTGGCCGACACGATCTGGCGCTTCACACCGGCCGCCGTCGCGACGTCGAGTTCGACGCGCGCGCTGATCGCGCCGCGCCGGTTCGACACGCCGACGAGCCGCACGTACGGCTTGTTGTGCGCATCCTCGACGATCGCCGACGCGATCTCGATCTGCTTGACGAGCTTGCGCTCGTACGCGTCGACCGCATCGAGCCGGTACACCATGTGGTGACGGTCGACGTGGGTGGCCGAATAGCGCAGCGTGCAGAGCGGCGCCATCGCGGCGAGCGCTTCGCGCCCGCGCCCTTCGAGGCCGCCGTCGACGCTTTGCGGCTCGTCGACGATCACGATCGGCCGCGTCGCGCGGATCAGGTCGATCGGCTTCTCGCCGCCGGTCTTCTCGCTGTCCTTGTAGAGGTTGTTGATCTCTTTCTTGTTGATCGCGGCGACCGTCATCACCATGATCTGGATCGCCGCGCTCGCCGCGAAGTGGCGCACCTGGCCGAGCTTCGCGGAGTCGTACAGGAAGTAGTCGTACGGCACGCCCGCGTACAGCGCGCGGAAGTGATCCTCGGTGATCGCGAGCGTCTTGTGCACGCCTTCCTTGATCGCGATCGACGGCACGACGATCACGAATTTCGTGAAGCCGTAGCGGCGGTTCAGCTCGAAGATCGTGCGCAGGTACACGTAGGTCTTGCCGGTGCCGGTCTCCATCTCGACGGTGAAGTCGCGCGAGCCGGGCAGGCCGGACGGCGGCAGCCCGCCGCGCAGCTGGACGTCGGCGAGATTGCGCGCGAGCGCGTCGTCGGTCAGCGACAGCCGGTTGCCGACGCCTTGCTCCGACACCGCGAAGCCGAGCGAGCCTTGCGCGGCGGCCGTCGTGCCGGGCGCGGCGTTCGCGAGCACGCTGAAGTCGCCGCGATACGATTCCTGGCCGCGAAACAGGTCGCACACGGCGTCGATCGCCTCGCGCTGGTAGTCGAGATCCGCTTCGAAATGCAGCCGCATCACAGGCTCCGCACGCGCTTCACGCCGTGCTGTTCGAGCAGCGCGGCGAGATTGAGCTTCGCGACGTCGTCGACGAAGCCGCTGTCGCGGAACAGGCACGTGACGTCGCGCGACGCGCCGGTAGCGTCGAGCAGGTCGACGATGCCGTCGGCGAGCGGGCCCGCGTCGTCGCGCGACAGGCGCGCATCGAAGCACGCGACGATCGCGCGGCCGATCAGGTGCACCGTCTTGCCGGCCACCTGGTGATGCTCGACCGGCGTGCACAGATCGAGGCCGAGCTTCAGCGTCAGCTCGGCGAGCAGGTCGTCCTCGGTGCGCCCGGTCTTCACGTGTTCGACGGACGCGAAGAGCGCATGGTCGAAGTCGTCGCGGCGCGGGTCCCACTCGATCACGTTGGTCGTGTCGAGCCGGTACACGCGAAAGCCGAGGTCGCCATAGCTTTCCGGATAGTCGCGCGCGACCTGCTGCGCGGCGCGGCGCAGGCGTTCCTTCGTGATTTCCGCGAGCGTCAGCGGCTTTTTCAGCTTCGCGCAGAAATCGGCGGCGGCCGTCTGCGTCTTGTCGCGGCGGTCGAGCGCCTCGGGCAGCTGCACGAGGATGTAGCGGCGCGCGCCGCCGTCGGTCGCGTTCACCTGCATGACAGCGTGGCCGGTCGAGCCGGAGCCGGCGAAGCAGTCGAGCACGATGTCGTCGCCGCGCGTGCACCAGCCGATCACGGCCGCCGCGAAGTCGACCGGCTTCGGCAGGTCGAACGGGATGCCGAGCGTCTTCAGCAGCGCGTCGTCGGAGCCGGCGAACGGCAGCACCGACGGCACGTTCTCGTACATGTTCTCGTCGAGGTAGTAGATCCGCTGCGGCTGCGTGGTTTCATCCGGGCCGAATTCGATCTGGCCGCGTTCGAGCAGCGCCTGCATCGTCGCCGGCGGGTTGCGCCAGCCGCGCGCCGGCATCGCGCACGGCTTGCCGGTGACCGGGTGGATCAGCGGCGTGAAATATTCTTCGGGCGCCTTCTTCTTGTTCGGCCAGGCCATCGACACGAGGCGGTACACGCGGCCTTCCGCGGACAGCCGGTCGTACATCACCTCGCCGCCGGACAGGTTGGTCTGCGCCTTCATCCACGCGCGGTACGCCTTCTGCGCGTCCTTCGGGTTGCCACTGCGGTACACCGCGTCGTGCGCGGCGTCGAGCATGCGCTGCGCGTTGCGCTTCGGGCGCTTGAGCGGCGCCCGTTCGAGCAGCGTCTCGGCGTTGCGCGCGAACAGCACCAGCGATTCGTGCTGGTACGCGACGCCGCGCGCGTCGCCCTTCGGGTTGCGCTTGTCCCACACGGCCACGCCGAGCTCGTTTTCCTCGCCGAAGATCTCGCGCAGCATCAGCACCAGCGCATGCACTTCGTGCTCGTCGATGTGCACCGCGATCAGCCCTTCGTCGGACAGCAGCGCGTGCGCGAGCTTCAGGCGCGGATACATCATGTTCAGCCAGTCGGTGTGGAACCGGCCGTTCGCCTCGGTGTTGGTGCTGCGCTTCACGCCGGCTTCGGTCTGGCCCGTCATCGCCAGGTAGTGGCGGATGCTGTCGCTGAAGTCGTCCGGATAGACGAAATCGCTGCCGGTGTTGTACGGCGGATCGATGTAGACGAGCTTCACCTTGCCGGCGTAGCTCTTGTGCAGCAGCTTCATCACGTCGAGGTTGTCGCCCTCGATCACCAGATGGCGCGTGTCGTCCCACGCGACGCTGTCGTCGGGGCAGGGCCGCAGCGTGCCCGTCGACGGCGTGAGCGCGGCCTGGCGCGCGGCGCGCTTGCCGTGCCAGTGGAAGCCGTAGCGCTCGTCGGCGTCGCCGACCGTGCGCTCGCCGACCAGCGCCTTCAGCACGTCGACGTCGACCGACGCGCCGTGCGGGCCTTCGGTCACGAGTTCGGGGAACAGCGCCTTCAGGCGCGCGACGTTGTCGGCGGTGAAATCCGTCGACATCGCCTGCGGGCTGGCCGCATCGAGTTTCTGCATCGTCTTTTCCATCGGAACCCGGCCGCGCGCGCCAGGACGTCGGGCGCGCTCACGGCACCGGCGGCAACGGCCGCCCGGGCAAACCCGAAACGCTAGCGAGTCGGTCGGCGCAGGTCAAGCGCCGATGTGGGCCGGGCGCGTGCGCATCGGCCGCGATCGCCCGCCGGACGGGCCGCGAGCGGGTTCGGGCCGGTTGTCGCGCGGGGCGGCCGGCGGGCGCGCGACGGCGCCGCGAAAAGGCTGAAACAGGACGAAAAAAAGGGCACGGTCGACGCAAAGCGCCGGCGTGCCCGCATGGAGAATCCCGGATGGAGGGTGCGGCAGGGCCCGGCGGGCCCCGCCCGGATGACCGCCTCGGGTCAGAAGCGCGTGCGGATGCCCGACGTCAGTTCGAGCTGGTTCTTCGCGCCGAACGTCGACGACACCGTGTAGCCGCCGTGCAGCTTCATGTAGTCGCCGGCCAGGTACACCTCGGTGCGCTTGCTCAGGTGATAGAACACCGACCCGTAGATCGTCTCCTTGAAACCGTTGGCGACGCCGTTGGTCAGGCTGAACGCGCCGAGGTTGGCGTTCGGCGTGAAGCCGTCCGCGTTGTTCGCGGCGTTCTTGATGCGCATCTGCTGGTAGCCGAGCTCGTAGTCGAGCGCGCCCTTCGGCGCGATCTTCATCGACACCGTCCACGAATCGTCGTGACGCTGGCCGAGCGGGCCCTGGTCGCCGTTGTAGCGGAAGTAGCCGGCATTCAGGCGCACGATGTCGAACGTGTAGTTGCCGCCGACCGAGAACGTCTGGTTCCGGAAGCCGTTGTGGTTCACGTGGTTGTAGAAGCCCGACACGGCGAACGGCCCGCCGTTGTAGCCGAGCGCGGCCTGGTACGCGGAGCCGGTCGCGAACGACGTCGAGTTGCTGAACTGGTAGCCGGCGCTCGCGAAGATGCCGTTGCTGAACAGCTTCTTCCACGCGATGCCGTTGTTGTAGCGCGTGCCGGTCGGGCCGGCCGCGTAGAAGATCATCTGCTTGAAGTTGTTCGAGTTGGTCCAGCCGCCTTCCTCGGTCGACAGCTTCGCGGAGCCGTACGCGTCGCCGTAGATCGTCGCCGCATCGCGTGCGATCGTGTTCTGGAAGCCGGCCGTCAGCTTGCCGAAGCGCTCGTCCTCGACGCCGACCCACGCGTCGCGGTCGAAGATCTGGCCTTCGTCTTCCATCTGGCCGTTCGCGACCACGAATTCGCTTTCCAGGCGGAAGATGATCTTCGTGCCGCCGCCGATGTCTTCAGCGCCTTTCAGGCCCCAGCGGCTGCCGCTGAACCACGGTTCGCCTTCGTTGCCCATCCCGATCACGTGCTTGCCGTTCGCATCGGCATGGGTCCGGTAGGTCGGAAAGCTCAGGTCCATCAGGCCGTAGAGCTGCACGCTCGACTGCGCATGCGCGTGGCCGGCGCACAGGCCCGCCGCCGCGATGGAAAGGGCAAGGGTTTTTCGTTTCAAGATCGTCTCCTCCGAGCTGCCGCATTGAAATCCTGTCGTTGGCAGTACGTAATGTATGCCGACTCTTGCCGGCCACAGCGAGCGGGCCGACGCATAGCATCGTAGAGGGGGCAATCCTTCACGGCGCTTTCCCGGCGGAAAGAATCGGATCGGTGAAAACACCGAACGCGCAGCCATCACGGATCGGGCACGCGTGCGGAAGCGGTTCTGCCGGACGTCGGGCAGGCTTCGATGATGATTCGCGCTACGAATTGATGTGCGGAAGGCGGGAAGCGCGCCGCGTCAATCGTGCGCGCTCTTCATGCGCAGGATGTAGCCGAGCCCGCGCAGCGTGATGATCTCGGCCGTGCTGCCGGCGAGATGCTTGCGCAGCCGGTGGATGTAGATGTCGATCGCGTCGGCGCTGGGCTCGTCGTCGAGCGCGAACACGCTGTCCATCAGTCGCGCCTTCGACACCGTCTTGTTCTGCTGCAACATCAGCGTTTCGAGGATCGCGTGCTCGCGGCGGCGCAGCGCGAGCACCGCGTCGCCACAGCGGAATTCGCGCGTGCCGAACGCATAGACGAGGTCGCCGCACACGAGCTGGGTCGTGCCGACGCCGGCCTGCCGGCGGATCAGCGCACGGATGCGCGCCACCAGCTCGCGCGACTCGAACGGCTTCACGACGTAATCGTCGGCGCCCGCGCCGAAGCAGTCGACCTTGTCGTCGACCGAGCCGTGCGCGGTCAGCATCAGCACCGGTACGTTGTCGTTGCGGCGCCGCAGCCGCGCGAGCACTTCCTTGCCGCTGATGCCGGGCAGGCGCATGTCGAGCAGCACCGCGTCGTAGCGTTCGGTCTTGAGCACCGTGTCGGCCCGTTCGCCGTCGCCGACGCAGTCGACCGCGAAATCCTCGCCGCGCAGCAGGTTCACGATCCAGTGCGCGAGCTCGGCGTTGTCTTCGACCAGCAAAAGTTTCATGACGGCGTTCTCTTCAATCGAAAGCGGGCAACCGCACGGTCACGACGACACCGCGATTGCCGGGCCCCGGCGCGAGCGACACGCTGCCGCCGTGCGCCTGCGCGATCTCGCGGACGATCGCGAGCCCGAGGCCCGAGCCGTCGGTGTCGGCCGACACGCGGTAGAACCGCTTGAATACGTGCGGTCGCGCTTCGGCCGGGATGCCGGGGCCGTCGTCGACCACGTCGAGCACGATCGCCTCGCCGTCGCGCCGCGCGCAGACCGTCACGCAGCCGCCCGGCTGGGTGTAGCGCACCGCGTTGTCGACGAGGTTCATCACCAGCGCGGTGAGCAGGCTGTCGCTGCCCGCGACGTCGAGCCGCTCGCCGAGATCCGCGCCGAGGTCGATGTCACGCCGCTGCGCGAGCACGATCGTCTCCTCCAGCACGCTCGACACCACCGCGGCCAGGTCGACGCGCTGGGTCAGGAGCGTCGACGGCGTCGCTTCCGCGTGCGCGAGCAGCAGCAGCTTGTCGGTCACGTCGGCCATCTTGCGGCTGCTGCGCTGCATGCTGTCGAGCACCGACGCGAGTTCACGATCGTCGTTGCCGCGCTGCTGCGCGTACTGGATCTGCGTGTCGAGCACCGCGATCGGCGTGCGCAGCTGGTGCGCGGCATCCGCGATGAAGCGGCGCTGCGTGGCCGTGTGCGTGTTCAGGCGCGCGATGCACTGGTTGATCGCGTCGACGATCGGCCGCAGTTCGTATTGCAGCCGCTCCGGGCGGATCGGCTCGAGTTCCATCGGCCCGCGGTCGGCCACGTCGTCCTTCAGCTTCATCAGCGGGCGCAGCTCGAAGGTGAGGCCGAGATAGACGAGCACCACCGCGAGCACCAGCATCAGGGACAGGCGCACGAGCTGCGGCCGCCAGATCGTCGCGACCATCGCGCCGTACGAACGCGTCGTTTTCGCGACGACCACGGTGACCGTCTCGACCTGCCCCTCGTCGTACAGCTGGCGGTCGTAGGCCACCGCGCGCAGCGGCACGCCGTCGAGCGACGTGTCGTACAGCGTCGGCTCGATGCCGTGCCGCGCGGGCAGGTCGAGCGCCGGATTGCCGGCGAGCAGGCGGTCGTGGCCGTCGATCACCTTGTAGAACACCGAGTCGCCCGACGGCGATTCGAAGATCTCCAGCGCGGCGGGCGGCACATCGGCCGCCGGCCGGCCGTTGCGCCATTCGACGTCCTCGCCGATCGTGCGCGCGGACGCGACGAGCGCGCTGTCCTGCACGAGCGCGGCCGTGGTCCGCGCGGTGTCGTACGACATCGCGCCGGCGATCAGCACGAATACCGCGAGCGGCAGCAGCAGCCACCACAGCAGTCGTCCGCGCAGGCTGTGCGCCATCCTGTTGCGCTCCTTCCCGGAAATGCCGAACCGCGCCGGGGTCGCCGGCGCGGTCGGGGTGTCATGTCAGGCGCCGGCGGGCGGCGTTCAGAACGCCGCGGGGCGCCACTTCAGCAGCCGCTTCTCGATCCGCGTCAGCAGGTAGTCGGCGGCCAGCGCGACCACGGCCAGCACGATCATCGCCGCGAACACGCCGCTCGCGTTGAACGCGCCCTGGGCGGTGGAGATTAACAGCCCGATCCCTTGCTTGGAACCCAGGAATTCGCCGACCACCGCACCGACCAGCGCGAAGCCGAAGCTCACGTGCAGGCTCGCGAGAATCCAGGAGAGCGCGGACGGGATCACGACCGACGTGGTGATCTGCCGGCGCGACGCGCCGAGGATCTGCGCGTTCGCGATCAGGTAGCGATCCGCTTCGCGCACGCCCTGGAACGCGTTGCCGAACACGACGAAGAACACCATCACGACGGCCAGCGCGATCTTCGACGCCATCCCGAGGCCGAGCGCGATCACGAACACCGAGCCGAGCACGACGCGCGGAATCGAGTTCGCGATCTGGATGTACAGGCCGAACACGTCGGCCATCAGCTTGTTGCGGCCGAGCACGATCCCGCAGATCACGCCGGCCACCGAGCCGATCAGGAAGCCGATCGCGGTTTCCTCGAGCGTGACCCACACCTGCGTGAGCAGCGGACCCTGCGACGTGCCGTTCACGAACCAGTCCTGGATCTGCGCGAAGATCAGCGACGGCATCGAGAAGAAGAACGGATCGATCCATTTCAGCCGGGCGGCGAGTTCCCACCCGCCCAGCACGATCACGAGTACGGCGATCCGCAGCGTGACGATCAGCGTGCGCCGGCGGCGCAGCCGGCGTTGCGCGGCGCGCTCGTCGTTCTCGAGCGTGGTCGCCGGAAGGGCGGTGGTGGGAAGCGTCATGTCGGTCATGCTCCTGTCCTTGCTGTTTCTTGCCGGTGCTTGTCGTGCGGCGTATGCGTCAGCCGATCTGCACTTCTTCGCGCAGGTCGTGCCAGATGTCCTTGGAAATTTCGATGAAGCGTGCGTCGTAGCGCACTTCCGACATGACGCGCGGGCGCGGCAGGTCGATTTCATACACGCGCTTGAGCGTCGCGGGGCGGGCGGTCAGCACGAACACGCGGTCGGCGAGCGCGATCGCTTCCTCGAGATCGTGCGTGACGAACACGACGGACCCCTTGTTCGCGGACCACAGCTGCAGCAGCTCGTCCTGCATCAGCGTGCGGGTCTGCATGTCGAGCGCGGAGAACGGCTCGTCCATCAGCAGGATCTCCGGCTGGTTGATGAAGGTCTGCGCGAGCGCGACGCGCTTTCTCATCCCGCCGGAGAGCTGGTGCGGGTAGTGTTTGGTGAACTTGTCGAGGCCGACCTTGCGGATCCACTCCTCGGCCTGCGCGTACGCGACGTCCTTCGAGCGGCCGCGAAACAGCGGGCCGGCCGCGACGTTGTCGATCACGTTGCGCCACGGGAACACGGCGTCGGCCTGGAACACGAAGCCGATGCGCGGGTCGATCCCGTCGACCGGGCGGCCCATCACGCGGACTTCGCCCGACACGGGCTTGAGCAGCCCGGTGATCAGGTTCAGCGTGGTCGACTTGCCGCAGCCGGTCGGGCCGACGATCGCGATGAATTCGCCGCGCGCGACGCTCATGCTGAAGTCGCGCAACGCGACGGTGGCCTTGCCTTCCGGCGAAATGAAGCGGCACGACACATTGCGAAACTCGATCGCCGGTGTGCTCGGGGAGACTGCCTGATTCATCGCATCGATCCTGCGGGTGAGGAGGGCGTCGCAGTGGCGGCGCCGGGCCGGTCAACCGGGCCGGAACGGGGAACGCCCGGCGGCGGGATCGCCGCCGCCGGCGTCGCGGCTTACTTCGCGTTCACGAAATCGTTCGTATAGGTGCGCGCCAGGTCGATGTGCTTGCCCTCCACCGACGGGTTGAACGCCGACAGCACCTTCAGCACGGTCGCCGGGCCGTCGGCCGGCATCTTGCCGTCGGCCGTGTACATCGGCAGCGACGCCTTCAGCGCGGCCACGTACAGCGCCTTGTCCTTCTGGTAGTCGGCCGGCATCTTCGCGGCGATTTCGTCGGCGCTGTGCGTGTGGATGAACTGCATCGTCTTCGCGAACGCGTGCGCGAGCTTGGTCGCCTCCGCCTTGTGCGCATCGGCCCACGCCGACTGCACGTACAGGCTCGCGGCCGGGTAGGTGCCGCCGAGCGCGGCGCGCGTGCCGTCCAGCGTGCGCAGGTCGACCAGCACCTTCGCGTCGCCCATCTTCTCGAGCGCGGACACCGTCGGCTCGGTCGTCATCCCGGCGTCGATGCGGCCCTGCTTGATCGCGGCGATGAAGCTCGCGTCGGCGCCGACCGGCAGCATCGTGTACTGCGTCGACGGCACGCCGTGCTGCAGCGCAAGGTATTGGGTGAGGAAGCTCGTCGACGAGCCGAGGCCCGTCACGCCGAGCGTCTTGCCCTTCGCGTCGGCGATCGACTTGAAGGTCGGCGCGGCCTTGGTCGAGACCATCTCGACTTCGCCCGGCACCTGGCCGAACACGGCGATCGCCTTCACGTCCTTGCCCTTGCTCTGCAGGTCGATGGTGTGATCGTAGAAGCCGACGACGCCTTGCACGGCGCCCGCGAGCAGCTCGTTCTCGGCGTCGACGCCGGCCGGCTGCGACAGCAGCTCGACGTCGAGCCCTTCGGCCTTGAAGTTGCCGAGCTCCTGCGTGAGCCGCGCGGGCAGGTAGATCAGCTTCGCGATCCCGCCGACCATGATCGTGATCTTGCCGCCGTCGTCGGCGAACGCGGGATGAGCGGCGAGCGCGCAGCTCAGGCTGGCTGCAACGGCGAGGGTGCGCAGGATGGGTCGCATCGGGGTCGTCTCCTTCGTTGTATTCGTATGGCGCGATGCTTGCTGCATCGTCATCACGAGTATAGGGAGGCGAAACCTTCCGCAACCTTTCGCGGGTCGGCGGTTCGTTTAGGGGTTTTCCAGCAACGGGGGCGGAATGGGGGCGACCGGCGCCGAAGCGGGTCGACAGGGGACCGCGGGGCGTCTAGCGCCAGCCGAGCAACACCCGCCCCATCGCATCGAGCCCCATGTCGAACAGGTGCGACACGAACGGCACCAGGTTCGGCACCATCAGTTGCACGAGCAACAGCCCGACGAGCATCGTCACCGGAAAGCCGACCTGGAATACGCCGATCTGCGGCGCCGCGCGGTTCAGGATGCCGAGCGCGAGGTTCGCGATCAGCAGCGCCGCGACCACCGGCAGCGCGAGCAGCAGCCCCATCTCGAACACGACCGCGCCGAAGGTGGCGAGCGTGCGCCAGCCCGGCGCGTGCAGCAGGTCGCCCGACACCGGCAGCGACTGGAACGACGCGGCGAGCGCCGCGAACATCTGCAGGTGGCCGTCCACCGCGAGGAACGCGAGCATCGCGACCGCGTTCAGGAAACGGCCCATCACGGGTGTCGCGCCGCTCGTGTGCGGATCGAAGAAGGTCGCGAAGCCGAGGCCCATCGACAGCCCGATGAAGTCGCCGGCCGCCTCGACGGCCGCGAACACGAGCTGCATCGTGAAGCCCATCGCGACGCCGATCAGGAATTGCGTGACGAGGATCCAGATGCCCGGCGCGGAGAACACGGTGACGTCCGGCATCGCGCCGAGCGTCGGCGCGACGACCAGCGCCATGAACGCGGCCAGGCCGATCTTCACGCGCACCGGCACCGCCGCGTGGCCGACGACGGGCGCCGTCGCGACGAGCGCGAGCATTCGCACGAACGGCCACAGGAACGCCGTGAGCCAGCCGTTGAGCTGCGCGTAGGTAACCGAGAACATCGTCGCGGAACGGGGCTGCCGGCGCGCGGCTCAGCCGACGCCGAGTGTCGCGACGTGCAGCAGCGTCTGCCGCAGGTAGTCGAGCATCGTCGTCAGCATCCACGGGCCGGCGATCACGAGCGTCGCGGCGACCGCGAGCAGCTTCGGGATGAACGACAACGTCGCTTCGTTGATCTGCGTCGCGGCCTGGAACAGGCTCACGACGAGGCCGACCGCGAGCGCGACCAGCAGCAGCGGGGCCGCGAGCAGCAGGCCGACCATCATCGCCTGATGCGCGAGCGTCATCACTTGTTCGGGCGTCATCGCGTGATTCCTCCGCGGCTTACGTGAAGCTCTGCGCGAGCGAGCCGATCAGCAGCTGCCAGCCGTCGACCAGCACGAACAGCATCAGCTTGAACGGCAGCGACACGGTGGACGGCGACACCATCATCATCCCCATCGACATCAGCACGCTCGCGACGACCATGTCGATGATCAGGAACGGGATGAACACCGTGAAGCCGATCTGGAAACCGGTCTTCAGCTCGCTCGTGACGAACGCGGGCACCAGCAGCGACAGCGGCACGTCGTCGGGGCCCTGCATCGGCGCGGCCTTCGAGATTTTCGCGAACAGCGCGAGGTCGGTCTCGCGGGTCTGCTTCAGCATGAAGGTCTTGAACGGCGCGACGCCGCGCTGCACGGCCTGCTCCATCGGCATCGAGCCGTCGGAGAACGGCTTGTAGCCGTCGTTGTACGCGCGGTCGAGCACCGGCGACATCACGAAGAAGGTGAGGAACATCGCGAGGCCGACGAGCACCTGGTTCGGCGGCGTCGTCGCGGTGCCGAGCGCCTGGCGCAGCAGCGACAGCACGATGATGATGCGCGTGAAGCTCGTCATCATCAGCAGCATCGCCGGCAGGAACGACAGCATCGTGAGCAGCAGCATCGTCTGCACGCTCAGCGAATAGGTGGTGCCGCCGTGCGGCCCCGGGCTCGCGTTGAACGCGGGCAGGCCGCTCGCCTGCGCATACGCGAGCGCAGGGGCGAGACAGAGGATCAGCACGGGCGCGACGCGCGCCGCGCGACGCAGGAATGCGTGTTTCATCGGAATGCGGAGACTGGAAGAGGGCGCGGCGCCATGTCAACGGTCCTTGCCGCGACCGAGGCGTTTCGCGGCTTCGCCCGCGAGCGCGTCGCGAAACCGCGAGCCGAACGTGCCGGGCAGGCCGGCGTCGGGCGCATGGCCGCCGGCGGACGCGTCGGCCGGAGCCGACCCCGCGGTCGCGGTGGCCGCCACCGAGGCGGCCGGCAGCGTATGCAGCAGGCGCACGTTGCCCGGCGCGACGCCGAGCACGAGCCAGGTGTCGCCGATCTCGACGATCGTCGCGCTTTCCTTCGCGCCGAGCCCGACGCTCGACACGACCTTGAGCGGGCCGCCGCGCCGCGCGGGCTGGAAGCCGAAGCGGCGCGCGAGCCACGCGCACGCGAACACGAGGCCGATCACGACCGCGAGCCCGACGAGCGTCTGCAGCACCGCGCCGATGCCGAGCGACGGCGCGGCCGAGCCGACCGTCACGCTCGACGCGATCGAACCGGGGTGGTTCACCGCGTTCATGTCCGCGGCGCCGGCCGGCGCGCACACGAGCGACGCGACGACGGCAAGCACCGTCGCCGCCATCGCGCGGCACACGCGCTGGCCGGGCTTGACGACGTTCATCGATTCAGCTTCCGGATACGTTCGGCCGGCGTGATGATGTCGGTGAGGCGAATGCCGAACTTGTCGTTGACCACCACGACTTCGCCCTGCGCGATCAGGCAGCCGTTCACGAGCACGTCCATCGGCTCGCCGGCCATGCCGTCGAGCTCGACGACCGACCCCTGCGCGAGCTGCAGCAGGTTGCGGATCGCGATCTTCGTGCGGCCGAGCTCCACGGTCATCTTGACCGGGATGTCGAGGATCATCTCGATGTCGTTGTGCGTCGAGCTCGCCGCGGCCTTCGACAGGGGCTGGAACACGCCGGCGCCCGTCGCCCCGGCCGCCACCGGCTGCTGGTTCTGCTCGGCGAGCGCGGCCGCCCAGTCGTCCATGCCCGGATCCTCGTCGGCCGCGGCCGGCGCCTGCGCGTCGGCGGCCGACGCCGCGAGCGCTGCATCGGCCATCGCCTGCATGTCGTCGTCGGGCGTCTGGTTCAGCTCACTCATATCCACCTTCCTTCATCGAATCGCTCGCGCCGATCATCTTCTGCACGCGCAACGCATATTGACCATTGAAAATTCCGTAGCCGCATTCCATCACCGGCACGCCGTCGACCTTCGCGGTGATCGTGTCCTCGATCTCGAGCGGCAGCACGTCGCCCGCGCGCAGGTTCAGGATCTTCTCGAACGTCGACGAGATCTCGGCGAGATTCGCGGTCAGCTCGACCTCGGCGGCCTGCACCTGCTGCGACAGCACGCGCACCCAGCGGCGGTCGACTTCGAGCGCCTCGCCCTGGATCGGCGAGCTGAGCACGTCGCGGATCGGCTCGATCATCGAGTACGGCATGCAGATGTGCAGCGTGCCGCCCGTCGGCCCGAACTCGATCGAGAACTGCGTGACGATCACGATCTCGTTCGGCGTCGCGACGTTCGCGAACTGCGTGTGCATCTCCGAGCGCACGAATTCGAACTGCAGCGGCCGCACGCTCTTCCACGCGGTCGTGTAGTGCTCGAACACGAGGTTCAGCAGCTTGCCGATGATCCGCTGCTCGGTGGCCGTGAAGTCGCGGCCCTCGACGCGCGTGTGGAAGCGCCCGTCGCCGCCGAACAGGTTGTCGACGACGAAGAACACGAGGTTCGGGTCGAACACGAACAGCGACGTGCCGCGCAGCGGTTTCACGTGCACCAGGTTCAGGTTGGTCGGGATCGGCAGGTTGCGGGTGAATTCGCTGTACTTCTGCACCTTCACCTGGCTGACGGAGATTTCCGCCGTACGCCGCATGAAGTTGAAGATGCCGATCCGCAACAGGCGCGCGAAGCGGTCGTTGATGATCTCGAGGCCGGGCATCCGGCCGCGGACGATTCGCTCCTGCGTCGCGATGTTGTAGGGGCGGACGCCCGATGTGTCGCGCTGCTCGTCGACTGCATCGGTTTCGCCCGTGACGCCCTTGAGGAGGGCATCGACCTCCTCCTGGGACATGAACTCCTGGTGACCCATACGCGCTCCTTTCGCGGCCGCGTTACTGGACGACGAACTCGGTGAACAGGACGTCGTCGACCTTCGCGCGCTGGTTGCCCGGCTGCGTCGGCTGCTCGATCAGCTCCCGCAGCTCCGTCGCGAGCGAACGTTTGCCGTCCGGCGTCGCAAGCTCCTCGGGATGCTTGTTCGACAGCGCGAGCAGGATCCGGCTGCGGATTTCCGGCATCCGCGCGGTCAGTTGCTCCTGCGCCTTCGGGTCGGTGAGTTTCAGCGACAGGCCGACGCGCAGGTAGTGCTGCGCGCCGTCGTCGGACTGCAGGTTCACGGTCAGCGGGTCGAGCGGGAAGAACACCGGCGCGGCCAGCGGCGCCGGCTCGGCGGGCGCGCTCGCGTGGCCGACGCCTGCCTTGCCCAGGAACACGTACATGCCGCCGGCGGCGGCGGCAGCCGCGCCCAGCGCGATGACGGCGATGAGCGCGATGCGCTTGAACTTGCCGGACGAAGCCGGCTTGTCGGCGGTCGGGTTTGCGGTCGTGGCCATGTGAATGCGTGCGTGATGTCTCGTAGCATGCATTGTTCGGCATCCGGGCCGAGGCCGATGGGCGGAAAAGAGGGGGGAATTGCGGCTATCTCAGCCGATTGTCGGCCGGCGCGGCTCGATGCAGGGCAGGAACGGCGGGGAAACGATCCCCGGGGAGGAGCGGAGTGCGGCCGGCGGGAACCGGGCCGTCAGGCGAGGAACGCGGCAGGGCGGCGAGCGGCGCCCGCCCGCGCATCCGTCGTCAGATCGGCAGCAGCGTGAGCAGCGGCGCGATCAGCACCATCGCGACGCCCGCGATCATCATCGTCAGGCTCGACACGACGCCTTCCTCGCTGCCGATCTCGCGCGCCTTCGCGGTGCCCACGCCGTGGGCGGCCGCGCCGAACAGCGCGCCGCGCGCGAGCCGCGTGCGCATCGGCACGAGCGCCAGCACGAGTTCGCCGAGCAGCATCCCGCAGATGCCGGTCGCGATCACGAACAGGGCCGTGAGGTCCTTCGGCGCATGGATCTTGTCGGACACGGCGAGCGCGAACGGCGTCGACACCGAGCGCGTCATCAGCGAGCGCTGCAGCTCGGGCGACAGGTGCAGCAGCTTCGCGAGCAGCAGCGACCCGCATACGCCCGCCGCGATCCCGACCGCGACGCCGACCGACAGCGACAGCCAGTGGCGACGGATCAGGTCGCGATAGTCGTAGATCGGCACCGCGAACGCGATCGTCGCCGGGCCGAGCAGCCACATCAGCCAGCGCGTGTCGCGGAAATAGACCGAATACGGGATGCCGGTCAGCAGCACTAGCAGCACCAGCACGCCCGGCACGAACACGAGCGGCGAGAACAGCAGCGTCTTCTTGTACGCATAGAGCCGCTTCGACGCGAAATACAGCACGACGGTCAGCACGAAGCAGCCGACGGAGATCGCGGTATTCACCCGGTCGGCGGGCAGGTTCGATAGCGCGGCGAGCATGAACGGCTCCGGCTCAGTGCGCGATGGCGCTCAGGCGCGCGCGGCGGCGTTCCGCGAACACGCGCTGCGCGGCGAGCCGGCGTTCGAGCTTCGCGGCGAGATCGACCGCGACGGCCACCGCGACCATCACGAACGCGGTGCCGGCGAGCATCACCAGCGCGATGCGCCAGCCGTCCTCGCGGAACAGCCCGCCGTACTGCACGGCCGCGACGGCGGCCGGCACGAAGAACAGCAGCATGTCGGACAGCAGCCAGTTCGAGCCGTCCTTCACCCACGCCGGCGCGACGCGACCCGAGAACAGCAGCACGAGCAGCACCGCGAGGCCGATCACGCCGGACGGAATCGGCAGCCCGACCTTGCGCACGGCCCAGTCGACCGCCATCCACAGCACGCCGAGCGCGGCGGCCTGCAGCACGATCCGGCCCGTGTGCGCGAGGCTGCCCGAAGCAGCGGGGCGGGCGGCGGCAGTGGCGGTCGGCTTGTTCATGGCGGGCTCCATACAGATGTTTCTGTCAATGGAGCAAGTATAGGGTTTCCCCTAACCATAAATAAAATGACTTGTCTCTATCCTTGTCATTCCAATTCGGAATTCGCTTGCATTCAGCCGCACCAATCTGGGGAGTGATCGATGGAATTGCGCGCACTGCGGTACTTCGTCGAGGTGGTTCGTCAGCAGAGCTTCACCGCGGCGGCCGACAAGCTGTTCGTCACGCAGCCGACCATCAGCAAGATGGTGAAGGCGCTGGAAGACGAGATCGGTTCGCCGCTGTTGCTGCGCGACGGCCGGCAGATGGTGCTGACCGACGCCGGGCGGATCGTGTTCCAGCGCGGCCAGGACGTGCTGGCCGCGCAGGCGCAGCTGCAATCGGAGCTGAACGATCTCGGCACGCTCGGACGCGGCGAGCTGACGATCGGCATTCCGCCGCTCGGCGGTTCGCTGTTCACGCCGATCATCGCCGCGTACAAGCAGCGCTACCCGAACATCGAGCTGAAGCTGTTCGAGCAGGGCGCGCGGATGATCGAGGCCGCGCTGACGTCGGGCGAGCTGGAGCTCGGCGGGCTGCTGGAGCCGGTCGATCCCGGCACGTTCGAGCGGCTGCCGATGGTGCGCGCGCCGCTGTGGCTCGTCGCGCCGCGCGAGTCGCGCTGGGAGGACCACGCGGCCGTGCCGCTCGCGGATCTCGCGCGCGAATCGTTCGTGTTCTATGCGGAAAGCCTCGCGCTGCACGACGCGGTGCTCGATGCGTGCCGGCAGGCCGGCTTCACGCCGTCGATCGTGAGCCGCAGCGGTCACTGGGATTTCATGGCCGCGCTCGTGCATGCGGGCGTCGGCATCGCGCTGCTGCCCGAGCCGTATTGCCGGCGGCTCGACGCGGGGCAGTTCACGTGCCGGCCGATCGTCGAGCCGGAAATCACGTGGGCGATCGCGCTCGGCTGGCTGAAGAAGGGCTATCTGTCGCACGCGGCGCGCGCCTGGCTCGACGTCGCGCGGGCGACGCTGCCGCTCGCGCCGGCCGACGATCTCGCGTTCGGGGGCTTGCGGGCGCGGGAATGAGGCAAGGACGAGACGTTCGGCACGCTGATTTCATTCAGTGCCGTCGAATCTGTTTCGAATCGTGTCGGCGTGCAACGCATCGAAATCCTCGGGGACCCGAATCTGCCCCTTCATGAATCCGACCCGCGATACCGGAGCAAGCGTCGGTGCCGAGGCAATCGGCACGACTTTGACCAGCGGCTTGCCGTCGTTCTCGATGACGAACGGTTCACCAGAACGAATTGCGTCATCGATCAAAAGCGACAGGTTCCTTGTCGCATCACGTAGGTCATAAGTCGGCATTTCACTGTTCCGCGAGTCCGGGTCGGCCAGCTTAGCTCTTTATCTATGTGGCGGACGCCGCATGGGCGGCGTGCCGGGAACCCGAACGCGACCGCCTCAATGCCCCATCGCCGGCCCCGCGCCCTTCTTCGGCTTCGTGATCCACACGAGCGCCGCGAGCGCGATGAACACGCCCGCCGACAGATGGAAGAAGTCGTTGGTCGCCATCATGAAGCCCTGCTGCGTGACGAGCTGGTTGAGTTGCGCATTGGCCGTCTGCCCGACGATGCCGAGCTGCGCGAGCGCGCCCTGGTAGTCGGTCGTGTTCTGCGCGTAGACGCTCACCGATTCCGACAGCCGCGCATGATGGTAGATCGCGTCGTTCTCCCAGAACGTCGAGCTGGCCGCGGTGCCGATCGCGCCGGACAGCGTGCGCAGGAAGTTCGACAATCCCGACGCGCTCGCGAGCCGCTCGTCGGAGATGCTCGACAGCGTGATCGTCGTCATCGGCACGAAGAAGCACGCGACGCCGATGCCCTGCACGAGCCGCGGCAGGATCACGTGGTTGAACGGCACGTCGAGCGTAAACGTCGCGTTCCACAGCGACACGCCCGCGAACACGATGAACGCGAAGCTCGCGACCATCCGCAGGTCGAGCCGGTGCATGTTGCGGCCGATCAGCGGCGACAGCACCAGCGCGAGCAGCCCGACCGGCGCGGTCGCGAGGCCAGCCTTGCCGGCCGTGTAGCCCATCACCGTCTGCAGCCACAGCGGGAAGATCACGACCGAGCCGAAGAACGCCATGAAGCCGAACGAGATGATCAGCGCGCCGAGCGCGAAGTTGCGGTCCTTGAACAGCGACAGGTCGACCACCGGCTCCTTCTCGGTCGCCTCCCACACGAGCATGAACGCGAGCGACACGACGGCGATCAGCGCGAGCGCGACGATGAACGGCGAGTTGAACCAGTCGCGGTCCTTGCCGAGGTCGAGCATCATCTGCAGGCACGACACGCCGATCACGAGCAGCGCGAGGCCGATCGCGTCGATCCGCTGCTTCGACGTCTTCGTTTCGCGGCCGCGCAGCAGGAAGTACGCGCAGGTCGCCGAGAACACGCCGATCGGCAGGTTGATGTAGAAGATCCACGGCCACGTGTAGTTGTCGCTGATCCAGCCGCCCAGCAACGGGCCGAAGATCGGGGCGACGATCACCGTCATCGCCCATAGCCCGAGCGCGAGCCCGCGTTTCGCGGGCGGGTAGCTGCGCATCAGGATCGTCTGCGACAGCGGCACCATCGGCCCCGACACGAGGCCTTGCAGCAGCCGGAACGCGATCAGCGTCTCGAAGTTGGTCGCGAGGCCGCAGAGCGCCGACGCGATCGTGAACGCGAGCACCGACAGCGTGAAGAGGCGCACCTCGCCGACCCGGCGCGCGAGCCAGCCGGTGAGCGGCACCGCGATCGCGGACGCGACCGAGTACGACGAAATCACCCACGTGCCTTCGCTCGTCGCGACGCCGAGGCTACCCGAGATGGTCGGCACCGCGACGTTCGCGATCGACGTGTCGAGCACTTCCATGAAGGTGCCGAGCGCGAGCCCGACGGTCAGCAGCGCGAGTGCGCCGCCGGTCAGCGGTGCGGGTTCGGCGGCGGGGGAGGGGGCGGATGCCGTGGTGGCGGACATCGGAATCTCCTAGACGCGGCGCGCGCGACGCGCCGGCACAACGCACGGGCGCGCGACGCAGCGCGGCCCGGCCGGGTGGAATGAAAAAGGGAAAAAGCGGAGCGCGTGCCTCGTCATCTTCTGCCCAGACAGAGAAATAAGCGAATGCTTAACCTAGACATGAGGGCTCCGCGCACATCAGCAGTCGGGTTCGTCGGGCTTCGGGCAGCCGGTCGAGCCGGGCCCGTTGGCGATGAAACGCTGCAGCAGGCCGGTGAGCGTCGCCAGTTCGTCGGCCGAAAAGCCCTCCAGTTGCGCGTTGAGCGCGGTCGCGACCAGCGACGGCAGCGCACGGGCGGCTTCGAGGCCGCGCTCGGTCAGCGTCAGCTCGATCATCCGGCGGTCCTGCTCGCTGCGCGCGCGTGCGATCAGCCCCTTGCGTTCGAGCCGGTCGAGCATGCGCGTCATCGAGCCGCTGTCGTACGACATCTTGCGGGACAGTTCGAACGGCGTGCGCGCGTAGCCGCGCGACAGCAGGAGGATCACGCCGATCTGCTGCGCGGTGAGGTCGAGCGGCTCGAGCGCGCGATCCATCCGCTCGACGAGCGCCTGCTTCGCCTTCGACAGGTAATAGCCGAGGCTCGTTTCCAGCGCGATGTTCTCGGGATCGTAGAGGCCGCCGGTCATACGATTGCGCGCGCAGCAATAGTGCGTTTCGGGTTAAAACGCGCCCAGTATCTTGAAAAATGATTGCTTAGTCAATATTATTTGAGTCAACCAGTTACGACGTGCATGTTGCACTGCCGGAGACTATGTTCTGACCGATTGGCCCGCGCTGCCGGGCACCCGAGGATGTTCGCGATGCTGTTCCTGAAAAATGCCGCCGGCGCGCTGCGCCGCAACCTGACCGATACCGCTCATCATGTGTTCTCCGGGCCGCACCGCGGCTGGAAGATCGCGCTGTACGTGACGATGCTGGTCGTGCCTGGCGGCTCGCTCGCGGCGCTCGGGTTCGCATGGTTCGATCATCGCCGGCAGCGCAACGCGAAGGGCGGCGCCCGCCGTACGAGCCAGCCGGCCGTGACGGAGCCGTCGACATGGCGGGCCGCCGCCGAACCCGTCCCGGTGCCCGTGCGCTGCCACTGACGCTGCACCGCTCCCGCCGCTCTCCGCACGATCCTGTCTGATCGCCGGCCGCGTCACGCGCGGCCGGTGTCGTACGCCCGTTCGCACGCCGTTTTCCCGCAAGCCGGCCGTAATGGCCGGTAAACCGGCCGGCCGCGCCGGTAACACATTCGGGCTGTCGCCCACCGTACCCTTAGGGCTGCGCAGCTTTCCCGCCGTCAGTTACCATTTGTCCGCCAGCGGCATGACGACCGCATCGCGCGGCGCCGCTCGCCGGCCGTCACGCCCAGACAGGAAAACCACCATGCCGTACGCCCCCCTCCCGCGCGCCGTTCGCCCGCTGAGCGCCGCCGTCGCCATCGCGACGGCCGTGCTGCTCGCCGGCTGCGCCGTCGGGCCCGACTATCACCGGCCCGACACGTCGATCCCCGCCGCCTTCAAGGAAGCGCCGGCCGGCTGGAAAGTCGCGCAGCCCGCCGATCGCGCCGACCGCGGCCCGTGGTGGACGGTCTACAACGATCCGCAGCTCGATGCGCTGATCGGCAAGCTCAACGCGTCGAACCAGACCATCGCGCAATCGGCGGCCGCCTACCGGCAGGCGCGCGCGCTCGTCACCGAGGCGCGCGCCGCGTATTTCCCGACCGTCGGGCTGACCGCATCGGGCTCGCGCGCGCGGACGCCGCGCACGTCGCTGTCGTCGGGGTCGTCGTCGAATTTCGGCAGCGGGTCGACCGGGTCGATCAACAACAGCTACAGCGTCGGCCTCGACGCCAGCTGGGAACCCGACCTGTGGGGCAAGGTGAGCCGCACCGTCAGCGCGCAGCGCGCCGGCGAAGCGGCCGCCGCGGCCGATCTCGCGAACGCGCGGCTGTCGCAGCAGGCGCTACTCGCGCAGACCTACTTCCAGTTGCGCACGTCCGATGCGCTGCAGAAGCTGCTCGACGACACCGTGCAGTCGTACCAACGGTCGCTGCAGCTCACGCAGAACCAGTACGCGCAGGGCGTCGCCGCGCGCGCCGACGTGATCCAGGCGCAGACGCAGCTGCAGAGCGCGCAGGCCGCGCAGATCGACAACGGCGTCGCCCGCGCGCAATACGAGCATGCGATCGCGACGCTGATCGGCGAGCCGGCATCGACCTTCTCGCTGCCGCCGAACCCGCTCGCGGCCGAGCCGCCGATCACGCCGGTCGACGTGCCGTCCGCGATCCTCGAGCGCCGGCCCGACATCGCGGCGGCCGAGCGCCGCGCCGCGGCCGCGAACGAGCAGATCGGCGTCGCGATCGCCGCGTTCTTCCCGACGCTCACGCTGTCGGCCACCGGCGGCTTCCAGAGCTCGGTGTGGTCGCAGCTGTTCACGCTGCCGGCACGCTTCTGGACGGTCGGCCCGCAGCTCGCGGCCACGCTGTTCGACGCGGGTCTGCGCGCCGCGCAGACCGATGCGGCGCGCGCGACCTACGACCAGGACGTCGCCGCCTATCGGCTCGCGGTGCTCACCGCGTTCCAGGACGTCGAGGACAACCTCGCGTCGCAGCGCATCCTCGCGCAGGAAATCGACGTGCAGCGGCAGGCCGTCGACAGCGCCGAGCACGCGCTCGCGATCGTCACGAACCAGTACAAGGCCGGCACGGTCGCGTACCTGAACGTGCTGACCGCGCAGACCACCGCGTTCACCGCGCAGCAGAAGCTCGCGACGATCGCCGGGCAGCGGATGGTGTCGTCGGTCGGGCTCGTGAAGGCGCTCGGCGGCGGCTGGAACGTATCGGAGATGGCGCGCGAGAACGGCGACATGGCGGCGCCGGCGCCCTTGCCGGCGTCCGGTGCGACCGCGCCCGCGGCCACCGCACCGTCGCCCGTCGCGCCGCTCGCGCAGAAGTAGGAAGGAAAGCGGGCGACGCGCGCGTTCAGCGCTGCGCGTCGCCAAAGATCAGCGACACCTGGTTGTTGCCGATCGGGTGGCCGAGCAGGTTCAGCAGCCCGGCGAGGTTCGCCTGTTGCTCGGGCGCCGCGTGCGCGGTGCCGCGGAACGATCCCTGGCCGGGGCCGAAGCTGCCGTGCCCGTCGAGGAACAGCGGGCCCTGCGTCGTCGACAGGTCGAGATCGGCGCCCGCGCCCTTCGCCTGCAATACCGCGCGGTACGAACCGAGCGGCTTCACGCGCGACACGCGCGAACTCATCGAATCGATCGTCACCGTCAGCTGACCGAACGCGTTGTTGCCGATCAGCCGCCAGTCGCTCCAACCGAGCCGCACGTCGCCCTGCAGGTCGAGCGTGTTGAACGGCGTGCCGAGCCCCGTGAGCAGCGACGCAGGCACGGCCATCGTGCCCGCCGACAGCACCGCGCCGCGCCACGTCGCATCAAGCGTGACCGCGTCGGGCATCGCTTCCGTCTGCCGCATGCGCATCTGCACGCGCCCGGTCAGCAGCGGCCAGAAGCGCGTGGTCCATTCGACCCGGCCCGGCAGCAGCGTCGCCGCGCTCTGGTCCGCGCCCGGCGCGAGCATCAGCGTGCCCGAGCCGTGCCACAGCGACCCGTCCGGATCGACGAGATTCACGTGGCCGCCGGTCGCCCGCGCGAACTGCGGCGCGATCCACGCGGCCGGCGCGAGCGCGACGAGCGTCACCGCCGTCGCCAGACCGCCTGCCAGCACCCACGGCAACACGGCGACGAGCCGTCTCACCCACGGCCGCATCGGCCGGCCTTCGTTTGCGTCATCCACAGCCGTCATCTATTTCTGGACGGAAGGTTGCATCACGGCCGTCAGGTCCACCTGGCCGTCTTCCTTCAGCGCCGTCGCATGCGCCTCGCCGACCTGCACCTTGAACTGCCGGCGCGCATCGTCGAGCCACTGCGTCCATGCCGGGAACGACACGTTCTTCATCTGGATCTGCACGCCGTTGCCGACGATCTGCACCTGCGCGCCCTGCAGCCCGTGATCGGACAGCGACGCGGTCAGCGCATCCTTCAGCGCGAGGCCGGTCGGCGCGACACCCTGCGCGGCGGCGGCCAGCGACTTCGCCTCGTTCGCCTGCGCGGTCATCTGCGCGAGTTCGTGACGCATCGTCGGCAGCTCGCGCTGGATCCGCGCACGGCCTTCCTGCGCGGGCGACCACAGCACCGAATACGCGATCGCGACCGCCAGCACGGCGCCGCCCCAGCCGAGCAGCGTCTTCTCGCGCGGCGTGCGCTCGCCCCAGAACTGGGCCAGCGTCTGGTTCAGTTGTTCGGTTTTCATGAGCGGCTCCGGATCGTCCATTTGCCCGTGTTGCTGTCGACTTCGCCGGACAGTCCGTTACGCGCGAGGCGCTGCGTGAAATCGGGATCGACCTTGACCTCCGGCTTGAAGCCGACGTCGAGCCGCCGGTCGTGATAGTCGAGCGACGCGATGCCGTTCAGCGGCAGCGCGCCCATCGAACGCGACAAACCGCTCGACAACGCGAGGAAATCGTTCGGCGACAGCTCGCCGGCCGCGAGCCGAAGCTGGTCGAGCTGGCGCTGCATCTGCGCAGGCGGATCGAGCACGGTGGTCGTCTTCGGGAACGCGGACAAGAGCGTCTCGGTGATCTGCGCGGACAGCGCATCGCGCTCGCGCGACAGCTTCCACCAGTGCAGGTTCATCCCGATCACCGCGACGCCGAGCGTCGCCGCGGCCAGCGCGATCGGCACGCGCAGGCGCTTCACCGTCGCGCGGTCGAAGCGCCACGGCTGCGACTCGAACTCGAACTGGCACAGATCGAATGGCTCGGTCAGCGCCCGGCGCGCGAACGTGTCGAACGACAGCGGCGCGGCGCCCGGCAGCAGCGGCGCGTCGGTGCGGCCGACCGACGCGAGCCGCGGCTCCGCGCCAGGTTCGCCGAGTTCGTACAGTTCGACGTCGCCGCCGCCCGCGAGCGCGGCCAGCGTGCCGGCCGCGCGCGATGCGGGCGCCGCGAAGCCTTCGCCGAGCGCACCGCGCGCGACCGCCAGCTCGAGGCGCGGCGCACCGGCCGCCGCCGGCAGCGCGCCGGCTTCGACGAGCACCGGTTCGACCGCCGTCGCGAGCCCGAGCACCGCGGCGACGGTCGCCGGGCGGGCAGGCGGCTCGGTGACGTCCGCGACGAGCGCGGCGGCGTCGGTCGGCTCGCCGTCGGCCGGCACGGCGGAGGCCGCGTGGGCCGACGCACGCGGCGCCGGCAGGCAGCGGGTCGCGGGGACCGCGCTCAGGTGCCGGTGACCGGCCGCGGTGAATGCGTCGCAGATCGTGCGGAACCACGCGCGATCGACGACGGCCAGCACGCGGCGTCCGTCGGGCAGCGCGGCCGGATCGAGCGCGATGTGGCAGCCGAGCGGGTCCTGGATCAGCTGATCCTCGACGATGTTGGGCAGCGCCTGGCGCAGCTTCGGCCCCTTCAGCGGCGGCACGGTCGCGGCCAGCAGCAGCACGTCGCGCGCGGCGACGATCAGCACCGTCGCGTTCGCGCGCGGCAGCAGCGCGAGCGCGGCGCGGCCCGCGCGCTGCACCTGGCCGGCCTTGTCGACGAGCGTGAACGGCAGCTCGGGCCACTGCCATTCCTGCAACGGCACGGCAGGCTCGCGCGGCGGCAAAGAAACAATCAACGTGCTCACAAGAGCTCCTCTCCCGATTGGCGTCGTTATAGCTGGTCGCGGATGCGCACGACCCGCGTCGAGTGCGTGGTCGGATCACGATACACGAGCGAGGTGCGGTCGACCTCCGCGCGTTCGTGCTGGATCCGGCCATGCACGATGAAATAGCTCGAATTGACGTCGACGAGGCTCGAGTCGATCGTCACGTTCGGCGGCGCGCCGGCGCCGCGCAGCGCGAGCTGCACGTCGCCGACGTTCCGGAAAAACACCGTCTCGCGGCGCGACACGAGCGCCTGCGCGGACGACACGCTCATCCCCGGTATCAGCGCCGCGATCACTTCGGCCGGCGCGGTGTTCATGTTCACGGGCGTGGTAGTCGGCAGCACGGTGACGAACGGGCGCAGCCGCGCGACCATCTCGGGCGTCACGCCGTCGACGTCGAGCAGGCTGTCGACGCGCGTCATCATCAGCGGCGCGGGCCCGCGGTCGCCGCCGGCCATCCCGGGATCGTCGGTGAAGCCGCTGCCCTGCAGGTCGCCGCTCGTCACCGGCGCGGTCGCGGCGTTCGCCGCGGTGCCGCCGCCGCCGGGCAGGTTCGGCATCTGGAACCGCGTGGCCGAATGCAGCAGGCCCGCGCGCACCTGCAGCGCGATGCGCTTCGCGAACGCGCTGTCGTAGCCAAGCGTCGTCAGCAGGCGCTGGAACGCCTGCATCTGCGTGACGTTCAGTTGCAGCACGCCGGGCGCCGGCGACGACACGAGGTTGCGCAGGTTGAACTTCGCCTGCGCGTCCTCGATCGAGCCGGACAGGTAAGTGTCTTCGGCGTCGGTGTCGTTGGGCGCGCCGATTCGGCCGAGGAAATCCGACAGTTTGGTCTTCGCGATCGGCACGCCCCAGATCCCGCCGAGATACGTGATGCCGGGCGCCGTATCGCCTTCGGAGCGCAGGATCATCCGGGTCCAGTCGAGCGCGCCGCGCGCGACCCACTGCGCCTGCGCGATCACGCGCTGGTTCTCGATCCGGCGGATCTGCACCTGCTGGCGCCACAGCATCCCCGACACGAGGATCGCCGACAGCGCGACCACGAGCAGCGCGGTGATGATCGCGGCGCCGCGCTGGCGGCGGGCAGGCATTCGGTGGAGTGGGCGCGCACGCATCGTCATTCCCCGACGAGGAAGATGCGCGTGACCGGCACGCGCAGCGACGTCGCGCCGATGCTGACCTGCAGCCCGGTCACCGCGCGCGCCGGCGGCGCGTTGCCGATCTGCGGCACCTTGAGCGCGTCGTTGTTCTGCGCGAGCGCTTCGTCGGCCGTCTGCAGGTTGGTGGTCCAGCCCACGCGCGGCACGTACAGCTTCGCGTCGATCGCGCCGACGCCGCCCATCAGCGCGACCCAGCTCCAGCCTTCGACGCTGCTGTCCTTCAGCATGGTGCGCAGCCGGTTCGTGTCGTCGATCGGCGGCGACGCATAGCGCACGACGCGCCCGCCGGCGATCCGGTAGCGGACCACCTGCAGCCGCGGCGCGACGCCCGGCACGTCGAGTTCGCGCACGATCTGCAGCGTATTGCCGGCGACGCCGATCGCCGGCTGGCCGGCTTCGTCGTCGGTCGCGGCGAGCCGCGCGTCGATGCGCATCTGGTCGAACATCTGCGCGAACACGCGCTCGTCTTCCATCGCGGCCGCGACCTTGTCGCGACCGCGCATGATCTGGTCGAGCCCGCGCCACGCGAGGATCGCGACCACCGCGAGGATCGCGATCGCGATCATCAGCTCGATCAGCGTGAAGCCGCGGGTGGCGAGGCGCGCCGGGCGGGCGGACGGGCGGCGCATCGGCGCGTCAGAGTGGACGGCTGGTTTCATTCGCGACCACCGTCACCATCTGCGCGAGCACGCCGGCGCGGCCAGGCATGCTCACCGAAATCCGCACGCGCCGGAACACCGGGTTCGGCGTGGTGCTCACGCGCTGCGTGCAGACCAGCTGCACGTTGCCTTGCGAGCAGTCGAAACTCTGCTCGCCGACTTCCGGCCACGCATGCGTGAGCCGCAGCTGCGCGAGCGCGTTGTCTGCGCTCCAGCCGGCGAGCAGCCGGCGATGCAGGTCGGACGCATTGGTCGCCATCGTGCCGACCGCACGGATCGACGCGGCGAGCGCGACCGCGATGATCGCGAGCGCGACCAGCACCTCGATCATCGTGAAGCCGCGGGATGAAGAAACGGGGAAGGGCAGGCGACGACGCATCGTCATTGCACCTCGTAGCGGCCGTTGCCGGTGCCGACGATCGTCGCGCTGCCGGCGGCCGAATGCAGCGTCACGCGCACGGGCGTGTCGATGCTCTCGGTGCCGAACACGACTCGGCTCGCGCGCGTATCCGACCCCGGGTAATCGATGTCCGCGCCGGTGACGCCGCCATCCCAGTCGCGCGGGCGCAGCAGGTCGTCGCGCAGCGTGCGCCAGCCGTCGGGCGAGCTCACGTCGAACTGGAAGCCGTGCGCGGTCGGCTGCCATGCGATCGGCCGCGCACGCACCTGCGCTTCGTCGCCGGCCGTCTCGAACAGCAGCGCGATGCGCTGCGCTTCCTCGCGCAGGTCGGTGCGCGGATTGCGCGTCAGCGACAGCGACGCGAGCGACACCAGCAGCCCCGCGATCACGAGCACGACCAGCATTTCGAGCAGCGTGAACCCGCGCGCGCGACGCCGCGCCGCGCGGTGCTTCATCGAGCCGCCATCGGCACCTGCCGGTGCGGACGGCACCGCACCGCGACGCACACGGCAATCGCGGCCGCAGCGGGAGGTCGTGCGAATGGCGAGCATGAAGAAGAACGGGAATGAAGCGTCGCGGCGATCAGCGCCGGCTTATTGCCACGAGCCGATGTCGGAGTCGTTGCTTTCGCCGCCTTCCTTGCCGTCGGCGCCGTAGCTGAACACGTCGATCTCGCCGTGCACGCCCGGGTTCAGGTACTTGTACCCGTTGCCCCACGGATCGTTCGGCAGGCGCTCGAGATAGCCGCCGTCCTTCCAGTTGTTCGGGATCGGATCGTTGGTCGGCTTCTGGATCAGCGCGTTCAGGCCCTGCTCCTGGGTCGGATAGCGGCCGTTGTCGAGACGATACAGCTTGAGCGCCTGCATGATCGTGCCGATGTCCTGCTTCGCGGCGATGCGGCGCGCCTCGTCCGGGCGGCTCATGATCTTCGGCACGATCAGCGCCGCCAGGATCCCGAGGATCGCGACCACCACCATGATCTCGATCAGCGTGAAACCGCGCTGACGACGCACGGCCGCGTTGCGGCGAGTGATCCACGTTTGCATGACTGACTACCTCTTTCCAAAAAATGTCGTCGATTGAGTGACGCACCCGGCGCACCGGACGATTGCCTGACGGCAACCTTCCGGACCGGCGGGCGCGGAGCACGCATTGTAAGGCGCGCATCGCCGAGGGCTTTCACTCAACGCAAATTTCACATACATCCGTACAATAGCGCGCATGAACGCGCTCTCGATCCGGATCCTTTCCCTCGCCCTCTTCGCGGGTTTGTGCGCGACGGCCACCTACTGGGTCGTCACGCTGTCGGCCCGCGAAGCGCCGCTGCCCGCCGCCGCCGCGCGGCTGCCGATCCGCACCGAGGACGCCGCGGCGCTCTTCGGCGGCCAGCTCGACAAGAATCCCGTCCAGGACATCCACCTGTTCGGCATTCTCGCGCTCGACCACGGCGGCGCCGCGATCGTCGGCGTCGGCGGCGAACCGCCGCGCGCCGTGTCGCTCGGCGCGGACGTCACGTCCGGCGCGAAGCTCGCCGAAGTCCGCCCGCGCTCGATCATCATCGACCGCAACGGCGCCCGCGCCGAAATCCAGCTCCCGGCGAACACGCCGTCACCCGCGATCTACATGCGCTGAACGATGGCGGCCCGGCAAACGGGCCGCAGCGTCACTGCACCATGTTGTTCAGCTCGATGATCGGCAGCATCACGGCCAGCACGATCACGAGCACGATGCCGCCCATCGCGAGGATCAGCAGCGGCTCCAGCAGGCTCGTCAGGAACATCGTGCGGCGCTCCAGCTCGCGCGCTTCGCCTTCGGCCGCGCGGTCCAGCATCGTCGTCACGTCGCCCGTCGCTTCGCCCGACCGGATCAGGTGCACCAGCACCGGCGGAAACGTCTTCACGTTGTTCAGCGCGCGCGACAGCGCGGAGCCTTCGCGCACGCGCACGATCGCATCGTCGATGTTCGCGCGCATCGCGCGGTTCGACAGCGTCTCGCCGGCCGCCTGCAGCGCGCGCAGGATCGGCACGCCGGCCGCGGTGAGGATGCCGAGCGTGCTCGCGAAGCGCACCGTGTTGTAGCCGCGCACGAGCTTGCCCGCGAGCGGCGCGGTCAGCACCCAGCGATCGAACGCGAGCCGGGGCCCCGCGCGCGACAGCGTCGCCTTCACGAACCACACGGCGAGCGCGACCGCGATCAGGATCGCCCACCACCAGTGCCGCACGAACTCCGACAGCGCCATCATCACGACCGTGAGGATCGGCAGCTGCTGCTTCGTGCTCGCGAACACGTTGACGACCTGCGGCACGACGTAGCTCAGCAGGAACGTGACGATGCCGAACGCAATCAGCGTAACGATGCCCGGATACGTGAACGCCAGCAGGATCTTCTGCTTGAGCGCATTGCTCTGCTCGATGTAGTCGGCGAGGCGCGACAGCACGATGCCGAGCTTGCCGGTGTGCTCGCCCGCCGCGACCAGCGCGCGGTAGATTTCCGGAAAATCGCGTGGATGCTGGCCCAGCGCATTCGCGAGCGAATGGCCGCCGAGCACTTCGGCGCGGATCGCGGCCATCAGTTCGCGAATGTAGTCGCGCTCGGCCTGCTCGGTCAGCACGCCGAGCGCCTCGTCGAGCGGCAGCCCGGCGATCAGCAGGCTCGCGAGCTGGCGCGTGAGGATCGCCTGTTCGCGCTGCGACAGCTTGCGGCCGAACGCGAGCCGCTGCGAACGCGCGCCGCGCGTCGCGCTCGCGGCCGGCTCGACGACGAGCGGCGTGAGTCCCTGCGTGCGCAGCTGGCCGCGCGCGGCACGCGCGCTGTCGGCATCGATCACGCCTTTCTGCGCGCGTCCCGCCGCATCGATCGCTTCGAAACGGAATGCCGGCATCGCGCTATGCGCCTCCCGTCACGCGCAGCACTTCCTCGAGCGACGTCGCGCCGGACGCGAGCCAGCGCTCCGCGTCGTCGCGCAGCGTGCGCATGCCTTCCGCGCGGCCGGCGGCGAGGATCTCGGCATCGGCCGCATTGCGGTGGATCAGCGTGCGGATCGACTCGTCGACCAGCAGCAGTTCGTAGACCCCGCGCCGGCCCGAATAGCCCGAATGCCCGCACTTGTCGCAGCCGACCGGATGCCACACGGTGCGGCCTTCCTCGTGCCGCTCTTCCTTGCAGACGGGGCAGAGCTGGCGCACCAGGCGCTGCGCGAGCACGCCGAGCAGCGACGACGCGAGCAGGTACGGCTCGACGCCCATGTCGGTCAGGCGCGTGACCGCGGACGCCGCATCGTTCGTGTGCAGCGTCGCGAGCACGAGGTGGCCCGTCAGCGACGCCTGCACCGCGATCTGCGCGGTTTCGAGGTCGCGGATTTCGCCGATCATGATCACGTCCGGGTCCTGGCGCAGGATCGAGCGCAGCGCGCGGGCAAAGGTCATCCCGATCCGCTCGTTCACCTGCGTCTGGCCGATGCCGGCGAGGTCGTATTCGATCGGGTCCTCGACGGTCATGATGTTGGTCGTCGCGGTCTCGAGCCGCGACATCGACGCGTACAGCGTGGTCGTCTTGCCCGAACCGGTCGGGCCGGTGACGAGCACGATGCCGTGCGGGCGGCCGATCAGCTTGTCGAACTGCACGAGCGTGTCGCGGCCCATCCCGAGCGCTTCGAGGTTCAGGCGCTGCGCGTCCTTTTCCAGCAGACGCAGCACCGCGCGCTCGCCGTGCCCGGTCGGCAGCGTCGACACCCGCACGTCGACCGGCCGGCCGCCGACGCGCAGCGTGATGCGGCCGTCCTGCGGCAGGCGCTTCTCCGCGATGTCGAGCTGCGCCATGATCTTGATCCGCGAGATCAGCGCGCCATGCAGCGCCTTCTTCGGGCGCACGACGTCGCGCAGCGTGCCGTCGACGCGAAAGCGCACGACCGACGCATTCTCGAACGGCTCGATGTGAATGTCCGACGCCTGTTCGCGCGCCGCTTGCGTGAGCAGCGCGTTGATCATCCGGATGATCGGCGCGTCGTCTTCCGATTCGAGCAGATCCTCGACTTCGGGAATGTCCTGCATCAGCCGCGACAGGTCGACTTCGCCTTCGACCTCGCCGACCACCTGCGCGGCGCTGCCGTCCTGGCGCGCGTACGCCTGGTTGATCGCCTGCGCGAGCTCGTCGGCCGGCACGCGATGCACGGCGATCGAGCCGAAGTTGCGGGCGATTTCCGCGAGCGCGGCGTCGCTCGTGCGTTCGCTGATCCACACCTCGAGCGTGTCGTCGAGCTGATGCGCGATCAGCACCTGGCCGCTCTTCGCGAAGCCGTACGGCAGCAGGCGCGCGGCGAGCGGCGATGGCGGCTGGCGTTCGCCCGGCGCGCCGTCGTGGGCGGAAGACGCGAGCACGTCGCTCACTGCGAGGCTCCCGGTGCGGTGGTCAGCGGCTGGGCCGGCACCGCCTGCTGCGGCACGCCCTGCGGCTGCGCGGGCGTGGCTTCCGGCAACGGCTGGGCCGGCACCGGCGCGACCTGGCGCTGCAACTGCTGGCGACGCATCTTGTCGAGATCGAACAGGTTGCCGGCCGGCGTGCCGCCCTGGCTCGGACCGATCGGCATCGGCGGGACGACCGGATCGTCCTTGTCGCGGATCACGTTGTTGTCCGACTTGTACGCGCCCGTCACACCCTGGATGTAGTCGTAGCGGTTGGCCGTGACTTCCTGCGCGGTGCTGCGATCGGAAATGATCACCGGGCGCAGGAACACCATCAGGTTCGTCTTCTGCCGCTGCTTCGATTCCGAACGGAACAGCTGGCCGATCCACGGGATGTCGCCGAGCAGCGGCACCTTGCTGTTCGACACCGCGTAGTTGTCCTGCATCAGGCCGCCGAGCACGATGATCTCGCCGTTGTCGGCCAGGATCGTCGACTGGATCGAGCGCTTCGTGAAGGTCGGGCCGGTCTGCGCGCTGGTGGTGCCGCTGACGACCGCCGAATCCTCCGTGTAGAGCTGCAGCTTCAGGATCCCGCCGTCGGTGATCTGCGGCTTCACGTGCAGCGTCAGGCCGACGTCGCGACGATCGTACGTGTTGAACGCATTGCTCGTGGTGCCGCTCGTCAGGTTCGAGTACGAACCGGTCGCGATCGGCACGTTCTGGCCGACGACGATCTTCGCTTCCTCGTTGTCGAGCGTGATCAGGTTCGGCGTCGACAGCACGTTCGCGTCGCTCACGCCCGAGAAATACTGCAGCAGCGCGCCGAGGCCCTGCACGCCGAACATGTTGTGCAGCCAGCCGATGTTGAGCCCCTGGTTCAGCCCCGAAAGGTTGGCCGCGAGGCCGGCGCCGGTACTGCCCGCGGTGCCGGTCGTGAGGTTGATGATGCTGTTGCCCGCGACGTTGCCGGCCGCCGCGGCCAGGTTCGTGCCGCCGAGGAACTGGCCGCTCGCGACCTGCCACTGGATACCGAGTTGCCCCTGCGTCGTCGAGTTCAGCTCGACGATCAGCGCTTCGATATAGACCTGCGCGCGCCGCGCGTCGAGCTGGTCGATCACCGAGCGCAGGTTCCGGTAAACCGGATCGGACGCGGTGATGATCAGCGAGTTGGTGGCCGAGTCGGCCTGGATCATCCCGCCTGGCTGGTTGTCGTCACCGCTCTTGTCCTTGTCGCCGCCGAGCAGGCCGCCGCTGCCGATTCCGCCGCTGGACGAAGAACCGCTGCCGTAGGACGACGACGACGAGCCGCCCAGGCCGCCCGACGGCAGCGGCGGGGTGCCCGACGTGCCGGTCGAGAAGTTGCCGCTCGCCGACGAACCGCCGTTCTGGTTGAAGCTGTTCGCATCGTTGGACGACGCCGACGAGCCGCTGTCGTTGCCGCCCTTGCCGAGCATCCCGCGCAGCGTCTTCGCGAGCTTCACCGCATCGGCGTTGCGCAGCGGCACGACGTGCATGTTGCCGGGCACCGCGCTCGGCGCGTCGAGCTGCAGCGCGAGACGTTTCGCGGCCGCGAGGCGCGACCCGTTCGATGCGCGCAGCAGCAGCGAATTGGTGCGCGGGTCGGCCGTGACCGACACCTTCAGCGTCGCGTCGCTGTTGCCGATCGCACCCGGGTCGAGCATCTTCTGCATCTGCGCGGCGAGGTCGATCGCGTTCGCGTTGCGCAGCGTCACGACCTGCACCTGCGCGCCCGCGGCGCTGTCGATGCCCGAGATGATCTGCGCGATGCGGCGCACGTTGTCCGCATAGTCGGTCACGACGATCGTGTTGTTCGCCGGGTAGGCCGTCACCGTGTTGTTCGGCGAGATCAGCGGCCGCAGCACGGGCAGCAGGTTGTTCGCCGATTCGTTGTGCAGCTCGAACACCTGCGTGATCACCTGGTCGCCACGCGCCTGCGGCGCATTGCCGACGTAGGTCGGCACGCCCTGCAGCTTCGCGTCGGCTTCCGGCACGACCTTCAGCACGCCGTGATCCTGCACGAGCGCGAAGCCCTGCATGCGCAGCGCCGACTGCAGCGTCTTCAACGCCTGGTCTTCCGGCACCGGCCGTTCGGCCACGAGATTGAGCTGCCCCTTCACGCGGGGGTCGACGATGATGGTCTTGCCGGTCGCGGCGCCGATCGCTTTCGCGACCTGGTCGATATCCGCATTCACGAAATTGAGCGTGACCTGAGCGTAGGCGGCCTGCGAGACGATGATGCCGGCCACGAGCAGGGTCGTGGCAACACGCCGCATAACGAAGCGATTTCTTGTCATGGATGAATGGGTCGATGCCGGCTCAGGCCACTTCCGGCGGTAGTGCTGGGATCCAAGTCCGAAAGAGGCGACATTAGCAGTTTTTCATGTCCGAAATATCACATTGATCCGAGGACTGTCTCACATACGACATGCGTCCGGCGAACCGTATGCAATATGTAAGGATTCGCGTCGCCCTCCGCATGCCGGCCCTCTCCCTTGTTTTCGCGATGAACCGACACGGAAATGCGGTATAACCGGGCTGCCGTATTCCTGCCTGTCGCAATCTGACGGTCTGCCGGTATGATACGGGCGGCGCGTTTCTCGTCGCACTAATAACAGGCACGGGTTTTCCCGAGCTTCGCGCAATTCCTTTTCGTTTCCGCACGATGAACAGACGGTTCGCTTCGATCGCGTTGATCGCCGCCGGCGCGTGGTTCGCCAGCGGCAACGCACGCGCCGATTGTTTCGACGAAGCGGCCAAATATCAGCAGGTCAATCCGCTGATCCTGCGCGCGATCGCGTGGCAGGAGTCGCGCAACCGGCCCGGCGCGCTGAACAAGAACACCAACGGCTCGGTCGACTACGGCCTGATGCAGATCAATTCGATCCACCTGCCGACGCTGTCGCGCTATGGGATCGGCCGCGACACGCTGATGGAGCCGTGCAAGAACGTGTACATCGCCGCGTGGCATCTCAAGCAGAAGATGAATCGCTACGGCAACACGTGGCAGGCAGTCGGCGCCTATCATTCGGAAACGCCATCGCTGCGCGACAAGTACGCGCGGCAGATCGCCGACATCCTGACGCAATGGAAGCTGCTGCCGCCCGCGCAGACCACTCAAGCCGCTCAAGCCGCGCAGTGATTCTGCGCCGCGTCACCGGCCGGCGCCGGGCCGGCCGCGCGCGTTTGATGCACAATGCGGGCTGACGCCGCCGTTTGGCCCGTGCGCGGGCCGATCGCGCCCCGGCAGGGCGCCGCGGCCGCTTTTTCATCTTTTCCGTTGGTGCATATCATCATGAATCCGGCAATGAAACAGCCGTTGCCCGTCACAGTGCTGTCCGGTTTCCTCGGCGCCGGCAAGACCACGCTGCTCAACCACGTCCTCGCGAACCGCGCGGGCCTGAAAGTCGCGGTGATCGTCAACGATCTCGCGGCGGTCAACATCGACGCGTCGCTCGTGCGCGATGCGCAGGCGCTGTCGCACCTCGAGGAACGCCTCGTCGAAATGTCGAACGGCTGCATCTGCTGCACGCTGCGCGACGATCTGCTCGTCGAGATCCGCAACCTTGCATCCGAAGGCCGCTTCGACGCGATCATGATCGAATCGACCGGTATCGCGGAGCCGATGCCGATCGCCGAAACCTTCACGTTCGTCGACGACGACGGCGCGTCGCTGTCGTCCATCGCGCGGCTCGACACGCTCGTCACCGTGGTCGACGCGTACAACTTCCTGCGCGACTACGGCTCCGACGACGCGCTCGCGACGCGCGGCATCGCCGCGTCGGAAGACGACGACCGCACGCTCGTCGAGCTGCTGATCGAGCAGATCGAATTCTGCGACGTGCTGGTGATCAACAAGGCCGACCTCGTCGGCGCGGACGATCTCGCGCGCCTGCAGCACATCCTCGCGCGCCTCAATCCGCGCGCGCACCAGGTCGTGTCGACGTTCGGCAACGTGCCGCTCGACGAAGTGCTGAACACCGGCCGCTTCGATTTCGACGAAGCCGCGAACGCGCCGGGCTGGCTCGCGTCGCTCGATCACGATCACACGCATTGCGACGACCCCGACTGCCATGACGACCATCATGCGCACGTGCACGGCGAAGCCGACGAATTCGGGATCGGCAATTTTGTTTACCGCGCGCGCCGGCCGTTTCACCCGGCACGACTCTGGGCGCTGCTGCATCAGGAGTGGCCGGGCGTGCTGCGCAGCAAGGGTTTCTTCTGGCTCGCGACGCGCAACGACATCGCGGGCTCGCTGTCGCAGGCGGGCGGCGTGTGCCGGCATGGCCCGGCAGGCTTGTGGTGGGCGGCGCAGGATCGCGCGGAATGGCCGGACGACGACGAGTTGCTCGCCGAAATCCGCACGGAATGGCTGGGCGATCTCGACGATCGCACGGTCGGCGATCGCCGGCAGGAACTCGTGCTGATCGGCATCGCGCTCGACGCCGACGCGTGGCGCGCGAAACTCGATGCGTGCCTGCTGACCGATGCGGAGTTCGCGCTCGGCGCGGCGGGATGGGCGGCGTTCGACGATCCGTTCCCGGCGTGGGATGTCGATTCGCACGACGACGACGATCACGGCGACACGCAGATCGTGCACGCATGATCGCTTGGTAACGGCTTGTAAAAGTAACCGTTAACTTTTGCAAGAGCGGCGCGAACTGTGGCGAAAATGCCGCGCGCGCCCAACAAAAAACCCGCCGAGAGGCGGGTTTTTCCTGGAACAGGCGCGGGTTTAACGCTTGTTGACGGCGTCCTTGAACGCCTTGCCAGCCGTGAACTTGACCGTCTTGGCTGCCGGGATCTTGATGGTTTCGCCCGTCTTCGGGTTGCGGCCCGTACGTGCTGCGCGCTTGCCCGAACCGAAGCTGCCGAAGCCGATCAGCTGAACCGCATCACCCTTCGACACGGCCTTCTTGATGACTTCGAGCAGCGTGTCCAGCGTTTCGCCGGTTTGAGCCTTGCTGGCGCCCGTTTGGGCGGCGACGGCGTCGATCAGTTCCTGTTTGTTCATTAAGGTTCCTTTATCAGGTTAGGTTGACACGAACAGCGCGAACGCGCCGATTATACGTGCGCGAACCGTGCCGTCGAGAGTCAGACTCCGACGACACAGCGCCGAATCCTGGCCCGCGCGACGCGCCCTCCGGCTTGCCGGCGGCCACCCCGCGGTACGGCGTTGCTATGATAGCGCAGCGCAAACCCAATAACGACAAGGGTTTCAAAGATTTTCATCGGTATTTCGCCGAATGAATCGTCGATTGCCCGTTTTTTGACCTGCGCCAACCGGACAGGATACGCAGCGCGGTCCGCCCGACCGCCGCCCCGTTGGCTTTTCCCAACGGCCCGTCGGACGGCCTCCCGCAATCCCTTGCCAGGCTTGGCTGCCACGTTTTTTGTTTCGCATGCCCGACCGACTTGTTTCCGCCACGCTCGCGCTTCGCGACGACGGCACGCTCGTTTCGCCCGAGTTCGGCACGCTCCATCGCGGCGCATCCGGCACGCTCGCGCACGCGCATCGCGCGTTCGTCGCGGGCAACGGGCTGCCCGCGCGCTGGCAGCGCCGCCGAACGTTCACAATCGTCACGACGGGATTCGGCGCGGGCGCCGGCTTCCTCGCCGCATGGGCCGCGTGGCGCGGCGATCCTGAGCGCTGCGAACGGCTGCACGTCGTCGCGGTCGAACCGCACCCGTTGTCGCGCGACGACCTGCGCCGCGCGGTGTCGCATATGGTTGCAGACACAACCATATCGGCAGACGTCGACGCATTGATCGATGCATGGCCGATGCTGGTGCCGGGCCTGCACCGGCTCGAATTCGACGCAGGGCGCGTGGTGCTCACGCTCGCGTTCGGCGATGCGATCGAGCTGTCGAAGAAGCTCGTCGCGCGCGCCGATGCATTTTTTCTCGATGGCGCCGCGGCGTCGAGCGACGGAATTCGCGCGCTCGCAAAAATGGCCGGCGAGCACGCAACGTTTGCGACGCATGCAACGTCCGATGCCGTGAAACACGCGCTCGGCGAGACAGGTTTCACGTTCCGCGAAGTCGACGGTCGTCTCGTCGGCGAATATGCGCCACGCTGGCGCGCGCGCCGGCACGAACCGCCGCATGCATTGCCCGTTGCAGTACGCCGCGCGATCGTGATCGGCGCGGGCCTCGCGGGCTGCGCGGTGGTCGAACGTCTGGCCGCGCGCGGCTGGGACGTCACGTTGATCGAGCGGCACGAACGAATCGCGCGCGACGCGTCGGGCAATCCGGCCGGCGTTTTCCATCCGTTGATGACGCGCGACGACAACGTCGCGAGCCGGCTCACGCGCGGCGGCTTCCTGCACGCGATCGCACGCTGGCGAGCCCTCGAACGTGCGGGCCATGCCTTCGCACGCAGCACGCGGGGGATGATCCATCTCGCCGAATCGGCCGACGATTTCGCGCGGATGCGCGACGCGTTCGATGCCTTCGGTGCGCCGTCCGACTACGTGACGCTGCTCGACGCCGACGCCGCGCGTGCGCACCTGAACCTGCCGGTCGCGCATGGCGGGCTGCTGTTTCCGCACGGCGGCGCCGTCTGGCCGGCCGGGCTGTGCGCCGCGCAATGCACGGCGGCCGGCGAGCGTGTGCGCCTGCTTGCGTCCACCCGCGTCGCGCGGCTCGAGCGGCGGGACGACGTCTGGCATGCGCTCGACGAGACGGGCGCCACGCTGGCCGACGCGCCCGTCGTCGTGCTCGCGAACGCAGGCGACGCCGCGCGCCTTGCCGGACTGCAGCACGTCGCGCTGCAACCGGTGCGCGGCCAGCTCACGCTGCTGCCGCCGGGCACGACGGCGCCGCTGCCGTGCCCGGCGATCGGCGACGGCTACGCGATCCCGCTCGACGACGGCACGCTGCTGATCGGCGCCACCTTCGAGCCGGACGACACCGATCCCGCGATGCGCGCGGCCGGCCACGCCGAAAACCTCGAGCGCGTGCGGCGCCTGCTGCCGGGCCTGATCGGCGAGTGGCCGGAGCCCGCCACGCTGCGCGGCCGCGTGGCGTTCCGCTGGGTCGTCGGCGATCGCCTGCCGCTCGTCGGCCCGCTCGCCGACGAAGCGCAGGCCGTTGCGAACGCACGCGCGCTGGGCGGTGCGCAGGCGCGCGACCTGCCGCGCATGCCGGGCCTCTATGGTGCATTCGGCTTCGGTTCGCGCGGGCTCGTGTGGGCGGCGCTCGGCGCCGAACTGATCGCGTCGCAACTCGAAGGCGAACCCTGGCCGCTCGAGCGCGAGCTCGCCGACGCGATCGATCCCGCCCGCTTCCTGATCCGCGCACTGCGCGCCCGCCGCGTCGGTTCGACCGGCTGACCGGTCGCACGCCTGCGTCACAGTTTCCCGATTTTTCCGTGCAAGGTTATCCACGCAACGCTGTGGATAACCGCGCGGAATCCGCGCGCACTTCGTGTGCAATCACAGTGGACGTAAACTGGGCAACTCGGCACTGCTGTGCAGCGGCCCGAAAGTTGCTCAACTCAAATGTCTGTGCACGAACAGCCTGTGCAACCGGTTATGGTTTCGCCAACACCTTGATCTACCAGCGTAAACCGGAGTTATCCACAGAACTGTGCGTCCTTTGTTAACTTCTACTACGTATATATACAAGTAAACCTTTGAAACCAAAGACCTGCGGTGCCGCACAGCGCCGCGAGTCGATTCAATCGGTTCCGGAGCGAAAAAGCTGTGGCACAATCGGTTTCCTTCGCGTTCGTTCGGCCAGGCGCCGGACATGCTTCAATGGAACGGTCGGCACGATTTCGAATCAGAATCCTCGAGACTGCGCAGTCCGTTCACACACCAGGCCGACAATCCAGATCGGCAACCTGAACGACGTTCCGCCCTGTGGTGGAACAGGCGGACCCCATGTACCGCCGTCGTCGAGCACAACAATCACATTCGGGGCGATACCCAGCCGGCGCGCATCCATTCCTGTCGCTTGACCCCGCGTCGCTGGCGGTTGCTTCCAAAGGAGAAGTCACCACGATGAAGTCGGCGTTCTCATTCCTGCCCAACTGGCCGCTTACGCCGGATGCCGTGTTCTGGGCCGGGCTCGCGCTGTTCGCAGCCGGCCTGTGCGGCGAGCTGTGCTATCGCGCGTGGCGCCTGCCGCGCATCACCGGCTATGCCGTGATCGGCCTGATCGCCGGTTCGTTCGGATTCGGCGTGATCGACGCGAGCACCGACGAAACCTCGCGGCTGCTGATGGATGTCGCGCTCGGCCTGCTGCTGTTCGAACTCGGCAGCCGCCTCGACCTGCGCTGGATCCGGCGCAATCCGTGGCTCGTCGCGTCGAGTCTCGCGGAAGCCACGCTGACTTTCGTGCTCGTGCTGTTCGTGATGCTCGCGCTCGGCGTATCGGGCATGGTCGCGCTGGTGCTGTCGGCGATCGCGATCGCGACGTCGCCGTCGATGGTGATCCAGCTCAAGACCGAACTGCGCGCGGAAGGGCAGGTATCGCAACGCCTGATCACGCTCACCGCGCTCAACAGCGTGTATGCGATCGTGCTGACCAAGCTCGTCACGAGCTGGCTGCACCAGGAAGCGTACGGCAACGTGTTCGCGACGATCCTGCAGCCGCTCTACCTGCTCGCCGGTTCGTTCATCGTCGCGTATCTCGTCGCGCGTTCGTGCAATTACCTGTTCCGTCACATGACCGCGACGATGCGCGACGAGCATTCGTTCGTCGCGCTGTTCGGGCTCGTGATGCTGGCGATCGCCGTCGCGCAGGCGCTGAAGCTGTCGACGCTGCTCACGCTGCTGCTCGCCGGCATCATCGTGAAGAACCTCGAAGCACGGCCGCAACTGTGGCCCGAGCATTTCGGCACGGCCGGCTGGCTGCTGACGGTGGTGCTGTTCGTGCTGACGCTCACGTCGTTCACGTGGGGCGACATCGCGCTCGGCGGGCTGCTCGCGATCGTGCTGATCGTCACGCGGCTCGTCGCGAAGCTGGCCGGCGTCGTCGCGTTCGCGAAGCCGAGCGGCCTCGGGATGAAGCAGGGCGTCGCGCTCGGCATCGCGCTCACGCCGATGTCCGCGCTGTCGTACCTGCTCGTCGACGATACCTACCAGCTTTATCCGAATTTCGACCCGCACCTGCGCGCGATCGTGATGTGCTCGATCGTGATCCTGCAGCTCGTCAGCCCGTTCGTCGTCTATCGCTGCCTGTCGGCGGTCGGCGAACGCAGCGACGGCAACTGATTCCGGAACCTGCCATGGCACTCGAAACCTTCGTCAATTCCGAACCGTTCACGTTCGGCGTCGAACTGGAGATCCAGGTCGTCAACACGCACAACTACGACCTGACCAAAGCGGCATCCGACCTGATGCGCCTGATCCAGGGCGAGACCTTTCCGGGCAACATCACGCCGGAAATCACCGAAAGCATGATCGAGCTGTCGACCGGCATCTGCCATTCGCACGAGCAGGCCGTCAGCGAGCTGCATGCGATCCGCGACGTGCTCGTGAAGGCGGCCGACCAGCTCAACGTCGGGCTGGCCGGCGGCGGCACGCATGCGTTCCAGCAATGGAGCGACCGGCAGATCTACGATGCGCCGCGCTTCCAGTACATCTCCGAGCTGTACGGCTATCTCGCGAAACAGTTCACCGTGTTCGGCCAGCACGTACACATCGGCTGTCCCGATCCCGACAGCGCGCTGTTCCTGCTGCACTCGATGTCGCGCTTCATTCCGCACTTCATCGCGCTGTCCGCGTCGTCGCCGTTCGTGCAGAACGTCGACACGGGCTTCCATTCGGCACGCCTGAATTCGGTCTTCGCGTTCCCGCTGTCGGGCCGCGCGCCGTTCGTGCTCACCTGGGACAGCTTCGAGGAGTACTTCACGAAGATGGTGAACACGGGCGTCGTCAACTCGATGAAGGACTTCTACTGGGACATCCGGCCGAAGCCCGGCTACGGCACGATCGAGGTGCGCGTGATGGACACGCCGCTGTCGGTCGATCGCGCCGCGGCGATCGCCTGCTACATCCAGACGCTCGCGCGTTACCTGCTGACCGACCGGCCGCTGAAGCTGTCGGAGGACGACTACCTGGTCTACACGTTCAACCGTTTCGAAGCGTGCCGCTTCGGGCTCGAAGGCACCTGCGTGAATCCTCAGACGGGGGAGCGCCGCACGATCGCGGAAGACATCCTCGACACGCTTGACCGGATCGCGCCGCATGCAGCCGAGCTGGGCTCGCGCGCGGCGCTCGACGAAATCGGTGCGCTCGCGAAGGCGCGCGTGAACGACGCATCGTGGTTGAGAACCGTTTTCAAACAGGAAAAATCGCTGAACGAGACGGTCCGGCAGCAGTGCTTACGTTGGCGTGAGTGAAAAAATGTTTTGCAGATTGCAGGATCGACCGAACCGGGATTCGCTGAACGGCGCTCGGCGCCGTGTCCCGCCGAAATCGTTGCCAGGCGTCCTCAAAATCTGTGGATAACCCGATATTCCACTGCAAAGTCAACGCTCTGCAGGCGGGATAACCCGGTGGACCATTACCATGCGGCCGATGGCCGATTCGAACAGGACAATGCCGGCGCGCCCCGTTTTGTGGGCGCGCGACATTGCGCGCACAACGAAAAATGACGGTTATCCAGTGATTTTCCACAGAATGCAGGGGATAACTTAGCTGTGCGATTTTCCGCTCTCGCTTAGAATGTCGGCTTTGCGGACACCGGAACGACGCGTGTCTCTCCGGTCGCCGCGAACGCGACCGCCGCGTGTGCCTCGCGACGGCCGTGCTGACGCACTCGAGAGAGTGTGTCTGTTTTGAGATAGACATTCGATCTCCACACTACGGCTGCTCGGCAATCCGGGCGGCGGCAAAGCGAAAAGACTATGAGCGAAGGCGTTTACGGGAACCAGGCTGCGGGACGTGTGACCCACAGCTTGCTGCGGTTGAGCACGGCCATGCGGAGCGAGGCATGGGATTGGGCGGAAGGCGCTGGCCTCACGCCGACGCAGGGCGAGATTCTCGTGCTGCTGCTGCAGCGCAAGGGCCCGATGCGGCTCGGCGAGATCGCACGCGAGACGCAGCTCACCGCGGCCACCACGAGCGATGCGGTCAGCACGCTCGAGACGAAGGGGCTCGTCGAGAAGCGCCGTGCGCTGGACGACGGCCGCGCGCTGGCCGTGCGCCTGTCGGCGCGTGGCCGCACGGCCGCGAAGAAGGCGCTGCAGTGGCCTGAATTCCTGACGAAAGCGGTCGGCAAGCTCGGCGCGGACGAGCAGGGCACGCTGTATCGCGCGCTGCTGAAGACGCTGCGCGAGCTGCAAGTGGCCGGTGCGACGCCGCCGCAGCGCATGTGCCTCACGTGCACGCATTTCCAGCCGGGCAAGCCGTCGAAGAAGACCGTGCATCACTGCGCGGCGCTTGACATCGCGATGTCCGACAGCGATCTGCGTCTCGACTGCTCGGTGCAGGAAGAAGCCGACGCGGCGACGCAGAAGAAGACCTGGAAGATTTTCGCAGGCTGACGTCCGTCGATCGACCGGGAGGCCGATGATGAACGCTGAAGTCGTGGCGATCCGCCACGTGCATTTCGAGGATCTCGGGAGCTTCGAGCAGGTGCTCGGCGAACGCGGTCGACGGGTGCGCTATGTCGATGTCGGATCGTCGCGGGTCGAGGTGCTCGACGTGCGTGAGCCGTCGCTGTTGGTCGTGCTCGGCGGGCCGCTCAGCGTGTACGACGATGCGCAGTATCCGACGATCGCGCCGCTGCTGGCGCTCGTGCGCCAGCGTATCGACGCGGGATTGCCGATCCTCGGTATCTGCCTCGGCGCGCAGTTCATCGCGCGGGCACTCGGCGCACGCGTCTATCCGGCCGCGCAGCACGAACTCGGCTGGGCGCCGCTGACGCTCACCGACGCCGGCCGTGCATCGCCGCTGCGCCATCTCGATGGCGCGACGACGTCGATGCTGCACTGGCATGGCGATACGTTCGACCTGCCGGGCGGTGCGATCCATCTCGCGTCGACGCCGGCCTGCCGCCACCAGGCCTTCGCCTGGGGGCAGCACGTGCTGGCGCTGCAATGTCATCCCGAGATCCGCACCGATCGCTTCGAACCGTGGCTGATCGCGAACGCCGGCGAAATCACCGCGACGCCCGGCGTCGACGCGCGCCAGCTGCGTGCCGATACCGCGCAGCACGGGCCCGTGCTCGAGGCGGCCGCACGGCACATGTTCGCGGAGTGGCTCGGCAGCGTCGGGCTCTGACGTCGCGGGCGGCTCCGCCCGCTGCACAGGTTCGGCCCGACCCGCATCCGTTGCGGGCCGGCGCCTCGCCGTACACCGCGCATTCCGCGCACTGCCGGCGCCCGGCCGGCCGTACCTGACCATCCGCTTACTGCCGATCGCGCCATCTGCACGCTTCAGGCGTGCGTGCTACGCTCGTCCGCTCTTCCCCTTTCCTGACGAGCGGCTTCCATGACTGCGCTGTTTTCTCCGTTCACGCTGCGCGGCGTGACCCTTCCGAACCGGATCGTGATTTCCCCGATGTGCCAGTACTCGGCCGAACGCGGCGAAGCGACCGACTGGCACATGATTCACCTCGGCCATCTCGCGCTGTCGGGCGCGGGGCTGCTGTGCATCGAGGCGACCGCGGTGGAACCCGACGGGCGCATCACGCATGGCGACCTCGGCCTGTGGGACGACGTGACCGAAGCCGCGCTGAAGCCGGTGCTCGCCGCGATCCGCAAGCATTCGCCGGTCCGTATCGCGATGCAGTTGTCGCATGCGGGGCGCAAGGCGTCGAGCGCGGCGCCCTGGGAGGGCGGCCAGCTCGTGCCGGTCGCCGATGGCGGCTGGTTGCCGCATGGACCGTCGGCCGTGCCGCACAAGGACGGCGAGATGCCGCCCCTCGCGCTCGATGCCGCGGGCCTGAACCGCATCCGCGAAGCCTTCGCGGCGTCGGCGAAGCGTGCCGCGCGGCTCGGCATCGATGCGATCGAAGTACACGCGGCGCACGGCTACCTGCTGCATCAGTTCCTGTCGCCACTCGCGAATCAGCGCACCGACGAATACGGCGGCTCGCGCGACAACCGGATGCGGTTTCCGCTCGAGATTTTTGAGATCGTGCGCGCGGCGTTTCCGGAAGACCGGCCGGTCGGCGTGCGCGTGTCCGCGACCGACTGGGTCGAAGGCGGCTGGGAGCTCGACGATACGATCGCGTTCGCGCACGAACTGAAGCGCCGCGGCTGCGACTGGATCGACGTGTCGTCCGGCGGCGTGTCGCCGCTGCAGAAGATTCCGCTGTCGCCCGGCTACCAGGTGCCGTTCGCGCAGGCCGTGAAGCGCGCGGTCGGCATGCCGACGATCGCGGTCGGGCTGATCAACGAGCCCGCGCACGCGAACCGGCTGATCGAGGCCGGCGATGCCGATTTCGTCGCGATGGCGCGTGCGATGCTGTACGACCCGCGCTGGCCGTGGCACGCGGCGGCCGAGCTCGGCGCGCAGGTGACGGCGCCGCCGCAATACTGGCGCTCGCAGCCGCGCGAGCACAAGGCGCTGTTCGGCGACGTCGCATTCGGCCAGCGCTGAGTACATCGCGCAATATTGCGCGCGATGTTGAACGAAGCAATCTTGAACGTGTAGGATGCGGGTGATTCGCCGCATGCCCCGACGCGGCACCGACCGGTGCCGCGTTTTCGTTTTGCGCGGCGCCCGGCCGCGATCGCGGCTGCTTCCCTTCAGGTCGTCTTCACAAGGATTGGTTCGATGAGTTCACGCAGGATCGCGGTGCGCCGCTCGGGAGTACACGGCAAGGGCGTGTTCGCCGTGGCGCCGATCAAGGCCGGCGAGCGCGTAGTGGAATACAAGGGCGAGCGAATCTCGTGGAAGGAAGCGCTGCGCCGTCATCCGCACGACCCGAGCGAGCCGAACCATACGTTCTACTTCGCACTGGACGAAGGCGGCGTGATCGACGGCAAGATCGACGGCAACAGCGCGCGCTGGATCAACCATTCGTGCGCGCCGAACTGCGAAGCCGAGGAAGTCAAAGGCCGTGTGTACATCCACGCGCTGCGCGACATTGAACCGGAAGAGGAACTGTTCTACGACTACGGCCTCGTGATCGACGCGAAGCTGACGAAGAAGCTCAAGCGCGAATACGCGTGCCACTGCGGTGCGGAGTCGTGCCGCGGCACGTTGCTCGCGACGTCCGACGAAGGCGGGAAGAAGAAAAAGAAGAAGGACAAGAAGGACGGCAAGTCGGCGTCCGGTTCGAAGGACAAGAAGCACAAGAAGTGATGCAGGCGGCAGCGCATCGCGCGCTGTCGTTGTCGTTTCAGCCGACGGTTGCCGCATCGTGGCGGCCCGTCATTCGCTTTCCGTCTTTCCGTTCCTGTTCCGGCCGGCTGCCCGGTCGACGGGCACGCGGTTGCCCGCCGAACATCGCGCCGCTCAGTGCGTCGGCGCCGCGGCCGGCGTTTCGCTGGCCGGCTTCTCCGTACGCGCGGCGAGCGGCACCCGCACCACGAAGCGCGAGCCGCCTTCCGGTGCATCCTCGTACGACACGGTGCCGCCGTGCATCGCGATGATGTCGTGCACGATCGCGAGCCCGAGCCCGGCGCCCGTCTCGACGCCATTGCCGCTTTGCGCGTCGCCACGGAAGAAGCGCTTGAACAGGTCGGCCTGCTGGTTCGCGGGCACGCCGGGGCCGTTGTCCTCGACGACGATCTCGGCGGCCGGCTGGTTGCCCTCGAGCGCGGCACGCGCGACGTTCACCGTGATCCGCGCGCCGTCCGGCCGCGCGAGCGGCACGTACTTCAGCGCATTGTCGAGCAGGTTCGCGATCACCTCGCGCAGCAGCACCGGGTTGCCGCGCACGATCAGCTTCTCGTCGTCGCCCGGGTCGTCGCTGCGCTGGAAGCCGAGGTCGACATGCGACGCGAGCGCGCGCGGCACCCATTCGGCGCCCGTCTCGAACGCCATCGCCGCGAGGTCGACGTCGACGAAGCGCGCGGCCTGTTCGCCCGGCTCGGCACGCGCGAGCGACAGCAGCTGATTGGACAGCCGCACCGCGCGGTCGGCGGCCGCGCGCAGCTCGCGTACCGCGGCGAAGGTCTGGTGCGGGTCGCGCGCGACGGCCGCCTGCTCGGCATGCAGCTTCACCGCGGTGAGCGGCGTGCGCAACTGGTGCGCGGCGTCGGCGATGAACTTGCGCTGCGCGTCGAGCGCGGTCTTCAGACGGCCGAGCAGCGCGTTCATCGCGCTCGTCAGCGGCCGGATCTCCAGCGGCACGTCGGTTTCGTCGACCGGCTCCAGCGACGTGTGGGTCTGCCGGTTCAGCGAATCCGCGAGATGCGTGAGCGGGCCGAGCTGCTGGTTCACGACGCGCCACACGATCCCCCAGCCCGCGAGCAGCAGCAGGAGCAGCGGCATCATGATCGCGACGAGGAATTCGGCCGCGATCCGGTAGCGGTGCCGCACCGGCTGCGCGACTTCGACGACCATCGGCTTGCCGCCCTCGACGTCGTCGACGCGCACCTGCGCGACCCGCACCGCGCGATTGTCGTACTCGGCCTCGAACACGTACGCATGGTGCATGCGGCGCACGTTGATGCCCTGCAGCGGCAGTTTCGGATCGCCGGCGAGTTCCTGTTCGCCGTCGCTGATCCGGTAGATCAGCGCTTCGGCCGGATCGGAGAACATCGCCTGCGCGAGCGGCGGCACCGTGAACGGCGCGTCGGGGCCGGCGATCTGGATCTGTTTGGAGATGGCGGTCGCGAGATCGGCGAGCGAGCGGTCGATCACGTGCTGCGTGTACTGCCACGCGAGCCAGTAGGCGATCAGGCCGCTCATCAGCGCGAGCATCGACAGCGGGGCGGCGAGGCGCCGGAGCAGCGAGCGGCGCAGGCTGGTGGTCACAGCCGGATCAGGAGACATTTCGACGGGCAAATGGATGAGCGCCGCTCACGGGGAGCGGCGCGGTCGTGCGCCGGGCGGCGACGCGCAAGCCGCACGCAGGCGCGCCGCGGCACGCGGCCGGCCGGCGCGCGGCGTCGCTCAGACGCTCGCCGTCTGGCGGATTTCCTGCAGCAGGTAGCCGAAGCCGCGCACGGTGACGATTTCGACCCGGCACTGCTCGAGTTTCTTGCGCACGCGGTGCACGTAGACTTCGATCGCGGTGTCGCCGAGATCGCCGCCGAAGTGCGTGAGGTGATCCTGCAACTGCGCCTTGCTGACGACGCGGCCGTGACGCAGCAGCAGCATTTCGAGCACCGCGAATTCGCGCGGCGACAGTTCGAGCGGCTTGTCGTCGTTGAAGATGCGGCGGTCGACGCCCGACAGGCGGACGCCGCCGAGCGACACTTCCGGACGCGGCATGTCGCTGTGCGGGCCGCTGCGGCGCATCACCGCGCGGATGCGCGCTTCGAGCTCGGCCGGCTCGAACGGCTTGAGCATGTAGTCGTCGGCGCCGGAGTTCAGGCCCTGGATCCGGTCGTTCAGCTCGTCGCGCGCGGTCAGCACGATCACGGGCGTGTGGCGGTTGGTCTGGCGGAAGCGCGTGAGCAGCGTCATTCCGTCGATGCCCGGCAGGCCGAGGTCGAGGATCACGAGTTCGTGGCGGTTCTGTGCCAGCGCCTGTTCGGCAAAGATGCCGTCATGCACCATGTCGACGGTGAAGCCAGCCTGCTCGAGGCTGCTCTGGATACCGCGTGCGATGGGGCGGTCGTCTTCGATCAGAAGGAGTCGCATGAAGTTCGCTCAAGTACAATGGGTTGGCGGTTCAGGCACGCGGACAGCACGACGCCGTTTCCACAGGGGCGCCGCCTCGCCTGACATCAAGCATGGCGGCCAGCGAACGATTAGATCCAATCATGTCCGATATTTCGATCCACGACCTAGAAGCCGCGATCAATTTCTGGCGCGCCCGCTCGCCGTCGAGCGGCGACGAACTCAAACTCTGCGAAGAGGCCAGCGCGCTTTCCAAGCCGTATGCGCTGCTGATTGTACAGCGCGAAAGCGCGCTGCAACTGGAAGGTTTGGACCCCAAGGCACGGAAAGCGTACGAGACTTACGTGCGCCTTAAGGATGGCTTGGAAAGCTGAAGGCTTTCGCTGAGTACATCCTAGAAAACGTTCATCGAAATGAAAAGTTGACGCGCCGCGCACCGAAAGACGCGCGGCGATAGAGGCGGGACTCAGGCGCCGGGTTGCGCGTGCGTCGCGGCGCCGTCGATGAAACGCGCGAGTTCGATGTCGCGTTCGGTGAGGCCGTCGGCATCGTGGGTCGACAGCGTGACGTCGACACGGTTGTACACGTTGAACCATTCCGGATGGTGGTTCATCTCCTGCGCCTTGATCGCGACGCGCGTCATGAAGCCGAATGCCTCGTTGAAATCGGCGAAGCGCAGGCGGCGCTGAATCGCGTCGCGGCCCGGCACGGCGGTCCAGTGCGGCAGGCCTTCGAGCCGGGTCTTGCGTTCTTCGGATGTGAGCTTGTGGATCATCTTGCACCTCTCGTTCGGTAACGGCGCCCGCACGCGGCTGCGCCGCGCGGCGAAGCCGGCATCGTTCATTGTTTCATAGTTGCGGAAAGGGCGACGGGTGGGCGGCGACGGGCAGCCGGCCGCGGGCGGTCAGCGCCGCGGTGTCGCGGCGCCCGGTGCGTCACGCGTCGGCGTCGTCGGGCCAGCCGTCGCCCGTGCCGCGATGCAGCACGCGGTCGGTGTCGAGCACCGCGCCGGCCGCGAATTCGGGCAGCGCCGCGAGCCGGTCGGCCAGCGCGCGGCCGTCGACGTCGGCGAGCGCGAACAGTTGCGCGAAATCGTCGATCACGAAGTAGGTCTTCTGGAACGTGTCGATCCGGTACTTCGTGCGCATCACGCGCTCGAGATCGAACCCGAGGCGGTTCGGCGCCGCGCTTTCCAGGCTGTACAGGCTTTCGCCCTTGCTCGACACGATCCCGGCGCCGTAGATCGACAGCCCGTTGGTCCCGCGCGGGTCGCGGATCAGCCCGAATTCCACCGTATACCAATAGAGGCGCGCGAGCCGCGCCAGCGCCGCTTCGTCGTCGGCGACCGCGAGCGCGGTGCGGCCGTACGCCTGCATGTAGTCGGCGAACACCGGGTCGATCAGCAGCGGCACGTGGCCGAACAGGTCGTGGAAGCAGTCGGGTTCCTGCAGGTAGTCGAGCTGGTCGGGGCGACGCATCCACCAGGTGACGGGGAAACGCCGGTTCGCGAGGTGCTCGAAGAACACGCGGTCGGGCACGAGGCCCGGTACCGCGACGATTTCCCAGCCGGTCGCGGGCTTCAGCTGGCGATTCACGTCGGCGAACGACGGCACGCGATCGGCCGGCAGCTCGATCTTGCCGAGTCCGGCGACGAACGCGTCGCACGCGCGGCCGCGCAGCAAGGCCGACTGGCGCGCATAGAGCTGCTTCCACACCGCGTGGTCGACCTGGCCGTAGCGGTGCAGCGGCTGGTCGATGGTGAAATCGGCGCGGGTTTCGAGGCCCGCATCGAACTGCTCCTGCAGTTTCGCGGTGACGACGGTGGACATGATCAGGCTCTGCACGCTGTGGGTTGGGACCATGCAAGTGTAGAGCGGGCCGCGCGCGGATTGGGCGCATAGTTGGCGTTGATTTGCCGAATGATGCGATAATCACGCATCAAATCACGAATCAATGCGGAGAACACTCATGCTGGAACTCGATCACTTCGATCTCGCGCTGCTGGACGTACTGCAGCGCTTCGGTCGCGCGACGCATCAGCAGCTGGGCGAGGAGGTGCCGCTGTCGCCGTCGCAGATCGGCCGGCGGCTGCAGCGGCTCGAGGCGGCCGGCGTGATCGAAGGCTACCGCGTGATGCTGCGCCCCGAAAAGCTCGGGCTCGGCGTGACCGCGTTCACGAGCCTGAAGCTCAAGCATCACGGCGATTCGATCATCGAGCAGTTCCAGCAGCAGATCGACGTGCTGCCCGAAGTGCTCGAATGCCATGCGGTGGTGGGCGATGCCGACTATCTGCTGCGGATCGTCGCGCCGGATCTCAACGCGCTGTCGCAGTTCGTGATGAAGAAGCTGATGCGGGTGCCGGGCGTCGACAGCGTGCGCTCGAACATCGTGCTGACGACCTTCAAGCGCAACGGCGCGCTGCCGCTCGCGCACCTGGCGCCCGGCGCCGCGTGACGGGGCGGCGCCCGCGGGGCCGGCACCGGCGCTGAAGGCGGCACGCGCGGCGCGCCTTCAGCGGGGCCGGATCAGGCCGTTTCGGGCTGGGCGTCGGCGTTCAGCAGATCGACGTACGCGACCGCGACGAGATCCTCCTGCGCCACGCCGAGCTTCGCGAATACCTCGTGCGCTTCCGCTTCGCCGCCGGCTTCGTCGTCGTCCGGGCCGAGCACGACTTCGAGTTCGATGAAATCGCCGAGCCCGTCGACGCGGTCGAGATGGATGCGCGTGCGGCCCGCGAGGTACACGTGCCGCTCCTTCGTCACGATTCCGCGCGTGGTCAGCGCGGTCGCGAGCAGCGAATGCATCGCGTCGGGGTTCGTCACCGGGCTGCGCGTGTAGTACGACGCCTTCGGGCCGTCGCGGTCGTCGCGCTGGTAGAAGATCAGCTCGGCCGGCGTGCCGTCCTCGAAGCGGCGCAGCTTCAGCCGGCCGCGCGGCACGTCGTAGAAGAAATCCTGCTGGCGGTAGAACAACGGCGCTTCGGTCGCGAGTTGAGCCGCCTGTTCGCGCAGCCGGTCGAATTCGCGGGCGCGGGCTTTGATCTCGATGTTGCGGGCCATGCGGGTCTCCTTCAATCGGGGTCTCGCGGTGTGCGAACGCACAATCTAGCAAAAAGCCTGCGATGGTGGCGTGACGAGCGGGCGGGGGCGCGGCGACACGACGCGGGGCGGGCGAGGCGGTGATTCGGCCCGCGACGGCGATCCGCGGGATGCATCACGCACCGATACCCGATGCGCAATCGGCCGCATCGACATCAGCAATGCTCATATCGCCCACTGCGCTTCGATCAGCCGCAACGCGGCCGCGATCGCCGGCTCGTCGCGCCGCTCGGCGAGCGTCACGAACGTCAGTTCGGTCGGCACCGTCACGTGCTCGACGATCGTCAGCGCATGCGCGTGCGCTTCGGCCAGCGCGGTCGAATCGCGTGCGAGCGTCAACCCGATCCCCGATTTGACGAGATCGAGCATCGACTGCTCCTGGTCGACCTCGGCGACCTTCACCGGCTGCGCGCCGGCGTCCGCGAAACGCCGCGACAGCAGCCGGTGGTGCGCGGACGCCGGCGGCGTCCAGATCCACGGCAGCGCGGCGAGCGCCCGCCAGTCGTGCGCGCGCTGCACGCGCTCCTTCCAGCCGGCGGGCGCCAGGACGCGATATTCGAAGCGCGTCAGCGTGACGGTGTGGAACAGCGCTTCGTCGCGCGGCGAGTCCTCTTCGGGACGGCCGATGTAGTAGCCGACGTCGAGCGCCCGCGCCCGCACCTGTTCGATCACCCAGCCCGACATCCCGTGCCGCAGCGCGGTCTCGATCTGCGGATGGGTCTCGACCAGCGCACGCAGGAAGCCGCCGAGCCGCAGGAACCCCGGATCGAGGATCGTGCCGATCCGCAGCCGGCCGCGCACCTCGTGCCGCAGTGCGGCGGCGGCGCGCTGCACGTCGGCGGCCGCGGCCAGCGCCCGTTCCGCATGCGGCAGTAGCGTCTGGCCGTCGCGCGTGAGCGCGAGCCCGCGCGACGTGCGCGTGAACAGCGCGACGCCGAGCGTTTCCTGCAGGTGCTTGATCTGCAGGCTGACGGCCGGCTGCGTCAGGTGCAACTGCGCGGCGGCGCGCGTCAGGTTGCCTTCGCGCGCGACCGTCGCGAACGCGCGGAGCAGGGTGAGATCCATCGTCGTGATATGAGCGCGGCTTATAACGCAGTTCAGCATAACTCATTGGATCGGCGGCCGCGCGCGGGAGTACGCTTCATCGGGTCGCGGCGCGCGGCCTTGAGCGCGGCGCGCGACACGACGCACTATGCTGAACATGCGCGCGGCATCGCGCCGCGCGGCGCACAACAAGCAGAAGGGGACACGCCGTGAGTACTCAACGCACGCTCGAGGGCGAATTCGACTACGTGATCGTCGGCGCGGGCACCGCGGGCTGCGTGCTCGCGAACCGCCTGACCGAGGATCCCGACATCAGCGTGCTGCTGCTGGAAGCGGGCGGCAAGGACGACTACCACTGGATTCATATCCCGGTCGGCTATCTGTACTGCATCGGCAACCCGCGCACCGACTGGCTGTACAAGACGCAGCCCGAAGCGGCGCTCAACGGCCGCGCGCTGTCGTATCCGCGCGGCCGCGTGCTCGGCGGCTGCTCGTCGATCAACGGGATGATCTACATGCGCGGCCAGCGCGAGGACTACGATCACTGGGCGCAGGAAACCGGCGACGCCGGCTGGTCGTGGGACAGCGTGCTGCCGATCTTCAAGCGCAGCGAGGATCACCATGCGGGCGCGAGCGACGCGCACGGCGCGGGCGGCTACTGGCGCGTCGAGAAACAGCGGCTGCGCTGGGAGATCCTCGAGTCGTTCGCGCAGGCCGCGCAGCAGACGGGCATTCCCGCGACCGACGATTTCAACCGCGGCGACAATGCCGGGGTCGGCTACTTCGAAGTGAACCAGAAGCGCGGCGTGCGCTGGAATACGTCGAAGGGATTCCTGCGGCCGGCGATGGCGCGCCCGAACCTGACCGTGATCACCGGCGCGCATGCGCAGCGCGTGATTTTCGACGGTCGGCGCGCGGTCGGCGTCGAGTATCGCGGCGGCGGCACCGATTACGTCGCGCGCGCGCGAGCGGAAGTGCTGCTGACGTCGGGCGCGGTGAATTCGCCGCAACTGCTCGAACTGTCGGGCATCGGCGATGGCCGGCGGCTGCAGGCGCTCGGCATCGACGTCGTGCAGGATCTGCCCGGCGTCGGCGAAAACCTGCAGGATCACCTGCAATTGCGCATGGCGTTTCGCGTCGACGGCGTGCGTACGCTCAATACGCTGTCCGCGCACTGGTGGGGCAAGCTGATGATCGGCGCCGAATATGCGCTGCTGCAGCGCGGGCCGATGTCGATGGCGCCGTCGCAGTTGGGCGCATTCGCGAAATCGGATCCGGACGATCCCGCACTCACGCGCCCCGATCTCCAGTATCACGTGCAGCCGCTGTCGCTCGAACGCTTCGGCGAACCGCTGCACCGCTTCAACGCCTTTACGGCGTCGGTTTGCCATTTGCGGCCGACGTCGCGCGGCAGCGTGCACGTCACGAGCGCCGATCCGGGCAGCGCACCGGCGATCGCGCCGAACTATCTGTCGACCGATCACGATCGGCACGTCGCCGCGAACGCGCTGCGCCTCACGCGCCGGATCGCGTCCGCACCGGCGCTTGCACGCTATCGCCCCGAGGAAATCCTGCCGGGCCCGCAATACCGGACCGAGGCCGAACTGGTCGACGCGGCCGGCGCCGTCGGCACGACGATCTTCCACCCGGTCGGCACGTGCCGGATGGGGCGCGCGGACGACGAACGCGCGGTGGTCGACAGCCGGCTGCGCGTGCGCGGCATCGCCGGGTTGCGGATCGTCGATGCGTCGGTGATGCCGTTCATCACATCGGGCAACACCAATTCGCCGACGTTGATGATCGCCGAGCGCGCAAGCGACATGATTCGTGCCGACCGCCGCGCGGCGCGCGAAGCGACGGCGGTGCGAACCGAGGCTGCGGTGACGGCTGCGTGACGACCCGCTGACACGCATGCCAGCGGGCAGTCATGCGGACGCCCGCTGATTCGCTATGCGAAACAAGCTGCCGTCGCGTCCGTTCGAACGGCAAGATCCCTGCAAGCCGCGTCGTCGCGCGGCTTTTTTTCGTCGAGCGCGCGCGTGCCGGATCCCGCAGCAGGTCAACGCGTGATGATGCACGTGTCAAAAAAGCGCGGTGCAAAACCGCACGCAGTTGCGGCCGATATGGCGGCCAGCCCTATAAGTGCAAATCCCGATGATTGCACTGCACCAACGGCGCGACAATGTTCTGTAATGTGCATACGCGTCGGCGCGGGAGACCAACCCTCGAGGCGTACCACGGCGCCCGGGGGCAGCCCGCTGATCCGCTGACCTGTTCGCGGCCGCCTGCGCCAGGCATCCCGGTGCTTCGCCTGACTTCGTACGGAAGGGAACATGATTCTCGGCGACACGATTCTGGAAACACGCGGACTGACGAAGGAATTCAGGGGCTTCACCGCCGTGAACGGCGTCAACCTGCGTGTGCGGCGCGGTGCGATCCACGCATTGATCGGGCCGAACGGCGCGGGCAAGACCACCTGTTTCAACCTCCTCACCAAATTTCTGACGCCGACGGCCGGCCAGATCGTCTTCAACGGCATCGACATCACCGACGAGCGGCCCGCGCAGGTCGCGCGGCGCGGCATCATCCGCTCGTTCCAGATCTCGGCCGTGTTCCCGCACCTCACCGCGCTGCAGAACGTGCGCATCGGCCTGCAACGCGCGCTCGGCACCGAATTTCATTTCTGGCGCAGCGAGCGCACGCTGAAGCGGCTCGACGATCGCGCGATGGACCTGCTCACGCAGGTCGGCCTCACCGATTTCGCGCACGTGCCGACCGTCGAGCTGGCCTACGGCCGCAAGCGCGCGCTCGAGATCGCGACGACGCTCGCAATGGAGCCCGAACTGATGCTGCTCGACGAGCCGACGCAGGGGATGGGCCATGAGGACGTCGACCGCGTGACCGCGTTGATCAAGAAGGTCGCGAGCGGGCGCACGATCCTGATGGTGGAACACAACATGAACGTGATCGCGGGGATCTCCGACACGATCACCGTCCTGCAACGCGGCGAGGTGCTGGCCGAAGGCTCGTATGCGGAAGTGTCGAAGAATCCGCTCGTCATCGAGGCCTACATGGGCAGCGCCGACGCGGCGCTCGCGGGGGCGCACGCATGAAGCACAGCGAACGGGAGGAACGCGAATTGAGCGGCGTCGAGAGCGGTACGCCTGCGCTGGAGATCACGGGCCTGGAGGCCTGGTACGGGGAATCCCACATCTTGCACGGTGTCGACCTGACGGTGCATCGCGGCGAGGTCGTCACGCTGCTCGGCCGCAACGGCGCGGGCCGCACGACGACGCTGCGCGCGATCATGGGCCTCACGGGCCGCCGCAGCGGGTCGATCAAGGTTGCCGGCCACGAGACGATCGGCCTCGCGACGCACCGCATCGCGCATTACGGCATCGGTTACTGCCCGGAGGAGCGCGGGATCTTCGCGAGCCTGTCGTGCGAGGAGAACCTGATGCTGCCGCCGCTGATCGGGCCGCGCGAACACGCGATGTCGCTCGACGAGATCTACGCGATGTTCCCGAACCTCGCGTCGCGCCGGCAGAGCCAGGGCACGCGGCTGTCCGGTGGCGAGCAGCAGATGCTCGCGGTCGCGCGGATCTTGCGCACCGGCGCGAACCTGCTGCTGCTCGACGAGATTTCCGAGGGCCTCGCGCCGGTGATCGTGCAGGCGCTCGCGCGGATGATCGTCGCGCTGAAGGCGCGCGGCTACACGATCGTGATGGTCGAACAGAATTTCCGCTTCGCCGCGCCGCTTGCCGACCGCTTCTACGTGATGGAGCACGGCAGCATCGTCGAGCATTTCCGCGCGTCCGAACTGGAAGGCAAGATGCCGACGCTGCACGACCTGCTCGGGGTGTGACGCCGCTCCGATTCCCTTGCCGCTGGCCGTGGCGGCCCTCGAACAACCACAACGCATCAGAACAACAGGAGACGTCAATGAAAATGAAGACCCTCGCACAGGCCTGTCTCGCGCTCGCGACCGCCGCGTTCACCGCCGGCGCCGCCCACGCGGCGGATACCGTGAAGATCGGCTTCATCACCGACATGTCGGGGCTTTACGCGGATATCGACGGGCAGGGCGGTCTCGAGGCGATCCGCATGGCGGTCGCGGACTTCGGCGGCAAGGTGCTCGGCAAGCCGATCGAGGTCGTCTATGCCGATCACCAGAACAAGGCCGACATCGCCGCATCGAAGGCCCGCGAATGGATGGACCGCGGCGGCCTCGACCTGCTGGTCGGCGGCACGAACTCGGCCACCGCGCTGTCGATGAACCAGGTCGCGGCCGAGAAGAAGAAGGTCTACATCAACATCGGCGCGGGCGCCGACACGCTGACCAACGAGCAGTGCACGCCGTACACGGTCCACTACGCGTACGACACGATGGCGCTCGCGAAGGGCACCGGGTCGGCGGTGGTGAAGCAGGGCGGCAAGAGCTGGTTCTTCCTGACGGCCGACTACGCGTTCGGCAAGGCGCTCGAGAAGAACACGTCGGACGTCGTGAAGGCGAACGGCGGGCAGGTGCTCGGCGCGGTGCGTCATCCGCTGTCCGCATCGGATTTCTCGTCGTTCCTGCTGCAGGCGCAATCGTCGAAGGCACAGATTCTCGGCCTCGCGAACGCGGGCGGCGACACGATCAACTCGATCAAGGCCGCGAAGGAATTCGGCATCACGAAGACGATGAAGCTCGCCGCGCTGCTGATGTTCATCGACGACGTGCACAGCCTCGGCCTCGAGACGACGCAGGGCCTCGTGCTGACCGACAGCTGGTACTGGAACCGCGACGCGGCGTCGCGCCAGTGGGCGCAGCGCTACTTCGGCAAGATGAAGAAGATGCCGTCGAGCCTGCAGGCGGCCGACTACTCGTCGGTGACGACGTACCTGAAGGCCGTGCAGGCCGCCGGGACGACCGACTCCGACAAGGTGATGGCCGAGCTGAAGAAGATCAAGATCAGCGACTTCTACGCGAAGGGCTACATCCGCCAGGACGGCAGCATGATCCACGACATGTACCTGATGGAAGTGAAGAAGCCGTCTGAATCGAAGGAGCCGTGGGACTACTACAAGGTGCTCGCGACGATTCCGGGCGAACAGGCGTTCGGCACCAAGCAGGAAACGCGCTGCGCGTTGTGGAAGTAAGCGCTGCGTAGCGGCGCGCGCGAGTCGCGCGCCGCGCGGCGGCGGCCGCAGCGACGTGCCTGCTGCGCCGCTCGCGCGCGCAACGGCCGTAAGGTTGCGCACGCAACGAAACTCATTCTGACGGCTAAGTCGATGGAAATCTTTGGCATTCCGTTGCCGGCGATGCTGAGCCAGTTGCTGCTCGGGCTCGTCAACGGCTCGTTCTACGCGATCCTGAGCCTCGGGCTCGCGGTGATCTTCGGGCTGCTCAACGTGATCAACTTCGCGCACGGCGCGCTGTTCATGCTGGGCGCGATGCTCGCGTGGATGGGCCTGTCGTATTTCGGGCTGCCGTACTGGGCGATGCTCGCGCTGGCGCCGCTGATTGTCGGCGCGTTCGGGATCGCGATCGAGCGCTCGATGCTGCGCTGGCTGTACAAGCTCGATCACCTGTACGGGCTGCTGCTCACGTTCGGCCTCACGCTGGTCGTCGAAGGCGTGTTCCGGTCGATCTACGGATCGTCGGGCCAGCCGTACGACGTGCCGTCGCAGCTGTCCGGCGCGACCAACCTCGGCTTCATGTTCCTGCCGAACTATCGCGCCTGGGTCGTCGTCGCGTCGCTCGCGGTGTGCCTCGCGACGTGGTTCGTGATCGAGAAGACGCGGCTCGGCGCGTACCTGCGCGCGGGCACCGAGAACCCGAAGCTCGTCGAGGCGTTCGGCGTGAACGTGCCGATGATGATCACGCTCACCTACGGCTTCGGCGTCGCGCTCGCCGCGTTCGCGGGCGTGCTGGCCGCGCCGGTGATCCAGGTGTCGCCGCTGATGGGCCAGCCGATGATCATCACCGTGTTCGCGGTGGTCGTGATCGGCGGGATGGGCTCGATCCTCGGCTCGATCGTCACGGGCCTGCTGCTCGGCGTGATCGAGGGCTTCACGCGCGTGTTCTATCCCGAAGCGTCGGCCACCGTCGTGTTCGTGATCATGGCGATCGTGCTGCTGTTCCGCCCAGCGGGCCTCTTCGGCAAGGAAAAATGATGCAGAGAAAAGTGCTCTACGGCGTGCTGCTCGCCGCACTGCTCGCCGCGCCGTTCATCGGCGCGTATCCGGTGTTCGTGATGAAGGTGCTCGCGTTCGCGCTGTTCGCGGCCGCGTTCAACCTGCTGATCGGCTATACGGGGCTGCTGTCGTTCGGCCATGCGATGTTCCTCGCGACGGCCGGCTATGCGACCGGCTACTCGATGCAGACGCTCGGTTTCACGCCGGAGCTCGGCGTGCTGGTCGGCACCGTCGCCGCGACGCTGCTCGGGCTCGTCGTCGGGCTGTTCGCGATTCGCCGGCAGGGCATCTACTTCGCGATGATCACGCTCGCGTTCGCGCAGATGGTCTACTTCATCTATCTGCAGGCGCCGTTCACGCACGGCGAGGACGGCCTGCAGGGCGTGCCGCGCGGCCGCCTGTTCGGGCTGCTCGACCTGTCGAACGACGTCGCGCTGTACTACGTCGTGCTGGTGGTGGTCGTGGCCGCGTGCGCGTTCATCGTGCGGGTCGTGCATTCGCCGTTCGGCCAGGTGCTCGTCGCCATCAAGGAGAACGAGGCGCGCGCGATCTCGCTCGGCTACGACACCGACCGCTTCAAGCTGCTCGCGTTCATCCTGTCGGCCGGGCTCGCGGGGCTGGCCGGCTCGCTGAAGGTGCTGGTGCTCGGCTTCGAGACGCTGTCGGACGCGTACTGGACGATGTCGGGCCTCGTCGTGCTGATGACGCTGGTCGGCGGAATGGGCACGCTGTTCGGGCCGCTGCTGGGCGCCGCGCTGATCGTGGCGCTGGAAGACCGGCTCGGCGACATCGGCGAATGGCTCGCGTCGACGACGGGCGTCGCGTGGTTCCATTCGCTCGGCGAATCGGCGACGATCGTCACCGGGCTGATCTTCATCGCGTGCGTGCTGGCATTCCGGCGCGGGATCGTCGGCGAGATGGTCGCGCGGGTCAAGCTGCTCAGGGCCTCGTCATGAGCATGCGGTGCGCGTCGCCGCGCGTTGATGCGAAGCACCATCCGGCACGCCCGGGAAGGGCGTCGCAGCAGGCTCCGGCCGGCGCCGCGCGGCAGGCTGGTGCCCCATTTTCGTGCGGCGATGCACCATAGGGGTAAATGCTAAGTTGTCGTGGTGCTTAAGCCTCTTTAAGATTCACCTTAGTTCTGATGCACCGCGAAACGAATTTGCAGGTGGAGAACGAGGAGACAATCGAGGCACAAAGTGCCCGGACCCCAAAGCGCTGTTGGACGGAATCCAACAGCGCTTTTTCATTTGCGTGCACGGATTCCTTCGATGGTGCATCGGCCCGCGTGACGGCCACTTCCCGCGTTTGCGTTCGCACCGCGTCTTTTCCGCGCTTCGCGCGTCCCCCGTTTTCCGTTTCCGGCGATTCGTTCGCAGACGCTGCGCAGTCCTGCACAGGCGCTTCGGGCTTACCCGGTTGGCGTGCGCGAAATGCGTCCGTTACACTCGGCTTTCGCCGACCGTGCGGTCGGGAAAATGGTCGGCAGTTCTCCTACAAGCACAATGCAGAAGAGGGAGTACGGTTGGATGAGCAGCGCAGCACGGTGGATCGGGGCAGGAGAGGCGGCAGGCGCCGTCCGTTCGTCATGGGGTGCGCGGTGGATCATCGCGGCGTTCCCGAGCCGTTCCGCGGCCCGTATGCGCGTTCCCGCGCCCTCGCGGGTCGTTGCGCTCGCATCGACATCCGCGTTTGCGTCCGTATTCGCATGAGCGGCCGGTTTTTCGATGTTTCACCCGTCGCGGGCCTGGCCGCAGCAGGCCGGTTCGAGCTGCGCGCCGATCATCGATGCAGCCGCAACGGTCACTCGCGCGCTCGCGCATTTCTTCGCTTTCTTCATCCTGACGACACCCCCGCTGCGCATCGTGACGGTCGAACGATCGTTTGGGCCGGCATGCGGCGCGCGCCCGGCGTGTCACGGGAAAACGAGCATTGGCGGGGCAGGACGAGATAGTTAATTTATTAACTTGTTTTTGGGGACCGGGAGCCGCCCGAGTGACCCGTGGTTTTTTCGAGCAGCGTTTGGAGACAACGTAAATGAAGATGAATCGATGGATGGAGGCCCTGCTTGCCGCGGGCCTCGTGTGTGCGGCGGCTACGGCGTCGGCGCAGGTCAAGATCGGCGTGACGCTGTCGGCCACCGGCCCGGCCGCTTCGCTCGGGATTCCGGAAAAGAACACGATCGCGCTGCTGTCGAAGGAAATCGCGGGCAAGAGCGTGCAGTACATCGTGCTGGACGACGCCTCCGACACGAGCCGCGCAGTGCAGAACGTGCGCAAGCTGATCGACGAGGACCACGTCGACGCGATCATCGGCTCGTCGGTCACGCCGAACTCGCTCGCGATGCTCGACCCCGTGTCGCAGGGCAAGACGCCGACAATCTCGCTCGCGGCGAGCGCGCAGATCATCGCGCCGATGGACGCGAAGCGCGCGTGGATGTTCAAGGTGCCGCAGAACGACCAGCTGATGGCCGACGCGATCGCCGGTTACATGGCGAAGCACGGCGTGAAGACGGTCGGCTTCATCGGTTTCGCCGACGCGTACGGCGACAGCTGGTACAAGACGTTCGACGCGGCGGCCGCGAAGAACGGGCTGAAGCTCGTATCGAACGAGCGCTACAACCGGACCGACGCGTCGGTGATGGGGCAGGTGCTGAAGCTGCTGGGCTCGAACCCGGATGCGGTGCTGATCGCGGGCTCCGGCACGCCGGCGGCGCTGCCGGCCAAGACGCTGAAGGAGCGCGGCTACAAGGGCAAGGTGTACCAGACGCACGGTGTCGCCAACAACGATTTCCTGCGCGTGTGCGGCAAGGATTGCGAAGGCGAGATCCTGCCGGCCGGCCCCGTGCTCGTGACCGACCAGTTGCCCGACTCGAACCCGGTGAAGAAGCCGGCGCTCGGCTACAAGGCCGCGTACGAGAAGGCCTACGGCGCGGGTTCGTTGTCGACGTTCGGCGGTCATGCGTGGGATGCGGGCCTGCTGCTGCAGCGGGCGATCCCGGAAGCGCTGAAGAAGGGCCAGCCGGGCACCGAGGCGTTCCGCGAAGCGCTGCGCGCGTCGCTCGAAAGCGTGAAGGATCTGCCCGTGTCGCACGGCGTGATCAACATGACGGCGACCGATCATAACGGCTTCGACACGCGTGCGCGCGTGATGGTGCAGATCGTCGACGGCAAGTGGAAGCTGCAGGCCGAGTAAGCGCAAGCATCACGTGAAACCGGCGTGCGCGGCGCGAACGGCGCCGCGTGTGCCGTCGGCAGGGTAGCGCGCCTGACGGCCGCACCCGTGCTGCCTGGAACCACCGGGGCCCGCCGCATGGCGCGCGACGTGCCGATCGCGTCGCGCGCGTCCCGGCCGTTTCCGCTTTTCGTTTCTCCGCAGCCTTCTCTCGATACACGAAACGTATGGATCTCTCGATTGCGGCGATCCTCGCGCAAGACGGCATCACGACCGGCGCCATTTATGCATTGTTGTCGCTGGCGCTCGTCCTGGTGTTTTCCGTCACGCGGGTGATCTTCATTCCCCAGGGCGAGTTCGTCGCCTACGGTGCGCTGACGCTGGCCGCGTTGCAGGCGCAGAAATTCCCCGCCACCTGCTGGCTGCTGTTCGTGATGGGCATCGCGTGCTTCCTGCTCGAAGTCGGTGGCCTGATCCGGCATCGCGAACGCCGCCATCAGCTCGGCCGCACGCTCGCGACGCTCGCCAGCCGCTACATCCTGCTGCCGCTCGCGGTGTTCGCGATCACGCGCAGCTTTGCCGCGCAACCGATGCCGATGCTCGCGCAGATCGCACTGACGCTCGCGATCGTCGTGCCGATGGGGCCGTTCGTCTACCGGCTCGTGTACCAGCCGATCGCCGAAGGCACGACGCTGCTGCTGCTGATCGTGTCGGTCGCCGTCCATTTCGCGATGGTCGGTCTCGGCCTCGTGATGTTCGGCGCGGAAGGCTCGCGCACCAACGCGTTCTCGGACGCGTCGCTCGCGATCGGCAGCATGACGGTGTCGGTGCAGAGCATCCTCGTCGTCGTCACGGCGCTCGTGCTGATCGGTGCGCTCTACGTGTACTTCGGCCGCACGATCGCGGGCAAGGCGCTGCGCGCGACGTCGGTGAACCGGCTCGGGGCGCGGCTCGTCGGCATCGGCACCACCGAAGCGGGGCGGCTTGCATTCACGTTCGCGGCGGGGCTCGGCGTGCTGTCCGGGATCCTCGTCGGTCCGCTGACGACGATCTACTACGACTCGGGCTTCCTGATCGGCCTGAAGGGCTTCGTCGGCGCGATCATCGGCGGGCTCGTCAGCTATCCGCTCGCGGCCGCCGGCTCGCTGCTGGTCGGCGTGCTCGAATCCTATTCGTCGTTCTGGGCGAGCGCATACAAGGAGGTGATCGTGTTCACGCTGATCATTCCGGTGCTGCTGTGGCGGAGCTTCGTGACGCCGCATGCGGAAGAGGAAGAGGAGTGACGCGATGAAGACGATGGTACGCAACAAGACCTTCTGGGTGTTTCTCGTGGCGCTGTTCGCGCTGCCGGTGCTGCCCGGTGCGCTGCAGGTGCCCGAGTACTGGATCACGCTGCTGAACTACATCGGCCTGTATGCGATCGTCGCGATCGGACTCGTGCTGCTGACGGGCGTCGGCGGGATGACGAGCTTCGGGCAGGCCGCGTTCGTCGGCATCGGCGCGTATGCGACCGCGTTCCTGACGACGCGGTACGGCGTGTCGCCGTGGCTCGCGCTGATCGTCGGCGTCGTGCTGACGGCGCTGGTCGCGCTCGTGCTGGGTGCCGTGACGATGCGGCTGTCCGGGCACTTCCTGCCGCTCGGCACGATCGCGTGGGGACTCGCGCTGTTCTACCTGTTCGGCAACCTCGAACTGCTCGGCAAGTACGACGGGATCAACGGGATTCCGGCGCTGAACCTGTTCGGCATCGAGCTCGAAAGCGGTCGCAGCCTGTATTTCCTGATCTGGGCCGTGGTGCTGGCCGCGATCGTGTCGGTGCAGAACCTGCTGAACAGCCGTCCGGGTCGAGCGATCCGCGCGCTGCGCGGCGGCGGCGTGATGGCCGAGGCGATGGGCGTGAACACCGCGTGGATGCGCGTCGTGATCTTCGTCTACGCGGCCGTGCTCGCTGCCGTATCGGGCTTTCTGTACGCGCATCTGCAGCGCGCGGTGAACCCGACTCCGTTCGGCCTGAACCACGGGATCGAATTCCTGTTCATGGCCGTGGTGGGCGGCGTGTCGCACGTGTGGGGCGCGGTGCTCGGCGCCGCGATCCTGACCGTGCTGCAGGACTATCTGCAGACACTGCTGCCGAAGCTGCTCGGTTCGGAAGGCAACTTCGAGATCATCGTGTTCGGCGTGCTGATGGTGCTGCTGCTGCAGTACGCGCGCCAGGGCGTATGGCCGTTCGTCGCGAAGCTGTTCCCGCGCGGGCCGCGCGCGCATGTGCCGGAGCAGGCCGACCCGCTGCCGCAGCGCGCGAGGCCCGTGGCCGGCGAGCCGCTGCTCGTCGTCGACAACGCGCGCAAGCAGTTCGGCGGGCTGGTGGCCGTCAACGACGTCAGCTTCGACGTGAAAGCGGGGCAGATCATCGGGCTGATCGGCCCGAACGGCGCCGGCAAGTCGACCACGTTCAACCTCGTGACCGGCGTGCTGAAGCCGACCGGCGGAGCGATCACGTTCCGTGGCGAACGCATCGACGGGCTGACGTCGCGTCAGATCGTCCGCCGCGGCATCGGCCGCACGTTCCAGCACGTGAAGCTGCTGCCGGCGATGACGGTGCTCGAGAACGTCGCGATCGGCGCCCATCTGCGCGGCCACACGGGCGTGTGGCGCAGCATCGCGCGGCTCAATGCGCACGAGGAAGCGCAGTTGCTGGCCGAAGCCGCGCGCCAGATCCGCCGCGTCGGGCTGGAAAAGCACATGTACGACGAAGCGGGCAGCCTCGCGCTCGGCCAGCAGCGGATCCTCGAAATCGCGCGGGCGCTGTGCTGCGATCCGACGTTGCTGCTGCTCGACGAGCCGGCCGCCGGGCTGCGTTACCAGGAGAAGCAGCAACTCGCCGACCTGCTGCGGCGGCTGAAGGCCGAAGGGATGAGTGTGTTGCTCGTGGAACACGACATGGATTTCGTGATGAACCTCACCGACCGGCTGGTGGTAATGGAATTCGGCACGCGGATCGCGGAAGGGCTGCCGCAGGATGTGCAGCAGGACCCGGCCGTACTCGAAGCGTATCTGGGCGGGGTGGAGTGATGGCGGACACGACGATGCCGATTCTTGAAGTACGCGGATTGGCGGTGCGGTACGGAAAGGTGGAGGCGCTGCACGGCGCGGCCATCAAGGTCGGGGCGGGACAGATCGTCAGCGTGATCGGCCCGAACGGCGCCGGTAAGTCGACGCTGCTGAACGCGATCATGGGGGCGCTGCCGGTAACGGGGCACGCGTCCGGCGCGGTCGTGTATCGCGGCCACGACGTCGGCGCATTGCCCGTCGAGCAGCGCGTCGCACGCGGGATGTGCCTCGTACCGGAGAAACGCGAGCTGTTCAGCACGATGACGGTCGAGGACAACCTCGTATTGGGCGCATATCGGCGCAAGCAGGCGGGAGAAGCGAACTTCCTCGATCAGCTCGATCACGTGTTCGCGCTGTTCCCGCGGCTGAAGGAGCGGCGCCGGCAGGCGGCCGGCACGCTGTCCGGTGGCGAGCGGCAGATGCTGGCGGTCGGCCGTGCGCTGATGGGCAAACCCGATCTGCTGATGCTCGACGAGCCGAGCCTCGGGCTGGCGCCGCTGATCGTGAAAGAGATCTTTCATATCATCAGCGCGTTGCGCGGCACCGGCGTGGCGACGCTGCTGATCGAGCAGAACGCACGGGCGGCGCTGCAGATCTCCGATTACGGTTATGTGCTGGAGACGGGCGAGTTTGCGCTGGAAGGGCCGGCGGCCGAACTCGCGCAGAATCCGCGTGTGATCGAAACGTACCTCGGGCTGGCGAAGAAGACGGCTTGATTGTCGGCTCGGTGGGCAGGAAACGGGCGGCGTGTTTCACGTGAAACACGCCGTTTTTGTTTTGAAGCTGGGCCGGGTTTCGATGCGTCGACGATTCTGGCCCGGCGGATAAGTCGCGCCGGAATAGTGGGAAGCTCTGTGCGGTGCTGCGCTCACTTGTTCCACAGGCCGATGATGCGGCGCGCTTCGGTGGATAAGCACGGGGACGGCCGACAGAAATACTGTGTGGTGATGGGCACAGGATTCGGGTCTGGCGTGTTGCGCTGGTCCACAGGCATTGGCCAGTTAACGAGTTCCACACATGCTGACGCGACTATCAACCAGAGCTTTTGCACAGGCACGACGATGTGCGTTGAATCGCTCGTAGGCATCGCCGAAGTACGCCTACCAAGGCATTTCACCGGTCCTCAGCCAAAAAATCGCCGAAATGCACAGACCCTACCATTCGGACGGCCTTCGGGTGAAAAGCGAACCCGCTATAATTCGGCCCATACATTTCTCTGATAGGTTCGTGCGCAGCTCTGCGTACGGAATCCACCATGCTTTTTCCCACAGAATTTGACGTCATCGTCGTCGGTGGCGGTCATGCCGGCACGGAAGCCGCGCTGGCGTCCGCCCGCATGGGCGCAAAGACACTGCTGCTGACCCACAACATCGAAACGCTTGGGCAGATGAGCTGCAATCCGTCGATCGGCGGCATTGGCAAGGGCCATCTGGTCAAGGAAGTCGACGCACTGGGCGGCGCAATGGCTGCCGCGACGGATGAAAGCGGTATTCAGTTCCGGATCCTCAATTCATCGAAGGGCCCGGCCGTACGCGCGACCCGCGCACAGGCGGATCGCATCCTGTACAAGGCCGCAATCCGCCATCGGCTCGAAAATCAGCCGAACCTGTGGCTGTTCCAACAGGCCGTCGACGACCTGATGGTCGAAGGCGACCGCGTGGTCGGCGCCGTCACGCAGATCGGCATCCGCTTTCGCGCGCGCGCGGTCGTGCTGACGGCCGGTACGTTCCTCGACGGCAAGATCCACGTCGGCCTGAACAACTACACGGGCGGCCGCGCGGGTGATCCGGCGGCCGTGTCGCTGTCGTCGCGCCTGAAGGAGCTGAAGCTGCCGCAGGGCCGCCTGAAGACCGGTACGCCGCCGCGTATCGACGGGCGCACGATCGACTTCTCGAAGCTCGACGAGCAGCCGGGCGACCTCGATCCGATCCCCGTGTTCTCGTTCCTGGGCCGCGCGGAGCAGCATCCGCAGCAGCTGCCGTGCTGGGTCACGCATACGAACGAGCGCACGCACGACATCATTCGCGGCGGTCTCGACCGTTCGCCTATGTATACAGGCGTGATCGAAGGTGTCGGGCCGCGCTATTGCCCGTCGATCGAGGACAAGATCCACCGGTTTGCATCGAAGGAATCGCACCAGATCTTCCTGGAACCGGAAGGGCTGACGACCAACGAGTTCTACCCGAACGGGATCTCGACGAGCCTGCCGTTCGATGTCCAGCTCGAGCTCGTGCATTCGATGCGCGGCCTCGAGAACGCGCACATCCTGCGTCCCGGCTACGCGATCGAGTATGACTACTTCGACCCGCGCGCGCTGAAGGCGTCGCTCGAGACGAAGGCGATCAACGGGCTGTTTTTTGCGGGCCAGATCAACGGCACGACCGGCTACGAAGAGGCGGCCGCGCAGGGTCTGCTGGCCGGCCTCAATGCAGGCCGTTACGTGCAGGAGAAGGAGGCATGGTGCCCGCGGCGCGACCAGGCCTATCTGGGCGTGCTGGTCGACGATCTCGTTACGCGCGGTGTGGCCGAGCCGTACCGGATGTTCACGAGTCGCGCCGAGTATCGCCTGAGCCTGCGCGAAGATAATGCCGACATGCGCTTGACCGAAATCGGCCGCGAACTGGGGCTGGTCGACGACGCGCGCTGGGACGCCTTCAGCCGGAAACGCGACGCTGTTTCACGTGAAACCGAACGCCTGAAGTCGACCTGGGTCACGCCGAAGACGCTGCCGGCAGAAGAGGCGACCGCGTTGCTCGGCAAGGCGATCGATCACGAATACAGCCTCGCCGAGCTGCTGCGCCGCCCGGGTGTGAGCTACGACGGCGTATGCGGACTGAAGGGCGGCGAGTGCGGCCCCGCGGAGCCGCTGACGGACGATCCGGTGCTGCTCGAACAGATCAAGGAACAGGTCGAGATCGGCATCAAGTATCAGGGCTATATCGAGCGCCAGGCGTCCGAAATCGAGCGCAACGATGCGAACGAGAACACGCGCCTGCCGGACGGTATCGATTACCGTGAAGTCCGCGGCCTGTCGTTCGAGGTGAGCCAGAAGCTCAACGAGTTCCGGCCGGAAACGATCGGGCAAGCGTCGCGTATCTCGGGCGTCACGCCGGCGGCCATCTCGCTGCTGATGGTGCACCTGAAGCGGCGCGGCCTGGGCCGCCGCAACGGCACGGCCGCAGAGGCCGCGGAGCAGGGGGGCGGTACCGTCCCGACGCAACAATGACGGCGCGTCGCGCGCCGGCGGTTAATCGGGACGTACTGGAACAGATGCTCGTCGAAGGCACGGCGGCGCTCGACCTCACGCTGACGGATGCGCAACGCAACCAGCTGCTCGACTACGTCGCGCTGCTCGGCAAGTGGAACGCGGTCTACAACCTGACCGCGATCCGCGACCCGAAGCAGATGCTGATCCAGCACATCCTAGATTCGCTTTCCATCGTCCCGCATCTGCGTGGTCGTTCGTCGGCGCGCGTGCTCGATGTCGGCTCGGGCGGCGGGCTGCCCGGTATCGTGCTGGCGATCGTCGAGCCGGGCTGGCAGGTCACGCTGAACGATATCGTGCAGAAGAAGTCCGCCTTCCAGACGCAGATGCGCGCGGAGCTGAAGCTGGCGAACCTGTCAGTGGTCACCGGGCGGGTCGAATCGCTGCAGCCGGGTGTCGAAGTGCCGGAAAAATTCGACATGATCGTATCCCGCGCTTTCGCGGATCTATCCGACTTCGTTAAACTTGCTCGACATCTGGTCGCGCCGGGTGGTTCGATCTGGGCGATGAAGGGCGTTCACCCGGACGACGAGATTGCGCGGTTGCCGGAAGGCAGCCACGTCAAGCAGACGATCCGGCTGGCGGTGCCGATGCTCGATGCGGAGCGGCATCTGTTCGAAGTGGCCGTCGACGACGCGAATTGAAGGCGCGCGGTAGCGCGCCGTTTGTTTGAAGGTAAAGGGAACACACCAACGATGGCAAAGATCTTCTGCGTTGCGAACCAGAAGGGGGGCGTCGGCAAGACGACGACATCGGTCAATCTCGCCGCAAGCCTTGCAGCGCAGGAGCAACGAGTCCTGTTGATCGATCTCGACCCGCAGGGCAACGCGACGATGGGCAGCGGGATCGACAAGGCCGCCTGCGAAGCGACCGTGTACGAAGTGCTGGTCGATGGCGTGTCGGTGACCGACGCGCGCGTGCGTCCGGAAGGCGTCACCTACGACGTGCTTCCCGCGAACCGCGAGCTGTCCGGCGCCGAGATCGAGCTGATCAGCATCGACAATCGCGAGCGCCGGCTGAAGGCCGCGCTCGAGCGCGTGGCCGACGACTACGATTTCGTGCTGATCGATTGCCCGCCGACGCTGTCGCTGCTGACGCTGAACGGCCTGTGCGCGGCGCACGGCGTCGTGATCCCGATGCAGTGCGAGTACTTCGCGCTGGAAGGGCTGTCGGACCTCGTCAATACGATCAAGCAGGTCCACGCGAACATGAATCGCGACCTGAAGATCATCGGCCTGCTGCGCGTGATGTTCGATCCGCGCATCACGCTGCAGCAGCAAGTCTCCGATCAACTGAAAGCGCACTTCGGCGACAAGGTGTTCGACGCGGTGATTCCGCGCAACGTGCGTCTGGCGGAAGCGCCGAGTTACGGGTTGCCGGGCGTCGTGTTCGATCGCAGCTCGCGCGGTGCGCAGGCGTATATCCAGTTCGGTGCCGAGATGATCGAACGCGTGCGCGCGTTCGAGGTGTCGTGATCCGGACATGAGCGAAGCGAGGAAGAAAGACATGAACGCGGTACCAAAGAAGAAGGGCTTGGGACGTGGCCTCGAAGCGCTGCTCGGCGGCAGTGCCGATATCACCGAAGCGGTGAAGATCGAAGGCGCACCGAACACGCTCGCGCTCGGCAAGCTGCAAGCCGGCAAGTACCAGCCGCGTACGCGGATGGACGAAGGCAGCCTGCAGGAGCTCGCGGCCAGCATTCGCGCGCAGGGCGTGATGCAGCCGATCCTGGTACGGCCTATTTCGTCAGACAAATACGAGATCATCGCGGGCGAGCGGCGTTTCCGCGCGGCGCGCCTGGCCGGCCTCGATGAAGTGCCGGTGCTCGTGAAGGACGTATCCGATCAGGCCGCCGCCGCGATGGCGCTGATCGAGAACATCCAGCGCGAGGACCTGAATCCGCTCGAAGAGGCGCACGGCATCCAGCGCCTGCTCGACGAGTTCGGTTTCACGCACGAACAGGCGGCCGAATCGGTCGGCCGTTCGCGCAGCGCGGTGTCGAACCTGCTGCGCCTGCTGAACCTCGCGTCACCCGTGCAGACGATGCTGCTGGCCGGCGATCTCGACATGGGGCACGCACGCGCGCTGCTCGCGGTCGACGCGGCCACGCAGATCACGCTCGCGCATCAGGTGGTCAACAAGCGCATGTCGGTGCGCGAGACCGAGAAGCTCGTCGCACATACGACGAAGGAAGCGCCGGCCGTGAAGGCGCGCGCGAAGGACGACGGCGGCCGCGATACACGTCGTCTCGAAGAGGAGTTGTCAGACCTGCTCGCGTCGACGGTGAAGATCAAGCTGGGCCGCCGCGGGCGCGGGCAGGTGCTGATCGACTTCGGCAACCTCGACGCGCTCGAGGGCATTCTCGCGCGCCTGCGCGGCAACGTCGCGACCGAAGAGTAACGGGCAACCCATGGAGCAAACGGGCGCACCGGCGCCGCGCCGGTGGCTCGGCTGGCTCGCGCAGGAACCGGTACTGTCGGTGCTGGCGCTTGGCCTGATCGTGCTGCAATGGGTGCGTCCGCAACCATTTTCGGTACTGGCCGACCGCGTCGACTGGCAGACGGTCGCGACGCTCGCGGGCCTGCTGATGCTGACCAAGGCGCTCGAGTTGTCCGGCTGCCTGATGTGGCTCGCGCATCGCATCGTGCATCACGTGCATTCCGAGCGAGGGCTCGCGATGCTGCTTGTCGGCTTCGCCGCCGTGCTGTCGATGTGGCTCACCAACGACGTCGCGCTGTTCGTCGTCGTACCGTTGATGGTGTCGCTGCGCGCGCTGACACCGCTGCCGTTCCGGCGGCTCGTGATCGTCGTCGCGCTGGCCGTCAACGCCGGGTCCGTCGCGACCCCGCTCGGCAATCCCCAGAATCTGTTCCTGTGGCAATTGAGCGGCGTGTCGTTCGGCCGTTTCGTGGTCACGCTCGGGCCGCTCGCGCTCGCGCTGATGGCGCTGCTGTTCGTGCTGACCGCATTGATGTTTCGCGCGAAGCCGCTCGACCTGTCCGGCGACGCCGCGTCCTTTCCCGTCCAACGCATGCACGCGTTGATCGCGGCGGTGCTGTTCGCCGCGTTCGTGCTGCTCGCCGATGCGCACCATCCGCTGCCCGGCCTCGTCGGTGTCGCGATCGTGCTGCTCGCCGTCAAACGTGACGCAGTCCTGAAGATCGACTGGCTGCTGCTGCTGATCTTCGTGCTGATGTTCGTCGTGTTGCGCAGCGCGGCTGCGCTGCCCGTCGTGCACGATGCGGTCGCACATGCGCAACTCGATTCGCCGCTGCGCGTCTACGCCGCCGGCGCGGCGCTGTCGCAGGTGATCAGCAACGTGCCGGCCGCGATCCTGCTGTCGGAGTTCACGCACGACTGGCGCGCGCTGGCATTCGGCGTATCGGTCGGCGGCTTCGGTTTCGCGATCGGCTCGCTCGCGAACCTGATAGCGGTGCGTCTCGCGAAGGAGCCGCGCATGTGGCTGCCGTTCCACCTCGTTTCGATTCCGTTCGCGCTGGTGAGCGCGGCGCTCGGCGCGTGGTTGCTCATGCACGGTTGAGCGAGGCCGATGCGCGCCGCACAGGTGTGCCGTTCGGGCGGCGGACGGGGCGCACAGCGTCCGCAGTGATCAAGGATTGTTGATAAGTGCTGCGGCCCACAGTCGAACTTCTGTGGCGGCGCGACAACTGATTGGACGAATCGATGCGCGAGCAACCGGTCGAGTTTCTCGCGCCGGCGCGATGGCTTGATTGCGGCGTCTTGCGTGTTCCGGCGTGTCGCGCCGAGTCGTTCCCGACGACTCCATGGCAGCGGATGCCCGGCGGCGATCGCGCCGCTTCCTGCTGGCCCGCAGCGGGCGTCGTTTCCCCGTCATTTCCGCCGTCACCGGACTTTTTCGCACAAGAAATACCGGTGCAAAAAACCGACCTTACAACTGTCATCGTACGTCGTCGAATCGGGTGTTTTTTCACATCATGAGGCGTCGTTTTATGCAGGTTTTTGTCGCGTCTAAAGCCTTGAATCACTTGCAACTATCGCTTACAATCGCCCGGATTTGTTAGCTAGGCACCCCTGAAAGCTTTCAGAAAGCTTGGGGTCGGGTTCAAGGATTTCAGCGGAAGATTGCGATGGCGGGTCAGGCGCCGGACGACAGGCACGATGATCAGCGCACGCAACGCACCGCTTCGGCGGCCGGCGCGCGGCGTGAATCCGACGATGACTGGGATGTCGAGCAGCAAGATAACAACATCGTTCCGCTTACACGGGCAGAGGCCGAAAGGCTGTTCGGTCCGAACGTGAGCAAGCCCTCGCGCGTGACCCCCTACAAGGTGGTGTTCGCGCAAGTGGTCCTGTCCCTGGTTGCAACGCTGGCGTGGTGGCTGTTTTCGAAGTCGCCGGGCGCCGCTGCGCAATCCGCGTTTCTGGGCGGAGCGATCGGCTGGGTGCCCAGTGCGGTATTCGTGGCACGACTGAAGGCAGGTGGCTCGGCCACCGTGATGAGCTGGGTGATGGGCGAAGCCCTGAAACTCGCTCTGACGATCGGGATGTTCACCGCGGTGGCGTTCGGCTGGGCCGGCGTGCACTGGGTGCCGTTCCTCGTCACGTACCTCGTCGTGCTGAAGACGTACTGGATCGCGCTGGCCTGGCGGTAAGGAACAAGCAGCGTGCGGTTTCGACAACGAACCGCACCGGCCCGTTCCCGCAATAGCGTGTTGCGGAACGGGCAAAACGATTTTCGACAATTTGGGTGGCATTAACGATATGGCAGCTAGCGAAGGCACGCGCGGTCCGGATCCGTCCGAGTACATTGCGCACCACTTGCAGAATTTCTCCACCTCGCATCAGACGTCGATTTTCGACATTCACGTCTGGAATCTCGACACGCTGTTCTGGTCGATCGTATGCGGCATCGTGACGATCGTCCTGCTGCGTCTGGCCGCCCGCAAGGCGACGTCGGGCGTGCCGGGCCGTTTCCAGTGCGCGATCGAGATGCTCGTCGAAATGGTCGAAGACCAGTCGAAGGCCATCGTCCACGGCAATCGCACCTTCATCGCGCCGCTCGCCCTCACGGTGTTCGTGTGGGTTGCGCTGATGAACTCCCTCGACTTCCTCCCGGTCGACCTGCCGGGCCGCGTGATCGGCCTGCTCGGTCTGTCGGACGTGATTTCCCACCATCGCATCGTCCCGACGGCCGACCTGAACGGCACGCTCGGCATCGCGCTCGGCGTGTTCGTCCTGATGATCTACTACAGCATCAAGATCAAGGGCGCGGGCGGCTTCGTGCACGAGCTGCTGTCGGCACCGTTCGGCGCGCACCCGCTGCTGTGGATCCCGAACCTCGCGCTCAACATTGTCGAATATCTCGCGAAGACCGTCTCGCTCGGTATGCGGCTGTTCGGCAACATGTACGCGGGTGAGCTGTTGTTCCTGTTGATCGCCCTGCTCGGCAGCATGTGGAGCTTCGGTGGCGACGCAACGTTCCTCGGCTTCGTTGGTCATGTGATCGCGGGTAGCGTCTGGGCAATCTTCCACATCCTGATTGTTCTGTTGCAGGCATTCATTTTCATGATGCTGACGCTGGTGTATCTCGGCCAGGCGCACGACAAGCACTAAGCGCGGCGTGCAAGAAAGAGTTTCCGTTTTAGTTTTTTAAATCTCAGTTCCAAGTCTTTTCACAAAGGAGTGATCATGCAAGCTTACATCGCCAACATCCAGGGTCTGACCGCCATCGGTATCGGCATCATCATCGGCCTGGGTGCAATCGGCGCCTGTATCGGTATCGCGCTGATGGGTGGCAAGTACATCGAAGCCTGCGCACGTCAGCCGGAACTCATCAACCCGCTGCAAACGAAGATGTTCCTGCTGGCTGGTCTGATCGACGCTGCATTCCTGATCGGCGTTGGTGTCGCAATGCTGTTCGCGTTCGCGAACCCGCTCCTGTCGAAGCTCGCAGGCTAAGGTTCCTCGGAAATATGCGTCCGGCGTGAGCCGGCGCAGGGCGGAACGGAGACTTGGGGCGCTGATCGAATGCAACTCGATGAGCGCCTTACCGTTTCATTTTTCCGGAATAGCAGATAAGGAAACACCGTGAATCTCAACGCAACTCTGTTTGCGCAAATGGTCGTGTTCCTGGTCCTCGCGTGGTTCACGATGAAATTCGTGTGGCCGCCGTTGATCAACGCCCTCGACGAACGTTCGAAGAAGATCGCCGACGGCCTCGCCGCCGCGGAGAAGGGCAAGGCGGAACTCGACGCAGCGCACAAGCGCGTGGACCAGGAACTCGCGCAGGCCCGCAACGACGGCCAGCAGCGCATCGCCGACGCTGAAAAGCGTGCCCAGGCGGTCGCCGAGGAAATCAAGGCCAACGCCCAGGCTGAAGCCGCCCGCATCGTCGCCCAGGCGAAGGCGGAAGCAGAACAGCAAATCGTGAAGGCGCGCGAAGCGCTGCGTGGCGAAGTCGCCGCGCTGGCCGTGAAGGGCGCCGAGCAGATCCTGAAGCGCGAAGTCGATCAAACGGCCCACGCCCAACTGCTGAATCAACTGAAAGCCGAGCTCTGATCATGGCCGAACTTGCAACCATCGCCCGCCCTTACGCAGAAGCGCTGTTCCGCGTGGCCGAGGGCGGTGACATCGCCGCCTGGTCCACGCTCGTGCAAGAGCTGGCCCAGGTTGCGCGTCTGCCGGAAGTGCTGTCGGTCGCGTCGAGCCCGAAGGTGACGCGCACGCAAGTAGCCGAGTTGCTGCTTGCTGCGGCCAAGTCGCCGCTCGCGGCCGGCGCCGAAGCGAAGAACTTCGTGCAGATGCTGGTCGACAATCATCGCATCGCGCTGCTGCCGGAAATTGCCGAGCAGTTCGAGGCGCTCAAGAACGAACGTGAAGGCGCAGCCGACGCCGAGATCGTGAGCGCGTTCCCGCTGAACGGCGCGGATCTCGACAGTCTCGTCTCGGGCCTCGAACGCAAGTTCAAGCGCAAGCTGAAACCGACGGTCGAAGTCGATTCGTCGCTGATCGGCGGCGTGCGCGTGACGGTCGGCGACGAAGTGCTCGACACCTCGGTTCGCGCGCGCCTCGCATCGATGCAGGCTGCCTTGACCGCCTGAGCGCCACGCCGGCACGCAACAGAATTGACTATCAGGAGCGAATAATGCAACTCAATCCCTCTGAGATCAGCGAGCTGATCAAGAGCCGGATCCAGGGCCTTGAAGCGAGCGCAGACGTTCGCAACCAGGGCACCGTGATCTCCGTGACCGACGGTATCGTGCGTATCCACGGCCTGTCGGACGTGATGCAGGGCGAAATGCTCGAGTTTCCGGGCAACACGTTCGGTCTCGCGCTGAACCTCGAGCGCGACTCGGTCGGCGCGGTGATTCTCGGCGAATACGAACACATCTCGGAAGGCGACATCGTCAAGACGACGGGCCGCATTCTCGAAGTCCCGGTCGGCCCGGAACTCGTCGGCCGCGTGGTCGACGCGCTCGGCAACCCGATCGACGGCAAGGGCCCGGTCAACGCGAAGCTGACCGACGCGATCGAAAAGATCGCCCCGGGCGTGATCTGGCGCAAGTCGGTGTCGCAGCCGGTGCAGACGGGCATCAAGTCGATCGACGCGATGGTGCCGATCGGCCGTGGCCAGCGCGAGCTGATCATCGGCGACCGTCAGTGCGGCAAGACCGCGGTGGCGCTCGACGCGATCATCAACCAGAAGGGCAAGGACCTGATCTGTATCTACGTCGCGATCGGCCAGAAGGCTTCGTCGATCATGAACGTGGTTCGCAAGCTCGAAGAAACGGGCGCGATGGAATACACGATCGTCGTCGCCGCTTCGGCATCGGATTCGGCTGCCATGCAGTACCTGGCGCCGTACGCCGGCTGCACGATGGGCGAATACTTCCGCGACCGTGGCCAAGACGCGCTGATCATCTATGACGACTTGACCAAGCAGGCTTGGGCATACCGTCAGATCTCGCTGCTGCTGCGCCGTCCGCCGGGCCGTGAAGCGTACCCGGGCGACGTGTTCTATCTGCACTCGCGTCTGCTGGAGCGTGCGGCTCGCGTGTCGGAAGAGTACGTCGAGAAGTTCACGAACGGCGAAGTGAAGGGCAAGAGCGGTTCGCTGACGGCACTGCCGGTCATCGAAACGCAGGCTGGCGACGTGACCGCGTTCGTTCCGACGAACGTGATCTCGATTACCGACGGCCAGATCTTCCTGGAAACCGACCTGTTCAACGCAGGCATCCGCCCGGCAATCAACGCCGGCGTGTCGGTGTCGCGCGTCGGTGGCGCTGCTCAGACGAAGGTCGTGAAGAAGCTGTCGGGCGGTATCCGTACCGACCTCGCGCAGTACCGTGAACTGGCCGCATTCGCGCAGTTCGCATCGGACCTCGACGAAGCGACCCGCAAGCAGCTCGAGCGCGGCCGCCGCGTGACGGAACTGCTGAAGCAGCCGCAGTACCAGCCGCTGCAGGTCTGGGAACTGGCCGTGTCGCTGTACGCCGCGAACAACGGCTACCTCGACGATCTCGACGTCAAGCAAGTGCTGCCGTTCGAGAAGGGCCTGCGCGACAACCTGAAGACCAGCCACGCTGACCTCATCAAGCGCATCGAAGACACCAAGGATCTCTCGAAGGACGACGAAGGCGCGCTGCGCTCGGCGATCGAAGCCTTCAAGAAGTCCGGTGCCTATTGATCCGCGAGTGACACACTGAGGCCGCGCGGGTGCTGATGCGCCCGCGCCGCCTTGGTCAAGGAGCAAGCTATGGCTGGAATGAAGGAAATTCGCGGCAAGATCAAGAGCGTGCAGAACACGCGCAAGATCACGAAGGCGATGGAGATGGTGGCTGCATCGAAGATGCGTCGCGCGCAGGAACGCATGCGCGCCGCTCGTCCGTATGCGGACAAGGTCCGTGCCATCGCCGCGCACATGAGCCGTGCGAACCCCGAGTACCGTCACCCGTTCATGGTGGCGAACGACGGCGCGCAGACGGCCGGCATCATCCTCGTCACGACGGACAAGGGTCTGTGCGGTGGTCTGAACACCAACGTGCTGCGTGCGACGGTGCAGAAGTTCAAGGAGCTGGAAGAGAAGGGCCAGAAGGTCGAAGCCACCGCGATCGGCGGCAAGGGCCTCGGGTTCCTGAACCGCTTCGGCGCGAAGGTGATGTCGCAGGTCGTGCACCTCGGCGACACCCCGCACCTGGACAAGCTGATCGGCGCCGTGAAGACGCAGCTCGATCTGTACTCGGAAGGCAAGCTGTCGGCGGTTTATATCGCTTACACGCGCTTCGTCAACACGATGAAGCAGGAAGCCGTGATCGAGCAGCTGCTGCCGCTGTCGTCGGACCACTTCGAAGCCGATGACGGTACGCCGGCGACGTCGTGGGACTACATCTACGAGCCGGACGCGCAGGCAGTCGTCGACGAACTGCTCGTGCGTTACGTCGAGGCGCTGGTGTACCAGGCCGTCGCGGAAAACATGGCGTCCGAGCAATCGGCGCGCATGGTCGCGATGAAGGCCGCGTCCGACAACGCGAAGACGGTGATCAGCGAACTGCAGCTCGTGTACAACAAGAGCCGTCAGGCCGCGATCACGAAAGAACTGTCGGAGATCGTCGGCGGCGCAGCCGCTGTTTAAGCGCGCGCCCGGGACGACAACTGCGCCTTTGCGCGAGTAAAGAATCAGGTATTTAAAGGAAAAGCGATGAGTACTGCTGCTTTGGTAGAAGGCAAGATCGTACAGTGCATCGGCGCCGTTATCGACGTGGAATTCCCGCGCGACAGCATGCCGAAGATCTACGACGCGCTCATTCTCGATGGCTCGGAACTGACGCTCGAAGTCCAGCAGCAGCTGGGTGACGGCGTGGTCCGTACCATTTGTCTGGGTGCATCCGACGGCCTGCGCCGCGGCCTGACCGTGAAGAACACGGCGAAGCCGATCTCGGTGCCGGTCGGCAAGCCGACCCTCGGCCGAATCATGGACGTGCTCGGCCGTCCGATCGACGAAGCCGGCCCGATCGACAGCGACGTGACGCGTTCGATCCACCAGAAGGCACCGGCGTTCGACGAACTGTCGCCGTCGACCGAACTGCTCGAAACGGGTATCAAGGTCATCGACCTGATCTGCCCGTTCGCAAAGGGCGGCAAGGTTGGCCTGTTCGGTGGTGCAGGCGTGGGCAAGACCGTCAACATGATGGAGCTCATCAACAACATCGCGAAGGAACACGGCGGTTACTCCGTGTTCGCGGGCGTGGGCGAGCGTACCCGTGAAGGGAACGACTTCTACCACGAAATGAAGGACTCGAACGTTCTCGACAAGGTCGCGCTGGTGTACGGCCAGATGAACGAGCCGCCGGGCAACCGTCTGCGCGTCGCGCTGACCGGCCTGACGATGGCCGAGCACTTCCGTGACGAAGGCCTCGACGTGCTGTTCTTCGTCGACAACATCTACCGTTTCACGCTGGCCGGTACCGAAGTGTCGGCACTGCTCGGCCGTATGCCGTCGGCAGTGGGCTATCAGCCGACGCTGGCTGAAGAAATGGGCAAGCTGCAAGAGCGCATCACGTCGACCAAGAAGGGCTCGATTACGTCGGTCCAGGCCGTGTACGTCCCTGCGGACGACTTGACCGACCCGTCGCCGGCGACGACCTTCGGCCACCTGGACGCAACCGTCGTTCTGTCGCGTGACATCGCTTCGCTGGGTATCTACCCGGCGGTCGACCCGCTCGACTCGACGTCGCGCCAGATCGACCCGAACGTGATCGGTGAAGAGCACTACTCGATCACCCGTCGCGTTCAGCAGACGCTGCAGCGCTACAAGGAACTGCGCGACATCATCGCGATTCTGGGCATGGACGAACTGTCGCCGGAAGACAAGCTGTCGGTCGCCCGTGCGCGTAAGATCCAGCGTTTCCTGTCGCAGCCGTTCCACGTTGCTGAAGTGTTCACGGGCTCGCCGGGCAAGTACGTGCCGCTGAAGGAAACGATCCGCGGCTTCAAGATGATCGTCGACGGCGAGTGCGACCACCTGCCGGAACAGGCGTTCTACATGGTCGGCACGATCGACGAAGCCTTCGAAAAGGCCAAGAAGATCCAGTAAGGGCTTGAGTGAGTCGCAAGCCGGCGAGCGCCGGCCGGAGCAATGAGTCAGCAATGACTTGTATTCCGGCCGCCTGCGCCGGCCGCAATACGCTCAACCCGTGGATGAGATTGGAGTCGATATGGCAACCATCAAAGTAGACGTCGTCAGCGCGGAAGAGCAGATCTTCTCGGGCGAGGCGAAATTCGTCGCGCTGCCGGGCGAAACGGGTGAGCTGGGCATTCTGCCGGGTCACACGCCGCTCATTACCCGGATTCGTCCGGGTGCGGTGCGCATCGAGGTCGAGGGCGGCAACGACGAATTCGTGTTCGTCGCGGGCGGCATTCTCGAAGTGCAGCCGGGCGCCGTGACGGTGCTCGCCGATACCGCGATCCGCGGCAAGGACCTCGACGCGGCGAAAGCCGAGGAAGCGCGCAAGCGTGCCGAGGAAACGCTGCAGAACGCGAAGTCGGATCTCGACCTCGCGAAAGCGCAATCCGAGCTCGCGACCGCGATGGCGCAGCTCGAGGCGATCCAGCGTCTGGCGAAGATCCGCAGCCGGCACTGAGCCGCGCCGCGTATCCCGCGAAAGAAAGCAGCCTTCGGGCTGCTTTTTTTTCGTCTGGGCTTCGTCCACGCTTCCTCCGTGTTTCGCCCGCATTTCGTCTGCGTTTTTCGGGCCGGATCATTGCGTCCGATCGTGCTATTTCATCCGTCCACCGCGATTTGATGTCAGAGTACCGTCAGCGGAGCGCGGCATCATCCGCGGTGAGGCCGCTCGTCGCGAGCGTTGCGGCGGAGGCGCGCAGCACGCGCGCGGGCCGATCAGACCCAAAGGACGGAGACATTCATGGCAGCAGACCTTGGCGTGGGCGCGCTGATCGCGCCCGAGAACGGCTTGTCGTACGTGCGTGGTGCAACCGACGTGCCGCTATCCGAAGCGACGATCGGCCGGTTCCTGCTCGACACGGCCGGCCGCTTTCCCGACCGCCCGGCCGTCGTGTTCCGCGAGCAGCAGGTGCGCTGGACCTGGCGCGAGTTCGCGAACGAGATCGACGTGCTGGCGGCAGGGCTCGCCGCGCTCGGGATCGTGAAGGGCGACTGCGTCGGCATCTGTTCGCCGAACCGCAGCGAATGGCTGCTCACGCAGTTCGCGACCGCGCGGATCGGCGCGGTGCTCGTCAACATCAATCCGGCCTACCGGCTGTCGGAACTCGAATACGCGCTGAACAAGGTCGGCTGCAAGGCCGTGATCGCAGCCGAGCGCTTCAAGAGCTCCGCGTACGTCGAGATGCTGCAGACCATCGCGCCGGAGCTCGCGACCGCGACGCCGGGCGACCTGCATGCGGCGCGCGTGCCGAGCCTGCGCACGATCGTGTCGATGGGCGAGGTGGCGCCTGCCGGCATGTTCCGCTTCGCGGACGTGATGGCGCGTGGCCGCCGGGCCGTCGATCCGGCGCTGCTCGATGCGATCGGCGCGACGCTCTCGGCCAACGATCCGATCAACATCCAGTTCACGAGCGGCACGACCGGCAGCCCGAAGGGCGCGACGCTCACGCACCGCAACGTCGTCAACAACGCGCGCTCGATCGCGATGGCGATGCGTTTCACCGAACAGGATTCGCTCTGCATCCCGGTGCCGCTCTATCACTGCTTCGGGATGGTGCTGGCCGTGCTCGCGTGCGTGTCGAAGGGCGCCGCGATGGTATTCCCCGGCGAAGCGTTCGATCCGGTCGCGACGCTCGCGGCGGTGGCCGAAGAACGTTGCACCGCGCTGCATGGCGTGCCGACGATGTTCATCGCCGAGCTCGACCATCCGGAATTCGCGAAATTCGACCTGTCGACGCTGCGCACCGGGATCATGGCCGGCTCGCCGTGCCCGATCGAGACGATGAAGCGCGTCGTGTCGCAGATGCACCTTTCTGAAATCACGATCGCGTACGGGATGACGGAGACGAGCCCCGTGTCGTTCCAGAGCTCGACCGACGATCCGCTGGAGAAGCGCACGACGACGGTCGGCCGCATCCAGCCGCATCTCGAAGTGAAGATCGTCGATCCGAGCGGCGACATCGTGCCGGTCGGCGCGACGGGCGAGCTGTGCACGAAGGGCTATTCGGTGATGCTCGGCTACTGGGACGACGACGCGAAGACACGCGAGGTGCTGGTCGACGGCTGGATGCATACCGGCGACCTCGCGACGCTCGATGCGGACGGTTACTGCAACATCGTCGGCCGCCTGAAGGACATGGTGATTCGCGGCGGCGAGAACGTCTATCCGCGCGAAATCGAGGAATTCCTGTTCCGGCATCCGAAGATCCAGAGCGCGCAGGTGTTCGGCGTGCCCGATGCGAAGTACGGCGAGGAGCTGTGCGCGTGGATCGTGCTGCGCGCGGACGAGCAGATGACCGAGGACGACGTGCGCGCGTTCTGCAACGGGCAGATCGCGCACTACAAGATCCCGCGCTATATCCGCTTCGTCGACGAGCTGCCGATGACGGTGACGGGCAAGGTGCAGAAGTTCGTGATGCGCGACCGGATGATCGAGGAGCTGAAGCTCGACGTGCAGAAGACCGCTTGAAGCGGGACGATGCCGGAAAATGCGGGAAAAACGTGGCGGCCTGTGCAGGCCGTTACGTTTTCGATGGACGAAAAAAAGCGGGCTTATTAGCCCGCTAAAAACCACACGCTACGGGGTTAGCGCGAGGAGACCAAAGATGAAACCGAGTCCGGCGGGGGGCCGGAAACGACTCCAACAGGGATGCCCCCCGGAAGGGCTTCGGTACGTGACCGACTGGCTCGCAGCGCTTCGCGTCCGCTCACACTTGGCACACGAGACCGCATCCGTGTTGAAACCGTTGAGGCCATTGTGGGCGAATTAATGACCCGTCGCGGTAACAAAGTGTTTCAGGTTGTAACGCCCGCCAGATAAGGCTTTCCGGGATTTTTTGCTGTTTTCGGGGTCCTGAAAAAGGTCATTTTTACCCATATTTTCCATCGCGTTTTCAGGGTGTGCGCGCGATGCGTTTTTCACGCGTATCGGGCGCGATGAATTGCCGATTTTCACGCGAGAAAGTGCACGGCGCGACCGATACCGCGCATGACGATTCATTCGTCAGAAAGATTTTGAAACGTGATCGGAATGCGCGGAAGTCGGCCGTTCGGCCAATCGGCGGGTTTTGAGCCGATGGCGAAGGGCGGCGGCGCGGACGGAAGGTGTAACGGCGGCCGGGCGGCCGCCGCTTCCGGCGAGATGTCGGCACCCCGGCGGCCGCGGGGTCGGTGCCCGTTATCGGCCGCCGCGGCGCGGGCCGCCTACTTCAGCCACTTGTCCGAAATGGCCTGGTACTCGCCGGTCGAGCGCGCGAGATGCAGCCACTGGTCGACGTACTGCTGGAACACGACGTCGCCGCGCGGCACCATGTACGCCTTCTCGCCGAACTGGAACGGCTTGTCCGGATGCACCGAGCACAGGCCCGGATTCAGCTTTTGCTGCAGCAGCGTCTCGGACGCATCCGTCACCATCACGTCGGCCTTGCCCGCGAGGATCTGCTTGAAGATCGTCACGTTGTCCGGATAGACGGTCAGGTTCGCGTGCGTGAAGAACTGCTTCGCGAACCGTTCGTTGGTGCCGCCCGGATTGACGATCACACGGGTCTCGGGCCGGTCGATCTGCGCGACGGTCTGGTATTTGTCGGCATCCGCGCAGCGCACGATCGGCGTCTTGCCGTCGACCACGTACGGCTGCGTGAAGAACACGCGCTTCTGGCGCTCGAGCGTCGTCGACACGCCGCCCACCGCGATGTCGCATTTCGCGACGAAGTCGTTGGTGAGGTTCGACCAGCTCGTCTTCACGTAGTCGGTCTTCACGCCGAGCGATTTCGCGAGCGATTCGGCCATGTCGATGTCGATGCCCTCGAAGCGGCCGTCCGCGCGATAGTACGAATACGGCTTGTAGTCGCCCGTCGTGCACACGCGCAGCGCGCCGCGCGCGAGCACGTCGTCGAGCCGCGAGCCGGCGGTAGCGGCGCTCGCAGGCGCCGCAGTGGCCGTACTCTGCGCGTGCGCGGCGGCGCAGCAAAACGCGGCGGCAGCAGCGAGCGTGGCAAGCGTGGCGAATGTCTTCATCGGTCTCCTCCTTCGTTCGGTTCGATATGAGCGTCCGATCATAACGGAGCCATCGCGCGCGTCATATGGCCGCCATCGCATCGGCATGCGCAGCCCGAGCGCGGCTGTCCGGTAAAATGCCGCTTTGCCTTCGCATCGTCGCTCCTACCGTGGCCCATAACCTGCTCAACGACACCTTCCTGCGTGCGCTTCTGCGCGAGCCGACCGACTACACGCCGATCTGGCTGATGCGCCAGGCCGGCCGCTACCTGCCCGAATACAACGCGACACGCGCGCGCGCCGGCAGCTTCCTCGGCCTCGCAAAGAATCCCGACTACGCGACCGAGGTGACGCTGCAGCCGCTCGAGCGCTTCCCGCTCGACGCCGCGATCCTGTTCTCGGACATTCTGACGATTCCCGACGCGATGGGGCTCGGCCTCGACTTCCAGGTCGGCGAAGGGCCGAAGTTCGCGCATCCGGTGCGCACCGAGGCCGACGTCGCGAAGCTCGCGGTGCCGGACATCGAGGCGACGCTCGGCTACGTGACGGGCGCCGTGCGCGAGATCCGCCGCGCGCTCACCGACGCTCAGGGCCGTCAGCGCGTGCCGCTGATCGGCTTTTCGGGCAGCCCGTGGACGCTCGCGTGCTACATGGTCGAAGGCGGCGGCTCGGACGATTTCCGCACGGTGAAGTCGATGGCGTATTCGCGCCCGGATCTGATGCACCGGATCCTCGACGTGAACGCGCAGGCGGTGGCCGCGTACCTGAACGCGCAGATCGAAGCGGGCGCGCAGGCCGTGATGATCTTCGATACGTGGGGCGGTGCGCTGGCCGACGGCGCGTATCAGCGCTTCTCGCTCGACTATATCCGCCGCGTGGTGTCGCAGCTCAAGCGCGAGCACGACGGCGAGCGCGTGCCGGTGATCACGTTCACGAAGGGCGGCGGGCTGTGGCTCGAGGAGATCGCGGCGACCGGCGTCGACGCGGTCGGGCTCGACTGGACGGTCAACCTCGGCGCCGCGCGTGAGCGCGTCGCGGGGCGCGTGGCGCTGCAGGGCAACCTCGACCCGACGATCCTGTTCGCGCCGCCGGCCGCGGTGCGTGAACAGGCGCGCGCGGTGCTCGACAGCTACGGCAACCATCCGGGCCACGTGTTCAACCTCGGGCACGGCATTTCGCAATTCACGTCGCCCGATCACGTCGCCGAACTCGTCGACGAAGTGCATACCCACAGCCGCGCGATCCGTAGCGGAGCAGCGGGCTGAACGCAAGCGCTGTCATGCTGCACTGCAGGATGACAGCGTTTCGTTGCTGAAACTAAACAGGGCGCAACCCCGCTCCCGCTGCCGATTCGGTGCTTGTCAAGACTTGACTTATACACATTTTCCACGTTGCAGCGCGGTAGAGCCCCGTATCGGTCAATTTGTCTCGCTATGGTTCGGTAATTTGAATAGCAGCCTTATGGAATAAGGCTTCGCGGGGCACCGCAGCAAGCAGCGAAAAACAGCGCAAAGCACGGCCCCGCGCGCGTTGCGGCCGTTGAGCGGCGAGTTCTCAACAAAGTTATCCACAGGCTGGGCAGGGTATACGGCGATTCCTAATGCGAATCCAAAACTTAGCGCCGAATCTGAAGTTTTACTTTAAGTTCGCCGTCGCGATGCGGGCGCGGATGCAAGCCGTCCGTACCTCGCGTGCTGCCGCCGCCGGAGCGTCGCAATGAGCGGCACCTACCTGCGCGTCGCGCTCGACCATCCGCTCGCCACGCTGTTCGACTACCGCTGCGACGCGCAGCCGGCGCCGGTGCCCGGGACGCTCGTGCAGGTACCGTTCGGCAAGCGGCAGGCCGTCGGCCTCGTCTGCGAAGTCACCACTCACACCGATGTGCCGCCGTCGCGGTTGCGCGCGGTCGACGCGATCTGCGCCGACCTGCCGCCGCTGTCGCCGGACTGGCTCGCGCTCGTGTCGTTCGCCGCCGATTACTATCAGCGCGGGCGCGGCGAGGTCGCGTTGCCGGCGCTGCCGCAGGCGTTGCGCGACGCCGGGCGCTGGGGGCGGCTGCTCGCGCCGGAAGTGCGCTACCAGCCGACCGAAGCCGGCCGCGCGGCGCTGCCCGACGCGTTGCCCGCGCGCGGCGCCGCGCTGCGCCGGCTCGCGCAGGCGCTCGTCGACACCGGCTCGCTGACGCTGCCCGACGCGCGCGCGCTCCATCCGAAGGCGGCCGCGACACTCGACGACTGGGCGGCGCGCGGCTGGGTCGACGTCGAGGAGATCGGCTGGGCCGATACGCCTGTGGCCAAACCTGTGGATAACCTGTCGACAAACGGTGGACGAACTGTGCCGCCGGCGTTGACGGACCAGCAGGCCGAGGCGCTGGACGCGATCCGCGCGGCGCACGGTTTCGCGCCGTTCCTGCTGCACGGCGTGACGGGCAGCGGCAAGACCGAGGTCTATCTGCATGCGCTCGCGTCGCTGCTCGACGCGCGGCCGGACGCGCAGGCGCTCGTGCTCGTGCCCGAAATCAACCTGACGCCGCAGTTCGAGGCCGCGTTTCGCGCGCGCTTCGCGGGTGCGCTCGCCGACGACGCGATCGTCACGCTGCACAGCGGGCTCGCCGAAGGCGAACGGGCGCGCAACTGGCTCGCCGCGCACACCGGCCGCGCGCGGATCGTGCTCGGCACGCGGCTCGCGGTGCTCGCGTCGATGCCGACGCTCGCGCTGATCGTCGTCGACGAGGAGCACGAGCCCGCGTACAAGCAGCAGGAGGGACTGCGCTATTCGGCGCGCGACCTGGCCGTGTGGCGCGCGAAGCAGCTCGGCATCACGGTCGTGCTCGGCTCGGCGACGCCGTCGCTCGAAAGCTGGTGGCAGGCCGAGCAGGGCCGCTACACGCGTCTCACGCTGTCGCGCCGCGCGGTGGCCGACGCGACGCTGCCGACCGTGCGGCTGATCGATCTCGAAGAGGAGCGGCGGCGCGGGCGCGCGTCGATGGGCGGGCTGTCCGGGCCGCTCGTCGCGGCGCTGAAGGCGCGGCTCGAACGCGGCGAACAGAGCCTCGTGTTCCTGAACCGGCGCGGTTACGCGCCGCAGCTCGCGTGCGACGCGTGCGGCTGGGTGGCCGGTTGCCCGCGCTGCAGCGCGTACGTCGTGCTGCACAAGCCCGAGCACGCACTGCGCTGCCATCACTGCGGCTGGGAAGCGCGCATTCCGCGCTCGTGCCCCGAGTGCGGGAACGTCGACATCGCGCCGCTCGGGCGCGGCACGCAGCGCATCGAGGAGGCGCTCGCCGAAGCGGTGCCGGGCGCGCGGATCCTGCGGATCGATGCGGACAGCACGCGCCGCAAGGGCAGCGCGCAGGCGCTTTTTTCCGACGTGCACGCGGGCGAGGTCGACATCCTGGTCGGCACGCAGATGATCGCGAAAGGGCACGACTTCCAGCGCGTGTCGCTCGTCGGCGTGCTCAATGCCGACACCGCGCTGTTCTCGCACGACTTCCGCGCGAGCGAGCGGCTGTTCGCGCAGTTGATGCAGGTGAGCGGCCGCGCGGGGCGCGCCGGGCTGCCGGGCGAGGTGATGGTGCAGACGCGCTACCCGCGTCACGCGCTGTATCACGCGCTCGGGCGGCAGGACTACGTAGGCTTCGCGAATTCGACGCTCGCCGAGCGGCGCGACGCGCACCTGCCGCCGTTCGTCTACCAGGCGCTGCTGCGCGCCGAAGGGCGCACGCTCGACGCGGCGCTCGCGTTCCTGCTGCAGGCCGCGGCCGCGTTGCCGGGGCTGCCCGGCGCGGATCGCGTGACCGTCTACGACGCGGTGCCGATGACGATCGTCAAGGTCGCGAACGTCCATCGCGCGCAATTGCTGCTCGAAAGCGCGTCGCGGGCGGCGCTGCAGCATGCGCTGCGTGCATGGCAGCCGGCGCTGCGCGCGCTGAAGGGCGTGCTGCGGTGGAGCGTCGAGGTCGATCCGCTGGATATCTGAGCGGCGCCGCGCGGCGCCTGCCACGGCGCGTTGCCGAATGCCGCGAAGCCCCAGCCGCCCGGCGCGCCGAACCGTCTCCCGTTGCTTGCCCGCCGCCGGCATCGGTCCGCGTCACACCACGCAGTGCAACCCGTTTTCGGCCGCTTGCGCGCATACGGAAGGTTGCACACGCGTGCCGAACCGGCCCGATCAGGGAAAACACCGATCCTCCGACCACGGGCAACCCCTAGGTTGCAACCGCGTAAGTGACTGATTATATTGACTAACTTATGGGTGCAACCTATCTCTCAATTTGGTTGCACCTTTTTATTGCGTGCCGTAGGATTTCGCGCATCCTCTTACACCACACTGCCGGGCTCGCACCGGCGCACGAACCCACCATGGCAAGCACGACTCTCGGCGTCAAAGTCGACGACCTTCTCCGCTCGCGCCTCAAGGACGCCGCCGCGCGTCTCGAGCGCACTCCCCACTGGCTGATCAAGCAGGCGATCTTCGCGTATCTCGAGCGGATCGAGCACGGCCAGTTGCCGCCCGAGCTGTCGGGCCACAGCGGCGTGACGGAGCTCGCCGACGGTCAGGCCGCGGACGGCGACGACGACAACTCGCCGCATCCGTTCCTCGAGTTCGCGCAGAACGTGCAGCCGCAATCGGTGCTGCGCGCGGCGATCACGGCCGCGTACCGCCGTCCGGAACCGGAGTGCGTGCCGTTCCTGCTCGGCCAGGCGCGCTTGCCCGCGAACCTGCAGGCGGACGTGCAGGCGCTCGCGACGAAGCTGGTCGAGGCGCTGCGCGAGAAGAGCTCGGGCGGCGGCGTCGAAGGGCTGATCCACGAGTTTTCGCTGTCGAGCCAGGAAGGCGTCGCGCTGATGTGCCTCGCCGAAGCGCTGCTGCGCATTCCCGACCGTGCGACGCGCGACGCGCTGATCCGCGACAAGATCAGCAAGGGCGACTGGCGCTCGCACGTCGGCCATGCGCCGTCGCTGTTCGTGAACGCGGCGACCTGGGGGCTGATGATCACCGGCAAGCTCGTGACGACCAACAGCGAAGCGGGCCTGTCGTCGGCGCTCACGCGCCTGATCGGCCGCGGCGGCGAGCCGCTGATCCGCAAGGGCGTCGACATGGCGATGCGCCTGATGGGCGAGCAGTTCGTCACCGGCGAAACGATTTCCGAAGCGCTCGCGAACAGCCGCAAGTACGAAGCGCGCGGCTTCCGCTACTCGTACGACATGCTCGGCGAAGCGGCGACCACCGAAGAGGACGCGCAGCGCTACTACGCGTCGTACGAACAGGCGATCCACGCGATCGGCAAGGCGGCCGGCGGCCGCGGCATCTACGAAGGCCCGGGCATCTCGATCAAGCTGTCGGCACTGCATGCGCGCTACTCGCGCTCGCAGCAGGACCGCACGATGAGCGAGCTGCTGCCGCGCGTGCGCGCGCTCGCGCTGCTCGCGCGCCGCTACGACATCGGCCTGAACATCGATGCGGAAGAAGCCGACCGTCTCGAACTGTCGCTCGACCTGCTCGAGGCGCTGTGCTTCGATCCGGAGCTCGCCGGCTGGAACGGCATCGGTTTCGTCGTGCAGGGCTACCAGAAGCGCTGCCCGTTCGTGATCGACTACCTGATCGATCTCGCGCGCCGCAGCCGTCATCGCCTGATGATCCGCCTCGTGAAGGGCGCGTACTGGGATACCGAGATCAAGCGGGCGCAGGTCGACGGCCTCGAAGGCTATCCGGTCTACACGCGCAAGATCTACACCGACGTGTCGTACCTCGCGTGCGCGAAGAAGCTGCTCGCCGCGCCGGACGCCGTGTACCCGCAGTTCGCGACGCACAACGCGTACACGCTGGCCGCGATCTACCAGCTCGCGGGCCAGAACTACTACCCGGGCCAGTACGAATTCCAGTGCCTGCACGGGATGGGCGAGCCGCTGTACGAGGAAGTCACCGGTCGCGACAAGCTGAACCGCCCGTGCCGCGTGTACGCGCCGGTCGGCACGCACGAGACGCTGCTCGCGTACCTCGTGCGCCGTCTGCTGGAAAACGGCGCGAACACGTCGTTCGTGAACCGCATCGCCGATAAGACCGTGTCGGTGAAGGAGCTCGTTGCCGATCCGGTCGACGAAGCGTCGAAGGTCGTGCCGCTCGGCGCGCCGCACGCGAAGATCCCGCTGCCGCGCAACCTGTATGGCGACGAGCGTCCCAACTCGATGGGCCTCGACCTGTCGAACGAACACCGTCTCGCGTCGCTGTCGTCCGCGCTGCTCGCGAGCGCGCACCACCCGTGGCGCGCGGCGCCGATGCTCGCCGACGACGCGCTCGCCGATGCGCCGGCGCGCGACGTGCGCAACCCGGCCGACCAGCGCGACGTGGTCGGCACGGTGAGCGAAGCGACGTCCGAACACGTGAGCGCGGCGCTCGCGCACGCGGTGGCCGCCGCGCCGATCTGGCAGGCGACGCCGGTCGACGCGCGCGCCGATTGCCTGGTGCGCGCCGCCGACCTGCTCGAAGCGCAGATGCACACGCTGATGGGCCTGATCGTGCGCGAAGCCGGCAAGTCGCTGCCGAACGCGATCGCCGAGATCCGCGAAGCGGTCGACTTCCTGCGCTACTACGCGGCGCAGATCCGCGGCGAGTTCTCGAACGACACGCACCGCCCGCTCGGCCCCGTGGTCTGTATCAGCCCGTGGAACTTCCCGCTCGCGATCTTCATGGGCCAGGTCGCCGCGGCGCTCGCCGCCGGCAACACGGTGCTCGCGAAGCCGGCCGAACAGACGCCGCTGATCGCCGCGCAAGCCGTGCGCCTGCTGCGCGAGGCCGGCGTGCCGGCCGGCGCGGTGCAACTGCTGCCGGGCACCGGCGAGACCGTCGGTGCGGCGCTGGTCGCCGATGCGCGCACGCGTGCGGTGATGTTCACCGGTTCGACCGAAGTCGCACGCCTGATCAACAAGACGCTGTCCGCGCGCCTCGACCCGGACGGCAAGCCGATTCCGCTGATCGCGGAAACGGGCGGCCAGAACGCGATGATCGTCGATTCGTCGGCGCTCGCGGAGCAGGTCGTCGCGGACGTGATGCAGTCGTCGTTCGACTCGGCCGGTCAACGGTGTTCGGCGCTGCGCGTTCTGTGTCTGCAGGACGACGTCGCGGACCGCACGCTGACGATGTTGAAGGGCGCGATGCACGAGCTGGCGCTCGGCAACCCGGACCGGCTGTCGACCGACGTCGGCCCGGTGATCGACGCCGAGGCGAAGCAGACGATCGACACGCACGTCGCGGCGATGAAGGACAAGGGCCACACGGTCACGCAATTGCCGATGCCCGACGCATGCGCGCACGGCACGTTCGTGCCGCCGACGCTGATCGAGATCGGCAGCATCGACGAGTTGAAGCGTGAAGTGTTCGGCCCCGTGCTGCACGTGGTGCGCTACCGCCGCAGCCAGCTCGACAAGCTGCTCGAGCAGATCCGCGCGACCGGCTACGGGCTGACGCTCGGCATCCACACGCGGATCGACGAGACGATCGCGCACGTGATCTCGAATGCGCACGTGGGCAACATCTACGTGAACCGCAACGTGATCGGCGCGGTGGTCGGCGTGCAGCCGTTCGGCGGCGAAGGGCTGTCGGGCACGGGCCCGAAGGCCGGTGGCGCGCTGTACCTGCAGCGCCTGCTCGCGACGCGTCCGTCGGGGCTGCCGCGCGCGCTCGCGCAGTCGCTGGTGGCGGACGGCGCGACCGAAAGCGATGCGCGCGGCAATCCGGCGGCGGCGCTCACGACGCTGCGCGACTGGCTGATCGAGCAGCGCGAGCCGGCGCTGGCCGCGCGTTGCGACGGCTACCTCGCACAGGTGCCGGCCGGCGCGACCGCGGTGCTGACCGGGCCGACGGGCGAGCGAAACACGTATACACTCGGCCCGCGCGGCACGGTGCTGTGTGTCGCGGCCACGCCGGGCGGCGCGCGTGCGCAGTTCGCGGCGGTGCTCGCGACCGGCAACCGCGCACTGTTCGCCGGCGCGGCGGGCGAGGCGCTGGTCGCCGCGCTGCCGGCGTCGCTGAAGGCGCACGCGGCGGTGCGCAAGCAGGCCGACGCGCCGTTCGACGCGGTGCTGTTCGAAGGCGACAGCGACGAACTGCAGACGCTCGTGAAGGACGTCGCGCAGCGGCCGGGCCCGATCGTGTCGGTGCAGGGCGTGTCGGCGGGCGCGTTCGAGAACGGCGACGCGGAAGACTACGCGCTCGAGCGGCTGTTGACGGAACGCTCGGTGAGCGTGAACACGGCCGCGGCGGGCGGCAATGCGAATTTGATGACGATCGGCTGATCATCCTTGCCGTTCGGATCAAACAAAGGAAGCGGCAAGGCGATCCCGAAGCCGCTCCATTTACCCTGGTACCAAGGAGATGCTATGCAACACACGATGAAAAAGGTGGCAGGCGCGACGTTCGTCGCGGTCATGTCGCTGGCGGGGACGGCCCATGCGGATGACGTGAAGATCGGTTACGCAGGGCCGATGACGGGCGCGCAGGCGCACTACGGCAAGGATATGCAGAACGGGATCGTGCTCGCGCTGGAAGACTTCAACGCGACGAACCCGAAGATCGGCGGCAAGCCGGTGAAGTTCGTGCTGAGCACGCAGGACGACCAGGCTGACCCGCGTACGGGCACGACGGTCGCGCAGAAGCTGGTCGACGACGGCATCAAGGGCATGCTCGGCCACTTCAACTCGGGCACGACGATTCCGGCTTCGCGTATCTACGCGAACGCGGGCATTCCGGAAATCGCGATGGCGACGGCGCCGGAATACACGCAGCAAGGCTACAAGACGACCTTCCGCATGATGACGTCCGACACGCAGCAGGGCTCGGTGGCCGGCACGTTCGCGTCGAAGGATCTCGGCATGAAGAAGATCGCGATCGTCGACGACCGCACGGCCTACGGCCAGGGTCTCGCCGACCAGTTCGAGAAGGCCGCGAAGGCCGGCGGCGCGACGATCGTCGACCGCGAATTCACGAACGACAAGGCCGTCGACTTCAAGGCGATTCTCACGAAGCTGAAGGCGGCGAAGCCGGACCTCGTCTACTACGGCGGCGCGGATTCGCAGGCAGCGCCGATGGTCAAGCAGATGAAGGCGCTGGGCTTCAACGCACCGCTGATGAGCGGCGAAATGGTGAAGACGCCGACGTTCCTGAAGATCGCGGGCAACGCGGCCGACGGCACGATCGCTTCGCTGGCCGGCCTCCCGCTGGAAGAAATGCCGGGCGGCAAGACCTACGCCGACAAGTACAAGAAGCGTTTCGGCGAAGACGTGCAGACGTACTCGCCGTACGCGTACGACGGCGCGATGGCGATGCTGAACGCGATGAAGAAGGCCGATTCGACCGATCCGGCGAAGTACCTGCCGGTGCTCGCGAAGACCGACATGGCCGGCGTCACGTCGACGCACGTCGCGTATGACGCGAAGGGCGACCTGAAGAACGGCGGCATCACGATGTACAAGGTCGAGAAGGGCGAGTGGAAGCCGCTGAAGAGCATCGGCGGCAAGTAAGCAGCTTGATGTGATGTGACGCGCGGGCGGCGGTGTAACGCGTCGCCCCGCGCCTCATGCGAAAAAGCCACCGGACCCGATGGGGCCGGTGGCTTTTTCTTTGGTGGGACACGGCCGACAGGACATAGGAGTCTTGCCGGCAGTGGTGCAACAGGGGCGCCGCATGCGGACGTCGATACCGCATCACCGTGATGGCGGCCGGATGACGTTACTTGCCGTCGCAGCACTTGTTAGGGCAATCGGGCAGGAAGGAAATTTCCACACGCCGCCCATTGTCGATGTCGCCATGCGAATAGACGCGGGCGCTCTTCTTGATGGTTCCGCGTAAAAAACCGAGTTGCTCCAGCAGCGCATACGCGGTTTGCAATCTTGATTGCGCAAGGGCCAGTGCTTCCGGTTCACTTTCCTCGGCATGGCCGCTGATCAGCGTTGTTTCCTTGGTCAGGTGATTCGCGTAATTGAGTTTTTGGTCGATTGTCCATTTTGCAATGCGGACGATTTCGGCGTTCGATATGTGCGAGCTATCTCTCGAAAAGTAGATGTCGAGATTCTCGCTGGCGATGCAGGCGAATACCGGGCTGGAAGTGAGAAGGCCTAGGCAAAGAATAAACTTAAGCATTGTAAATGACGTATCCTGCAATACTGTCGGCATTGTTGATTGCTTGGTTCGGATTCTCGGCTCCAAACGTCAGACATTCCTCAATGAAATATCTATGATCCCTGGTTCCCATTGTGTCATCAAAATGACTCGCCTCATGAATCAAAGTGGAAACTATGGAATCTTTTTCCCATGAGAAGTCTCGCATTGTACAAAAATCGGGATGTATTGCGATCGTATGAGTTGCGGTATCCGGCGAACATACTGATGCCGCGACTCCCGATTTGTTTGGATTTGGAACGCATCCAATATGTTTGAATCGCTCGCTATCCCATCGCGTGAAATTGTATCCCGTGAGTGTCTTTAGCACGCGGACGATTGCAGTCAGGCCTGTTAATAGTGTTGTGCGAGTGCCTTCGTCAGTTCTGCCGAACCACTGTAATACGCGTGCCTTATCGGCGTTGGACCAGCGCTGCAAATCCATGATTCTTTTGTCGATGAGGGAAACGGCTCGATCGCGTTTACTCAATACCATTTCCCGGAATTCCTTGTTTGTCATGTTGTGACATATTCTCTCGGTATTGATCGTCACCTCCACCATCGACCCGGGATTGGTATTGGTGGCTGCACCTGAGTGTACGAGGAACCATTCTCCGCCGTCATTCACATCAAAATCTTTCATTTTTTCAATGTTCCATCGTATAGATTTTCAACGTTGCCGAGGCGTCGGTGGCGATTCGATGTGTTTGCCCGGCCGTGTCCGTGGTGCCCGTGAAAATTTGCCCGGCGTCGGTAACGATTCGGTAGCGGATGTTCGCGAGCGGGCGGCGGGAGTCATCGAGCAAGGTGAATTGCTCGTCGTGTACGACAAATGACCGCTTGGCTGCATCAGGTTGGCGCCCAGTCAGCGTCGCAGTCTCTCCTGCGGTAAAAGTCATTCGCATGCCGCGTTCAGCGTAGAAGACCGGCGGTGGGTTGCATCCGCAGACATTGATATCTCCGCTCAATGCCCATTGTTTGCCGTTCGGGCCGGTACCTGGCCAGCGCGGCCCTTGCGGTGCGATGTACCCTTCACGCTTGCAGGTCGAACAGTAGGTCTTCATATCCAGCGTGGCGATATGAACCCTCGGCGGCGGATCGGAACAGGTCACAGTGTCGAGGCCTTCGACAATCACCGCTTCCCTGGCGCGGTCGCCTTTGGCAAGAAAGTAGCGAATCATGGGCGCTACCTCAGCGGGGCACGGACGAGCGGGTGACGACGCTAAATACGACGGACGACGCGATGCCTTGTCGCTCGGGGCTATCGGTGATCGTGTCGCCGTTATCGAGTTCGCTGCCAACGAATGCCAGCGGCGCGAAGTCGGGCCCGTCGGCCAAACCCAGACCACTCGTAATGCGTGCGGTTGAACCGTCCAGATAGTGGATCAGGTCGCCCACCGTGCCAGCCTTGCCCAAGTGCGGCGCTACTTCCCAAGTGCCGGACGGCTCGCGCAATGCACCGCCACGCGCTGTTGTCGCACCACGTACCGCCAATCTGTAAGCAGGCGGCGCGGGCGGTGGTACATAGGCCGGGTCGAATAGGCCCGCAACGCGTTGCCCATCCCGCACGTGAATGCCCCACGAGGTACGCAGAGTTTCGGTAATGCGGTCACCGTTGCTCAACCGGCTACCGACCAACGCGAACGGCTTGCCTCTGCTATGGTTGCTTCCCGCGCCGTCGATAATCGGGGCCTCGCTGCCGTCGTCATAAGTCACTACGTCGCCGACGCAAGCGACTTCCAATCCAGCCAGGGTCAGGCCGCTGGTTGCGGTGGTGACGCGTCCTCCGCGTTCTGTGAGTGCGCCAACGGTGGCGAAAAGATGAGTCGGTGCGTTGAGTTCGTTTTTCATCCGGCTTCCCTGTTTCAGTAAATGGAATGGCTGCCTGGAGACGCTATTCCAGATACGAAACGTCGATCAATCGGACGAATATGATTCAGAGCGGATAACGTCTATTACTTGTTCCGTTCCGCCTGGTGCATTGGGCGCGTGCGCGAACGCGTTGGGTCAGGTACCTCGGATAAGCAACAATGCCGTATCCCGCTTTTGGGTTCGCACTGGAGTATGAGGGCGCGGTTTACAAGTGCGCCGACTCAATCCCGGATACTCAGTCCCCCCGCACCCGCAGCAGAAACTTCTGCAACTTGCCGGTCGGCGTGCGCGGCAGCGCCTGCGCGAACGTGAACTCGCGCGGGATCTTGTACGCGGCAAGCCGCTCGCCGCAGAACGTGCGCAGCGCATCCGCATCGCGCACCGCGTTCGCCCGCATCACGACGTGCGCGACGACCGTCTCGCCCCAGTCCGGATGCGGGACGCCGACGACGGCCGCCTCGGCGATGTCCGGATGCGCGCCGAGCACGTCCTCCACTTCCTTCGAATAGACGTTCTCGCCACCGGTGACGATCATGTCCTTCAGCCGGTCGACGATGAACAGGTAGCCATCCTGATCGATCCGCGCGACGTCGCCGGTGCGGTACCAGCCGTCCGGCGCGAACGCGGCGCGCGTCGCGGCCGCGTCGTCGAGATAGCCGAGCATCATGCTGTCGGCCTTCAGCCAGATCTCGCCGGTCTCGCCCGGCCGCGCATCGACGCCGTCCATCCGCACGACCCGCAGGTCGACGCCCGGGCCGCCCTGGCGGCCGATGGAACCGGCCTTCGCGATCTGCTCGTCCGGATACAGCGTCGTGCCGGCCGGCCCCGTTTCCGTCATCCCGTACACCTGGAAGAACGCGTGGCTGCGATACGCTTGCGCGAGCCGTTCGGCCTGCGCGGCGCCGATCGGGCCGCCGCCGTACAGCCACGCGCGCACGCTCGACAGGTCGAATGCCGCGAAGCCGTCGATCGTGTCGAGCGGCAGCGTGTACGACACCGGCGCGCCGAAATACAGCGTCACGCGCTCGCGCTCGAGGGTCTGCAGGAAGCGCAGCGGATGGTATTCGCGCAGCAGCACGACGGTGCCGCCCGCGACCAGCGTGCCGCCGAACCAGTTGTTCAGCGGCGACGAATGCCAGATCGGCATCGCCATCAGCGTGCGTTCGTTGCGGCCGATCCCGATGGCGAGCGCCGCCTGCATCGCCGCGAGCGTCACCGTGCGATGGCTGTGCACGCAACCCTTCGGACGGCCGGTCGTGCCGGACGTGTAGAGAATCTGCGCGATGTCGTCATCGGCCGGCTCGATGCCCGCGAGGCCGTCCATCGTCGCGCACATCGTGTCGAAGTTCGGCACGCCGTCGAGCTCGCCCTCCGTCACGAGCCGCCGCGCCGGATGCACGAGGCGCTCGACCACCGGCGCGAGCGCTACGTCGAACAGCAGCGCGGTGCTGCCGCTGTGCTCGAGCACGTAGTCGACTTCCGGCGCCTGCAGCTTGTGGTTGATCGGCACGAACGCCGCGCCGAGCCGCCACGCGCCGAACATCAGGTCGACGAAGGCCGGCGTGTTGAAGCACATCGCGGCGACGCGGTCGCCGGCCGCGACGCCGAGCGCGCTCAGCACGGCCGCCGCGCGGTGCGAACGCGCGCGCGCGGCCGCATACGTGATCGTCGCGGATTCGCTGACGAGAAACGGCTTGTCGGGCGTCGCACGGGCGGCGCGGTCGAGGGCGGCGACGAGGTTCATCGAGGCTCCGGGGCGGGCGAACGAACGCGCGTTCGGGTGAACGGGCCGGCGTCAGGCCGGGTACGCGCGCTGCAGCAGCGCGGCGACGTCGATCGCGTGCGGATCGAAGCCGCCCGCGATGCGGCCCCAGTCGGGCGCGGCGAGCCGCGTCGCGACGAACGCGTCGGCGACGGCCGCCGGCGCATCGCGGCGCAGCAGGCACGCCTGCGCGACGAGCGCGAGCCGCTGCGCGAACACGCGGCCCGACGCTTCGAGCGTGTCGGCCGGGGCGGCGAGCATCGCGCGCAATCCGTCGAGCGCCGCGCGGATGCGCGGTTCGCCCGCGCCGAGGTCGGCCAGTTCGTCGAACAGCGCGGCGGTCGCGTCGGGCTCGCGCGATACGGCGCGCAGCACGTCGAGGCACATCACGTTGCCCGAGCCTTCCCAGATCGAGTTGACGGGCGCCTCGCGGAACAGGCGCGCGATCGGGCCGTCGTCGACGTAGCCGTTGCCGCCGAACACTTCCATCACCTCGCCGGTCAGCTCGACCGCGCGCTTGCAGACCCAGAATTTCGCGGCGGGCGTGACGATCCGCTTCCATGCGCGTTCGCGCGGCGAGTCGTCGCGTTCGAACGCGTCGGCGAGCCGCATCGCGAGCGACAGCGCCGCCTCGCTCTCCAGCGCGAGATCGGCGAGCACGGTGCGCATCAGCGGCTGCTCGGCGAGCGCGCGGCCGAACGCATGGCGCTGGCGCGTGTACGCGATCGCCTGCACGACGCCCTGGCGCAGCATCGCCGCGCTGCCGAGCACGCAGTTCAGCCGCGTGTAGGTGGCCATCTCGATGATGGTGGGAATGCCGCGGCCTTCGTCGCCGAGCATGATGCCCCACGCGTCGTTCAGCTCGATCTCGCTGCTCGAATTGCTGCGGTTGCCGACCTTGTTCTTCAGCCGCTGGATCTCGACCGCGTTCTTCGTGCCGTCCGGGCGCCAGCGCGGCACGTAGAAGCACGACGGGCTGCCGGCCTCGGTGCGCGCGACGACGAGGTGCGCGTCGCACATCGGCGCGGAGAAGAACCACTTGTGGCCGCGCAGCCGGTATTCGCCGCCGCGCCCGCCCGCGCCGACCGGCGTCGCGAGCGTGGTGTTCGCCCGCACGTCGGAGCCGCCCTGTTTCTCGGTCATGCCCATGCCGAACCAGATCGCGCGCTTGTCGGCGACCGGCACGTCGCGCGCATCGTAGGCGTCGCTGTAGAGCTTGTCGCGCAGCAGGTCCCACAGCGCCGGCTCCTTCTGCAGCACGGGGATCGCGGCCTGCGTCATCGTCGCGGGGCACAGCGTGCCGGCCTCGATCTGGCCGTGCAGGTAGAAGCCGGCGGCCGTCGCGGCCCAGCGGCCGCGGCGTGCATCGCGGAATGCGAGCGACACGAAGCCTTCGTGGCGATACTGGCCGAGCAGCGCGTGCCACGCCGGGTGGAAGTCGACGCGGTCGATGCGCCGGCCGCGCCGGTCGAACGTGTTCAGCTCCGGCGTGTGGCGGTTCGCTTCGTCGGCGAGCCGCGCGGTGTCGGCGCTGCCGAGCCGCGCACCGTACGCATCGAGCTGCGGCACGGCCCAGTCGGCGCCCGCCCGGGCGAGCGCGTCGCGCAGCGCGAGATCCGTCGCGAAGAGATTATAGTCGACGAGTTCGTCGAACTGGTTCGTGACGGCGTGGGTCGAGTCGGTCATCGCGGTTGTCTCCGGTCTCAGGCTTCGCGGTCAGCCGGCGTGATGCCGCACGGCGCGCGCTTCGGCGCGGGTTCCGGCTTCCGGTAAAACGTATTCCCTGCTGAATTCAGAGTAGCAAATATGCCGCCGCGACATGTTCAGGTTCCGGCGCCGCCCGGCTCGCCGGCGGCGCAACCCGCGCCCGCGTTGCGTCGCCGGCCGCGCCAGTCGCGCGCGCAGGCGAGTTCCGACGCGCTGCAGCAGGCGTTCGTTCAGCTTTTGCTCGAACGCGGCTACGCGAAGGCGACGATCCGCGAGATCGCGGCCGTCGCGGGCGTCAGCATCGGCACCTTCTACGAATATTTCGGCGACAAGCAGAGCCTCGCGGCGCTCTGCATCCACCGCCGCGTGCTGGCGCTGGCCGACCGGCTGCGCGACGCCGTGCAGCGGCTGCGCGGTGCGCCGCGGGCCGAACTCGCCGCCGCGCTGGTCGATCTTCAGGTCGAGACGATCGCCGCCGACGCGGCGCTGTGGGGCGCGCTGTTCGTGCTGGAGCGCCAGGTGTCGCCGCTGGCCGCGTATCGCCGGCATTACGACGCCTATGTCGCGCTGTGGCGCGACGCGCTCGCCCACGCGGCCGATCCGCCGCCGGCCGCGCGGCTCGACGGGCTCGCGCGGATGGCTCACACGATCTGCTACGGCGGGCTGTCGCAGGCGCTGCTGACGCTCGGGCCCGCGCTCGATTTCGCCGCGCAACGCCGCGAACTGCGGGCCGTGCTGCTCGCGTATCTCGCGGCGGCGCACGCGTAGCGTTACCGTAGGGGAAATGCCTGATTTGCATATCGGGTGCCGAGGCCAGCCTTCCCGCTGGCTGCTTCTCACCGAGAGCCATGAGAAAAATGCATGGCCGCCATGACGAACTTTCGATTGTCCGCCGATATTGGCTCGGGCTAAATCATGCGGCGGATGCAGGCCCGCACATGCCGCGCGGCCCGCCCGAAGGACATCAGGAGGAGAAGTCATGCGAAGCGCCACCGCGCCCCGTTCGAAACTGCCCGACGTCGGGACGACGATCTTCACGGTGATCGGCCAACTGGCCGCTCAACACAACGCGCTGAACCTGTCGCAGGGCGCACCGAATTTCGCGCCCGATCCGGCGCTCGTCGAAGGCGTCGCGCGTGCGATGCGCGACGGTCACAACCAGTACGCGCCGATGGCCGGCGTGATCGCGCTGCGCGAGCGGCTCGCCGAGAAGACCGAGGCGCTGTACGGCGCGCGCTACGACCCGGCGACCGAGATCACGGTGATCGCGAGCGCGAGCGAGGGGCTTTACGCGGCGATCAGCGCGCTCGTGCATCCGGGCGACGAGGTGATCTACTTCGAGCCGTCGTTCGACAGCTACGCGCCGATCGTGCGGCTGCAGGGCGCGACGCCGGTCGCGATCAAGCTGTCGCCCGAGCATTTCCGCGTGGACTGGGACGAGGTGGCCGCGGCCATCACGCCGCGCACGCGGATGATCATCGTCAACACGCCGCACAATCCGACCGCAACGGTGTTCTCCGCCGACGATCTCGAACGCCTCGCGCGGCTCACGCGCGATACGGGCATCGTGGTGCTGTCCGACGAAGTGTACGAACACGTCGTGTTCGACGGCGCGCAGCACCAAAGCGTCGCGCGCCATCGCGAGCTGGCCGAGCGCAGCGTGATCGTGTCGTCGTTCGGCAAGTCGTTCCACGTGACCGGCTGGCGGGTCGGCCATTGCCTCGCGCCGGCCGAGCTGATGGACGAGATCCGCAAGGTGCACCAGTTCATGGTGTTTTCGGCCGACACGCCGATGCAGGTCGCGTTCGCGGAAATCCTCGCGCGGCCGGACAGCTATCTCGGCCTGTCGGCGTTCTACCAGGCCAAGCGCGACCTGCTCGCGCGTGAGCTGGCCGATTCGCGTTTCGAGCTGCTGCCGAGCGAAGGCTCGTTCTTCATGCTCGCGCGCTTTCGCCACTTCTCGGACGAAAGCGATGGCGATTTCGTGCTGCGCCTGATCCGCGACGCGCGCGTCGCGACGATTCCGCTGTCGGCGTTCTATACCGACGGCACCGACGCCGGCGTGATCCGGCTCAGTTTTTCGAAGGACGACGCGACGCTGGTCGAAGGCGCGCGGCGGCTGCGTTCGCTGTAAGACAACCGGCGACGGGCACGTCGCACCGACCAGACACAGGAGATCACGATGAAACACACGGCCACCCTGAAACTCGCGTTCGCACTCGCGTGCGCCATCGGCTCCGGCGCGGCGCTCGCCGATGCGCCGACGCTGCGCTTCGGCCTCGAAGCGCAATATCCGCCGTTCGAATCGAAGGCGCCGAACGGCGACCTGCAGGGCTTCGACATCGACGTCGGCAACGCCGTCTGCCAGACGGCGAAGCTGTCGTGCAAATGGGTCGAGACGTCGTTCGACGGGCTGATCCCGGCGCTGAAGGGCCGCAAGTTCGACGCGATCAACTCGGCGATGAACGCGACCGAGCAGCGGCGCCAGGCGATCGACTTCACGACCATCATCTATCGCGTGCCGACCCAGCTGATCGCGCGTACCGGCAGCGGGCTGCTGCCGACGCCCGAATCGCTGAAGGGCAAGCGCGTGGGCGTGCTGCAGGCGTCGATCCAGGAAACCTTCGCGAAGGCGCACTGGGAGCCGGCCGGCGTCGCGATCGTCGCGTACCAGGACCAGAACCAGGCGTATGCGGATCTGGTCGCGGGCCGCCTCGACGCGACGCTCGTGCTCGCGCCGTCCGGCCAGCGCGGCTTCCTGTCGCGCCCGGACGGCAAGGGCTTCTCGTTCGTCGGCCAGCCGGTGCACGACGACAAGATCCTCGGCAGCGGCATCGCGTTCGGCCTGCGCAAGGGCGACGGTGCGCTGAAGGCGAAGCTCGACGCGGCGATCGACAAGCTGAAGGCGGACGGCACGGTGAAGTCGCTCGGCCTCAAGTATTTCGGCGATATCGACATCTCGACGAAGTAAGCGGGGCCGCGCACGATGCCGACCCCGAACCCGACCGTCGCGGGCCGCGCACCGGACGGCAGGCCGTTGCCGGACGACGCCGTCGATGCGGTGCTCGCCGCCGAACTGGGCGACGCGCTCGTCACGCGCGCGGCCGATATCGATCCACGTTACTTCACCGCGTACAACGAGCCGGCCGGCGTGCGGCCGCGTGCGCTGGTGCGCCCGCGCAGCGTCGACGACGTGTCGCGCGCGCTCGCGCTGTGCATGCGGCTCGGCCAGCCGGTCGTGCCGCAAGGCGGGCTGACCGGGCTCGCGCGCGGGGCGGTCGCGCTGGGCGGCGAGGTCGTGCTGTCGATGGAGCGCTTCGCGGGCATCGAGGCGCTCGACGCGGCGGCCGGCACGATCACCGTGCGCGCGGGCACGCCGCTGCAGACCGTGCAGGACGCCGCGGAAGCGGCGGGCTTCACGTTCGGCGTCGATCTCGGCGCGCGCGGCTCGTGCCAGATCGGCGGCATGCTCGCGACCAATGCGGGCGGCACGCGTGCGATCCGCTACGGAATGATGCGCGAGCAGGTGCTGGGGCTCGAAGCGGTGCTCGCGGACGGCACGGTCGTGTCGTCGATGAACCGGATGCTGAAGAACAACGCGGGCTACGACCTGAAGCAGCTGTTCATCGGCAGCGAAGGGACGCTCGGCGTCGTCACGCGCGCGGTGCTGCGGCTGCATCCGTTGCTCGCGGCGCCGGCCACGGCGCTCTGCCGCGTGCGCGACTACGACGCGGTGGTCGCGCTGTGGAACCGCGTGCGCACGCTGCCGGAAGTCGTCAGCTTCGAGGCGATGTGGCCGGCGTTCTACGATTACGTCGCGCGGCATACGCCCGGTGTGTCGGCGCCGTTCGTCGGCGACGGCGGTTTCGTGGTGTTGATCGAATGCGCGACGAGCGCGCCGGGCGGCGATGCGCATCATGCGCTCGAAACGGCGCTCGCCGCGGGGTTCGATGCAGCGCTCGTCGACGATGCGGTACTCGCGACTTCCGGGCGGCAGGCGCGCGATTTGTGGACGCTGCGCGAAGGCCTCGCGATCGATGCGCTGCCCCATCTCGTCAACTTCGACGTGAGTTTGCCGACCGGCGAACTCGGCGCGTTCGCCGAGCGCTGCGAGGCGGCGTTGCGGACGCGCTGGCCGGCGCTCACGTGCCTGTTCTTCGGCCATGTCGGCGACGGCAACGTGCATATCGGCGTGTCGCTGGCCGCGATGACCGACGCGGACGCCGATGCGCTCGATCTCTGCGTGTATGCGGTGGTGCGGGACATGGGCGGTTCGGTGTCGGCCGAGCACGGGATCGGCGTGCTCAAGCGTCCTTATCTCGCGCACACGCGCAGCGACGCGGAAATCGGGCTGATGCGACGCCTGAAGGCCGCGCTGGACCCGCGCGGCATCCTCAATCCGGGCAAGGTCCTTTGACGCGGCCGCCGCCCGTTGCCGACCCGCATCGGGCGGCGCGACGCGTCAGCCGTCCACCCAGCGCAGCGCGCCGATCTTCAGGTGCTCGACGACGCTGCGCGCCCAGTCGAGTTCCGCATTGAGCAGCACGAGCGCATGCTCGTTCTGCAGCAGGAACAGGCGCGGCACCTGATCGGCCTGCGCGGTCGCGCGCAGCGCTTCCAGCCGCTCGCGTTCGGCGTCGAGCCGGGCGATGCGCAACTCGAGCTGGTGGCGTGCGTCCTCGGCATCGAGCAGCGGCAGGAACGCGAGGCCGGCGCCGAATGCCGGAAATTCGCGCGCGGGCTCCGCGAGCAGCGCGTGCAGCCACGCCTGCCCGGCCGTGTGCCCGGCTTCGGTCAGCGCATACAGCGTGCGCTCAGGAAACGCGCCGTCGCGCTCGGTGTCGTGCACGGCGATCAGCCCGTCGCGCAGCAGCCGGTCGATCGTCTGGTAGAGGCTCGTGCGCTGCCGCACGTTGACGACTTCGTCGTATCCGCGGGCCTTCAGTTGCTGCAGCATCCCGTACGGATGCATCGGCGTTTCGGTGAGCGTCGCGAGGACGGCCAGCGCGAGCGGGGACGGGCGGCTCGTAGACATGAATAGTTAAGATATATCTAGTAAGAATATAACTATTCTCTTTCAGACTATCAGGTTTGACAAGGATTTCAGCCGAGGTGCGAGCGCTTCGCGGCCGGCGCGACGGTTTCCATCGTCGCGAGGCCATGCACGATCCCGCAATCCTCGACCGAATGCTCGCCGACGCATTGGCGCCGCAATTCGGTGAGCTGGTCGCGCAACTGCGTGAGTTCCGCGAGGCGCGCATCGACGTGTCCGATGTGATCGTCGAGCAGCGAATTGATCGAATCGCAGCGGTCGGCCGGCGTGTCGGTGAGCCGCAGCAGTGCGCGGATCTCGTCGTGCGCCATGTCGAGCGCGCGGCAGTTGCGGATGAAGCGCAGCCGTTCGACGTGCACGTCGGTGTAGTTGCGGTAGTTCGAATCGGTGCGCTCCGCGTCCGGCATCAGACCCTCTTTCTCGTAGAAACGGATCGTCTCGGGCGTGCAGCGGGCCGCTTTGGCCAGTTCGCCAATCTTCATGCCTTTCTCCCGTGTAAGGGTTGACCTTGTAGTGGCTTCAGGGTGTTAACTCTACACCGTCAAGCCACAAAGGAGGTTGTCATGACCGACGCCAAGCGTCCCCACGACCCACGACACCGTCATGCCGGCGGCGCCGACGCGTGCTGCGCCGAGGCGCGCGACACGCAGACGGCGACCGTTGCCGACGCGGCGCCGGCGGCCGGCGAGCGCGCGCACGGCCATGAACACGATCATGGGCACCATCACGCCGCGCATGGCGAGGCCGGTCATGACCACGATCACGGCCATGCGGGCGACGACCAGCATGTGCACGGCGCGACGTGTTCGCACGACCACGCCGCGCATGACCATGCCGGTCACGACCACGACCACGACCACGACCACGACCACGACCACGACCACGCGGCCGGCGACTGCTGCGCGCCCGCCGCGCTGACGCTCGCGCCGCTGCCGGTCGCGCGGGCGACCGCGTCGGGCCACGTGCGCTCCGCGTTCCGGATCATGCAGATGGACTGCCCGACCGAGGAAACGCTGATTCGCAAGAAGCTCGGCGGGATGAGCGAAGTGTCGGCGCTCGAATTCAACCTGATGCAGCGGATGCTGACCGTCGAGCACGCGCCCGGCGCGCAGCCGGCGATCGAAAGCGCGATCCGCACGCTCGGGATGACGCCGGAGGCCGCGACGGCCGGCGCCCCGGCGGCGCGCGTCGCCGACGCGCCCGCGAAGCCGTGGTGGCCGCTCGCGCTCGCCGGCGTCGCCGCGATCGCGTCCGAAGGCGCGACCTGGGCCGGGCTGCCGGTGTGGCTGTCGGCGGCGCTCGCGCTCGCCGCGGTGCTCGCATGCGGGCTCACCACGTACAAGAAGGGCTGGATCGCGATCCGCAACGGCAACCTGAACATCAACGCGCTGATGAGCATCGCGGTGACGGGCGCGATGGCGATCGGCCAGTGGCCGGAAGCCGCGATGGTGATGGTGCTGTTCACGATCGCGGAACTGATCGAGGCGAAGTCGCTCGACCGCGCGCGCAACGCGATCCAGGGGCTGACGCAGCTCGCGCCGGACACCGCGACCGTGCAGCAGGCCGACGGCGCGTGGCGCACGATCGAGGCCGCGCAGGTCGCGCTCGGCGCGGTCGTGCGCGTGAAGCCGGGCGAACGGATCGGGCTGGACGGCGAAGTCGTCGCGGGCCGCTCGACGGTCAACCAGGCGCCGATCACCGGCGAGAGCCTGCCCGTCGAAAAGGCGAGCGGCGACGCCGTGTACGCGGGCACGATCAACGAATCGGGTTCGTTCGACTACCGCGTCACGGCCGTCGCGGCGAACTCGACGCTCGCGCGGATCATCCACGCGGTCGAGGAAGCGCAGGGCGCGAAGGCGCCGACGCAGCGCTTCGTCGACCAGTTCGCCCGCGTCTACACGCCGATCGTGTTCGCGGTCGCGCTACTGGTCGCGGTGGTGCCGCCGCTCGTGATGGGCGGCGCGTGGCACGACTGGATCTACCGAGCGCTGGTGCTGCTCGTGATCGCGTGCCCGTGCGCGCTGGTGATCTCGACGCCGGTGACGATCGTGTCGGGGCTCGCGGCCGCCGCGCGGCGCGGGATTCTCGTGAAGGGCGGCGTCTATCTGGAAGAAGGGCGCAAGCTCGCGTGGCTCGCGCTCGACAAGACCGGCACGATCACGCACGGCAAGCCGGCGCAGACCGACTTCGACGTGCATGCGGACGACGCCGATGCGGCGCGCGTGCGGCACCTCGGCGCGAGCCTCGCGGCGCGCTCCGACCACCCGGTGTCGCAGGCGATCGCCGCCGCGGCGCGCGACGCCGGCACGACGGCATTCGCCGACGTGCAGGACTTCGAAGCGATCGTCGGGCGCGGCGTGCGCGGCACGATCGACGGCACGCGCTACTGGCTCGGCAACCATCGGCTCGTCGAGGAACTCGAACGCTGCTCGACGGCGCTCGAGGCGAAGCTCGACGCGCTGGAGCGGCAGGGCAAGAGCGTCGTCGTGCTGGTCGACGAAACGCGCGTGCTCGGCCTCTTCGCGGTGGCCGACACGATCAAGGACACGAGCCGCGACGCGATCGCCGACCTGCATGCGCTCGGCATCCGCACCGCGATGCTGACGGGCGACAACCCGCATACCGCGCAGGCGATCGCGCAGCAGGCCGGCATCGACGACGCGCGCGGCAACCAGTTGCCGGAAGACAAGCTCGCGGCGGTCGAGGAACTGTCGGCGGGCGGCGCGGGTGCGGTCGGGATGGTCGGCGACGGGATCAACGATGCGCCGGCGCTCGCGCGCGCCGACATCGGCTTCGCGATGGGCGCGATGGGCACCGACACGGCGATCGAGACGGCCGACGTCGCGCTGATGGACGACGACCTGCGCAAGATTCCCGCGTTCGTGCGGCTGTCGCGCGCGACGCATCGCGTGCTGGTGCAGAACATCGGCTTCGCGCTCGGCGTGAAGGTCGTGTTCCTCGGTCTCACGGTCGCGGGGCTCGGCACGATGTGGATGGCGGTCTTCGCCGATGCGGGCGCGAGCCTGATCGTCGTGGCCAACGGCTTGCGGCTGCTGTCGTCCTCCGGGGCGTTCGGCGGCGCCCGGGCCCAGCGTTGAGGAGCGGACGATGAGCTTTCTGAAACGGATTCTCGGCGGCCACGGCGGCGGTCATGGCAGCGGGCACGGCAACGGCGGAAACGGGGGGCACGGTGGCGGGCATCACGGCGGGTCGCGCCAGGGCGGCCATGGTGGCCACGATGCGCGCGGCCGCGATCGCCACGGCTGGGGCTGGCAGGCGCCGGCCGATGCGGCGAACGGTGGTCGGGGCGGGAATCTGGCGCTGAGCCAGCTCGCCTGCGCCGGTTGCGGCGCACTCAACGCAGCCGATGCACGCTTCTGCGCGCAATGCGGCACGGCGCAACGCGGCAAGGCTTGCAGCCGCTGCCATGCGGCGCTGGCGGCCGACGCGCGGTTTTGCCCCGGCTGCGGGACGCCGGCGGCTTAAGGATCTCCGCGAATTCGTCTCGGTTCGTCAAGATACACGGCTGCGCGGCACACCCGTCGCTCAGCGCAACGGCAGGTGAATTTCGGTGCGCAGATCGGCCGGCGCCGTGTCCATCGGCGTATTGAGGTACAGCTCGAACGGCGGCGCGTCGGCGGCTTCGCGGCCCGAATGACGCAGCCAGTCGCCGTAGAGCCACTGGTAGGCCGTCTTCAGGTCCGCATACGGCCCCGTATGCAGCAGCACCGCGTATTCGCCGCCCGCGATCGTCGCGCGCTCGACCGGCGGCACGGGCGCCACGTCCGGCGCGCCGTCGGCCGGCATCAGGCAGGCCTTCGCGCGCAACTGCGCTTCGGGCGTCGTGTCCGGATCGTCGTAGAAGATCCCGATCATCTTCGCGCCCGGGCCGATCAGCCCGTGCTGCCCGGCCCACGCGCCGATGCGCCCGAACGCGTCGCCCACCTTCATATACGCACCGGTGTGCGCCACCGCGTAGCCGCGCAGTGCCGGCAGACGCCGGATCTCGACCTCGTGCTTGAACATGTCTTCCTCTCCTCGCTGTAGTGGATAAATCGGCCGGTGGCTGCCGGTGCGCCGGTGCTGCGCGGGCAGCACGCCGTACGTGTCGCGAAACGCCCGCGCGAACGCGTGAGTCGACCCGTAGCCGGCCCGCCGCGCGATCTCGTCGAGCGGCCGCGTGGTGCAGACCAGATCCTCGGACGCCCGCACGATCCGCATCCGCCGCACCGTCAGCACGATCGACTCGCCGTACAGCGCGCGATAGACGCGCTGCCAGTGATACGGCGACAGGCACGCGACTTCGGCGAGCCGGTTCAGGTCGAGCGGGCCGTCGAGATGCGTGCTGATGTACGCGTGAACGCGCGCCACGCTCGCCGCGTAGCGGGCCCACGCGGGCGGCTCGGGATTGGTTTCGGTGGGGTCATCGACGTGTCCGGGGCAAGCACCGACGCCACGGTAGCATGGCCCGAATGGATAAATCTTGCGGAAATGCGGGACCCCGAATCATCGATCCCTTTTTAATTTCGACGAAATGGGGTCTTGCCCCTCCGGGATCTATGACTAAAGTTAAAGACGGTGAAATCGGGTGAACGCGTCATTTTTCTCAGGTAAGTTGCTCCGGCGGCAACGCACGTTTTTCGAAGTACGCAGGTAGTTCGTCGATGTTCAATCGCAACGCCACGTTTTCGGGAGAAGAAGAAATGGATGCTTCCAGCTTCATCACGTCGCTGCAGACCACGCTAGGCGGATACCTGCCCAAGATCGCCGGCGCGATCGGCATCCTGGTGATCGGCTGGCTGATTGCCGTGGCGGTGCGGGCCGGCGCGTTGCGCCTGCTCAACGCGCTGAAGGTCGATCAGCGGATCACCGACAGCACCGGCCAGGGCGCGTGCGTCGAACGCATCATCGCCGGCGGCCTGTTCTGGCTCGTGCTGCTCGTCACCGCGGTGGGCATCTTCAACGTGCTCAACCTGTACGCGGTCTCCAATCCGTTCTCGCTGCTCGTCACGCACATCGTCAACTACCTGCCGAACCTGATCGGCGGCGCGGCGCTGACGCTGATCGCGTGGCTGATCGCATCGCTGCTGCGCAGCCTCGCGAACCGCGCGCTGAAGGCGAGCAAGGTCGACGCCACGCTGTCCGAAAGCGCCGGCATGCAGCCGATGAGCGGCTATCTCGGCGACGTGCTGTTCTGGCTCGTGATCCTGATGTTCCTGCCGGCGATCCTCGCGTCGTTCGCGCTGTCGGGGCTGCTGTCGCCGGTGCAGGGAATGGTCGACAAGCTGCTCGCGATCGTGCCGAACATTTTCGCGGCCGCGGTGATCGGCTTCGTCGGCTGGGTCGTCGCGCGCGTGCTGCGCGGCCTCGTGACCAACCTGCTGGTCGCGGCCGGCGCCGACCGCCTCACGCAGGGAATCGACAGCCCGACGCCGGTGCGCGTGTCGAGCCTGGTCGGCACGATCGTCTACGTGTTCGTGTTCGTGCCGACGCTGATCTCCGCGCTCGACGCGCTGAAGATCGACGCGATCTCGATCCCCGCGACCAACATGCTGAACCAGTTCCTCGGCGCGGTGCCGGACATCGTCGCGGCGATCGTGATCGTGCTGGTCACGTTCTACTTCGCCCGCTTCGTCGCGTCGCTCGCGCAGAAGCTGCTGGAAGCCGCCGGCGTCGACGGGCTGCCGGCCGTGCTCGGTGTCGAGCGCGTGTTCTCCGGGATCCTGCAGCCGTCGGTGCTGGTCGCGCGGCTGATCGTGTTTTTCGCGATGCTGTTCGCGTCGGTCGAGGCCGCGAACCGGCTCGGTTTCTCGCAGGTGCGCGACGTCGTCACGCTGTTCATCGAATTCGGCGGCCACGTGCTGATGGGCGGCGTGATCCTCGTGATCGGCGTGTGGCTCGCGGGCCTTGCCCGCCGCGTGATCGAGCAGGCCGACCGCGAGCACAGCGTGCTGTTCGCACGCATCGCGCAATTCGCGATCCTCGGCCTCGTGTTCGCGATGGGGCTGCGCGCGATGGGCATCGCCAACGAAATCGTCCAGCTCGCGTTCGGTCTCGTGCTCGGCGCGATCGCGGTGGCCGTTGCGCTGTCGTTCGGCCTCGGCGGTCGCGAGGCGGCCGGCAAGCTGCTCGACCGCTGGTTCAACCAGCGCGGCGGCGGCCAGTAAGCACGGACGATCGGGCCTGCGTCGCGCGGGCCCGGATCGACGTCGCAACGGACGCGGCCGGCGTTTCCGCAAGCGAAACGTCAGCCGCGATCTTTGCCGAATTTCGATAACACGTCGTTTAATGACTCTCTAGCATCGATTCTCAGTCGCGCTGGTCCGCAGGCCCGGCGCCTTTGAGGAGAGAGTCCGATGAAAGCAGAGTCGAATGGCCGGCCCGCCGCCGGCGCCAAGCTGTCCGGCCAGCCCGCGCTGCAGCAGACGCTCGGGACCTGGCAACTGTGGGGCATCGCGGTCGGCCTCGTGATTTCCGGCGAATACTTCGGCTGGAGCTACGGCTGGGCGAGCGCCGGCACGCTGGGTTTCGTGATCACCGCGCTGTTCGTCGCGGCGATGTACACCACCTTCATCTTCAGTTTCACCGAGCTGACGACGTCGATTCCGCATGCGGGCGGCCCGTTCGCGTATGCGCGCCGCGCGTTCGGCCCGACCGGCGGCTATCTGGCCGGCGCCGCGACGCTCGTCGAGTTCGTGTTCGCGCCGCCCGCGATCGCGCTCGCGATCGGCGCGTACCTGCACGTGCAGTTTCCGGGGCTCGAACCGAAACACGCGGCGATGGGCGCGTATCTCGTGTTCATGGCGCTGAACATCGTCGGCGTGCAGATCGCGGCGACCTTCGAGCTCGTCGTCACGCTGCTCGCGATCTTCGAGCTGCTGGTGTTCATGGGCGTCGTGTCGCCGGGTTTCGCGTGGAGCAATTTCACGAAGGGCGGCTGGTCGGGCGCCGATCACTTCAGCCTGGGCGCGTTCCACGGGATGTTCGCGGCGATTCCGTTCGCGATCTGGTTCTTTCTCGCGATCGAAGGCGTCGCGATGGCCGCCGAGGAAGCGAAGAACCCGAAGCGCTCGATTCCGATCGCGTACGTGGCCGGGATCCTGACCCTCGTGGCGCTCGCGATCGGCGTGATGGTGTTCGCCGGCGGCGCGGGCGACTGGACCAAGCTCGCGAACATCAACGATCCGCTGCCGCAGGCGATGAAGTACATCGTCGGCGCGAACAGCGGCTGGATGCACATGCTCGTGTGGCTCGGGCTGTTCGGGCTCGTCGCGTCGTTCCACGGGATCATCCTCGGCTATTCGCGCCAGATCTTCGCGCTGGCCCGCGAAGGCTACCTGCCCGAATGGCTCGCGAAGGTGCATCCGCGCTTCAAGACGCCGTACCGCGCGATCCTCGCGGGCGGCGTGGTCGGGATCGCCGCGATCTACAGCGACGAGCTGATCCAGTTCGGCGGGCAGACGCTCACCGCGAATATCGTGACGATGTCGGTGTTCGGCGCGATCGTGATGTATATCGTGAGCATGGCGGCGCTGTTCAAGCTGCGCCGCTCGCAGCCGAACCTGGAGCGACCGTTCCGCGCGCCGCTGTATCCGATCTTCCCGGCATTCGCGATCCTCGCGGCGCTGGTCTGCCTCGGTACGATGGTGTATTTCAACGGGCTGGTCGCGCTGGTGTTCGTCGGTTTCCTCGCGGTCGGTTACGCGTACTTCCTCGCGACCCGCGCGCAGCGCGCGAGCGCGCCCGGCGACGCGCTGCTCGAGGAGTGAGCGATGCCGACGGTGCAGGCGAAGATGAAAGTGAAAGGCCGTTCCTGACGGCATCCGGCGCGCCCCGTCGAACGGGCGCGCCGTCGGCTTTTGATCGGGGGCGTGAACCGGCCCCGGGATGGACAAGGAGACTCGCACGATGTCCTATACGGAGACGATCGGTCCGCGCACGTACCGCTTCGCGGACCTGAAGACGCTGCTCGCGAAGGCGAGCCCGCTGCGTTCCGGCGACCAGCTCGCCGGCGTCGCGGCGGCGAGCGAGGAGGAGCGCGTCGCCGCGAAGATCGCGCTCGCGGGCGTGCCGCTGAAGGCGTTCCTGAACGAAGCGGTGATCCCGTATGAAGACGACGAGGTCACGCGCCTCATCATCGACGATCACGACGCGCAGGCGTTCGCCGACATCTCGCACCTCACCGTCGGCGATTTCCGCAACTGGCTGCTGTCGCCCGCGGCCGACGGCGCGGCGCTCGAGCGAATCGCGCCCGGCCTCACGCCCGAGATGGTCGCGGCCGTGTCGAAGCTGATGCGCAACCAGGACCTGATCGCGGCCGCGAGGAAGCGCCGCGTCGTCACGCGCTTTCGCAACACGGTCGGGCTGGCCGGCCGGATGTCGGTCCGGCTGCAGCCGAATCACCCGACCGACGACGTGAAGGGCATCGCCGCGTCGATGCTCGACGGGCTGATGTACGGCTGCGGCGACGCGATGATCGGCATCAACCCGGCCACCGACAGCCTCGCGGCGATCGTGAAATTGCTCGCGATGATCGACGGCTTCCGCGAGCGCTACGGCGTGCCGACCCAGTCGTGCGTGCTCACGCACGTGACCAACACGATCGCGGCGATCGAGAAGGGCGCGCCGGTCGATCTCGTGTTCCAGTCGATCGCGGGCACCGAGAAAGCCAATGCCAGCTTCGGGATCTCGCTCGCGCTGCTCGGCGAGGCGCGCGAGGCCGCACTGGCGCTGAAGCGCGGCACGGTCGGCAACAACCTGATGTACTTCGAGACGGGCCAGGGCAGCGCGCTGTCGGCGAACGCGCATTTCGGCGTCGACCAGCAGACCTGCGAAGTGCGCGCGTATGCGGTCGCGCGCAAGTTCGAGCCGTTCCTCGTGAACACCGTGGTCGGCTTCATCGGGCCCGAATACCTGTACGACGGCAAGCAGATCATCCGCGCGGGCCTCGAGGATCACTTCTGCGGCAAGCTGCTGGGCGTGCCGATGGGCTGCGACATCTGCTACACGAACCATGCGGAAGCCGACCAGGACGACATGGATACGCTGCTGACGCTGCTGGGGGCGGCCGGCATCAACTTCATCATGGGGATTCCGGGCGCGGACGACGTGATGCTGAACTACCAGAGCACGTCGTTCCACGACCAGCTCTACGTGCGCGAGGTGCTCGGGCTGCGCCGCGCGCCCGAGTTCGAGGAATGGCTGGAGACGATGGAGATCGCCGACGCGCACGGCGCGCTGCGCGCCGCGACGGCGCGCGTGCCGCTGCTCGCGGGGGCGAACGACTGGATGGGGGTGTCCGCATGAGCGACGCCGTCGAAAAGAACCCCTGGGCGCAGCTGAAGTCGTTCACGAACGCGCGGATCGCGCTCGGCCGCGCGGGCAACAGCCTGCCGACCGCGCCGCTGCTGGCTTTCAACCTGTCGCATGCGCAGGCGCGCGACGCGGTGCACCAGCCGCTCGACGCGGATGCGCTGCGGCGCGAGATCGAGGCGGCCGGCATGCTGCCGACGCTGCGCGTGCAGAGCGCCGCGCCCGACCGTGACCATTACCTGCGCCGGCCTGATCTCGGCCGCAAGCTGTCGGACGACAGCCGCGGGCTGCTGGCGGGTTACGGGGCGGCGCTCGACGAGGCGCCCGACGTCGTGTTCGTGGTCGGCGACGGGCTGTCGGCGTTCGCGGCCGCGAAGCAGGCGCTGCCGCTGTTGCAGGCCGTGCGGCCGCGGCTCGATGCGGATGGCTGGCGGATCGGCCCGGTGGTGGTCGCGACGCAGGCGCGCGTCGCGCTCGGCGACGAGATCGGCGAGCTGTTGCGCGCGAAGGTCGTCGCGATGCTGATCGGCGAGCGGCCCGGGCTCAGTTCGCCGGACAGCCTCGGCGTGTATCTGACGTGGGCGCCGAAGGTCGGCTGTCACGACGCGCTGCGCAACTGCATCTCCAACGTGCGGCCCGAAGGACTGCCGCACGCGGCCGCCGCGCACAAGCTGCATTACCTGATGACGCATGCGCGCAGGCTCGGGCTGACGGGCGTCGGGCTGAAGGACGACAGCGACTCGCTGTTGCCGGCGGCGGAAGCGGAACGGATCGGCGTGACTACCTGAACAGCCGCTCGCACAGGAAATCGACGAACACGCGCAGCTTCGGCGACAACTGCCGGCTCGACGGCCACACGATCGAGAACTGCCCCGGCGCGATCCGGTAGTCGTCGAGCACGGTGACGAGCGCACCGTGTTCGAGTGCGTCGCGCGCGAGGAAGTCGGGCATGTAGCCGATGCCCAGCCCCGCGAGCACGGCGCCACGCAGCGCCTCCATGTTGTTGCAGGTCATCGCGGTGCGCAGCTTCAGCGGTGTGCCGTCGTCGGCCGCGAGCGCCCAGTCCTGCAGCTTGCCGGTGGTCGGAAAGCAGTAGCGCACGCAGTCGTGCGCTTCGAGCTCGCGTGGCGTGCGCGGCGTGCCGGCTTGCGCGAGATACGCGGGCGTCGCGCACAGCACGAACGCGAACGGACCGAGCCGCCGCGACATCAGGCTCGAATCGGACAGCGGGCCGCTGCGGATCACCGCGTCGAAGCCGCCTTCGACCACGTCGACCATCCGGTCGTTGAAATCGAGATCGAGTTCGACGTCCGGGTAGCGCTGCCGGAATTCGGGCAGCACCGGCAGCAGGAAGCGGTAGCCGATCACCGGCAGGCTCACGCGCAGCTTGCCGCGCGGGCGCTGCGCGGACGCCGTCACGGTCGCCTCCGCGTCGCGAAAATCCTCGAGGATGCGCTGGCAACGCTCGTAGAAATGCCGCCCCTCTTCGGTGAGCGTCACGCGCCGCGTCGTGCGATTGAACAGCCGCACGCCGAGCGACTGCTCCAGTTTCGCGATCGTCTTGCCGACCGCCGACGCCGAGATGCCGAGCGCGCGGCCGGCCGCGACGAAGCTCAGCGCTTCGGCGGCGCGGACGAACGCGACGATGCCGGTGAGATTTTCCATCGAATCGAACGACGTGCAGCCACGCACGCTGTCAGGTGAATTACGGAATTTTAGTCCGTTATATGTGGAGCTTCGCGGGGTTTTTCGCGGATTGAATCGGATTTATCGTCTGTCGCTCTGATGGCGCATCCGCGCCGGCTTTTCGAGGAGCGATGATGGATCACCCTGTTTCAGCCGTTTCGGCCCTGGCGGCGCGTCGGCGCGCGTGGGTGCTGGCCGCCGTCTGCATGGCCGCCGTCGCGCTGCCGCTGTCGTTTTCGGGCGGCGCGGTCGCGACGCCGGCGATCGGCCGCGACCTGCACGGCAGCCCGGTCGCGATGAACTGGATCACCAACGCGTTCATGCTCGCGTTCGGCAGCTTCCTGATGGCGTCGGGCGCGCTGGCCGACCAGTTCGGCCGCAAGCGCCTGTTCGCGATCGGCGTCGGCGGCTTCACGCTGATGTCGGTCGCGCTCGCGTTCTCGCCGTCGATGCTCGCGGTCGACTTGCTGCGCGCCGCGCAAGGGCTTTCGGCGGCCGCGGCGCTGGCCGGCGGCACGGCCGCGCTCGCGCAGGAATTCGACGGCGCGGCGCGCACGCGTGCGTTCAGCCTGCTCGGCACGACGTTCGGGATCGGACTCGCGTTCGGGCCGGTGCTCGCCGGCGGTTTGATCGGGCATTACGGCTGGCGCGCGATCTTCGTGACGAGCGCGGTGGCCGGCGTGCTGTCGCTCGCGTTCGGGCTGCCGCGCATGCACGAGTCGCGCGATCCGCACGCGACCGGGCTCGACTGGCCCGGCACGGCGGCGTTCACGACCGCGCTGACGCTGTTCACGTTCGGCGTGATCGAGGCGCCCGCGCGCGGCTGGTCGAGCCCGCTCGTGATCGCGCTGCTGGCCGGCGCGGCGCTCGGCGCGTGCGCGTTCGTGACGATCGAGACGCGCGTCGCGCGGCCGATGCTCGACCTGTCGCTGTTTCGCATCGCGCGCTTCGTCGGCGTGCAGGTGCTGCCGGTGTCGACCTGCTGCTGCTACATCGTGCTGCTCGTCGTGCTGCCGCTGCGCTTCATCGGCATCGACGGTTTCAGCGAGATCGACGCCGGCTGGCTGATGCTCGCGATTTCCGCGCCGATGCTGGTCGTGCCGCTCGTCGCGGCGACGCTCACGCGCTGGCTGTCGGCCGGCGTGATTTCAGGGCTCGGGCTGCTGGTCGCGGCAGCCGGGCTCGTATGGCTCGGGATCGCGTTGCGCGGCGGCGCGGGGTCGGCGGCGATCGCGCCGATGCTCGCGATCGGTGTCGGCGCCGGCATGCCGTGGGGGCTGATGGACGGGCTGTCGGTGAGCGTCGTGCCGAAGGAGCGCGCGGGGATGGCGACGGGCATTTTCAGCACGACGCGCGTGGCCGGCGAGGGGATCGCGCTGGCGATCGTCGGCGCGGTACTGGCCGCGCTCGCGCAAGCGGGGCTCGCGCACGCGGCAGGGGCGGCCGGTGCTGCCGATGCGCCGGATGCGACGCTGCGGGCCGCCGCGCGGCTCGCGACCGGCGATCTCGCGGGCGCGGCGGCCGCGTTGCCGGGCGTCGGTCGGGCGGCGTTGATCGCGAGCTACACGCACGCGTTCGACCGGCTGCTGATGGGGCTGGCCGTCGTCACCGTGCTGTGCGCGGTGGTGGTGTTCGGGTTTCTCGGCCGGCGGCCGGCCGCCGATGAAACGGGGGACGATGCGGACGGCCGCGCGCCCGCCGATGCGTCGGCGCGCAGCCGGATCGAGCCGGCCTGCGCGGAGACGCACGGGCGGTGAGTGTTGCATCGCGACGCGTCGACGCGTCGGTACTTCGGCACATCGGCACATCGGCATTTCGGTCGATGCAGGCGCCGTGCCCGCATGGTCGGCTGGCCAGCGCGTCACCCGTCGCGCATCACGCCAGCACGAGCGGCGGCAGCGCCGCATCCGCGCGCGCCTGCGCACGTTCCACATCGATCACCAGATAGCGCAACGCGTCCGGCCACAGGTGCGCGCGCGCTTGCGCATCCTCGTCGAGCGTCGCGCGGCCCTGCACGAGCCAGGTCGTCTGGCGCACGAAATCGACGAACAGCAGCGCGATGGCCGGATTCACGAGCAGGTTGCCGATCGTGTTGAGCAGGTTGTTGCCCGCGAAATCGGGCAGCACCAGCGTGCGGCGATCCGGGATATCGACGAGCGGCGTGAACGAGCCGTCGGCACGCGGCTGGCGGCCACGGTACGAACAGTCGCCGTTACCGGCCGCGTCGGCGGTCGCGACGATCAGGAAAGCCTGCTCGCGGATGAATGCGATGGCGTCGTCGGTCAGGGGGCCGCGATCGTTCATGGTGTCGGTCGGCGCGTGCGCCGTGGCGTGGGGATCGGTGATCCGCACGCAAGCGACATGCCACGCGCGGCGGCGCGCCTCCACGGGCAGCGCCCCTGCGCGCACTGTGGAAATTCCGAACAGCGATCCCGTCGCTGCGCAATAGCGGTGTTCAGAATCGGTACACCCGCCGTGTTGCGTGCGTGAACACCGCACGGTGCGAACACGGGCCGGCCGCGATCGACGTGCCCCCGGTCCGTTTGGCACGCATGTTGCGTAAACGGGACCAGCGCATTCCAACCGGCGCTGTACTCACACAAGCACGATGAACAGGAGACATGTATGAACCCGTTTGACCTGAAGCAACTGGGCCTCGACGTCGAATACCCGTACCGTCAGCAATACGACAACTACATCGGCGGCAAGTGGGTGGCGCCCGTGAAGGGCGAGTATTTCGAGAACGTGTCGCCGATCAACGGCCAGCCGTTCTGCCGCATCCCGCGCTCCGGCGCCGACGACATCGAGCTGGCGCTCGATGCCGCGCATGCCGCGCGCCGCAAGTGGGGCAAGACGTCCGTCGCCGAGCGCGCGAACCTGCTGCTCGCCGCCGCCGACCGGATGGAAAAGAACCTGAAGCTGCTGGCCGTGGCCGAGACGATCGACAACGGCAAGCCGCTGCGCGAGACGATGGCGGCCGACCTGCCGCTCGCGATCGACCACTTCCGCTATTTCGCGGGCTGCATCCGCGCGCAGGAAGGCGGCATCTCCGAAATCGACGACAACACCGTCGCGTATCACTTCCACGAGCCGCTCGGCGTGGTCGGCCAGATCATCCCGTGGAACTTCCCGCTGCTGATGGCCGCGTGGAAGCTCGCGCCGGCGCTCGCGGCCGGCTGCTGCGTGGTGATGAAGCCGGCCGAGCAGACGCCCGCGTCGGTGCTCGTGCTGATGGAGCTGATCGGCGACCTGTTCCCGGCCGGCACGATCAACATCGTGAACGGCTTCGGCAAGGAAGCGGGCGAAGCGCTCGCGACCAGCAAGCGGATCGCGAAGATCGCGTTCACGGGCTCGACCCCGGTCGGCAAGCACATCCTGCGCGCGGCGGCCGACAGCCTGATCCCGTCGACGGTCGAGCTGGGCGGCAAGAGCCCGAACATCTTCTTCGCCGACGTGCTCGACCAGGACGACGCGTTCCTCGACAAGGCGCTCGAAGGGCTCGCGATGTTCGCGCTGAACCAGGGCGAGGTGTGCACGTGCCCGTCGCGGATCCTGATCCAGGAATCGATCTACGAACGCTTCATCGAGAAGGCCGTCGCGCGCGTCGAGCGCATCAAGTCCGGCCACCCGCTCGACCTGCAGACGATGATCGGCGCGCAGGCGTCGCAGCAGCAGCTCGACAAGATCCTGTCGTACATCGACATCGGCCGCGGCGAAGGCGCGCAATGCCTGACGGGCGGCGAGCGCGCGGCGCCGGCCGCCGACCTCGGCACGGGCTACTACGTGAAGCCGACGATGCTGCTCGGCAACAACAAGATGCGCGTGTTCCAGGAGGAGATCTTCGGGCCGGTCGCGTCGGTGATGACGTTCAAGGACGAGCAGGAAGCGATCGAACTCGCGAACGATACGTTCTACGGGCTCGGCGCCGGCGTGTGGACGCGCAACGGCACGCGTGCGTACCGGATGGGCCGCGAGGTCGAGGCCGGCCGCGTGTGGACCAACTGCTACCACCTGTACCCCGCGCATGCGGCGTTCGGCGGCTACAAGCAGTCGGGGATCGGCCGCGAGACGCACAAGATGGCGCTGTCGAACTATCAGCAGACGAAGTGCCTGCTGGTCAGCTACCAGGCCGAGGCGCTCGGGTTCTTCTGATCGCCGAAGCCGGCGCGACGTGTCGGGGGCCGGTTGGGCCCCGTACGTCGCCCGGTTCGATTTCCCTGTTCGACAGTCGGCGCGGGCTGCGTTGTTGGCGGCCGGCGCCGGCCACGCTGCCGACCGCCGCGCATGCGCGGCGGTACGGCGCGCCGATGCATACGACGACCCCCAGCATGGCAGAACCGCCCCGATCCTTTCCCCGTCACCCGGTATTTCATCCGGGCGAACTCGACGCGCAACACCGCTTCGGCGTCGCCGACGAAGCCGAGCGGATGAGCGACGCCGTGACGACGCGGCTGAGCCTCGGCGTGCGGCAGTTCATCGAATCGCAGCCGTTCATGTTCGTCGGCATGGCATCCGGCGCGGGTGCGTCGATGACCTGCGACATCGTGCAGAGCCGATGCGACGCGAACGGCGATCTGCTGCCGGTGGTACGCGTGATCGACACGAAGACGCTGCGGTTCGCGTTGCCCGCCGCGCATGGCGGCGACGGCGGCCGGATCGACGCGGCCGCCTGCGACGGCAGCGGCGTCGGATTGCTGTTCGTCGATTTCGTGCGCGGCCTGCGCTACCGGATCAACGGTCGCGCCACGCTGCGCGCCGATCTGCCGGAAGCGGACGCGGCGCCGTGGGCGGCGGGCAGCGCGATCGTCGAGCTGGCGATCGCGCACGCATACGGCAATTGCGGCACGCGGGTCGTGCGGCTGAAGCCGGCCCGGTAGCCGGCATCCGGGCGCGGGCGGCGGCGCGCATGCGCGCTCGCCGCGCGGATCGCACCGGCGGCGTGCGCGGCATGCCGCCTTCGGGTGCGCCCGCATGGCGCGCGGCGGCCGGACAGCGTGGAATGGCGGGTTGCTCGCCGGGCCGTGCGGTTCGGCACGGGACTTGCGTGGCACGCAGGGTTCCGCGCAGGTGAGGGAGAACACGATGGATCAACACGTGGTGAGTACGGAAGAACCGACCGCCGAAGACACGCGGCGCAGCGCGCAGGGCGACGATGCGTTCGCCGGGCAGGCCGTCGTCAGCGTCGCGCACGATGCGGACGAGCAGGCGCGCAACCTGATCGGCTGGCGGCAGACCTACGACCAGCTCGCGGCCGGCCGCTTCGTCGGCACGCTGACCGAGCTGCCGCTCGACACGATGAAGCTGTTTCGCGAATCGACCAGCCATCTGCTGCGCCAGGCGTGCGAAGTGCGCGGCGATGCGTACTGGTTCGGCATTCCGCTCGTGTGCGACGGCTCGGCGCGCGTCGATGCGTGCCGCATCGGCCCCGGCGCGCTCGCATTCCGGCCCGGCAACGTCGAATTCGAATTGGTGACGCCCGCGCAGTTCTCGATCTACGGCGTCGTCGTGCGCGGCGACGTGCTGCGCCGCTATGCCGAGGACGTCGAGCGCCGCGCGCTCGACGAGCGGTTGTTCACGCAGCGCGTGATGCAGGTCGGCGATGCGCGGCTCGCGCGGCTGTGCGCGCTGCTCGGCCGCCGGCTCGACGGCGCGGTGGCGATGGCCGGCCCGCTGCCCGATGCGCAGCGCGACGACCTGCAGGCCGAAGTGCTGGCCGCACTGTTCGATGCCTGCGCGCAGCTGGCCGACGACGGCAGCGGCGGCGCGCCGTCGACGCGCCGCTGGCTCGTCGACCAGGCGCGCGACTACGTGCTCGCGCACCGCACGCGCCCGGTCGGCGTGCCCGAGCTGTGCGAGCAGTTGCATGTGAGCCGGCGCACGCTGCAGTACTGTTTCCAGGACGTGCTCGGCATGGCGCCCGCGACCTACCTGCGCACGCTGCGGCTGAACGGCGCGCGGCGCGACCTGTGCGGGCGCGCGGCGGGGTCGGTGCAGGATGTCGCGGAGGCGTGGGGTTTCTGGCATCTCAGCCAGTTCGCGACCGATTACCGGCGCCTGTTCGGCAAGCGGCCGTCGGAGACGCTGCGCGATCGCGCGTGAGGGGCTTGGCGGGAAGGCGGGCGGCCGGAGCGGCGTCTGCAGTGGTGCTGACGCGGTGGGCGTGCCGCTACTGGCTTGATCGTTCCGCCCGCCGCTGCGCAGGCTTCGCTCAGATGGCCTGTGCAGTCACGTCGCGCGGTGCGGGCCACGCGAGCGCGTCCCAGTCGATTGCGCGGTAAGCGGCTTCGACCGCCGCCAGATCGTCCGGCCGCTCGCTGCGATGCAGCCCGTGCAATGCGGCCGGCACGTCGAGCGTGACGGGGACGCAATGCGGATAGTCGCGCACGCGCAGCGCCGGGCCGATCGTCGTGAAGCATGCGAGCGTCGGCACGTCGAAACCGTCGGCGAGATGCAGGGCCGCCGTGTCCGGCGCGAACAGCAGGCTCGCGCCCTTGATCCAGGCGATGAAGCGCGCGGTGTCGGCCGCGTCGCTGCTCATATCCACGTAACCTGGATGCGCTAGCGGACCGAAGCCGACTACCGGCAATCCGTAACGCTGCGCGAGCCGATCCACGAACGCGACGCGCAGCGCGGGCGGCACGCTGCGCACCGCGGTGCTCGCACTCGGGCAGAACAGCACGTACGGCCGCTGCCATTCGGCCGGCAGCGCGGGCAGCGGCAGCCGCGCGAGCCAGCGGTTGCGCTTCGCGGCGGCCGGCACGGCGGCCGGATCGACGCCGAGCGCGTCGAGGAAAAAGTCGATCATCGGCAGCCGCGCGAACGCGGGCCAGTACAGGTGATTGCCGACGTCGATGCAGTGCGTCTCCGTGGCCAGCGCTTCGGCGGGGTACGGCAGCGCGCGCGACGGCGCGACGACGTCGGCCGCGAGCGCGTACAGCGCATCGACATAGCGCGGCGCGCGCGCCGGCCGGTACAGCGTGAAGCGCAGGCCCGGATGGGCATCCCGCAACGCGGCGAGGGCCGTCATCCCGATCACCGAATCGCCGAGCGTGACGCCCATGCCGTTGATCACGTGCACGTGCCGCGCCGCGCCGTAGTCGAGCCGGAACGGTCGGGACGCGGCGTGCCGCAGGCCGAGCGCGGGCGCGGCCGCTACATGGCCTTCGGCGCGCGCGTCGCCCTGCTCGAGGTCGTACGGTGCGACGAGCGTGCCGTCGGGCGCGAGCAGCGTGCCGGGGCAGGTCAGCGCGTCGTCGTGCGACAGCGCGGCGACGGGCGGCGTGGCGTGCATGTCGCCCGACGTCATGCGCCGCGCGCGCGGCGGCCCTGCTCGCGGATCTGCTCGAGCGTCGCGGCGGGTGTGCTGGCGTCCTGCGGGATGCGGATCTCGATCACCGCGGGCAGCCCGCAGGTCAACGCGCGTTCGAGCGCGGGCGCGAAATCGGCGGTGCGCTCGACCGTCTCGCCATGCGCGCCGAACGCACGCGCATACGCGGCGAAATCCGGATTCGTGAGCCCCGTGCCGTGCACGCGGCCCGGGTAGTTACGCTCCTGATGCATGCGGATCGTGCCGAAATGACCGTTGTTGACGACGATCGCGACGATGTTCAGCCCGTATTGCATCGCGGTCGCGAGCTCGTTGCCGGCCATCATGAAGCAGCCGTCGCCCGCGAGCGCGACGACGGCGCGCTGCGGATACAGCGACTTCGCGGCGAGCGCGGCCGGCAGCCCGTAGCCCATCGCGCCGCTCGTCGGCGCGAGCTGCGAACGGTAGTGCCGGTACGCGAAGTGGCGATGCAGCCAGATCGCATAGTTGCCCGCGCCGTTGGTCAGGATCGCGTCGTGCGGCAGGCGCTCGCGCAACTGCACCATCACGTCGCCGAGCTGCACGTCGCCGGGCATCGGCAGCGGCGCATGCCATTCGCGGTATGCGCGGTGCGCGTCGGCGGCCGCGCCGGCCCACGCGGGCCGCTCCGGCGGTTCGAGCGCGGCCAGCGGCGCGGCGATCTCGGGCATGCCCGACACGATCGGCAGGTCGGCGGCGTACACGCGGCCGAGTTCGTCCGCGCCCTGATGCACGTGGATCAGCGTCTGGCGCGTCTTCGGGATGTCGAGCAGCGTGTAGCCGCCGGTCGTCGCTTCGCCGAGGCGCGGCCCGATCACGAGCAGCAGGTCGGCGTCGCGGATGCGTTTCGCGAGCGCGGGGTTGATCCCGAGCCCGACGTCGCCCGCGTAGTTCGGGTGCGCGTTGTCGATCGTGTCCTGGAAGCGGAACGCGCACGCGACCGGCAATTGCCAGCGTTCGACGAAGGTGCGCAGGTTCGCGCACGCGTCCGGCGTCCAGCCGCTGCCGCCGACGATCGCGAACGGTCGTTCCGCGCGCGCGAGCCGCTCGCGCAGCTCGTCGAGCTGCGCGGCCGACGGCGCCGCCGCGATGCGTTTCGCGGCCGGCACGACGGGCTGCGGCGCGCACGCGTCGGACAGCACGTCCTCCGGCAACGCGAGCACGACCGGGCCGGGCCGGCCGGACGTCGCGACGTGGAACGCATGGCTCAGGTATTCGGGGATGCGGCGCGGGTCGTCGATCTGCGCGACCCATTTCGCCATCTGGCCGAACATCCGGCGGTAGTCGATTTCCTGGAAGGCTTCGCGGTCGAGGTGTTCGCGTGCGCACTGGCCGACGAACAGGATCATCGGCGTCGAATCCTGGAACGCGGTGTGCACGCCGATCGACGCATGGGTCGCGCCGGGCCCGCGCGTGACGAACGCGATGCCCGGGCGGCCGGTCAGCTTGCCGACCGCTTCGGCCATGTTCGCGGCGGCCGCCTCGTGGCGGCAGACGACCGTCTGGATGCGGGCGGTGTCGTCCGCGAGCGCATCGAGCACGGCGAGGAAACTTTCGCCCGGCACGCAGAACACGCGTTCGACGTGATTGGCGAGCAACGCATCGACGAGCAGTCGCGCACCGGTGGTGGTGCGCGGCTCGAGATCCTTGGAATGCGACATGGGCTGCCGTCTCCCTGGGTAGCGGGACGTACAGCTTACGCCGGATGGCCGGGCGCCGGTATGCCGGCCGGTGAAAAGTGTCGGACCGGTGGGTGGACGAGTGCGCGCCGGCTTCGGTTGGCCATCCGGCGAGCTTGTGCACGCTTGTGGGAGAGCGGAAAGTGAGCGCTACGGATGGCGGGCTGACGCTTGTCTCGATCCGAAAGAGGGGACGACCCGCGTGCGTCGATTCCGGACGCCGAAGTCAGCATCGACTTCGCGTCGCGCCGCGCGGCGCCGCGTGAGCGACTCGCGGGCAGGCGCGGGGATGCTTCTTGACGCTCGCGCTGCACTGAAACTCGAAGGCGTACGAGGATCGCGCCGCGATCATGGAATACAGCGCCGAGGACGACCCGCTGGCCGCGCTCGAACTCGACGAACTGCTGGAAGAAAGGGCGGGGCGTTACCGGCCCACGCCGAGCTAGATCGACAAGGGCGGGTGGCCGGCACGCGCGAGTGGGTGATCGTGCTGAACGATGTACTCGTGTACCGCATTCGGCCGGCCGAGGGCATCGTGGAGGTTCTCCGGGTGCTGCATGCGCGACGGCAGTGGCCGTGATGCGCGTATGCATTGCCGGCTCGTCAGCCAAGGAAGACCGTTATGTACACACATGGATTTACATCTCGGCCCGCATCGGATAATGTACATACAGAGTACATCCGGACGGAGATCAACATGCATACCACGAGGGTATTCAGGAACGGCAACTCGCAGGCCGTGCGAATTCCTGCGGACCTTGCCTATGAGCGCAGCGATATCGAACTGGAAATTGAGCGCGTCGGTGACGAAATCCGCATTCGGCCGATGCGGCGGCCTTTGACCCAGGTACTGGCGAAGTTCGCGAAATTCGGACCGGACTTCATGGCCGATGGGCGTGGCGACCACGAGCAGGCCGAACGTGAGGGTTTGTGATGCCGCGCTTCATGCTCGACACCAACATGTGTATCTATCTGATGAAAAATCAGCCTGAGCAGGTCGCGAGACGGTTTGCGCAGTGCTACACGGGCGACGTCGTCATGTCGGCGATCACCTATGCGGAGCTCGAGTACGGCCTGACCGCTTGTGCAAATCCCGCGCGGGAGCGCCGCCATCTCGCCGCATTGATCGAGGATATTCCCGTCGCGCCTTTCGACGCGGCGGCCGCGCAAGCGTATGGCCCGGTTCGCGAGGCCACCCGCGAGCGGAAGAAGGATCACCTCGACAAACTGATTGCCGCGCATGCGGTGTCGCTCGATGTCGTCCTTGTCACCAACAACGAGCGCGATTTCGTCAGCTATCCGGGATTGCGACTGGAGAACTGGCTGAACGACTAGCGTCGGGTGCCATGTCCGGCGGCAATGCAGGGTATCGATCCACTCCGCACTACCGCCGGTCGGGCATCAGCACTCGACGATATTCACCGCCAGCCCGCCGCGCGACGTTTCCTTGTACTTGGTCTTCATGTCGGCGCCCGTCTCGCGCATCGTCTTGATCACGGAGTCGAGCGACACGTAGTGCGAGCCGTCACCGCGCAGCGCCATGCGCGCCGCGTTGACGGCCTTCACCGACGCCATCGCGTTGCGTTCGATGCACGGGATCTGCACCATCCCGCCCACCGGGTCGCAGGTCAGGCCGAGGTTGTGCTCCATCCCGATCTCGGCCGCGTTCTCGACCTGCTGCGGCGTGCCGCCGAGCACGGCCGCGAGTGCGCCGGCGGCCATCGAGCACGCGACGCCCACTTCGCCCTGGCAACCGACTTCCGCGCCGGAGATCGACGCGTTGAGCTTGTACAGGATGCCGATCGCGGCGGCCGTCAGCAGGAAATCGATCACGCCCTGTTCGTTCGCGCCGGGCGTGAAGCGCGTGTAGTAGTGCAGCACCGCCGGGATGATGCCGGCCGCGCCGTTGGTCGGCGCGGTGACGACGCGGCCGCCGGCCGCGTTTTCCTCGTTGACCGCGATCGCGTACAGGTTGATCCAGTCGATCATCGACAGCGGGTCCTGCAGCGCGCGCTCAGGGCTGCCCGTCAGCGTGCGGTACAGCTGCGGCGCGCGGCGCTTGACCTGGAACGGGCCGGGCAGGTTGCCGTCGGCGTCCGGGTTGCCGATCCCGCAGCCGCGCGACACGCACGACTGCATCACGGCCCAGATCTTCAGCAGCCCGTCGCGCGTTTCTTCCTCGGTGTGCCACGCGCGCTCGTTTTCCCACATCAGTTGCGCGATCGACTTGCCGGTCGACGCGGTCAGCGCGAGCAGCTCCGCGCCGGTGCGGAACGGGTGCGTCATCTGCTCGGCCGCGCTCAGCACCTTGGTGTTCGGTGCGCCCGCCGTCACGACGAAGCCGCCGCCGACCGACAGATAGGTGCGCTCGACCAGCACCGCGCCGTTCGCGTCGCTCGCGCGCAGCTTCATCCCGTTCGGATGTTCGGGCAGCGCCTGGCGGTAGAACGCGATGTTGTCCTTCAGCACGAACGGCACCGGATGCGTGCCGAGCAGCGCGAGTTGCTTCGTCTTGCGGACGTCTTCGAGTCGCGCGTCGATCGTGTCGGGATCGACCGTGTCGGGCGCGTCGCCGAGCAGGCCGAGCATCACGCCGCGGTCGGTGCCGTGGCCCTTGCCGGTGGCGCCGAGCGAGCCGTACAGCTCGACCTTCACGTGGGCCGTCGCGTCGAGCAGCCCGTCGCGCTCGAGGCCCTGGACGAACATCAGCGCCGCGCGCATCGGTCCGACCGTGTGCGAACTGGACGGACCGATGCCGATCTTGAAGAGGTCAAACACGCTGACTGCCATTTCGATACCTGCCTTGCGATAAGAATGATGCTAGCGCGCCTGCAATGGCAGGCACGCGGCGAGCCATGCGGGCGGCGTTGGGGAAAGCTGCTGCGCGACGCGGGCATAGCGCCCGTCGAGCCGCGCGGCCAGATGAAAGAGTTCGGTGGCGTTTTTCGGGTCCCACTGCCCCGTGTAACCCGGCAAGCCGGCCTCGCGGCGCTTCGCGTCGAACGGCACCGGTGAATTCACGAATTCCTCGTGCGTCTTCTCGCCGAGCGCATACGGCACGAGCCAGTCGAGCGCGGCCGCGAGCGTCGCGCCATTCGCGCCGCGCTCGCGCAGCCAGTTGCGGTTGAAGCGGCGCGCGGCGAGCGCGGCCGTCACCAGCGGCTGCAGATCGTAGACCGCGTAATGCAGCGCATCGCGTTCCTCGAAATCCCAGGTCTTGCCGTCCGGGCCGATGTTGTCGGCGAGATGCTCGACGAACAGCCGCTGCGCGGCGTTCATCATCTTGCGGTCGCCGAGCGTGAACGCGGACAGCGCGATCAGCTTGATCCGGTGGCTCTGCCAGTTGTTGCGCCAGATGCCGGTGAGCGGGCGCTTCTGCGCGTCGACCTGCGCGACATAGCCGGCGCCGAGCTTCGCGATGAACGCGGCCGTCGCGTTGCGCGTTTTCACCGGCAACGCGCTCGCGGTCATGTCGTACGCAATGATCAGGCTCTCGAAGCGCGTCTCGTCGATCGGGTTGAAGCTCGGCTGGTAGGTCGAGACCCACGCGGACAGGAAGCGGTCGACGAGTTGCAGGTAGCGCGGCGCGTTCGTCACGCGCCACGCGAGCGCCGCGTCGCGCATCAGGTCCATGTCCTTGAGCGCGGCCGCGCTCTGGTCGTAGATGCCTTCGTGCGGCAGCGTGCCCTCGGTGTGCACGCGCGCCATCGCTTTCGGCTGCTCGCCGATACGCGCGTCGACGCTGCGGATCAGCGCCTGCACGCCCGGCTCGGCCTGCGTCGTCTCGCTCGTCTGCAGCGCCGGCGCCGCGCAGAAATTCATCGCCGCGCGCGCACTGCCGGCGACGCCGAGGCCGGCGGCGGCCAGCGACAGCGACGCGACGAGCATCGGCACGTAGCGGCCTGCGCGGATGCGCGGCCGCCGCTCGGTTGCACCATGGCCCGGAAACATCGGACGCACCATGCGGAACTCCTTCATTGGCTGGATCGCGTGTGATGTTAGCCGGATTGGCGGATGAACGTGAACCGGTCGGCCCGGCGAACGCAAAAACCGCACGCAACCCCGGGTTGCGTGCGGTGCGGTCACCATTGGTCGGCTCCGGGCCTGGCGCGCGTTATGCGTAGTCCGACATCGGCACGCACGAGCAGAACAGGTTGCGGTCGCCGTACGCGTTGTCCGCACGGCCGACCGGCGGCCAGTACTTGTTCGTGCCGAGCGATGCGACCGGGTACGCGGCCTGCTCGCGCGAGTACGCGTGCGGCCATTCGTTCGCGGTGACGACGGCCGCCGTGTGCGGTGCGTGACGCAGCGGGTTGTCCTCGCGATCGGCGCGGCCTTCCTCGACCGCGCGGATTTCCTCGCGGATCGCGATCATCGCGGCGATGAAGCGGTCGAGCTCTTCCTGCGATTCCGATTCGGTCGGCTCGACCATCAGCGTGCCCGGCACCGGGAAGCTCATCGTCGGCGCGTGGAAGCCATAGTCCATCAGGCGCTTCGCGACGTCGTCGACGCTGATGCCGCTCGTTTCCTTGATCGGACGCAGGTCGAGAATGCACTCGTGCGCGACGAGCCCGCCCGGGCCCGAATACAGCACCGGGTAATGCGGCGCGAGGCGCTTCGCGATGTAGTTCGCGTTGAGGATCGCGGTTTCCGTCGCGGCGGTCAGGTTCTTCGCGCCCATCATCGCGATGTACATCCACGAGATCGGCAGGATCGACGCCGAGCCGTACGGCGCGGCCGACACCGCGCCGATGCCGTCTTCCGTGCGTGCGTAGCCGGTCGAGCGCTGGTTCGGCAGGAACTTCGCAAGGTGCGCGCCGACCGCGACCGGGCCGACGCCCGGGCCGCCGCCGCCGTGCGGGATGCAGAAGGTCTTGTGCAGGTTCAGGTGCGACACGTCGCCGCCGAACTGGCCCGGCGCGGTCAGGCCGACCATCGCGTTCATGTTCGCGCCGTCGACGTACACCTGGCCGCCGTGCGCATGGACGATCTCGCAGATCTCGCGGACGTTCTGCTCGAACACGCCGTGCGTCGACGGGTACGTGATCATGATCGCCGCGAGGTCCTTCGAGTGCTGCTCGGCCTTCGCCTTCAGGTCGGCGATGTCGACGTTGCCCTGCGCGTCGCAGGCGACGACCACGACCTTCATGCCGGCCATGTGCGCGGACGCCGGGTTCGTGCCGTGCGCGGACGCCGGGATCAGGCACACGTCGCGATGGCCTTCGCCGCGCGATGCGTGGTACGCGTGGATGATCAAGAGACCCGCGTACTCGCCCTGCGAGCCCGCGTTCGGCTGCAGCGACACGGCCGCGTAGCCGGTGGCCGCGACGAGCATCTGCTCGAGCTGGTCGATCATCTCGCGATAGCCGACGGTCTGCTCGGCCGGGGCGAACGGGTGGATCCGGCCGAACTCGGGCCACGTGACGGGCAGCATTTCCGACGTCGCGTTCAGCTTCATCGTGCACGAGCCGAGCGGGATCATCGAGCGGTCGAGCGCGAGATCCTTGTCCGACAGGCTGCGCAGGTAGCGCAGCATTTCGGTTTCGGAATGGTGGCGGTTGAACACGTGGTGCGTCAGGTACGCGCTCGTGCGCTCGAGGCCGGCCGGCAGCGCGGCGACGCCGGCGAGGCCCGCGTCCAGCGCATCGACGGCCGGCGCGGTGGCGCCCGCGGCCTGCGCGAACACGTCGAGCAGGTCGGCGAGATCGTCGCGCGTCGTCGTTTCGTCGACCGATACGCCGACTTGCGTGGCGCTCACGCGGCGCAGGTTGATGCGCTTCGCCTTCGCGAATTCGTGGACCTGCGCGGTGCGCGCGCCGGTGTCGATCGTCAGCGTGTCGAAGAACGTGTCGTTGACGGTCGCGAAGCCGAGCTGTTTCACGCCGGCGGCGAACAGCGCCGCGATGCGGTTCACGCGCAGCGCGATCGTCTTCAGGCCGTGCGGGCCGTGGTAGACCGCGTACATGCTGGCCATGATCGCGAGCAGCGCCTGTGCGGTACACACGTTCGACGTCGCCTTTTCGCGGCGGATGTGCTGTTCGCGCGTCTGCAGCGCGAGGCGCAGCGCGGGCTTGCCCTGCGCGTCGACCGTCACGCCGACGAGGCGGCCCGGCATCTGGCGCTTGAATTCGTCGCGCACGGCCATGTAAGCGGCGTGCGGGCCGCCGAAGCCCATCGGCACGCCGAAGCGCTGCGTGTTGCCGACCGCGACGTCCGCGCCCCATTCGCCGGGCGGCGTCAGCACGGTGAGCGCGAGCAGGTCGGCCGCGACGACCACGTGGCCGCCGGCCGCGTGGATCGCCTCGGTGAGCGCGCGGTAGTCGCGCACGTCGCCGTTCACGCCCGGGTATTGCAGCAGCACGCCGAACGCGTTCGCCTGCGCGGCGTCGGCCGCCGGGCCCGTCTTGACTTCGATGCCGATCGGCAGCGCGCGCGTGCGGATCACTTCGAGCGTTTGCGGCAGCACGTCGTCGGCCACGTAGAACACGTTCGACTTCGGCTTGCCGGTACGCTGCAGCAGCGTCATCGCTTCGGCCGCGGCCGTCGCTTCATCCAGCAGCGACGCGTTCGAGATCGCGAGGCCCGTGAGGTCGGCCACCATCTGCTGGAAGTTCAGGAGCGCCTCGAGGCGGCCCTGGGAAATTTCGGGCTGGTACGGCGTGTAGGCCGTGTACCACGCCGGGTTTTCGAGCACGTTGCGCAGGATCACGGCCGGCGTGTGCGTGTCGTGATAACCCTGGCCGATATAGGAGCGGAACACCTGGTTCTTGTCCGCGAGCGCACGCAGCGCGGCGAGGGCTTCGGCCTCGCTCTTCGGCTGTGCGAACGGGCCGAGCGGCAGCGTTTCGGCGCGGCGGATCGAGGCCGGGATCACGGCGTCGATCAGGGCGGCGCGCGACGCGAAGCCGAGCGTGTCGAGCATGGCCTGCTGGCTGGCGGCGTCGGGGCCGATGTGGCGTTCGGCGAACGCGTCGTGCGTTTCGAGCGCGGCGAGCGAGAGGGGCGTGCGGTTCATCAGGCGGTCCGGGTGTTCGAGCTTCATGGCGTGACTCTGGTCCCGCGCGCGCCGAGGCCGGCGCCGCGCGGTTCGGGTAGGGAAATTAGTCGATCAGCTTGCTGTAGGCGTCGGCGTCGATCAGCTTGTCGGTCGACGCGCCGGCCGCGAGCTTGATCTTGAAGAGCCACACGCCGTACGCATCGCCGTTCACTTCTTCCGGCGCGTCGGTGGCTGCTTCGTTGATGGCGACGATCTCGCCGGACACCGGCGAGTAGATGTCGGAGGCCGCCTTCACCGATTCGACGACGCCGACGGCGTCGCCCGCGTTCACCGACTTGCCGACTTCGGGCAGCTCGAGGAAGACGATGTCGCCGAGCGTGCTCTGCGCGTGATCGGTGATGCCGACCGTCAGCGTGCCGTCCGCCTCGGTGCGGATCCACTCGTGTTCGTCGGTGTATTTCAGCTCGGCCGGGACGTTGCTCATCGGATGCTCCTGGATAAAAGGGTGTGTTCGTTCTGCTGGCGCGCCGCCATGGCACGCCGGATAGGGTTGCGCCGGGCGCCATCTCCCGGCTTGCCGGGAGGCGGCCCCGCGGCCGCTTCTCGGTCGTTACGCAGCGAGGACCTTGCCGTTGCGCACGAACGGCAGTTTTACCACGCGCGCGGGAAGATTCTTGTCTCGAATTTGCACCTGGACGGTGTCGCCGATCTGGACGGCCGCCGGCACCCGCGCGAACGCGATCGATTCCTGCATCGACGGCGAGAACGTGCCGCTCGTGATCTCGCCTTCGCCGTGCGGCGTGACGACCTTCTGGTGCGCGCGCAGCACGCCGCCCGCCTTGCCGTTTTCCTTCTGCAGGATCAGGCCGACGAACGCGGCGCGCGTGCCGTTGGCTTCGAGTGCGGCGCGGCCGACGAAGTCGCGCGGCGCGGCGAGGTCGACGGTCCATGCGAGGCCCGCGTCGAGCGGAGAGACGGTGTCGTCCATGTCCTGGCCGTACAGGTTCATGCCGGCCTCGAGGCGCAGCGTGTCGCGCGCGCCGAGCCCGCACGGACGCACGCCGTGTTGCTGCAGCGCATTCCACAGCACTTCGACGTGCGCGGCCGGGACGATCACTTCGAAGCCGTCTTCGCCGGTATAGCCGGTGCGGGCGATGGTGAGATCGCCGAACGGCGTGCCGGCGACCTGCGCGGCGTTGAACGGCTTGAGTTCGCTGGTGGCGGCGCGGACGGAAGGCACCGTCGCCCAGACCTTTTCGCGGGCGTTGGGACCCTGGACGGCGACGATCGCGAAATCGCGGCGCGGCGCGATCGTCAGGCCGTAGCCGCCTTGCTCGTTCAGCTGGTTGAACCACGCGATGTCTTTCTCGGCGGTGCCGGCGTTGACGACCACGCGGAAGAATTCTTCGGTGAAGTAGTAGACGATCAGATCGTCGATGACGCCGCCCTGCGGGTTGAGCAGGCACGAGTAGAGTGCCTTGCCGGGCGTCTTGAGCTTGCCGACGTTGTTCGCGATCGCATGCTCGAAGAACGCGCGCACGCGGCTGCCGGTGAAATCGACGACGCACATGTGCGACACGTCGAACATGCCGGCGTCGGTGCGCACGGCAGCGTGTTCTTCGATCTGCGAGCCGTAGTTGACGGGCATGTCCCAGCCGCCGAAGTCGACCATGCGGGCATTGAGCGCGCGGTGCGCGGCGTTGAGCGGGGTGTGATTCAGTGCAGTCATCGAGGCCTCAGGCAAGGCGCTTGCGCGCGGATCAGAACGGCCATGTGCCGACCGCCGCGGCCGATGGCCTCACGCGATCCGGTACATGCCCCTCTGTCCTCGATACCTGAGAGATTGCGCTGCGGGCCAAGCCCGGCGAACGCGCGCCCCTTCGGTGGGCAGCCTGCCCGCGCAGCCAATGCGCTGCGGGCTACTGCCGCTCTCCAGAGTGCGGGAAACGTATTGCTCGCGCGGTGCGCGGATGCGGTTTCCCGACGCGGTCGGTCCTTTTGCCTGAGAGTTTGCGGGTGTGCCCCTTCGGCGGCGCAACCGGTGTCGGAACAACCCGGTCACACGCTCTCCCGACGCGTGCGGGCGACTGTACGCGAGCAGGTGGGCATTGTCAATTTGAGCAAAAGAATGTCGCTTCGCGACAAGCGGCGGCGGCCGGCGCCGCCGCTTCATCCGCGCCGGCAGGTGCCGGCGCGTTACTCGCCGATCGCGCGCGCGGCCGTGTCGAGTTCCTGGTTCAGCACGCGCTGCTCGTCGCCGGACAGGCCGCCGTTGTGCTGGGCCGACATGTCGTTCGCTTCCTGGCGGATCACGTCGAGGCGATGGTGCAGCTGCGCGCCGTAGGGCGGCGGGTAGTAGCCGCCGTTCACGCGCGCGTCGATCCGGCGATGCAGGTTGTCGATCCGTCCCTGGACCTCCTGCATGCGGTCGTTCGCGACGACCTGCGGATTCGGTCGCGGCGGGGGCGCCTGCCGGGCCGGCCGCTGCGGCTGCACGATACACGCCGCGAGCGAGGAAACCAGGACGCAGCATGCCGCTGCGCGAATCAACCGTTGCATCACATTCTCCTGACGGATGGGTGTCGGATCGACTTTTTGAGAAACGCGTCAGACCGAACGACCGCTGACTTTCGTTCCCGCACCATTTGTAACGGAATGTTCGGCGCCGAGCGGGCGGGGCGGCACCGACCCGGCCGGCGGCGTCAGACCGGGCGGCGCACGAACGGCACCCGGCGGCCGTCGTGTTCGCTCTGCGCGGCGAGCTCGATGATCGTCATCACGTCGACCGCGTCCTGCGCGGTGACGGGGAACGGCGCGCCGTCGCGGATCGACGCGGCGAGCGCGCGGTAGAACTCCGCGTACTGGCCGTCGAGCGTCGGCACCGGCCGCTCGACCTCGACGTCGCCGTCGAGCACGCGCAGCAGGCCGGGCGGGTTGCCGCCACCGAATTCGACGTCGTCCGCGGTGAGGCCGGCCTTGAGCTGGTCTTCCTGCGTGTCGAGCCCGAACTTCTGGTAGCTGCCGCGCGTGCCGTGCAGCGTGAAGCGCGCGGGTTCGATCGCTGACAGCGCGCTCGCATGCAGCGCGACGTCCTTGTCCGGATAGCCGAGCAGCAGGTGCACGAAATCGGGCGCCGTACCGTGGTCGCGGCGCGTCTTGACGGTGGCGCTCACCGTTTCCGGCGTGCCGAACAGCGCGAGGGCCTGGTCGATCAGGTGCGGGCCGAGGTCGAGCAGCAGGCCGCCGCCGCGGGCCGGCTCCTCGCGCCAGCGCGTGCGCGGCGTCGGCCGGAAGCGGTCGAAGTGCGACGCGAAGTACGTGAGGCGGCCGAGCTCGCCCGATTCGACGATGCGGCGCACGGTGAGGAAATCGCCGTCCCAGCGGCGGTTGTGGAACGGCGCGAACAGCCGGCTGCGCGCGTTCGCGAGCCGCGCGAGCGCGAGCGCCTCGTCGGCGGTGAGCGTGACGGGCTTGTCGACCACTACGTGGCGGCCGGCTTCGAGCACCTGGCGCGCGAGCGCGAAATGGGTGTCGTTCGGCGTGGCGATCACCACGCATTCGATATCGTCGAGGCCGAGCAGCGTGTCGAGGTCGGGGACGATGCGCGCGCCCGGATACGCGGCCTGCGCGCGTTCCCCCTGGCCCGTCGCGATCGCGGCGACTTCAGTGCGGCCGCTCGTGGCGATCACGGGCGCGTGGAACGTCGCGCCGGCGAAACCGAAACCCATCAAACCAATCCTGAGCAATGACGACATGGCAATTCCTGGCTGCGAAGGAAACTAAAGGATGGCGCGCCGGAGCGGCGCGAAGACGACCGGCTATTTTGGCATGGCGCTGCCGCTTGCACAGACGCGTCGGGCGAAATGCACGGAGCGATGCGACGCTTGCGCAAGGAATACCGGCATTTTGCGCAGGAGCGGGGGCGCGCGGTGCGACTGTCGAACGCGCGGCACCCGGCTCTTGGCTCTTGGCGCCCGGCACCCGGCACCCGGCACCCGGCACCCGGCACCCGGCGCACCGCCCGGTGAGCCGGGGCGGCCAGCCGGCCTCGGCATGTGCCGCATCATCCGTCCATCCGCTGCCGCACCGCAGCCGCAACCTGCGCGGCCCACACCGCGCAGGCGGCTGCGCCGGGGTGGAAGCCGTCGGCGGCCATCAGGTGCCGTTCGAGCGGCAGGTCGACCCGCAGGAACGTGCAGTGCGGCTGCGCGCCCGCCCAGCCGGCGAGCGCCGTGTTGAGCCGTTTCGCGCGCCGCCCCAGATACCACGCGAGCGGCTGCGGCAGCGCCGGGAAGCGCTCCATCGGCGGCACCGCCGACAGGATCGCGTGCCCGACCTGGAAACGCGCGGCGAGCAGCCGCACCAGCTCGGTCTGCTGCGCGAGCCAGCGTGCGGGCGGCACGCCGCCCGTCACGTCGTTGACGCCGAGCGACGTCACGGCCACGTCGAACGGCTCGGTCGGCTCGGCGGCGAGCCAGTCGACGAGCTCGCGCGTGGTCAGGCCGGTGCGCGCGAGCAGTTTCCAGCGCACGCGGTGCGTGGCCGCCAGCGCGCTCGCCAGGTGCCCGGCGAGCGCGTCGTGCTGCGTCGCGACGCCGACCCCCGCGGCGGCCGAATCGCCGACCACCAGCACGCGCAGCGGCGGGCCGTTGCCGACTGAGCCGTCGCGCGGCCCGGCCGCTTCGGGCAGCCGCGGCGTGACGCGGCGCACGTAGCGCCCTTGCGCGAACAGCAGCGGGCCGAGGGCGGCGGTGGCGAACGGGTATCCCATGAGGTCGATCCGGCGGTGGTTGAAACGCATTGAAGCGGCCGGCGCGGGTGGCGCCAGCGGAGTGCGTATTGTGTCCGATCACGGCGCGGACCGGGCCCGATTGGCCGAACGGACGGCCACGACAACGCCGAACGGACGGGGGGCGCCCGCCCGGCAAGCCTGCGCGCCCCGTCCGGCGGCGCGCCCGAAATACCCGCCGCCGACGTGTTAACATGCGCGTCCTGCCTGCGTGTCCGCCTGCTTCGCCAGCCTGCCGCGCACGGCATCCTCCCGGCGTTCCGCCGTCAACCCGCAACACCATCCGCCATCATGTCAGCAGGCCTCAATCCCGCTCAGAACGAAGCGGTGCGCTACCTCGACGGTCCCTGTCTCGTGCTCGCCGGCGCGGGCAGCGGCAAGACCCGCGTGATCACGCAGAAGATCGCGCACCTGATCGAAGCGAAAGGTTTCGAGCCGCGCCACATCGCCGCCGTCACGTTCACGAACAAGGCGGCGGCCGAAATGCGCGAGCGTGTGTCGAAGCTGCTGGAAGGCAAGACGCTGACCACGCCGGGCAAGGAAGGCCGCAAGGTGCCCGTCAACCAGCTCACCGTCTGCACGTTCCATTCGCTGGGTGTGCAGATCCTGCGCCAGGAGGCCGAGCACGTCGGCCTGAAGCCGCAGTTCTCGATCATGGATTCGGACGACTGCTTCGGGATGATCCAGGAGCAGCTCGGCACGACCGACAAAGGGCTGATCCGCAAGATCCAGAGCATCATCTCGCTGTGGAAGAACGGCCTGATCATGCCCGACGAGGCGATGGCGATCGCGGCCAACGAGGACGAGCACCAGGCCGCGCTGGTCTACCGCAACTACGTGGCGACGCTCCACGCGTACCAGGCGGTCGATTTCGACGACCTGATCCGCCTGCCGGCCGAGCTGTTCGCGAAGAACGAGCAGGTGCGCGACCGCTGGCAGAACAAGCTGCGCTACCTGCTGATCGACGAATACCAGGACACCAACGCGTGCCAGTACGAGCTGCTGAAGCAGCTCGCGGGCCCGCGCGCCGCATTCACGGCGGTCGGCGACGACGACCAGGCGATCTACGGCTGGCGCGGCGCGACGCTCGAGAACCTCGCGCAGCTCGGCAAGGATTTCCCGAAGCTGCACGTGATCAAGCTCGAGCAGAACTACCGGTCGACGGTGCGGATCCTGACCGCCGCGAACAACGTGATCGCGAACAACCCGAAGCTGTTCGAGAAGAAGCTGTGGTCCGAGCACGGGATGGGCGATTCGATCACCGTCACGGCGTGCAACGACGAGGAACACGAGGCCGAGTCGGTCGTGTTCCGGCTCTCCGCGCACAAGTTCGAGCGGCGCGCGCAGTTCCGCGACTACGCGATCCTGTACCGCGGCAACTTCCAGGCGCGCATCTTCGAGCAGGTGCTGCGGCGCGAGCGGATTCCGTACGTGCTGTCGGGCGGCCAGTCGTTCTTCGACAAGGCCGAGATCAAGGATCTGTGCGCGTACCTGCGGCTGATCGCGAACGCCGACGACGATCCCGCGTTCATCCGCGCGGTCACCACGCCGCGCCGCGGCATCGGCAACACGACGCTGGAAGCGCTCGGCTCGTTCGCGGGGCAGGCGAAGGTGTCGCTGTTCGAGGCCGTGTACATGGGCGGGATCGAGGCGCGGCTGTCGGCGCGCCAGGTCGAACCGCTGCGGATGTTCTGCGACTTCATCCAGCGCCTGACCGAGCGCGCGGACAAGGAGCCCGCGACCGTCGTGCTCGACGACATGATGGAGGCGATCCACTACGAGGCGTACCTGTACGACGCGTTCGACGAGCGGCAGGCGCAGTCGAAGTGGCAGAACGTGCTCGAATTCCTCGAATGGCTGAAGCGCAAGGGCACGAAGCCCGAGACGGAGGCCGTCGACGGCGAGGCCGACGGTTTCCACAACGCGGACGGGCTCGCCGACACGGGCAAGAACCTGCTCGGCCTGATCCAGACCGTCGCGCTGATGTCGATGCTCGAGGGCAAGGACGAGGACCCGGACGCCGTGCGGCTGTCGACCGTCCATGCGTCGAAGGGGCTCGAGTATCCGCACGTGTTCCTGGTCGGCGTCGAGGAAGGCATCATGCCGCACCGCGGCGGCAGCGAGGACGACGGCCCGATCGACAACGAGCGGATCGAGGAGGAGCGCCGGCTGATGTACGTCGCGATTACCCGTGCGCAGCGCAGCCTGCACCTGAACTGGTGCAAGAAGCGCAAGCGGGCGCGCGAGACGGTCGTGTGCGAACCGTCGCGCTTCATCCCGGAGATGGGGCTCGACGAAGCGCCGCCGCCGACGCCGGAAGAGGCGCCGATGTCGCCGAAGGACCGGCTCGCGAGCCTGAAGGCATTGCTGCAGAAGTGACGCGGCGCCGCGCGCACGATGGCGCGGCGAACCGGCAACCCAAAAACGAAACCCCCGCGATGCGCGTGCGTCGCGGGGGTTTTTGACGGAGGGCCGGGCGACGTCGTTACTTCGCCGCGTTGACCATGTAGTCGACGGCCGCCTTCACGTCGGCATCCGACGCGTTCGACCCGCCCTTCGGCGGCATCGCGCCCTTGCCGTGCAGCGCGTAGTTGTAGACCGTATCCATCGAGTCCTTCAGGCGCGGCGCCCAGTCTTCCTTGCTGCCGAACTTCGGCGCGCCGAGCACGCCGGCCGCGTGGCAGGCCTGGCAGGTCGACGCGTACAGCGCCTTGCCGGCCGTTGCCGCATCGGCGCCGGCCGGGGCGGCCGCGGGCTTTTCGCCGGCCTTCGGGATCGCGGCGATCGCGGCCATGGCGGCCGCGGCCTGCGCGTTCGACGCATCGGCGCCCGACGCGGGCGCGCCGCTCGCGGGCTGCGCCGCGTTGGCGGCCGGCGCAGCCGGTTCGGGGAAGTTCGCGCCGTCGTTGTTCGCCATGTAGACGATCGCGCGGGCGATTTCATAGTCGCTGACGTCGTCGGGGCTCGTGCCGCCGCGCGCCGGCATCGCGCCCTTGCCCGCGAGGGCCGTCTTCAGCAGCGTGTCGAAGCCTTGCGAGATGCGCGGCGCCCAGTCGTCCTTGTTGCCGAACTTCGGCGCGCCGGCGGCGCCGGTGCCGTGGCAGGTCACGCAGACGGCCTTGTAGACTTCCTCGCCGGTCTTGTACGTGCGGGGCGCGTTGGCGTCCTTCACGTCAACCTTCGCGATCGGGGCGATCCGTGCGGCGACCTGCTCGTCGGATAGCGCGTCCGTGCCGGCGCCGGAACGGAACGCATGGTTCGCATAATTGGCGAACAGGACGATCAGGATGATCGGAATCGCGAACGACGCGATGATGACGGCAATCAACTGCCCGGGGGTTTTGACGGGAGATTCGTGGGGTGCTTCGCTCATGCTTGCCTCGTCTCCATGAATAGGAATTGTGAGCGCGGTGCAACGGCAAAATGGCAGTCCAATGAAGCACGGACGATTATAGACGGAACGTTTACATCACGGCGAGCGGCGCGATGGCGCGTGTTTACCCGCACGCAGCACGGCCCGGCGGCGATTCGGCAGGCAAGGTGGACGCGTCATGGGAAACCGGGTATCCTTGCCGTCTTGCCAATCGTGGGCGGCCTGTATATGGGGTCGCTTCACTGTCACACGCGCCCGTAGCTCAATGGATAGAGTACTGCCCTCCGAAGGCAGGGGTTGCTGGTTCGATCCCAGCCGGGCGCGCCAAGCCTGACAAGGCTTCCAGCGGTTTCGTTACTTCATCGTGTCCCCCCGTTACAGTGAAATTACAGTTAGCCGGCTGCGGTCAGCAGTGTGTCCGGCGGCGCTGACACTGTTTCGCGCGGCAGCTCGATCGCCTGCGCCACCGGCAAGTGCGGCTGCACCCATTGCGCCAAGTGCGCCGCCGACAGGTGCGCGTAGCGCTGCACCATTTCCAGTGTTTCCCATCCGCCCAGCTCCTTTAACACCTGTAACGGCGTGCCGCGCTGCACGTGCCAGCTCGCCCAGGTGTGACGCAGATCGTGCCAGCGAAAATCACTGATGCCGGCGCGTTTCAACGCCTTGCGCCAGGCTTCGGTCACGGTCTGATAGACCGGCCGGCCGTGGTAGACGAACACACTGTCGACGAACTCGGGGGCGCGCTTCTTCCCGCGCTGACGCAGCAGCACGGCGATCGCCGTATCTGAGAGCGGCACGGTGATCGCTTTTTTCGCCTTCGCCTGATCCGGATGAATCCAGGCGACACGCCGCACGATGTCGACCTGCGACCACTGCAACCCGGTCACATTCGAGCGGCGCAAGCCCGTCTCAAGCGCGAAGCGCGCCATGTCGGCCAGGTGGTCGGGCAACTCGGCGAGCAACCGTTCGGCCTGGGCCGGCGTGAGCCAGCGGATACGCTTCTGCACGACCTTCGTGCGCTTCGTGACCGGCACGCGGTCCAGCCATTCCCACTCGACGGCCGCGTTCAGCACGGCCTTCAGCACGCCGATGACGCGCGTCACGGTGCCGGCGCTGACGCACTCGCCGGTGGTCACGATCCCGTGCTTCGTGCGGATCACCTTCGGTTCCCTCCGTTTGGCGAGGGCGATCGCGTCGATGCGGTTGCGGTCGATGTCGGCCAGCGCGACGCCGGACAGGTGTTGGTCAAGCCAGCGAAGGTGCGTTTTCGACGTTTCCAAGCTCGACAGCCCCTCGCGGTCGCTGATGTAGCGCACGACGGCATCGTTCCAGGTGTAGCGCGGCTTGTGGCCGAGCCGCGCCTGGTTCCACAGATCGACTTTCAGCCGATCGTGCAGTTCTTTCGCTTGGGCTTTGTTGCTGGTGCCAGTGCTGCCTTGTACGACCGGACCGCCGCCAGGCGGGGTGAGCCGGTAATACCAGTTGGGACTGTTACTGCGTTTATAGAGCGACATGATTCAAATTTCTCCTGCGGGTCGCCCTGCACAACTCGCGGAATCCATTCTCCGGCGAGGTACCGCTGCAGGGCAACTGTCGAAAACATCCAGCGCTTGCCGACCTTGCGGCCGGGCAGCTCGCCGGCCTTCGCCTTCAGGCGCACCGTCTCTGGATGTGCGCCGAGTATCGCCGCCGCGCCGAGCAGGTCGACCGTGCTCGGCGAGGCCGTGCCCATGTCTCGCATGGGGGGAGCACACGCAGCGCAACTAGGGGATTGGGGGCTAACGCCGAATTCGCGCATAACTGATTGAATTTATTGGACATTACATGCCCCCATTTGCCCCGAATGAAGCTGGGCGCGCGTTTTAACTCGGGGCACAAAAAATGGGCAGCATCCGCAATTGAGGGCAAAACGGGCATGACTCGGGGCATTGCGTTCGAGTCGATTCCTTGCCTCTCTTCGTATTCTTTCTTCTTCTTTTTCAATGAATTAGAGAGAGAAGAGAAAGGGGCGACGGCGGCCGGCGCAAAAATTGAACTAGGGGCAAAATCACCCCGAATGGGGGCAAACGTGATGCCACACGGGGCGGGTGTCTTCTCAACAATCAATGACTTACAAGCGAAGAGGCCCAGAATCCCCGAGTTTTCTGCGCTGCCTGCCGGTTCCCTGTGGAAAAACGGGCCCGCGCGGCCCCGCTCCCTCAAGGGCGGCGTTGTTGCCCGGCCGTTTCGACTCGCGGGGGGTACGGGGGGAAGCGGACAGCACCGCGGCCGCGTGACGACGTGCGCCGATTGCTGCGCGCATCGGCGCACGCACCGGAAACCCGAATGCAGGGCCGCTGCGCGGCCGGAAAGAATGAGGGAAGGGGTACGGCCGCAGGGCGGCCGCATCAGCTGAGAGGGCGTCACGCTGCGGCCCCTTGCAGTGCGTCGGTGGCCAGGTCTTCCCGGATGGATACGTGCAGGCCGAACGCGGCCAGGCGTTCGAGCGAGATCGGCGTGAGGTAGCGCACGCGGCGCGTGTAGATCCGGCGCTCAACCTCCTTGTCGCCGACGATGACGCCGGCGTGCTTGAGCTGTGCCTTGAATACGCGATCGGATTTCACGGGCAGGCCGTTCCATTTGTCGCGCAGCGCGCTTGTGTGGGCGATGTGGTCCATCACGTGGCCGGTGTTGATGAGCAGGCAGAACTCGCCGTCGACGGTGTCGAAGGTGTACGGGTGCTTGTAGTTGCCGCAGTCCATTTCCGACAGCGCGGTTTCCATGATCCAGACCCACGGCTCGCGGTCGGCGCTCGTCTCGGCGATGTGGCCGTTCATTTCGGCGAGCAGGTCGCGTGGGAAGTCGCCTTCGCTCGGGTCCATGCCGGCGAACTCGCACAGGTAGCGCCAGGCGAGCGCGACGGCCGCGTAGTTGCCGGCCATGCGCTTGGCGCCGTCGTCCTCGCCACTCGCGCGGCAGTTGGCCAGCGCCTTGTCGCGCAGCGTCGCGTAGTGGTCGGCCACGGCGCGCTTGTCCAGGCCGGCGAGGAATTCGAGCCACTGCCGAACCGGGAAGCGCGGCAGATCGTCCGGCATCAGCGGGCCGCGCTTGCCAGTCAGCGTCGTGCGCACGAGCTTGCCGAGCAGGCTGCGCACGGGCACGTCTTCGCCGGCCAGCATCACGGGCGCGCACAACAGATATTCGGTCATGTCGGTGCCGCGACGTGTCACGGTGTATTGGTAGTTCTCCTGCAGCAGGCCGACCGCCTTGTCGATCACGTCCTGCCGGCGCGCGGACAGCTCTTCCCATCCGACCGGGTGGCTCGTGTGGCTGATGCTGGTCAGCAGGCGGAACTCGGTCTGCAGTGACTGCCCGGAGAACATCGTGAACGCGAGCGAGCGTTCAAGCCGCTTGATGAGCGTCGACTTACCGGCGCCCTTGTTCGCCTGGATCGTGATGTGCGGCCAGAAGCCGAGCAGTGCCTTCAGGTGGCCGCCGAGCGCCCACACGAGCGGGATCGTCGCCGCGTTCTGCTTGAACGTCGCCTGGTACGCGGCGATCACGCGGCGCGCGTCGCTGGCCGGGCCGGTCGGGAAGGTCAGGTTGTGATACGGGCACTGCTTGTCGGCTTCCGTGAAATAGCAGTCCGGCCCCTCGTTGACGATCAGGCGGCCGTCGCGCCAGGCGAGCCCGACGAAGTTCGCCGCCTGGCGCGCGCCGAGGTCGGCGCCGCGCTCCAGGATGTTCACCATGCGCTTGAACGGCGCCGGCGCCCAGATCGGGCCGAACTTGCCCCACTGGTCGACGTTGTGGAGCTGGTCGTCGAGCATGACGCGGCGCACGAGCTGCGCGCCGTGGCGCGGCGCCTGGACCGACACGGCGAAATAGACGGTGGGCGCCTGGTCGGCGTCGCCCGTCATCGTCGACGTCGCGCTCGCCACGGACACGCGGCTGATGCCGGCGATGCGGAAGCCGCACAGGTCAGTCATGACGGGCGTCTCGACGCCGCTTTCCTCGTTCTTGTCCATCTTCGTGATGTAGCTGGTGAAGTCCGGCCGAACGCGGAAACGCCAGTACTGCGCGAAGTCGTGCGACGGCAGGAAGATGCGCGGCCGGCCGCGACGCGTGGCGTCGCCGGCGAGGCCGGCGATGAGCCACGGCTCGAGCTGGTCGAGTGCGCGCTGCAGATCGGCCGGGCCGCGCAGTTGCAGATAGTCGTTCACGTCGTTGATCGGCTTGACGGCCTTCTCGCAGTCCGCGAGGTCGGCAAACCAATTCGCCTGGTCAACGAGCACGGCACTGATGTTCAGCGCCGTGAGCCGTTCGTAGAGCGCCCAGGCAGCTTCCGGCCCAGGGCGGCGGCCGGCGCGCGGGTGGCCGTCCGCGAACGGCTCGTCGTTGTCCAGGCAGATCACGACCTGTTTGCCGCGCAGGAACGCGAAGTCGATGCCGTCGACGTTCGCCAGGCCGCGCAGCGCGAGCGCGGCGGCACCAGGCATCGCGCAGGTGTCGATCGACAGCGCGTTGATCGCGCTTTCGACGATGAACACGCGCTTCGCCTTGTCGAGCCGGCGAGGATCGGCGGTCCAGCCGTAACCAGCTTTGTCGCCCTGGGTTTGCGTCTTGACGCCGCCGTTGAGCGCCGGATCGACATAGCGCATGTCGACGGCAACGACGCGGCCGTCGCCAGGCGCGCGCACGATGAACGCGGCGGCCGGGCCGGCGTGACCCACTTCGCCGGCCGCGACCTTCGAGCTGGTCCACGTGTTGAAGCCGAGCGAGCGCGCGGCGATCGCCGCGTCGATCGCGGCTGCGGAAATACCGCGGCCAGCGAGGTATTCGCGCACCTGGTCGCGCTCCGCGAAGCATCGATCGGCGATGTATTCGACGGTCGTTTTCTCTCGGCGCTCGGCCGGCGCCTGGCGGTCGAGCGGAATACCGTACGCGTCGTGCAGGTAGCGCACCGCATCGGCGACCGTGCCGCCGCGCGCGTGAATGACCAGGTCGATACACGAGCCGCCGACGTCGGCGCTGTGGTCGCGCCAGCCAGTGCCGTGCTTCGGGTGGTTCACGTAGATCGACAGGGACGGGCTCTTGTCGTCGTGCTGCGGCGAGTGGTACAGCGCGCGGTCGCCGCCGCGACCGCGCTTCAAGCCGAGGCGATCGGCGAGGTCGTGCAGGTCGATGCGTTGTTTCAGTTCGTCGATCGAGGCCATCGTTATTGCTGTTGCTGTTGATGCAGGGAGAGGGCGGCAGGGTTGCCGGGTGTCGCGGGGCTGTCGACGAGCGCACGGAGCGCGCCGGCGGACGCAGGGAAGGCAAGCGCCAGACGATCGCCGAGAACGCTGACGAACAGCGCGAGCACCGCGACGCGCTGCAGGCCGCCGGGTTCATGGTCGAAGCGAAGGGCGTCGGCGGCCGCCGCGATGGAAGCCGCGAGTGCGGCATCGTGAGGGGTAGTCGTGCGCGTCATGCTGCTGCACCTCCGAGGATGTCGTGATGGTTCTGCTGCAGGCGTTGAACGGCGTGCTGCAGCTCGTAGCGCGAGGTCATCGCCTGGTCGAGCGTGGCGCGCAGGCGGTCGCGGTTGCGATCGACGTTCGTCGTCGCGTTGGCACGCGCCGCGTCGTGCGTCACGCCGTGGCCGATGCGGATGCCCGAGGCGAGGTGGGTGACGACCCACTTTTCTGGATGGCCGTCGCGCAGGTGCGGCTCGACGTGGATGCCGAACGTGGCGCCGGCGTCGTTCGGGATGACGACGTGATCGCCGGCGACGGTGCGCAGGCCGGCCGGCGTCAGCAGCTCGTAGCGGATGGTGGGCTCGTTCGTCATCGTGTCAGCCCCGCGGCGGAACGGACCATGCCAGGGCCGCGACCAGGACGACCATCGCGACGACGCCGATCGCAAAAGCGATCGGCCGGGCAGGCCGAACGTCGAACAGGCGCAGCACGTCGGCGGCCAGGTAGTAGACGCCGGTGAGGGACAGGGAAAGCATCAGCAGCACGCCGATGCTGAAAACGTAGGGCTTCATGGTGTGGTTCCAGGCAAGTGCGCCGGCGGCCGGCGCGGATGGGTCAGTCGAAGTCGTTCGCGGCGCGGCGTTTCCCGTCAACGGCCGGCATCTCGACCACGGGCTCGCGATCGCGCCACACGTTCGCCGTGCACTCGAAGGCGTGACGGGCGGCCGGGCACAGGGCGTCGAAATTGCCGACCATGCGCAGGCGGCGCCACATCGCGCGCAGGTCGACGTCGGTGAGGGGCGCACGCATCGGATCAGTGCAGAACGATGGGCGTCAGGACGGGCATGCCGGCATCGGCGTCCCAATGACAGCCCAATGCGTAGCCGAGTCGGCGGGCGGTGCCGACGAACACGAACGGATCGATGTCGGCGCACCACAGTGCGCGCAGGTATTCGCGGCGCTTATCGAGCGACAGGCGGGCCGGATCGAACGGCATAACGACGGCGGCGGAAGCGAGGGTGGCCATGCTGATCTCCTTTTTTCGGGCAAAAAAAGCCCCTCGCGCCGCACAGGCACGATGCGAGGGAAAACAGGGGAAGGGGTTAGGTCGCTAGACGGGCAGTTCGAGCTGCTCGACAAGACGCTCGCGCACGTTCGGTGAGAGCGGCAGATGTAGCGACAGATTGGGGGTCGCGGACGGCGACAAGGTGCGGGCGAACTCCATGTTCACGATGTACGTGTGGCCGCACTCGACGTTGTTGCACTGGAAGGTGACTTCCCGGAAGGTCTGGGACATTTCGCGACTGCTGCGCGCGGTCGCGCGCGTGCGGCAGTGCGGGCAGCGGTTCAAGATTCGCATGTCGGCTTACTCCGGACGAGGTACAAGGCGCGACCGCGGCCGTTCATCTGCTTGGCGGTGCGGCGAAGGCGGCGCTTGGCGAGCCACTCGACTGTCGCTTCCAGGGAGGGCAGGTCGTGCAAGGTGCGCACGCGTTCCAGCACGTCGCGGTCGGCGTCCGAGAGGGCAATTTCCGTGCTGGTTTCGGGCATCGGTGGAGCTACTCATTGTTGGCGGTTCGGTGCCTTCGTTCAGGCGCCGGCGCGGTCCAGAATCGAGGTGTTGCGCTCGGCGAGTACAGCGGTCGCTTCGCGCATCACGATGTCGCGGATTAGCACGGCGAGCTGCTCGCCCTGGTAGTTCGCGAGCGCCGTGAGAACGGCCTGCTCGTAGTCATCGAAGCGGACGGTGTGCTTGTTGTTGCGGATGCGCTTGGGATCGGGATACATGCAGGCTCCTCAATTCACGAGCGGGCGGAACGGGAACGGGGGATGACGCGAAGTTGGCTCGCGCCGATGCGGATCAGCTCGCGCGCCATGCTGGAAATCGAGCGATTGCGCTGCACAGCGAGCTGTTCGAGCTCGTCGCGTTCGGTAGACGTGAGTCGGACGTAGACGGGCTTGTCCGACAGGGTGCCGCGTGGTGATCGGCGCGGGCCTTTGGCGGTGGTCATGGTCGGTATACTTTGATAGTTAGCCTTGCGTTACGGTTAGGCTAGTGTAATGGACACAAAAGTACACGTCAACAAAAATGGGTACAAATGGAAACTGTCGGTAAGCGCCTGCGTGAAGAGCGGCTGCGCATTGGTTTGAGCCAGGACGAGTTCGCCGCGATCGGCCAACTAGGGCGGAAGACATTGGCGTTCTACGAATCGGACGAAAGAGCGCCCGATACCAGCTTTCTTTTGGCACTGCGCTCGATTGGCGTCGACATCGTCTACGTGCTGACCGGCGAGAGATTGGAGATGGGGCGCCAGAGCGATGAGCGGCCAGAAACTGATGCAGAGGAGGCCGAACTCGTCGCCATATATCGGCAACTCAACGAAACAGGCAAAGCGACCCTGCAGTCGTTCATTGGTAGCGTTCTAAATCAGGCCGTGATGCTCAAGACTGGCGCGCCGCAGCGAGCTAAGCGGCTGCCGGAAAACCGGCGCGCAGCACTCGACGAACGCATGGCGGAGAACGTCGATCGTGCGATGGCGGAAATCGAACGCTTGCGCGCCGACCGGGCTGCCAAGGGCGGCAAGAAGTAGTCCAGGCGCGTCGTCGCGCGCCAGCCATTCTTCACACGAACACTGTATATCCATCCAGTATTGGGTTAGCATCCTGAAAGCCGGCGATGCTGGCGACGTGGGGTATTCCGAGGCAACCGCGTCGTGTTGAGTGCCGCCGGTCCGTGAACGTGTTTGTGAGGGACCAGAAGAATGAGCATCGACATGAAGCACAACAACCGCACGATCGGCGTATTGATGGCTGCTGACCGTCAGGTGAACACGCGCTGCCGAGGAATGGGCGGGGGACGATATCGTTTGGACCTGACCGGATGTCAGCGTGATGACCCGCGTGCTGCCATTGACGATGCCATGCAGTCGGTTGGCCAAGTGCTCGAAGTCGTACTTCAGGTGATGGGAGACCTGCGTACCGCCAGGGACGCTTTGACGCAGTCCTATCAGGATTCAGGAAAGGCTGGGAAGGCAGGCTGAGATTCTGCAACGCAGGCGAGGGTGTGCTACCTTCGACGCCTTCAATTTCCTAACAAAAACCAAGGATCAGAAATGGCCTGTTTCGGGGGACGCCGCGCGCGCGGCGCGTCTTTTGTTGCTCTCATTGCGTTGTCCGCTGCGCCGGGCGTTTTTGCTGCAGGTGACTATCGAATCGCCGTGAGCACTGACGAGTCGCGTTATCTAGCTGACCAAGGCTGTCTAGACGAGAGCGAATGTTACGGGCCGAAGCGCTTCCAACGCGATATCTTCAAACGGTACCCGGATGTTGCCCGAATCGGATATAAGCCCCTTCCCGTGGATGCCGACGACCGCGACACGGTGGCACTCAGGAAAGAGCAGTTTTACCAAGGACTCTATTTCGCAAAGCAAATAAAGCTTGCAAACGGGCAAAGCTTGTTTGATTTCATGCGCTCATGCAGCCGTGGCTTCACATCGCTTGATGGGGCAGAAGTGGGTTACGACGCAAACACGAAGGCGTCATACTTCGACTTGCGATATTTCCCGACGCTACGCCGAATCGATACGGGCGAGCCGGTGGAACTGCAGATTCTCTTCGAGCGTCGCGGCGACAAGCTGATTGCCGGAAGTGCATTCTTCACGTCGAACGCACTCCGCGATCCGGATTTTCTGAAGCGACACCGAGTGGCCTGTTGGAACAACAAATAGCGCTCGACTAACAGCTATTTTCCACGGCGGAAATGCGACCGGTGCCGGTCGGTCGTTGGATCATCACGCATTTCGAGGTCGAGCCCGGTCGTGAATCCGCCGTCACTGTCGATGGTGTGCGTCGCCTTCTTCACCAGCCACGCGGTGTCGTCGATTTCGGGCTTGAAGCCCGACAGCGTGACTGGCATTTCCGGGAACAGGTCGGCGCGGCCGCGCGCGAGCGAATAGCGCATCGTCGCCTGGCTGCGTTGCATGCGCTTGAACTCGGCTTGCGCCGCGGCTCGCGCTTCGGCTTCGTTCGCATAGTCCTCCGGCAGGACCTTCACATTCTTGTTGTTTTCCCCGCCGACAATCACCGACTTCCGCTTCGCCTTGCCGTTCGAATGGTAATGCGCGCGCACGGCCGAATAGTTCTCGCGTTCGGACACGTGGTACGCGTGTTGGTCGCCGCTCGCGCGCGTCAGGTTCAACACCTGGAACGACTTCCCGCTGACGGTCTTGCCGGTGCCAATCGGCGTGAAGAGCAACCGCAAATCCTTGACGTTCATCACGGCGTCGTAGCGCTTCGCCAGGCGCGTCAGAAACGACATGTCGCTTTCGTGTGTCTGGTCGATATGCGCGATCACGATCTTCGCCAGCGTGTCGGCGACGGCGGGCGTCAGCTTGTAGCGGCCGGCAATCGCGCGCACGATCGAGCCGATCGTCTGCTTGTGCCAGCTCTTCTCACGACGCTCCTGCATGCCGTTCGACATCGAGGCCGAGCGTGCGCGCACGGTCAGCGTGTCGGGTGCGCCGCTATGTTCGAACTCGGTCACGACGAACGTGCCCTTGTCGACGAGCTGCTCGCCGGCCCAGCCGATCGATACCTTGATTTCGTCGCCGCGCTTGGGCAGCGCCAGATCGCCGCGCGAGTCGTCGAGCACCAGGTCGACCGTATCCGCATCATCAGAGCGCGATTCCGTGAGGGTCAGCGATTCGAGCCGCGGCAGGAACCGCCGCGAGATGTCGCGGCCGCCGAGCGTGATGCGGTAGTCGGCCATCGGCTCGACACGTTCGAGCCGATACACGGCAGCGTTCGAGTGTTCGGTCGCGCGCGTCGTCATGCCTTCGGCTCCGCGTTCGCTGCATCATCGGCTTCCGCATCATCGACAAGCGCTGCATCCTGGTCGATGCGAAGCGCGTCGTCGTCGACGCATTCGAGCGTCAACGTGAATTCGATCCTGCGCGCCGTGCCTTCACGGGTGAAGTAACGTCGCGTCTCGTCGAGGCCCACGATGAGGTACGCGCCGTAGACGGTCCCGAGACCGTCGACCAACACGTACGCTTCGCCGATGTTCGCCATCTGCACGAGCTGGTCGAGCGACGCGCTCGTGCCGATTTGATCCGGCGCGATGAGGCCGTCGAGCGTGATGACATCGTCGCCCTGGCCGGTGTACTGGCGAGCATCGCGCGCGCCGATACGCGACTTCTTCGGATGCTTCCAGTTCCGGCGGCGCTTCAGCTCGTGGAAGGGGGCGGTAGTCAGGCTGAACACGAATTGATCCAGCGACAGCAACATGGGACAGATCCTCCGTGAATGTCAGTCGGACAGGCGCGAGCCGGCGCGCGCACGCTGCGCGCGTTCGCGCCGATCCAGCTCGGCGGTCACGGCGCGTGCGATCGCGCGCGGATCGTCGCCGGCCTGCGGGTAGATGTTGATGATGATCGACGCGGGAGCGGCGGCCGATGCAGACGACGCTGCGGCCGGACCCGATGCCGCGATCGGCGGCCGCCGATCGATTGGCACGAGCGGTGCGGCCGTCGACAGCGCGGGTGTACCGAACCCGGTTACGGCAGCCGTCGCGAGCCCGAGCGCCGCGCGCGCGACGCTCGGCGCTTCGCCCGCCATGCCGAGCGCCGCCCCCTCGCCGACGAAACCGCCCAGCTCGGCGAACACGCGACTCGGGCTGTGAATCCCGAGCTTCTCCTTGAACCACGTCACGGTCGAGTTCGCGACGTTCGTGATGGCTTCCTTCACCGCGCCCAGGCCGTTCGTGATGCCGTTGACCAGGCCGGAAATCAGATTGGCCCCGAATTCGGCCATCTTCTCGGCAACCTTGGCGGCCACGACGATGATGTTCGCGAGCCATTCGCCAAAGCCCCGGCCCGCGTTGCTGGCCTTGTCCAGACTTTCCTTGCTCGCGTCTACCGGCCCCAGGAGACGGGAAATCCAGTCCCACACGCCCTTGACTGCATCCATCAGCCAGTTGAACGCAGGCTTGAGCGGCTCGAACATCGCGCCGAGTACGCCGAATACGCGGCTGAAAATCGGCGCGAGCGGTTGCAGCCCATTGGTCAAGCCCTGCCAGAAGCCGGCGAAGAACGCCTTGATCGGCTCCCAATATCGAATGATGAGCAGCGCGGCTAGCGCGATCCCGGTGATGACGAGGCCGACCGGGTTCATGAGCGCGATGCGGCCGACGAACATCAGCATTTGCGCGAGCCCGCCCAGCGCGGCGCCGACGCCGTTGATTGCGCCGACCGCACCGCCCCTGATGAGACCGCCTGCACCCTTGAGCGCATCGACCGACATCCCGGCGACGCCGCGGCGGCCGGCGTACTGCCGGGCGGCGGTCCAGCGCGAGGCGACGGCCGCGCGCGACGCGGCCGCCTGAGCGGCGACAGCGCGCCACACCTGGGCGGTGTATTGCCGAGCGGCGACCAGGCCGTTTTTCATCGACGAGGCGGCCGCGCGGCCCCACTGCGCGACGGTCGACACGGCAGCTCGGCCGGCGGCCGGAATGCCTTCGCGCAGCGTCCGCGCGTAGCCGCGCAACGTCGCCCAGGCCGCGCGCGGAGACGAAGCCGACCAGGCTGCGGCCAGTGCGGTGCGCATGCGCGCGGCGGTTCCGGGCGCGGCGTTGCCGACGACCGAGAACCGGGACGCCGCACCGGACAACCGGCCGAAGCCTGCGGCGCTTGCGCCGAGCGTGCGCGCCAGGAACCCGCCCTGGATGCCGAGCGTCGCCATGCTGAATCGGACGAGCGCGAGCGGCCCGAGGATGCCCGCGAGTACGATCGTGAACGTTCCCATCACGACGAGCAGCGCGGCGAACGCGGCGAGCACGGACAGGATGACCTTCGCCGCGGCGCCGTGGCGCTGGATCAGGCCGATGAGGCCGCTGAGAATCTCGCGCGTCTTGTCGAGCGCCGCGTTGTACAGGGGGGCGATGCGCTCGCCGATCTCGCGGCGCAAGTCGCGACCCTTCGCGAGCAGGTCGTTCTCCTTGCCCTGGGTTTGCAGCGCGCCAAGTTTCGCCGCGTCGTCGATGCCGTACGCGCCGCGGTTGAGCTTTTCGTTCTTGTGAATCTGGTCCCGCTGCATGTACATGGTCGAGAACAGGTTCGCGGCCGTCCGGTTGGTGAAGATCGTCGAAATCATGTCTTTCACCTTGTCCGGATCGGTGATGCCCTTCTTCGCCATCTGCGGGAGCAACACCTTTTCCAGCCATTCGAGCGGCGACGCCTTGAACAGATCACCGCCGAGCAGCGCGCCCGGCTTGATCCGCTTGATCATCCCGATTTTGTTGTATTCGACGTTCTTCTTGTCGACCAGGCCGAGATTCATCATCTCCTGCGCCGCGCGCACGGTCGTCTTGCCCTGGTAGACGTTGCTGTACGCTGACATGAGGCCGGTGCCGACGCCATGGCCGCCCATTTCCTGAATCAACGGCTCCATCTGGTAATAGAACGCGTCCTGGCGCATCTGCTTTGCCGCGACGCCGCCGGTCTGGATGAAGTTGCGCCACTCGTCGCCGCCGACGCGACCGCCGGTCGCCGACAGCACTTTCTGCACCATGTTCGCTTCGTTCTTGAACGTCGCTTCGTCTTTCGTGCCGCCGCGCAGCTCGATCACCTTCAGCATGTTCATGAACTTCTCTTCGTTCGCGTGCGCGTCCTCCGCGCCGAACAGCGCTTCGTTGGCGAACTTCATTTTCGCGAGCGTCGGCATGACCATCTGCGCGTGATGCTCGTCCGCGAAGATCGACAACGCGTCGCGCATCAGCGTCATGTTGTCGGACGTGCTGACACCCATCATGTTCATCGCGCGCACGTACTTCTCGGCGTCTTGCGTCGCATGGTCGCCGAGGCCGAGCGCCGTGATGCGCGCGCGCTCGTTGGTCATTTTCTTGGCTTCGTCGAGCGTGCCGCCGAGGCCGCCGAGCATCCGCATGCCGGTCGAGCGAGCGGCGTAGCCGCCGATCGCCATCCCGCCGGCGACGCCCTGCATCGCCTGCATCTTGCCGCGCGCCGCGGCGAGCTTTCGATCGCGTTCAGTCAGTGCTTCGAGCTGGCGCGTCTGTGCCTGCATCGTGGCCGTTGTCGACGCGATGTTCGAGCGCAGCGAGCGCTCGTGCTGCGCGAGGTTGCGCGTCTCGATGCCGGCCTGCGCGAGACGGCCGCGCATCTCGTCGACGGCGGCCGCCTGCTTCTTCTGCTCGGCGCGCAGGCGCGACGCCGCCTGACGCGCGCGCGCCATATCGGCGACCATCTGCTTCGTGGGTGGGCCGAACGCGTGCAGCGAGCCGGCGAGCGCCTTCACGTTGGATTGCGCCGCGCCGAGCTTCTTCGTGGTGTCGGCGAGCCCGGCACGCATTTCGCGGAACGAGGCAACGGCCTTCTGTTGCTTGCCGAGTTCGGCAAGCTCGCCGCGCGTCGCCTTCAACGACTGCGCGAGCCCCTTGTTGCTGTTCAGCATGTTTCGCAAGGGCTTCGTCCAGTTGTCGACCATGTCGAACATGACGCGCAGTTTCAGTGCGTTGTCCATCGTTACTCGTGTCCGCTTCGTATCCGGGCGCGCTCGCGCCAATCCATCAGTTCGGTCAATGTGAAGGCGTCCATCATCGGTGGTGTCCAGCCAGTGAAAACCGCCGCGATGTCGGCCATCGCATCCTCTACGCGTTCGGGGATTCCATGCCCGCTTTCAGCGCCTTCGGCATCAAAAAACCGGCGAAGATACCTCCCAATGCAACGAGGTCGGCCGGGTCCATCAACGTGACATCCATCTCGGTCAGCGTTGGCGTGCTGATGCGCGGCAACACCTTGCGCAGCGCGTCCACGTCGAGGTTCACGAGCGCCGCGAGCGACGTGCCGCGCAGGGCGCCGGCGGACGGCTTCGCGAGCGTCACGTGCGTGATGGTCTGTTCGCCGCGCACGATCGGCGTGTCGAAGGTGTGCGTGTTGGCCGTGATTGCGTCGAGTACGGCGCCGCCGGTGGGGGTGTTGTCGGTGTCGATGGTCGTCATGTTGCGTGTCCTGATGATGATCTATAGGGGGATGCCCGCGGCAGGCGCGGGCGGGTGAGAACAAGCGGCTACAGGCCGATCGCCTGGCGCAGACCCGCGAGCAGGTCGTTGCCGTTGATCTTCTCGATCATGTTGATGAAATCCATCTCGATCAGATCCTGGCCGTTGATGGACAGCTTGTAGTAGCTGGCCGCCGTCGTGACCTTGAAATCGGTGTCTTCCTTCGGCTTGGCCGTGCCCATGTCGATTTCCTTGTGGCGGCCGCGCACGACGATTTCGACTGAATCGTAGGTCTTCGAATCCTCGCGCTGGTAGCCGCCCGAGAAACGGAGCTGCACGCCGTCGTGCGTGGTGATGCCGTACATGCGAATGACATCCTCCATGAAGCCGCCGCACGTCCATTCGAGCTGGATAGCCTCCTGGCCGAAGTCGATCGGGATCGGGCCACTCATGCCGCCGCCCTGGTAGTCCTCCATCTTTCGCGACAGCTTCGGGAGCTGGATTTCCTTCGTCTCGCCGACGAAGTTGGTGCCGTTGTGAAACAGGTTGAAGCCTTTCAGCTTGCGGGGCATACCCATGTGTGTGACTCCTGGTTAGGCCGACACGCGCGAGGCGAAATCGGCGAGATAGCGATCGGTGATGCGCTGGCGAAGCTTCAGGTTTTCGAGCGGCGGGACCGGCGTGTAGTCGTAGTCGATCCACGTGCCGCCCGACGTCAGCTCGTCGGTCGTGTTCGGCTCCGGGTCGTACCAGGCGCCGCCGCCGATCAGTTCGCCGACCGAGACTTCGCGGCGGAACCACGCGTTGATGTTCTCGATGATGTCGCGCGCGAGCGACGGGTTGAGCGGCCCGTCGACGACGCCCATCTGCGCTTCGGCAATCGTGTCGGCGATCACCTGCGCGGAACGCGTGTAGTTCTCGAAGAAGAACTTGCCGTCCGCGTCGCAGGTGCGCGAGCCCCAGAAGCGGAAGCCGTTCCGGTTGACGAGCGTGGTGACCTGGTTCTCGTTGAGATAGCCAGCGTCCGTCGCCGGGTCTTGCAAATCCCACGACACGTCCGCGCTGATGCCAGTCACGCCGTTGACGACGACGTTCGACAGCGTCTTGTGCCAGCCGATGTCGTTGTCGATCTTCGCGCGCAGGCCCGCCGCGATCGCCGGCGCCGGGATGGTGACGGCCGAGTTCGTTACGTCGTCCCAGCCGAGCCAATCCGGCCAGATCACCATGATTTCGCGCTGGCCGAACTGCTTGCGGTACGCGACCGCCTCTTCCTTCGTCTTGCAGCCGTGCGCGGCGACGTACACCATCGCGCGCAGCGACTGCGCGACGGTCGCGAATGCCGCGGCGACGGGCTGCGTGTCGAGGCCGGGCGCGACCAGGATGCGCGGCTTCACGGCGAGCTTCCCCTGCGCGGCCAGCAGCGCCTTCATGCCGGTGTATTTGCCGTCCGGCGTGACGGTGCCGATGACATTCGAGGTGGTCTCGGCTTCGTCCTTTCCTTCCGCGACGCGCACGACGACGGTGACGGGCTTCGTCTGCTTGCCGATCGCGTCGAGCGTGCGGCGCAGCGTGCCCTTCGTGCCGGCGCGGCCGACTGCGGCGATGACGTTCGTCAGCAGCACCGGCGTGTCGAGCGGGAACATCGTCGGGTCAGCGTCGGCGCCGGTGCAGACGATGCCGAGCACGGCCGTGGAGACCGTGCGAATCGGCCGGCCGCCTTCGTTGATTTCGATGACGCGTACGCCGTGGTGGTAATCCTGCGGCATGGTGTGCAGCTCCTATAGGTATACAGGTGAGAGGAAACGGGGGAACCCGTTGTCAGGTTGATGCGACGGGGGCCGTTTGTTGCGGTTCGATCGGCTCGCCCGGCGCAACGTATGGCGCGGGCGTCGCGGGCCACGCCACGGCGTCCGGAAACGTGTCGGCGTTGATCGCGGACACGAGCGCCATCTGGTACGCGGACCAGGCTTTGAAGTAGTAGGTGCCTTCGTCGTCGAGCAGGCCGGCGGCGTACGCGTCAGCTTTGCCCGCGTTCGCGCGGCGCGCGATGTCCATCCGCCGTTCGAATTCGGCCATTGCTGCGTCGCGCTTTTCGCGCGCGATCAGCTCGGGCGGCACCGTCCATGCACCGTCGATCCACGCATGACGCGGCGACGGTCGTGGCTCGGTCGTCAGTTCCAGATCGTCGGGTGTCTTGCCCGCGATCGCAATTTCGACGGGCTCGCCGGTGTCGGTGCGGTAGCAGACGCGTCCGCGGAAGTCCGGCAGCAGGAACCAAGCGCCGTCGCGATAGAACGGCCAGGTGGTCGGCGTGCGCGGCGGCGGCGCATCGATCGTCGCGGACGACGGAATGAGCCAGCGGCCGTTATTGCGCGGATCGGCGTCGGGCTGGCTGCTGGTCAGGTATTCGCCGGTCGACGGGCTGTAGTGGTGAATCAGCATGTTTCGAGGTCCGTAAGTTAGTAGGCGCGGATCATGGCGAGCAATGCGATGTTGCGCGGCCGCGCTTCGCTGCCGCCGTCCGCGTTGACGGTGATGCCGTGGCTGTGCCGACCGGCCCCGCCGATGCCGACGTTGTGGCCGTGGTTGCCTGCACCTTCCGTGTCGAATTGGTGGTTGTGATTGCCGGCTGGGCTGGTGAGGAACCATTTGTTGTCCCAGTCTTCCGTCGATGCCCCGAATCGGTTGTTCTCCCCATCAGTTCCCCACGGCGGAACAAACGATCGATCGTTTTGCCCGAATGGGACGATGTGCTGGTGGTCACCACTACTGGTGGTCCACCCGTGATGACCGTGCCAGCCTTGCGAATCCGTCCATGCCGAGTGCGCGTGATCGCCGACTTCGGATGCGCTTGCACCGTGCGCGTGCGAACGGTTCTGGTCACCTTGGTACGAGCCGATGGCGCGCTGCGGATCGATGTCGTCGCGGCCGTCCGCCCAACATCGGATGAACTCGCCGCGCATCTCGGGCAGGCGGAACGTCGACGCGCCGTCACCAGTCGAGAAGCAACCCCAGCGGCCGTTCATCCATTCGGCTTCGGACACGAGTGAGCCGCTCGCCTGGGCGTAGGCCCACAGCGCCGGATAGTCGGCGCGATTCACGAGGACGCCGTTGGCTTTCAGGAAGCCGGCACGCGCCAGCGTGCGGGGTTCGAAGACAATCTGGCCGACAGTCACGGTCGAAATTGCGGACAGCACCCATTCCGTCGTCGCCAGGCGCGTCGAGCGATCGCCCTGCGGCGGCGTCGGCCCTTGTACCGGCCTTTCGAAATTCGTACCGGTCGGAGTGAACGCCACCTGGGGGAGAGAATTGCACGTGATCCCGAACGATCCATCGCCGATGTGATAAAGCCCCGTATCCGGCGCTCCGTCGTTTTGGAACGTGAGCGAAGGAGAACCGGCACTACCTTCCGATAGGAAAATGCGCTTGCCTGGATCGAACCACACGTCCGCGGCCATCGTTCCGCCCTTCAGTCGATCGAGCGGCGTCACGTTGCCCGAGTGCCAGACGGGATTACCGTCAATGCGGAAGGTGCGATCGGCGATGTAATACTGGAACGCGCCCTGCGTCGGTGTCCACCATCCGTAGGTGTCTTTGTTCGAATAGAGGAAGCCATCGACGGGGCCGAGGCGAATTTCCCCCTGGTTCAGGCGGGTGCCGACCCACAGATTGCCGGCCACATTGGCATTACCGCCAAAGTCGACTCCCGCGCCGGTGCCGTCGATACTGACCTTGCCCGTATCGAGTGCCCACGAGAACGGACGCAGTGAATTCCATGATCCGTCCGGGTTGCCTTTGGCCGTCGTCAGAAACCAGGCGCGGTCGTCGTCGTTGCGCAGAATCACGCCGTAGTTCGACGCGCTTGCTCTGAACTGGGCTCCGCCGTTGTCGGTTCCTGCACTCTTGACGCCGGCCGAGGACGTGACCCTACCTTTGACCTGCACGGCATTCAAACCGTCGTCGTCGATATCGCCGACGACCAGGCGCTTCGCGAGCGAAAAGACCTGCGTGCTGCGGTCGACGCGAAACGCTGGGAACTGCGTGACGCCATCGTCGGCGAACGCGTTCAATCCGAAGTTGTTGCCGGCATTTCCGCCGGTGGCAGCGCCATCTCGCTTGAACAGAGACCAGCGAATCTTCCCGCCATCGGCAAAGAACAGCGTCGAGAAACTGCCGGCCCCGCCGTCGATCGAAACGGCCTTCGAATAGCTGGTGCCTTCGGTGACGGTATTGCCACCGACGAGCAGCCGTGAGCCGCCGTCGTCGTTCTTCACGTCGCCGATGAGAACGCGGCCGCCGTAGGTGATGCGCACGGCCCGCGCCTGGTTGGCGTCGGTCTGCGCGTCGTTGCCGGTCTTGTTAAGCCAGATATCGAGGTACTCGCGCCCCCACACACCACCGTCGAACCCGGAACGGAGGGTCGCGATCAGACGTGTGCCGGTGTCGACGGCGTTGCCGCCAAACGTGCCGTACAGGCGAACGCGACCCTCGCGGCCGGTCTTGCCGGACGGTGGGCGAATCGTGACGTGCGCAGCGTCCGGACCCGCGTCGAACTCCGCGACGACGGGGCCGGTGAATTTCGCGCCAGTCAGCGCGGCGTACCGGGCTGCGGCAGTCTTCGGCGTGATGGCGCGCGAGTCGTCCGCGCCCGCGTCGACTTCGGCCTGCGTGGCGAGTTCTACGACGCCCTTGCGTTCGGTCGTCGCCGGCGGGTTCAGAAACGTGGCCGGGCCGAACTGAAGCTGCGCCGCGTCGATCGAAGCGAACACGATATCGCTCGCGAGCAGCAACATGGCGGCCGGCGACTTTTCAAGAATGGGCGTGCTCTGCACGTAGACGCCGAACAGCACGCTGTTGTCCAGGTACAGGCCGAACGCGTACAACGTGTACTGGTCGTTCGTGTCGTCCTGGATGACGACGTGCACGGTGTCCGGCGCGACGTTTTCGCCGCCGAACGTCGTCACGCGCTTGCGCTCGTTCGGCAGGGTCTTCATGCCCTTGTCAAAGGTGAACGCCGCGGTGCCGAGACCGATTTCGGTGACGCGGCGGGCGACGGTGCCGGTATTGCCTGCTGCGACGAGCGCTGCGCGGCCGGCGTCGGTGATTTGGATGAGGTTTCCAGCCATGTTCAGGTATCCGAGAGGGACAGGCGGCAATAGACCGCGGCGCGCACTCCGGCGCCGACGCGCTGCGAGCCGGTCGCACCAAAGCCCTGCTTGAAGATGTAGTGCGCGGTACCGCGCTTCGCGCGATCGACTTCCGCGCGGATGTCTGCGACGTACTCGGCGGTCGCGGGCACGCCGTCGCGGCTACCGACCGTCAGCACGATTTCGAATGTGCCGGCCTTGCCGCGCGGCGTCATCTCGAACCACTCGCGCATCGCCACGTTCGCGCCGAACGACGCGCAGACCTGGCGCACGGCTTCGGCCGTGCCCTTGATCCGGGCGATGCGGATCGCGGTTTTCACGCGTGCGCGCTTGACCTGCTCGGGCCAGTAGTCCTTCCAGGTCTCGACGCCGACGTGCCAGGCGAGCCACGGCAGGAACACCAGCGGGATCGCGTCCGGGTCCATCAGCGTGCCGATGTCGACCGGGATGCCGCTGATACGCGCGTTGGTCTCGGCGAGCCGCCGCTCGAGCGCGGTCGCGTTCGGCGGCAGCAATGAGGGCATCGGCTTATTCATCCGCGACCCCGCCGTCGATCAGCTCGATTTCCGTGCAGTACGGCGCCTGCTCGCCCGTTACGGCGACACCGCCGGCCGGCGAGTCGAGCAATACCTTCTGCACGCCCGGCACGCGCATCGCCGCGTGCAGGCCGTCGACGGTCACTTCCATGCCGATGCGGTGCATGTCGGCGGCGAACTTCGCCGTGCGCTTGTTCGCTTCCGCGAGCGCGACGGCGCGATCCGGGCCGGAGAAGAAGCGCAGCGTCGAGCGGATCGCATAGCGCACGATCTTCGCGCTCTGCACGATCACTTCGTCGGTCTGCGGCCGCTTGCCCTCCAGATTCTTCTTCACGATCTTGATCAGCTCGTCGCTCGCCGTGCCGTCACCTTCACGCGACAGGATCGTGACGACCATCACGCACGGCTCCGGGCTGAACGCAGCGGCAGACAGCACGCGGCCATCGGCCGAACGCGCATGGAACACGTACGCCTCTTCAGGACCGGCGACGGAGAAACCGCGCGGCGCGAGCTGCACGCGCTCGCGCAGGCTGTCGTCGTCTTCGTAGACCGGATCGACACCGTTTTCAGGATCGCCGGCCGAGATGACCAGGCGCTCTACATCGAAGAGGGCGGCAATGTGTGCGAGCGTCGTGCCGCGTGCATACGCGAGCAGGATGCTCCGCGCCTTGTCGTTGATGAGCTGGCGCAGCAGCACTTCGCGGTAAGCGTTCTCCTGCAACGATCGCGTCAGCGGTTCGGATTCGAGCGCGAGCGTCGCGGCGATCTCGGCCCGTTGGTCGGCCGGGTACAGGGAAATGAGCCGCGCCTGGCGTTCAGCAAAAACCGTTTCGAAGTCGAGCGGGTCGACGATATCGGGTGCCGGCAGTTGCGACAGGTCGATCGGGGTCGTTCTCATGCGCCGACTCCGTTCGACACGGGCACGCGCAGCGATACAGGTTCGTCGCGCTCGTCGGTCCATCCTTCGATGTCGACGAGCTGGTGACCGGCGAACGCCTCGTCGGCACCCGCCACGAGCTGCACGCGCGTGACGGTCAGACGCGGCTCCCAGCGCATCAGCGCGGTAGCGGCGGCCGCATACAGGCGAATGCGCGTCGCGCCATTGGTCGGCGCGTCGATCAGGTCGGGCAGTTCCGAACCGAACGAGCGGCGCTGGATGCACGAGCCGAGCGGGGTCGTCAGAATCCGGCCGACCGACTGCGACAGGTGGTCGATGCCCGAAATCACCCGACCGGTGACCGCGTTCATACCCTTCATGCGCCACCCCGGATCGGCTTCGACGTAACGGCGAACTCGCCCTGCGCCTGGTGCGGGTGATTGATGAGGCTGACGCCGCCGGCGAGCACGTCGCCGGTGAAGTCGGCGCTACCGTCGATCTTCATCACGGCGCCGCCGTCGCCGCCCTTGCCGGTCATGCCGGATTCGAACGCGAACGGACCTTTCACGGTCAGCGATTTCGTCACGGTCGCGTCACCGTCGAGCAGGATGTTTTCGGCGTGTACCGTCGCATCCTTCGTTTGCACGACGACGGCGCCCGGTGCAACAACGCGCACGGTCGCGCCGGCCGGCAGCTCGGCCGTCAGCGCGTGCGCCGCATGGTCGTAGCTGACGCACGCGCCGTCCGCGTAGACGCGAGTGTGGGTGTTCGGGGAGTTGTCCGGCGCGGGCGCGGCGTCCGAGTAGATACCGCGCAGTGCGACGGCCTGCGCGAAGTCGCCCATCGGGCCGAGCAGCACGACCTGTTCGCCCTTCGTCGGCGGAAGCCATTCGCGTGTGCCGCCGGCCGCCGGCGTGAGCCAGGGAATCCAGTTGGTTTGCAGGCCGTCGTCGGCGGATTCGCCGACCGCGACGCGACAGAGGCCCGTGCCGTAGTCGACGTCGAGAATTGAGCCCTTGCGCACGGCGTTGCGTGCCTGCCGTTGAATTTCGTTCGCATCCATGCCGACCATGTTGCCGGTCGCCCTCGCGTGACGCGAGCGAATGCAAATGTCGTGCTCGCGGGTACAGCATGCTCGTCGCGCGCGCGAGCAAACGTGCGTCGACAATCGGCGTTACACGCTCAACGACGTGTGTCGCACACGTCGCGGGTGTCCCTTTCACGCTGCCTCTGAACCATGACGATTCACATTTCCGACGCCGCGCCCGCGGCCGACATTACCCCAATGCTCAACCGGCTTCATCGCGTCGACGCGCTCGCCTTGGCGCGCACGCTGCCGGATCAGTCCGTCGACCTGGTATTCACCGATCCGCCGTACGCGTCGGGCGGCCTGCACCTGTCCGCGCGAACGCGTGCGCCGAGCCAGAAGTACATCAACAGCGACACGAAGGCGGTCTATACAGACTTCGAAGGCGACAACATGGACCAGCGCGCCTGGGCGTTCTGGTGCCATGCCTGGCTGACTGAATGCCGCCGCGCGATGAAACCCGGCGCGCTGCTCGTTTGCTTCATCGACTGGCGCCAGCTCGCGACGTTGACGGACGTGGTGCAGGCGGCCGGCCTGACTCTGCGCGGTATCGCCGTATGGGACAAGACGCCGGGTCGTACGCGGCCGCGTCGAGGCGGGTTCGCGCAACAGGCTGAATTCATCGTATGGGCGAGCCGCGGACCGATGAACGACAGCGACGTGTACCTGCCGGGCGTGTTTCCGACGCGCCTGGCACTACCGAAGCAGCACGTAACGGAAAAGCCGATCGAGCTGGCGCGCGACGTGGTGCGTCTGGTGCCCGATGGCGGTGTTGTGTGCGACCTGTTTGCCGGTTCCGGGACGTTCCTGGTGGCCGCGCGCGAAGCCGGCCTGCAGTGGGTCGGATGTGAGACGAGCCAGGCGTATCACGCGATCGCGTCGACGCGCCTGGCTGCCGTAAATGATTCAGCGGTTGAGGTAGCGTAGTAGCCGGTCGCGCACGAGTTCGCGATCGGCCGAGCTAAAGCCGAGCACGACACGAACTGGATATTGCGCGAGCGGGCCGCCCGGTTCGACGGGGGCCTTCTGGCCTTCCTGGTGAACGCGCACGATGCGCGACAGGCGGTCGTCGAACCCGATCGCAAGCCCCGTGTCGTCGACATCGATCCTCAGATAGCGGGCGGTACGCAGCTTGCGAAACATCGCCTGCCGCTTGATGCGGCCGACCTTGGCGCGCAAGCCCTTGCCGCCCTTCTTGATCTTGCGCGGTACGTACGCGCTGCCGTCCGGGTTCTGCTGCGCGGCGACGCGCGACTGCTGCGCGCGACGCATATCGCGCCCCAGCTCGCGGAATAGTCGCCGGCGAGCTGCCGGCGCCAGCTTCGCGAGCAGCCCGCCGGCCCATTTCTCAAGCGCACGCAGATCGTTGTCCATCACGTCACCCATTGCTCGGCCGCGTCGTCGACGTGTTCGACCGTGAGGCGGCCGCCTGCGTCCGTACTGACCACAACGCTTTCCGTGAGCTTCAGTTTGATCGCGAGGTCGACGGCATCGTTTGCGAGGATGTCGGCGATGAACGTCATGCCGTCGCGGCGCTGGTCGGCGTTGGTTACGAGGTCGGGCTGGTTCGCGCGTGCCCATTCGACGACCGCGATCATCACGTCGTCGGCGCTGCCGATGAAGTCGCGAATGAGAATCTCGCATTCGTACCGGTATTCGAACGACGGCGTGCGGGTGCCGGTCGCAACGATGTGGCCGTCGTTGATGAAGACGACGAGCAGGTCGGGCGCAGCGGCGAGCTGCGGGAGCGCCGCGACGAGCGCGGCGCGTAGGCTGGTCGGCTTAATCATGGGCGGCCGCCTGCGGATTCGTCTGACTGCGCGCCTGGCACGCAGCAATCATGTCGACTTCGGCCGCACAGCGCGCCCATGCCGCCCGCGCGACGGTCAGCGCGTCGCTCAGATCACCGTTCGTCTGTGGATGCGTCTCGGGCAGGGTGCAGCGCGTCACCGTCGCGCACGCGTTGAGCGTAATCGTCGGCGCCGGCGAAGGCGGGGCTGCTGTGCAGGCGCACAACGTCGTCAGGCAGGCGAGTAGCAGCCCACGCGCGAACGGCTTCGTTCTCATCGATGAGTCTCCGGAGTTGCGATTGATACGCGGCGAGAGTCGTGTCGACCGCGCCGCGTGTGCGGTCGAGCTGCGCGCGCTGCTGGTCTTTCTCGCGGGCATCCGTGAGCAGCCGGCCGATGATCGCGTCACGCGCGCCTACGTCCTGTTTCGCTTGGCGGGCGGCATCCTGTGCCGTGGTGAGGCTTCCCTGCAGCGCGCGCACATACTGCGCGCCGGCGGTCGCCACGACGAGCGCCGCGAGCGCCAGCCAGAAGCGAAGGCCCGGCATACTCACGCGGCCGCCTTCGTGCCGGCGTAGCGCTCGTACGCCTGGGCGAGCTTCGCGTTGTAGAGGTTGCGGGCGTAGTCCGGGCCGTTGTAGCCCTTCGCGAACGCCGCCCACTTCCGGTTCTTCAGGGCGGACAGCAGCGACGAGTCGGCCGCGACGAAGCGCACAAACCCGTCGAGCTGGTCGCCCTCGCTCGTCTCCATCCGTGCGACGAACTCGTCGATGCTCGCGTAGCCGAGGCGCTTCCAGTGGTAGCCCATCACCTGGAACGCGCCCCAACTCGCCGATTCATATGCCGATGCCGCGTGGATGCGCGCGGCGGTGTCGAGCCGCACGTATTCGGCGCCGCCGCCCTGGTAGCCGCCCGGCTTCTGGCTGACGACGTTCGGAAACTGCGCGGCGTATCGGGCGGCGTCGTCCGCGCCGATGCTGTCGACGAGCTGCCGGTACATGACATGCCGCTCGAACAGGATCACGGGCCGACCGTCCGCCAGGAAACCTGAGCCGCGCGATTCGACTTCATTGACCGCGCGTACGCACGCGGGGGACACGCCGAGCTTGTCCGCGGCGCGCGCGATGTCCGCTTCCGTCAGGTGTTTGCGGTCGCGCTGGCCAGCCGACAGCACGGCATACGTGTTCGGCCCGGCGATCCCGTCTACGACGATCCCGGCCGCGGCCTGTAGCGCCTTCACGGCCTGCTCGGTCGCTTCGTCGTACAGGTGGGATACGTCGAGCGCGTAGCCGGCGCGCGCGAGACGTTGCTGCAGCAGGCCGACTTCGGCGCCGCGGTTGTTGAAACGGAGAATATTCATGATTCGGTGCTCCGAAGAAGGCGCGCGACGTTGCCGCGCGCGAGGTAGACGAACAGGGCCAGCAGCACGGCCTGCACGGCTTGGAAGAAGCCGACCGGCTTCGGATGGATGAGCAGCTCGATGGCTGAACCGCCGGAAATCGCGACGATCAACCAGGCGGTCCAGGCGACGTGCAAACGGTGCCGCGCGCCGTTCTTCCGGTAGGTCAGCACGCGCAGGATGACGGCGAGGTGCGCGGCGAGCGCGACCAGGGCAAACGACAGGTGCATGTCATTTCCCCCTGCGGATCAGCGCGCCGAAGTCGATGTCCTTCACGCGCTCCATCAGCGTCAGCGTGACCGTGATGACGAGCGCGGCGGCGAAGAACGCAGCGACGCCCGACGAGCGGACCGGCACGAGGTGGGTGATTTCCGGCGCGGTCAGATAGCCCATCACGAGCGAGATGAGCATGTACGCTGCGCGCCGGCCGATGCCGAGGTCTTTCGACGTGACGACGACGAGCGCCGCGCCGGCGAACGCGCCGATCAGCGCGTCGCCGTCGATGCCCGGCGCGATGCCGGCCAGGCCAATCGCGGCGGCCAGCGCTGCGGCGGTAGTGGTGTTCGGTTCAGCCATTCGGACAATTCCAGGTCAGTCAAACAGTTGCAGGAGGGTCTTCGTCTGCTCGATCGTGTTCAGTTCGGGCATGTCGACGACGATTCCCATCGGCAGCACGACGCCCAGCTCGGCGAGGCCGGGATTCATTTCCAGGACCGCTTCGACGGTGCCGGCCGTGCTGGCGTAGTGCCGCCAGCAAAGGGCGTCGAGCGTTTCACCCTGAAGCGTGGCGACCTTCATCAGATCAGCTCAACCGTCGAGCGCGCGACGCCCAGGATGTCGCTGATGGCCCACCGTGCGTTGCGGCGCGACTCGTCGGCGGTCACGGCCAGCTCGGCCGCCACCTGGCCGCCGCTCTTCGTCGAGTCGAAGCCGCGGTATTTCTCAGTCACGTCCGCGTGCGCCAGGTGGTAGACGGCGCGCCGGTAGCGGAACACGTGCACGGATTCGCCGTCGACGCGCTCGGCCGGCACGTCGGCGAGCGACGCGGCGCCCGCTGCCCGTTGCCGGGCGCGCCACGCGGCCAGCTCGTCGTTGACGGTCAGCATTGCGTCGCGCGCGGCGTGGTGCAGGCGCTCGCGCGTCACGGTGCCGTCCAGGCGCATCGCGTCGCGCAGCGCCGACAGGTCGATGTCCGGGAAGAATCCGTCGTTCGTCAGCGTGCCGTCGATCGGCGACGCCGCGACGGCAGGTGCAGCAGTGGCAACGAAACTGTTCATGGTCGATTCGGGGAGTGATGGCGGTGGACCGAAGGTCAGGACCTGTGTCCGTCAGGCGTTGGGCCGTGCCTTCGGTGCCGCCATGCCGGGGTGGGCTCTTTACGTGCCTTCGGTGCCGTCGCCCGGACGGCCCGCGGCTTCGATCAGCTTCGAGAGCCGATCGATGTCCTTTTTCACGCCGACGCGGTCGTTCAGCGACAGCGCGCGGCGCAGATAGTCGAGGGCGCGCGGCAGGTCGGCGTCCTGTACGGCGTAGCCGAGCGCCTTGCAGAGCTTCGCGCGCACCTGGTCGTGCATGTCCGCGTCGGCCGTCAGCTCGTCGACCAGTTGGAGGCTGGCGGCGTCGAATGTGCTGCGCTCCAGGAACGCGGTCAGCGCGGCATCGGCGAACTGCTCGGCGACGACGGAGGCGAGCGACCGTTCGAACTGGTCGGGTAGGGCGAGGCCGTGCGTGAGCGCGTAGGCGGCTATCGCGAGAGCGCCGTCATAGTCGCCGGCGTCGATGCGCCAGACCATGACGGTCACGAGTACGTCGTCCTGGGCGCCGCGGCCGCCGTTCAACACGCCCGCCACGTAGTCGGCATACTCCGGCAGCAACTTCCGCTTCAGTTCGACCTTGCGGGCGACCGACTGCACACCCTTCAGGGCGCGGCGGTCGGCCGCGAGCTTCGCGAGCATCAGCTCGTACGGCGTCGCGCCGGCCATCGTCTGGCCGGGCGCCGTCGCGGCCGCAGCGCGGGCGGCCGACACACGCGCGAAGTGCGCGCGAGCGGGCGTGTTGATCGTCATGCAGCCACCAGTTCGATGTTTTCCGCGACGCAGCCGCAACCGAAGTCTTCGACGACATACGCGTCGTTCGACGACTCGTAGTTTTCGATGCGGTCGCGTTCCGGCACTTCCTTCAACGTGCGCCGGCGTGCACCTTCCTGGTAGTAGATCGACAGATTCGACAGCTTCGTCACCATCAGGGTGCGTTTCGGGACGAATGGCACACGCACTGCAGGCAGGTTGCCGATGCGCTTCTGGCTGACGATCAGGTCGGCTGCGAGCCGCTCGGTCGGTGCCTGCGTCGCATTGACGATCGGAAAATACTTGTCGTGCAGCAGCTCGCGGCCGCAGATCACGACGAGCCCGGTGTCTTCCTGGAACCACGGGTCGATCATCGACGACACGATGTCCATCACGAGCGCGTCGATGTTCTCGTAGTCGCCGCCCTTGCCGACGACCACCTTGCCCTCCGTCTTGCCTTCGTGCAGCACGCGTTGCGCCGCGCGCTCGCGATACTGCTGCAGCCAGCCGATGTTCACGTCCTGCAACAGCGGGTTTGCCGTCTTGTCTGTGGTGGCCGCCGCCTTCACGCCGTTCCAGCCGATCATGATCCGGTCGAGTGCGGCCTGGTTCACGATCACATCGCGGATGCGCTGTTGGAAGTCGGGGAACTTCGCCCAGGCGTCGAGCTTGCGGTACGGGATGGCCGTGTCGTAGTCGGTTTTCTCGCAACGGTAGCGGTTGCTGTCGAGCGCCGTCGGGTCGACCGGCTGGCGCGCGGTCTTCGTGGTGTCGGTGCGGCTCGCGATCGGGCCGGATACCGACAGGCCGAGCTTTTCGCCTTCCAGCTCGGTCACGGGCAGGATGTTGATGCTCTTCAGGAACGCGCTCGATTCCTGGATTTTGGTTTCGAGCGTTTGCTGGACGGACGGTTCGACGGCGAACTTATTCGACACGTCGTCGGTGTCATTCAGCTTGGCGATTTGCGCGGCGTACTTCCGGTACGCCTGGCGCGTTTCCTTCTTCATGAGGTGGATTCTCCGGGGTGTAAGCGTGGAAGGGGTCAGCAGTCGGTCACGAGCTCTCCGGTCGAGCCGGTGGACGGCTGGCGCCGGGGCGCGCCGTTGTCGGTGGTAGAGAGCTTTGCGGTCAGCGCTTCGACGGCGGCGACCGCTTCGTCGGCGCGCTTCTGTGCGGCGGTGAGATCGACGCGCAGCGCAGCGATGTCGCGGCCCTGCTGGCTGGCGAAGCCAGCGACTTCTTCGACAGCGCGGCGCACGTCGGCGTCGCGCTGGTCGTCGGTGGTGCGATTGCGCGCGAACATGCCTTTCACGATGGACAGCAGGCTCGTCGATTCGGGCTCGCCTTCGAACTCGATCGCCGTTTCGCATGCGGCTGAGAAGAGGTTGTTTGAACGGCGTGCAGCGAATTGCAGGGCTTCGGTGCCGAGGCTTGCCGGGTCGTCGGTTGCGGCCAGGCCGACCAGATACGCTTCGCCGATGTCGGCGAAATCCGGGTTGACTTCGATCGACGTGAAAATCTTCTGCCGCTTCTTCGACAGCGCGACCAGTTCGTCGGTCGGATCGAGCTGCGCGTACAGCCCCATCTTGCCTTTCAGCGGGCCGTCTTCGATCTCGGTTGCCTTCAGCGCGATCACGTCGCCGTATGCGCCGAAGGGCGAATTCGTGGACATCGGTGCCCAGCCCTTGATGTGCTCGACATTCAGACGTGCGCCGTACAACTCGCGGTTGTAATTCTTCGCCATCTGCGTGAGCCATTCGCGCTTGATCTCGCGACCGTCGACGGTCGCGCCTTCGACCGCGACGCGGAAAAACTTCGTTTTGTTGGTTGCCATAGAGAGAGGTCGAACCGTGGGTCAGTGAATGTGGTTCTCATGTTCGACCTTCACGCGCTACGGCTCAACGAACGGCGTGTGTTGCTCGCACGGGTACGTAGTGCTTCGCGTGATCGCGCGCGCGCGTCGCCCTACGCTTGCCGCATGCTCGAAACGACCAATCCAATTCAACGCGAAGCGAATGTGCGCCAGATCGCGCGTTCGCTCTACTGGCAAGGCTGGCGCATCTCATCGATCGCGCGGCATCTCGAACTGAAGCCGGCGACCGTGGCGTCGTGGTGCCGTCGCGACAAGTGGAAAGAGGCGACGCCGATCGAGCGTATCGAGGTTGCGGCCGAAACGCGTCTGATGGTCCTGATTGCGAAGGACAAGAAGGACGGCGCGGACTACAAGGAAATCGACCTGCTCGGCCGACAGATCGAGCGACTCGCACGCGTGCAGAAATACGGAGAGACGGGGAAGGAAGCCGACCTGAACCCGAACATCGCGGCGCGCAATGCCGGGCCGAAGCGTAAGCCGCCGCGTAACGAGATCAGCGAGGAACAGCACGAGCGGATCGTGGCGGCGTTCCGCGAATCGCTGTTCGACTACCAGAAGGTCTGGTATCGCAACGGCGATCAGCGTACGCGCAACATACTGAAGTCGCGGCAGATCGGCGCGACCTGGTATTTCTCGCGCGAAGCGTTCGTCGACGCGCTCGAAACCGGCCGCAACCAGATTTTCCTGTCGGCCAGCAAGGCACAGGCGCACGTCTTCAAGCAGTACATCGCGCAGTTCGCGCGCGACGCGGCCGACGTGGAACTGACCGGCGATCCGATCATTCTGCCGAACGGTGCGATTCTGTATTTCCTCGGGACGAACGCGCGCACGGCGCAGTCGTATCACGGCAATTTCTATTTCGACGAATACTTCTGGGTTCCGAAGTTTCGCGAGCTGAACAAGGTCGCGTCGGGTATGGCGATGCACAAGCGCTGGCGCAAGACCTACTTCAGCACGCCGTCGAGTATCACGCACGAAGCGTACGCGTTCTGGAGCGGCGCGCACGCGAACCGCGGCCGCGCGGCCGGCGATCGCATCCAGATCGACACGAGTCACGAAGCGCTCGTGCGCGGCATGCTGGGCGCGGACGCGCAGTGGCGCCAGATCGTGACGATTCTGGATGCGATGGCGGGCGGCTGCGACCTGTTCGACATCGACGAGCTGCGCCGCGAATACAGTGCGGAGGAATTCGCGAATCTGCTGATGTGCGCGTTCATCGACGATTCGCTGTCGGTGTTCAAACTGGCCGACCTGCAGCGCTGCATGGTCGACTCGTGGGAGGAATGGGCCGGCGACTTCTCGCCGCTGCTGCTGCGTCCGTTCGGCTATCGCGAGGTATGGGTGGGCTACGATCCGGCGCTGACCGGCGATTCGGCAGGTCTCGTCGTCGTGGCGCCGCCGCGCGTCGAGGGTGGGGCGTTCCGCGTACTCGAGCGTCACCAGTTCCGCGGCAACGACTTCGAGGAACAGGCCGCGGCGATCGAGCAGATCACGCAGCGCTACAACGTCGGTTACATCGCAATCGACACGACAGGCATGGGGCAGGGCGTCTATCAGCTCGTGCGCAAGTTCTACCCGGCCGTAGTCGCCTTGAACTACTCGCCCGAGGTGAAAACCCGCCTCGTGCTGAAGGGGCAATCCGTCATCCGCAATGGCCGCCTGCAATTCGACGCGGGCTGGACCGACCTGGCCGCCGCCTTCATGGCGATCAAACAGACCATGACGCCGAGCGGTCGACAGGCGACATTCACGGCCGACCGAAACGACGAGACCGGCCACGCGGATCTAGCCTGGGCCTGCCTGCACGCGATCGACCGCGAGCCGCTCGCCGGCGGCGACATCAATTCTTCATCTTTCACGGAGTTCTATTCATGAGCAAGCGCCGATCGCGCGCGCCGCGCACGTTCGCGGCCGCGTCGGATTCGAGCGCCGCCGGTGTTGCGCCGGCGCGCGCCGAGGTCTTCACCTTCGACGATCCCACGCCGGTCATGAACCGGGCCGAGATTCTGGATTACGTCGAATGCTGGTCGAACGGCGATTGGTTCGAGCCGCCCGTCAGCTTCGCCGGCCTGGCGAAGTCGTTCCGCGCCAGCACGCACCACAGCTCCGCGCTGTACTTCAAGGCGAACGTGCTGGCGTCGACGTTCCGGCCTCACAGGTGGCTGTCGCGGCATGCGTTCGAGCGATGGGCGCTCGACTTCCTGACGTTCGGCAACGGCTACCTGGAACGCCGCCGCAATCAGCTCGGCGACACGCTGCGGCTGGAACCCGCCCTGGCGAAGTACACGCGGCGCAAGGCCGATTTCAGCGGCTTCGTGTACGTGAACGGCTGGCAGGACAAGCACGAGTTCGAGCCGGGCAGCGTGTTCCAGCTCATGCGACCGGACATCAACCAGGAGGTGTACGGCCTGCCCGAATATCTCAGCTCGCTTCATTCGGCCTGGCTGAACGAGTCGTCGACACTGTTCCGGCGGAAGTACTACGAAAACGGCAGTCATGCGGGCTTCATCCTGTACATGACGGACGCGGCGCAGAAACAGGAGGATGTCGACAACATGCGCACGGCGTTGAAGAACGCGAAGGGGCCGGGCAATTTCCGCAACGTGTTCATGTACGCGCCAGGCGGGAAGAAGGACGGCATCCAGCTCATTCCCGTGTCGGAGGTCGCGGCGAAGGACGAGTTCTTCAACATCAAGAACGTGACGCGCGACGACCTGCTCGCCGCGCATCGCGTGCCGCCGCAACTGCTCGGCATCGTGCCGAGCAACTCGGGCGGGTTCGGCACGCCGGACACTGCGGCGCGCGTGTTCGGCCGGAACGAAATCAAGCCGCTGCAGGCGCGCTTCGCCGAGCTGAACGACTGGATCGGCGAAGAGGTCGTGTCGTTCGACGATTACGAGATTCCGCCGGCGCCGGCGGCCGGGTAGCGCACTCGGCGATTCGAAGTCGTGCGGCAGGGCCGCGCACCGGGCAACCGGGCGCGGCCCTTTTTGCGTTTGGGGTCGGCGCGATCAGAGGCGCTACAGCGGGTTGGTCGGCGCGGGGTGCGTTAGGGTCGGACGCCGTCCGACGAGGGCCGCAGGGAGGCTGTCGTGCGGCCGTGCAGGGCGTCCGGCGGGGTGGGGAGGGGGCAGGGAAGCCCGCGCCGAGCCGGCCGCTGCGCGGTCCCCTCCCCGCCTGCGGGCTTCGCTTGACAGGGCGGTTTTAGTGCACTGGGCCGACCAGCTCGGCGGCCCTTGTGGTGTGGGGTTCCGGGAGATTCGCGGCGCGCCGAAATCGTGCGTTCTGGTGCGCGGCGATGCGAACTCATGCGCCGATGCGCGCAGTTGTGACCCCGCCCCCCTACCCGCAAAAATGAACGGCTTTTATGCATTCATGCGCTCGGCGCTCGGGGCCGCCGGGCGCGGGCTGCGTCGAGGCCAGCGGACCGATTCGTCTATGCAGTTTTATGCGCCTTGGTTATGCAACGTCGTGCGGATGCAAACTTCATGTACGCTCCAGCCATTCAAATACGTGCGGGGGGATTATGTTGGCAGCGTGCGAGGCGCAAGCCATTTATTTTGCATTGACCGGGCGTACGCCTGCGTCGGCGGTCACATTGGCAATCGGTCACTCGGACTTCACCGGAGCGGGAATGCCTGTGGCGCAATCCATCGGCTTTGAACTGGTGAAGGGGCTGCCGGCGGCAGTGGTAGCGCTACTCGCTGCCATCATCGGCGGACTGATTGCATGGCGGCAATATCGCGTCGCGAGGGCGAAATTGAACCTCGACCTGTTCGAGAAACGCTACGAACTCTTTATGGTCGTCTGGGCCTTTGCATCTACTGTCGTTCAAGGTGGGTGCGACCAGCTTCACGCACCGGAGCGGCGCGAGATGACGAACCTCATACCCAAGATCGAGTTCTTGTTCGGCCGAGACCTAGCGGAATACGTGCGCCATCTCAATGCCCAACACGCTTCCTTGTGGGCCATCCACCAGGAAGCGAAGACAAATAACAATGTCATCCCGCCTCAGCATATAGAAGCCCACAATGCCATCATGAAGTGGTTTGCTGACGAGGCATTGGAGGGCGTGAAGCAGAGGTTTGGCCTGTACCTGAATTTCGAACAGTGGCATTGAACGGGGCAGCGCCCCAGTATGCAATTACCCGCCCCGGTTAAGCGGGCCCCTGAGGTTGCGCGAAAATCATAATTTGCTGCTTTCGCGGGCAGATCGTATTGAGAGCCGTGTCTGCAGAAGCGGCCCCCACCTGAACGTCGGCGTGGACAGCAGGGCGTTGATTTGGCGGGAGTAGCGCAGCTCCAACAGCCTCATACGGCCGCACTCGGAGGCCTCCGACGTTTTTGCGTACTGCATCCACATGTTCTTGGGACGCCCCACGACGTGCGAGTTCCGTGCATACGGTTTCGCCCCACGCCACATTTGCTGGATCGGAGGGCCAATTTTGGTAGTTCACAAGCGGGATTGAAGCGGCCCGAAACACCTCCACAACAAAAGTCGTGCAGGTCAGCCCATCGCTACCTCGAGGCGGCTTATAAGAACCATTGGCGGAAAATGATCCTTTCGCTGCGATTGCTGCTAAGCCGTAGTTTATTTGCGGTTTTTTTTTGGATACTGCGCGGACGACGGCCACCAACTGCTTGGATGCGCTGGGCGGCAAGGTAACGGTCGCGCATGCCCAACAACCCTGTACTTCTTGCGGGATGGTGTCGACCTGCAATTGCTGATGCCAAGCAAGGTGTGTGACTTTGGGGCCGTCATGCGCGGAATGGAACGCGATACCAAGATGCCCGGTGCCAAACGCCCCCCGAGTAAAAGCGATCGCGACTTGATCCCTCGTAAAAGTGGCGCCCTGTAAGCTCTCAAATGGCATGCGGATTAAACGTTGATCAGACCATACAACGCATCTTCAGGCGGAACGCCCGAATTCCCAAGTGCAATGCGCGCGCTTTCCAGTGCCGCATGCCACCCAGCAATTTCGTCGCGCCATGGCGAAGTGGCGCGCAAAGCCGCAGCCAAATGCTCACCTTGAATCTTGGATGCATCCACATGCTCGAACGAAATTACTGAAGGTCCGAGCGTATCGATAGCTTCGTACACAGCGCTAACGGTTTCCGACAGATCGTCGACATCAACCGAAGCAGTCGGATCGAAAACGAACCGTTGCCATTTCTGCGTAACCGACAGGCGAACAGGCACTTCTACCACTTCGGCCAACATCGATTCGTCGAACGAGTCCGAAGTACCCTGCTCGAACGTGACCATCCAGTCAATGTGGTCCGTCCATATGGGCGCAGTAACAAATTGCCTCAATGAAATGTTAGGCCTATAGGCATTAGCAGTCTGCCGTGAACGCACATATTGAAGCGGTTGAGAATCACTTAGGTTGTGGGCTAAGAGCATCGTGTAATCTCCCCGTAATGCAGCGTCGGAACAAGGCGCCTGCGTTGTTATGTAGCTTTTCGAGCGTGTCTCGAATGACCGCGGAATCGCGAACCATATCCGCGCAAATTGCATCTTCGGTAAAGAAGTCGGCGTCAATCAGAAATGCACGACGCTGACGATCGATGGACCAAAGCATCGAACTCTGCAGCAGGAGCATGCAATCATCCAATCGGAGTATCGACTGGGAAAGCATGTTTCCTACATCGCCGTCATCAGGCGCAAACTCATCAACCAGTGCGTTGGGAGCCAACGGTCCAAGCAGGAATGGCTTCACCAACTCGTGCCATGGCACGCCGGCTAAATTCAAATTTTCTCTTTCTATCAAGTCCTTGTAACGCAGCCCGAGCCGCTTGGGGACCGCGTTCGGGTAACAGCTCGCGAGGATCGCAATTACTTCAAGAAGGCGAGGAAGAAAATCTTCCCAGCTTTCATACTTCGTCGTCGTAAGCGCCACGAAGTCCGAACATAGAGTTACTTTCGTAGTGCTGTCAGCGGTCGCGAAGTGATAGAGCTTCCCTGGTTGTGGCGGCAGGACAGGTACGTTTACCGGACCCGAAGTATGCAGCGTTAAGGCGAACGACTGTTCGATGCTTCGCTCAGGGTACGAACTGCTGGAGAGCGAGTTCTGAAATTCAACCGGTTCACGAGACTCCCAATCGGGAAGGCGATCGAACCGCAACTGACATACAACCTCCGCAAGGGGGTTGTTGGCATACCGAACCCTATCGGATCGAGCAATTTTCATTCTTGAATGTACGAAACCAAGGGGCGGGAAGGTGCGCAGAACGTCGTCTTCGACGCACACAGCATCAGATGTTACGAAAAATGTAGCACAAGTTCGCGACGATTTTAGTGCGATATCGGGCCAATCCTGCCTCCTTTTCGGAGGACTGCGGTCGGATTCGACGAATTCGGGCGTCCGTGAAGTACATATGTGGACGCAATCAACAAAAATATCCACTTTCGACGCGCGTGAATGGGAGAGCAGCGCGGCAGCGGCCTGGCGTCCAAGCGCTTAACACTACAGTCAAATTGCACCTTGGTTGAGCTCGATTGGCCTTGATTGACCTTGTGCAGCCTTGGGTTTGCAGTTTGCGAGTCGCGCAAGGCCTTGATTTTAAAGGGGGTGTTGTGCGCCGGTAGAGCTCCGAAGGCAGGGGTTGCTGGTTCGATCCCGGATGCGCTCGCGATTGCCGCACGGCGATTTTGCGTGGGCGTGCCGACGCATTTGCCGGTGTGCGAGAATCGCCCACAACGACCACTCCAAGCGTCGATCGCGGCGGCCGTCCGCGCATCGCGCCGACTCCCGATGGCTGCCATTCCGTCTACCTCGACCGCAGTCGCTGCCTGCCCGCTGACCGATGCGCAGCAGGCGCTGCTCGCGCGTCTGCACGCGTATTCCCCCGACGATCCCGACGCGCCGCTGCCGTACAGCCGGCGCCTCGCCGACGCCGAAGGCTGGTCGCACGACCACGCGCTGGCCGTGATCGACGAATACAAGCGCTTCGCGTTTCTCGCGCAGGTGGCCGGGCATCCGGTCACGCCGTCGGTCGCGGTCGATGCCGCGTGGCATTTCCATCTGCAATACACGCTCGAATACTGGGACGTGTTCTGCGCCGGCGTGCTGCGCGCGCGGCTGCACCACATGCCCGGCACCGGCGCGCCGGACGAGGCCGCCGTGTACGCGCAGCGCTATCGCGACACGCTCGACAGCTATCGCCGGCTGTTCGGCTGCGAGCCGCCGGCATCGATCTGGCCGCGTCCCGTCGACCGGGCAGTCGAGGGCGGGGCGGAGGTCGAGACGCAGCAGCCCGAGCGCATGGTCGCCGTGGCGCCGCGCCGTGCGTGGCGCGACCGTCTGCCGAAACTCGTGTGGCCGGCGGCCGCCGCCAGTGTCGCCGCGACCTGCGCATCGGCGCAGGATCTCGACGTGCTGGACTACACCGGGCCGCAGTTTCTCGCGTTTTACGTTCCGGCCTGCGTTGTCGCGTTGTTGTTGATCGTCGCGTTGCATGCCATCGAATTTCGCATCCGGCGCTGGGGCCGGCGCACGCGCAAGGCTTCGTCCGGGCTGAGCGCCGACGAAGTCGCCTATCTCACCGGCGGCGAAGCACGGGTCGCGCAGGTCGTGACGATGTCGCTCGCGCATGCGGGCGCGGTCGATCTGTGGAGCGTTCACCTGCAAGGCAGCTACGTGAAGATCGCGGATCTGGAACGCGCGGGTCGGTACGACGACTACTGCGCGTGGCTCAACGAGCAACCGTCCGGCACCGTGCGCTACGGCGTGTTTCGCGAGCGGCTCGCGAGGTATGCGCAGGAGGTCGTCGACGGGATGCGTGCGCAGGGCTGGTTCTGGGCGCCCGGCGAGTTGCGCGCGTCCCGGACGGCCGCGCGCGCGATCGCGCTGCTCGTGTTCGGCACGGGCGCCGCGAAGCTTGCGGTCGGTTTGAGCCGCGGGCGGCCCGTGCTGCTGCTGTGCATCTGCATGGCGGTGTTCGCGATCGCGTACCGGATCGTCGCTGGAAGGCTGACCGGCTTCCGGCGCGGCGGCCCAACGGCGGCCGGGCGCGCCGCGTTGCTCGAGCGCAGGAACGCGCACGATCCGCGGGCTGCGCGCGACGCGCGGCACGTACGCAGCGCGCAGGGAGCGTCCGGGACACGCGACGCCCAAGGTGACGATCCGGATCCGTTGCTGTGGACCGCAGCGCTGTTTGGCGCAGGCGCGCTGGCCGGTACCGTATGGTCGGCGTATGCAGGCCCGGTGCTGGCCGCGTCGCGGATGCCGTCGGTCGCCGCGGCGAAAGCGGGCGGTGGCACTTCGTTCGACTCGTCCGACGGCGGCGGCGCGTCGTCGAGCTGCAGTTCGTCGAGTTCGTGCAGTTCCAGCTCGTGCAGTTCGAGCAGTTGCGGCGGGTGTTCGTCGAGCTGAGCGGACGGCCGGTGTCGTTCAGCGAGGCCCCGCCACGCACGGGGTGACGGGGCCATCGCCCGAACAACCGCATGGAATGGGCTCAGATCGTCGCATCGCGTGCGTGCATGCTTCGGTAACCTGTCAATCGACGCTCTCCGTGCCGAAACGGTCGCCCGGGCGCGACACGCGTCGCGCATGCCGGGCTGCCGCCGTGGCGGCCGGACGCGATGACTGTCCGCCGCTTTGCCCAGCCCTCCATGACGACGCCAGCTTCCGACGTTTCCGCGTGCGTTCGACACGCCGCGACCTTGTGCCAGAACGGACAGTTTGCCGACGCACTGTCGCTTGTCGCGCCGCAGCTCGACGCGCCAGCGGTGGACGTCGCGGCGCTGCACGTCGCGGCCGTCTGCGCGCTCGGCCTGAACCATCTGGCGGACGCAGAAGCCTCGTGGCGGCGCGCGATCGATGCGATGCCGGCGTTCGAGCCCCCCTACGACGGCCTTCACGCGCTGCTGATGTCGCAGGGTCGCTTGCCCGACGCCGAAGTGATCCTGCGCCGGCAGCTTGCCTGCGTCGCGCCGTTGCGCGCGTCGCACCATCACCGGCTCGGCAAGGTACTCGAAGCGCTCGGCCGGCTCGACGAAGCCGAGCAGGCGTTCGGGCAGGCCCTGTCGATCGAGCCGCGGTCGCCCGACGTGCTGACCGATTTCGGCAACCTGCTTCGCGTCCTTGCCCGGTCGGCGGAGGCGGAACTCGCGTACCGGCTCGCGATCGCGGTTCGCGCCGACCACGTACTCGCGCACGCGAATCTCGGCGCGATCCTCGTCGACATGCAGCGGCTGCCGGAAGCGGAGGCGGCGAGCCGGCAGACCATCGCATTGTGTCCCGATCATCCGGAAGCGCATTACAACCTCGGCGTCGCGCTGCAGAACCTCGATCGCCTGCCCGAAGCGGAAGCGGCCTATCGCGACGCCATCCGCTGCCGGCCCGGCCTGCCGCAGGCGCACAATAATCTCGGCTGCGTCCTGCGTGCGCAGGGCCGCCACGACGAAGCGGCCGTCGCGTTTACCGACGCGCTGGCACTCGCGCCGCAGATGGCCGAGGTGCACTACAACCTCGGCACGACCTTGGCGCATGCGGGCCAACTCGACGAAGCCGAACGCGCATACCGTCGCGCGCTCGAACTGCGTGCCGATTATGACGACGCGCGCTTCGGGCTGGCGACGCTGCTGCTCAGCCGTGGACGATTCGAGGAAGGCTGGCGCCGCTACGAATCGCGCTACGAGCAGTCGACGTTCGTGCACCGACGAACCCGCGAGGTGCTGCGGTGCGCACAGTGGCGAGGCGAGCCGCTGGCCGGCAAGACGCTGCTCGTGTGGCAGGAGGACGGCCTCGGCGACATGCTGCAGTTCAGCCGTTATTTCGCGGAATTTCGCGCGCGGCAGGCGGCGCGGGTGGTGTTTGCGTGCCAACCGGCGTTGCATCGGCTGATGGAGACGGTCGATGGCGTCGACGCGGTGCTCGATCACGAGACGGCTACCGCGCAGGCCGCGCAATTCGATTACTGGACGAGCCTGTTGAGCGCGCCGATGCACGCGGGCACGACGCTCGACACGATCCCGCCACCGGTGCGGTTCGTACCCGATCCGGCGCGCGTCGCGCACTGGGGCGCGCGCCTCGATGCGCTGCCGCCCGGCCCGCGCGTCGGACTCGTGTGGAAAGGCAATCCGAAGCATCACAACGACGCGCACCGTTCGCTGCCTTCACTGGCATTGCTGACGCCGCTGTGGAGCGTGCCGGGCGTGAATTTCGTGAGTCTGCAGAAAGGGCAGGGCGAGGACGAAGCGCGCCAGCCGCCGGGCGGGCTGCCGTTGCTGCACCTGGGCTCGGAACTCGACGATTTCGCCGATACGGCCGCGATCGTCGCGCAACTCGATCTCGTGGTGTGCGTCGACACGTCGACCGCGCATCTGGCCGCATCGCTCGGCAAGCCCTGCTGGGTGCTGCTGCCGAATCAGGACGTGGACTGGCGATGGATGCACGACCGCGACGATTCACCGTGGTATCCGGGTACGGTGCGGTTGTTCCGGCGCGGGCGCGGCGACAGCTGGATTCAACTGGCCGAGCGGCTGCGGGCGGCGTTTGCCGCGCATTTCACGGAGCAGTTCGTAAAACCCGACGCCCCGTTGCCCGCGTCCGTCAGTGCGCGTCGAATGCCCATGGCATGCGTCGGCGGAAATGTCGGCGGAGACGGCTTGCGATAGCGTGGGCCGGTCAAGCTGTTGCTCGTGGTCGATGCACCCATCGACCTGTCGCGTCAGCGCACCTTCAACTGATAGACGCCGAGCCACGAGGCCGTCACGCCGATATGTCCGCGCGATACCCGCCACGCAACGTCGAGCAGCCGATTGTAGGTGCGTGTCAGTGCGCGTTTGACGCCGCCGCCGGTGTAGAACGATCGCCACATCCGGGTGCGGTACGGATCCTTGAAGAAATAGATGTCCGTCATTTCGAGCAACCCCGCCTCGCCAAACGAGATCGGCATTCCCGTCGTGCCGAATGCATGACGGAAGCTCTGCGGCAGATAGGGGCGCACGTGAGTGAAGTCGTGATAGAACCGATCGCCGGGGGTCGGGCTGACGACGATCAGTCGGCTGTCCCGGTGCATCAAAGCGCAAAGGCGCGGCACGAGCGCGAACAGCGCGTCCGGCGTGACGTGCTCGATGAGGTGACTCAGGAACACCACATCGAACGGTGCGTGCTCGGCGGCGAAAAAAGCCTCCGGCTCGTATGCCGCGAATCCATTGGCACGCGCGCGTTCGACGTAGTCGACGTTCGCGTCGACGCCAGTGACGGCGCAACCCAGCTTGCCGAAGCCGTCGAGAAATTTTCCGGGTCCGCAACCGTAGTCGAGTACGCGGAGCGCGCGCTGTCCTGGATGCTGGAGTTGCCGCATCAACGAAAGGATGCGGCCGTACTCGAGTGACTGGTAGTGAGCAGGGGTCTTCATTGGGCGTCTCGATTCGCGGCGAAGCGGCAGGGCACGCGTTCGGGTTGGACAATCGACGGGCGTATCGCCGCGCATGTGTGTCTGTTCTGGTTGCAGGCGGGTCGGATATCGCGATGCGTCATGTCGATTTCAGTGCTTGCCATTGATTCGGATTGCGCTTTCCCCGCCGAACATCGCGCCGTCCGGGTGGGCCGGAGGTTCGCCGATTTGGCCGATCGGGGCGATGGGCCGATTCGACGGCGCGTGGCGCGCGGTGCGCGGGTGCGCAAGCGAATCGGGAGATCAGAGCAGCGTTGTCCATGCGGACGCCTTTACCGGATGAGGAATTCGACGGAGTCGACGTCGAACACCGGCACCGCGCACTTGCGTGCGACAGCGAGCCGCTCGGGAAAGTGGTTGTCGATGAAAATCGAGCGCGGCGTCACGTGATCGGCCTTGGACTCGCCGTTACGCAGGACGATGATGCGATCGAACAGTCCGGCATCGATCCGGGCGGCGGCGAGCGTGCGCGCGACGTCGTGCGCATGGCGTGTCAGCAGGACGACCTGCTTGCCCGCCGCGACCGATTGGTAGAGAAACGCGATGGTCTGCGGGACGGCGTGGCCGTTCAGTATCAGCGTGTCGTCGAGATCGACGCAGACGGTGTCGTATTCCCAGTCGAGCGCTGCCCGTGTCGCGATGTTGCGATCGACGAGCGTGACGTGCGGGTTCGGCAGTGCAACGAGATCGCGTCCGAGGTAGTCCTGGATGGCCATCAGCGGCAGGTTGATGCCGGCCGCGCGTTGAGCGGCCATCGTGCCCGCGACACGACAGGAAATCTCCAGCAGCTTCCACGCACCGTGACGGTCGCGCTTCAGTTGAAAGAACCAGGGGCCTCGCAGGGGCATCCCGTCGTTGATCTGATGCGCGATTTCGGTGATGCGCGGAGACTGCGGCAGCAGGCGCGAGCGCATCGAAATCCCGGCCTTCACGCGCTCGCGCGTGCGCGGCCCGATCCACAGGAGGCGGCGCGAACGGTCGGTGAAGCAATCGACGGTCACTTCGTCGCCGGGCAGGTACTCGACGAGCAGCGGCTGTTCGACGCGCTGCATCGCTTCGGTGGCCTCACGCGCATCGTCGACGCGCGTCACGCCTTGACCGCCCTGGCCGAGATCGGGCTTCACGATCGCCGGCCACGCGTCGACGTCGTCGACCGATGCGTACACCCGCGGTACCCAGTCGCGATCGGCGAAATGGCGGTACGTCATGCTCTTGCGGCGGGCGATGGCCGCGCTTTGTGCTGCGCCGTTGATGAGCGTGATGCCCATCCGGGAAGCGCGCGTCGACAGATATTCGTGCACCGTGTCGTGTGTCGCAAACACGACATCGATTTCATGGCGCGCGACGAACCGGGCGAAGTCGGCATCGAACGTAGCGTCGGCGATCTTCGGTAGCCCGCCGACATAACGCGGGAAGCGGAAGCGGCCGTGATCGTCGACGCTCGATGCACCGATTAGCTCGACGTGCAGCGAATAGCGTAACGCCTGGTGGATTTCCGATGCGTTTTCGGATCCGCAGGGAAATACGAGTACGTTGATCTTGTCGTTCATGGTGGTGGACGCACGTGTCGGCGCGCAACGTGTGATGACGGAATCCATGGAGTAGTTACTCGTCCAGCACGCGTGCGACGACCTCGTCCAGCTGCGCGCGATCCAGCCGCTGATCGCACGGCAGGAACAGCGCGCTGCGCGCAAGCTGCGCGTCGAAGTCCGGCACGGTGTCGTCCGATGCGACCTCGGGCCAGTAGCAGGGGGTGTAGATGCGTTGCGCGATCAGAGCGGCCCGCGTGGCCGCGGTCGTGCCGAGGAACGGGTAGCACAGGGGCACGCTGGCGTGGTCGAGCGCGACGGGCAGGCGATTGCGCTCGCCGAGCCGATCGTGCAGATACGAGAAATTCGCGCGTCGCGCGTCGCGGACGGACTCATAGTCGATCGCTGCCAGCAGGCGTTGCGTGAGGAACGACATCCTGCGCGGCGGCTGCCGGTCGAGGCTCGCTTCGGCCGCTTGATAGTCGGCGAAGCCGGCTTCCGCTCCGGCAGCCAGGCGCTTGAGCAGGTGTGTCGTGCGCTGCAGCGATGCGTGGTCGGTTTCGTCGGGCAGCGCAACGGCATGATTCGAGATCAGGTACCCGCCGTCGGGCACGCCGACGAACTTTCGCGGCGAATACAGGTTGGCGAGACAGTCGCGCGGCGCGGCAAAGAACGCCTGCGCGTTGTCGATCACGACGCGCTCGCGCGGGTAGCGCTCGAGTACCGAATCGACATGGCGGTCGCAGACACCGAAATAGTTCACGTAGAGCAGCCACTCGCCGGGACCGAGTTCGATGTCCGGGCACCCGAAGTCCTGGCCGATCGCGTAGCGTCGGCATGTGACGCCCGATGCGTGAAGCGAGTCGGTCATGCTCTCGCAGAGATACCATGGCGCCCAGACGGCCGTGGGCCGACGATACTGCAGCAACGCCAGGAATGCGGCACGGGCGGACTGGAATCGCAGCGCATTTGCGTGAAATTCCTGTCCGTGCATCGGGAGTTCGAATCCGGCATAGCCGCCGATCGCGTCGGCGTTCATGCGACGGCTCCGGCATGCAACATGGCGCGCACCTCGTCGACGTGATTGAACATCAGCACGTCGAGAATCGACAGCCCCGGCACGAATGTCGCGCCGAATTGCCGATAGGCGGGCAGCGCGGGCTCGATGAATTCGAGGCGGAGCCCGGCTTCGGCGAATGCCGTTCGATCGTACAACGCTCGCCCTCCGGGCAAGTTGACATAGGTGCGCGCGCGTTCGCTCGCGCAGATGTCCAGCACACGCGCCTGTCCCTTGAGTGCGTTGTTGCCGTAGCCCGACGATGTCGCAACGAACTCGGGGCCGATGCCGACGAACCGACAGACTTCGGCGACGCTGTGTGCGGCGAGGCAGCCGATCGAATCAGTCTCGTACGACATGACGCGTTCGAACAGCGCGCTGATGCGCGGGTAGTGAGGCGCCCGCGCGTACGCATGACGCAGCGACTCGCGCAGCCTGGGTAGCCAGCGTTCGGACGGCTGCACGCGCACGTCGTCGATCCGCTGAGACGAACCGGCACCGGCGAGCGGTACGGTCAGGTAATGGGCACGCCCGTTCAGCAAGACGCGGTTGCGGTTGATCCAGCCGTTCTTGATGAACGCGACGTCGTCGTAGAACACGAACCTGTCGACCGCCGCGGCGAGCTGGAAATAGCCGACGTAAGGGAACAGGTACGGTTGCATGATCGCGAGCCGCATCTTACGGCTGTCGGATTACGTCGACGATGCGGCGCAGATCGTGCTCGGTCAGCGCCGGATACATCGGCAGGCACAGCACCTTGCGCGCGGCCTCGGCCGCGACCGGGAGGTTCGCACGGTTCGCGGACGGCAAGCCGCGGTACATCGGGAAATCCGAAATCAGCGGATGGAAATAGCGGCGCGCCCAGATGTTGTTTTCGCGGAACGCCGTGTACAGCTCGTCGCGGCCGAGCGGATAGTCGGATTCGACGAGGATCGGAAAGTACGCATGGTTGGCGGTGTAATCGGGCGCATCGTTGACGCAGCGGATGCCGGGAATGTCCCGCAGCAACTCGCGGTAACGTGCGTCGAGCGCCTTGCGGCGGCCGAGCGCGTCGTCGATGTGCTTCAGCTGCAGCATGCCGAACGCCGCATTGACCTCGCTCATCTTGCCGTTGATGCCGGGCGCGACGACGGTCACTTCGTCGACGAAGCCGAAGTTCTTCAGGTGATCGATGCGCTGCTTCGTTTTAAGGTCGGGGCAGATGATCGCGCCGCCTTCGAACGTGTTGAACACCTTGGTGGCGTGAAAGCTCACCACCGACAGGTCGCCGTGCCGCAGGAGGCTGCCCTCGTGCGTACGGACGCCGAACGCATGCGCGGCGTCGTAGATCACGCGCAGGTTGTAGTTGTCCGCGATTTTCTGGATCGCGTCGACGTTGCACGGGCGGCCGTAGCAGTGGACGGGCAGGATCGCGCTGGTCTGCGGCGTGATCGCCGCTTCGATCTTGGCCGGATCCAGATTCAGCGAATCGGGTTCGACGTCGACGAAGACCGGCTTGATGCCGTTCCACAGCAGCGAGTGCGCGGTCGCGACGAACGAGTAAGGTGTCGTGATCACCTCGCCGGTGATGCGCAGTGCCTGCAGCGCGGTGACGAGCGCCAGCGTGCCGTTCGCGAACAGCGACAGGTGCGGGACACCGAGGTATTCGCATAGTGCGCGCTCGAACTGCTGGTGAAACGGGCCACCGTTGGTGAGCACGCGGCTGTCCCAGATCTGCTGGAGATACGGCAGGAATTCGTCGAGCGGGGGCAGGTGCGGCTGCGTGACATAGATGTTCTCGCGCGGCAGTTGCGCGACGGACGACATGGGCAGGCTGGCGGTCATGGTGATTTTTCTCGCTATCGCGTGGAAATCAGGCCTCTACCGCGGCCTGTGCGGTCGCCGCGTCGTCGAACAACGGCGTGTCGAATGCGGTGGCAGGCTCGCCCGCGCACCAGCGTGTCCACATCGTGCGTAGTGCCGACGACAGTCCGGCTGCGACGATCTCCGGGCGGAATGCGGCCGATTCGGCGCAGCGCGCGCGCAGGCCGCTGCGCAGGGTTTGCAGCGCGGTGACGTCGCGGCCGAGCGTCAGTGCCTTCGCGACAAAATCGTTCTCGTCCGTCGCGATGTACGCGTCGAGTCCGACGTGCTGCTGCCAGGCCGCGCCGCCACATCCTGCCGGCGTCGCGCCGGCGATCGTCACGGTCGGTACGCCCATCCACAGCGCGTTCAGCGTGGTGGTCGAGCCCGCGTACGGGAACGTGTCTAGACAGAGGTCGACGCCGTGATGCTGCTGCATGTAGAGCGGAATGCTCGAGCGCCGGTGAAACGTCAGGCGGCCGGTGTCGACACCCGCGGCGGTAAACCATTCGATCAGCGTACGCTGATCGTCGTCGTTGCCGATCGCACCCAGCGCCATGCGCGCGGTCGGATCCGCGTGCAGCACGCGGGCCCAGGCTGCGATGACCTCCGGGCTCAGCTTGTTCAGGCGGTTGAAGCTGCCGTAGGTCGTGTAGCCGTTGTACAGCGCAGGCAGCCCGTTGACGGGCGGGCAATGCGGCGGCGGCATGAACGTCGCGATCGCGGGTAGCCGCACGATCTGCTCGACGAACTGGTCGTCGAATTTGCCATGCGGCGTGACGAATCGGTCCGACAGGTAGTAGTCGATTGCGGCAACGCCCGTCGTGGCCGGGTAGCCGATCCACGAAGCCTGTACGGGAGCCGCGCGCTGCGCGAGCGCTACCAGCCGGTTGCGGCCCGTGTGGCCGGACAGATCGATCACGATGTCGATCTGGTCGTTGCGCACGCGCTCGAGAAATGCGCGATCGTTCAGGCCGGTGATGTTGCACCAGCTGCTCGCGTATGCCTTGACGCGTTCGGAGACCTGATCTTCCGCGAGGTGATTGTGATAGAAGTACATCGCGATGCCGGGATCCGTCGCGAGATGTTCGATCACGGGTACCGCGTAGGACGCGACCGCGTGGTTGAACAGGTCACCTGACACGAAGCCGACACGAAGCTGGCGCGCCGGGTCGCGCGTGTTCGTGAACGCGGCCGCCCGTTTGCGGTTACCGTAGCGCAGGCCGAACGCGCGATGCTGGTCGACGAGCGATTGCGGGTCGGCGTCGGCGCTGTGCGCGAGGCAGAACAGCATGTTGCTGTGGGCCACGCTGTCGGTCGGATCGAGTTCGAATGCGCGTCGCAGCCAGCCGAGCGCTTCCTGGGTGGCGCCCTGTTCGAGCAGGATGAATCCGAGCGTGCTGTTCACGGCGGCACTGCCTGGCGCAAGCTCGACCGCGCGCCGGCAGGCGGCGTTCGCTTCGGCAGTTCGACGTAGCGCAAGCAGCACCTGGCCGTGGATTCGCAATCCTTCCGGGTGATCGGGTTGAAGCTGGAGCAGGCGGCGGCATTGTTCGTCCGCTTCTTGGAAACGCAGTGCCGCGCGTAGCGTATCGGCGAGCAGGATACGCACGAGCACTTCGTCTGGCAGCAGCTCGACCGTACGCAGCCCCGCATCGATCATCTCCGTATAGCGGCCTTGCTTGTGCAACGACGCAGACAATGCGCGCCAGCACGCGCCGTCTTCCGGATAATCAGCTGTAAGTCGCTTTGCGAGTGCGGTGCATTCGGCGTACTTGTTTTTCTGGAACAGCGCCGCATGCCTTTGCAACAGATGCGGGTGAGCCCGGCGGGCTGGCTTGCCGGGATGATCCCGCTCGGTCGAGCCGGTGGCGGTTTCGGCGACAATCTGTGCATCGATGCCGCTCGATACGACGGCGGTAGCCGGGGCCGTTGCGAGCACGACGTCGGGCATCGACATTTGCGTAATCAGCCCGTCCAGTGCGGGGCCATGTACGCCGCGTTGCTGCGCAATTTCGACGGCGATCCAAGCGGCGGGCGTTTGTCCGCTGTGGTGCAGTGCGTGGATGTAGCTGACCCAGTAGTAGCCGTTGGCCGGGTTCACGCCGAGAGCGGCCTCGAAATGCGGCAGCGCATCGGTCGGCCGGCCTGTATCGACCATCAGCACCGCGAGGTTGTAGTGCGCATCCGCATGCGTGGGCATCGCGTCGACGATCGCCTCGTACAGCGCCCGCGCGTCGTCGAATGCGCCGCTGTGCTGGCGTTCGAGCGCACTTTCCATGACGAGCGCAATGTCCTGCGCGAACTGCTGTTCAGGCGTAAGCACGGCGGGATCGGGCGATTCGGACGGGAGCATGATGAAATCTGCGGAAAGTCGGTCGATACCATTATGGGTAGCGGGCCGTCGCGCCGATGCCGCGAGGTGACGGGAAAAGCCCGGTCAGTTTGGTCGATTGACCGGTCGGCCGACGGAGGGGCGGTGCGGCTGGCGACACCCCAAAAAAACGCCCGCACGAGGCGGGCGGGGAGGCGAACGAGCACGCCCTCACATCAGCGTGTAGTTCTTGTTGTCGGGTTGGCGGCGCGCATTGCGGCGCGCGGCCGGATGCGGATCAGCGGTTCGCGATGCTCTGGTACTGGCCGACGGCCTGCACGCGGGTCATCGCCGCCTGGTATTCGTCGGTCAGCTCCTGCTGCGCGCGTTGCGCGTCGGCGAAGATACGGTCGTTGCTGGCCTGCATGCGGCGGATCGCCGCGATGCCGACGGGCGGCTGGTCGGTCAAGAGCAGTGCGACGAGCGACCAGCGCGCATCGACGAGGCGTACGGCCTCGGCCCAGTCGGCCATCGCGGCCGCATGTTCGATCCCGTCGGTGAGCGCATCGATCTGCGCAATCAGTTCGGTCTGTTCCATCGGTGCTCTCCGGTCCGGCCAGCGATCAGCCCTTGTTGTTCGACATCGCGCCGGCGCTGTTCGCGCCGCCGAACAACTGGGTCAGGTATTGCGAGTTGCTGTTCATCGTCGCCATCAGCGTGTTGAGCGCGGTGAACTGCGCCTGGTACTGGCTCGTCAGCTGGGCTGCGTAGTTGGACAGCGTCGTCTGCTGCTGCGCGACGTTTTTCAGATCGTTGCTGAGCGCGGTCGTGCGCGCGGCGATCAGTCCGTTCGTCTTCGTGTAGTTCGTGATGTTCGTCGTCAACTGCTCGCCGATCCCGTTCTTCGAGTTGAACAGGGACGCGACGCCCGTCGGGTTGTTCTGCAGTGCGCCGTTGAGCGCCGTGCTGTCGACCTTCAGCGTGCCGTCGGCCTGCAGCGTGACGCCGATCGACGCGAGGTTGACCGTCGAGCCGTTGCTGTTCACGCCGCTCGCGACGATCGATGCGAGTGCGTTCTTGATCGTGTTCAGCGTCGAGTCGCCGAGCAGCGGGCCTTGCGACGACGCTCCGGACGTGAAGCTCGACAGCGAGCCCATCGTCGTGACCAGCGTGTTGTAGAGCGTCGCGAAGTTGTTGATCGCGGTGGCCTGGGATTTCGTGTCGGTCGCGACCGTCAACGTTTGCGGCTGCGTGGCGCTGACGGCGGCGCTGGTCAGGTTCAGCGTGACGCCGGTGATCGCGCTCGTCACGGTGTTGCTCGCGCTGGTGCCGGCGATTCCGTTGATCGTGAACGCGGCGTCCTGCGCGGCGGTGCTCTGCTTCCACGCGGCGCTGCCGTTCGCGGACGTGATCGTCGACTGGCCGCCCGTCGTGCTGGGCGTCGACGTGACGCCGAGGCTGGACAGGCCGTTGTCGCCGGCGACGTTGCTGAGCGCGACGCCGATCGTGTTCGCCGCGCCGGTCGGCGTCGAGCTGAGCACGAGGTGCGCGCCGTCGCTGCCGTTGACGACCGATGCGACGATGCCCGGGTTGCCGGTCGCGGTATTGATCGCGGCGGCGATGCCGGACAGCGTGTTGTTGGTGCCGTTCACGTCGACGGTGAACGACTGGCTGCCGAGCGACAGCGTCATCGTGCCGGTGCCGAGCGCGGTCGACGCGCCGAACGCGGCCGACGACAGCGACTGCGACGTCGCGATCTGCGTGACGCCGACCGAATAGCTGCCGGCTACTGCGCCGGCACCCGCGGTCGCGGTGAGGCCGGTGCCGCTCGCGGTCGCGGTGAAGGTGTTCTGCAGCGAGCCGTTCGACAGCGTGGTGAGGCTGGCCTGCAGTGCGCTCAGCGCGGCCGACAGCGCGCCGTACGCGGAAATCTGGGTGTTGTCGCTGCTTTGCTGCGCGTTGAGCGCGGCGGCCTGGCCGGCGGTTTTCGCATTGACGAGTGCCGTCACGAGCGAGTTGACGTCCATCGACGAGTTGCCGGTCGAACCGCTGATGATCGATTGGGCGGCTTGCTGCAGCGCGCTGTTGGCCGAGTTGTTGGCGGCGGTGACGGCGGGATTGATCGTCGACATCGTGTTGCTCCGTGCGGCGGGTGATCCGGGAAGTTCTGGATGAAGACCTGGCGGCGGAGCAACGCCCCGCGCGCCAAGTGACTGCGGCCGGGCCGCGCGTTACGCGGGGCCCGGCCGTCGGTTGCTACGCGATTACTGCAGGAGCTTCAGGACCTGCTGCGGCAGCGAGTTCGCCTGTGCGAGCACCGAGATGCCTGCTTGCTGCAGCACCTGGTTCTTCGACATGTTCGCGGTTTCCTGCGCGAAGTTCGCGTCGGTGATCTGCGACTGTGCCGACGACAGGTCGGTCGATTCTGCCTGCTGCGCCGTGGCGATTGCCGTGAAGCGGTTTTGTGCCGCGCCGAGTGCCGCCTGCACGTTGTTCACCGTCTGCAGCGCGTTGTCGATCGACACCATCGCGACGTTCGCCCCGCTGACCGTGCTGATGTCGAGGTTCGACACGGTAGCCGGCTTGTTGACGGCGTTGATCTGAGCGATTGCGTTGGTGATTGCGGTCTGTTGCGCGGCGGTGGTGCCCGCGCCCGTCACGCCCGAGCCGAGCACCAGAGCTGCGACCGGCGTACCCGTGCCGGACGTTGCGCCCGAGCCGAACACGGCCGTTGCAGCACTCCCCGAAATGCCCTGACCGTTCTGATCCGTGAACGTGTAACCGCCCTTGCCGTCCGAAATGACGTTGATCGCGGTGATCGTTGCGCCCGAACTGGCGTACGCGCCGTTGTTGTCGAGCGACAGACCCGTCACCGTACCGACCGTCTGGCCCTTCTGCACCAGGCCGCCGCCAATCTTCGCAGCCGACATGCTTTGGCTCAGGTCCAGCGAAATCGTCTGGCCGACGTTCGCGCCGACCTGGAACGACACGATGCCTGCCGAGCCGTCGAGAATATTCGTGCCGTTGTACGTCGTTTGCGACGCGATACGGTTCACTTCCTGGATCTGCTGCGAAACTTCCTGCTGCAGTGCGGCCTGGTCGGTCGTGGACATCGTGCCCGTCGACGCCTGGACGGCCAGCTGGCGGATACGCTGCAGGCTGTTCGTCAGCGACGACAGTGCGCTCGAAGCCGTCTGGATCATCGACACGCCGTCGTTCGAGTTCGACACGCCCTGGTTCAGACCGTTGATCTGGGTCTGCATCCGGGTCGAGATCGCGAGGCCTGCTGCGTCGTCCGCTGCGCTGTTGATGCGCTTGCCCGACGACAGGCGCGTGATGGCCTGGGACAGGGCGTTTTGCGAGCCGTTGAGGTTCTGCTGTGCAACCAGCGAGTTGATGTTGCTGTTAATTCCGAGCATGGAAAAATCTCCTGTATAAGCCGAAAGCCCTGGAAAGCCGTTTTGGCGTCGGCGGAAGCACTCGTTCATTGCTGGCCGCCTCAGAGCAGGATTTCGGCGCACCAAAACAAAACTTGAGGGGCACGTGGAGATTCGGCCCGATTTTTTATCCTTCTTTGTCATTTCGGACCGGCCCGGCACGGCGCCGGATTAAACGGGGGCAGAAACCGGCCCGATGCGGCTCCGGCACTCAGTCGTGACGCTGTGCACACACAACCGACAAAAGGGTGGTTTTGTCTGTGATTCCCTGCTATGATGGCGGGCTGAATTGAGATTTTCTGTCACGCCTTTGCCGGTTTCGGCATGTCTGCTGGCAGTCAAACGCGGCGCTGCACGCGGTTGTGAAGCGTACTCGCGGTGCTTTCCGCCTCTCTTTTCCGGCCTCCGAGGCCGTATTTCCGCTCGTTTCGCCTGTTGTGGGGACGCTCGGATGGCCGGTGCGTGGCGCTTGGCCGCTACGTTTTTGACCGTTTAAGCAATTTAGGAACGACATGACGACGATTCTTCTGAAAGAAAACGAGCCGTTCGAAGTGGCGATTCGCCGCTTTCGTCGCGCTATCGAAAAAAATGGCCTGATCGCTGAACTGCGTGAGCGCCAGTCTTACGAAAAGCCGACTGCAGTCCGCAAGCGCAAGAAGGCAGCAGCCGTCAAGCGCCTGCACAAGCGCCTGCGCAGCCAGATGCTGCCGAAGAAGCTTCACTAAGCGCGTCTGACGGTTCGCCGCGAAACGGCGGAGTGTGCCTCGAAAGAGGCCGCTCCGCCGTTTTGCTTTGGCGGGCCGGGAAAATCCCGAGGCCATTGCGGCGCGGGTGTTCCCGCCAGCTGGCGAGACCCGGCGGCCAGCGGGTTGCGGCCGCCGGCCGCGGCGTTCAGAAATCGATCTTCGCGCTCAGGCTCACCGTGCGCGGGTCGCCCGGCTTCACGTAGTCCGCGTACTGGTATTCCCAGTAACGGCGGTTCAACACGTTGTCGATCGATGCGCGCAGCGTCACGTCGTGCCGTCCGACCCGCGTCAGGTAACGCGCGCCCGCGTTGACGACGAGAAAGCCCGGTGCGTCGAGGCCGCCGGCCGCGCGCAGCGGCGTCGCGCCGGTGAATTTCGCGTCGACGCCGAGCGTCAGCCCCGGCACGCCCGGCACCGCATAGCCGAGGTCGCCGGCGAGCACGAAGCGCGGCGCGCCGGCCACGCGGTTGCCGTGGTTGCCGATCCCGTTCGCGTACCACGCGTCGAGCAGCATCGCGTCGACGCCCGCGTTCCAGTGCGCGCCGAATTTCGCGCGCGCGCCGACCTCGATCCCCTGAATGATCGATTCGCCATCCTGCACGTAGACGTTCGCGGCGTTCGCGTATTCGGCGCTGCGCTCGATGCGGAACAGCGCGGCCGTCGCGCTCCAGCGCGCGCGCTCGCTCTTGATCCCCAGCTCGTACTGCTTGCTGCGCAGCGGCTTGAGCACCTGGCCCGCGTTCGCGTAGACATCGTTCACGCGGCTGCCGGGCTCGAGCGACTCGGCGTAGCTCGCGTACGCGGTGGTCGTCGGCGCGAGCTTGAACATCACCGCGAAGGTCGGCGTCACCACGCCGTTCTGGCGATAGCCGGGGTCCTCGGCGCCGCTCGCCTGGAACGCGCGCTGCGCGTAGTTCATGTAGCGCACGCCGGCCAGCACCGACCAGCGCTCGGTCAACTGCACGGTGTCGCTCGCGAACAGCGATTTCTGCACGATCTCGCTCGTGCGGTACTGGATGAAGCCGTGCGGACTCTCGTAGCGGTATGGATTCGGCGCATAGAGGTTGCCGGCGCCGAGCGGCACGAACACGCTGTTCGCCGAATAGTCGTTCGCCTGCTTCTGCCACGACGCGCCGAACACGATCTGGTGGCTGAACGGGCCCGTGCGCACCTTCCCCTCGACCATCGCGCGCCACTGGCTGAAGCGGTGATCCTCCATGCCGACGTAGCGGCTGTCGGTGTAGTTGCCGGCCGCGTCCTGCAGGTAGAGCGTGCTTTCGTTACGCCGGCGCGTCGCCTTGCTGTAGCTGTACGCGACGTCGAGCTGCCAGTCGGGCGCGAGCTGGTATTGCAGCCCGGCCGTATAGAGCTGCAGGTTCGTGTTCAGGTACTGGTCCTTGCCGCCCAGGTTCGTCGACCCGCCGCTGATCGTCGCGGGTAGCGCGCCGCCCGGATAGCTGCCGGTGAAGATCGACGGCGTCTGGCCGGTCGTGCGGCGGTCCTGGTACAGCGCACCGAACGACACGGACAGGTCGCGCGTCAGGTTCGCCTGCAGCGCGAGCGACACGCTGTCGCGGCGGATGTTGCCGTCGTTGTACGTCTTGCCTTCCTCGTGCGTCGCATTCAGCCGCGCGCCGAACATGTGGTCGGGACCGAAGCGCTGGCCGAGATCGACATGCTCGGTCCACACGTTGGTGCTCCGGTAGCCGATGTCGACGCTGCGCACCGGTTCGGCGCCCGGCTGCTTCGTCACGTAGTTGACGACGCCGCCCGGCGTCACGAAGCCATACAGGAAGCCGCCGAGCCCCTTCAGCAGTTCGACGCGATCGAGCTGCTCGTACGGCATCGTGATGCCGTACGTGACGAACGGCAGTCCGTCGATCTTGTAGCCGTTCTGCCAGTCGAGCTGCATGCCGCGCACCGTCATGTAGCTGGCCCAGGCGCTGTAGGCGCCGCTGTTGTCCGACACCGACGCGTCGTTCGCGAACACGTCGCCGAGCTTGTACGGCTGGCGGGCCTCGAGCTCTTCCGACGTGACGATGGTGGTCGAGAACGGCGTGTCGAGCTGGCGGCGGGTGCCGAGCGCACCCGTCGAGATCGTGTCGGTCAAGTGTTGCGGCGAATCATGCGCGGCCGTGATGTTGAGGGCGGGCAGTACCGCGGCGTCGCCGGGCGAATCGTCCGCATGCGCGAGCGACGCGGCAAGGCAGGCGAGGGCGGCGGCCACGCGGCGTGGACGGACAGGCGGGCGGGCGAGGCAGACGGTCATGGCGAGCGAGTAAAAAATGCGAGTAAGAATCATTCGCATTGCGTTAAAATGTCGCGCATCGTATCAAAACCCGCCAACCGCGCAACAATTCCATGCCGCGTACAAGGGCATCCGGCCTCGCCGGGCCCGACCGGGAGACCGTTGCGCGGTGCTCGACATCAAATGAACTGCATCCCGTCGAATCGGGGCCGCCGCTCGTGCCGGCCCGCCTTCCTTTCGCTGCGCACGCGATGAATGCGTTCCTGCGACCGTTTCTCGTGCGCCTGCACCGCTGGTTCGGGCTCGCCATCGCGCTGTTCCTGTTCGTCGCGGGGCTCACCGGCGCATTGATTGCGTGGGACCATGAGCTCGACGCGGTGCTGAACCCGGATTTCTACACCGCGCGCAGCGGCGCGGCGCCGCTGGCGCCGCTCGAACTCGCGGCGCGCATCGAGGCCGCCGATCCGCGCGTGCAGGTGACTTATCTGCCGCTCGCGATCGAACCGGGACACACGCTGCAGGCGGGCGTGATGCCGCGTACCGATCCGGCGACCGGCCAGCCGTACGCACTCGGTTTCAGCCAGATCGCCGTCGATCCCGCGACCGGCGCGGTGCAGGGCCGCCGCGAATGGGGCGCGCTGTCGCTCGCGCGGCTCGACCTGATGCCGTTCATCTACCGGCTGCATTACTCGCTGTTCCTGCCCGTGTACGGCGGGATCAACTTCGGGTTCTGGGTGATGGGCGTCGTCGGCATCGTGTGGGCGATCGACAGCCTGATCGCGCTGGTGCTGGCGTTTCCTAACGTGAAAAGCTGGCGCAAGTCGTTCGCGTTCCGCGTGCGGCGCGGCGGCTACCCGCTCGTGTTCGACCTGCACCGCTCGGGCGGCGTGTGGGTGTGGGGGCTGTTGCTCGTCGTTGCGATCACATCGATCTCGATGAACCTCGCCGTTCCGGTCGTGCGCCCGCTGGTCTCGCTGGTGTCGCCGCTTGCCGAAACGCCGTATACGAATCCGGAGCATTTCCCGCCGGCCCCGCCGGGCAGCCAGATCCTGCCGCGCGAGCGGATCGTCGAGATCGCGCGCTCGGCCGGCCGCGACGCAGGGATCGCCGCGCCGCCGGGCGCGCTGCTGTTTGCGCCGGGGATGAACGCGTATGCGGTCGGGTTCTTCACGCCGGGCAACGACCATGGCGACGTCGGACTCGGCAATGCGTGGCTGTACTGGAATGCGGTGACCGGCAAGCCCGTCGCGGCTCAGGTGCCGGGCCGCGGTTCGGCCGGCGACCTGTTCATGCAGGCGCAGTTTCCGCTGCACTCGGGGCGAATCGCCGGTGTCGCCGGACGTGTCGCCGTGAGCGTGCTCGGCATCGTGATCGCGATGCTGAGCGTGACGGGCGTGTGCATCTGGGTGAAGAAGCGCGGCGCACGCGGGCGGGCTGCGCGGAGCGCGCGACCGGCCGTGCCGGCATCGTCGCGCGCCGCGCGATAAGGACCGCGGGGCAAGCAGCAAGCAGCAGGCGGCAAGCGGACGGCGCAACCGCCGCCGGGCAGCGGCGCGGCACCCGCGCCGGGTGTGCGCCCGCGCCGTCAGCCCGCCTTGCGCCGGCGGGCCGGCTGCTTGCCGCCGAGCGCCGCGCATCGCGCGTGGCACGGGCAGCCGGCTTCGTGATCGTTGACCATGCCGGTTGCCTGCATCAGCGCATAGCAGATCGTCGAGCCGACGAACTTGCAGCCGTACGCCTTCAGCGCCTTGCTGAGCGCGTCGGACTGCTCGGTCGAGGCGGGCGCGTCGCGGTACGACTGCCACGCGTTCTGGACCGGCGTGTCGCCGACGAACGACCACAGGAACGCGGCGAGCGACCCGTGCTCTTCGCGGATGCGCTGCACGGCGCGCGCGTTGGTCACCGCCGATTCGACCTTCGCACGGTTGCGCACGATGCCCGGGTTCTCCAGCAATTTCTCGATGCGCGTGGGCGTGAAGCGCGCGACGGCATCGACGTCGAAATCGGCGAACGCTTCGCGATAGCCCGCGCGCTTGTTCAGGATCGTCGACCACGACAGCCCGGCCTGCGCGCCTTCCAGAATCAGCATTTCGAACAGGTGGCGATCGTCGTGCGAGGGCACGCCCCACTCGGTATCGTGATAGTGAGCGTCCGCTTCCGTCTTCACCCAGTTGCACCGCTGCGACATCGTCTGCCTCGTTTTCAGTGTCGATTCGATCGCGCCAGCATAGCGGAAGCCCTTTTGGCGGGATAGCCGGCCGAACGGCAGATGGGCGCGCGGCGCCGATCCGGTTAAGCTTGGCGCCTGTTCGAATCAGCGGGATGAAGCATGGCGGCATTACTTTTTGCGATCGGCATCGACGGCGGCGGCACGGGCACGCGCGCGGTACTGGCCGACCGGGACGGGCGCGAGCTGGCGCAGGGGCGCGGCGGCCCGTCGGGGCTCGGTCTCGGCATCGAGCGGGCATGGGCGTCGATCGGCGCGGCGTGCGCGGACGCGTTCACGCAGGCCGGTCTCGCGTTCGACTGGTCGCAGTGCACGCTCGGCTGCGGGCTGGCCGGCGTCAACAACGCGGCGTGGCTCGCCGCATTCCGCGCGCAGGCGCCGCTCGGCGCGCTGGCGATCGAAAGCGACGCGTATACGACCGTCGTCGGCGCGCACGGCGGCGCGCCGGGGCTCATCGTCGCGCTCGGCACCGGCAGCATCGCGGCGGCGCTCGACGCGGCCGGCGCGTGCCGGATCGCGGGCGGCTTCGGCTTTCCGTCCGGCGACGAGGCGAGCGGCGCGTGGCTCGGCGTGCGCGCGCTCGCGTATGCGCAACAGGCGCTCGACGGCCGCGTGCCGCGCGACGCGTTCGCCACGGCGCTGCTCGCGGAAACCGGCGCGCACGATCGCGATGCGCTCGTCCAGTGGTCGTGCGACGCGAACCAGACGATCTACGCGCGTCTCGCGCCGATCGTGTTCGCGCACCGCACGCATCCGGTCGCGCGCGCGCTGATCGCGCAGGCTGGCGACGAGATCGGCAAGATGATCGACGCGCTCGATCCGCAGCACGCGCTGCCGGTCGCGCTGTGCGGCGGGCTGGCGGACGCGCTCGCGCCGGCCGTGCCGGCGCGGCATGCCGCGCGGCTGCGCGCGCCGCTCGACGATTCGGCGCATGGCGCGCTGCGGCTCGCGCTCCAGGCGTTGCGGGCGGCGGAGGGAGCCTAAGCCGAGTGGAGCGCGCGCGGCGAATGCCGCATCGCAGCAGCGCCGCAGGCGGCGCCCGGCCGGTAACCGCGAGGCAACCACCCGGCAACCGCCCGGCGCGCTGCCGGGCCCGACGTTAAAATGACGCTTCCTCCGTGCCCCGAGCGTCACTCTCCCGTCCCATGTACAAAGTCATCGCCACCGATCTCGACGGTACGCTGCTGAACAGCGACCACCAGCTCGACCCGTACACGATCGACACCGTTCGCCGGCTCGACCGCGACGGCGTGCAGTTCGTGATCGCCACGGGGCGCCACTATGCGGACGTCGCCGGCATTCGCGACGTGCTCGGCATCCGGCCGTACCTGATCACGTCGAACGGCGCACGCGTGCATGCGCCGGACGACACGAAGATCCACGGGCAGGACATCGACGCAGCGATCGTGCGCAGCCTCGTGCAGCCGGAAGTCGTCGGCGCGCACGGCCGCGTGATCGTCAACCTGTTTACCAACGACGGCTGGCTGATCGACCGCGAAGCGCCGCACCTGCTCGAATTCCACCAGGATTCGGGCTTCCGGTACGAGGTGATCGACATGGCCGCGCACGACGGCGCCGATATCGCGAAGGTGCTGTATATCGGCGAGCCGGCCGATCTGGCGGTCGTCGCCGAGCAGATGCGCGTGCAGTTCGGCGATACGCTGTACGTCACGTACTCGCTGCCCGACTGCCTCGAAGTGATGACCGCGAACGTGTCGAAGGGCCGCGCGCTGCGCACGGTGCTCGCGCGGCTCGGCGTCGACACCGGTCACTGCATCGCGTTCGGCGACAACATGAACGACATCGACCTGCTCGAAACGGCCGGCCATGCATTCATGATGAACAACGCGAACCCCGACCTGATCGCGCGGCTGCCGCACGTCCCGCGGATCGGCAACAACTTCGACGCGGGCGTCGCCCGCCACCTGCGCACGCTGTTCTCGCTGGAAGACGACGTCGTCGCGTCCTGAGCGTCCTGAGCGCCCGCCCGGGCGCGTATTCCGCGCGGAAATGAAAAACGGGCGCCAGGGGCGCCCGTCGAAATTGCCTGCCTCGATGTTCTTCGACAGCGTGAGGCTCGCTGCTCTGCTCGCTTGACCCCGTAGTGTTTTATTCGCTTGTGCGAGCGGATGCCGGCAGCAGGTCGACGGCGTCGTCACGCCCGGCGACCAGCGGGTAGATGATCCCCGCGAGTACCGCGCCGATCAGCGGCGCGACCCAGAACAGCCAGAGCTGGCCGATCGCGTCGCCGCCCACGAACAGCGCCGGGCCGGTCGAGCGCGCCGGGTTCACCGACGTGTTGGTGACCGGAATCGAGATCAGGTGGATCAGCGTCAGGCACAGCCCGATCGCGATCGGCGCGAAGCCGGCGGGCACCCCGCGCTTGTCGGTCGCACCGAGGATCACGAACAGGAAGAAGCCCGTCATCACGACTTCGCAGATGAACGACGCGGCGAGCGAGTAGTGGCCGGGCGAGCGATCGCCGAAGCCGTTCGTCGCGAAGCCGCTGCCGACGACGTCGAAACCCGGCTTGCCGGTTGCGATCAGGTACAGCACGAATGCGCCGAGCGTGGCGCCGACGACCTGCGCGACGATGTACGGCGCGAGGTCGCGTGCCGGGAAGCGGCCGGCAACCGTCAGGCCGACGCTCACCGCCGGATTCAGGTGGCAACCCGAGATGTGGCCGATTGCGAATGCCATCGTCAGCACGGTCAGGCCGAAGGCGAGTGCGACGCCGGCAAAGCCGATGCCGAGGCCCGGAAAGGCGGCGGCCAGCACGGCGCTTCCGCACCCGCCGAGCACCAGCCAGAACGTGCCGAATACCTCTGCAGCGAGACGCTGAGAAAGATTCATGTAAGGACCTCGTCCAAGTGGGTTGAAGACCCCGGCCGACGCAACGGATTTATTTCGTCGTCCGGAATTGGTCTGGATTATAGGAAATGAATCGGGTCCGGGAGGGTAAACGATTGTTAAATTTGAATGGCTGACGAATGCCTTTTATTAGAATAAGTCCGCATTCTCGATATAGACGATTCGGTTAAAGATGGCAGCATTAATTTCGAAGGGCAGGGCGGCAGTGCAGACGACGTAACGGATGTTGGTGTCCCGGCCGGATTCGCCGGGGCCGCATCATCGAAAAGGGGAGTCGAAAAATGTCTCAATACGCGAAACTCAAGGCGCAGATCGCCGATCTGCAGGCCCAGGCGGACGACGTGCGCCGCCAGGAAGTGGCAGCGGTGATCGCCGATGTCCAGCGAATGATTGCCGAATATGGCCTGACGGCCCAGGACCTGGGCTTCGCGGAACGGGCACGGCGCGGGCGTCCGCCGAAGAAGGCGCCGTTGCCGCCTAAATACCGCGATCCGAAGTCGGGTGCAACCTGGAGCGGGCGTGGCAAGCCGCCGAATTGGATCGTCGGCAAAAACCGCGATCGTTTCCTGATCGAGTGACCGAAAGCCCAATAGAAAGAGCCGCATCGACGATGCGGCTCTTTTGTTTTGCGCGCCGATTTCGGCGCGGATTTTACGGTCTATTTCGGCGCGGATTTCCGTGTCAGGCGCCCGCGACCCGGCGCAATGCCGGTTGCTTGGTTGCCGCGCAAAGCGATTCGTAAGTTTCGACGTAACGCCGCGCCATTGCCTTCGAGCTGAAACGCGTGTCGAAACGTTCGCGGATCGCGGGGCGCGACAGGCTGTCGATCCGGTGCAGCGCGCCGACCGCGCCCTGCACGTCTTCGACGATGAAGCCGGTCACGCCGTCCTCGATCACTTCCGGCACCGAGCCGCGGTTGAACGCGACGACCGGCGTGCCGCAGGCCATCGCCTCGATCATCACCAGGCCGAACGGCTCCGGCCAGTCGATCGGGAACAGCAGCGCCTTCGCGCCGGACAGGAACGCGGGTTTTTGCGCTTCGTTGATCTCGCCGATGAATTCGACATGCGCCTGGTCGAGCAGCGGCTCGATCACTTCCTTGAAGTAGTCGGCGTCGGCCTTGTCGACCTTCGCGGCGATCTTCAGCGGCAGCCCGCTTTGCGCGGCGATCCGGATCGCGGTGTCGACACGCTTTTCGGGACAGATCCGGCCGAGGAACGCGAGGTATTCGGGCTTCACGTCCGGCTGCGGCGTGAGCAGCGTGTCGGGCAGGCCGTGGTACACGGTGCCGGCCCACGCGGCCTGCGGCAGCGGCTTGCGCTGGTTGTTCGAGATCGACACGACCGGCGAATCGGGGAACGCGTCGAACACGGGCTGCAGTTCCGGCAGGTCGAGGCGGCCGTGCAGCGTCGTCACGTACGGCGTGTCGAGGCGCGACATCAGCGGGAACGGCAGGTAGTCGAGGTGGAAGTGCAGCACGTCGAATTCGTGCGCGACCCGCGCGACCTGCTCGAGGAGCCGCATATGGGGCGCCATCGAATCGCGGACCGACGGGTCGAGCCGCAGTGCGCGCGGCCAGGCCGCCTCGAGACGGGCCGACGTGACGGAGTCGCCGCTGGCGAACAGCGTCACGTCATGGCCGAGTTCGACGAGCGCCTCGGTGAGGTAGGACACGACACGCTCGGTGCCGCCGTAGAGTTTCGGCGGGACGGCTTCGTAAAGCGGCGCGATCTGGGCAATTCGCATGGGTGTTCTCCTGTGTCGATCCATGGGCGCGACGGCGCCGATGCGGATCCCGTACAAGGTTGCGGAACTTGCCGACACACGCGGTTGGCGGTACGTGGCCGGGCCCTGGGCGGATGCGCGGAGCGCCGGACGGCAAGCTGCGGGGCGGGCCGGCACGGCTCGCGCCGCCGCCCATTGGAGTCCATTATCGATATCGCCCTGAGGGGTTCGAGTGTTTTTTCAAACACTTAAGGCTTGTTACACGATGAAATACGCAAAAACCCCGAGAAAAAGGGCGCGGAATCGTGAATCGAGATGGCCACAACTATTGTTGCGCTATCGTGAAAAAGCACTATAATTTTTACCGATCCGATTGCCGGCAGCCTTGCCGGCAAGCCTTCCACGCCTGGTGCGACGGCCGTCGGGCGTCTCGCAACCGAATCCGCGTTGCAACCCGTTTTTCCGAATCCCCTTTCAATCCGCCTTGTCGGAAAAATTCCTACACGGTTTACAGACAAATCCTGCACGGCATACGCCACTTCGCTGATACCGGCATAAATGCCGTTTGGCCAAAATTCGCCCTGTAAGACTATAAACGAGCCGGCTGAGCGTCCAGTGCGCACTGACCGAGCAAACGTTTTCATAACATGAATGGCCAAAGCAAAGCTCTTTAACGGGGGAATCATGAGCGCTACCAGCGAAATGCTCAGTGAGATCAAAGAGGTCAACCTGTCGTACCTCCTCCTCGCGCAACGACTGCTGCGGGAAGACAAGGCGATGGGTATGTTCCGCATGGGCATTTCCCAGGAACTCGCCGACGTGCTCGCCAACCTCACGCTCGCGCAGACCGTGAAGCTGGCCGCGTCCAACCAGATGCTGTGCCGCTTCCGCTTCGATGATCACGCGCTGCTGTCGTCGCTCGCCGACAAGGGCCGCAGCGACGTCGTCGCGCACGCCCACTCGGCCATCCTGATGGCCGGGCAGCAGGTCGAAGGCGTCCGCTGATCCATCCCGCCTTGCGTCTGTCCCGGCGTGTCGCGCCGGCCGGCGGCGTATTGGCCATTCATTCGAATAACGTCAAGCGGACGGTTATCACCATGGCAAGCAAAAGCGTCGTGATCGAGGTGAAGGAAATCACCCTCGCCATCGAACTGATCGAACTGGGCGCCCGGCTGCAGCTGCTGGAGGCGGAGACGAGCCTGTCGCGGGACCGTCTGATCAAGCTGTACAAGGAACTGAAGGGCGTGTCGCCGCCGAAGGGGATGCTGCCGTTCTCGACCGACTGGTTCATGACGTGGCAGCCGAACATCCACTCGTCGCTGTTCTACAACATCTACCGGTTCATGCAGGACCACGGCCGCTGCGAGCCGATCCAGTCGATCGTGAAGGCGTACCGGCTCTATCTGGAGCACGTGAACCTGTCCGGCGACGAGGCTGCGCTGAGCCTCACGCGGGCATGGACGCTGGTGCGCTTCTTCGATTCGGGGATGCTGCAGATGACCCCGTGCACGCGCTGCGGCGGCCATTTCGTCGCGCATGCGCATGATCCGCATCAAGGTTTCGTGTGCGGCCTGTGCCAGCCGCCGTCGCGCGCCGGCAAGACCCGCAAGGCCGCCGCCGCGCGCGCCGAACTGGCTGCCGCCGTGGCCTGAGCGCCCGCCGGGCAGGGCCGGACGGGGCGCGAGCGGCGCCCCCGGGGCCGCACGAATCGTCTGCGCATTGCTGGTAAACACCGTCGGGCCGCCGCCGGGCGGCCGCGAAAGTTTTCCTGCCGACTGCCGTAAACCTGTTTAACGGCGGTCTCCCCGCCGGTCTTTCGTGAGGGACAGGCAGTGCTGATTATCGTGGGAACACTCGTGACGCTGTTGTCCGTCTTCGGCGGTTATGCGCTGGCAGGCGGGCATCTGGGCGCCTTGATCCAGCCCGTCGAGATCCTGATGATCGCGGGCGCCGGCGTCGGCGCGTTCATCCTCGGCAACGGCGGCAAGACCATCAAGGCCACGCTGCGCGTGCTGCCGACGCTCTTCAAGGGCTCGAAATACACGAAGGATGTCTATATGGAGCTGATGGCGCTTCTTTACGTGCTGCTCGCGAAGGCACGCAAGGAAGGCACGCTGACGCTCGAGGCCGACATCGACGATCCGCAAAAGAGCCCGATCTTCACGCAATACCCGAAGATCCTCGCCGATCACCACATCGTCGAATTCCTGACCGACTACCTGCGCCTGATGGTGGGCGGCAACATGAACGCGTTCGAGATCGAAAGCCTGATGGACGAGGAGATCGAGACGCACCACGCGGAAGGCGAAGGCCCGGCGCACGCGCTGATGCGCGTCGGCGACGCGATGCCGGCGTTCGGGATCGTCGCGGCCGTGATGGGCGTCGTGCACACGATGGCCTCGGCCGACAAGCCGCCGGCGGTGCTCGGCGCGATGATCGCGCAGGCGCTGGTCGGCACGTTCCTCGGCATCCTGCTGTCGTACGGGCTGATCGGGCCGCTCGCGAGCCTCGCGGAGCAACGCGTCGCCGAGTCGACCAAGATGTTCCAGTGCATCAAGGTGACGATCCTCGCGACGCTGAACGGCTATGCGCCGGCGATCGCGGTCGAGTTCGGCCGCAAGGTGCTGTTCTCGACCGAGCGCCCGTCGTTCTCCGAGCTCGAAGAGCACGTGCGCCGCGTGAAGGCGAAGTGACGCGGAGCGACCGATGAGCAAGAGCAAGGATCGCGCGATCGTCGTCAAGCGGGTGGCCCCGGCGAAGAAGGGCCACCACGGCGGCGCATGGAAGCTCGCGTACGCGGACTTCATGACCGCGATGATGGCGTTCTTCCTGCTGATGTGGCTGCTGAGTTCGGTCACGCCGGTGCAACTGAAGGGGATCGCCGAATACTTCAACATGCCGCTGAAGGCCGCGATTCTCGGCAGCGGCGATCGCAGCTCGCAGGATTCGAGCATCATCAACGGCGGCGGCCGCGACCTGTCGAGCGTCGACGCCGGCACGCTGCGCCGCACCGACGGCACGACCTCGCTCGCCGAGCGCCTCGCGAAGGCGGGCGACGAAAATTCCCGGTCGCAGGCCCAGGGCGCGCAGGACCGGCTCGAGCAGACGCGCCTGCACGATCTGCAGATCAAGCTGATGGCCGCGATCGAGGCCAATCCGACGCTGCGCCAGTTCAAGCAGCAGATCCGCATCGATTCGACGCTGATGGGGCTGCGCATCGAGATCGTCGATACGCAGAAGCGGCCGATGTTCGCGATGTCGAGCGATCGCGTCGAGCCGTACATGCGCGACATCCTGCGCGAGATCGGCAAGACGCTGAACGACGTGCCGAACCGGATCATCGTCCAGGGCCACACCGACGCCGTGCCGTACGCGGGCGGCGAGGGCGGCTACAGCAACTGGGAGCTGTCGGCCGACCGCGCGAACGCGTCGCGCCGCGAGCTGATCTCCGGCGGCATGGACGAGGCGAAAGTGCTGCGCGTGCTGGGCCTCGCGTCGACGCAGAACCTGAACAAGGCCGATCCGCTCGATCCGGAAAACCGCCGGATCAGCGTGATCGTGCTGAATCGCAAATCCGAAGAAGCGCTGATGCGCGACGATGCGACGACGACGACGTTGTCCGCCGACGCGGCCGGTTCGAAGCTGCTCGCGCAGCAGCTCGGCGGCCCGACGCCGGCGGTGCGTCCGGTCGTGGCGAGCGCCGTCGCCGTGGCGCCGAAACCCTGACGTTTCCAAGATTCCGAGACAGACATGATCCGAACCATTCTCGCCATCGACGACTCCGCGACCATGCGTGCGCTGCTGCAGGCCACGCTTGCGCAGGCCGGCTACGACGTGACGGTGGCGCCGGACGGCGAAGCCGGCTTCGACATGGCCGCGACGGCGCCGTACGACCTGGTGCTGACCGACCAGAACATGCCGCGCAAGAACGGGCTCGAGGTGATCGCGGCGCTGCGCAAGCTGACCGCGTACGCGGACACGCCGATCCTCGTCCTGACGACCGAGGGCAGCGATGCCTTCAAGGACGCCGCACGCGACGCCGGCGCGACCGGCTGGATCGAAAAGCCGATCGATCCGGGCGTGCTGGTCGAGCTGGTCGCGACGCTGTCCGAACCGGCTGCCTCCTGACATGAACGCGACGAATTCAACCGGTGACCGGGCATGACTCTCGACATCACTCAGTTCTACCAGACCTTTTTCGACGAAGCCGACGAGCTGCTCGCGCAGATGGAGCAGCTGCTGCTGAACCTCGACGTCGATGCGCCCGATCCCGAGGATCTGGCGGCGATCTTCCGCGCCGCGCACTCGATCAAGGGCGGCGCGGCGACGTTCGGCTTTTCCGCGCTGACCGATACGACGCACATCCTCGAATCGCTGCTCGACCGCGCGCGCAACCATGAGCTGACGCTGACCAAGGACATGGTCGACGCGTTCCTGGAAACCAAGGACGTGCTGTCCGACCAGCTCGTCGACTACCGCGCGAGCGCCGAACCGGACGCGGCCGCCGCCGCGGCGATCTGCGCGAAGCTCGAACGGCTGAAGGCCGAAAGCGGCGCGGGTGCGCCTGCCGCCGCCGAGGCCGCGCCGGTTGCGCCGGTCGCCGCCGCGGCCGTCGCGCCGGCTGCCGAACCCGCCGCTGCCGGCGACCGTGCGCCCGATCACGTGGTCGAACAGGCCGTCGCGGCCGCGCATCCGGCGGCCGACGCCGGCGCCGGCGGCCCGCACCTGAAGATCACGCTGGTCGGCGTCGATGCGAAGGACCAGGCGCTGCTCACCGAAGAACTCGGCAACCTCGGCCGGATCGTCGGTCGCGAGGAAGCGGGCGCGGATCTGTCGCTGTGGGTCGAATCGGACGTCCCGTCGGACGACATCGTCGCCGTGTGCTGCTTCGTGATCGACGAAAGCCAGATCCGCGTCGCGCACGGCACGGCGCCGGCCGCGCAGGCGGCACCGGCCGCCGCGCAGGACGCGGCCGCCGCGGTGGCCGCCGAACCGGCCGCCGCCCCGCCGCCCGCGCGCGTCGAGGTGTTCGCGCCGCAGGCCGCCGCCGCGCAGCCGGTTGCTTCGGCGCCGGCCGAGCCGGCGGCCGCAGCCGCCGCGCAGCCGCAGCCGCCGTCGCAACAGCACGCGCAACCGCAGCCCGCCGAGCACGCGGCGCCGGCCGCCGCGCATCACGACGACAAGCGCGCGCGCCCGGCCGCCGCGGCCGCGGCGGGCGCCGAAGGCAGCTCGATCCGCGTCGGCGTCGAGAAGGTCGACCAGCTGATCAACCTCGTCGGCGAACTGGTGATCACGCAGGCGATGCTGGCCGAGACGGCGAGCGCGTTCGATCCGGCGCTGCACGACCGCCTGTTCAACGGGATGGCGCAGCTCGAGCGCAACGCGCGCGACCTGCAGGAAGCGGTGATGTCGATCCGCATGATGCCGATGGACTACGTGTTCAGCCGCTTCCCGCGGCTCGTGCGCGATCTCGCCGGCAAGCTCGGCAAGCAGGTCGAACTGGTCACGTTCGGCCAGGCGACCGAGCTCGACAAGAGCCTGATCGAACGGATCATCGATCCGCTCACGCACCTGGTGCGCAACAGCCTCGACCACGGCATCGAAACCGTCGACAAGCGCGTCGCCGCCGGCAAGGACGCGGTCGGCCAGCTCGTGCTGTCGGCCGCGCATCACGGCGGCAACATCGTGATCGAGGTGAGCGACGACGGCGCGGGCCTGAACCGCGAGCGGATCCTCGCGAAGGCCGCGAAGCAGGGCATGCAGATCGCCGAGAACATCAGCGACGACGAAGTCTGGCAACTGATCTTCGCGCCGGGCTTCTCGACCGCCGAGACGGTGACCGACGTGTCGGGCCGCGGCGTCGGCATGGACGTCGTGAAGCGCAACATCCAGTCGATGGGCGGCCACGTCGAGATCACGTCGCTGGCCGGCCGCGGCACGACCACGCGGATCGTGCTGCCGCTCACGCTGGCGATCCTCGACGGGATGTCGGTGAAGGTGGGCAGCGAGATCTTCATCCTGCCGCTGAACTTCGTGATGGAGTCGCTGCAGCCGTCGAACGACGACATCTACACGGTCGGCAACGGCGAGCGCGTGGTGCGCGTGCGCGGCGAATACCTGCCGCTGGTCGCGCTGCACGAGGTGTTCTCGGTCGAGGACGCGCGCACCGACCCGACGCAGGGGATCGTCACGATCATGGAAACCGAGGGGCGCCGCTTCGCGATGCTGATCGACGAGCTGGTCGGCCAGCAGCAGGTGGTCGTGAAGAACCTCGAAACCAACTACCGCAAGGTCCATGGCATCTCGGCGGCGACCATCCTGGGCGACGGCAGCGTCGCGCTGATCGTCGACGTCGCGGCGCTGAACCGCGAAACCCGTGCGACGCACGGCGCCCGTGCCGGCGCCGAGCTCGCCGTCTTCTGACTCTCGCCATCAACCGATTGGGGGCAAACGTGTCTGCTGAAGTCCAAATGATCAATCCGGCCGCGGCGAACGCGGCAACCAGCCGCCGCGACGCGGAACAGGGCGACGCGACGGGCCAGGAATTCCTCGTGTTCACGCTCGGCGACGAGGAATACGGGATCGACATCCTGAAAGTGCAGGAAATCCGCGGCTACGACAGCGTCACGCGCATCGCGAACGCGCCGGAGTTCATCAAGGGCGTGATCAACCTGCGCGGGATCATCGTGCCGATCGTCGACATGCGGATCAAGTTCCACCTCGGCCGGGTCGAGTACGACCACCAGACCGTCGTGATCATCCTGAACGTGTCGAACCGCGTGGTCGGGATGGTGGTCGACGGCGTGTCGGACGTGCTGACGCTGCAGACCGACCAGATCATGCCGGCGCCGGAATTCGGCGCGACGCTGACGACCGAGTACCTGACGGGCCTCGGCACGGTCGACGGCCGGATGCTGATCCTGATGGACATCGAGAAGCTGATGTCGAGCCGTGAAATGGCGCTGATCGAGACGCTCGGCGGGTAAGCGCGCCGCGCGCGCAGCAATTTCGGGAGAATCTGCAATGTTGCATAACTGGTCGATCCGCACGACGCTCACGGCGGTCGGACTCATCCTCGTGTGCCTGGCCGCCGCGGTCGGCGGGCTCGGCCTCTACGCGCTGAATCACGCGAGCCGTTCGCTCGACGAGATCGCGCACGTCGACCTGCCGGCGATCCACACGCTGGACGACACGGCCGCGTACCTGCTGCGCTCGCGCGTCGCGCTCGATCGCTTTCGTACGCTGACCGAAGCCGGCAATGCGGCCGACGCGGCGAAGGTGCTCGATCGCGCGCAGGAGCTGTATGCGAAGTCGAACCAGAACTGGCAGACGTTCCAGTCGACGCCGAAGCTCGGCGTCGAGCAGGCGCTCGTCGACGAGCTCACCGCGCGTTACACGACGATCATGAAGGAAGGCGTCGAACCGGAATTCGCCGCGGCACGCGCGGGCGACATGGCCGCGTACCACGCGATCGCCGACGCGAAGATCAGCCCGATGTTCGTCGCGTTCGACCAGACGGCGGCAGCCGTGATCGCCGCGCTGCAAAAGCGCGCGGAAGAACGCCAGGCCGCGACGCAGTCGCAGATCTCGATGATGATCGCGCTGATCGCGGCCGGCATCGCGATCGCGTTCGTCGTCGTGATCGCGATCCGCTTCGCGCTGCGCGGGCTGATCGTCAAGCCGCTGGAAGATGCGATCGCGCACTTCGAGCGCATCGCCGGCGGCGACCTCACGCAGCCGGTGAACGTGTTCAGCACCAACGAGATCGGCCGCCTGTTCGGCGGCATCAAGCGGATGCAGGACGCCGTCACGACGATGGTGCAGGCCGTGCATCGCGGCACCGAATCGATCGACGTCGGCGCGCGCGAGATCGCGACCGGCAACATCGACCTGTCGCAGCGCACCGAGGAGCAGGCCGCGTCGCTGCAGGAAACCGCGTCGAGCATGGAGCAGCTGACCGGCACCGTGCGGCAGAACGCGGAAAACGCGCGGCAGGCGAGCCAGCTCGCGGTGAACGCGTCGGACATCGCGACGCAGGGCGGCGACGTGGTCGGCCAGGTCGTATCGACGATGCAGGACATCGCGGCCAGCTCGGGCAAGGTCGTCGACATCATCGGCACGATCGAGGGCATCGCGTTCCAGACCAACATCCTCGCGCTGAACGCGGCCGTCGAAGCGGCGCGGGCCGGCGAGCAGGGCCGCGGCTTCGCGGTGGTCGCGGGCGAGGTGCGCTCGCTCGCGCAGCGCAGCGCGAGCGCCGCGAAGGAAATCAAGCAGCTGATCGGCGATTCGGCCGAGAAGGTCGACAGCGGGTCGGCGCTCGTCGCGCGCGCCGGCGCGACGATGGAAGAAATCGTGCAGGCCGTGCGCCGCGTGACCGACATCATGGGCGAGATCAGCGCCGCGTCCGACGAGCAGTCGACCGGCATCGAGCAGGTCAACCGCGCGGTCGGCCAGATGGATGCGGTCACGCAGCAGAACGCGGCGCTCGTCGAGCAGGCGGCCGCCGCGGCCGCGTCGCTCGAGGAGCAGACGCGCCAGATGAAGGCGATCGTGTCGGGCTGGCGCGTCGCGGGCGGCATCGTGCTCGCGCCGGCGCGCAGCGTCGCGCGGCCGGTGGCCCATGAACCGGCGGCGCTGCCGTCGGACGCGCGCCACGACGCGCCGGTCGCCGCGCTGCCGGCGCCGCAGGCCGCGGCCCAGCCGGCGGCACGGCGTGCCGCGCCGGCGTCGCGCGCGGCCGCCGCGGGCGCCGACCACGAACCGAAGCGGGCGGCCGACGCCACTGCGCGTACGCAGAAGGACGCACCGGCTTCCCGCGGCGGCGCCGCCGCAGGCGGCTACGGCCCGCGTCTGGCGAAGACCGCCGCAGCGGCGGACAAGCCGGCCGCGAAACCCGCGCTCGTGCGCCCGGCGCTGAACGGCGAGAAGCCGGCGCTGGCGGCCGCCGGCACGTCCGACGACGACTGGGAGACCTTCTAAGCCATGCAGCACGCGCGTGCGCCGTTTCGACCCGATGCACCGGATGCCTCGCCTCGCGCGGGCGAGCCGGGGCGCGACTTCGCGTTCACCGGCGCGGATTTCGCACGCATCCGCGCGCTGATCCATCAACGCGCGGGCATCTCGCTGTCCGAGCACAAGCGCGACATGGCGTACAGCCGTCTCGCGCGACGGCTGCGGGCGCGCGGCCTCGACACGTTCCGCGACTACCTCGACCTGCTCGAGCAGGAAGACGATCCGCTCGAGTGGGAAGCGTTCACCAACGCGCTGACGACCAACCTGACCGCGTTTTTCCGCGAGTCGCACCATTTCCCGATCCTGTCGGAATTCGTGAAGGGGCGGCCGGCGCCGGTGTCGGTCTGGTGCTCGGCGGCGTCCACCGGCGAGGAGCCGTACTCGATCGCGATCACGCTGATCGAGGCGCTCGGCGAAACGGCGGCGCGCAGCGCGTCGATCCTCGCGACCGATCTCGACACGCAGGTGCTCGCGAAGGCCGAAGCCGGCATCTATACGTACGACCAGGTCAAGCACCTGTCGCCGGAGCGGCTCAAGCGCTTCTTCCTGAAGGGCACGGGCGCACAGGCCGGCCGCGTGAAGGTGCGCCCCGAGCTGCGCGCGATGATCCGTTTCGAGCAACTGAACCTGACCGATGCCGACTACGGGATCGGCAAGCCGTTCGACGCGATCTTCTGCCGCAACGTGATGATCTATTTCGACAAGCCGACGCAGGGGCAGGTGCTGTCGCGCTTCGAGCCGCTCGTGAAGCCGGGCGGCCTGCTGTTCGCCGGCCATTCGGAGAATTTCACGTACGTGACGCAGGCGTTCCGGCTGCGCGGGCAGACGGTGTACGAACTGACGCGCGACGCCGCTCAGGGCGCACGGTCGCGCGGCGCACAGGCGAGCACGGCGGCCGCGACGTCGTCGCCTGTGCGTGCGCGGGCCGCGGGCAGCGCGCCCGCCTATGGAGAGCGCGGATGAGCGCACTGCCGATCGCGACCAATCGCTACTTCGACAACCACTTCGAGCGCCCCGGCGTGAAGCTGTTGCCGAACGAGTTCTACACGACGTCCGAGGACATGGTGCTGATGACCGTGCTCGGCTCGTGCGTCGCCGCGTGCCTGCACGACCCGTATGCGGGCATCGGCGGGATGAACCACTTCATGCTGCCGGACGACGGCGCCGATCCGGGCGCCGCCGCGTCGGAATCGATGCGCTACGGCGCATATGCGATGGAAGTGCTGATCAACGAGCTGATCAAGGCCGGCGGGCGCCGCGAGCGCTTCGAGGCGAAGGTGTTCGGCGGCGCGGCCGTGCTGGCCGGGATGACGACGATCAACATCGGCGATCGCAACGCGGATTTCGTGCGCCGCTATCTCGCGCTCGAGCGCATCCGCATCACCGCGGAAGACCTGCAGGGCGTGCATCCGCGCAAGGTCGCGTTCATGCCGCACAGCGGGCGCGCGATGGTGAAGAAGCTGCGGCTGCAGGTGCCGGGCGTCACCGAGCGCGAAGCCGCGCTCGCGCGCGAGGCCGATCGCCTCCGCACCGCACGCACGCGTGCGCACGTCGAGCTGTTCGCCGCGAAGCGGCCTGCCGCGCCGCAACCGGCGCGCCCGCGCATCGAGCTGTTCGGCGCGCGTGGCGCCGCGCCGGCCGGCAGCGGCGGTGCGCGGACGGCTGGCCCGCAAGGGAGCCCGTACGCGGCGAACCTATCAAGAAAGCAGGAGGCATGACCGCAGTGCAGAAGATCAAAGTATTGTGCGTCGACGATTCGGCGCTGATCCGCAGCCTGATGACCGAGATCATCAACAGCCAGCCCGACATGACGGTGGTCGCGACCGCGCCCGATCCGCTCGTCGCGCGCGAGCTCATCAAGCAGCACAACCCCGACGTGCTCACGCTCGACGTCGAAATGCCGCGCATGGACGGGCTCGACTTCCTCGAGAAGCTGATGCGCCTGCGGCCGATGCCGGTCGTGATGGTGTCGTCGCTGACCGAGCGCGGCTCGGAAATCACGCTGCGCGCGCTCGAACTCGGCGCGGTGGATTTCGTCACGAAGCCGCGCGTCGGGATTCGCGACGGGATGCTCGACTACGCGGAAAAGCTCGCCGACAAGATCCGCGCGGCGTCGCGCGCGCGCGTGCGCCAGGCGCCGCAGCCGCAGGCCGCCGCGCGCACGGCGGACAGCGCCGCGGCCGCGCCGATGATCAACAACCCGCTCGTCAGTACCGAGAAGCTGATCATCATCGGCGCGTCGACGGGCGGCACCGAGGCGATCCGTGAAGTGCTGACGCCGCTGCCGCCGGATGCGCCGGCCGTGCTGATCGCGCAGCACATGCCGCCGGGCTTCACGAAATCGTTCGCGCAGCGACTGAACGGCCTGTGCCGGATCGCGGTGAAGGAAGCCGAGCATGGCGAACGCGTGCTGCCGGGCCATGCGTACATCGCGCCGGGCCACGCACACCTGTTGCTCGCGCGAAGCGGCGCGAATTATATTGCGCAACTGTCGGACGAGCCGCCGGTGAACCGGCACCGCCCGTCGGTCGACGTGCTGTTCCGCTCGGCGGCGACGCATGCGGGCAAGAACGCGATCGGCGTGATCCTCACCGGGATGGGCCGCGACGGCGCGGCGGGCCTGCTGGAAATGAAACGCGCGGGCGCCCACACGTTCGCGCAGGACGAAGCGAGCTGCATCGTGTTCGGGATGCCGCGCGAGGCGATCGCGCTCGGCGGCGCGGACGAGATCGCGCCGCTCGCCGACATGAGCCGCCGCGTGATGGCGCGCCTGGCGACGATGGGCGACCGCGTGCAGCGCGTGTGAATGGAATGTCACGGGGCGCGTGCCACGATACGCGTCCCGACGGAAACGAATCTGGAAAGGAACGACGATGGACAAGAGCATGAAAATCCTGGTGGTGGACGATTTCCCGACGATGCGCCGGATCGTCCGCAACCTGCTCAAGGAACTGGGCTATTCGAACGTCGACGAGGCCGAGGACGGCCTGGCCGGACTCGCGCGGCTGCGCGGCGGCGGCTATGACTTCGTGATCTCGGACTGGAACATGCCGAACCTCGACGGCCTCGCGATGCTGAAGGAAATCCGCGCGGACGCGACGCTCACGCACCTGCCGGTGCTGATGGTCACGGCCGAGTCGAAGAAGGAGAACATCATCGCGGCCGCGCAGGCCGGCGCGAGCGGCTACGTCGTGAAACCGTTCACGGCCGCGACGCTCGACGAGAAGCTGAACAAGATCATCGACAAGATGGCCAAGGCCGGGAGCTGAACGTGAACGAGCCGATCCATGCGGCGCTCGCCGGCGCGGCGATCAACGCCGACGGCCATGCCGAAGGCGCCGATTACGCGAGCGACCGGATCCTCGCGCGCATCGGCCACGTCACGCGCACGCTGCGCGATTCGATGCGCGAGCTCGGGCTCGACAAGCACGTCGAGCGCGCGGCGGAAGCCGTGCCGGATGCGCGCGACCGGCTGCGCTACGTCGCGACGATGACCGAGCAGGCCGCGGTGCGCGTGCTGAATGCGATCGAGATCGCGAAGCCGATGCAGGAGCGCATCCAGAACGAGGCCGAGGCGCTCGACGTGCGCTGGGCGCAGTGGTACGCGGCGCCGATCGAGCACGCGGAAGTGCGCGAGCTGATGGACGATACGCGCACGTTCCTGCGCACGCTGCCCGAGTCGACGTCGGCGACTCGCGCGCAGCTGCTCGAGATCATGCTCGCGCAGGATTTCCAGGATCTGACCGGCCAGGTGATCAAGAAGATCATGGACATGGTCTACCTGATCGAGCAGCAGCTCCTCACGGTGCTCGTCGAGAACATCGCGCCGGAGCGGCGCGAGCAGTTCGCGGCCACCGCCGCCGCGTTCGCGGCCGAGCAGATGAGCGCGACCGGCAGCCCCGAATCGCTGCTGAACGGCCCGCAGATCGCGCCGGAAGGCAAATCCGACGTCGTCCAGGACCAGGGGCAGGTCGACGACCTGCTCGCCAGCCTCGGCTTCTGACCCGGTCGCCACGCATCGGCGCGCCCCCTTCCGCGGGGGCGGCCGATGCGCGCATTCCCCGTTCCCGCCGCGTTTTCCCGTGTCCGCCGCCGATGCGCCGCGCGGCGTGATCCTGCGTCGAATTGACACGTGGCCACACTCAGCAGGCATACTACGCGTCAGCAGCAACGTAGCGTCATTCGTAAGATTCATAAGTTGGCAGGCGGCGGGGGCCGACGGCGGCGCCGTCGGCAACGAAGCCAGTCCCTTGGGGGGGAACGTGAAGCTGAAACGCTTGGGCTGGACCGTCGCGCACGCGACGGCTGCAATGAGTGTGCTGTGGGCCGTCCACGCACATGCGGAACTGGGCGGCGCACCGATGTCGCCGCCGGCGGACGATCAGGCCGCCACCGTGCGGGCGCTGCAGCGCGCGATGCGCTCGGCGGACGGCGTGCAGACGAGCACGGCCGCCTATACCGTCCGCGAGATCACGCTCGGATCGGGCACCGTCATCCACGAATACACGTCGGCCGCCGGCAGCGTGTTCGGCCTCGCATGGCGCGGGCCGACGATGCCGGATCTCGCGTCGCTGCTCGGCAGCTATTTCCCGCAGTACACCGCCGGGGTCCAGGCGGCGCACCAGGCGCGCGGCTGGCGCGCGCCGGTGGCCGTCGAGACGAGCGGCCTCGTGATCCGGACGGGCGGCCACATGGGCGCCTTCTCCGGCCAGGCATGGCTGCCGTCGGCGCTGCCTGCCGGCGTGGCCGGCACCGATATCCAGTGACAGCGGGAGAGCGACCTTGAGCATTCCTCGTACATTCAAGCGCTGGCTCGGCGTGCTGGGCCTCCTGGCCGCGACGGCCGTACTCGTGACGGCATGCGGCGGCGGCGATGGCGGCGGCGGCAGTGCGGGCAACGGCGGCAATACGGGCGGCAACGGCTCGGGCGGGTCCGACGGCAACAGCGGCAACACGGCCGTCATCACGGTCGGCGCCGGCGCCGCGAACGTGATCAACATCCCGACCATCAGCTTGAAGGTCTGCGTGCCGGGCACGTCGAACTGCCAGATCGTCAACAACGTGCTCGTCGATACCGCGTCCTACGGGCTGCGGCTCGTCGGCAGCGCGGTGGCGGGCGTGCACGACAGCCTGCCGCAGGTGACGAGCGGCGGCGCGCCGGTCGCCGAATGCGGCAAGTTCGTGTCGAGCTACACGTGGGGCTCGGTGCGCACCGTCGACCTGTCGATCGGCACCGAGCAGGCGAGCTCGCTGCCCGTGCAGATCATCGGCGACCTCGGCACGACCAACGTGCCGAGCTCGTGCACGAACGGCGGCGCGTCGGCCAACTCGACCGGCGCGCTCGGCGCGAACGGGATCCTCGGCATCGGGCCGGCGCCGTACGACTGCGGCACGACCTGCGCGACGTCGACGTCGACGAGCAACAACTACTACGCGTGCCCGAACGGCGACAACGCAAGCTGCACGGTCGCGCTCGTGCCGCTCGCGCAGCAGGTGGCCAACCCCGTGCATCGGTTCGCGAACAGCGACGGCGTGAGCGTGCAGATGCCCGACATCTCGTCCAGCGGGCAGGGGAGCGCAACCGGCACGCTGACGTTCGGCCTGCCGAACCTGAGCGGCAAGACGGTGATGACGTCGACCACGACCGGCGACGTCAGCGCGACGTTCCAGGGGCGCAACGTGACCGCGTTCTTCGATACGGGCTCGAACGCGTATTTCTTCAACGATTCGGCGCAGACGGTCTGTTCGAGGAACACGGAGTTCTACTGCCCCGCGACCACGACCTCGTACTCGGCCACGCTGAGGGGCCAGAACGGCGCGTCGGGTACCGTGTCGATGCCGGTCGCGAACGCGGATTCGCTGTTCTCGAACCCGTCGACGTTCGCGTTCAACGACATCGCGGGCCCGTTCGGCTCGTCCAGCTGGCTCGACATCGGCATGCCGCACTTCTACGGCAAGACGATCTACTTCGGGATGGACAAGACCGCGAGCGGCGGCGCGCAGCCGTTCGTCGCGTTCTGACGCGGCACGGCCGGACGCAGGAACGAAGGGGGCGAGCGATCGCCCCCTTTTTTTATCCGGCGTGCGGTGCGCGCGCTACGAGCCGGCGCGCCGCCAGGCGCCGGCGCAGCGGCTACGATGTAAGACCGGCACCGGTGCCGGCACGACATCGAGGAGACAGCGCCATGACCCAGCGTATCCAGCGCATCACGCCGTTCCTGTGGTTCGACCGCGACGCCGAGGCGGCGGCCGCTTTTTACGTATCGGTGTTCGACAACGCGCGCATCGTGCACGTCGCGCGCTACGGCAAGGCTGGCGCGCACGCGTCCGGCAACGCCGAGGGCGCGGTGATGACCGTGGCGTTCGAGCTCGACGGGCAGGCGTTCGTCGCGCTGAACGGCGGCCCCGTGTTCCAGATGACGCCGGCCGTGTCGTTCGTCGTCAACTGCCGCGACCAGGACGAGATCGACCGTTACTGGGCGCGCCTGTCCGAAGGCGGCGACGAGCGCGCGCAGCAATGCGGCTGGCTGCGCGACCGCTTCGGCGTGTCGTGGCAGGTCGTGCCGGTGCAGATGGCCGAGCTGATGACGGGCGACCCGGCCCGCGCCGAGCGCGTGATGGCGCAGGTGATGACGATGAAGAAGCTCGATCTCGACGCGCTGCAGCGGGCGGCGGCTGGCTAGGGCCTGTTCACGCCAATAACGGGCTTGCGCTGGCCCCGGAAAGGGCCGGGCGCAAGGATTGCGACGAAGCGAAGACTCGACGTATTCGCGACGAGCATGACGTGGCGATCGGCCCGTCCGGGGGCCGTTGCGTCGGGGCCCGCTTTCCCCGCCTCTTCCCGTTTTCCCGCCCGTCGTTTCACCGTCCCCCCGCACTCAGCCGGTGCCGTCCCGCCTGCGAGCGCCGCCGCCCCCATGCGCCGGCCGGCCGGTTTTTCCGCCGCGCCGCGCATCGTTCCGCCCCCGCTCCGGCCGCGTTCGCGGCGGCTCGTCCGATTCCCCGAAATACCCCCCTTTCCCGGCTTTGCTCGACCGATCGGCGTTTGACGCCTCCATGAATAATCGGTGTCACTGGAAAACGGCATTCCGCCGTAGCCGACTGGAGGCCCCGTGGCAGACGAGAGCGATCTCGACAAGACCGAAGCCGCCACTCCCAGGCGCCGCGAGAAGGCGCGCGAGGAGGGGCAGGTCGCGCGTTCGCGCGAACTGGCTTCGTTCGCACTGCTCGCGGCGGGGTTCTACGGCGCATGGCTGCTCGCGGGCCCGTCGGGCGCGCATCTGCAGGCGATGCTGCGCGGCGCGTTCACGTTCGATCGCGCGACCGCGTTCGACACCCACCGGATGCTGTCGGCGGCCGGCAGCGCGAGCCTCGAGGGCTTCGCCGCGCTGCTGCCGCTTCTCGCGCTCACCGGCGTCGCCGCGCTGCTCGCGCCGATGGCGCTCGGCGGCTGGCTGATTTCGCAAAAGACGTTCGAGCTGAAGTTCGACCGGCTGAACCCGATCTCGGGCCTCGGCCGGATCTTCTCGATCCAGGGGCCGATCCAGCTCGGGATGTCGATCGCGAAGACACTGGTGGTCGGCGGGATCGGCGGCATCGCGATCTGGCGCAGCAAGGACGAACTGCTCGGCCTCGCGACCCAGCCGCTCGGCGCGGCGCTGCCCGATGCGCTGCATCTGGTCGCCGTGTGCTGCGGCACGACGGTCGCCGGGATGCTGGTGGTCGCCGGGCTCGACGTGCCTTACCAACTCTGGCAGTACAACAAGAAGTTGCGCATGACGAGGGAAGAAGTGAAGCGCGAGCATCGCGAGAACGAAGGCGATCCGCACGTGAAGGGGCGCATTCGCCAGCAGCAGCGCGCGATCGCCCGCCGCCGGATGATGGCGGCCGTGCCGAAGGCCGACGTGGTCGTCACGAACCCGACCCACTTCGCGGTCGCGCTGCAATACACGGATGGCGAGATGCGTGCGCCGAAGGTCGTCGCGAAGGGCGTGAACCTCGTCGCGGCGCGCATCCGCGAACTCGCGGCCGAACACAACGTGCCGCTGCTCGAAGCGCCGCCGCTCGCGCGGGCGCTGTATCACAACGTCGAACTCGAGCGCGAGATCCCCGGTTCGCTGTACTCGGCGGTCGCCGAAGTGCTCGCATGGGTGTACCAGCTCAAGCGTTTCCGCTCGGAAGGCGGCGCGTTCCCGGCGGTGCCGGTCGATCTCGACGTGCCGGCCGAACTCGACAAGGGCACGTCGGTCGCCGCCGACGACGAACGTGAAGAAGCCGAGGACACGCTCGGCAAACGAGGGACCGCGGCATGAGCACCCCGACCACCGGCCTGTTCGCGAAGCGCCCGAACCTGCTGGCAGGCACGAACCTGCGCGCGCTCGCGGGCCCGATCCTCATCTGCATGATCCTGGGGATGATGATCCTGCCGCTGCCGCCGATGCTGCTGGATCTGCTGTTCACGTTCAACATCGCGCTGTCGGTGATGGTGCTGCTCGTCAGCATGTACACGATGAAGCCGCTCGACTTCGCGGCGTTCCCGAGCGTGCTGCTGTTCTCGACGCTGCTGCGCCTGTCGCTGAACGTCGCGTCGACGCGCGTCGTACTGCTCGAAGGCCATACCGGCCCGGACGCGGCCGGCCAGGTGATCGAGGCGTTCGGCCACTTCCTGGTCGGCGGCAACTTCGCGGTCGGCATCGTCGTGTTCGTGATCCTGATGATCATCAACTTCATGGTGATCACGAAGGGCGCGGGGCGGATCGCCGAAGTGTCCGCGCGCTTTACGCTCGACGCGATGCCCGGCAAGCAGATGGCGATCGACGCCGACCTGAACGCGGGCCTCATCAACGAGGAACAGGCCCGTAAGCGGCGCCTGGCCGTGTCGCAGGAAGCGGAGTTCTACGGGTCGATGGACGGCGCGTCGAAGTTCGTGCGCGGCGACGCGATCGCCGGCCTGATCATCATGGCGATCAACGTGATCGGCGGGCTGATCGTCGGGATGGTCCAGCACGACATGAGCTTCGCCGCGGCCGGCACCAACTACACGCTGCTGACGATCGGCGACGGCCTCGTCGCGCAGATCCCGTCGCTCGTGATCTCGACCGCGGCCGGCGTGATCGTGTCGCGCGTCGCGACCGACGAGGACATCGGCACGCAGATCACCGGCCAGCTGTTCACGAACCCGCGCGTGCTGACGATCACCGGCGCGATCATCGTGCTGATGGGGCTGATCCCGGGGATGCCGCACTTCGCGTTCCTCGCGCTCGGCGGCGGCGCGATCTGGCTGGCGCGCACGCAGACCAGGCGCGCGGCGGCCCGCAAGGCGGCCGGCGACGTGACCGACATCGCACCGCCCGCCGTGCTGCCGGCCGACAGCCACGAAGCGACCTGGGACGACGTGCAGCTGATCGACCCGCTCGGCCTCGAAGTCGGCTACCGGCTGATTCCGCTCGTCGACAAGAACAGCGACGGCGAGCTGCTCAAGCGCATCAAGAGCATCCGCAAGAAATTCGCGCAGGAAATCGGCTTCCTGCCGCCGGTGATCCATATCCGCGACAACCTCGAGCTGCGGCCGAACGCGTACCGGATCGCGCTGAAGGGCGTCGAGATCGGCGCGGGCGAAGTGTTCCCGGGCCAGTGGCTCGCGATCAACCCGGGCCAGGTGACGGCCGCGCTGCCGGGCGCCGTCACGCAGGACCCCGCGTTCGGGCTGCCGGCCGTGTGGATCGACGTCGCGCTGCGCGAGCAGGCGCAGGTGTACGGCTACACGGTGGTCGACGCGAGCACGGTCGTCGCGACGCACCTGAACCATCTCGTCGTCCAGCACGCGGCCGAGCTGCTCGGCCGCCAGGAAGTGCAGGCGCTCGTCGAACGCACCGGCAAGGATGCACCGTCGCTCGTCGAGGACCTCGTACCCAAGACGATCTCGCTCACCACGCTGCAGAAGGTGCTGCAGAACCTGCTCGAGGAAGGCGTGCCGATCCGCGACATGCGCACGATCCTCGAGGCCGTGTCCGAGCATGCGGGCCGCGGCGACGCGTTCGAGATCACCGCCGCGGTGCGCCTGTCGCTCGGCCGCGCGATCACGCAGCAGTGGTATCCGGGCAACGGCGAAATGCAGGTGATGGGCCTCGACGCGAACCTGGAGCGCGTGCTGTCGCAGGCGCTCGCCACCGGCGCGAACCCGGGCCTCGAACCCGGCCTCGCGCACAACCTTCTGACCGGCACGCAGCAAGCGATGCTGCGTCAACAGAATCTCGGGCTGCCGCCGGTGCTGCTGGTGCAGCACGCGCTGCGCGCGATGCTCGCGCGCTTCCTGCGCCGCAGCCTGCCGCAATTGAAAGTGCTGTCGTATGCCGAAGTGCCGGACACACGCACGATCAAAGTCGTTAACGTCATCGGGGGTTCCGCTTGAACATTCGCAAATTCACCGGCGCAACGAGCCGCGACGCACTTCGTCTCGTGCGCGAGGCGCTCGGCGCCGACGCGGTCGTGCTGTCGAACCGCACGCTCGATGACGGCAGCGTCGAAATCGTTGCACTCGCCGATTCGGAGCTCGCCGCGGTGGCGCCGCCGGCCGCGCGTCCGCGCGTCGCCACGTCGCGCGTGCCGGAGTCGGTGCCGGCCGCCGCCGTGCCGGGCATCGTGTCGCGCCCGGGCATCGCACCGCGCCCGGGCATCGCACCGCGCCCGGCCGTCAATCCGTACGCGGCCGGCGAAGGCGGGCTGCCGGACGTGTTCTCGTCGGTGTTCGGCGCGAGCGCCGACGCGCACGACGCGGATGCGCATTCTCCGTCGAGCGATGCGGACGCGCCCGCCGCGACAGCGCCGTCGATCGCCGCGCCGGCCGCCGGTACGCCCGCGCCCGGATCGCCGGCCGCCCCTTCCGAACCCGCACCGTGGCTGGTCGAGCACGCGAAGCGCCTCACGCAGCAGCGCGACGCGCTGATCGCCCGGGCGCAGGCGCCGGCCGAGCCGCAGCCGAGCGCGCCCGCGCCGCGCGCCGCGGCCAGCGCGACGCCGCCGGACTGGGCGCGCGACATCGTCCGCGACGCCGAACGCCGGATGCCGGCCGCCGGCGTGACGGCCGCGGGATCGCCCGCCGCCGGATCGCCGGCCGCCGCGAAGCGCGTACCCGACACGGGTGCCGCGTACGCCGGCAGGGCGACGGAACGCACGCGCCTGTCCGCCGACACCGCCGCCGCGGTGGCCGATGCGGTGAAGTCGCGCCTCGAGCGGATCGTCAACGACACGGTGATGCAGGAGCTGGGCGAGCTGCGCGGGATGATGCAAGAGCAGTTCGACAGCCTGATGTGGCACGACCGCCAGCGCCGCAGCGCCGTCCACGGCGCGCTGACGAAGCACCTGTTCGCGGCCGGCTTCTCCGCGCAGCTCGTGCGGATGCTGGTCGACAACCTGCCGTCCGGCGACGGCGCGCAGACCTTCGGGCAGGCCGCGGAATGGGCGCAGTCGGTGCTTGCGTCGAACCTGCCGGTGCTCGACAGCGAGGACGCGCTGATGGAGCGCGGCGGCGTGTTCGCGCTGATGGGGCCGACGGGCGTCGGCAAGACGACCACCACCGCGAAGCTGGCCGCGCGCTGCGTGATGCGCTTCGGCGCGAGCAAGGTCGCGCTGCTGACCACCGACAGCTACCGGATCGGCGGCCACGAGCAACTGCGCATCTTCGGCAAGATCCTCGGCGTGCCGGTGCACGCGGTGAAGGATGCGGGCGACCTCGCGCTCGCGCTGTCCGAGCTGCGCAACAAGCACATCGTGCTGATCGACACGATCGGCATGAGCCAGCGCGACCGCGCGGTGTCCGACCAGATCGCGATGCTGCACGGCGCGAACGCACCGGTGCAGCGCCTGCTGCTGCTCAACGCGACGAGCCACGGCGACACGCTGAACGAAGTCGTGCAGGCGTACCGCAGTGCTGGCGAGCATCCCGACCTGGCCGGCTGCATCCTCACCAAGCTCGACGAGGCGACCCACCTCGGCGGCGTGCTCGACACGGTGATCCGCTACAAGCTGCCGGTCCACTACGTGTCGACCGGCCAGAAGGTGCCGGAGAACCTGTACGTCGCGTCGACCAAATTCCTGCTGAAGAGCGCGTTCTGTGTGCCGCGCGACGGCTCGCCCTTCGTGCCGCAAGACGAGGACATGCCGACGCTGCTTTCCGCACTGACCGCACGTTCCACCGCCGAGCTGCACGAGGTGCGATTTGGATAAACGGATCATCGATCAGGCCGAAGGGCTGCGGCGCCTGCTGGCCGGGCGCGCGTCGCGCATCGTCGCGGTGACGGGCGGGCCGGCGGGCGTCGGCTGCACGTCCACCGTGGTGAACCTCGCGGCGGCGCTCGCGTCGCTCGGCAAGGACGTGCTCGTCGTCGACGAGCGCGCCGACGTGCACTCGGCCAGCGCGACGCTCGCGGGCGCGTGGCTGCGCGACGGCGAACGCACGCGGGTGGCGGCCGGCTTCGGCCTGTGCGGCGCCGCGCGGCTCGCGCGCGCCGGCTACAGCGACGCGCAACTGAGCGACTTCATCGACGGCCCGGCCGACATCGTGCTCGTCGACGCTCAGCTCGGCGCCGACGGCTCGTTCTCGGCGCTCGCGCGCGAAGCGCACGACGTGCTGGTCGTCACGCGGGTCGCCGCGCAGGCGATCACCGAGGCATACGCGTGCATGAAGCGGCTGCATTTCGCGCACGCGTTCGCGCAGTTCCGCGTGCTGACCAATCAGGTCGGCAGCCACGCGGACGCGAAGACGGCCTTCGACAACCTCGCGGGCGTCGCAAGCCGCTACCTGACCGTGTCGATCGCCGATGCGGGCTGCGTGAGCGCCGATCCGCTCGTCGAGCACGCCCGCGACCTGATGCATGCGGTGGTCGACGCGTTCCCGTCGTCGCCCGCCGCGCGCGACTACCGGCAGATTGCCGCCGACCTGTTGTACTGGCCGATGCGCCCGCGTTCGGGTGCGGGCCGGGCGGTCCACGCCGGCGGCAAGCCGTCGTACGAGGCGGGCGCGGCACACGCCGCGTGAGCGCCACCCGAAGGAGAGAGCCATGATGTACAACGCTCAAGGAAAGATGTCCCAGGCCGACGTGCTCGCGCAATATGCGCCGCTCGTGCGCCGCCTCGGGCTGCAACTCGTCGCGAAGATGCCGGCGAGCGTCGATCTCGACGACCTGATCCAGGCCGGCATGATCGGCCTGATGGACGCGGCCGGCCGCTACAAGGAAGACCAGGGCGCGCAGTTCGAGACCTATGCGACGCAGCGCATCCGCGGCGCGATGCTCGACGAGCTGCGCAGCAACGACTGGCTGCCGCGCAGCCTGCGCAAGACGTCGCGCGAGGTCGAGCACGCGGTGCACCAGGTCGAGCAGCACCTCGGCCGCTCGGCGAGCGAGACCGAGATCGCGCAGCACCTGAACATGCCGCTCGACGAATACCAGGGGATGCTGCAGGACCTGCACGGCAGCCAGCTCATCTACTACGAGGATTTCGACCGCGCGGCCGACGACGAGCCATTCCTCGACCGTTATCGCGTCGATCACGCCGATCCGTTGTCGGCGCTGCTCGACGAGCACCTGCGCGAGGCGCTGGTCGAGGCGATCGAGCGGCTGCCGGAGCGCGAGAAGCTGCTGATGTCGCTGTACTACGAACGGGGTCTGAATCTGCGCGAGATCGGCGCGGTGCTCGAAGTGAGCGAATCGCGCGTGTGCCAGCTGCACAGCCAGGCCGTCGCGCGCCTGCGCGCGCGGCTGCGCGAACAGGCGTGGGTCGGCGCCGAGTCCTGACCCCTTGTCGACGGCCGCGCGCGCCGGCGCCGCGCGCCCGTGCCGCGCTCGTGTGCGGGTCCTTGCGCATTCCGCGCGCCGATTTGCTACAATCCCCTCCGTTTTCCGAGGAGCGTTGCGACGGACCACCAGCGTCCGCCAGGCTCGGAGAGCTTCACCAAGCAGCCGTGCGGCGATTTTTTCGCGCCGGCCCCGCTTCCTGAACGGCGCTCACGTCACCAATCTAGAAACTTTTTAGAAAGGAGGGCGTGATGAACGCCATTATCGATTCCAAGGCATCCACCGATTACGTCGTCGCCGACATGGCGCTGGCCGGCTGGGGCCGCAAGGAACTCAACATCGCCGAGACCGAAATGCCGGGCCTCGTGCAGATCCGCGACGAATACAAGGCGCAGCAGCCGCTGAAGGGCGCGCGCATTGCCGGTTCGCTGCACATGACGATCCAGACGGGCGTGCTGATCGAGACGCTGAAGGCGCTCGGCGCGGACGTGCGCTGGGCATCGTGCAACATCTTCTCGACCCAGGATCACGCGGCGGCCGCGATCGTCGAAGCCGGCACGCCGGTGTTCGCGTTCAAGGGCGAATCGCTCGACGAATACTGGGAGTTCTCGCACCGCATCTTCGAATGGCCGAACGGCGAATTCGCGAACATGATCCTCGACGACGGCGGCGATGCAACGCTGCTGCTGATCCTCGGCTCGAAGGCCGAGAAGGACCGTTCGGTGATCGCGAAGCCGACCAACGAGGAAGAAGTCGCGCTGTACAAGTCGATCGCGAAGCACCTCGACGTCGACGCGACCTGGTACTCGAAGCGCCTCGCGCACATCAAGGGCGTGACCGAAGAAACCACGACCGGCGTGCACCGCCTGTACCAGATGGAAAAGGACGGCCGCCTGCCGTTCCCGGCGTTCAACGTGAACGATTCGGTCACGAAGTCGAAGTTCGACAACCTGTACGGCTGCCGCGAGTCGCTCGTCGACGGCATCAAGCGCGCGACCGACGTGATGATCGCGGGCAAGGTCGCGGTCGTCGCGGGCTACGGCGACGTGGGCAAGGGCTGCGCGCAGTCGCTGCGCGGCCTCGGCGCGACCGTGTGGGTCACCGAAATCGATCCGATCTGCGCGCTGCAGGCGGCGATGGAAGGCTACCGCGTCGTGACGATGGAATACGCGGCGGACAAGGCCGACATCTTCGTGACGGCGACCGGCAACTATCACGTGATCAACCACGATCACATGAAGGCGATGCGCCACAACGCGATCGTCTGCAACATCGGTCACTTCGACTCGGAAATCGACGTCGCGTCGACGCGCCAGTACCAGTGGGAAAACATCAAGCCGCAGGTCGACCACATCATCTTCCCGGACGGCAAGCGCGTGATCCTGCTGGCCGAAGGCCGCCTCGTGAACCTCGGCTGCGCGACCGGCCACCCGTCGTTCGTGATGTCGAACTCGTTCGCGAACCAGACGCTGGCGCAGATCGAGCTGTTCACGCGCGGCGAGCAGTACGAGAACAAGGTGTACGTGCTGCCGAAGCACCTCGATGAAAAGGTCGCGCGCCTGCACCTCGCGCGCATCGGCGCGAACCTGTCGGTGCTGTCGGACGAGCAGGCCGCGTACATCGGCGTGCAGAAGGACGGCCCGTTCAAGCCGAACCACTACCGCTACTGATACTGATGCGCGGCCGCCGCCGTGCCGTGCGCGCCCGTCGCGGGCGCACGGCGCGGCGGCGCTCACCGATCGTACCGATCGACAACCGAACCGGAGCACTCCATGAGCGTCATCCTCACCTGGGTCATCAACGCGCTGGCGCTGCTGATCATCACGTACCTCGTGCCGTCGATCCACATCAAGAGCTTCGGCACCGCGCTGATCATCGCGGTGGTGCTCGGGCTGATCAACACGGTGATCCGGCCGGTGCTGATCCTGCTGACGCTGCCCGTCACGATCGTCACGCTCGGGGTGTTCATCCTCGTCGTGAACGCGCTGTGCTTCTGGTTCGCGTCGTCGCTGCTGAAGGGCTTCGAGGTGTCGGGGTTCTGGTCCGCGTTCTTCGGTTCGATCCTGTACAGCATCGTGTCGTGGCTGCTGTCCGCCCTGATCTTCGGCCAGCGCGACATCGGCTGAGGGCTGGCGGGCGCAGGCCCAACCCCATCGAATCATGAAACCGATCGAACTCTCGTTTGAATTCTTCCCGCCGAAGACGGCGGACGGCGTCGAAAAGCTGCGCGCCACGCGCGCGCAGCTGCTGCCGCTGAAGCCGAAATTCGTCTCCGTGACGTTCGGCGCCGGCGGCTCGACGCAGCAGGGCACGCTCGATACCGTGCTCGACATGCAGAAGGACGGCCTCGAGGCCGCGCCGCACCTGTCGTGCATCGGCTCGTCGCGCGACAGCCTGCGCGCGATCCTCGACCAGTACCGCTCGCACGGCATCCGGCACATCGTCGCGCTGCGCGGCGACCTGCCGTCGGGGATGGGCGAGGTCGGCGAGCTGCGCTATGCGTCCGAACTCGTCAGCTTCATCCGCGCCGAGCATGGCGACTGGTTCCACATCGAGGTCGCCGGCTACCCGGAGTACCACCCGCAATCGCGCTCGCCGAAGGCCGATCTCGAGAATTTCGCGCGCAAGGTGAAAGCCGGCGCGAATTCCGCGATCACGCAGTACTTCTTCAATGCGGATGCGTATTTCCGCTTCGTCGACGATGCGCGCAAGCTGGGGGTGGACGTGCCGATCGTGCCGGGCATCATGCCGATCACGAACTTCTCGCAGCTGATGCGCTTCTCCGAGATGTGCGGCGCCGAAGTGCCGCGCTGGGTCGCGCGCCGGCTCGAGAGCTTCGGCGACGATCGCGAGTCGATCCGCGCGTTCGGCGCGGACGTCGTCACGAGCCTGTGCCAGCGCCTGATCGACGCGGGCGTGCCGGGGCTGCATTTCTACACGCTGAACGCGGCGACCGCCACGCGGACGATCTGCGAACGGCTCGCGATGTAAGCGCCGTCACGCAATTGCATGCGTGAAAGCCCCGCCGGTTTGCGCCGGCGGGGCTTTTTTTATCGTGAAGCGCCGCGCATGCCGCGTGGCGGAAGCCGCTGAATCAGCGCTGCGCCTGCATCAGCGGCGGGCGGCGGTCGAACCACGGCCGCGCCTGTTCGAGCTGCCGCGCGAGCTTCAGCAGCAACGCTTCGTCCGCGTGGCGCGCGGCGAACTGCACGCCGATCGGCAGCCCGCGCGCGTTCCAGTACAGCGGCACCGACATCGCCGGCTGGCCGGTCAGGTTGAACAGCTCGGTGCAGCCGGCCCACGCGAACGCCTTCTCCGACGACTTCGCGAGCATCTCCTTCAGCAGCGGCTTCACCGGCAACGCGGCGACGAGCTTCATCTGCGCGGATTCGAACGGCGTCGGCTGCAGCTCGCCGATCTTCACCGGCGGCCCCGCGAGCGAGGCGCACAGGATCGCGTCGTAGCGCGACACGAGACCGGCGACCTGCACGGTGAGCTGGCGCTGCCATTCGAGTACGTCCGGCAGGCGCGTGCGCGCGAGGCGGCGGCCGACCACGGCCATCGCCCACGTCGCGGCCTCGAATTCGCCGCGCCGCGGCGTGCGCCCGGTCAGCTCGCGCGCGCCGAGCACCATTTCTTCGGCGATCGTCGCCCACAGCGTGAGGAAGGTTTCGGCCGCGCGCGCATAGTCGATCTGCAGCGTCGTCGGCTCGACGTGATGGCCGAGCGATTCGAGCAGCGCGGCCGCGTCGTCGAGCGCCGCGCGCGTGTCGTCGGCGAGCGCCGGCGCGAGCATCGGATCGACGACGAGGCCGATCCGCAACGGGCCGGGCGGCGTATCGAGCGCGCCGAGGAAGGTGCCGGGCGCGCCGGGCGGCAGCGTCTGGCCGGTCGTCACGTCGAGCAGCAGCGCACTGTCGCGCACGCTGCGCGACACCGCATGCTGGACCACGAGTTCGCCGTTCGACGGCAGGTCGACCAGCACCGGGTTGCGGCTCGGCTTCAGGCCGAACAGCCCGCAGCACGACGCCGGAATGCGGATCGAGCCGCCGCCGTCGGACGCATGCGCGAGCGGCACGATGCCGGCCGCGACGGCCGCCGCCGCGCCGCCGCTCGAGCCGCCGGGCGTGTGGTCGAGATTCCACGGGTTGCGGCACGCGCCGAACAGTTCGGGTTCCGTGTACGGCATCTGGCCGATCTCGGACGTGTTGGTCTTGCCGAACACGTTCAGACCCGCCGCGCGGCTGCGCGCGATCACCGGCGAATCGTCGGCCGGCACGAAGTAGCGGTAGTGCCGGCTGCCCATCGACAGCGGCAAGCCGGCGACCGCCGCGCCGAGATCCTTGACGAGATACGGCACGCCCGCGAACGGCGTGGCGGCGCCCGGTTCGGGCGCGCTCGCCGCACGCTGGCGCGCGGCTTCGTAGTCCTGCAGCACGATCGCGTTGATCGCGCCGTTGACCGCTTCGGCCTGGCCAATCGCGGCGTCGAGCAGTTCGCGCGGGCTGGCCTGGCGGTCGCGCACGAGCGCGGCGAGTCCGATGGCGTCATGCGCGAGATAGTCCGAGTGCATCGCGGTCACCCCCGTTGTGACTCATGGCGATGGTGCGAGCATAACGCGGGCCCGGCGTGGCGGGCCCGCGGCCGGCGCTTTTAGAGGTGCTCGGCGAGGAACGTCAGCGTGCGGCCGTGCGCGAGCGCCGCGGCACGCTGGTTGTACGACGCGCGGTCCGTGCAGTTGAAGCCGTGCTCGGCGCCCGGGTACACGTGGAACGACGCATGGCCGTGGCCGGCGAACGCGGCCTTCACCTGGTCGACCGCGGTGAGCGGAATGCCGTGGTCGTTTTCCGCGTAGTGGAACAGGATCGGCTGCGTGACCTGGCCGGCGAGGTCGAGCGCGTTCTGGATGCCGCCGCCGTAATAGGACACCGCCGCATCGAGCTTGCCGGTTGCGGCCGCGCGGTACGCGAGCTGGCCGCCGAAGCAGTAGCCGATCGCGGCGAGCTTGCCGTCCACTTCGGGGCGGGCGCGCAACGCGTCGGCCGCCGCGCCGATGTCCGCGACCGCGAGCCCCACGTCGGTCTTTTTCATCAGCTCGATGCCCTTGTCGCGATCCGCGCCTTCGTAGGTCAGCTCGACGCGCGGCTGCGTGCGCCAGAACACGTCGGGCGCGAGCGCGACGAAGCCGTCGGCCGCGTACTGGTCGGCGACCGCACGGATGTGCGCGTTCACGCCGAAAATCTCCTGGATGATGATGACGGCAGGGCCCTTGCCGCGCTTGGGCAGCGCGAGATAGCCGCCGAAGCTGTCGTTACCGGTCGGGATGTCGATCCATTGGGCAGTCACGTTCTGAACTCCTGGCGTGCGGGGTGCGCAATGCGCGCCCCCAGGGTGAAAAGAGGGCGGCCTAGTGTGCCACCAATCGTTCGATGCTGCAGTGCACGCGCCCGTTTCTCGCGCAGCGATCGTTTCGATCTCGATTATTCATTTTTCGGCGCCGCGCCGCTTCGATAGAGTCGATGTGTCGGCCTTTACAAAGCGCTTTCGCGCATCGTCATCGAAGGATTCGCCATGTCTGCCCGCTCGTTGTCCACCCCCTTTTCCGAACGCTTCGGCCTGCGTCTGCCGCTCGTGCAGGCGCCGATGGTCGGCGCGACCACGACCGCGATGGTCGCCGCCGCGTCGAATGCCGGTGCGCTCGGCAGCCTCGGCGCCGGCGCGCTCGCGCCCGAGCGCATCGAGGCCGAAGTCGCCGCGATCCGCGCGGCGACCGATCGCCCGTTCGCGATCAACCTGTTCGTGTTGCCCGATGAAGCCGCGCCCGATGCGGCGACCGTCGCGCGTGCGCTGGCCGCGATCGACCCGCTGAACGCGACGCTCGGCTTGCCGCCGGGCACGGCGCCCGCGCGCTATGCGCCCGATTTCCGCGCGCAGCTCGATGCGCTCGTTGCGCTGCGCGTGCCGGTCGCGAGCTTCACGTTCGGCGTGCTCGACGCGGCCGACGTCGCCCGCCTGAAAGCCGCCGGCACTTATGTGATCGGCACCGCGACGCACGTGGCCGAAGGGCTCGCGTGGCAGGCGGCCGGTGCCGACGCGCTGTCCGCGCAGGGCGCCGAGGCCGGCGGCCATCGCGGCACCTTCATCGGCTCCGCCGACGACGCGCTGATCGGCACGCTCGCGCTCGTCCCGCAACTCGTCGACGCGACGGGGCTGCCCGTGCTGGCCGCGGGCGGCATCATGGACGGCCGCGGGATCGCGGCCGCGCTCGCGCTCGGCGCGCAGGCCGCGCAACTCGGCACCGCGTTCCTCACGTGCGCGGAAAGCGCGATCGCCGCGGACTGGAAGGCGCGTCTGCTCGCGAGCGCCGATACGTCGACGCAGGTCACGCGCGCGATCACCGGCCGTCACGCACGCGGGCTGCGCAACACGCTGATGGCGCGGCTCGGCGAGCACGTGGTCGACGCGGCACCGTATCCGGTGCAGAACGCGCTGACCCAGCCGCTGCGCCAGGCCGCCGCGCGCGCGAACGACGGCGACTATCTGTCGCTGTGGGCCGGGCAGGGCGCACCCCTCGCGCGGCGGCGCGGCGACACGCTGACGACGTCGCAACTGGTTGCCGCGCTCGACGCCGAATGGCGCGCCTCGGCCGCCTGAACCCCGCATCGGCCGCCAGAAATCGTTCATGTCGGACGACGAAACGCGTGTGCCGTCACACGCGTTTCATTCAACGATCCCGGGCACAAAATACCGAATCGAAATACCCCGGGAATGCGTTGAAACGACCTTTCAAAAGATCGCCGGGAATTAGCGGAAACCCTTATCCGGCGGGGCTTGCGGCGATATTCGAGTCCTCCTTCCAAAGCGCGCGTATCGGTAGTGTTACCACTACCCCAAAAAAGTCCCACAAATTAATTTGATCACCTACACTTGCGCGCAAGTACGGGCGGGTGGCCGCTAAAAGCGGCTGTTTTCACGTGCTTGAGGCCAAGTGCATGAACGATGCAACCGGCGAATCGTCCAGTGATTGCAAACACGGGGATGGCAGCGGGGCACCGGGCGATGGCGTTTATTGGGACCGAACTGGAGACTTACATGAATATCAAGATGCAAAAGCTGTTGCCGATCACCGCCGCGGCGATGCTGTGTGCTGCAGCTGCAAGCAACGCGTCCGCCGATCAAGTCGTCAAGATCGGCCACGTCGCGCCCTTGACGGGCGGCATTGCACACCTGGGCAAGGACAACGAAAACGGCGCACGTCTCGCAGTCGAGGAGATCAACGCGAAGGGTCTCACGATCGGCGGCCAGAAGATCACGCTGCAACTGGACCCGCAGGATGACGCCGCCGACCCGCGGCAGGCGACGCAGGTTGCGCAGAAGCTCGTCGACGACAAGGTCGTCGCGGTGGTCGGCCACCTGAACTCGGGCACGTCGATCCCGGCCTCGAAGATCTACAGCGATGCGGGCGTCGTGCAGATCTCGCCGTCGGCGACCAACCCGGCTTACACGCAGCAGGGCTTCAAGACCACGTATCGCGTGGTCGCGACCGATGCGCAGCAGGGCCCGGCACTGGCCGACTACGCGCACTCGAAGGGCATCAAGAGCGTGGCGGTGGTCGACGATTCGACCGCGTACGGCCAGGGTCTCGCGAACGAATTCGAGAAGAAGGCGAAGGCGCTCGGCCTGAAGGTGATGTCGCATGACGCGACGAACGACAAGGCAGTCGACTTCCGCGCGATTCTGACCAAGATCAAGGGCGAGAACCCGGACGCGATCATGTACGGCGGCATGGACGCTACCGGCGGCCCGTTCGCGAAACAGGCGAAGCAGCTCGGCCTGCGCGCGAAGATTTTCGCGGGCGACGGCGTGTGCACGGAAAAGCTGGCCGACCTGGCCGGCGACGCGACCGACAACATCGTGTGCTCGGAAGCCGGTGCTTCGCTCGAGAAGATGCCGGGCGGCGCGGCGTTCAAGGCGAAGTACGAGAAGCGTTTCGGCCAGCCGATCCAGATCTACGCACCGTTCACGTATGACGCCGTGTACATCATCGCCGACGCGATGAAGCGCGCGAACTCGACGGACCCGGCGAAGATCCTCGCGGCGATGCCGGCGACGAAGTACACGGGCGTGATCGGCACGACGACCTTCGACTCGAAGGGCGACCTGCAGCACGGCGTGATCTCGCTGTACAACTACAAGAGCGGCAAGAAGTCGCTGCTCGACGAAGTGAAGATGTAACGCGACAAGCGGTCAACAGAAGGGGTGAAAGCGCGCATGCGGCAACGCATGCGCGTTTTCTTTTTGGGCCGGCGTGCGCCGCCGTGCCGTCAGATCTTCAGGTGCGACAGCACCTTCGGCGCGACGAGCGCAACGAGCGCCGCGCACAGCGCGACGACCGACAGGCCGATCGTCAGGTTCGCGGCCTGCGCGACCGCGCCGATCACGACCGGACCGAACAGCAGTCCGAAATACGCGAGCCCGGCCACGTGCGCGAGCCCTTCGGCCGCGTGGATGCCTTTCACGCGCGCGGCGGCCGCGAACAGCACGGGCATCATGTTGGCCAGCCCGAGACCCATCAGCGTGAAGCCGGTCAGCACCGCGGCCGGATACGGCAGCAGCAGCGCGCCGATCATCCCCGCGCACGCGAGCGACGCGCTCGCGAACACGAGCTGCGGCGCGCCGAAGCGGGCGCGCACGGCGTCGCCCGCGAAGCGCGCGAGGGCCATCCCGCCCGAGAACGCCGCGTACGCGGCGCTCGCGAGCGCCGGGCTCGCCGCGACGACGTCGCGCATGTAGACCGTCGCCCAGTCGTACATCGCGCCTTCGGCGATCAGCGCGATCAGTGCGATGCCGCCGAGCATCCACAATGCGGGCGAGCGCCAGCGGTTGCCGCCGCCGTGCGCCTGTTCGTGGTGCGGCACGTGCGGCAGCACGGCCGGGCTCGCGGCCACGAGCACCGCGGCGCTTACCGCCGCCGCGAGCGCGAGATGCGCGACCGGCGCCATGCCGGCCGACAGCAGCGCGCCGCCGGCCGCTGCGCCGGCCATCCCGCCGATGCTGAACATCCCGTGCAGCGACGACATGATCGGCTTGCCGAGCGCGATTTCGACCGCGCTGGCCTCGGCATTCATCGCGACGTCGAGTGTCGCCATCGAGAAGCCGAACAGCGCGAGCACCGCGAGCAGCATCCAGTAGTCGGGCACGACGAGGATCAGCGCCGCGCACGCCGACATCACGAGCCCGCCGGCGAGGCACGCGGTGCGCGAGCCGACGCGCGCGATCCAGCGCGCGATGGTCAGCATCGCGGCGATCGACCCGCCGGCGACCGCGAACAGCGCGATCGACAGCAGCCCGGGGCTCAGCGCGAACTTGTCGCGCACGGTCGGCACGTGCACGCCCCACGACGCGTACATCATGCCGGCGACGAAGAACAGCGCCATCGACGCCGTGCGCGCACGCTGGCGGGCCGGCAGCGGCAGCACGCGGTGCGCGTCGGGCGGCGCGGCGAACGGGGACGACGATTCGGGGGAGGAGGATTCGGACACGGGAAGGCTCGTCAGGAAAATGCGCGGGCGCACGCGGCGCCCGTCGGACCTGTCCGATTCTATCGAACCGCTTACGATCCTGCCGGGCGATGGCCGTTCGGTCGATGCGCTGGAGAGCGGGTCGTCTCGCGGTGGCGCCCCGGTGACGGACTGGCCGTTCGGCCGATGCGCGGCACGCGGCGTGCGCGGGTAACATCGAAACCGATGCGCCCTTTCGACCGCAGGAGTCCCCTTGAACATCGATCCCGCCTTCGCCCTGCATCTGCTGCACCGCTGCGCGCTCGGCACGCTCGCCACCCATGCGCGCGAACCGCTGGGCTTTCCGTATCCGACCGTCGTGCCGTTTGCACCCGATGCGAGCCATCGGCCCGTGATCCTGGTGAGCGGCCTGGCCGAGCACACGCGCAATCTCGTCGCCGATCCGCGTGCGGGTTTCCTCGTCGTCGATGCCGGCGACGGCGACGTCCTGAACGCCGAGCGCGCGACGCTGTTGGGCCGGTTCGTGCCGCTCGGCGACGATCCGCACGTCACCGCGCGCTACCTGCGCTATGAACCGGACGCCGCACGCTATCTCGCGCTCGGCGATTTCGCGTTCTGGGCGCTCGAGATCGAGCGGCTGCGCTACATCGGCGGGTTCGGGCGAATGGGCTGGGTCGACGGCACGCAGCTCGATGCGCTGCCGCCGCTCGCGTTCGACGACGAGCAGGCGCTGTGGCACGCGTACGAGGCGGGCGACGCACGCCGCGACGGGCTCGACCTGCTCGGCGTCGATCGCCATGGCGCGGACTGGCGATGCGACGGCCGCCGGGTGCGCACGCCGTTCGACGCGCCGTCGGCCGACATCGGTGCGCTGCACGACCGGCTGATCGCCTGCGCACAGGATGTGACGTGACGTCGCGGGTCAGTGATGAGTCCGTTTAGCAAACCGCGTCATGTGGTTTTCGCAAAACTGTCGTCCGATGAAAGCTTTGATTTTTTCGAATGCAGGGTAATTGCGTATGTTGATAGACCTAATAGTCAATCGCTAATGTCCTAATCTCTGTGTAGGAGCGTAAAAATTTGAGAAAAGGCCGCGGCCGGTCAAAATGACATGTGTGAATTACAATGGGTCTCGGTATTTTCATGAATCTCGCTTCTATCAAATCTTTTTTGTGCTAATCTCTGCCTTCGAAAATCCGAGGCACATATATTTCATGAATGGTGAGCTGGCTGCAGACCGGCGCCATTGGTCAGATAGAAAGGGAAACTATGTCTTCTTACAAGGACCTGCTGGCCCAGCGGGAGAAGCTGGAGAAGCAAATCGAAGAAGCGAAGTCGCGTGAATACGCTGAAGTGCTGAATGACGTGAAGCAGAAAATTGCCGACTACGGCTTTTCGCTCGCCGAACTCGGTCTCAGCCGCGCGAAGGCCGGCAAGGTCGGTCGTCCGCGCGCAGGCGTGGCGGCAAAATACCGCGATCCGGAAACGGGCGCGACGTGGTCGGGCCGTGGCAAGCCGCCGCGCTGGATCGCCGGCAAGAACCGCGAACAGTTTGCGATTTAAACGTTCGTTTAGGTTGCCCGCTCTTCAAAAGAGCCGCGTGTCCGTCGAGGAGCGCGGCTTTTTTGTTTTCCGGGCGCCGGCGGCCCGCTCGACGCCGTCATAAAAATGTAAGAAACGCCGTGTGAATGAAAATGCGACACGTTCGTATAAGCGGTTGATTTAAATGAGAAATTTGTGGGTATTGGAAGGGCTTGCGGGGCGCTTTTGATAGAATTGCGTATCGCACACCGATGCGCACACCGATATCTCATATTTCATGTCTACGTTTTCCGGCGACGCGCAGAGCGCAGATAAGCACGCAGTTGCGCGCAAGAGCACGCTCGTCAGTATTGTCCTGAATGTCGTGCTTGCGACATTTCAGATCGTCGTCGGCGTGATTGCGCATTCGCAGGCATTGATTGCTGACGGTGTGCATTCGATTTCCGATTTGATCTCGGATTTTGTCGTGCTGGTTGCGAATCGGCATAGCGGTGCCTCGCCGGATGCCGACCACAATTACGGCCATAGCCGCTACGAGACGGTCGCGTCGCTGTTTCTCGGCGCGATCCTGATTGCAGTCGGTATCGGCATGCTCTGGCGTGCCGGCGATCGCCTCGTTAATCTCGAAAACATTCCGGCCGTGCATTTTTCCGCGCTGATCGTTGCGCTGACGGTGCTCGTGTCGAAGGAAGCGCTGTTTCGCTACATGCTGCGCGAAGCGCGGCGCGTACGCTCGGCGATGCTCGTCGCCAACGCGTGGCATGCACGTTCGGATGCCGCGTCGTCGCTCGTCGTCGCGATCGGCATCGTCGGCAGCCTGGCCGGCGTGCGGTTGCTCGACCCGATCGCGGCCGCGATCGTCGGCTTCATGGTCGCGCGCATGGGCTGGACGTTCGGCTATGACGCGTTGCAGGACCTCTCCGACCGCGCGCTCGATACGGCCGACACGGCCGAGATCCGCGCGCTGCTCGCCGCGACGCCCGGCGTGCGCGACGTGCACGACCTGCGCACGCGCAAGATGGGTGATGCCGCGCTCGTCGATGCGCACATCCTCGTTGATCCGAAGATCTCCGTCTCCGAAGGGCACTACATAGCCGAGACCGCGCGGGCGCGCGTGCTGTCCGACCCGCGCGTGCTCGATGCGCTGATCCACGTCGACCCGGAGAACGATGCGGCGCGCCGTCCGGCGCTCGCGCTGCCGCCGCGCGGCGAGCTCGCGGCGCGGCTCGAGGCCGCGCTCGCGCAGCGCGGCCTGCGCGCGGCGGCGATCAACCTGCATTACCTGAGTACGGGGCTCGAGGTCGACGTGACGCTCGACAGCGATCCGCACGACACCGATGCGGCGCTGGCCGGCCGGCTCGACATCGAGACGCTGAAGCGCGAATTCGGCGCGCGCCGGATCGGCTTCACGCGCACGTTGCCCGCGCGGACGTGACCGGCAACCGGCAACCGTGAACGCGGCCCGCCGCGGGGGCGGGCCGGCGCGTTACAGCGGCAGTTGCGTGTCGAACTTGATTTCGCGCAGCACGACGCTCGTGCGCACCTGCGACACGGCCGGGATCTTGAAGATGCGCTCGTGCAGGAACACGTCGTAGGCCTTGATGTCCGGCGCGACGATCTTGAGGATGTAATCGGCTTCGCCGGTCGTGCTGTAGCACTCGGTGACTTCCGGGCAGGTCGCGATCTCGCGCTCGAACTGCTCGACGCCGCCTTCGTTGTGGCGCGTCAGGTGCACGTGCGCGAGCGCGCAGACGTGCAGGCCGAGCTTCTCGCGATCGAGCAGCGCCGTATAGCGCTGGATCACGCCCGACTGTTCCATGTCCTTGATGCGGCGCCAGCACGGCGTGCTCGACAGGCCGACCTGGTCGGAGATTTCCTGAACGGAACGGCGCGCGTCGAGCTGCAACAGGCGAAGGATTTTTTGCGAAAAGGAATCGAGCGTCACCTGCGCCTCCATGCGGCAGCTACAACACGCTGAATGTTAGAGGGCCGGGAAAGGAAAGGCAATCTGGCGACGCGCTGTTGAGCGAGATTCGCTAATTTGCCCGCGGATCCGTGGGATTTTGTCCTGCCCCCGCGCTTTCCGACCGATCGGTATCCGACACGGCCAGGCCCGCCAGCGCGGCCTGCTGCCGGCGCAGGTCGGCGAGCATGTTGCAGAACAGCGCGCCTTGCTCGATCGCATCGTCGAGCGCGACGTGCGTGTGCGGATGATCGTCGAACCAGTGCTTCGGAAAGCGCGGCTTGATCGCCTTGCGGTACGGCAGGCCGGTCATCGCGAACGCGAGCGTCTTGATGTCGAGCGCCGACCACGAGAACGGGCAGCGCCCGGCGAAGCGCATCATGTACCAGAACATGAACGTGAAATCGAAGCCGGCCGGCATCGCGACGAACACCGGCTTGCCAGGCAGCGCCTCGACCCATTCGACGTAGGCGACCAGCGCCGCCTCGGGCGTCTGCAGATCGCGCCGGCACGCGGCCCAGGCTTCCGGCTCGGTCTTCCACCACGCTTCCTGCACCGGGTGCGCGTGCGCGCCGGGCAGCGTCTCGAGGTTCGCCGAGAACGTCGCGATCAGCTGCTTGTCCTCGGTATAGGCGGCCGACGCGAAGCTCAGCATCGAGTGCGGACCGGGAATCGGGCCGTCGGCCTCGACGTCGGTGCTGACGTAAATTTCGGGGATGGCGGTCTGGTTCATCCGAATACCTTGTCGGACACGAACGGATTCGTGCGGCGCTCGTCGCCGAACGTCGACACCGGGCCGTGGCCGGGGACGAACGTGACGTCGTCGCCGAGCGGCCACAGCTTTTCCTTGATCGAACGGACGAGGTCCTCGTGATTGCCGCGCGGGAAATCGGTCCGGCCGATCGAGCCCGCGAACAGCACGTCGCCGACGATCGCGATGCGATGCGCGCGGCTGAAGAACACGACGTGGCCCGGCGTGTGGCCCGGGCAGTGATAGACCTCGAGCGTCTCGTCGCCGAACCGCACGGTGTCGCCGTCGTTCAGCCACTGGTCGGGCTCGAAGCTGTCGGCGGCCGGGAAGCCGAAGCGCTCGCTCTGCATCGGCAGCTTCTCGATCCAGAAGCGCTCTTCTTCCTGCGGCCCTTCGATCGGCACGCCGTAGTGCGTCGCGAGCGTCTTCGCGCCCGCGCAGTGATCGATGTGCCCGTGCGTGAGCAGCACCTTCTCGACCTGCACGTTCTGCCGCGCGACTTCCTGTTCGATCCGGTCGAGATCGCCGCCCGGATCGACGACGGCCGCGCGGCCCGTCTTCTCGCAGACGAGCAGCGAGCAGTTCTGCTGGAACGGCGTGACCGGAATGAGCGTGACTTTCATGGGGGCACCGGCGGCTAAAAGGAGCGATTGTACCGGTCGCGCGTGCGGGCTGCCGGGCGTGCGATGCATGCCGTGGCGCGCGGATGCGGGCATTCCCGGAGCATGTCGATTGTTACAGCCATAGCGAGAATCAATGGTGCGTCGGGGGTGCTTTTCGAGACAAGGTTTTGATTTATGTATAATGCGCCCCATTGCGCGTGAATTTCACGCAATTCGCTGGTGTTTCGGCCCCGTTAAATGAGGCGTCCGATTCACCGTCAAGCATCGGCCGCCGGGGAGTCCGGCGGTGTATCCAGCACCGAGCATTCGGTGCTCACGTCTTGTCCGGCCGGGTGCTGCGCGCCCGCCTGCGGCCCTGCTGCCGCGCCGCCGGATGAGGCCTGTGCCGCCGTTCCTGTGCGTTGGTCGTATCGACGCGCGCGAACGTGAAGCCATGTTCGATGGCGGCATGTGGGGTCTGGTCAGGCTGTTGGGGACAGGTTGCGCCAGACGTGAAAACTAATCAGGACGGTTGCGGCCTAGACGAACGCCGCGCCCATGCTAGCCGCCTGCTCGCCTTCGAGCGGGGCGTGCACGCATTTGCCGTCCGGGCCGCATCTCTGCGTTGTGTAGCAGCGTTGTATCGATGCGGCCCGAACCAGAAGGCGACACGTCGATGAATTTACGTTTTCCGAGCCGATTCGGAACCATTGCATTGTTTTTTGCGCTGACGGGCTGTGCGGTGCCACCCAGCCAGACCACCGGCAGCGTGAACCAGAAGAAGGCGGTCGACAAGACGGCCGCTGCCGCGAAGGCGGACGACGACAAGCAGCCCCTCAGTTTCGATTCCGCGCTGGCATCGATGCCGGCGGCCGACAGCAAGGACGCGAAGAAGTCGTCGCTGGCGGACGCCGAGCCGATCGACGGCAAGGATGTATCCGATTTCCGCCAGACCGGTCGCGCATCGTGGTACGGGCGGGACTTCCACGGCCGCCGCACCGCGAACGGCGAACGCTTCAACATGAACGCGTTTACCGCCGCGCACCGCACGCTGCCGCTGTCGTCGTACATCAAGGTGACCAACGCATCGACCGGCAAGTGGGTCGTCGTGAAGGTCAACGATCGCGGGCCGTTCAAGCGCGGTCGCGTGCTCGACCTGTCGTACGCGGCGGCCAAGGTGATCGGCCTCGTGCACGCCGGCACGGGCCGCGTGAAGATCGAAGGGTTGTCGCCGCAGGAAGCACGCGAGGCCCGCGACGAAATGTTCGCGTCGATCTCGGCGAAGTAACGCGGCCAATCGTCCGCTCATGTACAAAGGGCTGCCTTCCGGCAGCCCTTTGTCGTTTCCGCGCGGCGGCGGTGCGCGTCAGCCTTCCGTGCCTTCCTTCAGCACGAGCGCACGCGCATACAACGCGTTGCGCGATGCGCCCGTCAGCGCGGCCGCGAGCTTTGCCGCGCTTTTCACCGGCACCTCTTCGAGCAGCAGCCTGAGCAGCGCGTCGTGCGCGGCGTCGTCGGCTTCGCCGCTTGCCGCCGGCGCACCTTCGACGACCAGCACGAACTCGCCGCGCTGCCGGTTCGCGTCGCCGGCGAGCCAGCCCTGTCCTTCGGCCAGGGTGCCCTGGAACAACTGCTCGTGTAGCTTGGTGAGTTCGCGCGCGATCAGCAGCCGGCGCGCGGGGCCGAATGCGTCGGCGAGCGCGGCGACGGTTTCGGCGATCCGGTGCGGCGCTTCGTAGAACACCAGCGCGTACGGGTGCGACACCAGCGCCTGCAGCGCGCTCGCGCGCTGTTTCGCCTTCGGCGGCAGGAAGCCCGCGAACGTGAACGCGCCGGCCCAGTCGCCGGCCACGCTGAGCGCGGTCACGGCCGCGCTCGCGCCAGGCAGCGGAACCACCGCGAAGCCGGCCGCGCGCACGGCGTCGACGAGCCGCGCGCCGGGGTCCGAGATGCCCGGCGTGCCGGCGTCCGACACATAGGCCACGCGTTCGCCGCCGCGCAGCAGCTCGATCACGCGCTGCGCGGCTTCGCGTTCGTTGTGCTCGTGCACGGCGACGAGCGGTTTCGAGATCCCGTAGCGGGCGAGCAGCTGGCCCGTGTTGCGGGTGTCTTCGGCCGCGATGCGGTCGGCGAGGCCGAGCACGTGCAGCGCGCGCAGCGTGATGTCGGCCGTATTGCCGATCGGCGTGGCGACCACGTAGAGCGTGGCGTCCGGGTAGTGCTGCGTATGCGCGAGTTCGAGGAGGGCAGTCATGGCAGGCAATGCACGCAATCGCGGCACGAGCGGAACAAGGACGGCATTGTGCCACGCGGCGCCGGCGCGGCCGGAGGGCGCGCGCGGTCGGCCGCGTTCGGGCGACAACTTTTCCGGCGCGGCGCGATCCAAACCGGTCGGCGCCGCGTTCGAGCAGCGCGCGCGGCAGTTTCTCGAGCGTCACGGTCTGGGGTTCGTCGCCGCGAACGTGACGATGCGCGGCGGCGAGCTCGATCTCGTGATGCGCGAGCCCGACGGCATGCTCGTGTTCGTCGAGGTGCGCGCGCGGCGCAGCACCCGGCATGGCGGCGCGGCCGCGAGCGTCGGCTGGCGCAAGCGGCGGCGTCTGGTCGCGGCCGCGTTGCAGTTCTGGTCGCGGCACGGCGCCGGTGCCGCGTGCCGTTTCGACGTCGTCGCGTTCGAGGCCGGCCGGCTTGCGTGGCTGCGCGACGCATTTCGTACCGACGACGCGTAGCGGCGAGCTGTGACGAGATGTAAAGAGTTCTTGCCGGACCCCCGGAGAGGGCGCCGGAGTACGGTAAACTCGCCGCACCCACGATGTCGCGCGAGTGGTGCCACGCGCCCAGTTCACCAGGAATCGATGTCAGTCGAACGTATTCAGCAACAATTCCGCGACAGCGCCGCGCTTCATGCCGAAGCGGCCGACGCGCTGTCGCTGCCGATCGCAGCCGCGGTCGATGCGATGTTCGCCGCGCTGGCGAACGGCAACAAGATCGTCGCGTGCGGTGACGGCCCGTCGGCCGCCGCCGCGCAGTACCTCGCCGCGTCGCTCGTCGGCGGTTTCGAGCGCGAGCGTCCGGGCCTGCCCGCGATCGCGCTGGCCACCGACGCGTCGCAGGCCGGCCTCGCCGGCGCGGCCGCCGCCGAGCAGTTGTTCGCGCAGCAGGTGCGCGTGCTGGGCCAGACGGGCGACATCCTGCTGGTGCTCGATGCGGGCGGCGCATCGCCGCGCGTGCTTGCGGCGATCGATGAGGCGCACGAGCGCGAGATGACCGTCGTCGCATTGACGGGCGGCAACGACCACACGGTCGCGGCCGCGCTGTCCGACACCGATATTCCGATCAGCGTGCCCGCCGTTCGCGCGGCGCGCATCCACGAAGTCCATCTGCTGACCATCCACAGCCTGTGCGACGGCATCGACGCGATGCTGCTGGGTGAGGATTGAACGAAGGAGAGCCGTCGATGAATCAAAGCCGCGTCAAACAGACGCTCGTCAGAACCACGCTGCTTGCTGCGCTGACGGCGGGCCTCGCCGTGTCGCTGCAGGGCTGTGTGCTCGGGGTCGTGGGGGCCGCGGCCGGCGGCGGCGCGCTGATCGCGACCGATCGCCGCACGCTCGGCGCGCAGACGGAGGATCGCGAGATCCAGGTCAAGTCGCTCACGCAGATCAACAACGGGCTGCCGGACCAGTCGCACGTGAACGTGACGGTGTTCAACCGCCGCGTGCTGCTGACGGGCGAAGTGCCGAACGATGCGTCGAAGCAGCGCGCCGAGGAAATCGTGCGCGGCATCAACAACGTGAACGGCATCGTCAACGAGCTGTCGGTCGAGCCGGCGTCGTCGCTGTCGTCGCGCGCGAACGACTCGTACCTCGAAGGGCGCGTGAAGTCGGAGCTGATTGCGACGAAGGGCATCTCGGCGAACTACTACAAGGTCGTCAGCGAACGCGGCAATCTTTACCTGATGGGCCTCGTGACGGTGGACGAAGGCAATCGCGGCGCGGAAGCCGCGAGCCAGGTGCCGGGCGTCGAGAAGGTCGTGAAGGTGTTCCAGTACGTGAAGCCGCAGGACGCGCAGGCGCTGCAGGACGCGTCGCCCGCGAGCGGCGCCTCCGGCGCGCAGGCGGCTGCCGCACCGGCGGACAACGCGACGGTCGGCGCGGTGCCCGACGCGTCGGTGCAGTCCACGCCGCTGCAGCCGCCCGCGCCGATCTCGAATTCGTCGAGCGTGCATCCGGGCAATCCGAAGGCGAAGGCGCAATGACGGGCATGCAGATCAAATCGATGAAACGCCGGATGGTGCAGGGCGCCGCGGCCGCGGCGCTCGTGGCCGGCACGCTGGGCGCCGCGCATGCGGACGTCGGCGACGGCCTGAAGGTTGCGCGCAGCAACGCGTGCATGGGCTGCCATGCGGTGGACCGCAAGCTCGTCGGCCCGTCGTTCAAGGATATCGCCGCGCGTTACAAGTCCGATCCGCAGGCCGTCGCGAAGCTGTCGAAGAAGGTGAAGGACGGCGGCTCCGGTGTGTGGGGCGCGATTCCGATGCCCGCGCATCCGCGCATGAGCGACGCCGACGTCCGGTCGGTGGTCGAATGGGTGCTGGCTGGCGCGCCGTCAAAGTAACGCGTCGGGGGTGACGTAACCCCTATTGCCAAGCGCGGAAATGCGTGTGTATGATGATTGACTGTTGGGGCGGTAGCTCAGCTGGGAGAGCGTCGCGTTCGCAATGCGAAGGTCGGGAGTTCGATCCTCCTCCGCTCCACCAACGGAATTCGAAAGGCCCGATCGCGAGATCGGGCCTTTTGTTTTACCGTGGCGACCGCGGCCTGTTGCTCGACCGTCTCGCCACCCCGCCCTAGACCCGCCCCAAACTCGGCCGCTTCGGGTCATACGTCCACCCCGGCACCAGATACCGCATCGCGACCGCATCATCGCGCGCCGTACCACCCACCGCGTTGTACAGCGCATGCGCGGCCTCGACCTGCGCGATGTCCAGCTCGATGCCGAGCCCCGGCCGTTCGGGCACGGCCACCTTGCCGCCGACGATCGCGAGCGGTTCGCGCGTGAGCCGCGCATCGCCTTCCTGCCAGATCCAGTGCGTATCGATCGCGGTGATCGTGCCGGGCGCGGCCGCCGCCGCATGCGTGAACATCGCGAGCGACACGTCGAAGTGGTTGTTCGAGTGCGAACCCCACGTGAGTGCCCAGTCGCGGCACAGCTGCGCGAGCCGCACCGAGCCCTGCATCGTCCAGAAATGCGGATCGGCGAGCGGGATGTCGACCGCCTGCAGCCGCACCGCGTGATCCATCTGTCGCCAGTCGGTCGCGATCATGTTGGTCGCGGTCGGGATCCCCGTCGCGCGGCGGAATTCGGCCATCACCTCGCGGCCCGAATAGCCGCCTTCCGGCCCGCACGGATCTTCCGCGTACGCGAGCAGGTGGCCTTGCCCGCGGCACAGCGCGACGGCCTCGTCGAGCGACCACGCGCCGTTCGGGTCGAGCGTCGTGCGCGCGTCGGGAAAGCGCGTCTTGATCGCCGCGATCGCTTCCATCTCGTCGGCGCCGGCCATCACGCCGCCCTTCAGCTTGAAATCGGCGAAACCGTAGCGCTCGACCGCGGCTTCGGCCTGCCGCGCGATCGCGGCCGGCGTGAGCGCCGCCTCGTTGCGCAGCCGGAACCACGGGTCCGGCGCCTGCGCCTCGTCGCGATACGGCAGATCGGTGCGGCGCCGGTCGCCGATGTAGAACAAATACGCGAGCATCGGCACCGCGTCGCGCTGCTGACCTTCGCCGAGCAGTGCCGCGACCGGCACGTCGAGGTGCTGGCCGAGCAGGTCGAGCAATGCGGCTTCGATCGCGGTGATCACGTTGTCGAGCCGCAGGTTGATCTCGTGCGGCTGGCGCAGCACTGCCGCCTCGCCTGCCGACGTCACTTCGTGGCGGATCGTGCGGCCGGCACCGGCGCCTGCGCCGGACAGCGCCGCGCGCACCGCGTTGAGCGTCGCCTGGTAGCGCCCGATCGACTGGCCGACGACGAGATCCGTCATGCGTTCGAGCGCGTGGCGGATGCCTTCGCCGCCCGGTACTTCACCGACGCCCGTGTGCCCGCTGCTGTCGTCGAGGATCACGAGGTTGCGCGTGAAGTACGGCGCATGCGCGCCGCACAGGTTGAGCAGCATGCTGTCGCGGCCGGCGACGGGAATCACCTGCATGCGCGTGACGCGCGGGGTGCCGGCACGGCTCGGTTCGGACATCGGTTCGCTCCTGGTTTCGGTGGCGTGCGGGCCGCCGGACCCGCCGGCGCGGCCCGCGCCGTTCATTGAAGCTCGACGCGGCGGATCTCGCCGACGACGAACAGGTAGCAGATCACGGCGACGAGCGCGTGCGCGACGACATAGACGAGCGCGCCGTTGAACGAGCCGCTGCGGTCGACGATATAGCCGATCGCGATCGGCGTCGTGATGCTGGAAAGGTTGCCGCAGGTGTTGAGCAGCGCGCCGCTCAGGCCGGCGATCTGGCGCGGCGCGGTGTCGGCGTTGACGGCCCAGCCGAGCGCGCCGAGCCCCTTGCCGAAGAACGACAGCGCCATGAACACCACGACGAGCACGTGCGAATCGGTGTAGTTGCAGACGATCATCGACATCGACAGCAGCATGCCGATCACGATCGGCACCTTGCGCGCGACCGACAGCGACCGGCCCTGCCTGAGCAGCGCATCGGACACGACGCCGCCCAGAATCCCGCCGAGGAACCCGCACACGGCCGGGATCGACGCGACGAGCCCCGCGTTGAGGATCGACATCCCGCGCGCCTGCACCAGATAGACGGGAAACCACGTGATGAAGAAGTAGGTGAGGGCGTTGATGCAGTACTGCGCGACGTACACGCCGACCAGCATCCGGTTTCTCAGCAGCGCCTTCACGTGATGCAGCGACGGGCCGCCGTCGCGTCCGCCGATCGCCTGGTCGATGTTCACGAGCGCGCCGCCTTCGGTGAGATAGTCGAGTTCCGCGCGATTGATGCCCGGATGATCCTTCGGGTCGTACATCGTGCGGTTCCACACCAGCACGAGCGCGAAGCCGAGCACGCCCATCACCGCGAACACCGACTGCCAGCCGAACGCGTGCACGAGCCAGCCCATCAGCGGCGCGAACACGACGGTCGCCGCGTACTGCGCGGCGTTGAAGATCGCCGACGCGGTGCCGCGCTCGGGCGCGGGGAACCAGGTCGACACGATCCGGCTGTTGGCCGGGAACGACGGCGCCTCGGCCGCGCCGACCAGGAAGCGCAGCCCGAACAGCAGCGCGAACGCGGCTGCACCGCCGAAGAAGCCGATCCCGCCCTGCAGCAGCGTGAACAGCGACCAGAAGAAGATGCTGAATGCGTAGACGATGCGCGATCCGAAGCGGTCGAGCAGCCAGCCGCCCGGCAGTTGCGCGACCACGTACGACCAGCCGAACGCGGAGAAGATGAAACCCATCTGCACATGCGTCAGGTGCATCGAGCGGGCCAGCGCCGGGCCCGCGATCGCGATGGCCGCACGATCCGCGTAGTTGATCGTCGTGACCGCGAACAGGACGGCCAGCACGAGCCAGCGCACGCGGGTGCGCCGGGCCGTTGCCGACGCGGACGCCGGCAGCGCGTGAAGCGGATTCATGACTCGTCTCCTCCGAAGGGCGGAAGGTGCCGTCGTGCGGCACGCGCGTCGGTGCGCGCGTTGTGTGTATCGATGCCGCCGGCGGGAGACCGGGCACCGGACGCCGAGGCAGGCGGGGCGTCCGGGCCATTCTGTCATGTCGAAATTTGCGCTTTCATGCCAATTGCTGACTTGATCGATTCAGCATTTGAATCGATCGAATGGACGCATGCGGTCACGCGCGCGCGTCGTCCGGGCCGCTGCCGTGGTGACGCGCCACGTGCTGCGCGAGAAACTCGACGGCGGCGCGCACGCCGGGCAGCTGGCCGCGCCGGTGCGGCATCAGCAGCGTCGTCGTGACGGTGCCGGCGCACCAGCCGGGCAGCACGCGCACGAGCGTACCGGACGCGAGCGCGGCGCCGGCGATCCAGTCGGGCAGGCACGCGAGGCCGAGGCCGGCCGTCGCCGCCTGCAGCAGCAGCGTCGATTCATCGGCCTGCAGCCGCAGGCGCGGCGTCACGTCGACGGCGTCGCCGCCGCACTGCAGCCGCCACGGCTGCGGGCCCGGGTGGAGCCCGTCGTGCTGCGCGAGATCGGCCGGCGTGTCGGGCGTGCCGGCCCGCGCGAGATAGGCCGGCGCGGCCACGACGACGATCGGGGACGCCGCGAGCGGCCGTTGCACGAGCGCGGAATCGGGCAGCGGCGCGAAATGGCTGCGCACCGCGATGTCGAAGCCTTCCTGCGCGATGTCGACGAGTCGGTCGCTCGCATGAATCTGCAGCAGCAGCTTCGGGTGCGCGATCGCCAGCGCCGGCAGGCACGGCGCGAGGATGTGCTGCGCGACCGGCACCGAACTCGTGATCCGCACGACGCCGGCCGGCTCGGCGGCCTGCCGCAGCACCGCGTCGCGCGCGCTGTCGGCCTCGATCACGGCCGCGCGCGCATGCTCGAAGAATTCGGCGCCGACCGGCGTGAGCCGGAAGCTGCGCGACGTGCGATGCACGAGCCGCGCACCGAGCGTGCGCTCGAGCTCGGCCACGCGCTTGCTGACCGTCGATTTCGGCAGGTCGAGCCGGCGTGCGGCCGCCGACATGCTGCCGGCATCCACCGCCTGCACGAACAGGTAGAGATCGTTCAGATTCACTTCCAGCGTCCACATGAAGAAACGAAGGGTTTCGATTTTAGCGGCTACTGCGTCATCGTTCGTCATGGGAGCATGACGGCTCGTTCAACTTTCACGGAATGTCCCGATGTCTCCGATCCTTCTCTACGGTATTCCCGCCGGCTGCTCGTTCGGCTCGATCGTCGCGCTCGAATGGACCGGCCGCCCGTACCGGCTGTCGCGCATCACGATGCCGGGCGCCGTGACGAGCGACGCGTTCCTCGCGCTGAACCCGGTCGCCGAAACGCCGGCGTTCGTCACCGCGAACGGCGACGTGCTGACCGAAAGCATCGCGATCCTCGGCCATATCGGCGCGCAGGCGCTCGACAGCGGCCTCGCGTTTCGCCAAGGCAGCGCGGCGTTCGACCGGCTGAACCGGATGCTGGCGTGGCTGAACACGACGTTCTTCAACGCGTTCGGCGCGCTCTGGTACGTGTACGAACACGACACCGAAGGCGCCGAGAAAGCGGCGCTGCAGGCGTACGGTCGCGGCAAGGTGCTGAAGGCGCACCGTCAGCTCGAAGCGCTGCTCGAGCGCGGCGAAGGCCCGTGGCTGCTGGGCGCGCGGCGCACGCTGGCCGATGCGTACTTCACCGGGATCGCGCGCTGGGCCGACTATCACGCGGTGTTCGAGCCTGATGCGTTCCCGCGCGTCGCCGCGCTGCGCGCGCGGCTCGCCGACGATGCCGGCGTGCAGTTCGCGCACGCGATCGAGGAAAACCTGCCGCCGCCGGCGTCGTCGGCGTTCGAAGGGCATGTGTCGCTCGACGACGCGCTGGCCAGCGCGCGCGGCATCGTGGTGTCGGCGCGGGCAGCCTGACAGGCGGCACCGGCCACGCGCGCGGCCCGGCAGGGTGGAATCCCGAGGCAATATTTCTACCCGGATAATATTGACATCCAATTAATACCCGGATAAAAATAGCGTCATTCCGATTCCAGCCTGCGGGCGACCACGATGACCTCTTCCACACTCCTTCCTTCGTACACGGCCTTCGACGGCCACCGGCGGCTCGCGTCGGGTCCGCTCGCGACGGTCGCGCTTGCCGTCCGGCAGGCGGCCGGCGACGCGATGCCCGGCACGATCCTGATCTTCGACGACGCGACGGGCCGCTCGATCGACCTCGACCTGCGCGGCACGGCGGACGACATCCGCGCGCGCTATGCGGCACCGGCGGCCGACGCGTCCAGCGGCGCTGGCGAACCGGCAGGCGCTGGCGCTGCCGAACAGCGCGGCCGCGGCCGGCCGAAGCTCGGTGTGGTGTCGCGCGAGGTCACGCTGCTGCCGCGTCACTGGGAATGGCTCGGCGCACAGCCGGGCGGCGCGTCGGTCGCGCTGCGCAAGCTCGTCGAGGACGCGCGGCGCACGCACGCGGCGGCCGACCGGCAGCGCGACGCGCAGGCGCGCGCGTATCACTTCATGTCGGCGATGGCGGGCGACCTGCCCGGTTTCGAGGAAGCCGCGCGGGCGCTGTATGCGAACGATGCGGCGCGGCTGGCCGAGCTGATCGCCGGTTGGCCGGACGACGTGCGCGACCATGCGCTCGCGCTGGCGCGCGGCGATCTGCCGCCGGCCGCCGAAGACTGCTGACGGAGCGCCGACGCGATGACCGTATTCGACCTGAACCGCGGCGCGCTCGCGCCGGTCGCCGACGAAGTGGACGTCGTCGAGCTGCGCGTGACGGGCGCCATTCCGCGCGAACTCGACGGCACGTTGCTGCGCAACGGCCCGAACCCGCCGGGCGGCCGCTTCGACGGCAACGACATGCTGTCGTGGTGGCCGGAGGCCGCGATGCTGCATGCGATCGCGTTCGACGACGGCCGCGCGGCCGGCTACCGGAACCGCTGGGCGCGCACGCGGCGCTGGGCGGCCGTCCACGCGCCCGGGCAGGCGCCGCAGCTGCCCGACACCAATCCGAACGTGAACGTGCTGCAGCATGCGGGCGAACTGCTCGCGCTGGCCGAGGGCGGTGCGCCGCTCGCGATCACTGCCGCGCTCGATTCGTTCGGCGCGCCGACGCGGCACGCGGGCATCGACGGCGGGATGACCGCGCATCCGAAGGTCGACCCGGTGACCGGCGAGCTGATCCTGTTCCGTGCGGACTGGCGCGCACCCTGGCTGCGCTACGGCGTGATCGACGCGACGGGGGTGACGCGCGTCGACGTCGAGATCGAACTGGGCGCGCCGGCGATGATGCACGACCTCGCGATCACCGAAACCCGCAGCCTGCTGCTCGACCTGAACGTCGGCTACGACTTCTCGCTGCTGCAGCGGGGCCACCGGATGCCGCTGCGCTGGCACGACGACCGGCCCGCGCGCATCGGCGTGCTGCCGCGCCACGGCGGCGACGTGCGCTGGTTCGGCGTCGAGCCGTGCTTCATCCAGCACGTCGTGAACGCGTACGACTGCGACGCGTCGTGCATCGTGCTCGACGCGGTGCGCTATCCGTCGTTCCTGCGGCTCGACGCGCGCACGGGCCGCTTCGCCGACAACCCGGTCGGCGAGCTGTGGCGCTACGTGATCGATACCGCGAACGGGCTGATCGACGAAGGGCCGCTCGCCGACGGCGGCATCGAGCTGCCGCGCATCAACGAAAGCCGCACGGGGCGCCGCTACCGCTATCTGTACGCGGTCGAGCAGCCGAACAACGCGGAAATGCGCGGCGTGATGCGCTTCGACCACGCGCGCGGCACGACGACGCACTACGCGGTGCCGGCCGGCGACCAGAACGGCGAGCCGGTGTTCGTGCCGCGCCCGGGCGGCGCCGACGAGGACGACGGCTGGCTGCTGGTGATGGTCTACCGCGCGGCGACGGATACGAGCGACGTCGTGATCCTCGATGCGCGCGCGATCGACGCGGGGCCGGTCGCGACCGTGCACCTGCCGCGTCGCGTGCCGGCCGGGTTCCACGGCGCGTGGGTGCCGCGCGAACGTCGAGCGTGAGCGGCGGCGCGCGTCACTGCGCGCGCAGCGCGTCGACGATCTTCAAGCGCGCGGCGCGCATCGCCGGCAGGAACCCGCCGACGAGCCCCATCACGAGCGAGAACACGAGCGTCTTCACGACGATCGCGGGCGTCAGCACGAAGCGGAACGACAGATCCGAGAAGGTCTGGAAGTTGGTCGTCGAGAACGACGCGAACTGCATCAGCGACGCGCACGCGAGCCCCGCGACGCCGCCGACGAAGCCGAGCAGCAGCGCCTCCAGCAGGAACGCGACGAGCACGCTGGTGCGCTTGAAGCCGAGCGCGCGCAGCGTGCCGATCTCGGCCACGCGGTTCGCGACCGACGCATACATCGTGATCATCGCGCCGATCATCGCGGCGATCGAGAAGATCGTCGACAGCGTGATGCCGAGGATGTTGATGAAGGTCGACAGCGCCTTCGACTGGTCGCCGTAGAAGGTCTGCTCGCGCTTCGCCTCGTCGGTCAGCCGCGGGTCGACGTCGATGTCGGCCTTGAAGCGCGCGAAGCCGTCCGCGCTCGGGATGCGCAGCACCATCGACGAATAGCTGGTGCGCCGGAACGACTGCATCAGCTGGTCGACGTCGCCCCAGATCTCCGAATCGAAGCCGCTGCCGCCCGCATCGAAGATGCCGACGATGGTCCAGTCGCGCTGCGCGAAATGCAGGCGGTCGCCGAGCTGCGTGCCGCTGAAGCCTTTCGCGATCGCGCTGCCGACGACGATTTCCGACGAGCCGGGCGCGAACGGGCGGCCGGCCACGAGCTTCACGTGCGGACGCAGCGCGAGGCCGGCCGGCGATACGCCGCGGATCACGACGTTCGACGGCTTGCCGGTCGACGTCTTCACGAGCGAGATCAGCACAACGGCTTCCTTCGACACGAGCGGCCGGCCGTCGGGGCCGAGCGCGACGGCCGGGTGCATCTCGAGCGCGTTGGCCTGCTGATGGTCGATCGAACTCTGGATCTCGGTCTCGGCGCCCTTGCGGATCACCACCGCGTTGTCCGGTTCGCCGGTCGACACGAGCGTTTTCGTGAGTCCCGCATCGAGCATCTGCACCGTCGCGAACACGAAGATCACGAGCGCCATCCCGCCCGCGGTGAGCGCGGTGGTGAGGCGCCGGGTCCACAGGTTGCGCGCGATGTAGGTGAGCGGGATCGCCATGCGCGCCTCTAGCCGATCGCCCGCAGGCCTTCGACGACGCGCACGCGCGCGGCCTGCCACGCCGGCACGAGCGCGGCCGCGAGGCCGACCGCGACCGAGCACGCGGCCTGCAGCGCGATCGTCTCGGTCGACACCTTGAACACCGGGAAGATGCCGCCGGCCGCCTGCTTGAACAGGCTCGCGGCGGGCGGCGTCGCGAGGATGCCGAGCCCGCCGCCGGCCACCGCGATCACGACCGATTCGCCGAACACGATCAACGCGAGGAACCCGGGGCCGAAGCCGAGCGCCTTCAGCGTCGCGTATTCGGCCGTGCGCTCGCGGGCGCTCATCGCCATCGCGTTGGCCATCACGGCCATGATGATCAGAATCACCACGTACGACACCAGGCGGATCGCCGCGATGATCTGGTTCGACATCGCGACGAAGCCGAGCTGGAACGCCTGCTCGGTCTCGGTCAACGTTTCGGCGAGCGAGTTCCTGAACACCGCGTCGACGTTGCGCGCGATCGACGCGCCGTCGTCGGGGTTCGCGACGCCGAGCACGAACACGCCGACCTGGTCGGCCTGCCTCGGCGTGCGCTTGCGCACCGTCTCGTTCAGGTAATCCCAGTGGAACACCAGCTGGCGCGTGATCGTCGAATCGTCGCGGCCGTCGAGAATGCCGCGCACGACGAAATCCCACGTGCCCGGATAGATCGTGCCCTTCAGCGGAATCACGTCGCCGACCTTGAAGCCGAACTGCGTCGCGAGCTGGCGGCCGACGAGGCAGCCGCGGCGGTCGCGGTTGTAGTCGGCGCGCTGTTGCGCCGGCAGGATGAATTCCGGGTACAGGTCGAGATAGTTCTCCGACACCGCGAAGCTCGCGAAGAAGTTCTTCGGGTCGCGATAGATGCCGCCGAACCAGTTCGAGCGGACCACGGCCGTCACGCCGTCGACGCCGCGGATGCGGTTCTCGTAGCTGACCGGCAGCGGAAACACCAGCGAGATCGCGTTGCGCGTGACGAGCCGCCCGCTGGACGCGGCCGCCGCGCCCGCGTACCACGCGTCGACGACGGTGTGCAGCAGCCCGAACGCGAGCACTGCGATCGTGAGCCCGAGCACGGTCAAGAGCGTGCGCAGCCGGTGCCGCAACGCGTTGCGCGCGATCAGCTTCAGCACATACATCGCGCGCGCTCCCGCCGCCGGTCAGCCGGCGTGCCCATCGATCAGCTCCCCTTTTTCCAGATGGACGAGCGAGCGCGCGGCGCCGGCCGCATGCGCGTCGTGCGTCACCATGATGATCGTCTTGCCGAGTTCGGCGTTCATCCGCTGCAGCATCGCGAGCACGTCGGTGGCCGACGCGCGGTCGAGGTCGCCGGTCGGCTCGTCGGCGACGATCAGCACCGGATCCGTGATCAGCGCGCGCGCGATCGCGACGCGCTGCTGCTGGCCGCCCGACAGCTCGGACGGGTAATGGCTCGTGCGATCGCCGAGATTCACCATGTCGAGCACCAGCTCGACGCGTTCGCGCCGCTCGCGGCGCGACAGGTGTGTGAGCATCAGCGGCAGCTCGACGTTCTCGAACGCGGTGAGCACGGGCATCAGGTTGTAGAACTGAAAGATGAAGCCGACGTTCGCCGCGCGCCATTCGGCCAGTTGCGCCTCGGCGAGTTGCGAGATGTCGAGGCCGCCGACGCGCAGCTCGCCGCTGTCCGGCCGGTCGATGCCGGCCACGAGGTTCAGCAGCGTGCTCTTGCCGGAGCCCGACGGCCCCATCAGCGCGACGAAATCGCCTTCGCCGATGTCGAGCGTGATGTCGGTCAGCACCGGCACGATCTGGTTGCCGCGCCGGTACGACTTCGCGACGTGGCTGAGCTCGACGAGGGGCGGCGGGGCGTCGTTCACGCGCGCTACTTCTTCGCGACGGTCACTTTCGCGCCGTCCTTCAGCTTCGCGTCCGGCGCGAGCACGACCGTGTCGCCCGGCTTCACGCCGCGCACCGCGACCAGCTCGCCGATCCGCATGCCGTGCGTCACGGCCACCGCGTGCGCGCTGTCGTCCTTCACGACGAACACGACCGGCCGGCCGTCGCGCTCGACCACCGCGCTCGCCTGCACGGCCGTCACCGGCTGCCGGTCCTGCGGTGTCGCGGGTTTCGACAGGAATGCGATCTTCGCGCTCATGTCGGGCAGCACGCGCTCGTCGCGGTCGACGAAGCGCACCTTCACGAGCACGGTGGCCTTCGAGCGGTCGACGGTCGGCACGATGCGCGACACGCGGCCCGCGAAGCGCATGTCCGGCAGCGCGTCGAGCTGGATCTCGCACGGCTGCTCGGCGCGGATTTTCGCGATGTTCGATTCGGCGACGTCGGCCTCGACCTCGAGCGTGTCCATGTCGGCGATCGTCACGACCGCGCCCTTGCTGTCCGACGCGGACGAGAACGGCGTGATGTTGTCGCCGACGTTCGCATGCTTCGCGAGCACGATGCCGTCGAACGGCGCGCGGATCACCGTCTGGTCGACCGCGACCTGCGCGGCCTGCGCGTTCGCTTCGGCCGACACGATCGCGGCCTGGTCGCTGGCGAGCGTCGCGCGCGCCTTGTTCACGCGGGCCGTGTCGGTGTCGAGCTGCGCGGCCGGCACCGCGCCCTTCGGCGCGAGCGCGGACGTGCGGCGCAATGCGATCTCGGCGTCCTTCAGTTCGGCCTGCGCGACGCCGAAGTTCGCGCGGGACACCTGCACCTGCGCGCGCGCCTGCGCAAGCGACGCTTGCACGTCGTTGCTTTCGAGCCGCGCGATGATCTCGTCCTTCTTCACGCGTGTGCCTTCGAGCACGCCGAGCCATTCGACGCGGCCCTGGCCCTTCGACGCGACCGCGGCCTTGCGCTGCGGCACGACGTAACCGGTCGCATTGAGTTGCGTGTCGTTCTGGTACGGGTAGGCGGACGTGACGGAGGTGGTGTCGACGGTCGGCCGGCCGGTGAGGGCGAGGCCGGCGACGATCGCGACGACGATCAGCGCGGCGGCGACCGCATAGCGCGCCCAGCGGCGCCGGCGCGGCACCGGGGCGATCGGACGCCGGTCGATTTTCAGTTTGTCCAGATTGTGGTCGGGCAATTTGAGCGCCTCGAGACGGCGGGGGTCGTGTGACCGGCCGCGATCCGGTTTCCGGGAAAGGGACGGATGGACGCCAGTATAAGCGTCGCTCCGGCGCCGCGCGAGCCGGTTTGCGGCGCCGTGCGGCGGCGGCCCGTTGGGCCGGCCGGCGCCGGCCGACAAGCCCGCCCCCGGGGAAACCCGAGGACGCAAGCAACGTGTCAACTTGCCGCGAAGGCGGTGCGTTATGGAACCAGTGCGTCAGGTTTTGTCGCGACGGCACGGCGCAAGCCGTGCCATGCGGCCTGGGGCTCCGATGCGAATGCCTCGCATCTTTAATTACCGGTACGTTTGATTTTTTCTCCGCTAAAGGAAGAACAATGAAGAAGACGCTCGCTTCGATCATCGCCGCAGCATTCGCTCTCGCATCGGTTTCGGCATTCGCACAGGCGTCCGCGCCGGCAGCCGACACGTCGGCCGCCGCTCCGGCACCGGCCAAGAAGGATCACAGCAAGCCGAAGCACCAGCTGAAGCACCACGGTTCGAAGAAGGGCCAGGCGAAGGCTGCAGCCGCATCGGCCGCCGGCACGAACGACGCAGGCACGCAGAACTAAGCGGTTCTGCCGCCACGGCCGGCGTTGCCGGCCATCGGTCGGCCAGCCCCGCATGCTTCGGCATGCGGGGTTTTGTTTTTTCAGGCACCGGATTCACCCGGTTCGTCGGCCCGGACGGGCGGCGGCGCGCGCATCGCGTCGACCACCGCGCGCATGCGCCGCCAGTGCGAGCCTTCCCAGAACACGCGCCGGCACACGTCGCACGCGGCGAAGCGCCGGTGCCGCAGCCGGACGCCGGCCGGCACGCGCGGCGCGGCGGCGGCTGCATCGAGCGGATGCAGCGGCGCGTTGCAGCGCAGGCACAGCCGGAACGGTCGCATGTGCGGCGCGAGATCGAGCCGCTCGAACAGCTCGTGCAACTGGTCGGCCGGCCGCTGCGCATGCAGGTAGCAGCCGCGCACGACCGCACGCCGCTTGAGCAGCTCGCGGTCGCGCGTCAGCACGATCCGGTTCTCCCGCTCGGCGAGCGCCGCGAGTTCGTCGTCGCGGTAGTGGTTGTCGTAGCAGGTGTCGAACCCGGCGAGGCGCAGCAGTTGCGCGAGGCCGCCGAGATGCGCGTCGGCGACGAAGCGCCATGCCGCCGGTGGCGGCCCCGTTGCACCGTGGGCCGCCGGCCCGGCGCGTTCGGGCAGGACTTCGACACGGTCGCCGTCGTCGAGCGGCCGGTCGAGTGCGGCCGGCGCGTCGTTCACGTACAGCCGGCCGATTTCGGTGTGCGGGACGCCGAGCGCCTCGATCGCATGCTTGACCGTCGCGTCGCGGGCGCATGCGTGCGCGAACGCCCGGTCGCGCTGCGGGCGCGCGAGAAAGGCGTTCAGTTCGCCGTGAAAGCGGAAGGTCGCGGTCGCCATCCGTGCAGTATCGCACCGCGCCCGGCCGGCGGCAGGCGCTGCAGACCGCCGGCATCTGTGTTTAACTCGCGGCTTCACGGAGCGAAGGAGCAGGACATGGATCTCGGGTTTATCGGGCTGGGCGAAATGGGGCAGGCGATCGCGACGAACCTGCTGAAGGCGGGTCACACGGTGCGGGTCTGGAACCGGTCGCGCGAGCGGGCCGAGCCGCTCGCGGCATTCGGCGCGCAGATCGTCGACACGCCGGCCGACGCGTTTCGCGGCGACGCCGTGTTCTCGATGCTCGGCGACGATGCGGCCGCGCGCGCGGTGTTCGACGATGCGCTGCTGGCCCAGGCGCCGCGCGGGCTGATCCACGTGAACATGGCGACCGTGTCGGTCGCGCTCGCCGAATCGCTCGCGCACGCGCATGCGTCGCGCGGCATCGACTATGTCGCCGCGCCGGTGATGGGCCGGCCCGACGTCGCGGCCGCCGCGCGCCTGACCATCATGGCCGGCGGCCCGGCCGAGGCGATCGACCGCGTGCAGCCGCTGTTCGACGCGATCGGCCAGAAGACCTGGCGCTTCGGCTCGCTGCCGCAGCACGCGAACGTCGCGAAGATCGCCGCGAACTTCACGCTCGCGTCGGCGATCGAGACGCTCGGCGAGGCGTCCGCGCTGCTCGGCGCGCACGGCGTCGCGATGCGCGATTTCCTCGACGTGATCACCAGCAGCGTGTTTCCGGGGCCTGTCTACGAAGGCTACGGCGCGATGATCGCCGAGCGGCGCTACGAGCCCGCGCGCTTCAAGGCGCGGCTCGGGCTGAAGGATGTTCGCCTCGCGCTGGAGGCGGGCGACGCGACGTCGGTGCCGCTGCCGGTGGCGAGCGTCGTGCGCGACAGTCTGCTCGACGCGCTCGCGCATGGCGGCGGCGACCAGGATTTCGCGGTGCTCGGCGAGGCCGCGCTGCGCCGCGCCGGCCGCTGACCCGCGACAGGAACGCGGTGCGCACGGCATAATCGCGTTCGGTTTTCCTCCATTCATTTCAGGCAGAGGCAGTCATGAATTTGCATACGTGGTGGCTTTTCGTGGCGACGGTGTTCGTCGTGTCGGCGATTCCGGGCCCGAACATGCTGCTCGTGATGACGCACGGCGCGCGGCACGGGCTGCGGCGCTCGTCCGCGACGATGGCCGGCTGCCTGAGCGCGCTGGTGCTGATGCTCGCGGTATCCGCGGCGGGCCTCGGCGCGGTGCTCGAGGCATGGCCGGCGATGTTCAATGGGTTGCGCTTCGCGGGCGCGGCCTACCTGATCTATCTCGGCGTGAAGGCATGGCGCGCCCGCGTGGACGACACGCCGGCGGCCGACGTCGATGCCGTGTCGCACGGGGCGTCGGCGTCGCGCGCGGTGCTGTTCCGCAATGGCTTCCTGGTCGCGGGCAGCAACCCGAAGGCGATCCTGTTCGCGGCCGCGCTGCTGCCGCAGTTCATCAACGCGGCCGAGCCGACGCTGCCGCAGTTCGGCATCCTCGTCGTCACGTTCGCGGTGATCGAGGTGAGCTGGTATCTCGTCTACGCGTCGTTCGGCACGCGTATCGGCGCCACGTTGAAGAGCCAGAGCGTCGCGAAGGTGTTCAACCGGCTGACGGGCGGGCTGTTCGTCGGCTTCGGCGCGATGATGGCGCTGGTCCGTCACTGATTCCCGGCCGGCTCCGGCGTACCGAACGCCCCGTCCCTTGCAAGAGGGCGGGGCGTTCGGCTTTTGGAAGCCGCTTCACCGCGTTGCCTGCTCACGCACGCGGCCGATCCAGCGCCGCCGCGCCGGCCCCGCGTCCAGCCACCAGCCCGAACACGGCGTCGCGCCGGCGAACGCGAACCCGACACCGCATACCGCGCTCCAGCCGCCCCATGCCCATGCACTGCCCGCGAGCGCCGCACCCATCGCGCCGCCGCAGAAGAACAGCCCGACGAATAGCCCGTTCAGGCGTCCGCGCGCGGCCGGGTTCAGCAGGTTGATCTCGCGGCGGCCGATCGTCTGGTCGACGATGACGCCCGCATCGAGCAGCGCCGCGCCGCCGGCCAGCAGCGCGAGCGCGACGCCGCGATGCGCATGCGCATCGAAGCCGAACCAGCCGGCGCCGGCGACGCCGAGCACGACGAGCGCCGCGAGCATCGTGCCGTGCGCGAGCCGCTGCGCGGCCGGGCCGTGGCCGCGGTCGCCCGCGCGGCCGGCGAGCGGCGTGACGATCGCGCCGCTCGCGCCGGCGAACGCGAACAGCGCAATGCCGTGCAGGTCGAGCGCGAACGGCGGCTGCGCGAGCCGCAGCCCGACGGCGGTCCAGAACGCGCTGAACGCGGCCATCGCGAGCGCGGCCGACAGCGCATGCCGGCGCAGCACCGGCTCGTCGGCGAGCAGGCGCCCCATCGACGCGAGCAACGCGCGGTAGCCGGCCGTGATCGACGGCGTGCGCGCCGGCAGGCGCAGCGCGAGCACGACGGCGATCGCCGCGTTCGCGAGCGCGGCCAGCAGATAAAACGCGCGCCAGCCGGCCGACCCGGCGATCAGGCTCGCGAGCGGCCGCGACAGCAGGATCCCGAGCATCAGCCCGCTCATCACGTTGCCGACCGCGCGGCCGCGCTGCGCTTCGGGCGCCATCGACGCGGCCATCGGCACCAGCATCTGGATCACGCTCGACGCGGCGCCGGCCACGAGCGTCGCGAGCAGGAACACGGTGCCCGACTGCGTGAACGCGGGCAGCGCGAGCGCCGCCGCGCAGACGGCGAGCGTCGCGACGATCAGCCGGCGGTTCTCGAGCAGGTCGACCAGCGGCACGAGCAACGCGAGTCCGGCCGCGTAGCCGAGTTGCGGCAGCATCGCGACGAGGCCGGCGAGACCGGGCGGCAGGTGCAGGTCCGCGCTGATCGGGCCGGTCAGCGGTTGCGCGGCGAACAGGTCCATCACGATCACGCCGACCGTCGCGGCGAAGAACAGCGTCATGCCGGTGCTCAGCGCGGGCGGCGCGGCGACGGACGGGGAAACGGGGGCGGAGCAACGGTGGGCAGGGCAGTTCATCGGAAGCCTGGAAGGAGATCGAAGGAACTCCCATCGTAGGTGCCCGATGTTTATGCGACAATTGAAATATGTCTAACATGATTATGCGAGTTTGTTTTGAATACGCGTGATCTCCAGGCGTTCGTCGCGGTCGTCGACAGCGGGTCGATGGTCGCCGCGGCCGCGAAGCTCCACCTGACGCAGCCGGGCCTGACGCGGCGCGTGCAGAACCTCGAAACGCTGCTCGGCGTGCCGCTGCTCGAACGGCAGAGCAAGCCGCTGAAGCCGACCGCGGCCGGGCGCGACGTCTACGCGCTCGCGCGCAACGTGCTCGGCGCGGTCGACGAGCTGATGGCGGCGGGCGCGCCGGACAGCGAGCCGTCGGGCGAGCTGCGCATCGGCGTGCCGCCGTTCCTGTCCGAGCTCGCGCTGGAGCGGCCGATCGACCGGCTGCGCGATGCATTCCCGCGCCTCACGCTGCGCGTGACGGCCGGCTGGTCGCCTGCGCTGGTGCAGGGCATCGAGCGCGGCGCGCTCGACGTCGCCACCGTGATGGTGCCGGCGAGCGCGACGCTGCCCGACGCGCTGACCGCGACGCTGCTCGCCACGCAGCCGACGGTGCTCGTCGCCGCGCGCGATTTCCCGCTGCCGGACGGCCCGCTGTCGCTCGACACGCTGTCGGGTTTTCCGTGGGTGCTGAGCCAGGACGGCTGCGGAATGCGCTCGGCGCTGAGCCGCGCGCTCGGCGCGGCCGGGCTGCCGTTCGACGTCGCGGTCGAGGCCTTCGGCTCGGAGCTGCAGTTGTCGCTCGTCGCGCGCGGCGCCGGCATCGGCATCGCGCCGCCGAACGCGCTGGCGCGCAGTGCGCATCGCGATGCGCTGCGGGTCGTGGAAACGGCGGGGCTGGAAACGCGAATCAACGTATGGATTGTGCACGGCACGTTACCGGGCCGGCTGATGCGGCCGGTCGCGCTGCTGCGCGACGCGCTGGGCGAGGTGCTCGAGCGGGAGAATGGAACGGGGTCAGGTGCCGTTACGGCGGACTAGAGGCCGCATTCGAGGGAAAATCCTTATTTTCTCTACGGAAATGTTGCATTGCGGAAACCGATTCGATATGATTGGAACTGTCTCCTCCATGTCTCCTCTGATATGGATTCAGCCCGCCACTTAGGCGGGCTTTTTTTTGCGTGCGATTTTGTCGCGGCGCTTCCGTTGCCGACTGTCGCCGCGCTCAGAACTTGTACGTCATCCCGACGTAGCTGATGATCGGGTCCGCCTTCAGGTCCGATTTCGACTCGGCGAGCACCGAGCCGTCGGCCGCCTTGATCGTCACCGTCGACGTCGTCTTCAGCGGGATGTAGGTGACCGACGCCACCAGCCCGAAGTGTTCCGTCATGTTGTACTGCAGGCCCGCGTTGAACACCGGCTGCCAGGACGACGACGCCTTCGCTTCCACCGAGGTCGTGCCCGGCTTGCCCGCGCCCGCCGCGAGAATCGCGCCGAGGTTGTCCTGCGTCTGCTTGATGAAGTTCGTGTTGAGCTGCAGGTCGCTGAACCAGTTGTACGACACGCCGAGGCCGAGGAACGGCCGGAACTTCGCGGTGGCCTGCCCGAAGTAGTACTGCAGGATCACCGCGGGGCTCCACTGCCGCACGCTCTTCACGATCGGGTTGACCGAGCCCAGCCCGATGTTCTGCGTGCCGAGCGCGCCGGCCGGGCCGGGCGGCTTGATCGTGCCCTGGCCCGACACCTTGAACACCGGCGGCACGCCGGCCACCGACGTGACCGCGATGTGGTCGGTCAGGAAGTGGCTGACCGTCAGGCCGACGGTGTCCGCGCCGCTCGTGTGCAGCCCGGTGCCCGGCGACGTGAACGACGGCGGCAGCCGCAGCGGCGTGTTGATCGGCGTCGGCGCGACGTTGGTCGTCATCGGCGTGCTGCTCTGCTGCGGCATGATGTGGAACCAGCCCAGCGTGACGACGTTGCTGCCGGCGCTCTGCGCGTGCGCCGCGAGCGGCGCCACGGCGGCGGCGCCGGCCGCCGCGCAGAGAAGGGTTTTCTTCATCACGGCTTTTCCCTCCGCTTACTGGACGAATGCGCCGATCGTGAAATACGGCGTCGATCCCGCGTTGTCGAGGAAACCGAACACGCCACCCGTGAAGATGAACTTGCCGGTCGGCGACGTGCTGCCCGAACCCGTGTGGATCGTCGTGACCGTGCCCGGCACCTTCTGCGTGTAGTCGAGATCGAGCGCGGTCGCGAGCGACGCCTGCGACGGCTGGAACGGATCGAGCAGCGTGGCCTGCTTGTCGATCAGCGCGGTGGTCCGGTAGTCGAACTGGCTGTCGACGCCGATGTACTCGCCGTTCTGCGAACCGGCCGCCACCGCCGTCTGCGGCGCGAGGATCGAGATGCTCGATTCGTCGTCGGCTGTCAGGCCCGGCACGCCGTTGCTGTCCGGCGTCGGGTTCGGGTTCGCGACACCCGTGCGCACGAGGATCGGCACGAGCTGGTTGCGCAGCTTGCCGACGATCATGAAGCCCTTGCCCTGCGGCGTGGCCGACAGCGTCGGCTTCAGCTGGCTCCGGTAGTTGTTCGACTGGAACGCGCCGCTGCCGTCGGCCGACTGCACGAAGTTCGTGCCTTGCTGCACGCACGCGCCGCCCGCGAACTGGCCCGTCGTGTCGCACTTGGTCCACGTGCCGTCCGCGTTGATCGTCACCTTCGCGTCGATCGACGCCGGCGCGAATTTCTGCGACGGCACTTCGCCGAAGCCGATGTGGCTGTACGTGCCCGCGACCTTCGTGATGTCGGTTTCGATCGACGAGAAGCCGATGAACGGGTAGTACGGGAATTTCGTGTCGGGCACCGCCGCCTGGCCGAGCACGCCGTCGAACTGGATCTCCTTGCCGGGAATCGTGCCGCCCGCGACGCCGAAGCCGACGAAGATGCGCGCCGGACGCGACGCGTCGAGGCTCGCGCCGTTCAGGCGGAACGCGCACTGGTTCAGCTTGTTGGTCGGCAGCAGCGTTTCCTGCGTGAGCGTGCCGCTGTCGACGGTGCCCGCGCGGGTCGGCACGACGGTGCCCGTCTTTTGCGGCACCGGCGATTCGACATAGGTGACCTGCCAGGTCATCTTGGTCGTGTCGAGCTGCACCTTCGCGAGTTCGCCGCTGCCCGCGCCGCCCGTGAACACGGTGTTGTAGTCGAGCGTGGCCGGGCAAAGCCGGTCTTCGACGAGCGGGGGCGGATTGTCGCTGCCGCCGCCGCAAGCCGAAAGAAGGGGGGCGGCAAGGGCCGCCGCCAGAATGAGGTTGCGCTTCATGTTGCTCCTCCAGATTTGTCTTTGTGCGGCGGCCAGCTCCCTGTCGGCCGCTTCTGTTGGTCGTGCTCGTCCTGCTTGCGCCGTGCCGAGCGCCTTCGTGCCTTCCCTGCAATGCGCGGCGGCGGGCCGGCCGCCGCGTCCTCGATCGCTACTTGCTGATCTGCGCGCCCACGCCGAAGTACGGGGTCGACGACGTCGTCGAATTCGCCGACGTCGGCGTGACGCCGCCGTTCACCGTGCCCTGGATCAGCGCCGCATACAGGCCGCCCGTCGCGATCACCACGCCCGATGCGGACGGGTAGCTCGCGCCGCTCGGCGGGGTAGTCTTCGCGTTCAGCAGGCCCGGCGTCGCCTGGCTGTAGTCGAGCGTGAAGCCGTCTTCCTCGGCCTGCGTGGACGGGTTGATGAACGACGCGTTGCTGCCGCGGATCAGCGCAGCCGTGTACTTGAAGTTCGAGTCCGCGCCCGCGTAGCCGCCGTCGATCGCGCCCGACGTGATCGCCGTCGCCGCGCCGAGCACCGCGATGCCCGATTCGTCGTCGACCTTTGCGTCGGTGTGCAACGGCGGCGTGCCGAGGTTCACGTAGCCGGTGCGCACGATTACCGGCACCGTCGCGCCGTTGAGCTGGCCGATCACCATGTGCGCGGTGGCCGACTTGCCGGTCGCGCCGATCAGGGGCAGCTTCGTTTGCGGCAGGATCTGCGGTGCCTGGGTGCTGTCGAAGTAGCCGCCGTTCGCGCTCGTCTTCCATGGATCGCCGGTGGTCTGGCAGCCGCCCGAACCGCTCGACGTGCACGCGCCGTTCGCATCGAACGTCTCGCTGGAGTTGACGCCCTTCGTTGCATAGTTGCCCGACGGCACGAGGTGATAGAGCAGCGCGTTGTACGTGCCCGGCAGCTTCGTGAGGTCGGTCGTCGTGTTCGCGAAGCCGAGGAACGGGTAGAAGTCGAAGTGGCGATTGGGCACCTGGCCGACGTTCTGGAATACGGGGAGGCCGATCACGCTGATCGTCAGCCCGTCGTACTGAACCGTCGCGCCGGGAATGCCACCGCCCGCCACGCCCATGCCGACCAGCAGCATCGGCGGGTTCGCCTGGTTGAAGTCGGCGGCCGTCGAATAGGTCGAACCGTCCGGCGCGGTGCCGGTGCCCGGCGTGAGGACGAACGCGCAGCGCGTCTGCTCGGCGGTCGGCAGCGTGCCGGTCGGCGGATGGACGACCTTGCCGGTGATCGTCGTGCCGGCGCGGCTCGGCGTGACGGTGCCCGTCTTCAGCGGAATCGGCGATTCGAGCCACTTGAGCGTGTACGTCATCGCGACCGCGTCGATGTTGACGCTGACGATCTCGCCGCTGCCCGCGCCGCCGAGATACGTGCTCTTCACGATATCCGCGTTGGCCGGGCACAGTGCGCCGTTGATCGGCTGCGAAGGCGGCGGCCCTTGCGTGCCGCAGCTCGAGCCGGAACATTGGGGCGCATCGATCGGCGCGAGCGCGCCGCCAGAGTCCCCCCCACCACATGCAACCAGGAAAGGGGCAATGGCAAAGGCCGTTGCCACCCCCTTCGATAAGGCGTGCGACATGCCGCTGTCTCCAATCGTTTAATTGTGCGAGCTAATGTCGCTGCCTGGATTTTTGCTGTCAATTGATGAACCCGTCTAAAAAAGGCGATTGAAACGGGATCGGCAATTTGAATCCTTGCCCGATAAGGCGGTTGGTAAGAATTAAAACGCGCGGCGGGCCGTCGAAAGCTGCCGGAGTGGGGGCTGCGCGACGCCTGGCACGCTCGCGCCGCGCCTTCCTGCGTATAACGGCAGCGTTTAAATCGACGGTATCCGGTTTATCCCTATTCGGGATTGACTGGATAAAGAACAGGCTGGATTAATTCACTGGTAATCGCGCAATGGAAAGCTTGTAAATATTTGTAAATGCGCGATCCGGTGTTTTTATATTGCCTGATACGGGTAAATAAAAAGCCGGCCAGTGGCCGGCTTTGCATGGCATGCGATGCTGAATCAGCGTTTGAGACCGGCGTCCTCGGCCGCGCCGATGTTGAGGTTCATGCACTGGATCGCGGCGCCCGACGCGCCCTTGCCGAGGTTGTCGAGGCGCGCGACCGTGACGAAGCGCTCCGCGTTGCCGAACACGAACAGGTCGACGCGGTTCGTGTCGTTGTTCGCCTGCACGTCGAAGAAGCCGCTGTCGAGGTTCGCATCCGCGTCGAACGGTGCGACGCGCACGAACGCTTCGTCCGCGTAGTACTCGGCGAACACGCGCTGCACGTCCTGCGGCGTCGCGCGCTTCGCGAGCTGCCCGGGCGTGAAGTAGGTCGTCACCGCGAGGCCTTTCAGGAACGGGCCGACGATCGGCGTGAAGATCGGTGCGTTCGCGAGGCCGGTGTGCGCGGCCATTTCGGGCAGGTGCTTGTGCGCGAGGCCGAGCGCATACGGGCGCGGGCTCGCGAGCTTGCCGCCCGGCGCGGCGCTTTCGTACTCGGCGATCATCGACTTGCCGCCGCCGCTGTAGCCGGTGATCGAGTAGCTGTGCGCGGCGAACGTCGGCGCGACGATGCCCGCATCGACGAGCGGCCGCATCGCGAGCACGAACGCCGATGCGTGGCAGCCGGGCACCGCGATGCGCTTCGACGTACGAATCTTCTCGCGCTGCGCGCGGGTCAGCTCGGGCAGGCCGTAGGCCCAGTCGGCATGGGTGCGGAACGCGGTGCTCGCGTCGATCAGCGTGGTGTTCGGGTTCTCGACGAGCGACGCGGATTCGCGCGACGCGACGTCCGGCAGGCACAGGAACGTGACGTCGGACGCGTTGATCAGGCGACGGCGCTCGTCGACGTCCTTGCGCTTCGCTTCCTCGATGCGCAGGATCTCGATGTCGCTGCGTGCCGACAGGTATTCGAAGATCTTGAGGCCGGTCGTGCCTTCCTGGCCGTCGACAAAAACTTTGGTGCTCATTTCGCTCTCACTGAATGAAACGGGAGCCGCGGCGCCCTGAAACCGCCATTTTAAGACGTCATCCGGCGGGCCTGTACCGCACGGGGCGAAAAAAAGACGGCCCGCGGGCCGTCTTGTGTCCCTTTGGTGCACCCCCACGCTGCGCGGCCACGCCAGCGGCCGGTGCGAGCGGGCGGGTGCCCCGGGCGCGCTCAGCGGCCGCCGGCCACCCAGCGCGCCGTCGCTTCGGCGACGCGCCGGCCGAACGCCTTCGCGGTATCGAGGTCGCCGGGCAGCGGGCCCTCGTCGGGCGTCGCGTCCGCCGGCGACTGCGCGAGCAGGCCCGTGAAGCCGCCGACGTAGTTGATGTCGTTGCGCGTGGCCGCCTTCGAGTTGGCCGGCATCATGCCCGTGCCGACCCACACCATCCCATGTTGCATCGCCAGCGTGACGAAATACTGAATCGTCGAGAACTTGTCGCCGTTCATCGTCGCGGAGTTCGTGAAGCCCGCGGCGATCTTGTCCTTCCATTTCTGCGTAAACCACGGTTTCGAGGTCGCGTCGGCGAATTGCTTGAACTGCGCGGACGGGCCGCCCATGTAGGTCGGCGCGCCGAAGACGATCGCGTCCGCCGCGTCGAGCGCGGCCCAGCCCGCGTCGTCGAGCTCGCCGACGGCGAGGAGGCGTGCGGCGGCGCCGGCATCCTGCGCACCGGCGTGCACGGCCTCGGCCAGTTTCTGCGTGTGACCGTAGCCGCTGTGATAGACGATGACGATGTTCGACATGAAGCGTTCTCCGGAAAGGGACGGGAACGGCGGCCCGCAGGCTCGCCGCGACACGCGCCGCAGTTGGGCGGCGCGACGGATGCGCGGCGGGATGCCGCGACCGGTGCAGCCGAGTCTAGCAAGCCGAAATGACCGGAAGAAAGCGCGCAGGCCGCGCACAGAAATTCGCGGGCGCGGGCAATCGCGACCGCCACGGGCGGCGGCGCGCGCTTACCTACTGCCCGTAAGTGACCGTGAGTCGCGCGGTGCCGATCGCGAGCGTGCCGATCTCGTGCTCGAACATCGGCGCGGGGCGGCCTTGCGAGATACGCAGGTCGGTGCCTTTCAGCGCGTAGACGGTGATCACGTAGCGATGCGGTTTGCCGGGCGGTGGGCACGGGCCGCCGTAGCCGTCGATTCCGAAGTCGTTGCGCGCCTCGCTCGCGCCGATGCGGCGCAGGAAGCCGGACGCGCTCGCATCGGCCGGCAGGCTCGTGACGGTCGCCGGGATGCCCGCGACGGCCCAGTGCCACCAGCCGTGCCCCGGCGCGTCGGGATCGAAGATCGTGACCGCGTAGCCGCGCGTGCCCGGCGGCGGGTTGTGCCATGCGAGTTGCGGCGAGCGGTTCGCGCCCTTGCAGTCGCCGCGGTCGAACACGTTCGCGGGCCGCACGCGGGCGCCCGCCGTCAGGTCGTCGCTCGTCACGGTGAACGGGCCTTCCGCATGCGCGGGCAGCGCCGCGAAGACGGCGGCGCACAGGAGGGCGGAGAAACGGAGCGGAGAAGGGCGACCCGATGGCGCAGGCGGAGTGATCCGGCGATCCACACGCATATGGCGCTTCTCCCGTCACGTGGGCCGGGCCGAGGCTCCCGGCATTGTTGGCGTTGTATGTTGCCCGCGCAGCTGAGGGCGGCGATGGATCAAGTCTAGCATTAGGGTTCGATGAGCGACGCACACCGGCGCCCGCGATTGCGCGCGGTCGGCGCGCAACGCGACGGACGAAAAAAAACCGCCTGCGATGAAGCAGGCGGCTCGTTCAGCCAGTGCGCCGGCATGCGTGCCGGCGGGGCGTCATTCCTTCGGGGCCGTCGCGCCGCCGTGCGCGGCCGACCATTCGGCCGGTGCGTGCAGGAATTTCTCGACTTCGTCGAGCGTCTTCGTCTCGAAGTAGCCCGACGCCTTCGCGACGCGCAGCACGTCCCACCACGTCGCGAGCGCGTGCAGGTCGACGTCGATGTCCTTCAGGACCGACACGCTTTCCTTGAAGATGTTGTAGTGGAACAGCACGAAGCAGTGGTTCACCGTCGCGCCCGCGGTGCGCAGCGCGTTGACGAAGTTGATCTTGCTGCGGCTGTCGGTGGTCAGGTCTTCCACCAGCAGCACGCGCGAGCCTTCCTCGAGATGGCCTTCGATCTGCGCATTGCGGCCGAAACCCTTCGGCTTTTTGCGCACGTACTGCATCGGCACCATCATCCGGTCCGCGATCCATGCCGCGAACGGGATGCCGGCCGTCTCGCCGCCCGCCACCGCGTCGATCTGCTCGAAGCCGATGTCGCGCGTGATCGTCGTTTCCGCCATTTCCATCAGCGCACGGCGCACGCGCGGATACGAGATCAGCTTGCGGCAGTCGATATAGACGGGGCTTGCCCAGCCGGACGTGAAGATGAACGGTTTTTCGGCATTGAAGTGCACCGCCTGCACTTCGAGCAGGATTTTGGCGGTCGTATCCGAGATCGACTGACGATCGTAGCCTGTCATGGGCATTCCTTGGGTGATGAGCGAGGAGCGGGCGCGGGCCCGGTGGCGCAGCAAGGGGAACCTGCCCGAAGGGCCGGGGTGCGATCGGCGGGCCGATCGCATCGCTGCGCGCGTAGCCCGCTATTTTACCCGATTCAGGCAGGTTTTCGGCGGAATTCGCGCGGGTTCGCTGCCCGGCTCACCACCGGCGAAACAAACGGGGGCAGACCGTCCCGGCGCTGATGCCGGAGATGCGGCGTCGCAGCAACGGACGTCATTTAGGGGGTGTACACTAGGCGACCCTTAGAAATCGTTCAGTACTTTGTACTTTCCTCTTGCCATCCGCCAAGGTTCGATGGCGTGCCGATCCGGTGCGTCGCGGGCCGTCTCGCAGTCGACCATCCCCTCGATTCAAGCAGACGCGGCCGAAGGTGCTGTGTACTGAGTCGTCAATATTCCGCATGTCTCTCGCAGGTCAATCATGGACGAACAACTGAAGCAGGCCGCTCTCGCTTATCACCTGAACCCGAAACCCGGCAAGATTTCGGTCACCCCGACCAAGCCGCTGTCGAACCAGCTCGATCTGTCGCTCGCGTATTCGCCGGGCGTCGCCGCCGCGTGCGAGGCGATCCACGCCGATCCGCTCGACGCGCAGAAGTACACGTCGCGCGGCAACCTCGTCGGCGTCATCACGAACGGCACCGCCGTGCTGGGTCTCGGCAACATCGGCCCGCTGGCCGCGAAGCCGGTGATGGAAGGCAAGGGCTGCCTCTTCAAGAAATTCGCGGGCATCGACGTGTTCGACATCGAACTGTCGGAGTCCGACCCCGACAAGCTCGTCGAGGCGATCGCGATGCTCGAGCCGACGCTCGGCGGCATCAACCTCGAGGACATCAAGGCGCCGGAATGCTTCTACATCGAGCAGAAGCTGCGCGAGCGAATGAAGATTCCGGTCTTCCACGACGACCAGCACGGTACCGCGATCATCGCGTCGGCCGCGATCCTGAACGGCCTGAAGGTCGTCGGCAAGAAGCTGTCGGAAGTGAAGCTCGTGTGTTCGGGCGCGGGCGCGGCGGCGATCGCGTGTCTGGACTTGCTGGTGAATCTCGGCCTGACGAAGTCGAACATCCTCGTCGCCGATTCGAAGGGCGTGATCTACGAAGGGCGCGGCAACCTCGATCCGTCGAAGCAGCGCTATGCGGCCAACACCGACGCGCGCACGCTCGCCGACGCGATCGTCGGCGCGGACGTGTTCCTCGGCTGCTCGAGCGCGGGCGTGCTGAAGCAGGACATGGTCAAGACGATGGGCGACAAGCCGCTGATCCTGGCGCTCGCGAACCCGGAACCGGAAATCCGCCCGGAAGACGCGAAGGCCGTGCGCCCGGACGCGATCGTCGCGACCGGCCGTTCGGACTACCCGAACCAGGTCAACAACGTGCTGTGCTTCCCGTTCATCTTCCGCGGCGCGCTCGACGTCGGCGCGACCACGATCACGGAAGAAATGAAGCTCGCGTGCGTGCGCGCGATCGCCGAGCTGGCCGAGGAAACCGACCAGAGCGAGGAAGTCGCGAAGGCGTATGAAGGCCATTCGCTCGAATTCGGGCCGGACTACCTGATCCCGAAGCCGTTCGACCCGCGCCTGATCATCAAGATCGCGCCGGCCGTCGCACAAGCCGCGATGGATTCGGGCGTCGCGACGCGCCCGATCCAGGACATGGACGCGTACCGCGAGCAGCTCGGCGCGACCGTCTACCGTACCGGCATGGTGATGCGCCCGGTGTTCGCGGCGGCGAAGCAGAAAGAGGCCCGCATCGTGTTCGCCGAAGGCGAGGACGAGCGCGTGCTGCGCGCCGCGCAGTTCGTGCTGCTGGAAAAGATCGCGAAGCCGATCATCGTCGGCCGTCCGTCGGTCGTCGACATGCGCTTGCAGAAGATCGGCTCGAAGCTGAAGGCCGGCGTCGATTTCGAGATCGTCGATCCGGAAGACGATGCGCGCTACCATCGCTACTGGCAGGCGTATCAGGAGATCGGCGCGCGCGACGGCGTGACGCCGGAAGTCGCGAAGGCCGCGATGCGCAAGTTCAACACGCTGATCGGCGCGATGCTCGTGCATCTGGGCGATGCGGACGGGATGATCTGCGGGATGATCGACACGTTCCACAGCCACCTGAAGTTCATCGAGCAGGTACTGGGCCGCGCGAAGGGCGCCGAGCACTTCGCCGCGATGAACCTGCTGATGCTGCCGGGCCGCAACCTGTTCGTGTGCGACACGTACGTGAACGAGCTGCCGAGCGCCGACCAGCTCGCCGACATGACGATCCAGGCCGCGGCCGAGATCGAGCGCTTCGGCATCGCGCCGAAGGCCGCGCTGCTGTCGAACTCGAACTTCGGCAGCGCGCCGTCGGCGTCCTCGCGCCGGATGGCCGAGGCCCGCAAGCTGATCGTCGAGCGTGCGCCGAACCTCGAAGTCGACGGCGAAATGCACGGCGACGCGGCGCTGTCGGAACTGATCCGCAAGCAGGCGTTCCCGGGCACGACGCTGTCGGGTGAAGCGAACCTGCTGATCATGCCGAACGTCGAAGCGGCGAACATCGCGTACAACCTGCTGAAGATGGTCGGCGGCGAAGGCGTGACGGTCGGCCCGTTCCTGCTCGGCGCCGCCAAGCCGGTCCACATCCTGACGCCGGCCGCGACCGTGCGCCGGATCATCAACATGACGGCCGTTGCCGCCGCGAACGTGAACACGAAGTAAGTCCACGCCCGCGTGTGCCGCGCGTCAGGCGCGGCGCAATGAAAAACGCCACGGAACCTGGGTTCCGTGGCGTTTTTTTTGCGTGAACCGCGACGGGCGGCGGCGCGGGCGGGCGTTCCTGCTTCGAACGCCGCGCCGCGACCGCGCGTTACGCGACCTGCTGGTGCGACTGGCCGCCTGCCGGCGAACGCCACTTCGCGAGCAGCGTGTCCCACTTCTGGCGTACCGCGCGCAGGTTGTTCTCCTTCACGTGGCCGTAGCCGCGAATGCCGTCCGGCAGCGCCGCGAGTTCGAGCGCGAGCGGCCGGTTGGCCGCGTTCAGCCTCGCCAGCACCTCGCCGATCAGCGCTTCGTACTCGCCGATCAGCGCGCGCTCGGTGCGGCGCTCCGCGGTGCGGCCGAACGGATCGAGCGCCGTGCCGCGCAGGAACTTCGCCTTCGCGAGCAGCCGGAACGCCGACATCATCCACGGGCCGTACGCCTTCTTCACGAGATGGCCGTGGGCGTCCGTCTTCGCGAACAGCGGCGGCGCGAGGTGGAATTTCAGCTTCCAGTCGCCTTCGAACTGCGCGCTCAGGCGCGCGAGGAACGCGGGGTCGGACTGCAGCCGCGCGACCTCGTACTCGTCCTTGTACGCCATCAGCTTGAACAGGTTGCGCGCGACCGCTTCGGTCAGCGGTTCCTGCACCGTGTCGCCGTCCGCCAGTGCGCGCTCGGTGGCGCGCACCTTGTCGACGAACGCCGCATAACGCGACGCGTACGCGGCGTTCTGGTACGCGCTCAGGAATTCGACGCGCTTCGCGATCAGCGCGTCGACCGCCTTCTTCGTGTGCAGCGAGATCACCGTGGCGCCTTGCGCGGGCCGGGCGTCGCCGGCCGCCGCCTGCTTCACGCTGGCCAGGTCGTACGCGGCGCGGCGGCCCCAGTCGAACGCCGCGCGGTTCTTGTCGACCGACACGGCGTTCAGCTCGATCGCGCGTTCGAGCGACGCGAGCGTCAACGGCAGCCAGCCCTTCTGCCATGCGTAGCCGAGCACGAACGGGTTCGTGTAGATCGCGTCGCCGAGCAGCGCGACCGCGAAGCGGTTCGCGTCGATGAAGTCGACCGCGACACCGGCCGCCGCGCGGATGTCGTTCTCGGCGGACAGGCCCGGGAACGCCCAGTTCGGGTTCTTGATGAACTCGGCGGTCGGCGTCTGCGCGCTGTTGACGACCACCCGCGTCGTGTCGTGCCGCATCCGCGACGTGCACTCGTCGCCGGCCGTGACGATCGCATCGCAACCGATCACGAGATCGGCTTCGCCCATCGCGATCCGCGTCGCGTGGATGTCGGTCGGCGCGTGCGAGATCTGCACGTGGCTCATCACGGCGCCGCCTTTCTGCGCGAGGCCGGTGACGTCGAGCACGGTCACGCCCTTGTTTTCCAGATGCGCGGCCATCCCGAGCAGCGCGCCGATCGTCACGACGCCCGTGCCGCCCACGCCGGTGACGAGCACGCCGTACGCGCGATCGATCGCCGGCAGCGTCGGTTCCGGAATCGGCGGCAATGCGCTGCCGTCGACCGACACCGCCTTCGGCTTCTTCAACTGGCCGCCCTCGACCGTGACGAAGCTCGGGCAGAAGCCCTTTACGCACGAAAAGTCCTTGTTGCAGCTCGACTGGTTGATCTGGCGCTTCGTGCCGAATTCGGTTTCCAGCGGCTCGACCGACAGGCAGTTCGACTGCACCGAGCAGTCGCCGCAGCCTTCGCACACCGCGTCGTTGATCACGACGCGCTTGGCCGGGTCCGGATACGTGCCGCGTTTGCGGCGGCGGCGTTTCTCCGTCGCGCAGGTCTGGTCGTAGATCAGGATCGTCGTGCCTTCGATCTCGCGCAGCTCGCGCTGCACGTCGTCGAGCTGGTCGCGGTGATGGATCGTCACGCCGGGCGCGAGCAGCGCCTTCTGGCTGTCGTACTTCTCCGGCTCGTCGGTGACGATCACGATCTTCTTCGCGCCTTCGGACGCGAGCTGGTGCGTGATCTGCGGCACCGTCAGCACGCCGTCGACCGGCTGGCCGCCCGTCATCGCCACCGCGTCGTTGTAGAGGATCTTGTAGGTGATGTTCGCCTTCGACGAGATCGCCGCGCGCACCGCGAGCAGGCCCGAGTGGAAATAGGTGCCGTCGCCGAGGTTCGCGAACACGTGCTTCTCGTCGGTGAACGGCGCCTGGCCGATCCACGGCACGCCTTCGCCGCCCATCTGGCTGAAGGTGCTCGTGCTGCGGTCCATCCACACGGTCATGTAGTGGCAGCCGATGCCGGCGATCGCGCGCGAGCCTTCCGGCACGCTGGTCGACGTGTTGTGCGGGCAGCCCGAGCAGAACCACGGCTTGCGCTCGGTCTGCACGTGCGGCTTCGCGAGCGCCATTTCCTTCGCGTTGATCACCGCGAGCCGCGCGGCGATGCGCGCGCGCACGTCGGACGGCAATTCGAACTTCTCGAGCCGCGTCGCGATCGCCTTCGCGATGATCGCGGGCGACAGCTCGTAGTGCGCAGGCAGCAGCCAGTTGCCCATCGGCACCGACCATTCGCCGCCGGCGCCATCCTTCTCGTCGAACTTGCCGAACACGCGCGGGCGTTGCGCGTCGGGCCAGTTGTACAGCTCTTCCTTGATCGCGTATTCGAGGATCTGGCGCTTTTCCTCGACCACCAGGATTTCGTCGAGGCCGCGCGCGAACGCCTGCGCGCCCTGCGCTTCGAGCGGCCACACGCAGCCGACCTTGTAGAGTCGGATGCCGATCCGCGCGCAGGTTTCGTCGTCGAGGCCGAGGTCGGTCAGCGCCTGGCGCACGTCGAGATACGCCTTGCCGCCGGTCATGATCCCGAAGCGCGCGTTCGGCGAATCGATCTCGATCCGGTCGAGCTTGTTCGCCCGCACGTACGCGAGCGCCGCGTACCACTTGTAGTCGAGCAGCCGCGCTTCCTGCACGAGCGGCGGATCGGGCCAGCGGATGTTCAGCCCGCCTTCCGGCAGGATGAAATCGGTCGGCAGCACGATCTCGGTGCGATGCGGGTCGATGTCGACCGACGCCGACGATTCGACGACGTCGGTCACGCACTTGAGCGCCACCCACAGGCCCGAGTAGCGGCTCATCGCCCAGCCGTGCAGGCCGAAATCGAGATATTCCTGCACGTTCGACGGGAACAGCACCGGCAGCCCGCAAGCCTTGAAGATGTGTTCGGACTGGTGCGCGAGCGTCGACGATTTCGCCGCGTGGTCGTCGCCGGCGAGCACCAGCACGCCGCCGTGCTGCGACGAGCCGGCCGAGTTCGCGTGCTTGAAGACGTCGCCGGTGCGGTCGACGCCCGGGCCCTTGCCGTACCACATGCCGAACACGCCGTCGTATTTCGCGCCGGGGTACAGGTTCACCTGCTGGGAGCCCCACACGGCGGTGGCGGCGAGATCTTCGTTGAGGCCGGGCTGGAACACGATCTGGTGGGCGGCCAGGTGCTGCTTGGCTTTCCAGAGCGACAGATCGAGGCCGCCGAGCGGCGAGCCGCGATAGCCGGAGATAAAGCCGGCCGTATTGAGACCGGCGGCGCGGTCGCGTTCCTGCTGGAGCATCGGCAGGCGCACGAGGGCCTGGATGCCGCTCATGTACGCGCGGCCGCGTTCCAGTGTGTATTTGTCGTCAAGCGTGACGGACTTCAGCGCGGCTTCTAGCGACGCGCGTTGGTCTGCGTCTAGCGGGGCATTCATTAACTGTCTCCTCCACCCGGTCTGGGATCACCAAAACTTCGGTTGCGTCGGCATCTTTTGGACGCGTCTGCAGTGGCCGGCATGTTCGCCGGTTTTAAGGGATGGTAGCACTGGGGCAAACCCGCCGCCCATCGGTTGCAACGCGGGGAATGCGCGGCGGCGCCCCGCGAAAACGGGGCGGATGATGCGTTACATCATGTAAAAGCATGTAAAGCCGCGTTGATCTTCGGGCAAATGCCGTTAATCTTGTCGGCCTGCCGGAGGTGCCCGGCCGCGTGGGTTCGTTCCGACGCAGTCGGGGAGGCGCCGGCAGTTTTACAGGAGGTGCAATGAACACACGTCATATCCAGAGTTTCCTGATCGTGTCCGCCGCGTTTTTCTCGATGACCGGCCCGGTGCACGCGCGAGGCGCGAGCGCACTGGCGGCAGCCGGCGCGCAGATGCAGCAGATCGTGCCGGCCCAGGACGCCGCAGCCCAGCCGTCGGCCGAGCGTGCCGCCGAGTCGAAGGCGAACGTGCGTTGATGCGATCGCGCGGCTTGCGGGCCGCGCCGAAATACAAAAGGGCGGGAATCCGAGGATTCCCGCCCTTTTTCTTTGTGCGGCCGGATCGCGCGGGCGGCCCGGCTGCCGAGCCGCTGCCGCGCGGTGCAAGCGTCAGGCCTTGTCCTGCACGACGCCGCGGCGGATCTGGTCGAGCTCGATCGATTCGAACAGCGCCTTGAAGTTGCCTTCGCCGAAGCCCTGGTTGCCCTTGCGCTGGATGATCTCGAAGAAGATCGGCCCGATCTGGTTCTCGGTGAAGATCTGCAGCAGCAGGTCGTCGCGCGCGCCGTCGATCAGGATCTTGCGTTTCTTCAGCTCGGCCAGCGATTCGCCGTGGTTCGGCACGCGGCGGTCGACCAGTTCGTAATACGTGTCGATCGTGTCGAGCAGCTTCACGTCCTTGCTGCGCAGCCCGTCGACCGCCTGGTAGATGTCGCTCGCGCCGAGCGCGATGTGCTGGATGCCTTCGCCGTGATACGCGTCGAGGTATTCCTGGATCTGGCCGGCCGTGTCCGAGCCTTCCTCGTTGATCGGGATGCGGATCTTGCCGCACGGCGACGTCATCGCCTTCGACTTCACGCCGGTCACCTTGCCTTCGATGTCGAAGTAGCGCACTTCGCGGAAGTTGAACAGGCGCTCGTAGAACTCGGCCCATTCCTGCATGCGGCCGCGATGCACGTTGTGCGTCAGGTGGTCGATGTAGGTGAGGCCGTGCCCGACCGGGTTCGGGTTCGCGCCGGGAATCGGCTCGAAGTCGACGTCGTAGATGCTGATGTCGCCGATCGCGCCCGGCTGCGCGCCGTTCTTGCCGCGCCAGCGGTCGACGAAATAGATCAGCGAATCGCCGATCCCCTTGATCGCCGGGATGTTCAGCTCCATCGGGCCCGTCTTGTTGTCGAAGCCCCACGCGCCGAGTTCCAGCGCACGCTGATACGCCTTCGCGGCGTCCTGCACGCGGAACGCGATCGCGCAGATCGACGGGCCGTGCAGGCGCGCGAAGCGTTGCGCGAACGAATCGGGTTCGGCGTTGATGATGAAATTGATGTCGCCCTGGCGGTACACCGTCACGTCCTTGTGGCGGTGGCGCGCGATCGCGGTGAAACCCATCCGTTCGAACAGGTGTCCGAGCGCTTTCGGGTCCGGTGCCGTGTATTCGATGAATTCGAAGCCGTCGGTGCCGACGGGGTTGTCCCAGGTGGGGATCTGCATGTCGTGTCTCCTGTGCGGGGCGATCGGCCGGGGCGGCGTGCGCGTGCTCGGCCTGGTTCGATGTCGACGGCCGCCTCCGCAATGAGCGTGTGCGGCGCGTCGAGACATGCGACAGAGTGTAGCGGGCGGCCGCGAGCGGAAACTTGCGAACTTGATCGCCCGCGCCTACGATGGCGCAATTTCCAGTCTCAAAATAATCAACGGAGGGCAGAAGATGGCGCAAGCCGAATTGGATGCCATCGATCGGCGAATTCTCGCGATTCTTCAGGAGAACGGGCGCCTGTCGAACCAGGAGATCGCCGAGCGCGTGAACCTGTCGCCGAGCCCGTGCCTGCGGCGGATCCGGCGGCTCGAGGACATCGGCGTGATCACCGGCTACGTCGCACTGCTGAATCCGCAGAAGCTCGGGCTCGACCTGCTCGCGTACGTGAGCGTGCGGCTCGAAAAGCGTGGCGGCCTCGCGCCGGTCCGGGTCGACGAGACGTCGGCGCGCGCGGGCGCGACGCACGCGGAGCTGTTTCGCGCGGCCGTGCAGGCCTGGCCGGAAGTGGTCGCGTGCCACGCGATGACGGGCGACATGGATTACCTGCTGCGCGTGCAGGTCGAGGACATGGCGCATTTCTCCCGCTTCGTGCAGGAGCATCTGCTGCATCACCCGTCGGTGATCGACGTGAAGACGAGCTTTTCGCTCGACTGCTTCAAGGAAACGACGGCGTTGCCGATTCGGTCGGTGCGCTAGCGGGCGGGGAAAGGAGGGGAGCCGGGTGCGCCACAGGCGCGGCCCGGCTGGCCGACGCCGTCGACGTCAGGCCGTCAGTGCGGCGGGTATCAGCGATTCGATGAACTTCGTCGTGCGGCGCGCCTGGCGCTTCATCGCGTAGTCGAACACCGCGGCCTGTTCCTGCAGCATCTCGGCGATGATCGTCGAGTGGTCGGCGGGCGGCAGCGACAGGTACGCATCGGCTTCGCCGTACGCGTACTCGATCCGCATCCCGGATTTCTTCGCGATGTGCATCATCGTCGCGTTACGCGACAGGCAGTGCATGTACAGCATCGTCACGTGCGTGTTGCGGCTGCGGATCGCCGCGCGCTCGAACAGCTTCGAGCCGACGCCGCGGCCGCGTGCGCGTTCGAGCACCGACACGCCGAATTCGGCCGTGCGCTTGTCGCCTTCGGCCGGCAGATAGGCCAGGTGGCCGACGCCGATCAGTTCGAGATCGTGGTCGAACACGCCGAATACGGTATCGCGACCGAAATCGATCGTGCGGACATAGTTCTCGATCACGTGGTCGGGCACCATCTGGCCGAAGCGCAGCAGGCGGTCCTCTTCGTCGAGCGAGAGAAAGTGGGTGAGCATCTGCTCACGGTCTTTGGAAGCCAGTTCCCTGACGAGAACCGGCGCAGTACCGGCGTGGCCGACAGCATCGGCACGGCGGTTGGATCGCGTGTTCATCGTGGGTTCCTCAGTGTGTGGCTGCACAAGCGGCTTGTGCAATGCAACAGCATTCTACCCGACCGAGGTAAGGGAAAACCCGCATTTGACGTTATTTGTGCCGAGGGTGAATTCTAAATCCGCTTAATTATTCGTCTATCTATTTGATTTTTAATGGATTTAAAATTCATCATATGAAACGCGCGACGGGCGGTCGCACTGTGCCCGCCGCGCAACGCATGCTGCAGCGCGGCATCAGGCCGCTGTCGACAGCCCGCGTTCGATCAGGTCGATTACCTGTTCGGCGAAGTCGCGGTAGCCGAGGCGCCCGCCCGGCTTCAGCCATGTGAAGGTCCAGTTGATCATCCCGAACACCATCATCGTCACGGAGGTCTGGTTTTCCTTCGAGATGCGGTCGGGATACGCGCGCGCGAGCTGCCGCGTGAACGCCGCGACGATGTCGCGCTGGCGGTCGAGCACGATTTCGCGCTGCGCATCCTCCAGATACTTCACGTCGTTGAGCAGCGCGACGTGGCGGCTGTGCGACGTCTCGTATTCGGCGAGGAACGCGCGCACGAGCTCGGCGAACGCGTCGCGCTCGCTGAGGCCGCGCCGCTGGCTCGCACCCTCGACCTCGGCGATGATCAGCATCAGCCGTTTGGTGTAGCGATCGAGCAGGTCGAACAGGATCGCTTCCTTGCTCTCGTAATAGTGATAGAGCCGCGCCTTCGACGTACCGCTCGCGGTCGCGAGATCGGACATCGACGTGCTCGGGTAGCTCGTCTGCGCGAATTTCTCGGCGGCCAGGTCGAGGATCTGCTCGCGCTGGGATTCGTGGTCGGGCGCTCGGGTTCGGGCCATGGTCGAAGGAAGATTAGCGGTGCGCGGCGGCCGGGGCCGCGCGCACCTGCGTGGAAGAGAGGGCCGCGGGCGCGTCGTCCTGCAGCTCGAGTCGGCCGGTGGCCGCGAGTTCGCGGCAGCGCCACCACGCGATCGAGTCGCTGACGAACAGCCCGCCGCGGTCGGCGGCGGCCATGATGCTGCCGACGAGGCGCCGCGCGGGCTGCCAGTCGGTTTCCGCGCGCGCGACGATCAGCGCGTCGAGATCGGCGTAGTGGCCGCTCTTGATCGTGTTGCTGACCCAATAACGCAGCTCGGCGTTCAGGTGCTTCGCCTCCTGCCACTCGAGCGCAAGGCGGCCGATGCGCAGGACCGAGATCGGCGCGGCCACCGGCCGCTTGCGCGCCAGTTCCGCGGGCGAGAACATCCCGGTCGCGCAGGCCTGGTCGGTACGCGACAGCGATGCGCGCTGCGCGGCGTCGAGGTCGGCGGCCGACAGCCGTACCTCGTTCAGGCGCTGCGGCACGTTGCGCAGGTGATAGGCGACGCGGCGCAGCAGCAGCTTGTCGCCGACGCTCGGCGCATGCCACACGACGACCTGGCCGGTATCCATCGCGAGCTGGTCGAGGCGGGCGAATTCGCCTTCGATTTCCGCGTTCCAGTCGGGAATCTGGTCGCCGAGCACGTGCTGCCAGAAAGCGGCGCGCGTGTCGGGCGTCTCGTCGGCGCCCTTCAGTGGCCCGACGCCGAGATCGTCGAGCAAACCGACGACGCGCTCGTCGCGTCCGGCTTGCACGAGAGCCTCGCGCAGCGACGCGGCGGCGGTGCCGCCCTGAATCACATGAATGGTACTCATCGGCCTGTCGTCAACAAAAGAAAACCGCCGACGGGCGGACGTTGCGATGTCCAGCCGGCCGGCGGCCCCTAGTGTAAGCGAGATGTGTGACGGCGAGAAACCGTCGGGCGCCGCGACGCGATGCCGCTCAACGTTCGTCGAAGCTCACGACGACCTTGTCGCTGATCGGGTGGCACTGGCACGTCAGCACGAAACCATCCTTCACCTCGTGCTCCTCGAGCGTGTAGTTCTTCTCCATCCGCACTTCGCCTTCGACCACCTTCGCGCGGCATGTGCAGCACACGCCGCCCTTGCACGCATACGGCAGCGCGAGGCCCGCGCGCAGGCCCACGTCGAGCAGGCTCACGCCTTCGTACGGCAAGCGCAGCTTGCGCTTCTTGCCGTCGAGCACGATCTCGAGATCGGCGGCCGGCGTCTGGTCGGTGATCTCGACGACCGGTGCGCCGGCCTGCGGCAGCGGCGTGCCGAAGCGCTCGACATGCACCTTCGCCTGCGGCACGCCGGCCGCCTTCAGCGCGGCTTCGGCGGCGTCCATCATCGGCGCCGGGCCGCAGATGAACGCCTCGTCGATCGCGTCGGCCGGTGTCAGCGTGGCGAGGAATTCCGCGCATTTCGCCTGGTCGAGCACGCCGTTGAACAGCTCGACGTCCTGCAGATCGTCCGACAGCACGTGGTAGAGGACGAAGCGGTTCATGTAGCGGTTCTTCAGGTCCTCGAGCTCCTCCGCGAACATGATCGCGTCGACGCTGCGGTTGCCGTAGATCAGCGTGAACGTGCTGCGCGGCTCGAGTTCGAGCGTCGTCTTCACGATCGCGAGCACCGGCGTGATCCCCGAGCCGCCCGAAAACGCGACGTACTGCTTGCCGTGGTCGGCGTTCAGGTGCGTGAAGAAGCGGCCATCCGGTGTCATCACGTCGATCATGTGGCCGGGCTTCAGCGTATCGAACGCGAAGTTCGAGAAGCGGCCGCCGCGCACGCGCTTGATGCCGATGCGCAGTTCGCCGTCACGGTCGTAGTCCGTCGTGCCGACGCAGATCGAATACGAGCGGCGCGTCTCCTCGCCGTCGATGTGGGTCTTCAGCGTGACGAACTGGCCCTGCGTGAAGCGGTACGCGTCGCGCAATTCGGGCGGCACGTCGAACGAGACGGTCACGGCGTCGGCGGTCTCGGGCCGCACGTCGCGGATACGCAGCGGGTGAAATTGCGGGGTCGCCATATTCAGTAGGGTTTGAAGTAGTCGAAGGGTTCGCGGCAGTCGACGCAGCGATACAGCGCCTTGCAGGCCGTGGACGCGAATTGCGCGAGACGTTCGGTGCGCGCAGAGCCGCAGCGCGGGCAGGTGGGTGCCGCGACCGGCCGCGGCACGAAGCGCACGACGTTCTCCCGCGGCGCGGCGCTGCCGCACTGGCCGACCGGCGGCGCGATACCGTACGCGCGCAGCTTGTCGCGCGCTTCCTGCGTAATCCAGTCGGTCGTCCACGCGGGAGCGAGCACCGTCTCGATCCGGTGCGGCGGCAAGTCGGCGGCCTGCAGCGCGGCGGCGATGTCCTCGGCGATCTGCGACATCGCCGGGCAGCCCGAGTAGGTCGGCGTGATCACGACTTCGAGCTGGCCGTCGTCCGCGCGGCGGACGTCGCGCAGGATGCCGAGCTCGCGGATCGACACGACCGGGATCTCCGGATCGGGCACGGCTTCGAGCACGTCCCACGCGCGGGCGAGCAACGGATCGTCGCGGTGCGCGGCGGGGGCAGGGGCGGCGGTCTGGGCGGACATCGTCGGGCTCCGTGGCGTGGGCCGGTTACCAGCTCGCGCCGGGATGCTGGCGCGCGAGGCTCTGCATTTCGGCGAGGAGGTAGCCCATGTGCTCCGAGTGCTCGCCCTGCTTGCCGGTCGTCACATGCTTCACCGGCGCCGGCAACGCGAGCGTGGCTTCCGCGAGCGCGTCATCCACGTCCGCGCGCCACGCGGCCTCGATCGCGGCCGGCGCCGGGCCGATGCCCGGTGCGACGATCGCGTCGTCGATCGCATCGGCGGCGAAAAATTCGCGTGTGTACGGCATCAGGTAGTCGAGCGCGGCCTGCGCGCGGCGGTGCGATTCGTCGGTGCCGTCGCCGAGGCGCACGAGCCACTCGCGCGCATGCTGGACGTGATAACGGGTTTCCTTCACCGATTTCGCGGCGATCGCCGCCAGTTGCGTGTCGGTCGACGTCTCCAGCGCGCTCCATACGTGCAGCATCAGCGCCGCGTACAGGAAGTTGCGCACGATCGTCACCGCGTAGTCCTTGTCGGCGTGCGCGGTGCCGGAGACCGGGCCGTAGTGCGGCAGTTCGGCGAGCGTGAAGTTCGCGAACTCACGCTCGGTGCGGAAGTACGCGTAGTCGTCCTCGGTCTTCGTCGCGCCGGTGAGCTGGCGCTCGAGCTCGGCCGCGTGCGTGTACAGCATGCGCGCCTGGCCGATGAGGTCGAGGCTCATGTTGGTGAGCGCGATGTCTTCCTCGAGGATCGGGCCGTGGCCGCACCATTCGGCATTGCGCTGACCGAGGATCAGCGCGTTGTCCGCGAGGCGCAGCACGTAGGAGAGGTGTTCGGGCGTGATCGTCATGGCGCGGGCGTTACATGTGGTTGACTTCGTCGGGCAGCGTGTAGAACGTCGGATGACGGTAGATCTTGTCGCCCGCCGGTTCGAACAGTTCGGCCTTCTCGCTCGGGTCCGACGCGGTGATCGCCGACGACGGCACCACCCAGATGCTCACGCCTTCCTGGCGACGCGTGTAGACGTCGCGCGCCATGCGCAGCGCCATCGTCGCGTCGGCCGCGTGCAGGCTGCCGCAATGCTTGTGGTCGAGGCCCTGCTTGCTGCGCACGAACACTTCCCAGATCGGCCATTCCTTGTTCATCGTTTTCTCCTGATTCCTGAATTCGAGGGGGCCGCTCAGGCGGCCTGCTGTTCGGCGCGGGCGCGGCGCTTCGCTTCGTGCGCGAGCGCGGCTTCGCGCACCCAGGCGCCATCCTCGTGGGCTTTCACGCGCGTCGCGAGGCGTTCCTTGTTGCACGGGCCGTCGCCGTTGACCACGCGCCAGAATTCGTCCCAGTCGATCGCGCCGTAGTCGTGGTGGCCACGCGCTTCGTTCCATTTCAGGTCGGGGTCGGGCAGCGTCACGCCGAGCACCTTCGCCTGGTCGACCGTCGCGTCGACGAATTTCTGGCGCAGATCGTCGTTCGAGATCCGCTTGATGCCCCATTTGGCGGACTGGCTGCTGTGGACCGAATCGGCGTCGCTCGGGCCGAACATCATCAGCACCGGCCACCACCAGCGGTTCACGGCCTGCTGGACCATCGCGCGCTGCGCGTCGGTGCCCTTCATCATCGACAGCAACGCGTCGAAACCCTGGCGCTGATGGAACGACTCCTCCTTGCACACGCGAATCATCGCGCGCGCGTACGGACCGTACGTGCAGCGGCACAGCGGGATCTGGTTCATGATCGCGGCGCCGTCGACCAGCCAGCCGATCACGCCGACGTCGGCCCAGGTCGGCGTCGGGTAGTTGAAGATGCTCGAGTATTTCGCCTTGCCGGCGTGCAGCGCGTCGATCAGCGAATCGCGCGATACGCCGAGCGTTTCGGCCGCGCTATAAAGATAGAGGCCGTGGCCGGCTTCGTCCTGCACCTTCGCGAGCAGGATCGCCTTGCGCTTCAGGCTCGGCGCGCGCGAGATCCAGTTGCCTTCCGGCAGCATGCCGACGACTTCGGAGTGCGCGTGCTGCGAGATCTGGCGCACCAGCGTCTTGCGATACGCGTCGGGCATCCAGTCCTGCGGTTCGATCTTGCCGTCCGCGGCCATCACCGCATCGAACCGCGCCTGTTCGGGCGACTCGGCTGCGGCGTCGAGCGGCGCGACGTTGCCGGGGATGTCGAGGGATTGCGTGTACATGGCGAAGGCTCTCGTCCGGTTGAGTGTGTGCGAAGTATAAACCAACCGACCGGTCGGTTAATAAATTTCTTGTGGATTTGCGGCGGGACTCGGGTAAACGAGGGACATCGGGGCGCGATCAAGCGGAGCAAGTGCGGCCCCGCACGTGGGGCCGGCATCTTCTGCGGCACAATGCCCGCTTTCCGATGAGGATTTTGCCGATGTCATTTCGAAGCAATTTCGCCGCGGCTGTGCTGGGTGCGGCCGTTCTCGTGTCGCCGCTTGCAGCGTCGGCCGCGCCGGCCGGGTGGGTCGCTGCGTGGGCGACCGCGCTGCAGCCGATTCCCGACCTCGCCGCACCGCCGCCGCTCTACCGCGCGCCAGACGTGGCCGGGCGAACCGTGCGTCAGATCGTCTACCCGACCGTGTCGGGGCGGGCGGCGCGGATTCGCGTGAGCAACGCATACGGTCGCGCGCCGCTGGTCGTCGAGGCCGCGAGTCTCGCGCGCGCCGGCGAAGGGGCCGCGCTCGCCGGTGGTGCGGCGGTGCCGGTCCGGTTCGGCGGCAAGGCGTCGGTGACGCTCGCGCCGGGCCAGGAACTCGAAAGCGACCCGGTGGCGATCGGCGTGACGGCCGCGCAGCCGTATGCGATCAGCCTCCAGATGGGGCCGAACCAGCGGATGACGGTCTGGCATCGCGTGTCGAACCAGTTCAACTATGTGTCCGGGCCGGGTGATCACGTGAACGATCCGGGCGCCGCGACGTTTCGCACCCGCTTTACCCAATATGCGTGGGTGACCGAACTGGCCGTCAAAGCTGGTCCCGCACACGCCAGCGTCGCGGCGATCGGCGATTCGATCACCGACGGGCTGCGCTCCAGCGTGAACCGGAACCGCCGCTGGCCCGACGCGCTCGCACGCCGGCTGGCGGCAGCGGGTGCCGATTCGGTCGGCGTCGTGAATCTCGGCATCAGCGGGAACCGGCTGCTCAGCGATTCCGCGTGTTACGGCACGTCGCTTGCGTCGCGGTTCGAGCGTGACGCGCTGTCGCGATCGGGCGTGAAGGCGGCGATCGTGCTGATCGGGATCAACGACATCAATTTCGCGGCGATGCCGCCGCGCGCGGGGCTCGATTGCGATCACCCGCATACGCCGGTGACGGCTGCATCGCTGATCGATGGCTATCGCCGGCTGATCGAGACGGCGCACCGACAGGGCGTGAAGGTCTTCGGCGCGACACTCACGCCGGCGGCGCTGCCGGCCGGGCGCGAGGCGATCCGGCTCGAGGTGAACCGGTGGATCCGCAGCGGCGGCGGGTTCGACGGCGTCGTGGACTTCGACGCGGCGCTGCGCGATCCGGCGCGCCCGAGCGTGCTGCAACGCCGATACGATAGCGGCGACGGTATCCATCCGAGCGACGCCGGCTACACGGCGATGGCCGACGCGGTGCCGGTCGAGCGACTGCAGGCTGCTGCGGGCGGCAGCTGACACGCTCTATATATAGAAGGGAACGTTGCCGACGGCTGGTGGATCGTCCGCGCTTCCCGGCCCGTCGAGCCCAAAGCCTCCGTGCGCGTGAGCGCACGGAGGCTTTTTCAAACTTTCTTCACAAAGCGCTTGCATGGATGGGGACAGGTGCTTAGAATCACGCCTCTTTCGCGCTAACGGAAACGCGGCGCGGAAGGAAGGGAAGCGGTGCTGTTGGGGTTCGGAAGTAGCGAGCCTCGGCGGTACGGAAGTTGAGCCCCGCAGTCGCAACGAAGTCGTTCAGAAAGTTGTTGACGAATTGCGAAACACGGTTCATAATCTCGCTTCTCTGCTGCTGAAAACGCAGCGCTGCTGAGGGGTTCAAGATCCCTCGCAGACATGCTCTTTAAAAATTAACAGCCGATAAGTGTGGGCGCTTGATGGCAGCGAGCTGATCCTCGGATCAGATGGCAAAAGTATCAAGAGTCTCACACTAAAGTAAGTCAGGTTTATGAAGTGATTCATATTCCTGTCAGCTTTGAGTGAGCGACCGGTTCTTAACTGAACCGAAAACAGTAACAGGTTTGAACTGAAGAGTTTGATCCTGGCTCAGATTGAACGCTGGCGGCATGCCTTACACATGCAAGTCGAACGGCAGCACGGGTGCTTGCACCTGGTGGCGAGTGGCGAACGGGTGAGTAATACATCGGAACATGTCCTGTAGTGGGGGATAGCCCGGCGAAAGCCGGATTAATACCGCATACGATCCACGGATGAAAGCGGGGGACCTTCGGGCCTCGCGCTATAGGGTTGGCCGATGGCTGATTAGCTAGTTGGTGGGGTAAAGGCCTACCAAGGCGACGATCAGTAGCTGGTCTGAGAGGACGACCAGCCACACTGGGACTGAGACACGGCCCAGACTCCTACGGGAGGCAGCAGTGGGGAATTTTGGACAATGGGCGAAAGCCTGATCCAGCAATGCCGCGTGTGTGAAGAAGGCCTTCGGGTTGTAAAGCACTTTTGTCCGGAAAGAAATCCTTGGCTCTAATACAGTCGGGGGATGACGGTACCGGAAGAATAAGCACCGGCTAACTACGTGCCAGCAGCCGCGGTAATACGTAGGGTGCAAGCGTTAATCGGAATTACTGGGCGTAAAGCGTGCGCAGGCGGTTTGCTAAGACCGATGTGAAATCCCCGGGCTCAACCTGGGAACTGCATTGGTGACTGGCAGGCTAGAGTATGGCAGAGGGGGGTAGAATTCCACGTGTAGCAGTGAAATGCGTAGAGATGTGGAGGAATACCGATGGCGAAGGCAGCCCCCTGGGCCAATACTGACGCTCATGCACGAAAGCGTGGGGAGCAAACAGGATTAGATACCCTGGTAGTCCACGCCCTAAACGATGTCAACTAGTTGTTGGGGATTCATTTCCTTAGTAACGTAGCTAACGCGTGAAGTTGACCGCCTGGGGAGTACGGTCGCAAGATTAAAACTCAAAGGAATTGACGGGGACCCGCACAAGCGGTGGATGATGTGGATTAATTCGATGCAACGCGAAAAACCTTACCTACCCTTGACATGGTCGGAATCCTGCCGAGAGGCGGGAGTGCTCGAAAGAGAACCGGCGCACAGGTGCTGCATGGCTGTCGTCAGCTCGTGTCGTGAGATGTTGGGTTAAGTCCCGCAACGAGCGCAACCCTTGTCCTTAGTTGCTACGCAAGAGCACTCTAAGGAGACTGCCGGTGACAAACCGGAGGAAGGTGGGGATGACGTCAAGTCCTCATGGCCCTTATGGGTAGGGCTTCACACGTCATACAATGGTCGGAACAGAGGGTTGCCAACCCGCGAGGGGGAGCTAATCCCAGAAAACCGATCGTAGTCCGGATTGCACTCTGCAACTCGAGTGCATGAAGCTGGAATCGCTAGTAATCGCGGATCAGCATGCCGCGGTGAATACGTTCCCGGGTCTTGTACACACCGCCCGTCACACCATGGGAGTGGGTTTTACCAGAAGTGGCTAGTCTAACCGCAAGGAGGACGGTCACCACGGTAGGATTCATGACTGGGGTGAAGTCGTAACAAGGTAGCCGTATCGGAAGGTGCGGCTGGATCACCTCCTTTCCAGAGCTATCTCGCACAAGTTGAGCGCTCACGCTTATCGGCTGTAAATTAAAGACAGACTCAGGGGTCTGTAGCTCAGTCGGTTAGAGCACCGTCTTGATAAGGCGGGGGTCGTTGGTTCGAATCCAACCAGACCCACCATTGTCTGGCGGTAGGTACACCTGAGGCAAGTCTGTACATGGGGGCATAGCTCAGCTGGGAGAGCACCTGCTTTGCAAGCAGGGGGTCGTCGGTTCGATCCCGTCTGCCTCCACCAATCCTCAATGACAAACATTCGAATGACGATTGTTCGAGTCTTTGTCATTGGCGATTGAGCCAGTCAGAGCGGTACGAAAGTATCGGCTGTCGTTCTTTAACAATCTGGAAGAAGTAAGTAATTTGGATAGCGGAAGCGTCTTGAGATGGACGTGGAAACTATCCGGGTTGTGATTGTATCGATGTATCTCAAGATGATTCGAACTTAATGTTCGGCTCAATTGGAATACGGCACAACGCGAGAACTCAACCTGTAACGAGACAGACTCGTTATAGGGTCAAGCGAACAAGTGCATGTGGTGGATGCCTTGGCGATCACAGGCGATGAAGGACGCGGTAGCCTGCGAAAAGCTACGGGGAGCTGGCAAACGAGCTTTGATCCGTAGATGTCCGAATGGGGAAACCCACTCCTTTTGGAGTATCCATGGCTGAATACATAGGCCATGTGAAGCGAACGCGGTGAACTGAAACATCTAAGTAACCGCAGGAAAAGAAATCAACCGAGATTCCCAAAGTAGTGGCGAGCGAAATGGGATGAGCCTTGCACTCTTTATTTGTATTGTTAGCCGAACGCTCTGGAAAGTGCGGCCATAGCAGGTGATAGCCCTGTAGGCGAAAACAGTATGAAAGAACTAGGTGTGCGACAAGTAGGGCGGGACACGTGAAATCCTGTCTGAAGATGGGGGGACCATCCTCCAAGGCTAAATACTCGTGATCGACCGATAGTGAACCAGTACCGTGAGGGAAAGGCGAAAAGAACCCCGGGAGGGGAGTGAAATAGATCCTGAAACCGCATGCATACAAACAGTCGGAGCCTCGCAAGGGGTGACGGCGTACCTTTTGTATAATGGGTCAGCGACTTACGTTCAGTAGCAAGCTTAACCGTATAGGGCAGGCGTAGCGAAAGCGAGTCCGAATAGGGCGTTCAGTTGCTGGGCGTAGACCCGAAACCAGGTGATCTATCCATGGCCAGGATGAAGGTGCGGTAACACGTACTGGAGGTCCGAACCCACTAACGTTGAAAAGTTAGGGGATGAGCTGTGGATAGGGGTGAAAGGCTAAACAAACCTGGAAATAGCTGGTTCTCTCCGAAAACTATTTAGGTAGTGCCTCGTGTCTCACCTTCGGGGGTAGAGCACTGTCATGGTTGGGGGGTCTATTGCAGATTACCCCGCCATAGCAAACTCCGAATACCGAAGAGTGCAATCACGGGAGACAGACATCGGGTGCTAACGTCCGGTGTCAAGAGGGAAACAACCCAGACCGCCAGCTAAGGTCCCCAAATATAGCTAAGTGGGAAACGAAGTGGGAAGGCTAAAACAGTCAGGAGGTTGGCTTAGAAGCAGCCACCCTTTAAAGAAAGCGTAATAGCTCACTGATCGAGTCGTCCTGCGCGGAAGATGTAACGGGGCTAAGCTATATACCGAAGCTGCGGATGCGTGCTTAGCACGCATGGTAGGAGAGCGTTCCGTAAGCCTGCGAAGGTGCCTTGTAAAGGGTGCTGGAGGTATCGGAAGTGCGAATGCTGACATGAGTAGCGATAAAGGGGGTGAAAGGCCCCCTCGCCGTAAGCCCAAGGTTTCCTACGCAACGTTCATCGGCGTAGGGTGAGTCGGCCCCTAAGGCGAGGCAGAAATGCGTAGCTGATGGGAAGCAGGTCAATATTCCTGCACCATTGTTAGATGCGATGGGGGGACGGATCGCGGAAGGTTGTCCGGGTGTTGGAAGTCCCGGTCGCTGCATTGGAGAAGGCGCTTAGGCAAATCCGGGCGCAGGATTCAAGGGTGTGGCGCGAGCTCCTTAGGGAGCGAAGCAATTGGAAGTGGTTCCAAGAAAAGCCTCTAAGCTTCAGTCTAACGATGACCGTACCGCAAACCGACACAGGTGGGCGAGATGAGTATTCTAAGGCGCTTGAGAGAACTCGGGAGAAGGAACTCGGCAAATTGGTACCGTAACTTCGGGATAAGGTACGCCCTTGTAGCTTGACTGGCCTGCGCCAGGAGGGTGAAGGGGTTGCAATAAACTGGTGGCTGCGACTGTTTAATAAAAACACAGCACTCTGCAAACACGAAAGTGGACGTATAGGGTGTGACGCCTGCCCGGTGCCGGAAGATTAAATGATGGGGTGCAAGCTCTTGATTGAAGTCCCGGTAAACGGCGGCCGTAACTATAACGGTCCTAAGGTAGCGAAATTCCTTGTCGGGTAAGTTCCGACCTGCACGAATGGCGTAACGATGGCCACACTGTCTCCTCCCGAGACTCAGCGAAGTTGAAGTGTTTGTGATGATGCAATCTACCCGCGGCTAGACGGAAAGACCCCATGAACCTTTACTGTAGCTTTGCATTGGACTTTGAACCGATCTGTGTAGGATAGGTGGGAGGCTATGAAACCGGAACGCTAGTTTCGGTGGAGCCGTCCTTGAAATACCACCCTGGTTTGTTTGAGGTTCTAACCTTGGCCCGTGATCCGGGTCGGGGACAGTGCATGGTAGGCAGTTTGACTGGGGCGGTCTCCTCCCAAAGCGTAACGGAGGAGTACGAAGGTACGCTAGGTACGGTCGGAAATCGTGCTGATAGTGCAATGGCATAAGCGTGCTTAACTGCGAGACCGACAAGTCGAGCAGGTGCGAAAGCAGGTCATAGTGATCCGGTGGTTCTGTATGGAAGGGCCATCGCTCAACGGATAAAAGGTACTCTGGGGATAACAGGCTGATACCGCCCAAGAGTTCATATCGACGGCGGTGTTTGGCACCTCGATGTCGGCTCATCTCATCCTGGGGCTGTAGCCGGTCCCAAGGGTATGGCTGTTCGCCATTTAAAGAGGTACGTGAGCTGGGTTTAAAACGTCGTGAGACAGTTTGGTCCCTATCTGCCGTGGGCGTTGGATATTTGAAGGGGGCTGCTCCTAGTACGAGAGGACCGGAGTGGACGAACCTCTGGTGTACCGGTTGTCACGCCAGTGGCATCGCCGGGTAGCTATGTTCGGAAGAGATAACCGCTGAAAGCATCTAAGCGGGAAACTCGCCTTAAGATGAGATATCCCTGGGGACTAGATCCCCTTGAAGGGTCGTTCGAGACCAGGACGTTGATAGGTCAGGTGTGTAAGCGCAGTAATGCGTTCAGCTAACTGATACTAATTGCCCGTAAGGCTTGATCCTATAACAAGTCTGCCTTGTAGATCGGCGCCGTGCGCAAGCACTGGCCGCGATCCAGAGCGACAAGTTGGATTCTCGTGTGTGATACACACAACCTAAATTACTGCTTCTTCCCAGATTGGTTCTGTTGGCCACGCCAGCAGAACAACCCCCTTTGCCTGATGACCATAGCGAGTCGGTCCCACCCCTTCCCATCCCGAACAGGACCGTGAAACGACTCTACGCCGATGATAGTGCGGATTCCCGTGTGAAAGTAGGTAATCGTCAGGCTCCCTAAGCCAGAAACCCCCGCCCGAAAGGCGGGGGTTTTTGCATTGGCGCGCCAGAAAAGCGTGCGGCGAAGCGCCGTGTGGCACGAGTTGGGTGTCGAAGGCGTTGGCTCAAATCGAAATCGTCTCCTCGAGATTGGCCAAATGCATCTCGCCCGTCGGGATGCCTGTACGCCAGCAACTAATGTTGCTGAAATCACGAACCTTCTATTTTTCGTTTGTGTCGGCGGCCATCAGGGCCGCGGCGAGAAATCGCCTTGGACAACTTCGCCAGAGTAATCTTCCGGCCGGCCTTGTTCGACACAGGCGCCCGCCAGGTCTGGCTACCCCACGTCACCCGATAATCGATCAACGCGCCTTGATCGCCGGTGTATCGAGCGCGTCTTCTGCCTCGGTGCGCTGCGCATATCGCGTGGCAGCGGGTGCGCCCTGCGCTCGCTCTATCTCCCGCGGGTTGGTGGCAAGAACGGGTGGGATGTCCGCGCTTCCGGCTCTCTTGTCGCAAGTGCCAAATGTGCGTGCGTTCCTCGCGAAACCACGCGACCGAGCTGCGTCCCGCCAGGGAGGCGCGGCGTTGCTATTAGGCGACATTTCCGTTCTAACTCGCTATATCTTCGCCTGAAATAGCCCTATCGGGCCGCGATCTACGCTTGAGTCGCGGTCGACGGTCCGCCGAGCCGTGTGCGTATCGCGGGGCCAAAGAAGATCAAAAAGCGGTGCGATTCCTCTCGACGGCCGCCCGTTGACCGTTCCGTAACGCGTAAATTTCGCCGATGAGCGGATAGGTAGCCTCACCTCCGTGGCCTAGGCCTTTTCCCATCGATGTGAAGGATGTGCTGTCGGCGTCGACGCCTAGAGCGCGTTTTGTGCGACCGTATTCGGATCGCCGGGCAGAGAGTCTCCTGCAGATGGAGACTGCGGTGCCGTGTTCCGGTCGTGAGTCCGGGGCAGCTCGAACACTGCCGGGCAGCGCACTTCGGATGTCGACGCTCCTGCGCCATCTATACGCTTTCCACTGTCTTTGGGCGCGTGTGGCGTGACGGCGGCTCATCCGTGGAGCGCGGCGCCGAAATTGGGAGCGCAGCTGGACGTGGCGGGCACCATACGAACAGTTGTGATGTCTCGGTGTACGCCGAAGATTCGCCGCGATGCCGATTCGATGCTGACGCTGAGCGGTTTGCACGACGAGACACAGCGATGCCGGCCGGCGGAACGTTCGACGCGGCGGTAGCAAGGCCAGAGAGAGGCCTGGACCAGGGCGCGCGTCGCCAGCAGTGCCCGCAAGCAGGGCAGCGGGACGTGCAGAACCGTCGCGTTCATCGCTCGAGACGGCATCGAGCCATCGCTTCCCGATTCCGCTGTTGTGCCGCGAGAGAGCCGGCGCGTGCCGACCCACACATCAAGGAATCGAGCGCGGGCTGCAATCGTTGATGCTCCCCAACCGCGGAGCACGGCGCCGGTAACGGCGGTGCAGCCGAGAGTCATGCTGGCTGTCGAATCGTCCTGATCGACCTCGAGCGGCACCAAGAGTCTGCCGAAGCCGCGGCATGTCGCTGCACCACAAAGGAATGCCGTTACAGAGCAAGCGCGGCATATGAAGGAAGCAGGCTGGCGCGTGGAGATGGGCACCGGAGGGAGGCCGGCGATTCGGGACGATATCGTGCCCCCGGGAAAGTCGTCGAACGCAACAGGGTGATCGAATTCGGCAATGAGGCCGGTTCGCCCCGATTGCGGAAGGGGGCGCGAAAGCATTTGTCCCCATGTTGGCCTGGATCGGGGCGGGCAGCCTGCAGTGCCCGCTGCAAAGCCGCTATTTCCTGCAAGAAGCGCTGACGAACCTCCCGTGAACCCCCGACGCCCTGCTGGCCGAACACGCCCGGCACGAAATTTGCCGAAATTTTGTGTCTACCCGCTTGGCATTGTGCGAAAGAGGCCGTATGATGGCGGTCTTTCGTTTTTAGCGCAGATGCAGATCCGCGCTGAAGGCGGAGTCTGACGAAGATGTGGCGCCGGTCGGCAACATCTCGCGCTTGCCTTAGCCGGGCAAGGGCGGGGATCGGCGGGAAGCAGGAGTCGGGAAGAAAGTGAAAATAATCTTCCGGATATGCTTGACAGGAGTGCGATGCACCCCCATAATCGTCAGTTCTCTACGGAGGGGTGCCCGAGTGGCTAAAGGGGGCAGACTGTAAATCTGTTGGCTTACGCCTACGTTGGTTCGAATCCAACCTCCTCCACCAAGATATCAGCGCAGTGAGCGGCAAGGAATCGTTAGTGGCCCGTGCGGGTGTAGCTCAATGGTAGAGCAGAAGCCTTCCAAGCTTACGACGAGGGTTCGATTCCCTTCACCCGCTCCAGACCGCTAAGTTGAAGCGTAGCGCCCATGTGGCTCAGTGGTAGAGCACTCCCTTGGTAAGGGAGAGGTCGGCAGTTCGATCCTGCCCATGGGCACCAGCAGTAAAAAGTCAGTGTCTTGTTTGCGCGCGGCGCAACCTGTGAAATTCCTTTTGGGAGTTGAAAATGGCCAAGGAAAAGTTTGAGCGGACCAAGCCGCACGTGAACGTTGGTACGATTGGTCACGTTGACCACGGCAAGACGACGCTGACGGCAGCGATCACGACGGTTCTGACGAAGAAGTTCGGCGGCGAAGCGAAGGCATACGACCAGATCGACGCGGCACCGGAAGAAAAGGCGCGCGGCATCACGATCAACACGGCGCACGTCGAGTACGAAACGGCTAACCGCCACTACGCACACGTCGACTGCCCGGGCCACGCTGACTATGTGAAGAACATGATCACGGGCGCGGCGCAGATGGACGGCGCGATCCTGGTTTGCTCGGCAGCAGACGGCCCGATGCCGCAAACGCGTGAGCACATCCTGCTGGCGCGTCAGGTTGGCGTTCCGTACATCATCGTGTTCCTGAACAAGTGCGACATGGTGGACGACGCTGAACTGCTCGAGCTGGTCGAGATGGAAGTTCGCGAACTGCTGTCGAAGTACGACTTCCCGGGCGACGACACGCCGATCGTGAAGGGTTCGGCGAAGCTGGCGCTGGAAGGCGACACGGGCGAGCTGGGCGAAGTGGCGATCATGAGCCTGGCCGACGCGCTGGACACGTACATCCCGACGCCGGAGCGTGCAGTTGACGGCGCGTTCCTGATGCCGGTGGAAGACGTGTTCTCGATCTCGGGCCGTGGTACGGTGGTGACGGGTCGTGTCGAGCGCGGCATCGTGAAGGTCGGCGAGGAAATCGAAATCGTCGGTATCAAGCCGACGGTGAAGACGACCTGCACGGGCGTTGAAATGTTCCGCAAGCTGCTGGATCAAGGTCAGGCAGGCGACAACGTGGGTATCCTGCTGCGCGGCACGAAGCGTGAAGACGTGGAGCGTGGCCAGGTTCTGGCGAAGCCGGGTTCGATCACGCCGCACACGCACTTCACGGCTGAAGTGTACGTGCTGAGCAAGGACGAAGGCGGCCGTCACACGCCGTTCTTCAACAACTACCGTCCGCAGTTCTACTTCCGTACGACGGACGTGACGGGCTCGATCGAGCTGCCGAAGGACAAGGAAATGGTGATGCCGGGCGACAACGTGTCGATCACGGTGAAGCTGATCGCTCCGATCGCGATGGAAGAAGGTCTGCGCTTCGCGATCCGCGAAGGCGGCCGTACGGTCGGCGCCGGCGTCGTCGCCAAGATCATCGAGTAAGCCAGTTATTCGTTGATCGACAGTTTTGGGGCTGGCATCAGCCGGCCCCAACATGGTTTAGGGGTATAGCTCAACTGGCAGAGCGTCGGTCTCCAAAACCGAAGGTTGGGGGTTCGATTCCCTCTGCCCCTGCCAAAAATCGCCACGTGTCCCACGTGGCATTTGTTTTAAGGTGTTATGGCGAATCCATCCGTCGAAACTGTAAATACCTCCGGCGATAAGCTGATGCTGGCCCTGGGCGTATTGCTGGTGTTGGCCGGATTCGTGGGCTTCTTCTGGCTGGCCAATCAGCAGTGGTATGTCCGCGGTGCCGCGTTGGCGGTAGGTATCATCGCCGGCGTGGCCGTCGGGCTGATGTCCGCCCCTGGCAAGAGCCTCATCGCGTTTGCCAAGGATTCGTACAAGGAAGTCCGGAAGGTCGTATGGCCCACCCGCAAGGAAGCAACGCAAACCACACTCGTCGTGTTCGGTTTCGTGCTCGTGATGGCGATTTTCCTCTGGTTGAGCGACAAATCGATCGAATGGGTGATTTTCTCGGCGATTCTGGGTTGGAAATGATATGAGCGATACTCCGGCATCCCCGAGCGGAAAGCGTTGGTACGTCGTGCACGCCTACTCCGGTATGGAGAAGAGCGTGCAACGCGCGCTTCAGGAGCGCATCGAACGTGCTGGCATGCAGGACAAATTCGGTCAGATCCTGGTCCCGACCGAAGAAGTGGTCGAAGTCAAAGGCGGCCACAAGGCAGTGACCGAGCGTCGTTTCTTCCCCGGCTACGTGCTCGTGGAAATGGAAATGACGGACGAAACGTGGCACCTCGTGAAGAACACGGCGAAGGTCACCGGTTTCGTCGGCGGTGCGCGTAACCGCCCGACTCCGATTTCCCCGAAGGAAGTCGAGAAGATCATGTCGCAGATGCAGGAAGGCGTCGAAAAGCCGCGCCCGAAGACCCTGTTCGAAGTCGGCGAGATGGTGCGCGTCAAGGAAGGCCCGTTCACGGACTTCAACGGCACCGTCGAAGAAGTCAACTACGAAAAATCGCGTGTGCGTGTGTCGGTCACAATTTTTGGCCGATCCACCCCGGTCGAACTCGAATTCGGCCAGGTCGAAAAAGTTTGATCCCGATTCGGTGGGCAGCCTCGGCTGCCCACCTTCGCGCTTACGGCCCGCGTCATGGCCGTTGAGGAGCGTCAGTAGCCAGCGGCGAAAGCGCGTTATCACTCACCGAACGCCTTCTCCGGCGTTCCAATGAGGTTTCAAATGGCAAAGAAGATTATCGGCTTTATCAAGCTGCAGATCCCTGCAGGTAAAGCCAACCCGTCGCCGCCGGTCGGTCCGGCACTGGGCCAGCGCGGCCTGAACATCATGGAGTTCTGCAAGGCGTTCAACGCGCAGACTCAAGGCATGGAGCCGGGTCTGCCGGTGCCGGTGGTCATCACGGCATTCGCTGACAAGAGCTTCACGTTCGTGATGAAGACGCCGCCGGCGACCGTCCTGATCAAGAAGGCGGCGAAGGTGGACAAGGGCTCGAGCAAGCCGCACACCGACAAGGTCGGTTCGATCACGCGCGCTCAAGCCGAAGAAATCGCGAAGACCAAGATGCCGGACCTTACGGCAGCTGATCTGGACGCAGCCGTTCGCACCATCGCTGGTAGCGCACGCTCGATGGGTATCACTGTGGAGGGCGTGTAAATGGCTAAGATCTCCAAGCGCCGTCAGGCATTTGCCGCCAAGGTCGACCGTCAGAAGCTGTACGCGATCGAAGACGCACTGAGCCTCGTGAAGGAATGCGCGAGCGCGAAGTTCGACGAGTCGATCGACGTCGCAGTCCAGCTCGGCATCGATGCGAAGAAGTCGGACCAGGTCGTTCGTGGTTCGGTCGTTCTGCCGGCAGGTACGGGCAAGTCGGTTCGCGTTGCCGTGTTCGCGCAAGGCGAAAAGGCCGAGCAGGCTCGTGCAGCAGGCGCGGAAATCGTCGGTATGGAAGACCTGGCTGAGCAGATCAAGGCTGGCCAGATGGACTTCGACATCGTGATCGCTTCGCCGGACACGATGCGTATCGTCGGTACGCTCGGCCAGATCCTCGGCCCGCGCGGCCTGATGCCGAACCCGAAGGTCGGTACGGTCACGCCGGACGTCGCCACCGCCGTCAAGAACGCGAAGGCTGGTCAGGTGCAATTCCGTGTCGACAAGGCCGGTATCATCCACGCGACCATCGGCCGTGCATCGTTCGAGCCGACCGCGCTGCGTTCGAACCTGTCGGCGCTGATCGAAGCGCTGCAGAAGGCAAAGCCGGCAACGAGCAAGGGCGTGTACCTGCGCAAGATCGCACTGTCGAGCACGATGGGCGTCGGCGTGCGTGTCGACCAGGCTACGCTGGCAGCACAGTAAGCAAGTATTCGGGCCGTTTCGTTCGCGAAGCGGCCCACATGGGCTTTGGGCGGTTGTTCGCGCAGCAGGGCGGACAACCGGTTATCAAAGACCGTTGGTGGGGCGCAGCAGTCGGGTGATCCCCTTAATTCAAGCCAACGCAGATGGCGAACCCGAAAAAGTTTTGCAGTGGTGAAGCCGCAGGCCGCGAAGCGATTCGCGGCGTGAGGTGGAAATACTCCTAACGAGGTCGGACGCCGTTGTTGAACGAGGTACGTGAGGTTTCGGCCATGCCGGCCATGCCGAACGTATCGTTTCTGGAGGCTAACCGTGCCGCTTAATAGAGAAGACAAGCAAGCCGTCGTCGCTGAGGTTTCCGCGCAAGTCGCGAAGGCCCAGACCGTTGTGCTGGCTGAGTATCGTGGAATTGCGGTTGGCGATCTGACCAAGCTGCGCGCGCAAGCGCGTGAGCAAAAGGTTTACCTGCGCGTGTTGAAGAACACGCTGGCGCGTCGCGCCGTCGAAGGTACGCCGTTTGCTCCGCTGGCAGAGCAGATGACTGGTCCGTTGATCTACGGCATCTCGGAAGATGCAATTGCTGCTGCTAAGGTCGTCAACGACTTCAGCAAGAGCAATGACAAGTTGGTCATCAAGGCTGGTTCGTTCGATGGCAAGGTGATGGACAAGGCTGGCGTGCAAGCGCTGGCAAGCATCCCGAGCCGCGAAGAACTGCTCTCGAAGCTGCTGTTCGTTATGCAAGCGCCTGTTTCGGGCTTCGCGCGTGCTCTGGCCGCGCTGGCCGAGAAGAAGCAAGCGGAAGCTGCATAAGCGAACGTGCATCAGCGTTACTGATCGCTGGCTGTATCCGAATTCAATTTAGGAGTATTTCAAATGGCAATCGCAAAAGAAGACATCCTGGCAGCAGTCGAAGGGATGACCGTTCTGGAACTGAACGAACTGGTCAAGGCGTTCGAAGAGAAGTTTGGCGTGTCGGCAGCTGCAGTGGCAGTCGCTGGCCCGGCAGGCGGCGGCGCTGCTGCTGCTGCAGAAGAGAAGACCGAATTCACGGTCGTCCTGGCTGAAGCCGGCGCCAACAAGGTTTCGGTCATCAAGGCCGTTCGCGAACTGACGGGCCTGGGCCTGAAGGAAGCGAAGGACCTGGTTGACGGTGCACCGAAGCCCATCAAGGAAGGCGTCGACAAGGCTGCTGCTGAAGAAGCCAAGAAGAAGCTGGAAGAAGCTGGCGCGAAGGTCGAAGTCAAGTAAGTTTCGGCGCGCTGTGCGAAGGCTGGCGGTATTTTCACCGCCGGCCTTTTTGTGCTTTGTGGGGACGTTATTCTGGCACTCATTCGGGAGCCCGAATAATCGGCCCCAGAAGCCAAAGAAAACCGCCTGATCGTTGTGATGAATCACGCACGATTGGCGGTTCTCTTTGTCTTCTGAAGCGACTGCAGAAGGCAAGTTTGGTCGGGTAGCGGGCAACACAGGCATCCGCTGCCGTCAGCCAGCGGTTGGTAGCGGCCAACCACCAAGCTTCTCGGCTCGTTCAAGCCGTCGAACGGCCATCGGGTCTCAGTCGGTGAACACTCGGGTTTGAAACGTCCAGGTATTCCGCCTCGATAGCACCCGCCGTGATTCGGAGATCGTATGCAATATTCCTTCACCGAGAAGAAGCGCATTCGCAAGAGTTTCGCGAAGCGCCCCATCGTTCACCAAGTTCCGTTCTTGCTGGCTACTCAGCTTGAATCATTCAGCACGTTTCTGCAAGCCGATGTGCCCGCGACGCAACGTAAGCCTGAAGGTTTGCAGGCGGCGTTCACATCGGTATTTCCCATTGTTTCGCACAACGGTTTCGCGCGCCTCGAGTTCGTGAGCTATGCGCTGTCCTCGCCGGCATTCAACATCAAGGAATGCCAGCAGCGAGGCCTGACGTACTGCTCCGCGCTGCGCGCGAAGGTCCGCCTCGTCATCCTCGACAAGGAATCGCCGAACAAGCCGGTCGTCAAGGAAGTGAAGGAGCAGGAAGTGTACATGGGCGAAATTCCGCTCATGACGCCGACGGGCTCGTTCGTCATCAACGGCACCGAGCGTGTCATCGTCTCGCAGCTGCATCGTTCGCCTGGCGTGTTCTTCGAACACGACAAGGGCAAGACGCACAGCTCGGGCAAGCTGCTGTTCTCGGCACGGATCATTCCGTACCGCGGTTCGTGGCTCGACTTCGAATTCGATCCGAAGGACATCCTGTACTTCCGCGTCGACCGTCGCCGCAAGATGCCGGTCACGATCCTGCTGAAGGCCATCGGCCTGACGCCGGAACAGATCCTCGCGAACTTCTTCGTGTTCGACAATTTCACGCTGATGGACGAAGGCGCGCAACTCGAGTTCGTGCCCGAGCGCCTGCGTGGTGAAGTCGCGCGTTTCGACATCACGGATCGTGATGGCAAGGTCATCGTCCAGAAGGACAAGCGGATCAACGCGAAGCACATTCGCGACCTCGAAGCCGCGAAGACCAAGTTCATCTCGGTGCCGGAAGACTATCTGCTCGGCCGCGTGCTGGCGAAGAACGTCGTCGACGGCGACACCGGCGAAGTGATCGCGAGCGCGAACGACGAAGTCACGGAAAGCGTGCTCGAGAAGCTGCGCGAAGCGGGCATCAAGGACATCCAGACGCTCTACACGAACGATCTGGATCAGGGCCCGTACATCTCGTCGACGCTGCGTGTCGACGAAACGACCGACAAGACGGCCGCGCGCATCGCGATCTACCGCATGATGCGTCCGGGCGAGCCGCCGACCGAAGAAGCGGTCGAGGCCCTGTTCAACCGTCTGTTCTACAGCGAAGAAGCGTACGACCTGTCGAAGGTCGGCCGCATGAAGTTCAACCGCCGCGTCGGCCGTGACGAGATCGTCGGCCCGATGACGCTGCAGGACGACGACATCCTCGCGACGATCAAGATCCTCGTCGAGCTGCGCAACGGCAAGGGCGAAGTGGACGACATCGACCACCTCGGCAACCGTCGCGTGCGTTGCGTCGGCGAACTGGCGGAAAACCAGTTCCGCGCCGGTCTCGTGCGTGTCGAGCGCGCGGTCAAGGAACGCCTCGGCCAGGCCGAAAGCGAAAACCTGATGCCGCACGACCTGATCAACTCGAAGCCGATTTCGTCGGCGATTCGCGAGTTCTTCGGCTCGTCGCAGCTGTCGCAGTTCATGGACCAGACCAACCCGCTGTCGGAAATCACGCACAAGCGCCGTGTTTCCGCACTGGGCCCGGGCGGTCTGACGCGCGAACGCGCAGGCTTCGAAGTCCGCGACGTGCACCCGACCCACTACGGCCGCGTGTGCCCGATCGAAACGCCGGAAGGTCCGAACATCGGCCTGATCAACTCGCTCGCGCTGTACGCGCACCTGAACGAGTACGGCTTCCTCGAGACGCCGTACCGCAAGGTCGTGGACAGCAAGGTGACCGATCAGATCGACTACCTGTCGGCGATCGAGGAAGGCCGCTACATGATCGCTCAGGCGAACGCCGCGATCGACGAAGACGGCCGACTCATCGACGAACTCGTGTCGTCGCGCGAAGCCGGCGAAACGATGATGGTCACGCCGGACCGTATCCAGTACATGGACGTCGCGCCGTCGCAGATCGTGTCGGTGGCCGCATCGCTGATTCCGTTCCTCGAGCACGATGACGCGAACCGCGCGCTGATGGGCTCGAACATGCAGCGTCAGGCCGTGCCGTGTCTGCGTCCGGAAAAGCCGGTCGTCGGTACGGGCATCGAGCGCACCTGCGCGGTCGACTCGGGTACGACGGTCCAGGCGTTCCGCGGCGGTGTGGTCGACTACGTCGACGCAGGCCGTATCGTGATTCGCGTGAACGACGACGAAGCAGTCGCGGGTGAAGTCGGTGTCGACATCTACAACCTGATCAAGTACACGCGTTCGAACCAGAACACGAACATCAACCAGCGTCCGATCGTGAAGATGGGCGACAAGGTCTCGCGCGGCGACGTGCTGGCCGACGGCGCCTCGACGGACCTGGGCGAGCTCGCGCTCGGCCAGAACATGCTGATCGCGTTCATGCCGTGGAACGGCTACAACTTCGAGGATTCGATCCTGATCTCGGAGAAGGTGGTCGCGGACGATCGCTACACGTCGATCCACATCGAAGAGCTGAACGTCGTTGCACGCGACACGAAGCTCGGGCCGGAAGAAATCACGCGCGACATCTCGAACCTGGCGGAAGTCCAGCTCGGCCGTCTCGACGAATCGGGCATCGTGTACATCGGTGCTGAAGTCGAAGCAGGCGACGTGCTGGTCGGCAAGGTCACGCCGAAGGGCGAGACCCAGCTGACGCCGGAAGAGAAGCTGCTGCGCGCGATCTTCGGCGAGAAGGCTTCGGACGTGAAGGACACGTCGCTGCGCGTGCCGTCGGGCATGAGCGGCACCGTGATCGACGTCCAGGTGTTCACGCGTGAAGGCATCCAGCGCGACAAGCGTGCGCAACAGATCATCGACGACGAACTGAAGCGCTACCGTCTCGACCTGAACGACCAGCTGCGCATCGTGGAAGGCGACGCATTCCAGCGTCTCGCCCGCATGCTCGTGGGCAAGGTCGCGAACGGCGGTCCGAAGAAGCTCGCGAAGGGCACGAAGATCGACCAGGCTTACCTGGAAGATCTCGACCACTACCACTGGTTCGACATCCGCCTCGCGGACGACGAAGCAGCGGCATCGCTCGAAGCGATCAAGAACTCGATCGAAGAGAAGCGTCACCAGTTCGATCTCGCGTTCGAAGAAAAGCGCAAGAAGCTCACGCAAGGCGACGAACTGCCGCCGGGCGTGCTGAAGATGGTCAAGGTGTACCTCGCGGTGAAGCGCCGTCTGCAGCCTGGCGACAAGATGGCAGGCCGTCACGGTAACAAGGGTGTCGTGTCGAAGATCGTCCCGATCGAAGACATGCCGTACATGGCCGATGGCCGTCCGGCAGACGTCGTGCTGAACCCGCTCGGCGTGCCGTCGCGGATGAACGTGGGTCAGGTTCTGGAAGTGCACCTCGGCTGGGCCGCGAAGGGCCTCGGCTGGCGTATCGGCGAAATGCTGCAGCGTCAGGCGAAGATCGAGGAACTGCGCACGTTCCTGACGAAGATCTACAACGAGTCGGGCCGCCAGGAAGATCTGGAAAGCTTCACCGACGACGAGATCCTCGAACTCGCGAAGAACCTGCGCGAAGGCGTGCCGTTCGCGACGCCGGTGTTCGACGGTGCGACCGAGGAAGAAATGGGCAAGATGCTCGACCTCGCGTTCCCGGACGACATCGCCGAACAGCTCGGCATGAACCCGTCGAAGAACCAGGTCCGTCTGTACGACGGCCGCACGGGTGAAATGTTCGAACGTCGCGTGACGCTCGGCTACATGCACTACCTGAAGCTGCACCACCTGGTCGACGACAAGATGCACGCGCGTTCGACCGGCCCGTACTCGCTCGTCACGCAGCAGCCGCTGGGTGGTAAGGCGCAGTTCGGTGGCCAGCGTTTCGGTGAAATGGAAGTGTGGGCACTCGAAGCGTACGGCGCGTCCTACGTGCTGCAGGAAATGCTGACGGTGAAGTCGGACGACGTGACCGGCCGGACGAAGGTGTACGAAAACCTCGTCAAGGGCGACCACGTGATCGATGCAGGCATGCCGGAATCCTTCAACGTGCTCGTGAAGGAAATCCGCTCGCTCGGTATCGATATCGATCTCGACCGCAATTAATCGGACTACGGAGAGAAAGCAATGAAAGCTCTGCTCGATCTATTCAAGCAAGTCCAACAGGAAGAAGTTTTCGACGCGATCAAGATCGGTCTGGCCTCGCCCGACAAGATCCGTTCGTGGTCGTTCGGCGAAGTGAAGAAGCCGGAGACCATCAACTACCGTACGTTCAAGCCGGAACGCGATGGTCTGTTCTGCGCGAAGATCTTCGGGCCGATCAAGGACTACGAGTGCCTGTGCGGCAAGTACAAGCGCCTGAAGCACCGCGGCGTGATCTGCGAGAAGTGCGGCGTCGAAGTGACGCTGGCGAAGGTGCGTCGCGAACGGATGGGCCACATCGAGCTGGCCTCGCCGGTCGCGCACATCTGGTTCCTGAAGTCGCTGCCGTCGCGTCTGGGCATGGTGCTCGACATGACGCTGCGCGACATCGAACGCGTGCTGTACTTCGAAGCGTACGTGGTGATCGAACCGGGCATGACGCCGCTGAAGGCGCGGCAGATCATGACCGAGGAGGATTACTACAACAAGGTCGAGGAATACGGCGACGAATTCCGTGCCGAAATGGGCGCGGAAGGCGTGCGTGAACTGCTGCGCGCGATCAACATCGACGAGCAGGTCGAGACGCTGCGCACCGAGCTGAAGAACACGGGCTCGGAAGCGAAGATCAAGAAGTACGCGAAGCGCCTGAAGGTCCTCGAGGCATTCCAGCGTTCGGGCATCAAGCCCGAGTGGATGATCCTCGAAGTGCTGCCGGTGCTGCCGCCGGAACTGCGTCCGCTCGTGCCGCTGGACGGCGGCCGTTTCGCGACGTCGGACCTGAACGACCTGTATCGCCGCGTGATCAACCGTAACAACCGGTTGAAGCGTCTGCTCGAGCTGAAGGCGCCTGAAATCATCGTCCGCAACGAAAAGCGGATGCTGCAGGAAGCCGTCGACTCGCTGCTCGACAACGGTCGTCGCGGCAAGGCGATGACGGGCGCGAACAAGCGTCCGCTGAAGTCGCTCGCCGACATGATCAAGGGCAAGGGCGGTCGTTTCCGTCAGAACCTGCTGGGCAAGCGCGTCGACTACTCGGGCCGTTCGGTCATCGTGGTCGGCCCGACGCTGAAGCTGCACCAGTGCGGCCTGCCGAAGCTGATGGCGCTCGAGCTGTTCAAGCCGTTCATCTTCAACAAGCTGGAAGTGATGGGGGTAGCTACGACCATCAAGGCTGCGAAGAAGGAAGTCGAGAACCAGACGCCGGTGGTGTGGGACATCCTCGAAGAGGTGATCCGCGAGCACCCGGTGATGCTGAACCGTGCGCCGACGCTGCACCGTCTCGGTATCCAGGCGTTCGAGCCGGTGCTGATCGAAGGCAAGGCAATCCAGCTGCACCCGCTCGTCTGCGCGGCGTTCAACGCCGACTTCGACGGTGACCAGATGGCCGTTCACGTGCCGCTGTCGCTCGAAGCGCAGATGGAAGCGCGCACGCTGATGCTCGCGTCGAACAACGTGCTGTTCCCGGCCAACGGCGATCCGTCGATCGTGCCGTCGCAGGATATCGTGCTGGGTCTGTACTACGCGACCCGCGAAGCGATCAACGGCAAGGGCGAAGGCCTGTCGTTCACGGGCGTGTCGGAAGTCATCCGCGCGTACGAGAACAAGGAAGTCGAGCTGGCCTCGCGCGTCAACGTGCGGATCACCGAAATGGTCCGCAACGAGGACACGTCGGAAGGCGCGCCGGAATTCGTGCCGAAGATCACGCTGTACGCGACGACCGTCGGCCGCGCGATCCTGTCGGAGATCCTGCCGCACGGCCTGCCGTTCTCGGTGCTGAACAAGCCGCTGAAGAAGAAGGAAATCTCGCGCCTGATCAACACGGCATTCCGCAAGTGCGGTCTGCGCGCGACGGTGGTGTTCGCCGACCAGCTGATGCAGTCGGGTTTCCGTCTCGCAACGCGTGCCGGCATCTCGATCTGCGTGGACGACATGCTCGTGCCGCCGCAGAAGGAAACGATCGTCGGCGACGCCGCGAAGAAGGTGAAGGAGTACGACCGCCAGTACATGTCGGGTCTCGTCACCGCGCAGGAACGCTACAACAACGTGGTCGACATCTGGTCGGCGACGTCGGAAGCGGTCGGCAAGGCGATGATGGAGCAGCTGTCGACGGAGCCGGTGATCGATCGCGACGGCAACGAGACGCGCCAGGAGTCGTTCAACTCGATCTACATGATGGCCGACTCGGGCGCCCGGGGTTCGGCGGTTCAGATTCGTCAGCTGGCTGGTATGCGAGGCCTGATGGCGAAGCCGGACGGCTCGATTATCGAGACGCCGATTACCGCGAACTTCCGCGAAGGTCTGAACGTGTTGCAGTACTTCATCTCGACCCACGGTGCACGTAAGGGTCTGGCTGATACGGCACTGAAGACCGCGAACTCGGGTTACCTGACGCGTCGTCTGGTCGACGTCACGCAGGATCTGGTCGTGGTGGAAGACGATTGCGGCACGTCGAACGGCGTGGCGATGAAGGCGCTGGTCGAAGGCGGTGAAGTCGTCGAAGCGCTGCGCGACCGTATCCTCGGCCGCGTCGCGGTCGCGGACGTCGTGAATCCGGAAACGCAGGAAACGCTGTACGAATCGGGCACGCTGCTCGACGAAACGGCGGTCGAGGAAATCGAACGCCTCGGCATCGACGAAGTGCGCGTGCGCACGCCGCTGACCTGCGAAACGCGTTACGGCCTGTGCGCAGCCTGCTACGGCCGAGACCTCGGCCGCGGCTCGCTCGTGAACGTCGGCGAAGCAGTCGGCGTGATCGCGGCGCAATCGATCGGTGAACCGGGCACGCAGCTGACGATGCGTACGTTCCACATCGGTGGTGCGGCATCGCGTGCGGCAGTGGCTTCGTCGGTCGAAGCGAAGAGCAACGGTATCGTCCGCTTCACGGCGACGATGCGCTACGTCACGAACGCGAAGGGCGAGCAGATCGTCATTTCCCGTTCGGGCGAAGCGATGATCACCGACGACTTCGGTCGCGAGCGCGAGCGTCACAAAGTGCCGTACGGCGCGACGCTGCTGCAGCTCGACGGCGCGACCATCAAGGCCGGCACGCAGCTCGCCACGTGGGATCCGCTGACGCGCCCGATCATCACCGAGTACGGTGGTACGGTGAAGTTCGAGAACGTCGAGGAAGGCGTGACCGTCGCGAAGCAGATCGACGACGTGACCGGCCTGTCGACGCTGGTCGTGATCGACGTGAAGCGCCGCGGTTCGCAGGCTTCGAAGAGCGTGCGTCCGCAGGTGAAGCTGCTCGACGCGAACGGCGAGGAAGTGAAGATTCCGGGCACGGAGCACGCAGTGCAGATCGGCTTCCAGGTCGGCGCACTGATCACCGTGAAGGATGGTCAGCAGGTGCAGGTCGGTGAAGTGCTCGCACGTATCCCGACGGAAGCGCAGAAGACGCGTGACATTACCGGCGGTCTGCCGCGGGTGGCGGAACTGTTCGAAGCGCGTTCCCCGAAGGATGCCGGCATTCTCGCGGAAGTCACCGGTACGACGTCGTTCGGCAAGGACACGAAGGGCAAGCAGCGTCTCGTCATCACGGACCTCGAGGGCAACCAGCACGAGTTCCTGATCGCGAAGGAAAAGCAGGTTCTGGTTCACGATGCACAGGTCGTCAACAAGGGCGAAATGATCGTGGACGGTCCGGCCGATCCGCACGACATCCTGCGTCTGCAGGGTATCGAGGCGCTGTCGCGCTACATCGTCGACGAAGTGCAGGACGTGTACCGTCTGCAGGGCGTGAAGATCAACGACAAGCACATCGAGGTGATCGTTCGCCAGATGCTGCGTCGTGTGCAGATCACCGACAACGGTGATACGCGCTTCATCCCGGGCGAACAGGTCGAACGTTCCGACATGCTGGACGAGAACGATCGCATGATCGCCGAGGGCAAGCGCCCGGCTTCGTACGACAACGTGCTGCTCGGTATCACGAAGGCATCGCTGTCGACCGACTCGTTCATCTCCGCGGCATCGTTCCAGGAAACGACCCGCGTGCTGACCGAAGCGGCGATCATGGGCAAGCGCGACGATCTGCGCGGCCTGAAGGAAAACGTGATCGTCGGCCGTCTGATTCCGGCCGGTACGGGTCTCGCGTTCCACAAGGCACGCAAGGCGAAGGAATCGTCGGATCGCGAGCGTTTCGACCAGATCGCAGCGGAAGAGGCATTCGACTTCGGCACGCCGAGCGCGCCGGCGGAAGAGCCGCAACACCCGGCAGCCGAGTAAGCGCGGGGCGGCGCAAGCCGCGTTGCCTTGCTATCATCGCTGTCACCGAAACCGCCCGGTTCTGCCGGGCGGTTTTTTTTCATCCTTCGTTCACGCGCATCACGTGCCTGCGCAGCGCCGCGGCACATGCCCGGCGATCGCGTCCGATCCGGCCGCGGCAGGCCCGTGATGCACGCGAACGAACCCTGACCGAACGGCCAACATCGCGCGATTCGCCACGCGTCGCGCGAGCGGGTTGTTAAAATTGCGGTCATCGCTTAGCCGTCCCAGTTCTCATTCATGTCCCGCGCCCTCGAAATACTCGACGAAGTCTTTGGTTATTCCGCGTTTCGCGGCCAGCAGGGCGAGATCGTCGAGCACGTCGCCGGCGGCGGCGATTGCCTCGTGCTGATGCCGACCGGCGGCGGCAAGTCGCTGTGCTACCAGATTCCCGCGCTGCTGCGCCGCGAGGCCGGGCAGGGCGCCGGCATCGTCGTGTCGCCGCTGATCGCGCTGATGCAGGACCAGGTCGCCGCGTTGAGCGAAGTCGGCGTGCGCGCGGCCTACCTGAATTCGACGCTGTCGGGCGCCGAGGCCGCGGCCACCGAGCGCGCGCTGCGCGAAGGCGAAATCGACCTGCTGTACGTCGCGCCGGAGCGCTTGATGACGGGGCGCTTCCTCGAGCTGCTCGAGCGCGCGAAGATCGGCCTGTTCGCAATCGACGAAGCGCACTGCGTGTCGCAATGGGGGCACGATTTCCGCCCGGAATACATCCAGCTGTCGGTGCTGCACGAGCGCTTCCCGTCCGTGCCGCGCATCGCGCTGACCGCCACGGCCGATGCGATCACGCGCGACGAGATCATCCATCGTCTCGCGCTCGACGACGCGCGCGTGTTCGTGTCGAGCTTCGACCGTCCGAACATCCGTTACCGGATCGTCGAAAAGGACAACGCGCGCGCGCAGCTGCTCGACTTCATCCGCGCCGAGCACACGAATGCCGACGGCACGACCGATGCGGGTGTCGTCTATTGCCTGTCGCGCCGCAAGGTCGAGGAAACGGCTGAATGGCTGAAGGCGCAGGGCGTGCGCGCGCTGCCGTATCACGCGGGGATGGAATTCGAGGTGCGGCAGAAGCACCAGGAAATGTTCCAGCGCGAGGAAGGCATCGTGATGTGCGCGACGATCGCGTTCGGCATGGGCATCGACAAGCCCGACGTGCGCTTCGTCGCGCACCTCGATTTGCCGAAGAGCGTCGAAGGCTATTACCAGGAAACCGGCCGCGCCGGCCGCGACGGGATGCCCGCGAACGCGTGGATGGCGTATGGGCTGGGCGACGTCGTCCAGCAACGCAAGATGATCGACGAGTCCGATGCGGACGACGCGCACAAGCGCGTGCAGACGTCGAAGCTCGATGCGCTGCTCGGGTTGTGCGAGACGATCTCGTGCCGCCGCGTGCGGCTGCTGAACTACTTCGGCGAGGCGAGCCAGCCGTGCGGCAACTGCGACACGTGCCTCGAGCCGCCCGCGTCGTGGGATGCGACGCGCGAGGCGCAGATGGCGCTGTCGTGCGTGTTCCGCGCGCAGCGCGCGAGCGGCTTCAATTTCGGTTCGAGCCACCTGATCGAGATCCTGCGCGGCGGGCGTACCGAAAAGGTGTTGCAGCGCGGCCACGACCAGCTCAGCACGTTCGGCATCGGCGCGGCGCTGTCCGAACCCGAGTGGCGCGCGATTTTCCGGCAGCTCGTCGCGTACGGCTACCTGGCGGTCGACCATGGCGGCTTCGGCGCGCTGATGCTGACCGAGGCCGCGAAGCCCGTGCTGAAGAACGAGGAAAAAGTCACGCTGCGCCGCTACGTGAAGCCGCAGCGCACCCGCCAGTCGTCGAGCCGCAGCGGCACGCGCGTCGACCCGACGGCCGGCATGGGCGCCCGCGAGCGTGCGCGGTGGGACGCGCTGCGCGCATGGCGCGCGGAAACCGCGAAGACGGACGGCGTGCCGGCCTACGTGATCTTCCACGACGCGACGCTCGCCGAAATCGCACGCAACGCGCCGGAGACGATCGACGACCTGCGCCACATTCCCGGCATGGGCGTGCGCAAGCTCGAGCGCTTCGGCGACGAGATCATCGACGTCGTCGAATCGGCCTGACACAGCGTTCCGACCCCTCACGTAAACCGCGCGATCGGCCGGCAGATCACGCAAGCCGTTGACTTAGTTGGCATTTCCGGAATATCATGCTGGGTTCCGGTATTCGGTGGGCCGAGTCGCGTTCAATAGTTCGCGCCCGATTCGCCGGTTCGGAAGTCAACTGTGCGTCGATTCTCGCTTTGCCCGAAATCGGCGTGCAGATTTTGTTCAATTTCAGGAATAAACAATGCCAACCATCAACCAACTGGTTCGCAAAGGCCGTCAGTCGGAAACGACGAAGAGCAAGAGCCCGGCCCTGCAGGACTGCCCCCAGCGTCGCGGCGTGTGCACCCGTGTGTACACGACGACGCCGAAGAAGCCGAACTCGGCACTCCGTAAGGTCGCCAAGGTTCGTCTGACGAACGGCTTCGAAGTGATTTCGTACATCGGCGGTGAAGGCCACAACCTGCAGGAACACTCGGTTGTGCTGATCCGCGGCGGCCGTGTGAAGGACTTGCCGGGTGTGCGTTACCACATGGTTCGCGGCTCGCTGGATACCCAGGGCGTCAAGGACCGTAAGCAAGCGCGCTCGAAGTACGGCGCGAAGCGTGCAAAGGCTGCCAAGTAAGCAGTTTTTGATCAGGGATCGCCGCAGGGCGGTCAAGGCGGGAGTGCCGGATTGCCGGTGCTGTCGAGTAAGTGGTCACCCGGCCAAGCTGGTTAGTCGTGAAGATGTGATCGGGTTTGTTGGTGGCCGCGGAGCTGAATCCAGCTCCAACTGAACAAGTAAAGGAAGAATCATGCCGCGTCGTCGCGAAGTCCCCAAGCGGGAAGTGTTGCCGGATCCGAAGTTCGGCAACGTTGATGTTGCCAAGTTCATGAACATGCTGATGCTGTCCGGCAAGAAGTCGGTCGCAGAGCGCATCGTTTATGGCGCATTCGAACAAATCCAGACCAAGGGTGGCAAGGACCCGCTGGAAGTGTTCACGGTTGCGCTCAACAACGTGAAGCCGGTGGTCGAAGTGAAGAGCCGTCGCGTTGGTGGTGCCAACTATCAAGTTCCGGTCGAAGTGCGCCCGTCGCGTCGTATGGCATTGGCGATGCGCTGGCTGCGTGAGGCTGCGAAGAAGCGTAGCGAGAAGTCGATGGCCCTGCGCCTGGCAGGTGAACTCTCCGAAGCGGCCGAAGGCCGTGGCGGCGCGATGAAGAAGCGCGACGAAGTTCACCGCATGGCAGAAGCCAACCGCGCGTTCTCGCATTTCCGTTTCTAAGCGCCTGGCTGGGCTGTTTGCGGAAATAAATTCCGGGCGGGTGCGCTTTTCAGGCGCCTCGCCCGTTTGTGTTGAGGCGTGATGCAGCAGGGCTGCGTCACGTCATCCCAGTAGAGGATCAAAGTGGCTCGCAAGACTCCTATCGAGCGCTACCGCAATATCGGTATTAGCGCTCACATCGACGCCGGCAAAACGACGACGACCGAGCGCATTCTGTTTTACACCGGTGTGAACCACAAGATCGGTGAAGTCCACGACGGCGCAGCCACGATGGACTGGATGGAGCAGGAACAGGAACGTGGCATCACGATCACGTCCGCTGCTACCACGGCCTTCTGGAAGGGCATGGGCGGCAACTATCCGGAACACCGCATCAACATCATCGACACCCCGGGCCACGTCGACTTCACGATCGAAGTGGAGCGTTCGATGCGCGTGCTCGACGGCGCGTGCATGGTGTACTGCGCAGTGGGCGGCGTGCAGCCGCAGTCGGAAACGGTGTGGCGTCAGGCGAACAAGTACAAGGTGCCGCGTCTCGCGTTCGTCAACAAGATGGACCGTACCGGCGCGAACTTCTTCAAGGTCTACGACCAGCTCCGTCTGCGCCTGAAGGCGAACCCGGTTCCGGTCGTGGTGCCGATCGGCGCGGAAGAGAACTTCAAGGGCGTCGTCGACCTGATCAAGATGAAGGCGATCATTTGGGACGAAGCGTCGCAAGGCACGAAGTTCGACTACGTCGACATCCCGGCCGAGCTCGCGGAGACCTGCAAGGAATGGCGCGAAAAGATGGTCGAAGTGGCTGCCGAAGCCAGCGAAGACCTGATGAACAAGTACCTGGAAGAAGGCGATCTGCCGGAAGCCGACATCGTCAAGGCGCTGCGTGATCGTACGATCGCGTGCGAAATCCAGCCGATGCTGTGCGGTACCGCGTTCAAGAACAAGGGCGTGCAGCGTATGCTTGACGCCGTGATCGACTTCCTGCCGTCGCCGGTCGACATCCCGCCGGTCAAGGGCGAACTCGAAAACGGTGAAGAAGCAGAGCGCAAGGCATCGGACGAAGAGAAGTTCTCGTCGCTCGCGTTCAAGATCATGACCGACCCGTTCGTCGGCCAGCTGATCTTCTTCCGTGTGTACTCGGGCGTCGTCAACTCGGGCGACACGCTGCTGAACTCGACCAAGGGCAAGAAGGAACGCCTCGGTCGTATTCTGCAGATGCACGCGAACCAGCGTGAAGAAATCAAGGAAGTCCGCGCAGGCGACATCGCTGCTGCGGTCGGCCTGAAGGAAGCAACCACGGGCGACACGCTGTGCGACCCGGCGAACCCGATCGTTCTCGAACGCATGGTGTTCCCGGAGCCGGTGATTTCGCAGGCGGTCGAGCCGAAGACCAAGGCTGACCAGGAAAAGATGGGCCTCGCCCTGAACCGTCTGGCTCAGGAAGACCCGTCGTTCCGCGTGCAGACCGACGAAGAGTCGGGCCAGACCATCATTTCGGGCATGGGCGAGCTCCACCTCGAAATTCTGGTCGACCGGATGAAGCGTGAATTCGGCGTGGAAGCGACCGTCGGCAAGCCGCAGGTTGCGTACCGCGAAACGATCCGTTCGACGGCGAAGGATGTCGACGGCAAGTTCGTCAAGCAGTCGGGTGGTCGCGGCCAGTACGGTCACGCGGTCATCACGCTCGAGCCGAACGAACAAGGCAAGGGCTACGAGTTCTTCGACGAGATCAAGGGTGGTGTGATTCCGCGTGAATACATCCCGGCGGTCGACAAGGGTATCCAGGACACGCTGAAGTCGGGCGTGCTGGCTGGCTTCCCGGTCGTCGACGTGAAGGTTCACCTGACGTTCGGTTCGTACCACGACGTTGACTCGAACGAAAACGCGTTCCGCATGGCCGGTTCGATGGCGTTCAAGGAAGCGATGCGCAAGGCGAATCCGGTCGTCCTCGAGCCGATGATGGCTGTCGAAGTCGAGACGCCGGAAGACTACATGGGCAACGTGATGGGCGACCTGTCGGGCCGTCGCGGTATCGTCCAGGGCATGGAAGACATGGTTGGCGGCGGCAAGATCGTTCGCGCCGAAGTGCCGCTGTCGGAAATGTTCGGCTACTCGACGTCGCTGCGCTCGCTGACGCAAGGTCGTGCAACGTACACGATGGAGTTCAAGCACTACGCTGAAGCTCCGCGCAACGTTGCCGAAGCGATCATCAGCGCGAAGTCGAAGTAAATCTGTAGCTACCAACTGATTATTTTTTGAAAGAAGAGAATCATGGCAAAAGAAAAGTTTGAGCGGACCAAGCCGCACGTGAACGTTGGTACGATTGGTCACGTTGACCACGGCAAGACGACGCTGACGGCAGCGATCACGACGGTTCTGACGAAGAAGTTCGGCGGCGAAGCGAAGGCGTACGACCAGATCGACGCGGCACCGGAAGAAAAGGCGCGCGGCATCACGATCAACACGGCACACGTCGAGTACGAAACGGCTAACCGCCACTACGCACACGTCGACTGCCCGGGCCACGCTGACTATGTGAAGAACATGATCACGGGCGCGGCGCAGATGGACGGCGCGATCCTGGTTTGCTCGGCAGCAGACGGCCCGATGCCGCAAACGCGTGAGCACATCCTGCTGGCGCGTCAGGTTGGCGTTCCGTACATCATCGTGTTCCTGAACAAGTGCGACATGGTGGACGACGCTGAACTGCTCGAGCTGGTCGAGATGGAAGTTCGCGAACTGCTGTCGAAGTACGACTTCCCGGGCGACGACACGCCGATCGTGAAGGGTTCGGCGAAGCTGGCGCTGGAAGGCGACACGGGCGAGCTGGGCGAAGTGGCGATCATGAGCCTGGCCGACGCGCTGGACACGTACATCCCGACGCCGGAGCGTGCAGTTGACGGCGCGTTCCTGATGCCGGTGGAAGACGTGTTCTCGATCTCGGGCCGTGGTACGGTGGTGACGGGTCGTGTCGAGCGCGGCATCGTGAAGGTCGGCGAGGAAATCGAAATCGTCGGTATCAAGCCGACGGTGAAGACGACCTGCACGGGCGTTGAAATGTTCCGCAAGCTGCTGGATCAAGGTCAGGCAGGCGACAACGTGGGTATCCTGCTGCGCGGCACGAAGCGTGAAGACGTGGAGCGTGGCCAGGTTCTGGCGAAGCCGGGTTCGATCACGCCGCACACGCACTTCACGGCTGAAGTGTACGTGCTGAGCAAGGACGAAGGCGGCCGTCACACGCCGTTCTTCAACAACTACCGTCCGCAGTTCTACTTCCGTACGACGGACGTGACGGGCTCGATCGAGCTGCCGAAGGACAAGGAAATGGTGATGCCGGGCGACAACGTGTCGATCACGGTGAAGCTGATCGCTCCGATCGCGATGGAAGAAGGTCTGCGCTTCGCGATCCGCGAAGGCGGCCGTACGGTCGGCGCCGGCGTCGTCGCCAAGATCATCGAGTAATATCGACGATCCGCGGATCCCGGTGGGGTCCGCGATTCCCGCGGTACGCCGTTGTACCGCCGAAACCGGGTGCCCAGCTTGTGCTGGCGCCCGGTTTTGTTTTTGCGGCCGCGCGTTGCGCGGGCCGAGAAACACGCCACACTGCTCCAGAATTTCGTGTAGAATCGCGGGCTTAGCAGTGGAAGTACCGTCCGGAACCTGATGCTTCGCTCCCCGCTGGTGTCATGTTTCACGTTCTTTTAGTGTCCGGCGATGCAATATCGCCTCGCTCTTTTCAAGGAATTGTCATGCAGCAACAGAAAATCCGCATTCGCCTGAAGGCTTTCGACTATCGTCTGATCGATCAATCGGCTGCCGAAATCGTCGATACCGCGAAGCGGACTGGCGCAATCGTCCGTGGCCCGGTGCCGCTGCCGACGCGCATCCAGCGTTTTGACATCCTGCGTTCGCCGCACGTCAACAAGACGTCGCGCGATCAGCTCGAAATCCGTACCCACCAGCGCCTGATGGACATCGTCGACCCGACGGACAAGACCGTCGACGCGCTGATGAAGCTCGACCTGCCGGCTGGCGTCGACGTGGAAATCAAGCTGCAGTAAGGCTTTCGGCGCCGACCGGCGTGCCGGATGGCGCTAAGTCTTTGTATTGCTTGCGGAAATCGAGAAGTCGGGCTATACTGCTTGGCTTTTCGCGTATTCGCGTAAAAAAGTTGGGCCTTGCGTGCCCGGCATTTTGTAAATCAGCCCCGACCAATCGCAGTCGGGAATGGAGAAAATGATGAGCCTTGGACTCGTAGGTCGCAAGGTTGGCATGACCCGTATCTTCACGGCGGAAGGGGATTCGATTCCCGTCACCGTGCTGGACGTGTCGGACAACCGCGTGACGCAGATCAAGACTGTTGAAACCGACGGCTACACGGCCGTGCAGGTTGCATTCGGCTCCCGCCGCGCATCGCGCGTGACGAAGCCGCTGGCAGGTCATCTCGCCAAAGCCGGTGTCGAAGCCGGTGAAATCCTCAAGGAATTCCGCATTGACGCGGCCAAGGCAGCCGAGCTGTCGAATGGCGCCGTGGTTGGTGCAGATCTTTTCGAAGTGGGCCAGAAGGTCGACGTGCAAGGCGTGTCGATCGGTAAGGGCTACGCCGGTACGATCAAGCGTTACAACTTCTCCTCCGGCCGTGCCACGCACGGTAACTCGCGCTCGCACAACGTGCCGGGCTCGATCGGTATGGCGCAGGATCCGGGTCGTGTTTTCCCGGGTAAACGCATGACGGGTCACATGGGTGACGTGACGGTGACGGTGCAGAACCTCGAAATCGCTCGTATCGACGCAGAGCGCAAGCTGCTGCTCGTGAAGGGTGCGATTCCGGGCGCGAAGGGCGGCAAGGTCTTCGTGACGCCGGCCGTCAAGACCAAGGGGGCGAAATAATGGAACTCAAGCTCCTGAACGAAAATGGTCAGGAAGGTGCAGTGGTCAACGCATCGGACGTCGTGTTCGGTCGTGACTACAACGAAGCGCTGATCCACCAGGTCGTCGTCGCTTACCAGGCGAATGCTCGCCAGGGTAACCGCGCACAGAAGGACCGTGAGCAAGTCAAGCACACGACCAAGAAGCCGTGGCGCCAGAAGGGTACGGGCCGCGCTCGTGCCGGTATGTCGTCGAGCCCGCTGTGGCGTGGCGGTGGTCGTATCTTCCCGAATTCGCCGGAAGAAAACTTCTCGCACAAGGTCAACAAGAAGATGCATCGCGCAGGTCTCTGCTCGATCTTCTCGCAGCTGGCCCGTGAAGGCCGTCTGTCGGTCGTCGAGGACATCATCCTCGAAGCGCCGAAGACCAAGCTGCTGGCCGACAAATTCAAGACCATGGGTCTCGACTCCGTGCTGATCATCACCGACACGGTCGACGAGAACCTGTACCTGGCTTCGCGCAACCTGCCGCACGTGGCGATTGTCGAGCCGCGCTACGCTGACCCGCTGTCGCTGATCTACTTCAAGAAAGTGCTGGTCACGAAGGCTGCGGTCGCCCAGATCGAGGAGTTGCTGTCATGAGCGAGATTCGCAAGAACGATCATCGTTTGATGCAGGTCCTGCTCGCACCGGTGATCTCGGAAAAGGCGACGCTGGTTGCCGACAGGAACGAGCAAGTCGTGTTCGAAGTCGCACCGGATGCCACGAAGCAGGAAGTGAAGGCGGCTGTCGAGCTGCTGTTCAAGGTTGAAGTTGATTCCGTCAACGTGCTGGTTCAGAAGGGCAAGCAAAAGCGCTTTGGCCGTTCGATGGGCCGCCGCAAGGACGTGAAGAAGGCGTACGTCTGCCTGAAGCCCGGCCAGGAAATCAACTTTGAAGCGGAGGCCAAGTAATCATGGCAATCGTTAAAGTTAAGCCGACATCGCCGGGTCGCCGCGCGATGGTCAAGGTGGTCAACAAGAACCTGCACCAGGGCAAGCCGTTCGCGGCACTGCTCGACTCGCAGAGCTCGACCGCCGGCCGTAACAACAACGGTCGTATCACCACGCGTCACAAGGGTGGTGGTCACAAGCAACACTACCGTATCGTCGATTTCCGTCGCACGAAGGACGGCATCCCGGCAAAGGTCGAACGTCTCGAGTACGACCCGAACCGCAGCGCGAACATCGCGCTGGTGCTCTACGCAGACGGCGAACGTCGCTACATCATCGCCCCGAAGGGCCTGACCGTCGGCCAACAGCTGATGTCGGGTTCGGAAGCGCCGATCCGTGCAGGCAACACGCTGCCGATCCGCAACATTCCGGTCGGTACGACGATCCACTGCATCGAGATGCTGCCGGGCAAGGGCGCGCAAATGGCGCGTTCGGCTGGCACGTCGGCCATGCTGCTGGCGCGCGAAGGCGTCTACGCGCAGGTTCGTCTGCGTTCGGGCGAAATCCGCCGCGTGCACATCGAGTGCCGTGCAACGATCGGTGAAGTCGGCAACGAAGAGCACAGCCTGCGCCAGATCGGCAAGGCTGGCGCGAACCGCTGGCGCGGTATCCGCCCGACGGTGCGTGGCGTTGCGATGAACCCGGTTGATCACCCGCACGGTGGTGGTGAGGGCAAGACGGCTGCAGGTCGCGACCCGGTGAGCCCGTGGGGTACGCCGGCTAAGGGTTACCGCACCCGCAGCAACAAGCGCACGACGACGATGATCGTCCAGCGCCGTCACAAGCGTTAAGGAGTAGGCAATGGCACGTTCTGTTAAAAAAGGTCCGTTCTGCGACGCCCATTTGCTGAAGAAAGTTGAGGCGGCTGCAGCTTCGCGCGACAAAAAGCCGATCAAGACCTGGTCGCGTCGCTCGACGATTCTGCCGGATTTCATCGGCCTGACGATCGCTGTTCACAACGGCCGTCAACACGTTCCGGTGTACATCTCGGAAAACATGGTCGGCCACAAGCTTGGCGAGTTCGCACTGACCCGTACGTTCAAGGGTCACGCAGCCGACAAGAAGGCCAAGAAATAAGGGGCAATCAAGATGGAAGTGAAAGCAATTCATCGCGGTGCCCGCATCTCGGCGCAAAAAACGCGCCTTGTGGCTGACCAGATCCGCGGTTTGCCGGTCGACAAGGCGCTGAACGTTCTGACGTTCTCGCCGAAGAAGGCGGCTGGCATCGTGAAGAAGGTTGTGCTGTCGGCAATCGCGAATGCGGAGCACAACGAAGGCGCTGATATCGACGAGCTCAAGATCAAGAGCATCTACGTCGACAAGGCTGCATCGCTCAAGCGTTTCACCGCGCGCGCAAAGGGCCGCGGTAACCGCATCGAGAAGCAATCCTGTCACATCACTGTGACGGTCGGGAATTAAGGAGCCATACGATGGGACAGAAAATTCATCCGACTGGCTTCCGCCTGGCTGTCAGCCGCAATTGGGCTTCGCGTTGGTACGCGAACAACAACAATTTCGCGGCGATGCTGCAGGAAGACATCGGTGTTCGTGAATACCTGAAGAAGAAGCTGAAGAACGCTTCGGTCGGTCGGGTCGTCATCGAGCGTCCGGCGAAGAACGCGCGCATCACGATTTACAGCTCGCGTCCGGGCGTGGTCATCGGCAAGAAGGGCGAGGATATCGAACAGCTGAAGACGGAACTGCAACGCCGCATGGGCGTGCCGGTTCACGTCAACATCGAAGAAATCCGCAAGCCGGAAACCGATGCTCAGCTGATCGCTGACTCGATCACGCAACAGCTCGAGCGCCGGATCATGTTCCGTCGCGCGATGAAGCGTGCGATGCAGAACGCGATGCGTCTGGGTGCCCAAGGCATCAAGATCATGAGCGCAGGCCGTCTGAACGGTATCGAAATCGCTCGTACGGAGTGGTATCGCGAAGGTCGCGTGCCGCTTCACACGCTGCGTGCTGATATCGACTACGCGACTTCGGAAGCGAAGACGACTTACGGGATCATCGGCGTCAAGGTGTGGGTCTACAAGGGCGATACGCTCGGCCGCAACGACGCACCGGTGGTGGAAGAAGTAGCCGAAGACAAGCGTCCGCGTCGCAATGCGCGTCCGGGCGACCGTCGTCCGCGCCGTGACGGCGAAGGCGGCGCTCCGGGTGCTCGTCGTGGCGCACCGCGCCGTGGCGCCGGCAAGCCCGAAGACGGCAAGACTGGAGAATAACGATGCTGCAACCGAAACGCAGAAAGTATCGTAAAGAGCAGAAGGGTCGTAACACCGGCAAGGCGACGCGCGGCAACGCAGTGTCGTTCGGTGAATTCGGCCTGAAGGCGATCGGTCGCGGTCGTTTGACCGCACGTCAGATTGAAGCGGCGCGTCGTGCAATGACGCGTCACATCAAGCGTGGCGGCCGTATCTGGATCCGGATCTTCCCGGACAAGCCGATTTCGCAGAAGCCGGCCGAAGTGCGTATGGGTAACGGTAAGGGTAACCCGGAGTACTACGTCGCCGAGATTCAGCCGGGCAAGATGCTCTATGAAATGGACGGCGTAACCGAAGAACTGGCACGCGAAGCGTTCCGTCTGGCTGCAGCCAAGCTGCCGCTGAAGACGGCATTCATCGTGCGCCAGCTCGGCGCCTAAGGAGAAAACATGAAGGCTTCCGAACTTCTCCAGAAAGACCAGGCCGCGCTCAACAAGGAGCTGGCGGACCTGCTGAAGGCGCAATTCGGCCTGCGCATGCAACTCGCGACCCAGCAGCTCACGAACACGAGCCAGCTGAAGAAGGTTCGTCGCGACATCGCACGTGTGCGGACCGTCATGACTCAGAAGGCGAACCAGAAATGAACGATAGCGTGAAAACCTCGCTGAAGCGGACGCTGGTCGGTCGGGTCGTCAGCAACAAGATGGACAAGACCGTCACCGTGCTGATCGAGCACCGCGTCAAGCACCCGATCTACGGCAAGTATGTCGTGCGTTCGAAGAAGTACCACGCGCACGATGAAGCGAACACCTACAACGAAGGCGATCTCGTCGAAATTCAGGAAACGCGTCCTGTTTCGAAGACGAAGGCCTGGACGGTGTCGCGCCTCGTCGAAGCCGCTCGCGTCATCTAAGCGGGCAGCGCAGTAGGCAGTAACGGGCACTTCTCCACGAAGTGCTTGAAATCGCAAAGTTTTTGCTTGCGTGACCGGGATTATTTGTTATAATCCCGGTCTTCCCTCTTTATGGGAGCCCCGTCGCGGGCGAAGTTGGTGGGGGAAGCGGACTGGCGCCTGCCTGTCCGAAAGATTCACCGAATTGCGATGGCGGGTTTCGTTTGCCGTCGCTGCTGTTCCAACCCAAGCAGCCGATTGGCTGACGGGACCAAGACTGACCGAATGCATCATGGTGGTGCATCCGGATTAAGTTGGGAAAGACAAACCATGATCCAGACCGAATCTCGGCTCGAAGTAGCCGACAACACGGGTGCACGTGAAGTCCTGTGCATCAAGGTGCTCGGCGGCTCGAAGCGTCGTTATGCCGGCATTGGCGACATCATCAAGGTGAGCGTCAAAGAGGCAACGCCGCGCGGGCGCGTGAAGAAAGGCGAAATTTACAACGCCGTGGTGGTCCGCACCGCCAAGGGCGTGCGCCGTCAAGACGGCTCGCTGATCAAGTTCGACGGCAACGCCGCTGTGCTTTTGAATAACAAGCTCGAGCCGATCGGCACCCGTATCTTCGGGCCGGTGACGCGTGAGCTGCGTAGCGAACGATTCATGAAGATCGTTTCGCTGGCGCCGGAAGTGCTGTAAGGAGTCGCGATGAACAAGATTCGCAAAGGTGACGAAATCATCGTCGTCACTGGCAAGGACAAGGGCAAGCGCGGCGTCGTGCTGGCTGTCGGTGCTGAACATGTGACGGTTGAAGGTATCAACCTCGTCAAGAAGCATGTGAAGCCGAACCCGATGAAGGGTACGACGGGCGGCGTGGAAGCGAAGACGATGCCCCTGCATATTTCGAACGTCGCACTGGTCGACGCGAATGGCAAGGCGTCGCGTGTTGGCATCAAGGTCGAGGAAGGCAAGAAGGTTCGCTTCCTGAAGACGACCGGTGCCGTACTGAGCGCCTGACGCAGCGGAGTAAAAAATGGCTCGTTTTCAAGAGTTTTACAAAGAAAAGGTTGTGCCCGGCCTGATCGAGAAGTTCGGTTACAAGTCGGTCATGGAAGTGCCGCGCATCACCAAGATCACGCTGAACATGGGTCTTGGCGAAGCGATCGCTGACAAGAAGATCATCGAGAACGCCGTTGGCGACCTCACGAAGATCGCCGGCCAGAAGCCGGTCGTCACGAAGGCCCGCAAGGCAATCGCAGGCTTCAAGATCCGCCAGGGTTACCCGATCGGCGCGATGGTGACGCTGCGTGGCCGCGCGATGTACGAATTCCTCGACCGTTTCGTGACGGTTGCCCTGCCCCGCGTGCGTGACTTCCGCGGCGTGTCGGGTCGTGCTTTCGATGGCCGTGGCAACTACAACATCGGTGTGAAAGAGCAGATCATTTTCCCCGAAATCGATTACGACAAGATCGACGCACTGCGTGGGCTGAACATCAGCATCACGACGACTGCGAAGACCGACGACGAAGCAAAGGCTCTGCTCGCCAGCTTCAAGTTCCCGTTCAGAAACTGAGGTTACCGTGGCTAAACTGGCACTGATCGAACGTGAAAAGAAGCGCGCCCGCCTGGTCGCGAAGTTCGCAGCAAAGCGCGAAGCGCTGAAGGCGATCGTCGAAGACCAAAGCAAGTCGGAAGAAGAGCGCTACGAAGCACGCCTGGAGCTGCAGCAACTGCCCCGCAACGCAAACCCGACCCGCCAGCGTAACCGCTGCGCGATCACGGGCCGTCCGCGTGGCACGTTCCGTAAATTCGGCCTCGCGCGTAACAAGATTCGTGAAATCGCATTCCGTGGCGAGATTCCTGGCCTGACCAAGGCGAGCTGGTAATAGGAGAAACGTAAATGAGCATGAGTGATCCTATCGCCGATATGCTGACTCGCATCCGCAACGCGCAGATGGTCGAGAAGGTATCGGTCGCGATGCCCTCGTCGAAGGTCAAGGTTGCAATCGCGCAAGTCCTGAAGGACGAAGGTTATATCGACGATTTCGCCGTGAAGGCGGAAGGTGCGAAGTCCGAACTGAATATCGCGCTGAAGTACTACGCAGGTCGCCCGGTCATCGAACGCCTCGAGCGCGTGTCGAAGCCTGGTCTGCGCGTGTACCGCGGCCGTAACGACATTCCGCAGGTCATGAATGGCCTCGGTGTGGCAATCGTGTCGACGCCGAAGGGCGTGATGACCGACCGCAAGGCGCGCGCTACCGGCGTCGGCGGCGAAGTCATCTGCTACGTCGCTTAAAGCCGAGGAGAGAGAAACATGTCTCGAGTAGGTAAGAGCCCGATCGCGCTGCAAGGCGCGGAAGTCAAGCTGGCCGACGGTGCAATCACCGTCAAGGGCCCGCTGGGCACCATCACGCAAGCGATCAATCCGCTCGTGAACGTGGCGAACAACGACGGCACGCTGAATCTGTCGCCGGTCGACGAAAGCCGCGAAGCAAATGCACTGTCGGGCACGATGCGCGCGATCATCGCGAATGCCGTGCACGGCGTGACCAAGGGTTTCGAGCGCAAGCTGACGCTGGTTGGCGTCGGTTACCGTGCGCAAGCGCAAGGCGACAAGCTGAACCTGTCGCTGGGTTTCTCGCACCCGGTGGTGCACCAGATGCCGGAAGGCGTCAAGGCTGAAACCCCGACGCAAACCGAAATCGTGATCAAGGGGATCAACAAGCAACAAGTCGGTCAAGTGGCTGCGGAAGTCCGCGGTTACCGTCCGCCGGAGCCGTACAAGGGCAAGGGCGTGCGTTATGCCGACGAGGTTGTGATCCTCAAAGAAACGAAGAAGAAGTAAGGGTGCGCAATCATGGATAAGACTCAATCTCGCCTGCGCCGCGCTCGCCAGACGCGTATCAAGATCGCTGAGCTGCAGGTCGCGCGTCTCGCCGTGCATCGCACGAACACGCACATCTACGCTCAAGTGTTCTCGCCCTGCGGCACCAAGGTGCTGGCCAGCGCGTCGACGCTCGAAGCGGAAGTGCGCGCAGAACTGGCCGACAAGTCGGGCAAGGGCGGCAACGTCAATGCCGCGACGCTGATCGGCAAGCGTATTGCCGAAAAGGCAAAGGCTGCCGGCATCGAATCCGTCGCCTTCGACCGCTCGGGCTTCCGCTACCACGGCCGCGTCAAGGCGCTGGCTGAGGCAGCTCGCGAAGCTGGGCTCAAGTTCTAAGGAAGGAATTCGTCATGGCAAAGATGCAAGCGAAAGTTCAGGCTGACGAGCGCGACGACGGCCTTCGCGAAAAGATGATTTCGGTCAATCGCGTGACCAAGGTCGTGAAGGGTGGCCGTATTCTCGGCTTCGCCGCACTGACCGTGGTTGGCGACGGTGATGGCCGCATCGGTATGGGCAAGGGCAAGGCGAAGGAAGTGCCGGTCGCTGTCCAGAAGGCAATGGAACAAGCTCGCCGCAACATGTTCAAGGTGCCGCTCAAGAACGGCACGCTGCAACACGAAGTGCACGGCAAGCACGGCGCATCCGCTGTCCTCCTCGCTCCGGCGAAGGCAGGTACGGGCGTGATCGCCGGCGGCCCGATGCGCGCAGTGTTCGACGTGATGGGCGTTCAGAACGTCGTGGCGAAGAGCCACGGTTCGACGAACCCGTACAACCTCGTTCGCGCCACGCTGGACGGCCTGCGCAAGCAGTCGACCCCGGCAGACATCGCGGCGAAGCGCGGCAAGTCCGTCGAAGAAATTTTGGGCTAAGCCCGGGTGGTCACCATGTCTGAAAAAACTGTCAAGGTTCAGCTCGTCAAGAGCCTGATCGGGACCCGCGAATCGCACCGCGCGACCGTGCGTGGCCTGGGCCTGCGCCGACTCAACTCGGTTAGCGAGCTGCAGGACACGCCGGCGGTCCGCGGCATGATCAACAAGGTCTCGTACCTCGTTAAGGTCATCGCGTAAGCGGCCCTACGGATCAAGGAGTTGATATGGAATTGAATAACCTGAAGCCGGCAGCTGGCGCCAAGCACGCCAAGCGTCGCGTCGGTCGTGGCATCGGTTCGGGCCTCGGCAAGACGGCTGGCCGTGGTCACAAGGGTCAGAAATCGCGTTCGGGCGGCTTCCACAAAGTCGGTTTCGAAGGCGGTCAGATGCCGCTGCAACGTCGTCTGCCGAAGCGCGGCTTCACGTCGCTGACGAAGGAATTCGTCGGTGAAGTGCGCCTGGGCGACCTCGAGAAGCTGCCGGTCGACGAGATCGATCTGCTCGCACTGAAGCAAGCCGGCCTGGTCGGCGAGCTGACGAAGAGCGCAAAGATCATCGCGACGGGCGAACTGAAGCGCAAGATCGTCGTGAAGGGTCTCGGTGCCACCAAGGGTGCGCGCGCTGCGATCGAAGCGGCTGGCGGTTCGTTCGCCGAGTGACACGCGTAGCGCGTCGTCACTTGCATTCATCGGAGAAGGTACTTGGCTAACAGCCCGAGTCTTGCAAAACCCGGTCGAAGCACGGCGAAATTCGGCGATCTGCGCCGGCGAGCGATGTTCCTGCTCCTGGCGCTGATCGTCTATCGCATCGGCGCGCACATTCCCGTGCCGGGCATCGATCCGGATCAACTGGCTAAGCTGTTCCAGAGCCAGGCGGGCGGCATCCTGGGCATGTTCAACATGTTCTCGGGTGGCGCGCTTTCCCGCTTCACGATCTTTGCGCTGGGGATCATGCCGTACATCTCGGCGTCGATCATCATGCAGTTGCTGGCGATCGTTTCGCCGCAGCTCGAGGCGCTGAAGAAGGAAGGGCAGGCAGGGCAACGGAAGATCACGCAGTACACGCGGTATTTCACCGTGGTGCTCGCGACCTTCCAGGCATTCGGTATCGCGGCTGCGCTGGAAAACCAGCCGGGCCTCGTCACCGATCCCGGCATGCTGTTCCGTCTGACGACGGTCGTGACGCTGGTAACGGGCACGATGTTCCTGATGTGGCTCGGTGAGCAGATTACCGAGCGTGGTCTGGGCAACGGTATCTCGATCATCATCTTCGGCGGGATCGCAGCAGGGTTCCCGAATGCCGTGGGTGGGTTGTTCGAGCTGGTGCGTACGGGTTCGATGAGCATCATTTCGGCGATCATCATCGTCGTTCTGATCGCCGCGGTGACTTACCTGGTCGTGTTCATCGAACGCGGTCAGCGCAAGATCCTCGTGAACTACGCAAAGCGTCAGGTCGGCAACAAGATCTACGGTGGGCAGTCGTCGCATCTGCCGCTGAAGCTGAACATGTCGGGCGTGATTCCGCCGATCTTTGCATCGTCGATCATTCTGTTCCCGGCAACGATTCTCGGCTGGTTCAGTACCGGTCAGCCGACAGGAAGCTGGATTTCCAATACGTTGCATAACGTTGCGGAAGCGCTGAAGCCGGGCCAGCCGGTCTATGTGCTGCTGTACACGCTGGCAATCGTGTTTTTCTGCTTCTTCTACACCGCACTGGTGTTCAACAGCAGGGAGACCGCAGACAACCTGAAGAAGAGCGGCGCGTTTGTTCCGGGCATCCGTCCGGGCGATCAGACCGCACGATATATCGACCGCATCCTCACGCGTCTGACGCTGGCCGGTGCGATCTACATCGTCTTCGTGTGTCTGCTGCCGGAATTCCTGGTGCTGCGCTGGAACGTGCCGTTTTATTTTGGTGGAACGTCGCTGCTGATCATTGTCGTCGTCACGATGGACTTTATGGCGCAGGTGCAGTCGTACGTTATGTCGCAACAGTATGAGTCACTGCTCAAGAAGGCTAACTTCAAGGGCGGCAACATCCCGATGCGTTGAAAGGACTATGGCCAAAGACGATGTAATCCAGATGCAGGGTGAGGTGATTGAAAACCTCCCGAATGCGACCTTCCGCGTGAAGCTGGAAAACGGCCATGTCGTGTTGGGGCATATTTCCGGGAAGATGCGGATGCACTACATCCGCATCCTGCCGGGCGACAAGGTGACGGTTGAATTGACGCCTTACGATCTGTCTCGTGCGCGGATCGTGTTCCGGGCGAAGTGATTTGAAAAAAGGGTATTATCATGAAAGTGATGGCATCGGTTAAGCGCATTTGCCGCAATTGCAAGATCATCAAGCGCAAAGGCGTCGTTCGCGTGATCTGCAGCTCGGATCCGCGCCACAAGCAGCGCCAAGGCTGACCGCGCGTTTGTTTGCGCTTTTTGTTTGAGGAAAAACAATGGCTCGTATCGCAGGGGTTAACATCCCGAATCACCAGCATACCGAGATCGGCCTGACGGCTATCTTCGGTATCGGCCGCACCCGTTCGCGCAGCATCTGCGTGGCAGCTGGCGTCGATTTTTCGAAGAAGGTCAAGGATCTGACCGACGCAGACCTGGAAAAGCTGCGTGAAGAAGTAGGCAAGTTTGTCGTCGAAGGCGATCTGCGCCGTGAAGTGACGATGAACATCAAGCGCCTGATGGACCTCGGTTGCTACCGCGGCGTCCGTCATCGCAAGGGCCTGCCGATGCGCGGTCAGCGTACGCGTACGAACGCACGTACCCGCAAGGGTCCGCGTCGTGCAGCGCAAGCGCTGAAGAAGTAAGCGGAACTGACAGTTACAGGAAAACGTAATGGCTAAGGCTTCGAACACCGCGGCGCAACGCGTTCGCAAGAAGGTTAAGAAGAACGTCGCTGAAGGCGTGGTTCACGTTCACGCGTCGTTCAACAACACGATCATCACGATCACCGATCGCCAAGGCAACGCTCTGGCATGGGCGACGTCGGGCGGTCAGGGCTTCAAGGGCTCGCGCAAATCGACGCCGTTCGCTGCTCAGGTCGCAGCCGAGTCGGCTGGCCGCGTCGCGATGGAATACGGCGTGAAGAATCTGGAAGTGCGGATCAAGGGCCCGGGCCCGGGTCGCGAGTCGGCAGTGCGCGCACTGCACGGCCTCGGCATCAAGATCACCGCGATTTCGGATGTCACCCCGATTCCGCACAACGGCTGCCGCCCGCCGAAGCGTCGTCGTATCTAAGGATGTGCTGGCACGTTCGTGCTAGCGCATTGCCTGTCGCCGCTCAGCGTCGACGGGCGTTGCTTTTTTGATTGACTAAGCCCACCGTTCGCCCCAAAGGGAGCGGACTAGCGCGGATTTCGATCCGCGTGACTGATTGATAAAGGAATGCAAAGTGGCACGTTATATCGGCCCCAAAGCCAAGCTGTCCCGCCGTGAAGGCACCGACCTGTTCCTGAAGAGCGCACGCCGCTCGCTCGCCGACAAGTGCAAGCTCGACAGCAAGCCGGGTCAGCACGGCCGTACCTCGGGCGCACGTACGTCCGACTACGGTACGCAGCTGCGCGAAAAGCAGAAGGTCAAGCGTATCTACGGCGTGCTGGAGCGTCAGTTCCGTCGTTACTTCGCCGAAGCCGATCGCCGCAAGGGCAACACGGGTGAAAACCTGCTGCAACTGCTCGAGTCGCGCCTCGACAACGTCGTGTATCGCATGGGCTTCGGCTCGACCCGCGCTGAAGCGCGTCAGCTGGTGAGCCACAAGTCGATCACCGTGAACGGCGTCGTCGCGAACGTCCCGTCGCAGCAAGTGAAGGCGGGTGACGTCGTCGCGATCCGCGAAAAGGCGAAGAAGCAGGCGCGTATCGTCGAAGCGCTGTCGCTGGCCGAGCAAGGCGGCATGCCGAGCTGGGTTGCAGTCGATGCGAAGAAGTTCGAAGGCACGTTCAAGCAAATGCCGGAACGCGCTGAAATCGCAGGCGACATCAACGAAAGCCTGATCGTCGAATTGTATTCGCGTTAATCCGATTGACGGCCGAGGTACCCCGATTGCGTTGCGCAAGGAGGGGCCTCGGCTGTTTATTTTCTGGTTGTTACCGGTCAGCCTTATCGGTGTAACGAGCCGAGGGTATTGAAAAGGAAAGCCCATGCAAACCAGTTTGCTGAAACCCAAGATCATCGCCGTGGAATCGCTGGGCGAGAACCACGCGAGGGTGGTCATGGAACCGTTCGAACGCGGTTACGGCCACACCTTGGGCAATGCGCTTCGCCGCGTGCTGCTATCGTCGATGGTAGGCTACGCGCCGACCGAAGTCACGATCGCAGGCGTGGTGCACGAGTACTCGACGCTGGATGGCGTGCAGGAAGACGTCGTCAACCTGCTGCTGAACCTGAAGGGCGTGGTGTTCAAGCTGCATAACCGTGACGAAGTGACGGTTACGCTGCGCAAGGAAGGCGAAGGCGTCGTGACGGCCGGCGATATCGAGCTGGCTCACGATTGCGAAGTCATCAACCCGAATCACGTGATTGCGCACCTGTCGAAGGGTGGCAAGCTCGACGTTCAGATCAAGATCGAAAAGGGTCGCGGCTACGTGCCCGGCAACGTCCGTCGCTACGGCGAAGACACGGCCAAGATCATCGGCCGCATCGTCCTCGACGCCTCGTTCTCGCCGGTTCGCCGCGTGAGCTACGCGGTTGAAAGCGCACGTGTCGAGCAGCGTACCGACCTCGACAAGCTCGTGATGAACATCGAGACGAGCGGCGTGATCACGCCGGAAGAAGCGATCCGCCAGTCGGCCCGCATCCTGGTCGACCAGCTGTCCGTGTTCGCGGCGCTGGAAGGCACGGAAACGGCAGCCGAAGCGCCGTCGCGTGCACCGCAGATCGATCCGATCCTGCTGCGTCCGGTGGACGATCTCGAGTTGACGGTTCGTTCGGCGAACTGCCTGAAGGCCGAGAACATCTACTACATCGGCGATCTGATCCAGCGCACGGAAAACGAGCTGCTGAAGACGCCGAACCTCGGTCGCAAGTCGCTCAACGAGATCAAGGAAGTGCTCGCTTCGCGCGGTCTCACGCTGGGCATGAAGCTCGAGAACTGGCCGCCGGCTGGTCTCGACAAGTAAGTCCGGTTGTTGCTGTAGTTGGCAAAGATGCGGATTTTCCTTTAAAATCCGCATCTTGCTTTTTTTCGTTACCGGCCCGTGCACCCTCCGAGGTGCGATAGAAGAGCTGGATCAAAACTTTGAATCAAGGAAACTGAAATGCGCCATCGTCATGGTCTGCGGAAACTGAACCGCACGAGCAGCCACCGTCTGGCTATGCTCCGTAACATGTCCAACTCGCTGATCGAGCACGAAGTCATCAAGACGACGCTGCCGAAGGCGAAGGAACTCCGTAAAGTCGTCGAGCCGCTGATCACGCTCGGCAAGAAGCCGTCGCTGGCAAACCGTCGCCTGGCGTTCAACCGCCTGCGCGATCGTGACTCGGTGGCGAAGCTGTTCGACGTGCTCGGTCCGCGTTTCGCGAACCGTCCGGGCGGCTACCTGCGCGTGCTGAAGTTCGGCTTCCGCGTGGGCGACAACGCACCGATGGCACTGGTCGAACTGCTCGACCGTCCGGAAGTCGACGAAACGGAAAACGTGCAAGAAGCAGAGTAAGCTTCCGGTACGCAGCAGGATCTGAAAGGGGCCGAGCGAATGCTTGGCCCTTTTTGTTTTTGGGATGTCGGCTGCGATCGATTGTCGCAGGCCGACGCCGGCAGCGTCGCGCGGGCTGCGCTACGATACGGGGCAACCGGTGCGGCCCCTGAACGGGGGTGACCGGCGCCGGCAGGAGCCGGCAGACCAGCGAGGAGGGCGCGGATGATAGTGGTGCTGATGCTGACGACGGTGCCCGATGCGGCGACGGCTGCGGCGCTTGCCGACGGCGCGCTCGACGCGCGGCTGGCCGCATGCGTATCGGAGCTCGGCACGATCAAGTCGCGCTATCACTGGCAGGGCAAGGTCGAAACGGCCGAAGAGATCCAGTTGCTGTTCAAGACGAGCCCCATGCGGGCGCTCGAACTGGAGCGATTTATTGTCGCGCATCATCCTTACGAGACGCCTGAAATCGTCTCGTGGCAAACGACGGCATCGGCCGCGTATGGCCAGTGGGTGACCAACGAAACTCAACGTCTATTTCATGTTTAACGGTATGGCGCTTTCGGTGCGCGTGCGCGCGCTGCGGTTTCTTGCGGTCCTGTTGTCGTTCGTGTTCGTGCTGGGCGGTCTGTCCGTCGCGCGCGCGGCCGACGATTTCCTCGATCCGTCGGTCGCGTTCAAGTTCAGCGCGAGCGAATCGCCGGGACAGGTGGACGTCCGCTTCAAGATCGCCAACGGCTATTACATGTATCGCGAGCGGTTCGCGTTCGCGGTGAAGAGTGGCCAGGCGACGCTCGGCGAGCCGCAGTTCCCGGCCGGCCACGTGAAGTTCGACCAGACGTTCCAGAAGGACGTCGAGACCTATCGCGACGAAGTCGTCGTTCACGTGCCGGTGAAGCAGGCGGCCGGGCCGTTCGAGCTCGCGGTGACGTCGCAAGGCTGCGCGGACGAAGGGATCTGCTATCCGCCGGCCGAGCACGTGATGAAGGTCGATGGCGCCGCGCTCGGCGCCGCATCGTCGTCCGGCGACACGGCTGCCGCGGGTAGCTGGTTCGACAAGGTCACGAGCGCCGATTTCGCGCAGTCGCTGCTCGAAGGCCACGGCTTCTTCACGATCGTCGCGCTCTACTTCGTCGCGGGCGTCGTGCTGAGCCTGCTGCCGTGTTCGTATCCGATGATTCCGATCGTGTCCGCGATCATCATCGGCCAGGGCACGCGCGCGACGCATGCGCGTGGCTTTGCGTTGTCGTTGACCTACGTGGTCGGCATGGCGCTGGTCTACACGGTGCTCGGCATCGCCGCCGCGCTGGTTGGCCAGAGCCTCGGCGCGTGGCTGCAGAATCCGTGGGTGCTTGGCGCGTTCGGCGTGCTGCTGACCGCGTTTGCAGTGTCGCTGATCTCGGGCAAGGACATCGCGTTGCCGGAGCGCTGGCAGAACGGCGCGGCCGAGGCATCGAGCGCGCGCCAGGGCGGCCACTTCGTCGCGGTCGCGGCGATGGGCGCGTTGTCGGCGCTGGTCGTCGGCGCGTGCATGACGGCGCCGCTGTTCGCGGTGCTCGCGTTCATCGCGCATACCGGCAACGCGTTGCTCGGCGGCGCGGCGCTGTTCGCGATGGGGCTCGGCCTCGGCGTGCCGCTGCTGGTGGTCGGCGTCGGGGCCGGGACGGTGCTGCCGCGCGCCGGCGCGTGGATGGACGGCGTGAAGGTGTTCTTCGGCATCGTGCTGCTCGCGGCCGCGCTGTGGATCGTGTGGCCGGTGCTGGCCGGCGGGCTGAAGATGGTGCTCGCGGCGTTGTGGCTGCTGATCGCGGCGGCGGCGCTCGGCCTGTTCACGCCGAACGCCGGCGCCGCGTCGATCTGGCGTCGCCTGGGCCGCGGCGTGGGCGCCGCGCTCGCGATCTGGGCCGCGACGCTGCTCGTGGGCCTGGCTGCGGGCTCGACCGATCCCGTCAAGCCGCTGGCCGTGCTGGCGGCGCGTACGGTGGCGTCCGGCGGTGCGGCGACGGCCAGTGCGGCGGCTGCGGACGGCTCCGCGTTCGCGCCGGTGCGCTCCAGCGGCGAGCTCGACGCGTTGCTGAAGACGTCGGGCCGGCCCGTGATGCTCGACTTCTATGCCGACTGGTGCGTGAGCTGCAAGGAGATGGAGCATCTGACGTTCACCGACGCGCGCGTGCAGGCGCGGCTCGCGCGGCTTCACCTCGTGCGCGCGGACGTCACCGCGAACAACCCGGACGATCAGGCGCTGCTCAAGCGCTTCAACCTGTTCGGGCCGCCGGGCATCATCTTTTTCGATCGCAACGGCAACGAGATCGGCCGGGTGGTCGGCTATCAGGCGGCCGACACGTTCCTGCGCAGCCTCGATCGGGCGGCCGTGCCGACGGTATGACGATGGCTTGCCGGGGCGAACCGGCGAATCGCAGATTCGGGCCGGCTGACAGCTTCGATCGGCGATAAACAAAAAACGGCGGGACACCGAAGTGTCCCGCCGTTTTTGCTGATGCGCGCCGGTGCGCGATCAGCGCTGCGCTTTCAGCAGACGCGCGGCATCGAGCGCGAAGTACGTGAGCACGCCGTCGGCGCCCGCGCGCTTGAACGCGAGCAGCGATTCGAGCACGACCTTGTCGTGGTCGAGCCAGCCGTTCATCGCGGCGGCCTTCAGCATCGCGTATTCACCGCTCACCTGGTACACGTAGGTCGGGAAGCGGAACTCGTCCTTCACGCGGCGCACGATGTCGAGATACGGCATGCCGGGCTTGACCATCACCATGTCGGCGCCTTCGTCGATGTCGAGGCGTACTTCGCGCAGCGCTTCGTCGCTGTTCGCCGGATCCATCTGGTAGGTCATCTTGTTGCCCTTGCCCAGATTGGATGCCGAACCGACCGCGTCGCGGAACGGGCCGTAGAACGCCGATGCGAACTTCGCCGAATAGGCCATGATCCGCGTATGGATATGGCCGTCGCTTTCCAGCATCTCGCGGATCGCGCCGATGCGGCCGTCCATCATGTCCGACGGCGCGACGATGTCGACGCCGGCTTCCGCCTGCGCGCGCGCCTGTTCGATCAGGATCTCGATCGTGTCGTCGTTGATCACGTAGCCGTTCTCGTCGAGCACGCCGTCCTGGCCGTGGCTCGTGTACGGATCGAGCGCGACGTCGGTCAGCACGCCGAGCTCGGGGAAGCGCTTCTTCAGCTCGCGCACGGCGCGCGGAATCAAGCCTTCGGGATTGGCCGCCTCGCGGCCGTCGGGCGTCTTCAGCGACGGCTCGATGGCCGGGAACAGCGACAGCACGGGCACGCCGAGTTCGACGCACTGCTCGGCGACCTGCATCAGCAGGTCGACCGACACGCGCTCGACGCCGGGCATCGACGGGATGGGCTGGCGTTGCTGGGTGCCTTCGACGACGAACACCGGGTAGATCAGGTCGTCGGTGGTCAGGCGGTTTTCGCGCATCAGGCGGCGGGAGAAGTCGTCGCGGCGCATCCGGCGCGGACGATGAAGCGGATGGAAGCTCATGGCGATTTGGCAGAAATCAGGGCAAGAAGACCTTACGGAACCCTTAGGTCATTTTCGAGATCGTTGGTATATGATAGCGATCGAGCGGCACGCGTTGCGTGCAGCTCCCCGCTTCTCCTCCCTGAGCGGGTGCCTGTCGTTTTTCGATTAGGCTGTTTGACCCGCCGTTCAACGGCGGGTTTTTTTATGAGCCGGCCGAATCCGCAGGTGCCGTCAGGTGCGCACAGCCGATCCCAGCCGCGCGTTGCCCGCTCATTGTGCTACAGGCTCGCTTTTTTCGTCGGCGACGGACGGCCGCAGCCAGCTCTCGATCAGTTCATGGGCCTCGTCGAGCCCCGTACGCTTCAGCGCCGAGAACAGCTGGACCGTCAGCTTGCCCTTCACGCCCTGGTCGCGATACGCGTCGAGCCCCTTCTGCGTGTTGCGCAGCGCATTGATGCTTTCCTGGCGCGTCAATTTGTCGCACTTCGTCAGCAGCGTGTGGATCGGCTTGCCGGTCGGCGCGAACCACTCGATCATGCGTCGATCGAGATCGGTCAGCGGACGGCGCGAATCCATCATCAGGATCAGGCCGCAAAGCTGCGAGCGCGTCGCGAGGTAGGACGACAGCAGCATTTCCCAGTGCGCCTTCGCGGCACCGGGCACTTCCGCGTAGCCGTAGCCGGGCAGGTCGACGAGGTTCGCGACGGGCTCGGCGGCGGGGCCGACGGAGAAGTAGTTGATATGCTGCGTGCGGCCGGGCGTCTTGGACGCAAAGGCCAGCCGCTTCTGGTTGCACAGCACGTTGATCGCCGTCGACTTGCCGGCATTCGAGCGGCCCGCGAACGCGATTTCCGGCTGGACCGTCGGCGGCAGGTCGCGCAGATGGTTGACGGTCGTGTAGAAGCGGGCTTGATGGAGCAGAAAGGCCATGGGAACCGGAAGGACGGGCGGCGCGAGCCGCTTGGTGGAGGCGGGGTAGCCCCGATAGGCGCGGGAGCTTTCAGCACGATATTGTACAATACGGCGGTTTTACCGAAGGCCAACGGGCGCCTGCCTCGCGCTTTTATGTGGCTTCTGCGGTAGACTGAACGCCGTCGTTTTTTGCAGAACCTCAAATTCCCACAAGACGAAACAGGGTGTGCGAATGAATCGACTGTGCAAGTCTCTGATGGTGCTTCAGGTTGCAGCAGGGTTCGTAGGTTTCGTAGCGGAGGCAAACGCGGCAGATGCGGCGAAGCCGGATCTGGACCGCGGCAAGGCGATTGCCGGGCAGGTCTGCGCGTCGTGTCACGGCGCCGACGGCAATAGTGCGTCGGGCAGTTTCCCGAAGCTTGCCGGCCAGCATCCCGAATATCTGGTCAAGCAGTTGAACGACTTCAAGACGCAGCCGGGCGCGAAGGGGCCGGTGCGTAACAACGCGGTGATGGTCGGATTCGCGAGCGCGTTGAGCGCGGACGACATGCGCAACGTCGCCGCGTACTACGGGTCGCAGACGACGAAGCTCGGTACCGCACGCAATGCGGCGACCGTGCCGGTCGGCCAGAAGATCTATCGCGGCGGCATCGCGGAGAAGGGCGTACCAGCCTGCGCGAGCTGCCACGGGCCGACGGGGCAGGGGATCCCGGTCCAGTACCCGCGTCTGTCGGGGCAATGGGCCGATTACACGGTCGCGCAGTTGACCGCGTTCCAGCAGGGTGCCGGCGCGCGCAACAACAACGAGGCGATGCATCAGATCGCGTCGCGGCTGTCGGATACCGAGATCAAGGCCGTCGCCGATTACATCGCGGGTCTGCGTTGAGCGGTCAACCGCGCATGGAATGACCGGCCGCCCGAAGGGCGGCCGGAGTCAGAACAAGAAAAGGGTGGGGCGCCGCTGTTCGCGGTCGCCTTGCCCTTTTTTGTTGGCACTCGCCGGGCCGTCCCGAGCGTGCCGATCGCCCGTTGGGGCGCAGCGAACATAGTGAGTGTGGGGGCTGTTTCCCCTGAGTCGGAGTTTGAATGAGCGTTACCACGTCGGGGTTGCAGTCGAAGTCGAGTCAGGGTGCGTCGAAACGCGCGGTCGAGCTGCTCAGCTCGATGCGCTTCGCGATCGCGCTGCTGGTGGTGCTGTCGATCGCGAGCATCATCGGCACGGTCCTGACCCAGGACGATCCGTATCCGAACTACGTGAACCAGTTCGGGCCGTTCTGGGCGGACATCTTCCGCTCGCTGGGCCTGTACAACGTGTACAGCGCGTGGTGGTTCATGCTGATCCTGATCTTCCTCGTCGTGTCGATCTCGCTGTGCGTGATCCGCAATGCGCCGAAGATGCTCGCCGATGCGAAGAGCTGGAAGGACAAGGTCCGCGAAGGCAGCCTGCGCGCGTTCCACCACAAGGCCGAGTACACGGCGTCGGGCACGCGCGCGACGGTCGCGGCGACGCTCGCCACGTTCGTCACGAAGGCCGGCTACAAGCACGTCGTGCGTGAAACCGACGGCGCGACGCTGATCTCCGCGAAGCGCGGCGCGATGACCAAGTGGGGCTACATTTCCGCCCACCTCGCGATCGTCGTGATCTGTATCGGCGGCCTGCTCGACAGCAACCTGCCGATCAAATTCCAGATGTGGATGTTCGGCAAGAGCCCGGTCAACACGAGCGCGACGATCAGCGAGATTTCGCCCGACCATCGCCTGTCCGCGTCGAACCCGACGTTCCGCGGCTATGCGTGGGTGCCGGAGGGCCAGTTCGTGTCGACCGCGATCCTGAACCAGCCGAGCGGCTCGTTGATCCAGGATCTGCCGTTCTCGATCCAGCTCGACAAGTTCATCGTCGATTACTACACGACGGGCATGCCGAAGCTGTTCGCGAGCGACATCGTCGTGATCGATCGCGAGACCGGCCGGAAGATCCCGGCGCGGGTCGAGGTCAACAAGCCGTTCACGTACAAGGGCGTGTCGATCTACCAGTCGAGCTTCCAGGACGGCGGCTCGCAAATGCAGATGACGGCCTACCCGATGACGGGCAGCCATGCGGCGACCGTTCCCGTGAAGGGCACGATCGGCAGCTCGGCGCCGCTGCAGGTCCCGGGCGCCGACGGCGACACGATCGAATTCTCCGATTTCCGCGCGATCAACGTCGAAAACATGGCCGACGCGAACGGCAAGCCGGACGTGCGCGGTGTCGCGACGACCAGCTCGCTGAAGGAAGTATTCGACGAGCGGCTCGGCTCGGGTGCGAAGACGTCGAAGCCGACGCAGCTCCACAACATCGGCCCGTCGGTGCAGTACAAGATTCGCGGCAAGGACGGCCAGGCGCGCGAATTCAACAACTACATGCTGCCCGTCGACATGAACGGCGAACGCGTGTTCCTCGCCGGCGTGCGCGCGAGCCCGAACGATCCGTTCCGTTACATGCGGATCCCGGCCGACAGCCAGGATTCGATCGGCGAATGGATGCGCCTGCGCGCCGCGCTCGAGGATCCGGCCGTGCGCACCGAAGCCGCCGCGCGCTTCGCGCAGCGCTCGCTGCCGGGCGACGCGTCGCTGCGCGGCCGCCTGCAGGACAGCGCGTCGAAGGTGCTGACCCTGTTTGCGGCGAGCGACGACAGCGTCGGCCGCGGCGCGGATGGCCAGCCGGTCGGCGGCTTTCAGGCGGTGGCGACCTTCATCGACCGCTCGGTGCCGAAGGGCGAGCAGGAGAAGGCCGCGAGCCTGCTGCTGCGGATGCTCGAGGGCTCGATGTGGGAGGTCTGGCAGATCGCGCGCGAGCGTGCCGGCGAGCCGGCCGCGCAGCAGGGCACCGACACGATCCGCTTCGTGCAGAACGCGATCAACGCACTATCCGACAGCTTCTTGTATGGATCGCCGGTCTATTTGCAGCTTGATTCCTTCAAGCAGGTGCAAGCTTCGGTATTTCAGCTGACGCGCGCACCCGGCAAGAATCTGGTGTATCTTGGCAGCCTGCTGCTGGTCGCCGGCATCTTCTCGATGTTCTACGTGCGCGAGCGGCGACTCTGGTTCTGGCTGAAGGACGCCGGTTCGGGCGTCGATGTGGTGATGGCAATGTCCACGGCCCGCAAGACCTTCGATTTCGAGAAAGAATTCGTGCAGACGCGCGACGCGGCCGGCGCCGCCTTGCGCGCCGCACCTCGCGATGCCGCGCCCGCCGGTGCGGCTTCGACGGCCCGCCCGCCTGTCGGCGGCGGTTCCGATTCCGAGAATTCCACCCGGTAACATCATGGATCTCACGCAAGTTTCCTCTTCCCGTACGGCGTCGGCCCCGGCGCCGGCATCGTCGCCGTTGTTCGACGAGCGTCCGTTCCTCGCGCGCCTGTCGCTGTTCGACTGGCTGTTCGCCCTGGCGCTCGTGGCGGGCGCGGGCTATGCGCTCGTGCACTACAACGCGCACATGGATTACTACGACAAGGCAGTGATGATCGGCACCGTGCCGGCGCTCGTCGCGCTCGGCTGGCGCTGGAAGCCTGCGCGGCTGATGATGGCGTCGATCGCCGTGCTGTCGCTGTTGTCGATCCAGATCTACCAGGGCGATCTCGCCCGCGCCGATTCGGCGTTCTTCCTCAAGTACTTCCTGTCGAGCCAGTCGGCGATCCTGTGGATGAGCGCGATGTTCGTGCTCGCGACGATCTTCTACTGGATCGGGCTGCTCGCGCGCGCCGAAACGGGCGCCGCGATCGGCCAGAAGCTCACGTGGGTCGCCGTGCTGATGGGCTTCACGGGGCTGATGGTGCGCTGGTACGAGTCCTACCTGATCGGTGCGGACGTCGGGCACATCCCCGTATCGAACCTCTATGAAGTGTTCGTCCTGTTCAGCCTGATCACGGCGCTGCTTTATCTGTATTACGAAGGCCACTACGGCACGCGTTCGCTCGGCGCGTTCGTGCTGCTGGTCATCAGCGCGGCGGTCGGCTTCCTGATGTGGTACTCGGTCGCGCGCGATGCGCAGCAGATCCAGCCGCTCGTGCCGGCGCTGCAAAGCTGGTGGATGAAGATCCACGTGCCGGCGAACTTCATCGGCTACGGCAGCTTCGCGCTGTCGGCGATGGTGTCGGTCGCGTACCTGATGAAGGAGCGCGGGATCCTCGCGGATCGCCTGCCGACGCTGGAGGTGCTCGACGACGTGATGTACAAGTCGATCGCGGTCGGTTTTGCGTTCTTCACGATCGCGACGATCCTCGGCGCGCTGTGGGCGGCCGAAGCGTGGGGCGGCTACTGGAGCTGGGACCCGAAGGAAACCTGGGCGCTGATCGTGTGGCTGAACTACGCGGCGTGGCTGCACATGCGGCTGATGAAGGGCCTGCGCGGCGCGGTGGCCGCCTGGTGGGCGCTCACCGGCCTGCTGGTCACGACGTTCGCGTTCCTCGGCGTCAACATGTTCCTGTCCGGGCTGCACAGCTACGGCAAGCTGTAAGATTTCCGCCGCTCGTCCGACCATAGACCGCCGGTGCACTGCGTGCCCGGCGGTTTTCTTTTGTAATGAGCGGGCGAACCGGGCGTCGAACGGCGCGCGACGGGCCGGGTCGAACGCTGATGAAGCATGCGCGTCGCGCATGCGGGAGGAACTGCACGATGTGGATCAAACGCCCTTTGCGTAACGTACTGACCGGCGCGGATATCGCGCCGAGCGAGATCACGCCGCGCGCGGTATTCGAGAATCGGCGGCGCGTGTTGCAGGCGGCCGGCCTCGCGGCCGCGGGCGGCCTGTTCGGCACCAGCGGCGCGGCGCTCGCCGCGTATGCGTCACCCGACGCGCGGGCGGCGAAGCTCGCGGCAAAAACCAACCCGACATTCGTCGCCATCGACAAGGTGACGCCGTTCAAGGACATCACGTCCTACAACAACTTCTACGAATTCGGCACCGACAAGAGCGATCCGGCGCAGAACGCGGGCACGTTGCGGCCGCGCCCGTGGCGCGTGAGTGTCGAAGGCGAGGTGCAGCACCCGAAGGTGTTCGATCTCGACGAGTTGCTGAAGCTCGCGCCGCTCGAGGAGCGCGTGTACCGGCTGCGCTGCGTCGAGGGCTGGTCGATGGTGATCCCATGGATCGGCGTGCCGCTGTCCGAGCTGATCAAGCGCGTGCAGCCGACTGGCAACGCGAAATACGTGCAGTTCATCACGCTGGCCGATCCGTCGCAGATGCCGGGCCTGTCGACGCCCGTGCTCGACTGGCCGTATTCGGAAGGGCTGCGCATGGACGAGGCGATGAATCCGCTGACGCTGCTGACGATGGGCGTCTACGGGCAGGTGCTGCCGAACCAGAACGGTGCGCCGGTGCGGATCGTCGTGCCGTGGAAATACGGGTTCAAGAGCGCGAAGTCGCTCGTGAAGATCCGCTTCGTCGACAAGCAGCCGAAGACGAGCTGGAACACGTACGCGGCGAACGAGTACGGCTTTTATTCGAACGTGAACCCGAACGTCGATCATCCGCGCTGGAGCCAGGCGACCGAGCGGCGCATCGGCGAGGACGGCTTCTTCACGCCGAAGCGCAAGACGCTGATGTTCAACGGCTACGGCGACTTGGTCGCATCGATGTATCAGGGCATGGACCTGAAAAAGAATTTCTGAGCGCGACCGTGAGAAACGACATGCATCCTTCGACGCTCACACCCGCGCGCGCCGCGGGCGCCGGGCAGGCTGCCCGCACGGCGCGTGCCGGGGCGAACCGTCCTGCCGCGCCGCGCTGGCTCGCGCCGGCCAAGGTGCTGGTGTTCGCAGCCGGCCTCTACCCGCTCGCACGCATCGTGCTGTTCGGGCTGACCGACCGGCTCGGCGCGAACCCGATCGAATTCATCACGCGTTCGACCGGTTTGTGGACGCTCGTCCTGTTGTGCATCACGCTGGCCGTTACGCCGCTGCGGCGCATCACGGGCTTCGCGCCATTGCTGCGCTTTCGTCGGATGATCGGGCTGTTCGCGTTCTTTTACGCGACGCTGCACTTCACGACCTACCTGTGGTTCGACAAGTGGTTCGACGTCGTCGCGATCCTGAAGGATGTCGGCAAGCGCCCGTTCATCACGGTCGGTTTCGCGGCGTTCGTGCTGTTGATTCCGCTCGCCGCGACGTCGCCGCGCGCGATGGTGCGCCGGCTCGGTCGCCACTGGGCGACGCTGCACAGCGCAATCTACGCGATCGCGCTGTTCGGCGTGCTGCACTTCTGGTGGATGCGGGCGGGCAAGCACGATCTGGCGCAGCCGAAGCTCTACGCGGCGATCGTCGCCGCGCTGCTCGGCTGGCGGCTGGTGACGTGGGGCTGGCGGCGCGTGCGCGCGTGACGGCGCGGCCGCTGAAAAACAAAAGGCGATGACCGGGAAGTCATCGCCTCGTTTCGTGCGCCGCGCGGGCGGCAGTGCGTCGTTACTTCGTCGCGGCCGGGCCCGATGCCGGGGCGGGCATGGTCGATGTGCTCGACAGTTCGGGCGACAGCGTGAGCGGCGAGCCGGACGTGTCGGGCGACTCGTCGGACGACGCGTTTTCGTCGGTCGGTTTCACGTCCGACGGCGGCGTATTCTGCGGCTGGATCGGCTTGGGCATCGGAGGCACGGTGGGCAGATAGAGCGCGCCGCTTTGACCGCAGCCGGCAAGAATCGCCAAAGCCGCTACAATCGCGCTCATCCGGAAAACGACTCGCATGATCGTCCCTGAACAATTTAACCGATAGAGTTTAGCATGTCCGATACTGAATACCTGGCCCGTGCAGAGGCCGTGCTGGCGGCCGTCGAGCGTACCGTGGACGTCGCGAACGACGGCGATCACGACATCGATCTGGAACGCAATGGCAGCGTGCTGACGCTGACGTTCGAGAACGGCTCGAAGATCATCGTCAACCTGCAGCCGCCGATGAAGGAGGTGTGGATCGCCGCGAAGGCCGGCGGATTCCACTACCGTTTCATCGACGGCGAATGGCGCGATACGCGCACGGGCACCGAGTTCTTCTCGGCGCTCACCGACTACGCGACCCAGCAGGCCGGCTTGCCGATCACGTTCAGCGCGTAACGGCGGGAGCGCAGCGCTCCGCGCGTCGTGCCCAAAGAAAAAGCGCCCCGCGGGGCGCTTTTTTCATGGCCGGGCCGCGGGTCAGTGGCCGCGGAACAGGTTCATGATGTCCTGCTTCTCCTGCTCGTCGACGTGCGGCACGGCCTCGTCGACGTTCTGCGCAGCGGGCGCCTGCGGCACGCCGACCGTCGACACGAAGCCGTGGCCCGGCGTGAACTCGGTGAAGTACAACTCGCCGCCGAGCGATTCGACGCCTTCCGGCACCGTCGGCTTGAATTCCGGCACGCCCTTCAGCGCAGCGCCCATGTAGTCGATCCAGACCGGCAGCGACAGGCCGCCGCCGGTTTCGCGATCGCCGAGGCTGCGCGGATTGTCATAGCCGATCCATGCGATCGCGGCGAGCGTGTGCTGGTAGCCGGCGAACCACGCGTCGTGCGAGTCGTTCGTCGTGCCGGTCTTGCCCGCGAGATCGGTGCGCTTCAGCACGTTGGTCCGCGCGCCCGTGCCGCGCTGCGCGACGCTCTGCAGCAGGCTGTTCATCACGTAGGCGTTGCGCGCGTCGATCGCGCGCGGCGCGTTCTGCTCGGCGACGAGCGGCTGCGCGCGCGCGACGACCGCGCCGTTCGGATCGGTGACTTCGGCGATCAGGTACGGATTGACGCGATAGCCGCCGTTCGCGAAGACCGAATACGCGCCGGCCATCTGCAGCGGCGTGACCTGGCCGGCGCCGAGTGCCATCGGCAGGTAGGCCGGATGGCGCTCGGCGTCGAAGCCGAAGCGCGTGATGTATTGCTGCGCGTATTTCGTGCCGATGTGATTCAGGATCCGGATCGACACGAGGTTGCGCGAGCGCTGCAGCGCGGTGCGCATCGACATCGGGCCTTCGAAGCCGCCGCCGTAGTTCTTCGGCTCCCACGGCTGGCCGCCGGTTTCCGCGGCGCTGAAATACAGCGGGCCGTCGTTGATCACGGTGGCGGGCCCGAGGCCCTTGTCGAGCGACGCCGAGTAGATGAACGGCTTGAACGACGAACCGGGCTGCCGCCACGCCTGCGTGACGTGGTTGAACTTGTTCTTGTTGTAGTCGAAGCCGCCGACGAGCGAGCGGATCGCCCCGTCCTGCGGGACGATCGACAGGAACGCGCCTTCGACCTGCGGCAACTGCGTGATCGACCATTTGCCGGCGTCGTTCTTCACGACCCGGACGATCGCGCCGGGGCGGATGCGCCGGTTCGGCTGCGCGTTGGCCGACAGCGCGCCCGACGCGAAGCGCAGGTTGTCGCCCTCGATCGTCGCCGTGCTGCCGTCGATGAACGCCACCGTGATCTGGCGCGGGCTCGCGGCCGTCACGACCGCGGCGATCAGCTCGCCGTTGTCGGGATGCTCGAGCAGCGCGTCGTCGATCGCCTGTTCGCGATCGTCGGCGCCGGCCGGCAGTTCGATGAAGCCTTCCGGCCCGCGATAGCCGTGGCGGCGCTCGTAATCCATGATGCCCTTGCGCAGCGCGGTGTACGCGACCTGCTGGTCCGCGGAGTCGATCGTCGTGACGACGTTGAAGCCGCGCGTGTAGGTTTCCTCGCGATACTGCGCATACATCATCTGTCTGACCATTTCCGCGACGTACTCGGCGTGCACGCTGAAATCGCGGCCCGGACCCTTGACGACGAGCGGCTGCGCGGCGGCTTCGTCGTACTGTTCGCGCGTGATGAAGTTCAGCTCGAGCATCCGCTGCAGGATGTATTCCTGGCGCACCTTCGCGCGCTTCGGATTCACGACCGGGTTATACGCGGACGGCGCCTTCGGCAGCCCCGCGAGCATCGCGGCTTCCGCGAGCGTGATGTCCTTCAGATCCTTGCCGAAATAGACGCGCGCCGCGCTCGCGAAGCCGTACGCACGCTGGCCGAGATAGATCTGATTCATGTAGACCTCGAGAATCTGATCCTTCGTCAGCGCGCGCTCGATCCGGTACGCGAGCAGCATTTCGTAGATCTTGCGCGTGTAGGTCTTCTCGCTCGACAGGAAGAAGTTGCGCGCGACCTGCATCGTGATCGTGCTCGCGCCCTGCGACGCGTGGCCGTTCGTCAGCGCGACGAAGCCGGCGCGGATGATGCCGGTGAGGTCGACGCCGCCGTGATCGTAGAAGCGCGCGTCCTCGATCGCGAGGATCGCCTTCTTCAGCGAGTCGGGCACGTCCTTGAAATGAACGACGTCGCGGCGCTCCTCGCCGAATTCGCCGATCAGCACGTGATCGGACGTATAGATGCGCAGCGGTACCTTCGGCCGATAGTCGGTCAGCGCGTCGAGCGACGGCATGTTCGGCCAGGCCACGACGAGCGCATAGCCGAGCACGAGGCCGCCGGCCACGACGAGGGCCACGCACATCGCGGCGAAGCCGAGCAGGACTTTTTGCCACCAGGGCCGCTTCTTCGGCTCCGGGGCGGGAGGCGGGGACGTAGGAGTCGTGGATTGCATAGGCATACCGGAAAACAGTCCCGCGATTATAGCTGCCCGGTAAGACCGGTCCTGACGCGGGGGCCGCCCGTCGGAGAACCGCGGGTCGGCGTGCCGTCAGCATAGTCCGCGCATGGCCACCGCGAGCGGATGCTGGCCGTTTGGCCGACTGTCGGCCGCATGCGTCGCTTTGCAGAATCAGGTCTCGGAAACGCGGCGTGGGCCGCGACGATCTCGGGAGGCTGGGATGGCAGGACGATGGGTGGCGCGGTTTGCACAGGGCAGGCACCGGTCGACGGGAATCGACGTCGGTGCGCACGAGGTGAGGGTGGCCGTGCTGAGCCGGCGCGGCAGGGACGCGGACGTGCGCGTCGAGGGGCTCGAGCGGGAGCCGGTCGGGTTGGCGGGCGGGCCGGAAGACGCACGCTGGGCGGCGGTCGCGCGATCGCTGGCGGCGGCCGTGTCGCGGCTGTCGGCGGCCGAGGTGCGGTGCGACGCGTGCGGCGTGATGGCGCTGCACGATGACGAGATGCGCACCGCGACGCTCGATCTGGCCGGGCGCGGCGACATTCCGGACGCCGCGCGGCAGGCGGCCGAACGCATCTCGGGGCTGGCGCCGGACAGTCTCGCGTTCGACTGGCGGCACTACGGCGGCGTGCGATCCGGCGAGATCGCGGTGGCGGTGGCGCCGCTGGCGTTGCTCGAGCGGCGCATCGACGTGGCCGCGCAGGCCGGTATCGACCTGACCGTGATCGACGGCGAGTCGGCCGCCGTGCTGCGTGCGCTGCGCTATGCCGCGCAGTTCGAACTCGACGCGCAGGGTGCCTACGCCGCGCTGTGGTTCTGCGACGCGGGCGTGCGCGGCTGGCGAATCGAGGGTTCGTCGGCTATCCCGGTGCTGACGCTGTCCGGCACGTTGCCGGAAGCACTGCCCGATGCGTTGCGGCGGCGCGCGCTCGGGGCCGTGCATTGCGTATTCGTCGCCGGGGACGAGCGATGTATCGCCCGCTTCGACACGTCCGTCGCCGAGATCGGCGACGTGCTCGGCACGGCGGTGGTCCCGTTCGACTGCACGGGCTGGGACGGACAGCCGTGCGCGCGCGCCGGCATGCCGGGCGGCCCGGCGTTTGCCGTCGCATTCGGGCTGGCGTTGCGCGGGGTGTGGGAATGACGGCCGCTCACGTGTCGGCAAGCGAAGGCGCGGCGGCGGCCGAGCAGGCGATACTCGGCGACTTCAACCTGCTGCCGTACCGCGAGCGATTGGCGCAGGCGTTGCGGCGTCGCCGGGTCGCGCAGTGCGGTGTGGCGATGCTGCTCGGCGTGCTCGGTGCGGGGCTGTGGACGGGCGCCGCCGTGTTGTCGCGGTGGCGGGTGGATGCCGAGCGCGCCAGCGTGGAGACGCGGCTGCGGCAGTTGCAGCCCCAGGTGGCGGCTGCGACGCGTGCGGTCGATGCCGCCGCCGCCATCGCGCGACGCGACGCACAGGCGGCTGCGCTGGCCGCGCCTTACCGGCGCATGGCAGGGCTGTTGGCGACCTTGAAGCAGGTGCGTGCCGATCGTATCCGGCTCGACGCGCTGCGCATGACGTCGACCGGCGCGGTGCTCGAAGCGCGCGCCGAGAGTTACCGGGCCGCTGCGCGATGGCTCGCCGCGATGGCGCGCGAGCAGCGCGACTGGCGGATCGATATAGAGACGTTGAAGCCGGCCTCGGATGCGCCGGCTCCCACGGCCGGGATGCCGTTCCGCTTCTCGGTGCAGTTGCGCTGGCACGACCCGACGGCGTCGCGGACGATGTCGGGAGGCGGCGCATGACGACGCTCGTGCATCGGCCGGCGCTGGGTGGCGGCGTCGGGCCAGGCGGCATGCCGCGCGTGTCGCCGGCGGCCGCGCATGCCGCGGGTTGCGTGCTGGCATTCGCGGCCGTGCTGGGCGGCGGCATTCATCTGGCGAATGCGGCCGACTGGAGCGGGCTTGCCCATAGTCGCGCGTTGCTCGCCGCAGCGCAGGCGCGCGCGGCCGACGCGCAACGCGTGCTCGCTTCCACTGGACAACGACGCGACGGGCATCGTGCGTCGACGCGCGACGATCGTTCGCCGCATGCGCCGGAATGGGCCGCGCTGATGCTGGAACTGGCCGATCTCGCCGCGTCGAGCGGGCTGAGCGGCGTATCGGTCGAACCGCAGCGCGCCGATGGCGCGGCACCGGACGGCCGGCGCACCGTGCACATCGCCGCCGATGGTGGTTTTCGCGCGCTGCTGCACATGGTTGGCGGCCTGGCGCGGTTCCCGGTGCTGGCCGTACCGTCGGCGCTGCGTATCGAGCGTGGCACGTCGGCGGCGCGGGTCGACATGTCCGTCGACGTGTTTCCGGCGCTGCCGGCGACCACGACCGCGGACGGCAACACGACGGTTCGCGTCGCTGCGCCCGACGCCGATCCGTTCGGCGACGCCGGCGCGGCCGAAGCGGCGGGTCACGCAGCCCGCTTCGCCGGCACGATTCGCGACGCGCGGGCCGGCCTCGCGTTGTTCGACGACGGCGACGGCGCGTTCACGGCCGTCGCGCCTGGCGACGTACTGGGTGCCGCGCGCGTGGTGCGCATCGATCGCGCGGCCGTGACGCTTGCGACGGCGGACGGCTCGCAGCGGCTCGTCCTGGACGACGGAGGTCGGCCATGACGAAACACCGTTGTTGGGTGCTTGCCCTCTGGGCCGGCGTGACGGCGGCCGGCGCAAGCGCGTCGTTGCCGCCGCTGCCGGCGGTCTGGCCCGCCGGGTCGACGGATGTGTCGGTGCCGGGTCTGCCGCTGCGTGTGGCCGACGGCGTGGATAGTGCGGCAACGGAAGACGCCGGCCCGCCACCGTTCAATCATGCGGCGCGCGCGGCACGGCAGACGGAAACCGCCGCACCGGGCCCCGCGCTGGAGGGACCGCCGATCCCGCTGGCGCCGCCGGCCCGGATGAGCGACGCCGCAGCCCGCCAACCGGGCGATGCGGACGACGCACGGCGGATCTCGCTGAATCTGCAGGGCGTCGGGCTCGCGGCGGCATTCGACGCGATCGCGCGGTTCACCGGGCTCAATATCGTCGTCGGCGAGCAGGTGCGCGACACGGTCACGTTGCGTCTGAACAATGTTCGCTGGCGCGAGGCGTTCGACACGCTGCTCGACATGCACGGGCTTGCGATGTCCCGGCGCGGCAACGTGATCTGGGTCACGCCGGCAGCCGAGCTGGCTGCGCGCGAACGCGAGCGCTTCGACATGCACGCGCGGGCCGCCGATCTCGAGCCGCTGGCGAGCCGTACCTTCATGCTGCACTATCCGCGCGCGCAGGACGTACAACGGCTGCTGGCCGGCGCGACCGGCCAGCGCCTGCTGTCGAAGCGCGGCGCCGCAGCGGCCGATCCGCGTACCAACCTGCTGTTCGTCACCGATCTCGCACCGCGTATCGTGCAGATCGCCGGCCTGATCGACGCGATCGACCGGCCGTCGCGGCAGGTCCGGATCGAGGCCCGCATCGTCGAAGGCGAGCAGGGTTTCTCGCGCAACCTCGGCGCACGTGTCGCGCTGCGTGCGCAGGGGCGGCCGCCGTCAGCCGAGGGCACGTCGTTCACGGCGGACGCGCGCAACGCGCTCGACCTTGCCGCGCGGCCGCTCGGCGGTTTCGACGCGGCCACCGCCGGCTTCACGCTGTTCGCCGCGCCGCTCAGCCGCGTACTCGACATCGAGCTCAGCGCGCTGGAGGCGCAGGGCCGGGGCCAGATCGTTTCGCGTCCGCGGGTGGTCACGGCCGATCGCGTCAAGGCCATCGTCGAACAGGGTTCCGAGCTGCCGTACCAGGCGAAGGTCGGCAATGGCATGAGCGGCGTGCAGTTCCGCCGCGCGACGCTCAAGCTGGAGGTCGAGCCGCAGATCACGCCGGACGGGCGCGTGGTGCTCGATCTCGACGTGACCAAGGACAGCGTCGGCGAGCCGACCGCGGCCGGCCCCGCCATCCATACGAAGCATGTGCAGACGCGCGTCGAGGTCGAGAATGGCGGGACGGTCGCGATCGGCGGTATCTATGAACAACTGAACCGGAACGATGTGACGCGCGTGCCGCTCTTGGGCAAAATACCCATTCTGGGCGCGTTTTTCCGGCACCGCGCGCAGCGCGACCAGCGCAACGAACTGGTCGTCTTCATCACGCCGACCGTCGTCGATCCGCGGTGCGGCGCACCCGGCGCGGGCGACGAGGATGCCGAGAAAACGGGGCCGGAAGCCGCCGGCGCAGGCTCGACAAGGCAGCCGCTTTGCCAGTAAGCTGCGCCACACACCAGCAAGATTGAAGCAGAGGAAGCCGTTGCAAGCGCGGGACCCACATGCAAACGTATTTTTCGTCGGCCTTATGGGAGCGGGTAAGACCACCGTGGGCCGTGCGGTCGCGCGTCGTCTCGACAGGACGTTCTTCGACTCCGACCACGAAATCGAGGCCCGTACGGGCGCGCGCATCCCGGTGATCTTCGAGCTGGAGGGCGAGGCCGGGTTTCGCGACCGCGAAACGCAGGTGATCGCCGATCTCACGCAGCGCGAGAACATCGTGCTCGCGACGGGCGGCGGCGCGGTGCTGCGCCCGGAAAATCGCGACAGCCTGAAAACCAACGGCATCGTCGTCTACCTGCGCGCCAATCCGCACGATCTGTGGCTGCGCACGCGCAAGGACAAGAATCGCCCGCTGTTGCAGACGGACGATCCGAAGGGGCGTCTCGAAGCGCTGTACGAAGTGCGCGACCCGCTGTACCGCGAATGCGCGGATTTCGTCATCGAGACCGGCCGTCCGTCGGTCAACGGTCTCGTCAACATGGTGCTGATGCAACTCGAACTGGCCGGCGTCATCGCCAAGCCGCTACAAGCATGATTACTGTCAACGTCGATCTGGGCGACCGCGCCTATCCGATTCATATTGGCGCCGGCCTGATCGGCCGCACCGAGCTGTTCGCGCCCCACATCAAGGGTTCGTCCGTCACGATCGTCACGAACACGACGGTCGATCCGCTCTATGGCGACGCGCTGCGCGCGGCGCTCGCGCCGCTCGGCAAGCGCGTGTCGACGGTCGTGCTGCCGGACGGCGAGGCGTACAAGAACTGGGAAACGCTGAACCTGATCTTCGACGGCCTGCTGACGGACCACGCCGATCGCAAGACGACGCTCGTCGCGCTCGGCGGCGGCGTGGTCGGCGACATGACCGGTTTCGCCGCCGCGTGCTACATGCGCGGCGTGCCGTTCATCCAGGTGCCGACGACGCTGCTGTCGCAGGTCGATTCGTCCGTCGGCGGCAAGACGGGCATCAACCACCCGCTCGGCAAGAACATGATCGGCGCGTTCTACCAGCCGCAGGCCGTGATCGCGGACATCGGCGCGCTGACGACGCTGCCCGATCGCGAGCTGGCGGCCGGCGTCGCCGAAGTCATCAAGACCGGCGCGATCGCCGATGCCGAGTTCTTCGACTGGATCGAGGCGAACGTCGAGGCGCTGAACCGTCGCGAGCCCGCCGCGCTCGCGCATGCAGTGAAGCGTTCGTGCGAGATCAAGGCGAGCGTCGTCGCGGCCGACGAACGCGAAGGCGGCCTGCGCGCGATCCTGAACTTCGGCCACACGTTCGGCCATGCGATCGAGGCCGGGCTCGGCTACGGCGAATGGCTGCACGGCGAAGCGGTCGGCTGCGGGATGGTGATGGCGGGCGACCTGTCGGTGCGGCTCGGCCTCCTCGACGAAGCATCGCGGCAGCGCCTCGATGCGGTGATCGCGGCCGCACATCTGCCGACCCGCGCGCCCGCGCTCGGCGATGCGCGCTACATGGACCTGATGCGCGTCGACAAGAAGGCCGAGGCCGGCGCGATCAAGTTCATCCTGCTGAAGCGATTCGGCGATACGCTGATCACGCAGGCGCCGGACGAAGCGGTATTCGCTACACTGGCGCAGACGACCCGCTAACGGCGGCCCGGATGCGCCGGCGCCCCTGACATGGAGGAGACGTGAGCGAGACATCCAGCAGCACATTGCCCGAAGCCAGCCGCGCATCCGCTGCGCCGGTGGCCGAGCCGCCGACGCTGGCGGCGCTGGAAGCCCATCTTGCTCCGTATGCCGCGCACGCGTCGCAGTCGCGCGGCCGCCGCTATCCTGAAACGCCGCCGGCGGCGCGCACCGAATTCCAGCGTGATCGCGATCGGATCGTCCACTCGACCGCGTTTCGCCGGCTCGAATACAAGACGCAGGTCTTCGTCAATCACGAAGGCGACCTGTTCCGCACCCGCCTCACGCACAGCCTCGAAGTCGCGCAGATCGCGCGCTCGGTCGCGCGCAACCTGCGCCTGAACGAGGATCTCGTCGAAGCGATCTCGCTCGCGCACGACCTCGGCCATACGCCGTTCGGCCATGCCGGGCAGGACGCGCTGAATGCGTGCATGCGCGAGCACGGCGGCTTCGAGCACAACCTGCAGAGCCTCGCCGTGGTCGACGAGCTCGAGGAGCACTACGGCGCGTTCAACGGGTTGAACCTGTGCTTCGAGACGCGCGAAGGCATCCTGAAGCACTGCTCGCGCGAGAATGCGCGCAAGCTCGGCGCGCTCGGCGAGCGCTTCCTGCAGGGCCGCCAGCCGTCGCTCGAAGCGCAGCTCGCGAACATCGCCGATGAAATCGCGTACAACAACCACGACGTCGACGACGGCCTGCGCTCCGGCCTGATCACGATCGAGCAGCTCGCGGAGGTCGAGCTGTGGCAGCGTCACTACGAAGCGGCGCTCGCCGAATTCCCGCACCTCGAAGGCCGCCGTCTCGTGCACGAGACGGTGCGCCGCATCATCAACACGCTGATCGTCGACCTGATCGACGAGACGACGCGCAATCTTGCCCGCGTCGCGCCCGCATCGCTCGACGACGTGCGCGCCGCGCCGCCGCTCGTGTCGCACAGCCCGGCAGTCGCCGCGCAGGCCGCCGCGCTCAAGCGCTTCCTCTTCAAGAACCTGTATCGCCATTACAAAGTGATGCGCATGGCGAGCAAGGCGCAACGCGTCGTCACGGGGCTGTTCGACGCGTTCATCGACGATCCGCGCCTGCTGCCGCCGCCGTACCAGTCCGACGACGCGGCGCAGCAGCCGCGTCTCGTCGCGCACTACATCGCCGGCATGACCGACCGCTTCGCGCTGAAGGAATATCAGCGCCTGTTCGTCATCAGCGACAACTGACTGTCATAAACGATCACTAGACTTCGCCGGTTCAATGGCGACGGGAATGTTGCACACGCTGTTGGTAACGTTTTCATAGGAGAGGTCGATGAAGAAGAAGCCTGCGGGGACACTGGTTCGTTCGATCGCGCTCGGCGGCGCGCTGATGTTCGGGGCGCAGCACGTCGCGCTCGCCGCGACGGAAATTCAGTTCTGGCATGCGATGGAGGCTGCGCTCGGCGAGCGGGTCAACGCGATCGCCGACCAGTTCAACGCGTCGCAAAGCGACTACAAGATCGTGCCGGTCTTCAAGGGCACTTACGACCAGGCACTCGCGGCGGGCATCGCGGCCTATCGCAGCGGCAACGCGCCGGCGATCCTCCAGGTCTACGAAGTCGGCACGGCGACGATGATGCAGGCGAAGAAGGCGGTCGTGCCGGTCTACGACGTGTTCAAGCAGGCGGGCGTGACGCTCGACGAGAAGGCGTTCGTGCCGACCATCGCGAGCTACTACAGCGATGCGAAGACGGGCCACCTCGTGTCGATGCCGTTCAACAGCTCGACGCCGGTGCTGTACTACAACAAGGATGCGTTCAAGAAGGCGGGCCTCGATCCGAACCAGCCGCCGAAGACGTGGGCCGACGTGAAGGCCGATGCCGAGAAGCTGCGCAAGGCGGGGATGGCGTGCGGCTTCACGACCGGCTGGCAGGGCTGGATCCAGCTCGAAAACTACAGCGCGTGGCACGGGCTGCCGTTCGCGAGCCGCAACAACGGCTTCGACGGCACCGACGCCGTGCTCGAGTTCAACAAGCCGCAGCAGATCGCGCACCTCTCGTTCCTCCAGCAGATGGCGAAGGACGGCACGTTCACGTACGCGGGCCGCAAGGACGAAGCGTCGGCGAAGTTCTACAGCGGCGACTGCGGGATCCTGACGACGTCGTCCGGCGCGCTCGCGAACGTGCAGAAGTTCGCGAAGTTCAGCTACGGCACGGGGATGATGCCGTACGACGCGAACGTGAAGGGCGCGCCGCAGAACGCGATCATCGGCGGCGCGAGCCTGTGGGTGCTGGCCGGCAAGGATCCGGCGACCTACAAGGGCGTCGCGAAATTCCTCGCGTACCTGGCTTCGCCCGCCGTCGCCGCGAAGTGGCATCAGGACACCGGCTACCTGCCGGTCACGACCGCCGCGTACGACCTGACGCGCCAGCAGGGCTTCTATGCGAAGAACCCGAGCGCCGAAACCGCGATCAAGCAGATGCTGAACAAGCCGCCGCTGCCGTACACGAAGGGGCTGCGCCTGGGCAACATGCCGCAGATCCGCACGGTCGTCGACGAGGAGTTCGAACAGGTCTGGGCGCAGAAGAAGGCGCCGAAGGACGCGCTCGATTCGGCCGCGTCGCGCGGCGACGAACTGCTGCGCCGCTTCGAGAAGTCGGGCGGCTGAGCGCGCATCGCTGCGTGCCGCCGGCGGTGTCGCGCGCCAGCGCGTGCCGTCCGGCGGTGCGGTTTCCTTTCCGTTTCGCCTGACCGGATATCCGCGATGCAATCCCGTTCCCGTTTCGGTACGAGCCCGGTGCCGTACCTGCTGATCGCGCCGCAGCTCGCGATCACCGCCGTGTTCTTCCTGTGGCCGGCCGGCGTCGCGCTGTGGCAGTCCACGCAGATGCAGGACGCGTTCGGCACGTCGAGCGAATTCGTCGGCTTCGCGAACTTCACGCACCTGTTCGCCGATCCGCTGTATCTCGATTCGTTCCGCACGACCCTCGTGTTCAGTTCGCTCGTCACGGTGAGCGGGCTCGTCGTGTCGCTGCTGCTCGCCGCGTGCGCCGACCGCGTGATCCGCGGCGCGCGCGCGTACCGCACGCTGCTGATCTGGCCGTACGCGGTCGCGCCGACGATCGCCGCCGTGCTGTGGGCGTTCCTGTTCAACCCGAGCATCGGCCTGATCACGTATGCGCTCGCGAAGGGCGGCATCGTGTGGAACCACGCGCTGAACGGCGGGCAGGCGATGTTCCTCGTCGTGCTGGCGTCGGTGTGGAAGCAGGTGAGCTACAACTTCCTGTTCTTCTACGCGGGGCTGCAGGCGATTCCGCGCTCGCTGATCGAGGCGGCGGCGATCGACGGCGCGGGGCCGGTGCGGCGCTTCTTCAACATCGTGCTGCCGCTGCTGTCGCCGACGAGCTTCTTCCTGCTGGTCGTGAACCTCGTCTACGCGTTCTTCGACACGTTCCCGGTGATCGACGCGGCCACCGGCGGCGGCCCGGCGCAGAGCACCAAGACGCTGATCTACAAGATCTTCGCGGAGGGCTTCCAGGGGCTCGACATCGGCAGTTCGGGCGCGCAGTCGGTCGTGCTGATGATCATCGTCGTGGGGCTTACGGTGATCCAGTTCCGCTTCGTCGAACGCAGGGTGCAATACGCATGATCGAGAATCGCAAGGGCTTCGACCTGTTCTGCCACGCGGTGCTGATCGCGGGCGTCGTGCTGATCGTGTTCCCCGTCTACGTCGCGTTCTGCGCGGCGACGATGAACGCGCAGGAAGTGTTCACGGTGCCGCTGTCGCTGGTGCCGAGCACGCACCTGTTCGAGAACATCGCGTACATCTGGGGGCACGGCAGCGGCGGCACGACGGCGCCGTTCGGCCGCCTGCTCGTGAACAGCTTCGCGATGGCGCTCGGCATCGCGGTCGGCAAGATCGCGGTGTCGATCCTGTCCGCGTATGCGATCGTCTACTTCCGCTTTCCGTTTCGCAACACGGCGTTCTGGCTGATCTTCGTCACGCTGATGCTGCCGGTGGAAGTGCGGATCTTCCCGACCGTGCAGGTCGTGTCGACGCTGCACCTGACGAACACCTACGCGGGGCTCACGATGCCGCTGATCGCATCGGCGACCGCGACGTTCCTGTTCCGCCAGTTCTTCATGACGCTGCCCGACGAGTTGATGGACGCGGCGCGCATCGACGGCGCGGGGCCGCTGCGCTTTTTCTGGGACGTGGTGCTGCCGCTGTCGAAGACGAGCATCGCCGCGCTGTTCGTGATCACGTTCATCTACGGCTGGAACCAGTATCTGTGGCCGATCCTGATCACGACGGAGGCGTCGCTGTCGACGGCGGTGGTGGGCATCAAGACGATGATCGCGAGCGGCGACGCCGCGACCGAATGGCAATACGTGATGGCGGCGACGCTGCTGGCGATGCTTCCGCCGCTTGTCGTCGTGCTGGCGATGCAGCGCTGGTTCGTGCGCGGCCTCGTCGATTCCGAGAAATGAACGACCGACGTAACCGGGAGAAGGACCAGGTATGGCTGCGCTGAGCTTGAAGGGCGTCAGGAAATCCTACGACGGCAAGCAGCACGTGCTGCATGGCATCGACGTGGAGATCGCCGACGGCGAATTCATCGTGCTGGTCGGCCCGTCGGGCTGCGGCAAGTCGACGTTGCTGCGGATGATCGCGGGTCTCGAAACCGTGACGGACGGCGAGATCGCGATCGGCGACCGGGTCGTCAACACGCTGGAGCCGAAGGACCGCGACATCGCGATGGTGTTCCAGAACTATGCGCTGTATCCGCACATGACGGTCGCGCAGAACATGGGCTACGGGCTGAAGATCCGCGGGATCGAGCGCGCGACGATCGATGCGCGGGTGGCGGCGGCCGCGAAGATCCTCGAGCTCGAGCCGCTGCTCGCGCGGCGGCCGCGCGAGCTGTCGGGCGGCCAGCGGCAGCGCGTCGCGATGGGGCGCGCGATCGTGCGCGAACCGTCGGTGTTCCTGTTCGACGAGCCGTTGTCGAACCTCGACGCGAAGCTGCGCGTGCAGATGCGGCTCGAGATCCAGCGGCTGCACGCGCGGCTCGCGACGACGAGTGTGTACGTGACGCACGACCAGATCGAGGCGATGACGCTCGCGCAGCGGGTGATCGTGATGAACCGCGGCTACGCGGAGCAGATCGGCGCGCCGGTCGACGTGTACGAGAAGCCGGCGACCGTGTTCGTCGCGGGCTTCATCGGCTCGCCCGCGATGAACCTGATGCACGGCCGGCTGTCGGAAGACGGCGCGACCTTCACGGTCGCGGGCGGCGGCCCCGCGCTGCCGGTCGCCGGCGCACCGGGCATCGGCAGCGAGATCGCTACCGGGCGCGACTGGGTACTCGGCGTGCGTCCCGAACACATGACGCCGCAGCCGGGCGTCGCGCAGGCGACGCTGCCGGTCGATTCGTGCGAGCTGCTCGGCGCGGACAATCTCGCGCACGGCCGCTGGGGCAATCACGACGTCGCGGTGCGCCTGCCGCACGCGGACCGCCCGGCGCGCGGCACGGCGCTGGCGGCGGCGCTGCCCGCGCACCGGCTGCATTTCTTCGATCCCGAAACCGGCAAGCGGGCCGGCTGAAACCGTTTGACTGCGGGAGACCGACGATGACGATCCGTACCGACTGGCCCTATCCGCGCGTCGTCGCCCATCGCGGCGGCGGCACGCTCGCACCGGAGAACACGCTGGCCGCGCTCGACGAGGGCGCGCGGCGCGGTCACCGGATGGTCGAGTTCGACGCGAAGCTGTCGGCCGACGACGTGACCTTCCTGCTGCACGACGACACGGTCGACCGGACCTCGAACGGTCACGGAGCGGCGGCGGGCATGCGTTATGCGGCGCTGGCCGCGCTCGATGCGGGCGCGTGGCGCGACGCGCGTTTCGCGGGCGAACGGATGCCGACGCTCGAGGCGGCGGCGGCGCGCTGCATCGCGCACGGGCTGGCCGCGAACGTCGAGATCAAGCCGTGCCCGGGGCGCGAGCGCGAAACCGGGCAGCGCGTGGCGGCCGATGCGGCCGCGTACTGGCGCGATGCCGCCGTGGCGCCGCTGCTGTCGTCGTTCTCGTTCGACGCGCTGCGGCAGGCGCGCGCGACGGCGCCGGCACTGCCGCGCGGGATGCTCTACGAAGTCGTGCCGGACGACTGGCATGCGCAGGTCATCGATGCGCTCGACTGCGTATCGTTGCATGCAGACCACACTCGGCTCGACGAATCCCTGGTGCGTGCGATCAAGGCCGCCGGATTGCGCATCCTGGTTTACACGGTGAATGACCTCGAACGGGCGCGCGAACTGGCGCGTTGGGGCGTCGACGCGGTCTGCACGGACCGCATCGACCTGATCGCGCCCGACGCGCTGGACGATATCGACGTCGTCTGACGGCCACGGCCGCGGCGGCGTCCGGTAAAACCCTTGCGCCGAACGTGCCTGACGCGAAAAAACGACGCCCCGACGGGATTTCCGTCGGGGCGTTTTGCATCGTGGAGACGTTACGCCAGGAAAAATCCGCTACAAATTGCAGCAGGATTAACCATTCCCCAAATATTCGACTACGCTTAGAAGCGGTAGCCGACGTTCAGGTACGTCACGATCGGGTTCAGCGAGATGTGGGCCTTCGACGTTTCCGTCAGCGTACCGACCGGGGTCCGGCGCGCCGTCGTGAAGGTCGCGGTCACGCTGACCGGGATGTACGACATCGAGAAGCCGGCGAACCAGTGCTTCGTGAAGTTGTACGTGAAGCCGGCGTTGAACACGGGCGCCCACTGGTTGCTGGTCGTGGCGCTGGTCGGGCCGCCGAGCACGCCGTTCTCGAACGTGCTGTTCGTGATCTTCGCGCCGGTGAACCAGATATACGTCGCGCCGACGCCGACATACGGACGGAACTTCGCGTTGGCGTCGTTGAAGTAGTACTTGAGGAGGAGCGCAGGGCTCCACTGGTACGCGCGGCCAAGCGTACCGAACTTCGAGAACTGGCCCTTGCCGGTGATGTCGAACTTCGGCGGGATGCCGGCGATGAACTCGGTGGCGATATGGTCGGTCACGAAGTAACCGGTCGCCAGCGCGAGCGTGTCGGCATCGCTGATGCCGGCGCCGGTGTTGGGAATCGACTGATTGACGGGCGTGCCGCCTACGCCGTAGACGAACAGCGGGTCGCTGCTGTCCTGCGGCGCAAGGTGCAGCCAGCCGGTGCTGACGTAGAAATCACCTGCGGATTGTGCATGTGCCGTACCGCCCGCGAACGTGAATGCGAGCGCTGCGGCCCCCGTAATGGCCAGTTTTCGTTTCATTGTGTCTCCTCCGATCAAAGGCGTGCTCATTATGACGACTGCGTTTAAAACCAAACAAGCTCGTAAGTTAGAGTTTTCTCCCTAGGATTCGCACGACCGTACGCTTACGCGCGCCGCTGGGGCAGGCATTCTACGCAGGTGCGCATTTTCGGACCTCCGGGTATTTCCTAACGCGTTCAAACGGACATTCAGCATGGCACGGTTAGCACGACTCTACGTTCCCGACCAGCCGCAGCACGTGATACTGCGCGGCCTGGATCAGCAACCCGCGTTCGTCGACGACCAGGACTACGAACTCTTCATCGATTGCCTGAAGGCCGCCGCACGCGATCATCACCTGGCGGTACACGCCTACGTGCTGCTGCCGCGCCAGGTGCAACTCCTCGTGACACCGAGCGACGAGGCGAGCCTGCCGAAGGCGATGCAGGCCGTCGGCCGTCGCTACGTCGCGCATTTCAACCGGCGCTATTCGCGGCGCGGCACGTTGTGGGAAGGCCGCTATCGCGCGACCGTGATCGAAGGCGAGCGCTATTTCCTGCTCGCGAGCCGCGTGGTCGAGATGAGCCCGGTGCGCTCGCAGCTCGTCGCGACGCCCGAGGCCTATCGCTGGTCGAGCTACCGGCATCACGTCGGGCTCACCGTCGACAGCCTGATCACCGACCATCCGCTCTACTGGGCGCTCGGCAACACGCCGTTCGACCGCCAGCGGGCGTACAAGGAGCTGTGCGAACAGCCGCTCGACGAGCGGCAGGCCGATCAGCTGCAGCAGGCCACGCTGAAGGGGTGGGTGCTCGGCGGCGAGAATTACCGCGAGTGGGCGGCGCGCACCGCGAACCGGCGCGTCTCGCCGTTGCCGCGCGGGCGCCCCAGAAAGGTGCGTGAAAACACGCCGCCGATCCAGCAGTAACGCCGGAAAGGCGGGCCAGAAGCGGCGCGGCGGGCGCCGCTTCTTTTTGCACCAAAACGATACGGCCCCAATAAAACAGCACCAGATCGAGGCATTCGTTTAATTGGGGTTCGATCAAGCGGTTTTTGTTGCTATTCCCTTGATTCGTCGCGTATATTCCGAATTCCGGTGGCCCGGGCGAAGCCTGCCCAACCACTGTCGGCCGTGCCGTCTCCTGTCGGGAGCGGGCTCGACGGCAACAAGAAAACGGTTCAACGGCCTCCAGGCCCCCTTTACGACGGTGTCCCCATGAACGACCACCAGCAGCCGCTCGCCGCGGTGCCCGCCGCACAAGGTCTGTACGACCCGCAAAACGAACACGACGCCTGCGGCGTCGGCTTCGTCGCTCACATCAAGGGCAAGAAGAGCCACGAGATCATCCAGCAGGGTCTGAAGATCCTGGAGAACCTCGATCACCGCGGCGCGGTCGGCGCCGATCCGCTGATGGGCGACGGCGCGGGCATCCTGATCCAGATTCCGGACGCGTTCTATCGCGAGGAAATGGCGAAGCAGGGCGTGAACCTGCCGCCGGCCGGCGAATATGGGGTCGGGATGATCTTCCTGCCGAAGGAGAACGCGTCGCGTCTCGCGTGCGAGCAGGAGCTCGAGCGTACGGTGAAGGCCGAAGGCCAGGTCGTGCTCGGCTGGCGCGACGTGCCGGTCGACCATGCGATGCCGATCTCGCCGACGGTCAAGGCGAGCGAGCCGCTGATCCGCCAGATCTTCATCGGTCGCGGCAAGGACATCATGGTGACGGACGCGCTCGAGCGGAAGCTGTACGTGATCCGCAAGACCGCGAGCCACCGCATCCAGGCGCTGAAGCTCAAGCACGGCAAGGAATACTTCGTGCCGTCGATGTCGGCGCGCACCGTCGTCTACAAGGGGCTGCTGCTGGCCGGCCAGGTCGGCGTGTACTACCGCGACCTGCAGGACGAGCGTGTCGTGTCGGCGCTCGCGCTCGTGCACCAGCGCTTCTCGACCAACACGTTCCCGGCGTGGGAACTGGCTCACCCGTACCGGATGATCGCGCACAACGGCGAGATCAACACCGTGAAGGGCAACGTGAACTGGCTGAACGCGCGTACCGGCGCGATCGCGTCGCACGTGCTCGCCGACGATCTGCCGAAGCTGTGGCCGCTGATCTACCCGGGCCAGTCGGATACCGCATCGTTCGACAACTGTCTCGAACTGCTGGTGATGGCAGGCTACCCGCTCGTGCACGCGGTGATGATGATGATCCCGGAAGCGTGGGAACAGCACACGCTGATGGACGAGAACCGCCGCGCGTTCTACGAATACCACGCCGCGATGATGGAGCCGTGGGACGGCCCGGCCGCGATCGCGTTCACCGACGGCCGCCAGATCGGCGCGACGCTCGACCGTAACGGCCTGCGCCCGGCGCGCTACATCGTCACCGACGACGACCTCGTCATCATGGCGTCGGAAGCCGGCACGCTGCCGATCCCCGAATCGAAGATCGTCAAGAAGTGGCGCCTGCAGCCGGGCAAGATGTTCCTGATCGACATGGAACACGGCCGCATCATCGACGACAAGGAACTGAAGGACAACCTCGCGAACGCGAAGCCGTACAAGAGCTGGATCGACGCGGTGCGCATCAAGCTCGACGAGATCGAGCCGAAGGCCGAGGAAGTCGCGGCCGGCCGCACGCAGGGCGCCGCGCTGCTCGACCGCCAGCAGGCGTTCGGCTATACGCAGGAAGACCTGAAGTTCCTGATGGCGCCGATGGCGGCGCAGGGTGAGGAAGCCGTCGGTTCGATGGGCAACGATTCGCCGCTCGCGGTGATGTCGAACAAGAACAAGACGCTCTATCACTACTTCAAGCAGCTGTTCGCGCAGGTCACGAACCCGCCGATCGACCCGATCCGCGAGAACATGGTCATGTCGCTCGTGTCGTTCATCGGCCCGAAGCCGAACCTGCTCGACACCAACAACATCAACCCGCCGATGCGTCTCGAAGTGTCGCAGCCGGTGCTCGACTTCAAGGACATCGCGAAGATCCGCGCGATCGACCAGTACACGGGCGGCAAGTTCAGCGCGTACGAACTGAACATCTGCTATCCGGTCGCGTGGGGCAAGGAAGGCATCGAGGCGCGCCTCGCGTCGCTGTGCGCGGAAGCCGTCGACGCGGTGAAGTCGGGCTACAACATCCTGATCGTGTCGGACCGCAAGACGGACGCCGAGCACGTCGCGATTCCGGCGCTGCTCGCCACGTCGGCGATCCACACGCACCTCGTGCAGCAAGGGCTGCGCACGAGCACGGGCCTCGTCGTCGAGACGGGTTCCGCGCGTGAGACGCACCACTTCGCGCTGCTCGCGGGCTACGGCGCGGAAGCCGTGCACCCGTACCTCGCGATGGAAACGCTCGCGAAGATGGCCGAAGGGCTGCCGGGCGACCTGTCGCCGGAGAAGGCCGTCTACAACTTCACGAAGGCGGTCGGCAAGGGCCTGCAGAAGGTGATGTCGAAGATGGGCATCTCGACGTACATGTCGTACACGGGCGCGCAGATCTTCGAAGCGCTCGGCCTGTCGAGCGACCTCGTCGAGAAGTACTTCAAGGGCACCGCGTCGAAGGTCGGCGGCATCGGCCTGTTCGAGGTCGCGGAAGAAGCGATCCGCCTGCACCGCGACGCGTTCGGCGACAACCCGGTCCTGCGCGACATGCTCGACGCGGGCGGCGAGTACGCGTACCGCGTGCGCGGCGAAGACCACATGTGGACGCCGGATTCGATCGCGAAGCTGCAGCACGCGACGCGCAGCAACTCGTACCAGACGTACAAGGAATACGCGCACCTGATCAACGACCAGACCAAGCGTCACATGACGTTCCGCGGCCTGTTCGAGTTCAAGGTCGAGCCGACCAAGGCGATCCCGATCGACGACGTCGAGCCGGCGAAGGAGATCGTCAAGCGCTTCGCGACCGGCGCGATGTCGCTCGGGTCGATCAGCACCGAGGCGCACGCGACGCTCGCGATCGCGATGAACCGGATCGGCGGCAAGTCGAACACCGGCGAAGGCGGCGAGGACGAGAAGCGCTATCGCAACGAACTGCGCGGCATTCCGATCAAGTCGGGCGAGACGCTGAAGTCGGTGATCGGCGACGAGATCGTCAGCGACATCGCGCTGAAGGACGGCGATTCGCTGCGCTCGAAGATCAAGCAGGTCGCGTCGGGGCGCTTCGGCGTCACCGCCGAGTACCTGGCATCGGCCGACCAGATCCAGATCAAGATGGCGCAGGGCGCGAAGCCGGGCGAAGGCGGCCAGCTGCCGGGCCACAAGGTGTCGGAATACATCGGCAAGCTGCGTTACTCGGTGCCGGGCGTCGGCCTGATCTCGCCGCCGCCGCACCACGACATCTACTCGATCGAGGATCTGGCGCAGCTGATCCACGACCTGAAGAACGTGAACCCGAGCGCGAGCATCTCCGTGAAGCTCGTGTCGGAAGTGGGCGTGGGCACGGTCGCGGCCGGTGTCGCGAAGGCGAAGGCCGATCACGTCGTGATCGCCGGCCACGACGGCGGCACGGGCGCGTCGCCGCTGTCGTCGGTCAAGCACGCCGGCACGCCGTGGGAACTCGGCCTCGCCGAAACGCAGCAGACGCTGGTGCTGAACCGCCTGCGCGGCCGCATCCGCGTGCAGGCCGACGGCCAGATGAAGACGGGTCGCGACGTCGTGATCGGCGCGCTGCTCGGCGCGGACGAATTCGGCTTCGCGACGGCGCCGCTCGTCGTCGAGGGCTGCATCATGATGCGCAAGTGCCACCTGAACACGTGCCCGGTCGGCGTCGCGACGCAGGATCCGGTGCTGCGTGCGAAGTTCAAGGGCCAGCCCGAGCACGTCGTGAACTATTTCTTCTTCGTCGCCGAGGAAGTGCGCGAGATCATGGCGCAGCTCGGCGTCGCGAAGTTCGACGACCTGATCGGCCGCGCCGATCTGCTCGATACGCGCAAGGGCATCGAGCACTGGAAGGCGAAGGGCCTCGACTTCTCGCGTGTGTTCTACCAGCCGGAAGAGTGCGAGGACGTCGCGCCGCGTCACGTCGACGTGCAGGATCACGGCCTCGAGCGCGCGCTCGACCACGTGCTGATCGAGAAGGCGAAGGCCGCGATCGAGAACGGCGAGCATGTGTCGTTCATCCAGCCGGTGCGCAACGTGAACCGCACGGTCGGCGCGATGCTGTCGGGCGTGATCGCGAAGAAGCACGGCCACGACGGCCTGGCCGACGACGCGGTGCACATCCAGCTGAAGGGCACGGCCGGCCAGAGCTTCGGCGCGTTCCTCGCGAAGGGCGTGACGCTCGACCTCGTCGGCGACGGCAACGACTACGTCGGCAAGGGCCTGTCGGGCGGCCGGATCATCATCCGTCCGACCAACGACTTCCGCGGCAAGTCCGAGGAAAACATCATCTGCGGCAACACGGTGATGTACGGCGCGATCGAAGGCGAAGCGTTCTTCCGCGGCGTCGCGGGCGAGCGCTTCTGCGTGCGCAACTCGGGCGCGACGGCGGTCGTCGAAGGCACGGGCGACCACGGCTGCGAATACATGACGGGCGGCACGGTCGTCGTGCTCGGCGAGACGGGGCGCAACTTCGCGGCCGGCATGTCGGGCGGCCTCGCGTACATCTACGATCCGGAAGGCACGTTCGCGGCCAAGTGCAACAAGTCGATGGTCGCGCTCGAGCCGGTGCTGCAGCAGGCCGAGCAGGAGCGCACGGTCGACCGCGCGCTCTGGCACGCCGGCACGACGGACGAAGCGCTGCTCAAGGGGCTCGTCGAGCGTCATTTCCAGTTCACGGGTTCGCCGCGCGCGAAGTCGCTGCTGGAAAACTGGGACGCGGCGCGCCGCCAGTTCGTGAAGGTGTTCCCGCACGAATACAAGCGCGCGCTGGGCGAGATCGGTGCGAAGAAGGCGGCGAAGGAAGTGCTGGCCGCCTGAGCGACGAACGACATAGCGAATGCCGCGCGCGCCTGATGGCCGCGCGCGGCTCCCCCACCCGATACACCGAACAGAAGAGCACCTTATGGGCAAGGCAACCGGTTTTCTGGAGTTCGAACGCCGCCACGAGGCGTACGAAGCACCGCTCACGCGCGTGAAGCACTACAAGGAATTCGTCGCGGCGCTGACCGACGCGGACGCGAAGGTCCAGGGCGCGCGCTGCATGGATTGCGGCATCCCGTTCTGCAACAACGGCTGCCCGGTCAACAACATCATCCCGGACTTCAACGATCTCGTTTACCGCCAGGACTGGCAGCAGGCGATCGAAGTCCTGCACTCGACCAACAACTTCCCGGAATTCACGGGCCGCATCTGCCCGGCGCCGTGCGAAGCGGCCTGCACGCTCGGGATCAACAACGATCCGGTCGGCATCAAGTCGATCGAGCACGCGATCATCGACAAGGCCTGGGCGGAAGGCTGGGTGAAGCCGCTGCCGGCCGAACACAAGACGGGCAAGAAGGTCGCGGTCGTCGGTTCGGGCCCCGCGGGCCTCGCTGCCGCGCAGCAGCTCGCGCGTGCGGGCCACGACGTGACGGTGTTCGAGAAGAACGACCGCATCGGCGGCCTGCTGCGTTACGGGATTCCCGACTTCAAGCTCGAGAAGTGGCTGATCGATCGCCGCATGCGCCAGATGGAAGCGGAAGGCGTGACGTTCCGTACCAGCGTGTTCATCGGCAAGGAGCCGCTGCCCGAATCGATCGGCAGCCTCGCGAAGGAAACCATCTCGCCGGACACGCTGAAGGAAGAATTCGACGCGGTCGTGATCGCCGGCGGTTCGGAAACGCCGCGCGACCTGCCGGTACCGGGCCGCGAGCTCGCGGGCGTCCATTTCGCGATGGACTTCCTGCCGCAGCAGAACCGCGTGAACGCGGGCGACAAGCTCGCCGACCAGCTGCTCGCGAAGGGCAAGCACGTGATCGTGATCGGCGGCGGCGATACGGGTTCGGACTGCGTCGGCACGTCGAACCGTCACGGCGCGAAGCAGGTCACGCAGTTCGAGCTGCTGCCGCAGCCGCCGGAAGAGGAAAACAAGCCGCTCGTGTGGCCGTACTGGCCGATCAAGCTGCGTACGTCGTCGTCGCACGAGGAGGGCTGCGAGCGTGACTGGGCGGTCGCGACGAAGCGTCTCGAAGGCAAGAACGGCAAGGTCGAGAAGCTGATCGCGGTGCGTGTCGAGTGGAAGGACGGCAAGATGCAGGAAGTGCCGGGTTCCGAGTTCGAGATGAAGGCCGATCTCGTGCTGCTCGCGATGGGCTTCACGCAGCCGGCCGCGCCGGTGCTCGACGCGTTCGGCGTCGCGAAGGATGCGCGCGGCAATGCACGCGCGACGACCGAAGGCGACCGTTCGTACTACACGTCGGTCGACAAGGTGTTCGCGGCAGGCGACATGCGTCGCGGCCAGTCGCTCGTGGTGTGGGCGATCCGCGAAGGCCGCCAGTGCGCGCGCTCGGTCGATGCGTACCTGATGGGCCATTCGGAACTGCCGCGCTGAGCTGAATCGCGCGAGCGGGTTTCGACCAAAGCCGGGCGTCCGAGAGGGCGCCCGGTTTTTTTATGGCTGCGCGCGGTCGATGTCGTTGCCGCGGCGTCGGCCCGGATGGTCGGGGCGCAAGCATTCGAAGCGCCCTGACGCTCACCGGCGGGTGCCGGGCGAGCGTGAACCGGTCGGCCGGGCCCGCAGCGGCGCCGCATCGTCGCCCCGCATTTTCGCGAAGCGTCGTCTAACCTGATGACATTCGGCCTCGATTTTTCGTCATCTCAATTCCTTTCGTTTTGTAATAATCCTTGAAAACTGTCATATCATGTCGCCCCTCGGGCCGCGTTCGCGGTCGCCGCACATGACTGACCCTATTTACAAGGACTCTGGATGGAAGCATTCGTGCATGGGCTGATCGACGCCGTCAATGGCGTGTTGTGGAACTACGTGCTGATCGCGCTGCTGCTCGGCGCCGGTGCGTGGTTCACGTTGCGGTTCCGGATGATCCAGCTGAAGGCGCTGTTCCTCAGCATGAAGCTGGTCGGCAGCAAGGGCGAACCGGGCAGCATCTCGTCGTTCCAGGCGTTCGCGACCGGGCTCGCGAGCCGCGTCGGCACCGGCAATATCGCCGGCGTCGCGGTCGCGCTGACGGTCGGCGGGCCGGGCGCGATCTTCTGGATGTGGATGACCGCGCTGGTCGGGATGTCGTCCGCGTTCGTCGAGGCTACGCTCGCGCAGATCTTCAAGGTATCGCACCCGGACGGCAGCTATCGCGGCGGCCCCGCGTACTACATCCAGACGGGCCTGCGCTCGCGCGGCTTCGGTGTGCTGTTCTCGCTGTCGCTGATCCTCGCGTTCGGCTTCGTGTTCAACGCGGTACAGGCCAATGCGATTGCCGATGCATTCCATACGTCGTTCGGCTGGCGTCGCGAGACGGTCGGCCTCGGTCTCGTGCTGCTGTCCGCGCCGATCATCTTCGGCGGCATCCGCCGCATCGCGACGGTCGCGCAGGTGATCGTGCCGCTGATGGCGATCGGCTACCTCGCGCTCGCGGTCTACGCGGTCGCGACGCACATCACGCTGGTGCCCGGCGTGATCGCGTTGATCGTGAAGAGCGCGTTCGGCCTCGAGCAGGCGGCCGGCGGCCTGACCGGCTACGCGGTCAGCCAGGCGATCGCGATCGGCGTGAAGCGCGGGCTGTTCTCGAACGAGGCGGGGATGGGCAGCGCGCCGAACGCGGCCGCGACCGCGAGCACGCGCCATCCCGTCACGCAGGGGCTGATCCAGATGCTCGGCGTGTTCGTCGACACGATCGTGATCTGCAGCGCGACCGCATTCGTGATCCTGCTGTCGGGCCAGTACGAACTCGGCACCGGGATGGAGGGCGCGGCGCTCACGCAGCGCGCGATCTCGAGCCACGTCGGTGACTGGGGCGGCATCTACATGGCCGTCGCGATCTTCTTCCTCGCGTTCTCGTCGGTGATCGGCAACTACGCGTATGCGGAAGGCAACGTCGAATTCATCACGAAGCGGCGCGGCGTGCTGCCGCTGTTCCGCATCGCCGTGCTCGGCATGGTGATGTTCGGCAGCGTCGGGCAACTGCCGCTCGTGTGGGCGATGGCCGATACGAGCATGGGCTTGATGGCGATCATCAACCTGATCGCGATCCTCGCGCTCGGCAGGTACGCGCACGCCGCATGGGCCGACTATCGCCGCCAGCGCGCGGCCGGCGTCGCCGATCCGGTGTTCACGCGCAACACGATCCCCGAACTCGCGCGCGTGCTGCCGGCCGACGTGTGGGGCGAGCACGGCCCGCTGCCGCAGCGTCCGCCGTCGGCCGACGCGGTGGCCGAAGTGCGCGTGACGGTGCGCGAGTCATGAACGGCGACCGGCTCCGTGCGTTCGTCGCGCTGATGCCCGATGCGGCATCGCGCGACGCGCTGCACGCGTTGCCGGTCACCCGTGGCGCGCGGCGCCCGCCGCCCGCGCAACTGCACATGACGCTCGCGTTCATCGGCGCAATCGAGCGGGAACGGTGCGACGCGCTGGCCGCGCACCTGCCGGCGCTCGCGGCCGCGCATGCGTTGCCGCCGATGCCGGTCGAGCGGATCGCGTGGTGGCCGAGCCTGCCGCGCGCGAGGCTGATCGTCGCGGAACTCGCGGTCGATGCTGCGTGCGTCGCGTTGAATGCGGGACTGGCCGCGCTGCTGCGCGAACTCGGCGTGCCGGCCGACCGCCGGCCGTTCCGGCCGCACGTGACGCTCGCGCGGTTGCCGCACGATGCGGTCGGCCAGCCCGCGCACGGCGGCGCGCCGGGGCGGCCCGTCGACGTGCGTGTCGAAGCGCTGACGCTGTTCGAAAGCCGGCTGTCGCATGAAGGCGTGTCGCACCGGCCGATCGTGTCGGTGCCGATCGCGCGTGCGGACGACAGCGTCGGCGCGTAGGGCGCGTCCGCAAGCCTGTCCCTGGCGCGGCCCTAGCGGTCGTAGCGCGCGAGCGTCAGGCCCGCCAGATCGATCTCCGGCGCGCGCCCGGTGACGAGATCCGCGACCACCTTTCCCGAACCCATCGACATGGCCCAGCCCGTCGAGCCGTGGCCGACGTTGAGCCAGAGGCCGTCGATGCCGCTCGCGCCGAGCAGTGGCGGTCCGTCGGGCGTCATCGGCCGGCGGCCGACCCAGAAACGCGCCGACGCGCGATCGGCCGCATGCGGGAACCAGTCGTCGAGCACCTTCATCAGCGTGTCGAGCGCCTGCTGCCGCAGCGCCGCGTGGCGGTTGCCGAGCTCCGCGGTGCCGGCGACGCGCAGCGTCGGGCCGAAGCGCGTGATCGCCGTCTTCAGCGATTCGTCCATCAGCGCGGCGCATGGGGCCTTTTCATCGTCGACGACCGCGAGCGTGGCCGAGTAGCCCTTCACCGGATACAGCGGCACGTCGATGCCGAGCGGTCGCAGCAGGCCCGCGCTGTCGACGCCGAGTGCGACGACGATCGCATCGGCGGCGAGCAGCGCATCGCGTCGGGCGGCGGCGCCCGCGTCGAGCGAGTCGATCCGCACGCCGCGCACCTCACCGCCCGCGACATCGAGCGCTCGAATCGCGGTGCGAAACCGGAACGTCACGCCGTTCGCTTCGCACCGCGCCCGCAGTTCTCGCGTGAAGCGTGCGCAGTCGCCCGCTTCGTCGTCGGGCAGGTAGATGCCGCCGACGGGCGCCTGCCGCGCCCAGCGCAGGCCTGGCTCGATCGCGGTGCAGCCGGCCGCGTCGAGTTCGCGAAACGCGATGCCGGCATCGCGCAGCACCTTCAGCGCGGGCTGCACCATCTCGACGTCGAACGCGCTGCGCAGCAGTTGCAGGTAGCCGCGGCTCGCGCCGTAGTCGAACGGATAACGGTCGCGAAACGCATGCAGGCACGCGCGGCTGTAATACGCGATGCGCTGCATCCGCTGCTTGTTCACGCGGAACCGCTCGAATTCGCATTCGCGCAGCCAGCGCGCGATCCAGCGCCACTGCGCGGCGTCGAGCGTCGGCCGGAAGATCAGCGGCGACGCAGGCTTGAACAGGTACTTGAGGATCTTGCCGGGCATCCCGGGCGCGGCCCACGGCGTCACGTAGCCGGGCGCGATCACGCCCGCGTTGCCGAGGCTCGTCGCTTGCGCGACGTCGGCCTCGCGTTCGATCACGGTGACGTCGCAGCCTGCTTCGCGCAGGTGCCAGGCGGTGGTGACGCCGATCACGCCGGCGCCGAGAACGATCACGTGCATGCGGTGTCCGGAACGGGGCGGTGGCTCACGACGCGATGGCCGGATCGTCGGCGAGCGACTTGCCGCGCGTTTCCGGCAGCACGAGCGCCGCGACGATCACGAGCAGGTAGCCGCCGCCCGCGACGAGGCCGATCGCCTTCACGAGCGACATCGATTGCGACAGCGCGCCGACGAGGATCGGGAAGAACGAGCCGAGCCCGCGGCCGAGGTTGTAGCAGAAGCCCTGGCCCGAGCCGCGGATCGCGCCCGGATACAGCTCCGACAGATACGCGCCGACGCCCGCGAAGATGCCCTGCACGACGATGCCGAGCGGAAAGCCGAGCAGCAGCATCGCGGTATCGGTGATCGGCAGCATCGTGTACGCCATGCCGAGCGAGAACGAGCCGACCGCGAACAGGATGAACGACGCACGGCGGCCGAGCCGGTCAGAGAGCATCGCGCCGACCACGTAGCCGACGAACGAACCGACGATCAGCACGACCAGATAGCCGCTCGTGTTGAACACCGACAGATGGCGCACGGTTTTCAGATAGGTGGGCAGCCACGTCGTGATCGCGTAGTAGCCGCCGAGCATGCCGGTGCACAGCGCGCTGCCGAACAGCGTCGCGCGCAGGTGCGGCGGCGAGAAGATCTCGAGGAAGTGGCCCGACACGCGGCCTTCGTCGCGCGCGCGGCGGGTGGCCGTATAGATGTCGGGATCGCTGACGTTGCGGCGGATGTACAGGATCCACAGGGCGGGCACGATGCCGATCCAGAAGCACGCGCGCCACGCGATCTGCTCGGGCAGCAGCGCGAAGAACGCCCAGTAAAGGATCGCGGCCGCGCCCCAGCCGAACGACCAGCTGCTCTGCACGGTGCCGACGGCCTTCGCGCGATGCTCGGGCGAGCGGATCGTCTCGGCCATCATGATCGTCACGACCGACCATTCGCCGCCGAAGCCGAAACCCTGCAGCGTGCGCGTCGCGAGCAACTGCCAGAACGAATGCGTGAAGCCGGACAGGCACGTGAACAGCGCGAACGTCGCGATCGTCCACTGCAGCATGCGCACGCGGCCGTAGCGGTCGGCGAGGATGCCGGCGACCCAGCCGCCGATCGCCGACGAGATCAGCGAACTGGTCGCGATCATCCCGGCCTCGCTCTTCGTCATGCCCCAGGTGGCGATCAGCGTCGGAATCAGGAACGAATAGATCATGAAGTCGAACGCGTCGACCGCATAGCCGCCGAATCCGGCGTACAGCGTCCGGCGCTCGCGCGTCGACAATTCGTTGAACCACTGGAATGCCTGCATGCTTGTCGCCCCCTCTCGTCTTGTCTCGTCCCGCGCTGCCGCGTCGCGGTTATTTTACGGGCGCGCTCGCGCACGCCAAAAAGGCGGATGCAGGTTCGTGCGGAACGGCAGGCAGACGGGGCGACGCATCAGAGCGTCAGGCCGCCGTCGACGTGGATGACCTGGCCGGTGATCTGTCGCGCCGCGTCCGACAGCAGGAACGCGATCAGCGCGGCGACGTCGTCGGGTTCGGCGATCCGGCCGAGCGGCGTCGCCTGTTCGGCCTGCGCCCAGGCCGCGGCGTTGCCGGCGCTCGGGCCGTGGTCCTTGCGCGTGAAGCCCGGCGCGACCGCATTGACGGTGATGCCGCGCGCGGCGAATTCGGCGGCGGCGGTACGCACCAGCGATTCGAGCGCGGCTTTCGCGGCGGCGGTCGCCGCGAACGGCGCATCGGCGCGGTAGCGGTGCGCGACGAACGAACTGACCGCGACGATCCGCGGCGCGATCGATGCTTCGAGCAGCGGCCGCGCGCGGCCCGCGAGCGCGGAGAACGCACCGGGCATCGCCGCGAACGCGGACGCGAGCGCATCCGCCGAGAGTTCGGAAAAGGATTGCCGCGCGGCGAAGCCGGCGTTCGCGACGAGCTGGTCGAGCCCGCCGAAGCGGGTGGCGACGGCATCGACGAGCGTGGCAGCCACGCCGGGCTCAGCGAGATCGCCGGTCAACGTCACGCATTCCGCGCCGGCCGCCGTGCACGCCTGGGCGACTGCTGCGAGCCGCGCGCGTGCCGCATCGTCCGCGCCGCGCGCATGCAGCGCCAGCGCGACGCCGGGCGCCGCGAGCCGCCGCGCGAGCGCCGCGCCGATCCCCGACCCCGCGCCGGTGATCAGCGCGATCCGGGCGACGTGCGCGGCGCGTGCGTTCACGCGGCGACCTTGTCGTCGCTGCTCACGCGCTCGACGTTGATCGTGCCGACGTGGAACGCGGCCAGCGATTCGCGGTGCGCGATGCTGACGATCGCGGCCTTCGGCAGCCGTTCGGCGAACAGGTGATAGAGGCGGGCTTCGTTGTCGGCGTCGAGCGCGCTGGTCGCCTCGTCGAGGAACAGGAAGTCGGGCTTGTGCAGCAGCACGCGCGCGCCGGCCAGACGCTGCTGTTCGCCCGGCGACAGCACGCGGGTCCAGTGCGCGGTTTCGTCGAGGCGCTCGACGTAATCCTCGAGACGGCACGCGCGCAGCGCATCGCGGCATGCTTCATCGCTGAACGTGTCGGGCGTCGCCGGGTAGGTGAGCGCGGCCTTCAGCGTGCCGATCGGCAAATAGCTGGTTTGCGGCACGAACATCATCCGCGCACCGACCGGCGCGTCGATCGCGCCGTCGCCGAACGGCCACAGCCCCGCGAGCGCGCGCATGAACGTGCTCTTGCCGGAACCGGACTTGCCGACCACGAGCCAGCGCGAGCCGGGCTCGATCGTGACGTCGCCGATGTTCGCGAGCGCGTTGCCGTTCGGCAGCGCGAGCTTGAGCGACGACGTGGACAGCTTCGCGGCGTCGATGTAGTGCAGGTTGATGCCGCCGTGCTCGGTCGCGGGCGACAGGCTTTCCTTCAGGTGCGACGTGCCCATCACGCGCTTGAATTCGCGCAGACGGTTGACGGTGGCGCGCCATTCGACGAGGGTCGAGTAGCTGTTGATGAACCACGAGAACGAATCGCTGACGGTGCCGAACGCGGACGAGATCTGCATCAGCACGCCGAACGAGAACGCACCGGCAAAGTAGCGCGGCGCGGCGACGACGAGCGGGAAGATGATCGCGATCTGCCCGTAGAAGCTCAGCACGAACGTGAGCCGCTTCGTGTACTTCATCACGCGCCACCAGTTGTCGCGGATGCGCATGAAGAGGCTCTGCGCGTTGCCGGCCTCGGTCTTCTCGCCGTCGTAGAACGCGATCTGCTCGGCGTTCTCGCGCACGCGGATCAGCCCGAAGCGGAAATCGGCCTCGACGCGCTGCTGCTGGTAGTTGATCGACACGAGCGGATGACCGACCTTCTGGATGATCAGCGAGCCGATCACCGCGTACAGCGCGGCCGCCCACACCATGTAGCCGGGAATCGCGATCGGCGTCGCGCCGAGCGTGAACGTCAGCGCGCCGGCGAGCGACCACAGGATCGTGATGAACGACACGAGCGTGACGACCGTCGACAGCAGGTCGAGCGACAGCGCGAGCGTCGTGGTCGCGAACGACTGGAGGTCGTCGGTGATCCGCTGGTCGGGGTTGTCGGCGAGGCGGTCACGCTCGATCCGGTAGAACGCGCGATCGCCGAGCCACTGGCCGAGAAAGCGGTCGGTGAGCCACTGGCGCCAGCGGAAGCCGAGCATCTGGCGCAGGTAGCGGCCGTAGACGGCGAGGATGATGAAGCCGAACGCGAGCGCGGAGAACTGCATCAGCAGGTTCGGGAAGTCGTGGACGTCCTTCGACTGCAGCGCGTTGTAGAACTGCGCGTTCCACTTGTTCAGCTTGACGTTGATCCAGACCACGCAGAGGTTGATCGCGATGATCGTGACCAGCAACCCCCACGCGATTTTCCATTCGGACGATACCCAGTAGGGCTTGATGAGGCTCCATGCGGATACCGGGCGCTCGTCCTGCGGCGCGTCGGAGGCGGAGCGGACGGGATCGATCGATTGGGTCATGTGCTTCCTGATGATGAGCCGGCGCGCGGGCCGGGCGAAACCGGGCGCGCGCCGCGATACGGCATGCCGGGGCGCGGCGCCGACGGACGGCGGGCGTCCGGATGGTCGCCCGTGCGTCTTAAACGGCACTTAAAAACCGGCGGTGACGCGGCAACCGGCCGCTCGCGCGGCCGGCCTGCGGGCATTGTGCCAGAGCGGCGCGGCGCGCCGGCGAATTTGCCGCAAGGGGGACAGTTTGCGGCGCTTTCCGCTTTTATGGTCTAATGGCCGACGACGAAACAGGGGTGCTTCGTGGCGCGGCCGGCAGATGTTCCGGGCAGCGCGGCGAGGCTGAGAAAGACCCTTCGCACCCGATCCGGGTAATACCGGCGAGGGAAGTTTCTGATCCCGCCGGGCCGCGCTGGCCGCCATCCCACATGGTCAGCGCCCGAGTCCCGCCCGGCCGGCCTTTGCTGCCGGTTTCGTCCTTTTGGGTACGCGCATTGCGCGTTACGGAAGGAATGATGACCGCACAATCTTCAGTCTTTTGCATGGCTCCCGGCCCGATGTCGCGTGCGTTCGCATGCGGTGGCGCGTGCACGTCGACGCTCGTCGCGCGTGACCGCGCGGAGGGCGCGCGATGAACGTCCGGGATGCACGACCCGATTTCGCGGTACTCGGCGGCGGCCTCGCCGGCCGCCTGATCGCGTGGCGGCTCGCGGGTGACGGGCATCGCGTCGCGCTCTACGAGCGCGGCGGGCCGGACGGCGAGCAGTCGGCCGCGTGGATCGCGGCCGCGATGCTCGCGCCGCTCGCGGAAGCGGCGAGCGCGGAGCTGCTGATCACCGAGCTCGGCGCCGCGTCGCTCGCGCGCTGGCCGCAGTGGCTCGCGGAACTGCCCGAACCCGTCTTCTTCCAGCATCGCGGCACGCTCGTCGTCTGGCATCACGCGGACCGCGCGGAGGCGCCGCTGTTCGAGCGGCGCGTGCGCGCGAACGCGCCGGCCGAGTTGTTCGACGGCGGTTTCGTGACGCTGGCCGGTGCGCAGGTCGACGCGGCCGAACCCGCGCTCGCGGGCCGCTTCGCGCGCGGGCTGATGCTGCCGCGCGAAGGCCAGCTCGACAACCGCCAGGCGCTGCGCGCGCTCGCCGCGGGCCTCGCCGAACGCGGCGTCGCGCTGCACTGGCACGCGGCGGTCGACGACGCGAACCTGCCCGCCGCGCATGTCACGATCGATTGTCGCGGGCTCGGCGCGAAACCCGCGCTGCCTGCGTTGCGCGGCATCCGCGGCGAAGTCGCGCGCGTGCGCGCGCCCGGCATCGGGCTCACGCGGCCCGTGCGGCTGCTGCATCCGCGCTACCCGCTGTACATCGCACCGAAGCAGGACGATCTCTATGTGATCGGCGCGACCGAGGTGGAGGGCGAGGACATGTCGCCCGTGAGCGTGCGTTCCGCGCTCGAACTGCTGAGCGCGGCGTTCTCCGTGCATCCGGCGTTCGGCGAGGCGCGCATCCTCGAACTCAACGCGCAGTGCCGGCCGACGCTGCCCGATCATCGTCCGGCGGTGATCTGGGACGGCGCGTCGACGCTCGCCGTCAACGGCCTGTACCGGCACGGCTTCATGATCGCGCCGGAAGTCGCGCAGGCGGCCGTCGCGTGCGCGCAGGCCGCGCTCGGCGGCACGCTCGGCGATCCCGACGCATTTGCCGCATGGCGCGCCACCGCGCGCTGGCCGACGCTTCTCCATCACCGCAACGACGCGCACCAGCCGGCCTGACGCGCGCCGCCGACCGAATTCGACCCAGCCTCATGGATATCCAGATCAATCAACAGACCCTGACGTTGCCCGACGGCGCGACGGTGGCCGACGCGCTCGCCGCGTACGGCGCGCGTCCGCCGTACGCGGTGGCGCTGAACGGCAATTTCGTCGCGCGTACGCAGCATGCGGCGCGCGCGCTCGCGGCGGGCGACCGGCTCGACGTCGTGCACCCCGTCGCGGGCGGCTGAGCGCCGCCGGTTCGTCCCCGCTCTTCCAGGAAAACGACATGACGTCCCCCACCTCCGCCGACACGCTGACGCTGTACGGCGAAACCTTCGCAAGCCGCGTGCTGCTCGGCACGTCGCGCTATCCGTCGCTGCAGTCGCTGTCCGATTCGATCGCCGCGTCGCGCCCCGGGATGGTGACGGTCGCGCTGCGCCGCCAGATGACGGGCGGCACGGCCGAAGCCGGCTTCTTCGACCTGCTCAAGCGCCACGCGGTGCCGCTGCTGCCGAACACGGCCGGCTGCCAGACCGTCGCCGAAGCCGTGACCACCGCGCACATGGCGCGCGAGGTCTTCGGCACCGACTGGATCAAGCTCGAGCTGATCGGCGACGACTACACGCTGCAGCCCGACCCGGTCGGGCTGATCGATGCCGCCGCGCAACTGGTCAAGGACGGGTTCAAGGTGCTGCCGTACTGCACCGAGGATCTCGTGATCGGCCGGCGCCTGCTCGACGTCGGCTGTGAGGCGCTAATGCCGTGGGGCGCGCCGATCGGCACCGGCAAGGGCGTCGTGAATCCGTACGGCCTGCGCGTGCTGCGCGAACGGCTGCCGGACGTGCCGCTGATCGTCGACGCGGGGCTCGGCGTGCCGTCGCACGCGTGCCAGGTGATGGAGTGGGGTTTCGACGGCGTGCTGCTGAATACGGCCGTGTCGCAGGCGACGCACCCGGAGATCATGGCGCGCGCGTTTGCGCAGGGCGTCGAGGCCGGCCGTGCCGCGTATCTCGCCGGCCCGATGGATGCGCGCGAAACCGCGCACGCGAGCACGCCGGTCGTCGGGATGCCGTTCTGGCACCAGGACGGAGGCGGCGCATGAGCGCGCGCTTCGCCGATGCGTTCTGGCCGCCGGCCGACGAGCTGGCCGAAGCGGCCGAGCGGATTCGCGCGCGGCTCGGCGACTGGCCGGACGGCGCGGCGCCGTGGCGGCTCTGCGTGGCGGCGCCCGACGTGCCGGCCGATGGCGACGTGCTGATCGTGTCGGCCGGCGATCGCGCCGCGCAGGCGCGTGCGTCGGCCGTGTCGCGGCCAGCGTCGCCCGATGCGGTGGCGATCGAATTCGACGAGCGCAGCGCCGTGCTGCATGCGGCGGGCGTGCGCTACGCGCTGGACGCCGCGCATCCGCTCGCGGACGACTGGATCGCGGCGCTTGCCGCATTCCTCGATTGCGGCTTCGCACCGGTCGACGCGCTGGTTCTCGCGCTGGCGTGGCGCGACGGCGACGAGACGCACGCCGCCGACGCATGGCCGGTCGATGCCGAGCGATTCCCGCGCGTCGCCGGGCTGCCGCCCGCGCCGGAGCCGGCGTTCCCGCCGTGCCCCGCGCAACTCGGCCTCTATCCGGTCGTGCCGAGCGCCGAATGGGTCGAACGCGTGCTCGATGGCGGCGCGCGAACCGTGCAATTGCGCGTGAAAGATGCGACGCCGGACGCACTCCGTCAAGAAATCGCGCGCGCGGTCGCGGCCGGGCGCCGCTATCCCGATGCGCGCGTGTTCATCAACGATCACTGGCAGATCGCCGCAGAAGAGGGGGCGTACGGGGTACATCTCGGTCAGGAGGACCTCGAAACGGCCGATCTGGCCGCGATCGCGCGCGCGGGCCTGCGGCTCGGACTGTCGAGCCACGGTTATTACGAGATGTTGCGGGCGCTGCACGAACGGCCGAGCTACCTCGCGCTCGGCCCCGTGTACGCGACCGCGACCAAGGCCGTCGCCGCGCCGCCGCAGGGTTTGGCGCGGATTGCCCGCTACGCGCGCTTCGCCGGCGCGCGGGCGCCGCTGGTCGCGATCGGCGGGGTGGGGCTCGACCCGCTGCCGGCCGTGCTGGCGACGGGCGTCGGCAGCGTCGCGGTGGTCAGCGCGGTCACGGGCGCGGCCGACTATCGGACGGCGCTTATTGCACTGCAGCAGTGCTTTGCCGGACAATTTGACAATCGTTGACCGGAGGGCCCGGAACGGCGTCACGACATCATTCCAATGCAGGCCCTATAATTCGGCGTTCTGCGTAAAAGGACTGTCAGCTCCGTGAGCCCCACTCCTACCGAGACCCTGCTGGAACTTCGCGACGTCGACTTTGGCTACGGCGACCGCCTCGTCCTGTCCAACCTGAACCTGCGCTTCGGGCGCGGGCAGGTCGTCGCGGTCATGGGCGGCTCGGGTTGCGGCAAGACCACCGTGCTGCGCCTGATCGGCGGCCTCGTGCGCGCACGCCGCGGCCAGGTGCTGTTCGACGGCGCCGATGTCGGCGCGCAAACGCGCGACGGGCTGTATGCGTTGCGCCGCAAGATGGGCATGCTGTTCCAGTTCGGCGCGTTGTTTACCGACATGTCGGTGTTCGAGAACGTCGCGTTCGCGCTGCGCGAACATACCGATCTGCCCGAAGACCTGATCCGCGACCTCGTGCTGATGAAGCTCAACGCGGTCGGGCTGCGCGGCGCGCGCGACCTGATGCCGTCCGAGGTGTCGGGCGGGATGGCGCGCCGCATCGCGCTGGCACGCGCGATCGCGCTCGATCCGCAGCTCATCATGTACGACGAGCCGTTCGCGGGCCTCGATCCGATCTCGCTCGGCATCACCGCGAACCTGATCCGCACGCTGAACCAGGCGCTCGGCGCGACGTCGATCCTCGTCACGCACGACGTGCCGGAATCGTTCGCGATCGCCGATTACGTGTATTTTCTGGCCAATGGCGGCGTACTCGCGCAGGGTACGCCCGACGAGCTGCGCGCGTCGACCGATCCGAGCGTGCGGCAATTCATCGACGGCGCGCCGGACGGCCCGTTCAAATTTCATTACACGAGCCCGCCGCTCGCGGCGGATTTCGGGCTCGGCGGAGGGCGCGCATGATCAGCGCGATCGGACGTTACGTCATCGGCGGCCTCGAGCGTGCGGGCTACGGCACGCGCCTGTTCGTGCGCCTCGTGCTGGAATTCTTCCCGCTGCTGCGCCGGCCGCGGCTGGTCACGAAGCAGATCCACTTCCTCGGCAACTATTCGTTCGTGATCATCGCCGTGTCGGGGCTGTTCGTCGGCTTCGTGCTCGGGCTGCAGGGCTATTACACGCTGAACCGCTACGGTTCCGAGCAGGCGCTCGGCCTGCTGGTCGCGCTGTCGCTCGTGCGCGAGCTCGGGCCGGTCGTCACCGCGCTGCTGTTCGCGGGCCGCGCGGGCACGTCGCTCACGGCCGAGATCGGCCTGATGAAGGCCGGCGAGCAGCTCACCGCGCTCGAGATGATGGCGGTCGACCCGATCAAGAACGTGATCGCGCCGCGCATGTGGGCGGGCATCATCGCGATGCCGCTGCTGGCCGCGATCTTCAACGCGGTCGGCGTGCTCGGCGGTTATTTCGTCGGCGTCGTGCTGATCGGCGTCGATCCGGGCGCGTTCTGGTCGCAGATGCAGGGCGGGGTCCAGGTCTGGGCCGACGTCGGCAACGGCGTGATCAAGAGCATCGTGTTCGGCTTCGCCGTGACCTTCATTGCGCTGTACCAGGGGTATGAAGCGAAGCCCACGCCCGAGGGCGTGTCGCGCGCGACCACCAAGACGGTCGTGTTCGCGTCGCTCGCCGTACTCGGCCTCGATTTCCTGCTGACCGCGCTGATGTTCAGCTAAGCCTCAGCCAAGCCAAATTTTGGGATGACGATGAAAAAGACTGCTCTCGACTTCTGGGTCGGCCTGTTCGTGGTGGTGGGCTTCCTTGCGGTGCTGTTCCTGGCGCTGAAGGTCGGCAACATGAGCTCGCTGTCGTTTCAGCCGACCTACTCGGTGAGAATGAAATTCGACAATATCGGCGGGCTGAAGCCGCGCGCGGCCGTGAAGAGCGCCGGCGTCGTGGTCGGCCGCGTGAAGTCGATCGGCTTCGACACGAACACGTACCAGGCGCTCGTCACGATCGACGTCGACGGCCAGTACCAATTCCCGAAGGATTCGTCGGCGAAGATCCTGACGTCGGGCCTGCTCGGCGAGCAATATATCGGCCTCGATCCGGGCGGCGACACCGAAATGCTGAAGGCGGGCGATACGATCACGATGACGCAATCGGCGATCGTGCTCGAGAACCTGATCGGCCAGTTCCTGTACAGCAAGGCCGCCGATGCGGGCGGTGCGAAGCCGGCAGCCGGCGCATCGGCCGCGCCGGCCGCGCCTGCGCCGGTGGCGGTGCCGGCGTCGGCGGTGTCCGGTTCAGCCGGCCAATAACCACACGAGAGAAAACAAGAGGGTAATGACCATGCACACGATCCGCATCAGGCGCGCCGCGCTGGCGGTAGCGGCAGTCGCCGCGTTGAGCGGCTGCGCGACCGTGCAGACGCCGACCAAGGGCGATCCGCTCGAAGGCTTCAACCGGACGATGTACAAGTTCAACGACACGGTCGACACGTACGCGCTGAAACCGGTCGCGAAGGGCTACCAGTACGTGGTGCCGCAGCCGGTGCGCGACAGCGTGACGAACTTCTTCTCGAACATCGGCGACGTCTACATCGCGGCGAACAACATCGTGCAGCTGCGCATCGCGGACGGCGTCGGCGACATCATGCGCGTCGTGATCAACACGGTGTTCGGCGTCGGCGGTCTGTTCGACGTCGCGACGATCGCGAAGCTGCCGAAGCACACGGCCGACTTCGGGATCACGATGGGCCGCTACGGCATGCCGTCGGGCCCGTATCTCGTGCTGCCGCTGCTCGGCCCGAGCACGCTGCGTGACACGGCCGGCCTCGGCGTCGACTACGTCGGCAACCCGCTTACCTACGTGAAGCCGGATGGCCTGAGCTGGGGCCTGTTCGGCGTGAACCTCGTCAACACGCGTGCGAACCTGCTCGGCGCGGGCGACGTGCTGGACGCCGCGGCGCTCGACAAGTATTCGTTCGTGCGCAACGCGTACCTGCAGCGCCGTCAGGCGCTGATCAGCAACGCCCGCGGCGAGGCCGCCGTAACGTCGAACAACGACGCGCTGCCGCAGTACGACCTGCCGGAAGACGGCGCGGCACCGGCGGCAGCCGGCGCGGCCGGTACCGCGGGTGCGGCGGCGGTGGGCGGTGCGGCGCCGGCGGGCGCATCGGGCGCGGCGGTTGCTGCGCCGGCGTCGGGCACGGCCGAATCGCCGAACCCGGCCAGCGAGACGAACGTGCCGGCGATGCAGGTGGCGCCGCCGTCGCCGGGCGGGTTCCGGTTCCCGAGCATCCGGCTGCACTGACGGACTTACATTCGTTACAGCCGGAAACGATTCAGTCGGTAGCGTACGCGAACTTGCGCGTAAGCTACCTGCTCCAACCTTCGCATCGACTCATTCATGCAGGCCACTATGATGAAAAAACTGTTCCTGATCCCCGTTTTCGCGGCGCTGTTCTCGTTCGGCAGCGCAGCTCACGCGCAAGTCGACCAGTCGAACCCGCAGGCGCTGATCAAGACGGCGACGCAGCAGGTGCTCGACGAAGTCAAGCAGCAGACGATCAAGCAGGGCGACACCAACCGCATCATCTCGATCGTCAACAAGGACATCCTGCCGTACACCGATTTCCGCCGCACCACGCAGCTCGCGATGGGCCGCAACTGGCGCACGGCGACGGCCGAGCAGCAACAGCAGGTTCAGGAGCAGTTCAAGCTGCTGCTGATCCGCACGTATTCGGGCGCGCTCGCGCAGCTGAAGCCGGACCAGCAGATCCAGTACCCGCCGTTCCGTGCGGATCCGGCCGATACCGACGTCGTGGTCAAGACGGTCGCGATGAACAACGGCCAGCCGGTCCAGATCGATTACCGCCTGTACAAGACGGCGAACGGCTGGAAGGTGTATGACCTGAACGTGCTCGGCGCATGGCTGATCCAGACCTACCAGCAGCAGTTCAACGAGAAGATCCAGCAAAGCGGCGTGGAAGGGCTGATCCAGTTCCTGACGCAGCGCAACCAGCAACTTGCCGCCGGCAAGCAAGCGTCGTGAGCGGCTTCGAAGCCGGCTCCTCGCTGACCGTCGCGAGCGCGAAGTCCGCGCTCGCGGCCGGTCTTGCGCGCATCGGTGCGGGCGCAACCGCCGTCGATTGCGCGGCGCTGACGCAGTTCGACTCGTCCGCGCTCGCCGTGCTGCTCGCATGGCAACGTGCCGCCAAAGCGCGCGGCGCGACCCTCGACATCCTCAATCTCCCTCCGAAGCTCGCCAGCCTCGCGCACGCCTACGGCGTCGACGCGCTCATCGAAGGCACCGGGCGACATTGATCCTGTCCGACCGAAGCCTGCCGCGCCAGCCGGCGCGCGCATGCTTCAGGCCGCGCGCCCTCGGCGCCGGCTCCCCCAGCCGGTTTGCCCTATAATCAAGCGTTTTGCGGGGCAGCCAATCGGCGTCCGGCCCCCATTTTCTTTCGCAGCAAGCACAGAATAGGCGTCGCGGCCCTGGCGTCGCGCACAGTCATGTCAGCCATAGAAATCCGTCACGTCAAGAAGCGCTACAAGTCGCTTCAGGCGCTCAAGGGCGTCAGCCTGTCGGTCGAGGAAGGCGAGTTTTTCGGTCTGCTCGGCCCCAACGGCGCAGGCAAGACCACGCTCATCAGTATCCTCGCCGGGCTCGCCCGGGCCGACGAAGGCAGTATCTCGGTGCGCGGTCACGACGTCGTCCAGGACTTCCGCAATGCGCGCCGCGCGCTCGGCGTCGTGCCGCAGGAACTCGTTTTCGACCCGTTCTTCACCGTCCGCGAGACGCTGCGGATCCAGTCCGGCTACTTCGGGCTGCGCCGCAACGACGACTGGATCGATGAAGTGATGGCCAATCTCGATCTCACCGAGAAAGCCGACGCGAACATGCGCGCGCTGTCGGGCGGGATGAAGCGCCGCGTGCTCGTCGCGCAGGCGCTCGTGCACCGGCCGCCGGTGATCGTGCTCGACGAGCCGACCGCCGGCGTCGACGTCGAATTGCGCCAGACGCTGTGGAAATTCATCTCGCGCCTGAACCGCGAGGGTCACACGATCGTGCTGACCACCCATTACCTCGAGGAAGCCGAGTCGCTGTGCGACCGCATCGCGATGCTGCGCCGGGGCGAAGTCGTCGCGCTCGACCGCACCGACGCGCTGCTGCGCCGGTTCGCGGGCCTGCAACTGTACCTGCGGTTCGCGACCGGTGCGCTGCCGGCCGAGCTGCGCGGGCTGGAGACCGATCCGGCCGCGCGCGCGCCGGGCGAGCACCTGCTGCGTCTCGGGAGCTACGACGAGGTCGAACGCATCCTCGCGCAATGCCGCGCGGCCGGTTGCACGTTCGACGAGATCGAGGTCCGCAAGGCCGACCTCGAGGATGTGTTCGTCCAGGTGATGAACGGGGCCGAGGTGATCGAGGGGCTGGCATGAATCAACACTCCCCACGCGAACTGCGTTCGCTGACGTCCGAGGGGACGGCCCGGCGCGTGCCGGGAAGCGGGTTTCGCACGCTGTTCTACAAGGAACTGCTGCGTTTCTGGAAGGTGTCGTTCCAGACGGTGCTCGCGCCGATCGTCACCGCGCTGCTGTACCTGACGATCTTCGGCCACGCGCTGTCGGGCCGCGTCGAGGTCTATCCGGGCGTCGAGTACGTGAGCTTTCTCGTGCCGGGCCTCGTGATGATGAGCGTGCTGCAGAACGCGTTCGCGAACAGCTCGTCGTCGCTGATCCAGTCGAAGATCACCGGCAACCTCGTGTTCATGCTGCTGCCGCCGCTGTCGTACCGCGACATCTTCGGCGCGTACGTGCTCGCGTCCGTGGTGCGCGGGCTCGCGGTCGGCACCGGCGTGTTCGTCGTGACGATCTGGTTTATCCCGATGCACTTCGCGGCGCCGCTGTTCATCATTGCGTTCGCGCTGCTCGGCTCGGCGATCCTCGGCACGCTCGGCCTGATCGCCGGGATCTGGGCCGAGAAGTTCGACCAGCTCGCCGCGTTCCAGAACTTCCTGATCATGCCGCTGACGTTCCTGTCCGGCGTGTTCTATTCGACGCACTCGCTGCCGCCCGTGTGGCGCGAAGTGTCGCGTCTCAACCCGTTTTTCTACATGATCGACGGCTTCCGTTTCGGGTTCTTCGGCGCGTCCGACATCAACCCGTTCGCGAGCCTCGCGATCGTCACCGGTTTCTTCGTGCTGCTCGCGCTGATCGCGATGCGGCTGCTCGCGACCGGCTACAAACTGCGTCATTGATATCGTCAGGCCGCGGCCGCCCAGGGCGGCGCGCGCCACAGGAGCCTTACACCATGTTGCCGACTCCCGAACAGGTCAAGCAATACATCGCCGGCGGTCTCGCCTGCACGCATCTGGAAGTCGAAGGCGACGGCCAGCATTTCTTCGCGACGATCGTGTCGGCGGCCTTCGAAGGCAAGCGGCCGATCCAGCGGCACCAGCTCGTCTATGCGGCGCTCGGCGATCGCATGAAGCAGGAAATTCACGCGCTCAGCATGAAGACGCTGACGCCCGCCGAATGGCAGAACGCATAAACGGAAATCACTGAGTGCAAGTCACCGTCAACGAGCGCGACGCCGTCCAGAGCGTCGCCACGGCACACCCGGCCGCCAACGGGGAATCGCAGGGACAGGGGATGGACAAACTCGCGATCGAAGGCGGTCGCCGCCTGTCCGGCGAGATCGTCGTGTCGGGCGCGAAGAACGCCGCGCTGCCGATCCTGTGCGCGGGACTGCTCACCGCCGACCCGGTCGATCTCGACAACGTGCCGAACCTGAAGGACGTGCGCACGACGCTGAAGGTGCTGAACCAGATGGGCGTGAAGAGCGAGACCGACGGCTGCCGCGTGCAGCTCGACGCGTCGCGCGTCGACAACCTCGTCGCGCCGTACGAGCTCGTGAAGACGATGCGCGCGTCGATCCTCGTGCTCGGACCGCTGCTCGCGCGTTTCGGCGAGGCGAAGGTGTCGCTGCCGGGCGGCTGCGCGATCGGCGCGCGACCGGTCGACCAGCACATCAAGGGCCTGCAGGCGATGGGCGCCGAGATCAGCATCGAGCACGGCTTCATCGAGGCGCGCGCGAAGCGCCTGAAGGGCGCGCGCATCGTGACCGACATGATCACGGTGACGGGCACGGAAAACCTGCTGATGGCCGCGACGCTCGCCGACGGCGAGACGGTGATCGAAAACGCCGCGCGCGAGCCGGAAGTGAGCGATCTCGCACACTTGCTGGTCGCGATGGGCGCGAAAATCGACGGCATCGGCACCGATCGCCTCGTGATCCAGGGCGTCGAGCGGCTGCACGGCGCGCGTCATTCGGTGATCCCCGACCGGATCGAGGCCGGCACGTTCCTGTGCGCGGTCGCGGCGGCCGGCGGCGACGTGATGCTGACGGGCGTGCGCCCGCACATCCTCGACGCGGTGATCGACAAGCTGCGCGAAGCCGGCGTGTCGATCGAGGAAGGCGACAGCTGGCTGCGCGTGAAGATGGATCGCCGCCCGTCGGCGGTGACGATCCGCACGTCGGAATACCCGGCGTTCCCGACCGACATGCAGGCGCAGTTCATGGCCCTCAATACGGTTGCGACGGGCACCGCGCAGGTCGTCGAGACCATTTTCGAGAACCGCTTCATGCATGTGCAGGAGCTGAACCGGCTCGGCGCGAACATCACGATCGACGGCAACACGGCGCTCGTGACGGGCGTCGACAAGCTGTCGGGCGCGAACGTGATGGCGACCGACCTGCGTGCGTCGGCGAGCCTCGTGATCGCCGGGCTGCGCGCCGACGGCGAAACGCTCGTCGACCGCATCTATCACCTGGACCGCGGCTACGACCGCATGGAAGCCAAACTGACCGCCGTCGGCGCGAACGTGCGCCGCCTCTCCGGGAGCCAAGCATGACCGCGCCGCTGACCCTCGCCCTGTCGAAGGGCCGGATTTTCGAGGAAACCCTGCCGCTGCTGGCCGCCGCCGGCGTGCAGGTGGCCGAGGACCCGGAAACGTCGCGCAAGCTGATCCTGCCGACGACCGATCCGAACCTGCGCGTGATCATCGTGCGCGCGAGCGACGTGCCGACCTACGTCGAATACGGCGCGGCCGATTTCGGCGTGGCCGGCAAGGACGTGCTGGTCGAGCACGGCGGCTCGGGCCTGTACCAGCCGATCGATCTGAACATTGCGCGCTGCCGGATGTCGGTGGCCGTGCCGGCCGGCTTCGACTACGCGAACGCAGTGCGCCAGGGCGCGCGCCTGCGGGTCGCGACCAAATACGTCGAAACGGCGCGCGAACACTTTGCCGCGAAGGGCGTGCACGTCGACCTGATCAAGCTGTACGGCTCGATGGAGCTCGCGCCGCTGGTCGGGCTGGCCGACGCGATCGTCGACCTCGTCAGCTCGGGCGGCACGCTGAAGGCGAACAATCTGGTCGAGGTCGAGGAGATCATGGCGATCTCGTCGCGCCTCGTCGTGAACCAGGCCGCGCTGAAGCTGAAGCGCGCGGCGCTCAAGCCGATCCTCGACGCGTTCGAACGCGCGTCGCAGAATGGCGGTTGAGCGCATCACCGTAACGGAACTCCCATGTCCATCACCATCCGCAAGCTCGATTCGACGAACGAAGGCTTCGGCGCCGCGCTGCGCGCCGTGCTCGCGTTCGAGGCGAGCGAAGACGAAGCGATCGAGCAATCGGTCGCGAAGATCCTCGCCGACGTGAAGTCGCGCGGCGACGCCGCGGTGCTCGAGTACACGAACCGCTTCGACCGGCTGAGCGCGAACAGCGTCGCCGCGCTCGAATTGCCGCAGGACGCGCTGCAGACGGCGCTCGACGGCCTCGCGCCGAAGGCGCGCGCGGCGCTGGAAGCGGCCGCGGCGCGGGTGCGCGCGTACCACGAGAAGCAGAAGATCGAGTGCGGCACGCATAGCTGGCAGTACACGGAAAGCGACGGCACGGTGCTCGGCCAGAAGGTCACGCCGCTCGACCGCGTCGGCCTGTACGTGCCGGGCGGCAAGGCCGCGTATCCGTCGTCGGTGCTGATGAACGCGATTCCCGCGCGCGTCGCGGGGGTCGGCGAGATCGTGATGGTCGTGCCGACGCCGGACGGCGTGAAGAACGACCTCGTGCTGGCCGCAGCGCTGCTCGGCGGCGTCGATCGCGTGTTCACGATCGGCGGCGCGCAGGCGGTCGGCGCGCTCGCATACGGCACCGAGACGGTGCCGGCCGTCGACAAGATCTGCGGCCCCGGCAACGCGTACGTCGCGTCGGCGAAGCGCCGCGTGTTCGGCACGGTCGGCATCGACATGATCGCCGGGCCGTCGGAAATCCTCGTGCTGTGCGACGGCACGACCGATCCGAACTGGGTCGCGATGGACCTGTTCTCGCAGGCCGAGCACGACGAACTCGCGCAGTCGATCCTGCTGTGCCCGGACGGTGCGTTCCTCGATCGCGTCGAAAAGGCGATCGACGAGCTGCTGCCGACGATGCCGCGCCAGGACGTGATCCGCGCGTCGCTCGAGGGCCGCGGCGCGCTGATCAAGGTGCGCGACATGGCCGAGGCGTGCCGGATCGCCAACGACATCGCGCCGGAACACCTCGAAATTTCGGCGCTGGAGCCGCAGCAATGGGGCCAGCAGATCCGCCACGCGGGCGCGATCTTCCTCGGCCGCTACACGAGCGAGAGCCTCGGCGACTACTGCGCGGGCCCGAACCACGTGCTGCCGACATCGCGCACCGCGCGCTTCTCGTCGCCGCTCGGCGTGTACGACTTCATCAAGCGCTCGAGCCTGATCGAGGTCAGCGCGGAAGGCGCGCAGACGCTCGGCGAGATCGCGTCCGAGCTCGCTTACGGCGAAGGACTGCAGGCGCACGCAAGGAGCGCCGAGTTCCGGATGAAGGGCTGACCGCGCATTTTTGGAGCGGGGCAGGAGACGAGTGCAGGGCGGCAGCCGCCGCCCTGCCGACCCTTTGACGCCGGCGCGACGCACGCCGGCTTGAGACCATGACGACGCCACAAGACATCATCCGCCGCGACGTGCTCGCGATGACCAGCTATCCGGTGCCGGACGCGAGCGGGTTCGTGAAGCTCGACGCGATGGAGAACCCGTATCCGCTGCCGGCGCCGCTCGCCGCGGCGCTCGGCGAGCGGCTCGCGCAGGTCGCGCTGAACCGCTACCCGGCGCCGCGCCCGGCCGCGCTGCTCGACAAGCTGCGCCACGCGATGCGTGTGCCGGCCGGCTGCGACGTGCTGCTCGGCAACGGTTCCGACGAAATCATCAGCATGATCTCGGTCGCGTGCGCGCAGCCGGGCGCGAAGGTGCTCGCACCGGTGCCGGGCTTCGTGATGTACGAACTGTCGGCGAAGTTCGCGCAGCTCGAATTCGTCGGCGTGCCGCTGCGGGCCGACCTGACGCTCGACGTCGACGCGATGCTCGCGGCGATCGCCGAGCACCGGCCGGCGATCGTCTATCTCGCGTACCCGAACAACCCGACCGGCACGCTGTACGACGATGCCGACATCGAACGGATCGTCGCGGCCGCGTGCCACAGCCTGATCGTGATCGACGAGGCGTACCAGCCGTTCGCCGAGCGTTCGTGGCTGCCGCGCGCCGCCGAGTTCGACAACGTCGTCGTGATGCGCACGGTGTCGAAGCTCGGCCTCGCGGGCATCCGCCTCGGCTATCTCGTCGGCTTGCCCGCGTGGCTGAACGAGTTCGACAAGGTGCGCCCGCCGTACAACATCAACGTGCTGACCCAGGCGACCGCCGATTTCCTGCTCGATCACCTCGACGTGCTCGACGCGCAGGCGGCCGAATTGCGTGCGGAGCGCGCGCGCCTCGCGCAGGCGGTGACCGCGCTGCCCGGGGCGACGGTGTTCCCGAGCGCCGGCAATTTCCTGCTGGTACGTGTGCCGGACGCGGCCGTCGTGTTCGATGCGCTGCTCACCGAGCGGGTGCTGGTCAAAAACGTGAGTAAAATGCATCCATTACTGGCCGAATGCGTGCGGCTGACCGTCGGTTCTCCCGACGAAAACGCCCGCCTGCTGGCCGCCTTGAAACTCGCGCTGCCCGGTTGAGCCCAGGGCGCGGCGGCGCGCGATGATCAATCCCCATTTACATCAGACTCAATCAAGGAATTGCCATGCGTGTGGCGGAAGTCGTTCGCAATACCAGCGAAACGCAGATCCGTGTGAAGCTCGATCTCGACGGCACCGGCCAGCAGAAGCTGGCCACCGGCGTGCCGTTTCTCGACCATATGCTCGACCAGATCGCGCGACACGGTCTGGTCGATCTCGAGGTCGAAGCGCATGGCGACACGCATATCGACGATCACCACACGGTCGAGGATGTCGGCATCACGCTCGGTCAGGCCGTCGCGAAGGCGATCGGCGACCGCAAGGGCATCCGCCGCTACGGCCATTCGTACGTGCCGCTCGACGAGGCGCTGTCGCGCGTCGTGATCGACTTCTCGGGCCGGCCGGGCCTCGAATTCCACGTGCCGTTCACGCGCGCGCGGATCGGCACGTTCGACGTCGACCTGTCGATCGAGTTCTTCCGCGGTTTCGTGAACCACGCGGGCGTCACGCTGCACATCGACAACCTGCGCGGGATCAACGCGCACCACCAGCTCGAGACGGTGTTCAAGGCCTTCGGCCGGGCGCTGCGCGCGGCGGTGGAGCTCGACGAGCGGGCGGCGGGGCAGATTCCGTCGACCAAAGGCAGCCTCTAACTTCCGAACGGACGACGCCAAGGACGACCTCACGGCTTCGGCGCGGCGCGCCGGCGTGCGATGGATCTGCTCAAATCGTTCATTTCGCTGCTCGCGCTGATCAACCCGGTCGGCGCGGTGCCGTTCTTCCTGAGCCTGACGGCGCAGCAGACGGACGACGAGCGGCGGCGCACGATCCGGATTGCATCGGTGTCGGTGTTCTGCGTGATGACGGTGACCGCGCTGCTCGGGCAGCAGATCATCAACTTCTTCGGCATTTCGGTCGGGTCGCTCGAAGTGGGCGGCGGGATCATCATGCTGCTGATGGCGATCAACATGCTGAACGCGCAGATCGGCAATACGCGATCGACGCCGGAGGAGCGCCACGAAGCCGAGCTGAAGGACAACATCGCGGTCGTGCCGCTGGCGATTCCGCTGCTCACGGGCCCCGGCTCGATCAGCACGGTGATCATCTATGCGGCGAACGCGCATCACTGGTATGAACGGGCCGGGCTGGTCGCGATCGGCGCGGTCCTGGCTTTTCTGTGTTTCGTCGCGATGCGGCTCGCCGAGCCGATCGCGAACTGGATCGGCCGCACCGGCATCAACATCGCCACACGGCTGATGGGTCTGATGCTGTCGGCGCTGGCGGTGGAATTCATCGTCAATGGACTGAGGGCGCTACTGCCTGCACTGAGATGAAAACTTCGATTGCGATTGTGGATTATGGGATGGGCAACCTGCGCTCGGTCGCGCAGGCGCTCAGGAAGGCCGAACCGGCCGCCGACGTGGCGATCGTCGACACGCCGGCCGCGATTCGCGCGGCCGACCGTGTCGTGCTGCCCGGCCAGGGCGCGATGCCCGACTGCATGCGCTGCCTCGGCGAATCGGGCCTGCAGGAGGCCGTGATCGAGGCGTCGCGCACGAAGCCGCTGCTCGGCGTGTGCGTCGGCGAGCAGATGCTGTTCGACTGGAGCGCGGAAGGCGACACGAAGGGCCTCGGCCTGTTGCCCGGCAAGGTCGTGCGCTTCGCGCTCGACGGCCGCGTGCAGGACGACGGCTCGCGCTTCAAGGTGCCGCAGATGGGCTGGAACCGCGTGCGCCAGGCGCAGCCGCACCCGCTGTGGGACGGCGTGCCCGACGACGCGTATTTCTACTTCGTGCACAGCTATTACGTGACGCCGGACAACCCGGCGCACACGGTCGGCGAAACGGCCTACGGCGCGCCGTTTACGTCCGCGGTCGCGCGGGACAACCTCTTCGCGACCCAATTCCACCCGGAGAAAAGCGCGGAGGTCGGGTTGCGTCTGTATCGCAACTTCGTACACTGGAAACCGTAAACGTGGTGCGCGAGCCACAGTCGCCCTGGCCGAAAGGCCTGTCGCACGGGGCTTGCCCGCCTAAGCGCCGAAAGAGTTGTACTAAACTAGCGAGACGGCGCGGCACCGGTTTGGCCGGTACGCGCCGGATTCTTTTCTTTTTCCACGACGACACCCGATTGCTATGTTGCTGATTCCGGCCATCGACCTCAAAGACGGTCAGTGTGTGCGCCTCAAACAGGGCGATATGGACCAGGCCACGATTTTTTCCGAGGACCCGGCGGCGATGGCCCGCAAGTGGGTCGATCTCGGCGCCCGGCGGCTCCATCTCGTCGACCTGAACGGCGCATTCGCCGGCAAGCCGAAGAATCTCGAGGCGATCGAAGCGATCCTCGACGAAGTCGGCGACGAAATTCCCGTCCAGCTCGGCGGCGGCATCCGCAGCCTCGAGACGATCGAGAAGTATCTCGACGCCGGCCTGTCCTACGTGATCATCGGCACGGCGGCCGTGAAGAACCCGGGCTTCCTGCAGGACGCGTGCACCGCGTTCTCCGGCAGCATCATCGTCGGGCTGGACGCGAAGGACGGCAAGGTCGCGACCGACGGCTGGAGCAAGCTGACCGGTCACGAGGTGATCGATCTCGCGAAGAAGTTCGAGGATTACGGCGTCGAATCGATCGTCTACACGGACATCGGCCGCGACGGGATGCTGCAGGGCATCAACATCGACGCGACGGTGAAGCTCGCGCAGGCGGTCGGCATCCCGGTGATCGCCAGCGGCGGCCTGTCGAACCTCACGGACATCGAGAGCCTGTGCGAAGTGGAAGAGCACGGCGTCGAAGGCGTGATCTGCGGCCGTGCGATCTACTCCGGCGATCTCGATTTCGCGGCCGCGCAAAAGCGCGCGGACGAACTGAACGGCGAACTCGACAACGCGTAACCGCGGTTGTCCCGTTCGCCGGGGCTGCCCGCAGGCGGCCCCGACCGGAAGCCTCGCGCGAGGCTTCCGCAACCGGCCGTCCCAGCGCGGCATTTGGCGCAACATCATGGCTCTAGCTAAACGCATCATCCCCTGCCTGGACGTGACCGCCGGGCGTGTCGTCAAGGGCGTCAATTTCGTCGAGCTGCGCGACGCCGGCGACCCCGTCGAAATCGCCCGCCGCTACGACGACCAGGGTGCCGACGAACTGACCTTCCTCGACATCACCGCGACGTCCGACCAGCGCGACCTGATCCTGCCGATCATCGAAGCCGTTGCGTCGCAGGTGTTCATTCCGCTGACCGTCGGCGGTGGCGTGCGCGCCGTCGAGGACGTGCGGCGCCTGCTGAACGCGGGCGCGGACAAGGTCAGCATGAATTCGTCGGCGGTCGCGAACCCGCAGCTCGTGCGCGACGCGGCCGACAAGTACGGCTCGCAGTGCATCGTCGTCGCGATCGATGCGAAGCGCGTGTCGGCCGACGGCGAGGCGCCGCGCTGGGAAGTGTTCACGCACGGCGGCCGCAAGAACACGGGCCTCGACGCGATCGAATGGGCGCGCAAGATGGCCGAACTCGGCGCCGGCGAGATCCTGCTCACGAGCATGGACCGCGACGGCACGAAGTCGGGCTTCGACCTCGCGCTCACGCGCGGCGTGTCGGATGCGGTGCCGGTGCCGGTGATCGCGTCGGGCGGCGTCGGTTCGCTGCAGCACCTGGCCGACGGCATCAAGGACGGCCGCGCCGACGCGGTGCTGGCCGCGAGCATCTTCCACTACGGCGAGCACACGGTCGGCGAGGCGAAGCGCTTCATGTCCGACCAGGGCATCGCGGTGAGGCTGTGATGAATACGGAAACGAAATCCCTGCCCGCGTGGCTCGACAAGGTCCGCTGGGACGACAACGGCCTCGTGCCGGTGATCGCGCAGGAAGCGTCGACCAACGACGTGCTGATGTTCGCGTGGATGAATCGCGAGGCGCTCGCGAAGACGGTCGAGACGCAGCGCGCGGTCTACTATTCGCGTTCGCGCAAGCGCCTGTGGTTCAAGGGCGAGGAGTCGGGCCACGTGCAGCACGTGCACGAAGTGCGGCTCGACTGCGACGAGGACGTCGTGCTGCTGAAGGTCGAGCAGGTGTCGGGCATCGCATGCCACACCGGCCGGCATTCGTGCTTCTTCCAGAAATTCGAAGGCAACGTGGACAGCGGCGACTGGGTCGCGGTCGAACCGGTGCTGAAAGACCCCGAACACATCTACAAATGACGCAATCGACCGAAGACACGCTGCTGCGCCTCGCGGCCGTGATCGATAGCCGCAAGGGCGGCGACCCCGACCAATCGTACGTGTCGCGCCTGTTCCACAAGGGCGACGACGCGGTGCTGAAGAAGATCGGCGAAGAGGCGACGGAAGTCGTGCTGGCCGCGAAGGACGTGCGCCAGGGCGGCGCGCCGACCGCGCTCGTCGGCGAGGTGGCCGACCTGTGGTTCCACTGCCTCGTGATGCTGTCGCATTTCGACCTGAGCCCCGCCGACGTGATCGCCGAACTCGAGCGTCGCGAAGGCTTGTCGGGCATCGAGGAAAAGGCGCTGCGCAAGCGTCGCGAGCGCGAGGAAAACGGCGGGTGACGGGCACGCCCCGCCGCGGTGGCAACAGTGCGGTAAGCTGTAAGAATTGTCATCTAACGGGGGTAGCATCATGAACGATACGTCGAACCAGTTTCCGACGCCGGCGGTGCCGGGAGCCGCGGATGCCGAACGCCTGAACGGGCTGCGCACGCTGACCCACGTGCTGTACGGCCTCTATGCGATTCACTGGCTGACGGGTGGCGTCACGGGCATCATCGCGATCATCATCAACTACGTGAAGCGCGGCGACGTGGCCGGCACGCCGTACGCCGATCACTTCGAGTGGCAGATCCGCACGTTCTGGCGCGCGCTGATCGCATACGTGATCGGCATCGCGCTGCTGTTCGTGGGGGTGGGATTCGTGATCATGTTTGTCACATGGATTTGGACGCTGTACCGTATCATCAAGGGTTGGCTGTACCTGAACGACAACAAGGCGCTCGATCCGCAGGCATGGTTCTGACCGGCCGCGCGCGGGCGTCTGCAGGAGCAACATGAGTCACGATCCGAATTGCCTGTTCTGCAAGATCGCGGCAGGCGAGATCCCGAGCACGAAGGTGCACGAGGACGACGAATTCGTCGCGTTCCGCGACATCCGCCCGGCGGCCGACACGCACGTGCTCGTGATTCCGCGCCAGCACCTGCCGACGCTGTCGGCGGCGAGCGACGCCGATGCGCCGATGCTCGGCCGGCTGATGCTGCTCGTCGCGCGTCTGGCCGACCAGCTCGGCGTCGCGTATACGGGCGGCGAAACCGGTTTCCGTACGGTGATCAACACGGGCCCGGGCGGCGGGCAGGAGGTCTACCACCTGCACGCGCATATCCTGGCCGGCCCGCGCCCGTGGCAGCGAATGGGTTGACGCAGCGGGGCGTTTCCCCGCATCGATAGTCGAAGCCGGCGTGCCGCCGGCGATTTGCGCCGCGACGCGGCGTGGTTGAGGAGAGGTTTCATCATGGGTGGATTGAGCATTTGGCACTGGCTGATCGTGCTGCTGATCGTCGCGCTGGTTTTCGGTACGAAGAAGCTGCGCAACATCGGCAACGACCTCGGCAGCGCCGTGAAGGGTTTCAAGGACGGCATGAAGGAAGGCGAAACGCCGGCGGATGCGCAGCAACTGCCGCGTTCGGGTGCGGTCGACGTCAACGCGAAGGAAACGACGCGTTCCGATTCGAACAAGGCGTAACGCCGGCACGCTGACAGGCATTCGCGATGCTGGATCTCGGTCTTTCGAAGATGGCGCTGATCGGCGTCGTCGCGCTCGTGGTGCTCGGCCCCGAGCGCCTGCCGCGCGTCGCGCGCACGGCAGGCGCGCTGTTCGGCCGCGCGCAGCGGTACATCAACGACGTGAAGGCCGAGGTCTCGCGCGAAATCGAACTCGACGCGCTGCGGACGATGAAGACCGATTTCGAATCGGCCGCGCGCAATGTCGAGACGACGATTCACGACAACTTGCGCGAGCACGAGAAGGCACTGAACGACACGTGGCATTCCGCGGTCGGCGGTCTTGACGGGGCTGCCGGCGACGCCGGGTCCGTCGGCTCCGCTGGTTCCGATACGCCCGCGGCGCCGTCGTGGCGCGGCAGTTCGGCCGCGCTTGCGCCGAAGCGCCGCAACTGGCGCATCAAGCAGGCGGCGGCGCCCGTCTGGTACAAGCGCGCGACGACCCGTCGCACGCACGTGCAGTCGGGCGCCGCGCGTGTCGCGCGTCATCAGCCGGCCAGCCTGCGCCGGCCGACGCGCTTCTTCTGAGTCGAGCGCATGCTCGCTCGTCAATCCTACCGAGGGCCGGTGTGAGCGACCCCCAGCAGAACCCGGGCGACGCCCCGGAAGAAACCTTCATTTCCCATCTCGTCGAGCTTCGCGATCGCATCATTCGCGCGGGGTTGGCCGTGATCGTCGTGTTCCTCGGGCTCGTCTACTGGGCGCCGGACATCTTCAAGCTGCTCGCGCGGCCGCTGATGGACAACCTGCCGAAAGACGGCAAGATGATCGTCACCGACGTCACCGGCTCGTTCTTCGTGCCGATGAAGGTCACGATGCTCGTCGCGCTCGTGATCGCGCTGCCGATCGTGCTGTACCAGATCTGGGCGTTCGTCGCGCCGGGGCTGTACCAGCACGAGAAGAAGCTCGTCGCGCCGCTCGTCGGCAGCAGCTACTTCCTGTTCCTGTGCGGGATGGCGTTCGCGTACTTCCTCGTGTTCCCGACGATCTTCCGCGTGATGGCGCACTACAACGCGCCGCTCGGGGCCGAGATGACGACCGACATCGACAACTACCTGAGCTTCGTGCTCGGGATGTTCATCGCGTTCGGGGTCACGTTCGAGGTGCCGATCGTCGTCGTGCTGCTCGTCCGGATGGGCGTGCTGTCCCTGAAGAAGCTGAAGGAGATGCGGCCGTACGTGATCGTCGGCGCATTCGTGGTCGCGGCGGTCGTCACGCCGCCGGACGTGTTTTCGCAACTGATGCTGGCGCTGCCGCTCGTCGTGCTGTTCGAGATCGGGCTGCTGGCCGCACGGTTCTTCGTGCCGAAGAAGCCGGCCGAAGAGGGCGAGGCGGGGAACGGCGAAGCCGCGGGTTGACGGCGCGGCGCCGGGCGGCTTTCCGGTCAAGCTGGAGGGGCCGGTACCTGCTGCGGTTGGCTCCGGCCAGCGCGTGCCCACGCCGCCTTCGCGGCACCCGACATCGTTTTGAAGCAAAGCAAAAGGGCAGCCAGCCGGCTGCCCTTTTCCATTTCCGCGGCGCATCACGACGCGTCGCAACCGGCAGGCGGCGCGCCGCCTGCCCAGCCTCATTCGCTATCGCTGTCCTGCTCGTCGAGCGTCTGCTTCGGCGGCGGCGGGCGCTTGCCGATCACGACGTTCACGTCGAACTGCTTGCCCTTGCGTACGACGTGCACCTTGGTCGGCGTGCCCGGCTTGATCTGCGCGACGACGTTCAGCAGCTTCGTGGTGTCGGTGATGTCCTCGCCGTTGACGCTCACCAGGATGTCGCCCGGCTTGATGCCGGCCTTGTCGGCCGGGCCGCCCTGCAGCACGCCCGCGACGATCGCGCCCGATTTCTGCTGGAGCCCGAACGACTCGGCGATCTCCGGCGTGACGTCCTGCGGCTCGACGCCGATCCAGCCGCGCGTGACCGAGCCCGTCGTGATGATGCTTTCGAGCACCGTGCGCGCGGTCGAGACCGGAATCGCGAAACCGATGCCGAGCGAGCCGCCGGAGCGCGAGTAGATCGCCGTGTTGATGCCGAGCAGGTTGCCGTTCACGTCGACCAGCGCGCCGCCGGAGTTGCCGGGGTTGATCGGCGCGTCGGTCTGGATGAAGTTCTCGAACGTGTTGATGCCGAGGTGGTTGCGGCCGAGCGCGCTGATGATCCCCATCGTGACCGTCTGGCCGACGCCGAACGGGTTGCCGATCGCGAGCACGACGTCGCCGACGCGCGACTGGTCGGAGCGGCCGAGCGTGATCGTCGGCAGGTTCGTCATGTTGATCTTGAGCACGGCGAGATCGGTTTCGGGATCGCTGCCGATCACCTTCGCGGTGGCCGTGCGGCCGTCGGCGAGCGCGACTTCGATCTGGTCGGCGCCGTCCACGACGTGCTGGTTCGTTAGAATGTAACCTTCCGGGCTCACGATAACGCCCGAGCCGAGGTTGGCGGCCGGCTCGTCCTGCTGCTTGCGGGCGTTGCGGTCGCCGAAGAAGTAACGGAACAGCGGATCCTTCGCGCGCGGGTCGGGCGGCAGCGAGCCGTCCTTGCTGGAGAACACGTTGACGACGGCCGGCATCGCCTTCTGCGCGGCTTCGGCATACGACGTGGTCGCCGGTGCGCCGCCGATGCCCGGCGCGACTTCCCGCAGCGCGACGATCGGCGTGGCAAGCTGCTTGCCGAGCTGTCCTTGCCGTTGCAGCCATTGCGGCTTGAGCGTCACGACGATGAACATCAGCGCGAGCAGTACGGTCACCGCCTGCGCGAAGAACAGCCAGAAGCGTCTAAGCATCTGAATGGATTAGAGGTTTATATGGATCGGATCGAACTTGAATTGTACTTGAACAATACCCTTGAAACCGCGCGCTTCAAGGACTATTGCCCGAACGGCCTGCAGGTCGAGGGGCGCCGCAAGATCGAGAAGATCGCCACCGGCGTGACGGCGTCGGTCGCCTTCCTCGAAGCCGCGCTCGAATGGGGTGCGGATGCCGTGCTCGTCCATCACGGCTATTTCTGGCGCAACGAGGCGCCGCAGATCACCGGCCGCAAGTATCAGCGCCTGAAGCTGCTGCTCGCGAACGACCTGAACCTGTTCGCGTTCCACCTGCCGCTCGACGCGCATCCCGAATTCGGCAACAACGCGCAGCTCGGCGAAAAGCTCGGCCTGATCGGCGAGCAGCGGTTCGGCGAAGGCGATCTCGGCTGGATGGCGACGCTGCCGATGCCCGTCACGCTCGAGCACTTCGTCGCGAAGGTCGAGAACACGCTGGGCCGCACGCCGCTCGTGCTCGGCGATCCGGACACGCAGTTGCGCCGCATCGCGTGGTGCACGGGCGCCGCGCAGAGCTATTTCGACGCGGCGATCGACGCCGGCGCCGACGTGTTCCTGACCGGCGAGGTGTCCGAGTCGACCACCCACGCGGCGGCGGAGAGCGGCGTCGCGTTCGTTGCGGCGGGGCACCATGCGACCGAGCGCTACGGGATCCAGGCGCTTGGGCGCCACTTGTCCGAAGAATTCGATCTCGAACACCTTTTTATCGATATTCATAATCCGGTCTGAGCGCCGGATTTGCGGCAGTGCATCGAAATTTCACAATGTAGCATCCGCTTAAAAGTGAAATGATTTAATCGCTCCGATAGTGGGGGATAACCCTTAACTATCAATCACTTCGAAGGGATTTTCATCTCCGGGCCTTGTAAATGGCGACTCCATTCGAGCAAACTAGCGGCGGAATGGAAAGTCGTGACGGAAAATCCAACTCAGAAGTGGGGCGTGTGATGCGAGACAAGGAAGAGAAACGCGTCGACAGCGGCCGCCGTACCTGGCTGATTGCGACATCCGTAGCAGGTGGCGTAGGAGGCGTAGCCACCGTCATACCTTTCGCGGCGTCGCTTGCGCCGTCCGCGAAAGCGAAAGCGGCCGGTGCGCCGGTCGAGGTCGACATCAGCGGCCTGAAGCCCGGCGAAATGGTCACCGTGCCGTGGCGCGGCAAGCCGGTCTGGATCCTGAATCGCACCGATTCGATGCTGGCCGACGTGGTCAAGGCCGACAAGGAAGTGGCCGATCCGGCCACGAAATCCCCGTATTCGATGCCGTTGCCCGCGTATTGCGCCAACGAATATCGGTCGCGGGCCGATCGCAAGAACATTCTCGTCGTGATGGCCGTGTGTACGCACCTCGGCTGCACGCCTAGCCAACGCTTCACGCCGGGTCCGCAGCCGAACCTGCCGGACGACTGGCCGGGCGGTTTCCTGTGCCCGTGCCACGGTTCGACCTACGACCTCGCCGGCCGTGTGTTCAAGAACAAGCCGGCGCCTCAGAATCTCGACATCCCGCCCTACATGTTCACGTCGGCGACGACCCTCGTGATCGGCAAGGACGAGAAAGGAGAAGCGTGATGGCCGCCGACAACAAGGAAGTCTCCACCACAGGTTTCACCGGCTGGATCGACCAGCGCTTCCCGCTCACGTCCACCTGGAAGAAGCACGTATCCGAGTATTACGCGCCGAAGAACTTCAACTTCTGGTACTTCTTCGGCTCCCTCGCGCTGCTGGTGCTCGTCAACCAGATCGTCACGGGCATCTTCCTGACGATGAACTACAAGCCCGACTCGATGCTCGCGTTCGCGTCGGTCGAGTACATCATGCGCGAGGTGCCGTGGGGCTGGCTGATCCGCTACATGCACTCGACCGGTGCATCGATGTTCTTCGTGGTCGTCTACCTGCACATGTTCCGCGGGCTGCTGTACGGTTCGTACCGCAAGCCGCGCGAGCTCGTGTGGATCTTCGGCTGCGCGATCTTCCTGTGCCTGATGGCCGAAGCGTTCTTCGGCTACCTGCTGCCGTGGGGCCAGATGTCGTTCTGGGGCGCGCAGGTGATCGTGAACCTGTTCTCGGCGATCCCGTTCGTCGGCCCGGACCTGTCGCTGTGGATTCGCGGCGACTACGTCGTGTCCGACGTCACGCTGAACCGCTTCTTCGCGTTCCACGTGATCGCGATTCCGCTGGTGCTGGTCGGCCTCGTCGTCGCCCACCTGGTCGCGCTGCACGAAGTGGGGTCGAATAACCCCGACGGCATCGAGATCAAGGCGAAGAAGGACGAGAACGGCATTCCGCTCGACGGCATCCCGTTCCACCCGTACTACTCGGTCCACGATTTCCTCGGCGTGTGCGTGTTCCTGATGGTGTTCGCGCTGATCGTGTTCTTCTCGCCGGAGATGGGCGGCTACTTCCTCGAGGCGAACAACTTCGTCCCGGCGAACCCGCTGCAGACGCCGCCCGAGATCGCGCCGGTCTGGTACTTCACCGCGTTCTACGCGATGCTGCGCGCGACCACCGACCCGTTCAAGATCGTGCTGATGATCGTGATCGCGCTGCTCGGCGTGCTCGCGCTGATCCGCGCGCGCGGCAAGTGGAAGGTCGGGCTGCCGGTGCTGGCGGCCGCGATCGTCGTGTTCATGTACCTGACGGAGTCGAAGTTCTGGGGCGTCGTCGTGATGGGCTCGGCGGTGATCTCGCTGTTCTTCCTGCCGTGGCTCGACCGCAGCCCGGTGAAGTCGATCCGCTACCGGCCGCTGTTCCACAAGGTGTTCCTCGGGATCTTCGTCGCGGCGTTCCTGACCCTCGCGTTCCTCGGCACGCGGCCGCCCTCGCCGGCGGCGACGCTGATCGCGCAGTTCTGCGCGTTGATCTACTTCGCGTTCTTCCTCGGCATGCCCGTCTGGACGCCGCTTGGCACGTTCAAGCAGCCGCCGGAGCGGGTGCGCTTCAAGCCCCATTAACGTGAGCGAGGAGAGAACGACATGAAGAAACTGCTTTCGACACTCGCGCTGATCGGGGCGACCGCCTGTGCGCTGCTGGCGGCGCCGGCCGTGCGGGCGGAGGGTAATTTTCCGCTCGACCGGGCGCCCGATAACACGGAAAATCTCGTTTCGCTTCAGCACGGCGCGCAATTGTTTGTAAACTATTGCCTGAACTGCCACAGCGCGAACCTGATGCGCTACAACCGTCTGACGGATCTGGGCATATCCCAGAAGGAGATCGAAACGAATCTCCTGTTCACGACCGACAAGGTCGGGAACACGATGTCCGTTGCGATGCGGCCCGACGACGCGAAGAACTGGCTCGGCACCACGCCGCCCGACCTGTCGGTCGAGGAGCGCGCGCGCGGCCGCGACTGGCTGTACACGTATCTGCGGAGCTTCTACCGCGACGATACGCGGCCGACCGGCTGGAACAACGCGGTGTTCGAGAACGTCGGCATGCCCCATGTGTTGTGGCAGCTGCAGGGGCAGCGCGTTGCCAAATTCGAAGACAAGACGGACGAGGAGACGGGCGAGCAGGCCCACGTGCTCGTCGGCTTCCAGCAGGTCACGCCGGGCACGCTCTCGTCGCCCGACTACGATGCTGCGGTCGCCGACCTGGTGGCCTATATGACATGGATGTCCGAGCCGGCCCAGCAGACCCGCAAGCGCCTCGGCGTGTGGGTGCTGATCTTTCTCGGTGTCCTGACTTTCCTGGCCTGGCGGCTGAATGCCGCGTACTGGAAAGATATCAAGTAAACACGCCTGACCGGCGTGGGGCCGGCGCAAGGCGGAACCCGTGAAAGGGGTTGCGCCGCGTGCCGGCCCTCGGCTTTTTTGAGGAAACGCAAATATGATGGTTCTGTATTCCGGCACAACTTGCCCGTTCTCCCAGCGTTGCCGGCTGGTGCTGTTCGAGAAGGGCATGGACTTCGAAATCCGCGACGTCGACCTGTTCAACAAGCCGGAAGACATTTCGGTGATGAACCCGTACGGTCAGGTGCCGATCCTGGTCGAGCGCGACCTGATCCTGTACGAATCGAACATCATCAACGAGTACATCGACGAGCGCTTCCCGCATCCGCAACTGATGCCGGCCGACCCGGTGCAGCGCGCCCGTGCGCGCCTGTTCCTGCTCAACTTCGAGAAGGAACTGTTCGTCCACGTCAGCACGCTCGAGAACGAGAAGGGCAAGGCGGCGGAGAAGAATCACGAGAAGGCCCGCCTCGCGATCCGCGATCGCCTGACGCAACTCGCGCCGATCTTCGTGAAGAACAAGTACATGCTCGGCGAAGAGTTCTCGATGCTCGACGTCGCGATTGCACCGCTGCTGTGGCGCCTGGATCACTACGGCATCGAGCTGTCGAAGAACGCCGCGCCGCTGATGAAGTACGCCGAACGGATCTTCAGCCGTCCGGCCTACATCGAAGCACTGACGCCGTCCGAAAAGGTCATGCGTCGTTAATGTTGCAATGAAGGCATGACGGAGCGGGTGGCGCGGCGTGCCGCGCGCCCGCTCCGGGTTCGAGGATTGTGATGCAAGAGATTTCAACGAAGCCTTATCTGCTGCGCGCGTTGTACGAGTGGTGCACCGATAACGGTTACACGCCGCATATCGCGGTGAGGGTCGACAACTCGACGCGCGTGCCGCGTCAGTTCGTGCGTGACGGCGAGATCGTGCTCAACATCAGCTTCGAGGCGACGAGCCAGTTGCAGATGGGCAACGAGTGGATCGAGTTCACGGCCCGGTTCTCCGGGAAGGCGCACAAGATCGAGATTCCGGTGGCCAACGTGCTCGCGATCTATGCGCGCGAGAACGGGCAGGGCATGGCGTTCCAGGTCGATGCGGTCGCGGGCGAAGGCGAGGATTCGGGCGCGTTCGACGATGATGCCGCGCAAGCCGATGACGCGCAGCGTGACGAGTCCGTCTCGCCGTTGGCGCCGGTCACCGATAGCGGTGCGAACGAGGAGCCGTCCGAAGGGGCCGACGAACCGCCGAAAACCGACGGCGACGGCTCGAAAGGCGGCAGCAGACCTCGCCTCAAGATCGTGAAATGAGGTAGAATCTCGCGCTACGCCGGCTTAGCTCATCTGGTAGAGCAGTTGATTTGTAATCATCAGGTGGCGGGTTCGAGTCCTGCAGCCGGCACCAAACACTAGTATCAAGTAGTACCGGGAAGTCCCAAAACCCGCGTCCGGCCTAGCGCTGACGCGGGTTTTTTGTTTCTGGAAGTGCCGAGTGGAACCGGTGCATCCCGAAAATTTGGGGGTAAGATTCGGGGTATGACTTCCCGGATTTGGGGGTATGCCGTACCCCCGACGAATAATGAAAACCAAACCTCTTACCGACGCCAAGTGCCGCAACGCTAGATTCGATGAGGCCGGGGGAAACAAACTCTTCGACGGTGGCGGCCTGTATCTCGATCTGCGCTCCAGTGGTTCGAAGAAATGGCGGCTCAAATACCGGTTCAATGGCAAAGAAAACCTGCTGACGTTCGGCGACTATCCCGCGACGTCGCTCGCTGATGCTCGGTCGAGGCGTGACGAAGCGAAGCGGCTGTTAGCGGAAGGGAAGAACCCTGCGTTCGAGCGTGACGTCGAGAAGCAGACTCGCGCCATTGCCGCACAGAACACCTTCGAGGCCGTCGCGCTGGAGTGGTACGAGGCGCAGCAAGCGACATGGAGCGCTTCGCACGCGAACCGAGTCAAGAAACAGCTCGATCGCGAGGTGTTTCCCCTGATCGGCCAGCGCCCGATTTCTTCGATCGGCGCCCCGGATTTGCTCGCGGTCATTCGACGAATCGAAGGACGAGAGGCGTTCGAGACGGCGCGCAAGACGTTGCAGACATGCGGCCAAGTCTTTCGCTATGCCGTTGCAACGAGCCGTGCCGAGCGAGATCCGTCGCCGGACCTGCGAGGCGCATTGAAGGCGGTGCCCGTCAAGCATATGGCGCGAGTCGGTGAAAGCGAGCTGCCGGAGTTGCTTCGCTCGATCGCTTCCTATGAAGGCGAGCCCGAGACCCGGCTCGCTCTGCGATTCCTGGCATTGACGTTCGTTCGCACCATCGAGCTGCGGCAGGCCGAATGGACGGAGATCGATTTGGAGCGCCGAGAGTGGCGCATTCCGGCCGAGAAGATGAAAATGCGCCGCGTGCATATTGTGCCGCTCGCCGAGCAGACGATCGCGCTGCTTTCCGAGCTGCACGCGCTGACGGGCCACCGTCGCTGGCTGTTCCCGAACAGCCGCAGACCGTTGCAGCAGATGAGCGAGAACACGATTCTGTATGCTCTATACCGGATGGGCTATCGCAGTCGCATGACCGGACACGGGTTCCGCGGCCTTGCCTCAACGATCTTGAACGAGAAGGGCTTCAATTCCGACTGGATCGAGCGTCAGCTCGCGCACTCCGAGCAGGACGGTGTGCGGGCGGCATACAACCACGCGGAGTATCTGTCCGAGCGCCATCGCATGATGCAGTGGTGGGCGGACTATCTCGACAAACAGGGCGGGGCGAAGATCATCTCTATCGCGGCGGCAAGATAGAACCGTGCCCCCACGCGTATGACCCCCTTCCCGGGCACCTCCCACCGATTTTTCAGAGTTGGCACCGCACTGCCCACTCCCTGCAATTCGGTATGAATATGACCCCCCTTGGGGTGTCGCGGCTAGAGAGAAAACGCGGGTGTGAGCCCCCGCGTCTTTGCCCTAGACGCAGGGTCCCCCGCTTTCTGGCCGCCCTGACACTTGCGGCAGGTGCAACAATGCCCGATCGGGGCGCATCGCGGACACCCCCCTCGAAAACGCGTCTCCTACACCCGTCGATTCCCGGAGAGCCGCACCCCGTCTAACTTCGCGGTCGACGCAGACGGTCGACGCCTGTCCGCTCAGTGCAAAACAAGTTGGAGATTTGGAGATAAACGCCTGAATCGGCCGCAAAGCCTTGTGGGGTAAGGCTTCGTGTGTCTCCAAACGATTTGGAGAACGCTGGAGATACTGGAGATAAGCCGGGCTGGATTGTTACGGCTGAGGCAAGATTCGCGGCAGCCGCCCGCCCGGTTCCATCTGGAGCGTATCGCTCAAAGTAACTTTGACGCACGGGCCAAAAATGCCGCGCAAAGGAATGCCCGCCACCGCCCTCCCGGACGGCGGCGGCGCTTTCACAGCTCAAGCGTGAAGATGGACGGCAGCACGCGGTAGACCATGAACTTGCCGTGGCCGGGGATGTATTCCTGCCGGTACGGATAGCCATCGCTACGCGGCATCAGCACGCCGCGCTTCATCAGTGCCTTGGCAACGATCTTGTGATCGAAGCCGGCGCACACGTCCTTGCGAAACACGGCCGCTTCGATCAGGTACTCCGTCTCGACGCTTTCGGCATCGTCGGCGCTCATCTTGCCGCCGAACTCGGCGTAATACTCGCGATCGGAGGCGATGGGCGTGCGGCGCTCGTCGCGTTTCACGTGCTGCTTGAAGCCCGCTCGATGCGGCACGTTCGGTCGATGGTCGTCCTGCGCCCGGTTCATCCACACGAAACGGTTGTCGCCGTGTGCGGCGAGGAAATGCTGTACCTGCCGCACGGCTTCGGCCTCGTCCGAGTTGCCCGTGCCGCCGCGCAGTTCGAGCCAGCCTTCGAAGCAGCGACGCGCAGCCTCGACCGCTTCGCCCTGCGGCCAGCCGGTCAGTCCGTGCGCCGTCGCCAGCTCGCCGGCCACCGCAACGAGGCAGAACCGTTTGGCGACGCGCGCGACCTGCGAATGCGAGCCGTCCGGCACCCATTGCCCGACCAGCTCATCGACACGCATGCGCAGATGCTCGGCCAGCTCGCCGGCCTGCGACGACGCCCACTCGATGAACGCGGGGCCGGCCGTGCCGTAGTGCATGCCGGTGTGCCGCTCTAGATGCTCGATCAGCGCGGCCGGCGTCGGGAAGCCGTGCAGCTTCTCCACGACGCCCATTTCGCCGACCTCGGCGGGGATCGCGGGCAAGCGCACCTCGATACCGCCTTTCATCGGCTTGTTGCCCTCGGCCATCAGCGCGGACACGCTCTTTTCGCCGTTCGACAGGAACAGCAGACGCCACGTGAGCACGGGCTTGGCCGAGCCGCTACGCGACGCGCGGGCCTTGCCCGACTCGTTCGCGAGCATGTAAATCACATCGCCGACCAGACGCGGCTCGACCTGCCCGATTTCATCGAGGATCAGCAGGGCGTCGCTATGCTGCGTGGCGACGGCTTCGAGGGCGTTGTCGGTCGCTTTCCAGCTCCGCACGTAGTCCGGCGAGCCGAACACGGACGCCGCGATGACGCCGCCCGTCGACTTACCCTTGGACGTCGTGCCGAGCAGGTGGAAGCCGCCCGACTGAAGCCCGGAGAAGTGCAGCAGCGGGCCAGCGAAGGCGGTAGCGACGCAGAACGCCAACCGGCTATTTCCGACGCAGTACGCCGCGACCTCGCGTCGCCAGTCGTCCAGCGTGCCGCGCTCCTTGAACTGACTCTGGATCGGCGTATCGGCCTGATAGATCAGCGCCTCTTTGCCGGTGCCGATTACGCGATCGGGCAGCACGAACGCGCCGTGATGCCAGCCGACGCGCGGCACGCAGCGCACGCGCTCGTCCGGCTGCGCCATCTGGATATAGTTGGCGATCTGCGTGCGGGCGATCTGCGTCACGCCAAGCTTCACGCCCATATCGAGCAGCATCCGGCGCAGCTCCGTGCCGTCGCCGGCAAAGAGGCCGGCCGGCACCGCCCACCGCTTCAGGATGCCGTCGCGGTCCGTGAATTCGAGCAGGTAGCCCCACTCGCTGTTCATCTCGTTGCGCGTCTCTGCGATCACGTCGATACGTGTGCTGACCCAATGCGGCGGCAGCGGATCGCCCTGATTGTTGAAGCCGTGAAACCACACGCCCTTGTCGTCGACGACGAACCGCGACTTGCCGTCCTGCGCGCGGGCTGTTTTCGGGCGCTTGGCGGGCTTCGCGGCGGCTGGAGCAGCCTTGCCCTTGCCGGCATCCGACGACCCGGCCGGCGCGAGCGCAGCGCGCACGGCGGCGGCCACCGCATCCGGACCGAGGTGCGCAGCCAGGTCGTTGAAGTCGGTGCCGGCTGCCGGGCGGTTCGGACCGAAGTCCGGCACGGCGACGATGCCGGCGATGGCGTCGGCCGCCGCGCGGGCCTTCGTCACTCCCGGATTGCCCTTCGTCGTGTGGTCGTCGTCCGCGCATACGACGATACGGGCGTCCGGATACTGGCTGCGCAGTGCCGTCGCCACGGCGTGCAGGTTGCCTGCATCGAACGCGACGGCGACCGGATAGCCCGTCGCGGCCGCGAGCGTTGCGCACGTGGCGTAACCCTCGCCAATCAGCAGCGTGGCCGGCGCGGAAGACAGCGGGCCGCCGATCAACGAGAAGCAGCCCGCCTTGCGGCCGTTTGGCAGATAGCGTTTCTGGCCATCCGTGAGGATGAATTCCAGCGTCCACAGCTTGCCGTCCGCGTCGCGCGCCGGGATGGCGAGCGCACCGTCGCATGCGGCCGTGCCGATGCACAAGCCGCCGCGATAGACGCGCAGCGCGTCGACCGGGATGCGCTTGCGAACGAGGTACGGGTGATCGGCCGGCGCGGGCTCGGCCGCCGACCAGATCGACTCAGCGAGCGCCGACGCGGCTTGCTGCTTCTCGGTCAGTTCGGCCAGCTCGGCCGCTTCGCGTGCCGCACGCTCGGCCTTCTGCCGCTCGCGCTCCGCTGGATCGATGGGCTTGGCTCGATGCGCACGCGGATCGAAGCCGCCGAGCTTGGCGAGGTGAAACAGCGTGTTGATGGTGATCTTGCCGCCCTTGAACGACTTCCACACATCGCGCGCGTCCTTGCCGTTGTAGTTCTGCGCGCCTTGGCTCCATTCGTTCCAGAGGGCGAAGCCCTCCTCGCCAAACTCGGCCTTGAGCGCCATTCCCACCTGACGCCACGTGTCGCGGTCGTCGGGCGGAACATAGCCGAGCGCGACTCTCGCCCGCTCGAATTCGGACATGGGTGCGTTACTCATAGGTTCCCACTGGACGCGCGTCGGTCGGCTTCCGATTAGTAGTCCATATCGGGAAAGCAGCTACCCGACGCGCGAAGAATTGAATGATGCGATGATGCCTAGCGGCGCAGCGTCAGCCGGCCGCGCGAGGCACCGACAAAACCGCACCGCCCGCCGTGACGTCGTTGCTGTAGACGTAGCGGCCGAGCCGCGACTCGCCAAGGGCGTCGTTCGCTGCCTCCAGCGCCGCGCCGATCGACGGCAGGGACGCGCGGAACAGGCTCAGCACAAGCCAGTAATCGTCATCGGACATGGCTTTGTCGGCCGCCCAATGCAGGCTGTCCAGCAGCTCCATGGCGTCACTGATTCGCGTCCCGATGCGGTTGCGATCGGGGCGGTTCACCTCGGCCACGAAGTGCGACGCGAGCGGTTGCACGGCATTCTTGTTCGTCTTTGCCATGACCGCCCCTCAGTGCGTCGTGCGTGGTTCGCGCGTGACCAGACCGAGCGCCGCGAACAGGTGCTGTTGCACGCGTCCCATCAGGCCGGCCGCGAATGCTTGGCGGCTGATCGTCACGCGATGCGCGTCGACGTCGCCCGCATCCTGCATGGCAGCTTCCATGCCGCGCGCGAACGCGGCGGCTTGATGCGCCGCATAGTCGTGCAGCCGCACGTCGCCTTTCAGGTCGAGCCATGCGTCGGCGCAGATCGCGCCCAGGTCGACAGCGAATTGCAGCTCGATCGGTGCGCCGGTATCCAACGGCGGTGCGTTGTCGAATCCGTCGACAACCGCGGTTCGGATGCGCTGGTCAGTCATGGCACACCTCCGGCTGCGCGGTACGGCGCATTTCGGCCGAATACCGGCTTGCAACGCTTTGCCCCATGTCGACGAGCGCGCGCTCGTAGGTACCCTCAGCAAGATGCGAACGGACGGCATCGAACAGGGCTTCGAGCTGGGCGAACTGATGGGCCGCACACATGGCGATCATCGTGACTTCGTTCGGCAGGCGGTATTTAGACATGGCGCACCTCCAGAATCGACGCGAGGAGTTGCCCGATGTCGATCGTGCAATCCAGCTCCGCTTCGCCGCGAATCGGCGTGAGGTTCCAGTCGTGGACGGCTGCGTGCGTGAATTCGCCGGACCGCCGACCGTAGACACTGCGCCCCGTGACGGGACCGCCCAAGATCCGCACGCGCCAATCGTGATCAGGCGTCGGACGAGCCGATGCGACCTCAACCAGCATGCCGATACGCGTGCGAGCATCGCACTGCGTGACGATCGCCAGATCGCCGATCTTGCAGCGCAGCTCAGCCATGACGCACCTCCGCACGGACGAGCGCGGCGATTGCGGCCAATGCTGCGCCGGTTGCATCGAGCGCGTCTTGGTACGTGTTGGTCGTTGCTGCGTCGCGCAGTGCTGCGCGGACGATGGATTGAATGAGGCGGGATTGCTGCCCGGTATGGGCGTGCATGGACTGGCGCATGGATTGCGACCTCCTCTGGTGGGTTGAACCACCCGGACCTCAACGCCAATTGAGGTGGCCGGGCGCATGGCGGCGTTGGCGTACCGGACCCAGAGGAAACCGGCGAGCGCGAGCGCTCCACCACCAAGGCCCGACCGTAGAAGGCGCTTAGTGTGCGGACGTAAAAAAACCGCGCTGAGGCGGTCATCCGCCTCTGGAGATTGCCGGACGCCAATCCGGGTCGCTGTTGTCTCAGCGACGCGCACAGGATACCGCGCGATGCTGGACGACGCAAATCGCGACGCCCCTCGCCGCGTATTGCCCAGTGCAAAGTGACTTTGGGGGAGCATCAGACCGCCTCTCCCTTGAGCACGGCGGTCGCCAGCTTGAGCTGTTCGATATCCAGTCGCGAGCTGCCCTGCGCCAGTGATTGGCCGAGCGCGACGCCCCGCAGCAGGGCGCTAGCTTCCAAACGGCGCGTCCCGTCCGTGCACTGCGCATCGATGTCGTTGTAAAGCGCACGATAGGCTTTCCGCAGCTGTCGATACTGCCGACGACGATAGTTGGCCGAATCCTCTTCAGCGGCGGCGATCGCCTGGACGAACTTCTCGCAGGCGGTGCCAAGTTGCTTTGTCGTCAGGTGCGGGGCTTCGAGCGCGAGCGTCGAGGCGAGCGTGACGGCGATCGCGACGAGCTTCCCGGCGTCGTCGCCACGGTTCCAGAAGCAGCCCTCGATGTCATCGAGGATTCCTGCGAGCTTGCGGAGTCGGGCGTCGCGGCAACGCACGAACGCGGCGTCGCGGGCCGTGACGGCTGCGCCCATCGCGCGACCATACGGGCCGCCGCGATCGATCGTAAGGGAGGGCGCGCTCATGCTTGCTCCCGCGTCGATTGGCGGGATTCGACCCAGTTCTGGACGTCTTGCGCGCGCCAGCCGACGCTCCTGGCACCCAACTGGACCGGCGCTGGAAACTTGCCTTCACGAATCCAGCGATACAGCGTCGTTTTCTTGACGCCGACGCAATCCAGCACACCAATAAGTCGAAGAATCTTAAGAGCCATTTTCTGTTCAGAAATGGCCTGTTCCGCAAGAAGGTGGAAAGCGGCGGCAATAAACCACGCCGTACTATCAAAGTACGGGCGCAATGAAGTTCGGGGGAGACGCGCAAAGTAACTTTGCAAAGTTACTTTGCACGGCGCGCCGCGCGCGGTATCATTCGTCCTAACAAGAGCTATGCGTTTCCTAGGCGCGGTGGCTCTTGTGGTTCCTCCAATTATGGAACAGGCAGCCAAGCCAAAAATCGCCGGCGGGATGTGTTGGTAGCACACCCCCGGCACCCTCTCGTCAGCGCGACGAAATATGCTCAACGATTGAGCATTCCCCGCCTTTTTCCTTGCATCGCCCACAGATTCCTAGAACCGTGTTCGATTAGGTGCTAACAAGCACCGCAATTATATCGAAAGGTCTGCCCCCATAAAAGGTTTCTCTCGGATTATCTAAAACTGCAATATGTGGCGCCACTGTTCAGCCACTAACGGTCGCCTGATCCAGCGATGTCTTTGACTCTGAAGAGTCAGTAAACGGCGCAACCAATCATTCGCTGTTACCAACTTCAACTGCCATCGAGTGTGGATCACGCAAGTACCCGGCTTATGCGGTCCGCCAGTCGCCGATGCCTCCTGATCGCACCGCGCGTAGGCGAAAACCTATAGCTACGGCTCGCGCCTTCGGTTTGAAAACGATTTGACGGCTACGTAAGTGGCATAATGACCGCGCAGTTGCAGCCGCCGACAGCGCTTACGGCAACTTGTCGAACATGAAGCGGCGCTAGCGATTCCAGTAACGGGGGGGCGACCATGGATAGCGATGTAGAGAATCTGGTTCGATCGATCGGCTTGCCGGCAAAACGAGCAATGATCCCGTTGTTCGAAGCTGTTTCAAACAGCATGCACGCGATCGAAGAGCGCTTCAACGGCGACACGCGGCAGGGTGTTATCGAAATCGAGATATATGAACGCCGCGATTTATTTGACGCTCCTGAAGCGGAAGGCGTCGCGTGGCCGGTTGATGGACTTGCCATTGTCGACAATGGCTCGGGTTTTCATGCTGATAACCTAGCATCGTTCACGAAAGTGTACAGCAATCGCAAACTTGGAATCGGCGGGAAAGGGTTCGGGCGGTTCACGTTTCTGAAAGTGTTCGCCGATGCAAGAGTTGAGAGCGTATACGCGGTTGAGGATCAATCCTATGAGCGTATCTGCTTTACCTTCGACGCTGCCAGCGAAGTCCAGATTGAGTCAAAGGCAACGCACGTTGGTCAACATCAGACTGTCGTCCACCTGCGAGGAGCTCGCGAAACGTACATTAAGTATCTAACGTCGGATCCTATGGTAGTAGCGGAGCGCATTATTGAACACTTCTTGCCGCTATTCGCTCTGGGCAGAATACCAAAGATCTCAGTGCGCTGTGGTGGTAGAACGGTGGATTTACGCGCATTGTATGAGGAGAGCATTGGTTTACGTACGGCGCGGGATACGATCAACTACTTAGGGCATCCCTTCGAGCTAGCTTACATCCGGAATTACCGAGCCAACGCCGTTCCGCGCATCGTACTCTGCGGAAATGGGCGCGCTGTAATCGAAGACGAACTGGGCAAGATCGCTACGGAGATGCCGGAGCGTTTGCTTGATGAGGACGGCAAGCCGTATGGACTTCGCGTGTTGGTAAGTGGTGACTATTTGGATCGCCACTTGGACCTAACGCGGACGAGTGTTATTTTCCAGAGTGACGATGGTGATCTTGAAGACGAGCAGCTGATTAACAAGGCTGATCTTTTTGAGAAGATTGGCACGGCGGTGCGCGACAGATTCAGCAAAGAAATCGGTGAGACCGTTGCCAAACGGGAGGCCCAGCTCCATGAGCTTGTCCGTGACATGCCGGAATATCGAATCCTGACCCATACGAAATACCGCGACCGTGTTCTTCGACGGGTGCGTTTCAGCGGCGGGAAAAACGCCATTGATGCAGAACTATGGCGCGAACTTCGCGAGATTGAATCCGAGCACCGTGTGGAAGGTTCGCGAATTCGCAAGCTGCTAGACGATGGCCTGGAGGCAGAATATCGCCAGCGGATTGAAGAGTATACAGAAACTGAAAACGAGCTTGGCAAGTCGCAGTTAGCCAAGTATATCGTGCACCGCCGCGTAATCCTGGATCTCCTGGAGCGCTCGTTACAAAAGCTGGCCGGCGACGAAAGCTATGCGCTGGAGCAAGACCTGCACAACCTTGTGTTCCCCATGGGCAAGACGTCTGTCGACATATTCCGAGACCAGCAAAATTTGTGGGTGATTGACGAGGGTCTTAGCTTCCATTCGATTCTCGCGTCAGACAAGAAGATGAAGTCGATTCCTGGACTCGAAAGCAATTCGAACAAGGAGCCGGACATTATTGGTTGCTTTTACGACAGGGCGATTACGGTTGGACCGGATTCAGATGACGCGACAGGTGCCGCCGTCGTAATCGAATTCAAGCGGCCGAAGCGGGACGATTTTTCGACTACTGATCCCTTGCGGCAGATTACGGATCGATTCTTTGAGTTACGGGAAGGATCCGTAACTTCAGTGACAGGCCGTCAGATCAACGGCAAGAATTTGAGGTTCGTCGGTTATTTCATCGCTGACCTGACACCGTCCCTTAGGCGATGCTTGCGGAGCTTCGCTCACGAGACGTTCGATGGAGAGGGATATTATTTTCAGCCGCCTAACCTGCCCGCATACATTGAGGTTATCTCGTACGATCGACTGCTGCGAAACGCCCAGCGGCGCAATCGCATTCTCTTTGACAAGCTGGGGTTAGGTGGGTAACTCGCGATCGCTTCGCATCACCAGTCAGGGGGAAGCGGCTTCGTCGCCCGGGAACGGTGCATTCCATTTGTTCGCCGTGGTTTGCCAAGAACCGCTGACTCTTCGTTTCGCCGCCTCGGAACCGGCGTCGCAGGACTAGCCGAAGTCAACGGCGGAAATCGGCTGCGGAAGCTGCTGTTTATGTCAGGGCGGGTTGGCCGGCCGAAATGGCTCGACACGCGCTTCCGCCAGTCCAAGCGTAACGTCGTCGTCGTTGGGCCGCGTTCGGCCGTCTACGCCCGTTCGCTCGCGCTTCCGCGCGCGCATTCGAGCGGTGCCAACGCGCCAGATACTAGAACATTGAGGTACAAATTAGATCCGGCAAATCGTCTGCCGGAGCACTCACAGCTTTGTGCCGTCAACGATATTCCCGATACGCTGAGTCAGCTTGGAGACCTCGACTGAGAGAAGTCGATACTCATCAGTGACTTGTTCCTGACTTTTGTTTGCCAAGAAAAAGAGTTTTTCGGCCGATTCGAAGACAGTGCACGCAAGTTCGGCGGACGGGTCAATTCCGTTAACTCGGATCCAGCGGTCGATCGCCCCTTTAGAGAGGCCGTATAACTCCTCGTTCCAACGTTTGCCATTGACTAGGCTTAGAATAACGCGTTGCGCATCAATGCGATTGTTGAACTCGCTCATATCAGCCTCTGATTTTTTAGCGCTTCCATCCATTGAGGGACGATCGCAGCTGCTTTAACGGCAATGGATATCTCTTCGGGTAGGATGCTCTCTCCGTAGCCTCGTGTCGACAACAACCGAGCACGTGTCAGGATCGAGAACGCTCTAGGATCTATGTGAAGACATGGATTCACCATTAGAGGAGAGTTTCTCGAGAAGATAGGGTGTCCGAGTGAAAGCGAATGACAGGTCGCATAATTTCGGATCGCTAAAAACATGCATGACAGATGAAACACTGCGCTGTTGGACGAAAGTTCTAACTCTCGATAAGATCGATCAAATAGTTTTTTGAACTTATCGCAATCAGCAACGACGCCGCTATAGTGTGCAGGCTTTCCAAGGCTGGCCAGAAAATCGGAGCCATCCCATGAGAACAGCAACTTTGATTCCAGATACAGGTGCCAGGCGAAGGGGTTGCCGTCTTCCCACAGAGTCTGTAGCCGCTCGTATCGATAAATGGAATACTTCTCCGGATCAATCTGAGGAGAGAGCCCCTCGACGCATGCTAGCAGGTCGACATCAGACCCGCGATCGATCTCGCCGCGGCATACGGATCCAAAGGCGTAGATATGCATTTTCATCTCCGCCCAAACCGCTTGACGAGAATTGCTGTGAGGAAGGCGAATCCGACCAGACGAGTAGCGGCGATGATGGAAGAGAGCCAGATTGGATACGGGTGTGGGCTAGCGATTCCGAAGAATACTCCGGGTGATGCGGCTAAGCTCGCGAGATAGTTGTTCAAATCCCACACGTTGCCAAATCGGCCTGTATCATATAAGGCGATTAGAATGTGAGCCACGAAAATAGTGCGCATTAACTTAAGAGTGCTTTCCCCGTTGCCCCATATAAAATCTAATATCTTGAACTCAACCCACTTAAAAAACTGAGGCAATTTTTTCCAGCCGGGATATTTTTTCTGATAATACGTCTCTTTTGAGGACCAAGACTTTTTCAAATATCTTTCGGTGGCTTCAAGCTCCAGTGAGATGGCGCTATTGACAGCCTTCGCGTCGCCGATTTGCTGGAAGTTCATTCTCAGCGATCTGGCAAATCGCATTTTCAGATTTTCCTCGTTCGGAGCTTCTCGTTGCAGAATGTCGTCGTCGATCTGGCAGCGTTCAAAAACCGCGTACTTGAAATTGCAGCCGGAAAACGCGGACTGGTGAAAATTGCAGCCAACGAACCGGCAGCCGGTGAAGTCGCAGGAATCGAAAGAGCAGCTGTTGAAGTAGCAACCTTCGAATACACTGTGCTGGAAAGAAACCTTCCGGATCGTCTGCTTCCTGCCATTTAATCGGACGTAAACCTTGAACGCATAATCATTGGGTTTGTTCTCAATAGCGTCGCCGATATAAAGGTCAGTGATTACTTCACGGTTGCCCGGCAATAGTTCTTTGCGAGGCCTTTCCCCTTGGCTACCGAAGGTCTCCGCCGAGGTCTCTAACCGCGTGGGTGAGTTATCGTTCGTCATTTTTTGCTTATGTAGCTTGAGGTAAGCAACCAGCAGTATATTGATCGAATATCAAACGGTCTTCAATGGCAATTTGAGTGAACATTGGGTTCGATAAAACGTTGCACTGACGCACTGGATCCGCAGTCTGCGAAGTCTAGCACTCCATCGCTCACGCATCAGTTTCGCACTGGGCGCACTTTAGCGTGGCCCCTCGTGCTCTGGGTCTGCTTACGCAAGCATACATTCGAACGCATCTCTGAGTAGGGGCGGCGACGCCCGCTCTTGGCGATGACCTAGCGAAGGACTCGAAGGAACGAATAAATTCAAAACCTGCCATTAATGTGTAGTAGGTTCCGGTGACCCGATTGGGTCGGTCGTTGTCGTTCGAATTGTGGCGCCCTCCTGTCTGTCCCAGCGACCGACCAGAAGGCAATCGGCCTCCAATCAAATTGCGCCTGTCCGAAACCGATCCCTTGCGGACATGGGAGCTCAGTCATGTCCGAAAATAAGGCTTTCATACTTCCGGACATGCGGTATGATTCGGACATCCTTTTCGAACATATTGAGAGTGCAGCATGTCCCGGACCTTCGCATACGCCCGCGTCAGCACGACCGACCAAACAGCAGCTAACCAACTCCTTGAGATCGAGGCGGCCGGCTTTGCGGTCGACAAGCGTCGGGTGGTTACGGAGAGCATTTCCGGTAGCGTCAGTGCGCAACAGCGCCCGGGGTTCGCCGAGTTGCTTCTCAAGATGGAAGAGGGGGATGTGTTGATCGTGACCAAGCTGGATCGACTCGGTCGGAACGCGATGGACGTGCGGGAGACGGTTGAAGTGTTGGCAGATCGCGGCATTCGGATTCACTGCCTTGCACTGGGCGGCGTTGACCTGACAAGCGCGGCCGGCCGTATGACGATGCAGGTCTTAAACGCTGTTGCGGAGTTTGAACGCGATTTGTTGATCGAGCGAACGCAGGCCGGCATCGCGCGCGCAAAGGCGGAAGGCAAGGCGATGGGCCGCCCGTCCGCACTGAGCAAGCAACAACAGGACGAAGTGCGCCAGCAGTTGAGCCAAGGTGCGAGCGTCGCGAGTCTCGCGAAGAGCTATGGCACGAGCCGCCAGACGATCATGCGGGTGCGCGACGCAGTCTAAGCGGCGAACACCGTTCAACTCACGACCTGCTAGAGCCCGGCTCGCTCGGTGGTGGCGGAGCGAGCAGCTTAAAGGCGCGAGGAGGTGCATGCACGGTTCCGGGCTGGATGTCGGTCCGCATTGCCCAAATGGCCGCACTCAAAAGTGCGTCATGCCTCTCGTCGCTTCGCTCGGTGTTGCGGTAGGAGATCTCGCGTTGAAACGCTTGGACGGCATCCAAGACGGTCGGGGATGCGACCAACGTCAAAGCATTCACCGCGTCAGCGTAGCGCTCTTGCGCAGCGGGTGTTGATCGGCCTGAGACAATAGCAGACAGCGCGGCCATGTACTCTTGGTACCGATCTATCTTCACTTGCCGCCAATCGGACGCGTGCTCGCGCTTTTGAGCAAGTGTCGACGTAACTACCACACCGACTAGGGCGAATAAGCCGGATGCGAGCGCGGCGAGCACCGCCGATACCACTGCGGTGTTTGTCATGGTCAGCCCCCGAATTAACAATCACGTCGCGATTATGCCGCAGTCACTTGTGCCAATCAGCGGCACCATGGGGCGATGGCAAAGTAACTTTCTTGGATTACGGTACCGGAAGCTGTAGAGGCGCGTGCGCCGCCATGTGCATGCCGTCCGGCCGCCCTACGGCGTCAGCGATACGTGTACCGATGCGGTTACGTCCCGGTCCTAGGTCGGGTGCCAACGTAGCGTTACACAAGCGATTGAGCAGCATTCTTGTCTTCTCCGCCTCGTCCGACTCTCGCCGCGTTATTCGTGGCTTTTGCGTTAACTGCCCGAGCGCTGCAGCAGATACTACTTTCGCGCCTCGTTACGCCGGCCGCGAACACTTGAGGAATGATCCTGACGAGATTCGCATGCTACTAGCTGCGACGTGCCGTTATCGATCGCGTCCTGAATAAATGATCGTCGCTGCCATCAATCTGTCATGCATTCGGCGAACGATTGCCATTCAAGGTGGGTCGTTGGAGCGTGATCATGCAGCACTCGCTAGCGATTGAAGAAGAGAGCGCGGACAGACGGATTCCAGTCGCGCAGTACACGCGTATGTCCACCGAGCATCAGCGGTACTCGACTGAGAATCAGGCGCAATTCATTGCCGAGTTTGCTAGTACGCACGGAATGGATATTGTCCGGTCGTACCAGGACGACGGAAAGAGCGGACTGAATATCGAGGGCCGGCAAGGGCTCCGAAGTTTGCTTCAGGACGTACAGAGCCGAAACACAGATTTTGTTGCAGTACTCGTCTACGACGTCAGTCGTTGGGGGCGTTTCCCTGATCCGGACGAAGCTGCTGTTTATGAACAAACATGCAAGCGCAACGGCGTCCAAGTCATCTATTGCGCGGAGCAGTTTGGAAGCGATACGTCGCTCGGTTCCACCTTGCTCAAGAGCTTGAAGCGGAGCATGGCTGCGGAGTATAGCCGCGAACTTTCCGTCAAAGTATTCGCCGGCCATCGCAACCTGGTTCAACGCGGCTATAGGCAGGGAGGCATTCCGGGCTTCGGTCTGCAACGGCAGTTGATCGATGAGAATCACGTCGTCAAGGGGCTACTACATCACGGCGAGAAGAAGAGCATTCAGACCGATCGCATAGTGCTGGTGCCTGGGCCTGCGGAAGACATTGCCACGGTACATCGTATCTATCGGCTCTTTCTTGACCAAGGTATGCCCGAACGCGTAATCGCCTCGCACATGAATCGCGAAGGCGTTTTGAACCACTGCGGCCGACCGTGGACGCGGGGAACGATTCATCAGATTTTGACGAACGAGAAGTACATCGGAAACAACGTATACAACCGCACGTCGTTTAAGCTCAAGATGCAGCACGTGCGGAATCCGCCGGAGCAATGGATTAGGAAGGATGGGGCGTTCGACGCTATTGTCCCCGCTGACTGGTATTACAGGGTACAAGCCATCATCGCGAACCGCTCTCGTCATCTGGATGACGGCGAAATGCTTGCGGCGCTTGCAAGCATTCTGGACAAGTACGGCGCCTTGTCTGGATTGATCATCGACGAGGAAGACAACGCACCGTCAAGCGCGGCATATCGCTCCCGCTTTGGCAGCCTTCTACGGGCATACAGCCTCGTGGGTTTTATGCCCCGACGTGATTATTCGTATCTGGAAATAAACCGCGTACTTCGGCAACGCTATCCCGCTGTGCTCAACGAGATCCAGGTAGGCATCGAAAAGTCAGGCGGATTCTCGCGTCGCGACGGTGAAACGGATCTTCTCGACGTCAACGGCGAATTCACCGTGTCGCTTGTGATAGCGCGATGCAAGGTGACGCCCGCTGGAAGCTATCGCTGGCGTGTCCGCCTTGATACGAGTTTATCGCCGGACATCACGATTGTTGCGCGCATGAACCACGACAACACGAAGCCATACGATTTCTATCTGCTGCCATCGATCGATTTCACCCCAGCTTTGTTGCCTTACGCGGAGTACAACGGTTTTGCCTTGGACGTGTACCAGTTCGAGACGCTTGATATGTTCTATCGAATCACGGCCCGACTGCCGCTTGCGGAGGCGATATGAGCGACGCGACCGGAGAAGTTGTGATGATTCCCGTCGAAGCAATCGTAGTCGTCAATCCCCGAATACGGAACAAGAAAAGCCATCGCGACATCACGGAGAACATTCAGCGGATAGGGCTAAAGCGTCCGATTGAGGTAAGGCGCATGCCCGGCGAACCGGGGAAGTATGCTCTGGTGTGCGGCCAAGGCCGGTTGGAGTCCTTCAAAATTTTGGGGCAGAGGGAGATCCCAGCGATTGTCCTAGATGTTGATGAAGACACGGGCCTGATTATGGGCATTGTGGAGAACGTTGCTCGGCGCAATCCTCTGGCGAGCGAGATGCTGGCTCAGGTCGACATACTGCGAAAGAAGGGATATTCGGATGCCGAGATAGGGAAGAAGATTGGCTATACAGCATCGTGGGTGAACATGGTTGGCACACTGCTGGAAAAAGGAGAGAAGCGTCTGCTTGTCGCAGCGGAGGCCGGGCATATTTCACTGCACTTAGCTATAGAAATTTCGCGTGCATCCGATTCGGAGGCCCAGCATTTGTTGCTCGCCGCAGTGAACAGTGGCGAGATCAAAGGGAAGAAGGTGGCAGTGATTCGACGTATTCTCGAGCAGCGATCACTGACTGGTAAGGCACCTCATGACGCAACCAGTCGCAGCACTAAGCGGAAGAAGCTCAGCTCTGAGGATCTGATGCGTCTGTATCAGCGAGAAGCTGATCGGCACAAACTCATTCAACTGAAGGCGGAACGTGTAAGCACGTCGTTGTTAGTCGTCAATGAAATTTTCAAGGACTTGTTTGCCGACGCAGAATTTGTCGATCTGATCAGGGATGAGGGACTTGTAACCGTTCCACAACCACTGGCCGCCACTGCCAGCCGCGGAGGGTTGATCTGATGGAAAGACTACGCGCCAAAGTCGTCGACAGCGGCTTCAACCACGAATGGTTCGACGTGCCGCTCGCGGTACTGCATCCATCGAAAGCGCTGCCGCCCAAAGTTAAGGAAAGTGCGAAATACGTTCAGATCCGATCATCGGTGAATGTCGTCGGCCTTGTTGAGCCGGTAATCGTCGTCCCGCATTCGTCGATTCCCGGGCACTTCTCGATTCTCGACGGTCATCTTCGAGTCGAAGCGTTGATGGAGCTCGGACGAGGGCACGCTCGATGTTTGATCGCAAAAGACGACGAAGGACTCACATACAACAAGAGAATCAGTCGCGTGACTGCAATTCAAGAGCACAACATGATTCTGAAAGTGTACGAAAGCGGGGTGCCGATCGAACGTTTGGCGGCGGCGCTTGGTCTGACAGCGGCAACGATCCGAGCTAGGTTTCGGATGCTGGACGGAATTTGCGACGAGGCAATCAAGTTGCTGGCCGACAAGCGAGTGCCATGCCGCGTTTTTCCGATCCTGCGGCAGATGAAGCCATTTCGTCAGATTGATGTCGCGCTAGCAATGAACAACCTCGACAACTACTCAGGAAAGTTTGTGCTAGCAATGCTAGAGACGACCCCAGATGACCAGCTAGTTGACGGTCCTAGGGACCACGCAACGAAGCCTGGAACGTTCGAAGCTGTCCGGCGTTTGGAGCGAGAGTTGGCCGTTCTACAGGCCGATACCAAGGTTATCGAGGAAAATTACGGCCCAGACAGTTTGAAGCTGGTCGTCATTAAAACCTACATCACCAGTCTTCTAGATAACGCGCGAGTCGTTCGATGGCTGGCTCAGTTTCGGCCGGACTACCTCAAGCAACTGCAGGCAATTGGTGAGGTGAAGGCACTGACGCCGGCAAATGCAGAAGGGAAGGCTGCGTGACGGACGCGGTGCACATGTTGGGGGCAATCGCATCGTATTCGTCACGTTATGCCGTGTTGCCATGCAGCTTTGGCGTTTTGTGCAGCTCGATCCAGATGCTGTTGAGTTGGTCATCTTGTACGGTGAGCCGACGCAGCCAACCTTCGGTCGCTACGACCGTATTTAGCAGGGGCGCGGTACTGTCCAGTGTCCCGTCTTGCAGCGTATCGACCTCATCCGCGATGATCGGCCGCAACGCGCGGTTCAGAATGACGTACGCGGCGGGTGGAGATACGGGAATGCCTGGTCCATTGGATACGCCGGCCTGCGGCGCGACGCCGGCCTGAATAATCAAGCCCCCGTTCCCCAGGGGAATACGGGCGAACCAATCTGGCGGAAGTCCGAGCGCCGATGCACCACCAACAGCCGCGACCAAGTCCGCATCGAGCGCGTTGAGCCAGTCAACGGTCTTGATCTTCGTGTAAAGCTTACGAACGGTGGAACGCATTGGATCGCCGACGTCGATGCCAGGCCCGAAACGGCGCGCGTAGAAATACTCGCTGGCTTCGTTTGGTCGCCGCCCCATTGGAGGCACGTTCACGGCCAGCCCGCCGTGACCGCTAACTATCGGCAACGCTTCTGCGAACGCGCGGAACATCGCCTCGAACACGCCGGGGCGGTGGGCGATAAACGCACGCGGTACCGTGAAGACCAGTCCGTCGAGACCGCGTTTCCGTGCAGCCTTCTTTTCGCTAAGCGCGAACACCGTGAATTCATAGAAACCGGTCGCGAGCTTGTGCTCGGCGCTGGTGATCGCGACCGCAAGGGTCTCGTCGGAGGGAACGCTCGTCGCGAGACTTTCGAATCCCGGAGACTTGTCGTACTGGATCGGTTCTTCTCCCTCGGAATAGAACCAGCGCAGCGGCCCGGACTTCGACGGCGTCTGGCCGGCCGCCACTTCGAGCGCGTGTTGATATTCCTCGATCGCCGCGTTGTACTGCTTGAAGCAGCCCACCAGCGCTTGCCGAACCTCCGACGTGAAACCGTTGCGGAAGTAAAGCACGCCCCGCACTACAAGGGCGGCACCCGTGATCCCTTTTTGGTGCGTGGGCTCGTAAAGCCCGAAAGGCATGGTGTCCGCACGGCGCGGATCTTTGGCCCAAGCTTCAATTTCGTCGTTCGTCATGGCGTCAAAGCGGGAGCGGGAATGCAGGTGGCGGCAATGAGGGCGCGGTCGGGAGCGGTGGGCCTCCGGGCGCGGTGCTATTCCCGCCGAACAAGTCGTCAAGCTCGGATTGTCGCGCGGATTGCTTCGAGCGCGAAGTTTCCTTCTGGCCGTCGTCGTCGCCGCATCCGCAATCAGCCGCGCCGAGGTGAACAAACTTCGACGGGCCGCCCGCGATTTCGATGTAGTCGTCTTCCTGATCAGGGCCGTATCGATCGCCTGGGAATTTCATTTCCACGACGGTCTTGATATTCGATTGCTCCGGAGGTTTCGACGGGTCGTTCACGATGACGACGTCAGGGCGGCGGACATCGCCTTTCTCGTATTTCCTGCCCTTGCTGGGCCACACATCCTTGATCCACTGGCGAATGCCCGAATTGGGCTCCAGCGGATCTTCGTAGTCCATGATCGGTTGGGGTGGATTCGTCGTCATATCGTACGGTTGCTCCGGCCGGTATTCCGTTGGAACGCCCGTCTGCATCTTCGACACCTCATTGGGTAGCCCGAGGCGCATTTCGACGCAGCGCTGCCGCTGGATTGTTCCGGCTTTCGTCGCGACGCCGATCCGACGGCACTCGCAGAACGTGTGACACAGAACTTTCCGATCCTTCGGGGAGAGTTTGGAGGCGCTTAAACCTACCTGCGTTGTCTGACCGGCCGAGCTTGAGCCCCCAGTCGACGACCCAGGGGAATAACCACCGTTCCCCGGAGAATAATCGCCACTCACGCGTCGCTCCCTGGCTGACTGAACGATAGCGACGAGGCTTGTTGACTGCTGATCCAATCGGTGTGGCCGCTCGCGTCCGTCGTGCCTTGAATCGTTTGACCGTCCGCTGACGTGACCGTGTATGGGTGATTCGGGATCGGCGCGCGTGTCTTGTCGTCGACGAGCTGGAAGCGGCCGCGATATGTGCCATCGTCTTGCGCGGCCGTCTGCGTGACTACACTTTTGCCTGCGCCAACCGAGCCGCCTGCGCCGGAGGTCGGCTCTACCGTCGCCATGCCTTGCGATGCTATCAGCGTCGCACCGCATGCAGTCTTGTCGCCTTCGGTCGCAACAGCCCGGCCGCCAAATGTCATGCTGCGAACGCGGACGCCGATGATTGGGTAGACGCCGCTGCACTTGGGACACGACACCATGTCGCCTTCGAGCGCAAGTGGCTTGCCGAAGACGATGTTGGTAGACGTGCAGGCGAGCACCCGGCCACCGTGCGAAGTCGTATCGCCTTCCCGAATGAACGCAGAACTCATGCCGAATCCTCTGTTGAAATTTTGCGAGGACTGTAGCACGCACCGAATACGGGTAACTACCCTGTCAAAGTTGCCGGGAGGCTTCGCAGGTGAATGGCGTGGTGCAATTTTTGCCCGCCCAAAGTCACTTTTCATTGAACACAAGGCCAGCTTTTGCCGTTGCCTCGGGGAGGGCTGCGGGACGGGAGTTTCTTTGCGCGCTGCGTTCCAGACCGCAGGGTGCTTCTCGACACGGCTGGCGTCATGCGGCGTATTTGCCGGCTGTCTCCAACTTTGTCTCCAAGTAAATGAGTGTTTTGGAGATACACTTGGAGATAGCCGGACCCTTGACCAGTAAGGCTTCTGGGGGGGAATCGAGCATATATCTCCAAATCTCCAGAAGTTTTCTGTTCGGGCGGCCGGCACTCGGCGACTTACGCCACAATTTTTCGCGCGGTGGCCTCATGCACATGGGCGCAACCGATTGGGGGTATGTTTGGGGGTTCAGATTCCAATCGCCGATTCAATTTTCTTTTTTAATCAATAGATTGGATAAGGATTGTTGATCCTGCAGCCGCACCAAATCCGAAAAAGGGTTACGGAGTTTTCCGTAACCCTTTTTTCGTTCATGGAGTCGCGCGCCGCGATGGCGCGGGCGCCATCGCCATCCCCATCCCCATCCCCATCCCCCTTTTCTCGTCACACCCGCGTCACGCTGCACCGCTAACGTTGCACGCTCCCGTCGCGGCAGTATTGTCGCGATCGGGGTGTACGTGACCGCGTCCGACGCCGTGCCCGCGTCGCGCAGGCTCACCCGGGATCTCGCTCCCGTCAGCGCATTGGCTGCTGCCTCGCATCCATTCCATTCGAAAACGCGATCGACGTCGATCAAACTGCATCGCGTACGGTCAGGAGACACGAACCATGCTGAGCCCGCATGAATTCTCGATGCTGTTGCGCATTGCGCGTGCGCCCGACAGTGTCGACCTCGCGAACCCTGCCTTTGCCGTGCTCGTCGAAAAGCGGCTGGTCGACGACGCGCAGGTGCGCATGAATGCGATAGCGGCGCGCCCGGCGCTGACGCCGATCGGCCAGTTGCTGCTCGCCCGCTTCGACGAGGCGGCCTGAAGGAAAAAGGAAAAGGGGAAGAAGGGAAGAAGGCGAGGAGAACGCTGCAACTGCGCGTCACGCCTTCGCCGCAGCGAAAACGTGACGCATTGAACACGCGCCGAACCGCTTACTGCGCGACCGGCACCGTCACGTCGCTGCCGAACCAGTGCGTCGAGATCTTCTTCAGCGTGCCGTCCTTGCGCAGCGACTCGAGTGCGTCGTTGATCGCCTTCTCGAACTTCGGATTACCCTTGCGGAACGGGATCGCCATTTCCTGCTTGCCGCCGTTCAGCACCGCCCCCGCGCGCAGCGGCAGGTTCGACGTCTTGATCATGTACGGCAGCATCAGGCGGTCGTCGAGCGTCGCCTCGATCCGGCCCGCGGCGAGGTCGCGCAATTTCTCCGGTGCGCCCGGATACGTCTGCACCTCGATGCCGGGCACGGTGCGCGCCATCTGGTCGTAGTTGGTGCCGAGCGTCACGCCGAGCTTCTTGCCCTTGAAATCATCGAGCGACTTGAAGTTGCGCGTGTCGTCCTTGCGCTGAATCAGTTGCGCGGCCGAGTACGTGTACGGCTCGCTGAAGTCGAGCGCTTCCTTGCGCTGCGGCGTGATCGTGACCTGGTTGACGATCACGTCGAACTTGCCGGCCTGCAGCCCGGCGATGATGCCGCTCCATTCGGTCGGGATGAACTGCGTCTTCACGCCGAGCTTGCCGGCAACGGCGTTCGCGACGTCGACGTCGAAGCCCTCGAGCTGGCCAGACGTGCCGCGCGAGTTGAACGGCGGATACGTGCCTTCGAGGCCGACGCGCAGCACGCCGGCTTTCTTCACGGAATCGAGCAGGTCTTCCGCATGGGCGGCGACGGCCGTGAAGCCGAGGGCCGACGCGAGCAGGAGGCCCGACAGCAGGAACTTCGAACGTTTCATCGCAGATCTCCAGGGTTCAGTATCGTGGGGTGGGCGCCGGGTATCGGTCGGACCCGGGGCCGGCCGGAATGCGGGCACGTAGACACTACTCGCAACCGCGCCGCGCCGGAAGTCGAATTGGCCCTGATTGCAATCGATTTCACCGCGAACGAGTGACGCGATGCGTCATCTGACGCGCGCCGGGAGGCGGGCGGGCGAGGAATTGGCATAATCACGGCCTGCCGCGGGTGGCTCGCGGCCGATGCAACGCAATCATCAATCCGGATCCCACCGCAATACTCATGTCGACCGACTCCCCGACCGCAGCGTCGCTCCACCATATTCTCGAACGTCCCGGCGATTTCTCCGGGTGGCTTTACCTGCCGCCGATGCCGTGGACGCTCGACACCGAGGGGGCGTTCCTCGAAGACGCCGATGACGCGGAAGCCGACGTTGCGCCCGCCATCGCGGCCCAACCCGGCTGGAAAGCCACGCTCGACAGCGCGACGATCGAGGACATCGTGATCAACGCACACGATCAGGTCGACGAGCCGAGCGTCGCACAATTGCTGGACGCGTTTGTCTTCTACGTCGAGAACGACGCGTTTATCCTGTTCTGATGCTGCGCCGCCGGCACGGCGCCGATCCACGGTTATGCTGGCAACCTGGCTGACTCGCTGCACGGCAGAAAGGAAATGAACATGGCCGACGATCCGGCAGCATTGCGCACGCAACAGGAAGCGCTTTGCGCACGCTACGGCCTGCAGGCCGTCGAACCCGAAGAGATGGTTGCCGTCGCGATGTCGACGCTCCGACGGATGCCCGTTTATGGCACGCGTATCGCGCTGTCCGAAGGCGACAACGTCAGCTGGTTCTTCCACTGCGGCGAATACTCGGACGCCGACGATTTCTATCAGCCGCTGCATGCGGCGCACCTGTCGACCTATTTGCCGTCGGTTCTGCCTTATCTGCGGCTGCCGCCCGGCGCACGCTTCATCATCGACGACGCCGGCTATGAAGACATCTGGATGGCGTGACGCGTTGGCACACCATCGATCTTTTTCAGTTGTCCGGAGGAAGCGCGCAAAAGCAGAAAAGGACCGCCAGGCGGTCCTTTTCTCGTGAAGCGGCGTTCGAAAAACGCGCGCCTGTTTACGGCAACGAGATCGTCAGGTTGGCCGACTCCGGCCCGACCTTGATCACCTGCGAATACGGCGAGAGCGCTTGCAGCGTCTTGTCCTTCAGGTACGTGTTGAGCCCGAGGTACCCGAGCAGCGCCACCAGCGCGAACACGGTCCCGATCGCCCACACCGGCACCTCGCGCTTCAACCGGTGCGCGATCTGGTCCGGCAGCGGCCAGTGCGGCGCGAACGGCGCGCGCTTGCCCTTCATGTGCGCGATCTCGTCGCCCAGCCGCGCGGTCAGGTAAGCGAGCTTTTCCGGCCCTTCGAGCAGGTACTTGCCCTGGAACCCGAGCAGCAGGCACATATGGAACACCTCGAGCGACTGCAGCCGTGCCGCACCCTGCGCACGACCTTCCTCGAGATACTGGAAGAACTTCTCGCCGGCGAGCTGCTCGCCGAACAACACGAGCTGCAGCGGCCGGCGTTCCCAGTCCGCGCGGATCTTGAACTGCGACGACAGCACCATCTCGTCGATGGCCGCGCAGAACGCGAACTTCGCGCCGTACACGTCCTCGGCGGCGATATTCAGCTTCTTCGCGCCGCGCTCGAAATCCGACAGGAATTCCTGGATCCGCGTGCTGAACTCGCTGGCGCTGTCCGGCTCCCGTCCGTTCTTGAGCAGGAACAGCATGAAGAACCCGTCGTACAGCAAATCGAGCAGCGAACGGGCCTGGAACGCGGAGTCCGTCGACGCCGGGGTGTGCAGCGGTGCCGGCGCGTTGTCGCCGAACAAGGAAGGCGCGTAGCTCATGATGTGACCGCGATCAGTTCGAATTTCAGGTCATTGATACCAGTCGGCGCGTAGATCATCGCGGACTGGGCCTGCAGCATGCGCTCGTACAGCGGGCTGCGCGAATCGAGCGCGAAGTAGCACGCGCCGGGGCGCACCGGAATCGCGGGCGGCACCTGCGGCGTGTACGACAGCCGCACGCCGGGCATTGCCGACAGCACGAGCTTGTCGACGTCGTCCGGCGCGCCGACCTTGAAGCGGGCCGGCACCGCATCGACGAGCTCGACGCTCGGCATGTCCGCGGACACTGCGAGGTAGAACTCGGTCTTGTCGTCGATCTTGCCGGAATCGAGGCGGCCGAGGTGGAACGACGGGCGCACCTCGTCGAGCGTGATCGCGAAATAGCGCGTCGAGATCACGGTGTCGAGCAGTTCGCGCAGCATCAGGTCGAGACGCGCGAAGCTCGGGCCCGGATCGTCGTGGCGGTACACGGGCAGGTCGGCGAGCGTATAGCCCTTCGAGAACGTCATCAACTGGCCGGCGAGGCGCAGCAGCTCCTGGAACAGCCGCTCCGGATGCAGCGCCGCATGCTGGTGCAGGTGCGCGAGCGTCGCGAATGCGGCGTTCGCCGTGTGCAGCAGCCAGAACGACGCGATGTCCCCCGAGCGGAACTCGATGATGTTCTTCGACGGCTCGCGGTGAAAGCCGTACAGCGCGTTCACCTTCGCCTGCAGCGCGTCGACCAGCTGGCGCAGCCGCTGGTGCAGGATCGGCGACGCTTCGATCGCGAGGCACGGCGGCACGAAGCTGTCGTCGATCTCGAAGCCGGACGTCGCGGTGCGGCGCACGCGTACGAGCGGCACCGACAGCAACTGGTCGCGCGGCTCGCTGTGTGCGATCAGCTTGACCTGCGTCTTCAGGAACGTGATGTCGGCTTCGGCGGCGTCGGTGAAGTTGTCGGCGACGCTCGTCTGCTCGCTGACGAACCGCGTCATGAAGCCGGCGGCCGGATCGTCGCTGTAGTTGGTGCCGTTCTCGCGCAGCGGGTGCAGCGCGAGATAGAACACGAATTCGTTGATGCCGTCGGGCAACGTATCCAGTGCGATCGGCGGCGGCAGGTCGTCGGCCTGCGGCGCGGCATACAGCGCGCCGTCCGGGAACACGAGCGCGAGTTCGGCCACCCGCAGCACGTTGCTGCCGAGCGCGTCGCGGTCGATGCGCACCGAGCGCACGCCCCAGTTGTATGGCTGGATCGCCTGGATGGACTCGAACAGGCGCGCCTCGTGGTACGCGTCCTGCCGCTGAAAGTGTTGAGGCCGGAGGAACAGCCCTTCCCCCCACAGCACCTTGGCCGAATAACTCATGTCAAATCCGGTTAATGTGGCGTTTGCGATGTAATCGATTTGGTCGTGCCCGAATTAAATCGCCAAGTGTGTTAACTCTTGTTAATTGACATTCGTGCGTCATGTTTAACCGCAGGAGACCGAAGACAGCATATTCAGCGGTTGCGAAGGCGCACCCTGTTGCGGTGCGATGACCGTGCCGTCGGTGACCGTCATCGCGCAATTATGCAGGCCGATGATTATGCCGGATTTCTCCGACTTCACCGGATCGAACGTCAGTTTCCAGCGTTGCAGTGCGGGATCGCGGAACAGCGCGACAATGCCGAATGCCTGCGCTTCGCGCGATACCTTCTCGGTTGCCGTATAGCGCTGGCCCGGAATCAGCGTGATTTCACGCACGTTCAGCAGATCGGCGCCGAGTGCGGTTTTTTCCTTGGCCGGGTCGGTAAATGCGTCGAACGGCGCTTGCTGGAACGAGGTCGGGTCTTTCAGCGCATAGAGGCGCACGACGAGCGCGAGCGGCTTGTTGTCGGTCGCGGCATTCAGGTTCGGTGCGGCGGCCAGCGTGAGGCCGATGTTGCGCGGCGGCTTCTGCGCGTCGGGCACCTCGGGCTTGCCGATGCCGGCCGCGGACATCACGGCGCTCGCGGCCGAGCCGAGCAGCGGAGCGGCCGCGCATCCGGCCAGAAGGGCGCACGCAAGCAGCGGCAGCGCGTAGCGAATCATGGACGATCTCATCGTTTTTTCCGGCGTGCCGCCTTTATCCCTGTCAAAACTGCCGGGATATTGCCGCGTTCGCTGCGTATCCCCCGACATTGCACCGTTCAACTATTAAGCACGCCCGCGTCAGGCGAGCATCCGGAAATTTTTTCCGCCATCCGGGCGGCGCGTCGTGCAACCAGTAAAACTTGCGCATTCCGGTCGAAAGCAAAACCGCTGCGAGCCCGCAGCGAGCGGCCATTCGAGGGGGTGGCGCCCGGTTTTAAAAGGAATTACTCTTCACACGACGATTGAATTATGAAAAATTGATCGGTACTATACCCGCGCGCTTCTTGCAAAGCAAAAGAACCAGATTCTCAACGATTTAAAACTCACGCGCCGGTGGATATAACGATGAAAGACCGTCTCTTCGCAAAACTGTCTGGGGTAGTGGTGGCTTGCGGCGTGATCGCCGGTTGTGCGAGCCAGCCTCCCGCGCCGCCGACTGCGGAAGTGTTCAACAAGTCGCTGGCCGATGCAGACGCCGTCGCGAAGGCGGGGGACCAGGACAAGGCGCTCGGCCTGTACCAACAGCTCGCGAAGTCGGACCCGACGCGCGAGGAACCGTGGTCGCGCATCGCGCAAATCCAGTTCGCACAAAACCATTACGGGCAGGCGATCGTCGCTGCCCAGGAAGCGCTGCAGCGCGACGCGACCGATCGTCAGGCGAAGAGCGTGCTGGCCGTCGCCGGCCTGCGGATCGCGACGCAGTCGCTCGGCGAGCTGCGCCAGGATGCATCGCTCGCGGGCGATGCGAAGTCCGACGCGCAGGCGCTCGCGAAGCAGTTGCGCGACACGCTCGGCGAATCGGCGCTGTTTCCGCCAGAAACCAAGATCGCGAAACCGCGCCCGCCGCGCCGCGTCGTCCATCGTGCGAAGGCCGCGGCCGCACCGGCGGCCGAAGCGGCCGCGAGCGCCGCCCCGACGCCGCCCGCGGCGCAAAAGGGCAGCGCGGATCCGTTCGGCGCACTGCGCAACTGAAACCGCAACTGACGCGATAACCACAACTAACCTGGGAGCCGTCGAGATGGCCAAGAAAGAAAGCATTCAGAAAAGCTTGCAGAAAATACGGCCGCCGCGCGTCCAGCTGACCTACGAGGTCGAGAAGGGCGATGCGATCGAGGTGAAGGAACTGCCGTTCGTCGTCGGGGTCGTCGGCGATCTGGCGGGCCAGTCCGAAATCGAGCAGCCGAAGCTGCGCGACCGCAAGTTCGTCAATATCGACCGCGACAATTTCGACGACGTGATGAAGGCGATCGAGCCGCGCGCCGCGTTCCAGGTGGAAAACCGCCTGAGCCCGGAAGGCGGCAAGTTCGCGGTCGACCTGAAGTTCCGCTCGCTGTCGGATTTCAGCCCGGACGAAGTCGTCGAACAGGTCGAGCCGCTGCGCCGCCTGCTCGAGGCGCGCTCGAAGCTCGCCGACCTGCGCAACAAGCTTGCCGGCAACGACAAGCTCGAGGATCTGCTGTCCGAGGTGCTGAAGAACACGCAGCAACTGCAGGAGCTCGCGAAGGGCACCGGCGGCGACAAAGACGGCGAATGACGACGGAGTGTTGAGATGAACCAGCAAACGGCTGCGGCCCAAGCGAGCGGCGCGGAATACGCCGCCGGGACTTCGTTGCTCGACGACATCGTCGAGAAGAGCAAGGTCGCGAAATCCGATTCCGAGCATGCGCGCGCGAAGGACCTGATCGGCGAACTCGTGCACCAGGTGCTCGACGGCACGGTGATCGTGTCGGACAACCTGTCGGCCACGATCGATGCGCGCGTCGCGGAACTCGACCGCCTGATTTCCACGCAGCTTTCCGCGGTGATGCACGCGCCGGAATTCCAGCGCCTCGAAAGCACGTGGCGCGGGCTGGACTATCTGGTCAAGGAAAGCAACACGGGCCAGACGATCAAGATCAAGGCGCTGCACGCACCGAAGCGCGACCTCGTGCGCGATTTCAAGGGCGCGAGCGAGTTCGACCAGAGCGCGCTGTTCAAGAAGGTCTACGAAGAGGAATTCGGCACGTTCGGCGGTTCGCCGTTCGGTGCGCTGATCGGCGATTACGAGATCTCGCGCCAGCCGGAAGACATGTATTTCATCGAGCAGATGTCGCACGTCGCGGCGGCCGCGCATGCGCCGTTCATCGCGTCGGCGTCGCCGGAGCTGCTCGGCCTCGAGTCGTTCTCCGACCTCGGCAAGCCGCGCGACCTCGGCAAGGTGTTCGACACCGTCGAATACGCGAAGTGGAAATCGTTCCGCGACGCCGAGGATTCCCGCTACGTCGGCCTGACGCTGCCGCGCTTCCTCGGCCGCCTGCCGTTCAATCCGAAGGACGGCCAGACCGCGGAGAACTTCAACTTCGTCGAGGACGTCGACGGCACCGACCACGACAAGTACCTGTGGTGCAACGCGGCATGGGCCTTCGCGGCACGCCTGACGGCCGCGTTCGACGACTTCGGCTGGTGCGCGGCGATCCGCGGCGTCGAAGGCGGCGGCCTCGTCGAGGATCTGCCGACCCACACGTTCAAGACCGACGACGGTGAAGTCGCGCTGAAGTGCCCGACCGAAATCGCGATCACCGATCGCCGCGAGAAGGAGCTGAGCGACCTCGGCTTCATCCCGCTCGTCCATTGCAAGAACTCAGATTACGCCGCGTTCTTCGCTGCGCAGTCGGTGCAGAAGCCGAAAAAGTACAGCACCGACAGCGCGAATGCGAACGCCGTCCTGTCCGCCCAGCTTCAGTACATCTTCTCGGTATCGCGCGTCGCGCACTACCTGAAGGCGATGATGCGGGACAAGATCGGCAGCTTCGCATCGGCGCAGAACGTGGAGACTTTCCTCAACCGGTGGATTTCGCAGTACGTCCTGCTCGACGACAACGCCTCGCAGGAACAGAAAGCGCAATTCCCGCTGCGCGAGGCATCCATACAAGTGTCGGAGATTCCGGGCAAGCCGGGCTCGTATCGTTCGGTCGCGTTCCTGCGTCCGCACTTTCAGCTCGACGAACTCTCGATTTCTCTGCGACTTGTCGCTGATCTGCCCAAACCGGCAAATTCATAAGCGAGTAAATCGCCCGGGCGGGCCGCCTGGGTAGGACGTTAAAACCACCTCTTTGGGGAGTCGAAGGGCCATGTTACATATGCACTTGCAGTTTGGTAGTCCCGCGGTGAAGGGCGAATCCGCGGACAAGGACCATCAGGGCTGGATCGAACTGAAATCGTGGGATCACTCGATCGTTCAGCCGCGTTCGGCAACCGCATCGACCGCTGGCGGTCACACGATGACGCGTTGCGAGCACGGCGACATGATCTTCACGAAGGAAATCGATTCGTCGAGCCCGCTGCTGTACCAGCACGCTTCGGGCGGTACCACGTTCGACGAAGTGACGGTCCATTTCTCGCGCGCGGACGGTGAAGGCAAGCGCGTGCAGTATCTGGAAGTCAAGCTCAAGTACGTGATCATCTCGAGCATCGCCCCGAGCGTCCGCGAGGAAGGTCTGCCCCTCGAGACGTTCTCGCTGAAGTACGCAGCCGTGCAGTGGAAGCAAACCCAGCAGAAGATCGGCGGTAACCAGGGCGGCAACACGCAAGGCGCCTGGAGCCTGACGAAGAACGACAAGACCTACGCGGTCTAAGGTCGGTTGCGGCAACGGGGCGCTCGGCGTCCCGTTGCCGTTTTCGCTGTCAACACCGGCCGATGAAACGATTCGAACCCAGTTTTCTCGACAAGCTGTTCGACGACGAACCGCATCTGCCGGCCTCGGCCGCGATGCGGCAATTGTCGCTGGACGAGCTCAAGAACACGGTCGCCCGCGACGTCGAGGCGATCCTCAACACCCGTATCGCGCATACCGAGAACGAGCTGGCCGCGCTGCCGGAATGCCAGAAATCGGTGCTGACCTACGGGCTGAACGATTTCGCGGGGCTGAGCCTCGCGAGCCACTACGACCGCGCATTCATCTGCAAGTCGATCCAGCAGGCCATCGCGCGCCACGAGCCGCGCCTGCAGCAGGTGCAGGTGACGTTCGAGCTGAACGAGCAGGCCACCAACGCGCTGTACTTCGCGATCCAGGCGCTGCTCGTCGTGCACCCGGCCGAGGAGCCGGTGAGTTTCGACGCGATGCTGCAACCGTCGACGCTGCAGTATTCGGTCACGCGCGCACGCGCGGCACGCATGCAGTAAATCAAGCCGCCGAGCGGGCCGGACCGCCCGGTGGTGAATCAGGTCCGGCAGGAAATATTGAGGTTCGGGGTCGTCGATGGAAGAATTGCTGCCGTATTACGAACGCGAATTATCGTTTTTGCGGCGCTATTCGCGAGATTTCGCCGAACGCTATCCGAAGATCGCCGCGCGCCTTGCGCTGTCCGGCGAGCATTGCGAGGATCCGCACGTCGAGCGGATGATCGAGTCGTTCGCGCTGCTCGGCGCGCGCATCAACAAGAAGCTCGACGACGACTACCCCGAATTCACCGAAGCGCTGCTGGAAGTGCTGTATCCGCACTACCTGCGGCCGTTCCCGTCGTGTTCGATCGCGCAGTTCACGCCGGCTTCGCCCGGCCAGCAGACCGAACCGGTCGTGATCGAGCGCGGCACCGAGCTGAAGAGCCGTCCGATCCGCGGCGTGCAATGCCGGTTCCGTACCGCCTACGACGTGACGCTCGCGCCGATCCGCATCTCGGAAGCACGCTATACGCCGGTCGCGCTCGCGCCGAGCGCGACGGTGCTGCCGTCGAACGCGACGGGCGTGATCTCGATCACGTTCGAATCGCTCGCCGCGCAGCTCGATCTCGGCGCGCTGAAGCTGTCGACGCTGCGCGCGCACCTGCACGGCGAGCAGTCGTTCGTCGCCGCGCTCACCGACTGCCTGTTCGTCAACGTGCTCGGCGCGTACGTCGAACCCGAACGCAACGGCCGCTGGACCGCGCTGCGCAAGCTGCCGATCGCGCAGGCCGGCTTCGCCGAGGACGACGCGCTGATCGACTATCCGGCGAAATCGCATCCCGCATACCGGCTGCTCACCGAATACTTCGCGTTCCCCGACAAGTTCGATTTCGTCGACTTCGACCTCGCGGCGATCGCGCGCGCGTCGGGCCGCTGCCAGCGCGCGACGCTGCATCTGGTGCTGCAGGACGTGCGCAGCGATTCGCATATCGCGCGCCTGCTCGAATTGCTGACGGCGAGCCATTTCCGGCTGTTCTGCACGCCGATCGTGAACCTGTTCCGCCAGCACGGCGAGCCGATCCGCATCACGCACCGCGCGGTGTCGTATCCGGTGATCGCCGAGGCGCGGCGCGCGTTCGCGTACGAGGTGTACTCGATCGACTCGGTGAAGCTCGTCCGGCAGCAGGCGCACGAGGAATCGGTGATCGAGTTTCGGCCGTTCTATTCGCTGCATCACGGCGAAGCGGCGCGGATCGGCCACTACTGGTTCGCGCGGCGCAACGACTGGGTCGCGCAGAAGAGCCCCGGCTACGAAACCGAGATCTCGATCGTCGACATCGACTTCGAGCCGACGTCGCCGCAGACCGACACGCTGAGCCTCGATCTCACCTGCACGAACCGCGACCTGCCTGCCATGCTGGCGTTCGGCCTCGAAGGCGGCGACCTGTTCCAGGAAGGCGGCGCGCAGACGAGCGGCATTTCGCTGCTGCGTCGCCCGACGCAGAGCGTGCGCTTCGAGCGCGGCCGCGCCGCGCACTGGCGGCTCGTGTCGCACCTCGCGCTCAACCACGTATCGCTCGTCGCGCACGGCCTCGCACCGCTGAAGGAAATGCTGACGCTGTACGACCTGCGACGCACGGCGGTGTCGATGCGCCAGATCGACGGCCTGGTCGGCGTCGAGCAGCGCGGCGCCGTGCAGTGGCTGCCCGGCAAGCCGTTCGCGACCTTCGTGCGCGGCATCGAGATCCGGCTGACGATCGACGAGGAACACTTCGTCGGCGCGAGCCTCGCGTCCTTCGTGCGCGTGCTCGACAGCTTCTTCGGGCTGTACGTCCACCTCAACAGTTTCGTTCAATTGGTCGTCGTGTCGAAGCGCACCGGCGAGGAGATCATTCGATGCAAGCCCCGAACCGGCGAATCGATCCTGGCGTAGTCGACGCGCTGCTCGACGAGCCGCACCGCTTCGAGTTCTTCCAGGCGGTGCGCGTGCTCGAAGGGCTGTTTGCGCGGCAGGCGTCGGATGCGCCCGGCGCGTGGCGGCAGGGCGACGTGGTCGCGCAGCGCATCGCATTCCGCAACACGCTGTCGCTCGGCTTTCCGCCGAGCGAGATCGAAGGCGCGCGCTCGTTCGACGACGACGGCGCGTCGCTGAGTTCGGGCGAGCAGCGCGGCGCCGCGCTGGCCGCCGGCGAGCTCGGCCGCGTCGAACTGACGCCCGCGTTCTTCGGGCTGCTCGGCGGGCAGGGCGCGCTGCCGCTGCACTACACCGAGCAGATCGTCGCGCGCGAGCATCTGCGGCGCGACCATGCGGCGCGCGCGTTCTTCGACGTGTTCTCGAACCGCGCGACCGCGCTGTTCTACGCGGCGTGGAAGAAATACCGGCTGCCGTTCCACTACGAGCTCGACCGCGACGAGCGCTACCTGCCGCTGTTGCTCGCGATCGCGGGCGTGCCGAGCGACGAGGTGCGCGACAGCCTCGCGGCCGGCGCGGGCGGCGTGCTCGACGAGGCCGTGGCCGGCTACGCGCTCGCCGCGCGGCACCGGCCGATGTCGGCCGCCTACCTGCAGCGCACGCTGTCCGATTACTTCCGCGTGCCGGTGAAGATCGACCAGTTCGTCGGCAAGTGGTACGACGTGCCGCCCGATCAGCTGAGCGTGCTCGGCGAAGTCAATGCGGTGCTCGGCGCGACGGCGCTCGTCGGCGAGCGCGTGTGGCAGCGCGACATGCGCGCGCGAATCGTCGTCGGCCCGCTGTCCAAGCGCGACTACGAGGCGTTCCTGCCCGGCGGCGCGCAGGCCGTCGCGCTCGAGCGGATGCTGACGCTGCTCGCCGGCGTCACGCTCGAATACGAGGTGAAGCTCGTGCTGAAGCGCACCGAGGTCGGCGCGAGCGTGCTCGGCGCGGGCTCGCGGCTCGGCTGGGATGCGTTCCTGTGCACGCGCGACGCGGCCGAGGACCGTTCGGACGCCCGCTACGAACTGCACGTGATTCACTGAGACCCTAACAACAACACGCAATCGAACCTGAGATCGACGCCATGAGCACGCCTCTGAAGACCCTGATCACGAAACTGAACCCGCTGTGCCGCCACGCGACCGAGCGGGCGGCGAGCGCGTGCCTGGCGCGCGGCCACTACGAGGTCGATCTGGAACACCTGTTCCTCGCGTTGCTCGACGAGGCGACGGGCGACCTGCCGCTCGCGTTGCGCGCGAGCCGCGTCGATCCGCATGCGCTGCACGCCGATCTCGAACGCGAGCTCACGCGCCTGAAGACCGGCAACACGCGCACGCCGGTGTTCTCCGTCCATCTGATCGCGCTGTTCGAGCAGGCGTGGCTGATCGCGTCGCTCGATTCGCAGCTCGGCCGCATCCGGTCGGGTCACCTGCTGCTCGCGCTGCTGACCGCGCCGGATCTCGCGCAGTTCGCGCAACGGATGTCGTCGCGCTTCGCGGAAATGAACGTGACGGACCTGAAGCACAAGTTCGACGAAATCATGGCCGGTTCGAGCGAAGCCGAGCCGCGCCAGACGGACGACGAGGGCAGCGACGTCGCGCCCGCCGCCGACGGCATGGCACCCGCGGCCGGCCCGTCGAAGACGCCCGCGCTCGACACGTACACGACCAACCTCACGCAGCGCGCCCGCGACGGCAAGATCGATCCGGTGATCGGCCGCGAAGCGGAGATCCGCCAGGCGATCGACATCCTGATGCGCCGTCGCCAGAACAACCCGATCATGACCGGCGAGGCCGGCGTCGGCAAAACGGCGGTCGTCGAAGGGCTCGCGCTGCGGATCGCGGCCGACGACGTGCCGCCGCCGTTGCGCGGCGTCGCGCTGCACGTGCTCGACATGGGGCTGCTGCAGGCCGGCGCGAGCGTGAAGGGCGAGTTCGAGAACCGGCTGAAGAGCGTGATCGACGAGGTGAAGAAGAGCGCGCATCCGATCATCCTGTTCATCGACGAGGCGCACACGATCATCGGCGCGGGCGGCCAGGCCGGCCAGAACGACGCGGCGAACCTGCTGAAGCCGGCGCTCGCGCGCGGCGAGCTGCGCACGATCGCCGCGACGACGTGGAGCGAATACAAGAAGTATTTCGAGAAGGATGCGGCGCTCGCGCGGCGCTTCCAGGTCGTGAAGGTCGAGGAGCCGAGCGAGCCGCTCGCGGCCGCGATGCTGCGCGGGATGTCGGGCCTGATGGAGAAACACTTCAACGTGCGGATTCTCGACGACGCGATCACCGAGGCCGTGCGCCTGTCGCATCGCTACATCAGCGGCCGTCAGCTGCCGGACAAGGCGATCAGCGTGCTCGACACCGCGTGCGCGAAGGTCGCGCTCGCGCACAGCGCGACACCGGCGGCAATCGACGACACCAAGAAGCGCATCGAGCGGATCGATGCGGAAATCGCGTCGCTGGAGCGCGAAGCGGCGGGCGGCGCGGCGCACGACGAGCGGCTCGGCGAGCTGCGCGGCGCGCGCGACACGGCGCTCGAACAACTGGCAAAGGACGAGGAACGCTACGAAGCCGAGCGCGTGATCGTCGCCGAGATCACCGAGCTGCGCGATGCGCTCGACCGCGCACGCGGCCCGTCGGAAGACGGCCAGCCGGTCGACGTGCAGGCCACCCGCGACAAGCTCGCGGAGTGCGTCGCGGCGCTGCACGCGCTGCAAGGGGGCGAGCCGATGGTGCCGCTGCAGGTCGACGGCCACGTGGTCGCCGAGATCGTCGCCGCGTGGACCGGCATTCCGCTCGGCCGGATGGTGAAGGACGAGATCGACACCGTGCTGAACCTGCAGCCGCTGCTGACCGCGCGCGTGATCGGCCAGGACCATGCGCTGGAGGCGATCGCGCAGCGCGTGCGCACCGCGACCGCGAACCTCGAGGATCCGAACAAGCCGCGCGGCGTGTTCATGTTCGTCGGGCCGTCGGGGGTCGGCAAGACCGAGACGGCGCTGGCGCTGGCCGACATCCTGTACGGCGGCGAGCGCAAGATGGTCACGATCAACATGAGCGAGTACCAGGAAGCGCACAGCGTGTCGGGCCTGAAGGGCTCGCCGCCGGGCTACGTCGGTTACGGCGAAGGCGGCGTGCTGACCGAGGCCGTGCGCCGCAACCCGTATTCCGTCGTGCTGCTCGACGAAGTCGAGAAGGCGCACCCCGACGTGCTCGAAATGTTCTTCCAGGTGTTCGACAAGGGCACGATGGACGATGCGGAAGGGCGCGAGATCGACTTTCGCAACACGCTGATCATCCTGACCTCGAACGTCGGCTCGGCCGCGGTGATGCAGGCGTGCCTGAACAAGCCGGCCGAGGAACTGCCCGACCCGGACACGCTCGCCGAGACGCTGCGTCCGCAGCTGTACAAGACTTTCAAGCCGGCGTTCCTCGGCCGGATGAAGGTCGTGCCGTACTACCCGATTTCCGACGACGTGCTGGCCGAGATCATCGAGCTGAAGCTCGAACGCATCCGCCGCCGGATCGAAGCGAACCACAAGGCCGCGTTCGAGTGGGACGAGTCGCTCGTCGACGCGGTGCTCGCGCGCTGCACCGAGGTCGACTCGGGCGCCCGCAACGTCGACCACATCCTGAACGGCACGCTGCTGCCGGAGATCGCGGGCCACGTGCTGGGCCGGATCGCCGACGGCGCGGCCATCGCGCGCATCGCGGTGCGCGCGGACGAGGCCGGCGAATTCGCGTACACCGTCGAATGAGTCCCCGCACGCGACATCTCATGCATCAACGGATTCACTGAACCATGCCGATCAATCTCCCCGAGCTGCTGACGCCGATCAGCGAGGCGTCGCCCAGCGGCGACGACCTGCTGTTCTCGAACGAATTCGACGCGATCCAGGACGCGCGGCGCTACGACGACCCGACGCTCGACCAGGGCGAATGGGTGACCGAGATCAAGGAGGCCGACTGGGGCTTCGTCGTCGACCATGCGGGCGAGCTGCTGCGCACGCGCACGAAGGACCTGCGGCTCGCCGTGTGGCTGACCGAGGCGCTCGCGCTCGAGGACGGCATCACCGGCCTCACCGAAGGCTATGCGCTGCTCGAGGGTCTGTGCCGCGAGTTCTGGGACACCTTCCACCCGCTGCCCGAGGACGACGACATCGAGCACCGGCTCGGCAACGTCGCATGGCTGTCCGGTCGCACGGCCGAGCTGCTGCGCGCGGTGCCGCTGACCGACGGTGCATCGAATGCGTTCAGCACGCTCGACTGGGAAGTCGCGCAGCACGTCGCGCAGTCGATCAAGCGCGACCCCGAGCATGCGGACGACATCGCGCGCGGCAAGCCGTCGATCGAGCAGATCGACGCGTCGCGGCGCGTGACGTCGATAGCGTTCTACACGGCGCTGCTGGCGAACCTGAAGGCGTTCGAATTCGCGCTCGATGCGTTCGAGGAGCGGCTCGTCGAGCGCGCGGGCGATTCGGCGCCGAGCTTCCGGCAGGCGCGCGACGCGTTCGAGACCGTGTACCGGCTCGCCGAGCGCTTCGCGCGCGAACAGGGCTATACCGGCAGCGCGCCGCACACGCAGGCGGCGCAGCAGGCCCAGCCCGAGCGCATCGAGCCGGTGTTCGGCCAACCGATCCAGACCGAGGAGACTCACGTGCAGCAGCAGACCGCTTCGCGTCCTCCGGTGACGCAGACGATCGCCGGCATCCAGAACCGTGCGCAGGCCGTCGACCAGTTGCGTGCGGTGGCGCGCTATTTCCGTCAGACCGAGCCGCACAGCCCGGTCGCGTATCTCGCCGACAAGGCGGCCGAATGGGCCGACATGCCGCTGCACAAGTGGCTCGAGAGCGTCGTGAAGGACGACGGCTCGCTGTCGCATATTCGCGAACTGCTGGGCGTGCGGCCCGACGAGCAGTCGTAAACGCAAGACGGGCGGTGCATCGCTGCCGCCGCCCGTCGTATGCCGTGCCGCCGCCGCGCTCCGTCATGGAGACGGCGGCCGGTCGAGGTCCCGTTACTGCCCGACGCGGAATTCGATCCGCCGGTTCCGCGCCCGCCCGTCGGCCGTATCGTTCGGCGCGATCGGCTGATCCGGCCCGACGCCCGTCGTCGTCATCTGCTGCGGCGGAATGCTCTTCGTGATCAGGTAGCCCTTCACCGCATCCGCGCGCGCCTGGCTCAGCGCGATGTTCGACGTCCGGTTCCCCGAGTTGTCGGTGTGGCCGATGATGTCGACCGTGCGGTTCTGCATCTTCGCGAGCGCGGCCGCCATCTGGTCGAGGATCAACTTGCCCTGCGGCGTCAGCGTCGCGCTGCCGGTCTCGAACTCGATCGTCCGGTTCGCGAGCGTCTGGTCGAGCACGCCCTGCTCGGACGCCGACACGCGCAGCCCGTTCTTGATCGTGTACGTCGGGTTCAGCGTGTTCGCCATGTCGCTCGCGAGCTGCTGGCGCTGCGCCTCGTTGTGCACCTCGCCCTTCATCTCGATCTGCGTGCCGTTGATCTTCAACTGGCCCTTGCTGATCTGCTTGAGCTGCGCGCCGAGCAGTTTCTGCACGTTCGCGCTCCAGTTCGGCGGCGTCGCGACGTCGCCCACCTCGATCTGGTCGACGACGTTCGTCGCGCCGTAGGTATCGCGCAGCTTCTGCAGCACGGCGGCCTTGGTCGCCTCGTCGGGCACCTTGCCGCCGACCACCACCTGGCCGGGCGCCGCGTTCGCGGGCGGCGGCGTGAGCGTGCCGGCGGTGCCGTGCACCACCGTGCCGGACGCGCCGCCGGCGTTGGGGTTGGCCTGCGGCAGCGCGGTCGTCGCGACCGTGCCGTTGCCGACCGGCGTGACGGTCGCGCCGGTGTTCTGCGCGAAGGCCGCGCCGCTCGCGACGAGGCCGGCCGCGAACAGCGCGGCGAGGGTGGGCGAGACGGCGGCCGACAAGCGTGCGCGCCGGACCTGAATCGTGCGATGCATGCGGTCAGCCTCCGATGAACGCTTCGCGGAACGCGTCGATGGCGACGCGCAGCGAGAGTTGCGGTTGGTCGAGGTAGCTGACGAGCTTGCTGATCTGGTGATCGTTTTGCGCATGGGCGTCGATCCACTCGGGATCGTCGATGTCGATGTTGTGGGCGGCGTAGGTCTGCGGGTCGACGACGCTCAGCAGCGTCTTCGCCGACGCGCCGTTGAAGCCGATGACGAGCCGTTCGCGTTCGGCGATCGTGCCGATGAAGATCGCGAGCTCGAAGTCGGCCTGCGCGACGAACGGCGCGATCAGCTCGAGCCAGAACGCGGCGACGAGGCTGCGGTAGAACGGATCGACCGGCAGCGGCAGCGTGAGGCCGCGTTCGATGTGCGACGAACCGCTCTGCATCACCGGCCGCAGCAGCGAGCCGAGCGCGAGCATCGCGCCGCGCAGCCGCACCGGATGACCGCTTTCGAGCAGCATCTCCTGCAGGCCGTGCAGCGTCTGGTGTTCGACGAAATCGTTGAAGGTGCCGTCATGCGACGTGCCGGGGCCGCCGATGTCGATCGGCACCTGCGTGTCGCCGAGCGCCTGCAGCGCGCCGGGCGGCTCGTCCTTGCCGAGCAGCGGCGGGATCTGCGCGGCGACGCGCGACCACAGCCGCGCGAACGCGAGCGGGCTGCGCGCGAGGAACGCGACCGGCCGGTCGACCTCCAGCGCGGTGGCGCCGAGGAACGGGAAGCGGCGCATCGACACGTCGTGGCTCGCGACCATGTGGCCCGCGATCGCGAGCTTGCTGCGCGAGCCGAGGAACGCGAAATGCATCGGCTTCGCATCCTCGTAGACGATCTTCCAGCGCGGATCTTCCGCGAGCAGCTCCAGCGCCTGTGCGATCCAGCGATCGAGCGTCTGCAGCAGTTGCGGATTGTGCGCGCTCTTCACGAAGTCGCCGCGCGACGGAATCTTGCCGAAGTAGGCGATTTGCGCCTGTACGGTTTGCGTCATTGCGCCCTCTGTGCATTCGTTGCGTTGGCGGCCGCGACCGCCGGCGCGGCGCCCGGCGTGCCGGTGCCGGCTTGCGTCGCGTTCTGCGCGGCGCCCGCGCTCGCGTCGGCGACCGACGACGGCAGCTGCAGGCCGCGCAGGCTTTGCTGCTGCGGCTGGTCGCCGCCACCGGCCGACGGTTGCGACGTGCTGATGATGCGCATCGTCACCGACACGTTCACGCTGCCCTGTGCCCACGTCAGGTCGAAGGTGCCATCCGGACGGCGCTTGCGCTGCGCCGAGTTGATCAGCTTCTCGAGACCGTAGCGGCCCGGCTCGTTGACGAGCTGCACCGTGCGGCCGTCGAAGGTCGTCGCGGACAGCGTCGCGCCCGGCGAACCCTGCGGGTTCGGCCACACGAAGTTGGTCCACTGCGGCGGCGTGTTGCGGTAGCGCAGCTGCTGGCCGTCGATCGCGATCGTGTATTCCGTCGTGCCCGTGCTCGGTTGCGGCAGGATCTGGAACACGGTCTGCGGCTCGGCCGACGCGGCTGCGCTGCCGGCCGCGCCGCCCGCGAGCGGCGCGACCCAGCGGGCGAAGCCGTTGGTGAAGTCCGGCGTGAGTCCGATGCCCATGTCGCCCCACGTGCGGGCGGCGAGCGTGTCGCCGCGGCGCACCGCGAGCGGCCCGAGCGTCGTCCCGACGAACTTCGCGATCGAGCCGTCCGGACCGAACACCTGCGCGATCTCGCCGGCGCCGGCCTCGACCTTCGCGTTCGCGGCGAACGGGTACTTCGTCGCGAGCGAGCTCTGGAACGGCTGGTAGACCTGCGCGTTCCACACCTTGTTGACTTCGGCGCTGGCCGGCTGGATCACGACCGCGAACGCCTGCATCAGCGGCCGCACCAGCAGCGGACGCAGCGACTTGCGTTGCGAATCGGTCAGGCCCGTCAGCATCTGCTCGTCGACGAGCTTCAGCGAATCGGCGAGTTCCGAACCGCTGCCGTCGAGCGTCTGCTGCATCAGCTGGCGCGCGCCCGGCCCCGGGTCGCCCTGATTCTTGATCACGTTGAAGCGCGTGCGGACCTTCGACAGCGACTCCATGTAGCCCTTCAGCATCGACGTGCCGTCGTGCGTCGCGACGATCCGCGCGAGCCCGACGAACTCCTGGCCGATCGGACCCATCGGCACCTCGGCCGGATTGCCGTTGATGTCGATGTTGGCTGCCGCCACCTGGCCGGCCTGCGAGCGCGAGAACAGCTGCTTGACCCAGTTCACGACGCCCGTCTGCGCCTTCTTGATCGTCACGTTCGCGAGCGACGGGTTGTCCCACGACGTCTGGTCGTACGCGGTCTCGAGGATCTTGCGGATCGGCGAATCCTGCGGGTCGCCGAGGCGGTTCATCCCGTCGACGGCCTGGCCGAAGCTGGTGAAGCCCTGTACCGCGATGCCCTGCATGAACTTCTGCCAGTGCTGCGCGTACTCGGTCTTGTACATGCCGACGAGCGTCTTCTGGATCTGCTCGGGGCTGCCCTCGAGCGTCAGGTCGTCCTGCGTCGACGTGTTGAGCACCCAGTCCTTCGCCTGCAGCTCCTTGGTCGCCGCATCGCGGATCGCCGGCTGCACGTAGTCGAACCACGCTTCACGCGTGAACGTGCCCGGAATCGCGTAGCTGCCTGCCACGAGCCCCTGGTTGCCGTCGCCGACGATGCGCGCGATGGTCATCGGCGCGAAGCGGGTCGACGCGCGGGCCTTGATTTCCTCGTAGACGCGCTGGCGGGCCGGCATGCCGCGCACCACGCGGCGCAGGTTCTCGCGGGTCTGGTCGACGAGCGCGAGGTTCGCGTCGATCATCGGCCAGTCGTTGTCGTTCACGCGGGACAGGTAGAACGAGATCATCCGCTCGGCGCTCCGGATCATCTCGTCGCGCGGCATGTTGCCGCGATTCGTCTCGAGCCAGCCGCGCCAGAAGCGGGCGAGCTGGTCGGTCAGGTGCGCCTGTTCGACGTGACGCTTGTCGGACAGCATCAGGTACGTCTTGAGCGCGTTGTACGCATCCTGCACGTTGGTTGGCGACGCGTCGCTGTAGAGGCCGCCTTGCGGGGCCGCCGCCTGTTGCGGTGCGGTGGCCGGCGCGGTGCCGGACGCGGCCAGCGCGGCGCCCGGCTGCGGGGCGGCGCCTGCCGCGTTCGTCGAGACCGGTATCGTGCCGCCCTGCACGGCGCCCGATTCGGGCGGGCGCGTCATCGGCACGAGCTGCTCGGGGTGCGCGTTCACGTCCTTCATGAACGACGCGAGGTTTTGCGAGACCGGCGCGAGCAGGATCTGGCGCACGCCGTTGTAGTACTCGGTCAGCAGATGCTGCTCGAGCCGGTCGCCCTGGTACAGGCCGAGCGACACCGACATCGGCTTGTCGCGGCGGAACTGTTCGAGCTGCTCGATCCGGTCCTCGAGGATGTCCATCGCCTGCAGGCGCGACTGCAGGTCGTTGCGGCCCTGCTGCAGGCGCGTGACGTTGTCGAGGTCGGCCTGCACGTTCGCGACCAGCTGCTGGTTGCCGATCGTCGACCAGGTCCAGCCGCCCAGCGCGAGCGCGAGCGCCGCGACGAAGCCGAAGAAGGTCGCGTAGCGCAGCCGCGTCTTGGTCGGGCTCGCGAACTGGCGCACCGTCTGGCGGTCCGCGAAGATCACCTTCGAGAACAGGTCACGCAGGAAGAAGCCGTTCTTCGAGAACGCGCTGTGCGGTTTCGGCAGCGCATTCCCGTCGAGGCCGAAGCGGTGCGCGATGCGCTGCGCGGCCGCGCTGTTGGTTTCGCCTTCCTGCAGCGCGCTGGTGAAGTAGAAGCCGCGGAAGATCGGCTTGTACTGGAACGGGTTGTTCTCGAACAGCGTCGCGAGGAACGCGCGCAGCGACGGCTTGATCGTCGAGAATTCGAGCGGGAAGCTCAACTGGCCCGGCGACAGCTGGTTGCCGCGCGACAGCGACAGCTGCGCGACGCTGATTTCCTTCAGCCCTTCGTAGAGTTCCTCGAAGTGCGTGTCGAACTGCGCGACGACGTCGCGCTTGTCGTCGGGCTCGTAGGGCAGGGTGGCGCCCCACACGCGGTCGTACTCGTGCTTGTCGCTGCTGCTGAAGAATTCGGTGAAGCCGGTGATCAGGTCGGCCTTCGTGAACATCACGTAGACCGGCGCGAACACTTCCAGCTTTTCCGTCAGCTCCTGAACGCGCTGACGGAGGTTTTTCGCGAGGTTGATCGCGAATTCGGGGCGGTTGCCGGTGAGTTCGGCGATGCTGGCCGTGACGATGATGCCGTTGATCGGCGCCTTCGGACGGTAGCGCTTGAGCAGCCCGAGGAAGCCGAGCCACTCGCTGCGGTCTTCCTCGTGCACCGAATAGCGGCCGGCCGTGTCGAGCAGGATCCCTTCGGTCGTGAAGAACCAGTCGCAGTTGCGCGTGCCGCCGATGCCGTGGATCACGGCGCTGTTCTTGTCCGCGAACGGGAACTGCAGGCCGGAATTGAGCACGGCGCTGCTCTTGCCCGCGGCCGGGTTGCCAATCACGATGTACCACGGCAGTTCGTACAGCGCGGAGCCGCCCGACACCTGGCCGATCTTCGACGTCTTGATCGTCTTCACCGCATCCGACAGGCGCGTGCGCAGCACGTCGAGGTCGGCGGTCTTCGCGTCCGGTGCGAGCGCGGCAGCGGCCGGCGCGGCGATCTTGCCGGTTTCCGCCTGCTCTTCCAGCACCTGGCCGAGCTGCTGGTTCGCACGCTTCACGCGCCAGCGGCGCCACAGCGCGACCACGAGCCACAGCGCGAGGATCGCCGCGAACGCGGTCGCCGCCCACAGGAGCGGCAGCTGCAACATGTCGGCGACGATGAACAGAATGGCCGCTAGCGCGACGATCCCGACGATCGAGAGCGTACGCGGATGAGTCAGCACGTTGAGGATGCGTTGCATAGGACGTTCAGGTTCCGGTGCGATTCGGTGAGGCGACGCAGGCGCGTCGAGCGGCAAGGGTGGCGCCGCGATGTGTCGCCATGCTGTCAAACGGGATGAAGGGGGCTGGCATCAATGCGCCCGCGGCATCGGAGAAGGCGCGCGCATTAACGAAAGGACGCTGTGAGATTTAAAACGGAAGCGGCGGCCGGAAAAAATCGCGCACCGGAATGCCCGATTTTCTGCGTCGCCCATATCGTTTCCTGCCGGGATATTAAAAAGCCCCATGCCGCCCTCATTATTTCCTGTCCGGCAGCCCTGGCTAGCTGCCGCGTCCCAGTTTAAAACCGGGTTTATGGTATTCCACGTGCCCGAGATCCATCATTTTCCATCGGCCGCCCCAGGTCAGGCCGACTTGTTCGGCGACCTGGCCGTACAACTGGTAGCCGCGCATCGCCCACGGATCTTTCTCGGAAATGACCAGCTTGCCGTCGCGCAGGAATGCGTTATCGGCCGCCAGCCCGAATTGGTGATAACTCTGGAAGGCTGCCGCGTTGGTCACGTTGCTGCCCATCTGCGCCAGCCGGTTCTGCCGTTCCGGGCTCCGGTAACCTTCCAGCAACGCCATTTCATAACCGTGCTGTTCGTGCATGATCTTGTAGACCAGCAGCAAACGCGTACGGAAATCCGGATCCAGCAGGTTCCAGTCGCGGCTCGCATCCTTCAGCGCCGGGCGGACCTGTTCGACTTCCTTGGTGGCGAAGACTTCCGGCGGCAGCGGCGGGGGCGGCACGAGTTGCTCGCCCTGCAGCAGCGCGGCGATCTTCTCGTCGGGCACGCGCGCCGTGTCGTCGTACTGGAACAATTGCCGGCCGCGTAACGCAATGGCGACCAATGGCGGCGTCGCAAGAATACCTGCCGATACCATAATCATCAAGCGCCGCCGAACCAGTAAATTTTGCACATCGTTTAATGCGCCGCGCGTAACGCTTGCCGATTTAACAATCTGACTCCGCGTGCGCGCGGCGCGATCGTTCGCACGGCGGGTAAGACGGCCGTGAAACTGGGCAACGGATTCGAAAACGGTCGCGCGGATACCCGGTAAAAGCAACAGTGCCGCAACGGCGACGGCAAGGGCGAAATAGGCGACGAGTGCGACGGCAATCAACGATATCCCCGGAAATTGGAATTGATTGTGTTTTGCAATGCTTGCTCTTAGAATCAGGCTGCTTCGAGAGGCCGGGCTATATTATCGCGGTGAATTAAACCAGGATTCAATGAGACGCTGAATGAGTGCGCCGGAAAATTCAAATTCGAAAACTCCGCCCAGCCTGCTGTCCGATACTAAACCGGCGGGCGAGGGAGGGCCACGGCAGTCGCGCATTCTCGCGGATCTGGAAGGGCGTGTCACGCCGCCCGCCGAGCCGCCGCGCCGTTCGCTGAAGGCGCCGATCGCCGCGGTCGTGGCGTTGGTCGTGGCCGTCGGCGGCTGGGGCGCGTGGCGCATGCAGCAGTCGTCGGGCGAGCAACCCGCGGTCGTCGCGGCCGCGACGGCACCCGCGGCGGCTGCGCCGGACAAGGTCGCGCCGGCCAGCGGCGCCGCCGCGCAGGTCGCGCAGAACGGGGCGTCCGCTGCGTCGGCCGTGCAACCGGCCACGATCGTCAACGACGATTCGGCGTCCCAGGCCGTTGCATCCGCATCGGCTTCCGCCGCCTCCGCGGCGGACAACAGCCGGCTGTCGCGCGCGCTCGCCAACGGCGCCGAAGAGGGCTCGGGCGGGGCGGCCGCGGCCGGCGTCGCCGCCACTGCGGCCGCCGCAGCGGCGACGTCCAAGACCGCGAAGGCCGACGCGTCGAAGAGCACGAAGGTCGCGGCTCACGGCAAGACCGACACGAAAACCGAGGCGAAGGTCGACACGAAGGCCGAAGCCCGCAAGCATCGCAAGGAACAGCAGGCCGAGCTCGCGCAGGCGAAGAAGCGCCGCGAAGCGACGTCCACCCGAACCGCGAAGGCGGCCGGGAAGGACGATCCGGATGCCGATCTGCTCGCGGCGCTCGTCGCGCGCACGAAGCCGGCCGACAAGAAACTCGCCGCGCAGAAGGGGCAGGCCGTGCCGACCAAGACGGCGGCAACCACCGGCGGCTCGCTGGCGTCGCGCGTGAAGGAGTGTTCGGAGCGCGGTTTCTTCGAGGATCAGCTGTGCCGCTGGCGCGTGTGCGACGGCCACTGGGGCAAGGACCCCGCGTGCCCGAGCGCCGCGCAGTCGGAGACGCGGCAGTAACGCGTGCCGCGCCCGTCACGAGGTCTTTCCGGTCAGCGCCGCCCATCGGGCGGCGCGTTGTTTTTGGGGCAGGAGAAGCTGCCGGTATGATGTCGCGTGACACTGTCACGCGCGCGTCACGCCCGTCGGGCATACGTCTCCTTTCCTTACCCGGCGCGGGCCCGCGACCCGCGATGTGCGGCGCGCCGCGTGCCGCACCCCCCTTCGACACGATGGACCTGATCGTACAGACTTACGGCGCCGATACCTCCGGCATGGTGTGCGGATTCCGCTTCGATCCGGGCGGCGCTGGCGCGCTGCTCGATGCCGACGCGGCCGCCGCATGGCTGCGCACGTGCCGCGAGCACGGCGCGGCCGCATCGGGCGATTTCGTCTGGCTGCATTTCAATCTCGCGCACGGCGCGAGCGAGCGCTGGATGCGCACGCATCTCGGGTTGCCCGACAGCTTCTTCGAATTCCTGCACGAAGGCTCGCGCTCGACGCGCATCGAGCAGGAAGACGGCGCGTTGCGCGCGATCGTCAACGACGTGATGTTCAACCTCGAACTGACGCCGTCGGAGATCGCGACGCTGTTCGTCCACGTCGAGCGGCGCATCATGGTGACCGCGCGGCTCAAGCCGCTGCGCTCGGTCGACACGCTGCGCGCGTGCGTGCGCGACGGCGAGCAGTTCCGCTCGCCCGCGGAGCTGCTCGTGCACCTGTTGCGCGACCAGGCCGACCTGCTGATCCAGATCATGCGGCGCACGAGCATCGACGTCGACCGCATCGAGGATCGCTTCCTGTCGCAGCGGCTCACGTCGAGCCGCATCGAACTCGGTGCGATGCGCCGCACGCTGACGCGCCTGCAGCGCATGCTCGCGCCGGAGCCCGGGTCGATCTTCCGGCTGCTCGCGAAGCCGCCCGCGTGGCTGCACACGGAAGACGTTCAGGAGCTGCGCGAGTCGACCGAGGAATTCTCGCTGGTGCTCGCCGATCTGGCGGGGCTCAACGAGCGCATCAAGCTGCTGCAGGAAGAGATCGGCTCGCGCCTCGACGAGCAGAACAACCGGACGCTGTTCACGCTGACGCTCGTCACCGTGATCGCGCTGCCGATCAACATCGTCGCCGGCTTCTTCGGGATGAACGTCGGCGGCGTGCCGTTCTCGGAGAACAAGCACGGCTTCTGGCTGATGGTGCTGCTCGTTGCCGGCTTCACCGCGCTGGCCGCGTGGTGGGCGTTCCGGCGCCGCGACGATCGTTAGCGCGGCATCGGGCGTTGCATCGACGCATCAACGCAGCAGCGCGATCGCGCGTTCGCCGATCACCATCCCGAGCAGGCCGACGAGCGCAACGAGCGGCGGGGCCGGCGAGCGCACGTGCAGCAGCGCGTACAACACGCCGACACCGACGCCCACCGCGAGCGAGGTCACGTAATCCATCATGGCGGTCTCCCGTGGGGCCGGTGTCAGGGCTTGAGGATGACGCGCTCGCGCGCGCCGGCCAGCACCGCGCGATACGCGTCGTGCGCACGCTCGAGCGGGTACACGTAGTCGTCACCGATCGGGAACGGGCGCAGCGTGCCGTTGCCGAAGCCGGGCGCGAGCGTATCGAGGATCTGCGCGACCGCGGCCGCGCCGAGCTGCAGCGAATCGATGCCCACGAACGTGTGCTGGCCGCGATAGAACGCGAAGATGTCGAACGGCACGCTGCGCTCGATCGTCGAGATGAAGATCTGTCGCGCGCCGATCGCCATCGACGCGTTCGCCGCTTCGAAATACGGGCTGCCGACCGTGTTGTAGACGATGTCCGCGCCGTGGCCGCCGGTCAACTCGCGTACCGCGTCGGCCACCGTCCGGCTCGATGCGTCGATCATGGGGACGTCGCCCGACGCATGGCCGCGATAGGCGCCGGGCCCGCGCTCGACGCCGATCACGGTCGCGCCGCGTGCGGTGGCGAGCTGGATCGCGGCCTGACCGACCTTGCCGTTCGCGCCGAACACGAGCACGACGTCGTCGGCCGTCGGCATGCCGGCCCGGCGCAGGCCTTCGTACGCGGTGACGAACGGCACGCCCACGCCGGCCGCCTCGTCGAGCGTCAGCACGCCCGGCTTGCGGCGCACGTGCGCGGCGTCCAGTACGAGCCATTCCGCATGCGAACCGTCGCGCCCGACGCCGAGATCGCCACCCGAGCCCCACACCGGCGCGCCGATCCAGTTGTCGGGGCCGCTGCGCACGATGCCGGCCCAGTCGCGCCCCGGCGTGCGCGGCCACACCGCATGCGGCATGCGGCCGAGCGCGGCCTTCACGTCGCTCGGGTTCACGCCGGCCGCGCGCACCTCGATCAGCATCTGGCCGTCGGCCGGTACGGGCGGGGCGATGTCCCGGACCCGCGCGTCGAGCGACTCGATGTCGGCGGCGGGGCTGTCGAAGCGGATGCTGCGCATGATGATCTCCGTGAACGATGGCGGCTGCCCGGCCCGGCGGGCCGGCGCGTGCGGTGGATGAAACCGGTCAATGCAGTCTAGTGGGCCCGGTTTGACGCGGAAACGTGCAAAGGCGGATGATTGTTTTGCGTATTCCGCATAGCCCATCCACAGGCTCACGAATGAACGACTTCCTTTCCCCGCACCTCGCGCTGTTCGTCGACGTGGTCGACCAGCAGAGCTTCTCGGCGGCCGCGCGCCGGCTCGGCGTCGCCGCGTCGTCGGTCACGCGGCGCATCGACCGGCTCGAGACGCAGCTCGGCATCCGTCTCCTGCATCGCACCACGCACGCGCTGCGGCCGACCGAGGCCGGGCAACTGCTGTACGGGCGCGCGACCCGGATGCTGGCCGAGCTGCGCGGATTGCAGGAAGACCTGCACAGCCAGCACGACGAACCGGGCGGGCTGCTGCGCGTCGACTGCCCGGCGCCCTTCGGCCGGCGGCACCTGATGGCCGCGCTGGCCGCGTTCATGCAGCGCTATCCGGCGCTGCAGGTCGACCTCGTGCTGACCGACAGCATGGTCGACCTGCAGGGCGCGCGGCTGGGTTCCGACGTCGATCTCGCGGTGCGCATCGGCCCGCTCGAGGACACGCGTTTCGTCGCGACGGTGCTGGCGCCGCAGCGGCGCGTGCTGTGCGCGAGCGCGGCCTACCTCGCCCGGCGCGGCGAGCCCGCATCGCCCGACGCGCTCGCCGGCCATGACTGTCTCGCATGGCATGGCGCGCCGCCGCCCGGCGCGTGGCGCTTCGGCGAGCGCCGTCACGTGCCGGCGCAGCCGCGGTTTCGCAGCAATCATTCGGAAGCGTTGCTCGAGGCGGCCATCGACGGGCTCGGTCTCGCGCACCTGCCGACCTGGCTCGCGGCGGACGCGCTGCGCGACGGACGGTTGCGCGCGCTGCTGCCGCAGTACGCGGCGGCGCCCGAGCCGGCGACGATCCACGTGCTGCGTCAGCAGGCGCGCGGCAGTGCGCGCACGTCGCGGCTCGTCGCGTTCCTCGCCACGTGGTTCGCGCAGCCGGCGTGGGACGCCGCGTGGGCGTGACGACGGGCGAACGTCGCGCCCCATGAAAAAAGGGCCTCGCATGCGAGGCCCGTCAACAGGTCGGAGAAACCGGTACGCCGGCCGGCGCCGCGGGTCGCGCGGCACCGGCCGGACGCGCACCGTTACTGCGTGACTACCTTGCGCGGCTTGAAGATGCCCTGGTATTGCAGGGCCGGGCGTTGCTTCGTCACCGGTTCGATGCCGCCGAAGCTCGGCGTCTGGCGCAGCTTCATCGCGGCCGGCGAAGCGACCGAACCGATCGACGTCGAGCGCGAAGCCGGCGCGAGGTTGTTCGCGACGAGCAGCGCCGCTTCGCTCTTCAGGTTCGCCAGCAGCACCGGATCGGTGGAGCTGTTGATCTGCGTGAGCAGCCCGCTCCAGGCCGCGTCGCTGTAGTTCACGACGTAGTAGTCGAGACCGCTCGGGTCGGCGACCACGCCCGTGCAGCCGTCGATCCGCGTCTGCGTCTGCGTGTCCTTCAGCGCGAGCGTCGTGCGTTTCGCGAGACCCTGGCCGTACGCGAGCGTGAGCGGCACCGTCCACTGCAGGCCCGGATACGCGTTCTTGTTCGGGAACGGCTGCTGTTTCAGCGTGACGACCGTCTGGTTCTTCGTCAGGTCGCATTGCGTGTCGAGCGAGATCAGCGGCACGCCGGTCTGGCGCACGTAGCTGTCGCCGATCGGGCCGACCGCCTGGCCGCTTTCCTTCGACAGCGCATCCCACAGACGCTTCGGCGTCCCGTTGCCGAACGAGTAGTCGACCAGGTACTGCTGCAGGCCCTTACGCAGCGTCTGCTCGCCGAGATAGTTCTCGAGCGTCTTCAGCACGTGGCCGCCCTTGTCGTACGTGAACGCGCTGGCGCTCAGCACGAAGTCGTTCGACGCCCAGTCGTTGAAGTTCGGCGCGACCGGGAATGCGTTCGGGCCGATGTCACGATTGATCACGCGATACTTGTTCTTCACCTGGTCGAGCCAGCTGAACTCGTCGGGGAAGAACTGGATCGTCGTCTTCGTCTCGAAGAACGTCGCGAACGATTCGTTGAGCCACACGTTGTCCCACCAGTCGGTGGTCACGAGATCGCCGAACCACTGGTGCGCCACTTCGTGCGTCAGCACTTCGTTGCCGTAGTGCGACATCGGCTGACCCGGCTGCGGCAGGATGTCGTCGGCGAACTCGAGGATCGAGCCCCAGTTCTCCATCCCGCCGAAGTTCAGGTCCTTCTGCTCCTTGAACGCATCGTTCGCGGCCACCGTGTCGAACTTCGTGAGCGGCAGCGGGATGCCGGTGTAGCGGTAGTAGTAGTCGAGCGCCTGCTTGGTGCGGTCCATCGCCGGCTTCGCCCACTCGCTCATGCCCGGCGGCGTGAACACGCGCAGGTGCAGGCCGCCCTTGCCGCCCGGCAGCGGGCTCGTGAAGTCGTCCTCGTAGGTGTCGAACATGCCGCCGCCGAAGAACAGCAGGTACGACGGCATCGGCGGGGTCTTCTCGAACTGCACGAGCTTGTAGCCGCCGCCGACGTTGGTCGACGGCTTCTCGGCCGCGTTCGACACGACGCGCCAGCTTTGCGGCACTTCGGCCGTCACTTCATAGGTCGGGCGGAACGCCGGCTCGTCCCAGCCGGGGAACCACTGGCGCGACAGGTTGGTTTCGCCCTGCGTCAGGATCGCGCCGCTCGTCTTGCCGTCGGTGCCCTTCAGGTCGACGCGGAACACGCCTTCCGCGGCCGAGCAGCCCGGATACGGATCGTCGCCGCAGCTGCCGCCCGTGTGGTTGACCGGATCGTCATACGACTTGAAGTTGATGATGCCCGACCACTCCATGTGCAGCGAATAGTTGCCCGGCGAGATCGAGCCGCTCACGGGGCGCAGCTGATAGAAGTCGCCCTTGTCCTGCGGCGTCGCGATCAGCTGGATGTTGCCCGGCTGCAGCGTGATGCGGCCGTTGGTGAACTTGATCCGGTGGCCGGCGATCACGATGTTGTTGACCGGCTTGAGCACCTTGATCTCGACGTCGGCGCGGCCGTCGAACGCGTTCAGCGCTTCGTTCGGGCGGAACCACAGCCGGTAGTTCACGGGCACCACGGTGTCCGGCAATTCGACGGGCGAGACGCTCTTGTCGACGTTCGATGCGCTCGGCGGCGCGGCGACGGTGGGCGACGAGCCCGTATGCGGCGCGCCGGCGGAGCTGAGCGCGGAAGCGGAGCCCGCACCGCCGTCGTCGCCGCCGCACCCGGCGAGCGCGAGTGCGGCGACGAGCGGCAGATAACGCATCTTGCGAATATGGATCGACATGACTGAAACCTCGATTGTTGAAAGAATCGTTCAGTGCTGCGAAAACGCCGGCAAAAGCAATCCCCTCGCCGTTTAATCAACAGCGAAAAATGCCAATGACGGATTATTCGAAAAGACGGCGGCCGACTACGTGAAGGTAATCATGGTTTACTGCCCCCTCTGGATTTCCGGATGTCGGTTAACTTGCCGGTTCAAAATGGCCGGGCGCGTGTTGTACTGAATTGATTTCGCGCGCACGACACGGGGCAGCACGCCCGGCGCAGGCGCGCAATCCCTTTGAACCGACGACCTACGGGGCTGGCCGGGCCAGGCCGCAGGACGGAAGGACAGCGTGTCGCCGTCCCGTAAATTCGCCGTCATGCGGCTTCAAGGTTTGTCGGCTTGCTCCAAGGATGCGTAAATATACTTGATGGTTTTGGGTAAAGGAAACGAAAAATTTAGAAAGAGCATCTATTGAATTCCGAGCGCTTCATTGAATGCTGAAAGTCATTAATGCGCTTTCCGTTTAGCCGGAAATTTCGTAGTTTTAATCTATTAACGATCTGCCGGTGCCATGAAAACTACGAAGTCCGGCGAGAGGCTGCATGGTCGGTACAATGCGTCGACGACCCGTTCACCGATCGCCACGAGGAGGCCTCCCCATGCCACGCGCCCTGTTCCGTATCGCGCCGCTGCGCGCCGTGCTGCTGCTGTTCGCGACCGTGTTCGTGCTGGGCGGTTGCGCGGCGCTCACGCGCGAGCCCGTGCGCGTGTCGGTCGCCGGACTCGACCCGCTGGTCGGGCAGGGTCTCGAGATGCGCTTCAGCCTGAAGTTGCGCGTGCAGAATCCGAACGACGCGCCGATCGACTACGACGGGATCTCGGTCGCGCTCGACCTGAACGGCGCGCCGTTCGCGAGCGGGGTCAGCGACCGGGCGGGCACCGTGCCGCGGTTCGGCGAGGCCGTGCTCGACGTGCCCGTGTCGGTGTCGGCTTTCGCTGCCGCACGGCAGGCGTGGAACCTGCCCGGCGCGGCCGCAAACGGCGAGCTGCCGTATGCGTTGCGTGGCCGGCTCGCCGGCAGCGTGCTGGGCACGGTGCGCTTCAACGACGCGGGCACGCTGCGCCTGCCGACCATGCCGGGATGGGGCGGCTAGATCGTTCGGCCGGATTCAACGTCGGTCAAAGATGTCTGAAAATTCACCATTTGACAGTCTTTAACGCTTATCTCCGCGAAATGTCGATTTTTGTCGGCATGCCCCTTACACTTGCCGATGTCCGAGGGTCGGACATTTTTTTAGGGGAACGCCATGGCGGCAAAATTCGAACTCAAGAAGGCCACGAACGGCCAGTACTACTTCCACCTGAAGTCGGCGAACGGCGAGATCATCCTCGCGAGCGAGCGGTACGAGGAGAAAAGCGGGGCGAGAAACGGGATCGCGTCCGTGCGGGAAAACGCGCCGCTCGACGAGCGTTACGAACGGAAGCTCGCCCACAACGGTGAGCCCATGTTCAATCTGAAGGCGGCCAACCACCAGGTCATCGGCACGAGCGAGACGTACAGCAGCGTGCAGGCTCGCGAGAACGGCATCGCGGCCGTCAAGCGCGATGCACCCATTGCGGAAACCGTCGATCTCGCCTGATTGACGAGATTGCGCCGCGATGAACGCTTCCGGGCGATTGTCGCGGCGCCTGTTTTGCCGGGTCGGGCAAAGCGCGGTATGGTGTGGTCCGCGCGGCGAATTCTCGCTGCCGCTGAGCCAACCGTAACCGAGTTCGCGTGACCGATTCCCCCGTTTTCCACTGGACCGACGCCGACGGCGTCGATCATGCCGTGCGCTGGCGCTCCGAAGCCGGCGTGCAACCGCCGAAGCGCGCGGTGCCCGCCGACGACCGCCTGCCCGCCGACGCGGCCTACCGCCTCGCGTGCGAGGGCACCGCGCTCGTCTGGCAGGGCGACTTCCAGAATGCACGCCAGCTCGTGCAGGCGATGGCGCGCCGTGTCGAACGCAAGCCGAAGAAGGCGAAAGCCGCGGCCGGCGTCGATGCGTTCAACCTGCATCGTCTCGCGCAATCGCAGCGCGCCCGCACGCTTGGCATGCTGCTGATCCCGCTCGACGCCGATTACACGATCCCGCTGCGCCGCGCGCCCGACGTGCGCGCGGCCTGCGAGGAAGCGTACGGCCCCGGCGGCGCGCCGTCGGTGGTGTCGCTGCGCGAACTGCTCGGGCTCGTCGGTGCGCATGAGTGGCGCAAGAAGGGCGTGCCGATCCCGGCGCTCGGCGGCGCGCCGATCCACCCGCATTACGGCGTGTTCTCGCCGGTGCGCGGCGAATACGTCGAGCTCGTCGCACGCGCGCCGCTGCCGGCGACGTCGCTCGCATTCGACATCGGCACAGGTACCGGCGTGCTGGCCGCGGTACTTGCCTCGCGCGGCGTCGAGCATATCGTCGCGACCGATCAGGATCCGCGTGCGCTCGCTTGCGCGCGCGAGAACGTCGCGCGGCTCGGTCATGCGGGCCACGTCGATATCGTCGAGGCCGACCTGTTTCCCCCCGGCCGTGCGCCGCTCGTGGTCTGCAACCCGCCATGGGTGCCGGCCCGGCCGAGCGCGCCGATCGAATACGCGGTCTACGATCCGGACAGCCGCATGCTGCGCGGTTTCCTCGCGGGGCTGGCCGCGCATCTGGAGCCGGGCGGCGAGGGCTGGCTGATCCTGTCCGATTTCGCCGAGCATCTCGGCCTGCGGCCGCGTGAAACCCTGCTGCAATGGATCGACGAAGCCGGCCTCGTCGTGCTCGGCCGCGACGACATCCGTCCCGCGCACCCGAAGTCGACGGACGCCGACGATCCGCTGCATGCGGCGCGTCGTGCCGAGATCACGTCGCTGTGGCGGCTCGGCGCCCGGGCCTGACCGCGTATTTTCGGTAAACTGTCGCCATTCCTCACGAATTTCCGCCGCCGGGCCGTGGTCGACCGACCGTGGCCCGGCGGCGCTTCACGATGTCGAACAAGACCCACGAAATCCGCCCGGAGCAGTCCGTCGAGCTGCTGAAGGAACTGCACATCCTCACCCGCGACGGGAAGCTGAACCAGGACAGCCGCCGCAAGCTGAAGCAGGTCTATCACCTGTTCCAGTTCATCGAGCCGTTGCTCGCCGGCGTGCAGGCCGACAAAGGCCATGTGACGCTCGTCGATCACGGCGCCGGCAAGTCGTATCTCGGCTTCATCCTGTACGACCTGTTCTTCAAGCAGCAGCCGGGGCACGGCACGCCGGCGTTCGCGTCGCACGTGTACGGCATCGAGACGCGCGAGGAACTCGTCACGCGCTCGACCGAGCTCGCCGTCCGGCTCGGGTTCGGCGGCATGTCGTTCCTCAACCTGTCGGTCGCCGATTCGATCACGTCGCCGCAATTGCCCGACACGGTCGACGTCGTCACCGCGCTGCACGCGTGCGACACGGCGACCGACGACGCGATCCGCTTCGCGCTCGCGAAGCGCGCGCAGCACATCGTGCTGGTGCCGTGCTGCCAGGCGGAAGTCGCGGGCGTGCTGCGCAAGAACAAGGGCAAGTCGCTCGCGAATGCGCTGACCGAGGTGTGGCGCCATCCGCTGCATACGCGCGAATTCGGCAGCCAGATCACCAACGTGCTGCGCTGCCTGCAGCTCGAAGCGCACGGCTACCAGGTCAGCGTGACCGAACTGGTCGGCTGGGAGCATTCGATGAAGAACGAGCTGATCATCGCGCAGTACAAGAACCTGCCGCGCCGGCGCCCCGGCGAGCGGCTGAACGAGATCCTCGGGATGTTCGGGCTCGCCGAGCTGAACGAGCGCTTCTTCGTCGCGCAAGCCGCTCCGGCGAGCGACGCCGCCGTCGAGCCGGCCGAAGGCTGACGGCGCGCGTGCGCGGGCATGGCGCCCGCGCGGCACGTTGCACGCCGCACGTGACACGCCGCGTCACACGTCGTCGCCCGGCCGGCGCATCCATTCGCGCCAGCCTTCGTGGCCGAGGCGGCGCAGCGTTTCCTGATTCTTTTCGTAGATCGCGGACGCGTCCGGAAACGCGTCGACCGCGCGCGCGATGCTGTCCTCGCGCAGCAGGTGCAGGATCGGATACGGCGCGCGGTTCGTGTAGTTCTCGATGTCGTCGGGTTCGGTGCCGTCGAACCGGTATTGCGGATGGAAGCTCGCGATCTGCAGCACGCCGTCGAGCCGCAATTGCTGAACGAGCCGCTCGGCGAAGAACAGCGCATCGTTGTAGTCGACGAAATCGGCGAACGCATGCGGGTAGATCACGAGCGTCGTATCGATCTGCTGCGGGTCCGCCGCGTCGAGCAAGCGCAGCTCGGTTTCGAGTTCGGCGAGCGCATCCTCCAGGGTCGTCGCTTCGCTGATCGCGTAGCGCACCTGTTCCTTCACGTAGACGCTTTTCGCGAACGGGCACAGATTGAGCCCGATCACCGCGCGCGCGAGCCAGTGCCGCGTGGCGGCGAGGATGTCGTCGTGCGAGTCGGGGCGGGTGTCGGTCATCGTGATACCAGTCGGGCGGAGGAGCGGCGAGGGCCGCATTGTAGCGGGCACGCCGGCGACGGGCGGGCGCGGCCCGTCACGCGCAGGCGGCTTCGATCAGCTGCGTGACGAGCGCGGGCGCGGTGCCGATCGGCGTTTCGCCGTGCCGGTAGGTCTGGCTCGCCGCATAAATGCCTTCGACCACCAGCGCGAGCGCATCGGCGAGCGCCTTCGGCTGCCGCGCGCCGGCGCCTTCGCACAGCGCGACGAGCCGTTTCATCAGCTGTTCCTTGTTCTGCGCGACGCGTTCGCGCGCCGGATGCGACGCATCCGGGAATTCGGCGGCCACGTTGACGAACGGGCAGCCGCGATAGTCCTTTTGCGTCGCGCGTTCGGCGAGATCGACGAAGTACTGGATCAGCTGCGCCTTCGGCTGCCCCGGATGCTTCGCGGCGCTCGTGTCGAGCCGCTCGAAGAAGCACGCGTCCATCCGTTCCAGATACGCGAGGATCAGCTCGTCCTTCGACGAGAACTGGCGGTACAGGCTCATCTTGTTGACGCCCGCGCGCTCCACCACCGCCTCGACGCCGACCGTTCGCACGCCTTCCTTGTAAAACAGCTCCTCGGCGGCGCGCAGCAGGTGCTCCTGCGCGGTGGCGCCGTCGATCGGCCGGCGCGTGCGCCGTGCCGGCGGTTTGGCGACCTCGATGCCCGACATGATGACCCTCGACTTCGTGGTGAATTGCTTGACATGTTACCGACTGGTCACTACGATCGCAACACACTTGTGACCGGTCGGTAACAATCGCGGCCGGATCAACAGACGAATGCCAAGCGTCGGCCCGGGTCAGCCGATGTTGAAATGCGCGGCGGAGGTGGCCTGGTTGGGACGGAGCGGGTGCGACGACACCGGAACCGTCAACTGGAGAACATGAAGATGAACTGGGCAGTGACACGAATCGGCGGGCGCTTCCATTACGGATGGCTCGCGGCGGCGGTGGTATTCCTGATCCTGCTGGCGGCAGCCGGCACGCGCGCGACGCCGAGCGTGCTGATGGTGCCGCTCGAACGCGAGCTCGGCTGGAGCCGCGCGGCGATTTCGCTGGCGATTTCGGTGAACATCGCACTGTACGGCCTGACGGGCCCGTTCGCGGCCGCCGCGATGCAGCGCTTCGGGCTGCGCCCGACGATCCTCACCGCGCTCGTGACGATGAGCGCGGGAGTCGCGCTGTCGTCGATGATGACGCAGAGCTGGCAGATGGTCGTGATCTGGGGGCTGATGGTCGGCTGTTCGACGGGCGTCGTCGCGCTGACGCTGTCCGCAACCTTCGTCACGCGCTGGTTCCACGCGCGGCGCGGCCTCGTGATGGGGATCCTGACCGCGAGCACGGCCACCGGCCAGCTCGTGTTCCTGCCGATGCTCGCGGCGATCGCGCAGCGCCACGGCTGGCGGCCGGTCGTGCTGGTCGTCGCGGTGGCGGCCGCGATCGTGATTCCGCTCGTCGCGTTCCTGCTGCCCGAGCGGCCGGCCGACGTGCGGCTGCGCCCGTACGGCGAGCCGGCCGATGCGCCGCCCGCGCCGGACGCGACGAAGGAGAATCCGCTCGCGGTCGCGTTCCGCACGCTGCTGATGGCGAGCCGCTCGCGCGATTTCTGGCTGCTGTTCTTCAGCTTCTTCATCTGCGGTGCGAGCACCAACGGCTATGTCGGCACGCACCTGATCGCGATGTGCAGCGACTACGGGATGACCGAGGTGCAGGGCGCGTCGCTGCTCGCGGCGATGGGCGTGTTCGACCTGTTCGGCACGACGTTGTCGGGATGGTTGTCGGACCGTTACGACAATCGCGTGCTGCTGTTCTGGTACTACGGGCTGCGCGGGCTGTCGCTGATCTACCTGCCGCATGCGTTCGGGATCGATTTCTTCGGGCTGCCGTTGTTCGCGATGTTCTACGGGCTCGACTGGATCGCGACCGTGCCGCCCACCGTGCGGCTCGCGACCGACGTGTTCGGCAAGGCCGCGGCGCCGGTCGTGTTCGGCTGGATCGTCGCCGGCCACCAGCTCGGCGCGGCATTCGCGGCGCTCGGCGCCGGGCTGCTGCGCGCGAGCCTCGGCACCTACACGATCGCGTCGATGATCTCGGGCGGGTTGTGCATCGTCGGCGCGCTGATCGTGCTGCGGATCAACCGCGGCCCGTCGCGCGCGGCCGCGCAGGCGGCCTGATCGCGGCGGACCGGCCGGCCGCACCGCCGCGGCCGGCCATTGCACGCACGCAGATTTGCATAGCGCGGCGGGATCGGGCGCGCTGTCGCTCAAGCGGGTATGCTTGCGGTTCGCCGGGCGTTCGCGCCCCTTCATCGATGTCAGCGAGGAACCGCATGTCCGTCAAACCTGCTCCCACCACTGTTTCGATTCACGATCTGATCGCGGGCCGCTGGAGCCCGCGCGCGTATTCGGATGAGCCCGTCAGCGCCGGCGATCTCCACGCGGTGCTCGAAGCGGCACGCTGGGCCCCGTCCGCGTACAACGCGCAACCGTGGCGTTTCATCGTATTCGATCGCACCCAGGACGAAGACGCGTTCAAGCGCGCATTCGCGACGCTGGTGCCGTTCAACCAGGGCTGGAATGCACCGGCGCCGGTGCTGATCGCGGTCACCGCGCACACGCTCACGCCGAAGGGCGAGCCGGCGCCGACCGCGCTGTACGACGCCGGCGCCGCCGCGATGTCGCTGGTGCTGCAGGCGCACGCGCTGGGCCTCGCCGCGCACCAGATGAGCGGTTTCGACCCGAAGGCATTCCGCGACGCGTTCGCGATTCCGGCGGACGTCGCGATCGTGTCGATCATCTCGCTCGGCCACTACGGCAACGTCGACAAGCTCGATCCCGTGCTGCGCGATCGCGAGAAGGCGCCGCGTACGCGCCATGCGATCGGCGAAGTCGTCTACGCCGGTGCGTGGAAGAAGAGCTTCGACGCGGCAGCCTGATCCTGCGGGCGGGCAGGCTGCGTCGCGCATCCTGTCCGCGCATGTTCGCGGCGCGCCACGGCGCGCGCCGTCGCCACCGGGCGCCCGTTGCGCGGCGCCGCTGGCCGGCCCCGGTTGTGATCCCGCGGGCTTCATGTTAAAAAGCCCGTCCTTTCCGTTTTCGCGCCGGCCCTGCTGCGGCAATTTCCCATGACTTACTGCGCGATCGATTTCGGCACGTCCAATTCCGCCGTGGCGCTGCCCGACGGCGATGGCATGCGCCTCGCGCCCGTCGAGGGCGACCACCTGACGCTGCCCACCGCGATCTTCTTCAACAACGACGAAGAGACGGTCGAATACGGCCGGGCGGCGCTGGCCTCCTATATCGACGGTTTCGACGGCCGGCTGATGCGCTCGATGAAGAGCATCCTCGGCTCGCCGCTCGCGGAAACGACGACCGATCTCGGTGACGGCAGCGCGATCGCGTACACCGACATCATCGCGCGCTTCCTGACGCACCTGAAGCGCAAGGCCGAAGCGCGCGCGGGCGCGCCGATCGGCCGCGCGGTGCTCGGCCGGCCGGTGTTCTTCGTCGACGACGATCCGCGCGCCGACCGGCTCGCGCAGGATCAGCTCGAGGCGGCCGCGCGCTCGGTCGGCTTCGCGGACGTTCACTTCCAGTACGAACCGATCGCCGCCGCGTTCGACTACGAGTCGCGCCAGCAGGCCGAGCGTCTCGTGCTCGTCGCCGACATCGGCGGCGGCACGTCCGACTTCTCGCTGGTGCGCGTCGGCCCGCAGCGGATGGCGCGGCTCGAACGCAAGGACGACGTGCTGGCGCACCACGGCGTGCACGTCGCGGGCACCGACTACGACCGGCGGGTCGAGCTGGCGGCGATCCTGCCCGCGTTCGGCTACCGTTCGCTCGACCCGGAAGGGCGCGAGCTGCCGAACAAGATCTACTTCGATCTCGCGACCTGGCACCTGATCAATACCGTCTACACGCCCAAGCGCGTCGGCGAGCTGAAGCTGATGAAGCACCTGTACCAGGATGTGCGGCAGTACGACCGGCTCACGAGCGTGGTCGAGCAGCGGCTCGGGCATGCGCTGATGGCGCGCGCGGAAGAGGCGAAGATCGGTGTCGCGGCGGGCGGGGAGACGATGATCGACCTGAACGACGTGGAAGAGGATCTGCTGATCGCGTTCGACGCGGATCGCCTCGTCGACGCGAGCCAGGACGATACCGCGCGCATCGTCGATGCCGCACGCGAAACGGTGCGGCTCGCGGGCGTCGCGCCGCGTGACGTCGGGGCGCTGTATTTCACCGGCGGTTCGACGGGGCTCGCGTTCCTATCGGGTGCGCTCGCCGGCGCGTTTCCGGATGCGCAGCCGGTGTTCGGCGATCGCTTGGCGAGTGTCGCGACGGGGCTCGGCATTCACGCGCAGCGCCTGTTCGGCTGAGCGGCGCGGGCGGCTATAAGCCGCCATGCCGGACGAGCGGCGCGCAAAAACAAAAAGCCCCGCCGAAGCGGGGCTTTTTTACACGAATTATCGCGCCAAGCTTAGACCGGACGGATGTTCGCAGCTTGCAGACCCTTCGGGCCCGTCTTCACTTCGAATTCAACCTTCTGGTTTTCTTGCAGCGTCTTGAAGCCTTCGACGCGGATTTCCGAGAAGTGCGCGAACAGATCGTCGCCGCCGCCTTCCGGGGTGATGAAGCCGAAGCCCTTTGCGTCATTGAACCACTTGACGGTACCGGTTGCCATGTTACTTGTTCCTAAAAAGATAAAACGGGGCCGAAGCCCATGGGGTGCGGAAAATCAAGGAAGGGGTAATAGGACCAACCGGAGTACCGTTGATGGGCGAACTACGAAAGAACCAATTCACTCGCCACTTGAAATCCTGCGAAGTCCTTTATACGGCTAATCGGTCTGATGGTCAACCGTATTCCCATGCTCTCAGGGTTATTGCGGAGATCGGGTTTACAAAGCTTGCAAGCGATGCGAATTTTTTGTAGGGGCCGATCGATTTTGGCGCCACGTTCGAGGTGCAACCGTTAAACTACGCGCCGCGTGGACGGGTTGCCCCGATCGGGTTGACCGTCCCCCCAAGAATGCGTGCGCGGTGCTGTCCGAGCCGATCCCGGACCGCAGGCCGACCATGCTTTTTGAGACACAGGAGAGGATGTGAAGAGTTCTATTCAACGGAACATCGGCCCGTTTGCATTGATGCTGACGGGGCTGGGTTCGATTATCGGCTCGGGCTGGCTGTTCGGTGCCTGGAAAGCCGCGAAGATCGCCGGTCCGGCGGCGATCTGCGCATGGATCATCGGCGCGGTCGTGATTCTGGCGATTGCGCTGACGTATGCGGAACTGGGCGCAATGTTCCCCGAGTCGGGCGGCATGGTGCGTTACGCGCGGTACTCGCACGGTTCGCTGGTGGGTTTCATCAGCGCGTGGGCCAACTGGATCGCGATCGTATCCGTGATCCCGATCGAGGCGGAAGCGTCGATCCAGTACATGAGCACGTGGCCGTATCCGTGGGCGCATGCGTTGTTCGTGAATGGCGAATTGCAGACTCTCGGTCTGCTGCTGTCGGCCGTGCTGGTCGTCGTCTACTTCCTGCTGAACTACTGGGGCGTGAAGGCTTTCGCGCGGGCGAACACCGCGATCACGATCTTCAAGTTCCTGATTCCGGGCCTCACGATCCTCGGCCTGATGCTGACGAGCTTCCACGCGGAGAACCTCGGCACCGCGTCGAATACGAGCTTCGCGCCGTATGGCTGGTCGGCCGTGCTGACCGCGGTCGCGACGAGCGGCATCGTGTTCGCGTTCAACGGCTTCCAGAGCCCGGTGAACCTGGCCGGTGAAGCGCGCAATCCGGCGCGCAGCGTGCCGTTCGCGGTGATCACGTCGATCCTGCTCGCACTCGTGATCTACGTGCTGCTGCAAATGGCGTATATCGGCTCGGTGAACCCGGCCGACGTCGCGAAGGGTTGGGCGCACTTCAACTTCTCGTCGCCGTTCGCGGAACTCGCGATCGCGCTGAACCTGAACTGGCTCGCGATCCTGCTGTACGTCGACGCGTTCATCAGCCCGAGCGGCACCGGTACGACCTACATGGCGACGACCACCCGCATGATCTACGCGATGGAGCGCAACAACACGATGCCGAAGATGTTCGGCAACGTGCACCCGATCTACGGCGTGCCGCGCCAGGCGATGTGGTTCAACCTGCTCGTGTCGTTCATCTTCCTGTTCTTCTTCCGCGGCTGGAGCTCGCTCGCGGCAGTGATCTCGGTGGCGACGGTGATCTCGTACCTGACCGGCCCGATCAGCCTGATGGCGCTGCGCCGCTCGGCGACCGACATCGAGCGCCCGCTGTCGATTCCGCTGATGAAGCTGATCGCCCCGTTCGCGTTCGTGTGCGCGTCGCTGATCCTGTACTGGGCGAAGTGGCCGCTGACGGGTGAAATCATCCTGCTGATGATCGTTGCGCTGCCGGTGTACTTCTTCTTCCAGGCGAAGTCGGGCTGGACCGGCTGGGGCGCCGACCTGAAGGCCGCATGGTGGCTGGTCGCGTACCTGCCGACGATGGCCGTGCTGTCGCTGATCGGCAGCAAGGAATTCGGCGGTTATGGCTTGCTGCCGTACGGCTGGGACATGCTGGTCATCGCGGCGATCTCGCTGGTGTTCTACTTCTGGGGCGTGAATACCGGTTACCGGACCCAGTATCTCGACGAGCGCGAGTCGCACGACGAGATCCTCGAAGGGGTCGGTGCCTGACGCCCGACCTGCCGCCGGATTCGGCGGCGGCAGGATGCAGCGAAAAAAGCCCGCCCGAGCGATGCTCGGGCGGGCTTTTTACTGGCCCGGCGGTGGCGCCCCCGTTCAGGTTCAGGCGCCGGCGCTCGCGAACACGTAGTTCGTCATCGCGAGCACGCGCTGGTAAGTGCCGAGCGACTGGATGCCGAGCCGGTAGTCGTCGTCCGCCGCGCCGAGCGCCGTGAAGACCGGCAGCAGATGTTCGTCGGTCGGATGCATCAGCGCCGCGTGCGGCGCCTGCCGGCGGTAGTCGAGCAGCGCGTCGACGTCGCGTGCGGCCAGTTTCGCCTCGAACCAGTCGGTGAATTCCGCGACGCGCGGGTCCGCATCCTCGGGCGCGGCGCCGAAATCGGCGGCGCGCAGGTTGTGCGTGATCTGCCCCGAACCGATCACCATCACGCCTTCGTCGCGCAGCGGCCGCAGCGCGCGGCCGAGCGCGAAGTGATGCGCGGCGTCCGCGCGCGGCTGGATCGACAGTTGCGCGACCGGCACGTCGGCTTCCGGAAACATCAGCAGCATCGGCACCCACGCGCCGTGATCGAGGCCGTGTTCGGTCGTCGCGGTCGCGATGCCGGCTGCGTTGAGCAGCGCGGCCGCGCGTTCGGCCACGTCGGGCGCGCCCGGCGCCGGATAGCGGATGTCGTACAGCGCCTGCGGGAAACCGTAGAAGTCGTGAATCGTGTCCGGATGCGCGGCGACGCTCGCGACTGGCCGCTGCGTGCCCCAGTGCGCGGACAGCATCAGTACCGCGCGTGGGCGCGGCAATTCGGCACCGAGGTGCGTGAACGCGCCGGACGGCAGCGCCGGGTCGATCGGCAGCGTCGGGGCGCCGTGGGACAGGTACAGCGAAGGCAAGCGGTTCATGGTGGTGACCTGCGAAAGAGTTTGCCTGTGACTATAGGCGCGCACCACGCATTGATAAATCGGCACGCTGGAATTTGATTGACGCCTGATTGTTGATAATCGTGGCGATAGCGGGCTTCCGACTGCCGACTGGCATCGGAAGGCGTGGAATCGACGGAGTTGTGGTGAGGATCGGTGGAGATGCGCGCAGAAGAGGCGTGACTTACTGCGCGTGCCGGATGCCGGCCCACGGTGTCGTGAGCGGCGCGCTGAGCGCGAACAGGTCGAGCACGCGCGTGACGGTCTGATCGACGAGTTCCTCGATCGTCTTCGGCATCGCATAGAACGCCGGCAGCGGCGGAAAGACGATGCCGCCCATTTCGGTGACGGCGGTCATGTTGCGCAGATGCGCGAGGTTGAACGGCGTTTCGCGCACCATCAGCACGAGACGGCGGCGCTCCTTCAGCGTGACGTCGGCCGCGCGCGTGATCAGGTTGTCGGACAGCCCGTGCGCGACGCTCGCGAGCGTCTTCATCGAGCAGGGTGCGATCACCATGCCATCGGTCGCGAACGAGCCCGACGCAATCGTCGCGCCGACGTCGCGCACCGAATGCACGACGTCCGCACGGCTTTCGACGTCGGCCTTCGGCAGCTTCAGTTCATGCTGGATGTTGAGCCAGCCGGCGTTCGAAATCAGCAGGTGTGTTTCGACGCCGCCGGCGGCGCGCAGCAGGTCGAGCAGCCGCACACCGTAGATCGCGCCGGTGGCGCCGGTGATCGCGACGATCAACCGGCGTGGCGGCGCGCTGGAAGATGCCATCGAAAGGGGGACGGGTGCCGCGTGTTACGCGGCGGCGAACAGTTGCTGCAGTTCGCCCGACTGGTACATCTCCATCATGATGTCCGAGCCGCCGATGAATTCGCCCTTCACGTAGAGCTGCGGGATGGTCGGCCAGTTCGAGAAGGCCTTGATGCCCTGGCGGATTTCGTCGTCCTCGAGCACGTTGACGGTCTTGAACTGGTCGACGCCGCAGGCCTTCAGCACCTGCACGGCGCGGCCCGAGAAGCCGCACATCGGGAATTGCGCGTTGCCCTTCATGAAGAGCACGACCTGGTTTTCGTCGACGATTTGCTTGATACGTTGTTGGGTGTCCATGACTGACCTTGCGTTTGCGGGGCGTTAGATCGAAATGATAGCGGATTTCAACCGGGCGGGCCGGGCATCAGCCCGGCAGGCGGCCGCCGGTCGTGCGTTCGATGGCGGCGAGATCGGTCAGCGATTCGACCGCGACGAAGCCGTGCGACACCAGGATCGCGCGCACGGCTTCGGCCTGGTCGTAGCCGTGCTCGATCCAGAGCGTGCCGCCCGGCTTCAGATGGGCGCCGGCGCCCGCGACGATCGTGCGGATCGCGCTGAGGCCGTCGGCGTCGTCGGTGAGCGCGCCGCGCGGCTCGAAACGCAGGTCGCCCTGGGCGAGATGCGGATCGTGCTGCGCGATGTACGGCGGGTTGCTGACGATCGCATCGAACGCGAGCGCGGGATCGAGCGCCGCGTACCAGTCGCTCTGCAGCCAGTGCAGCGGGCCGCCGGGGCGCTGCGCGTCGAGCAGCTTGTCGGCGTTGCGTTGCGCGACCGCGAGCGCGGCCGGCGAACGGTCGAGCGCCCACACGCGCGCATCGGGGCGCTCGGCCGCGATCGACACGGCGATCGCGCCGCTGCCGGTGCCGAGGTCGAGCACGGCCGCGTGCGGCAGCCCGTCGATCGCATCGAGCGCGGCTTCGACGAGCAGCTCGGTTTCGGGGCGCGGGATCAGCACGTCGGGCGTCACGTCGAACGGGCGGCCGAAGAACTCGCGCATCCCGACCAGTTGCGCGACGGGTTCGCCGGCGACGCGGCGCGCTTCGAGTGCGCGGTAGCGTTCGACCGCGGCCGCGTCGAGCGGCGCGTCGCCGCGCGTGATCAGCTGTGTGCGGGTCCAGCCGAGCGCGTGCGCGAGCAGCACGCGTGCATCGACCGGGTCGAGCGGCGAGGCGCGCAGCAGGGCGTCGGCGGTGGTGTCGGGCATCGTGGCCTCAGTCGGCTTCGCCGAGCGACGCGAGCAGCTCGGCCTGGTGCTCGGTGACGAGCGCGCCGATCAGTTCGTCGAGATCGCCGTCCATGATCGCCTCGAGCCGGTACAGCGTCAGGTTGATCCGGTGGTCGGTCATCCGGCCCTGCGGGAAGTTGTACGTGCGGATGCGTTCCGAACGGTCGCCGGAGCCGATCAGGCTCTTGCGCGTCGCGGCTTCCTTCGCATGCTGCTCGTGATACTGCTTGTCCTTGATGCGCGCGGCGAGCACCTTCAGCGCGCGATCCTTGTTCTTGTGCTGCGAGCGATCGTCCTGGCATTCGACGACGATCCCGGTCGGGATGTGCGTGACGCGCACCGCCGAATCGGTCTTGTTGATGTGCTGGCCGCCCGCGCCGGACGCGCGGAACGTGTCGATGCGCAGGTCGGCCGGATTGATTTCGACCTCGCCGATCTCGTCGGCTTCCGGCATCACCGCGACCGTGCACGCGGACGTATGGATGCGCCCCTGCGTCTCGGTGGCCGGCACGCGCTGCACGCGATGGCCGCCCGATTCGAACTTCAGCCGCGAATACGCACCCTGGCCCGCGATCCGCACGATCACTTCCTTGTAGCCGCCGAGATCCGACGCGCTCTCCGACATCATTTCGACCTGCCAGCGCTGGCGTTCCGCGAAGCGCAGGTACATGCGCAGCAGGTCGCCCGCGAACAGCGCCGATTCGTCGCCGCCCGTGCCCGCGCGGATTTCGAGGAAGATGTTGCGGTCGTCGTTCGGATCCTTCGGCAGCAGCATCTTCTGCAGCTCGGTCTCGAGGCGCGCCATGCCCTCGCGTGCACTGCGGATTTCGTCTTCCGCGAAATCGCGCATCGACGGATCGGCGAGCAGTTCCTGCGCGGCCGCCTCGTCGCTGCGCGACTGGCGCCATAACGCGTATTGCTCGACGACCGGGCCGAGTTCCGCATGTTCGCGCGTCAGCTTGCGGTACTGGTCGAGGTCGGCCGTGACGTTTTCGCGGCTCAGCAGGTCGTTCAGTTCGGCCAGCCGTGTGGACAGCTGGTCGAGCTTGCGTTGCATGCTCGTCTTCATGGTGTGGAGCGGCGCTCCCGGGCAAGGGTATTCGGAAAGGATAGGCCGGCGGCAGGGCAATGCGCGGCCGCCGGCAGGGCGACCGGCCGGCGCTAGTGGCCGGACTGGTCGTTCGAACGCGGCGCGTGCTGGTAGAAGCCGCGCATCAGGTCGATCAGCGAATCGCGATCGGCGCCGTTGACGCGGTTGAGCGCGCTCGTCGGGCCGTGGATCAGCTTGTTGGTCAGCGCCTGCGACAGGGCTTCGAGCACGGCGGCCGGATCGTCACCGCGTGCGAGCAGCTTCTGTGCCTTCTCGACTTCGGCGCGGCGCAGCGCGTCGGCCTGCGTATGCATGTGACGGATCACCGGCACGACGCTGCGCGTGTCGAGCCATTGCATGAAATTCTGCACGCGGGTTTCGATGATCGCTTCGGCCTGCGCGACCGCGGCCTGACGCGACGCGTTGCCTTCGCGCACGATCGCGCCGAGATCGTCGACGGTGTACAGGAACACGTCCTTCAGCTTGCCCACTTCGGGCTCGATGTCGCGCGGCACCGCGAGGTCGACCATGAAGATCGGCCGGTGGCGACGCGCCTTCACCGCACGCTCGACCGCGCCGAGGCCAATGATCGGCAGCGTCGACGCGGTGCACGACACGATGATGTCGAATTCGTGCATGCGGGTGGGCAGGTCGGCCAGCGGCATTGCGCGGCCGTTGAAGCGTTCGGCGAGCCGCTGGCCGCGTTCGGCCGTGCGGTTCGCGACGACGAGTTCGCGCGGGCCTTGCGCGGCGAAGTGCGTCGCGCACAGCTCGATCATTTCGCCTGCGCCGATGAACAGCACGCGCTGATCCGACACCTTTTCGAAGATGCGCTGCGCGAGGCGCACCGCGGCCGCGGCCATCGACACCGACTGCGTGCCGATTTCGGTCGTGCCGCGCACTTCCTTCGCCACCGCGAACGTGCGCTGGAACAGCTGGTTCAGATAGGTGCCGAGCGCGCCGGCTTCCGTCGCGGTGCGAACGGCATCCTTCATCTGGCCCAGGATCTGGGTTTCGCCGAGCACCATCGAATCGAGGCCGGAGGCGACGCGGAACGCGTGCCGGACCGCTTCCGACTGCGGCAGCGCATAGACGTGCGGCGCGAGTTCGTCGACCGGAATCCGGTGATACTCCGACAGCCAGCGGAGCGCGCCTTCGCGGGCCGCGCGATCGTCGGTCGCGCAATACAGTTCAGTGCGGTTGCAGGTCGAGAGGATCGCCGCTTCGGGCGTATTGGGCGCCTGCGGGCCGAGAAACACGTTCTTGAACGTGACGAGAGCCGGTTTGATTTGCTCGAGCGGAAACGCCACGCGTTCGCGCAGGGCGACAGGCGCAGTGTGGTGGTTGATTCCGATCGTGAGGAGTTGCATATCGAGGGCTATCGTTTAGCCCCATATTATAGCGTTTCAGCGATTTCCTCACTCGCCGCATACCGGGCATCAGCGTGGCGGGGGCGCGAATTTGGGGGCTCGATCGGTACGCGGTCAAGCTGGTAGCCGAAGCCGTAGAGCGGCAGCAGTCGGTAGCCGCGCTCCGGAAGCAGCTGCAATTTGCTGCGCAGCCGCGACGCGTGGGTATCGAGCGTGCGCGACTTCATGTCGCGGCGGCGCGCCCATACCGTTTCGAGGATATGGGCGCGCGACACGGGCCGCGACAGGTTCGTGAACAGCAACTGCGCGAAACGGAACTCCTTCGGCGTAAGTGAAACGATTGCGTCGCCGAAACGCACGAGGCAGTGTGTGGCGTCGAACGCGTATTCGCCGTACATTTCGCGCGAGCGGGTGGGCGGCCGGCGAACGCCGGCGCGCCGGCTCAGCGCGTTGACGCGCGCGAGCAGCTCGGGCCCGCTCACGGGGCGCACGAGGCAATCGTCGGCGCCCGCGTGCAGGCACGAGACGATTTCGCTTTCGCGTGCCGACTGCATCACGGCGATGGCCGGCAATCCCGGCAGGACCGCCTGCGCGCGCGGAATGACTTCCTGCGCCGGCTGATCGCCGGCCCAGTGGCCGGTGACCAGCATGTCGCAGGTGTTGTCGGCGGCGAGCCACTCGAAGAAAGCGGCGCTGGATGGAAAAGCATGGCACACGTGACCGCCGGCAAAGAGCAGGCGGTTCAGGAGTGCGGTGTGACGCGACTCCGGATCGATCAGCGCGATTCGCATGAGAATTTCTTCAATACGGCAGCCGGTGTGCGCTTGCCATAACGTCGAGTCGGCCCCTACACTCGAATGTTCGCGGCGCCCGGCTGGTCTCGGGTTCGATGGATGAATCGATGCTAGCCGCTGGCAACGTTCACGCCTATGGGACGAATCTGAATTTATAGAAGGCGTCGAATGAACTGGTTTGGAATCCTTGTCCTGGGAGCGGCCGTCGGGTTGTTCGGCCGCTGGCTGCATCCGATGCGGCGCACGGGCCGGCCGGCGTGGTGGATCGCGGTGCTCGTCGGCATCGTGGGCGCGGCCGCCGCCCGCATGGTCGGCAATCTCTCGGGACTGTTTTACGATGGCGAGACGCTCGAATGGCCGGTCTGCACCGGCGTCGCGTTCCTCGCCGTAGCCGTGACGGTCGCGCTGTCGGCCCGTCGCTGAATGCTCTCAGGTGAAATCATGAATGCCCGTCTCCCCGAAGTCTCGCCGGTGCCGGCCCGTCTCGCGCTATTGCGCGACGCCATGGTCCGCGAGAACCTGGCCGCCTATCTCGTGCCGTCCGCCGATCCCCACCTGTCCGAATACCTGCCCGAACGCTGGCAGGCGCGCCGCTGGCTGTCCGGCTTCACGGGTTCGGTCGGCACGCTGGTCGTCACCGCGGACTTCGCGGGGTTGTGGGTCGACAGCCGCTACTGGGTGCAGGCCGACGCCGAACTGGCGGGCACGGGCGTGCAACTGATGAAGATGACGGGCGGGCAGCAGAGCGCGCCGCACGTCGACTGGCTCGCGCAGAACGTGGCGGCGGGCGCGACGGTCGGGGTCGACGGCGCCGTGCTCGGCGTCGCGGCCGCGCGCGGGCTGACGGCCGCGTTGAGTGCGCGCGGCATCGCGCTGCGTACCGACGTCGACCTGCTCGATGCGATCTGGCCCGAGCGGCCGGGGCTGCCCGGCGATGCGGTGTTCGAGCACGTGGCGCCGCAGGCCGACACGACGCGCGCGAGCAAGCTGGCCGACGTCCGCCGCGCGATGCACGCGCAAGGCGCGCAGTGGCATTTCGTGTCGACGCTCGACGATCTCGCGTGGCTGTTCAACCTGCGCGGCGCCGACGTCAACTTCAATCCGGTATTCGTTGCGCACGCAATGATCGGCACCGATCGCGCGACGCTGTTCGTCGCCGACGGCAAGGTACCGCCGGCGCTGGCCGCGTCGCTCGCGCAGGATGGTGTCGACGTCCGCGCGTACGACGCCGCGCGTGCGTCGCTCGCGGCGCTGCCGGACGGCGCGACGCTGCTGATCGACCCGCGCCGCGTGACGTTCGGCACGCTCGAGGCCGTGCCGGCCGGCGTGAAGCTCGTCGAGGCCGTGAATCCGTCGACGTTCGCGAAGTCGCGCAAGACGACCGCCGAGATCGAGCACGTGCGCGTGACGATGGAGCATGACGGTGCCGCGCTCGCCGAATTCTTCGCGTGGTTTGAACAGGCCGTCAATCGCGAAACGATCACCGAGCTGACGATCGAGGAGAAGCTCACGGCCGCGCGCGCGCGGCGCCCCGGCTATGTGTCGGCGAGCTTCGCGACGATCGCCGGCTTCAACGCGAACGGCGCGATGCCGCACTACCACGCGACGCGCGAGTCGCACGCGACGATCGCCGGCGACGGCCTGCTGCTGATCGATTCGGGCGGCCAGTACGTGACGGGCACGACCGACATCACGCGCGTCGTGCCGGTCGGCACCGTCAGCGACCTGCAGCGGCGCGATTTCACGATCGTGCTGAAGTCGATGATGGCGTTGTCGCGCGCCCGCTTCCCGCGCGGCATCCGCTCGCCGATGCTCGACGCGATCGCGCGTGCGCCGATGTGGGCGGCCGGGCTCGACTACGGCCACGGCACCGGGCATGGCGTCGGTTACTTCCTGAACGTGCACGAAGGCCCGCAGGTGATCTCGCACTACGCGCCGGCCGAGCCGTACACGGCGATGGAAGAGGGGATGATCACGTCGATCGAGCCGGGTGTGTACCGTCCGGGCCAGTGGGGCATCCGGATCGAGAACCTGGTCGTGAACCGCGCGGCCGGGCAGACGGAATTCGGCGATTTCCTCGCGTTCGAGACACTGACGCTGTGCCCGATCGACACGCGCTGCGTGCTGATCGAGATGCTGCACGACGAAGAGCGCGCGTGGCTGAACACGTATCACGCGACGGTGCGCGAGCGCGTCGGCCGGCATGTGAGCGGCGACGCGAAGGCGTGGCTCGACGCGCGCACGCAGCCGATCTGACGCAACGCGCGGCAGGGCCGGATAGCGGCTGATCGCGATCGGACAGCGATCGGATAGCGATCGAACGACGGCCGGACAATAACAGCGAGGGCAGGCAATGGCGGACACTGCGGTGATCGTGGTCGACATGCAGCGCGGGCTGGTGGAGCGGGCGCGGCCCGCGTACCGGCTCGACGACGTGGTGTCGGGCATCAACCGGTTGACGGCGGCGGCGCGCGCGGCGAACGCGCCGGTGTGCTTCGTGCAGCACGACGGCGACGCGGACGACGACGTCGTGCCCGGCACGCCGGGCTGGGAACTGCATGCGGGGCTGGTCGTCGGTCGCGACGACTGGCGCGTGCGCAAGCAGGCGAGCGACGCGTTTCACGACACGCCGCTCGCGGCGCAGCTCGATCGCCACGGCATCCGCTCGGTGCTGATCTGCGGCTATGCGACCGAGTTCTGCGTCGATTCGGCCGCACGCCGCGCCGCGTTGCTCGGCTACCGGACGACCGTCGTGTCCGACCTGCACACGACGAACGAGCGCGTCCACCTGTCGGCGGCGCAGATCGTCGCGCACCATCACTTCATCTGGAACAACAATTCGCTGTCGGGCAACGCGGTGACGCCGCGTCCGCTCGCGGACGTGCTTGCTACGGAGTTCGCATGACGATCAAGGCAGTGGTGTTCGATTTCGGCGGCGTGCTGATCGACTGGAGCCCCGAGTACCTTTACCGTGAACTGATTCCCGACGACGCCGAGCGCCGCTGGTTCCTCACGCACGTGTGCGCGATGGACTGGGTGGTCCGTCAGGACGGCGGGCAGACGATCGAGGAAGGCACGGCCGAACTCGTCGCGAAGTTTCCCGAGCACGAAGCGCTGATCCGCGTGTTCTATGCGCGCTGGCACGAGATGATCGGCGGCGTGCTCGAAGAAGGCGCGGACCTCGTCGACCGGCTGGACGCGCAGGGAATGCCGCTGTTCGGGCTGACGAACTGGTCCGCGCAGACGTTTCCGTATGCATGGGACAACTTCCCGGTGCTGCGCCGGTTCAAGGACATCGTCGTATCGGGCCGCGTGAAGCTCGTGAAACCCGATCCGGCGATCTACCGCGAGATGCATGCGCGGATCGAGCCGCACCTGCCCGGCATCGCGTCGCACGAACTCGTGTTCATCGATGACAACGCGAAGAACGCGGCGGCCGCCACGGCGCTCGGCTGGCACGGCATTCATCACACGAGCGCGGCGGCGACCGAGGCGCGGCTGCGCGAGCTGGGCGCGCTGGTGTAAGCGGCGGGACGAGCGCCAGGCGAAAAAAAGCGGGCCATGGGCCCGCTTTTTCGTTGTGCCGTTCCGGATGCGGCCTCCTTCGATCACCTTCGGCGTCCAGCCCCGCGTGAGCGCGAGGCCGGATGCCCGGGCCGCGCCGGTCAGCGGCTGATCGGCTTGTAGCGCAGTCGCTTCGGCTTCGCGGCTTCCTCGCCGAGGCGCGCGCGCTTGTCGGCTTCGTACTCCTGGTAGTTGCCGTCGAAGAACGTGACCTGCGAATCGCCTTCGAACGCGAGGATGTGCGTCGCGATCCGGTCGAGGAACCAGCGATCGTGCGAGATCACCATCACCGAGCCCGCGAATTCGAGCAGCGCGTCTTCCAGCGCGCGCAGCGTTTCGACGTCGAGGTCGTTCGACGGTTCGTCGAGCAGCAGCACGTTGCCGCCCGAGATCAGCGTCTTCGCGAGGTGCAGGCGGCCGCGTTCGCCGCCGGACAGGTTGCCGACGATCTTCTGCTGGTCGCCGCCCTTGAAGTTGAAGCGGCCGATGTATGCACGCGACGGCGTTTCGTACTTGCCGACCGTCAGCACGTCGGCGCCGCCCGAGATTTCCTCGAACACCGTCTTCGAACCGTCGAGCGCGTCGCGGCTCTGGTCGACGTACGCGAGCTTCACCGTCGGGCCCATTACGACTTCGCCCGAATCCGGCTGTTCCTTGCCGGTCAGCATCTTGAACAGCGTCGACTTGCCGGCGCCGTTCGGGCCGATGATGCCGACGATCGCGCCGGCCGGGATCTTGAAGCTCAGGTTGTCGATCAGCAGGCGATCGCCGAACGACTTGCTGACGTTCTTGAACTCGATCACTTCGTTACCGAGGCGTTCGCCGGCCGGAATGAAGATTTCCTGCGTTTCGTTGCGCTTCTGGTATTCCTGGCTGCTCAGCTCCTCGAAGCGCGCGATACGCGCCTTCGACTTCGCCTGACGCCCCTTCGGGTTCTGGCGCACCCACTCCAGTTCTTTCTTGATCGCCTTCTGGCGTGCCGATTCCGACGCTTCTTCCTGCTTCAGGCGCTCTTCCTTCTGGTCGAGCCAGCTGCTGTAGTTGCCCTTCCACGGAATGCCGTGGCCGCGGTCGAGTTCGAGAATCCACTCGGCCGCGTTGTCGAGGAAGTAGCGATCGTGCGTGACGGCGACCACGGTGCCCGGGAACCGCACCAGGAACTGCTCGAGCCAGTCGACCGATTCGGCGTCGAGGTGGTTGGTCGGTTCGTCGAGCAGCAGCATGTCGGGCTTCTCGAGCAGCAGCTTGCACAGCGCGACGCGGCGCTTCTCACCGCCCGACAGGTGCTCGATCTTTGCGTCCCACGGCGGCAGGCGCAGCGCGTCGGCGGCCACTTCGAGCTGCTGCTCGGGGCTGCCGCCGTCGCTCGACGCGAGGATCGCTTCGTATTTCGCCTGTTCGGCCGCGAGCGCGTCGAAGTCGGCGTCCGGTTCGGCGTAGGCCGCGTAGATTTCTTCCAGCTTCTTGTTCGCCTGGAACAGGTCGCCGAGGCCTTCCTCGACGGCTTCGCGCACAGTCTTCGTCGGGTCGAGCTGCGGCTCCTGCGGCAGGTAGCCGATGTTCAGGTTCGGCATCGGCGTGGCTTCGCCCTCGATGTCCTTGTCGACGCCCGCCATGATGCGGATCAGCGTCGACTTGCCCGAGCCGTTCAGGCCGAGCACGCCGATCTTCGCGCCGGGAAAGAACGACAGCGAGATGTCCTTCAGGATCTGGCGCTTGGGCGGCACAATCTTGCCGACCCGGTTCATCGTGAAAACGTATTGGGCCATTTCGGTGTGAAAGTCAGAAGTGGTTGAGACGGCCGCGCAGCGCGCGCGGGCGTGGCGGCGTCGGGTGATTCGGTACGGAGCGTGCCGCGCGGGGCGCGGCGGTGCGAGCGCGTATTGTACTTCGCCGCCGGCTGCCGCTGGCACCGCGCAGGCCATTCGGCCGACCCGCGCTCACAGCCACGCGGCGACGCCGCCATGCCCGGAGCAGGTGCCGCGCCGGTGGCGGCTGAAGCTATACGTGCCGTCTCGGCAGCGCGCGCTCGCGCCGTCCGGCACGCGGCCCGATTTCGAATGCGCGGGCGCATGCACGGTTTCGCCGTCGCGGTTGCGATAGGTGTCGTGACGGTCGAGATCGGCTTCGTCGCCGTAGCCGGGCGACGCGCGATAGGCGTGCGCGGCAGGCGGCAACGCGGTGCACGCGACGAAAAGCGCGGCGGACAGGGTCGCGACGTGGGTCGCGCGGCGAAGCAGGGCACGCATGGTCTCTCTCGTTCTGTTCGTTGTTATCGATGTCGGGCCGACGGCCCGCGCCGCATGTTAGCGGATCGGCGCCGGGGCGCCGCGCGACGCTACGCCGCGCCGGCCATCGACGCCGCGCCGTCGGCCTGCGCGGCATCGAGAATCCAGCGACGGAACGCGGCAACCTTCGGCCGTTCCGCGTGATGCGGCGGATAGACGAGGTAGTACGCGAAATCGTCGAGCCATGCGACGTCGGCAAGCTGCACGAGCCGGCCGCTCGCCAGTTCGCCGCGCACCATCGCCGCCGGCAGCAGCCCGGCGCCCTGGCCGGCGACGATCGCCTGCAGCAGCAGGCCAGAGTCGTCGAACGCGGGGCCGCGCGGCGGGCCGAAATCGTCGATTCGCTGCGCGCCGAACCAGATGTGCCAGCCCTTGCGTTCGGCGTCGTGCAGTTGAGGCCAGCCGACGAGCTCGGCCGGCGTCGCCGGCATGCCGAGCCGCGCGACGAGGTCGGGCGACGCGAGCGCGACGATTTCCACCGTCAGCAGCCGTTCGCTGCAGAGCCCGATGTAGCGCCCGAGGCCGTGACGGATCGCGACGTCGACGCCGTCGCGCGCGAAATCCGCGAGCGCGTGGCTCGTGACGACCTGCAGGTCGACGTCCGGGCAAGCCTGCCGGAACTGCGCGAGGCGCGGGACGAGCCACGCGGATGCGAAGAACGGCGTCACGCTCACGGTCAGCACGCCGCTGTCGGCGGCGCCCGACACGCGCTGCGACGCGTCGGCGATCTGCCGGAACGCGTTGCGCACGGGCGGCAGGTAGTCGCGGCCGGCGGCCGTCAGCAGGATGCCGCGGTTCACGCGCTCGAACAGCTGCACGCCGAGATGCGTCTCGAGCGTGCGGATCATCTGGCTCACCGCACCGGGCGTGACCGACAGCTCCTCGGCCGCCGACTTCACCGACAGGTGGCGGGCGGCGGCTTCGAAGGCGCGCAACGCATTGAGCGGCGGCAGGCGCGAACGGTTCATTCAGTTTTTCTAAAGCGAAAGGTCGACGAAATATCGTTTGAGACGACGCGTACGCGCGAGTACCGTTGACGCATCGGATCGCCCGTTTCACGGCTGCCCGCCGGCGGCCGATGCGATCAACATAGTTCAACTATATCCACGAGGCAATCCGGACGCCGCCCGGCAGCCGGTGGAACCCGAAAGGAGCATCGTCATGAACCGCCCGGGCGCATCGCGCCTTTTCTACGGCTGGTACGTGGTGGCGGCTGCGTTCGCCGTCACGTTCGTCGGATTCGGCAGCGCGTACACGTTCAGCGCGTTCGTCGAGTCGCTGCAGCGGGATTTCGCCGCGTCGCGTGGCCAGATCTCGCTCGTGTTCTCGCTCGCCGGCTTCCTCTACTTCGGCTTCGGCATCGTCAGCGGGCCGCTGGCCGATCGTTTCGGCTCGCGGCGGCTCGCCGTGCTCGGGATGTTGCTGACCGGCGCGGGGCTCGCGGCCGCCGGCGCGGCGCGCACGCTGCTGCAGGTCTACGTCGCGTACGGGCTCGGGGTTGGGTTCGGCGTCGGCTGCGCGTACGTGCCGGCCGTCGGCGCGGTGCAGCGCTGGTTCGTGCGTCGGCGCGGGTTCGCGTCGGGGCTCGCGGTCGCGGGGATCGGCGTCGGCACGCTGGTGATGCCGCCGCTCGCTTCCGCGCTGATCGCGCAGGTTGGCTGGCGCGGCGCGTATTTCACGCTGGCCGCGATCGCGCTCGTGCTGGGGGCCGGCATGTCGCTGCTGATCGAGAACGACCCGCGCGGGCGCGGATTGCTGCCGGACGGCAAGGTCGCCCGTGACGGCGGCGGCCGGCATGCCGGTGCTTCCCCGGCCGCCCCGAACGCGCCAGCCGGCGCGACGGTGCGCGAAGCCGTCACGTCGCGGCCGTTCGCGAGCCTCTACGCGGCCTGCCTCGTCTGCTCGTTCGGCGTGTTCGTCCCGTTCGTTCACCTTGTGCCGTACGCGCTCGATCATGGCGTCGCGCCCTCGACGGCCGTGCTGTTGCTCGGCGCGATCGGCGTCGGCAGCACGGCCGGCCGCTTCTTCCTCGGTGGCCTCGCCGACCGCTTCGGTCGCCGCGCGTCGCTGCTCGCGATGTTCGCGGGCATGGCCGTCGCGCTGGTCGCGTGGGCCGGCGCCGGCACCGTTGCGACGCTCGCTGCGTTCGCGCTCGTGTTCGGCGTGTTCTACGGCGGCTGGGTCGCCGTGCTGCCGGCGGTCGTGATGGACTATTTCGGCGGGCGCAACGTGAGCGCGATCATCGGCATCCTGTACACGAGCGTCGCGTTCGGCACGCTGGTCGGGCCGGCCGCCGCCGGCTTCGTCTACGATGCGGGCGGCGGCTATCTCGTGCCGATCCTCGCGAGCGCCGCCGCGAATGCGATCGCGTTCGCGATCGTCGCGACCACCGGGCGTGCGCCGGCCGCCGCCCGCGCGGCCGGCGGATAGCGCCGCGAGGCTGGGTGCGTCGCGCGATTTCCGGTAGGGTGGCCGGATCGTCAACCATCGACGCATGGTCGGGGAGGCATCGTGACATTCGACGAAGTCCGGCAGATCGCACTGGCGTGGCGCGGCGTCGAGGAAGGTACGTCGTACGGCACGCCCGCTCTCAAGGTGAAGGGCAAGCTGCTCGCGCGGCTGCGCGAGGACGGCGACACGCTCGTCGTGAAGGGCGTCGGCCCCGACGAGCGCGCGTGGCTGATCGAATCGGCGCCCGACGTGTATTACGTGACCGATCACTATGTCGGCTGGCCGATCGTGCTGGTGCGCCTGTCGGCTGCGCATCCGGACGCCGTGAAAAACCTGCTTCTGCGAGAATGGCACGCAATCGTGCCGGCGCAGTGGCGGAACGAAGCCGCCGCCCGCGACGCGAACTGAACGGCGCGCCCGGCGCGCGAGGCGCGGCCGAACCGGAGCAAGCGTTGCATCGGTTCGCATCGATGCAACGAGTGGTTCCATCGAAATGCTTCAATTGGTTCTTAGTGAAGAACCGTTTGATGCTTACACTCCTTCGCTTCGAAGGCGGCTGACGACAGCCGACGGAACGGGCGTACGCGATGCGCCGGCGCCCGGTGCGCCGCATCGCACCCGCAGCTTCGCAGACTGCGCGGACGACCCGGCCGGAACGGCCCCATCCGGCCCATGCCCGCGTGCGACGCACGCGCGGTCGCAGCCGGATTCAAGAACGACAACTCCCCGCGCCGCCTTCACGCGACACCCGGTCGTATCGGAACCGTTTTTTGGAGAGAGACAGATGAGTGGAAGCAACACAGGCCTCGGCACCGGCCTGAAGCAGCGTCACGTGACGATGATGTCGATTGCCGGCGTCATCGGCGCGGGCTTGTTCGTCGGCTCCGGCCACGCGATCGCGGAAGCCGGGCCGGCATCGATACTCGCGTATGCGATCGCGGGCGTGCTGGTCGTGCTGGTGATGCGCATGCTCGGCGAAATGGCCGTCGCGCATCCGGACAGCGGGTCGTTCTCGACCTATGCCGATCGCGCGATCGGCCACTGGGCCGGCTTCACGATCGGCTGGCTGTACTGGTGGTTCTGGGTGCTGGTGATCCCGATCGAGGCGACCGCCGCCGCGACCATTCTCAATGCGTGGTTCCCGGGCATCGCGACGTGGATCTTCGCGCTCGGCATCACGCTGCTGCTCACCATCACCAACCTCTTTTCCGTCAAGAACTACGGCGAATTCGAATTCTGGTTCGCGCTGATCAAGGTCGTCGCGATCGTCGTGTTCCTCTGCATCGGCGGCGCGGCGATCGTCGGCATCATTCCTGCGCCGTCCGTGTCGGGCGTGTCGAACCTGTTCGTGCACGACGGCTTCATGCCGCACGGCGCGAGCGCGGTGCTCGCGGCGATGCTCACGACGATGTTCTCGTTCCTCGGCACCGAGATCGTGACGATCGCGGCCGCCGAATCGGACAACCCGCAACGCCAGATCGTGCGCGCGACGAACTCGGTCATCTGGCGTATCACGCTGTTCTATCTCGGCTCGATCCTCGTCGTCGCGGCCATCGTGCCGTGGAACGACCCGCTGCTGCCGAAGCACGGCTCGTATCAGCGCGCGATGGAGCTGATCGGCATCCCGAACGCGAAGGCGATCATCGACGTGATCGTGCTCGTGTCGGTCGCGAGCTGCCTGAATTCGGCGCTGTACACCGCGTCGCGGATGCTGTTCTCGCTGTCCCGGCGCAAGGACGCGCCGGCCTTCCTGCATCGCACCGATTCGACCGGCACGCCGCGCGCGGCCGTGCTCGCGTCGACCGCGTTCGGTTTCCTGACCGTGATCGCGAACTACCTGATGCCGGAGCAGGTGTTCGGCTTCCTGCTCGCGACGTCGGGCGCGATCGCGTTGCTCGTGTATCTCGTGATCGCGATCTCGCAACTGCGGATGCGCAAGACGCTCGAAGCGGGCGGCGCCGACCTGACGCTGCGGATGTGGCTGTTCCCGTGGCTCACGTGGGCCGTGATCCTGTTCATCTGCGGCACGCTGACCGTGATGTTCGTCAGCGAGGAGCACCGGATGGAAGTCGGCGCGACGGCCGTGCTCGCGTTGATCGTGCTGTTCGCTTCGTGGCTGAACAAGCGTGGGCGCGATGCGCAGGCGAACGCCGGGCGGCGGGTGTCGGCGACGTGAGCGCGCGAGCGGCCGGATGCGATAGCACCTGAGTGATACGGCCCGGAAGTATCGTGGCCCGACCGGCGTGTGCCGGCCGGGCTTTTTTTGTTCATCAAGGATTACCGGGTAACGGCCCGGCCGGCGTCCGCTCAGACGGCCGCGTCGCGGTCGATTCATTCCTGTTGGGAGATAAATCATCGACAAGCGGGATATTTGTTACCGAGACAGTTTCATTTATTCTACGGGCTCACCACCAATCAAGAGTCCGACCATGTCGATCCGTCATCTGTTTTCTTCCGCACTCGCGGCGACTGCGCTGCTCGGCGCCGCATCCGCAAGCATCGCTGCCCCGCTGACCGTCGATGTCTACAATCCGGGCGCGCATGCGATCTTCCCGGTTTCGTCCGAAATCGTTTCGGGCAAAACGGAGGCGATTCTGATCGACGCCCAGTTCCAGCGCAACGATGCGCAGGCGCTGGTGAGCCGGATCAAGGCGAGCGGCAAGACGCTCAAGGCCGTCTACGTGAGCCACAGCGACCCCGACTATTACTTCGGGCTGGAAACCATTCACGCGGCGTTCCCGGATGCGAAGATCGTCGCGACGCCGCAGACCGTTGCCGCGATCGAGGCCAGCAAGGACGGCAAGCTCGCCTACTGGGGCCCGATCCTGAAGGACAACGCGCCGGCTTCGGTGATCGTGCCGCAGCCGCTCGACGGCAATACGCTGCGCGTCGACGGCGAGCCGCTGCGCATCGTCGGGCTCGACGGCCCGACGCCCGATCGCACGTTCGTGTGGATTCCTTCCGCGCGGACCGTGGTCGGTGGCATCCCGGTCGCCGCGAACATTCATGTCTGGATGGCCGACACGCAGACGCCGCTGTCGCACGCGAACTGGCTGGCGACGCTCGACCGGATCGATGCGCTGAAGCCGGCGCGCGTCGTGCCCGGCCATTTCCTGCCGAATCGCGACGGCGGCCAGCCGTTCACCACGGGCGTCGCGTTCACGCGGAATTACGTGAAGGCGTTCGACCAGGAAGCGGCGCGCGCGAAGGATTCGACGACGCTGATCGCGGCGATGGAGGCGCGCTACCCGGATCTCGGCGAGAAGCCGTCGCTCGAGCTGAGCGCGAAGGTTGCCAAGGGCGAGATGCAGTGGCCCGCGCCGGCGCCGTTCCCCGCGGCGGGCAAGACGGTGCGCGTGCAGTTCGGCGCTACCGCGTTCGACCTGAACTTCAAGGACGACAAGACGATGTCGTTCGTCGGCACGGCCGGCCAATTCAAGGGCGTGACGGATACGGTGCAGTACACGGCGCGCGAGGTCCGTCCGCAGGTGTACATGGTGTACTGGCATGAGCCGTCCACCGGCTCGAACGTCGTGCACGTCGAGGATTTCGAACGCGGTGCGGTGGATACGAACATCGCGATGAAGGATGGACAGTTCCTGCATCTGTCCGGGACGCTGAAGGTCGTCGGTCGGGAATGAGTCGGTCTTCCGCCATCGAAAAGAAAAAGCCCGCATTCAGCGGGCTTTTTTACGCTCGATGCGACAGCAACGCTCAGACGTTGAACAGGAAGTTCATCACGTCGCCGTCGTGCACAACATATTCCTTCCCTTCCGCACGCATCTTGCCGGCTTCCTTCGCGCCTTGCTCGCCCTTGTACGTGACGAAGTCGTCGAACGCGATCGTCTGCGCGCGGATGAAGCCGCGCTCGAAGTCGGTGTGGATCACGCCCGCCGCTTGCGGCGCGGTATCGCCGATGTGGATCGTCCACGCGCGCACTTCCTTCACGCCCGCGGTGAAGTAGGTCTGCAGGCCGAGCAGCTTGAAGCCCGCGCGGATCACGCGGTCGAGGCCCGGCTCTTCCATGCCCATGTCGGCAAGGAAGGCTTCCTTGTCCGCGTCGTCGAGATCGGCGATTTCCGCCTCGATCGCCGCGCATACGGCGACCACCGGCGCGTTTTCGCTTTCCGCGTACTTGCGCACCGCCTCGAGGTGCGGGTTGTTCTCGAAGCCGTCGTCCTTCACGTTGGCGACGTACATCGCCGGCTTCGCGGTGATCAGGCAGAACGGCTTGATCAGCGCCTGTTCGTCGTCCGACAGCGCGAGGCCGCGCACGGCCTTGCCCTGGTCGAGCTGCGCGCGCACCTTTTCGAGCACCGCGACGAGCTTCGCCGCTTCCTTGTCGTTGCCCGACTTCGCCGCCTTCGAATAGCGCGTGAGCGCCTTCTCGATGGTGCCGAGGTCGGCGAGCGCGAGTTCGGTGTTGATCACTTCGATGTCGTCGATCGGGCTGACCTTGCCGGCGACGTGAATGACGTTCTCGTCCTCGAAGCAGCGCACGACGTGCGTGATCGCGTCGGTTTCGCGGATGTTCGCGAGGAACTGGTTGCCGAGGCCTTCACCCTTGCTCGCGCCCGCGACGAGGCCCGCGATGTCGACGAACTCGACGACGGCCGGCACGACACGCTCCGGCTTGACGATCTCGGAGAGCGCTTTCAGGCGCGTATCCGGCACTTCGACGATGCCGACGTTCGGCTCGATCGTGCAGAACGGGTAGTTCTCGGCGGCGATGCCGGCCTTGGTCAGCGCATTGAACAGGGTGGACTTGCCGACGTTGGGCAAGCCGACGATGCCGCATTTGAGACTCATGGAATCCTTCGGACGGGTGAGGCGGCGCGGCCGGACAAGGCACGGCGGCGCGGGAAAAAAGGGCGGCCGGCGCGTGGAGCGCGGCGGGCCGACGGTCAAAGACGCTATTGTACCGTGCCGGCGGCCCGGATTCCGGGCTGGCGCCGAACGGCCGATGCGGCGGGCCGCCGCGCCGGCGCACCGGGCTGCGATTCTGCTGATTTCCCGCAAAGTCCGGCCGCGTAAGGGTTTGGCCCCGCGGCTATAATGCCCGCCATGACTGCCCACCACTCCTTCGACGTCGCCGTGGTCGGCGGCGGGCTCGTCGGCAAGACGGCCGCGCTCGCGCTGACCCAGTCCGGCTACAAGACCGCGTTGCTCGCCCAGCCGGCCACGCCGCGCCCCGCGGATCTCGCGTTCGACACGCGCGTCTACGCGCTGTCGTCCAGCTCGCAGGCGTTGCTCGAGCGGCTGCGGGTCTGGCAGGCGCTCGACCACAGCCGGCTCGCGCCCGTCTACGACATGCGCGTGTATGGCGATGCGCATGCCGAACTGCATTTCTCCGCGTATCAGGCGTCCGTGCCGCAGCTCGCATGGATCGCCGAATCGTCGCTGGTCGAGGCGTCGCTCGACGCCGCGCTGCGCTTCCAGCCGAACCTGACGTGGTTCGACGCGCGTGCGCAGGGCTTCGACGTGCGCGACGACGCGGCCGTGCTCACACTGTCGTCGGGACAGGTGCTCGAAGCCGATCTCGTCGTCGGCGCCGACGGCGCGCATTCGTGGGTGCGCTCCCAAATGGGGGCCAGGGTAGAGCGGCGCGACTACCGGCAAACGGGCGTCGTCGCGAATTTCAAGGCATCTTTGCCGCACCGCGAGACCGCGTACCAATGGTTTCACGAAGGCGAGATCATCGCGCTGCTGCCGCTGCCGGACGGCCACGTGTCGCTCGTGTGGTCCGCGCACACCGCGCACGCGGACGCACTGCTCGCACTCGATCCGGCGCAGCTCGCGGCGGAGGTGGAGCGCGTGTCGCACGGCCAGGTCGGCGCGCTCGAATGCGTGACGCCGGCCGCCGGCTTCCCGCTGGCGCTGCAGACGGTCGACAAGCTGATCGCGCCGCGCGTCGCGCTGGTCGGCGATGCCGCGCACCTGATCCACCCGCTCGCGGGGCAGGGGATGAACCTGGGATTGCGCGACGTCGCCGCGCTCGCCGATGCGATCGCGGGCAAGGAAAGCTTCCGCAACCTCGGCGATACGGTGCTGCTGCGCCGCTACGAGCGTTCGCGTCGCGAGGACATCCGCGCGCTGATGGTCGCGACCGACGGCCTGCAGCGGCTGTTCGCGGTGCCGGGCTCGCTCGCGAAGGCGGTGCGCAATGCGGGCATGGCGTTCGTCGGCGCGCAGCCGCTCGTGAAGCGCTGGCTCGTGTCGGCCGCGCTCGGCTGAGCGAACCTTCCGCCACCGCGCCGGTCGGAGACGGTTCCGTTACGGCGTACACTGTGCCGTGCACTCCGATTGAGCTGAAGGAAGATTTCAATGAAAAAAACGATCCGCATCGCATCGCTGGCGCTGGCCGTCACGATGGCGACGCTTGGCTGCACCGCGCAGGCCGACCAGACCACCGACAAGCTGAAGGCCACGCTGCAGGCCCGGCTGGGCAACGACGCGCCGATCAAGAGCGTGTCGAAATCGCCGGTTGCAGGCCTTTACGAAGTGAACCTCGGCTCGCAGATCATCTATAGCGACGCGGCGGGCGACTACGTGCTGCTCGGCGATCTCGTCGACGCGAAGACGCACAAGAACCTGACCGACGCCCGCCTGTCCGAAATCAACAAGATCGACTTCGCGAGCCTGCCGTTCGCGAATGCGATCAAGGTCGTCAAGGGCAACGGCGCCCGCAAGATCGCGGTGTTCTCCGATCCGAACTGTCCGTACTGCAAGAAGCTCGAGACGACGCTGCAGTCGGTCGACAACGTGACCGTCTACACGTTCCTGTATCCGGTGCTGTCGCCGGATTCGACCGCGAAGTCGAAGGCGATCTGGTGTGCGACCGACCGCGCGAAGACGTGGGAAAGCTGGATGCTCGACCACCGCGCGCCGTCCGGCGCCGGTACCTGCGATACCAGCGCGCTGGACAAGAACCTCGCGCTCGGCCGCGGGATGAACGTCACAGGTACGCCGACGATCTTCCTGCCGGACGGCCGCCGCCTGCCGGGCGCGGTATCGGCCGACCAGCTCAACCAGGCGCTCGCCTCGAGCAAGTAACCGACTGCACGCCGGGCGCATGGCCCGGCCAGCGAGGGGCGCCCGCATGATCTGCCGGCGCCTCTCTTCGTTTTCGCCGCCGTATTCGACCGACCGATTGCCACGATGACCCAGCCGATCCGCTATTCGATTGTCCCGAAAGATCTTGCCGCGCACCTGTTCGAAGTGACGGTGACGGTTGCCGATCCCGATCCCGAAGGCCAGCGTTTCTCGCTGCCGGTATGGATTCCGGGCAGCTATCTCGTGCGCGAGTTCGCGCGCAACATCGTGACGCTGCGTGCGTTCAACGACGCGGGCCGCAAGGTGCGCATCGCGAAGACCGACAAGCACACGTGGCAGGCCGCGCCCGTGACCGGCGCGTTGACGCTGCGTTACGACGTGTATGCATGGGACCTGTCGGTGCGCTCCGCGTATCTCGACGAATCGGGCGGCTTCTTCAACGCGACGGCCGTGTTCCTGAGCGTCGCCGGTCGCGAGGACGCGCCGTGCGAAGTCGATATCGCGAAACCGGCCGGCGCGGCGTTCCGCACCTGGCGCGTCGGCACCGCACTGCCCGAAGCGGGCGGCACCCGGCGCTACGGTTTCGGCGCATATCGCGCGGCCAACTACGACGAGCTGTCCGACCATCCGGTGACGATCGGCGAATTCGCGCTCGCGACGTTCGACGCGCACGGCGTGCCGCACGACATCGTGATCGCGGGGCGCGTGACGCAGCTCGACCTGGAGCGGCTGCGCAACGACCTGAAGCGGGTGTGCGAGGCGCAGATCGCGTTGTTCGAGCCGAAGTCGAAGAAGGCGCCGATGGACCGCTACGTGTTCATGACGCTCGCGGTCAGCGACGGCTACGGCGGCCTCGAGCATCGCGCGTCGACCGCGTTGATCTGCAACCGTACCGACCTGCCGGTGAAGGGGCGACCGGAAACGACGGAAGGCTATCGCACGTATCTCGGCCTCTGCAGCCACGAGTATTTCCACACGTGGAACGTGAAGCGCATCAAGCCGGCGGCGTTCGTGCCGTACGACCTCACCCGCGAGAACTACACGTCGCTGCTGTGGCTGTTCGAGGGCTTCACGTCGTATTACGACGACCTGATGCTGGTCCGCAGCGGGCTGATGTCGCAGGACGACTATTTCGCGGCGCTCGGCCGCACCGTGGGCGGCGTGCTGCGCGGCACGGGCCGGCTCAAGCAGAGCGTCGCGGAAAGCTCGTTCGACGCGTGGATCAAGTACTACCGTCAGGACGAGAACGCGACCAACGCGATCGTCAGCTATTACACGAAGGGCTCGCTCGTCGCGCTGGCGTTCGATCTCGCGATCCGCGCGCAGACGCGCAACCGCAAGTCGCTCGACGACGTGATGCGCCTGCTGTGGCAACGCTACGGCCGCGACTTCTATCGCGGCCAGCAGGCGGGCGTCGAGGAAAACGAAGTCGAGACGCTGATCGAAGAGGCGACGGGCGTCGCGCTCGGCCGCCTGTTCGCCGACGCCGTGCACGGCACGCGCGACCTGCCGCTCGCCGAACTGCTCGCGCCGTTCGGCGTGACGCTGACGCCCGATGTCGCGACCGGCGCGGCCGCGAAGCCGACGATCGGCGCGCGCCCGCGCGGCGGCGCGGACTGCACGTTGGCGGCGGTCTACGAAGGCGGCGCCGCGCATCGCGCGGGGTTGTCGGCCGGCGACACGCTGATCGCGGTCGACGGCCTGCGCGTGACGGGTACGAACCTCGATGCGCTGCTGGCCCGCTACCGGCCGGGCGACAAGGTCGAGGTTCACGCGTTCCGCCGCGACGAGCTGCGTACCGCGAAGCTGAAGCTCGACGGCCCGGAAGTCACCCGCTACCGGCTGACGGCGGCCGCGAAGCCGGCTGCGGCCACGAAGGCCCGCGAAGCCTGGCTGAAGGGGTAAGCGGACGCACGCGGGTATCGGGGCGCGATCAAGGATTGTTCCGTTGCTGCAACAATCCGTCGCCCTGAACCCGCTTTTTCGCGGTCATATGGCCACGCACAATGGCGTCACTCGCGCTACCGAAGCGCAACCCCACTGGAGCCTGACATGACGACCATTCTGCAAATCAATTCCGCCGCGCGTTCGCAAGGTGCGCAATCCACGCTGCTGGCCAACGAACTGACGGCAAAGCTGCAACAATCGAATCCCGGCGCGAACGTCGTGGTTCGTGACCTGCTGGCCGATGCGCTGCCGCACCTCGACGAATCGGTGCTCGGCGCGTTCTTCACGCCGGCCGACAAGCGCACCGCGGAACAGAATGCGATCGTCGCGAAGAGCGATGCACTGATCGCCGAACTGCAGGCTGCCGACATCATCGTGATCGGCGCGCCGATGTACAACTTCGGCGTCTCGTCGCAACTGAAGACGTATTTCGACTGGATCGCCCGCGCAGGCGTCACGTTCCGTTACACCGAGAACGGTCCGGAAGGCCTGATCAAGGGCAAGAAGGTTCACGTCGTGACGGCCCGCGGCGGCAAGTACCTCGGTACGCCGAACGACAGCCACACGCCGTACCTGCGTTCGTTCCTCGGCTTCATCGGCCTGACCGACGTGAATTTCATCCATGCGGAAGGCCTGAACCTCGGTCCGGATGCGCAAAGCGCCGCACTGGCCAGCGCACGCGAAGCGATCGCCGCCGCGTGACGCGCAAGCTCGACGCGGGTGCGACGCACCCGCTGCGTCGCCCGATAAAAAAACGCCGCGCCCCGAAAGGGACGCGGCGTTTTTGCATGCGGTGGGGTAGCTGGCGAACCGGCTGCCGAGGCCGTTACGCGAACGTTTCGGCCACGTCCGGCAGGCGCCAGTCGATCGGTGCGCGGCCCGCGCCGACCAGATAGTCGTTCGCGAGCGCGAAATGGCGGCAGCCGAGGAAGCCGCGGTGCGCGGACAGCGGCGACGGGTGCGGCGCCTCCAGCACGCAGTGTTCGCTCGGATCGAACAGCGCGCGCTTGGCCTGCGCATGTGCGCCCCACAGCATGAACACGAGCCCGCGATGGCGGTTGGCGAGTTCGCGGATCAGCGTGTCCGTGCATTGTTCCCAGCCGCGCTTCGCGTGGCTCGCGGCCGCGCCGCGCTCGACCGTCAGCACGGTGTTGAGCAGCAGCACGCCCTGCCGCGCCCACGTATCGAGGCAGCCGTGGCGCGGCGTGTCGTGACCGAAGTTCGCGGCGATTTCCTTGAAGATGTTGCGCAGCGACGGCGGCGTGCGCACGGCCGGCGGCACTGAGAACGCGAGGCCGTGCGCCTGCGGCGTGCCGCGATCGTCGCCGTGGTACGGGTCCTGGCCGAGGATCACGACCTTCACGTCGTCGGGATGCGTCAGGCGCAGCGCGCGAAACACGTCGGTCGGGTAGACCGTCTTGCCGGCCGCGCGCTCGTCGTCGACGAAGCGGCACAGCGGCGCGTACGCGTCGCTGTCGATGAACGGCTTCAGCACGTCGCGCCAGACGGCCGGCAGCGCGTCGAATTGCGCGGCGAGATGCGGTACGTCGGCGGCAACGGACTGCGGTGCCGCGGCGGCCGGGGCCGGCGCGGACGCCGGTTCGGCGGTTTTCTTTGCGGTTTTGCGCGCGGCCGCGGGTGGCTCGGAAGCCGGGGACGGAAGATCGGCCGGTGCCGTTTCCGGCACGGGATCGTCGAACAGCGACGCCTGTTGCGGCGCGCGGGAAGTCTTGCGGGTTGCCATGCGTGATGCGTGTTTATTGCGCGCGCAGCCGGTAGCCGCGCTGCGCCTTGCTGATATTTTCGGGAACGAGGCCCGGCAGCGCCTGCTGCAGTTCGGCGGCGAGCGTCGCGAGCGCCGTTTCCGGGCCGTCGATCAGTTCGAGTTCGATTTCGCTGATCGGTTCGCGGCGCGTGTCGCGCTCCGCCTGGACGACGATCTCGCCGAGGTCCACCGCGGCTTCGACGGTTGCGCCGCCGATTGCGATGCGCCACAGCGTACGCGAAAAATCCGTGCGGAACAGCGCGTACAGGGCGCCGGCCGCGTCATTCAGCGCGGCGGCGGCTTCCGGCACGTCGCAAGCCGCGACGAGCGCGTCGATTTCGAGCGCGTCGCCGGCGACCGGCAGTTCCCATTCGTGGCGGCTATGCAGGCCGCCTTCCGCGCTGCCGACGGTCTTGAACGTCTGCAGCCAGCCGTCCGGCGTGCGGCGCACGCGCACGGCGCTCTTCGAGCGCGCCAGCGCGAGATCGGGCGTGTCGTAATAGACGTTCGCGAGCGTGATCGCGTGGCCGGGTTCGCCGGTCAGCGTCTCGAAGAAGCGGCGCGCGGCGTCGGCCTGGCCGGCCGGCAGCGCGAGCTTGATTTCCTTTTCGATCGCCATCAGAAGAACATCCGTGCGAGTTCCTCGCCCGGCTGGTCGGCGCGCATGAACGCTTCGCCGACGAGGAACGTGTTCACGTTCGCCGCGCGCATCGTGTCGACGTCGGTGCGCGACAGGATGCCCGATTCGGTCACGACGATGCGGTCCGCCGGAATCATGTCGAGCATGTCGAGCGTGGTCTGGATCGACGTCTCGAACGTGCGCAGGTTGCGGTTGTTGATGCCGAGCAGCGGCGTCTTCAGCGTCAGCGCCTGTTCCATCTCGTGGCGGTCGTGTACTTCGACCAGCACCGAGAGCCCGAGCGAATGCGCATACGCTTCGAGATCCTGCATCAGCGGCGTGTCGAGCGCGGCGGCGATCAGCAGGATCGCGTCGGCGCCCATCGCGCGGGCTTCGACGATCTGGTATGCGTCGACGATGAAGTCCTTGCGCAGCACCGGCAGCGAGCAGGCCGCGCGCGCTTCCTCGAGATAGCGCACGCCGCCCTGGAAGAACTGCTCGTCGGTCAGCACCGACAGGCACGCGGCGCCGTGCGCCGCATACGAACGCGCGATGTCGGCCGGCACGAAATGCTCGCGCAGCACGCCTTTCGACGGGCTCGCCTTCTTGATTTCGGCGATCACGGCGGCGTTGCCGGCCGCGTGCTTCGCCCGCAGCGCGCCGACGAAGTCGCGCAGGTCGCGCGCCGATGCGTCGAGTTTCAGTGCCTCGAGGGGCGTGCTGCGCATGGCCGCCGCGACTTCTTCGCGCTTGACGGCGATGATTCGGTCGAGAATGTCGCTCATGTGGGTTCCTGCTGGATTCGTAAGAGGGTCAGCGCTTGAACTGCTGCGTGAAGCGCACGAGTTCGTCGACTTTCGCGCGGGCCTTGCCGCTCGCGATCGCTTCGCGGGCGAGCTGGATGCCGTCCGCGATCGATTCGGCGACGTTCGCCGCATAGAGCGCGGTGCCCGCGTTCAGCGTGACGATCTCGCGCGCGACGCCCGGCTGGTTGTCCAGCGCGCCGAGCAGCATCGTGCGGGATTCGTCGGCATTTTCCACCTTCAGCGTGCGGTTCGACACCATCTGCAGGCCGAAGTCCTCCGGATGGATCTCGTATTCGTGCACCTTGCCGTCGCGCAATTCGCCGACGAGCGTCGCGGCGCCGAGCGATACCTCGTCCATCCCGTCCTTGCCGTACACGACGAGCACGTGCTGCGCGCCGAGGCGCTGCATCACGCGCACCTGGATGCCGACGAGGTCGGCGTGGAACACGCCCATCAGCTGGTTCGGCGCGCCGGCCGGATTGGTCAGCGGGCCGAGGATGTTGAAGATCGTGCGCACGCCGAGCTCGCGGCGCACGGCCGCGATGTTCTTCATCGCCGGGTGATGGTTCGGCGCGAACATGAAGCCCATGCCGGTTTCGGCGATCGACGCGGCGACCTGGTCCGACTGCAGGTCGATGTTCACGCCGAGCGCCTCGAGCACGTCGGCGCTGCCGGACTTGCTCGATACGCCGCGGTTGCCGTGCTTCGCGACCTTCGCGCCCGCGGCCGCCGTGACGAACATCGACGCGGTCGAGATGTTGAACGTGTGCGAGCCGTCGCCGCCGGTGCCGACGATGTCGACGAAGTTCGAGTTGTCCTGCACCTCGACGTGGTTCGCGAATTCGCGCATCACGGTCGCGGCGGCGGCGATCTCGCCGATCGTCTCCTTCTTCACGCGCAGCCCGGTGATGATCGCGGCCGCCATCACGGGCGACAGGTCGCCGCGCATGATCAGCCGCATCAGGTGCAGCATTTCGTCGTGGAAGATCTCGCGGTGCTCGATCGTGCGTTGCAGCGCTTCCTGCGGGGTAATCGTCATCGTGAGGCTCCCGTCAGGCGGTGGGCGCGGCCGCGCGGGCCGCTCCGCGCGTCTGCTTCAAGAAATTCTCGAGCAGCGCATGGCCGTGCTCGGACAGGATCGATTCCGGGTGGAACTGCACGCCTTCGACCGGCAGCGTCTTGTGGCGTACGCCCATGATTTCGCCGTCGTCGGTCCACGCGGACACCTCGAGGCAGTCCGGCAGCGATTCGCGCTCGATCGCGAGCGAGTGGTAGCGCGTCACGTCGAAATGCTTCGGCAGGTCGGCGAACACGCCGCGGCAGTCGGTTTCGATCCGGCTTACCTTGCCGTGCATGATGGTCTTCGCGCGCACCACGCGGCCGCCGAATGCCTCGCCGATCGCCTGGTGGCCGAGGCAGACGCCGAGGATCGGCTTCTTGCCCGCGAATTCGCGCAGCACCTCGAGCGTGATGCCCGCGTGCTGCGGATTGCTCGGGCCGGGCGACAGGCAGATCGCGTCGGGGTTCAGGCGCGCGATGTCGTCGAGCGTGATTTCGTCGTTGCGGTAGGTACGCACGTCCTCGCCGAGTTCGCCGAAGTACTGGACCAGGTTGTAGGTAAACGAGTCGTAGTTGTCGATCATGAGCAGCATGGTCAGTCTCCGGTCAGAAGTCGCTATCGAGGCCGTCCTGGACCTGTTCGGCCGCACGCAGCACCGCGCGCGCCTTGTTCTCGGTCTCTTGCCATTCGGATTCGGGCACCGAATCCGCGACGACGCCGGCCGCCGCTTGCACGTACAGGTTGCCGTTGTGGATCAGGCCCGTGCGGATCGCGATCGCGAGATCCATCTCGCCCGAGAACGACAGATAGCCGACCGCACCGCCGTACAGCCCGCGCTTGACCGGCTCGAGCTCGTCGATCAGTTCCATCGCGCGCACCTTCGGCGCGCCGGACAGCGTGCCGGCCGGGAACGTCGCGCGCAGCACGTCGTAGTTCGTCATGCCGGGCTTCAGCTTGCCTTCGACCGAGCTGACGATGTGCTGCACGTGCGAGTACTTCTCGATGACCATCTGGTCGGTCACCTGCACCGAGCCGATTTCCGCGATGCGGCCGACGTCGTTGCGCGCGAGGTCGATCAGCATCACGTGCTCGGCGATCTCCTTCGGGTCGTTGAGCAGCTCGGTCGCGAGTTCCGCGTCGCGCTCGGGCGTGTTGCCGCGCGGGCGCGTGCCGGCGAGCGGGCGGATCGTGACGATCTGGTCTTCGCCGCGCTTTTCCTGGCGCACCAGGATTTCCGGCGATGCGCCGACCACGTGGAAATCGCCGAAGTTGTAGTAATACATGTACGGCGACGGATTCAGCGAACGCAGCGCGCGGTACAGCGACAGCGGATTGTCGCGGTACGGCTTCGTCAGCCGCTGGCCGACCTGGATCTGCATCAGCTCGCCGGCGGCGATGTATTCCTTGGCCTGGCGCACGGCGGCCAGATAGTCGTCCTTCTTGAATTCACGGAACGTCTCGGTGCGCACGCTCGCCGACGTGACGGGCGGCTGCACGGTCGTGCGCAGGCGCTGCTTCAGTTCGCGCAGGCGCTGTTTCGCCTTCGCGTACGCTTCGGGCTGGCCCGGGTCCGCGTAGATGATCAGGTAGAGCTTGCCGGCGAGGTTGTCGATCACCGCGACTTCCTCGGTCAGCAGCAACTGGATGTCGGGCAGGCCGAGATCGTCGCGCGGCGCGGTGTTCGCGAGCTTCTTCTCGATGTAGCGCACCGCGTCGTAGCCGAAGTAGCCGGCGAGGCCGCCGCAGAAGCGCGGCAGGCCCGGGCGCTGCGCGACCTTGAAGCGCGCCTGGAACGATTCGATGAACTGGAACGGGTCGCCGTCGTGCGTCTCGACGACCTGGCCGTCGCGCACGACTTCCGACACGCCGTTGCGGGTGCGCACCAGCGTGCGGGCGGGCAGGCCGATGAACGAATAGCGGCCGAAGCGTTCGCCGCCGACCACCGATTCGAGCAGGAACGAGTTGGCGCCCGCGCGTTCGGGCTGGGCCAGCTTCAGGTAGAGGGACAGCGGCGTTTCGAGATCGGCGAGGGCTTCCGCGATCAGCGGGATGCGGTTGTAGCCTTCGTTCGCGAGCGATTGGAATTCGAGTTCGGTCATGTTCCGGTCCTGTTCGGGACGAGCGGCGCGTGCGCCAGGGATCACTTGACGCTGCGCGGGTGGCCGTCGGCGAAAGGGCGGTCGATCGAGAAGTGCCTGTTGCCGGCCGGCACTCCGGGCGTGAACGTCGCGAGCCTGCGGCCGGTCCTGAACGCGAGCGTTCGGACGCGGTGGAACTCGAGGTGGTGCGACGGTCGGCGCGCGGATGCGCAGCGAGATAAAAAACGGCGCTGAAGACGTGCTTCAGCGTACCTCATCGAAGAGGTTAGCGCGACCAGCGACGCCAGGGCCAGGCTCCCCGGTCGATGCTGCTCAGACTCCGTTTTTTATTCAGAAACATGCGGATGGAAGAAATAATCAGATGGTTGGCCGGCCGGCGTTGTGCGCGGAAATTGTGCGAGCCGCGACCAGCAACGAATCGACTATACCATCCGAATTTATCGTTTGTATAGCTTTGCCGTGGTTGTAGCCGTACGGCACCGTCAGCGTCGCCATCCCGGCCGCGCGGCCCGCCAGCGCATCGTTTTCCGAGTCGCCGATCGCGACCGCGGCGTCCGGCGCGACGCCGAGCGCGTCGCAGGCCGTCAGCATCGGCAGCGGGTCGGGCTTCTTGCGCGCGACGCTGTCGCCGCCCAGCACGATGCCGAAGCAGCCGGCCAGCCCGTATTGTTCGAGCAGCTCGACCGCGAAGCGGTGCGGCTTGTTCGTCACGCACGCGAGCCGGATGCCGGCCGCGCGCAGTGCATCGAGGCCGGCTGCCACGTCCGGATAGAGGCGCGTGTGGCGGCCGTTGATCTTCGCGTATTCGCTCTGATAGATCGCCAGTGCGTCGTCGAAGCGCGCGTGCGCTTCGTCGGCCGGGAAGCGCGGCTTCAGCACGCTCTGGATCAGGTGTTCGGAGCCCTTGCCGACGTAGCCGATCACTTCGTCGCGCGACGTGGCCGGCGCGCCGAGCTGCGCGAGCATCCCGTTCAGGCCGGCCGTGAAATCGTCGGCGGTATCGACCATCGTGCCGTCGAGGTCGATCAGCGCGGCGTCGATGCGCGGCGCGGCAAAGCGGATCGGGGCCGCGTCCGTGGCGGCCTCGGCCGGCGCGCGGCCGGCGAACGACGAGTCGGCCACGGCGTCAGCTCCGTTCGACGGTCGCGAGCGCCGCGCGCATCTCGTCGATCACCTTGCGGTAGTCGGGCTTGCCGAAGATCGCCGAACCCGCGACGAACGTGTCCGCGCCGGCCGCCGCGATTTCCGCGATGTTGTCGGCCTTCACGCCGCCGTCGACCTCGAGCAGGATCTCGCGGCCCGTGCGCTCGGTGTACGCGTCGATGCGCGCACGCGCCTCGCGCAGCTTGTTCAGCGTTTCCGGAATGAACGACTGGCCGCCGAAGCCGGGGTTCACCGACATCAGCAGCACGAAGTCGAGGCGGTCCATCACGTGGTCGAGGTAGTTCAGCGGCGTGGCCGGATTGAACACGAGACCGGCCTTGCAGCCGTGGTCGCGGATCAGCGACAGCGTGCGGTCGATGTGATCGGAGCCTTCCGGGTGGAAGCTGATCAGGTTCGCGCCGGCCTTCGCGAAATCGGGCACGATCCGGTCGACCGGGCGCACCATCAGGTGCACGTCGATCGGCACCTGCACGTGCGGGCGGATCGCCTCGCAGACGAGCGGGCCGATCGTCAGGTTCGGCACATAATGGTTGTCCATCACGTCGAAGTGAATCCAGTCGGCGCCGGCGGCGACCACGTTGCGGACTTCTTCGCCGAGCCGTGCAAAGTCGGCCGACAGGATGCTGGGAGCGATGCGGAATTGAGTCATGACAGGGGAGCGGGGGACGTTGCGGCGCAAAACCGTCATTCTACCGTCCGGCGACCCGGCGCGCGGCGGCAGGCCGTGCGGTTGCGGCCCGATTGCGCATAGAATGCCGAACCAATGCGGCGCGCCCGCGGCCCGGCCGCTCGAGTCGGCGCGCGCGGTTACCTAGAGCGGACACACCATGAGTCAGTATCAGTTCACCGTTTCGGTGAAAACCAGCTACTTGCCGGAACAATCCGACCCCGATCACCGTCAATACGCATTCGCGTACACGCTGACGATCCGCAATACCGGACAGGTCGCGGCGCAACTGATCGCCCGTCACTGGATCATCACGGACAGCGAGAGCCACGTGCAGGAAGTGAAGGGGCTCGGCGTCGTCGGGCACCAGCCGCTGCTGCAGCCGGGCGAGCATTTCGAATACACGAGCTGGGCCGTGATCGCGACGCCGGTCGGCACGATGCGCGGTGCGTACTTCTGCGTGGCGGAAGACGGCGAGCGTTTCGAGGCGCCGGTCGACGAGTTCGCCCTGCACATGCCGCGCACGCTGCATTGAGCGTGCAGTGTGCGACGGGCGTCAGCGCGGCTGGCGGTCGTTGTGGCGGGCCTGCTTCTTTCTGCCCGACGACGTCCACACGACGATGAAGATCAGCAGGGCAAGCGCTACGAAGGCTTCGAGCGCGAAGATGAGCATCGGATATTGGTCGAGAAAATCTGACATGGCGGTTTCCATCAAGAACGGACATTGTATGTGGTTTGGGCCCCGGCTGGCCGGGTGGATGGCCGCCGCCGCGGCGGCGGCGCTGCTCGCGGCGTGCGGTGGTGCGCCGACGCGGACCTCCGCGCTGAAGCCGCCGACCGGCGCGGCGATCGTGCCGGGGCAGGTCGCCGCGAAGCGGCTCACGCCGGTCGCGTGGCAGCAGGTGCCGGGCTGGCAGGACGATTCGTTGATCGGCGCGACGGCCGCGCTGCGGCAGAACTGCGCGCGGCTCGCGCGCCAGCCGGCCTGGGCGCGCGCTTGCGCGGCCGCCGACCGGCTCGACGAACTCGACGTCAGCAGCGCCCGCACTTTCTTCGAAACGTATTTCACGCCGTTCCAGCTCGCGAATACCGACGGTACGCTCGACGGGCTCGTGACCGGCTATTACGAGCCGCTGCTGCACGGTTCGCGCGTGCGCCGCGGCCCGTATCAGTACGCGCTCTATCGCTGGCCGGCCGGCTATCGCGCGGGCGCCCCGCTGCCGGCACGCGCGCAGCTCGAGCGCGCCGGCATCCTGAACGGCAACGAACTCGTGTGGGTCGACGATCCGATCGAGGCGTTCTTCCTGCAGGTGCAGGGCTCGGGTCGCGTGCTGCTCGACGACGGTTCGGTGATGCGGGTCGGCTTCGGCGGCACCAACAACCAGCCGTACCGTTCGATCGGCAAGTGGCTGCTCGATCGCGGCGAGCTGACGCCCGCGCAGGCGACGATGCAGGGCATCAAGGCGTGGGCGAAGGCGAACCCGACGCGCGTCGACGCGCTGCTCGACACGAATCCGCGCTTCGTGTTCTTCCGCGACATGCCGACCAAGGAAGATGCGCCGCATGGCGGCGCGGACGGTCCGATCGGCGCGCTCGGCGTGCCGCTGACGCCGGAGCGCTCGATCGCGGTCGATCCGTCGTCGATCCCGCTCGGCACGCCGGTGTTTCTGCAGACCACGCGTCCGCTGACGAATACGCCGATGAACCGGCTCGTGTTCGCGCAGGATACGGGCTCGGCGATCAAGGGGGGCGTGCGGGCCGACTATTTCTGGGGGCTCGGCGACGATGCGGGTGATCAGGCTGGCCGGATGAAGCAGGTCGGCCGGATGTGGCTGCTGTTCCCGAATTCGTGATTCGGGATGACGCGGGCTGCACGGAGGAGGCGGTCTGTGCATGAGCCGCGGGGTTCGTGGCGTGTCTCGGGTGCGTGGCGCATGCCGACGGTCTGATCGCGGGTGTGGCCCTGGATTTAGGTTCGCGTGATGCAGCGATGTCGCGTCGAACGACGCTTTGGAATTGAAACAGCCCGATCGGTGTTGGCCGATCGGGCTGTTTCATTTGCCGGCACGGATTCGCCGTTGGGCGACGTACAGGTGGCGAGCGACCTCAGCCCTTGCGCTTGTCGACGACCCGGCGCGCCTTGCCGACCGACCGCTCGATGCCGTTCACGGGCAGCACGTTGATCACGGCCGTCACGCCGATCAGCGACTTGATGTCGTACGCGAGCGCCTGTTTTGCCACCTGGATCGCCGCGGTGTCGGGCGCGGTTTCCGGGCAGGGTTCGACGTTGAGCGTCAGCACGTCGAGCGGGCCTTCCTTCGTCAGCACGATCTGATAGTGCGGCGCGAGCGCGCGCTGCTTGAGCAACTGTTCCTCGATTTGCGTCGGGAACACGTTGACGCCGCGCACGATCATCATGTCGTCCGACCGGCCGGTGATCTTCTCCATCCGGCGCATCGTCCGGGCGGTGCCCGGCAGCAGGCGCGTGAGGTCGCGCGTGCGATAGCGGATGATCGGCAGCGCTTCCTTCGTCAGCGACGTGAACACGAGCTCGCCGAGTTCGCCGTCCGGGAGCACTTCGCCGGTTTCCGGATCGATGATTTCCGGATAGAAGTGATCTTCCCAGATGGTCGGGCCGTCCTTGGTCTCGACGCATTCGGACGCCACGCCGGGGCCCATCACTTCGGACAGTCCGTAGATGTCGACTGCGTCGATGCCCATCCGCTGTTCGATGGCGACGCGCATGTCGTTGGTCCACGGCTCCGCGCCGAAGATGCCGATGCGCAGCGAGCTTTGCACGGGATCGAGGCCCTGGCGCTCGATCTCGTCGGCGATCGACAGCATGTAGCTCGGCGTGACCATGATGATGTCGGGCCGGAAATCCTGGATCAGCTGTACCTGCTTTTCGGTCTGGCCGCCGCCGAACGGGATCACGGTGAGGCCCGCGCGTTCTGCGCCGTAGTGCGCGCCGAGCCCGCCCGTGAACAGCCCGTAGCCGTAGCTGACGTGCACCTTGTCGCCGCGGCGCGCGCCGGCGGCGCGGATCGAGCGGGCGACGAGATTCGCCCACGTATCGATGTCGGCAGCCGTATAGCCGACGACCGTCGGCTTGCCGGTCGTGCCCGACGACGCGTGGATGCGCGAGATCTGGTCCTGCGGCACCGCGAACATCCCGAACGGATAGCTGTCGCGCAGGTCGCCCTTGGTCGTGAACGGGAAGCGCGACAGGTCGGCGAGCGTCTTCAGGTCGTCCGGATGCACGCCGGCTTCGTCGAACTTGCGGCGATAGACGGGCGAGTGATCATACGCATGCCGGAGCGACCACTTGAGGCGCTCGAGCTGCAGCGCGGTCAGCTCGTCGCGTGAGGCGGTCTCGATCGGCTCGAGCGGTAGCGGGGTAGTCATGCATGTCTCCAGTGTTTGTTATGGGCGAGCCGTCGACGTCAGCGGTCTTCCGGGATGACCGTGCCCTTGATCTGGGCGGATTTGCCGCGAAACATCGCGACCGTGTCGCCTGTCTGGTTCGTGACGCGGATGTCGTAGATGCCGTGGCGGCCGGCGCGCGCCTGCTCGATCGCCTCGGCCGTCAGCACGTCGCCGCCGTGCACGGGGCGCAGGAATTCGATCGAGCAGCCGGCCGCGACCGCATTCAGGTTGTACGAGTTGCACGCGAACGCGAACGTCGAATCGGCGAGCGTGAAGATGATCCCGCCGTGGCAGGTCTGGTGCCCATTCAGGAATTCGGGTCGCACGCGCATCTGCAGGCGGGCGTAGCCCGCGCGTACTTCGGCGATCTCCATGCCGAACGCGCGGCTGCAGGCGTCGGCGTCGTACATGGCCTGCGCGGTTGCGCGGGCGAGCGCATCGGGGGCGAGCGTGGCGGTGGCGTTCGTCATGTCAACGTCCCTCGAAGCGCGGTGTGCGCTTCCGGATGAAGGCCTGCACGCCTTCCGCATAGTCGTGCGACTGGCCGAGCTTGCGCTGCAGGTCGCGTTCCAGGTCGAGCTGCTGATCGAGCGTGTTCGTGACGCTGTCTCGCATCGACTGCTTGATCGATGCGATGGCGAGCGTCGGCTGCTGCGCGAGCTGGGTGGCGAGCTGGCGGGTTGTCGCGACGAGCGCTTCGTCGTCGACCGCACGCCAGATCAGACCCCACTGTTCGGCCTGTTCGGCGCCGAGCTTGTCGCCGGTCAGTGCGAGCCCCAGCGCGCGTGCCATGCCGACGCGTTGCGGCAGGAACCACGTGCCGCCCGAATCGGGCACAAGCCCGATCTTGACGAAGGCCTGGATGAAACTGCTCGAACGGGCGGCAAACACCAGATCGCACGCAAGTGCGAGATTCGCGCCGGCGCCGGCGGCCGTGCCGTTGACGGCCGCGATCACCGGAATCGGCAGACGCTGCAGGCGGCGGATCAGCGGATTGAAATGCTCGTCGATCAGCGTGCCGAGATCGGTGGACGCGCCCGGCGTGAAGTCGAGGTCGGCCAGATCCTGGCCCGCGCAAAAGCCGCGGCCCGCACCCGTCAGAATCAGCGCACGCGCGCTGGTCGCCTCGACTTCATCGAGCGCCGACTGCAGTTCGCGATGCATCGCCCGCGTGAAGCTGTTCAGCTTGTCGGGCCGGTTGAGCGTGATCGTGGCCACGCCCGCGGCCTGATCGATATCCAGCTGGATCGCCTGATAGGACATGCAGTGTCTCCTTCATGATTTCGTTATAGGCGGACGGTGCGTGGGTTACACGCGTTCGATCGCGATCGCGATGCCCTGGCCGACGCCGATGCACATCGTACAGAGCGCGAACCGGCCGCCGGTGCGCTCGAGTTGATGGAGCGCCGTGGTGACGAGCCGGGCGCCCGATGCGCCGAGCGGGTGGCCGAGCGCGATCGCACCGCCGTTCGGGTTCACGCGCGGATCGTCGTCGGCGACGCCGAGCATGCGCAGCACGGCGAGACCTTGCGACGCGAACGCCTCGTTCAGTTCGATCACGTCGAACTGGTCGATGCGCATCCCGAGCTGGTGCAGGAGTTTCTGCGTGGCCGGCGCGGGACCGATGCCCATCACGCGCGGCTCGACGCCGGCGGTCGCCATGCCGACGACGCGCGCGCGGCGGCGCAGGCCATACTGGTCGGCCGCCTGCGCATTGGCGAGCAGCAGCGCGCAGGCGCCGTCGTTCACGCCCGACGCGTTGCCGGCCGTCACCGAGCCGTCCGGGCGCACGACGCCCTTCAGCTTCGCAAGCGCCTCGAGCGACGTTTCGCGCGGATGCTCGTCACGCGACACGACGATGGCATCGCCTTTCTTCTGCGGAATCGTGACCGCGACGATTTCTTCGGCGAGCGTGCCGTCCTGCTGCGCCCGCGCGGCTTTCTGCTGGCTGCGCAGCGCGAACAGGTCCTGATCCGCGCGGCTGATGCCGTAGTCGAGCGCGACGTTCTCGGCCGTCTCCGGCATCGAATCGACGCCATACAGCTGCTTCATCAGCGGATTGACGAAGCGCCAGCCGATCGTCGTGTCGAAGATGTCGGTCTGGCGCGCAAACGCGCTCGCGGCCTTGCCCATCACGAACGGCGCGCGCGTCATGCTCTCGACGCCGCCAGCAATCATCAGACGTGCTTCACCTGCCTTGATCGCGCGCGCGGCCGTGCCGACCGCGTCCATCCCGGAGCCGCACAGCCGGTTCAGCGTCGTGCCGGGCACGGCAGTGGGCAGGCCCGCCAGCAGCGCCGACATGCGTGCCACGTTACGGTTGTCCTCGCCGGCCTGGTTCGCGCAACCGTAGATCACGTCGTCGATCGCCGCCCAGTCGACGTCGCGGTTGCGCTCGATCAGCGCCTTGAGCGGCACCGCGCCGAGGTCGTCGGCACGGACATCTTTCAGGGCGCCGCCGTAGCGGCCGATGGGGGTGCGAATCGCATCGCAGATGTAGGCGTCTGTCATGGGCGTATCGATGAGTGACGAACCCGCCGGGTGGCGGATTCGTTCATGGTAGAGAACATGGCGGCGTTTGCACGTCGGCCAATCGGGTTATGCCGTCTGGCCGGCTTCCGCAGGTACCGCCTTCGGGGCAACATGGACGCGGCTTTGCACCACGCGGAACCGGTTGGCGACGAATGCCGGATCGGCCAGCGCGGCGTTGGCCGCCGGGTTCGCGCCCGTGCCGTGGAAGTCGGAGAACGCGGCCGACTGGTTGACGAATACGCCGCCCGTGAGGTTGATCGACAGCGCGACGCCGCCACGCACCGCCGCCTCGTGCGCGGCGTCGACGATCGCGTCGTCGGTGCTGTAGACGGAGAGGGTCAGTGCGCCATGCTCGGCGGCGATTTCACCGGCCAGGTCGAGCGACTGGGCGGTCGAGTCGGTCGAGATCACGAACGAGATCGGGCCGAACCACTCCTGCGTGAATTTCTCGCGGTCGGCCACGTCGAGCTGCAGCACGAGCGGCGTGCGCACGCGCGCATCGGGGAACGCGGGGTGCTGGAGGGTCTGGCTGTCGGCGAGCACGCGGCCGAGCTTGCGTGCGTCGTCGATGCGCGCGGTCACGCCGTCGTTCTGGATCGCGCCGATCAGTTCGACCGAGCGTGCCGGGTCGCCGGTGAGTTTCTGCACGGCAACCGCGATGGCTTGCGCGACTTCGTCGAAGCTCGCGTGGCCGTCGGCCGTCCGGATGCCGTCGCGCGGCACGTAGATGTTCTGCGGTGCGGTACACATCTGGCCGGAGTACAGCGCCAGCGAGAACGCGATGTTCTTGGCGGCGGCCTTCAGATCGTCGGTCGAGTCGATCACGATCTGGTTGACGCCGGCTTTTTCGGTGTAGACCTGTGCCTGATGGGCATGGCGTTCGAGCCACGTGCCGTTCTGCGTGCTGCCGGTGAAGTCGATCAGCTTGATCTCGGGGCGCAGCGCGAGCTCCTGGACCAGCGCGCCGTCGTTGGGCTCGGTCGCGAGCAGCGTGACGACGTTCGGATCGAACCCGGCTTCGCGCAGCACGTCGCGGGCGATCCGCACCGTGATGGCGAGCGGCAGGATCGCGCCCGGGTGCGGTTTGACGATCACCGTATTACCGGTTGCCAGGTCGGCGAACAGGCCGGGGTAGCCGTTCCAGGTCGGGAACGTGCAGCAGCCGAGCACGAGGCCCGTGCCGCGCGGCACGATCGTATAGCGCTTGTGCATCGCGAGCGGCGGGTTCTTGCCTTGCGGCTTTTCCCAATGCGCATCGGCCGGGATGCGGCGCAGCTCGTCCCACGCATAGGCGACCGCCTCGAGGGCGCGGTCCTGCGCGTGTGGGCCGCCGGCCTGGAACGCCATCATGAAGGCTTGCCCGGTGGTGTGCATCACGCTGTAGGCAATTTCGAAGCTTGCGCGGTTCAGGCGCGCCAGGATTTCGAGGCTGACGCCGACCCACGCGCTCGGGCCAGCTTCGCGCCACGTGCGTTGCGCGGCGGCGGCGGCGGCGATCAGTGCGTCGGGCGTCGATTTCGGGTACCGGACGCCCAGCGCGATGCCGTACGGCGAGCGCTCGGCGCCGACCGTTTCACCGGTCGCCGGCTGGTCGAGTACGAAGGTCGTGTCGAGGTGCGACTTGAACGCGGCCTCACCGTCCGCGCTTGCGCTTTCCCCGTACACTTTGGGGCTCGGCATTTCGGCGAACGGGCTCCAGTACCCGCGGCTCTCGATGGCGGCGAGTGCGTGTTTCAGCGTGTCTTCGTGCTTCGTGAACAGGGCATGGGTCATGGCGGCGGCCTGATGAACGTTGAGAGGGATTGGATCGATTAATTAACCGACCGGTTGGTCGGAGAATGGTAGCATCAAACTATTCGCATGTGCGAGGCGTTTCTCATTTCATTGATCGAGGAGAAATAGATGGCTTACGAGAACATCCTGGTGGAGACCCGGGGGCGTGTCGGTCTGGTGACGCTGAACCGTCCGAAGGCGCTGAATGCGCTGAACGATGCTCTGATGGATGAGCTGGGCGCCGCGCTGAAGGCGTTCGATGCGGACGACGACATCGGCGCGATCGTCGTGACCGGGAGCGAAAAGGCGTTCGCGGCCGGTGCGGACATCGGCATGATGGCGACCTACTCCTATATGGATGTCTATCGGGGCGACTACATCACGCGCAACTGGGAGACGGTCCGCGAGATCCGCAAGCCGATCATTGCCGCGGTTTCGGGCTTTGCGCTGGGCGGTGGCTGCGAGCTGGCAATGATGTGCGACATCATTTTCGCGGCGGACACGGCCAAGTTCGGTCAGCCGGAAATCAAGCTGGGCGTCATGCCGGGGGCGGGCGGCACGCAGCGTTTGCCGCGCGCGGTATCGAAGGCGAAGGCGATGGACATGTGCCTGACCGCGCGCTTCATGGACGCTGTCGAAGCGGAGCGTGCCGGGCTCGTGTCACGCGTGCTGCCCGCCGACAAGCTGCTCGACGAGGCGATTGCCGCCGCCACCACGATCGCCGAGTTTTCGTTGCCGGCAGTCATGATGGTCAAGGAGTCGGTGAACCGCGCGTACGAGACGACGCTGGCTGAAGGCGTTCACTTCGAGCGCCGGCTGTTCCATTCGCTGTTCGCAACCGAAGATCAGAAGGAAGGGATGGCGGCATTCGTCGAGAAGCGGAAGCCGGTCTTCAAGCACCGCTGATCGACTGGCGTCGGTCGGGTGTCCGGTGGCTGGCCTGCACCGGTTGTCGGCGTGATCGCCTTGCCCCGTTCATCAAAAGCCTCCGTGCGCGTGAGCGCACGGAGGCTTTTTCAAACTTTCTTCACAAAGCGCTTGCAAGGATGGGGGCAGGTGCTTAGAATCACGCCTCTTTCGCGCCAACGGAAACGCGGCGCGGAGGGAAGGGAAGCAGTGCTGTTGGGGTTCGGAGGTAGCGAGCCTCGGCGGTACGGAAGTTGAGCCCCGCAGTCGCAACGAAGTCGTTCAGAAAGTTGTTGACGAACTGCGAAACACGGTTCATAATCTCGCTTCTCTGCTGCTGAAAACGCAGCGCTGCTGAGGGGTTCAAGATCCCTCGCAGACATGCTCTTTAAAAATTAACAGCCGATAAGTGTGGGCGCTTGATGACAGCGAGCTGATCCTCGGATCAGATAGCAAAAGTATCAAGAGTCTCACACTAAAGTAAGTCAGGTTTATGAAGTGATTCATATTCCTGTCAGCTTTGAGTGAGCGACCGGTTCGAAAGAACCGAAAACAGTAACAGGTTTGAACTGAAGAGTTTGATCCTGGCTCAGATTGAACGCTGGCGGCATGCCTTACACATGCAAGTCGAACGGCAGCACGGGTGCTTGCACCTGGTGGCGAGTGGCGAACGGGTGAGTAATACATCGGAACATGTCCTGTAGTGGGGGATAGCCCGGCGAAAGCCGGATTAATACCGCATACGATCCACGGATGAAAGCGGGGGACCTTCGGGCCTCGCGCTATAGGGTTGGCCGATGGCTGATTAGCTAGTTGGTGGGGTAAAGGCCTACCAAGGCGACGATCAGTAGCTGGTCTGAGAGGACGACCAGCCACACTGGGACTGAGACACGGCCCAGACTCCTACGGGAGGCAGCAGTGGGGAATTTTGGACAATGGGCGAAAGCCTGATCCAGCAATGCCGCGTGTGTGAAGAAGGCCTTCGGGTTGTAAAGCACTTTTGTCCGGAAAGAAATCCTTGGCTCTAATACAGTCGGGGGATGACGGTACCGGAAGAATAAGCACCGGCTAACTACGTGCCAGCAGCCGCGGTAATACGTAGGGTGCAAGCGTTAATCGGAATTACTGGGCGTAAAGCGTGCGCAGGCGGTTTGCTAAGACCGATGTGAAATCCCCGGGCTCAACCTGGGAACTGCATTGGTGACTGGCAGGCTAGAGTATGGCAGAGGGGGGTAGAATTCCACGTGTAGCAGTGAAATGCGTAGAGATGTGGAGGAATACCGATGGCGAAGGCAGCCCCCTGGGCCAATACTGACGCTCATGCACGAAAGCGTGGGGAGCAAACAGGATTAGATACCCTGGTAGTCCACGCCCTAAACGATGTCAACTAGTTGTTGGGGATTCATTTCCTTAGTAACGTAGCTAACGCGTGAAGTTGACCGCCTGGGGAGTACGGTCGCAAGATTAAAACTCAAAGGAATTGACGGGGACCCGCACAAGCGGTGGATGATGTGGATTAATTCGATGCAACGCGAAAAACCTTACCTACCCTTGACATGGTCGGAATCCTGCCGAGAGGCGGGAGTGCTCGAAAGAGAACCGGCGCACAGGTGCTGCATGGCTGTCGTCAGCTCGTGTCGTGAGATGTTGGGTTAAGTCCCGCAACGAGCGCAACCCTTGTCCTTAGTTGCTACGCAAGAGCACTCTAAGGAGACTGCCGGTGACAAACCGGAGGAAGGTGGGGATGACGTCAAGTCCTCATGGCCCTTATGGGTAGGGCTTCACACGTCATACAATGGTCGGAACAGAGGGTTGCCAACCCGCGAGGGGGAGCTAATCCCAGAAAACCGATCGTAGTCCGGATTGCACTCTGCAACTCGAGTGCATGAAGCTGGAATCGCTAGTAATCGCGGATCAGCATGCCGCGGTGAATACGTTCCCGGGTCTTGTACACACCGCCCGTCACACCATGGGAGTGGGTTTTACCAGAAGTGGCTAGTCTAACCGCAAGGAGGACGGTCACCACGGTAGGATTCATGACTGGGGTGAAGTCGTAACAAGGTAGCCGTATCGGAAGGTGCGGCTGGATCACCTCCTTTCCAGAGCTATCTCGCACAAGTTGAGCGCTCACGCTTATCGGCTGTAAATTAAAGACAGACTCAGGGGTCTGTAGCTCAGTCGGTTAGAGCACCGTCTTGATAAGGCGGGGGTCGTTGGTTCGAATCCAACCAGACCCACCATTGTCTGGCGGTAGGTACACCTGAGGCAAGTCTGTACATGGGGGCATAGCTCAGCTGGGAGAGCACCTGCTTTGCAAGCAGGGGGTCGTCGGTTCGATCCCGTCTGCCTCCACCAATCCTCAATGACAAACATTCGAATGACGATTGTTCGAGTCTTTGTCATTGGCGATTGAGCCAGTCAGAGCGGTACGAAAGTATCGGCTGTCGTTCTTTAACAATCTGGAAGAAGTAAGTAATTTGGATAGCGGAAGCGTCTTGAGATGGACGTGGAAACTATCCGGGTTGTGATTGTATCGATGTATCTCAAGATGATTCGAACTTAATGTTCGGCTCAATTGGAATACGGCACAACGCGAGAACTCAACCTGTAACGAGACAGACTCGTTATAGGGTCAAGCGAACAAGTGCATGTGGTGGATGCCTTGGCGATCACAGGCGATGAAGGACGCGGTAGCCTGCGAAAAGCTACGGGGAGCTGGCAAACGAGCTTTGATCCGTAGATGTCCGAATGGGGAAACCCACTCCTTTTGGAGTATCCATGGCTGAATACATAGGCCATGTGAAGCGAACGCGGTGAACTGAAACATCTAAGTAACCGCAGGAAAAGAAATCAACCGAGATTCCCAAAGTAGTGGCGAGCGAAATGGGATGAGCCTTGCACTCTTTATTTGTATTGTTAGCCGAACGCTCTGGAAAGTGCGGCCATAGCAGGTGATAGCCCTGTAGGCGAAAACAGTATGAAAGAACTAGGTGTGCGACAAGTAGGGCGGGACACGTGAAATCCTGTCTGAAGATGGGGGGACCATCCTCCAAGGCTAAATACTCGTGATCGACCGATAGTGAACCAGTACCGTGAGGGAAAGGCGAAAAGAACCCCGGGAGGGGAGTGAAATAGATCCTGAAACCGCATGCATACAAACAGTCGGAGCCTCGCAAGGGGTGACGGCGTACCTTTTGTATAATGGGTCAGCGACTTACGTTCAGTAGCAAGCTTAACCGTATAGGGCAGGCGTAGCGAAAGCGAGTCCGAATAGGGCGTTCAGTTGCTGGGCGTAGACCCGAAACCAGGTGATCTATCCATGGCCAGGATGAAGGTGCGGTAACACGTACTGGAGGTCCGAACCCACTAACGTTGAAAAGTTAGGGGATGAGCTGTGGATAGGGGTGAAAGGCTAAACAAACCTGGAAATAGCTGGTTCTCTCCGAAAACTATTTAGGTAGTGCCTCGTGTCTCACCTTCGGGGGTAGAGCACTGTCATGGTTGGGGGGTCTATTGCAGATTACCCCGCCATAGCAAACTCCGAATACCGAAGAGTGCAATCACGGGAGACAGACATCGGGTGCTAACGTCCGGTGTCAAGAGGGAAACAACCCAGACCGCCAGCTAAGGTCCCCAAATATAGCTAAGTGGGAAACGAAGTGGGAAGGCTAAAACAGTCAGGAGGTTGGCTTAGAAGCAGCCACCCTTTAAAGAAAGCGTAATAGCTCACTGATCGAGTCGTCCTGCGCGGAAGATGTAACGGGGCTAAGCTATATACCGAAGCTGCGGATGCGTGCTTAGCACGCATGGTAGGAGAGCGTTCCGTAAGCCTGCGAAGGTGCCTTGTAAAGGGTGCTGGAGGTATCGGAAGTGCGAATGCTGACATGAGTAGCGATAAAGGGGGTGAAAGGCCCCCTCGCCGTAAGCCCAAGGTTTCCTACGCAACGTTCATCGGCGTAGGGTGAGTCGGCCCCTAAGGCGAGGCAGAAATGCGTAGCTGATGGGAAGCAGGTCAATATTCCTGCACCATTGTTAGATGCGATGGGGGGACGGATCGCGGAAGGTTGTCCGGGTGTTGGAAGTCCCGGTCGCTGCATTGGAGAAGGCGCTTAGGCAAATCCGGGCGCAGGATTCAAGGGTGTGGCGCGAGCTCCTTAGGGAGCGAAGCAATTGGAAGTGGTTCCAAGAAAAGCCTCTAAGCTTCAGTCTAACGATGACCGTACCGCAAACCGACACAGGTGGGCGAGATGAGTATTCTAAGGCGCTTGAGAGAACTCGGGAGAAGGAACTCGGCAAATTGGTACCGTAACTTCGGGATAAGGTACGCCCTTGTAGCTTGACTGGCCTGCGCCAGGAGGGTGAAGGGGTTGCAATAAACTGGTGGCTGCGACTGTTTAATAAAAACACAGCACTCTGCAAACACGAAAGTGGACGTATAGGGTGTGACGCCTGCCCGGTGCCGGAAGATTAAATGATGGGGTGCAAGCTCTTGATTGAAGTCCCGGTAAACGGCGGCCGTAACTATAACGGTCCTAAGGTAGCGAAATTCCTTGTCGGGTAAGTTCCGACCTGCACGAATGGCGTAACGATGGCCACACTGTCTCCTCCCGAGACTCAGCGAAGTTGAAGTGTTTGTGATGATGCAATCTACCCGCGGCTAGACGGAAAGACCCCATGAACCTTTACTGTAGCTTTGCATTGGACTTTGAACCGATCTGTGTAGGATAGGTGGGAGGCTATGAAACCGGAACGCTAGTTTCGGTGGAGCCGTCCTTGAAATACCACCCTGGTTTGTTTGAGGTTCTAACCTTGGCCCGTGATCCGGGTCGGGGACAGTGCATGGTAGGCAGTTTGACTGGGGCGGTCTCCTCCCAAAGCGTAACGGAGGAGTACGAAGGTACGCTAGGTACGGTCGGAAATCGTGCTGATAGTGCAATGGCATAAGCGTGCTTAACTGCGAGACCGACAAGTCGAGCAGGTGCGAAAGCAGGTCATAGTGATCCGGTGGTTCTGTATGGAAGGGCCATCGCTCAACGGATAAAAGGTACTCTGGGGATAACAGGCTGATACCGCCCAAGAGTTCATATCGACGGCGGTGTTTGGCACCTCGATGTCGGCTCATCTCATCCTGGGGCTGTAGCCGGTCCCAAGGGTATGGCTGTTCGCCATTTAAAGAGGTACGTGAGCTGGGTTTAAAACGTCGTGAGACAGTTTGGTCCCTATCTGCCGTGGGCGTTGGATATTTGAAGGGGGCTGCTCCTAGTACGAGAGGACCGGAGTGGACGAACCTCTGGTGTACCGGTTGTCACGCCAGTGGCATCGCCGGGTAGCTATGTTCGGAAGAGATAACCGCTGAAAGCATCTAAGCGGGAAACTCGCCTTAAGATGAGATATCCCTGGAGGCTAGACCTCCTTGAAGGGTCGTTCGAGACCAGGACGTTGATAGGTCAGGTGTGTAAGCGCAGTAATGCGTTCAGCTAACTGATACTAATTGCCCGTAAGGCTTGATCCTATAACAAGTCTGTTTCGCGCTACAGAGCGCGTCGGACGGTTGGATTCTCGTGTGTGATACACACAACCTAATTACTGCTTCTTCCCAGATTGGTTGCGCTGCGAAGCAACGCAACAACCCTCTTTGCCTGATGACCATAGCGAGTCGGTCCCACCCCTTCCCATCCCGAACAGGACCGTGAAACGACTCTACGCCGATGATAGTGCGGATTCCCGTGTGAAAGTAGGTAATCGTCAGGCTCCCCTCAAGCCAGAAACCCCCGCCCGACAAGGCGGGGGTTTTTGCATTGGTGCGCCAGAAAAGCGTGCGGCGCAACGGTGCCAAGGCTACGTCCACGGCCTCCCGCCCGCCGAAACCTGCCACTACCACCCAGTCTTCCATCAGGTCGTCCAAAAACGCTGTGAAATGAACGCGTTATTCGGCGTGGTCCACGTAAAATTTGCGTACCCCCATCTCAGCATTCAAAACGATGAACGCCGTCACCCAGGTAGCCCGGGCCGTTTGCCCGCATGATTGTCCGGACACGTGTGCAATGCGCGTGACCGTCGAGAACGGCAAGGCAATCAAGGTCACGGGCGATCCCGACCATCCGCCGACACAGGGCGTCTTGTGTACGAAAGTCAGCCGATACGCGGATCGCGTTCATCATCCCGATCGCCTTACTGTCCCGCTCAGGCGTATCGGCGCAAAAGGGGAGGGGCGCTTCGTGCCGATCAGTTGGGACGAGGCGTTCGACGAGATCGGGCGTCGCCTCGGTGAGATCGCCGCGCGCGCGCCGGAAGCGATCGTGCCGTACAGCTATGCGGGAACGATGGGACTCGTACAAGGCGAGGGCATTGCCCAGCGCTTCTTTCACAAGCTCGGTGCGTCGCGGCTCGAGCGTGCGATCTGCGCGGCGGCCGGTGCCGCGGGGCTGCGATACACGTATGGCGGCAGTGTCGGCATGCACCTCGAGCACTTCGAGGAAAGCGAACTGATTCTGATATGGGGCGCGAATCCGATCGCATCGAGTCTGCACTTCTGGACCCGCGCGCAGGAAGCGAAGCGCCGTGGTGCGCGTCTTGTCGCGATCGACCCGTATCGTTCGCTGACCGCGGAGAAGTGCCATCAGCACATCGCCCTGAAGCCCGGTACCGATGGCGCGTTTGCGCTCGGCATGATGCATGTGCTGATTACCGAAAACCTGCTCGATCACGACTACATCGCCGACCATACGCTCGGCTTCGACGAACTGAAGGCGCGTGCCCTGACCTATCCGCCGGAACGCGTCGCGCAGATCTGCGGCATCGACGCGTCGGAGCTGGTCGATCTTGCCCGTCGCTACGGCGCCACCCGCAAGGCATCGATCCGCCTCAACTACGGCATGCAACGCGTTCGCGGCGGCGGCAATGCCGTGCGCGCGATTGCCAGCCTGCCGGCGTTGACGGGGGCGTGGCGCGATCGGGCGGGCGGCTTGCTGCTCTCGTCGTCGGAGTCCGCGCCGGTCAACCAGGCCGCGCTGCTACGTCCGGACCTGATGCCGGGTTGGCCGAACAAGTTGCCGCGCATCATCAACATGAACGCGATCGGCGACGCGCTGCTGCATCCGGGCGATGCGACGTTCGGGCCGAAAGTCGAAGCGCTGATCGTGTACAACTCGAATCCGGTGGCGGTCGCGCCCGATTCGTCGAAGGTCGCCGCGGGCTTCGCGCGCGACGATCTGTTCACGGTCGTTCTCGAGCACTTCAAGACAGATACGGTCGATTTCGCCGACATTGTATTGCCGGCAACCACGCAGCTCGAACATCTGGATATCCATAAGTCGTACGGCCATACCTATGTGATGGCGAATCTGCCGGTGATTCCACCGGTGGGAGACGCGCGGCCGAACACGGAGATCTTTCGCGGGATCGCGCGCAGCATGGGACTCGACGAGCCCGCGCTCTATCACAGCGACGAAGCGGTCGCGCGCGCAGCGCTTCGCTGGGACGATCCGGTGCTCGACAGCGACTGGGACACGCTAAAGCAGGCCGGCTGGCTGAAACTCAAACTGCCGGAGGCGCCGTTCGCGAATGGCGGTTTCCGCACGCCATCGGGCAAGTGCGAGTTCTACAGCCCGCGGCTCGAGCAGATGGGCATGGACCCCGTTCCCGACTATCTGCCGCCGTTCGAATCAGTCGAAGCCGCGCCCGAACTCGCCGCACGCTATCCGCTGGCGATGATTTCGCCGCCGGCCCGTCACTTCCTGAACAGCACGTTCGTGAACGTCGACAGCCTGCGTTCGACGGAAGGCGAGCCGCACCTCGACATGCACCCGTCCGACGCCAGCGCGCGCGGCATCGCGGAGGGCGACGTCGTCCGTATCTTCAACGATCGCGGCTCGATGCAGGCGCTTGCGCGTATTACCGATCGGGCGCGCGCCGGGCTGGTCGTCGGATTGTCGATCTGGTGGAAGAAGTTGTCGCCGGACGGCAGGAACGCGAACGAAGTGACGAGCCAGGCACTGACCGACCTTGGCAATTCGGCGACGTTTTACGATTGTCTTGTGGAAGTTGAGCGCATTTGATCGAATATCGCCGTATGATCAGACGAAATTGATATGGAAGTTCGAAGTGGACATCTAACCCTGTTGTCTCGGGGCGGGGGAGCCGTTACGATGCGTTTTAGCACGACCATTCGAAAATCTGTGAGGAGACGCGCGGCATGGACAAAATTTGGCTGAAATCGTACCCACCCGGCGTTCCAGCCGAAATTGACTCCTCTGCTTATCCGTCCGTCCCGGACCTGCTCGACGAGAGCTTCCGGCAGTATCGCGACCGTACCGCGTTCGTCTGCATGGGCAAGGGCATCACGTATGGCGAACTGGACAAGCTGTCGCGCCAGTTCGGCGCGTGGCTGCAATCCCGCGGCCTGGCGCGCGGGGCGCGCGTCGCGATCATGATGCCGAACGTGCTGCAGTACCCGGTGACGATCGCCGCGGTGCTGCGCGCCGGCTACACCGTCGTCAACGTCAACCCGCTCTATACGCCGCGCGAGCTCGAGCATCAACTGAAGGACAGCGGTGCGGAGGCGATCGTCATCCTGGAGAATTTCGCGTCGACACTGCAGGCCGTCATCGCCAATACGGCCGTCAAGCACGTGGTCGTCGCATCGATGGGCGACCTGCTGGGCATCAAGGGATGGCTCGTCAATTACGTCGTGCGCAACGTGAAGAAGATGGTGCCCGCGTGGCAGTTGCCGTCGTTCACGCGCTTCAAGGCCGCGCTGTCGGAGGGCGCGCGACAGGCGTTCAAGCCGCAGAAGATCGGTCCCGACGACGTCGCGTTCCTGCAGTACACGGGCGGTACGACCGGCGTCGCGAAGGGGGCGACGCTGCTGCACCGGAACATCGTGTCGAACGTGCTGCAGGCCGGCGCGTGGCACCACCCGGCTCACGAGAAGTATCCGGAGGTGGAACAGTTCGTGACGGTTGTCGCGCTGCCGCTGTATCACGTGTTCGCGCTGACCGTCTGCGGTTTCCTGACGATGCGCACGGGCGGCATGGGCATCCTGATCCCGAATCCGCGCGACATCGCCGGCATGATCAAGGAGTTGAAGGGTTACCGGATCTCGACGATTCCTGCGGTCAACACGCTGTACAACGCGCTGCTGAACCATCCCGAGTTCGGTCAGCTCGACCTGTCGAAGCTCGTGATCGCCAACGGCGGCGGCATGGCGATCCAGGAGGGCGTCGCGAGGCGCTGGTATGAAAAGACCGGGACCGCGATCATCGAAGGATACGGGCTGTCCGAAACGTCGCCGGTGGCGACCTGCAACCCCGTGACGGCGACCGAATACAGCGGGACGATCGGCCTGCCGCTGCCGTCGACCGAAGTCGCGATCCGCGACGATGCAGGCAACGACGTCGCGCTCGGCGAGCCCGGCGAGATCTGCATCCGCGGGCCGCAGGTGATGGCCGGCTACTGGAACCGGCCGGACGAGACCGCGAAGGTCATGTTCGCGGACGGCTTCTTCAAGACGGGCGACGTCGGCGTGATGGATGCGCGCGGCTACGTGAAGATCGTCGATCGCAAGAAGGACATGATTCTCGTGTCTGGCTTCAACGTGTATCCGAACGAAGTCGAGGACGTGGTGGCGTCGCATCCGGGCGTGTTCGAGGTCGCGGCGGTCGGCGTGCCCGACGAGCATTCCGGCGAAGCCGTGAAGCTGTTCATCGTGAAAAAGGATCCGGCGCTGACCGACAAGGACATCCTCGCCTACTGCAAGGAGCGGCTCACCGGGTACAAGCGGCCGAAGCTGGTCGAGTTCCGCACGGAGCTGCCGAAGACGAACGTCGGCAAGATCCTGCGGCGCGAACTGCGTGACGGACGCGCGTAACGCACGCAACGAGACGGTTGAACGAAAAAGCCCGGCCCATGCCGGGCTTTTTGTTTGCGGCTGCGGGTGGATCGGCCGGGGGGCACGGGTTTCGTGCGCGAGCCGGTGGCAGTTCGTGCATTTCGACCTGACGGCTGGCGTCGGCACGCTGCGACGCGCGTCTGCATGTCGATCCACCGACCCACCGCCCCCAAAAAGAAAAAGGCGCCCGAAGGCGCCTTCAAGATGCTGCGGCTTGTCAGACAAGCTGATTAGAACTTGTGACGGATACCGACGCGTGCTGCGACCTGGTTGCTGGTGCTCGAACCTGCGAGACCGTTGATCGCTGCCGTTGCCTTCAGGACGTTGCCGTTCGAATCGAGCACGTTGCCCGATGCGTGCTGGTACACGCCGATCGCGTAGACGTCGGTGCGCTTCGACAGGAAGTAGTCGACGCCCAGCGAGCCCTGGTGGTACTTGGCTGCCGAGTTGCCGTCGATCTTGCTGCCTTGCGTGTAGTCGTACGCCGCGCCGAGGATCAACGCCGGGGTCAACTGATACTTGAAGTTGATTTCGCCGTTGTTGAACGTCGCGGTCTGGTTCACGAACGGGCCTGCCGAGAAGCCCTTGAACTTCGTGTTCGAGTACGTCGCGCCGATCGTCGCTGCGCCGAACGTGTACGCGCCGCCTGCGCCGATGACCTGGTACGTGTTCGCGTTGTTCGCGTACGCGCCGTAGATCGGCGACGAGACCGACGACGACGTCGAACCGTTGTTGAACATGCCGCCGAACTGGTTCGGCGTGCGTGCGTTCAAGTAACCGACGCCGAGGACCAGCGGGCCGTTGTTGTAGCCTGCGCCGAGCGACCAGACCTGGTTCTTCGCGAACTGGCCTGCCTGGCCGCCGAAGCTGTACAGGCCGCCGAACGTGAAGCCGCCGTAGCTCTGGCTCGTGAACTTGACCGCGTTGTTCACGCGATACGCGTTGTTGAAGTTGTCGAGGTCGCCCGGGTGAGCGGCGATGTAGCCGCCCCACTGGTCGCCTGCCTCGAGCGGGCCGACGAAGTCGACGACGGAGTCGTACTGACGACCCAGCGTGACCGTACCGTACTGGCTCGACAGGCCGACGTAAGCCTGACGGCCGAACATCAGGCCGCCCTGACCGAGCTTGCCGCTGTTCACGTCGAAACCGTTTTCGAGGGTGAAGATCGCCTTCAGGCCGCCACCGAGGTCTTCGGTGCCGCGCAGACCGAAGCGGCTGCCTTGCATCACGCCGCTGGCCATGCTGTACAGGTGCTTGCCGCCGGCGTTGTTGTTGAAGAGCAGGCCTTCATCGATGATGCCGTAAAGCGTCACGCTGCTTTGCGCATGGGCAGCGCCAGCGAACGCGCCCAGCGCGACGAGCGCGAGAAGCGACTTTTTCATTAACGGATCTCCAAGAATCACTGAATTTTTTTGGCGGGGCGGATAGTTATGTTCTGTTGACGGGCCCCATCAACTTCGCAAGAAGTCGCACGTAATGTAGCAAAGCCGATTTTTGCCACAAAGCGAAATGCTGCAGCTCAACGCCGCCATGTTTCCTTTATGCAACAATGGTTAAAATCACGGGTTAACCGCAATTTCCGCTGAATAATCAAGTCGGTTACGCAGCGGACTTGTGCCCTTGCCGCGTGCAGCGGCACCTGCAGCCAGGAGAACAGGATGGTGTTGGATGAACTGATCAGCGAATTCGATCGCGGCCTGCGATCGCTGACCGGCATTAGCCGCATGAGCCGGCCGGTGCCCGCGCCGGCCGATGCGCCGGACGTCGAGCTGACGCCCGCCGAGCGCACGCACGCGGCCGGCCTGATGCGCGTGAATCACGTCGGCGAGGTCTGCGCGCAGGCGCTCTACCAGGCGCAGAAGCTCACCGCGCGCACGGCGTCGGCGAAGGCGATGTTCGAGGAGGCCGCGCGCGAGGAGGAGGATCACCTCGCGTGGACCGCGCACCGCCTGAAGGAGCTCGACTCGCGCCCGAGCCTGCTCAACCCGCTGTGGTATGCCGGCGCGCTCGCGATCGGCGTGGCGGCTGGTGCGCTCGGCGACAAGGTCAGCCTCGGCTTCATGGCCGAGACGGAGCGGCAGGTCGAGAGCCATCTCGAAGGCCACATGTCCGAGCTGCCGGCGACCGACACCGCGTCGCGCGCGATCGTCGACCAGATGCGGATCGACGAGGTGAAGCACGGCAAGGCCGCGACCGACGCCGGCGGCATCGAGCTGCCGCTGCCCGCGCGGATGCTGATGCGCGCCGCGTCGAAAGTCATGACGAGCACTGCGTACTATCTCTGAGATTGGCGCCGGGGTGGCGTGGGACGCCGCCCCGGTTCACCGCCCCCGATACCGCCCGCTCACTCCTCGTTTTCCCGCCCCCGAAAGCCCCGTCCGCACGCCCGTCTGGGCCGTCTTTCTCACGTATCACCTTCACAAGTTGCACTAGCTCATTCATTTATAACGGTTTTTGGAATGAGGGGTCGCATGAGCATGTGCGCGTAAGTCCTTGTTCTAACTAACAAAATTCGTCAAAAAAGCGGGCCGCTCCCTTGACCGTGCCACACCCTTCCTCTAAAGTGGGAGACAGTGTGAGAAAGTGTATTTTTGTGTGATTTAGCAGGCTATTCCGGCTAAATTCTCAGCATTGAGCGGGTGCTTCGGTGCCCTGAACGGGAGAGCGGAAAGTGTTCCAAGGGGCGTCGGCGCTGACGCTCGATGCGAAAGGGCGGATGTCGGTGCCGGCTCGCTATCGCGAAGCGCTGCAAGGACAGGCAGAAGGACGGGTGACTGTGACCAAGCACCCGGACGGCTGCCTGTTGCTGTTTCCGCGCCCCGAATGGGAAGTGTTCCGCGCCAAGATCGCCGCGTTGCCGATGGACGCGCACTGGTGGCGGCGAATTTTTCTCGGCAATGCGATGGACGTCGATCTCGACAGCGCGGGCCGGATTCTCGTATCGCCCGAGCTGCGCATGGCAGCCGGACTGGAAAAGGAAGTCATGTTGTTGGGAATGGGTAGTCACTTCGAGCTGTGGGATTCGCAGACCTACAACGCGAAGGAGCAGGCAGCGATGGCGCAGGGCATGCCCGACGCGCTGAAGAATTTCACGTTCTGATTGCGGTGACGGAGACGCCCGCGATGGGAAATGAATTGCGGCATCGGACGGTGCTGTTGGATGAGGCGGTCGAGTCGCTCGTGACGCGGCCGGACGGCGTGTACGTCGACGGCACGTTCGGGCGCGGCGGCCATAGCCGCGCGGTGCTCGCGCGGCTGGCGCCGGCCGCGCGGCTGATCGCGTTCGACAAGGATCCGAGGGCGATCGAGACGGCGCAGGGCATCGAGGATGCGCGCTTCTCGATCGTGCATGACAGCTTTGCTTCGATGCGCGACGCGCTTGCGGCGCGCGGCGTCGAGAAGGTGTCGGGGGTGTTGCTGGACCTGGGCGTGTCCTCGCCGCAGGTGGACGATCCGGCGCGCGGCTTCAGTTTCCGCGCCGATGGTCCGCTGGACATGCGAATGGATCCGACGCGCGGCGAGTCGGCGGCCGAATGGCTCGCGCGGGCTTCGGTGCAGGAATTGACGGAGGTGATACGGGATTATGGGGAAGAACGGTTTGCTTTTCAGATTGCAAAGGCGCTTGTTGCTCGCCGGGCAGAGTCCGACCGTCTTGGGCCTCTCGACACCACGGGCGAGCTTGCCCAAATCGTGGGTCACGTCGTCAAAACCCGTGAGAAGGGCAAGGATCCGGCAACCCGCACCTTTCAGGCTATACGGATTCACGTCAATCAAGAGCTTGCGGACCTGCAAGTCGTACTAGACGCGGCATTGTCGTTGCTGGAGCAAGGGGGGCGGCTGGTGGTCATCAGCTTTCATTCACTCGAGGACCGGATCGTCAAACGATTCATGCAGGCGCACGCGAGTGCGCCTGCGGTCGATCGTCGCCTGCCGATCCGCGCCGTCGACCTCCCGAGCCCGCCGCTCAAGATCATCAGCCGCCAGTTTCCGAGCGAAGCGGAAGTCGCCGCGAATCCGCGCGCCCGCTCGGCCGTGATGCGCATTGCGGAGCGCGTCACGCCATGAGCCGCCTCAATATCTTCCTGCTGATCATCGTGATGGGTTGCGCGCTGTCGGTCGTCAACTCGACGAACCAGCAACGCCAGATCTTCATCCAGCTGCAGCGCGCGCAGTCGCAGGAGCGCCAGCTCCAGCAGGACTATGCGCAGCTCCAATATCAGCAGAGCGCGCTGTCGAAGACGTCGCGCATCGAGCAGCTCGCGAACGATTCGCTGAAAATGCAGCCGATCTCGACCGGCCGCACGCAATACCTGACGCTGCCGCCGGGCGCCGCGAAGGCGATCGACGCGCCGATCCCGGCGTCGGCCGACACGGCCGGCAAGGGCAAGGGGGGCGCGCGATGAAGCCGTCCCAGAAGCGCCAGAACGTGAAGTTCTCGTCGAGCCCCGTGCTGGGCGTGCATCTGCCGATGTGGCGCTCGAAGCTCGTCGTGTTCATGCTGTTCATGGCGTTCGTCGCGCTGGCCGCCCGGGCGTTCTGGATCCAGGGTCCCGGCAACGCGTTCTATCAGAAGCAGGGCGAAAGCCGCTACCAGCGCACGATCGAACTGCCCGCGACGCGCGGCAAGATCCTCGATCGTAACGGGCTCGTGCTCGCGACGAGCCTGCCCGTGCGCGCGATCTGGGCGATTCCCGATGCGGTGCCGGACGACCTCGACGCCGACAAGATCAACCAGCTCGGCAAGCTCCTCGGCATGACGTCGAAGGAACTGCGCGTGAAGCTGTCGGAAGACAAGGGTTTCGTCTACGTGAAGCGCCAGGTGCCGATCGACGTCGCCGACAAGGTCGCCGCGCTCGACATCCCCGGCATCTATCAGCGCAACGAATACAAGCGCTTCTACCCGGAAGGCGAGATCACCGCTCACCTGATCGGCTTCACGAACGTCGAGGACGAAGGGCAGGAAGGCGTCGAACTGGGTGACCAGAAGATGCTGTCCGGCACATCCGGCATGCGCCGCGTGATCAAGGACCGGATGGGGCACATCATCGAGGATGTCGCCGAGCAGATTCCGCCGCACAACGGCACCGACGTCGACCTGTCGATCGACAGCAAGATCCAGTACATCGCGTACGCGAACCTGAAGGCCGCCGTCGAGAAGTTCAAGGCGAAGGCCGGCGCGGCGATGGTCGTCGACGTGCGTACCGGCGAAGTGCTCGCGCTCGTCAACTACCCGACGTACAACCCGAACGACCGCTCGCGCATGACCGGCGAGCAGTTGCGCAACCGGATCATGACCGACGTGTTCGAGCCGGGCTCGATCATGAAGCCGTTTACGGTATCACTCGCGCTCGACCTGCATCGCGTGACGCCGAACACGCTCGTCGAGACGGGCAACGGGCATTTCGTGCTCGACGGCGCGCCGATCACCGACGACGCGGGTTTCGGTACGCTGACGGTCGGCGGCGTGATCCAGAAGTCGAGCAACATCGGCGCGACGAAGATCGCGATGACGATGCGGCCCGAGGAAATGTGGAATATGTATACGAGCATCGGCCTCGGCCAGGCGCCGAAGGTCGGGTTCCCCGGCGCGGTGGCCGGCCGCCTGCGTCCGTGGAAGAGCTGGCGCCGCATCGAGCAGGCGACGATGTCGTACGGCTACGGCCTGTCGGTGTCGCTGTTCCAGCTCGCCCGGGCGTACACGGCGATCGCGCACGACGGCGAGCTGATGCCCGTGACCATTTTCAAGACCGACCCCAATCAGCCGATCGCCGGCACGCAGGTGTTCAACCCCACCACCGCGCGGGAAGTGCGCGCGATGCTCGAGACGGTGGTCGCGCCGGGCGGCACGTCGCCGGATGCGGCCGTGCCGGGCTATCGCGTCGGCGGCAAGAGCGGTACCGCGTACAAGCACGAAGGTCACGGCTATACGCGCAAGTACCGCGCGTCGTTCGTCGGAATGGCGCCGATGCCGAATCCGCGCGTCGTGATCGCGGTGTCGGTGGACGAGCCGACGGCCGGCAGCCACTTCGGCGGCCAGGTGTCCGGCCCCGTATTCTCCGCGATCGCCGGCGACACGATGCGTGCGCTGAACGTGCCGCCGAACATGCCGATCAAGCAGCTCGTCGTGTCCGACGATTCGCCGGAATCGCCTGCCGCCAAGGGCCCGCAAAAGCTGGCCGCGGGTAGCGGCGCAAAGCATATGATCGTGTCCAGCACGACGCGTAATTCACCAGGAGTAGTTCGATGAGCGCCGCCCGCAGTTCCCATCCGGCGCATCAGCAGATCGCAGCCGCGCTCGCGTGGCTGCGTCAGCATGTGGCCCCCGCGGCGCAACTGCATGCCGACACGCGCAGCCTCCAGGCTGGCGACGTGTTCGTCGCGTATGCGGTCGACGGGGCGGATAACCGCGCTTTCATGGCCGACGCCGTCGCGCGCGGTGCGGCCGCCGTGCTGTATCAGCCGGACGGGCTGACCGATGCGCCGGCCGTCCCCGTCGCCCTCGCGGTGCCGGCGCTCGACCAGCTCGCGGGCGAGATCGCCAGCGGCTGGTACGGCGATCCGAGCGACAGCCTGCTCGCGGTCGGTGTCACGGGCACGAACGGCAAGACGTCGTGCACGCAGTGGATCGCCACCGCGCTGACGGCGCTGCATCAGCCGTGCGCGGTGATCGGCACGCTCGGCACCGGGATGCCCGGCCAGCTCGTGCCGACCGGCTTCACGACGCCCGACGCGCCGCAACTGCAGCGCAGCCTCGCGCAATTGCGTGCGGCGGGCGCGCAGGCCGTGGCGATGGAAGTGTCGTCGCATGCGCTGCACCAGGGTCGCGTGAACGGGACGGCGTTCGACATCGCGGTGTTTACGAACCTCACGCAGGATCACCTCGACTATCACGGCACGTTCGACGCGTACGAGGCCGCGAAGGCGAAGCTGTTCGCGTGGCGCGGTCTGCGCGCGGCGGTGATCAACCGCGACGATGCGGCTGGCCGCCGCCTGCTCGAGAAGCTGGCCGGCCGCGTGCGCACGATCGCGTACGGGATCGGCGACGCACCGGCGCCCGACGCCGATCGCGAACTGGTCGCGCTCGACGTGCGCGCCACCGCGACGGGTACCGCCTTCCGCCTGCGTTCGTCGTGGGGCGACGCGGACGTCGAGGTTGGCACGCTCGGCACGTTCAACGTCAGCAATCTGCTCGCCGTGCTCGGCTCGCTGCTCGCGGCCGACGTGCCGTTCGACGCGGCCCTCGCCGAGATCGAGCGGCTCGAGTCGGTCAATGGCCGGATGCAGCGGCTCGGCGGCCGGCTGCAGAACGACGAACCGCTCGTCGTGATCGATTACGCACATACGCCCGACGCGCTCGACAAGACGCTCGACGCGCTGCGCCCGATCGCCGCGGCGCGCGGCGGCCGGCTCGTCTGCATGTTCGGCTGCGGCGGCGATCGCGATGCGACGAAGCGCCCGCTGATGGGCGCGATCGCGGAGCGGCTCGCCGACGAAGTCGTCGTCACGAGCGACAACCCGCGCAGCGAAGATCCGCAGCACATCATCGACCAGGTCATCGCGGGCATGACCGCGCCCGAGCGTGCACGCCGTATCGAGGATCGCGCGAGCGCGATCCTGCAGGCGGTGCGCGGCGCCGCACGCGAGGATGTCGTCGTGCTGGCCGGCAAGGGCCACGAGGCTACGCAGGAAATCATGGGCAAGAAGCGCACCTTCTCCGACCAGGATCACGCGCGGCTCGCGCTTGCAGCGCGCGCCACGCACGGCAAGGGAGGCGCCGAATGACGATGCTCAGTCTCGGCGAAGCCGCCCGCCTGATTCCCGGCGCCACCGTCCACGGCGACGCGGGCGTCACGTTCGACCGCGTGTCGACCGATAGCCGCACGGTCGGCCCGGGCGACCTGTTCGTCGCGCTGAAGGGCGAGCGCTTCGACGCGCACGACTTTCTCGGCGACGTCGCCGCGCGCGGGGCCGCTGCGGCGCTCGTCGCGCACGCGCCGGCGGGCGTCGCGATGCCGATGATCGCCGGCGGCGAAACGCGTGCCGCGCTCGGCGCGCTCGCGCACGGCTGGCGGATGCGATTCCCGCTGCCGGTCGTCGCGGTGACGGGCAGCAACGGCAAGACGACCGTCAAGGAAATGATCGCGTCGATCTTCGCGGCGGCGGTCGGTGCCGACGCGCGGCTCGCGACGGCCGGCAACCTGAACAACGATGTCGGCCTGCCGCTGACGCTGCTGCGCCTGTCGGCCGCGCATCGTCTCGCGGTGATCGAGATCGGCATGAACCATCCGGGCGAAACCGAAGTCCTCGCGCGCCTCACCGCGCCGACGGTCGCGCTCGTCAACAACGCGCAGCGCGAGCACCAGGAATTCATGGCGACGGTCGAAGCCGTTGCGCTCGAACACGCGGCCGTGATCCACGCGCTGCCGCCGGACGGCGTCGCGGTGTTCCCGGCCGACGACGCGTACGCGGGCATCTGGCGCGTCGCGGCAACCGGCAACCGGATCCTCGATTTCGCGCTGCACGACGCCGAACGGCAGAACGACGCACAGATCGTCGGTCGCATGCACGGCGGCGAACTCGCGATCGATACGCCGGCCGGCGCCGTCACGGTGCGGCTGCGTGCGCTCGGCGAGCACAACGCGCGTAACGCGCTGGCCGCGACGGCCGCGGCGCTCGGCGCCGGCGTCGCGCTGTCGGCGATCCGGCAGGGTCTCGAAGCGTTCGAACCGGTCAAGGGCCGGCTGCAGGTGAAGCCCGCGAGCGTCGGCAGCCTCGCGGGCGCGACGGTCGTCGACGATACGTACAACGCGAACCCCGATTCGATGCGTGCGGCGATCGACGTGCTCGCCGCGCATCCGGCGCCACGTGTGCTGGTGATCGGCGACATGGGCGAAGTCGGCGACGAAGGGCCGGCATTCCACCGCGAGATCGGCGCGTACGCGCGCGAACGCGGGATCGACGCGCTGTTCGCGCTCGGCGACGCGTCGCGCGACGCGTGCACGGCCTACGGCGACACTGCGCGCCATTTCGACGACGTCGGCGCGCTCGTGTCGGCGCTGCTCGCGGCCGGTTACGGCGCGCAGGCGACGGTGCTCGTGAAGGGCTCGCGGTACATGAAGATGGAGCGCGTGGTCGACGCGCTGACGAACCAACCCGCGGCGGGCACCGTGCCCGCCGCACACTGAGTAGAAGGAAGGAAGCATGCTGCTGGCGCTGGCGCAATGGCTGCAAGGAGACGCAAGCTTTTTGCGCTTGTTCACGTACCTCACGTTCCGTGCGGTGATGGCCACCATCACCGCGCTGGGGATCGGGCTCGTGTGCGGACCGTGGGTGATCCGCAAGCTGACGCAAATGAAGGTCGGGCAGGCCGTGCGCAAGGACGGCCCGCAGACCCACCTCGTCAAGTCCGGCACGCCGACGATGGGCGGCGTGCTGATCCTGATCGGCATCGCGGTCGCGACGCTGCTGTGGGGCGACCTGACGAACCGTTTCATCTGGATCGTGATGCTCGTGACGTTCGGTTTCGGCGTGATCGGCTGGGTCGACGATTACCGCAAGGTCGTCCACAAGGATCCGCGCGGGATGTCGTCGCGCGAGAAGTATTTCTGGCAATCGGTGATCGGGCTGTTCGCGGCCGTCTATCTCGCGTTCAGCGTGTCCGAGGCGAACAACGTGCGCGTGTTCGACCTGTTCATGGCGTGGGTGCGCAGCGGCCTGTCGATGGGGCTGCCGGCGCGCGCCGACCTGATGCTGCCGTTCCTGAAGTCGATCAGCTATCCGCTCGGCGTGTGGGGCTTCATCGTGCTGACCTACTTCGTGATCGTCGGCGCGAGCAACGCGGTGAACCTGACCGACGGGCTCGACGGCCTCGTGATCATGCCGGTCGTGCTCGTGGGCGCGTCGCTCGGTGTGTTCGCGTACGTGATGGGCAGCGCGGTCTATTCAAAATACCTGCTGTTCCCGCACATCCCGGGCGCGGGCGAACTGCTGATCTTCTGTTCCGCGATGGGCGGGGCCGGGCTCGCGTTCCTCTGGTACAACACGCACCCCGCGCAGGTATTCATGGGCGACGTCGGCGCGCTGGCGCTCGGCGGCGCGCTCGGCACGGTCGCGGTGATCGTGCGCCAGGAAATCGTGCTGTTCATCATGGGCGGCATCTTCGTCGCGGAAACGCTGTCGGTGATGCTGCAGGTGTCGTGGTTCAAGTACACGAAGAAGCGTTACGGCGAAGGGCGGCGCCTGCTGAAGATGGCGCCGCTGCATCACCATTTCGAATTGTCCGGCTGGAAGGAAACGCAGGTGGTCGTGCGTTTCTGGATCATCACGCTGATGCTGTGCCTGTTCGGTCTGACCACCCTCAAGCTGCGGTAAAGGAAAGGTAACAAGGATGTCTGGCGAGATGTTTGGAGATCGGCAACGGCCGATGGTGCTCGTACTGGGGCTCGGGGAATCGGGTCTCGCGATCGCGCGATGGTGCGCGAGGCACGGGTGCCGGCTGCGTATTGCCGATACCCGCGAGGCGCCGCCGCACCTTGCCGCGCTGCAGGCCGAAGGCATCGATGCGGAATTCGTCGGCGGAGCGTTCACGCCCGCGCTGCTCGACGGCGGTGTCGAGATCGTCGGGCTGAGCCCCGGCCTGTCGCCGCTCGAACCGGCGCTCGCCGCGCTGCTTGCCGCCGCGCACGAGCGCGGTGTCGCGGTATGGGGCGAGCTGGAATTCTTCGCGCAGGCGCTGCGCGCGCTCGGCACGAGCGGCTACCAGCCGAAGGTGATCGCGATTACCGGCACCAACGGCAAGACCACGACGACGAGCCTCACGGGCCTGCTGTGCCAGCGTTCGGGCAAGAAGGTCGCCGTCGCGGGCAACATCAGCCCGGCGATGCTCGACCGGCTCGCGAGCGCGATCGACGACACCGCGCTGCCCGACGTATGGGTGCTCGAACTGTCGAGCTTCCAGCTCGAGACGGCACGCACGTTCGCGCCCGATGCGGCCGCGATCCTCAACATCACGCAGGACCACCTCGACTGGCACGGCAGCTTCGACGCGTACGCGCAGGCGAAGGGCCGGATCTTCGGCGCGACGACGACGCGCGTGCTGAACCGCGACGACGCGGCCGTGATGAAGTTCGCGCCCGCCGCCGGCGCGGCCGACGCGCCGCGCACGGTCACGTTCGGTCTGAACGAACCGACGCAGGACGGCGACTACGGGCTGTCGCGCGACAACGGCATCGCGTGGCTGGTGGAAGCCGTCGATCGCGACGCGCCGGATGAAGCGACGACGACCCGCCGGCGCAAGCGCGACGCCGCGCATACGCCGGACATCGCGCAAAAGCGCCTGATGCCGGCCGACGCGCTGCGCATCCGCGGGCTGCACAACGCGGCGAACGCGCTGGCCGCGTTCGCGCTCGCACGCGCGATCGACCTGCCGGCAGCGCCGCTGCTGCACGCACTGCGCGAATACCGCGGCGAAGCGCATCGCGTCGAAGTGATCGCGACGATCGACGACGTGGACTACGTCGACGACAGCAAGGGCACGAACGTCGGCGCGACGGTGGCCGCGCTCGACGGGCTCGCGCAGAAGATCGTGCTGATCGCGGGCGGCGACGGCAAGGGGCAGGATTTCGCGCCGCTGGTCGCGCCGGTCGCGCGCTGGTGCCGGGCGGTGATGCTGATCGGCCGCGACGCGCCGGCGATCCGCGACACGCTCGCCGAAACCGGCGTGCCGCTCGTGGACCACGCGACGCTCGAAGGCGCGGTGCACGCGGCGGCCGACCTGGCCGAGCCGGGCGATGCGGTGCTGTTGTCGCCTGCATGCGCGAGCCTCGACATGTTCAGGAACTACGCCCATCGCGCGGAAGTGTTCCGCGCGGCGGTCGACGAAATCGCCATCGACAAAGGAGCGACGCCATGAGCTGGTCCGATCGCCTCGTCTCCCGTTTCAACGACCGGCGCGACACCGGCGGCAATGCCGCGGGCGGCCGCGTCGCGTCGGCCACGCGCGCCGCGACGGGCGGCCTCGCGAGCGTCGTCAACGGCGTGCGCCCGAGCCGTTCGCGGATGCTCGATTTCGACTATTCGCTGCTGTGGGTCGCGATCGCGCTGCTGGGGCTCGGCGTCGTGATGGTGTATTCGGCGTCGATCGCGATGCCCGATTCGCCGAAATACGCGTCGTATCACGACTACGCGTTCCTGATGCGCCACTGCGTGTCGCTCACCGTCGCGTTCATCGCGGCGGTGCTCGCGTTCCGCGTGCCGGTGTCGACCTGGGACAAGTACGCGCCGCATCTTTTCCTGATCGCACTGGTCGGCCTCGTGATCGTGCTGATCCCGCACGTCGGCAAGGGCGTGAACGGTGCGCGCCGCTGGATTCCGCTCGGCATCACCAACATGCAGCCGTCGGAAATCATGAAGCTCGCGGTGACGATCTACGCGGCGAACTACACGGTGCGCAAGCAGGAATACATGCAGAGCTTCGCGAAGGGCTTCCTGCCGATGGCGTTCGCGGTCGGCCTGGTCGGCGCGCTGCTGCTGCTCGAGCCCGACATGGGCGCGTTCATGGTGGTCGCCGCGATCGCGATGGGCGTGCTGTTCCTCGGCGGCGTGAACGGCAAGCTGTTCGGCGGCCTCGTCGCGACGGCGGTCGGCACGTTCACGATGCTCGTGTGGCTGTCGCCGTGGCGTCGCGAGCGGATCTTCGCGTATCTCGATCCGTGGGACGAGCGCTATGCGCAAGGCAAGGCCTACCAGCTCACGCACTCGCTGATCGCGTTCGGCCGCGGCGAGTGGTTCGGCGTCGGCCTCGGCGGCAGCGTCGAGAAGCTGAATTACCTGCCGGAAGCGCATACCGACTTCATCCTCGCGGTGATCGGCGAGGAGCTCGGCTTCGTCGGCGTGCTGGTCGTGATCCTGCTGTTCTACTGGATCGTGCGCCGCGCGTTCGAGATCGGCCGCCAGGCGCTCGCGCTCGATCGCACGTTCGCGGGCCTGATGGCGAAGGGCATCGGCATCTGGTTCGGCGCGCAGACGTTCATCAACATGGGCGTGAATCTCGGCTTGCTGCCGACCAAGGGCCTGACGCTGCCGCTCGTGAGCTACGGCGGCTCCGGCATCCTGCTGAACTGCGTCGCGCTCGCGGTGTTGCTGCGGGTCGACTACGAGAACCGGGTGCTGATGCGCGGAGGGAAGGTATGACCGCGTCGCAACGCACGCTGATGGTGATGGCAGGCGGCACCGGGGGCCACGTGTTCCCGGGGCTCGCGGTCGCGCACCGGATGGAAGCGGCGGGCTGGCGCGTCGTATGGCTTGGCAATCCGGCCGGGATGGAAGCGACGCTCGTGCCGAAGCACGGTATTCCGATGGAGTACGTGCGGTTCGGCGGGCTGCGCGGCAAGGGCCTGAAGACCAAGCTGACGCTGCCGGTCAACCTGCTGCGCGCATGCTGGCAGAGCCTCGGCGCGCTGCGCCGCGTGCGGCCCGACGTCGTGCTCGGGATGGGCGGCTACATCACGTTTCCGGCGGGCGTGATGACCGCGCTGTCGGGGCGTCCGCTCGTGCTGCATGAACAGAATTCGATCGCGGGCCTCACGAACAAGGTGCTCGCGAAACTCGCGAAGCGCGTGCTCGTCGCGTTCCCCGGCGCGCTGCCGCACGCGGAATGGACCGGCAACCCGATTCGCGCGGAACTCGCGCACACGGAACCGCCCCAGGCACGCTATGCGTCGCGCGGCGGCCCGCTGAACGTGCTGGTCGTCGGCGGCAGCCTCGGGGCGGCCGCGCTGAACGAAGTCGTGCCGCGCGCGCTGGCGCTGCTGGCGCCGGGCGAGCGTCCGCGCGTCGTGCACCAGGCCGGCGTGAAGCACATCGAGGCACTGAAGGCGAATTACGAAGCGGCCGGTTTCGCGGCCGGCGAGGACGTGCGGCTCGTGCCGTTCATCGACGACATGGCGGCCGCGTATGCGGCGGCGGATCTGGTGATCTGCCGGTCGGGCGCGATGACGGTGTCGGAGATCGCGGCGGTGGGCGTGGCGGCGCTGTTCGTGCCGTTCCCGCATGCGGTCGACGATCACCAGACGACCAACGCCGCGTTTCTCGCCGATGCGGGCGCGGCCGTGCTGGTGCAACAACGCGACCTGTCGGCGGAACTGCTCGCCGACTGGCTGCGCGGCCAGTCGCGGGCCTCGCTCGCGGACATGGCGGAACGTTCGCGCTCGCTCGCGAAGCCCGAGGCTACCGACGAAGTCGCGCGCGTCTGCGCGAAGGCGGCCGGCGCGAACCTGGAACAACTGCAATGAAACACATCGTCAAACACATTCATTTCGTCGGGATCGGCGGCGCGGGGATGAGCGGCATCGCCGAAGTGCTGGCCAACCTCGGCTACGCGGTCAGCGGCTCGGACCTGTCGCGCAATGCGGTGACCGACCGGCTCGAAGCGCTGGGCGCGCGGATCGCGATCGGTCACGACGCGGCGAACATCGAGGGCGCGAACGCGGTCGTCGTGTCGACGGCCGTGCGCTCCGACAACCCGGAAGTGCTGGCCGCGCGCGCGAAGCGCGTGCCGATCGTGCAGCGCGCGGTGATGCTGGCGGAGCTGATGCGCCTGAAGCAGGGAATCGCGATCGCCGGCACGCACGGCAAGACCACGACGACGAGCCTCGTCGCGAGCGTGCTCGCGGCGGGCGGGCTGGACCCGACCTTCGTGATCGGCGGCCGGCTGATCAGCGCCGGCGCGAACGCGCGGCTCGGCACGGGCGACTTCATCGTCGCCGAGGCCGACGAGTCGGATGCGTCGTTCCTGAACCTGTATCCGGTGATCGAAGTCATCACGAACATCGATGCCGACCACATGGACACCTACGGCCACGATTTCGCGCGGCTCAAGCAGGCGTTCATCGAATTCACGCAGCGCCTGCCGTTCTACGGCAGCGCGGTGGTGTGCGTCGACGATCCGAACGTGCGGCAGATCATCCCGTTCATCTCGAAGCCGGTCGTGCGCTACGGCCTGTCGCCGGACGCGCAGGTGCGCGCGGAAGACATCGACGCGCGCGACGGCCGGATGCATTTCACGGTGATCCGCGAAGGGCGCGCGCCGCTCGCGGTGGTGCTGAACATGCCGGGCCTGCACAACGTGCAGAACGCGCTCGCGGCGATCGCGATCGCGACCGATCTCGGCGTGTCGGACGACGCGATCCAGCTGGCGCTGGCGGAGTTCAACGGTGTCGGCCGGCGCTTCCAGCGCTACGGCGAGGTGCCGAGCGCGGACGGCGGCCAGTACACGCTGATCGACGACTACGGTCATCACCCGGTCGAGATGGCGGCGACGATCGCGGCCGCGCGCGGAGCGTTCCCGGGCCGCCGCCTCGTGCTGGCGTTCCAGCCGCACCGCTATACGCGCACACGCGACTGCTTCGACGATTTCGTCAACGTGCTGTCGACCGTCGATGCGCTGGTGCTGACCGAAGTTTATGCGGCCGGCGAGGCCGCGATCCCGACGGCCAGCGGCGACGCATTGTCGCGCGCGCTGCGCGCGGCGGGCAAGGTTGACCCGGTGTTCGTCGCGACGGTCGACGACGTGCCGGACGCATTGGCGAAGGTCGCCCGGAACGGCGACGTGGTGATCACGATGGGAGCGGGTTCGATCGGCGGCGTGCCGGCGAAGCTCGTGCAACACATTCAACAGAAGGCATGACATGAGCGGGATCGATCCGAAACGTTTCGGCAAGGTGGCAGTGTTGTTCGGCGGGGAATCCGCCGAGCGCGAGGTGTCGCTCACCTCGGGCCGCCTCGTGCTGCAGGGCCTGCGTGACGCGGGCGTCGACGCGCATCCGTTCGACCCGGCCGAGCGGCCGCTGTCGGCGCTGAAGGACGAAGGCTTCGTGCGCGCGTTCAACGCGCTGCACGGTGGCTACGGCGAGAACGGCCAGATCCAGGGCGCGCTCGATTTCTACGGGATCCGCTACACGGGTAGCGGCGTGCTCGGGTCGGCGCTCGGCCTCGACAAGTTCCGCACGAAGCTCGTGTGGCAGCAGACGGGCGTGCCGACGCCGCCGTTCGAGACGGTGATGCGCGGCGACGACCTGGCCGCGCGCGCGACCGACATCGTCGCGAAGCTCGGTCTGCCGCTGTTCGTGAAGCCGGCGAGCGAGGGCTCGAGCGTCGCGGTGCTGAAGGTGAAGACGGCCGACGCGCTGCCGGCCGCGCTCGAGGAAGCCGCGACGCACGACAAGATCGTGATCGTCGAGAAGAGCATCGAGGGCGGCGGCGAATACACCGCGTGCATCGCCGGCGATCTCGACCTGCCGCTGATCAAGATCGTGCCGGCGGGCGAGTTCTACGACTACCACGCGAAGTACGTCGCCGACGATACGCAATACCTGATCCCGTGCGGCCTGCCGGCGCAACAGGAAGCGGAACTGAAGCGCATCGCGCGCCGCGCGTTCGACGTGCTCGGCTGCACCGACTGGGGCCGCGCGGATTTCATGCTCGACGCGGCCGGCAATGCGTATTTCCTGGAAGTGAACACGGCCCCCGGGATGACCGACCACTCGCTGCCGCCGAAGGCCGCGCGCGCGGTCGGCATCAGCTATTCGGAGCTGGTCGTGAAGGTGCTGTCGCTCACGCTCAACGACTGACGCAGGAACGGAACGACGTATGTGGAACAACGTTCGCCAACTCAACCTTGCCGCCAGCGCGCTGTACGCGCTGCTGCTGCTCGTGTTGGCGGCGGCCGGCTGCTACTGGCTGATCCAGCGCCCGACGTTCGCGCTGCGGGAAATCCGGATCGATGGCGACACCGAGCACATCAACTCGCCGACGGTGCGCGCGGGCGTGGTCGGCCGGCTGAAGGGCAATTTCTTCACGGTCGATCTCGATACGGCGCGCGCGGCGTTCGAGCAGATGCCGTGGGTGCGTCACGCGAGCGTGCGCCGGGTGTGGCCGAATGCGCTGGCTGTCACGCTCGAGGAGTACAAACCGCTCGGGACCTGGGGCAGCGATCAGCTGGTGAGCGTCGACGGCGAGCTGTTCACCGCGAACCAGGGCGAGCTGGAGCAGGAACTGCCGGCGTTCGACGGCCCGGAAGGCAGTGCGAAGGAAGTCGTCACGCGGTATCGCGACTTCGGGAAATGGTTTGCGCCGCTGAAGGCGGCGCCGGAAGAAGTGACGCTGTCGGCGCGGTACGCGTGGACGGTGAAGCTGTCGAACGGCATGCAGGTGGAACTGGGCAAGGAACGCAACAGCGACACGCTGCATGACCGGAGCCAGCGCCTGGTCGCCGCGTGGCCGGCCGTCACGGAGCGTTGGGGCAACGACATCGAGTACGCGGACCTGCGTTATCCGAACGGATTCGCGATTCGCGCGGCAGGCATGCGGTTCCTGACCGATACCGACAAGCGCAAGAAGTAACGAGAGATCACACGCAAGAGCACTTTATGAGCAAAGACTACAAGGATCTGCTGGTTTCCCTCGACATCGGCACGTCGAAGGTGGTGGCCATCGTCGCCGAGCTGAAGGGCGAGGGTCACTACGAGGTGATCGGTCTCGGCCAGAGCGAGTCGAAGGGTCTGAAGAAAGGTGTGGTGGTCAACATCGAGGCCACCGTGCAGTCGATCCAGCGCGCGCTCGAGGAAGCCGAGCTGATGGCCGACTGCAAGATCACCAACGTGTTTACGGGGATCGCGGGCAGCCACATCCGCAGTTTCAACTCGAGCGGGATGGTCGCGATCAAGGACAAGGAAGTCACGCAGACGGACGTCGCGCGCGTGATCGAGACCGCGAAGGCGATCAACATCCCGACCGACCAGCAGGTGCTGCACATCCTCACGCAGGAATTCATCATCGACGGCCAGGAAGACGTGCGCGAGCCGATCGGGATGAGCGGCATCCGGCTGGAAGTGAAGGTGCACATCGTGACGGGCGCGGTGAGCGCCGCGCAGAACATCGTCAAGTGCGTGCGCCGCTGCGGGCTGGAAGTGAACGACCTGATCCTGCAGCCGCTCGCGTCGTCGCTGGCGGTGCTGACGGAAGACGAGAAGGATCTCGGCGTGGTGCTGGTCGACATCGGCGGCGGCACGACGGACATCGCGATCTTCGCCGAAGGCGCGATCCGCCACACGGCGGTGATCCCGATCGCCGGCGACCAGATCACGAGCGACATCGCGATGGCGCTGCGCACGCCGACGCCGGACGCGGAAGACATCAAGGTCGGCTACGGGATCGCGAAGCAGGCGCTCGCCGATCCGGACGAAATGGTCGAAGTGCCGGGTCTCGGCGAACGCGGCCCGCGCACGCTGTCGCGCCAGGCGCTCGCGGCGGTGATCGAGCCGCGCGTCGAGGAACTGTTCTCGCTCGTGCAGCAGGTCGTGCGCGAGTCCGGTTATGAAGAACTCCTGAGCTCCGGCGTGGTCATTACCGGCGGTGCCTCGATGATGCCGGGCATGGTCGAGCTCGGCGAAGACATTTTCCTGAAACCGGTGCGCATCGGCGCGCCGGAATACGCAGGCGGCCTGTCCGACGTCGTGCGCAATCCGCGCTACTCGACGGCGATGGGGCTGCTCGTCGAAGGCAGTGCGCAGCGCATGCGCGGCCGCAAGGTCGCCGTGCAGTCCGGCAACGCGGGGCAGGTGTTCTCGCGGATGAAGGAATGGTTCCTGAGCAACTTCTGACAAACCGAATCGAAATTCGCGCTGGTGCCGGCGGCTGGCGCGCGACAGGGGGTTGCCCGATCTCCTGCCGAATAACGGCCGAGTAGCAGTCATTCTCTTGACGGAGGCAACAATGGAATTCGAAATGCTGGAAACCGAGACCAACGGCACCATCATCAAGGTGGTCGGCGTTGGCGGCGCTGGCGGCAATGCCGTCCAGCACATGATCAACCGCGGCGTGCAGGGCGTCGACTTCATCGTGATGAACACGGACGCCCAGGCGCTGTCGCGTTCGCGCGCATCGTCGGTGATCCAGCTCGGCAACACGGGTCTGGGCGCCGGTGCGAAGCCGGAAATGGGTCGTGCGGCGGCGGAAGAAGCGCGTGAGCGCATCGCCGACGCGCTGCGCGGCGCGCACATGGTGTTCATCACGGCCGGCATGGGCGGTGGCACGGGTACGGGCGCGGCGCCGGTGGTTGCGCAGATCGCGAAGGAGATGGGCATTCTGACGGTCGGTGTCGTCAGCAAGCCGTTCGAGTTCGAAGGCGGCAAGCGCATGCGCGTCGCCGAAGCAGGCTCGCAGCAACTGGAGGATCACGTCGACTCGCTGATCGTCGTGCTGAACGACAAGCTGTTCGACGTGATGGGCGACGACGCCGAGATGGACAAGTGCTTCCAGTGCGCGGACGACGTGTTGAACAACGCGGTGGCAGGCATCGCGGAAATCATCAACGTCGACGGCCTCGTGAACGTCGACTTCGAAGACGTGAAGACGGTGATGGGCGAGCAGGGCAAGGCGATGATGGGCACGGCGACGGTCGCCGGCGTCGATCGCGCGCGCCTCGCGGCGGAACAGGCCGTGGCGAGCCCGCTGCTCGAAGGCGTCGATCTGTCGGGCGCGCGCGGCGTGCTGGTCAACATCACGTCGAGCCGTTCGCTGCGTCTGTCGGAAACGCGCGAAGTGATGAACACGATCAAGAGCTACGCGGCGGAAGATGCGACGGTGATCTTCGGTGCGGTGTACGACGACGCGATGGGCGATGCACTGCGCGTGACGGTCGTGGCGACGGGTCTGGGCCGTGCGGCGAAGAAGCAGCAGTCGGCACCGATGACGCTGCTGCGCACGGGTACGGACAACCAGCCGGTCAGCGCGGTGTCGCACGGCTACGCGCCGGCGCAGCACGTCAGCACGGCCGACTACGGCGCGCTCGATACGCCGGCGGTGTGGCGCAATTCGCGCGAAACCGCGGCATCGCACGTGCAGGCGCTGCAGGAGAAGGGTGTCGACACGTACGACATCCCGGCTTTCCTGCGCAAGCAGGCTGACTGACGCAAACACAGGCGAAGCCGCGGCGCAGTCGTTGAGATCGCCGCGGTATCGCCGGCGTGACGGATGCTACGGACCCAGACAGGCCGCGTCGGATGCGACGCCGGGCCGGGAAAGGTGCCCTCTTCGCTCGAGCGAAGCGGGATGGGCCGGGCTGTCCGCAACACGCTGAAAAACCGTATCGCTATGAGGGACCAGCCATGATTCAAGTGGGCGACGCGCTGCCCGACGCGCAATTGTTCGAGTTCATCGACGACGCGCGCGAAGGGTGCACGCTGGGGCCGAACGCCTGCAGCGTGCGCGACCAGGTGGCGGGAAAGCGGGTGGTGATCTTCGGATTGCCGGGCGCTTTCACGCCGACCTGCTCGGCGCAGCATGTGCCGGGCTACGTCGAACACGCCGAGCAATTGCGCGCGGCGGGGATCGACGAGATCTGGTGCGTGTCCGTCAACGACGCATTCGTGATGGGCGCATGGGGACGTGATCTGCACACCGCGGGCAAGGTGCGCATGATGGCGGACGGCAGCGCGGCTTTCACTCATGCGCTGGGGCTGACGCAGGATTTGTCCGCGCGTGGCATGGGAATTCGTTCCCTGCGCTACGCGATGGTGATTGACGGCGGTGTGGTCAAGACGCTGGCCGTCGAGGCGCCGGGCAAATTCGAAGTGAGCGATGCGGCGAGTGTTCTCGCGACGTTGACGTCCTGATCGTGCGGTGCGCCGTTGCCTTCCGGCAACGCTGCTCACCGGCCTCAGGGCAGTTGTAACACGGGCTGATGACCGGAAACGCCTCCGTTCCGGGCATCGGCCCGTCCCGTATCGGCACGGGTAAACTGTCGAAACAGATTGATACGCAGTTTCAGACAGCGTTGAATAGGGAATTACGCTATAATCCCGCCTATCGAATATAACTCCTGATTGATATCTTCAATCAAGACGAAGAAGACCATGTTGAAGCAGCGCACCATCAAATCCATCGTGAAGACCGTGGGTATCGGTGTCCACTCGGGCCGCAAGATCGAGTTGACGCTCCGTCCCGCCGCGCCCGGCACGGGCATCGTCTTTTCACGCGTCGACCTGCCCACGCCGGTCGACATTCCCGCATCGGCGATGTCGATCGGCGACACGCGGCTCGCGTCGGTGTTGCAGAAGGATGGCGTGCGCGTGTCGACGGTCGAGCACCTGATGTCCGCGTGTGCGGGTCTCGGCATCGACAACCTGTATGTCGATGTGACGGCCGAGGAAATCCCGATCATGGACGGCAGCGCCGCCACGTTCGTGTTCCTGATCCAGTCCGCCGGCATCGAGGAACAGAACGCGCCGAAGCGTTTCATCAAGGTGAAGAAGCCGGTCGAAATCCGTGACGGCGACAAGTTCGCGCGGCTCGATCCGTATTTCGGCTTCAAGCTGAAGTTCTCGATCGACTTCCGTCACCCGGCCGTCGACAAGACGGGCCAGGAACTCGAGGTCGATTTCGCGACCACGTCGTACGTGCGCGAGATCGCGCGTGCGCGCACGTTCGGTTTCGCGCACGAAGCCGAGATGCTGCGCGAGATCGGCCTGGCGCGCGGCGGCAGCATGGACAACGCGATCGTGCTCGACGAGTACCGGATCCTGAACAACGACGGGCTGCGCTACGACGACGAGTTCGTGAAGCACAAGATGCTCGACGCGATCGGCGATCTGTACGTGATCGGCCATCCGCTGCTGGCGTCGTACACCGCGTACAAGTCGGGCCACGGCCTGAACAACGCGTTGCTGCGCGAACTGCTCGCGCACGAAGACGCGTACGAGATTGTGACGTTCGACGATCCGCAGGCTGCACCGAAGGGGTTCGCGTTCGACGCGCAGACGGCCTTCGCGTGACCGGCGTTCAGCGCAAGCGATAAAAAAAGCGACCCTCGGGTCGCTTTTTTGTTGGCTGGCGGCCGCCGATGACCGGTGCGGTCAACGCGGCTTCGCGCCGTGTCGTGCCGCCATCCGCGCGAGCGCGGCCTGCAGCGGCGACGGTTCCAGGTGGTCGGCGAGGTCGCGCAGCGCGGCGGCGCCGGCCGAGGTCATCCGAGCCTGCTTCACGTGCGGCGGCTCCGGCGCGTCTTTCGGCCGCACGCGCACGCGCAGCGTCGTCACGGGCCAGCCGCGCTTCTGGAGGTCGCCGAGCAGCCGCACCTCGACCTGTCGCAGCCGTGCTGCCAGCGCATTGTGCGCGGCAAAGAGGGTCAGGGTGCCGTCCTTGATGAAGCCCGGTTCGACGTGATTCGCCAGATAATCGGGCAGGCAAGCGCCCAGGTCGCGCTGCAGCGACGCGATCTGCTCGACACCGGCGCGCAGCGCCGCGAATGCGTCGGTACGACCGAGCACTTCGGACACGGGTTGCGGACGATAGGCGGCGAGCGGGCCGAAACGCTTGGAAAATCGGTTCATCGAGGCTTTATTCGAGCGCGCACGCGCGCGGACGTTGCAGCCGATTGTACCCGTGCCGGCCCGCGCACGGGCGGCTTTCGCCCCTGTCCGCCCGGCCCCGGCGCGCCATGCCCGTGCGGCCGGGACGCAGGCGCACGCGTCCCCGCGTGCTAAAATTCGACGTTTGAGTCCACTAATTCGCTAAGCCGCCGAGGCTCGGGCGCCGGGGCGCGCAACACGCGCCGGGCGCCGGTGCTGCGACGCAGGATCCGATCCGATGACAACCGGTTTTCTCCAGAAAATTTTTGGCAGCCGCAACCAGCGGCTCGTCAAGCAATACCAAAAGACCGTCGCGACGATCAATGCGCTCGAAACGCAGATCGAGAAGCTGACGGACGACCAGTTGCGCGGCAAGACGGACGAATTCCGCCAGCGGGTCGCGGCCGGCGAGTCGCTCGACAAGCTGCTGCCCGAGGCCTTCGCGGTGTGTCGCGAGGCGAGCCGTCGCGTGCTGAAGATGCGGCACTTCGACGTGCAGATGATCGGCGGCATGGTGCTCCACTACGGCAAGATCGCGGAAATGCGCACCGGCGAGGGCAAGACGCTCGTCGCGACGCTGCCCGTGTACCTGAACGCGCTGGCCGGCCGCGGTGTGCACGTCGTGACCGTCAACGACTACCTCGCGCAGCGCGACGCCGAATGGATGGCGCGCCTCTACAACTTCCTTGGTCTGTCGGTCGGCATCAACCTGTCCGGCATGGAGCACGACCAGAAGCAGCAGGCCTACGCGGCGGACATCACGTACGGCACGAACAACGAATTCGGCTTCGACTACCTGCGCGACAACATGGTCTACGAGACCGACGCGCGCGTGCAGCGGGCCCTGAACTTCGCGGTCGTCGACGAAGTGGACTCGATCCTGATCGACGAAGCGCGTACGCCGCTGATCATTTCGGGCCAGGCCGAGGATCACACCGAGCTGTACGTGCGGATGAACGCACTGCCGCCGCTGCTCGAGCGCCAGATCGGCGAAGAGAAGGCCGACGGCACGGGCGTCGAGAAGCCGGGCGACTACACGCTCGACGAGAAGGCGCGCCAGGTGTTCCTGACGGAATCGGGCCACGAGAAGGCCGAGCGCCTGCTTGCCGAATGGGGCCTGATCGGCGAGGGCGAAAGCCTGTACGCGCCGCAGAACATCACGCTGATGCACCACGTGTACGCGGCGCTGCGCGCCCATACGCTGTTCCACAAGGATCAGCACTACGTCGTGCAGAACGGCGAAGTGGTCATCGTCGACGAATTCACGGGCCGCCTGATGGCCGGCCGCCGCTGGTCCGACGGGCTGCACCAGGCCGTCGAGGCGAAGGAACACGTGAAGATCCAGAGCGAGAACCAGACGCTCGCGTCGATCACGTTCCAGAACTACTTCCGGATGTACGCGAAGCTGGCCGGCATGACCGGCACCGCGGACACCGAAGCGTACGAATTCAACGAGATCTACGGTCTCGAGACGGTCGTGATCCCGACCAACCGCCCGCCGAAGCGGATCGACAAGCAGGACCAGATCTACAAGACGGCCAAGGAGCGCTACGACGCGGTGATCCGCGACATCCGCGACTGCTACGAGCGCGGCCAGCCGGTGCTGGTCGGCACGACGTCGATCGAGAACTCCGAACTGCTGTCGCACCTGCTGAAGCAGGCCGGGCTGCCGCACGAAGTGCTGAACGCGAAGCAGCACGAGCGTGAAGCGGCGATCGTCGCGGAAGCTGGCCGTCCGAAGCGCATCACGATCGCGACCAACATGGCCGGCCGCGGTACCGACATCGTGCTCGGCGGCAATGCGGAGAAGCAGGCGGCGTTCATCGAGGCCGACGATTCGATCCCGGCCGACGAAAAGGCGCGCCGCATCCAGAAGCTGCACGACGAGTGGGAAACGCTGCACGAGGAGGTGAAGGCCGCGGGCGGCCTGCACATCATCGGCACCGAGCGCCACGAATCGCGCCGGATCGACAACCAGCTGCGCGGCCGTGCAGGCCGTCAGGGCGATCCGGGCTCGTCGCGCTTCTACCTGTCGCTCGACGATCCGCTGCTGCGCATCTTCGCGGGCGATCGCGTGCGCTCGATCATGGATCGCCTGAAGATGCCGGAAGGCGAGGCGATCGAAGCCGGCATCGTCACGCGGTCGATCGAATCGGCGCAGCGCAAGGTCGAAGCGCGCAACTTCGACATCCGCAAGCAGCTGCTCGAATACGACGACGTGTCGAACGACCAGCGCAAGGTGATCTACCAGCAGCGCAACGAGCTGCTCGAAGCACACGACATCACCGAGACGATCACCGCGATGCGTCACGGCGTGATCACCGAAGTCGTCCGCCAGTTCGTGCCGGAAGGCAGCATCGAAGAGCAGTGGGACGTGCCCGAGCTCGAGGAAGCGCTGCGCAACGACTGGCAGCTCGATCTCGCGATCCAGGAAATGGTGAACGAGTCGTCGTCGATCACGGCCGAGGAGATCCTCGACGCGGTGACGACGGCCGCCGACGAGCAGTACGAGGCGAAGGTCGCGATGGTCGGTCGCGAGTCGTTCAGCGCGTTCGAGCGCTCGGTGATGCTGCAGACGGTCGACCGCCTGTGGCGCGAGCACCTCGCGGCGCTCGACCACTTGCGCCAGGGCATTCACCTGCGCGGCTATGCGCAGAAGAACCCGAAGCAGGAGTACAAGCGCGAGGCGTTCGAACTGTTCGCCGCGATGCTTGACGCGATCAAGCAGGAAGTCACGCGCATCGTGATGAACGTGCAGATCCAGTCGCCGGAGCAGCTCGAGGAGGCGGCCGAGCAGATCGAGGAGCGCGGCGGTCATCTCGAGAACGTCGAATACCAGCACGCCGACTACGCGGACGCCGGCGCCCCGGTGGCGAACGTCACGACTGCTGCTGCGGCGGCCACGGCGACGGCCGACATGGTCGGCAGCGCGATGACGCACGGCGGCCCCGGCGGCGAAATGCCGAAGGTCGGCCGCAACGACCCGTGCCCGTGCGGCAGCGGCAAGAAGTACAAGCAATGTCACGGGAAGCTGTCATGATCGGCGGCGGCGCGCGTCACGCGTGCCGCGTCGTTCGCAGCTTCGAGTCAGTGATGTGAGTTGTGGCGGCCCGCGCGTGCGGCCGCCGGTTCTTCCAATCGATGCCGGCGCGTGCCGGCATTTTCCATCCGGCAGGTGTGCCCCATGGCAGTCAATTTTCCGTCGATCGATCCCGCCCAACTGCATCCCGTCGCCGGCGTCACGCTCGGCTGGGCGGAGGCGAACATCCGCAAGCCGAATCGCAAGGACGTGCTGGTCATTTCCGTCGACGAAGGCGCGACGGTCGCGGGCGTGTTCACCGAAAACCGTTTCTGCGCAGCGCCGGTCACCGTCTGCCGCGAGCATCTGGCGAAGGTGCGTGCGGGCGGCGCGGGCATCCGCGCACTGGTCGTGAATACCGGCAATGCGAACGCGGGCACCGGCGAGCCGGGCCTCGTGAACGCCCGTGAAACGTGCACGGAACTCGCACGCCTCGCGGGCATCGAGCCGGCGCAGGTGCTGCCGTTCTCGACCGGCGTGATCCTCGAGCCGCTGCCGATCGACCGCCTGAAGGCCGGTCTGCCGGCCGCGCTCGCGAACCGCAAGGCCGCGAACTGGTTCGACGCCGCGCAGGCGATCATGACGACCGACACGCTGCCGAAGGCGACGTCGCGCCAGGTGACGATCGACGGTCACACGGTCACGCTGACGGGCATCAGCAAGGGCGCGGGCATGATCAAGCCGAACATGGCGACGATGCTCGGCTTCCTCGCGTTCGATGCGAACGTCGCGCAGCCGGTGCTCGACACGCTCGTGAAGGAAGTCGCCGACCGCTCGTTCAACTGCATCACGATAGACGGCGACACGTCGACGAACGACTCGTTCATCCTGATCGCATCGGGCAAGAGCACGCTGCCGGCCATCACGTCGACCGATTCGCCGGCCTATGCGGCGCTGCGCGACGCGGTGACGGAAGTCGCGCAGGTGCTGTCGCAACTGATCGTGCGCGACGGCGAAGGCGCGACGAAGTTCATGACGGTGCAGGTCGAAGGCGGCAAGAGCGTCGCCGAATGCCGCCAGATCGCGTACGCGATCGGCCACTCGCCGCTCGTGAAGACGGCCTTCTACGCATCCGACCCCAACCTGGGCCGGATTCTCGCGGCGATCGGCTATGCGGGCGTCGCGGATCTCGACGTCGGCAAGATCGACCTCTATCTCGACGACGTGCTCGTCGCGAAGGCCGGCGGCCGCAACCCGGCCTACCAGGAAGAGGACGGCCAGCGCGTGATGAAGCAGAGCGAGATCACGATCCGCGTGCTGCTTGGCCGTGGCGACGCGCAGGCCACCGTCTGGACGTGCGACCTGTCGCACGATTACGTGAGCATCAACGCGGATTACCGCTCCTGATCGGGAGCGCTCGAACGACATGGACAAGCTTGAACAGTTTCTGACGCGCGCGGAAGCGCTGCTCGGCCGTCTCGAAGGGATGCTGCCGCCCGCACCGGCGGCCATCGACTGGAACGCGGCGCACGCGTTCCGCTGGCGCAAGCGCCAGGGGCGCGGTTACCTGCAGCCGGTACCGGCCGTGTCATCGATCACGCTCGGCGACCTGCACAACATCGACCGCCAGAAGGCGCTGATCGACCAGAACACGCGGCAGTTCGTGCAGCGCAAGCCGGCCAACAACGTGCTGCTGACCGGCGCGCGCGGTACCGGCAAGTCGTCGCTGATCAAGGCGTGCCTGAATGCGTACGCGAACGACGGGCTGCGCCTGATCGAAGTCGACAAGGACGACCTGCACGATCTCGGCGACATCGTCGACCTGATCTCGCAGCGTCCGGAGCGGTTCATCGTGTTTTGCGACGACCTGTCGTTCGAGGACGGCGAATCGGGCTACAAGGCGCTGAAGGTCGCGCTGGACGGGTCGATCGCCGCGCAGTCGGACAACGTGCTGATCTACGCGACGTCGAACCGTCGCCACCTGCTCCCCGAGTACATGAGCGACAACGAGTCGTACAAGCATCTTCCTGACGGCGAGATTCACCCCGGCGAAGTCGTCGAGGAGAAGATCTCGCTGTCGGAGCGCTTCGGCCTGTGGGTCAGCTTCTATCCGTTCAAGCAGGACGACTACCTCGACATCGTCGCGCACTGGCTGCGCCACTTCGGCTGCCCGGAGACGGAGATCGACACGGCACGCGGCGACGCCCTCGTGTGGGCGCTCGAGCGCGGCTCGCGCTCGGGCCGCGTCGCGTGGCAGTTCGCGCGGGACTGGTCGGGCCGCAAGGAGCAGGCATGAGCGCGGATCTGGCACAGGGCGCCGTGCGGGCGCCGGACGGCCGCAAGGTGACGGAAGTCGCGGTCGGCGTGATGGTGCAGCCGGACGGTCGGTATCTGCTCGCGCAACGCCTGCAGGGCAAACCGTATGAAGGTTACTGGGAGTTTCCGGGCGGCAAGCTGGAGGCCGGCGAAAGCGTCGAGGATGCGCTGGCGCGCGAGCTGCACGAGGAACTCGGCATCGAGGTCACGGCCAGCCACCGCTGGCACACGCTCGAGCACGATTATCCGCACGCGTACGTGCGGCTCTATTTCTGCAAGGTGACGGGCTGGACGGGCGAGCCGCACAGCAAGGAAGGGCAGGCGTTCGTATGGCAGCAACTGCCGGTCGAGGTCGCGCCGCTGTTGCCGGCGGCGCTGCCGGTGCTCGAACTGCTCGAGAAGGAAGCGGCGTCGCAATGACGCCGTGGCGGCCCGCCGGAAACGCGGGCCATATCGGCGGACGGCGGCGCCGCGCGCCGCTCAGCTGTCGCGGCGGTTGTCCGTGCCGTCCTCTTCCGACGACGGGCCCTCGTCGGAGGCGCCGCCGATCCGATACTTTTCCGCGGCCCATGCGCCAAGGTCGAGCTGCTTGCAGCGGGCCGAACAGAAGGGACGGAACTTGTTTTCAGGCGTCCAGCGCACTTCTGCGCCGCACGACGGACATTTCACAACGGTAGTCATACGAAAGCGTTGAACCGGCACGCGGCCGTTACAGATTACACAGGGTCAGATGGAACGGCACGTCGATGTCCACCGCACGCGGCCGCACGTCGCCGTCCTGCATGGTGAACCGTACCCACAGCATGTATTTGTTGGCGCTCGCTTCGGGAATGACGCGCAGCTCCGGCGCTACCCGCACCTGCATCAGTTGATAGGTGCGGCCGGACAGCATCTGCTGGTAGCTGCCCTGCATCGCCATGACCTTCGACGCCTGGCCTGATTCGCGCGCAAGCCGCAGCACGATCGCCGCGGCGTCGCGCAACGGCAGCATCGGCAGGACCCACTTCGCGATGTCCTGGCGCCGCTGCTCGGCGGGCCATTGCTGCCACGCGTAGTACGACGGCAGGTCGAACTTGCATGTCCCGCCCGGAATCACCGCGCGGCTGCGGATGCTGGCGAGCCACTCGTTGTCGACGAGGTGCTGGCCGGTCTTGCCCTGCATCTGCGCAAGATTCGCGAGCGTTTGCTCGATTTCACCGAGCACGGCTTCGAGCGCGTTCTGCTCGATGCCCGGATTGCCGCGAAAGGGGGCGAGCGTCTGGCGCTGACGTTCGAGCTCCTTCATCAGATCCGATTTCAGGTCCGCGCGGCCCGTTACCTCGGCGATTTCGAACAGCGTCGTCAGCGCGACGTGGTGTTCACGCGGGTCCTCCTGAGCCAAAAAGAACGCGAAGCGCTCGAACAGATCTTCGAGACGCAACAGCGTGCGAATTCGCTCGTTGAACGGATACTCGTAAAGAATCAAGCGCGCTCGCCTCTTGGGTAGGGATTGAAACAATGAAGGACATTCTAATGCCCCCTCTCTACCCTAGCAACGCGCCAATTTCGTACACCATCACGATTGCGCGCGATGCTCAGTGCGCGGCGGCCGCGAACGCGACGTAGCGTTGGTGCAGTGCATCGACCTGCGCGTCGAGCGCGTCGGGCGTGACCGCGTCGTTGACGATCACGTCGTCGGCCGCCGCGAGGCGGGCCTCGCGCGTCGCCTGTCGCGCGATGATCGCTTCGACCTGTTCGCGCGTGAAGCCGTTGCGCCGCATCACGCGTGCGATCTGCGTTTCGACCGGACAGTCGACGACCAGCACGCGATCGCTGCGCGCCTTCCACGTGCCCGACTCGACGAGCAGCGGCACGACGAACATCACGTACGGGCCCCGGGCCTCGCGCGCCTCGCGATCGGTCTCCGCACGGATCAGCGGATGCGTGATCGCTTCGAGGCGCCGGCGCGCGTCGTCGTCGCTGAAGATCAGTGTGCGCATCTTCGCGCGATCGAGCGAGCCGTCGGCGGCCACGAAGCCGCGACCGAAAGCGTGCTCGATAGCCGGCATCGCGAGACCGCCCGGCGCGGTGATGCGATGGGCAATCAGGTCGGTATCGACGAGCGATGCGCCACGGGCGCCGAACAGGTCGGCAACGGTCGTCTTGCCGCTGCCGATGCCGCCCGTGAGTCCTACTGAAAACATGTCAGCCTCCGAGCGCCGCATAGAAAGGGGTGCCGAAAAACAGCGTGGCGACGCCGCCGGCCGCGAGGAACGGGCCGAACGGAATCGGCTCCTCGAAGCGCATGCGGCCGCGCCAGGTCGCGACGAGCCCGACGACCGCGCCGGTCACCGCCGCGAACAGTACGACCTGCGGCAGTGCGGCCCAGCCCATCCATGCGCCGAGCGCGGCAAGCAGCTTCAGGTCGCCGAAACCGATGCCCTCGATGCCGCGCAGCCATTTGAACAGCCAGTAGATCGACCACAGGAACAGGTAGCCGGCCATCGCGCCGATCACGGCCGAGCGCAGCGAAGCGAACGTGCCGCCGAGGTTCAGCACGAGCCCGGCCCACAGCAGCGGCAGCGTCATCGAATCGGGCAGGTAGCCGGTCCGGATATCGATCGCGCTCATCGCGAGCAGCGCCGCGCACAGCGCGAACGCGGCAAGCGCGGCGACGGTCGGGCCGAACGCCGCGAGCGAGCCGGCCGCGAGCCCTGCGCACGCGAGCTCGACGAGCGGATAGCGGATGCCGATCGCATGGCCGCAGCGCCGGCAGCGTCCGCGCAGCATCAGGTAGCTGACGACCGGGATGTTCTCCCATGCGCGCAACACGTGGCCGCAATGCGGGCAGGCGCTGCGCGGGCGCCACAGATCGTAGCGCGGCGGATAACCATCGTCGGGCGGGGTGCTTGCGGCGCCCGTCGCTTCGGCGATCTCGGCCTGCCACGCGCGCTGCATCATCACGGGCAACCGGTGCACGACCACGTTCAGGAAGCTGCCGATGCAAAGGCCGATGACGACCGCGAACGCATACTGCAGCGCGGGCGGCAGCATCGCCAGCGCGAGCAGCGTGCTCTCGGGCGAATCGGAAACGGCGGACAGGGGCGCTGGCGTCATGAGGCTCAAGGTTCGGACTAAAAGGCGAGAGAATCGGTTGCGATGCTACACCACGTTGCCGAGCTGAAGGATCGGCAGGTACATCGCGATCACGAGGCCGCCGACGAGCGCGCCCAGGACGATCACGATCAACGGTTCGCCGAGCGCCGCGAGCGCATCGAGACGCGCGTCGAGCTGGCGTTCGCACAACGCGGCGATGTCGCCGAGCATCGAGTCGAGCGCACCGGTTTCCTCGGCGACGGCGATCGGTTGCACGACGTCGTCCGGAAAGCAGCCGGCCGAATGCATCGCATCGGCCAGACGGACGCCGCGCAACACGCGTGCGGCGATGTGCGCGGTGGCGTGCGCGAACACCGGGTGGCCGGCCGTGCGCTCGAGCGTGGCGAACGCATCGGCGAGCGGCACGCCGGCGCCGAGCAGGGTCGCCAGCGAGCGGCACCAGCGCGCGGCCGCGAACCGTTCCAGCGCGCTGCCCGCGAGCGGCGCGCGCAGCAGGCGCCGCGCGAGCGCATGACGCAGCGCGACCGAGCGCCGCAGCGCATGCTGCGCGGCCAGCGCTATGGCGGCCGCACCGGCCAGCAGCACACCGCCCCACGCCGACAGTGCCGAGGACAGCGCGAGTAGTGCGCGGGTCGGCGCGGGCAGGGCGGCGCCGAAACCGTCGAAGATCTGCCGGAAGGTCGGCACGACCCACACCATCAAGGCTGCCGAGATCGCGAGCGCGAACAGGATGACGGCGGCCGGATACGCGAGTGCGGCGCGCAGCTTGCGCCATTGCGCATCGGCGCGCTCGCGATGTTCCGCGACCCGGGTCAGCACGATGCCGAGCGACCCGGACGCCTCGCCGACCTCGATCAACTGGCGATACAGCGTGCCGAACTGCGATGGATAGCGTGCGAGCGCATCGGCAAAGCGCCGGCCGCCGACGATTTCACGGGCGAGTCCCGCGGCGATGCGCGGCACGCCGTCGCGCGTGCGGGTGCGGGCGAGCATCTCAAGCGACGGCGCAAGCGGCAGGCCGGCCTGCAGCAGACTTGCGAGCTGGCGCGTGAAGCGCGTGATGTCGCGTGCGGCCGCCGCGGGCGGACGGGCCGGCCCGCGGCCGTCGAGCGACAGTACCGCGATGCCGTCGCGTGCGAGCGTGGCGCGCGCGGCCGCGGCGTCGAAGGCGACGACGATCCCGCGGCGCGGCGAGCCGTCGCGATGGCGGCCGCGCCATGCAAAGCGGGTTTCGCGCGGTGGCGTGCGCATACTTATGCTCATGCCGCAGGTGTGGCCGCGACGGCTTCCGCGATGCTCGTCGTGCCGTCCAGGACGCGGGCGAATGCCGCGTCGCGCAGGCTGCGAACCCCCTCGGCCGCCACGCATTGCGCGAGTTCGCCGACGCTCGCCCGCGCGACGATGCGCTCCGCCAGCGCGGGCGATACCGGCATCGTCTGATGCAGGCCGATGCGGCCGCGATAGCCGATGCCGTGACAGGCGGAACAGCCACGCGCGACGAACGGCCGCCATCCGGCTGCCAGCGCCGCCGGGTCGCAGCCGGCTTCCCGCAGCGCACGCACCGATGCGTCCGAATGCACGCGGCAGGCGACGCACAGGCGCCGGACGAGACGCTGCGCGGTGACGAGATGCAGCGCGGCCGCGAGGTTGTACGGCGCGACGCCGATATCGAGCAGCCGCGCGACGGCGGCCGGCGCGTCGTTCGTGTGCAGCGTCGACAGCACGAGGTGGCCGGTTTGCGCAGCCTTGATCGCGACATCGGCCGTCTCCGCATCGCGAATCTCGCCGACCATGATCACGTCCGGATCCTGCCGCAACAGCGCCCGCAGCGCGGTCGCGAACGTGAGCCCCGCCTTGTCGGCGACCCCGACCTGGTTGATCCCGTCGAGCTGGATCTCGGCGGGATCCTCGACCGTGCAGACGTTGTGTGCGTCGCGATCGAGCATCTGCAGCGCGCAGTAGAGCGACAGGGTCTTGCCGCTGCCGGTCGGGCCCGTGACGAGCACGAGGCCGTGCGGCGCGCGGATCGCGGCCTCCATCGCGGCGGCCTGCCGCGCGTCGAAGCCGAGGTTGGCAAGCGAGAGATCGGGCGGCAGTGTTTCGAGCCGCCGCAGCACGAGTTTTTCGCCGAACAGCGTGGGCAGTGAACTGACGCGGTAGTCGCCGCGCGTGCCGCCGTCGATCGCGATGCGCAGCCGGCCGTCCTGCGGAAGCCGCCGCTCGGCGATGTCCATGCGCGAGAGCACCTTGATCCGCGTGACGAGCGCATCGCGCAGGTGTAGCGGCGGGCGCGCATGTTCGTGCAGCACGCCGTCGATGCGAAGACGGATGCGCCAGCCGGCTTCGAATGGCTCGACGTGGATGTCCGACGCGTCGCGCAGGCGCGCCGCATGCAGCGTGTCCGTCAGCAGCCGTACGGCGGGAGCATCGTCGAGCTGGGCCGCATCGAGTGCGTGGGGCGCGGTGGGCGGCGCGCCGGCGTGCGCGGGCGACGACTGCGGGTGCAGCGGCGCCCCGGAGGAAGGGAAATGCATGTGAGCCGGCACGCGGGCCGCCTGTTGTCCGTGATGCGCAGATGATCGCGCGCCGCGGGCGGCGCCGGCAGTCGGCCGTTCGGCTAGGGCCAGCGCAAGCCCGTTATTAGCGCGAACAGGCCCTAGCGCGCGGCGGTGCGTCCGGTGCGCGCGCCGCGCGGCTTGAACAGCTTGACGGTGCGCACTGCCTGATCGTCGCTGCGCATCACTTCGAGCATCACGTCGCCGATTTTCAGGCACACGTCGTCTTCCGGAATTTCCTCGAGGATCTCGAGTACCAGCCCGTTCAGCGTCTTCGGCCCGTCGGTCGGCAGTTTCAGGTGCAGCCAGCGGTTCAGTTCGCGCAGCGGCATGCTGGCCGAGACGATGCATTCGCCGTTCTCGTCCCAGCCGCCCGCGCGTTCGCTGCGCGGCATCGACGTCGTGAATTCGCCGATCAGTTCCTCGATGATGTCCTCGGGCGTGACGAGCCCTTCGAGTTCGCCGTATTCGTTGACGACGAGCGCGGTGCGATGCCGGGTTTCCTGGAAGAACTGGAGCTGCTGGACCACCGGCGTGCCCGACGGCACGTAGTACGGTTCGGTGAGCAGCGAGCGCAGCGTCTCGCGGTCGAAATCCTGGTTGTGCAGCGCGGTGAGCGTCTTGCGGACGTGCAGCACGCCGAGCACCTTGTCGATGTCGCCTTCGTAGACCACCAGCCGGTTGTGATAGCAGGTTTCGAGCTGATGGAGGATGTCGTCGAGCGGCGCGTAGAAGTTGAGCGACTCGATCTGGCGACGCGGCACCATCACGTCGTCGACCGTGATGTTCTCGAGGTCGAACAGGTTGAGCAGGATGCTGCGGTGTTTGGTCGGCATGAAACTGCTCGATTCGAGCACGATGGCCCGCAGCTCGTCGGCCGACATCCGCTGGTCGCGGCCCTTCTTCGTGTTGATGCGCAGCACCCACAGCACGCCGTTCGCGAGCGCATTGACGAACCAGACGACCGGCTTGAACACGCGCATCAGCGGGGCGATCACGAGGCTCGCGGGCAGTGCGATGCGCTCGGGGAACGTCGCGCCGACGATCTTCGGCGCGATTTCCGCGAACACGATGATCAGGAACGCGACGACGCCGGTCGCGATCGACAGCGCGAGATTGTTGCGGCCGAACGTATGGAGCGCGAGCGACGTCGTGAGGACGGGGATGATCGTGTTGAACAGGTTGTTGCCGATCAGGATCACGCTGAGCAGCAAGTCAGTGCGCGTGAGCAGCCCCTGCGTGGTTTTCGCGCCGAGTGCGCCCTGGCCGGCGAGATGCTTCAGCCGATGGCGATTGAGCGCCATCATCGCGGTCTCGGAAATGGAAAAGAAGCTGGAACAGAGGAGAAGCAGGAAGACGGCGCCGATTTGCGCCCATAAGGGAATTTGGTCCACGCGTTGGAAAGGGCAGTGAAGGACAGGGATGGGGGAAATATAGCAGAGGCCGGCGACCGCGATGTGTCGCGCGCGACACGAGGGGCTCGCGGCGGCCGGACGAAAAAAAAACCGTGCACACGGTGCACGGTTTTTTTAAATCTGGTCGGGGTGAGAGGATTCGAACCTCCGGCCTCTACGTCCCGAACGTAGCGCTCTACCAGGCTAAGCTACACCCCGATTTTTGCTCTTCGGACTTCGCTGTCTTCGTGAAGATCGCTGCGTCGTCTCAAGCAAGAACGTAACTATAACGATGTTTTTTCTAAAAGGGAATACTTTGATGAAGAAATTTTTCGGGACAAGGCGCCGCGTCCCGTTCGCGGCGTGTTCATGACTGCCGCGACGTCGAGTACGAGCACAACCCGAGCAGGCTTTCCTTGTAGATCGAATCGGGGAACGCGGCAATCGCCGCTGCCGCGGCCTGCGCTTCCTGGCGTGCGCATTCGAGCGTGTGATCGAGCGCGCCCGAGCGCGTGATCGCTTCGAAAATCGTGTCGAAGCGATCGGTGCCGCCCTGTTCGATCGCCTCGCGTGCGAGCGCCGACTGTTCGGGCGTGCCGCGCTCGATCAGATAGATGAGCGGCAGCGTCGGCTTGCCTTCGCGCAGGTCGTCGCCGGCATTCTTGCCCATTGCCTCGGCGGTGCCCGCATAGTCGAGCCAGTCGTCCATGATCTGGAACGCGGTGCCGATCCGGCGGCCGTATTCGGCGGCGGCGGCCTCGGTCGGCGCATCGGCGCCCGCGAGCACCGCGCCCAGGCGCGCCGACGCCTCGAACAGCTTGGCCGTCTTGTAGCGGATCACCTGCATGTAGCGCGTTTCGTCGACGTCCGCGTCGTGCATGTTCAGGAGCTGCAGCACCTCGCCTTCCGAAATGATCGTCGTCGCTTCGGACAGGATCTCCATCACGCGCATCTTGCCGACGCCGACCATCATCTCGAACGAGCGCGAGTAGAGGTAATCGCCTACCAGCACGCTCGCCGCGTTGCCGAACAGCGCATTGGCGGTCTGGCGGCCGCGGCGCAGCTCGGATTCGTCGACGACGTCGTCATGCAGCAGCGTGGCCGTGTGGATGAACTCGACGACGGCGGCCAGCACGTGCCGCTGGTGCGACGTTTCGCCGAGCGCGCCGGCGACGAGCAGCAGCAACGCCGGACGCAGCCGCTTGCCGCCCGCGCCGATGATGTACTCGGCGATCTGGTTGATCAGCAGCACGTCGGACGCGAGGCTTTGCCGGATAACGCGATTCACCTGCTCCATGTCGCTGGTGATCGGGGCGAGCAGGTGGGCGGCGCTGAGGGTGGGGGAGGCGGTGGACGACGACATGATGATGGAATTGGGTGATGCGGCGGATTATAAGTCGAATCCGCGATATGCCGGTCTGTCAGACGTACCGGCAGCGCGATTTTGGCCGTCTGGCCGAGGCCCGCGCGCGGTAATCGTCGATCGGTTTTGACTTCGGTGCTAACCCCATGTATAATCACGTGTTTTCCGCGCGTGGTGTGCGGAAAAATTGGATCCAGAGTGAGGTTCTCAATGTACGCGGTCATAAAAACCGGCGGCAAGCAGTACAAGGTTGCCGTTGGCGAAAAACTCAAAGTAGAACAGATACCGGCTGACATTGACGCTGAAATCACGCTCGACCAGGTTCTCGCAGTGGGCGAAGGCGAATCGATTAAGTTCGGTACGCCGCTGGTCAGTGGGGCTTCCGTCAAGGCCACCGTTGTGTCGCACGGTCGTCATGCCAAGGTCACCATCTTCAAGATGCGTCGCCGGAAGCACTACCAAAAGCACGGCGGCCACCGCCAGAACTACACTGAGCTGCGCATCGACGCGATCAACGCGTAAGCGCCTCGGTAAAGGAGCAATCAGATGGCACACAAAAAGGCAGGCGGCTCTTCCCGGAACGGCCGCGACTCCGAGTCGAAACGTCTCGGCGTGAAAGTGTACGGCGGCCAGGCAATCAATGCCGGCGGCATCATCGTGCGTCAGCGCGGTACGCGCATGCACGCTGGCGAGAACGTCGGCATGGGCAAGGATCACACCCTGTTCGCGCTGGTCGACGGTCACGTCAAGTTCGCGACGAAGGGCGCGGACAAGAAGCATCTGGTCATCGTCGTCCCGGCGGCTGCCTAAGTCAGGCACCCACGGGCTTCGTAGCCGAAAGGCCCCGCAGTCTTCGCGGGGCCTTTTTTATTGGGTCGCCGCCTGCAAATGCGGGCCGGCGACCCTCGCGCGACCGGCGTACGATCGGCCGAACGGCAGATTGTTCAAGCGTGCCGGCGCGCGGCACAATAGCGGAAATACTGGGCGGAGTGACGAATGAAGTTCATTGACGAAGCACGAATCGAAGTCATCGCCGGCGACGGAGGCGATGGCAGCGCGTCGATGCGCCGCGAGAAATTCGTCCCGTTCGGCGGGCCGGACGGTGGCGACGGCGGCCGCGGCGGTAGCGTTTACGCGATCGCCGACCGCAACATCAACACGCTGATCGACTACCGTTACGCGAAGAAGCACCTCGCGCGCAACGGCGAAAACGGTCGCGGCTCGGATTGCTACGGCAAGGGCGGCGACGATGTCACGCTGCGCATGCCGGTCGGCACCATCATCAGCGACATGGACACGGGCGAGCTGATCGCCGACCTGACCGAGCACGACCAGCGGGTGATGCTCGCGCAGGGCGGCGCCGGCGGCCTCGGCAACCTGCATTTCAAGTCGAGCACGAACCGCGCGCCGCGCCAGAAGACGGACGGCAAGCCGGGCGAGCGGCGCATGCTGAAGCTCGAGCTGAAGGTGCTCGCCGACGTCGGCCTGCTCGGCATGCCGAACGCGGGCAAGTCGACCTTCATCTCGTCGGTGTCGAACGCGAAGCCGAAGATCGCCGACTACCCGTTCACGACGCTCGCGCCGAATCTCGGCGTGGTGCGGGTCGGTCCGAGCAAGAGCTTCGTGATCGCCGATATCCCGGGGCTGATCGAAGGCGCGGCCGAAGGCGCGGGCCTCGGGCATCAATTCCTGCGCCACCTGCAGCGTACCGGTGTGCTGCTGCATCTGGTCGATCTCGCGCCGTTCGACGAAAGCGTCGATCCGGTCGCGGAAGCGACGGCGATCGTCGGCGAGCTGCGCAAGTACGACGAGGCGCTCTACGAGAAGCCGCGCTGGCTCGTGCTCAACAAGCTGGACATGGTGCCGGAAGACGAGCGCGAGGCGCGCGTCGCGGATTTCCTCGACCGCTTCGGCTGGGACGGCCCCGTGTTCGAGATCTCGGCGCTGACGGGCCAGGGCTGCGAAGCGCTGTGCTACGCGATCTACGACTACCTTTCCGAGCATTCGGACGCGCATCGCGCGGCGGAGGCGGAGGATCTCGCGGCCGACGTGCGTTTCCGCGATGCGCCGCCGGCGAAGGGCGGTGCGACGCCGGGCGACGACGCCTGAGCGTTCGCCAACGCGCCGGGCGTGCCGCCCGGCGTTGGCGTTCAATCGCGCCCGGCCGGGCAGGCATCAGATACAGGAGACAGTGCAGGATGCGTTCGATCATCGCGGATTCGAAGCGATTGGTGGTGAAGGTGGGCTCCAGCCTCGTGACCAACGACGGCAAGGGGCTCGATCATGCTGCAATCGGCCGCTGGGCGGCCCAGATCGCTGCGCTGCGTGCGCAGGGCAAGGAAGTCGTGCTCGTCAGTTCGGGCGCGATTGCCGAAGGTATGCAGCGGCTCGGCTGGAGCAAGCGGCCGCGGGAAATCGACGAGCTGCAGGCCGCCGCCGCGGTCGGCCAGATGGGGCTCGCGCAAGTCTACGAAAGCCGCTTCACCGAGCACGGCATCCGCACTGCGCAGATCCTGCTCACGCATGCCGATCTGGCGGACCGCGAGCGCTACCTGAATGCGCGTTCGACGCTGCTCACGCTGCTGCGGCTCGGCGTCGTGCCGATCATCAACGAAAACGACACGGTGGTCACCGACGAAATCAAGTTCGGCGACAACGACACGCTCGGCGCGCTCGTCGCGAACCTGATCGAAGGCGATGCGCTGATCATCCTCACTGACCAGTCGGGGCTGTTTACGGCCGATCCGCGCAAGGACCCGAATGCGACGCTCGTCGGCGAGGCCAATGCGGGCGCCCCCGAGCTCGAGGCGATGGCAGGCGGCGCGGGTTCGAGTCTTGGTCGCGGCGGGATGCTGACGAAGATCCTCGCGGCGAAGCGTGCGGCGCACAGTGGCGCGAATACCGTGATCGCGAGCGGCCGGGAGGCCGACGTGCTCGTGCGTCTGGCGGCCGGCGAGGCGATCGGCACGCAACTGATCGCACGGACCGCGCGGATGGCGGCACGCAAGCAATGGATGGCCGACCATCTGCAGGTCCGCGGCCACGTCGTGATCGACGCGGGCGCGGTCGAGAAGCTGACGGCCGGCGGCAAGAGCCTGCTGCCGATCGGCGTGATCGACGTGCAGGGCGCATTCGCGCGCGGCGAAGTCATCGCATGCGTCGGCCCGGACGGGCGCGAGGTGGCGCGCGGGCTCACGAACTACAGCAGTGCGGAAACGAAGCTGATTCACCGCAAGCCGAGCGGCGAGATCGAGACCGTGCTCGGCTACATGCTGGAGCCCGAACTGATTCATCGCGACAACCTCGTGCTGGTGTGATCGCCGGCCGGGTGCCGTCGTTCAAATGAAAAAGCCCGCGCAATGCGGGCTTTTTCGTGCGGCGGGACGATGCGGGCGGCCCGCATCGCGTACCGTCAGCGCAACTGCGTCATCGCGGTGCGGTGGAACCGGATGTTTTCGAGGATCTGCCGGGTCGAGCCCTGCGGCATCTTGTTCGCGCAGAAGTAGTCCTGGTAGAGCGCGGAGTGGTAGGCGTTCAGCTCGCCGTTCTCGATGCGCCGCCAGTCGTTCTCGACCGTGCGATCCCAGCCGTTGTGGTCGGCGTTCAGGCCCGCGTACTGGCGCCATTCGTAGGTGTCGCAGCGGATGCCTTCGTAGTTCACGTTGCGGGCACCGGCCGGGCTCGTGATGACGACTGCGTAGCGCACGACGCCGTCGGTGCCGACGTCGAGCGACTTCGCATCGACGAAGAACTTGAGCGGCGTGTTCTGCGACACGTTGAACGGCAGCAGATCGCCTGTTTGCGGCAGCGGCGGCAGCGTGTCGACGGTATTTTCCTTCCAGCTTCCCTGACGGTCGAGCAGGTACACGAACTCGCTGTCATCCTTGTTGGACGGCGCTTTCGAGTTCGCGCAGCCGGCCAGGGCGGCCAGCGCGGCGATCGATGCGAGCGCGAGAGCAATCGCTTTCAATATGCATTCCTCGTAAAAAAAGGGCGCGACACAAGGTCGCGCCCGGTCATGCAGTCCGACTCGTCATTTGCCGACGATCACGCGGGGCGGCATCTCGTCGAGCGTGCTCGCCTCCACTTCGATCTCCGAACAGACTACCGATGCGTCGACAATCGTCAGCGTCTGGGCCTGTGCGCCGATGACGCGCGGATAGCGCGACACACGCGGCCCGCGCGGCTTCTCGGCTCGCTGCGCCGGGCGGCGCAGGAAGCGCGACAGTTCCGTCAGCGCCAACTGATAGACATCCCGCTTGAACTCGATCACCGCATCGAGCGGCACCCAGTACTCGTTCCAGCGCCACGCATCGAACTCCGGGTGGTCGGTCGCGCGCAAGCAAATGTCGCAATCGCGTCCAACCATCCGCAGCAGGAACCAGATCTGCTTCTGGCCGCGGTAATGACCGCGTACTTCGCGTTTGATGAACTTGTCAGGCACCTCGTAACGCAACCAGTCGCGAGTGCGGCCGATTATCTTGACGTGTTCCGGATGCAGGCCCGTTTCCTCGTGCAGTTCCCGGTACATCGCCTGCATGGGGGTCTCGCCGTACTTGATCCCACCTTGAGGAAACTGCCAGGAATGCTCGCGGAGCCGCTTGCCCCAAAACACCTCGTTGCGCGCGTTCAAGAGGATGATGCCGACGTTCGGGCGAAAGCCTTCACGATCCAGCATACAACCACCTTCGAATCCTTTAAAATTGCTTTGATTATAAACAGATAACGGGCGCTGCGCACCGTGACGGAGCGAATCCGCGCGGGGTACGCCGGCTGAATTGTCCCTGATTAGTCTGCTACGTCGTCTGCGCCATCGTCGTCCCTCGTTGTTCGCCGCGCGCAGCTTTTTCACCTTGAAACTTTTTCGGGCGCCCCGCCTGGGGGCGCCGTTTTTGGAACCGTCCGCATGAAAGCTTCCCGTTTCTTTATCGGCACCCTGAAAGAGGCACCCGCCGACGCAGAGATCGTCAGCCACAAGCTGATGGTCCGCGCCGGCATGATCCGTCGCGTCGCCGGCGGCATCTACAACTACCTGCCGGTCGGCCTGCGTTCGATTCGCAAGGTCGAGGCGATCGTGCGCGAGGAAATGAACCGGGCGGGCGCCATCGAGCTGCTGATGCCGGCCGTGCAACCGGCCGAGCTGTGGCAGGAGTCGGGCCGCTGGGAGCAGTACGGCCCCGAGCTGCTGCGCTTCAAGGACCGCAAGGACAACGATTTCGTGATCGGGCCGACGCACGAGGAAGTCGTCACCGACATCGCGCGCAACCAGATCAAGAGCTACCGGCAGATGCCGGTGAACTTCTACCAGATCCAGACGAAGTTCCGCGACGAGATCCGCCCGCGCTTCGGCGTGATGCGCGGCCGCGAATTCATCATGAAGGACGCGTATTCGTTCGACAAGGATGCGGCCGGCCTGAACGAGTCGTACCGCAAGATGTACGACGCGTACGTGCGCATTTTCTCGCGCCTCGGCCTCGAGTTTCGCGCGGTCGCGGCCGACAGCGGCTCGATCGGCGGCAACTTCTCGCACGAGTTCCACGTGATCGCCGACACCGGCGAGGACGCGATCGCGTACTGCCCGACGTCCGAGTTCGCGGCGAACGTCGAGGCGGCCGAAGCGCTGCCGCTGATTGCCGAGCGCGCGGCGCCCGCCGAAGCGATGGAAAAGGTCGCGACGCCCGGCAAGGCGAAGTGCGAGGCCGTCGCCGAACTGCTGTCGATCCCGCTCGAGCGCACGATCAAGTCGATCGTGCTCGCGACCGACAACGAAGGCGCCGAGCCGACCATCTGGCTCGTGATGCTGCGCGGCGACCACGACCTGAACGAGATCAAGGTGTCGAAGCTGCCGGGCCTGAAGAACCACCGCTTCGCGACCGAACAGGAAATCGTCGAGTGGTTCGGCACGCCGCCGGGCTATCTCGGCCCGGTCGGCACGAAGAAGCCGGTGAAGGTGATCGCCGACCGCACGGTCGCGAACATGAGCGACTTCGTCGTCGGTGCGAACGAGGTCGACTATCACATCGCCGGCGTGAACTGGGGCCGCGACCTGCCGGAGCCGGACGTCGCCGACGTGCGCAACGTGAAGAAGGGCGATCCGTCGCCGGACGGCAAGGGCGTGATCGACATCTGCCGCGGCATCGAAGTCGGCCACGTGTTCCAGCTCGGCACCAAGTACTCGGAAGCGATGGGCGCGACGTTCCTCGACGAGTCGGGCAAGCCGCAGCCGATGCTGATGGGCTGCTACGGCGTCGGCATCACGCGTATTCTCGGCGCGGCGATCGAACAGAACTTCGACGACCGCGGCATCATCTGGCCGGAGTCGATCGCGCCGTTCGAGGTCGTGCTGTGCCCGATGGGCTATGACCGCAGCGACCTGGTGCGCGAGACGGCCGACAAGCTGTACGCGGAACTCGTCGCGGCCGGCATCGACGTGATCCTCGACGATCGCGGCGAGCGCCCGGGCGTGATGTTCGCCGACTGGGAACTGATCGGTGTGCCGCATCGTCTGGTGATCGGCGAGCGCGGCCTGAAGGAAGGCAAGATCGAGTACCAGGGCCGCCGCGATGCCGAAGCGACGCTGCTGCCGGCCGACACGGCCGCGGCGACGGTCGCCGAGAAGATCCGCGCCGCGCTCGCGCACTAAGCGCGGCGACCGGGGGACACGATGGAATACACGTTCCTGTCGGCCACCGTGCTCCTCGTGCTGATCACGGATCCGCTCGGCAACATCCCGCTGTTCATTTCGGCGATGCGGGATGTGCCGCGCGAGCGGCGCGTGAAGCTGATCCTGCGTGAAGTGGGGATCGCGTTCGTGATCCTGCTGTTCTTCATGGTGGTCGGCGACCGCTTCCTGCGGATGATGAGCCTCACCGACCTGTCGCTGCGGCTCGGCGGCGGGATCGTGCTGTTCCTGATCGCGCTGCGGATGATCTTCCCGCATCCGGACGGCGCGCTCGGCAGCGATCCGCGCGCGGGCGGCGAGCCGTTCATCGTGCCGCTCGCGATTCCGGCGCTGGCCGGGCCGTCCGCGCTCGCGACGGTGATGCTGCTGACGTCGCAGGCGCCGGGCAAGATGTTCGAGTGGGTCGGCGCGCTGACGGTCACGATGATCGTCTGCGCGATCACGCTGGTGCTGGCCGAAAGGATTCAGGCGTGGCTCGGCGAACGGACCGTCGCGGCGTTCGAGCGGCTGATGGGCCTCGTGCTCGTCGCGATCTCGGTCGAGATGCTGCTCGCGGGCATTCGCGCGTTCGTGCACCAGTTGCAGCCGTAGCGCGGGCGGGCGGTCGACGAAAAAAAGCGGCGCGCCGGGAAACCGGCGCGCCGCTTTCTGTTTATATGGCGAGCAGGGCGGCGATCAGACGTTCGCGGTCAGCGCGCGGATCGTCGGCAGGTTGCGCCAGTAGCCCTTCGCGTCCATCCCGCAGCCGAACACGTAGCGGTCCGGCACCGAGAAGCCGCAGAAGTCCGGGTGCAGCGGTTTCGCCTTCGCGAGCGTCTTCTCGCACAGCACGGCCGACATGAAACGCTGCGCGCCCATGTCGAGGATGCGGTCGCGGATCGCGGCCATCGTCTCGCCTTCGTCGAGGATGTCGTCGAGTACGAGCACGATGCGGTCCTTCACCGATTCGCGCGGCGCGACGCGCCAGTGCATCTCCGGGCTGCCCTGCGTCGTGTTGCGGTAGCGGGTCAGGTGGATGTAGTCGAATTCGAGCGGGAAATCGAGATGCGGCAGCAGCATCCCGGTAAACACCGCGGCGCCGCCCATCACCGAGAGAACGAGCGGGAACGCGTCGCCGATCTCGGCGCGGATCGCGTCGGCCATCTTCGAGATCGACGCGTTGACGGCGTCGGCCGAGACGATCTCTTCGGAGTGGTCGAAAATGTGGAGGGCTTCTTCGCGGTTCATGTGTTCTGGCGGGCAGTCGGTATACAAATAAGAATGAAGCAGAACGGCAGGCGCGCGCTACGGCAAAAACCCGCGCGCCGGCCGACGGGCGAAATCAGCGCATGCCGGGCATCATGCCCTTCAGGCCGCGCATCATCTTCTGCATGTTGCCGCCCTTCAGCTTCTTCATCATCGTACGCATCTGGTCGTACTGGTTCAGCATCCGGTTGACTTCCTGCACCGGCACGCCCGCGCCGGCTGCAATGCGGCGCTTGCGCGTCGCCTTGATGATTTCGGGTTTAGCGCGCTCGGCGGGCGTCATCGAGCTGATGATCCCTTCCATCCGGCGGATCGACTTCTCGGCCTGGCCCATGTCGGCGCCGGCCGCCGCCTGCTGGAACTGCGCGGGGAGCTTATCCATCAGCGACGACAGGCCGCCCATGTTCTTCATCTGCGAGATCTGCGCGCGGAAATCGTTCAGGTCGAAATCGCCGCCTTTCTTGACCTTGTCGGCGAGCTTCTGCGCGGCCTGGACATCGACGCCGCGCTGCGCCTCCTCGACGAGCGCGAGGATGTCGCCCATGCCGAGGATCCGGTTCGCCATCCGGTCGGGGTGGAACACCTCGAGGCCGTCGAGCTTCTCGGCGACGCCGACGAACTTGATCGGCTTGCCCGTGACGTGACGCACCGACAGCGCGGCGCCGCCGCGCGAGTCGCCGTCGAGCTTGGTCAGCACGACGCCGGTGAGCGGCAGCGTGTCGTTGAACGCCTTCGCGGTGTTGACCGCGTCCTGGCCGAGCATCGCGTCGACGACGAACAGCGTTTCGGCCGGCTTCAGCGTGCCGTGCAGCGCGGCGATTTCCTGCATCATCGCCTCGTCGATGCCGAGGCGGCCGGCCGTGTCGACGAGCAGCACGTCATGGTAGTGGCGCTTCGCCCAGTCGACGGCGGCGAGCGCGATGTCGACGGGCTTCTGGTCCGGCGTGGACGGGAAGAAGTCGGCGCCGACCTGCTCGGTCACCGTTTTCAGCTGCATGATCGCAGCCGGGCGATACACGTCGCACGACACGGTCAGCACCTTCTTCTTGTACTTCTCGCGCAGCAGCTTCGCGAGCTTGCCGACGGTCGTGGTCTTGCCCGCGCCCTGCAGGCCGGCCATCAGGATCACGGCGGGTGGCGTGACCGCGAGGTTCAGCTCGGCGGCCTTGCCTTCGTAGTCGCCGCCGATCACGGCGGTCAGTTCCTTCTGGACCACGCCGACGAGCGCCTGGCCCGGCGACAGGCTGCTGATCACTTCTTCGCCGAGCGCCTTTTCCTTGACCTTGGCGATGAATTCGCGAACGACCGGCAGCGACACGTCGGCTTCCAGCAGCGCGAGACGCACCTCGCGGAGCATCTCCTGCGTGTTCGCCTCGGTGAGCCGGGCCTCGCCGCGCAGCGTCTTGACGACGCGCGCCATCCGTTGAGTGAGATTGTCGAGCATGGGGAGCGATGGACAGTGGGGCCCGAAGGCGCGGCGGAACCGAACAAAGGGAGCCGTCGCGGGAAGGGGGCCTAGTGTAAACTTCGAACATGGATATTGTACTGTATGCCCTCACCGCATTCCTGTACGGCGGCCTCGCCGTCGCAGGCTGGCGCTCGCACCGCCAGGGCGCGACGCCGCTCGTCGCGAGCGTGCCGGCCGTGCCGGTTCCGGCGTCCGCCGCGTCCGGGATGAGCGGGGCCGGCCGCGCGCTGCTGTTCGCCGCGCTGGTCGCGCACGGCGTGCTGCTCCACATGACGATCTTTCCGAACGACGCGATGGTGTTCGGCTTCGCGTTCGCGCTGTCGGCGATGTTCTGGCTCGGCGCCGGCATCTACTGGATCGAGAGCTTCTTCTTCCCGCTCGACAGCCTGCGCCTGCTGGTGCTGCCGCTCGCGTGCGGCGCGTCGCTGCTGCCGCTCGTGTTCGGCGGCGTGCGGGTGCTTCCTTATGCCGCAGCGCCGCTGTTCAAGCTGCATTTCCTGATCGCGAACATCGCCTACGGGCTGTTCGCGATCGCCGCGCTGCACGCGATCCTGATGCTGATGGTCGAGCGTCGCCTGCAGTCGCTGAGAAGCGGTGGGCGCGACGGCTCGACGGGCTGGATCGCGAGCTGGCTCGAAACGCTGCCGCCGCTGCTCACGCTCGAGAAGCTGCTGTTCCGCCTGATCGGCGCCGGCTTCGTGCTGCTGACGCTGACACTCGCGTCGGGCATCCTGTTCAGCGAGCAGGTCGACGCGCGCATGTTGCGGCTCGACCACAAGACGGTGTTCGCGATCCTGTCGTGGCTGATGTTCGGCGGCCTGCTGGTTGCCCGCAAGACGTCGGGCTGGCGCGGCCGCGGCGCCGCGCGCTGGGTGCTCGTGTCGTTCGCCGCGCTGCTGCTCGCGTATGTCGGCAGCCGGTTCGTTTTCGAGGTGCTGCTGCACCGCTCCGTGGTTTGACCGCAGGTTTCCGATGCGACAGATTCTTCTCCTGATCCTTCTCTTCTTCGCGGGTTCGTGGCTCGCGCGCAAGCTGCGCCACGCGCAGGAACAGGCGCAGGCGCGCGCCGGCCGCGGCGCCGGTTACGACGGTGCGCCCGGTGCTGGCGCCGGCGCGGCGCGCCCGAGCGGCGACGCGCGGTCGCTGCCGGAACCGATGGTGCGCTGCGCCGAATGCGGCGTGCATGCGCCGAAGGGCGACGCCGTGGCCGCGAGCGGCGAATACTTCTGCAGCGTCGAGCATGCGCAGCGCCACGCCGCGCGCGTGAACGGCCGCGACGCGCGATGAGCGACGCGCCGGCGTTGTCGGTCGACGCGAACGGCTGGGTGCGCGAAGCGCGCCATGCGCCGTCGCCGAACTTCGAGATGCGGCCCGCGGGTGCGGTGCCGACGCTCGTGGTCGTCCACAACATCAGCCTGCCGCCCGGCGAATTCGGCGGCGACGCGATCGAGGCGCTGTTCCTGAATCGCCTCGACTGCGATGCGCACCCCTATTACCAGAGCCACCTGCGCGGCGTGCGCGTGTCCGCCCATTTCCTGATCCGCCGCGGCGGCGAGCTCGTGCAGTTCGTGTCGTGCGACGAGCGCGCGTGGCACGCGGGCGCGTCCGAGTTCTTCGGCCGCACGCGCTGCAACGACTTCTCGATCGGCATCGAGCTCGAGGGCGCGGACGACGTGCCGTTCGACGAGGCGCAATACGCGGTGCTCGCCGCGCTCTCCCGCGCGCTCGCCGCGCGCTACCCGGTCGACGCGTTCGCCGGGCATTCGGACGTCGCACCGGGCCGCAAGACCGACCCGGGCCCGCATTTCGATTGGCAACGCTTCGCGAGCGATGCCGGTTTTTCCGCCGAATACTTTCCTTTCCGTCAGCACTGATCGCGGGGTTTTTTGAGCGGAGAAAGTTTTTTCTCCGACCAATGCCTTGCCGTGTCTGCGCGTGAGCGATGTCAAGACCTCTATCGCAAATTATCCGTTTGGACGTCCTCCGAATGTCCACTATACTTGGTGCCAGTTGAGCAGTTCTGTACTAGATATAGTGTGTGTCGCAGGGGAAAACCCGAGCGGCACCGGCCGGCGGCCACGCTGGCGGACAGGGTTCTCAGGGCGGCGCGTCAGGCCGGGCGGTCCGGGCGTCGCGATCAGCGCAGCGAACATCGACGGGGCAGGGTATACATGACGAAGCACACGACCGGTTTGGTTGTCGCGCATCGACCGAACCGGCTTCCCCGGCGCATCGCTCGCCTCTTACCGCTCGCGCACCGCATTGCGCAGCGTTCGTTTTAATCCGCGGTTCTCTCCGCACCATCCAACACCAGGAGCTTTGCACATGCAAACCACCGACAACGCGACGTCCCAGTACGAGAGCGCCTCGAGCCGTCCGCTCGGCGGGACCGAACAGGGCGCGAAGGCGCTCGCGCCGCAGGCCACGTTCGCCGACTACAAGGTGATCCGCCGCAATGGCAGCGTGGTGTCGTTCGAACCCTCGAAGATCGCGATCGCGGTGACCAAGGCTTTCCTGGCCGTCAATGGCGGGCAGGGCGCGGCATCGGCGCGCGTACGCGAGCAGGTCGAACAACTGACGCACAACGTCGTTCGCGCGCTCGTGCGCAGCCGCCCGAACGGCGGTACGTTCCATATCGAAGACATCCAGGACCAGGTCGAACTCGCGCTGATGCGCGGCGGCGAGCACAACGTCGCGCGTGCGTACGTGCTGTATCGCGAGAAGCGTCACCTCGAGCGCCAGCATGCGGGCGAGGAAGCGGCGGCCGCGGGCGGCGAGTCGACCACCGGCATCAACGTCGTCGACAACGGCGTCACGCGCCCGCTCGACCTGAACGCGCTGCGCGCGCTGATCGTGTCGGCGTGCGACGGCCTCGGCGCTGCGGTTAACCCTGACCCGATCGTCGCGGAGACGGTGAAGAACCTGTACGACGGCGTGCCGATGAGCCAGGTCTACGACTCGGCGATCCTCGCGGCGCGCACGATGATCGAAAAGGATCCGGCATACAGCCAGGTCACGGCCCGCATCCTGCTGCACACGATCCGCCGCGAGATCCTCGGCGAGGAAGTCGTGCAGGCCGAGATGTCGACCCGCTACGCCGAATACTTCCCGCAGTTCCTGAAGCGCGGCGTCGACGCCGGCCTGCTCGACGACAAGCTGCTGCAGTTCGACCTGAAGCGCCTCGGCGAAGCCCTCGACGCGAACCGCGACCTGCAGTTCGGCTACCTCGGCCTGCAGACGCTGTACGACCGCTACTTCCTGCACGTCGACGGCACCCGCATCGAAATGCCGCAGGCATTCTTCATGCGCGTCGCGATGGGCCTGTCGCTGAACGAGATCGACCGCGAAACGCGCGCGATCGAGTTCTACAACGTGCTGTCGAGCTTCGACTTCATGAGCTCGACGCCGACGCTGTTCAACTCGGGCACGCACCGCTCGCAGCTGTCGTCGTGCTACCTGACGACGGTCGCGGACGATCTCGACGGCATCTATGAAGCGCTGAAGGAGAACGCGCTGCTGTCGAAGTTCGCGGGCGGTCTCGGCAACGACTGGACGCGCGTGCGCGCACTCGGCTCGCATATCAAGGGCACGAACGGCAAGTCGCAAGGCGTGGTCCCGTTCCTGAAGGTCGTGAACGACACGGCCGTCGCGGTGAACCAGGGCGGCAAGCGCAAGGGCGCGGTCTGCGCGTACCTGGAATCGTGGCACCTCGACATCGAGGAGTTCCTGGAGCTGCGCAAGAACACCGGTGACGACCGTCGCCGTACGCACGACATGAACACGGCGAACTGGATTCCCGACCTGTTCATGAAGCGCGTGATGGAAGGCGCCGACTGGACGCTGTTCTCGCCGTCGACCTGCCCGGACCTGCACGACAAGTTCGGCGCCGATTTCGAGAAGGCTTACACGGCTTACGAAGACAAGGTCGCGCGCGGCGAGATCAAGCTGTTCAAGAAGATCCCGGCGCAGCAGCTCTGGCGCAAGATGCTCGGCATGCTGTTCGAGACGGGCCACCCGTGGATCACGTTCAAGGATCCGTGCAACGTGCGCTCGCCGCAGCAGCACGTCGGCGTCGTCCACTCGTCGAACCTGTGCACGGAAATCACGCTGAACACGAGCGACACCGAAATCGCGGTGTGCAACCTCGGCTCGGTGAACCTCGTCGCCCACCTGGTGAAGCAGGCCGACGGCAGCTACGCGCTCGACCACGACAAGCTGAAGCGCACGATCAGCGTCGCGATGCGCATGCTCGACAACGTGATCGACATCAACTACTACGCGGTGCCGAAGGCGCGTAACTCGAACCTGAAGCACCGCCCGGTCGGCATGGGCATCATGGGCTTCCAGGACTGCCTGCACCTGCTGCGCACGCCGTACGCGTCGGAAGCGGCGGTCGAGTTCGCGGACCGTTCGATGGAAGCCGTCTGCTACTACGCGTACTACGCGTCGACCGAGCTGGCCGAAGAGCGCGGCCGCTACTCGAGCTACCGCGGTTCGCTGTGGGATCGCGGCATCCTCCCGCAGGACACGCTGAAGCTGCTGACGGAAGCGCGCGGCGGCTACGTCGAGGTCGACACGTCGGAATCGCTCGACTGGACGGCGCTGCGTTCGCGGATCGCCGCGCACGGCATGCGCAACTCGAACTGCGTCGCGATCGCGCCGACGGCGACGATCTCGAACATCATCGGCGTGTCGGCCTGTATCGAGCCGACCTTCCAGAACCTGTACGTGAAGTCGAACCTGTCGGGCGAATTCACGGTGGTGAACGAGTATCTCGTCCGCGACCTGAAGGAACGCGGCCTGTGGGACGAGGTGATGGTCGCCGACCTGAAGTACTTCGACGGCATGCTGTCGCGCATCGACCGCATCCCGGCCGACCTGCGCGCGATCTACGCGACCGCGTTCGAGGTCGACCCGACGTGGCTGGTCGAAGCGGCGTCGCGTCGCCAGAAGTGGATCGACCAGGCGCAGTCGCTGAACATCTACATGGGCGGCGCGTCGGGCAAGAAGCTCGACGAGGTCTACAAGCTCGCATGGCTGCGCGGCCTGAAGACGACCTACTACCTCCGCACGATGGCGGCGACGCACGTCGAGAAGTCGACGGTCGCACACGGCGCGCTGAACGCAGTGCCGACGGGCGGTGCAGGCAGCGGCGGCTCGGGCAGCGGCGGCGCGCAAGGCGCGGCGGGCGGTTTCGGTGCGGCAGGCGGCGATGCATCGTCGGGCGCGATCAACGCGGCGCCGGCACTCGCGCCGGTCGAAGCGGACGGTCCGGTGTGCACGATGCGTCCGGGCGATCCCGGCTTCGACGAATGCGAAGCGTGCCAGTAACGCAGTGCGCCTGACCTGAGAAGCAGGCCTGCGCGGCGCACACGACGACCGATCGAGGTTGCAGTGTGCGCCGCTCTCAACTAAAAAAATGATAAGGAATCTGTAACGCGACACCTGCGTTGCAGGCAGTGACAAGCGATCGAAACAGCCCCGACGGCGTCGCGTTTCGATCAGCGTTCGATGCGTCGAGCGCACCTCGCGATACAAGCGCGACTCACATCGCGCGCTGCATGAACGACGATGCGTTGCTCAAAGTGTTGTATCGAGGTCGCAACGCGAATCGAAAAAAGGATTTTTCGTGAGCGAACCCTTTTATCGCTCAGGAAAAGATGGTACAAACCGTTCTAAATTGATGGTGAGAATTTATGCTCAACTGGGATGACGAGAAGACTGCCGTAACCCCCGCGAGCGGAGCGCAGCAAAACGCGATGCGCACCTCCGCCGGGATGGCTGTCGGAATGCAGGCTGCAACGCCTGCCGCCCATCAGGTCCGTGACATTTTCGAAGGCGATCTTGCGGTGCCGCCGCAAGCATCGGCTGTTCCCGCCGGTGGTACGGAAGCGCGGGTCAATGTCGCCGACAAGCGCATCATCAACGGCCAGACTGACGTCAATCAGCTGGTGCCGTTCAAGTACAAGTGGGCGTGGGAAAAGTATCTGGCCGGTTGTGCGAACCACTGGATGCCGCAGGAAATCAACATGTCCCGCGACATCGCACTGTGGAAGGACCCGAACGGTCTGACCGAGGACGAGCGCCGCATCGTGAAGCGCAACCTCGGCTTCTTCGTGACGGCCGACTCGCTCGCCGCGAACAACATCGTGCTCGGCACGTACCGCCACATCACGGCGCCCGAGTGCCGGCAGTTCCTGCTGCGCCAGGCGTTCGAGGAAGCGATCCACACGCACGCGTACCAATACATCGTCGAATCGCTCGGCCTCGACGAAGGCGAGATCTTCAACGCGTATCACGAGGTCACGTCGATCCGCGCGAAGGACGAATTCCTGATCCCGTTCATTCATACGCTGACGGACCCGGCCTTCAAGACCGGCACGCTCGAGGCGGATCAGAAGCTGCTGAAGTCGCTGATCGTGTTCGCCTGCATCATGGAAGGCCTGTTCTTCTATGTCGGGTTTACGCAGATTCTCGCACTCGGCCGCCAGAACAAGATGACGGGTGCTGCAGAGCAATATCAGTACATCCTGCGCGACGAGTCGATGCACTGCAACTTCGGCATCGACCTGATCAACCAGATCAAGCTCGAGAACCCGCATCTCTGGACCGCGGAATTCCGCGCCGAGATCCGCGAGCTGTTCAAGCAGGCTGTCGAACTCGAATACCGCTACGCCGAGGACACGATGCCGCGCGGCGTGCTGGGTTTGAACGCGTCGATGTTCAAGAGCTATCTGCGCTTCATCAGCAACCGCCGTTGCCAGCAGATCGGCCTCGATCCGCTGTTCCCGAACGAGGAAAACCCGTTCCCGTGGATGAGCGAGATGATCGACCTGAAGAAGGAACGCAACTTCTTCGAGACGCGTGTGATCGAGTATCAGACGGGGGGCGCGCTGTCCTGGGAATAACCCGCAGCAGCGAACCCGTTACATGATGGAGCAGCCGGTGGCCTCTCGGCCCCGGCCCAAGGTTTAGGAGCAAGAACGCCTGATGCAAAGCATGCCCGGTGCCTTAACGGCCCAACGATACGACAGGCACTTTGCGAACCCTTCAGTGGGATGGGCAAACTTCCCTCCGGAAAAAGCGGACGGCCATGTGGCGGTCCGCTTGATCAAGCGATTAGGGGTAGCGGCGCGAGGTGCGCCGGCTACCGACTTGATTTGGCGCGCGAGGCCGGGTGGTCACGCGCGCCATACCGTATTCATTAGCGTAAGCGCGCGGTATCTGCGTACGCCGATGAATAGCCCGCTTCGAAGCGCACGTCCTGAACAGCGTCCGCGGGAAGCGGGTTTTGACGAAGGGTGTAGTTTGAACTGACTCTCATCTGAACCTGAAGGAGAACAACATGGCTACTGCCAAGAAGAAACCGGCTGCTAAGAAAGTTGCTGCCAAGAAGACCGTTGCGAAGAAGGCTGCTGCTCCGGCGAAGAAGGCCGCAGTGAAGAAGGTTGCTGCGAAGAAGGTCGCGGTGAAGAAGGTTGCCGCGAAGAAGGCAGCACCGGCGAAGAAGGCCGCTGCGAAGAAGGTCGCAGCCAAGAAGGTCGCAACGAAGAAGGTTGCAGCCAAGAAGGTCGCCGCGAAGAAGGCAGCACCGGCTAAGAAGGCCGCTGCGAAGAAGGTTGCCGCCAAGAAAGTCGCAGTGAAGAAGGTTGCTGCGAAGAAGGCCGCACCGGCGAAGAAGGCTGCTGCGAAGAAGGCCGCACCGGCGAAGAAGGCTGCTGCGAAGAAGGCCGCGCCGGCGAAGAAGGCTGCAGCGAAGAAGGCCGCGCCTGCGAAGAAGGCTGCAGCGAAGAAGGCTGCGCCCGCCAAGAAGGCTGCCCCTGCGAAGAAGGCTGCCGCACCGGCGAAGAAGGCTGCTGCTCCGAAGAAGGCCGTCGTGAAGAAGGCTGCACCGGCAACGACCGCGTCGACCGCATCGGTTGCGCCGGCATCGGGCGTGAAGACCGCGCTCAACCCGGCAGCGGCATGGCCGTTCCCGACCGGCAGCCGTCCGTAATCGCGGCTGAGCAGCATCACCCGGGCACTCACGTGGTGTCCGTGGGTTGAGTAGCGCTACTCAATCAATCCCGCCATCTGGCTCAGGTGGCGGGATTTTTTTCGTCCGCATGGATCATCGATCGGCTGGCCGACGCGTGCGTGGACGAAAGCGCGCGGACGAAAAAAAACGCATGTGCGGCTTCGCACATGCGTTCGACCGCGGCTTGCGCCGCGTGCTGAGGATGCCGGTTAGTGCGTGACGCGCGTGACGCCACCGCTCGACAGCAGGCGCACGCGCTCGCCGGCGCGGAACGCTTCGCCGCTTGCCGCCTGCGTGATCGAGCGCAGATCGCCGTTGTCGAGGCGCACGGTGATTTCGACACCGTTCGCGGTGCTGAGGTTTTCGCCGACTGCGTTACCCGCGACCGCACCGACGAGGCCGCCGGCGATCGCCGTCAGGATCGAGCCTTTGCCGCCGCCGATCGCGCTGCCCGCGACCGCGCCGAGGGCGCCGCCGCCGAGCGTGCCGATCGCGCTGCCGCCGCCGTCGGACTGGATGCGCACCGCGCGGACGCTTTCGACCGTGCCCATGCGGACCGTCTGTTCGCGCTGCGCCTGGCCGACGCTATAGACATCCGCCGAGCCGGGTGCCGTGAAGCAGCCGGCGAGGGTCAGCGTGGCCGTCAGCATGGCCGCGAGCGTGAGGGTTTTTTTCGTCAACATCTTTGCTCTCCCACAATATTCATTTGAGACTGTAACCGAATGCAGTCTCGAAGCGTGCGTCGATTTCGGCGCGCGTCAGTACGTAAGTCTGGGGCCCTTGATGGGCGATCTTGAGCGAGCCCATCAGGCTCGCGAGGCGGCCGGTGGTTGCCCAGTCGAGGCCGTGCTCGATGCCGTACAGCAGGCCGCCCCGGAAGGCGTCGCCGCAACCGGTCGGATCGGCGATGCGCTCGGCCGGTACGACCGGAATCTGCTCCGCGCCCTGCTTGTGGCGGATGGTCGCGCCGTGCTCGCCGCGCGTGATGACGAGGGCGTCGACCCGGCTGGCGATTTCATCTTCGGACCATCCCGTCTTGTCGCTCACCAGCTTGGCCTCGTAGTCGTTGACCGCTACGTAGGTCGCAAGTTCAATGCTGCGGCGCAGCGTCGCACCGTCGAACAGCGGCAGACCCTGGCCCGGATCGAACACGAACGGCACACCGGCCTTGGCGAGCTCTTCCACGTGCTGGACCATCCCGTCGAAGCCGTCCGGGCCGACGATCGCCAGCTTGATGTCCGGCGCGTCGCCCGCATGGTTCAGGTGCGACTGCATCATCGCGCCCGGGTGGAACGCCGCGATCTGGTTGTTGTCGAGATCGGTCGTGATCATCGCCTGCGCGGTGTACGTATCGGGCAGCACGCGAACGTGGTCGCGGCGCAGGCCGAGCTGGTCGAGCCGGTCGAGATACGGCTGCGCATCCAGCGCGCCCATCGTGCCCATGATGCGCGCATCGCCGCCGAGCAGGTGCAGCGCGTACCCGATGTTGCCTGCGCAGCCGCCGAATTCGCGGCGCATCGTCGGCACGAGGAAGCTCAGGTTGATGAGGTGCACCTGGTCGGGCAGGATGTGCTCGCGGAACCGCCCTTCGAAGGTCATGATGGAGTCGTAGGCGATCGAGCCGCAAATCAGCGTAGCCAAGGTGTGCGTTCCTGTAGAAATGAGGGGCCCTGCGCGACAACGCCGCGCGAAGGGCGCGGCGCGGCAGGGGAAAGCGGAAGAAAGCTTACTTCAGTGCGGCGAGCGCTGCATCGTAGTTCGGCTCGTCCTTGATTTCGCCGACGAGTTCCGCGTGGATCACCTTGTCCTGCGCGTCGAGCACGACCACCGCGCGTGCGGTCAGGCCGTTCAGCGGGCCGCTCGTCACGTCGACGCCGTACGCGTTCGCGAACGCGCGGCCGGTGCGGAACGTCGATGCCGTCACGACGTTCGCGAGGCCTTCGGTCGTGCAGAAGCGCGTGGCGGCGAACGGCAGGTCGGCGGACACGACGATCACCACGGTGTTGTCGAGCGACGACGCGGCTTCGTTGAACTTGCGGGTCGACGTCGCGCAGGTCGGCGTGTCGAGGCTCGGCACGATGTTCAGCACCTTGCGCTTGCCGGCGAAGCTGGCGAGCGACAGGTCGGCGAGGTCCTTGCCGACCAGCTTGAAATCGGCGGCTTGCGCGCCGACGGCCGGGAACGTGCCGGCGAGATCGATCGGGTTGCCACCCAGCGTAACTTTGCTCATGTTCGTGCTCCGAAATAGCGCGCCGCTCGGGCGCGCGGGTTGAGACGGGCGCGCAAGCGCGCCGCGGCGCGTCACGGATAGAAGATCTGGACGCGGAAATTCGAGGCGGGCGTGCCGTTCGTTTCGAGGCGGACGACCATCGTCTGCGTCGTGCCGGGCGGTAGCCCGGCGTCGATCGGCGTGCCCGGGCGCACGTAGTCGCGCGGCGCGAGCACGCGGCGCACGGTGACGTGATTGGTATCGTCGAGCAGCGTGAGTTCGAGCGACGGGTACGCGAGCGCGACGCGGTAGCGGTTCGTCAGCGGCACCTTCAGTTCGAGCTCGCGCGGGCCGTCGAGCTGGCGCAGGTCGGTCGCGTCGAGCCGCAGGCCGTCGATCGCGCGCGGCGGCGTGACCGTGCAGCCGAGCGGCGCGCAGGCCTGCCGGAACCAGCCTTGCGTGACGGGCCAGTAGATCATCAGCGTTTCGCGCTGCCACCACGCCAGTTGCACGGCGAGCAGCCCGACCAGCGCGGCCGCGATGAGGCCGCCGACAAAGCCGCCGAGCATCCCGCGTCGCTGCGGCGCGCGGGTCTCGCGCGTGACGGCGAAGTGTGGACGATCGTCATCGGCCAGTGCGGCGGGGAACGGGACGGCCGGTTGGACGGCCGGTTGGGCGGCCGGCCGGGCTGCCGGTTCATCGGCCGCTGCCGCGGTCGGGCTGGTGTCGTGCCGGGTGAAGGTATCGGGTTCCGATGCGGTTTCGGCTTCGCTGACGGCCGGTGCGGGCGTGAACGCAAAACGCGGTTCGCGCGGCGCGTGTTCGTCGTCCGGCGCGGCGAAACGCGCGTGACCGACAGGTTCGGCGGGTTCAGCCGCGGTGTCCGCTTCTGACGGAGGACGAGCGACGAAGCGGGGCTCGCGCGGATCGCGCTCGACGGGCGCGGGCGCAGCCGCTTCGGGTTCATGCGGTTCGTGCCGCGTGTGCGGCGAATGCGGTTCGGCCGGTTGCTCGACGGTAGTCGACGAATCCAGATCGGCCGGCGAGGACGCGAACGGTGCGGGCGTACCCGACAGATGAACGACGCCGGCTTCCGTGGACGGAAGCGCGACCGGTATCAGCGGCTCGGTGCGCACGGTCTCGACGCTGTGCTGCAGCGACGGATCGACGCCGGCGTCGAGCCACGGCGCCCACATGTCCCAGCCTTCCGGCTTGTAGTCGGTGCCGGTCGGCAGGCCGGAAGGCGGTGCGTCGGCGGCGAACAGCCGGGCCGGCACGGCCTGCGGCTGCGCCTCACTGTCGCTCGGCGCGGCAGCCGGTTCGGTCAACGCTGGCTCGGGCTGCTGCGCGTACTCGGGAACGAGCGATTCGGAGGCGTTGAAGACTTCGTGGCAATGCCCGCAGCGCACGAGCCCCTGATGCAGCGCGAGCTGTTCCTGCTGCAGCCGGAAGACGGTTTCGCAATGAGGGCAGCGCGTCGCAAGAAGCATGTCGAGCCGGGCGGCCTGCTGGCCAGAGTGAAGGACAGCGCTATTCTAATGGCTTTCGCGGCGGGTTCCGGCAAGGCATACCCAGCCTTCGTGTTCGCGCCAGACCGAGATGTCGACGTAGCGCGCATAAACGGCCGCGACTTCGTCCGCCTGGCGCGCGAGCACGCCCGACAGCGCGATGCGCCCGCCCGGCTTGACCTTCGATGCGAGCATCGATGCCATCAGCTTCAGCGGGTTCGACAGGATGTTCGCGACGACGATGTCGAATTCGCCGTCCGGGCATGCATCGGGCAGGCCGTACGTGACCTCCGCACGGTTGCGTTCGCTGTTCTGGCGCGCCGATTCGACCGCCTGCGGATCGATGTCGATGCCGATCACGGGGTTCGCCCCGCATTTCTTCGCGAGGATCGCGAGAATGCCCGAGCCGCAGCCGTAGTCGAGCACCGACTGGCCGGGCTTCACCGACTGCTCGAGCCACTCCATGCACAGACGGGTGGTGGGGTGGCTGCCGGTGCCGAATGCGAGACCGGGATCGAGTTCGAGGACGAGCGCATCGGGGTCGGGCGCATCGTGCCACGACGGCACGACCCAGATCCGTTCGCCGATCGGGATCGGCTCGAACTGCGACTGCGTGAGCCGCACCCAGTCCTGCTCCTCGACTTCGCGCACGACGAACTGCGGCGTTTCGGCGAGGCCGATCTCGTTCGCGGCCGCCGCGAGCAGCACGGCTGGCTCATGGTCGGCCGACAGCAGCGCGACCACGCGCGAGTGCTGCCACGCGGTGCGATCCGGCACCAGGCCCGGCTCGCCGAAGAGCGGCTGTTCGTCGGGCGTGTCGGCGTCGGCGTCTTCGACGGACACCGACAGCGCGCCGAGATCGAGCAGCGCGTCGGACAGGGCCTCCGCATGCTCGCGGGCCAGTTCGACGACGAGTTCGCGATAACTCATGCTTACGCTTCTTCCGGTGCGACCTGCTGCTTCTGCGCGAGCCGGTTTTCGAGGTAATGGATGCTGGTGCCGCCTTCGACGAACTTCGAGTCGATCATCAGCTCGCGGTGCAGCGGGATGTTGGTCTGGATGCCTTCGACGACCATTTCCGACAGCGCGATGCGCATCCGGCGGATCGCCTGTTCGCGCGTCGCGCCGTAGGTGATCAGCTTGCCGATCATCGAATCATAGTTCGGCGGCACGAAATAGCCATTGTAGGCGTGCGAATCGACGCGCACGCCCGGGCCGCCCGGCGTATGCCACGACGTGATCCGGCCCGGCGACGGCGTGAACTTGAACGGATCTTCGGCGTTGATCCGGCATTCGATCGCGTGTCCGCGGAACTGGATGTCGCGCTGGCGCAGCGTGAGCTTCTCGCCGGCCGCGATGCGGATCTGTTCCTGCACGATGTCGACGCCCGTGATCAGCTCCGATACCGGGTGCTCGACCTGCACGCGCGTGTTCATCTCGATGAAGTAGAACTCGCCGTTTTCGTACAGGAATTCGAACGTGCCCGCACCGAGGTAGCCCATCTTCTTGCACGCGTCCGCGCAGCGGTCGCCGATACGGTCGATCAGGCGGCGCGGAATGCCTGGCGCCGGCGCTTCCTCGATCACCTTCTGGTGGCGGCGCTGCATCGAGCAGTCGCGCTCGCCGAGCCAGATCGCGTTCTTGTACGCGTCCGACAGCACCTGGATCTCGATGTGGCGCGGGTTCTCGAGGAACTTCTCCATGTACACCTGCGGGTTGCCGAACGCACGGCCGGCTTCCTCGCGGGTCATGTTGACCGCGTTGACGAGCGCGGCTTCGGTGTGCACGACGCGCATCCCGCGCCCGCCGCCGCCGCCGGCCGCCTTGATGATGACCGGATAGCCGATCGTGCGCGCAATCTTGACGATCTCCTTCGGATCGTCCGGCAACGCGCCTTCCGAGCCCGGCACGCACGGCACGCCGGTCTTGATCATCGTCTGCTTCGCGGTGACCTTGTCACCCATCATGCGGATCGTTTCCGGGCGCGGGCCGATGAACGTGAAGCCCGACTGCTCGACGCGCTCCGCGAAATCGGCGTTCTCCGACAGGAAGCCGTAGCCGGGGTGGATCGCCTCGGCATCGGTGACTTCCGCGGCGCTGATCAGCGCCGGCATGTTCAGGTAGCTCAGGTTCGACGGGGCCGGGCCGATACAGACGGCTTCGTCCGCGAGGCGCACGTACTTGGCTTCCTTGTCGGCTTCCGAGTAGACGACCACCGTCTTGACGCCGAGTTCGCGGCACGCGCGCTGGATGCGCAGCGCGATTTCACCGCGGTTGGCAATGAGGATTTTTTCAAACATAGCGAGTATTCGTCTCTTCGAGGGGCGCGCGAACGGCGCCTGGCGAGCATCGGCGGCGCGCGGCCGGCAGGGCCGCGCGGCGGGCTTAGCCGATCACGAAAAGCGGCTGGCCGTATTCGACGGCCTGGCCGTTCTCGACGAGGATTTCCTTGATCACGCCGGCCTTGTCCGACTCGATCTCGTTGAGCAGCTTCATCGCTTCGATGATGCAGATCGTCTGGCCTTCCTTGACCGTGTCGCCGGCCTGCACGAACGGGTCGGCGCCCGGCGACGGCGCGCGATAGAACGTGCCGACCATCGGCGACGTCACGACGTGGCCCTGCGGAGCGGCCGGTGCGGCGGCGGCGCCGGCGGCCGGCGCGGCAGCGCCTTCGGTCGGCAGCGCGACCGACGGAGCGGGCGCGCTGACTTGCGGGGCATACCCAGCCGTCGGCTGCACGTAGACCGGCGGCGCGTTCTTGACGATACGCACCTTGCCTTCGCCTTCCGTCACTTCCAGCTCGGAGATGCCGGATTCGGAAACGAGGTCGATCAGAGTTTTCAGCTTACGAAGATCCATCGGGAATTCCCCTTTCAATACGTGAAAGCGCCGGTTAGGGGCCGGCGCTGAATCTAGATCGCGAAATCAGCCGCGCGACGTGCCTTGCAGCTTGTCCAGCGCGTACTCGAGCGCGTACAGATAACCTTTCCAGCCGAGCCCGCAGATCACGCCTTCGGCCTGGTCGGAAAAGTAGGAGTGGTGCCTGAACGCTTCGCGGCGATGCACGTTCGACAGGTGAACCTCGACGAACGGGATGCCAACACCGGCGATCGCGTCCCGGATCGCAACGCTCGTGTGCGTATACGCGGCCGGATTGATCAGGATGAAATCGGTCTGTTCCTCCCGCGCGGCCTGGATGCGGTCGACCAGCGCGCCTTCATGGTTGCTCTGGAACGACGACAGTTCGGCGCCGGCTTCCCGGGCGCGCGCGGCAAGCGCCTGATCGATCTGCGCGAGCGTGACGCGGCCGTACACCTCCGGTTCCCGGGTGCCGAGAAGGTTCAGGTTGGGGCCGTGCAACACCAGCAATCGTGTCATGGTCGCTTCTATTTCTGCGGAATTGCGCGAACTTTAGCGCTATTTAGAGAAATTTGTCTAGTTTTGCCGAACGGCCAGACGCGTCGGACCTGCAAGAATTACCGGTGCGAACGCAAAGTATCGGCGAATTCCCGCGAAATTGCGGCGATCGACCTGCAAATCGCCGGCAACGCGCGGGCCGCTGTCCGGGCCGATTACAGCGCGTCGAGCGTCTTTTTCAGCTCGGCCGGCTGGATTTGTCCTAATTTTGTCTCGCGGATCTTGCCGGTTTCGTCGATGACGACGGTAAACGGCAGCGCGCCGGCGGTATTCCCGAAATTACGGGCCAGATCGGCGCCCGCGTAGCCGCTGACGAACACCGGATAGTCGACCTTCACCTTCTGCAGGAAGTTCTTCACGTTCTGCTCGGAATCGACGCCGATCCCGACGAAACGGATGCCTTTCTGCTTGTACTGGTGCGACAGCGCGACCAGCTCGGGCATCTCCTCGACGCACGGGCCGCACCACGACGCCCAGAAATTGACGACGACCTTCTGGCCCTTGAAGGCGGTCAGCGTCGCCGGCTTGCCGTCGACGCCGGTGAGCGACGACGCCCACAGCTGCTCGACCGGATTGCCGTGGGCGGTCGGCGCGGCGACGGCGACACCGTCGTCGGCCGTGCCGCGGAACCAGTGACCGGCGGCGATCCCGCCGGCGACGGCGGCGGCCGCGACCACCGCGAGCGCCAACATGCGTTTCATCATCATCGTTGAATCATTCCGGTTCGGAAGGGGCCTGGCCTGCCGCGACGAGCGCGCGCAGCGCGGCGGCGTCCGCGCGGGCGACGCGGCCGCGCGCGTCGGCCTTCACCGCGCCGCGCAGGTCGTCGCTCGCATACAGCGCGAGATGGATGCCGATCGCATCCACGTCGCGCCGCGGGCGCCACAGGAAACTGAGCGTCTCGACGTCGCCGCGGCCCGCGAAATGCCGCGTCTCGGATACGTCGTACTGGACGTTCTGGTTCAGCAGGTAGATCGCGACGTCCTTCGGGTTGTCGGTGAATGCCTGCAAATGGATATCCGAATGCGCGTTCGCGGTGCCGTTCAGCACGGCGCCCGTCACATAAGGATGGAACTCGGCGAGCCGGCGCATCCAGTCGAGCGCGATCTCGCGCAGGCGGCGCAGTTCGTCCGGCTGCGTGTCGCTCTGGAACAGCGCGAGGTACTCGCGCAATTCTTCCTCGATCTGGTCGTTATCCGGCAGCCATTCGCCGGCAACGCGCGAATCGCCCAGCAACTGGCGCGCGGCCTTGCGTTTCGCGCCGGCGTAGTCCAGGCCGTCCTCCGCGATCAGGCGGGCGGCGGACTGGGCGACTTCCTCGCGGACGCGCCGCGGATCGACAAGAGGTTTGCGAGACATGATCCGGCAATCATACTCGATCGTCGCGGCGCCCGAGCACGGGTGCGGCGGCCCGCCGCCCGAGGGCGCCGGCGCCGCTCGCGCGCATCGTTCGGGTCGCCGGGCATCGCAGGCCGTCAGTTACAATAGTGTCCTTTGTGTCGCGGCAAAGTCGTGGGCCGGGCGCCGGCCGCACGGCCCGTCCGGCGCGACGCACACGCATCCTTTCCGAATCGACGGCGCCCGGCGGCGCGAAAGCATTCATCTATGCACATCCATATTCTTGGCATCTGCGGCACCTTCATGGGCGGTCTCGCCGTACTCGCACGCGAGGCGGGCCACACGGTGACGGGTTGCGACGCGGGCGTCTATCCGCCGATGAGCACGCAGCTCGAGGCGCAGGGCATCACGCTGATCGAGGGCTACGGCGCCGAGCAGATCGACCTGAAACCGGACCTGTTCGTGATCGGCAACGTCGTCACGCGCGGCAACCCGCTGATGGAGGCGATCCTCGATCGCGGCCTGCCGTACGTGTCGGGCCCGCAGTGGCTCGGCGAGCACGTGCTGGCCGGCAAATGGGTGCTCGCGGTCGCGGGCACGCACGGCAAGACGACCACGTCGTCGATGCTCGCGTGGCTGCTGGAGGACGCCGGGCTCAACCCGGGCTTCCTGATCGGCGGCGTGCCGCTGAACTTCGGCGTGTCCGCGCGGCTCACCGATTCGAGCTTCTTCGTGATCGAGGCCGACGAGTACGACACGGCATTCTTCGACAAGCGCTCGAAGTTCGTCCACTACCGGCCGCGTACCGCGGTACTGAACAACCTCGAATTCGATCACGCCGACATCTTCCCCGATCTCGCCGCGATCGAGACGCAATTCCATCATCTGGTGCGCACCGTGCCCGGGGTCGGCCGGATCGTCACGAACGGCCGCTCGGATGCGCTCGAGCGCGTGCTGGCGCGCGGCTGCTGGAGCGAGGTCGAGCGTTTCGGCGTCGACGGCGGCTGGCAGGCGCTGCCGGCCGAGGACGGCGTGCCGGTCGACGAACGCTTCGCGGTGTATTCGCACGCCGAGCGCGTCGGCGAAGTCGCGTGGCAGGTGCAGGGCGACCACAACCGGATGAACGCGCTCGCGGCGATCGCCGCCGCGCGCCACGTCGGCGTGCCGCCCGCGCAGGCGGCCGTTTCGCTCGCATCGTTCCGCAACGTGAAGCGCCGCATGGAAGTGCGCGGCAGCGTCGACGGCGTGACCGTCTATGACGATTTCGCGCACCATCCGACCGCGATCGACACCACGATCGCCGGCCTTCGTGCGCGCATCGGCCGCCAGAATGCCCGCATCCTCGCCGTGCTCGAGCCGCGCTCGAACACGATGAAGCTCGGCGTGATGAAGTCGCAATTGCCGGCGAGCCTCGCCGATGCCGATCTCGTGTTCGGCTACGGCGCGCCGACCGGGCGCGACGCGCTCGGCTGGAATCTCGCCGAAGCGCTTGCGCCGCTCGGCGACCGCGCGCGCGCATTCGACGATCTGCATCTGCTGGTGAAGGCGGTGGTCGAGGCCGCGCGTCCGGGCGACCACGTGCTCGTCATGAGCAACGGCGGCTTCGGCGGCGTGCACCAGAAGCTGCTCGATGCGCTCGGGAGCCGCACGTGATCCTGTATCTGCACGGCTTCCGGTCGTCGCCGGAATCGCAGAAGTCGCGGCTGCTCGCCGCGCGCATGGCCGAACTCGGCCGCACCGGCGAGTGGCGGTGCCCGTCGCTGTCGGTGTCGCCGCTCGAGGCGATCGCCGTCGCGGAAGCCGAGGTCGCGGGTGCCCGCGACGTCACCGTGATCGGCAGCTCGCTCGGCGGTTATTACGCGACATGGCTCGCCGAAAAGCACGGCTGGAAGGCCGTGCTGCTGAATCCGGCGATCGTGCCGCAGCGCGATCTCGAGCAGCATCTGGGCGAACAGCCGCTGTGGCACGGCGGCGGCACGATCGTCGTCGAGCGCCGGCATCTGCACGAACTCGACGCGCTGCGCGTGCCGGCGATCACGCGCGCCGACCGCTACTATTTGTTCGCGGCGACCGGCGACGAAGTGCTCGATTACCGCGAGATGCTGGCCCATTACCCGGGCGCGAAAACCCGCGTGATCGACGGCAGCGATCACGGGATCAGCGAATTTGCCGACTATGTCGACGACGTTCTCGCGTTTTGCGACGGAAAGACGTCTTAACCGGCCGCGTGCCGATCGAATCCCCATCATCATGCGGCGCCGCCGACGCGGCGCCCGGCAGTCTGAACGAGAGTACTGAGTGAACGTTTTCTTCGAGGAATCGGGCAGTTTCAAGGCGGGCAGCGTGCTGTCGCGCCAGGGCGACGCATTTCAGGTCGAGTTGCCCGGCGGGCGGCGTGCGAAGGTGCGCGCGAAAGACGTGCTGATCGAATTCGACAAGCCGGCCGCGGGCGAACTGATGCAGGAGGCCGACACGGCCGCGCAGCAGATCGATCTGGACTTCCTGTGGGAATGCGCGCCGGCCGACGAGTTCGCGTACACGGCGCTGGCCGCCGAGTACTTCGGCGCGACGTACGGCCCGGTCGAGCGCGCGGCGCTGGTGCTGCGGCTGCACGGCTCGCCCGTCTACTTCCGTCGCAAGGGGCGCGGCCAGTACCAGCGCGCGCCGGAAGAGCAGCTCAAGATGGCGCTCGCGTCGCTCGAGCGCAAGCGCCAGCAGGCGCTGGTGCAGGCGCAGTATGAAGAGGAGCTGAAGGCCGGCAAGCTGCCGGAAGCGTTCGCGGGCAAGGTGCTCGGGCTGCTCACGCGGCCGGACAAGAATTCGATCGAATACAAGGCGATGGAAGCGGCGGCCGGCGCGCGCGGCGTGTCGCCGGCGCGGCTGATGCTCGACTGCGGCGGCATCGAGTCGCCGCGTGCGCTGCACGAAGCGCGCTTTCTCGCGGAATTCTTCCCGCACGGCACGGGCTTTCCGCCCGTCACGGTCGGCCCGCTGCCGGACGATCTGCCGCGCGCGGACGTCGAGGCGTTCTCGATCGACGACATCACGACCACCGAAATCGACGACGCGTTCTCGGTCGAGCACCTGGCCGACGGCCGCGTGCGGATCGGCGTGCACATCGCGGCGCCGGCGCTCGGCATCGTGCGCGGCGACGCGGTCGACGCGATCGCGCGCGCGCGCCTGTCGACCGTCTACATGCCGGGCGACAAGATCACGATGCTGCCGGACGACGTCGTCGACGTGTTCACGCTGAAAGAGGGCGATTACCGCCCGGCGCTGTCGCTGTACATCATCGTCAACCGCGACACGCAGGACATCGTCGCAAGCGAGACGCGCGCCGAGCTCGTGTTCGTGAAGAGCAACCTGCGCCACAACACGCTCGACGAGCTCGTCAACGAAGAGACGCTCGCGGCCGGCACCGGCGACTACCCGCACAAGGACGACATCGCCGTGCTGTGGCCGCTCGCGCAGGCGCTGTTCGAGAAGCGCCAGGTCGCGCGCGCGGGCTACGGCCTGAAGCGCGAGGTGCAGCGCAACACCGACTACAACTTCTACGTCGAAGGCGAGCACGTGACGATCACGCCGCGCCGCCGCGGCTCGCCGCTCGACCTGATCGTGTCGGAGCTCGCGATCCTCGCGAACTCGACCTGGGGCGCGTTCCTGCACGACCACACGGTGCCGGGCATCTACCGCTCGCAGCGCGGCTTCGGCGCACCGGGCCCGAAGCGCACGCGGATGCAGACGACGGCCGCGCCGCACGAAGGCCTCGGCGTCGCGCAGTACGCGTGGAGCACGTCGCCGCTGCGCCGCTACGTCGACCTCGTGAACCAGTGGCAACTGCTCGCGTGCGTGCAGCACGGCGTCACCGCGAAGCTCGCCGCGCCGTTCAAGCCGAAGGACGCCGATCTCTACGCGGTCGTGCAGGGCTTCGACGATACGTATACGGCCTACGCCGACTACCAGCGCCGGATGGAGTACTTCTGGTGCCTGCGCTGGCTCGCGCAGGAACAGAAGAAGCAGGTGGTCGCGAGCGTCGTGAAGGGCGATCTCGTGCGCCTCGAGGAAATCCCGCTGCTGCTGCACGTGCCGGGGCTCGGCGTGCATGCGCGCGGCACGCGCGTGCTGCTCGACGTGATGTCGCTCGACGAGCTGACGATCGAGGCGTCGGTGCGCCTCTTGAACGTGCTCGACGCGCCGACCGTGACGAGCGGCGACGCGGCCGACGAAGAGGACGACGCCGAAGGCGGCGACCACACGCTGGTCGACGCGGAAGACGCGTCGGCGGAAACCGAGGCCGAAGCGCTGGCCGAGGCAGACGGCGCGGCGGCCGACGGCGGCGAAGCCGCGAGCGGCAACGACGGCGAAGAGGGGCGCGCATCATGAGCGCAGCTGCGTCGACGAGCGGCGCCGACCGCTATGTCGTGTTCGGCAACCCGGTGGCGCACAGCAAGTCGCCGTTCATCCACGCGCAATTCGCCGCGCAGACCGGCGAGCCGATCGAATACACGCACCGGCTCGCGCCGATCGACGGGTTCGAGGCAGCCGTGCGCGCGTTCGTCGCCGAAGGCGGGCGCGGCGCGAACGTGACGGTGCCGTTCAAGCTGGACGCGCATGCGCTCGCCGACACGCTGTCGGCGCGCGCGGCGGCGGCAGGCGCGGTGAACACGCTGCGCATCGACGCCGACGGCCGCCTCCACGGCGACAACACCGACGGCGTCGGCCTCGTGCGCGACATCGAGGCGAATCTCGGCGTGTCGCTTGCCGGCGCGCGCATCCTGCTGCTCGGCGCGGGCGGCGCCGCGCGCGGTGTCGTGCTGCCGCTGCTCGATCGTGCACCGCTGTCGATCGGAATCGTGAACCGCACCGCGAGCAAGGCCGAAGCGCTCGTCGGCCAGTTCATGCAGGCCGCGCACGACGCGGGCTGCACGCTCGCGGGCGGTGGCCCCGGCGTCGTGCGGGCCGAGCCGTACGACGTGGTGATCAATGCGACGGCCGGCAGCCTCGACGCCGCGCTGCCGGAATGCGACCCCGCGGCGTTCGGTGCCGGCACGCTCGCGTACGACATGATGTACGGCGCGCAGCCGACCGTGTTCATGCAGCACGCGGCGTCGCTCGGCGCGCGCACGGCCGACGGCCTCGGGATGCTGGTCGAGCAGGCGGCCGAATCGTTCTTCATCTGGCGCGGCGTGCGGCCGGACGGCGCGCCGGTGCTGGCCGCGCTGCGCCAGGCGCTCGCGGCGAGCTGAACGGAGCGCGGCACGTGGTGGCGGTGAGCGGCACGCAGCGCACGCGGACGGTGAGCCTCGCTCGCTGGGCCGTCTACGCGGGATCGGTGTTCGCGGGCGCGTGGCTCGCGACGCAATTGTTCTATCTCGCGCAGATCGCGCTGTGGTCGTTCGTGAATCCGGGCTCGACCGCCTTCATGCGCACCGACGCGTGGTGGCTGTCGCGCGACACGCCGCCCGCGCAGATCCGGCACCAGTGGGTGCCGTACGACCAGATCTCGCGCAACCTGAAGCGGGCGCTGATCGCGTCCGAAGATTCGACCTTCGCGACCAACAACGGCTACGACGTCGACGCGATCCTGCAGGCGTGGGAGAAGAACAAGGCGCGCGGCAGGATCGTCGCGGGCGGCTCGACGATCACGCAGCAGCTCGCACGCAACCTGTTCCTGTCGCGCGAGAAGAGCTACATCCGCAAGGGCCAGGAGCTGATCATCACGTGGATGCTCGAAACGGTGCTCGACAAGGAGCGCATCTTCGAGATCTACCTGAATTCGGTCGAATGGGGGCGCGGCGTGTACGGCGCCGAAGCGGCAGCGCGCTATTACTACAAGATTCCCGCGAGCCGGCTCGGCGCGTGGCAGTCCGCGCGTCTCGCGGTGATGCTGCCGAAGCCGCGCTGGTTCGATGCGCATCGCGGCTCGGCCTATCAGGCGCAGCGCGCGGCGGTCATCGCGCGCCGGATGGGCGCGGCCGAACTGCCGCAATCGGAGTGAGCGGCGCGCCCGCGCTGCTGCGTTGTCCATTCCGTCGTCGACGCGCGATTGGTGCGCTGCAGCGCATCCGTGTCGCCGCCATTTCGGGCCACATCCTTTAGACGAATCCGTCTATTTCGCTTTACTGAGCAATACCGATAAGTGCGCGATTTTGTTGACCGACATCGCACGAAATCCGTGCTTTTTTAGCCGCCGCGGGTAAACGCGAAAGTCGCTGAAAGCGCCGTGAAATGCAACGTTTCGCGAATCGAAGCATTCCTGAAAGGTGTGCGCTGCACCGCTTGCGCGCCAAATATTTCAAAATTTTTCAAAGCTGACGGGCTCGCGTATATTGGCCAGCGCCTCGGCTTATCGGCCGCAATCGAGGCGGGGGGTGGCTTATCCGGCCGCTCGACACAAAAAACATCCGAGAGAAGGAACGCAACGATGCCAGCGAGCAAAGCGAAGCTGTTGTTGGGAGTGGTGTGTTCTTCGCTGATTCTGACGGCCTGCAACGACGACGTGACGTCGTCGTCTGCCGCGAGCGTCGCGAATTCAGCCGATCCCGCCGGTCAGGTCGACCGCGCGTACAACGATCCGAACAGTTATTCGTCGAGTGCAAACGCGTCGCTCGACGCGTCCGCCGCGGTCGAGAAGGCCGCCGTCACGCACCATCAGATCACGCTGAACGGCAAGACGATCCGGTACACGGCCACCGCCGGCCACCTCGTCGCCCGCAATCCGCAGACGGGCGCGCCCGAAGCATCGTTCTTCTACGTCGCCTACACGGCCGACAACCAGCCCGCGGCGAAGCGGCCCGTCACGTTCCTGTACAACGGCGGCCCCGGCTCGGCGTCGGTGTGGCTGCACCTCGGCTCGTTCGGCCCGCGCCGGATCCAGACCGGCGACCCGAACGCGAACACGTCGACGTTCCCGTTCGTCGACAACCAGGAAACCCTGCTCGACACGACCGACCTCGTGTTCGTCGATGCGATCGGCACCGGCTTCTCGGAAGCGGTCGCGCCGAACACGAACCAGACGTTCTGGGGCGTCGACCAGGACGCCGGCGCGTTCCGCGATTTCGTGACGCGCTACCTGAGCGTGAACCAGCGCAGCGCTTCGCCGAAGTACCTGTTCGGCGAGTCGTACGGCACGCCGCGCACCGACGTGCTCGCGAACCTGCTCGAGACGGCCGGCGTGAAGCTCGACGGCATCGTGCTGCAGTCGTCGATCCTGAACTACAACACGAACTGCGACATGGCGAGCGACTATGTCGGCAACTCGAACAGGGGCGCGAGCCCTGTGAGCTGCGCGGGCTTCGTGCCGTCGTACGGCACGGTCGGCGCGTACTATCAGCTCGACAATCCGAACCCGTCGAACCTGCCGCAGTATGCGGACCAGATGCGCCTGCTGACGGCCGGCAGCTACGCGCCGGCCGTGAACGCGTACCTCGCGAGCCACACGCCGCCGCCGCCGAATCTCGTCACGACGATGGCGAATTCGACCGGCGTGAAGCAGGCGTTGTGGAATGCCGACTTCAACGTGGTCCCGACCTTCTTCGACAACAGCTTCCAGCTGTCGCTGATTCCGGGCACGCTGATCGGCCGCTACGACGCACGCGTGAACGTGCCCGTGTCGAGCCCGCTCGCGGCCGACGGCGATCCGTCCAGCTCGTTCATCACGAAGCCGTTCGCCGACACGATCGGCAGCTACCTGCCGAACGAGCTGAAGTACACCGCGCAGTCGGCCTACTCGGTGAGCAGCAATGCGATCAACACGTGGGACTGGACGCACGACGGCCTCGCGATGCCCGACACGATTCCCGATCTGGCCGCGGCGCTGACGCTGAATCCGCAGTTGAAGGTGCTGTCGCTGAACGGGTATCACGACATCGCGACGCCGTTCTACCAGACCGAGCTCGACCTTGCGCGACTCGGCACGCAACCGAACCTGACGATCAAGGACTATCAGGGCGGGCACATGGTCTATCTCGACGATACGTCGCGTCCGCAGGAGAAAGCCGATCTCGTGACCTTCTACGGCGCGGCCGCGCACTGATGCGATGCGTGAGGCCGGCGACAGGCGCCCCAGGTGGCGCTGCTCGCCGGCCGTCGACGACCTCATTCCAGACTGGAGCCTGACATGAAGAATCGTTTCATCGTCGTTGCCGCGGCGCTCGCATGCGCCGGCGCCGCAACATCCCTCTCCGCGTTCGCGCAGGCGAGCGACGCCGCCGCACCGGCGCGCGCGCGCCAGGCGCAGCTCGGCGACCCGTACGTGCCGCCGGCCGCGCGCCACGCGACCGCCGGCACGCAGACGACCGGCGCCGCGCTGCACGCGCAGGTGGTGCGCAAGCTCGCGCGGCAGTTCAGCGCGGCCGACACGCAGAACACGGGGTCGATCACCGAGGCGCAGGCGCGCGCGGCCGGCCTCGGCTATGTCGCGAACCATTTCCGGCAGATGGATGCCGCCGGTAGCGGCCGCGTGTCGTTCGCGGACGTACAGCGCTACATGCAGGCGCGCAGCAGCACGAGCCAGCAGTAAGCGCGGCACGCGGCGAACAAACGGGGGCGGAACCTGCGGAACGGCGGGTTCCGCCCCCGTGCGCATGGCGCGGCCGGGGATACCGGGCTCGCCGTGGATTTAGCCGGGATTCTCATTATCTGGGCAACGCATTCAAATATTGGAGACGAATGCGTGCGCTCCTACAATCCGAAGCACATCGACAGCTTCGGACCCACGCATCGCGCGGCGCCCGTCGCACACGGAGACACCTTCCATGAAGTTCGCCGGGCGCTTTACTCGGTGCATCGACCGCCGCCACGCCGCCGCATCGGACGCAGTTCCGGCGCCGCGCGGGCGGCTTCACCGATTCCGTTGAAGAAGCCCCGCCCCATGACCAAGATGCCAGACTCCCTTGCCCTCGACGCCCGGCGCGCGATGCCGGACGATGCGTCGCTGACCGACAGCATCGGCGCGACCAGCACGCCGCTCGACCTCGCCGCGCAGCAGGCCGGCACGCAGACGCTGCTGCGCGGCCTCGCGATCCTCGAGGCGATCGCCAACGGCGCGCGCGACATGCGCGCGATCGGCGCCGCGCTCGGCACGACGCGCAGCACGACGCACCGGCTCGTCAGCAGCCTCGTGCAGGCGCGCTATCTGCGCCAGGTGCAGGGCGGCTACCTGCTCGGCCCGAAGCTGATCGAGCTCGGTACGATCGCGCTCGAGCAGATGCCGCTCACCGCGGTGGCGCGGCCGCATCTCGAGGCGCTCGCGGAAGCGACGCTCGACACGATCCATCTCGGCGTGCGCGACGGCGACGACGTGTTGTACATCGACAAGATTCCCGGCACGCGCGGCCTCGAGATGCGCTCGCGCGTCGGCCACCGGATGCCGCTCGCGTCGACGGGTATCGGCAAGGCGATGATGCTCGACCTCGATCCGGACCTGTGGCGCTCGCTGTTCGAGGCCGCGCGGCGCGCGCTGGCCGGCGTCAACTTCAAGCCCGACAACCGGCCCGAGACGAGCGCGTTCCTGCAGCGCATGGCCCATTACGCGGTCGGCGGCTATACGTTCGATCTCGAGGAAAACGAGGCGTCGATCCGCTGCGTGGCCGCGCCGATCCGCGACGCGTCGGGCGCGATCGTCGCGGCGGTGTCGGTCGCGAGCACGATTCCGTACATGCCGCACGACCGCATGGACGAACTGATTCCGCTCGTGCAGCGCGAAGCGCGAGCCATTTCCGCGGAACTGGGCTGGAGCCCGCCGCAGGGTACCCGCAGGATCAAACGATGACGACTTCGACCCGGCCCGCTCCGGATGCCAGTTCCGCTTCCCCGTCGCTGATCGCGCTCGACTGGGGCACCACGTCGCTGCGCGCGTATCTGTACGACGCGCACGGCGTGCCGATCGACACGCGCAGCCGGGCGGCCGGCGTGATGCACGTGCCGGGCGGCGGCGCGCGCGCGTTCGACGCGGTGTTCGAGGAAGCGTGCGGCGACTGGCTCGACCGTACGCCCGGCCTGCCGGTGCTCGCCGCCGGGATGGTCGGCAGCGCGCAGGGCTGGCGCGAAGCGCCGTACGTCGCGGTGCCGGCCGGCGCCGACGCGCTCGTCGCGGGGCTCATCACCGTGACGACGTCGCGCGGCGCGACGGTCTCGATCGTGCCGGGCGTGATCGCGACGGGCGAATTGCCCGACGTGATGCGCGGCGAAGAAACGCAGATCGTCGGCGCGCTCGCGAGCGATCCCACGCTTGGCGCCGATCGTTCAGGGGTACTGATCGGCTTGCCGGGCACGCATGCGAAATGGGCGTGGGTGAAGGACGGGCTGATCGAACGCTTCCAGACCTTCATGACCGGCGAGCTGTTCGCGGTGCTGCGCGATCACACGATCCTCGGCCGCACGATGCGCCCGGGTGCGTCGCCCGACCGCGACGCGTTCGTGCGCGGCGTATCGGTCGCACGCGGCGCGCAGCACACGGGGCTGCTCGCGACGATTTTCAGCACGCGCACGCTGGGGCTGACCGACCGGCTCGCGCCCGATGCGCAGGGCGACTACCTGTCGGGCCTGCTGATCGGTCACGAGCTCAATGCGCTCGACGCGATGCTCGCGGAGCGTGGCATCGCGCTCGCCGATCAGCCGCTGCTGCTGATCGGCGACGACGGCTTGTGTTCGCGTTACGTCGACGCGCTCCAGGTATTCGGCCATGCGCATGCGCGCGTGGCCGCGCATGCGACCGAGCTGGGCCTGTGGCGGATCGCGTCGCGTGCCGGGCTCGTGCGCGCGGACGGCGAGCCCGTCTGCGCGGATCAATGAACTGCTTGCGGAGGAACTTTCGATGTCGTCCGACCTGACACTGCCCGCGCCATACACGCCCCACGCCGCGCTGATGCGCGCGTTCGATGCGTGCCCGCTGATCGCGATCATGCGCGGCATCACGCCCGCCGAAGCGGCCGACCACGGCCGCGCGCTCTACGAAGCCGGCTTCCGGATCGTCGAGGTGCCGCTGAACTCGCCGGAGCCGTTCGACAGCATCGCGGAGCTGCGCCGCGCGTTGCCCGACGACATGATCGTCGGCGCGGGCACGGTACTGCGCGCCGAGTACGTGGACCGCGTGCAGGATGCGGGCGGCGCGCTGATCGTGATGCCGCACAGCGACGCGGCCGTGATCCGCCGCGCGCGCGAGCGCGGGCTGGCGAGCGCGCCGGGCGTCGCGACGCCGACCGAAGCGTTCGCGGCGCTGACGAACGGCGCCGACGTGCTGAAGATGTTCCCGGCCGAACAGCTCGGCGTGAGCGTCGTGAAGGCCTGGCGCGCGGTGATCGACCGCGCGGTGCCGCTGATTCCGGTCGGCGGGATCGCGCCGGACAACATGCGGCCGTTCCTCGACGCCGGCGCGAACGGCTTCGGGCTTGGCTCGGCGCTGTATCGCCCGGGCCAGTCGGCCGACGCGACCGCGGCGAACGCGCGCGCGTTCCAGGTCGGCTTGCGCGCGGCGCGCGGCGGAGCCGCATGATGGGCCGCCTCGCGGGCAAGGTCGCGATGGTGACGGGCGCGGGCCGCGGCATCGGCGCCGCGATCGCGCGCGCGTTCGTGCGCGAAGGCGCGGCCGTCGCGCTCGTCGATCTCGACTTCCCGCAGGCGCAGCACACGGCCACCGCGATCGCGCACGAATGCGACGGCGCGCGCGTGCTGCCGCTGCAGGCGGACGTCGCGCGGCAGCAGGCGGTGCGCGAGGCGCTCGCGCAGGCCGAAGCGGCATTCGGCCCGCTCGACGTGCTCGTGAACAACGCGGGCATCAACGTGTTCGCCGATCCGCTGACGATGACCGACGACGACTGGCGGCGCTGCTTCGCGGTCGATCTCGACGGCGTGTGGCACGGCTGCCGCGCGGCGCTGGAGGGCATGGTCGAGCGCGGTCGCGGCAGCATCGTGAACATTGCGTCGACGCATGCGTTCAGGATCATCCCGGGCTGCTTCCCGTATCCGGTCGCGAAACACGGCGTGCTCGGCCTGACGCGTGCGCTCGGCATCGAATACGCGGCGCGCAACGTGCGCGTGAACGCGATCGCGCCGGGCTACATCGAGACGCAACTGACGCGCGACTGGTGGGACGCGCAGCCCGATCCGGCCGCCGCGCGCGCGGAGACGCTCGCGCTGCAGCCGATGAAGCGGATCGGCCGCCCGGAGGAGGTCGCGATGACGGCCGTGTTCCTGGCGTCCGACGAGGCGCCGTTCATCAACGCCGCGTGCATCACCGTCGACGGCGGGCGCGCGGCGCTGTATCACGACTGACGCAACTGACGTAACGATTCGAAAGACCGCACGTGCGACGGCCGCGCGCACGCTGCGTCGAAACCAACAAGCGGCTGCATCCTGTTCGATGAAAACAAGGAGACACTGGAGATGAAACGCAGAACGTTCGTAACGCTGGCCGCTGCGGCCGCGGTGGTGATGGGCAGCCCGGTCGCGCACGCGGCCGACCCGGTCAAGATCGGCTTCCTGGTGAAGCAGCCTGAGGAGCCGTGGTTCCAGGACGAATGGAAATTCGCCGAGATCGCCGCGAAGCAGAAGGGCTTCACGCTCGTGAAGATCGGCGCGCCGTCCGGCGAGAAGGTGATGAGCGCGATCGACAACCTGTCCGCGCAGAAGGCGCAGGGCTTCATCATCTGCACGCCCGACGTGAAGCTCGGGCCGGGCATCGTCGCGAAGGCGAAGTCGCACAACCTGAAGATGATGACGGTCGACGACCGCCTCGTCGACGGCGCGGGCAAGCCGATCGAGTCGGTGCCGCACATGGGGATTTCCGCGTACAACATCGGCAAGCAGGTCGGCGACGGCATCGCGGCCGAGATCAAGAAGCGCGGCTGGGACATGAAGGACGTCGGCGCGATCGACATCACCTACGAGCAGTTGCCGACCGCGCACGACCGCACGAGCGGCGCGACCGACGCGCTGGTCGCCGCCGGCTTCCCGAAGGCGAACGTGATCGCGGCACCGCAGGCGAAGACCGACACCGAGAACGCGTTCAACGCGGCGAACATCGCACTCACCAAGAACCCGCAGTTCAAGCACTGGGTCGCGTACGGCCTGAACGACGAGGCCGTGCTCGGCGCGGTGCGCGCGGCCGAAGGGCGCGGCTTCAAGGCCGACAACATGATCGGCATCGGCATCGGCGGTTCCGATTCGGCGTTGAACGAGTTCAAGAAGCCGCAGCCGACCGGCTTCTACGGCACCGTGATCATCAGCCCGAAGCGCCACGGCGAGGAAACCTCGGACCTGATGTACGCGTGGATCACGCAGGGCAAGGCACCGCCGCCGCTGACGCTGACGACGGGCATGCTCGCGACGCGCGACAACGTGGCGAAGGTGCGCGAGGAGATGGGGCTCGCGTCGAAGTAAGCGGCCCGCCGGCTGCCGCGGCGATGCGGCGGCCGGCGGTCGATCGATTCTGAAGTGGAGAGACGACGTGTCAGCGGCACTGCGTTTTGACAATATCGGCAAGGTGTTTCCTGGCGTGCGCGCACTCGACGGCATTTCGTTCGACGTGCATGCGGGCGAGGTGCATGGCCTGATGGGCGAGAACGGCGCGGGCAAGTCGACGCTGCTGAAGATTCTCGGCGGCGAATATCAGCCCGATGCGGGCAGCGTGCTGGTCGACGGCCAGCCCGTGCAGTTCGCGAATGCGGCCGCGTCGATCGCGGCCGGCATCGCGGTGATTCACCAGGAATTGCAGTACGTGCCCGACCTGACGGTCGCGGAAAACCTGCTGCTCGGCCGCCTGCCGAACGCGTTCGGCTGGGTGAGGAAACGCGAGGCGAAGCGTTACGTGCGCGAGCGGCTCGCCGAGATGGGCGTCGATCTCGATCCCGATGCGCGGCTCGGGCGGCTGTCGATCGCGCAGCGGCAGATGGTCGAGATCTGCAAGGCGCTGATGCGCAACGCGCGCGTGATCGCGCTCGACGAACCGACGAGCTCGCTGTCGCATCGCGAGACGGAAGTGCTGTTCAAGCTGGTCGACGACCTGCGTGCGCAGGGCCGCGCGCTGATCTACATCTCGCACCGGATGGACGAGATCTACCGGCTGTGCGATGCGTGCACGATCTTTCGCGACGGCCGCAAGATCGCGTCGCACGAAGCGCTGGCCGACGTGCCGCGCGAGCGGCTCGTCGCCGAGATGGTCGGGCGCGAGATCGCGGACATCTACCATTACGCGCCGCGCGCGCTCGGCGACGTGCGGTTTTCCGCCGAAGGCATCGACGGGCCGGCATTGCGCGAACCGGCGAGCTTCTCGGTGCGCGCGGGCGAGATCGTCGGCTTCTTCGGGCTCGTCGGCGCGGGTCGCAGCGAGCTGATGCGGCTCGTGTACGGCGCGGACCGCCGGCGCGCGGGCGTGCTGACGCTCGACGGCGCGCGCATCGACGTGAAGCGCACGGGCGACGCGATCCGCCACGGCATCGTGCTGTGCCCCGAGGACCGCAAGGAAGAAGGGATCATCGCGATCGCGTCGGTCGCGGAGAACATCAACATCAGCTGCCGCCGCCATTCGCTGCGCGCGGGTCTGTTCATCAACGGCAAGGCCGAGAGCGAAACGGCCGACCGCTTCATCCAGCGGCTGAAGATCAAGACGCCGAACCGGCGCCAGAAGATCCGCTTCCTGTCGGGCGGCAACCAGCAGAAGGCGATCCTGTCGCGCTGGCTCGCGGAGCCCGACCTGAAGGTCGTGATCCTCGACGAGCCGACGCGCGGCATCGACGTCGGCGCGAAGCACGAGATCTACGACGTGATCTACCGGCTCGCGGAGCGCGGCTGCGCGATCGTGATGGTGTCGTCGGAACTGCCGGAAGTGCTCGGCGTGTCCGACCGCATCGTCGTGATGCGCGAAGGCCGGATCGCCGGCGAGCTGCCGCGCGCGCAGGCGAACGAGCACGCGGTGCTGAACCTCGCGCTGCCGCAGACGAGCGCGGCCGAGGCGGCCTGACGCGGCATACGACATTCGAATCGAACACGCGCGGCGCGGGCCGCGCGATGCAGGAGCAGGAGACACATCATGCAAGTCAACGAAAACCTGGCCAGCGCCGCCGTGAAGCCGTCGGCCGACGCGCTGGTTCCGCAGCAGAGCGACCGCCAGAAGTGGTGGCAGCATCTGACCGAATACAGCCTGATCGCGATCTTCGCGGTGATGTTCATCACGATGTCGCTGACCGTCGATCACTTCTTCTCGATCGACAACATGCTCGGCCTCGCGCTGTCGATCTCGCAGATCGGCATGGTCGCGTGCACGATGATGTTCTGTCTCGCGTCGCGCGACTTCGACCTGTCGATCGGCTCGACCGTCGCGTTCTCGGGCGTGCTGTGCGCGATGGTGCTGAACGCGACCGACAACACGTTCGTCGCGATCGTCGCGGCGGTCGCGGCCGGCGCCGCGATCGGCTTCGTGAACGGCGCGGTGATCGCGTACCTGCGCATCAACGCGCTGATCACGACGCTCGCGACGATGGAGATCGTGCGCGGGCTCGGCTTCATCGTGTCGAAGGGGCAGGCGGTCGGCGTGTCGTCGGATACCTTCATCGCGCTCGGCGGGATGTCGATGTTCGGCGTGTCGCTGCCGATCTGGGTCACGCTGCTGTGCTTCATCGGCTTCGGCGTGCTGCTGAACCAGACCGTGTACGGCCGCAACACGCTCGCGATCGGCGGCAATCCGGAAGCGTCGCGGCTCGCGGGGATCAACGTCGAACGCACGCGCGTGTACATCTTCCTGATCCAGGGCGCGGTCACAGCCCTCGCGGGCGTGATTCTCGCGTCGCGCATCACGTCGGGCCAGCCGAACGCCGCGCAGGGCTTCGAGCTGAACGTGATCTCCGCGTGCGTGCTCGGCGGCGTGTCGCTGATGGGCGGCCGCGCGACGATCTCGGGCGTCGTGATCGGCGTGCTGATCATGGGCACCGTCGAGAACGTGATGAACCTGCTGAACATCGACGCGTTCTACCAGTACCTCGTGCGTGGCGCGATCCTGCTCGCGGCCGTGCTGCTCGACCAGCTGAAGAACCGCGGCGTACGCGACTGACCGACCTGTTTCCACGGAGACGATCCGCATGACCATCGATACTTCCGCGCCGGACTCGCACGCCGCGAGCGACGCGCGCTTCGCGCGCTACCCGAGCCTCGAGGATCGCGCGGTGCTGATCACGGGCGGCGCGACCGGCATCGGCGCGTCGTTCGTCGAGCACTTCGCCGAACAGGGCGCGCGCGTCGCGTTCGTCGATCTCGACGCGGCGGCCGGCGCCGCGCTGGCCGAACGCCTCGCGCACGTGCGCCATGCGCCGCTGTTCCTGCCGTGCGACCTGACCGACATCGATGCGCTGCGCGGGGCGATCGACGCGATCCGCGCGCGCATCGGCGCGATCGCGGTGCTCGTGAACAACGCGGCGAACGACACGCGCCACGCGATCGGCGACGTGACGCCCGCGTCGTTCGACGCGGGCATCGCGGTGAACCTGCGTCACCAGTTCTTCGCCGCGCAGGCGGTGATCGACGACATGAAGCGGCAGGGCGGCGGCGCGATCATCAATCTCGGCTCGATCAGCTGGATGCTGAAGAACGGCGGCTATCCCGTCTACGTGATGGCGAAGGCGGCCGTGCAGGGCCTGACGCGCGGCCTCGCGCGCGATCTCGGCCCGTTCGGCATCCGCGTGAATTCGCTGGTGCCGGGCTGGGTGATGACCGACAAGCAGCGCCGGCTGTGGCTCGACGACGCGGGCCGCGCGGCGATCAAGGCCGGCCAGTGCATCGACGCCGAACTATTGCCGGCCGACCTCGCCCGGATGGCGCTGTTTCTCGCGGCCGACGACAGCCGGATGATCACCGCGCAGGACGTGATCGTCGACGGCGGCTGGGCCTGACCGTTCGCACCGACCTGCATCGTTTCTTCGACGAAGGAAAGGAGCTCACCATGACCGCCACGTCCTCGCGCGCATCGTCGTCCACCAGCCAGTCGCGCCGCGCGCGCCTGGCCGCCGCCGCCCAGCCGGTCAGCCCCGGCCCGCAGACGGCCGTGTTCGCGCAGGGCGTCGGCGCCGCGCATGCGGCGGCCGTCACGCTGTCGAACGCGTCGCTGCGGCTCGACGTGCTGCCGCACCTCGGCGGCGGCATCGCGCGCTTCGACTGGCGCGGCGAGAACGGCGCGCTGGTGCCGGTGTTCCGCCGTTGCGAGCACCCGGAGACGGCGACCGACCCGAACGAGCTCGCATGCTATCCGCTGCTGCCGTATTCGAACCGGATCGGCGACGGGCGCTTCGAATGCGACGGGCGCAAGGTCGCGGTGCCGCGCAACCGTCGCGACGAGCCGCTGCCGATCCACGGCGACGGCTGGCTCGCGCCGTGGCAGGTCGACGATGCGACCGACACGTCGCTGCAACTGTCGCTCGACCGGACGGCCGGCGCGCCGTATGCATTCCGCGCGATCCAGTCGTTCGAGCTCGACGACGCGACGCTGTCGATCGCGCTGACGATCGAGAACGCGGGACGCGCGCGGCTGCCGTTCGGGCTCGGCGTGCATCCGTTCCTGGTGCGCGATGCGGCGACCGAGCTGGCCGCGGCGGCGGGCGGCCTGTGGCTGTCGGGCGCCGATTTCCTGCCGGTGCGGCACGTCAGCGTGCCGCCGGCCTGGCAGTTCGGCGTCGCGTATCCGCTGCCGGCCACGCTCGTCAATCACGCGTTCACCGGCTGGGGCGGCCACGCGACGGTGAGCTGGCCGCGCCGGCGGCTGTCGCTGACCGTCGCGGCCGACGCCGACGCATACGTGCTCTACACGCCGCCGGGCGAGGATTTCTTCTGCTTCGAGCCGGTCGATCATCCGATCAATGCGGTGAACCTGCCGGGCGGCGCGGCCGCGCACGGGATGACGCTGCTCGCGCCCGGCGAGCGGCTCACGCGGCGTTTCGCGTTCACCGTCGAGCGCGCCGATGCGCGCAGCAATGCCGCGACACACGAGGGGCGCCGGCGACGCGGGTAAAATACGCGGTCTACCAACGGTTTGCCGCGAGTACCCGCCATGTCTTCCCCGCTTACTTTCATCGAATCGCTGCGCGCCGCGTGGCAACGCACGAATTCGCTGCTGTGCGTCGGCCTCGACCCCGAGCCGTCGCGCTTTCCCGTGCAGTTCGACGGCCAGCCCGACGCGATCTTCGAATTCTGCCGGCAGATCGTCGATGCGACCGCGCCGTACGCGAGCGCGTTCAAGCCGCAGATCGCCTACTTCGCCGCGCATCGCGCGGAAGACCAGCTCGAACGTCTGATCGCGCACATCCATCTGCAGCATCCGGGCCTGCCCGTGATCCTCGACGCGAAGCGCGGCGACATCGGCAGCACGGCCGAGCAGTATGCACGCGAGGCGTTCGAGCGCTATCGCGCGGACGCCGTCACCGTGAATCCGTACATGGGCTACGACTCGGTCGAGCCGTACTTCGAGCATGAAGGCAAGGGCGTGATCGTGCTGTGCCGCACGTCGAACCCGGGCGGCTCGGACCTGCAGTTCCTCGACACGAACGGCCGGCCGCTGTACCAGGTGGTCGCCGACCTCGCGGCGAACAAATGGAACGCGAAGAACGGCCAGCTCGGCCTCGTGGTCGGCGCGACGTTCCCGAAGGAGATCGAGATCGTGCGCGGGATCGTCGGCGACATGCCGCTCCTGATTCCCGGCATCGGCGCGCAGGGCGGCGACGTGCTGGCGACCGTCAACGCAGGCCGCACGGCGGACGGCACCGGGATGATGATCAACTCGTCGCGCGCGATCCTGTACGCGAGCAAGGGCGAGGATTTCGCCGAAGCCGCGGCGCTCGCCGCGCAGAAGACGCGCGACACGATCAACGCGCATCGCTGATCGTTCGCACCGGTGGTCCGGGCCGGCGCCAGCGCCCGCCCGGGCAGCCGGCGCCGGCGTGCTCCCACGCGCGAGCCCGCCGCTTCCCTCCCGTTTTTCCGCTCCTCTGCCGGCCCGGCGCGCGCTGGCGCACGCGGACAACTTCCCGTCGCTTCCGCACCGCATCCCCGCGCACCAATCGCGCGATGCTGCGGCTTGTCATCGATCCGTCACGAAAACGTCAAGAAAGGGAGCGACGCCATGCCCAAGCTGTCCCGCCGTCTTCTGAGCGCGTTCGCCGCGTCGCTGTGCATGACGTTCGCCCATGCGGCGGATCTGTCGCACTGGCCGGCCGACAGCGCGAAGGCGCTGAACGCGATGATCGCCGCGCACGCGAACCGCGGCGACTACGCGGTGTTCGACGCCGACAACACGACCTACCGCTACGACCTCGAGGAATCGCTGCTGCCGTACCTCGAGAACCGCGGCGTGCTGACGCGCGACGCGCTCGACCCGTCGCTGAAGCTGATCCCGTTCAAGGATTCCGCCGACTACAAGGAGTCGCTGACGAGCTACTACTACCGGCTGTGCGAGATCGACGATCTGGTCTGCTATCCGTGGATCGCGCAGGCGTTCGCCGGCCAGTCGCTCGCCGACCTGAAGCGCCACGTCGACGCGATGCTCGCCGACGGCAAGCCGATCCCGATCCGCTATTGGCAGGGTGACAAGGTGGTCGACGGCACGGTCAATCCGCCGCGCTTCTTCCGCGGGATGCAGGAGCTGTACAACGCGCTGCGCGAGAACGGTATCGAGGTCTACGTGATGACGGCCGCGCACGAGGAGCTCGCGCGGCTCGTGCTGGCCGACCCGAAGTACGGCTACAACGTGAAGCCGCAGAACGTGATCGGCGTGACGACGCTGCTGCGCAATCCGGCGACCGGCGCGCTGACGACGTCGCGGCTGCAGATCAAGGCCGGCAAGTACGACGAGGCCGCGAACCGCGCGCTGGTGATCACGCCGTTCCTGATGAACCCGATGACGTGGTACGAAGGCAAGCTCGGTTCGATCGTCGGCTGGATCGACCAGTGGAAGAAGCCGGTGCTCGTCGCGGGCGACACGCCGACGTCCGACGGCTACATGCTGCTGAACGCGACCGACGTCGCGCGCGGCGGCGTGCGCGTGTGGGTCAACAAGAAGGACAAGCAGATGGCGCAGATCCGCGCGTGGTCGGACGAATCGGCCGCGAAGCAGAAGTCGCTCGGCCTGCCGGTGACGGCGGACAAGAACTGGATCGTCGTGAAGCCCGACGCGATTCAATAACCGAACAGGGGCGCGGCACGCGCCCGGGCCGGTCAGCCTTCGCGCTCGTCGAGCAGCTTCAGCAGCCCGCGCAGTGCATGCGCGGCTGCCTGCGTGCGGATCTGTTCGCGATCGCCCTTGAACACGAGCGTCTCGACATCGGTATGCAGCCGGTTGCTCCAGCCGAACGACACGGTGCCGACCGGCTTCTTCTCGCTGCCGCCGGCCGGGCCCGCGATGCCGGTGACGGACAGCGCGACCTGCGCGCGGCTGTTGCGCAGCGCGCCTTCGGCCATCGCGCGCGCGACGGGCTCGCTGACCGCGCCGTGCTTGTCGATCAGGTCGGCGGGCACGCCGATCATCTCGATCTTGGCCTGGTTCGAATAGGTGACGAAGCCGCGCTCGAACCACTGGCTGCTGCCGGAAATGTCGGTGATCGCCGTGGCGATCATCCCGCCGGTGCAGGATTCGGCGGTGGCGAGCGTGAGGTGCTCGTCACGCAGCTTGTTGCCTGCGCGGATCGCAAGCTGATGGACGACGGAATCGGTTGGCATGCGCGTCGGGAAACGGGAGTCGGGAAATCGGTCAGCCGCCGACGGAGCGCCACAGCGCGATCACGAGCAACGTCATGAACGCGGCGACCAGGTCGTCGACCATGATGCCGAGCCCGCCTTTCAGGCGGCGGTCGAAGTAGCGGATCGGCGGCGGCTTGAGCATGTCGAAGAAGCGGAACGCGACGAACGCCCACAGCTGACCGACGAAGGTCGCGGGCGTGACGAACAGCATCACGAGCCAGATCGCGACGATCTCGTCCCAGACGACGGCGCCCGGATCGGCCACGCCGGCCTTCCTCGCGGTGAAACCGGTGACCCACGCGCCGGCCACGAAGCCGACGGCGATCAGCGCCCACCATTCGGGCACCGTCAGGTAGCGGTTGAGCACGACGAACGTGAGCCAGCCGAACAGCGAGCCGAACGTGCCGGGCATGATCGGCGCGAGGCCGCTGCCGAAGCCGAGCGACACGAGATGCGCGGGGTGCGACAGCATGAAGCGGGCCGTCACGCGGGTCGGCGCGGGTGGCGCGGCGCCGGGCTCGGCCGCGGCGCGCGCGGGCGTCGGATCAGTCTGCATGGAAGTGGTCGAAGCCGTGCAACGTGAGAGCGAGGGGCGCGCCGGCGGCGTCGCGCCACGCGATGGCGGGGTGCGCCGACGGCGCGGACAACGCGCGTATTGTACCGATTCGCGTGACCGGCACGCCGGCCGTGGCGCCCGCCGCTTCGACCGCCGCGCGGGCTGCCACCGGCGCGGTGAAGCACAGTTCGTAGTCGTCGCCGCCCGCCAGCGTGCAGCGGCGCTGCACGTCGGCCGGCAGCGTCGCGAGCGCAGCCGAGCGCGGCACCGCGTCGGCGTCGATCTCGGCGCGTACGTTCGAGCGCGTCAGGATGTGCTGGAGATCGCCGGCCAAGCCGTCCGACAGGTCGAGCGCCGCGTGCGCGACGCCCGCGAGCGCGAGTCCGAGCGCGACGCGCGGTTCGGGCCGCTCGAGCGCGTGCCGGAACGCGGCGGCTTCGTCCGCGCCGGCCGTCCACTCGCCGCGGGCGACGCCGAGGCCCGCGCGCGCGTCGCCGAGCGTGCCGGATACCCACACGTCGTCGCCGTCGCGCGCGGCATCGCGCCGCAGCGCCGCGTCCGGCGCGACTTCGCCGAACACGGTCACGCACAGGTTCAGTGGCCCGCTCGTCGTGTCGCCGCCGATCAGCTCGCAGCCGTATCGCTCGGCCAGCGCGAACAGCCCGTTGCTGAAGGCCTCGAGCCACGCCGCATCGGCGCGCGGCAGCGCGCATGCGAGTGTGAACGCGCGCGGCTCAGCGCCCATCGCGGCGAGATCCGACAGGTTGACCGCGAGCGTCTTGTGACCGAGCGCGTCGGGCGCGACGTCGGGGAAGAAATGTCGGCCTTCCACCAGCATGTCCGTCGAAATGGCCAGCAATTTCCCGGATCGGGGCGCAATCAGTGCGCAATCGTCGCCGATGCCGAGCGTCGACGCGCGCGCGCCCTGCGCGGCGCGGCGCGTGAAGAAGCGTTCGATCAGCGAAAACTCGGAGAGGGCGGCTGGCACGGCGGGCGATCCGAAACGGTGAAAGGAACGGCATTGTACGAGGCGAGTGGCGGCGCTCCTGCACTATCCAGTACATTTTTGTCGCGGCTGTTGCACCCGAATCGCCGGTCTGGCGGCCGATGATTGGCGCTACAATGCCGTCGAACAGTTATTCTAATCCGCCCGTCACGAGACACATGTCCACCCAAGCCTCCTCCAAAGCCAAGCTGCGCGAAGCCGCGCTCGACTATCACGAATTTCCGACCCCCGGCAAAATCGCGATCGCCCCGACCAAGCAGATGATCAACCAGCGCGACCTCGCGCTCGCGTATTCGCCGGGCGTGGCGTACGCGTGCGAGGAGATCGTCGAGAATCCGCTCAACGCGGCGCGTTTCACCGCGCGCAGCAACCTGGTCGGCGTCGTGACGAACGGCACGGCGGTGCTCGGTCTCGGCAACATCGGCCCGCTCGCGTCGAAGCCGGTGATGGAAGGCAAGGCCGTGCTGTTCAAGAAGTTCGCGGGCATCGACGTGTTCGACATCGAGCTGAACGAGTCGGACCCGCACAAACTCGTCGACGTGATCGCCGCGCTGGAGCCGACCTTCGGCGGGATCAACCTCGAAGACATCAAGGCGCCGGACTGCTTCATCGTCGAGCGCGAAGCGCGCAAGCGGATGAAGATCCCGGTGTTCCACGACGACCAGCACGGCACCGCGATCGTCGTGGCCGCGGCCGTCACGAACGGCCTGAAGGTCGTCGGCAAGGACATCAAGAAGGTCAAGCTGGTGGCGTCCGGTGCGGGCGCTGCCGCGCTCGCGTGTCTCGACCTGCTGGTCGACATCGGGCTGCCGCTCGAGAACATCACGGTGACCGACCTGGCCGGCGTGGTCTACAAGGGGCGCGCAGAACTGATGGATCCGGACAAGGAGCGTTTCGCGCGCGAGACCGACGCGCGCACGCTGGCCGAGGTGATCGACGGCGCGGACATCTTCCTCGGCCTGTCGGCCGCCGGCGTGCTGAAGCAGGAGATGGTGAAGGGTATGGCCGAGCGCCCGCTGATCCTCGCGCTCGCGAACCCGACGCCGGAAATCCTGCCGGAGCTCGCGCTCGAAGTGCGCCCGGACGCCGTGCTGGCCACCGGCCGCACCGATTACCCGAACCAGGTCAACAACGTCCTGTGCTTCCCGTTCATCTTCCGCGGCGCGCTCGACGTCGGCGCGACGACGATCACGCGTGAAATGGAGATCGCGGCCGTCAACGCGATCGCCGAGCTCGCGCAGCACGAGCAGAGCGACATCGTCGCGACCGCATACGGTATCCAGGATCTGTCGTTCGGGCCCGAATACCTGATTCCGAAGCCGTTCGATCCGCGCCTGATCGTGAAGATCGCGCCGGCCGTCGCGCAGGCCGCGATGGACGGCGGCGTCGCGACCCGCCCGATCGAGGACATGGAGGCGTACCGCGTCCACCTGCAGCAGTTCGTGTATCACAGCGGCACGACGATGAAGCCGATCTTCCAGATCGCGCGCGCCGCGCCGGAAGAGAAGAAGCGCGTGGTGTTCGCGGAAGGCGAAGAAGAGCGCGTGTTGCGTGCCGTTCAGATCATCGTCGACGAAAAGCTCGCGAAGCCGATCCTGATCGGCCGCCCGTCGGTGATCGAGCACCGTATCCAGCGCTACGGCCTGCGCCTCACGCCCGGCACCGATTTCACGGTCGTCAACACCGAGCACGACGAGCGTTACCGCGACTTCTGGCAGACGTACCACAAGATGATGGCGCGCAAGGGCATCAGCGAGCAGCTCGCGCGCGTCGAAATGCGCCGCCGCACGACGCTGATCGGCTCGATGCTGGTGAAGAAGGGCGAAGCGGACGGGATGATCTGCGGCACGATCAGCACCACGCACCGCCACCTGCACTTCATCGACCAGGTGATCGGCAAGCGTCCGGGCTGCAGCGTGTACGCGGCGATGAACGGCCTCGTGCTGCCGGGCCGCCAGATTTTCCTCGTGGATACGCACGTGAACGTCGATCCGACCCCGGAAGAACTGGCCGAGATCACGATCATGGCCGCGGAAGAAGTGCGCCGGTTCGGCATCGAGCCGAAGGTCGCGCTGTTGTCGCACTCGAATTTCGGCACGAGCAACGCACCGTCGGCGAAGAAGATGCGCGATACGCTCGCGATCCTGCAGGAAACCGCACCGGAACTGAAGGTCGACGGCGAGATGCACGGCGACGTCGCGCTCGACGCGGCGCTGCGCAAGGAGATCCTGCCGGAATCGACGCTGGAAGGCGACGCGAACCTGCTGATCCTGCCGAACATCGACGCCGCCAACATCGCGTACAACCTGCTGAAGACGGCCGCCGGCAACAACATCGCGATCGGGCCGATCCTGCTGGGCGCCGCGCAGCCGGTGCACGTGCTGACCGAATCGGCGACCGTTCGTCGCATCGTCAACATGGCGGCGCTGCTGGTCGCCGACGTGAACGCCGCGCGCTGAGCCAGAACGAACGCGCCACCCGGTCGAACCGGCGTGGCGCGCCCGGGAAAATTGTAAACAAAAGCAAAAAGAGGCGTGCCCGCAACGGGCACGCCGCCGGGCAGGGCGCACACACGCTTCCCGCAAAGCAACAGCAGCATCTCTCCACTCCAGGCAGCGAGCGAGGCAAGGAGGCAGTTCTTGCCCACCGAGAGGTGCCGCACGCATTCTATCTTATGTAAGATAAATGTAGTGCGATTTCGGTAAAAAATGCGGAATTCGCGGCATCGCGAGGCTTTCGATTCCCAAACGGACATTGATTCGCGCGGCCAATAACGCTACGCTAACGCCTTTGTTGGTCGTCAACTACTTGATTTAACAGCGGGAACCCTGGTTCATGGCACGCAAGTGGCTCCGCAACGGCGCGCTCGCGTCCGTCTTCGCGATGTTCGCGATGGGTATCGTCGGCACGCCGACGGGCAGTCTGGTTTCCGCCGCTTACGCACGGGAGGCCGTTCCGGCCGACGTGGCTGCCAGCGGGCTCGATACGATCCCGACTGCCAGTCTTCCGCGCGAGGCCGTGACCACGCTAAGCCTGATCGCCGCCGGCGGCCCCTATCCGTACGAGAAAGACGGCGTCGTATTCGGCAATCGCGAGCGGATCCTGCCGAAGGCGAAGCGCGGCTACTACCATGAGTACACGGTGCCGACGCCGCGTGCGCGCAATCGCGGCGCGCGCCGGATCGTCTGTGGCGGTCCGTTGCGCCGGATCGACAACTGTTATTACACGGGCGACCACTACAACAGTTTTAAACGTATTGTTGAATGACTTCGGGACGAATGGCATGAGCGACTCCATCTACGCGCACGATACGGCGGCGGCGGAACTGTTCGCGGCCGGCGACGGCAATCTGTTTCAGCGTGTGATTCAGCTGCACGCGGCGGCGCAGGCCGGCGGCACGCCGGAGCAACAGGAAGCCGAGCCCGGGCTTTCATCGAACGAGGAGCCTATGAGCCTTTTCACGACCGTGCGACCCAATCTCGTGCAGTCGATCCGCGCGTTCCGCGTGCAGGATCTCGCCGACGAAGCCGGTCGGCTCGGCCAGCATTTCCTGTATGCGTATTGCGGCGCCGCGCAGTCGAAGCAGGAAGTGATGGAAACGATCGCGACCTCGTTCCTGTTTCCGAAGCATTTCGGGAAGAACTACGACGCGCTGTACGACTGCCTGACCGACCTCGTTGCGAAGGCCGGCGCGCAGCCCGGCTTCGTGATCGTCCTCGAAGGGCTGCCGATCGCGCAGAAATTCGACAAGGAAGGGCGCGAAACGCTGCTCGACGTGTTTCGCGAGGCGGCCGAATTCTGGGCCGAGCGCAAGGTCGCGTTCCGCGTGTTCTACTCGTTCGCGTAAGCGCATCGGTCCGCGTGGCCGATTCGCCGAACGACCCGTCAAAAGCCCGCTTCGAGCGGGCTTTTTTGCGTCTGCGATTCGCGTCCGGCTGCAGGGCGTGGCGCGCGAAGCACGGTGTGGGGCGAGCCGTTGAACGCGGCGCGCCGACGCGTTTTTACCACCCGCCCCAGCGCGCCGCCAACGCCGCGAGCACGGCCGCGCCGGCCGTCTCGGTACGCAGCACGCGCGGCCCGAGCGACAGCGCGGTGAACCCGCGTGCGCGAGCTGCATTTTCCTCGTCGGGCGACAGCCCGCCTTCGGGTCCGATCAGCAGCGTGACGGCGGCCGCGGGCGGCGCGTCGGGCAGCGACGCGAACGGGATGCTCGCGCGCGGCGACAGCAGCAGCCGCAGTTCGCCGTCGGCCGGCGCGGCCGGCAGCGCGTCGAGCCATGCACTGAAGCCGATGACCGGCGCGACGTCGGGCACGCGGTTGCGGCCGCATTGCTCGCACGACGCGCGCACGACGCCGCGCCAGTGCGCGACGCGCTTGTCCGCGCGTTCGCCGGACAGCTTCACGACGCCACGCGCGGTCGACAGCGGCACGACCGCTGCGACGCCGAGCTCGACGGCCTTCTCGATCACCCAGTCCATCTTGTCGCCGCCGGCGATCCCCTGCGCGAGCGTCACGCGATAGGGCGGCTCGGCCTCGGCGGGCTCGAACGAATCGACCTGCACGAGCGCGCTGCGCTTGTCGACCTCGACGAGCCGCGCGCGGTACTGGCCGCCCGTGCCGTCGAACAGCGCGAGCACGTCGCCGGGCTGCAGGCGCAGCACTTGCACGTGGCGCGCGACGTCGGCCGGCAACGCGAGCGTGGCGTCGGCGCGCAGCGCGGCGTCGACGAAAAAGCGCGGCACGGCCGCGGTGGTGGTGGCTTCGGTCATGCGTGTGGCGGTTTCGGTCATGCGTCGAGACGGCACCCGAGCGCCCAGCGGTAGCCGTCGAGATCCTCGATCTGCGCGAACCGGTCGCCCCAGAACTGATCCTGCGGCGCGCTCAGCGATTTCGCGCCCGCGTCGAGCGCGCGCTGCCAGGTGGCGTCGACGTCGTCGACATACAGATAGAACGATTGCGGCGCGGTGGCGTTCGCGTGCTTCGGCGTGAGCGCGGGCGAGCCGAACGCGCCTTCGGGCGCGAACATCACGATCAGCTGGCCGCGATAGGCCATCTCGACGTGCATGATCGCGCCGTCCTCGTCGTGCACGTCGCGCACCGTGAAGCCGAATGCGGCCTGGAAGAACTCGATGGCCGCGCGCGCGTTGCGCACGGCCAGGTAGGGCGTCAACCAAGGCACGTTGGCCGGACGTGGATCGGTCATGAAAATCTCCTGTTGCACAGTGTCGGCGCTTCTCGCGCCTGCGCCGGTCTCATGCTGGAACAACGGAACGTTGCGGCCGTCCGGATGTTCAGCGGCGAACGCCCAGTGTATCGCGCAGCGCGCGCGGCAGGGCAAAGAGGGACGCATGCAGTCGCGCATCGTAGTAGCGCAGGCCGTGGACGCGGCGGGCCGCGAGCCGTTCGTCGACGTCGTGCGCGAACAGCGCGGCCGCATCGAGCGTGTCGCTCGCGATCGCCATCAGCCATTGCGAGCCGTACAGCGGCACGTGCGCGGACAGCGGATCGACGACCGCGAAGCTCGCGCGCAGGTCGTCGAGCAGCGCCGCGATGCGCGCGGCGTGGAACACCGGCGAGCCGAGATGCATCGAGATCGCGCCGCAGCGCGTGAGGATCCGCTTGAGCCGCGCGTAGAACGCGCGCGTATAGAGGCCGGACGCCGGCGAATCGGGCGGCGTGAGGTCGAACACGACGAGATCGAAATGTTCGATCGTCGCCTCGACGAAATGCGCGGCGTCGCCGATCACGACCTCGACGCGCGGGTCGTCGAGCGCACCCTGGTGCACGTCGTCGAGATAGCGGCGCGCCATCCCGACCACCTCGTCGTCGAGTTCGGCGATCACGATCCGTTCGATGCACGCGTGCTTGAGCAACTGACGCGCGGCGCCGCCGTCGCCGCCGCCGAGCACGAGCGCCTTCTTCGGCGACGGATGCGCGAGCGCGGCCGGGTGCGTCATGCACTCGTGATACACGTACTCGTCGCCGACCGACGTCATCGGCCGGCCGTCCAGCGTGAACAGCCGGCCGAGCTGCGGGGTTTCCCAGACTTCGATCTGCTGGTGCGGGGACGCGACGTGCGCGAGCCGCCGCGCATTCGGGAAGCCGTAGGTGGCGTCGGGCGTAGGGTGAAAGAGAAGGGTCGTGCTCACGGGCGGGCCGCTGGGGCGGGCAGTTCCGACGCCTGAATTATAGGAGGCGGGCGGTTTGGTGGAAAACCGTGCCGGAACACGATGCGCCGACAAGGGAAATGTCAGCCCATCTGTTAAAATGACGAGCTTTGCAGCCCCGTCCGTTGGCTCCGTCCGCTTCGCGTCCGTCAGGCGCCGCACCGCGCGCCGGGAACGATTGACGCTCGAGCTTCCGGATGCCGCCGTGCCCCCGTTTCCTCGACTCGTTCTCCGGACTCGACATGACGACTTCGTCTCCCGCCTCCACCACCCTGATGGCCAACGCGATCCGTGCGCTCGCGATGGACGCCGTCCAGCAAGCGAACTCCGGCCACCCCGGCATGCCGATGGGCATGGCCGAAATCGGCGTCGCGCTGTGGTCGCGCCATCTGAAGCACAACCCGACGAACCCGCACTGGGCCGACCGCGACCGTTTCGTGCTGTCGAACGGCCATGGCTCGATGCTGCTGTACTCGCTGCTGCACCTGACCGGCTACGACCTGCCGATCGAGGAACTGAAGAATTTCCGCCAGCTGCACTCGAAGACGCCGGGCCACCCGGAATACGGGATCACGCCGGGCGTCGAGACGACCACCGGCCCGCTCGGCCAGGGTCTCGCGAACGCGGTCGGCATGGCGCTCGGCGAAGCGCTGATGGCCGACGAGTTCAACCGTGACGGCGCGAAGATCGTCGATCACCACACGTACGTGTTCCTCGGCGACGGCTGCCTGATGGAAGGCATCTCGCACGAGGCCTGCTCGCTCGCGGGCACGCTGAAGCTGAACAAGCTGATCGCGCTGTACGACGACAACGGCATCTCGATCGACGGCGACGTCGTCAACTGGTTCCACGACGACACGCCGAAGCGCTTCGAAGCGTACGGCTGGAACGTGATCCCGAACGTGAACGGCCACGACGTCGATGCGGTCGACGCGGCCATCGCGAAGGCGAAGCTGTCGGACAAGCCGACGCTGATCTGCTGCAAGACGGTGATCGGCAAGGGCGCGGCCACGAAGGCCGGCGGCCACGACGTGCACGGCGCGGCGCTCGGCGCGGAAGAAATCGCGAAGACGCGCGAAGCGCTCGGCTGGAAGTGGGAGCCGTTCGTGATTCCGCAGGAAGTCTATGCGGCCTGGGACGCGAAGGAAGCCGGCAAGCGCGCCGAGTCCGAATGGGACGCGACGTTCGCCGCTTATCGCGCGAAGTTCCCGGCGGAAGCCGCCGAATTCGAGCGCCGGATGGCGAACAAGCTGCCGGCCGACTGGGCCGAGAAGGCGGCAGCGATCATCGCCGGCGCGAACGAGCGCGCCGAGACGGTCGCGACCCGCAAGGCGTCGCAGCAGGCGATCGAAGGGCTGGCCGCCGCGCTGCCCGAACTGCTCGGCGGCTCGGCCGACCTGACCGGCTCGAACCTGACCAACTGGAAGGCGTCGAAGGCGGTGCGCGCGAATCCGGAAGGCGCGGGCGTGCTGCTCGGCAACCACATCAACTACGGCGTGCGCGAATTCGGCATGAGCGCCGCGATCAACGGCCTCGCGCTGCATGGCGGCCACAAGCCGTTCGGCGGCACGTTCCTGACGTTCTCCGACTACAGCCGCAACGCGCTGCGCGTGGCCGCGCTGATGAAGGTGCCGTCGATCTTCGTGTTCACGCACGATTCGATCGGCCTCGGCGAAGACGGCCCGACGCACCAGTCGATCGAGCACGTGTCGAGCCTGCGCCTGATTCCGAACCACGACGTATGGCGTCCGGCCGACACGGTCGAGACGGCCGTCGCCTGGACTCACGCGGTCGCCGCGGATCGTCCGTCGAGCCTGATCTTCAGCCGCCAGAACCTCGCGTTCAACGCGCGTACCGATGCGCAGATCGCCAACATCGAGAAGGGCGGTTACGTGCTGAAGGACTGGGACGAGGAAATCGTCGCGCGCAAGATCATCCTGATCGCGACGGGCTCGGAAGTCGAACTCGCGATGAAGGCCGTCGAGCCGCTCGCGCAGCAGGGCATCGCGGCCCGCGTCGTGTCGATGCCGTCGACCAACGTGTTCGACCGCCAGGACGCCGAGTACCGCGAACGCGTGCTGCCGCACGGCGTGCGCCGCGTCGCGATCGAAGCGGGCGTGACGAGCTTCTGGCACAAGTACGTCGGCCTCGAAGGCGGCGTCGTCGGGATCGACACGTTCGGCGAATCGGCGCCGGCCGGCGTGCTGTTCAAGTACTTCGGCTTCACCGTCGAGCACGTCGTCGAGACCGCGAAGGCCGTGCTGGCCTAAAAGCATACGCGACGCGCGCCACCCCTCGCGCGCGTCGCACCGTGAAGCTGCACGAAACGAATTTTTTCAGCCATCAGGAGATAGACCATGACGATTCGCGTCGCAATCAACGGCTACGGCCGTATCGGCCGCAACACGCTGCGCGCGTTCTATGAAAACGGCAAGAAGCACGATCTCGAGATCGTCGCGATCAACGACCTGGGCGATGCGAAGACCAACGCGCACCTGACCCAGTACGACACCGCGCACGGCAAGTTCCCGGGCGAAGTGTCGGTCGACGGCGACTACCTCGTCGTGAACGGCGACAAGATCCGCGTGCTCGCGAACCGCAACCCGGCCGAACTGCCGTGGGGCGAGCTGGGCGTCGACGTCGTGATGGAATGCACGGGCTTCTTCACGACGAAGGAAAAGGCGAGCGCGCACCTGAAGGGCGGTGCGAAGAAGGTGATCATCTCGGCGCCGGGCGGCAAGGACGTCGACGCGACGATCGTCTACGGCGTGAACCACGACGTGCTGAAGGCCGAGCACACGGTCATCTCGAACGCATCGTGCACGACGAACTGCCTCGCGCCGCTCGTCAAGCCGCTGAACGACAAGATCGGCCTCGAAACCGGCCTGATGACGACGATCCACGCGTACACGAACGACCAGGTGCTGACGGACGTCTATCACGAAGACCTGCGCCGCGCGCGTTCGGCCACGCACAGCCAGATCCCGACGAAGACGGGCGCGGCATCGGCCGTCGGCCTCGTGCTGCCGGAACTGAACGGCAAGCTCGACGGTTACGCGATCCGCGTCCCGACGATCAACGTGTCGATCGTCGACCTGTCGTTCATCGCGAAGCGCGACACGACGGTCGAGGAAGTCAACGCGATCATGAAGGAAGCATCGGAAGGCGCGCTGAAGGGCATCCTCGGCTACAACGACGCACCGCTGGTGTCGATCGACTTCAACCACAACCCGGCTTCGTCGACGTTCGACGCGACGCTGACCAAGGTGTCGGGCCGCCTCGTGAAGGTCTCGAGCTGGTACGACAACGAGTGGGGTTTCTCGAACCGCATGCTGGATACGGCTGTCGCGTTCGCGAACGCGAAGTAATCCCGCATGTCGCGCGGCCGCCGCAACGCGGCGGGCGTGGCGAACGAGCCCGGCCCGGGGTTTCCCGGCCGGGTTTTTTATTGCCCGGCGTTCGCCGTCACGTGCTCGATCGCATCGACGAACGCGCGCTTCAGCGGGCTGTCGAGATCGGCCCACGCGAGCCCGATGCCGCTGCGATGCCCGGCCAGGTCGAGCGGCCGCGCGAGCACGTTCGGCGGCAGCGCGCTGGCCGCTTCCGCCGGAATCAGCCCGATCCCCATTCCCGCCGCGACGAGCGCGAGCATCGTCGTGAATTCGCCGAACTCCTGCGCAATGTCGAGCGTCGTGCCCGCGCGGCTCAGCGCGAGCAGCATGTCGTCGTGAAAGCCGGGCGCGTAGCGGCGCGCGAGCACGAACACGGGCTGACCGCGCAGTGCGGCTGCCGAAACCGTGTGGTGCGCGGCGAGCGGATGGTCGAGTGGCAGCGCGACGACGAACCCTTCCTCGAGCACCACGCGCGTGTCGATGCCCGCATACGCGGCCGGCAGCCGGATCATCCCGAAGTCGATCCGGCGGTCGCGCAGCGCGGCGACCTGGTCGGGCGTCGGCATGTCCTTCAGTTCGAGCGTGATCAGCGGGTAGCGCTCGCGCATCGTGCGCAGCACGGCCGGCAGCAGCGCCGGCAACACCGACGACACGAACGCGATCCGCAGCGTGCCGATTTCGCCGCGGCTCGACAGCCGCGCGATCTGTTCCGCGCGCGCGGCCTGCTGCAGCGTCGCCCGCGCTTCCGGCAGGAACACGCGCCCGGTGTCGCTCAACTCGACCTTGTGCCGGTCGCGCTCGAACAGGCGCGCGCCGAGTTCCGCCTCGAGCGCCTTGATCTGCATGCTCAGCGCGGGCTGCACGATGAATAGGCGCTGCGCGGCGCGCCCGAAATGCAGCTCTTCCGCGAGCGTGACGAAGGCGCGCAATTGCTTGAGTTCCATGGGTGGCGGGGACGACGCGACGGTAATCAGTTTTCATGATAACCGGATCAAAAAAGACCATTGGCGCGGGCCGGGCCGGCGGCCGAAGATATCGTGAACACGAGACCGGGCGCGACGGGCGGCCGGCTCGATTGGCACGAGGAGACATCCATGACCCATGCGCTTGACCGGTTCCGCCTCGACGGCCGCCGCGCGCTGATTACCGGTTCCGGCCGCGGGATCGGACTGACGCTCGCCCGCGGGCTCGCGGAAGCCGGCGCGGCGATCGTCATCAACGATCGCAATGAAGAGAAGGCCGCGACGCTCGCGCGCCGGTTTCGCGACGAAGGCTTCGTGGCCGACCATGCGGTGTTCGACGTGGCCGAGCACGCGCAGGTCCGTGCGGCGATCGACGAGTTCGAGGCGCGCGTCGGCGCGATCGACATCCTCGTGAACAACGCGGGCATCCAGCGCCGCGCGCCGCTCGACGCTTTCGACCCGGACGACTGGCATGCGCTGATGCGCGTGAATCTCGACGGCGTGTTCAACGTCGCGCAGGCCGTCGCGCGGCACATGATCGCGCGTGGCCACGGCAAGATCATCAACATCTGCTCGGTGCAGAGCGAGCTCGCCCGGCCCACGATCGCACCGTATGCGGCGACCAAGGGCGCGGTGCGGATGCTGACCAAAGGGATGTGCGCCGACTGGGCGCGCCACGGCATCCAGGCGAACGGCCTCGCACCCGGCTATTTCGAAACCGAACTGAATCGCGCGCTGGTCGACGACGCGGCGTTTTCTGACTGGCTGTGCAAGCGCACGCCGGCCGGCCGCTGGGGGCAGGTCGACGAGCTGTGCGGCGCGGCGATCTTCCTCGCGTCGGCCGCGTCCGATTTCGTGAACGGCCAGACGCTGTTCGTCGACGGCGGGCTGACCAGTGCCGTCTAACCAGGAGCGCGTCATGCGGTTGCGTTGCATGTGTGTGGTGATCCACGGGCCGAACGACCTGCGGGTCGAGGAGCAGGACGCGGGCGAGATCGGCCCGGGCCAGGTGCGTGTCGACGTCGCGATGGGCGGCATCTGCGGCTCGGACCTGCATTACTTCCGGCATGGCGGCTTCGGCGCGATCCGGTTGCAGCAGCCGATGGTGCTCGGCCACGAGGTCGCGGGCACGGTCGCGGCAGTGGCGCCGGACGTGACGTCGGTGAAGGTCGGCGATCGCGTCGCGGTCAATCCGAGCCGGCCGTGCGGTGTGTGCCGCTACTGTCTCGAAGGGCTGCCGAACCAGTGTCTCGACATGCGTTTCTACGGCAGCGCGATGCGGATGCCCCACGTGCAGGGCGCGTTCCGCAACGCGCTCGTGTGCGACGCGGTGCAGTGCGTGAAGGTCGCCGATCACGTGCCGCTGTCGCTCGCGGCGCTCGCCGAGCCGTTCGCGGTCGGGCTGCATGCGGTGTCGCGGGCAGGCCCGCTGATCGGCAAGCGCGTGCTCGTATCGGGGTGCGGGCCGATCGGCGTGCTGGCGGTCGCGGTGGCGCGCGTGCACGGCGCGGCGGAGATCGTCGCGACCGACGTCGTCGACGCGCCGCTGGAAATCGCGAGCGCGCTCGGCGCGGACCGCACGATCAATGCGGCGGCCGATGCCGGCTGGGTCGAGCGCTACGGCGCCGGCAAGGGCACGTTCGACGTGATGATCGAGTGTTCGGGCAATGCGCGCGCGCTGCGCGACGGGCTGGACGTGATGCGCCCGCGCGGCATCGTCGTGCAGCTCGGGCTCGGCGGCGACGTGAGCCTGCCGCAGAACGTCGTGGTCGCGAAGGAGCTGTCGATCTGCGGCTCGTTCCGCTTCCACGCGGAATTCGCGCTGGCGGTGCAGTTGATCAACGCGGGGCGCGTCGACCTGCGGCCGGCCGTCACGCGCGTGTTCCCGATGCGCGACGCGAACCTCGCATTCGAACTGGCAGGCGACCGCCAGCGGGCGATGAAGGTGCTGATCGATTTCGCGAACGAGGCCGCGTGACGGTGCGGCGCTGGCGCGTCGAGACGGCAGTGACGCCCCTGGCACAAAGGCACGCCCGCGATGCGCGGCGCGTGCCTTTTTCGTCGTGCGGCGCAAACGAATCGCTGGATTGCCGCTCTACCGCCTCATTGCGTGACCTGCCGCGAACCGACGCGTTGCGACGCGAGCCACAGCGCGATCAGCACACCCGATAGCGCGGCACCCGCGATACATACGCCGCGCCAGCCGTCGAGGCCGTACGCGACGCTCGCCGCGAACGAGCCGAGCGCGCCGCCGATGAAGTAGCTCGTCAGGTAGATCGTCGTCACGCGGCTGCGCGCATGGCCGGCCAGCGCATAGATCACGCTCTGGTTCGAGATGTGCATGCCCTGCACGCCGACGTCGAGCAGCAGGATGCCGGCGATCAGCGCCGCGAGCGAATGCGCGCCGGTCGCGATCAGCGAGAACGAGCCGAGCACGGCCGCCGCGAACAGGCCGGTGGCGGCATTGCCGTGGCCGCGATCGACCAGCCGGCCGGCCGACGTCGCCGCGAGCGCACCGACTGCGCCGACGATGCCGAACAGGCCGATCTGTCCTTCGGAATAGCTGTACGGCGGCTGGCTCAGCAGGAACGTGAGACCCGTCCACAGCAGGCTGAAGCACGCGAACACGAGCGCGCCGTAGGTCGAGCGCAGCGCGATCAGCGGCTGCGCGCGCACCAGCGCGACGAGCGACTTCATCAGCGCCGCATAGTCGAGCCGCGCGTCGCGCCGATCCTTCGGCAGCTTCACGGCGAGCACTGCGGTCAGCGCGAGCACCAGCACCGCGGCGATGCCGTACACCGCGCGCCAGCCGAACCCGTCGGCGATCGCGCCGGCCGCGACGCGCGCGAGCAGGATGCCGAGCAGGAGCCCGCTCATCACGGTGCCGACCGCGCGGCCGCGCGAGCGCGCATCGGCGAGCGACGCCGCGAACGGCACGAGCAGCTGCGTCGAACAGGTGACGAAGCCGACCGCGACGTTCGCGACGACGAACATCGTGAAGTTGGTGCTGAACGTGACCGCGACCAGCGCGACGACGTTCAGCATCAGCAACCGCACGATCAGCGTATGGCGATTGACCGCATCGCCGAGCGGCACGATCAGCAGCAGGCTGGCCGCATAGCCGAGCTGCGTCAGCGTGACGAGATAGCCGAGCTCGGTCGGCGCGCGGCCGAAGCTGTGCGCGATCGCGGCGAGCAGCGGCTGCGCGTAGTAGATGTTGCCGATGACGATGCCGCACGCGCACGCGAACAGCAGCGTCATGCCGCGGGTGAGGGGAGGGTGGTTGTCGTGATGCGGTTCCATGATCGCGAAAAACGGCGGCGCCGGCCGGCGGCACGGGGCCGTCGGCTGCGCGGGGTGACGGAAATCGGGGCCGGCGTCGACGGATCGGCGGTGAGCCGATGCGCGCCGGGCGGATCGCGGCCGGGCCGGGCGGCCGGCGGATCGTCGTGCGGCGGGCGGCAGGGCAGGCCCGGGCGTGCCGCTCCGGTGCGCCGGCAGCGGCGGTGCGCGGAAGCGGATGTGCGTATGATGCGGGAATCGACCCATAGCGTCCAAGACTGGATCGTTATGGTCTCTATTGGCAAAACCAATACGTTGGCCGCGATGCTTCTCCGCCACATCCGCTATTTCCTGGCCGTCGCCGAGCAGCGCAGTTTCACGCGCGCGGCCGACGCGCTGCACGTGTCGCAGCCGACGCTGTCGCAGCAGGTCCGCCAGCTCGAGGAAACGCTCGGCGTGCAGCTGTTCGACCGCTCGGGCCGCACGGTGCGGCTCACCGAATTCGGCGAGGTCTATGCGCGCCATGCGCGCGCGGCGCTGCACGAGCTCGATACCGGGCAGCGCGCGCTGCACGATGTCGCGGATCTCGGCCGCGGTTCGCTGCGGCTCGCGATGATGCCGACTTTCGCGGCCTACCTGAGCGGCTCGCTGATCGACGCGTTCCATGCCGACCATCCGAACGTCGCGCTGACGATCGACGCGATGCCGCAGGAACGCATCGAGGCGCTGCTCGCCGACGACCGGCTCGACGCCGGTTTCGCGTTCATGCCGCCGCGCGCGCCGGACATCGACGCGCTGCCGCTGTGGGACGAGCCGCTCGCGCTGGTGACGGGCCGCACGCATCGGCTCGCGCGCCATCGCCGCGCGCTCACGCCGGCCGAACTCGGCGGCGAGCCGCTGGTGCTGCTGAGCCGTGCGTTCGCGACGCGCGAGCGGATCGACCGGTATTTCGTCGAGCACGACGCGCGACCGTTGATCGCGATCGAGACGAATACGGTCAGCGCGGTGCTGGCGCTCGTGCGGCGCGGCCGGCTCGCGACGGTGCTGCCCGACGCGGTCGCGCGCGAGAGCGGCGACCTGTGCGCGCTGGAGATCGATCCGCCGCTGCCGACGCGCACGGCCGCGCTGCTCACGCGCAAGGGCGCATACCGCAGCGTCGCGGCCCGCGCGTTCATCGAGCGCGTGCGCGCGTATCGCGATCGGTCGGAACGGTGACCGGACCGGCCGGGCGGCGGCGCGGGAGGATTACGCGCCGGGCGTCGGGAAGAAGATGCCCGCGCGCTGCGCGGCGTTCGCGATGTGCGTTTCGATCGCGGTGCCGGCGGCCGCCGCATCGCGCGCGATCAGCGCGTCGACGATCGCGCGGTGCTCGTGCCACGTCGACAGCAGCAGCTCGCGCCGGTAGAACGGCATGCGCTGGCTTTCCTTCATGATGTCCGCGCTGCTGCGCAGGATGGACTCGATCGCCGCGTTGCCGGCCAGATGGATGATCCGCATGTGGAAGTCGAAATCGAGCCGCGACGCCTCGTCGAGCGCGCTTTCGGTCAGCGCGACGTGCAGGTCGGCGAGATTGTCCTCGAACCACGCGATGTCGGCGTCGCTGACCACGTGCGCGGCCATTCGCGCGGCGAACCCTTCGAGCGCATAGCGCATCTGGTAGGTATCGGGCGGCGACGACTGCTCGGCGAATTGCCACGGATGCGCGGCCGACGCCTGCGCGCTTTCGACGTACACGCCCTTGCCCGCGCGGATGCGCAGCATCCCGAGCGCCTCGAGCGTCGACAGCGCCTCGCGCAGCGACGCGCGGCTGATCTCCAGCTCCTCGGAGAGCTGGCGCTGGGCCGGCAGCAGGCTGCCGACCGGATACACGCCTGCCTCGATCCGGTCGCGGATCGTTGCGATGGCGGCGTCGGTCACGGTATGCGGAACATTTTTCATGATGTGAACGATGGCCGGTCTGACCGGCATTGTAATCCGCACGCGGGCGGTGCACGACGGCCCTACGGGAAAGCCACGATCCGCCCCTTTCCGATGCGCCGGCGGTGCGCGCGCAGGGGCGGGAAATCCCTATTTTGTCCGTCCTTGACGCCACTATATCGGCTTCCTACTATCCACCATAACATCACTGGTCTTACCAGTATGAACAGACGAAACTGCAACCGTTGGATCGGGAGAGCGCCGTGTCGAAATTCCTCAATTCGCTGTTTGGCCGGGTAGTCGTCGCATTGATCCTGGGGGTCGCGCTAGGCGCGTTCTTCCCGCATTTCGCCGAGTCGCTGCGACCGCTCGGCGACGGCTTCCTGAAGCTCATCAAGATGGTCATCGGCCCGATCGTGTTCTGCGTCGTGGTCAGCGGGATGGCCAATGCGGGCGACCTGAAGAAGGTCGGCCGGGTCGGCCTGAAAGCCGTCGTCTACTTCGAGGTGATGACGACGCTCGCGCTCGGCATCGGGCTCGTGCTCGCGTGGCTCACGCGCCCGGGCGTCGGGATGAACATCGACCTGCGCTCGCTCGACGCGGCGTCGCTGTCGACGTACGCGAAGAACGCCGAAAGCCTGAAGGACACGGCCGGCTACCTGATGAAGATCATTCCCGAGACCGCGATCGACGCGTTCGCGAAGGGCGACATCCTGCAGATCCTCGTGTTCGCGGTGCTGTTCGGCTCCGCGCTGTCGCTGCTCGGCGACAAGGCGCAACGCGTCAATTCGCTGATCGAGGAACTGTCGCACGTGTTCTTCCGGATCATCGGCTTCATCATCAAGCTCGCGCCGCTCGGCGTGCTCGGCGCGATCGCGTTCACGACCGGCAAGTACGGCGTCGCGTCGCTCAAGCAGCTCGGCTACCTGGTCGCGGTGTTCTACCTGAGCTGCTTCGTGTTCGTCACGGTCGTGCTCGGTGCGGTGATGCGGCTCGCGGGCTTCTCGGTGTTCAAGCTGATCCGCTACCTGCGCGAGGAACTGTCGATCGTGCTCGGCACGGCATCGTCGGACGCGGTGCTGCCGCAGGTGATGAGCAAGCTCGAATACATGGGCATCAAGGATTCGACCGTCGGCCTCGTGATCCCGACCGGCTATTCGTTCAACCTCGACGGCTTCTCGATCTACCTGACGCTCGCCGTGCTGTTCATCGCACAGGCCACCAACACGCCGCTGTCCACGCACGACCTGATCGTCGTGCTGCTCGTGTCGCTCGTCACGTCGAAGGGCGCGCACGGCATCCCCGGCTCGGCGATCGTGATCCTCGCGGCGACGCTGTCGGCGATTCCCGCGATTCCGGTGCTCGGCCTCGTGCTGATCCTGCCGGTCGACTGGTTCGTCGGCATCGCCCGCGCGCTGACCAACCTGATCGGCAACTGCGTCGCGACGGTCGTCGTCGCGGTGTGGGAGAACGACATCGACCGCGCCCGCGCGAAACGCGTGCTGAACCGCGAGCTGCGCTACGTGGCCGACGCGCCGGGCAGCGCCGCACCGGTCGCCGGCGACCAGGCCCACGCGCTCTGAACGCGACTCCCGCGCGGCGCGGCGCCCCTGGCCGCCCCGCGCGACCGAACTTCATGCGACCGGTGCGATGACGTGCCGGCGCTTCTCAACATGATGGAGACGACATGGCAGCCCCCATTCTCGATCCGAACGCGCCGGCTTTCACGCGGCGCTACATGAACCTCGCCGACCCGCGCCTCGGGGCGCAGGCGCTGTTCGCCAGCGACGAATTCTTCGCGCCGAAGGAGCGCATGCTGAATCCGGAGCCGGCCGTGTTCATTCCCGGCAAGTACGACGACCACGGCAAGTGGATGGACGGCTGGGAAACGCGCCGCAAGCGCACGACCGGCCACGACTTTTGCGTGGTGCGTCTGGCGCGGCCGGGCGTGATTGTCGGCGTCGATCTCGATACGAGCCACTTCACCGGCAACTTCCCGCCGGCCGCGTCGATCGAGGCCTGCGCGGTGGACGGCGACACGCCGCCCGACGACGCCGAGTGGCGCACCATCGTCCCCGCGACGACGCTGCAGGGCAATTCGCATCACTACGTGAGCGTCGACGATGCGCGGCCGGTCACGCACCTGCGCGTGAACCTGTATCCGGACGGCGGGCTCGCGCGGCTGCGCGTGTACGGCCAGCCGCAGCGCGACTGGCGTCACGTGCCGGCCGGCGAGCTGGTCGATCTCGCGGCGATCGAGAACGGCGGTTATCTGGTGGCCGCGAACAACCAGCACTTCGGCCCGGCCTCGCAGATGCTGATGCCGGGGCGCGGCGTGAACATGGGCGACGGCTGGGAAACGCGGCGCCGCCGCGAGCCCGGCAACGACTGGGCGATCGTCGCGCTCGCGCGGCCGGGCATCATCCGGCGCGTCGAGGTCGACACGGCGTTCTTCAAGGGCAATTTCCCCGATCGCTGCTCGCTGCAGGCCGCGCACGTCGCGGGCGGCACCGACGATTCGCTCGTCACGCAGGCGATGTTCTGGGCCGAACTGCTCGGCGAGCAGAAGCTGCAGATGGATCACGTGCACACGTTCGACCAGCTCGCGGCGCTCGGCCCCGTCACGCACGTGCGGTTCAACATCTTCCCGGACGGCGGCGTGTCGCGCCTGCGTCTGTGGGGCGAGCCGGCTTGAAGGAGGGCAGCGGCATGAGCGGAACCCCGATCCTGCGCGTCGAGCGCCTGACCCGCGAAGCGTTCGCGCCGTTCGGCGACGTGATCGCGCTCGAAGGCGCGCGGCATTTCCCGATCAACGGCGGCACGACCGAGCGCTTTCACGATCTCGCGACGATCGACGTCTGCGCGGACGGCGGCCGGCCGCTCGTCAGCGTGTTTCGCGCGCAGCCGCGCGCGGTGCCGGTCGCGATCACGCTGATGGAGCGTCATCCGCACGGCAGCCAGGCGTTCATCCCGCTCGCGGCGGTGTCGCGCTACGCGATCGTCGTCGCGCCGGCCGGCGAATTCCGGCCCGACGCGATGCGCGCGTTCCTGGCCGAGGGCTGGCAGGGCGTCAATTATGCGAAGGGCGTCTGGCACCATCCGCTGCTCGCGCTCGACGCGGTCAGCGATTTCGTGATCGTCGATCGCGGCGGGCCGCAGCCGAATTGCGACGAGATCCCGCTGGAACGTGCGTGGGCGCTCGAGTTCGAGCCGGCCTGCGCGGGCGCCGAAGGGCTTTCGTAAGCCTTCCCGGCGCGCGGCAGCGTCCCCGGAAAAAGCAGACGGCCCGGGCGGCGAGATGCCGGCCGGGCCGTCTTGCGTGCGCGGGTGGCGCGCTTCAGTGCTTGCGGTGCGGGCAGTTCTCGGTCGTGCACGAACCGTACATCGCGAGCGAGTGCTCCTGGAGCCGGAAGCCGCGTTCCTTCGCGATCGCCTGCTGGCGGCTCTCGATCTCGGCGTCGAAGAATTCCTCGACGCGGCCGCAATCGAGGCACACGAGGTGGTCGTGGTGCGAACCTTCGTTCAGCTCGAACACCGCCTTGCCGGATTCGAAGTTGCTGCGCGACAGCAGGCCGGCCTGCTCGAACTGCGTCAGCACGCGATAGACGGTGGCGAGCCCGATGTCGAGCTGCTCGTTGAGCAGGTTGCGGTAGACGTCTTCGGCCGTCAGGTGGCGCACGGGGCTCTGCTGGAAGATCTCGAGAATCTTGAGGCGCGGTAGGGTGGCCTTTAGCCCGATATTCTTGAGATCCGTCGGATTGGTCATGGCTAGGCATCCCTAGAGTACAATGCAGGGCTTCAATGTTACCGGCTTTTCGCCGTTCCAGATATACGCGCGGCCTGCACGCGGGCCAGCACGGTGAAGGAAATGATCCCAGAATCGCTTTCGCACTTTCAGAGGAGTCGCATGCGGAGTGCCATCATCGCTGCCGCCGCCGTTGTCGCGCTGGCGGGTTGTTCGTCGTACGACAGCGTGACGCAGCGCATTGCGCAGAGCATCACGCCGTATCGGATCACCGTCGTGCAGGGCAACTTCGTGTCGCAGGAGAAAGCCGCACAGTTGCAGGCCGGCATGACGCGCGAGCAGGTCCGCGCGCTGCTCGGCACGCCGCTGCTGGCGGACATGTTCCACGCGGATCGCTGGGATTATCTCTTCTACTTCAAGCGCGGCTCGACGTCGATCGTCCAGCAGCGCGACCTCGTGGTCAACTTCTCGGGCGATCGCGTCACGAGCTGGACCGGCGCCGACAACCTGCCGTCCGAGCTCGACCTGCTGGCCGACATCGACGGGGACCGCGGCGGCAAGAAGGCGAAGGCCGCTGCCGCGGCGAAGAAGGCTTCCGAAGCCGCGGCCGCCGCGAGCGCCGCGCAGGCTGCCGCTGCGGCGAGCCCGGCCACCGTGCCGGCATCCGGCGCGGCGGTCGACCAGGATGCGAACGCCCAGGCGGCGCGCGCGGCGAACCGCGCGACCAACCAGGTGTCGGGGCAGGGTTCGGGTTCGCGTCGGTTCACGCCGGCCGCGCAGGCCTCGGGCGGCGCGCCGGTGCCGGGCGGCCAGCCGCCGGGCGCCGCGCCGGCGATCCAGCCGCAGTTCCAGTTCCATCGTCCGCCGCCGCCGAACGTGTCGAACGAAGCGTCGCCGCCCGTCGGCCCGCAAGGCTCGGACAACCTGCAGAACCAGCCGCTCACCGCACCGGCGCAGTAAGCGGCCGGCGTGCGGAAACGGGGCGGCATGCGCCGCCCGCCTTTAGACCTGTCGTGTAGAAAGCCATGAAGATTGCGATTGCCGGCGCATCGGGCCGAATGGGCCGGATGCTGATCGAAGCCGTTCTCAACGATGCCGACGCGCAGCTCGTCGGCGCGCTCGACCGCGCCGGTTCGCCGTTCCTCGGCCAGGACGCCGGTGCGTTCCTCGGCAAGGACACCGGGATCAAGCTGACCGACGATCTCGACGCCGTGTTCGCGCAGGCCGAGTACCTGATCGATTTCACGCGTCCGGAAGGCACGATGGCCCATATCGCGGCCGCGCTGCGCCACGACGTGAAGCTCGTAATCGGCACGACCGGCTTCACCGCCGAGCAGAAGGCCGAGCTGCAAGCCGCGGCGGGCAAGATCGGCATCGTGTTCGCGGCGAACATGAGCGTCGGCGTGAACGTCACGCTGAAGTTGCTCGAATTCGCGGCGAAGCATTTCTCGCACGGCTACGACATCGAGATCATCGAAGCGCATCACCGCCACAAGGTCGACGCGCCGTCGGGCACCGCGCTGATGATGGGCGAAGCCGTCGCCGGCGCGCTCGGCCGCTCGCTCGACGACTGCGCGGTGTACGGCCGCCACGGCGTGACGGGCGAGCGCGATCCGTCGTCGATCGGCTTTGCCGCGGTGCGCGGCGGCGACATCGTCGGCGATCACACCGTGCTGTTCGCCGGGATCGGCGAGCGCATCGAGATCACGCACAAGTCGTCGAGCCGCGTGTCGTACGCGCAGGGCGCGTTGCGTGCGGTCCGCTTCCTGTCGGCGCGCGGCGCCGGCTTGTTCGACATGCAGGACGTGCTCGGCCTGCGCTGACACCGCGAGGAAACTCCGATGGCGATTCCCACCGGCGTTGTCCACTACCTCGAAAGCGGCGATGCGATCACGCACGCCGTCTCCTATGTGCTGCTGGCGATGTCCGTCGCCAGCTGGTGCTTCCTCTTCATGAAAGCCTGGCTGCTGGTCCGCGCGAAGCGGCAGGGGCCGCGCGCGCTCGCCGCGTTCTGGCGCGCGCCGTCGCTCGACGCGGGCATCGCCGCGCTGGCCGGCGCCGATCGCGAGCGCGTGTTCGTGCCGCTCGCCGAAGCCGCGCGCGATGCGGCCGACGACCACGACCCGGCCGCGCTGGCCGCGCGCGTCGAGCGCAGCGAACGCGTGCTGCGCGCGTTGCGTCACGCGATGCTGCGCTCGCAGCGGCGTCTCGAATTCGGCCAGGTGCTGCTCGCGTCGATCGGCAGCACCGCGCCGTTCGTCGGGCTGCTCGGCACCGTGTGGGGCATCTATCACGCGCTCGGCAGCATCGCCGCGAGCGGGCAGGCGCAGATCGAGAACGTCGCGGGGCCGGTTGGCGAGGCGCTGATCATGACCGCGTTCGGGCTGGTCGTCGCGATTCCCGCAGTGCTCGCGTACAACATCCTCGGCCGGCTCGTCCGGCAGCTCGCCGAGGAACTCGACGGCTTCGCGCGCGATCTGCACGTCTTCGTGTGCGCGCAGGGCGCCTGACGCGCCGGTTCCGGAGGAACGACCATGGCATTCGGCGGGCTCGAGCACCACAAGACGTCCGCGCCGATGGCGGAAATCAACATGACGCCGCTGATCGACGTGATGCTCGTGCTGCTCGTCATCTTCATCATCACCGCGCCGCTGATGACGCACGCGATTCGGCTCGACCTGCCGAAGGTCGCGGCGAGTGTCGCGCGCGACACGCCGCAATCCGTCACCCTGTCGATCGACGACGCGGGCAAGCTCTATTGGGACGACGCACCTGTGGCGCTCGACGCGCTGCCGGCGCGGTTCAAGGCCGCTGCCGCGGGCGCCGCGCCGCCCGAGCTGCGGCTGCGCGCGTCGCGCGCGACGCGCTACGACGTGATCGCGCAGGTGATGGGCGCCGCGCAGGCTGCAGGCCTCACGCGGATCGGCTTCGTGACCGACGTGCCGCCGGCTGGGAGCGCGGCCGCGCCGGCCGCCGCCGGCGCGAAACCCTGATACGCCTGATACGCCGTCGCTGCGGGCCCCGGCGCGCGCTCCCCGGTTTGGAAAAATTCATTCCGGGGGCCGGCGCAAGCCCGTTATTGGCGTGAACGGGCCCTGGCCCGCGCGACCGGCCGTGCGGGCCCGCACGGGCGGTATAATCGACGTTTTTCCCGGCGCGGAACCGGTCAGCCCGTTCCCGCGCCGGGCACGCACGATTTTCGATCCAATCCTGCGCGCGAGCCGTCGCGCCGCTTAAAGCCTAGCCCGAACCACACCATGCACGAGAGATACGTACCCGCCGACGTCGAAGCCGCCGCCCAGGGCGACTGGCGCGCAGCCGATGCCTACAAGACGAAGGAAGATTCGCAGAAGCCGAAGTTCTACTGCGTATCGATGCTGCCGTACCCGTCCGGCAAGCTGCACATGGGTCACGTGCGCAACTACACGATCAACGACGTGATGTACCGCTATCTGCGGATGAACGGCTACAACACGCTGATGCCGATGGGCTGGGATGCGTTCGGGATGCCGGCCGAGAACGCCGCGATGGCGAACGGCGTGCCGCCCGCGAAGTGGACCTACGACAACATCGACTACATGAAGGGCCAGATGCAGTCGATGGGCCTCGCGATCGACTGGTCGCGCGAAATCGCGACGTGCAAGCCCGACTACTACAAGTGGAACCAGTGGCTGTTCCTGAAGATGCTCGAGAAGGGCATCGCGTACAAGAAGACGGGCACCGTGAACTGGGACCCGGTCGACCAGACCGTGCTCGCGAACGAGCAGGTGATCGACGGCCGCGGCTGGCGCTCGGGCGCGCTCGTCGAGAAGCGCGAGATCCCGATGTACTACCTGCGCATCACGCAGTACGCGGATGAGCTGCTGAACGATCTCGACGGCCTCGGCTGGCCCGAGCGCGTGAAGATCATGCAGCAGAACTGGATCGGCAAGAGCTTCGGCGTGAACTTCGGCTTCCCGTATGAACTCGACGGCGAGCAGAAGCTGCTGCGCGTGTTCACGACGCGCGCCGACACGATCATGGGCGTCACGTTCTGCGCAATCGCGGCCGAGCACCCGCTCGCCACGCGCCTCGCGCAGGACAAGCCGGAACTGCTCGCGTTCATCGAAGAATGCAAGCGCGGCGGCGTCGCCGAGGCCGACGTCGCGACGATGGAGAAGAAGGGCGTCGCGACCGGCTTCTCGGTCAAGCACCCGCTGACCGGCGAGCCGGTCGAGGTGTGGATCGGCAACTACGTGCTGATGAGCTATGGCGAAGGCGCGGTGATGGGCGTGCCGGGCCACGACGAGCGCGATTTCGCGTTCGCGAAGAAATACGACCTGCCGATCAAGCAGGTGATCGCGAGCGAGGGGCAGACGTACTCGCTCGACGCATGGCAAGAGTGGTACGGCGACAAGGAAACCGCGGTCTGCGTGAACAGCGGCAAGTACGACGGCCTGCGCTACGCGGAAGCGGTCGACGCGGTCGCGGCCGACCTGAAGGCCGGCGGCTTCGGCGACAAGCAGGTCACGTGGCGCCTGCGCGACTGGGGCGTGTCGCGCCAGCGCTACTGGGGCACGCCGATCCCGATCATCCACTGCCCGTCGTGCGGCGACGTGCCGGTGCCGGAGCAGGATCTGCCGGTCGTGCTGCCGGAAGACCTCGTGCCGGACGGCACGGGCAACCCGCTCGCGAAGTCGGAAGCGTTCCTGAACTGCACGTGCCCGACATGCGGCGCGGCGGCGAAGCGCGAAACCGACACGATGGACACCTTCGTCGATTCGTCGTGGTACTTCTCGCGCTACACGGCGCCGGACGCCGAGACCATGGTCGACGCGCGCACCGATTACTGGATGCCGATGGACCAATACATCGGCGGCATCGAGCACGCGATCCTGCACCTGCTGTATTCGCGTTTCTGGACCAAGGTGATGCGCGACCTCGGCCTCGTGAAGTTCGGCGAGCCGGCGAAGAACCTGCTCACGCAGGGGATGGTGCTGAACGAGACGTACTACCGCGAGGACGCGGCAGGCAAGAAGACCTGGTACAACCCGCTCGACGTGACGGTCACGCACGACGACAAGGGTCGCCCGGTCGGTGCGACGCTGAACGCGGACGGCCAGCCGGTCGTGCTCGGCGGCATCGAGAAGATGTCGAAGTCGAAGAACAACGGCGTCGATCCGCAACTGCTGATCGACCAGTACGGCGCCGATACCGCGCGCCTGTTCACGATGTTCGCGGCACCGCCCGAGCAGCAACTCGAGTGGTCGGGCGCGGGCGTCGAAGGCGCGAGCCGCTTCCTGCGCCGCGTGTGGAGCTTCGGCTACGGCAACCGCGAAGCGCTCGCCGCCCGCGCCGGGATCGACGCAGCGACGCTCGGCGACGCCGACAAGGCGCTGCGCCGCGAGATCTACAGCGTGCTGAAGCAGGCCGATTTCGACTACCAGCGCCTGCAGTACAACACGGTCGTGTCGGCCGCGATGAAGATGCTGAACGCAATCGACGGCGCGAAGGGCGCGACGCCCGCCGTGCTGCGCGAGACGTACGGCGTGCTGCTGCGCGTGCTGTACCCGGTCGTGCCGCACGTCACGTTCGAGCTGTGGAAGGCGCTCGGCTACGCGGACGAATTCGGCCCGCTGCTCGATGCGCCGTGGCCGAAGGTCGACGAGGCCGCGCTCGAGCAGGCCGAGATCGAACTCGTGCTGCAGGTGAACGGCAAGGTGCGCGGTGCGCTGAAGGTCGCGAAGGATGCGAGCCGCGACGCGATCGAAGCGGCGGCGGTCGCCGACGAGGCATTCGCGAAGTTCAGCGACGGCAAGCCGGCGAAGAAGATCGTCGTCGTGCCGGGCCGCCTCGTGAACATCGTCGTCTGACGGCCGCCGGCCGTCGGACGTACCCAGAAGGAGCGAAGGTGATCCGCAGATCGTTTTTGATGCTCGTCGGCAGCGCGGTCGCGCTGTCGGCATGCGGCTTCCAGTTGCGCGGCCAGCAGGACTACGCGTTCAAGCACCTGTTCGTGGCCGGTGCGCCGGCGCCCGTCGAGGCGCGGCTCACGCGCCTCGTCCAGGCCGGCAGCGACACGAAGATCGTCAAGTCGGCGGACGACGCCGACGCCGTGCTGCGCATGTGGGAGTCGCGTGGCCAGAACACGCTGACGCTCAACAAGTACGGCTCCGCGCAGGAATACGCGCTGTTCTACACGCTGAACTACACGCTGACGAGCAAGGACGGCACCGTGCTGATCCCGCCGAGCGCGATCGCGCTGAACCGCGCGATGACGTACAGCGACCAGTACACGAACGCGAAGGCGCAGGAAGCCGACATCCTGTACGGCGACATGCAGAACGACGCGGTCGACCAACTGATGCGGCGCCTCGCGATCGTCCACTCGCTGACGCCGGCGCCGGAGGACGTGGTGCCGGGCGTGGCGCCGCGCGCGCCGCTGCCGCCGCCGCCGCTCTGATCGCGGGCGCACGCAGCGATGCAATTGCGACTTGATGCGCTGGAGCCGCACCTCGCGAAGGGGTTGGCCGGGCTTTATACCGTCTACGGCGACGAGCCGCTGCTCGCGCAGGAAGCGTGCGACCGCATTCGTGCGGCCGCACGCGCGGCCGGCTTCACCGAGCGGTCGGTGCATACGGTCGAGCGCGGCTTCGACTGGAGCGTGCTGCTCGGCGCGACCCAGGCGATGTCGCTGTTCGGCGAGCGCCAGCTGATCGAACTGCGCATTCCGTCGGGCAAGCCCGGCAAGGAAGGCGCCGACGCGCTGAAGACGCTCGCGGCCACGCCCAACCCCGACGCGCTGATGCTCGTCACGTTGCCGCGCCTCGACGCGGCCACGCAGAAATCCGCATGGTTTACCGCGCTGCAGAACGGCGGCGTCGCGCTGAAGATCGATCCGGTCGACCGTGCGCAACTGCCGAACTGGATCGGCCAGCGACTCGCGATGCAGGGCCAGCGCGCCGCGCCCGGCGAGGACGGGCGGCGCGCGCTGCAGTTCATCGCGGAGCGCGTCGAGGGCAACCTGCTCGCCGCGCACCAGGAAATCCAGAAGCTCGGGCTGCTGTATCCGCAGGGCGCGCTGTCGTTCGAGCAGGTGCACGACGCGGTGCTGAACGTCGCGCGCTACGACGTGTTCAAGCTGAACGAAGCGATGCTCGCCGGCGACGCCGCGCGGCTCGCGCGGATGATCGACGGGCTGAAAGGCGAGGGCGAGGCGATCGTGCTCGTGATGTGGGCCGTCGTCGAGGAGTTGCGCACGCTGCTGCGGATCAAGCGCGGCACGACGGCCGGCAAGCCGCTCGCGACGCTGCTGCGCGAGAACCGTGTGTGGGGGCCGCGCGAGCGGCTGATCGCGCCCGCGCTGAACCGCGTGTCGGAGGCGGTGCTCGAAAAGGCGCTCGCGTTCGCCGCGAAGCTCGATCGGCAGGTCAAGGGGCTGACGGCCGTCACGCCGGGCCGCCGCACGCAGGACGAACCGCCGCCCGATCCGTGGGACGGGCTGTTCCAGCTCGCGATGACGGTCGCGGGCGCCCGCGGCGAGCGACCGCCGACCGCGGGTCGCGTGCGACGCTAAGTCCCGTTCGTGCCTTCAGCGCGCGCTGCGCAACCCGCTTACAATGCTTCGATAGCTGGCGCGGCATATCGGCCGCTGCCCTGCACGGACGGTTGTCCCGCGAATCGTCACTCCCGGACGGCCGTCCTGGGTGGCCGTCCCCGGGTGGCCGTCCCCGGGTGGCCGTCCCCCGCTTCCCCACGAATTCATGCCGCTCCGCGCGGCTCGCTTCTCGAGTCACACGATGGATATCGATCAGTACATGACCGACCTGGGCCGCCGCGCCCGGCACGCTTCCCGCGCGATGGCGCGCGCCAGCACGGCCGCGAAGAACGCGGCCCTCGACGCCGTGGCCCGCGCGATCGAGCGCGACGTGCAGGCGCTGAAGGAGGCGAACGCACGCGACGTCGCCCGCGCCCGTGAAAAGGGGCTCGATGCGGCGTTCGTCGACCGCCTGACGCTGTCGGACAAGGCGCTGAATACGATGGTCGAAGGGCTGCGCCAGGTCGCGTCGCTGGCCGATCCGATTGGCGAGATCGGTAATCTCAAGTTCCGCCCGAGCGGAATCCAGGTCGGCCAGATGCGCGTGCCGCTCGGCGTGATCGGCATCATCTACGAGTCGCGCCCGAACGTGACGATCGACGCGGCCGCGCTGTGCCTGAAGTCCGGCAACGCGACGATCCTGCGCGGCGGCTCCGAAGCGCTCGAATCGAATGCGGCGCTCGCGAAGCTGATCGGCGAAGGGCTCGAGGCGGCAGGCCTCCCGCAGGACGCGGTGCAGGTCGTCGCGACGGCCGATCGCGCGGCGGTCGGCAAGCTGATCACGATGACCGAATACGTCGACGTGATCGTGCCGCGCGGCGGCAAGAGCCTGATCGAACGGCTGATCAACGAGGCCCGCGTGCCGATGATCAAGCACCTCGATGGCATCTGCCACGTGTACGTCGACGATCGCGCCGATCTCGACAAGGCGCTGGCCGTCTGCGACAACGCGAAGACGCACCGCTACGGCACCTGCAACACGATGGAGACGCTGCTCGTCGCGAGCGGCATCGCGGCGAAGCTGCTGCCGCCGCTCGGCAAGCTGTATCGCGACAAGCAGGTCGAACTGCGCGTCGATGCCGCCGCGCGCGCGGTGCTCGCCGATGCGGGCGTCGGCCCGCTCGTCGACGCGACGGAAGCAGACTGGCACACCGAATATCTGGCGCCGGTGCTCGCGATCAAGGTCGTCGACGGCCTCGACGCCGCGATCGAGCACATCAACCATTACGGCTCGCATCACACGGACGCGATCGTCACCGAGGATCACGACCGTGCGATGCGGTTCCTGCGCGAAGTCGATTCGGCGAGCGTGATGGTCAACGCGTCGACGCGCTTCGCGGACGGTTTCGAATTCGGCCTCGGCGCGGAAATCGGCATCTCGAACGACAAGCTGCACGCGCGCGGCCCGGTCGGCCTGGAAGGGCTCACGTCGCTGAAGTACGTGGTGCTCGGGCACGGCGAAGGCCGTCAGTAAGTCAACAGCGAGGCGCACAACCGATGGCAATGCTCTGGGTCAAGACGTTCCATGTCGTTCTGATCGCCGCGTGGTTCGCGGGGCTGTTCTACCTGCCGCGCATCTACGTGAACCTGGCCATGGAGACCGATCCGGCCGCGGTGCGGCGCCTGCTGCTGATGGCGCGCAAGCTGTTCCGTTTCATGACGATGATCGCGGTGCCGGCGCTCGCGTGCGGGCTGTGGCTGTGGCTCGTGATCGGCATCGGCCAGGGGCAGGGCTGGATCCACGCGAAGGTGACCGTGGTGCTGCTGCTGATCGTCTACCACGCGTATTGCGGGCACCTGCTGCGGGTGTTCGAGCGCGGCGAGAACCGCCGCACCGACAAGTGGTATCGCGTGTTCAACGAGCTGCCGGTGCTCGGCATGCTCGCGGCGGTCGCGCTGGTGGTGATCAAGCCGTTCTGAGCGGCGCGGCCGGCGGCGGCGCCGCGGCCGGCGGTACGTCACCGCCGAATCGTGCGCAACGGCGCCCCTCGGGGCGCCGTTGTTCGTTTACGCGCGGCGTCGCCGCGACCGCTACTCCTTCGTCGGGTCGTCGATCCGGCGCCGCGTGATCGCTTCCTTCGCGCGGCCGACGCGCTCCATCAGCGCCGGCCCGCGCGACAGCGCGACGCCGACCGCGAGGATGTCGCCGATCGCGAGATGCGACATCCGCGACGTCATCGGCGAGAACACGTCGGTTTCCTCGGCGACGTTCGACGCGAGGCTGACCGTCGCGAGCTTCGCGAGCGGCGAATGGCTTTGCGTGATCGCGACGACTTTCGCGCCGCACGCGAGCGCGGAGCGCGCGGCGTCGACGATGTCGCGCGTGCGGCCGGTGTTCGAGATCGCGACGACGACGTCGTGCGGCCCGAGCAGCGCCGACGACATCGAGAACGTGTGCGGATCCGAATACGCGACGCTCGGCACGCCGAGCCGGAAGAACTTGTGCTGGATGTCCTGCGCGGCGATGCCCGAGCCGCCGGCGCCATAGAACTCGATCCGCGACGCGTTCGACAGCAGCGCGATCGCGTCGGCGACGCTGCCCGCCGACAGGCTGTTGCGCACCTCGATCAGCGCGCCGATCGTGCGGTCGAACACCTTGCCGATGATGCCCGGCGCGGGTTCGTCGGGCTCGACGTCGCGGTACACCGACGACACGCCTGGCGCGACGCTCTGCGCGAGCCGGATCTTGAATTCGCGAAAGCCGCTGCAGCCGAGCGCCTGGCAGAAGCGCGCGATCGTCGGCTGGCTGACGCCGGCGCGGGTCGACAGCTCGGTCATCGCGAGGTCGAGCACCTCGCGCGGCGCGGCGAGGATGTAGTCGGCGAGCTTGCGCTCGGACGGGCGCAGCTCGGGGCGGATCGCTTCAATGCGGGGCAGCATGGGACGGCACGTGGAAATCGGGTTCGGATGCGGGAGTGTATCGCAATCGAATTGTAGAAAATCTACATAAAAATACTAGCGATATTGCAGAAGTTTCGGCGTGGGTCGAGTAAGGTGGATTAGGGTTTTCACTGATTAAAGCCTTGCTGGTGGCGGGAATAACGGTTGCGAGGGCGCGAAACCACATTGCGTGCTTGTAGTTTTTCTACTAGACTGCCTTCGTTCGATCGACGAAGCTCGACCGTCCCCACGATTCCAACCGCCGGTGTCGGCCGGCATACAGGAGCGCCCAGCATGACGTCGCTGCACCCCACTCTGGCGAAGGTCACCGAACGCGTGATCGCCCGCAGCCAATCGACCCGTTCCGCCTATCTGCAGCGCATCGACGGCGCGCAAGGCAAGTTCCCGGCACGCGGCGCGCTGTCGTGCGCGAATCTCGCGCACGGCTTCGCGGGCCTCGAGGGTAACGACAAGTTCGCGATCAAGGCGATCCGCGAGCCGAACATCGGCATCGTGTCCTCGTACAACGAGATGCTGTCCGCGCATGCGCCGTACAAGGACTTCCCCGACATCATCAAGGCCGCCGCGCGCGAGAACGGCGGGGTCGCGCAGTTCGCGGGCGGCGTGCCGGCGATGTGCGACGGCGTCACGCAGGGCAACCCGGGGATGGAGCTGTCGCTGTTTTCGCGCGAAGCGATCGCGATGGGCACGGCGATCGCGCTCACGCACAACATGTTCGACGCGGCGCTCTGCCTCGGCATCTGCGACAAGATCGTGCCGGGCCTCCTGATCGGCGCGCTGCAGTTCGGCCACCTGCCGACGATTTTCGTGCCGGCCGGCCCGATGACGAGCGGCCTGTCGAACGACGACAAGGCGAAGATCCGCCAGCAGTTCGCGACCGGCCAGGTCGGCCGCGACGCGCTGCTCGAAGCCGAATCGGCCGCGTATCACGGCCACGGCACCTGCACGTTCTACGGCACCGCGAACAGCAACCAGATGCTGATGGAGCTGATGGGGCTGCACCTGCCGGGCTCGGCCTTCGTTCACCCGCACACGCCGCTGCGCACCGCGCTGACGGCCGAGGCCGCGCGCCGCGTACTCGACCTGACCGTCGAGCGCGGCCACTACACGCCGATCGGCCATGTGATCGACGAAAAGGCGATTGTCAACGGGATCGTCGCGCTGCTCGCGACGGGCGGCTCGACCAACCACACGCTGCACCTCGTCGCGATCGCGCGCGCGGCCGGCATCCTGATCGACTGGAACGACTTCGACGAGCTGTCGGCCGTCGTGCCGCTGCTCGCGAAGATCTATCCGAACGGCAAGGCCGACGTGAACCATTTCCACGCGGCGGGCGGTGTCGCGTTCCTGGTACGCAACCTGCTCGAAGGCGGGCTGCTGCACGAGGACGTGACGACGGTCGCAGGCAAGGGGCTTGCACACTATACGAAGGAGCCGAAGCTGATCGACGGCAAGCTGACGTGGGTCGACGGCGCGGCCGAGAGCCACGACACGAAGGTGCTGCGCGGCATTCGCGAGCCGTTCCAGCCGGACGGCGGCCTGCGCCTGATGCAGGGCCGGCTCGGCCGCGGCGTGATCAAGATCTCGGCGGTCGCGCCCGAGCACCGCAAGGTGACGGCGCCCGCGATCGTGTTCGACTCGCAGGAAGCCGTGCAGGAAGCGTTCGATCGCGGCGAGCTGAAGCGCGATTTCGTCGCGGTGGTGCGCTTCCAGGGCGCGCGCGCCAACGGCATGCCCGAGCTGCACCGTTTGACGCCGCTGCTCGGCGTGCTGCAGGATCAGGGCTTCCACGTCGCGCTGGTCACCGACGGCCGCATGTCGGGCGCGTCGGGCAAGGTGCCGGCCGTGATCCACGTGTCGCCGGAAGCGTTGCTGGCCGGCCCGATCGGCAAGGTCAAGACGGGCGACGTGCTCGTGATCGACGCGGAAGCCGGCGTGCTCGACATCGAGGTCGACGACGCCGAGTGGCACGCGCGCCCGGTCGCGCAGCCGCGCCACCAGGCCGACAACGAAGTCGGTTTCGGGCGCGAACTGTTCGGCGTGTTCCGCGCGGCCGCGGCGCCGGCCGAGCAGGGCGCATCGGTTTTCGGGACGCTGGTCGGCGAAACGGCCGTCAGCGTCGCCGCATGAATTTCAAGGAGCCAATTCAATGAAGACGATTGCTGAAATCGTGAAGCTGGGCCCGGTCATTCCGGTGCTCGCATTCGACTCGGTCGAGCAGGGCGAAAACGTGTCGCGTGCATTGCACGCGGGCGGCGTGAAGGTGCTCGAGATCACGCTGCGCACGCCGGCCGGCCTGGAGGCGATCCAGCGCGCGAGCCAGCTCGCGGACGACATCGTCGTCGGCGTCGGCACGATCACGAAGCCCGAGCACTGCGCGCAGGCGAAGCGCGCGGGCGCCACGTTCGGCGTGTCGCCGGGCCTGACGAAGGAACTGCACCTCGCGTCGCTCGACGCGGGCCTGCCGCTGCTGCCGGGCGTGATGACGCCGAGCGACATCATCCAGGCGCTCGAATTCGGCTACGACATCGTGAAGTTCTTCCCCGCGCAGCAGGCGGGCGGCGTGCCGATGCTGCAGGCGTTCCACGGTCCGTTCCCGGCGCTGAAGTTCTGCCCGACGGGCGGCATCACGGTCGATACCGCGCCGAACTTCCTGAAACTGCCGAACGTCGTGTGCGTCGGCGGCTCGTGGCTCACGCCGAAGGCCGCGCTCGCCGCGCAGGACTGGGCCGAAGTCACGCGCCTCGCGCAAGCGGCGAGCCAGCTGCCCCGTTAATACTTGTATGAAATGAAGAATCAGCCCTCGGAAAGCGAGCGTTAGTGCTTGTTTTACCGAGGGTTTTTGCTGATGGAACCGGTTCTATCCGCGGATCGCAAAGATAAGTAAAATTCAGCGTCCTGACGGGGTGGGTACCCCCCGTGTTTCGGAGACCTGCATAGCCGGGCATACTCGCAACGACTCGCCCGGTTCGAACAATTCTAGGAGGAGTGCCACATGGGGGCCGTCCAAGGCAGCATGCTGCTCGTATTCACGCTGATCGCGATTGCCGCGCTGATCCTGATGATCGCGCGCTACAAGATCTACCCGTTCCTGGTGCTGATCATCGTCTCGCTCGGCCTCGGTCTCGTCGTCGGCATGCCGATGGACAAGATCGTCAAGTCGTTCGAAACGGGCACCGGCGGCACGCTCGGCCACATTGCGATCGTCGTCGGCCTCGGCACGATGCTCGGCAAGATGATGGCCGAATCGGGCGGCGCCGAACGGATCGCGACCACGCTGATCGACTGGTTCGGTGAAAAGAACATCCACTGGGCGATGATGTTCGTCGCGATCATCGTCGGCCTGCCGGTGTTCTTCGAAGTCGGCTTCGTGCTGCTGATCCCGATCGCGTTCAACGTCGCGAAGCGCACCGGCAAGTCGCTGCTCGTCGTCGGCCTGCCGATGGTGGCCGGCCTGTCGGTCGTGCACGGGCTGATCCCGCCGCACCCGGCCGCGCTGCTGGCCGTCCAGCAATACGGCGCCGACATCGGCAAGACGATCGCCTTCGGTCTCGTCGTCGGCGTGCCGACCGCGATCATCGCGGGCCCGCTGTTCGCGCTGACGATCTCGAAGTTCGTGAAGCTGCCGGAAAACAACCCGCTCGCGTCGCAATTCGTCGATTCGAACGCGGATGGCCGCAAGCGCGAACTGCCGAGCTTCGGCATCACGCTGTTCACGATCCTGCTGCCCGTCGTGCTGATGCTCGTCGGCAGCTGGGCCGACCTGGTGTTCGCACCGAAGTCGCTGCCGAACAACCTGCTGCGCTTTGCCGGCAACTCGGACGTCGCGCTGCTGATCGCCGTGCTCGTGAGCTTCTTCACGTTCGGCAAGCTGCAGGGCTTCAACCGCGACCAGATCCAGAAGTTCTGCGGCGAGTGCCTGGCGCCGATCGCCGGGATCACGCTGATCGTCGGCGCGGGCGGCGGCTTCGGCGGTGTCCTGCGCGACAGCGGGATCTCGCAGCAGATCGTCGAGACCGCCAAGCATGCGCACCTGTCGCCGCTGCTGCTCGGCTGGTTCGTCGCGGCGCTGATGCGTCTCGCGACGGGTTCGGCGACGGTCGCGATGACGACGGCCTGCGGTATCGTCGCACCGATCGCGGCGGCGTCGGGCGCGTCGGTCAGCCCGGAGCTGCTGGTGCTCGCGACGGGCTCGGGCTCGCTGATCTTCTCGCACGTGAACGACGGCGGGTTCTGGCTGATCAAGGAATACTTCGGGATGACGGTGGGTCAGACGTTCAAGACCTGGTCGCTGCTTGAAACCATCATCTCGGTGCTCGGTCTCAGTTTCACGTTGCTGCTGAGCATGGTTCTGTAACAAGGGGTAGTCAATGATTCTGATCGCAATGGGCGTGTCGGGCGCCGGCAAGTCGCTGATCGGCGAAATGCTGGCGGAACGCCTGTCGTGCAGCTATACCGATGGCGACGCGTTTCACAGCGCGGCGAACAAGGAAAAGATGCACCACGGTATTCCGCTGACCGATGAAGACCGCTGGCCGTGGCTGCGCACGATTCGCGCGGCCATCGAGGAAAAGCAGCACGCGGGCGAGACGGCCGTGTTCACGTGCTCGTCGCTGAAGCGGTCGTACCGCGACGTGCTGCGCGGCGCCGACACCGACGTGCGGTTCGTGTATCTGAAGGGTTCGTTCGAAGTGTTGCAGGAGCGCCTGAAGAGCCGCACCGGCCATTTCTTCGATCCGTCGCTGCTGAAGAGCCAGCTGGACACGCTCGAGGAGCCGGGCCCGGACGAGGCGATCGAGGTCAGCATCGAGCTGACGCCCGAGCAGATCGTCGATCAGGTCATGCTGAAGATCGGTCTCGCGCAGCAGCACTGAGCGCGGTCCGCGGCCATCGTCATGGAAAAGGCGCCTTCGGGCGCCTTTTTCGTTTGCGATGCGCGGGCCGGTCAGGCCGTGCGCGCGCGTTGCGCGATCCCGTCGAGCAGCACGTCGAGCATCGTGTCGTGCACGACGGCCGGATCGAGTTGCGCATAGAGCGGGGCGGCCGACTTGACGAGCGGATGCCCGGCGTCGGACAGCGCGTGCATTTCCGCGAGTTCGACGTCGTTCGCGGCACGCGTGAGGCCGCCCGTTTCGGCGGCGGCGAGGCCGATCACGCTCGCGTACCAGCCGACGCATACCGCCGGCAGCGCCGCACGCGGGATGCCGGCGTCGGTCAGCGCGCGATGCACGGCCTCGATGTGCGCGAGATCGGCCGGCCCCGTGCTCATGTGCCGCTGCAGCAGCGCGAACGCGGCGGGGTAGCGCAACGCGAGTGCGCGGTACTGACGCGCGAGGTCGCGCAGCCGTTCGCGCCACGGCAGGGAAGGATCGACCGGCACGAGCGAGCGCGACAGCGCATTCGCGATCGCGCGGCTCAGGCCTTCCTTCGACTTGAAGTGATACAGCACGCTCATCGGGTCGCAGCCGACCGACTGCGCGAGCTTGCGCACGCTGAACGCGGCTTCGCCGACGTCTTCGAGCAGCGCGAGCGCGGCCGCGACGATCGCGTCCTTGTCGAGGCCGCGCGGCCCCTGGGCAGGTTTGTCTTTCATCGAGACGGGCTGGCAGGCCGGCACGGCGCCAGTTGTAAACTTGACGAAAGCTTATTCTACACTGTAGAATTATTTCTGCGGTGTAGAAATTGGGTGTCCCGGCACCTTTCAATACGTGCTTTCGCACAGTCCGGGATCCAGGCGGCACGAGCGTGCCCGCCGTCAACACGGGCCATCGCGCCCCCTTTCTCGTTGACACCCATGTGGAACCGGCTGCCCCCACCCGCGAAGCCAGCAGGCTCATCGACAGGCGGCCCAAGACCATGCAAGTGCAATCATGACGTCCAACAACAAACCCCTGATCCAGGGAGAAGCGCGTTTCGAGCAAACGCAACTGAACATCGAAAAAGACAACTGGAACTGGTGCGATCCGGCCCGCTACGACGGCGAGCATCCGGCGAACTGGTACGAAGCGTCGCTGTCGCGCCATGAAAACAGCGCGCCGCTCGCGCATGACATCGTGTGCGACGTGCTCGTGATCGGCGCGGGCTTGCTCGGCGCGTCGGCCGCGCTGCATCTCGCGCAAGCGGGCGTCGACACGATCCTCGTCGACAAGCATCACGTCGGTTCGGCCGCGTCGGGCCGCAACGGCGGCCAGCTGACGCCCGGCCTCGCGCGCTGGGAAGCCGCCGACATGATCGACCACCTGGCGCACGACGACGCGAAGCGGCTGTGGCGCTTCGCGTCGGCCGAGTCGATGGACCTGATCGACGAGATCGGCGCGCGTTACGCGCTCGATCTCGACCGCAAGCGCGGCCACGTGACGGCGGCGGTTCACCCCGGCCACATGAGCGCGCTGCTCGACGGCGCGGATGCGCGCCGTCATCTCGGCGATGCGGGCGTGACGCTCGTCGGCCGCCATCAGCTGCACGACGAATACGTGCGCTCGGGGCTGTACCACGGCGCGGCGATCGACGCGATCGGCGGGCAGATCCATCCGCTCGCGCTGGTGCGCGGCCTCGTGCACGGCTTCCGGCTGAACGGCGGCGCGCTGTACGAGGGCACCGAAGTGCTCGAGCTCGACGAGACGCCAGCGGGCGTCGTCGCGACGACGCCGGGCGGCACGATCACCGCGCGTCGCGGCGTCGTGCTCGCGCTGCACAACACGACGTTCCGGCTGCTCGACGACGGCGCGGCGACCACCGTGCCGTTCTTCACCTACGTGAGCGTGACGGCGCCGCTCGACGTCGACGTTGCGACGCTGATGCCGGCCGGGATGCCGGTGTACGACACGCAGTTCCAGATCGACTACTACCGGCCGGTGCGCGGCAACCGGCTGCTGTTCGGCGGGCAGGGCACCGGCACCTGCTGGGCGCAGCCCGACGTCAACGCGTATCTGCTGACGCGGCTGAACACGGTGTTTCCGCAGCACGACGGCCGCTTCGCGCTCGACTACTGCTGGAGCGGCGTCAGCGACTTCACGCTGAACGGCGCCACCGACAGCCGCAAGACCGACGGCCGCGTGCCGATGTACATGGTGCAGGGCTGGAGCGGGCACGGCGTCGCGCAGACGGTGCGGATCGGCAAGGCGATCTGCGACGATTTCGTCGGTCGCAACGACGATTTCTCGATGCTCACGGGCATCGACCATCGCGCGATTCCGCTTGGCCGGCAGTTGTCGCCGATCGCGATTCCGGCCGCGAAGGCGGCGATGAGCGTGATGAGCGCGCTCAACCCGGGGCGGATGATTTCGTTCTGATCGTTCGACAAGCAAAAAGCCCGATGCGATTGCTCGCATCGGGCTTTTTTTCGTCAGGCGGCGGCGCTTACGCGATCCGCTTCGCGAGTTCGACGGCCTTGCCGATGTAAGACGCCGGCGTCATCGCGAGCAGGCGCTCCTTCGCATCCTGCGGGATCGCCAGCGTGCCGACGAATTCCTGCAGCGCCTCGCGCGTGATGCCCTTGCCGCGCGTCAGCTCCTTCAGTTGCTCGTACGGGTTCTCGATGCCGTAGCGGCGCATCACCGTCTGCACCGGCTCGGCGAGCACTTCCCAGCAGTTGTCGAGATCTTCGTTCAGGCGCTGCGGGTTCACTTCGAGCTTGTCGAGGCCGCGGATCAGCGAGTCGTACGCGAGCAGCGAGTAGCCGAGCGCGACGCCCATGTTGCGCAGCACCGTCGAGTCGGTCAGGTCGCGCTGCCAGCGCGATACCGGCAGCTTGTCGGCGAGGTGGCGCAGCGTCGCGTTCGCGAGGCCGAGGTTGCCTTCCGAGTTCTCGAAGTCGATCGGGTTGACCTTGTGCGGCATCGTCGACGAGCCGATTTCGCCGGCTTTCGTCTTCTGCTTGAAGTAGCCGACCGAGATGTAGCCCCACACGTCGCGGTCGAGGTCGAGCAGGATCGTGTTCGCGCGGGCGACCGCGTCGAACAGTTCGGCCATGTAGTCGTGCGGCTCGATCTGGATCGTGTACGGGTTGAACGTGAGCTTCAGGCGGTTTTCGATCACGTCGCGCGAGAACGCTTCCCAGTCGAATTCCGGATACGCGGACAGGTGCGCGTTGAAGTTGCCGACCGCGCCGTTCATCTTGCCGAGGATCTCGACCTTCTCGATGCGCGTGATCGCGCGGGCGAGGCGGGCCGCGACGTTCGCGAGTTCCTTGCCGAGCGTCGTCGGGCTGGCCGGCTGGCCGTGCGTGCGCGACAGCATCGGCTGTTCGGCGTGGGCGTGCGCGAGCGCGACGAGGCGCTGGTAGACCGTGCGCAGCGCCGGCAGGATCACGTGTTCGCGCGCGCCGGCGAGCATCATCCCGTGCGACGTGTTGTTGATGTCCTCGGACGTGCACGCGAAGTGGATGAATTCGCTCGCCTTCTCGAGTTCGGCCTGGCCCTTCACCGATTCCTTCAGCCAGTATTCGACGGCCTTCACGTCGTGATTCGTCACGCGCTCGATTTCCTTGATGCGCGCGGCGTCGTGCGCGGTGAAGCGCTCGGCGAGCTGCAGCAGGAACTGTTCCGACGCATCGGAGAAGCGCGGGACTTCCGCGAAGCCGGCGCGCGACAGCGCGATCAGCCAGTGCACCTCGACGGTGACGCGGTGGCGCATGAAAGCGGCTTCGGAGAGCCAGTCGCGCAGCGCTTCGGTCTTGCTGGCGTAGCGGCCGTCGATGGGCGAGAGCGCGGTGAGGGCGAAAAGCGTATCGGGACGAGTGTCGGACATGATCGGGCGGGCCTTGGGGCCGGGTCGAGCGAGGGGAAGGAGAATCCGGCATTTTACCATTGGCGCGGGCCGATCCCGGCCGAACCGGTCCGGCCGCGGTGGCCGCGGGCGCGCGACGCCCGGGCGGCGCCGCAGCGACGCGCCAATGGCCGGCCGGCGGGCGCCCGCGCCGGCTCGCCGGGCCGCGCTCGACACCGCCGGCCGGGTCCGCCCGCCGGTAGAATGCAGGCTTCTTCCCGACCGCCGCCCGCCTGCATGGAACTGAAATGGCTCGAAGACTTCGTCTCCCTCGCGGAAACGCGCAGCTTTAGCCGGTCCGCCGAGCTGCGGCACGTGTCGCAGCCGGCGTTTTCGCGGCGTATCCAGGCGCTCGAGGCGTGGCTCGCGACCGAGCTGATCGATCGGTCGGTCTATCCGACGCGGCTCACGCAGGCCGGACAGATCTTCTACGAGCAGGCGCTGACGATGCTGTCGCAGGCGCACGAGGCGCGCACGCTGCTGCGTGGCCACGTCGGCGCGCCGGTGCCGACGATCGAATTCGCGGTGCCGCACACGCTGTCGCTCACGTATTTCCCGCGCTGGCTGCAGCGGATCGAGGCGAAGATGGGCCAGGTTCACACGCGGCTGCGCGCGCTGAACGTGCACGACGCGGTGCTGTCGCTCGTCGAGGGCGGCTGCGATCTCGTGATGGGCTACCACCACCCGAGCCACCCGGTCGCGCTCGACCCGGCGCGCTACGACATGCTGATCCTCGGCAGCGAGCCGATCAGCCCGTTCTCGGCGCCCGGCCGCGCGGGCCGGCCGCGCCATACGCTGCCGGGCGCGGCCGACGCGCGCGTGCCGTACCTGTCGTATACGCCGAACGCGTATCTCGGCCGGATGACCGAAGTCATCATCGCGAATGCGCCGACCCGGCTGTTCCTCGATCGCGTGTACGAAACCGACATGGCCGAAGGGCTGAAGGCGATGGCGCTCGCGGGGCACGGCGTCGCGTTCCTGCCGCACAGCGCGGTCGACGATGCGGTCGCGGGCGGCCGGCTGATCCGGCTCGACCGGTCGGCGCGCGGCGCGCATCCGTTCACGCTGACGATGGAGATCCGGCTGTACTGCGACAAGCTCGCGCTGCAGGGCGACGAGCCGCGGCAGAAACTGGTGCGCGCACTGTGGGACGTCGTGCGTGACGAACTGCGCGACACAGCCGGCGACACGGCGGATTAACCGCCGGCGGTTAATCCGCCAACCGGGCCCGGCCGGCCAACGGCGGCCTTGCGGCGCCTGTCGGACGGCGGTCCGGCGGGCGGCATGCATCCACGCCATCCGATTTTTCGCGAACGCGATGCACGGCCGATCGCGGCCGTTCTTGCGCAAATCGACCGCGGATTTGCGAAAAATCGCGATCATGCAAGAAACGCATAATCGAATAAACAAACGGCATTGGATAAAAAAAACGGGTTTTTCGACAATGTGCGCAATCCGTTGAACGTTGGAGCATCCATGTCTTCGCAACAGCAGTCCATCCCGTCCTACCTGCACGCCGACGATCTCGGCCCGTGGGGCAACTACCTTCAGCAGGTCGATCGCGTCGCGCCGTACCTCGGTTCGCTGTCGCGCTGGCTCGAAACGCTGAAGCGCCCGAAGCGCATCCTGATCGTCGACTGCCCGATCGAGCTCGACAACGGCACCGTCGCGCACTTCGAAGGCTATCGCGTGCAGCACAACGTGTCGCGCGGCCCGGGCAAGGGCGGCGTGCGCTACCACCAGGACGTGACGCTGTCGGAAGTGATGGCGCTGTCGGCATGGATGTCGGTGAAGAACGCGGCCGTGAACGTGCCGTACGGCGGTGCGAAGGGCGGCATCCGCGTCGACCCGCGCAAGCTGTCGCGTGGTGAGCTCGAGCGCGTGACGCGCCGCTACACCAGCGAAATCGGCATCATCATCGGGCCGAACACCGACATTCCGGCACCGGACGTCAACACCAACGAACAGGTGATGGCGTGGATGATGGACACGTACTCGATGAACCAGGGCCAGACGTCGACCGGCGTCGTGACCGGCAAGCCGATCTCGCTCGGCGGTTCGCTCGGCCGCAAGGAAGCAACGGGCCGGGGCGTGTTCGTCGTCGGTTCGGAAGCGGCGAAGAAGAAGGGCCTCGAGATCGAAGGCGCGCGCATCGCGGTGCAGGGCTTCGGCAACGTCGGCGGCATCGCGGCGAAGCTGTTCCAGGAAGCGGGTGCGAAGGTGATCGCGGTGCAGGATCACACGGGCACGATCTACCAGCCGGCCGGCCTCGATTCGAACAAGCTGCTCGACCACGTCGCACGCACGGGCGGCGTCGCGGGCTTCGAAGGCGCCGAGCCGATGCCGAACGACGAGTTCTGGACGGTCGAGACCGACATCCTGATCCCGGCGGCACTGGAAAACCAGATCACCGAGAAGAACGCGGCGAAGATCCGCACGAAGATCATCGTCGAAGGCGCGAACGGCCCGACGACGACGGCGGCGGACGACATCCTGAGCGCGAACGGCGTGCTGGTGATCCCCGACGTGATCGCGAACGCGGGCGGCGTGACCGTGTCGTACTTCGAGTGGGTGCAGGATTTCTCGAGCTTCTTCTGGACGGAAGACGAGATCAACCATCGTCTCGAGCGCGTGATGCGCGAAGCGTTCGCCGGCGTGTGGGCGGTCGCGGAAGAGCACAAGGTGACGGTGCGTACGGCGGCGTTCATCGTCGCGTGCAAGCGCATCCTGATGGCGCGCGAAATGCGCGGCCTCTACCCCTGATCGGGCGTCCCTAACCGGGCGTCCCTAATCGTCGACTATGATCGATTCATGACGCAATCCACCCGATTGCGGATATGAACCCTCGCGGGCGGTGCCGGATCCGGCATCGCCCGCGCGCGCATTCGGAGCGCCCGAAGCCTGGAGGAAGGCTTCGCACAGGGCGATTCGTAGTGCGGTAAACAACCAGTACTTTCAAAAATATTACTTTGATACACTGGCGCGGGTTTTAGCCAAGGAGATGACCAAAATGAAATTCCACAAGGCAGTCCTGACGGTCGCGGCGCTTTGCGCGTTCGCAAGCGGCGCGCATGCTCAGGAGACGGGCACGCTGAAGAAGATCAAGGACACGGGCGTGATCGCGCTGGGCCACCGCGAATCGTCGATTCCGTTCTCCTATTACGACCAGAACCAGCAGGTGGTCGGCTATTCGCGCGAGTTCCAGCTGAAGGTGGTCGACGCGGTGAAGAAGAAGCTGAACCTGCCGAACCTGCAGGTGAAGAACATCCCCGTCACGTCGCAGAACCGTATTCCGCTGGTGCAGAACGGCACGGTCGACATCGAGTGCGGCTCGACGACCAACAACCTCGAGCGCCAGCAGCAGGCTGCGTTCTCCGACACGATCTTCGTGATCGGCACGCGCCTGATGACGAAGAAGGATTCGGGCGTCAAGGATTTCGCCGACCTGAAGGGCAAGACGGTCGTGACGACGGCCGGCACGACGTCGGAGCGCCTGCTGCGCAAGATGAACAACGACAAGCAGCTCGGCATGAACATCATCAGCGCGAAGGATCACGGCGACTCGTTCAACACGCTGGAATCGGGCCGCGCGGTCGCATTCATGATGGATGACGCGCTGCTCGCGGGCGAGCGCGCGAAGGCGAAGCAGCCGGGCGAATGGGTGATCGTCGGCACGCCGCAATCGGAAGAGGCTTACGGCTGCATGATGCGCAAGGGCGACGCCGACTTCAAGAAGGTCGTCGACGACGCGATCTCGCAAGTCGAGAAGTCGGGCGAAGCCGCGAAGATCTACGCGAAGTGGTTCGAGAACCCGATCCCGCCGAAGGGGCTGAACCTGAACTTCCCGCTGTCCGATTCGATGAAGAAGCTGTACGCGAACCCGAACGACAAGGCGCTCGACTGACCACACGGCCGTTGATGCAGAAATGACGCTACTGAAACGGAAGAGGCCACGCTTCTTCCGTTTCTTTTTGCTGGAGTCTTGCCCATGTCTTACCACTGGAACTGGGGCATCTTTCTGAGCCCCGTGTCGACCGGCGAGCCGACGACTTATTTCGGATGGCTGATGTCCGGCTTCTGGGTGACGATCGAAGTGTCGCTCGTCGCCTGGGTCATCGCGCTGATCGTCGGGTCGCTGTTCGGCGTGCTGCGCACCGTGCCGAACAAATGGCTGTCCGCGATCGGTACCGTGTACGTGTCGATCTTCCGGAACATTCCGCTGATCGTGCAGTTCTTCGTCTGGTATCTCGTGATACCCGAGTTGCTGCCTGCGTCGATCGGCACCTGGATCAAGCAGTTGCCGCCGACCACGCAGTTCTTTACCGCGTCGATCGTCTGTCTCGGCCTGTTCACGGGCGCACGCGTGTGCGAACAGGTGCGTTCGGGGATCAACGCGCTGCCGAAGGGCCAGCGCGCGGCCGGCCTCGCGATGGGTTTCACGCAATGGCAGACGTATCGCTACGTGCTGCTGCCCGTGGCATACCGGATCATCGTGCCGCCGCTCACGTCGGAATTCCTGAACATCTTCAAGAATTCCGCCGTCGCGTCGACGATCGGTCTGCTCGACCTGTCCGCGCAGGCGCGCCAGCTCGTCGACTACACCGCGCAGACCTACGAGTCGTTCATCGCGGTCACGCTCGCCTACGTGCTGATCAACCTCGTCGTGATGGCGTTCATGCGCTGGATCGAAGGCCGTACGCGGCTGCCCGGCTATATCGGAGGCAAGTGATGCATCAGTTCGACTGGAGTAGTATTCCCGGCGCGCTGCCGACGCTGTGGTCGGGGGCGGTCGTCACGTTCAAGATCACGCTGATCGCGATCGTGGTCGGGATCGTCTGGGGCACGCTGCTGGCGCTGCTGCGGCTGTCCGGCGTCAAGCCGCTCGCATGGTTCGCGAAGGCGTACGTGACGGTGTTCCGCTCGATCCCGCTCGTGATGGTGCTGCTGTGGTTCTTCCTGATCGTGCCGCAGGTGCTGCAGGGCGTGCTCGGGCTGTCGCCGACGATCGACATCCGCCTTGCCTCGGCGATGGTCGCGTTCTCGTTGTTCGAAGCCGCGTATTATTCCGAGATCATCCGCGCCGGCATCCAGGCGGTGCCGCGCGGGCAGGTGAATGCCGCGTTCGCGCTCGGCATGAACTACGCGCAGGCGATGCGCCTCGTGATCCTGCCGCAGGCGTTCCGCGCGATGGTGCCGCTGCTGCTCACGCAGGCGATCGTCCTGTTCCAGGATACGTCGCTCGTGTACGTGATCAGTCTCGCGGACTTCTTCCGCACGGCCGCCAACATCGGCGATCGCGACGGCACGACCGTCGAGATGGTCCTGTTCGCCGGCGCATGCTATTTCGTGATTTGCTCGTTGGCGTCTGCTCTCGTCAAGGGTCTCCAGAAAAAGGTCACAAGATGATTTCCATCAAGAACGTTTCGAAGTGGTACGGCCAGTTTCAGGTCCTCACCGAATGCACGACCGAGGTCAAGAAAGGCGAGGTGGTCGTCGTGTGCGGGCCGTCGGGCTCGGGCAAGTCGACGCTGATCAAGACCGTGAACGGCCTGGAGCCGTTCCAGCAGGGCGAGATCCTCGTGAACGGCCAGTCGGTCGGCGACAAGAAGACGAACCTGTCGAAGCTGCGCTCGAAGGTCGGGATGGTGTTCCAGCATTTCGAGCTGTTCCCGCACCTGTCGATCACCGAGAACCTGACGCTCGCGCAGATCAAGGTGCTCGGCCGCGGCAAGGACGAAGCGGCGGAGAAGGGCATGAAGCTGCTCGATCGCGTCGGCCTGAAGGCGCATGCGCACAAGTATCCGGGCCAGTTGTCGGGCGGCCAGCAGCAGCGTGTCGCGATCGCGCGCGCGCTGTCGATGGACCCGATCGCGATGCTGTTCGACGAGCCGACGTCCGCGCTCGATCCCGAGATGATCAACGAAGTGCTCGACGTGATGGTCGAACTCGCGCAGGAAGGGATGACGATGATGGTCGTCACGCACGAGATGGGCTTCGCGAAGAAGGTCGCGCATCGCGTGATCTTCATGGACAAGGGCGCGATCGTCGAGGACGACCGCAAGGACGATTTCTTCTCGAATCCGAAATCGGAACGCGCGAAGGACTTCCTCGCGAAGATCCTGCACTGATGAGTGTTCGCGCGTTTTGGCGCGCGACCATGCGAAAACCGCCCGGCAGGCAGCCGGGCGGTTTTTTTTCGTCCGCCGCCGGGCGTTACCAGCTGTACCGGTAGCCGACCTGCCCGACGATCCCGCGCCGGTAGTCACCGCCGATGTTGCGCGCGATCTTCGCGTTCGCGTACAGCTCGCCCGACTTGCCGAAGCCGGCGGTCACGCCGACGCCGAGCTCGTACCAGGTGCGCCCGAGATGCGTGGCGAACGGCGTGCCGCCGACGACGGTCTGCCCCGGCGACAGGAAGTCGTGCAGCACGTCGGCCGTGAAGTACGGCGTCGCGGCGCCGCCGCCCGCGTCCGACTGGAGGTTCGGCCGGAAGATGCGCACGCCGACGCGGCCGCGCAGCGCATTCGTCGTCGTGCCCGATACGGCCGACACGTTGTCGTTGAACCCGTTCAGCTTCAGGTATTGATACATCAGCTGCGCCTGCGGCTCGATCGCGACGGGGAACGTGCCGATCGCGAACGGCTTGCCGACTTCCTGCGACAGCGCGACGCCGAAGCCGTTCTGCGACGCTTCGTTGCCGTAGCTGTCGCGATAGCGGTTGCCGTAGTGCGTGACCTGCCCGACGCTGTCGAAGTAGGTGCCGTCGGACAGGTAGCGGGTCCAGTAGCCGCCGACGCTCTGTGCATGCATCTCGACCGAGCCCGTCGACGTCGACAGGTTCGGCGAGCCGGCGCGCGCCATGTCGCTGAAGCTCGCATTCGACACGCCGATGCTGGCCGTCACGCCCGCATGCGTGCTGCCGGCGCCGCCCGGTGCCTGGTCGAGGGTCCAGTCCTTGCCGAACTGCGCGAAGAACGTGCGTTCGTCGGCCGAGAAGCGACCCGCGTTCGCATCGAGACTCTGGCCGCCGATGCGCCCCCACACGCCGTCGCGATTGCCGGGCTGTTGCTTCTCGACGTTGTAGAGGTCGCCGACGCGCTCGTGCAGCCTGCCGAGCGTCGAGAAGCCGTAGTCTGCGTTCAGCAGCGGCGTCATCGCGTAGCCGGAGACGCCCGGACGATACGCGAGCGCGCCGCCGTTGCCGTTGCCGTTTCCATTCCCGTTGCTGCCGCCGTCGCCGCCGCCGGACGGGTGGATCGGGTCGACCGGGTCGGTCGGGTCGAGCTGCGAACGCAGGTACCAGCCGTTCGCATCGCCTTGCCCGCCGCGATAGAGCCGGTATTCGTACGCGCCGGCCTGTACCGGGCCGGCGAGATGGAACGCCGACGCGGTGGTCGTGCCGCCGTTGGCCGTGACGACCACGGCAATCCCGTCGCCGGTCGTCTGCGCGCCGGCGCCGGCCGTGTTGGCGATCTTCAGGCCGGTCGTGCCGGTCGCCGCGCCGCCGTTCACGATCAGCCGGTCGGTCGGCGATGCGTCGGCGCCGAGATACGTGTTCAGCGCGATCGTGCCGCCGTTGCCGACGTAGCCGCCGGTCGTCAGCGTCTTGTAGCTGCCCGTCAGCGTCGGCGAGCCGGTCGGCGCGGCGAACGCGACGAGGCCCGCGTTGGTCAGGCTGCTCAGCACCGAGCTGCCCGTCATGCGCCACGTGCTCGTGCCGTCGACGGTCAGTGCGACCGGGTCGATCTTGCCGGTCAGCGTGGTGCCGTTCGCGAGGAACACGTTGCCGGTGCTCGACGCGTCCGACACGATGTCGCCCGCGAGGTTGACCGCCGATGTGCTGAACGTGACGTTGCTGCCGTTCGCGAGATTCAGCAGCGTGCCATTGCCGGCCGTCACGACCGTGCCGTTGCGCACCGCGATGTCGGCCGTGCTCCCGCGCGCGGCGAACGCCGGCCCGGTGGCGGACGTCACGCTGCCGCCGTCGACGAGCACCGAGCTGGTCGCGCCGTTCGCGAGCGTGTCCGACGTCAGCACGCCGGCCGTCGCGCCCGTGAGCGCCGTGCCGGTCAACGCGAGCACGCCGCCGCTGTTCGCGGTGGCGCCGCTGCCGGCCGCGCTGGCGAGCGACGAACCCGTATCGGCGATGCGGCCGCCGTTTTGCGCGACGATGCCGTCGGCCGCGTTGCCCGACGCGGTGACTTTCGCGCCCGACAGCAGGGCTGTCGCGCCACCGTCCATGATGATCGCATGCGCGTTCGCGCCGGTCGTCGCGATGGTCGTTCCATTGGCTGTAAGCGCGGAATCGGCACCCGACACGGACACGCCGCGCGCATCGGCCCCCGCCGTGCGGACGACCGTGGCCGCATCGGTCGCGATGCGCGCGCCGGCGCCGGTCGACGTGAGGCCGTCGGCGCCGTTGCCGGTCGTGGCGACCTGCGTGCCGGACAGCGCGATCGTTGCATTCGCACCCAGGTTGCGGACCCCGCTGCCCGAGCCGCCGACCGCAATCGACGTCGCGCCGGCCGCGATGCCGCCGCCCGTGACGGTCGAGTCGATCAGCACGCCGTCGGCGTTGCCGTTCGCGATGACGGTGCCGGCGCCCGACAACGCGACCGAAGCGCCGGCCCCCGTCAGACGCACGCCCGCGACACCGTCGTCGGCTTCGATCGAACCCGCATTGGCGAGCGTGGCCGACGCACCCTGCACGAGCGCGCCGGTGCCGTTGGTCACGCGGATCGTCGACGCGTTGTTCACCGTGCCGAGCGTGCCGGCCACGACGCCCGTCGAGCCGGCGCCGGTCAGCAGCACCGTGCTGCGGTTCTCGAGCGTGCCGAGATTCTGCGCGATGAAGCCGGTCACGCCGGCGGTCGACGACGTGACGGCCGCGTGGTTGGTCAGCGTCGTCGCGACCGGCGCGCCGGCATTCGCGCCGGCGAGGTCGTGCGCCTGCCCGTCGACGACGCCCGCGGTCGCGCCGGCCGCGTTCAGGTTGATCGTCGCGCCGGCGTCGATCGTGCCCTTCGCGCCGCCTTCGACCGCGATCGCGATGCCGTTCGCGCCGTTGACGTCGTAGACCGCGTTGCCGGTCGACAGCGTGGTGCCGGCGTCGGTTGCGAGTACGCCGCGCGAGCGCTGGCCGTTGACGTCGGTCGTCAGCGCGCCGGCCGTCGATGCACCCGTGTAGGCCGCGCCACCCGCGACGCGGAACAGCGTCGAATCGTCGGTGTCGACGCTCAGGTGCTGCCCGGCGACGTTGATTTTCGAGCCCGCGCCGTAGGCGTAGAAGCCGATCTGGTTGGTGCCGGACATGAAGGCCGGCACGGCGTTCGCGCCGACGTCGATCGTCGCGCCCGAACGCGCATGCACGCCGATCGCGCCCGCGCCCGTCAGGTTCAGCGCGCCGTCGAGCGTGGCCTTCGCGAGCGGCCCCTCGGCCCAGACGCCATAGTTGCGCGTGCCCGACGCCGGATCGAGGCCGCCGGCCACGTTGATCGTGCCGGTCGACGTCGCGGCCGTCGCGTTCGTGCCGGTGCCGACGACCATCATGCCGATGCCGTTCACGCCATTCAGCGTGATCGTGCCCGTGTTGGTCACGGTCGCGGCGGTGTTGGCCGCCAGCATGCCGACGTTGGCGAGCGGCGTGCCGGCCGCGGCGCCGTTGACGACGATCGCGCCCGCGTTGGTCAGCGTGCCGGAAGTCGAGCCGATGCTCGCCAGCGCGGCGCCGTTCTGGGTCTGCGTGCCGATCACGATCGTGCCGAGATTGCTCGCGGTGCCCGACGCGCCGAGCAGGATGCCGTACGCGTGCGCGGCGAGCGCGACGTCGTTCGTGGCTTCGGGCGCGGCGACGTCGTACTGCGCGGCGCGGCCGAGATAGATCATGCCGCCGGCTTCGTTCGTGAAGCTGCCGCCGGCGACGAGGCCGCCGATCACCTGGCTGTCCAGCGTCGTCGCGTTGACGCCGACGTTGATCGTGCCGGCGTTCGACGCGTGCGCGCCGTCCGTCGCGGCCACCGCGTAGTTCTGCAGGTCGAGCCGGTTGCGGGTGAGATCCCACGCGCCGACGTTCATCACGCCGTTGTTGACGAACGTGGTGCCCGTGCCGTTCGCATACACGCCGCTGCCTTCGACATACGTGCCGAGCCCGAAGTTGTCGGGCCGGGCGGTGCCCGTGTCGACGTTGTCGCCGGCCGTGTAGCCGGATGAGATCGTGCCGTTGTTGACGCCGCTCGCGCCGCTCAGCAGGCGCACCAGCGTGAAGTCGCCCGACAGGCGCCCGTCGTTGACGAAGTGCGCACCGTTCTCCGCGACGACCGCCGCGCTCGCGTCGATCGTGTTGGAGCCGCGGAAGTCGATCTGGCCGTCCTTGCCGATGTGCAGCGTCGCGTTTGCGCCCGTGCCGTGCATCGCGGACGGGTAGTTCCGGGGCAGCGCGTTCTTGTCGCCGGGCGACACGTTGTTCGCATACTCGAAGGTCTGCGGGGAGAGCGTCACGGCCTGGCCGAATGCGTTGTCGTAGGCGGTCTGCGAGCCGAGCGCGCCGTTGCGGACCGAACGCACGAGAAAGTCGTTGTACGCGGCGAGCGACGCGGCATCGGTGACGGTCCACGTGCTGCCGTCGAACGCGGTGAAGGTGCCGGCGTAGGTCGGCACGTCGAGCTGGATGCTGCCGACGGGGCCGCCGCTCGCGAGATAGTCGCCGGTGATGAACCAGATCTGGTTGCGCGAATTCCAGTTGATGACGCTCGGGACCGAGCCGGTGCCGTCCGCGTAGGTGAGATCGCTCTGCTTGGCCGCGATCGTCATTACGTTGCCGGTCGCCGCGGGCGCGTTCGCCGCGTTGCCGATCGAGACGTCGAGCGTGCCGCCCGAGCTTGCGACCGTGCCGATCCGCGTGTTCACGTACTGGTCGCCGTTCACGTCGTGGTACACCTGCACGACGGTCGAGCCGGCGTTCGACGACACGAACGCGGACGAGTCGTAGGTGGCGACGGACGTGCGACCGCCCGTGATCGAATCGGGGGTGCCGACGCTTTGCGTCTTGCCGCCGAGCGTGACCAACGGCTGATTCGAGTTGCCCGAAATGATGGACGTGTTGGCGAGCGGCATCGGCGTGTAGCCCATGTCGCCGGTCGCGCCCGTCCAGGCGCCCGTCAGGCCGACCCGGTCGCCGCCCGACACGGTCGTGGCGCCGACGAGGTCGTTGTTGACGGTCGGGTTGAAACTGTCGAGCACGCAGGTGCCGCCGCTCGCGATTGCGGCGCCGTTGCCGCAGGTCGACGCGTGTACGGTGCCGACCGACAGCGCGGCCAGGGCGGCGCCGAGCGCCGCGACCCGCAGTGGCGACCGGCGCACGGCGTGACGCGTTGCCTCGTGCGCGGTGCGGCGACTTGCCCCCGACGCGCTGCCCGAGCGCTTGCCGCGCGCCCGGGTCGTTTCCGCCACCGCGACCCAGCAGCCGGCGGCCTCGCTCCATATCGATCGAAATGAGTGATTCACGACATACCCCTCTTTCTTCTTTTGACGTGGCATTCGCCGCCATTCGGCGAATTCGCATTCCGCGGTGGGGAAATAATCCGAAGGGGCGTGCGGCGGCTATGGCTGCGTGTCGCGCCAATCGTGTTTAGTTACACCGTGGATGGGCGGAGTCTACTGATTCGAATGGGCGTCGATTATCGATAAGCTGGAAACTGTAATGATGCGAACCGTAGTGCGTGGTATTTTTGATTTGTGTGGGTAATCGAACCGAAAGCTATGGTGGAGGCGGGTTTGGGCGGTGGGTGTGAGAATCCGGGAGGGTGGTCGGAGTGGGTGGGATAGCGCACGGTTCCGGCAGGCGTGGCGCGTTAAAATGCAGGTCCGGGATTTTGGTTTTGATTGGTGATTATCTTGTTTGCTGCATCTTTTATTTATTTTCGCTTGTAATTTAATAAAATAAAGCGAATGTTGCGTGGCATCGATTGATTGCGCCGACTGGTGCTCAAAATGGAACCCGATTGGCTGGAGCCGAGCGATTTGCGCCGACGACGCGCGTCGTCGACAGTGCGGTATGACGCCCGCGCAGCCAGCAGAAAATGAGCAGAAAGCGGGCGCAGCCGATGCCGCGCCGGGCGTCAGAAATCGATCGCGTCGTCGGAATCGCCGTCGGCCGCGGTGGCGAGCGCTTCGCGAACCACCGCGCGCGGCGCGGACGCCGACGCGTCGAGTGACGGGTTGCGCAGCTTCTCGAGCACGCGCTCGGGCACCGGAATCCGCATCCGCGCGGCGACGTCGCCGCACTGGAACATGATCAGCTCGCCCGGCTCGAACGCGGTCCAGACTTCGTTGTCGGTGAGCGGCTGTGTCGCGATCACCGCGACGCGATCCTCGGGCGTCGTGTATTTGGCGAAGTCGATCGACAGGTCTTCGTCGACGAGATGCGCGGTCGAGAACGGCCAGCGCCGCACGAGGTAGTGCAGTCGCGTCGAGCAGTGCGCGAAGAGCGCCTGGCCGTTCGACATCAGGAAGTTGAACACGCCGTGATCGGTGATGCCGCGCGTCAGTTCGCCGACCCGCTCGAACAGCTCCGGCAGCGGCGGCTGCGCGCCGGGAAAGGCTTCGCGCAACCCCTGCATCAGCACGCAGAACGCCTGTTCGCTGTCGGTCGTGCCGACCGGATGGTAGACGCTGCCGTCCATGTCCGGCGCGTAGTCCTGCAGGTCGCCGTTATGCGCGAAGATCCAGTGCCGGCCCCACAGTTCGCGCATGAACGGATGGCTGTTCTCGAGCAGGATGTGCCCCTGCGTCGCCTTGCGGATGTGCGCGATCGTGTTCTTGGACTTGATCGGGTAGCGCTTCACCATTTCGGCGATCGGCGACGTGGCCGATGCCTGGTGATCGATGAAGAGGCGGCAGGCCTTGTCTTCGAAGAACGCGATGCCCCAGCCGTCGGCATGGTGATCGGTGAGCCCGCCCCGGGCCGCGAAACCTGTGAAGGAGAATGTGACGTCCGTCGGCGCGGCGCAGTTCATTCCTAGGAGTTGGCACATTTTACGTGGGGCGGCAGACTGAAGCAGGGGGTAACGAACCGGGCGAACCCCGGTACAATGCGGCTTCTAGCATATCACCGAGCCCTGAGCGGTAAAAAGCGGATTCCGCTGGCCAAAGGCCCCGTGTTGCGGTTTGCCGTCAGTCGGCCCGCGCACGTGCGTTCCGGCCCCGCCGATGGCACGCCCGTTCCTCACGACGCCTCCTATGACTGCCTCGAACGCTTCTTCCCCGGCGACGCTTTCGCTCGCCCGTCCCGACGACTGGCACCTGCACCTGCGAGACGGCGACATGCTCGCCGCCGTGCTGCCGCACACCGCCCGCCAGTTCGGCCGCGCCATCGTCATGCCGAACCTGAAGCCGCCGGTCACGACCACCGCGCAGGCGCAGGCGTATCGCGAGCGCATCCTCGCCGCGCTGCCGGCCGGGATGACGTTCGAGCCGCTGATGACGCTGTACCTGACCGACAACACGCCGCCCGACGAAATCCGCCGCGCGCGCGAAAGCGGCTTCGTGCACGGCGTGAAGCTGTATCCGGCAGGCGCCACGACGAATTCCGACCATGGCGTCACCGATCTCGCGAAATGTGCGAAGACGCTCGAGGCGATGCAGGAAACCGGCATGCCGCTGCTCGTGCACGGCGAGGTGACCGATGCGTCGATCGACCTGTTCGACCGCGAGAAGGTGTTCATCGACCGCGTGATGACGCCGCTGCGCCGCGATTTCCCGGGCCTGAAGGTCGTGTTCGAACACATCACGACGAAGGACGCGGCCGACTACGTGCGCGATGCCGACGCGGCGCCCGGCCTGCTCGGCGCGACGATCACCGCGCATCACCTGCTGTACAACCGCAACGCGCTGTTCGTCGGCGGGATCCGCCCGCATTACTACTGCCTGCCGGTGCTGAAGCGCGAGACGCATCGCGTGGCGCTGGTCGAGGCCGCGACGTCGGGCAACCCGCGCTTCTTCCTCGGCACCGACAGCGCGCCGCACGCGCGCGACGCGAAGGAAACCGCGTGCGGTTGCGCGGGCTGCTACACGGCGCTGCACGCGCTCGAGCTGTACGCGGAAGCGTTCGACACGGCCGGCGCGCTCGACAAGCTGGAAGGGTTCGCGAGTTTCTTCGGCGCCGATTTCTACGGGCTGCCGCGCAGCGCCGAGACGGTCACGCTGCGCCGCGAGCCGTGGGAACTGCCGCGCGAGATCTTCGCGGGCGAGACGCCGGTCGTGCCGCTGCGCGGCGGCGAGACGATCGGCTGGAAACTGGCGTGAACTGCGCGCCACCGCGCGAACCCGGCCCCGCGGCCGGTCGCGCGGCGGCGGATTTCGCGCGGATCGACTGGTCCGCGCCGTGGCTCGCGCCTTACGCGGAGCCGGGCCGCGCGTGGCAGGCGGCTGCCCGTGCGCGCGCGGCCGCGCTGCTCGATGCGTTGAACGGCGCGTTGGATCGCGTATCGCGAGGCGGCGATCGCGTCACCGGTCGCGGCAGGCCGCTGCGCTTCGTGCCGCAGGCCGAACTGCCGCCCGGCGTCGCGTACGAGACCCATATTGCCGACACCGGGCGGGTGCCGACCCGCCACCATCTTCACGACTTCTTCAATGCGCTCGTCTGGTTCGCGTACCCGCGCACCAAGGCCGCGTTGAACGCGCGCCAGGCCGCGGCGATCGACGCGGCGGGCGGCGTCGGCCCGGTGCGCGGCACGTTGCGCGATGCGCTCACGTTTTTCGACGAGAACGGCGCGCTGTTCGTCACCGCCGACCGCGCGCTCGCCGACGCGCTGCGCGGCTTCGACTGGCCGCGGCTGCTGGTGAGCTCGCGCGATGCGTGGGGCACGCGTTGCGAAGCGCGGCTCGTCGGCCATGCGCTGCTCGAACAGCTCGTCGCACCGTACAAGTCCTGCACCGCGCACGCCTGGATCGTCGAAGTGAGCGCCGACTATTTTTCATGGCCCGACGCGCGACGGATCGCGCATGTCGACGCGCACATCGCCGCCGAACTGGCGACGCGCGCGCTGACGAGCCGCGACTTCGCGCCGCTGCCGGTGCTCGGCGTACCGGGCTGGTGCGCGGCGAACGCCGACGCCGCGTTCTACGACGATCCGGCCGTGTTTCGCCGCGGCCGCCGCTCGCGCGCTGCCGACGGCGGCGCGCAGTGCTAGAATGCGCGTCGCAAAGCAGGCCAGGCAGTCGCGGCCTCGCCGCCTTCGGGCGCGCGGGGGCGAGGAAAGTCCGGACTCCACAGGGCAGGGTGATGGCTAACGGCCATCCGTGGCGACACGCGGAACAGGGCAACAGAAAGCAAACCGCCGATGGCCCGGCGCAAGCCGGGATCAGGTAAGGGTGAAACGGTGCGGTAAGAGCGCACCGCGGCGACGGCGACGTTCGCCGGCACGGTAACCTCCACCCGGAGCAATTCCAAGTAGGCAGGCGCGCATTTTCGGATGCAGGACGGGGCCCCCGTCTCGTCTGCGGGTAGGAAGCTTGAGCGCGTCAGCAATGGCGCGCCTAGAGGAATGACTGCCACGCGTTGCGTGCTTCGGCGCGCGGCGTGCACAGAATCCGGCTTATCGGCCTGCTTTGCCGTTCGAATGCGAAAGGGCCGGCGTCTCCTTGCGGAGCGCCGGCCCTTTTTTCTTGCGCGCCGTGCGGTCAGGCCGCGACGATGTCGAACGAATGCGTGAGTTCGGCCGTCTTCGCGATCATAATCGACGCGGAGCAGTACTTGTCGTGCGACAGGTTGATCGCGCGCTCGACCGTGGCCGGGTTCAGGTTGCGGCCCGTGACCGTGAAGTGGAAGTGCACCTTCGTGAACACCTTCGGATCTTCGCTCGCGCGCTCGGCCTTCAGCGTAACCGAGCAGCCGGTGACTTCCTGGCGGCTCTTCTTCAGGATCAGCACGACGTCATAGGCCGTGCAGCCGCCGGTGCCGAGCAGCACCATTTCCATCGGACGCGGCGCGAGGTTGTGGCCGCCGCCTTCCGGCGCGCCGTCCATCGTGACGAGGTGCCCGCTGCCGGTCTCGGCGGAAAACGCCATGCCGTCCTGGCCCATCCAGCTTACTTTGCATTCCATGCTTGCACTCCAGCGTTGCCTGATTCGGATTCGATCCGGCATTGTAGCCCGCGGTGCAACGATCGGCTGATGCGCTGCACGACGCGCCATGCCGGCGCCGCGCGAGCGGGGTGCCGGCCGATGATTTCCCTGTCGGATTTAGGGGTTTTGCTCTAGGCGAGGACGGTTTCAGGTCGTGTGAGAGGTGGTTATGTACCTGATTTAAAACAGAAAGTAGCCTCCTTAAGCTTGCCGGTCGAAATCCCGCATCATGAGATTTGATTTCGCAATGCAAATTTTCTTGTGAAGTCGGCGGGGCATTCGTATAATGAGCCTCATTGGTTGTCGCGCTGCGGCAACCTCCGAATGTCTCCTCCACCCTCCTCCTAAGGTGGATTAAGCCCGAACCAGCCGTTCGGGCTTTTTTTCGTCCCATGCAAACATCGGCGCGCGGCTTGCGCGCATCGGCACCGTTACGCCGGCTGGCGCGCAGCCGGCTGCGAGGTCGCGTCGGGCGGCGTGCCGCGCGAGCCGGCATCGGGCGCCGGCGCATGGGCGGCCGATGCGTGGCCGTGGCCGCGCGCGCAGAAGTGGCGGACGCGTTCGCGCACCGCGCGCAGGCGCGCGATACGATCTTCGGCATGGGCGGTTCGGGCCTCGGCGATGCGCGCATCGAGCGCGTCGAGCTTGGCTTCGCAGCCGGAGCGGGCGGCGACGGCGGGCGCCGCGGCGGCCAGCAGGGCGGCCGCGACGAAGGGCGTAAGTCGTTGTTTCATCATGCTGGTTTGTTGTTTTTCGGGTTCGGCCGGTCGGCGCGGCAAGGTCATGTGCCGCGCGTCGAGGGGTGCCGCCGCAGGCGCTCGGTTCGCCTGGCTTGTCGGGGCACGACCGAATTTTGGCCCATTTCGGCCGCCGCGAACACCGGACGTGGATTCTCTTTGACCACGCAACCGTATTTCCTTTATAATTCAGGGCTTTTCCGCATTCATGCCCACGGAAAAAGAACAGGGAGAGCCTGCACCGCGCCTCGAAGCGCACACAGACAAGCAGGAAGAACACATCGGGCAAAGCATTTTTTTTGGATCGATCATGAAGACGTTTTCCGCAAAAGCCCATGAGGTGACGCGCGAATGGTACGTGATTGACGCGACGGATAAGGTTCTCGGCCGTGTTGCCAGCGAAGTGGCACGCCGTCTGCGCGGCAAGCACAAGCCTGAGTTCACCCCGCACGTCGACACTGGTGATTTCATCATCATCATCAACGCGAGCAAGTTGAAGGTCACGGGCAACAAGACGCTGGACAAGAAGTACTACCGTCACTCGGGCTACCCGGGCGGTATCTATGAAACGACGTTCGGCAAGATGCAGGAACGCTTCCCGGGCCGCGCGCTCGAGAAGGCGGTCAAGGGCATGCTGCCGAAGGGCCCGCTCGGCTACGCGATGATCAAGAAGCTGAAGGTCTACGCAGAAGCGACGCATCCGCACTCGGCTCAACAGCCGAAGGCGCTCGAGATCTAAGGGGAGCCCACATGATCGGTAACTGGAACTACGGCACGGGCCGCCGCAAGAGCGCTGTCGCACGTGTCTTCATCAAGGCTGGCAAGGGCGACATCATCGTCAACGGCAAGCCCATCGCTGACTACTTCTCGCGCGAAACGTCGCTGATGATCGTGCGTCAACCGCTGGAACTCACGAACCACGGCCAGACGTTCGACATCAAGGTGAACGTCAACGGCGGCGGCGAAACGGGTCAGGCAGGCGCAGTGCGCCACGGCATCACCCGTGCACTGATCGACTACGATGCGACGCTCAAGCCGTCGCTGTCGAGCGCAGGCTTCGTCACGCGCGATGCGCGTGAAGTCGAGCGTAAGAAGGTCGGTCTGCGCAAGGCACGCCGCGCAAAGCAGTTCTCGAAGCGTTAATTCCGCTTCATGGCCTCGCCGCTTTCGGGTGGCGTCCGCCGGAAAAACCGCCAGCTTTCACGCTGGCGGTTTTTTTATGCGCGCTGTTTCCCGCGCCCGGGCCGCTGCGGCGGCCGCCCGCGCGGGCACGCTTGATGAAATCGACAAGAACCTATTGATTTCATGGACTTCGGCACGATCTTCTGATCGGCCCTACAATAGCGGCTAAAGCTTTTTGGAGAGTTCGAATGAACGCTGTTACCGAAACCGCAGCAACGACGACCGATATGCCGCTGCCGTTCGTCTTCACCGACGCCGCGGCCGACAAGGTCAAGCAACTGATCGACGAAGAGGGCAATCCCGACCTGAAGCTGCGCGTGTTCGTGCAGGGTGGCGGCTGCTCCGGCTTCCAGTATGGCTTCACGTTCGACGAGGAAGTCAACGAGGACGACACCGTGATGAACAAGAACGGCGTCCAGCTCCTGATCGACTCGATGAGCTACCAGTACCTGGTCGGCGCCGAGATCGACTACAAGGACGACCTCAACGGCGCCCAGTTCGTGATCAAGAACCCGAACGCGACCACCACCTGCGGGTGCGGTTCGTCGTTCTCGGTCTGAGCGGCGACAGATTCGCGCCGGTTCGCCGGAATGAAAAACGGGGCTTCATGCCCCGTTTTTTTATGCGCGCTCGCGCTGCAGCGCTCGCCGCGCGGCGGATATCGCGTCAGCGCGGATAGAGCGCGCCCAGCACGCGGTTGCCGGCTGCGCCGGTGACCGTCGCGAGATTGCCGGGCTGGCGCGCGGTGAAGCGGTACGCGAGCCACGCGAACGCGAGCGCTTCGACCTGCTGCGGTGGCACGCCGAGCGCGGCCGTCGTATCGACGGTGGCCGGCACGCCGGCTTCACGCAGCGCGTGCCGGAGCGCGTCGAGCAGCACCGGATTGCGTGCGCCGCCGCCGCATACGAACACGGCCTTGCAGCCGGGTGCGTGCTGCGCGACTTCGCGCGCCACCGACGCGGCGGTGAGCGCGGTGAGCGTCGCCTGCACGTCCTCCGGTGCGACCTGCGAGAACGCGGCGAGTTTCGCATCGAGCCACGCGGGATTGAACAGGTCGCGTCCGGTGCTTTTCGGCGGCGGCGCGGTGAAATACGGTTCGTCGAGTAGCGCAGCGAGCAGCGCCGCGTGGACGGTGCCGCGGGCGGCGAACTTGCCGCCGTCGTCGTACGGCTTGCCCAGATGGCGGGTCGCCCATGCGTCGATCAGCGCATTGGCGGGGCCGCAGTCGAAGCCGCGCACGTCGCCGCCCGCGCCGGGCAGGATCGTGATGTTGCTGATCCCGCCGAGATTGCAGACGACCCGCGTTTCGCCCGGTGCGCCGAACACCGTCGCATGGAACGCGGGCGCGAGCGGCGCGCCGTGACCGCCGGCGGCCACGTCACGGCTGCGGAAATCGGCGATCACGTCGACCTGCGTCAGTTCGGCGAGCAGCGCCGGATTGTTGAGCTGGCGCGTATAGCCGCGCTCGGGGCGATGGCGCACCGTCTGGCCGTGCACGCCGATCGCGCGGATCTCGTCGCGCGACAGGCCGGCCGTGCGCTGCAATTCATGACAGCACACTGCATAGCGCGTGACGAGCGCATTCGCCGCGAGCGATTCGCGGTCGATCTCGTTGTCGCCGGGCTGCTGCAGCGCGAACAGCGCGTCGCGCAGCGATTGCGCGAAGCCGACGAACGCTTCCGCGAGCACGACCGGCGCGCGGCCGGCCTCGAAACGCACGGCGACGCCGTCGACGCCGTCCATGCTGGTTCCCGACATCAGCCCGAAGTAGATGCCGTCTGCCGGATGGGCAGGCTGCGGCTGTCGTTGCGGCACGTTGGGTTCTCCTGGATCGTGCGGCGCGGGCCGGTGCCGCGCGCCTTGCGCCCGATTATCCGCGTAACGTGACGCGTCGTTAAGCGATGCGCGCGCAAGTTATGGGAAAATCCCTGTTTTTGCGACATTCTTCCTGGCACCGATGAGCACCGAACCCAGTTCCAAGCCCGTTTTCCCGATCACCGACGAAGTCCGGCATGCGCTCGCCGTCACGAAGCGCGGCGTCGACGAGCTGCTGATCGAGGAAGAGTTCGCGCAGAAGCTCGCGCGCAGCGCAGCCACGGGCACGCCGCTGCGCATCAAGCTCGGCCTCGATCCGACCGCACCGGACATCCACATCGGCCATACGGTCGTGCTGAACAAGATGCGCCAGCTGCAGGATCTCGGCCATACGGTGATCTTCCTGATCGGCGATTTCACGTCGCTGATCGGCGATCCGTCGGGTCGCAACGCGACGCGCCCGCCGCTCACGCGCGAGCAGATCGAATCGAACGCGAAGACCTACTTCGAGCAGGCCGCGCTCGTGCTCGATCGCGACAAGACCGAGATCCGCTACAACAGCGAATGGTCGATGCCGCTCGGCGCGGACGGGATGATCAAGCTCGCGTCGCGCTACACGGTCGCGCGGATCCTCGAGCGCGAGGATTTCACGAAGCGCTTCCAGGGCGGCGTGCCGATCTCGATCCACGAATTCCTGTACCCGCTGATGCAGGGCTACGATTCGGTCGCGCTGAACGCGGATCTCGAACTCGGCGGCACCGACCAGAAGTTCAACCTGCTGGTCGGCCGCGAACTGCAGAAGCAGTACGGCCAGGAACAGCAGTGCATCCTGACGATGCCGCTGCTCGAAGGCCTCGACGGCGTCGAGAAGATGTCCAAGTCGAAGGGCAACTACGTCGGCATCAGCGAGAAGCCGACCGACATGTTCGGCAAGCTGATGAGCATCTCGGACACGCTGATGTGGCGTTACTTCGAGCTGCTGTCGTTCCGCAGCCTCGACGAGATCGCCGGCTTCAAGCGCGAGGCCGAAGGCGGTCGCAACCCGCGCGATTTCAAGGTGCTGCTCGCGCAGGAAATCGTCGCGCGGTTCCACTCGCAGCCCGACGCCGAGCGCGCGCTCGAGGACTTCAACCACCGCGCGAAGGGCGGCGTGCCGGACGACATTCCGTCGGTCACGCTGGCCGGTGCGCCGCTGGCGATCGGGCAGTTGCTGAAGCAGGCGGGCCTCGTGCCGTCGACCAGCGAAGCGCTGCGCAACATCGAGCAGGGCGGCGTGAAGATCGACGGCGCGACCGTGTCGGACAAGGGCCTGAAGGTCGAGGCCGGCGAGTTCGTCGTGCAGGTCGGCAAGCGCCGCTTCGCACGCGTCACGCTGACCGCATGATCGCGCTGATCCAGCGTGTGACGCGCGCCGACGTGCGCGTCGGCGGCCGGACGACGGGCGAGATCGGCGCGGGCCTGCTCGCGCTGGTCTGCGCGGAGCGTGGCGATACCGAGGCCGCGGCCGACAAGCTGCTCGCGAAGCTGCTCGGCTACCGCGTGTTCAGCGACGCAGCCGGCAAGATGAACCTCCCGGTATCGAACATCGACGGCGAAGGCCGCGCGGGCGGGCTGCTGCTCGTGTCGCAGTTCACGCTGGCAGCCGATACCAACAGCGGACTGCGTCCGAGCTTCACGCCGGCCGCGCCGCCCGACGAAGGCGCGCGGCTGTTCGACTATTTCGTCGCCGCCGCGCGGGCGCGCCATCCGGTCGTCGAGACGGGCGAGTTCGGCGCCGACATGCAGGTGTCGCTCGTCAACGACGGCCCCGTGACGTTCTGGCTGCAAGTGCGGCCCTGATTCTTCCCCGGAGATTCGCCGCGATGGCCACCGCGCAGATTCTTTTCATCCGCCATGGCGAGACGGCCTGGAACCGCATCAAGCGTATCCAGGGGCATATCGACATCCCGCTGGCCGACACCGGGCTCGAGCAGGCGCAGCGGCTGGCGGCGCGGCTCGCGAGAGAGGCGCGCGACGGCGCGCGGATCGACGCGGTGTATTCGAGCGACCTGATGCGCGCGCAACAGACCGCGCAACCGTTCGCCGATGCGCTCGGGTTGCCGCTGCTGCTGCGCGAAGGGTTGCGCGAGCGTTCATACGGCGCATTCCAGGGGCACGACAGCACCGAGATCGAGGCGCTGTTTCCGGACGCGTATGCGGCCTGGCAGACGCGCGACCCGGGCTTCGCGCCGGAGGGCGGCGAGTCGCAGCGTGCGTTCTATCACCGCGTGCTGCATGCGCTCGAACCGATCGTCGCCGCGCATCCGGGCGGCCGCATCGCGTGCGTCGCGCACGGCGGCGTGCTCGATTGCGTGTATCGCTTCGCGAACGGGATCGAGCTGTCGGCGCCGCGTACCTATCAGCTGCTCAACACCAGCATCAACGTCGTCGATTACGTGGATGGTCGTGCGCAGGTCGTGCGGTGGGCCGACGTGTCGCATCTCGAAGCCGCGAGCGACGACGACGGGTACCGCAAGGTGCTTTGAGCGCGCCACCCCCGTCCGGCATGGCCGGCCCGGGGTGCCCTTTCTTCCTTTCGGTGTGATGCTTACTGCGGCAGCCCGTGACGCGTCTTGTAGTCGAGCGCGTACGCGATCTTGCCGGGCTTGTCGGCCGTGATCGGCTGGCGCAGCTTGTCGAATTCCCCCTTGCTGTATTTCTTCCCGCCGTTGATCGCATCGGCGCGCCCGAGGTCGGCGCCCGTCTTGCCGTCGATCACGGGGTCGGTGGCCGCGACCATCCGCGTCGATGCGTTCCAGACCGCATTCAGGTAGCCGGTGTCGGCCTTCGCCGGGTCGGGATCGGTCGTGCCGCCGCGCGTGAGGTCGTAGCTCGCCAGCGCGAACGTGCCGGGCTGCGCGCGCAGCCAGTCGGCCCAGTAGAACTCGAGGTAGTCGGTCGCTTGTGCGGGCTTGCTGTAGCCGATGTCGCGCGTGAAATAGACGAGCGAGCGGTAGCGGTCGTTCGTCATCCCGAGTGTCAGGCCGAGGCCGGTCGGCAGTTGCGCGGTCGTGATCGGCTTGCCTTCGCCGTTCTTCAGGCGCAGGTAGCCGCGGCTTTGCATCTGCTGCCAGAACGCGTCGCCCGAGTAGTCGCTGAGGTTGTCCTTGACGACGACGTGCACGTGCAGCGCCGGGCCGCCGTCGGGCGTCTCGTAATAGGTCGACAGGCCGTGGTGGCCGTCGGTCAGGTACAGCGCGTCGCCGTTCGGGCCGATCACGACGGGGTTCAGCACCGAGCGGTCGCGGGCGTTCGCGTCGGTCGTTGCGCACGTGTAGCTGGCCGGCTCGCGCAGCGACGATCGGGCCGTGTAGCCGCTCGACGCGACGCCGCCGAGGCCTTCGTCCGCGCAGAAGTCGTCGAACTTCTTGTCGGGCTGCAGTTCATAGCGGCCGAGCTTGTAGTAGATCTGGTCGTAGCCGATCGCACCCTGCGTCGGATGGAGATCGCCGAGCGTGGCGTCGATCAGGTCGCCGGCGCGGGCCGCCTTCCACTTGCCCGGTGGCGGGGTGGTCGTGGCGGGCGGCGTGGGAGCCGGCGTCGTCGTGCCGCCGGATGGCGGTTGTGCGTCCGTGCGTGCGACGGCGACGACATCGTCGCCGCCGCACGCGGCGAGGGCGAAGAGGGTGGACAGGCTGGCGGCAAGGGCGAAACGGATCGGCAGGCGTGGCATCGCGGGCATCGGGTGTCGGTAGCGGGTGGCGGGACACCGCGCGGGCCACGGGTGTGCGTGACAGGCAGGACGTGCGACCGTGCGCGGGTGCAAGCCCGTCAGCTTGTCACAGGTATTTGACAGTAAATTGAAATAATCAGAACAAGCGGATCGTCAGGCTGGCGGAGTGTCGTCGGACGGGGTGGCCGTCGCGCGGCGGCGCGCACGCTTCGACGCGCCGTTGACGAGCGCCCAGCGCAGCACGGGGGCGACCGCGCGGATGCCGGGCCGGACCACCGCGCGCCGCAACGGCGCGAACGTCGACACGCCGAGCATGCGCTGCGCCCACGGCGGCAGCAGGTCGATCCCGGCATGCATCACCAGCGACGCGGCAGGCCGCAGCGCGGGCCTCGCGACCGGCACGTTCAGCAGGATCGACATCACGTCGAAGGTACGCGGCCCGGCTTCGAGTTCGGGCAGCATGCGCGCGAGATAGGCCGCCACCTCGGCGCGTGAACGAGGAACCTCATCGGCGCCGAGCAGCTCGGCGATCAGTGCCGTCTCCGCGTAGTAGCGGTCCTGCAGTTCGCCCGGCAGCGCCGGATTCACGTAACGCAGATGCGCGGCGAGGAAGCTCGACACTTCCGCGACATGCACCCAGGTCAGCAACGCGGGATCGTCGGCGCGGTACGGCCGGCCATCCGGCGCACTGCCCGTGACGCGCGCATGGATCGCTTTCACGCGCTCGATCAGCGCGAGCGCGTCCGCGCGGCTGCCGAACGTCGTCCCCGTGATGAACGTGGCGGTGCGCCGCAAGCGGCCGAAGATGTCGGTGCGGAACGACGAATGATCCCAGACGCCCGCGAGCGCGAGCGGGTGGAGCGCCTGCAGCAGCAACGCGGCGATGCCGCCCGTCATCATCGACGTGAAATCGGCATGCACGCGCCAGCAGACGGCGTCGGGGCCGAACAGCCCCGGGTCTCCGGGCGGAGAGGAGAGATCGATCGACGGGCCACCGCCGCCGGCCGTCAGGTGCGTGATGCCGGCCACGAGCCGCTTGCGGATCGGCTCGGCCCAGCGCGGGCCCGGCGCGGGCGCGGTGGGGTGGCGGCTGGGCGGCGTCGTCATGGCGGTGCGGCTCGGGCGACGGATTACTTCCCGTCGGGGGTATCCCACTCGTCGCGTTCGGGGCGGCGCGCGTCGGGTACCGACAGCCCGAAGTGGCGATACGTGAGCAGCGTCGCGACGCGCCCGCGCGGCGTGCGCTGCAGGAAGCCCTGCTGGATCAGGTACGGTTCGAGCACGTCCTCGATCGTGTCGCGCTCCTCGCCGATCGCCGCCGCGAGGTTGTCGATGCCGACCGGGCCGCCATCGAACTTGTACAGGATCGCTTCCAGCAGCTTGCGGTCCATCAGGTCGAAGCCGACCGGATCGACGTCGAGCATCGCGAGCGCGGCGTCGGCAACCGCCGCGGTGATCTGGCCGTCGGCCTTCACTTCCGCGAAGTCGCGCACGCGACGCAGCAGCCGGTTCGCGATCCGCGGCGTGCCGCGCGAGCGTTTCGCGATTTCCAGCGCGCCGTTCGGATCGATCTGCGCATTCAGCAGCGACGCCGAGCGCCGTACGATGCGCGACAGTTGATCGGCGTCGTAGAACTCGAGGCGCGCGACGATCCCGAAACGATCGCGCAGCGGGTTGGTGAGCATCCCCGCGCGGGTGGTCGCGCCGACCAGCGTGAACGGCTGCAGGTCGAGCTTCACGCTGCGCGCGGCCGGGCCTTCGCCGATCATGATGTCGATCTGGTAATCCTCGAGCGCCGGATACAGGATTTCCTCGACGACCGGCGACAACCGGTGGATTTCGTCGATGAACAGCACGTCGTTCGCTTCGAGGTTCGTCAGCAGCGCGGCGAGATCGCCCGCGCGCTCGAGCACGGGGCCCGACGTCTGGCGCAGGTTCACGCCCATCTCGCGCGCGATGATGTGTGCGAGCGTCGTCTTGCCGAGACCCGGCGGCCCGAACAGCAGCACGTGGTCGAGCGGCTCGGAGCGGCGCTTCGCGGCTTCGATGAAGATCTCGAGCTGGCCGCGCACCTTTTCCTGGCCGACGTAGTCGTCGAGCTGGCGCGGTCGCAACGCACGTTCGAACACCTCCTCGTGCGACGAGGCAGGTGTGGCGGCGATGATCCGCTGCTCGGTGGCGAGTTTGTCGGTTTCAATCATGCGGCCATTGTACCGCGCGACGCAGCCCGGGCCACCTGGCCGAACGGCCGACTGGCGAGCGCCGCGCGGCGGCGCGACACTGGCTTCGACGGCCGGATCGAACGCGCGTTACGCCTTCGACAATGCCTTCAGCGCGAGCTTGATGCCTTCGGACACGCCGGTGCCGGCCGGTACGTTCTTGATCGCGGCAAGGCCTTCCTTCTCGGAGTAGCCGAGCGCCAGCAGTGCGTTGAGGATGTCGGTCGCGTGGTCGGACGGCGACGCGGCGCCGGCGAGCGCGCCGAGGTCGGCGCCGAGCTTGCCCTTCAGTTCGAGCAGCAGGCGCTCGGCGGTCTTCTTGCCGATGCCGGGCAGGCGCGTGAGGCGGGCGGCGTCCTGCATCGTCACGGCCTGCGCGAGTTCCTGCACGCTCATGCCGGACAGCACGGCGAGCGCCATGCGCGCGCCGATGCCGGTGATCTTCAGCAGTTCGCGGAAGGTCGTGCGCTCCTGCTGCGTCAGGAAGCCGTACAGCAGGTGCGCGTCCTCGCGGACGATCTGCTGCGTGAGCAGCACGACGCGTTCGCCCGTTTGCGGCAGGTTGTAGAAGGTGCTCATCGGCACGTCGATTTCGTAGCCGACGCCGTTGCAGTCGACGAGCAGATGAGGCGGGTTCTTTTCGAGCAGGATGCCGGCGATGCGACCGATCATGGAGGACGGGATGCGAGGAAGAAAGCGCGAGTGTAGCGCACGCGCGGCGCAATGCCGATGGGCGCGGCCGTCAGGCCGAAGCGGCGCGGGTCGCGCGCATGGCGGGCGCGGGCAAACCGGGCAAGGCGGCCAATGCAGTCGAGCCGACGTGCCGGGCCGCGGTGTGCAGCGGCGTCAGCCGACCAGTCTGCCGCGCCGCACCCGCAGCCCTTTCTGCGCGAGCGCCGGCGCGAGGCCGCCCAGCGTGCTGAGCGTGTTGCCGCCGTGCGCATGGCAGATCGCCATGCCGAGCGCGTCGGCCGCGTCGGAGCCGGGCTGGCCGGACAGGTTGAGCAGCCGTGTGACCATTTCCTGCATCTGCGTCTTGGTCGCGCGGCCATAGCCGACCACGGCCTGCTTGAGCTGCAGCGCCGTGTATTCGGCGACCGGCAGGCCACCCGCGACGAGGCCGCAGATCGCGGCGCCGCGCGCCTGGCCGAGCAGCAGCGTCGACTGCGGGTTCACGTTGACGAACACCTTTTCGATCGCGGCCTGGTCGGGCGCGTGTTCGCGCACGATCGTCGACACGCCCTGGAAGATCGTGCCGAGCCGGGTGGCCAGGTCGGCCGTCGGCGTGCGGATCACACCGCTCGTGACATAGGCGAGCCGGTGGCCGCTGACGTCGATGACGCCGAAGCCGGTGACGCGCAGGCCGGGGTCGATGCCGAGAATTCGCATGAGTGAGGAGAGTGGCGTGATGCAGCGATACTACAACGAATGGTGCGGCCAACCGGTCGCCCGGTCGTGCGCGAAGGCGTCGCGCAATAAAAAACCCGGCGGGGATGATGCCGCCGGGTTCCGGTGCAGCGGCCGCGCGGGCCGCGTGCGGCGATCAGTGACGGAAGTGGCGCACGCCCGTCAGGATCATCGCGATGTTGTGCTCGTCGGCTGCCGCGATCACTTCGTCGTCGCGCATCGAGCCGCCCGGCTGGATCACGCAGGTCGCGCCGGCCGCCACGACGACGTCGAGGCCGTCGCGGAACGGGAAGAACGCATCCGACGCGACGGCCGAGCCGGTCAGCGTCAGGCCGGCGTTCTGCGCCTTGATGCTCGCGATGCGGGCGGAATCGACGCGGCTCATCTGGCCGGCGCCGACGCCGAGCGTCATGCCATTGCCGCAGAACACGATCGCGTTCGACTTCACGTACTTCGCGACGCGCCATGCGAACAGCAGGTCGTCCATTTCCTTCGGCGTCGGGTGCCGCTTCGTGACGACGCGCAGCTCGTGCGGCTGCACGTTCTTCGAATCGAGCGACTGCACGAGCAGGCCGCCGCCGACGCGCTTCAGGTCGAATGCGTTATGGCCGTCGCCCAGCGCGATTTCGAGCAGGCGCACGTTCTGCTTCGCGGCGAACACCTGCTTCGCGGCGTCGGAGAACGACGGGGCGATCAGCACTTCGACGAACTGCTTCGCAACGGCTTGCGCGGCCGCTTCGTCGACTTCGCGGTTGAACGCGATGATGCCGCCGAATGCCGAGGTCGGGTCGGTCTGGAAGGCCTTCGCGTACGCGTCGGCCGAGTCGTTGCCGACCGCGACGCCGCACGGGTTCGCATGCTTGATGATCACGCAGGCCGGCGCGTCGAACGTCTTCACGCATTCCCACGCCGCGTCCGAATCCGCGATGTTGTTGTACGACAGTTCCTTGCCCTGCAACTGGCGGTAGTTCGCCAGCGCGCCGGCCGGCGCCGCGAGGTCGCGGTAGAACGCCGCGCTCTGGTGCGGGTTCTCGCCGTAGCGCAGGTCCTGAACCTTGTCGAACGCCAGGTTCAGCGTGGCCGGGTACGCGCTGCGCGATGCGTGCTTCAGCTCGTCGGTCAGGCTCGTCAGGTAGTTCGTGATCGCGCCGTCGTATTGCGCGGTGTGCGCGAACACCTTCGTCGCGAGGCGGAAGTTGGTCGGGTAGCCGACCGTATTGCCGTTCGCCTTCATTTCATCGAGCACGACCGCGTAGTCGGCCGGATCGACGACGACCGTCACGTCGCGGTGGTTCTTCGCGGCCGAGCGCAGCATCGTCGGGCCGCCGATGTCGATGTTCTCGATCGCGTCGGCGAGCGTGCAGTCGTCCTTCGCGATCGTCGCGACGAACGGATACAGGTTCACGACGAGCAGGTCGATCGTCGGGATGCCGTGCTGTTCGAGCGCCTGCATGTGCTCGGGCAGGTCGCGGCGCGCGAGGATGCCGCCGTGCACCTTCGGGTGGAGCGTCTTCACGCGCCCATCGAGCATTTCCGGGAAGCCCGTGTAATCGGCCACTTCGGTCACGGGCAGGCCCGCGTCGGCGAGGAGTTTCGCGGTGCCGCCCGTCGACAGCAGCTTGACGCCGAGGTCGGACAGCGACTTCGCGAAGTCGACGATGCCGGTCTTGTCGGAAACGGAAATGAGCGCTTGCTTGATCATGATGGAACCACCAATAGCCAGGGAAACGGGGACGGGACGGCCGCCTACAGCAGGCCGTGCTGCTGCAGCTTCTTGCGCAGCGTATTGCGATTGATGCCGAGGTACTCCGCGGCGAGCGACTGGTTGCCGCCGGCCTGTACGAGCACGACCTCGAGCATCGGCTTTTCGACGCAGGACATCACCATTTCATAGACGTCGTGCGGATTGGAGCCGTCTAGATCCCGGAAATACACGTCCAGGCTCTCGCGGACACATTGTTCGATGTTGTGCTTGCTCATGCTGCTAACTGGTTATGGTCGTCCGACTCGCCCTGGCCGTTTTCCTCTTCGTCGTCGACGTAGACGAGGTGGTCCGACAGCGCCTTTTGCGCCTCGAAGAATGCATTGACGGCGGCGAGTTGCTCGCGGGTGGAATCGAGCGTGTTCATTCGGTGCCGGAACCCGTTGGCACCGGAAAGGCCGCGAGTGTACCAGCCGATGTGCTTGCGCGCAGTACGGACGCCGGTGAATTCGCCATAGAAAGCGTAGTGGTCTTCCAGGTGTTCGTTCATCACGTGCTGGATCTCGTCGATCCGCGGCGGGGGCAGCAGCTCGCCGGTTTGCAGGAAATGATCGATTTCGCGGAACAGCCACGGCCGGCCTTGCGCGGCGCGACCGATCATCAGCGCGTCGGCGCCGGTTGCATCGAGCACGGCCTTCGCCTTGGCGGGCGACGTGATGTCGCCGTTCGCGACGACCGGAATCCGCACGGCCGCCTTCACGGCCGCGATCGTGTCGTACTCGGCGTCGCCCCGGTACAGGTCGGCGCGCGTGCGGCCGTGCACGGTCAGCATCGAGATGCCGGCCGCCTCGGCCAGGCGCGCGACCGTGATCGCGTTCTTGTGCTCGCGGTCCCAGCCGGTGCGGATCTTCAACGTGACGGGCACCGCATCGGGCCCGGTACCGACCGCCGCGACGACCGCCTCGACGATCCGCTGCACGAGCGGCTCGTTCTGCAGCAGCGCGGAGCCGGCCGCGACGTTGCAGACCTTCTTCGCCGGGCAGCCCATGTTGATGTCGATGATCTGCGCGCCGTTGTCGACGTTGTAGCGGGCCGCTTCGGCCATCATCGCCGGATCGGCGCCGGCGATCTGCACCGCGATCGGCTCGACTTCGCCTTCGTGGTTCGCGCGCCGCATCGTCTTCGCGCTTTTCCACAGCTGCGCGTTCGACGCGACCATCTCGGACACGGCGTAACCGGCCCCCAGCCGTTTGCACAGCTGGCGGAACGGACGATCCGTCACCCCGGCCATCGGGGCGACGAACAGGTTGTTACGCAATACGTGAGGGCCGATAACGGGCATCGCAATGGCGCCGCCCGCGGCACGCGCGGGCAGGGGAAGGGAAGACGGAAAACGGGCATTTTACCGTATTCCCATGCCCCGCCGATTTGACCCGGTTTGCCTGGAGAGGCGGTGCGGCGCGCCGCGTGTCAGTTGCGCTGGCCGAACATCATCTGGCGTGCGATCGCCTTCTTGAGCGGCGGCACGAATTCGAGCGCGGTGAGCGCCGCGCCACGCAGCAGCGGCAGCGGGCCCGCATCGATCGTGAACAGGCGCGCCAGCGTGTCGGTCGCGCCGATCGTGAAGCGCCGGTCGAGCGCGCGGCGCGCGTTGAAGGTCGCGAGCGCGGTCGCTTCGAAGCCTTGTGCGGACAGTGTGTCGACGAGCGTGTGTGCATCGCGCAGGCCGAGGTTGAGCCCCTGGCCTGCCACCGGATGCAGCGTTTGCGCGGCATTGCCGACGATCGCGATGCGGCCGTTGACGAGCGTCTGCGCGGCGTTCAGGCCGAGCGGGAACGACGCGCGCCCGGCGATCGCGACGAATTCGCCCATGCGTTCGCCGAACACGCTGCCGAGCTCGCGCAGGAATGCATCGTCGGGCAGCGCGGCCCGTCGCGCCGCTTCGTCGGGCGTACAGCACCAGACGAGCGAGTAGTCGGCCTGACGCGGCCCGCCCAGCGGCAGCAGTGCGAGCGGGCCTTCGTGCGTGAAGCGTTCCCACGCGACGTTCGGGCGCGGCGCCGATACCGTGACCGTGCCGACGAGCGCGGTCTGGCCGTAGTCGCGGCGATGCTTGCCCGTATCGGCCTGCTGCTGGTGGAACAGCCCGCCTTCGGCGTTGATGACGATGCGCGCACGCAGCGTGCGTTCGCCTTGCGGGCCGTCGAGCGTCAGCGTGACGCCGTCGGCATCCTGCTGCGGCGTGTGCGCGGTGGTCGACGTGAGCCAGTCGACGCGCATGCCGCGTACGGCGCCCGCGAGCGCCTGCACGATCGAGCCGTAGCGCACCACGTAGCCGAGCGCCGCGAGCGCGTGTTCGTCGCGGTCGATCAGCGTGCGGCCGAAATGGCCGCGCTGCGACACGTGGATATGTTCGATCGGCGTGGCGTCGGCGGGCCATGCGAGCGTATCGAGCAGCACGCGGCTGCCGTGCGACACGGCGATCGCGCGCGGGTCGTTCGCGCTCGCGGCCGGTTCGCGCGCATCGATCAGCGCGATCGACGCGTGCTGCGTCGCGCTGCGGCGGGCGAGCCAGCCGGCGAGCGCGAGCCCGACGGGGCCCGCGCCGACGATGGCGAGGTCGTAGTCCGGCGTGGCCGGGGAGGAAGCGGTCGTCATCTTGATTCGTGAAACGGAGGGTACGGTCGGCGGCCGGTCATGCGTCCGCGCGCATCAGCGCCTCGATCTCGTCGGCCGCGACCGGCACGCCGCGCGTGATCAGTTCGCAGCCGTGTTCGCGCACGATCGCGTCGTCCTCGATGCGGATGCCGATGTTCCAGTACTCGGGCGGCACGTCGTCGGCCGCGCGCACATACAGGCCGGGCTCGACGGTGAGCGTCATGCCGGGCTTCAGCGTGCGCCACGGCAGCGCGCCGTTGGCGTCGCGCGCGGCGAGCCGCTCGCGGTAGTCGCCGCAATCGTGCACGTCCATGCCGAGCCAGTGGCCGGTGCGGTGCATGTAGAAGCGCGTGTACGCACGCTCGGCGATCACGTCGTCGACGTTCGAGAAGCGCGTTTTCGGGATGATGCCGGTGTCGAGCAGCCCCTGGGCGAGCACGCGTACGGCCGCGTCGTGCGGCGCCTCGAACGGCACGCCCGCGCGCGTCGCGTCGATCGCGGCCTGCTGCGCGGCGAGCACGATGTCGTACAGCGTGCGCTGCGCGGGCGAGAAGCGCCCGTTCGCCGGGAACGTGCGGGTGATGTCGGATGCATAGCCGTCGAGTTCGCAGGCGGCGTCGATCAGGATCAGGTCGCCGTCCCGCGCGGCCGCGTTGCCGGCCGGGTAGTGCAGCACGCACGCGTTCGCGCCGGCCGCGACGATCGAGCCGTACGCGGGCGCCTGCGCGCCGTGCTTGCGGAACAGGTACAGCAGCTCGGCCTCGAGCTCGTATTCGCGGATGCCGGGGCGGCACACCTGCATCGCGCGGCGATGCGCGAGCGCGGAGATGTGCGCGGCGCGCATCATGATCGCGAGTTCGTGTTCGTCCTTCACGAGCCGCATGTCGTCGAGCAGCGGCGTGAGATCGAGCAGCGCGTCCGGCGCGGCGACGCCCGCGCGTGCCTGCGCGCGCACCGCGTCGAGCCAGCCGGCGAGCTGGCGCTCGAAGTCGGCCGATGCGCCGAACCGGTAGTGGACGGTGCCCGCATCGGCGAGCAGGCGCGGCATCTCGGTGTCGATCACGTCGACCGCGAACGCCACGTCGAAGCCGAACGCGTCGCGCGCGGCCTCGGGCCCGTAGTGGAAGCCTTCCCAGATCTCGCGGTCGACGTTCTTGGCGCGGCAGAACAGGATCGATTCCGGCGCGCCGTGCGGCGCGGCCGCGTTCAGCACGAGCACGGCATCCGGCTCGGTGAAGCCCGTCAGGTAATGGAAGTAGCTGTCGAACCGGTACGGGTAGGCCGTATCGCGGTTGCGCAGCATTTCCGGCGCGGTGGGGACGATGGCGACGCCGCCGCCCGCGGCACGCAGTGCGGCAAGCACGCGTTCACGGCGCTGGCGGTAGACGTCGACGGCGATGGCGGTATCGAGGGGCGCGTTCATTCGTGCGATTGTAGCGCCGCGTGACGCCGTGCGTGAGAGTGGGGCCGGAAGCCGCACCGACTGGGCCCGCGCGGCCGCTGTTGCAAACCATCCACAGGCCGGACGGGCGATTTTCTACCCGGCTGCACCGGCCGGTTATGATCGACGGCAACGTATACTCTCGGCGGTTCCCTTAAAAAGGCAGATGATGAAATTAATCGGTTCGCTCAGCAGCCCGTACGTCCGAAAGGCGCGGATCGTGCTTGCTGAAAAGAAGATCGACTACAAGCTGGAGCTCGAGAACGTGTGGGCGCCGGAGACGGATATTCATGCTTCGAATCCGCTCGGCAAGGTCCCGTGCCTCGTGATGGAGGATGGTGCCGCGGTGTTCGATTCCCGCGTGATCTGCGAATACGTCGATACGCTGTCGCCGGTCGGCAAGCTGATTCCGCCGTCGGGCCGCGAGCGCGTGGAAGTGCGCTGCTGGGAAGCACTGGGCGACGGCGTGCTCGACGCGGCGGTCGCGATCCGTCTCGAACACACGCTGCGCGAAGAAGGGCAGCGCAGCCCGAGCTGGATCGCGCGCCAGCAACGCAAGATCGACGATGCGCTCGTCGCGATGTCGCAGGGGCTCGGCGGCAAGACGTGGTGCGTCGGTAATCATTACACGCTCGCCGACATCGCACTCGGCTGCGCGCTCGGCTACCTCGACTTCCGGATGCCCGAGCTTAACTGGCGCGATCGCCACCCGAACCTCGACAAGCACTTCGTGAAGCTGCAGCAGCGACCGTCGTTCGCCGATACGCTGCCGCAGAACTGAGCCGTGGCCCGGTCCGCACGCATTCGGCAGACGAAAGAAAAGCGCCCCACGGGGCGCTTTTCTTTTTGTCGCGAGGGCCGCCGGAGTGTAGCGGCCGCGTGCGTCACTCGATCGATGCGTACACGGCTTCGCCGAGCGTGAACGAATCGCTGCGCGCGATCGGCCACCACTTGTCGTACAGCGAGAAGCCGCAGGTCTGGCCGTCGAGCAGCGCACCGGGCTTCAGGTACTTCAGCAGTTGCGACATCAATCGCACCTCGTGCGGCGCGACCCGCTGCACGATGTGATGCGCGCGCAGCTCGGACGGATGGGCGAGTCCGGCCGCCTGCACGAGTTCCTGCAGCGCATGCAGCGTGTTGCGGTGGAAGTTGTACACGCGCTCGGCCTTGTCGGGCACGACGAGCGCGCGCTGGCGCACCGGATCCTGCGTCGCGACGCCGGTCGGGCAGCGGTCGGTGTGGCAGTGCTGCGCCTGGATGCAGCCGACCGCGAACATGAAGCCGCGCGCCGAGTTCACCCAGTCCGCGCCGATCGCGAGCGTGCGCGCGATGTCGAACGCGGTGATGATCTTGCCGCTCGCGCCGAGCTTCACGCGATCGCGCACGCCGATTCCGACGAGCGTGTTGTGCACGAGCAGCAGCCCTTCCTGCAGCGGCACGCCGACGTGGTCGGTGAATTCGAGCGGCGCCGCGCCGGTGCCGCCTTCCGCGCCGTCGACGACGATGAAGTCGGGCACGATGCCGGTCTCGAGCATCGCTTTCGCAATCCCGAAGAATTCCCACGGATGGCCGATGCACAGCTTGAAGCCGGTCGGCTTGCCGCCGGACAGCGTGCGCAGCCGCTCGACGAATTCGAGCAGTCCGCGCGGCGTCGAGAATTCCGAATGCGTCGCGGGCGAGATGCAGTCCTTGCCCATCGGCACGCCGCGCGTCTCGGCGATCTCGGGCGTGATCTTCGCGGCCGGCAGCACGCCGCCGTGGCCGGGCTTCGCGCCCTGCGACAGCTTCACCTCGATCATCTTGACCTGCGGATCGGCGGCCTGCTTCGCGAACTTGTCCGGATTGAACGTGCCGTCGTCGTTGCGGCAGCCGAAGTAGCCGGACGCGATTTCCCAGATGATGTCGCCGCCGTGCTCGCGGTGGTACTTCGACAGCGAGCCTTCGCCGGTGTCGTGCGCGAAGCCGCCTTTCTTCGCGCCGAGGTTCAGCGAGCGGATCGCGTTCGCGGACAGCGAGCCGAAGCTCATCGCCGAGATGTTGAAGATCGAAATGTCGTACGGTTGCGCGCGACTCGCGCCGACGCGGATGCGGAAATCGTGGTTCGGCAGCTTCGTCGGCGCGAGCGAATGGCTGATCCATTCGTGCGCGACGGCCTTCACGTTCAGCTCGGTGCCGTACGGGCGGTTGTCGGCGACGTTCTTCGCGCGCTGGTAGACGAGGCTGCGCTGCGCACGCGAGAACGGTTTCTCGTCGGTGTCGTCCTCGACGAAGTACTGGCGGATTTCAGGTCGGATGAATTCGAACAGGAAGCGGAAGTGGCCCCAGAGCGGGTAGTTCCGCAGGATCGCGTGGCGGTCCTGGTTCAGGTCGTACAGGCCGAGCGCGACGAGGGCGACGGGGAGGGTGATCCACAGCCACGAAAGCACGTGGATCGACGCGAGTGCGGCCGCGGCGATGAGCAGCAGGACAGCACACCACATCGCGAGGTAGCGTCTTGAAAGCATGGGGACTCCGTAAGAATCTTGAAATACCGCCATGCGTACGCTGCGCGGCGGCGCGCCGGCCGCGGCGGAATCGTGTTCCGCCGGGCGCGACGTGCCGCAAGTCTAAACCGAATGGATGTCAGCGTGCTTCGGCGAGTGCCGGCGCGTGGCCCGCCGACGTGGCCTGACCGGGCTGGCCGGTGGCCGCGGATTCGATGATGCCGCCGCCGAGGCAGATCTCGCCGTCGTACAGCACGGCCGACTGGCCGGGCGTGACGGCCCACTGCGCGTCGTCGAACGCGAGCGAGAAGCGCGCTTCGCCTGCCGGGCCGGCGGCCTCGGCGCCTGTCGCGGCCCGCCCGAATACGCACGCCGCGTCGGCCTGCCGGTAGCGCGTCTTCGCGCCGCACGCGAAGCCGTCGGCCGGCGGCTCGCCGGCGACCCAGCTCACGTTGCCGGCGACGAGCTCGCGCGACAGCAGCCACGGATGATCGTGGCCCTGCACGACGTACAGCGTGTTCGACGCGATGTCCTTCGCGGCGACGAACCACGGCTCGCCGCTGCCGCTCTTGCTGCCGCCGAGGCCGATGCCCTTGCGCTGGCCGAACGTATAGAACGCGAGGCCGATGTGCTCGCCGACCACCTTGCCGTCGGGCGTCTTCATCGGGCCCGGCTTGGTCGGCAGGTAGCGATTCAGGAAATCGCGGAACGGCCGTTCGCCGATGAAGCAGATGCCGGTCGAATCCTTCTTCTTCGCATTCGGCAGCCCGATCTGCGCGGCGATCTCGCGCACCTTCGTCTTCGGGATCTCGCCGAGCGGGAACATCGTCTTCGACAGTTGCGCCTGGTTCAGCCGGTGCAGGAAGTACGACTGGTCTTTCGTATGATCGAAAGCCTTCAGCAGTTCGAAACGCCCGTCGCGTTCGCGCACGCGTGCGTAGTGACCGGTCGCGATCATTTCCGCGTCGAGCGACATCGCGTGGTCGAGGAACGCCTTGAACTTGATCTCGGCATTGCACAGCACGTCGGGGTTCGGCGTGCGGCCGGCCGAGTATTCGCGCAGGAACTCGGCGAACACGCGATCCTTGTATTCCGCGGCGAAGTTGACGGCCTCCACGTCGATGCCGATCAGGTCGGCCACCGACACGACGTCGATCCAGTCCTGGCGCGTCGAGCAGTACTCGCCGTCGTCGTCGTCTTCCCAGTTCTTCATGAACAGGCCGACCACGTCGTAGCCCTGTTCCTTCAGCAGCCACGCGGTCACCGACGAATCGACGCCGCCCGACATGCCCACCACTACACGGCGCTTGCTCATTTGCTGACCGCCTGACGTTCGAATGCCTCGGGGCGCGGGGCGACCGAATGCGTGTGCACGAAATCGAGCGGGATGCGCCGCCCGGCGAGATAGTCGTCGACGCAGCGCATCACCGCGGGCGAACGATGGCGCTCGCTGCACGCGCGCAGCTCGTCGGCCGTCATCCACAGCGTGCGCACGATGCCGTCGTCGAGCACATGGCCCGCGATCGGCTCGCCGGCCGTGCCGCAGAACGTGAAGCGCAGGTAGGTCGCGCCGGCGCTGCCGGGGCGCTCGTAGTGCGCGAGATAGACGCCGACGAGCGCGTCGGGCGTGAACGGGTGCGCGGTTTCCTCGAGCGTTTCGCGGATCACGGCGTCGGCCAGCGTTTCGCCGGCTTCAAGATGACCGGCCGGCTGGTTGATGCGCAGGCCCGTCGAGGTTTCTTCCTCGATCACGAGAAAGCGGCCGGCGCGCTCGACGAGCGCGGCGACCGTCACATGCGGGGTCCAGAGTTCGGGTTTCATGGTTCGGCATTTTACCGGTTGCGCCCGAACGCTGCCGGCCGTCTGGTTAGACGAATCCGACCCCGGCAGATCGTCCGTGCCGGGGATGCGTGACGGCACGGGTCAAGCGCATGTCGCATTCGAGCACGGTCGTGCGGAAAGTGCTGGCGGGGCCATCGCTTTCGGTTAAAGTGCAGCGTGAAAGCCGTTGCTCGTGAGCCGGTAAGTCAGCCTGTCCGGCTCGTTGCGCAGTAAAAATCGCAAGAAAAGAAATACTGACAATGACTGGAGGAACTGACGATGCATATTGGAGTGCCTGCTGAAACGCGGGCCAACGAGGCGCGTGTGGCTGCGACGCCGGAAACCGTGAAGAAATACGCGGCGGCCGGCCATCGCGTCAGTATCGCGAAAGGGGCCGGCAGCGCAGCCAGCTATCCCGATGAAGCCTATGTGGCCGCCGGTGCCGAATTGACCGACCAGTCGGCCGCTTTTGCCGCCGACCTCGTGCTGAAGGTCCAGGCGCCCACCGACGCCGAACTGCCGTTGCTCAAGCGCGGCGCCGTGCTGGTCGGCATGCTCGAGCCGTTCAACGGCGAGCAGGCGGCGAAACTCGCCGCGGCCGGCGTGACCGGTTTCGCGCTCGAGGCCGCGCCGCGCACCACGCGTGCGCAGAGTCTCGACGTGCTGTCGTCGCAGGCGAACATCGCCGGCTACAAGGCCGTGCTGGTGGCCGCATCGCTGTATCCGCGCTTCATGCCGATGCTGATGACGGCCGCAGGCACCGTGAAGGCGGCGCGCGTGCTGATTCTCGGCGCGGGCGTCGCGGGCCTGCAGGCGATCGCAACCGCGAAGCGGCTGGGCGCGGTGATCGAGGCGTCCGACGTGCGGCCGGCCGTGAAGGAGCAGATCGAGTCGCTCGGCGCGAAATTCCTCGACGTCCCGTTCGAAACCGACGAAGAGCGCGAAGCCGCGCAGGGCGTCGGCGGCTATGCGCGCCCGATGCCGCCGTCATGGCTCGGCCGCCAGGCCGCGCTCGTGCACGAGCGCGCGAAGCAGGCCGACATCGTGATCACCACCGCATTGATTCCCGGGCGTCCGGCGCCGACGCTGATCTCGGTCGACACCGCGCAGTCGATGAAGCCCGGCTCGGTGCTCGTCGATCTCGCGGCCGGCCGCGGCCCGGAAATCGACGGCCGCAAGGGCGGCAACTGCCCGCTGACCGTCGCCGACCAGGTGATCGTGCACCACGGCGTGACGATCGCCGGCTACACGAACCTCGCATCGATGGTCGCGTCGGACGCGTCGGCGCTGTACGCGCGCAACCTGCTGGACTTCATGAAGCTGATCGTCACGAAGGAAGGCACGCTGAACATCGACCTGACCGACGACATCGTCGCCGCGACGCTGCTGTGCCGCGACGGCGAGCTCGCGCGCAAATAACGGAGGAGACCATGGAAGTCATCAATCACACGGTGATCAACGTGATCATCTTCGTGCTGGCGGTGTACGTCGGCTACCACGTCGTCTGGAACGTCACCCCGGCGCTGCATACGCCGCTGATGGCCGTGACCAACGCGATCTCGGCGATCGTGATCGTCGGCGCGATGCTCGCGGCCGCGCTCACCGTCGGCGCGACCGGCAAGTTCTTCGGCACGCTCGCGGTCGCGCTCGCGGCCGTCAACGTGTTCGGCGGCTTTCTCGTGACGAGGCGCATGCTCGAGATGTTCCGCAAGAAGGAGCCCAAGCGTGTCGAGGGCGGCAAGGAGGGCGCGCGATGAGCATGAACGTCGTTACGCTGCTGTACCTCGTCGCGTCGGTGTGTTTCATCCAGGCGCTGAAGGGCCTGTCGAACCCGAAGAGCGCGCGGCGCGGCAACCTGTTCGGGATGGTCGGGATGGCCATCGCGATCCTCACGACGATCACGCTGATCGTCAAGCAGGCCGCGTGGCTCGGCGCGAACCTGCCGCTCGGCCTCGCGCTCGTGCTCGGCGCGCTGATCGTCGGCGGGGGCGTCGGCGCATTCGTCGCCGCGCGCGTCGAGATGACCAAGATGCCGGAACTCGTCGCGGCGATGCACTCGCTGATCGGTCTCGCGGCCGTGTGCATCGCGTATGCGGTGGTGTCGGAGCCGGAAGCGTTCGGGCTCGTGCCGCAGGACGCGGTGTCGTCGAGCTTCATCCCGTACGGCAATCGCGTCGAGCTGTTCATCGGCACGTTCGTCGGCGCGATCACGTTCTCCGGTTCGGTGATCGCGTTCGGCAAGCTGTCGGGCAAGTACAAGTTCCGGCTGTTCCAGGGCGCGCCGGTCGTGTATGCCGGCCAGCACCTGATCAACCTGATGCTCGCGATCGCGATGCTCGGCTTCGGCATCCTGTTCTTCATCACGCAGGCGTGGCTGCCGTTCATCATCATGACGGCGATCGCGTTCGTGCTCGGCGTGCTGATCATCATCCCGATCGGCGGCGCGGACATGCCGGTGGTCGTGTCGATGCTGAACTCGTACTCGGGCTGGGCGGCGGCCGGCATCGGCTTCTCGCTGAACAACGCGATGCTGATCATCGCCGGTTCGCTGGTCGGCTCGTCGGGCGCGATCCTGTCGTACATCATGTGTCACGCGATGAACCGCTCGTTCTTCAACGTGATCCTCGGCGGGTTCGGCGGCGAAGCGGCGGCCGGCGGTGCGGCGGGCGCGCAGGAGCAGCGGCCGGTGAAGTCGGGTTCGGCCGACGACGCGGCGTTCATGCTCGGCAACGCGGAATCGGTCGTGATCGTGCCGGGTTACGGGCTCGCCGTCGCCCGCGCGCAGCACGCGCTGAAGGAGCTGACCGACAAGCTGGTCGAGAAGGGCATCGACGTGAAGTACGCGATCCATCCGGTCGCGGGGCGGATGCCGGGGCACATGAACGTGCTGCTCGCGGAAGCGGAAGTGCCGTACGAGATCGTGCACGAGATGGAGGACATCAACGGCGAATTCGGCCAGGTGGACGTGGTGCTCGTGCTCGGCGCGAACGACGTCGTGAACCCGGCTGCGAAGAACGATCCGAAATCGCCGATCGCGGGGATGCCGATCATCGAGGCGTACAAGGCGCGCACGGTGATCGTCAACAAGCGTTCGATGGCGGCCGGCTACGCGGGCCTCGACAACGACCTGTTCTACATGGACAAGACGATGATGGTGTTCGGCGATGCGAAGAAGGTCATCGAGGACATGGTGAAGGCCGTCGAGTAACGCCCGCCCCGGCTACGCGGCGCCCGCTTCGATGCGCGGACGTCGCGCCTCCGGACAGGCCCGACCGGTGCAAGCCGGCCGGGTCTTTTTTCATGGTGCGACGCGTTGCGCGATGCAAGCGGCGATCGCGTCGCGTACGCGCACGATCGCCGGGTCGCGCTGCGTGCTCGTGCGCCAGCCGATTTCGACCGGATAGCGCGGCAGGTCGACCGGGCACGCGAGCGCGCGCAGCGCGGTCGATTGCGCGATCGCACGCGCCGCATGCGCGGGAATCGTCGCGACCGCGTCGGAGCCGGCGAGCAGGTACGGCAGCGCGGCGAAATGCGTGGTCGACGCCGCGACGCGCCGCTTGTGGCCGAGCGCGGCCAGCGCCTCGTCGACGATGCCGATCACGCCGCCCGACGACACGAGCAGGTGGTCGCGCCGCAGGAACTCGGCGAGCGTCAGCGTGCGCGGCGTCCGTGCGCGGCCGGCCGGATCGATCAGGCACGCATAGCCGCCGGTGGCGACCGCGCGCCTGCTGAGGCCGTTCGCCGAGAATCCCCCCGACGCGATCGCGAGATCGACGCCGTGCCGCAGCAGCGCGTCGCCGGCGATGCCGCTGTGCGTCTGCCGGAAGATCAACCGGATGCCGGCGGCTTCGTGCGTGACCGCATCGATCAGCGCGCGGCCGAGCGCGATCTCGAAATCGTCGGACAGCCCGATCGAGATCGTGCGGCCAACGCGCTCGCCGCCGTCGGCCGCGATCGCGAGGCTTTCGCGGCAGCGGTCGAGCGCGTCGGACAGGATCGGCTTCAGTTCGTCCGCGCGCGGCGTCGGCGCGAGCCCGCGGCCGGTGCGCACGAACAGCGGATCGGCGTAGATCACGCGCAGCCGCCCGAGTGCCGCGCTGACCGCCGACTGCGTGAGATCGAGCCGCAGCGCCGCGCGGCTCGCGCCGCCTTCCTCGTACAGCGCCTCGAACACCTTCAGCAGGTTCAGGTCCAGGCTGGCGATATCATCTGCATTCATGTCAGTTATCGTTGTATCGATTTGATCGATGAAATGATATCGACAAAGATGGCGTCATCCCATTCACCGCATTCACCGGAGACGCCTTCATGTCCACCTCAGTCATCGCCGCGCTGCAGATCGGCGCATCGCCCGCCGGCACGCGCGCCACGCTCGACACGATCCTCGGCTACGAAACCGCGATCCGCGACAGCGGCGCGTCGCTGGTCGTGCTGCCCGAGGCCGTGCTCGGCGGCTATCCGAAAGGCGAAATCTTCGGCACGCGGCTCGGCTACCGGTTGCCCGAAGGGCGCGACGCGTATGCGCGCTACGCCGCGCAGGCGATCGACGTACCGGGGCCCGAAACCGACGAACTGGCCGCGCTGTCGCAGCGCACCGGCGCGAGCCTCGTGGTCGGCGTGATCGAGCGCGGCGGCAGCACGCTGTACTGCACGGCGCTGTTCTTCGATCCGCGCGACGGGCTCGTCGCGAAGCACCGCAAGCTGATGCCGACCGGCACCGAGCGGCTGATCTGGGGGCAGGGCGACGGCTCGACGCTGCCCGTCGTCGAGACGGCCGCGGGCCGCGCGGGCGCCGCGATCTGCTGGGAGAACCACATGCCGCTGCTGCGCTGCGCGATGTACGCGAAAGGCGTGCAGATCTGGTGCGCGCCGACCGTCGACGAGCGCGACGTGTGGCAAAGCTCGATGCGGCACATCGCGCACGAAGGGCGTTGCTTCGTCGTGAGCGCGTGCCAGGTGCAGCCGTCGCCGCGCGCGCTCGGCATCGACGTGCCGGGCTGGGACCCCGAGCGGCCGCTGATCCGCGGCGGCAGCGTGATCGTCGGGCCGCTCGGCGACCCGTTGACGGAGCCGCTGATCGGCGAGGCCGGGCTCGTCACCGCCCGTATCGACACCGACGAGCTCGTGAAGGCGCGCTACGACTTCGACGTCGTCGGCCACTATGCGCGTGCGGACGTGTTTTCACTGCACGTCGACGAGCGGCCGAAGCGGCCCGTGGTATTCGGCGGGTAGCGAAAGCGGAGGTGGGCGCCACACGGCGCGCGGAAAACGAAGGGCGGCGGCGGGTGTCCGCCACCGCGTCGCGTCAGCGCATCGGCGCTTCCGCGATCCGCATGTAGTCGGCGATCCGCCGGCCTTCCATGTCCGGAAACTGCTCGTGCACGGTGATGTCGCCCATCCGCGCGATGTCGAAGGTGCGGAAATCGTCGCGCAGCTCGCACCACGCGCCGATCGTCCAGCGCCCGCCCCAGTAGACGAGCCCGAGCGGCCATACGCGGCGCTGCGAATGCGCGCCGAGCCGGTCGCGATAGTCGAAGCTGACGATGTGGCGCGTGTCGATCGCCTGGTGGATCGCGTCGACCTTCGCGCAAAACGTCTCGTCGATGTGGAACGACGGCGCGAACACGGGCAGGCGGTCGAGCGCCGTGCGCTTGTCGGCCGGCATCGCCGACGCGATCTTCGCGAGCGCCGAGCGTGCGCCGCTCGCGAAACGCGCCCCGCCCCAGGTCTCGAGCATGCGCGCGCCGGTGGCGAGCGCCGCCAGCTCCTCGGCCGTGAACGTGAGCGGTGGCAGGCTCGCGTTGCGGTTCAGCCGGTAGCCGATGCCGGCCTCGCCTTCGATCGGGACCCCTGACAGTTGCAGGTCGCGCACGTCGCGATAGACCGTGCGCGGCGACACCGACAGCCAGTCGGCCAGTTGCTGCGCGGTCGTGAGGCGACGCCCGCGCAACAGCTCGGCGATCTGGAACAGGCGGTCGGCACGGCGGGTCATGACAGCACCTCGATTCCTCTGGCTACGGGGACTTCGCGATGATAGCGCCGCGCCGGCCCGCTGAGCGCCGCGCTCAGTGGCATTTCGGCGCGTGCAGGCCGACGCGGTTGCCTTCCGTGTCGATCAGGTAGCCGACGTAGCCGTAGTTGTTCGGCAGCTCGACGACCGAGCCCTGCACGACGCCGCCCGCGCGCTTCGCGCGTTCGAGTGCCGCGACGACCGATTCGCCGGCGTTCAGGTAGACGAGCACGCCGTTCGCGCTCGGCTTCATCTGCTGCGGATCGAACACGATGCTGCCGCCCGTGCTCGACGCGTCGCGATCGAAGGTCGCCATCGGCACGCCGCCGATGATTTCGCGCTGCAACGTGGTTTGCAGCACGGTTTCGTAAAAGCGGATCGCGCGGTCGAAATCGAGGGACGGAATGTCGAACCAGGCGATCGCGCGTTCCAGGGTGGCAGTAGCGGTTGCTGACGTCATGACGAGCTCCTTGTTGCGTTGTTTGCGTTGTTATGCGGATTCGGTGTGGAAACCAGCCTGCATTGCGCCGGGATTGCAGTGTGATCGCGGGCTGCTGACACCGTATTGTCAGTAGAGTTGTCACCCTTGACATGCAACCATTTGGTTGCATAATGAGGTCATCGACCCGGGAGCGGCATGGACCTCGTTTTCAAGGCGCTGGCCGACGCCACGCGCCGTCAGTTGCTCGACCTGCTGCATGCGAAAAACGGCCAGACGCTGTCCGAGCTGTGCGACGGGCTCGCGATGAGCCGGCAGGCCGTCAGCAAGCACCTTGCGCTGCTCGAGGCCGCGAATCTCGTCGCGACGACGTGGCGCGGCCGGGAGAAGCTGCATTACCTGAATCCGGTGCCGATCCATGACATCGCGGAACGCTGGATCGGCAAGTTCGAGCGTCAGCGCCTGCAGGCGCTGGCGGATCTCAAGCGCGGGCTGGAAGCGCCCCGCGACACAGGAGATGACGATGGGTAATCCCGCCTTTGTGTACGTGACCTTCATCGCGGCCACGCCCGAGCGCGTGTTCGATGCGCTGACCAACGCCGAGCTGACGAAGGACTACTGGGTGCGGCATCGCAACGCGTCGCCCGACTGGCGGCCGGGGTCGCGCTGGGAACATCAGGACTACGACGATCCGTCACGGGTCGACATCGTCGGCGAAGTGGTCGAGAACGATCCGCCGCGCCGGCTGGTCGTCACGTGGCGCACGCCGTCGGGGGAGGGCGAGGAATCACGCGTGACCTATCTGGTCGAGCCGTACGAGGGCGTCGTGAAACTGACCGTCACGCACGACGGGCTGGTGCCCGGTTCGGAGATGGATCGCGGGATTCGCGGCGGCTGGCCGGTCGTGCTGTCGAGCCTGAAGACGCTGCTCGAGACCGGGCAGGCGCTGCCGTTCACGATGGCGCGCTGGTCGAAGTCGAAGCACTGACCGGCCGCGCAAAAGCACAGGGGCCGCGATGGCGGCCCCTGGACGTCGTTGCTCGTGACAGCGGACGGCTGGCTTACGCGTCGCCTTCCGCGGCCGCCGGGCGCGCCTTCACGCTGCCGGCGATCAGGTCGAAGCGGAACAACCGGCATTCGAGCGCGCCGTTGAACAACGGCGTCTTGGCCGATTCGCGCAGGCGCAACTGGCCCGGCAGCGAACGGTCGGACGTCAGCAGGAACGCCTGCCAGCCCGTGAAGCGCTGCTTCAGCGCATCGCCGAGCGCGTTGAAGAACTCGCTGTCCGGCGCGTCGGTGTGCGTGCGGCGGAATGCGTCGTCGTTGCCGCGGTTGCGGCCGGTTTCGCGCACCTCGCCGCGGGCGCTGCGGCCGCGCACTTCGATCCGCTCGCCGTACGGCGGGTTCGCGAGGAGGATGCCCGGCCCGTCGGACGGCGGCGTCATCCCGCGCGCGTCGACCTGCTTGAGCCACACCGACGGCACGCCCGCGCGTTCGAGGTTCGCGCGCGCCTTCTCGAGCATGTCGCCGGAAATGTCGCTGCCGTACACGCCGAGCGCTTCGCCGCGCCTGGCGCGCGCCGCGCGCTTCGCGTCGAGCGCGGGGACCTTCAGCCCCTGCCACGCGGTGATGTCGTACTGCTTGAGCTTTTCGAAGCCGAACCGGCGCTCGACGCCGGGCGCCACGCCGAGCGCGATCTGCGCGGCTTCCGCGAGGAACGTGCCGCTGCCGCACATCGGGTCGTACAGTGCGGTGCCGGGCGTCCAGCCCGTCAGGCGCAGGATGCCGGCCGCGAGGTTCTCGCGCAGCGGCGCCGCTCCCTTGTCGAGACGCCAGCCGCGCTTGAACAGCGGCTCGCCCGACGTGTCGAGGTACAGCGTGCATTCGTTGGCCGTCAGGAACGCGAACACGCGCACGTCCGGCGCACCGGTGTCGATGCTCGGGCGCGCGCCGGTTTTCTCGCGCATCCGGTCGCAGATCGCATCCTTCACGCGCAGCGTCGTGAATTCGAGGCTCTTCAGCGGCGACTTGATCGCGGTGATGTCGATGCGCAGCGTCTGCGTCGACGCGAACCAGCGCTCCCACGGCTGCTCGAGCGCGAGCGCGTAGACGTCCTGCTCGTTGCGGTACGGGCCGTGCGCGATCTTCAGCAGAATGCGGCTCGCGATCCGCGAATGGAGGTTCGCGGCCATGCCGGCGGCCCAGCCGCCGCTGAAATGGACGCCGCCCGGCACCTGCGCGCCTGCGGTGAACGGCGCGCCGTTCAGGTGGCGGCCGGCGATTTCGGCCAGCTCGGCGGCAAGCGCCGCTTCGAGGCCGCGCGGGCAGGGGGCGAAGAATTCGAACAGGGTGGGCGAGGACATAAGGCGGGTGAGGACGTGCAAAAGTCCACTATTGTACGCGGCGCGGACGACCGGGGCCGGCGTTTCGGCGCGGCGGCGCCGGCGCGACGGTCATAGGCGCGTGCCGGAAAGGCGGCGCGGCGGCGCCCGGCCGCCTCGCACCCCGCCGCAGGTCAGTGCGCGCCCGGCTGGCCGGCGCGCGCGGCGGGGTTGCCCGCCGGCCAGAACAGCGCGAGCGGATTCGACAGCACCGTGCGGACGATCGCCGCGACGAGCGCGCGCACCTTGGTCGGGCGCAGGCTGCGCGAGCGCACGGCCATCGTGAACGCGAGCGCGAAGCTCACGAGCACGTTGAGGATCGCCATGCTCAGCACGCCGGCGCCGGCCCACCACAGTTCGGGCGTACTGAGCGCACCCTTGCCCAGCACGCCGAGCGCGATCCCGATCGAGCCGGCCGACAGCGTCACGTGCCGCACCTCGAACGGGAACATGAACACGGTGACGATCGCCGGGATCAGGCCGAGCATCAGGCCGAGGCCGACGTTTGCGACCACGCCGGCGACGTTCGAACGACAGAAGTGCGCGAGCTTCGCGGCACCGGCCGCGCCGAGCGTCAGGCGCAGCCGGCGGTTGTACGCGAGCGCGTCGCCGACCCGGTGCAGCACGAACCAGTTGTCGGCCCAGCCGGCGAGCAGGCTCGACGCCCACAGCAGCACGCCGGTGAGCGCGGCGTAGAACGGCGTCGGGCCGAGCAGCGAGAACGAATGCAGCGTCGCGTGCGCCTTCTCCGGCGAGATCAGGTTCGCGTGCAGCACGTTGCTCGCGAACAGCTGCACGAGCAGGCACACCGGCAGCACGACCAGCACGTTGCCGGAAATCGCGGCCGCCTGCGTGCGGATCAGCGCGATCACCGACGCGACGAACGCCTTCACGCCTTCCTCGTGGCCGGTGTCGTCGAGTTCGCGCGCGAGCGTCGGCGCGGTCATCGCGGGCTGCTTGGTCGCGAGCGTGAAGTGCAGGAAGTGCATCAGCATGAAGCTGGCCGCGTAGTTGATGCCCGCGAGCAGCCCTTCGAGCATCGACTGCAGGTGCGCGCCCGTGATCGCGAACTTCACGCACACGGTCACGACGGTGACGAGGCCGCCGCCCGCGGCCATCCGCAGCATCTTCAGATACTCGGCGCGGCCGCGCGAGATGTAGTGCTCGCCGGTGTCCGCGTTGGTCTCGACGAGCTTGCGCGCGAACAGCGAGAAGTTGCTGCGCACGAGGTGCGCGACGCTCTGGCTGTTCTGGTTCGCGTCGACGAGCTCGGCGGTCAGGTGCGCCATCCCGTGCAGGTCGTCGCGCGCCATCCATGCGTTCAGCAGCGTTTCGGCGCGCAGGATGCGCATGCGCATCCGCTCGACCTGGAACACGATGTCGACCGACACGCCGTTGCGGTACAGGTGCGCGAACACGTCGTCGACGGCGATCCGGCATTCGTCGAGCAGCACGCGCAGGTAGTTCACCTCGTGCAGCAGCTTGCTCGGGTCGCCGCCGTCCTCGACGGCCGCATGCGCGGTCTCGACCGCGAGCATCGCGCGCGTGAGGCGGTAGAACGGCTGCGATTCGAGCGGCTTGCGCGCATCGTCGTCGGACAGCCGGCTGCGCACCGTCTGCGACAGGCCCGTCGAGCTGATCTGGCAGGTCAGGTTGTGCAGCGCGGCCAGCAGGTCGCGCGAGAACGAGCCGGGCTCGTGGCGCTCTTCTTCGGTGACGTCGAACGAGATCAGCTCGGCCAGGCGTGCGAGCAGGTCGTCGGGCAGCGCGTCGATCCATTTCGCGTCCTCGGGCGTCGGGAACATCAGCGTGAACAACGCCGACAGCTCGCGGCGGTTCGGCGCGGGCGGGATCAGCGACGAGTCGATCCGCTCGAACAGCGCGCCGAAGAAGCCCGAATGCACGGGCATGCCGGCATCGCACAGCAGCGAGATGCCGTCGCACTCGCGCAGGATGCCGCGCAGGATGCGTGCGGCGTGCGCTTTCCACGCGGGATTGCGGTCGAGCACGTGGAACAGGTAGCGCAACCGCGCATGGGCCGGATACGCGCGCGTGTCGGCGTCGCGTTCGGCCTGCGCGTCCTGCACCGTGCCGTTGCGGCGCAGCCAGTGCGCGAGCTCGATCAGCCATTCGCTGCGCTCGGCGTACGACGCGTCGGCATCGGCGTGCGCGAGCAGCGCATCGAGCTGGTGACCGGCATTGCGCGACGCGCGCCACTTCTTGATCAGGGTCGTCAGGGAACGAAACATAAACGGAATAGCGAAAGCCCGGGACGGGCGGGTTCGGGATGCCGGCCGGAGCAACGGCGCGGCGCCGGTGAGAACGGGTGAGACGGGGCCGGTGCCGGACGACGGGCGGCGACCCGCGATGCGGCTGCCCCGCTGCGATGCACGCGATTCGCGTGCGGGCGCCGGGAGGCATGGCGGTCGGGCCGAACGCGGCCCGGCGCCGCTGGCTGGTGCGCACGGCGAACGGCGCGAGCCTGAAAGTGCGTAGGATCGTCAATCGGGCCGGAAAACGCAAGCCGACCGCGTTGCATGGCGCGGGTTCCGGCGGCTTTGACAAAGAATGTCAACGACCGCTTGGCCAATGACGGCGATCGGCGAAGCCGGCTGCAGCGGCGTGCGGCCGACGATACTCGGCGGGCACGGCCGAGCGGGCGGCGCCATTCGACACCGCGCAGTCGCACGTCGTGTCGAACGTTCGCCCGCGCGCCGTCCGCGTCCGCTTATGCGCCGGACTTGCCCGTCGCGCCGGCATCGCCGCCGGACGTCGGGCTGGCCGGGCACGGCACGACCGGCGCGGCGGCCGTCTTGCCGCCGGCCGTGGGCGTGGCCGTCGCCGCCGTGCCGCGGCGTGCGGCCATCGCGCGCACGCCGGCCGCGGCTTGCGAGGCGATCACGTCGAGCGCGCGCCGGTGGCCGGCGACGAGCGCGTCGTAGCCGTCGGCGACCGGTTCCGCGACGCTCGTGCGGCAGGTCATCACGGCCTGCGTGGCGAGCGAGCGCACGCTCCACACGGCGTCGACCGCGGCGCGCCTGCCCGGCCACGACTCGAAGCGCTGCACGTTCACGCTGATGCGGTACACGGGCACGCCGGGCGGGTAAGCGGAATTCGCGACGTCGATCGTGCCGAGCTGTGCGGCGAGATCGTCCGACAGCGCGCGGCGGATCTCGTCGGCGGGCGGCGACGCCCAGCGTTCCTGCTCGAGCACGTCGACCTGCGCGGCGTTCTTCTGCACGACCAGCTGGCTCTTCGCGACCTGCTCGGGCACGCCGACCGACGGCACCTCGATCAGGAACGCCGGATTGGCCGGCGCGGTGCGCAGCGGCGCCGCGGCGTCGGCCGGGCTGAGCGTGTAGAACCGTGCGGGCGGCGAGCTGCACGCGGCGAGCGCGAGTACGGCGAGCGCCGTCGCCGCGCCGCTCGCGAAACCGTTCACGCGTGTCGTCATTGTTTATCTCCTGGCTTGCCCTTGAGCAGCGATTCGGGGTGGCGCTCCAGATAGTCGGCGAGCGCGTTCAGCGATTGCAGTGTGCGCGTGAGTTCCTTCAGCGCGCCGCGCACGTCGGACTGCAGCGGCGAATCCTGCTGCAGCGTCGCCTCGGCGGTCGAGAAGGTCTGCTTCGCGGCCGACAGCGTGTCGCGCGCTTCCGGCGCGACCTGCGTGTCGAGCTGCTTGAACAGCTTGTCGGCGTTCGCGAGCGCGCTGTTCAGGTTCGCGCCGATCTGGTCGAACGGCACCTTGTCGAGCTTCTTCGCGATGTCGGCGACCTGCAGCTGCAACTCGTCGAGCGTATTCGGCACGGTCGGCAGCTCGAGCGGCAGGCGGCTCGTGTCGATCTTCACGGCCGGCGCCTTCGGGAAGAAGTCGAGCGCGACGTACAGCTGGCTCGTCAGCAGGTTGCCGGTGCGCAACTGGCCGCGCAGCCCGTGCTGGACGAGCCGCTCGACGATCTCGCGGCGCGCCGGTTCGCCCTTGCTCTCGATCGTCTCGCGGAAGCGGCGGCCGAGGCGTTCCGGATACACGTTGATCGTCACCGGCATCAGGAAGTTCTTCGTCTTCGGATCGAAGTCGATGCCGATGTTCGTCACTTCGCCGAGCACGATGCCGCGGAAGTCGACCGGCGCGCCGACGGCGAGCCCGCGCAGCGACTGGCTGAAGTTCATCACGACCTGCAGCGGCTGGCCGTCCGGGTCGCGCATCGCGTCGCCCTCGTCGGAGCCGAGGCGGAACGTCGTGTTGTTCGGTGCGGTCGCGCCGCTGCCCTGGTTCGGCGGCGTCTGGAACGCGATGCCGCCGAGGATCACCGTCGCGAGCGACTGCGTGTTCAGCTTCAGGCCGCTCGAATCGAGCCGCAGGTCGACGCCGCTCGCCTGCCACCAGCGCGAGTTCAGGCCGACGTACTGGTCGTACGGCGCATTGACGAACACGTTGAACGTGACGCCCGTGCCGTCCTTGTCGAGCGAGAAGCCGACCACCTGGCCGACCTGGACGCGGCGGTAGTAGACCGGCGAGCCGATGTCGACCGAGCCGAGCGAATCGCCGCGCAGCACGTATTGCGTGCCTTTCTGGTCGCCGGTGACGGCGGGTGGCGTCTCCAGGCCGGTGAAGTCGGTCAGCGTGTCCTGGCCGTGACCGGCGTCGACGCCGATGTACGCGCCGGACAGCAGCGTGCCGAGCCCCGACACGCCGGTCGCGCCGACGCGCGGCCGCACGATCCAGAAGCGCGAACCCTGGACCGCGAAGTCCTCGGCTTCCTTCTTGAGCTGCACCTGGACCAGCACGCGCGACAGGTCCTTCGACAGCTTGATCGTCTTGACCATGCCGATCTCGACGTCCTTGTACTTGACCTGGGTCTTGCCCGGCTCGAGCCCTTCGGCGCTGTGGAAGCTGATCGTGATTTCCGGGCCGCGCTCGCGCACGGACTTGATCACGAGGCCGATGCCGATCAGCGCGGCGATCAGCGGCACGAGCCAGACGAGCGACGGCAGCCAGCCGCTTTTCGTCGAGATCGCCGGATCGGGCGGCCGGGGCGCGTCGTGCTGCGGGCCTTGTGGACTATTCATGGTGATTCCCTGAGGTTTCGACTGGATCCCAGATCAGGCGGGGATCGAACTGCATCGACGCGAGCATCGTCAGGATCACGACCGAGCCGAACGCGAGCGCGCCGGGGCCGGCCGTGATGACGGCGAGCGAACGGAAATGGACGAGCGCGACGGTCAGCGTCACGACGAAGATGTCGAGCATCGACCAGCGGCCGATGCGCTCGACGATCCGGTAGAGGCGCGTGCGCTGCAGCGGTCGCCACGCGGCGCGACGCTGCGCGCTGGTGACGAGGATCGTCAGCACGCCGAGCTTGAGCATCGGCACGAGAATGCTGGCGACGAACACGACCACGGCGAGCGGCCAGTCGCCGGACGTCCAGAAATAGATGACGCCGCTCATGATCGTGTCCTGCTGCGACCCGACGATCGACGACGTGCGCATGATCGGCAGCAGGTTCGCCGGAATGTAGAGGATCGCGGCCGCGAGCAGCAGCGCCCACGTGCGCATGATGCTGTTCGGCGTGCGCACGTGCAGCGCGCTGCCGCAGCGCGCGCAATGCGCGTGCGGCCGGTCGATCGTCTGCACGAGCCCGCACGCGTGGCAGCTGGCGTAACCCTCGCGGGCGGCGGTCGGCATGGGCCTCGTCATCGGCGGGGTGCGTCCGGCAGCGGCGCGGCGGCGTCGGGCCGCTCCGGCGCGCGGCCGGCGCGCAGGTCGTCGGCGATGTCCCACAGCGTGCGCGGGTCGAACATCAGCACGACGGCGGTCATCAGCGTGAGCGCGCCGAACGCGAACAGCGCCGCGTCGGGCACGACGCGCGCGAGGCTCACCATCTTCACGATCGTGACCAGGATGCCGAGCATGAACACCTCGATCATCCCCCACGGCCGCACGAGCTGGATCGTGCGCAGCACGAGGTTCAGCCCGGGCGGCACGATGCCGCGCCGGATCGGCAGCAGCACGTACAGCAGCGCGGCCATCTCGACGAGCGGGAACAGCACGGTCGAGCAGAACACCATCACGCCGACGATCGCCATGTCCTGACGCCACAGCGCGTCGATCGCGCCGATCAGCGTCGTCTGCACGCGCGTGCCGTTCAGGTCCATTTCCAGGATCGGGAACGTCTGCGCGATGATGAACGTGACGAGCGCGGCGACCGCGAGCGCGGTGATGCGCTCGATCTGCGTGGTGCTGTTGCGATAAAGCAGCGCGTCGCAGCGCGGACAGCGCGCGATCTCGCGGCCGCTCAGGCGCGGTTTATGCAACAGTGCGTCGCATTCGTGGCAGGCAATCAGGTCGTATCGTTGCATGGAAAAGGCGGTGTCGCGACGGCTGGGGGAACGCGTCGACGGGGCCGGAACCCGCGCCAATCTTACCAAAAGGGCTTTTTCGATGCGTCAAGGATCGTGAGTTTCGTGACCGGTCGGTAACATGGCGGGAAGCCGTCAGCCGGCTGGCGCGCCTGTTCTCGGAGTCCGCGCACGTCAAAAGGTTGCGGTAGCATGGCGCCCTTGACATGCGTCGGACGAATTTACCGGCGCAGCCGTTCGCTGAACTGAGGAATCCAAGATGGCATCGAAATCGCCGCCGGCCGCGCCGGCACGGTACGCACACACCGCGATCGCCTTGCACTGGCTGATCGCGCTGCTGATCGTCTGCGGCTTCGCGCTCGGCTGGGTGATGACGGACATCCCCGGCTTCACGCCGACCAAGCTGAAGTACTTCTCGTGGCACAAGTGGATCGGCGTGACGGTGTTCGCGCTGGCCGTCGTGCGCGTGCTGTGGCGGGCGACCCACGTGCCGCCGCCGCTGCCGGGCGACACGCCGGCGTGGCAGCGCGCGGCATCGCACGGCGTGCACATGCTGCTGTACGTGCTGATGATCGTGATCCCGGTGACGGGCTACCTGTACAGCTCGGCGTCGAACATCCCGGTAGTCTATCTCGGCATCGTGCCGCTGCCGCGCCTGATCGATCCCGATCCGGCGCTCAAGGAAACCTTCAAGACGCTGCACGTGTCTTTGAATTACATTCTGCTTGCGCTCGTCGCGATGCACGTGCTCGCGGCGCTCAAGCACCAGCTGTTGGACCGCGACGGCCTGCTGTCGCGCATGCTTCCCTTTGCCAAATGAAGGATCCCATGAAAGTGTCTTTCTCCCGCTCCATGCTGACCGCGTTCGCCGCGGCGGCGCTTGTCGCGTCGGGCGCGGCGCATGCCGACGTCGATCTCGCGAAGAGCAAGGTGTCCGCCGTGTCGAAGCAGATGAACGTGCCGACCGAAGGCGCGTTCAAGAAGTTCTCCGCGCAGGTGAAGTTCGACCCGGCGAAAGCCGCGCAGGGCAGCGCGCAAATGACGATCGACGTCGCGAGCTTCGACCTCGGCGACAAGATGTACAACGACCAGGTCGCCGGCAAGGACTGGTTCGACGCGAAGACCTATCCGCAGGCGACCTTCGTGTCGTCGGCGATCGCGCCGGCCGGCGGCAACAAGTACAACGTGACCGGCAAGCTGACGATCAAGGGCAAGGCCGAGACCGTCACGGTGCCCGTCACGGTCGCGCAAAACGGCGCGACGCAGACGTTCGACGGCGTGCTGCCGATCAAGCGTTCGGCCTTCAACGTCGGCACCGGCGAGTGGAAGGACACGTCGATCGTCGCGGACGAAGTGCAGATCAAGTTCCATCTCGTCGCCACGAAGTAAGCGGCGGGTTGTTGCCTCAACTGAATGCCGCGCGAGGGCGCGGCGCCGTTTCCAGGAGAAAAGGTTTGAAAAAGCATCTGATCATCGCCGCCGGCGCGCTGGCCGCTTCGCTGTCGTTCTCGGCTTTCGCCGAAAGCGCCACCTACCAGTTCGACCCGAGCCACACGTACCCGAGCTTCGAGGCCGACCACTTCGGCGGCCTGTCGGTCTGGCGCGGCAAGTTCGACAAGTCGAGCGGCACCGTGACGCTCGACCGTGCGGCGAAGACCGGCACGGTCGACGTGACGACCGACATCGCGTCGATCCACACGGGCAGCGCGAAGCTCGACGAGCACCTGCAGACGGCCGAGTTCTTCGATGCGGCGAAGTTCCCGCAGGCGAACTACAAGGGCACGATCAAGTTCGACGGCGACAAGCCGGTGTCGGTGGTCGGCAACCTGACGCTGCATGGCGTCACGAAGCCGCTCACGCTGAAGATCGATTCGTTCAAGTGCATGCCGCACCCGATGCTCAAGCGTGAAGTGTGCGGCGTCGACGCGGTCGGCGAATTCAGCCGCGACGATTTCGGCCTCGACTACGGCAAGCAGTACGGCTTCAAGATGAAGACGAAGCTGCTGATCACGGCCGAAGCGGTCAAGCAGCAGTAAGGCTTCCCGGCACGGCCGGCCATCGTGCCGGCCGCCGCGGATCAACCGCCGCGTTCCCGTTACCGGGGCGCGGCGGTTTTTTTGCGCGCCTATAATCGCCCGAGCGCCGCATGTGGCCATGCGGCGCCGGGCAGGCCGACGGCGCGACGGCGGCCGCCTCGAACAGAACGTACAACGACAAGGAGATCGCCGATGCATGCCGTCACGCAGTCCAGCTCCATTGCCTCGTCGCCGCGCGTGTGGCGCGCGGTGGTCGCCGCGTCGATCGGCAACGCGCTCGAGTGGTTCGATCTCGTCGTCTACGGCTTTTTCGCGGTGACGATCTCGAAGCTGTTCTTCCCGGCCGGCAACGACACCGTGTCGCTGCTGCTCACGCTCGGCACGTTCGGCGTGTCGTTCTTCATGCGGCCGCTCGGCGCGATCGTGCTTGGCGCGTATGCCGACCGCGCCGGTCGCAAGGCCGCGCTCACGCTGTCGATCCTGCTGATGATGGCCGGCACGCTGATCATCGCGGTGCTGCCGACCTACGAGACGATCGGTGTCGCCGCGCCGGTGATCCTCGTCGCCGCGCGGCTGATGCAGGGCTTCTCGGCCGGCGGCGAGTTCGGCAGCGCGACCGCGTTCCTCGCCGAGCACGTGCCCGGCCGGCGCGGCTTCTTCGCGAGCTGGCAGGTCGCGAGCCAGGGGCTCACGACGCTGCTCGCCGCGGGCTTCGGCACCGTGCTGAACGCGCAGCTGTCGGCCGCGCAGATGGCGTCGTGGGGCTGGCGCGTGCCGTTCTTCTTCGGGCTGCTGCTCGGGCCGGTCGCGTACTACATCCGCACCAAGGTCGACGAGACGCCCGAATTCCTCGCGGCCGAAGGCACCGCGAACCCGCTGCGCGATACGTTCGCGTCGCACAAGGCGCGCCTCGTCGCGGCCATGGGCGTGGTCGTGCTCGGCACCGTCGCCACCTACCTCGTGCTGTTCATGCCGACCTACGGCGTGAAGCAGCTCGGCCTCGCGCCGTCCGCCGCATTCGCCGCGATCCTCGTGGTCGGCGTGATCCAGATGGCGTTCGCGCCGCTCGTCGGCCACTGGTCGGATCGCTACGGCCGCGTGCGCGTGATGATCGCGCCGGCCGTCGGCATCCTCGTGCTGATCTATCCGGCGTTCGCGTATCTCGTCGCGCATCCGGGCTTCGGCACGCTGATCGCGCTGCAGGTGCTGCTCGCGTTCCTGATGACCGGCTACTTCGCGGCGCTGCCGGGGCTGTTGTCCGAGGTGTTTCCGGTGCAGACGCGCACGACCGGGATGTCGCTCGCGTACAACGTCGCGGTGACGATCTTCGGCGGCTTCGGGCCGTTCATCATCGCGTGGCTGATCCGCGAGACCGGGATGAAGACCGCGCCGAGCTTCTACCTGATGTTCGCGGCCGTGTTGAGCCTCGCGGCGCTGGTCGTGCTGCGGCGGCGGTTCGGATTCCGCTGAAACGGGGCGGGCGGCGGCTCAGTTGCCGCCGCGCTCGCAGACCGGCTGCGCCGGCATCAGTTGCGCGGGCGCGGCGATGGTCTGCACCGGGCGGCCGGCTAGGGCATCGAGCGCCTGCCGGAGCTGCCAGTCGGCCGCCGTGCCGAATGCGCGCTGCGGCAGCGCCGCGCTCCGCGCCGTATCGACCTTCGCGCGCACGCGCTCGTCGCGCAGCTTCTGGCGGGCCTTGCGCACCTGCGCGAACGGGTCGGGCGCCTGCCGGTCCGCATACGGGGCGCGGGCGAGATCGACTTCCCGATACCACAGCAGCACGCCGTCGACGTCCGCATCGCGGCGCGGCGGCACGAGCCAGTCCGGCACGACGCCGTAGCCGTCCATCGGGCAGCCGTTCGGCCGCAGATTGCGCGCGAACGTGAAATTCAGGCGCGTGCCGTCGATCAGGTCGACGCCCGTCTGCGCGAGCCCTTTCCCGTAGGTCGGCATGCCGAGCAATTTGGCGCGGCCGAGATCCTTCAGCGCCGCCGCGGTCGCTTCTGCAGCCGACGCGCTTTGCCCGTCGACGAGCACGACGAGCGGCACGGTGCGCCACCAGTCGTCGGCCTGCAGCGGCGCGAGCGGATCCTGGCCGTGCATGACGGGCAGTTCGTAGTCGGGCCAGTTGGTCGTGTAGCGGCGGCGATGCGTGTCGCCGCGCTCGACCGTCACCATCGCGGTGCGGTCGCGTCCCGCGAACAGCGCGGTGATGCCGATCGCCGCATTGAGCGCGCCGCCGCCATTGATGCGCAGGTCGAGGATCATCTGCTTGACCGGCGGCCCCGCGCGACGCGCGGCCTGCACCGCATCGATATAGTCGCCGACCGCCGGCTCCGGAAAACTCGACAGCCGCGTGTACAGGATGTCGCCGTCGAGCCGCTTCACGGTTGCCGGGCGCGGCTTGACGATCGCCCGCACCGGCGCGAAGGTCAGCACCGCATGCTTCGGGCCGCGCTGCACCGTGAGCTTCAGCGGCACGCCCGCGTCGCCCTTCGCGAGTTTCATCAGCTCGCCGCCGTCGATGCCCACGACGCTCCGGTCGTTCATCGCGACGACGAGATCGTCGGGCCGTACGCCGGCCTTTTCCGCCGGCGCATCGGGAACCACGTCGATGATGTGCAGCCCGTCGGGCCGCGTTTCGAACACGATCCCGATGCCCGGCGTGCCGTCGCGGGCGCGCCGCTCGTCGTCGCGCCGTTCCTGCTCTTCCTTCGCGTTGAAGAAGCGCGCGTACGGCAGCGTCTTGATCCCGTCGTGGGTCGCGGCGTCGAGCAGCGCGCCGATGTCGACGTCGGTCAGGTGCTGTTGCTTCAGCACATCGACGGCCGCCTTCAGTTCGCAGATCTGCGGCTCCCAGTCGGGCGGGCAGGGCGATGGCGGTGGGGCGGCGGGCACCGGAGCGGCGGCGGGTGACACGGCTGGCAGCGCAGCGGCGGCCGGCACGGATGCCGGTTGCGCACCGACGAGCGGCGCATACGGGAACGCGGCCGCGACGGCTGCGCAGACGGCGAGGCGACGAACGACACGCATGGGAGGCATCATCGGGACCGCACGTTCGGACGGGTGAAGAGGGGGCCTGCCCGGTCCACGCGCGCGGCCGGCAGGCGGCGGGGCAGGGCGGTGACGATTGTAGCCGACACCCGCGACGATGCAGGCCGGGCCGTCGGCATGCCGCATCGTGGCGGCCCGCGCATAAAAAAACCGGCCCAGAGGGCCGGCTTTGCTTCGATGCCGAAACGGCGTGGCGCTCAAACCTGCGCGCCGGCGTTCGGATCGTCCGGATCGTGCGCGGTCTTCTTTTCCTTGATCAGGTCTTCGCGCTTGATGCCGAGCCACATCGCGAGCGAGCCCGCGACGAACACCGACGAGTAGATGCCGAACATGATGCCGACCGTCAGCGCGAGCGCGAAGTAGTGCAGCGTCGGGCCGCCGAAGAAGAACATCGACAGCACCATCATTTCCGTCGACGTGTGCGTGATGATCGTGCGCGACATCGTGGTCGTGATCGCGTGGTTGATCACTTCCTGCACGCTCATCTTGCGTTCGCGGCGGAACGTTTCGCGGATCCGGTCGAAGATGACGACCGACTCGTTGACCGAGTAGCCGAGCACCGCGAGGATCGCCGCGAGCACCGCCAGCGAGAACTCCCACTGGAAGAACGCGAAGAAGCCGAGAATGATCACGACGTCGTGCAGGTTGGCGATGATGCCCGCCACCGCGTACTTCCATTCGAAGCGGAACGACAGGTAGATCACGATGCCGATCACGACGCACGCGAGCGCGAGCAGACCGTCGGTCGCGAGCTCGCGGCCGACCTGCGGGCCGACGAACTCGACGCGCTGCAGCGTGACGTCCGGGCTCTGCGCCTTCAGCGCGCCCATCACCTGGTCGCTCTGCTGCGCGGACGTGAGGCCTTCCTTCAGCTGCAGGCGGATCAGCACGTTGCGCGACGTGCCGAAGTTCTGCACCTGCGCGTCGGCATAGCCGAGCTTGCCGAGCGTCGCGCGCACGGGTTCGAGCTCCGCGGCCTGCTGGTACTGCACCTCGATCACCGTGCCGCCGGTGAATTCGACGGACAGGTGCAGCCCGCGGTGGAACAGGAAGAACACGGCGGCGAGGAACGTGACCAGCGAGATCACGTTGAACACCAGCGCGTGCCGCATGAACGGAATATCTTTACGGATGCGGAAAAATTCCATGGCTTCGTCTCCGGGGCCTTATTGGGTCGAGCCCGGTTTCTTCGGCGACACGCCTTGCTGCGCGCGGTTGCGCAGCTGCGGCTTGCCGGCGCGCGGCGCGTTGCCCTTCGCCGGGGCGGCGAGCTTCGCGGCGCGCGCGGTGTCGGTCGATTCGTCCGCGTCGGTGAACGACGCGGCGGCAGCGGCGCCTTCCGGCTTCCACACCTGGCCGATCGCGAGCGACTTCAGCTTCTTGCGGCCGCCGTACCAGAGGTTGACGATCCCGCGCGAGAAGAACACCGCGGAGAACATCGACGTCAGGATACCGAGGCAGTGCACGATCGCGAACGCGCGAACCGGGCCCGAGCCGAACGCGAGCAGCGCGAGGCCGGCGATCAGCGTCGTGACGTTCGAGTCGAGAATCGTCGCCCACGCGTGTGCGTAGCCGGCCTGGATCGCGAGCTGCGGCGGCTGGCCGGCGCGCAGTTCTTCACGCACGCGCTCGTTGATCAGCACGTTCGAGTCGATCGCCATACCGAGCGCGAGCGCGATGGCCGCGATACCCGGCAGCGTCAGCGTCGCCTGCATCAGCGACAGCACGGCGACGAGCAGCAGCAGGTTCACCGACAGGCCGATCACCGACACCACGCCGAACAGCATGTAGTACGCGATCATGAACACGGCGATCGCACAGAAGCCCCAGATCACCGAGTGCACGCCCATCTTGATGTTGTCGGCGCCGAGGCTCGGGCCGATCGTGCGTTCCTCGATGATGTCCATCGGTGCGGCGAGCGAACCGGCGCGCAGCAGCAGCGCGAGGTCGGCCGCGGCCTGCGGCGTCGGCTGGCCCGTGATCTGGAAGCGGTCGCCGAGTTCGGACTGGATCGTCGCGACCGTCAGCACTTCGCCCTTGCCCTTCTCGAACAGCACCATCGCCATCGGCTTGCCGATGTTGTCGCGCGACACCGTGCGCACCGCGCGGCCGCCCGCCGAATCGAGGCGGATGTTGACCGACGGACGCTGGTGTTCGTCGAAACCGGCCGATGCGTCGATGATGCGGTCGCCGGTGAAGATCACGTCCTTCTTCAGCAGCACGGGCGCCTGGATGCCCTGCGTGAACAGCTCCTCGCCCGGCGGCACGGGGTCGTTCGGGTTCGGGTGCGTGTTGATCGGGTCGGCGAGGCGCGCCTCGAGCGTCGCGGTGCGGCCGATGATGTCCTTCGCCTTCGCGGTGTCCTGCACGCCCGGCAGTTCGACGACGATGCGGTCGCTGCCTTGCTGCTGCAGGATCGGCTCGGACACGCCGAGTTCGTTCACGCGGTTGTGGAGCGTCGTCAGGTTCTGCTTGAGCGCGGCGTCCTCGACGGCCTTCTGCACGGCCGGCGTAAACGTGCCAACCACCTGCGTGCCGCCGCCGCCGGGCTGGGTCGCCCATTGCAGCTCGGTGATCGACGCGGCGAGCACCTTGCGGGCGTCTTCCGCCGTCTGCGCATCGCTGAAGTTGACGACCACGGACTGCTCGACGCGGCTCACGCCGCCGTCGCGGATGTTCTTGTCGCGCAGCAGCGAGCGCGCGTCGGAGGCGTCGGAGTCGAGCTTCTTCGTGAGCGCGCCCGTCATGTCGACCTGGAGCAGGAAGTGCACACCGCCGCGCAGGTCGAGGCCGAGATACATCGGCAGCGCGTGCAGGGCGGTCAGCCAGCGCGGCGACGCGCTCTGCAGGTTCAGTGCGACGACGTACTGCGGATCGTTCGGGTCGGCGTTCAGCGACTTCTGCAGCAGGTCCTTGACGCGCAGCTGCGTATCGGTGTCCTTCAGGCGCACGCGGATGTTCGCGTTGGTCGCCGTGTTCTCGAAGGTGACGTCGTCCGGCTTGATCTGCGCGGATGCGAGCGCCGATTCGACCTGGGTCAGCGTGGTCGAGTCGAGCTTGACCGTGGCCTTGCCGCTCGACACCTGCACCGCCGGCGCTTCGCCGAAGAAGTTGGGCAATGTGTACAGAAGGCCGATGGCGAGCGCCACGACCATCACGACATATTTCCAGAGTGGATAACGATTCATGAGGGGGCCGAACGGGTGGTTGGCGTGAAAGCGTCGCGTCCGGCGCCGCGGCGGCCCGCTCTCTCAGGCGGGCACGGCGCGGGGAGCCGGACGCTCGGTGAAAGCCTTACAGCGACTTGATCGTGCCCTTCGGCAGAATGGTCGTGACGGCAGCCTTCTGCACGGTGATTTCGGTGCCTTCGGCGATTTCGACGCCGATGTAGCCTTCGGTGACCTTCGTCACCTTGCCGACGAGGCCGCCGCTCGTGACGACTTCGTCGCCCTTCGCCATGGCCGCGAGCATGTTGCGGTGTTCCTTCTGACGCTTCATCTGCGGACGGATCATGATGAAGTACAGCACCGCGAACATCAGGATGAGCGGCAGGAAGCTCATCAGGCTCGATTCGGCGCCACCGGCACCTTGCGCGAAGGCATTGGAAATGAACGGCACGTTGGTCTCTCCGTAGGGGAAGATCGAAAAATAAGCCGGTTATTCTACCACCGGCCCCATGCGCAGACGGATCGGCAAATGCGCTTTCGGATCAAGCTGTTAAAGCGCGAACCGACACCGTTGCGACTTGTTTGGAAAGGTAATTGTAATGTTTGGCGGTCGCGACCGGTGATTTGATCAGGCCAATTAGTACACGTCCTATGTGACTGGCCGCGATGCGGGCCGCCGGCCCGTCAGTCGACCCCTCTCGCGCGATCCTCCGCGAAGCGTTGCCGGAATGCGTCGAACGTGTGCGTCTCGATTGCCTCGCGAATCTCGCTCATCAGCTGCAGGTAGTAGTGCAGGTTGTGGATCGTGTTCAGCTGCGCGCCGAGGATTTCGCCGACCCGGTGCAGGTGATGCAGGTAGCCGCGCGAGAAGTTCTGGCACGTGTAGCAGGTGCAGGTCGAATCGAGCGGCTTCAGCGAGTTCTTGTGCGTCGCGTTGCGGATCTTCACGTCGCCGAAGCGCGTGAACAGCCAGCCGTTGCGCGCGTTGCGGGTCGGCATCACGCAGTCGAACATGTCGACGCCGTTCGCGACGCCTTCGACCAGGTCCTCCGGCGTGCCGACGCCCATCAGGTAGTGCGGCTTGTTGGCCGGCAGCTTCGGGCCCACGTGGCGCAGCACGCGCATCATGTCTTCCTTCGGCTCGCCGACCGACAGCCCGCCGATCGCGAGGCCGTGGAAACCGAGTTCCGCGAGGCCCGCGAGCGATTCGTCGCGCAGGTCCTCGAACATCCCGCCCTGGACGATCCCGAACAGCGCGTTCGGGTTGCCGAGCCGGTTGAACTCGTCGAGCGAGCGCTTCGCCCAGCGCAGCGACATGCGCATCGAGTCGGCCGCTTCCTGGTGCGTCGTCGGCACGCCGTTGGTCGCGTACGGCGTGCATTCGTCGAACTGCATCACCACGTCGGAGTTCAGCACCTTCTGGATCTGCATCGACACTTCCGGCGACAGGAACAGCTTGTCGCCGTTGATCGGCGACGCGAACGTGACGCCGTCCTCGGTGATCTTGCGCAGGTCGCCGAGCGAGAACACCTGGAAGCCGCCCGAGTCGGTCAGGATCGGCTTGTTCCAGCCCATGAAGCCGTGCAGGCCGCCGTGCGCGTCGATCGTGTCGAGGCCCGGGCGCAGCCACAGGTGGAACGTGTTGCCGAGGATGATCTGGGCCTTGATCTCGTGCAGCTCGCGCGGCTGGATCGCCTTCACGGTGCCGTACGTGCCGACCGGCATGAAGATCGGCGTTTCGACCGTGCCGTGGTTGAGCTTCACGCGGCCGCGGCGCGCGTGGCCGTCGGTCGTCAGCAGTTCGAATTCGAGCCCGTTGGCCGGGCGGTCCTGCACGGGGGCGTGCGTATCGTGGGATGAACCTTCGGTCATCGTGTCGTGCTCCTCGCTACCGGAAAACAGTCCGGCGCATGTTGGAAACGCCGCCGGGAAGCCCGGCGGCGGTGAAAAAACGGGTGACGCACCAGGCGGACGAGCCGCCCGCGGAGCTTACGCGCCCGGCGCCTCCGGCGTGTCGCGCCGCGTGAGCAGCATCGCGTCGCCGTAGCTGAAGAACCGGTAGCGTTCTTCGATCGCGTGCCGGTACGCGGCGCGGATCGTCTCGACGCCCGCGAACGCGGACACCAGCATCAGCAGCGTCGATTTCGGCAGGTGGAAGTTCGTCACGAGCCGGTCGACCACGCGGAAACGGTAGCCGGGCGTGATAAAGATGTCGGTCTCGGCCTGCGTCGCCGCGAGCGGGCGGCCGGCTTCGTCGGCCGAGCGCGCCGCGGCTTCGAGCGCGCGCATCGACGTCGTGCCGACCGCGATCACGTTGCCGCCGCGCGCGCGGGTCGCGGCGATCTTGTCGACGAGCGACTGCGGCAGGTCGTACCACTCGCTGTGCATCTTGTGCTCGGCGATGTTGTCGACGCGCACCGGCTGGAACGTGCCGGCGCCGACGTGCAGCGTGAGCGTCGCGCGCTCGACGCCCAGCGCATCGAGCTGCTCCAGCAGCGGCTGGTCGAAATGGAGCCCGGCCGTCGGCGCGGCGACCGCGCCCGGGTTGCTCGCATAGACGGTCTGGTAGCGCGTCTCGTCGGTCGCATCGGGATCGTGCTCGATATACGGCGGCAGCGGCAGGCGGCCGTACTGTTCGATCAGGTCGAGGCACGGCGCGGGGAAGTGCAGCGTGAAGAACGGCTCGACGCGCTCGCCGACCGTCACGTCGAACGCGTCGGCCAGACGCAGCGTCGTGCCGGCGCCCGGCGACTTGCTCGCGCGGATCTGCGCGAGCGCCGTGTGCGTGCCGGTCACGCGCTCGATCAGCACCTCGATCTTGCCGCCGCTGGCCTTCTGGCCGAAGAAACGCGCCTTCAGCACCTTGGTATCGTTGAACACGAGCAGGTCGCCGGGCGCGATGCACGACGGCAATTCGGCGAAATGGCGGTCGACGAGGCGTGCGGGCTCGACGCTGCGGTCGACCTCGAGCAGGCGGCTCGCGGTGCGATCGGGCAGCGCGGTTTGTGCAATCAGCTCGGGCGGCAGATTGAAATCGAAATCGGAAAGCGTGAACATGCGGGCTGGTTCGAAGCGGCCGGCGGGCGTCGCCGGCAGGGCGGAAACGCGTAATCGGGGCGCGCGAGCCGCTATGATGACGGGATGCGCGGCCTGGCCGGCGTCGTTCGTTCGGACGACGTGAAAGCCGCTATTGTACTTGCCTTGCGAAGCACCCAGACGATCCGATGCCTGTGTCACCACGCCGTTCTCCCGCCGCCGTTGCCGATTCCGCCGATCCGTTCGACGCGGACGATGCCGCGTCGCCCGCGCCGTTCGCATCGGGCTCCGGTACGCGTCGCGCCGGCCCGAAGCGCGGCGCCGACGGCCGGCTCGCGCAGCCCGCGGCCGCCGCGCCCGACGCCGACGGCGCCGCCGCGAGCGACGAGGCAGGCGCGGCCGGTGCGAAGCGCAAGAAGAAGCCGGCCGCCGACAAGCCGGTGAAAACCGCCGACAAGCTCGCGAAGCTCGGGCTCACGCGTTCGATCGATCTCGTGCTGCATCTGCCGATGCGCTACGAGGACGAAACCACGCTCACGCCGATCGGCGAATTGCTGCCGGGCGGCATCGCGCAGACCGAAGGCGTCGTGTTCGACAACGAGGTCGCGTACCGGCCGCGCCGCCAGCTCGTCGTGAAGATCCGGGACGACGACGGCGAGCAGCTCGTGCTGCGCTTCCTGAATTTCTACGGGTCGCAGGTCAAGCAGATGGCCGTCGGCCAGCGGCTGCGCGTGCGCGGCGACGTGCGCGGCGGCTTTTTCGGGATGGAGATGGTGCATCCGGCCGTGCGCGTCGTCGAAGCGGATGCGCCGCTGCCGCAGGTGCTCACGCCCGTCTACCCGAGCACGGCCGGCGTGTCGCAGGCGTATCTGCGCAAGGCGATCGAGAACGCGGTCGAGCGCACGCCGCTGCCCGAACTGCTGCCGCCGGAGATCCAGCGCGATTACCTGAAGCCGCTCGACGTGCCGACGCTCGAGCAGGCGGTGCGCATCCTGCACCACCCGCGCGTCGATTCGGACGAAGCCGCGCTGATGGACGGCTCGCATCCGGCGTGGACGCGCATCAAGTTCGAGGAACTGCTCGCGCAGCAGCTGTCGCTCAAGCGTGCGCACGAGGAGCGCCGCACGCGCGCCGCGCCCGCGATGCCGCGCCGCACCGCGCGCGATGCCGACGCGCTGACCACGCGCCTTTACGCGGCGCTGCCGTTCACGCTGACGGGCGCGCAGGCGCGCGTCGTCGACGAGATCGCGCACGACCTCACGCTCGCGCACCCGATGCAGCGGCTGCTGCAGGGCGACGTCGGCAGCGGCAAGACGGTCGTCGCGGCGCTGGCCGCCACGCAGGCGATCGACGCCGGCTACCAGGCTGCGCTGATGGCGCCCACCGAAATCCTCGCGGAACAGCACGCGCGCAAGCTGCGCGCATGGCTCGAGCCGCTCGGCGTCACGGTCGCGTGGCTCGCGGGCAGCCTGAAGGCGAAGGAGAAGCGCGCGGCGATCGAGGCGGCCGCGCTCGGCACCGCGCAGCTCGTGATCGGTACGCACGCGATCATCCAGGACACGGTCGAATTCGCGCGGCTCGGCCTCGTGATCGTCGACGAGCAGCACCGCTTCGGCGTCGAGCAGCGTCTCGCGCTGCGTGCGAAGGCCGCGAACGCGGCCAACGGCGCGCGCGACTTTCAGCCGCACCAGCTGATGATGTCGGCCACGCCGATTCCGCGCACGCTCGCGATGACGTACTACGCGGATCTCGAAGTGTCGACGATCGACGAGTTGCCGCCCGGCCGCACGCCGGTGCTGACGCGCGTCGTCGGCGACGCGCGGCGCGACGAGGTGATCGCCCGCGTGCGCGAGGCCGCGCTCACCGGGCGCCAGGTGTACTGGGTGTGCCCGCTGATCGAGGAGAGCGAGACGCTGCAGCTGCAGACGGCCGTCGAAACCTACGAGACGCTGGCCGCGGCGCTGCCCGAGCTGAAGGTCGGGCTCGTGCACGGCCGGCTGTCGCCGGCCGACAAGGCGGCCGTGATGGAGGCGTTCACGCGCAACGAAGTGCAGCTGCTGGTCGCGACGACGGTGATCGAGGTGGGCGTCGACGTGCCGAACGCGTCGCTGATGGTGATCGAGCACGCGGAACGTTTCGGCCTCGCGCAGTTGCACCAGCTGCGCGGCCGGGTCGGGCGCGGCACCGCGGCGTCGGTGTGCGTGCTGCTGTACAGCGGGCCGCTGTCGCTCACCGGCCGCGAGCGGCTGAAGACGATGCGCGAGACGACCGACGGCTTCGAGATCGCGCGGCGCGACCTCGAAATCCGCGGCCCGGGCGAATTCCTCGGCGCGCGCCAGTCGGGCGCGGCGATGCTGCGTTTCGCGAACCTCGAGACCGACGGCTGGCTGATCGACCCGGCCCGCGAGGCCGCGGCGCGGCTGATTGCCGCGTACCCGGAGGTCGTCACGCAGCATCTCGCGCGCTGGCTCGGCGCGCGCGAACAGTACCTGAAGGCCTGATCGAGCGGCTCGGGGCCGGATCGAAAGCCGCCGATCGACGCCAATCGACGCCTCGCGATGCAGAGAAACTTGGCGAACCGGTGCCAACAGGTGTATAAATTAAACCTATCGCCTGTATATCTCTGATTGACCCACAATGACGCTGACTGAATTGAAATACATCGTCGCGGTTGCGCGCGAGCGGCATTTCGGCCGCGCGGCCGAAGCGTGCTTCGTGAGCCAGCCGACGCTCTCGGTGGCGATCAAGAAGCTCGAAGACGAGCTCAACGTGCAGATTTTCGAGCGCGGCGCGAGCGAAGTGAGCGTGACGCCGATCGGCGACCAGATCGTCACCCAGGCGCAGCGCGTGCTGGAGCAGACCTTCGCGATCAAGGAGATCGCGAAGCAGGGCAAGGACCCGCTCGTCGGCCCGTTCCGCCTCGGCGTGATCTACACGATCGGGCCGTACCTGCTGCCGACGCTCGTCAAGCAGATGATCCAGCGTGTCCCGCAGATGCCGCTGATGCTGCAGGAGAACTACACGCTGAAGCTGCTCGAACTGCTGAAGCAGGGCGAGATCGACGCCGCGATCATGGCGCTGCCGTTCCCCGAAACCGGCCTGATGGTGCGGCCGCTGTACGACGAGCCGTTCGTCGTCGCGCTGCCGGCGGGCCACCCGTGGGAGAAGCGCGACGAGATCGACGCCGAGGACCTGAAGCAGGAAACCATGCTGCTGCTCGGCAACGGCCACTGCTTCCGCGATCACGTGCTCGGCGTGTGTCCGGAACTGATGCGCTTCTCGCAGACGGCCGACGGCATCCAGAAGACCTTCGAGGGCTCGTCGCTCGAAACCATTCGCCACATGGTCGCGAGCGGCGTCGGCATCACGGTGCTGCCGCGAATGTCGGTCGCCGAGATCGGCCCGCGCGCGAACGGTCCCGATGCCGAACTGCTGTCGTACGTGCCGTTCAACGAACCGGTGCCCGATCGGCGTGTGGTGCTCGTATGGCGCAAGAGCTTCACGCGGATGCCCGCGATCGACGCGATCAGCGACGCCATCTCTGCCTGCGAGCTGCCCGGCGTCGCGAAGCTCGACATGCCGGCCACGATGAATTGACGCACCCGCGCATGCGGGTGTGGCGGCATGATGAACGGGGCCTTGCGGCCCCGTTTATTTTTCCCTATCGCATAGATGAAATTTATCAAATTCAAATAATTGATAGATGTAGATAGAATCCTCTACATGGATCGGCGTCGTAGCCGACGTGCGGGATGCACGTTGAATGCAAACGTCAAAGGAGGATGTCATGATGCGGTCGGTATTGCAGCACGCGCAACGGAACATCCCGTCGCGCGACATGGTCGTACATCGCGCCAGGGCGGCGGTTCGCGGCCTGCGTCCGATTGCGTTCGCGTACCTGGCGGACCGTGTGTATGGCGGATGAGTGCCGCCGCGCACCGGTCCTGTGTTCCCCCGATTCACCCGCCGTCAAGCCATGAGGGAGCATTGCATGTCCGATACCCGAAAAACCACCCGCCGCGCCGGCATGACGACTGCCGGCCGCCGCGTCCCCGAGCGCCCCGCCTGCGGCGCGTTGCAGCGGGAACGCGTGCCGAAGGCCGCGCACGACATCCCGTAGTACGACAGGAGAAGCCGCCTGTTCCGTTTCTTACCCCCCGCAATGCTCCACGAACCGCGCCCGGCACGTGGGGGCCTACGAGCAAGTAAAGGAGAAAAAGCATGTCGAACGAAACCAAGTGCCCGTTCAACCACACCGCAGGCAGCGGCACGACGAACAAGGACTGGTGGCCGAATCAGCTGAACCTCAACGTCCTGCATCGGCATTCGGCGCTGTCCGATCCGATGGACCCGGATTTCGACTACGCCGAGGCGTTCAAGAAGCTGGATCTCGCCGCGGTGAAGCAGGACCTGCACGCGCTGATGACGACGTCGCAGGACTGGTGGCCGGCCGACTTCGGCCACTACGGCGGCCTGTTCGTGCGCATGGCGTGGCATAGCGCGGGCACGTACCGCACGGCCGACGGCCGTGGCGGCGCGGGCGGCGGGCAGCAGCGCTTCGCGCCGCTCAACAGCTGGCCGGACAACGTGAGCCTCGACAAGGCGCGTCGCCTGCTGTGGCCGATCAAGCAGAAGTACGGCCGCAACATCTCGTGGGCCGACCTGCTGATCCTGACCGGCAACGTCGCGCTCGAATCGATGGGCTTCAAGACGTTCGGCTATGCCGGCGGCCGCGTCGACACGTGGGAACCGGACGACGTCTACTGGGGCTCGGAAAAGATCTGGCTGGAACTGAGCGGCGGCCCGAACAGCCGCTACACGGGCAAGCGCGAGCTCGAAAGCCCGCTCGCCGCGGTGCAGATGGGCCTGATCTACGTGAACCCGGAAGGTCCGGACGGCAACCCCGACCCGGTCGCCGCCGCGCACGACATCCGCGAGACGTTCGCGCGGATGGCGATGAACGACGAGGAAACCGTCGCGCTGATCGCGGGCGGTCACACGTTCGGCAAGACGCACGGCGCCGGCCCGGCCTCGAACGTCGGCCCCGAGCCGGAAGCCGCGGGCCTCGAGGAGCAGGGGCTCGGCTGGAAGAGCACCTTCGGCACCGGCAAGGGCAAGGACACGATCACGAGCGGCCTCGAAGTCACGTGGACCTCGACGCCGACGAAGTGGAGCAACGACTTCTTCAAGCACCTGTTCAGCTACGAGTGGGAGCTCACGAAGAGCCCGGCCGGCGCGCACCAGTGGGTCGCGAAGGATGCGGACGAGGTGATTCCCGATGCGTACGACGCGTCGAAGAAGCATCGCCCGACGATGCTGACGACCGACCTGTCGCTGCGTTTCGACCCGGCCTACGAAAAGATCTCGCGCCGCTTCCACGAGAACCCGGCCGAATTCGCCGACGCATTCGCACGTGCGTGGTTCAAGCTGACGCACCGTGACATGGGTCCGCGCTCGCGCTACCTCGGCCCGGAAGTGCCGGCGGAACACCTGCTGTGGCAGGACCCGATCCCGGCCGTCGATCATCCGCTGATCGACGACGCCGACGTCGCCGCGCTGAAGGCGAAGGTGCTGGCCACGGGCCTGTCGGTGTCGCAGCTCGTGTCGACCGCCTGGGCGTCCGCGGCGACGTTCCGCGGGTCGGACAAGCGCGGTGGCGCGAACGGCGCGCGCATCCGCCTCGCGCCGCAGAAGGACTGGGAAGTGAACCAGCCGGCGGCGCTCGCGGCGGTACTCGAAGCGCTCGAAGGCGTGCAGAAGGCGTTCAACGATGCGCAGACGGGCGGCAAGAAGGTGTCGCTGGCCGACCTGATCGTGCTGGCCGGTGCGGCCGGCGTCGAGCAGGCGGCGAAGAACGCGGGCGTCGCGATCACGGTGCCGTTCGCGCCGGGCCGGATGGATGCGTCGCAGGAAGAAACCGACGTCGACGCGATGGCCGTGCTCGAGCCGCTCGCCGACGGGTTCCGCAACTACCTGAAGCACCCGTACAAGACGCCGGCCGAGGCGCTGCTGGTCGACAAGGCGCAACTGCTGACGTTGACGGCGCCGGAGATGACCGTGCTGGTCGGCGGCTTGCGCGTGCTCGGCGCGAACGTCGGCGACTCGAAGCACGGCGTGTTCACCGATCGTCCGGGCACGCTGTCGAACGACTTCTTCGCGAACCTGCTCGACATGCGCACGGAATGGAAGCCGGTGTCGGCCGCGAACGACGTGTTCGAAGGGCGCGATCGCGCGACGGGCGCGGTCAAGTGGACGGGCACGCGCGTTGACCTGATCTTCGGCTCGCACTCGCAACTGCGCGCGCTGGCCGAGGTGTACGGCAGCGCGGATGCGCAGGAGAAGTTCGTGCGCGACTTCGTCGCCGCCTGGAACAAGGTGATGAACCTCGACCGCTTCGACCTCGCATGAACCCGGTCGTGATGCGGTGATGCAGTAAAGCAGTGATGCAGTAACCTGAAACGGCCGGTCGAACGACCGGCCGTTTCTTCTCTGAACGATGTCTTGTCGAAGGAGTGACCATGACGCAAATGATGCTCAACATGCGTGCCGCCGCGTCGCCCATTCTGCGCTCGCCGGTCGAACTGGCGCGCTACGCCGTCGGCTTCGCGATCGTCGTCGGCGGGGCGGTGGAGCTGGTCTCGCAGGCGCTGCACGCGCTCGCGCCGGTCGTGTCGGCCGCAGGCGGCTGACGACAACGATGGCAGCGACGATTTCGCGACGCTAGACTGGCGAGTCGCGAACGGATGCCGCGCGACGCGGCATGCGGATTGCTCGACGCATTTTCGCCGGTTCAACATTTCGAATGAGGAGTCCCGAAGATGGCCAAGAAAGGCAACGCCACGCAGATCAACATCGGTATCAGCGACAAGGACCGCAAGAACATCGCGGACGGCCTGTCGCGCCTGCTCGCCGATACGTTTTCGCTGTACCTGAAGACCCACAATTTCCACTGGAACGTGACCGGACCGATGTTCAACACACTGCACCTGATGTTCGAGGAGCAGTACAACGAACTGTGGCTCGCGGTCGATTCCGTCGCGGAACGCATTCGCACGCTGGGCGTCGTCGCGCCCGGCACGTTCGGCGAGTTCGCGAAACTGTCGTCGGTGCCGGAAGCGAAGGGCGTGCCGGCCGCCGAGGAAATGATCCGTCAGCTCGTCGAAGGGCACGAGGCGGTCGTGCGCACCGCGCGTGAAATCTTCCCCATCGCCGATGCGGCGAGCGACGAGCCGACCGCGGACCTGCTGACCCAGCGCCTGCAGACGCATGAAAAGACCGCATGGATGCTGCGGTCGCTGCTCGCGTAAGCCGCACGCGGCCGGGGACGGCAGGCCGGCCTGCTTCTGAGCGGCTTTGCATCTGTCCCCGGATTGATGCGCGCCGCTGCGTGGCCGCGCGTAGCGGGTCGCGGCGGCCCGCCGGCCCGCTGCGGTCACCGGCCGCGCGGCGCGCCGACATGACGCGAAGCACCGCTCGGCTCTAAAATGCCGGGATTCTCTTCCCGGTGCTTCGCCATGCTTGCCCGCTTTCCCCTGTATCTGCGGCTCGTCCGGATGGACAAGCCGATCGGCAGCCTGCTGCTGCTGTGGCCGACGCTCAACGCGCTGTGGATCGCGTCGGACGGCCACCCGCGCTGGCCGCTGCTCGTGATCTTCACGCTCGGCACGCTGCTGATGCGCTCGGCCGGCTGCGCGATGAACGACTACGCCGACCGCGATTTCGACCGTCACGTGAAGCGCACGGCCGACCGGCCGCTGACGTCCGGCAAGATCCACGCATGGGAAGCCGTCGCGATCGCGGTCGGGCTGTCGTTCATCGCGTTTTTGCTGATCCTGCCGCTCAATACGCTGACGAAACAATTGTCGGTCGTCGCGCTGTTCGTCGCCGGCTCCTATCCGTTCATGAAGCGCTTCTTCGCGATTCCGCAGGCGTATCTCGGCATCGCGTTCGGCTTCGGCATCCCGATGGCGTTCGCGGCCGTGCAGGATACGGTGCCGATGCTGGCGTGGGTGATGCTGGTCGCGAACATCTTCTGGTCGGTCGCGTACGACACCGAATATGCGATGGTCGATCGCGACGACGACATCAAGATCGGCATCCGCACGTCCGCGCTGACGTTCGGCCGTTTCGACGTCGCGGCCGTGATGACGTGCTACGCGATGACGCTCGGCATCTACGTGTGGATCGGCGTGACGCTCGGCTTCGGTCCCGCGTACTGGGTGGGCTGGGCGGCGGCGCTCGGCTGCGCGTTGTATCACTACACGCTGATCAAGGACCGCGAACGGATGCCGTGCTTCGCGGCGTTCCGCCACAACAACTGGCTGGGCGGCGTGCTGTTCGCGGGCATCGCCGCGCATTACCTGCTGGCGGGCAACTGAACGACACACCGCGCGCTCTTTCTCGCGGCGCCAACGAAAAAGCGACCTGACGGTCGCTTTTTTTACATCCGGCGCCGGCATGACCGGCGCCGCCGTCACGCTTACGCGCGGCCGAGCTCGTCGCCCATTTCCTTCGCGCGTGCTTCGGCCGCGAGCGCGCCGCGCACGATCGCTTCCTTCACGCCCTGCGCGTCGAACGCCGCGAGCGCGGCGGCCGTCGTGCCGCCCTTCGACGTCACGCGTTCGCGCAGCACGCTGGCCGGCTCGCCCGACTGCGCGGCCAGTTGCGCGGCGCCGGTGAACGTCGCGACCGCGAGCGCGCGGCCCTGCTCGTCGTTCATGCCGAGGCGGCGCGCGGCTTCCTGCAGCGCTTCGATGAAATAGAACACGTACGCGGGGCCGCTGCCCGAAATCGCGGTGACCGCATCGAGCTGCGCTTCGTCGTCGAACCACACGATCTCGCCGACCGCGCCGAGCACGTTCGACGCGAGTTCGCGGCCGGCGGCGTCGACGCCCGGCAGCGCGGCCAGGCCCGTCACGCCCATGCCGACCAGCGCGGGCGTGTTCGGCATCGTGCGCACGACGCGCGCGTAGCCGCCGAGCCAGCGGGCGAGATCCGTGCCGCGGATGCCGGCCGCGATGCTGATCACGAGCTGCGACTTCAGGTGTGGCGCCAGCGCCTGCGCGACGTCGTGCAGTACCTGCGGCTTCACCGCGAGCACGATCGCGTCGTAATCGGCGAGCGTCGCGTCGATCGCCGCGCCGGTGCGCACGCCGAATTGCTGTGCCGCGCGCGCGCGGACTTCTTCGTTGACGTCGATGGCATACAGGCCGTCCGCGGCGACGCCGCGCTTGATCAGGCCGCCGATCAGGGCCGCGGCCATGTTGCCGCCGCCGATGAATGCGATTTTCATGATGTCGGGAATGAGCGAGTGAGTGAACGGAAAGGCGGAAAAGGGCGCGGCGTTCAGTGCGAGTAATCGCGCGCGCCGAAGATCGCGGTGCCGACGCGCACGATCGTCGCGCCTTCGAGCACGGCGGCATCGAGATCGGCGGACATGCCCATCGACAGCGTGTCGAGCGGCAGGCCGCCGGCGCGCAACGTGTCGAACAACGCGCGCAGCGCGCGATGCGGCGCGCGTTGCGCGTCGGGGTCGTCGGCCGGTTCGGGAATCGCCATCAGGCCGCGCAGCCGCAGCGACGGCAGCGCGGCGACCGCCCGCGCGACTTCGGCCACGTCGGCCGGCGCGACGCCGCTCTTCGACGCCTCGCCGCTGATGTTCACCTGCACGCACACGTTGAGCGGCGGCAGGTGCGCGGGGCGCTGTTCCGACAGGCGCTGCGCGATCTTCAGCCGGTCGACCGAATGGACCCAGTCGAAGCGCTCGGCGACGGGGCGCGTCTTGTTCGATTGCAGCGGGCCGATGAAATGCCATTCGAGGCTCGCGCGCAGGTCGGCGAGCGCGTCGATCTTGTCGATCGATTCCTGCACGTAGTTTTCGCCGAAGGCGCGCTGGCCGGCCGCATGCGCGGCGCGCACGTCGTGGGCCGGAAACGTCTTCGACACGGCGAGCAGCGCGACGGTGGCGGGATCGCGGCCGGCCGCGCGGGCGGCGTCGGCGATGCGGCGGTGAACGGAGTCGAGACGGGCGGCGAGATCGGACATGACGGGCACGGAAGCAGGCACGGGAGCGGCACGGAAGCGGGCATGAAGCCGATGCGTCGCGATCCGCGGCGCATCGATCCGCTCATTATACGGACGCCGCGCGCGCCCGTTACGAGCGCGAACAGCCCCTAGCCGTACAGCAGATGCTCGACGAGCTGGACCCAGTGGGCGACCGGCACCTGCGTGCCGCTTTGCAGGTGCGCGATGCAGCCGACGTTGCCGGACACGATCATCTGCGGCTCGAGCGCCTGGAGCTTCAGCAGCTTCTGCTTGCGCAACCGGTACGACAGCGACGGCTGCGTCAGCGAGTAGGTGCCGGCCGAGCCGCAGCACAGATGGCTGTCGGCCGGCAGCCGCACGTCGATGCCGAGCGTCTCCAGCAGGCGCTCGACCTTGCCGCGCGATTGTTGACCGTGCTGCAGCGTGCACGGCGGGTGGTAGGCGACCGTATGGATCGCGCGGCGCCGCGCGATCGTCGCGAGTTCGGCCTCGAACGCGAGCAGCACGTCGGAGATGTCGCGCGTCAGCGAAACGATGCGCTGCGCCTTCTCCGCGTAGGCCGGATCGTCGCGCAGCAGGTGCGCGTACTCGAGCACCGTCGCGCCGCAGCCCGACGCGTTCATCACGATCGCCTCGGCGCCCTGTTCGACGTGGGGCCACCACGCGTCGATGTTGCGACGTGCGTCGTCGAGCGCTTCGTCGTGATAGTTCAGATGCAGGCGGATCGCGCCGCAGCAGCCCGCGTCCGGCGCGACGACCGTCTCGATGCCGAGCGCGTCCAGCACGCGCGCGGTCGCGATGTTGATGTTCGGCAGCATCGACGGCTGCACGCAGCCGCCGAGCATCAGCATCTTGCGCGGATGCGTGCGGTGCGGCCATTCGAGCAGCCGCGTGCGCGGCGGCACCTTGTCGCGCAGCCGCTTCGGCAGCAGCGGCCGCACGTGCTGGCCGAGCCGCATCATCGGCGAGAACAGCGCGGCGTTCGGCACGACGCTCGCGAGCATGCGGCGCATCAGCCGCTGCTGCGCGGGGCGCTCCACCTGAGCTTCGACGTGCTTGCGGCCGATCTCGACGAGCCGGCCGTACTGGACGCCGGACGGGCAGGTCGTCTCGCAACTGCGGCAGGTGAGGCAGCGGTCGAGATGCTGTTGCGTGCTGCGCGTGACGGGTGCGCCTTCGACCATCTGCTTGATCAGGTAGATGCGGCCGCGCGGGCCGTCGAGTTCGTCGCCGAGCAGTTGATAAGTCGGACAGGTCGCGGTGCAGAACCCGCAGTGCACGCACTTGCGCAGGATCGCGTCGGCCTCGTCGCCGTCGGGCGTATTGCGGATGAAATCGGCGAGATTCGTTTGCATCCAGCCCTCAGAGCTCAGGGTAAAGCCGGCCGCGATTGAAGATGCGCGCGGGATCGAACGCGCTTTTCAGCCCGCGGTGGATCTTCATCATCGGCGCCGGCAGCGGCGTGAACACGCCCGCGCTGCGGTCGTAGGTGTCGCCCGCGCGGAACAGCGTCGCATGGCCGCCGGCCTGCTTCGCGCTCATGCGCACGGTTTGCGCGTCGGCGTCGGTGATCCACCAGCGCTGCGCGCCGCCCCATTCCATCAACTGGGTGCCCGGCAGGTGCATCGGTTCGGTGATCGACGGCAGCGACAGGCGCCACAGCGCGTAGCCGGGCGGGATGCCGTTGAAGAACGGGTCGGTGTGCTCGCGCAGGCCGGACCAGAAACGCTCGGCCTCGACCGCGTCGACGACTTCGCCGCCGAGCAGCGTTTTCGCGGATTTGACGGCGGCTTCCGCGCCCGACAGGCGCAGCACGAGCGTGCCGTTGCGCCACGCGCTCGCGCTGACCGGCAGCGGATGGCCGCCCCATTCGTTGAGCTTGCGCACCGCGTCGGTCGCGGTCATCTCGAACTTCAGCGTGACTTCGGCGACGGGCATCGGCAGCACCTTGATCGACAGGTCGAGCATCAGCCCGAGCGTACCGAGCGCGCCGGCCATCAGCCGCGACACGTCGTAGCCGGCGACGTTCTTCACCACCTGCCCGCCGAAGCGCAGCATCTCACCGCGGCCGTTCATCAGCGTGGTGCCGAGCACGAAATCGCGCGGAGCGCCGCAGGTGGCGCGGCGCGGGCCCGCGAGACCGGCTGCGACGCAGCCGCCGACGGTGGCCGCGCGCCCGAAATGCGGCGGTTCGAACGGCAGCATCTGGCCGCACTCGGCGAGGACGGTTTCAAGCTGCGCGAGCGGCGTGCCCGCGCGGACCGTGACGACGAGTTCGGCCGGGTCGTACGACACGACGCCCTGAAACGCGCGCGTGTCGAGTATTTCGCCCTCGAGCGCCTGGCCGTACCAGTCCTTGGTGCCGCCGCCGCGAATCCGCAGCGGCCGGCCGTCGGCACTGGCGGCGCGGATGCGCTCGGCCCATCCGGCGACGATGTCGTCCTCTTCCATGTTCCGTTGCTTTCTCGTCTCGTTGTCCGGTCGATTGTACCGGGGTGGCGCGATTCCACATCGCGACTATCCCTAAGCCCCGTATCGCGTGCGGCAGGCTCGCGCCGGCGCGCGAACGCGCCGCGCGGGCGCGGCAGACCCGCGGACCGCGGCCACCGGTGCGGGCCACGGCCCGCACGCCGCTCAGAAGCGCGGCAGGTCGGGGTGCGGCAACAGCCCGCCGCGCACGTGCTGGCGACCGTATTCCGCGCAGCGCGCACGGGTCGGGATGCCCTTGTCCGGGTTCAGCAGCCCGGCCGGATCGAACGCGCGCTTGACCGCGAAGAACGCGTCGCGCTCCTGCGGCGAGAACTGCACGCACATCGAATTGAGTTTTTCGATGCCGACACCGTGCTCGCCCGTCACGCTGCCGCCGAATTCCACGCAGCATTCGAGGATTTCCGCGCCGAACTGCTCGGCGCGGTGCAGCTCGTCCGGATCGTTCGCGTTGTACAGGATCAGCGGATGCATGTTGCCGTCGCCCGCATGGAACACGTTGATGCAGCGCAGCCCGTAGCGCGTTTCGAGCTGCTCGATGCGCGCGAGCAGCGGGCCGATCGCGCGGCGCGGCACGGTGCCGTCCATGCAGTAGTAATCGGCGGAAATGCGCCCGGCGGCCGGGAACGCGTTCTTGCGGCCGGACCAGAAGCGCAGCCGTTCATGTTCGTTGCGCGACACCTGGATGCGCGTCGCGCCGTGTTCGCGCAGCACGGCCGTCATCCGCACGATTTCCTCGGCGACTTCTTCCGGCGTGCCGTCCGATTCGCACAGCAGGATCGCCTTCGCGTCGAGGTCGTAGCCCGCGTGCGTGAACGCCTCGACGGCCTGCGTGGCCGGCTTGTCCATCATCTCGAGCCCGGCCGGGATGATGCCCGACGCGATGATCGCTGCCACCGCCTCGCCGCCCTTGACGACGTCGTCGAAGCTCGCCATCACGAGCTGCGCGGTCTGCGGCTTGGGGATCAGCCGCACCGTGACCTCGGTGACGATCGCGAACATCCCTTCGCTGCCGATCATCACCGCGAGCAGGTCGAGGCCCGGCATGTCGAGCGCGAGCGAGCCGAATTCGACGACCTCGCCGTCGATCGTCACCGCGCGCACGCGCATCACGTTGTGCACGGTCAGCCCGTATTTCAGGCAGTGGACGCCGCCGGAGTTTTCCGCGACGTTGCCGCCGATCGTGCACGCGATCTGCGACGACGGATCGGGCGCGTAATACAGGCCGTACGGCGCGGCCGCTTCCGAGATCGCGAGGTTGCGCACGCCGGGCTGCACGGTCGCCGTGCGCGCGTACGGGTCGACTTCGACGATGCGCGTGAAGCGCGCGAGCGACAGCACGACGCCGAGCGCGATCGGCAGCGCGCCGCCCGACAGGCTCGTGCCGGCGCCGCGCGGCACGATCGGCACTTCCATGCGGCGGCAGATCTGCACGATCCGCTGCACTTGCGATTCCGTCTCGGGCAGCGCGACCGCGAGCGGCAGCCGGCGGTACGCGGACAGGCCGTCGCATTCGTACGGCGCCGTGTCCTCGTCGCGGTACAGCAGGCAGTGCGTCGGCAGCACGGCCATCAGCGCCTGCACGACTTCGCGCTGGCGCTGCGCGCGTGCGGCGCTCGACAGTTCGACGGGAGCGTTCATGAAGTCTCCTGCGTGAGGCGCGAGCTCGCGCCGCCGGTCAGCACGTGAAAATCTTGCCTGGATTCATCAGGTTGCGTGGATCGAGCGCGAGCTTGATCGCGCGCATCGTGTCGATCGCGTTGTCGCCGTGCTCCTTCGGCAGGAAGCGCATCTTGTGCAGCCCGACGCCGTGCTCGCCCGTGCAGGTGCCGCCCAGGCGCAGCGCGCGCTCGACGATCCGGTCGTTGATGTGTTCGGCTTCGGCGAGTTCCTCGGGCTTGTCGGGATCGATCAGGATCGCGACGTGGAAATTGCCGTCGCCGACGTGGCCGACGATCGGACAGGGCAGCGACGACGCGCGCAGGTCAACCTCGGTTTCCTCGACGCACGCGGCGAGCTGCGAGATCGGCACGCACACGTCGGTCGTCACCGCGCGGCAGCCGGGCTTCAACTGCAGCATCGCGAAGTACGCGTTGTGGCGTGCGGACCAGAGCCGCGTGCGATCCTCGGGACGGGTCGCCCATTCGAAGCCCTGGCCGGCGTTCTGGCCGGCGAGCGCCTGCACGAGTTCGGCCTGTTCCTTCACGCCGGCATCGGTGCCGTGGAACTCGAAGAACAGCGTCGGCGCCTCGGTCAGCGTCAGGTTCGAGTGACGGTTGATCGAGCGCACCGCAAGCGCATCGACGAATTCGACGCGCGCGATCGGCACGCCGATCTGGATCGTCTCGATCACCGTGCGCACCGCGTCGCCCATCGTCGGGAACGTGCAGATCGCGGCCGACACGGCCTCGGGCAGCGGGTGCAGGCGCAGCGTGATCTCGGTGATCACGCCGAGCGTGCCTTCGGACCCGACGAACAGGCGCGTGAGGTCGTAGCCGGCCGACGACTTGCGCGCGCGCGAGCCGGTTTTCACCACGCGGCCGTCCGCGAGCACCGCGGTCAGGCCGAGCACGTTCTCGCGCATCGTGCCGTAGCGTACGGCGTTGGTGCCCGATGCGCGGGTCGCGGTCATCCCGCCGATGCTGGCGTCGGCGCCCGGATCGATCGGGAAGAACAGGCCGGTGTCGCGCAGCGCTTCGTTGAGCGCCTTGCGCGTGATGCCCGGCTCGACCGTCACGGTCAGGTCTTCGGCGTTGATCGACAGCACGCGGTTCATTTCGGACAGGTCGAGCGACACGCCGCCGCGCACCGCGAGCAGGTGGCCTTCGAGCGACGAGCCGGCGCCGTACGGAATCAGCGGCACGCTGTAGAGCGAGCACAGCGACACGACCTCGCGCACGTCGTCGGTGCTGTGCGCGAACACGACGGCGTCGGGCAGTTGCGGATCGAACGGGGATTCGTCGCGGCCGTGATGGGCGCGGACCGCGTCGGCGGTCGACACGCGCTCGCCGAAGGCGGCGCGCAGTGCATCGAGCATGGCGGGGGGCAGCGGGCGGCGCGTGGCGGCCGGCGGGGCAGGGTGATTCACGAATGTCTCCTGACTGCTTGTCGAACTGTCGGCCCATTCTACGCTGTAACGTCCGCTGCGCCTGCCGCCGCGGGCTGCGATAATCGCGTTCCAGCCAACCGGGCCGCGTGGCGGCCGCGCACGAGAGGACATTCGCATGGGCAACCGCTTGAGCAAGATCGCGACGCGCACGGGCGACGACGGCACCACCGGCCTCGGCGACGGGCGGCGCATCGGCAAGGACGACGCGCGGATCGCCGCGATCGGCGACGTCGACGAACTGAACTCGAATCTCGGCGTGCTGCTGGCCGAGACGCTGCCGGACGACGTCCGCACGGCGCTCGTCACGATCCAGCACGACCTGTTCGATCTCGGCGGCGAGCTGTGCATTCCCGGCCACGCGGTGCTCGACGACACGCATCTCGCCCGGCTCGACCGGTGGCTTGCCGACTACAACGCGACGCTGCCGCCGCTGAAGGAATTCATCCTGCCGGCCGGCTCGCGCGCGGCGTCGCTCGCGCACGTCTGCCGCACCGTGTGCCGCCGTGCGGAGCGCTCGATCGTCGCGCTCGGGCGTAGCGACACGCTCAATGACGCACCGCGGCGGTACGTGAACCGGCTGTCCGACCTGCTGTTCGTGCTGGCGCGCGTGCTGAACCGCGCGGGCGGCGGCGCCGACGTGCTGTGGGAGCGCGGGCGCGTCCGCTAGCCCGCCGTCGCGTTTTTGCGCACTGCGACAATTTGCCCGGGGGACGTCCGTTTTTAAACATGTATTGTTTATGCATGTTTAACGGAGAACGAACATGACCCACATCACCGCTGACCAGATGGCCCGTGTGAAGGCCACCGCCCCCGTCCTCGCCGAGCACGGCGCGACGATCACGAAGCACTTCTACCAGCGCATGTTCGCGCGTCATCCGGAACTGAAGAACCTGTTCAACCAGACGCACCAGAAGACCGGCAGCCAGCCCGAGACGCTCGCGAAGGCCGTCTACGCGTATGCGGCGAACATCGACAACCTCGGCGCGCTGGGCGGCGCGGTCTCGCGCATCTCGCACAAGCACGCGAGCCTGAACATCCGCCCCGAGCATTACCCGATCGTCGGCGAGAACCTGCTCGCATCGATCGTCGAGGTGCTCGGCGACGCGGTCGATGCCGACACGCTCGAAGCCTGGCGCGTCGCATACGGCCAGCTCGCGCAGATCATGATCGGCGCCGAGGCCGATCTGTACGCGAACGCCGCGTGGAGCGGCTTCCGTCCGTTCAAGGTCGCGCGCAAGGTGCGTGAAAGCGACGAGATCACGTCGTTCTACCTGACGCCCGCCGACGGCGGCGAAGCGCCGACGTTCGAGCCGGGCCAGTACGTCACGGTGAAGCGCTTCGTCGGCGAGCTCGGCGTCGACCAGCCGCGCCAGTACAGCCTGTCCGATGCGCCGCACGGCCAGTGGCTGCGCATCTCGGTGAAGCGCGAGGCCGGCAAGCCGGAAGCGATTCCGGCCGGCAAGGTGTCGACGCTGATGCACGATGGCGTCGAAGAGGGCGCGATCGTCGAAGTCACCGCGCCGATGGGCGACTTTTCGCTGAAGCGCGACGTGGATACGCCGGTCGTGCTGATCTCGGGCGGCGTCGGCATCACGCCGATGATGTCGATGGCGTCGACGCTGATCGCGGCGGGCAGCCCGCGCGACGTGCGATTCATCCACGCCTGCCGTTCGGGCGCGGTGCACGCGTTCCGCGACTGGCTGAACGACACCGTCGGCGAACACGCGAACGTCAAGCGCACGGTGCTGTACGAACTGGTCGGCCCGAACGATCGCGTCGGCATCGACCACGACCTCGAAGGGCGCCTCACGCCGGAGCGCGTGCAGCAGTACGCGCTGGTGGCGGACGCCGATTACTACATCTGCGGGCCGGTCGCGTTCATGAAGGCCCAGCGCGACGCGCTCGTCGCGCTGGGCGTCGCGCCGGAGCGCGTGAATACCGAGATCTTCGGTTCGGGCGCGCTCGAGTGATGCGCGCACCGATGGTCTCCGGCCAATAAAAAAGCCCGGCGCGAGCCGGGCTTCTTCGTTGCGGATGGCGCGTCAGGCGCGCAGCATCAAGGTGGGGTGATAGCGCCACACCTTGGCATCGGCGCTGATCAGCGGTGTCCCTTCATGGAGTGCCTGCGCGACCATCATGCGGTCGAATGGATCGGCATGATCGGGAAAGTCGGGCAGTACGGCGACGCCTTCGACGTGATCGCTGCTGATCGGCAACTCCGCAAAACCCGCAAGCCGAAAGGCCGAACGTGCATCTCTCGGATGGACGGGCAGATTGCCTGTGCGGTATTTGATCGCGATTTCCCAAATTGACGCGGCGCTGACGTACAGCGTGTTTTCGGGATGTTCGATCAACGCGGCCGCGGTTGCCGACAGTTGCGGCGCGCCTTCAGCCGCCCAGAGCGCGATGTGCGTGTCGAGCAGCAGCTTCACGGCGCGAGCCCGTGATCCGAGCTGGCATCGAAGTCGGCGGCGATCGATTCATCGCCGGCATTGAATGCGTCGACGCTTGTCGGGATATTCAATCCGGCCAGCAACTGACGGGCTGCGCCGATCCGCTTCGGCGCGGCGTAAGGAACGATCCGGGCGACCGGATGCCCATTGCGGGCGATCACGACTTCGGACTCCCGCCCCAATTCAAGCGCTTCGACGAGGCTCGAAAGCCGCGACTTGGCATCGTGCATGTTGACGGTCGGCATGGTCGGCCTCTGATTAGCTAGGTAGTGTTAGCTAGTCTGGCAGGGCGACACGCCGACCGCAGGCTGGCCGGGTGGCCAATCTGCCGCCAGGCGAGGCCGTACGCGTCCTTCAGTTGCCGCTGCCGCGCGCGACGCGGCGCGCCTTTACCGATTCCGCGAGGCCTTCGAGCACCTTCACGCTGTCGTCCCACGCGATGCACGCGTCGGTGATGCTCTGGCCGTAGGTCAGCGCGCAGCCTTCCTTCAGGTCCTGACGGCCCTCGACCAGGTGCGACTCGATCATCACGCCGACGATGCGTTCGTCGCCGGCCGCGACCTGGCGGCCGATGTCGGCGCACACGGGAATCTGGTTCTCGTGCTTCTTCGAGCTGTTCGCATGGCTCGCGTCGATCATCAGACGCGCGGCGAGGCCGGCCTTGCCGATGTCCGCGCACGCGGCATTCACGCTGTCCGCGTCGTAGTTCGGCGCCTTGCCGCCGCGCAGGATCACGTGGCAGTCCTCGTTGCCGGCCGTCGACACGATCGCCGAATGGCCGCCCTTCGTCACCGACAGGAAATGGTGCGGCTGCGACGCGGCCTTGATCGCGTCGACCGCGATCTTCACGTTGCCGTCGGTGCCGTTCTTGAAGCCGACCGGGCACGACAGCCCCGACGCGAGTTCGCGGTGCACCTGCGACTCGGTCGTGCGCGCGCCGATCGCGCCCCACGAGATCAGGTCGGCGATGTACTGCGGGCTGATCATGTCGAGGTATTCGGTTGCTGCCGGCAGCCCCATTTCGTTGATCTGCAGCAGCAGCTCGCGCGCGGTGCGCAGCCCTTCGTTGATCTTGAAGCTATTGTCGAGGTGCGGATCGTTGATGAGCCCCTTCCAGCCGACCGTCGTGCGCGGCTTCTCGAAGTACACGCGCATCACGATTTCGAGTTCGCCCTTGAAGCGCTCGCGTTCCTTCACGAGCCGGCCCGCGTATTCGATCGCCGCCTTCGTGTCATGGATCGAGCACGGCCCGATCACGACGATCAGCCGGTCGTCCATCCCGTGCAGGATGCGGTGCATCGACTGGCGCGAGTGGTAGATCAGCTCGGACGCGGCTTCGGAGCACGCGAATTCGCGGATCAGGTGGGCGGGCGGCGTCAGTTCCTTGAGTTCGCGGATGCGGACGTCGTCGGTGTTGTGCGGGGGCATGCTGTTTCTCCTCATTTTCCGGGCGCCGTTCGGTCAGTGGGCGTGCGGCAGATTCATCGATTCGGGCGATTCAGTGGTGTCGGTCGGGGCTGCTGAACGGCTGCGGCGGCGACCGGCTGGCGAAGGGCGAAAAAAAACCGCCGGGTTCGCCGGCGGTTTTTTCGGGAATTTCGGTTGCGCTTTACGCGCCATCAACCCTCTCGATCCGCCAGCGGTCTGAGATACCAAAAAAAGTAAAAGTAAAACTTGGCGGACATGACGGAAATTCGGCTCGTCAAAAAAGTTGATTCGGAATTTATACCCCGTCCCCGTCCGGCTGGCAACCGGGAACCGTCGAAAATGCGGACAATCCGCGCGTTTTCGTCAAACTGCGCGGATTGTCTGCGCCGCGATGCGGTTATGCCGTACCGCCGACCGTCATCTTGTCGATCCGCAGGGTCGGCTGGCCGACGCCGACCGGCACGCTCTGGCCTTCCTTGCCGCATACGCCGACGCCCGTGTCGAGCGACATGTCGTTGCCGATCATGCTCACGTACTTCAGCGATTCCGGGCCGCTGCCGATCAGCGTCGCGCCCTTCACCGGGTAGGTGATCTTGCCGTTCTCGATCATGTACGCCTCGGACGCCGAGAACACGAACTTGCCGTTCGTGATGTCGACCTGGCCGCCGCCGAAGTTCACCGCGTACAGGCCGTTCTTCACCGACGCGATGATTTCCTGCGGATCCTTGTCGCCGTTCAGCATGTAGGTGTTCGTCATGCGCGGCATCGGCAGCGCCGCGTACGACTCGCGCCGCGCGTTGCCCGTCACCGGCATCTTCATCAGGCGCGCGTTCAGCGTGTCCTGGATGTAGCCCTTCAGGATGCCGTCCTCGATCAGCGTCGTGCACTGCGTCGGGTTACCCTCGTCGTCGATGTTCAGCGAGCCGCGGCGGTTCGGCAGCGTGCCGTCGTCGACCACCGTCACGCCCTTCGCGGCGACCTGCTCGCCGATCCGGCCCGCGAACGCGGACGAGCCCTTGCGGTTGAAGTCGCCTTCGAGGCCGTGGCCGATCGCCTCGTGCAGCAGCACGCCCGGCCAGCCCGGCCCGAGCACGACCGTCATCGCGCCGGCCGGCGCGGGACGTGCATCGAGGTTGACGAGCGCCGCGTGCACGGCGTCGTCGACGTAGCGCGACAGCACGTCGTCGGTGAAGTAGCCGTAGTCGAAGCGGCCGCCGCCGCCGCCCGAGCCGATCTCGCGACGGCCGTTCTGCTCGGCGATCACCGTCACCGACACGCGTACGAGCGGGCGGATGTCGGCCGCGAGCGCGCCGTCGCTGCGTGCGACCAGCACGACGTCGTATTCGCCGGCGAGGCCCGCCATCACCTGCGTGATGCGCGGATCGCGCCCGCGCGCCATCTGCTCGATGCGTTCGAGCAGCTTGACCTTGGCCGTCGCGTCGAGCGACGCGAGCGGGTCGGACGGCAGGTACAGGTCGCGGCCCGAGATGCCCGTCAGCGACGTGGCTGCCTTGATCTTCTGGCGGCCGCCGCCGGCCGCCGCGATCGCCTTGGTGGCGGCGGCGGCTTGCGCGATCGCTTCGGGCGACAGGTCGTCCGAGTACGCGAACGCGGTGCGGTCGCCCGCGACCGCGCGCACGCCGACGCCCTGGTCGATGCTGAAGCTGCCCGATTTGACGATGCCTTCCTCGAGGCTCCACGCTTCGCTGCGGGTTGCCTGGAAGTACAGGTCCGCGTAGTCGACGCGATGCGTGAAGATGTCGGCGATCGTGCGCGTGAGCAGGCTTTCGTCGAGGCCGTACGGCGTGAGCAGGATGTCCTTCGCCAGCGCGAGATTGCGGATGCCGGGTTCGATGATGTTCATGCGGATATCGGGGTTTCTCAAAAAGTTGTCGGGTGCTGCCGGGCAGATGGGTGGGCCGCGCGGCGTTTCAAGCGGTGCGGCGGATTCAGGTCAGCACGCGGTGCCGCCACGCAGGCAGGCTCTGGCGTACGTCGGCGATGCGTTGCGGATCGATCGCGCCGAGCACGACGCTGGCGCCCTCGTCGCGCACCGCGACGATCTCGCCCCACGGGTCGATCAGCATGCTGTGGCCCCACGTGCGCCGGCCGTTCTCGTGCTTGCCGCCCTGCGCGGCCGCGAGCACGTAGCACTGGTTCTCGACGGCCCGCGCGCGCAGCAGCGTTTCCCAGTGTGCGCGGCCCGTCGTATACGTAAACGCCGACGGCACGACCATCAGCGCGCAGTCGCCCATGCGGCGATACAGCTCCGGAAAGCGGAGATCGTAACAGACCGACAGGCCGACCTGCCCGAACGGCGCGTCGAACGCGACGACCGTGTCGCCCGCGCGGATCGTGCGCGCCTCGTCGAACGATTCGTCGCCTTTCTCGAAGTTGAACAGGTGGATCTTGTCGTAGCGCGCGGCTTCGTTGCCGGACGGATCGAACACGAGCGTCGTGTTCAGCACGCGATCGGGTTCGGGCGCCTTCAGCGGCAGCGTGCCGCCGATCACCCAGATGCCGTGGCGGCGCGCGGCGTCGGCGAGGAACTGCTGGATCGGGCCGTCCCGGTACGGTTCGGCGAGCGCGAGCTTGTCGGTGTCACGGTGGCCCATGAAGCAGAAATACTCGGGCAGCAGCACGAGCTGCGCGCCTTCGCCGGCGGCTTCCGCGATCAGGCGGCGCGCTTCGGCGAGATTGCGTGTGACGTCCGGCGTGCTCACCATCTGCAGCGCGGCGACCTGGAAGGGCGTGGCGGAACGGGCGTGGTCGGTCATCGCGGAATCGGTTGCGTCATAAATGGGGTGCGGCCCCGCGCCCTGCGTGGTGCGATGCGCGCTCAATGGCTCGCCGCATCGGCCGGACCGTGATTCATCTTACCCTGATCGCTCCGCACCCGCTCGATGTGCGGGTGCGCCCACGAGCCGGTGATCGCGTAGTCGAGCGCGAACGCGCGCGACAGCGTCTCGGACAGCGCGTAGTTCGCGGCCAGTACGCCGACGCCGAGCAGTGGGTTGATGATGGCCGCGCCGATCGCGGCCGCGCCCGCGCTGATTTTCGGCGCGACGTGCGCATGCAGGTCCTGTGTCTCGGTGCCGAGATCGACCGCGCCGCGCACGGTGACGTTCGCGGGCCCCGTCATCATCGAGAAATCGTCGGTGCGCGCGATCCCGTTCGAGATTCGGCCGGTGCCGGTGATCTTGTCGAACGGCAGCCCCTTGCCGACCACGTCGCGGAAGTTCAGCGTCAGGAAGCGCGCGAGGCTCTGCAGGCTCAGCACGCCGAGGAGTTTCGCCGCGCCCGGATCGACCTTCAGGATCTGCCCGTGTTCGAGGTCGAGCGCGACCTGCCCGCCGAGCGACGGGAAGTCGAGCGCGGTCGGGCCGCCGCGCCAGCCGACCTTGCCCGTGACCGAGCCGTGACCGTCCGCGAGCGTGCGCGGCAGGCCGACGCGGTCGAGCAGCGCGCCCGCGTTGTCGATGTCGAGCTTGAAGTCGAACACGGTCCGGCGCGGCGCGTCGTTTTCGTCGACGCCGCGGGCCAGTGCGCGGAGCGAGGTGCGCCAGTTGCCGGTCGCCGTGAGCTTCGCGGCCGGGTTCGACAGTTCCAGCTTGTCGAGCTGCCACACCGGCGTGCCGTCTTCGTCAATGTTGCGCGCGTTGACGACGAGCCGGCCGATGTCGTGATCGCGCGCGACGACCTGGTCGACGATCAGGTCGATCGACGGCATCGGCCGGTCGGTCGGCGTCGGCAGGTTCATCGCGCGGCCGACGAGGTCGTGCTGCGAGCTCTGCGGCACGACCAGCTTCGCGAGCCGCGCGTTCAGCACGCCCGCGCCGTTGTGACCGCCGCCCGGCGCCCACGACAGGTAGCCCGACACCTGGTTCGACGCGATGTTGGCCTGCCACAGGTCGTCGACGTGCGACGCGCCGACGATCACGTTCTCCCAGTTGCGCTTGAGCAGCTTCAGCGTGCCGAAGTGGAACGCGAAGCGCTTCGGCGCGAAGCTCGCGAAATCGACGCGCGGCGCGGCTTGCGGTTCCGGCGCCCGCGGCGTGTCGGGCTGCAGCGTGTGGGCGAGGGCGAGCCACGCGTCGGCGTCCAGCTCGGTGACGTCGACGGCCGCGCTCACGCCGTCCTGCGGCATGTCGGGCATCCGGTGGATGCCCATCGCGCCGCGCACCGCGCGCAGCGGCTGGCCGCGCGTCGCGTCGAGCAGGTAGGTCGCGGACACGGGGCCGAGCGTCAGGTCGGCATGTTCGAGGCGTTTGCCGTCCGCCTGCGGCGCCGGCTGCAGCGTGAAGCGGAACGGCATCGGCGTGCCGGCCGGTTTCGCGAACGGCGCCGGGAAGTTCAGCGCGACGCCGGTCAGGTCGGATTGCGCGCTGACGTCGGGCAGGCGGCCCGGCGTGCCGCGCACCGCGACCTTGTACGGCGCGTCGCCGACCACGTGTTCGAGCAGCGCGGCGGCCGCGCCGTGCAGGTTCAGGCCGCGCGCGGCGTCGAGCGCGAGCCGGCCGTCGACGTCCACCGCATACGGGCCGTGTGACTGGAAGGTGCCGTTCGCGCGCACCGGGCCGCCGAGGAAGCGCCCCGACAGCGCGTGCAGCGACGCGCCCGCCTCGGTGAAGCGGACGCTGCCGCGCAGCGCCGACAGCGGCGGCACGCCGCTCGTCGACAGCGTGTTGCCGCCGAACCCGAGCGCGCCTTCGATGTGCGTGTGCGGATGGGCGACGTGCTGCGGAATCGTGATCTTGAGCGCGAGCGACGCGGGGCCCTGCGCGTCGATCCGCTGGCCGATGTGGTTGCTCATCGTGCCGAGCGAGCTGTTGTCCGCGTAGTCGATCAGGTCGGCGAGCGGGCCCTGCGCATGGCCGTCGATGATCAGCGGCGAGTGCGACGGATTGCCGAGGTCGTCTATGCGGCCCGCGACCTTCGTCAGCGCGACGCGCTTGTAGTGTGCACGGTCGATGTCGAAACGCAGCTTGTTCTGCGCGAGCTCGAACACGCCGTCGATTCCGTCGAGCGCCGGCCAGACGCTCGGCGTGCCGTTCGCAAGCTTGCGCGGCGGGTACGGCGTCGGCTCGAAGCGGCCGCCGGTGAACGGCGCGACGATGTGGAACACGCCGGCGTCCGGCTCGTGTTCGAACGGGAATTTCTCGAGCGGGCCGCGCGCGACGATCGATGCGCCCTTGGTCACCTTGCCGTCCTGCAGCGCGTGGCCGAGATAGTCGCGCAGGTGCTCGGACATCCCGGTCGGCAGGTAGCGCGGAATGCGCGCGACCGACGCGCGCGCGAAATCGGCGCGCAGGTCGAGCGAGCCGCGGCCGTGGCCGGGGTTCGTGTACGACCCCGACACCGCGATTTCGGCATCCGGGTTCGACACGAGCAGGTCGGGCAGCGACACGTCGACGCGCGCGTGCTTGTCGCCGGGCGCGGGCGTGATCGTCCATTTGGCATTGCCGCGCAGCCGGTCGAACGTCAGGCGCGGCTCGTCGAATTCGCCGGGCACGGTGACGGCCGCGTTGACCGTGTCGATATGCGCGGCGCCGCCGGTCTCGTTCGCATCGACGCGGCCCCACAGGTTCTCGACGCCCGGCCAGCCGGCGCGCGGGTGGCCGCGCGGCGAGAGCCCGGGCGGCGGCTCCTGCGCGGCGAAGCTGATGCCTTGCAGATCGCCGAGGAAGCGGTAGCGGACGATCGGTGCGGCGCCCATGCGCCGCTCCTCGTCGGCGAGATCGGGGTGCGCGGGTTTCGCGCGCTCGACCTCGATGTGATAGTTCGACACCATCCCGCGCGGGTCGATCTTGATCAGCTCGTTGCGCAGGCGCGCCGGCAGCGGCAGCCCGCGGATGAATTCGCTGAGGATGCCGAGATCGACGCGGTCGCCGACCACGCTGAGCAGTTGCCCCTGGTTCGCGGTCGGCACGCGGTAGCGCGCCGTCAGCGTCGACAGCGCGAGCGAGCGCGCGAGCGGCGTGCCGTCCGGCAGCGGCGGCTGGCCGAGTTCCGCATTGAAGCGCGTCAGGTGCAGCGTGTAGTCGTGGCCCGCGTCGAGCACCATGTCCCAGCCGAAGCCGACCGTCGGCACGTCGAGCCGCGGTTGCGTCGGGCGCACGCGCAGCGCGACGTCGGCGCCTTGCAGGTCGCCGCCCGCCGAGCGCAAGTGGCCGTCGCCGAAGGTCGCCCAGATCGCGTTGTCGATCCGCCCCGCGTGGATCGTGAGCGGCACGTCGAGATAGCGCGTGAGCGTCTGCAGGTCGACGGGGCCGGTCGACAGGTACGCGTCGCCGGTCCAGTTCGCCGGCTTGCCGATCGGCGCGAGCGGCTTGTGTCTGAAGCGTGCGCGGAAATCGAGCGGGCCGAGCAGCAGCGTGCCGTTGGCCGGCGCCTGCAGCGCCGCCTTGTGCACGCGGCCGTCGTTGAGCACCGCGAGCCGGATGCCCGACAGCACGAGCTCCGGTGCGTCGTGCTGCGCGTCGCGCCAGCGCAGCGTGCCGCCGCGCAGCACGATCGCCTCCTGCTTCAGCAGCCAGGTGCCGAACGTGTCGTTGCCGCCGTGGGTGGTGGCCACGCCGACGCCCGCGACGCTCAGCGAGCCGTCGGCCGCCCGCGCGACGACCAGGTCGGGCTGGTCGACGATCAGGCTCGACAGCGCGGGCGACAGCCGCAGCAGCGACATCCACGACAGCGCGGCGGTCGCATGCGGCACCGACAGCGCGACCTTGCCGTCACGGCCGCGGATCGTCAGGTTCGTGAGTTCGACGCCCGGCTGCATGCCGGACCAGTTCGGGGAAAGCTTGCCGATCGAAAGCTGCGCGTGGAGCTTGTCGGACACCGCGCGCTCGATGCGCGGGCGGAATTCGTCGATGCGGGGCAGCAGCACGTAGCGCAGCCCGAGGAAGGCGCCGGACGCGACGAAGTAGGTGCCGATCCCGACTGCCAGCGTCACCCTGAACACGCGACGCAGGACCGGATGATCGTGCTTCGGAGGTCCCGCTTCGGGCGCAGCTACGGCGGATTCCTGACGGTCGGACATGCGGCGGACGGGCGGCGATATGGTAGTTTTGCAGACTGACGTTGAAATGTATCACACGGGTTCGTGCCGGCGGCCGTTGGGGCAGCACGGCACGGGCTTTCCGGCGCGCGGTGTCGCGACGGGCGCGCGGGCGTCCGGCGGGTGCCGCGCCGAGTCCATGGGGCCGGTCGGCAGCGGGGCGCGTACGCGCCGGCCCGCAGCCTGCCGGCCTTTTCGCCAGGCCCGCTTCTCGATGACCGACGCTTCCGCCCTGATCAGCACGTCCTATTCCCGATACCTTGCCCGCGCCGCTGCCGCGCGGCCCGCGCTGGCCGAGCAGATCGCCGCGTGGGCGGCCGCGCCGCTCGGCCGCGCGCAGCTCGACGCGCGCCTCACCGAGCTGCTCGCGACACCCGCCGGCACGGCGGCGCCGGGCGAGGAGCAGTTGAAGCGCGCGCTGCGGCAGTTGCGCGCCGAGGCGTTCGGCGCGGTCGCGGAGCGCGACCTGCGCGGGCTGGCCGACGTCGCCGAGGTGACGGGCGCGATGACCGACCTCGCCGAAGTGGCCGTGCAGCGCTCGCTCGCGCTGCTGTCGGCCGAACTCGAGGCGCTGTACGGCGAGCCGCGCGGCGCCGACGGCCAGCGCGTCGTGCTCGGCGTGGTCGGGATGGGCAAGCTCGGCGGCCGGGAGCTCAACGTGTCGTCGGACATCGACCTGATCTTCGTCTACGAGGACGACGGCGAGACCACCGGCGGCGCGCGTTCGCCGCTGTCCACGCAGGAATACTTCACGCGGCTCGGCCGGCGCCTGATCGGCGTGCTGTCCGAGGTCACGGCCGACGGTTACGTGTTTCGCGTCGACATGCGGTTGCGGCCGAACGGCGATTCGGGGCCGCTCGTCTGCAGCATCGGGATGCTCGAGGAATATTTCTACGTGCAGGGGCGCGAATGGGAGCGCTATGCGTGGATCAAGGGGCGGCTCGTGTCGGAAGGCGACAGCGACGCCGCGCAGCGGCTCGCGGCGCAGCTCGAATCGATCGTCAAGCCGTTCGTGTACCGCCGCTATCTCGATTTCGGCGTGATCGGCGCGATCCGTTCGCTGCACCAGCAGATCCGGCAAGAAGCCGCGCGCCGCGCATCGATGCGGCCCGACAAGGCCGACGACATCAAGCTCGGGCGCGGCGGGATCCGCGAGATCGAGTTCAGCGCGCAGGTGTTCCAGTTGATCCGTGGCGGCCAGGATGCGGAATTCCGCGTGCGGCCGACGCTCGCGGTGCTGCGACATGCGCAGGCGCGCGGGTTGATCGGTGACGACGTATGCGCGCGGCTGACCGACGCCTACAATTTCCTGCGCACGCTCGAGCACCGGTTGCAATACCGCAACGACGCGCAGACGCATGCGATGCCGGTCGAGCCCGACGAACGTGCGGCGCTTGCCGCGTCGCTCGGGTTTGCCGACTATGCGGCGCTGATGACGGTGCTGGACGGCCACCGCACGTTCGTCGAAACGCAGTTCGACCAGATTTTTGCCGACAAGGCGAACGGCGCGCCGTGCGCGGCCGGCGACGACACGGCCGCCGCGTGGATCTGGAGCGGCGCGCTGGCCGACGACGGCGAGGACGACGCGCTGGTCGCGCGCCTCGACGGCCTGGGTTTCACCGATCCGGCCGCCGTGCTCGCGCGGCTGCGCGCGATCTGGCAATCGTCGCGCTACACCGGGCTGCCGGAAAAGAGCCGGCAGCGCTTCGACAGCGTCGCGCAGCGGGCGCTCGACGCCGCGCCGAAGATCGACGCCGCGCGCCGCGACGACACGATCGTGCGCCTGTTCGACCTGCTGGAGACGGTGAGCCGGCGCGGCGTCTATCTCGCGCTGCTGACCGAATACCCGGCCGCGCTCGACCGCGTGCTGTCGGTGCTCGGCGCGACGCGCTGGGGCGGCGGCTACCTGATCCGCCACCCGCAACTGCTCGACGAATTGCTCGACGACGAGGCGATCGCGAGCCCGTTCGACTGGCCCGCGTTCAAGGATGCGCTGCGCGCGCGGCTCGCGGCGGCCGACGGCCCCGAGCAGCAGATGGACCTGCTGCGCCACGCGCAGCACGCCGAGGTGTTCCGGATTCTCCTGATCGATCTGGCCGGCCAACTGTCGGTCGAGCATGTGAGCGACCGGCTGTCCGAGCTGGCCGACGCGGTGCTCGACGTGACGATCGAAGTCGTCTGGTCGCAGCTCGCGAAGCGCCATCGCGACGTGCCCAAGTTCGCGGTGATCGCGTACGGCAAGCTGGGCGGCAAGGAGCTCGGCTACGCGTCGGATCTCGACCTGATCTTCCTGTACGACGATCCGGACGAACGCGCGGCGGACGTCTACACCACCTTTACGCGGCGCCTGATCACCTGGCTCACGACGGCGACCGGCGCGGGCGCACTGTTCGACATCGACCTGCGGCTGCGGCCGAACGGCGAGGCCGGGCTGCTCGTCACCGATCTCGACGCGTTTCGCCGCTATCAGCTGCGCGAGGGCGATGCGGCGAATACCGCGTGGGTGTGGGAGCACCAGGCGCTGACGCGCGCCCGCTACAGCGCGGGCGACGCGCAGATCGGCGCGGATTTCGAGGCGATCCGCCAGCAGGTGCTGACGACGCCGCGCGACGGCGGCGTGCTCGCGAAGGAGATCGTCGACATGCGCGGCAAGGTATTTGCCGGCCACCCGAACCAGACCGAGCTGTTCGACCTGAAGCACGATCGCGGCGGGATGGTCGACATCGAGTTCATCGTCCAGTACTGGGTGCTGCTGCATGCGTCGAGCGACGCCGAGCTGATCCGCAACACCGGCAACATCGCGCTGCTGCGCGAGGTCGCGCGCTTCGGGCTGATGGGCGAGGACGAGGCCGAGCGCGTCGGCGCGGCGTACCGCAAGTACCGGAAGCTGCAGCACAAGCTGCGGCTCGACGGGATGGAGAAGGCGCGCGTCGACCCGGCGGTGGTGGCCGACGAGCGGGCGGCCGTGACGGCGTTGTGGACACGCGTATTCGGTGCGGTTGAAACGGCCGTTTGAAGAAAGCAGGGCGGGGCGCGGCATCGATCCGCGTACCGCCCTGAATCGAAGGGGCGAGCCCGTTCGGCTTGCGCGGGACGGGCCGCTCCCGCCTCGCATCAGGCCGCCAGCATTTCCTTCGCGTGCTTGCGTGTGGTGGCCGTGATTTCGAGCCCGCCGAGCATCCGCGCGACTTCCTCGATCCGGTTCGCGCGGTCGAGTGCAACAACGGTCGATACCGTGCCGCCGCGCTCGTCGGCGCCCTTCGCCACCTGGAAATGATGGTCGCCGCGCGCGGCGACCTGCGGCAGGTGCGTCACGCACAACACCTGGCGGTCGCGCCCGAGCTGGTGCAGCAGGCGGCCGACCACTTCGGCGACGCCGCCGCCGATCCCCGTGTCGACTTCGTCGAAGATCAGCGTCGGCGTCGGGCTCGCCGCGCTGGCGATCACCGCGAGCGCGAGGCTGATCCGCGCGAGCTCGCCGCCCGACGCGACCTTCGCGAGCGGCCGCAGCGGCACGCCGGGGTGCCCGGCCACCCGGAATTCGACCTGTTCGAGCCCGTGCGGGCCGCCGTCGGCGAGCGGCACGAGCGCGACCTCGAAGCTTCCGCCCGCCATCGACAATTCCTGCATGCCGGCCGTGACGGCCGTGCCGAGCGCCTTCGCGGCCTGCGCGCGCGCTTTCGACAGGCGTTTGGCGTCGGCGAGATAGGCTTCCCGCGCCTTCGCCTGCGCGGCCTCGAGCGCGCCGAGATCGGCGGCCGCGTCGAGCGCGGCGAGCTGCGCGCGGCGCGCCGCATGCTCTTCGTGCAGCGTATCGGGCGGCAGCCGGAACTTGCGGGCGGTCGAGTGCAGCGCGTCGAGCCGCGCTTCGACCTGCGCGAGCCGCTCCGGGTCGAGATCGACGCGCTGCGCGTAGTGCGACAGCGAATAGACGGCTTCCTGCAACTGGATCTCGGCCGGCTCCAGCGACGCCAGCGCATCGCCGAGCGCGGTGTCGTAGTCGGCCAGGCTGCGCAGCTTCGACACGATCGCGCCGAGCTGCGCGAGCATCGCGTCGTCTGACTCGGACAGCGCGTTGAGCGCGCCGCGCACGCCTTCGATCAGGTTCGCCGAATGCGACAGGCGCTTGTGTTCGTTGCTGACTTCATCCCATTCGCCGGCTTGCGGCGCGAGCTTGTCGAGCTCGGCGAGCTGCCACGCGAGCTTTTCGCGTTCGAGCTGCAATTCGCGCTCGTGCGCCTTCGCGGCATCGATCGCCTGCGTCGCGTCGCGCCACACGCGCCATGCGCGCGCGACGTTCGCGGCATCGGCGACGAGCCCCGCGTGCGTGTCGAACAGCTCGCGCTGCGCGTCGGGCCGCATCAGCAGCTGGTGTGCGTGCTGGCCGTGGATGTCGACGAGCATCTCGCCGAGCTCGCGCAGTTGCGCGAGCGTCGCGCTGGTGCCGTTGATGAACGCGCGCGACCGGCCGTTCGCGTCGATCACGCGGCGCAGCATCACGGTGTCCTCGGCGTCGAACGCGTGTTCGTCGAGCCAGCGCGCGACGCGGTCGTGCGGCGTGAATTCGGCCGTGATGTCGGCGCGGCCGCAGCCGGTGCGCACGACGCTCGCGTCGGCGCGTTCGCCGAGCGCGAGGGCGAGAGCGTCGATCAGGATCGATTTGCCGGCGCCGGTTTCGCCGGAAAAGACGGAAAAGCCGCTGTCGAATTCGAGATCGAGCGCGGCGACGATGACGAAGTCGCGGATCGAGAGGTGGCGGAGCATGGTGTCGGGAGCAGCGGCGTCAGGACGCCTTGTCGTCTTCGTTCGATGCGTGTTCGTTCCAGTGCAGCTTCTTGCGCAGCGTCGTGTAGTAGCTGTAGCCGATCGGGTGCAGGAACGGCACCGTGTGCTTCGAGCGGCGCACCTCGATCGTATCGTTCAGTTCGAGCGACGTGAACGACTGCATGTCGAAGTTCACGTTGACGTCGCGGCCGCCGACGATCTGGATCGCGATCTTCGAATCGTCGGGCAGCACGATCGGCCGGTTCGACAGCGCGTGCGGCGCGATCGGCACGAGCACGATGCCCGCCAGCTGCGGATGGAGGATCGGGCCAGCCGACGACAGCGCATACGCGGTCGAGCCAGTGGGCGTCGCGACGATCAGCCCGTCCGAGCGCTGGTTGTACATGTAGCGGCCGTCGACCGACGCGCGCAGTTCGACCATCCCGGAGAAGCCGCTGCGGTTCACGACGACGTCGTTGAAGGCGAGCGCGTGGTAGATCGGTTCGCCGTCGCGCACGATCCGCGCCTCGAGCAGCGAGCGCTCCTCGCGCTCGAACTTGCCGGCCAGCATCACGGGGACGAGCGCCTGCATGTCGGATGCCGCGATGTCGGTGATGAAGCCGAGCCGCCCGTGGTTGATCCCGATCAGCGGTGTCCGGTACGGCGCGAGCTGGCGGCCGATGCCGAGCATCGTGCCGTCGCCGCCGAGCACGATCGCCACGTCCGCTCGCGCCCCGATTTCGGCCGGGGTGAGCGCCGGGTAGCCGGCGATGCCGATTTCCCGCGCGGTATCGCCTTCGAAGACAACCTCGAAGCCGAGCGTGGCGATGCTGTCCGCCAGCGTGGCGAGCGGCTCGGCGATGCCGGGCGTGTTGCTCCGGCCGACGAGCGCGACAGTATTGAACTGATTACCGGTTTTCATGCCGGCATTACACCATAGCTCGTTGACGAAAAGAACCGGCTGTGCGCCGACGGGGCCGGATCGGGCCGGCCCGCGCAACGGTGGCGGACGGTACTCGCCGCGGTCGCGCGGTTGCGCTAAAATTTTCCACCATGCTAGATCCTCGCGCACGAACCCTCCTGAAAACCCTGATCGAACGGTATATCGCCGACGGTCAGCCAGTCGGATCGCGCACGTTGTCCCGTTACTCCGGGCTCGAGCTGAGCCCGGCGACGATCCGCAACGTGATGTCCGACCTGGAGGAGCTCGGCCTCGTGTCGAGCCCGCACACGTCGGCCGGCCGCATTCCGACGCCGCGCGGCTACCGGCTGTTCGTCGATACGATGCTGACGGTCGAGGCGCCGATCGACGCCGAGGCCGTCGCGCGCCAGGTGCAGAACACGCTGCAGGCCGGCGAGCCGCAGCAGCGGGTGGTCGCGGCCGCCGCGAGCGTGCTGTCGAACCTGTCGCAGTTCGCGGGCGTCGTGCTGACGCCGCGCCGCAGCCACGTGTTCAAGCAGATCGAGTTCATGCGCCTGTCCGACAAGCGCATCCTGCTGATCATCGTCACGCCCGAGGGCGACGTGCAGAACCGCATGCTCGCGACGCCGCGCGACTATTCGCCGTCGCAGCTGACCGAGGCGTCCAACTACATCAATGCGCATTTCGCCGGCCTGTCGTTCGACGAGGTGCGCCGCCGCCTGCGCGACGAGATCGACCAGTTGCGCGGCGACATGACGACGCTGATGCACGCGGCCGTGACGGCCAGCACCGAGGTGCCCGACACCGAGGACACCGTGCTGATTTCCGGCGAGCGCAACCTGCTCGAAGTGGCGGACCTTTCGTCCGACATGGCGCGGCTGCGCAAGCTGTTCGACGTATTCGACCAAAAGACGGGCCTCCTGCAACTGCTCGACGTATCGAGCCACGCCCAGGGCGTGCAGATCTTCATCGGCGGCGAATCGACGCTCGTGCCGATCGAGGAAATGAGCGTCGTGACCGCACCATACGAGGTGAACGGCAAGATCGTCGGCACGCTCGGCGTGATCGGCCCGACCCGCATGGCGTACAACCGCGTGATACCGATCGTCGACATCACCGCGCGCCTGCTGTCGCTCACGCTGAGCCAGCAATAACCCGCGATCGCCGGCGATTGCAGGCAATCACCGGCCCGATCCCGCCCCGCTATCGTGCCGCGGCGCCGCTCGCGGCGACAGTCGGCCGAACGGCACGGGGCGGCCCGCTATAATTGAGGGCCGTCCGGTCCCGTGCCCCGAGCACGTTCTTGCCCATGCGTTTCGATCTTGAGCCGCCTTCGAGCGTCGCGGCCGCCCACCGCATCGGTGTGTTGCTGATCAATCTCGGCACGCCCGACGCGCCCACGCCGCGCGCGGTGCGGCGCTATCTGGCCGAATTCCTGTCGGATCCGCGGGTCGTCGAAATCCCGCAGGCCGTCTGGCAGGTGCTGCTGCGCACGCTGATCCTGCCGCTGCGCGGCCGCGCGTCCGCGAAGAAGTACGCGGCCGTCTGGATGCCCGAGGGTTCGCCGCTGCGCGTGTACACCGAACGCCAGACCGACAGCGTGCGGCATCTGCTCACGTCGAACGGCTATCACGTGACGGTCGACTACGCGATGCGCTACGGCAGCCCGAACATTTCGCACGCGCTTGCCCAGTTCAAGCGCGCGGGCGTCGAGCGCGTGCTGTTGATGCCGATGTATCCGCAATACTCGGCGTCGACCACGGCCACCGCATTCGATGCCGCGTTCGACGCGCTCGCGCGCATGCGCAATCAGCCGGAAGTGCGCACGGTGCGGCACTATGCCGACCATCCGGCCTATATCCACGCGCTGGCCGAGCAGGTGCGCCAGTACTGGGCGCAGCACGGCCGACCCGATTTCGCGGCCGGTGACAAGCTGGTGCTGAGCTTCCACGGCGTGCCGAAGCGCACGCTCGACCTCGGCGATCCGTATCACGACCAGTGCCAGCAGACGGGCGCGTTGCTGATGGCCGCGCTCGGGCTGTCGACCACCGAGTGCCGCGTCACGTTCCAGTCGCGCTTCGGCAAGGCCGAATGGCTGCAGCCGTACACCGCGCCGACGCTGCGCGAATTCGGCGAGGCCGGCGTGCGGCGGGCCGACGTGTTCTGTCCCGGCTTCACGGCCGATTGCCTGGAGACGATCGAGGAAATCGGCATGGAAGTGCGCGACGAGTTCCTTGCGGGCGGCGGCAAGACCTTCCACCGCATTCCGTGCCTGAACGGCGCGTCCGCATGGGTCGGCGCGCTCGGCGAAATCGTCGCGGAGAATCTGCAGGGCTGGCCCGTCAAGGCTGCGCAGCCCGAACCGGTCAACTGATCATGAACTACAAGATTTCCACCGAGCCGGGCGCGAAGCTGCGCATCGACAAATGGCTGTGGGCGGCCCGGTTCTTCAAGACGCGCTCGCTCGCGACCGACGCGGTCGACAAGGGCCACGTGAAGATCGGCGGCGCGGCGGTCAAGCCGGCGAAGGACGTGCGGGTGGGCGACGAGGTCGAGATTGCGATCGACGGCATCGTCTGGCACATTGCCGTGCTGGGCGTATGCGACGTGCGCGGGCCCGCGAGCGTCGCGCAGACGCTCTACGAGGAAACGGAAGCGGGGCGGGCCGCGCGGCTCGCCGAACTGGAGCGGCGCCGCACGTATCGCGAGCCGGCGGCCGAACTGCACGGCCGGCCGACGAAGCGCGACCGGCGCATCATCGACAGATTTTCTGGTGGGAGCTGAACATCTGGTCGAACGTCGCCCGCGCGCTTCCGTACTCGGTCGTGCGGTCGGTGACGGCTCCCGACAGGCAGATGGTGGTGGTGCCGGCAATGAGTACCAGCGCGACCACCGATATCGCAAAGGTCAGTTTCACGGTACTCCCCTCGAGAACAAGGGTGAAAACGGCGCCAGGTGGATGTCAGGCGGCGGTCAGCTCAGGGTAAACACGCTTTCCGACGCTTGAATGGAGTGTAGTGCAGCCGGCCTGTGCGGAGCTAGTCCTTGCCGGGTAAGCGTTGTTACAGGCCGTTTCGCCCGATCCGGCGGACTATGCGACGCCTGCACCGGAAAATGCGCGGTTGTTTCGCGGCATTGGCGAATGCCGGCGAATGACCCTCTTGAAATCGCAGTTTTCGCCCTTATTTGCACCAGTAATGTGCGGTGCCGCCGGGTATACGTCCGGCGGTTGCCGATTTGGCTTCAACCTCTAATCGACTTTCAGCGACATGGAAAACACGCAAGAGAACCCGGCTACCCCATCGGCCGAAGACATCGGCAGCGAGAAGCAGGCGGCGCAAGGCGCCGCACCCGCCGCCGAAGCCGCCGACGCGGCGCTCGCGGAGGCTCAAGCCAAGGTCGCCGAGCTCCAGGAAAGCTTCCTGCGGGCGAAGGCCGAGACCGAGAACGTGCGCCGCCGCGCGCAGGACGACGTGTCGAAGGCGCACAAGTTCGCGATCGAGAGCTTCGCGGAGCACCTGCTGCCCGTGCTGGACAGCCTGGAAGCAGCCGTCAACGATACCTCCGGCGACATCGCGAAGGTGCGCGAAGGCGTCGAGCTGACGCTGCGCCAGTTGACGAGCGCGCTCGAGAAGGGCCGCGTCGTCGCGATCAACCCGGTCGGCGAGAAGTTCGATCCGCACCAGCACCAGGCCATTTCGATGGTGCCGGCCGAGCAGGAGCCGAACACCGTCGTCACCGTGCTGCAAAAGGGTTACATGATCGCCGACCGCGTGCTGCGCCCGGCGCTCGTCACCGTCGCGCAGTCGAAGTAAGGCAGCGGAAATGGTGCCCGCCGGCGTCGATCCGGCCGCGTTCGACGCGTTCGACATGCACGCGCTCGACGCCGGCACGTTCGACGCGGCCGTTGGCGGCGCGGGCGATGCGCTGGCCGTGGTGTTCTTCTGGGGCGTCGACTGCTTCAACTGCGAGATCGCGAAGAAGGCGATGCTCGCCCAGCCCGACGCGATCCGTGCGCTCGGCCTGAAGTGGTTCCATTGCAACGTGTACGAACATCGCGAGCTGGGGCGCCGCTTCGGGCTGCACGGCGTGCCGACGTGGTTCTTCTTCCACCGCGGCAAGCGGCTCGGCCGCGCGACGGGCTGGCATGGCCTCGCGCAGTTCCAGGCAGCCGTCGCGGCGGCACGCGCGAAGATCGCCGCGGCGGCCGGTGCGCCGGCCGGCGACGGCACCGATGGCCCACACGATCCGCTATCCGGCGGCGATTGAAAAAATTTAATATCCGCATCGCTCGTCCGGTCTTGAAAACGGATCGGACGGACGCATTTCGGGAACAGAGTTGAATTCTGGCGTGCGAAACCGCCCAAAAACGCGGCGTTTCGCGCAGCAAACAAGCATTTCTGGAGATTAGGAAAAAATGGGAAAGATCATCGGTATTGACCTCGGCACCACGAACTCGTGCGTCGCCATCATGGAAGGCAACCAGGTCAAGGTCATCGAGAACTCGGAAGGTGCGCGCACCACGCCGTCGATCATCGCGTACATGGACGACAACGAAGTGCTCGTCGGCGCGCCGGCCAAGCGCCAGTCGGTGACCAACCCTAAGAACACGCTGTTCGCGGTGAAGCGCCTGATCGGCCGCCGCTTCGAAGAGAAGGAAGTCCAGAAGGACATCGGCCTGATGCCGTACTCGATCATCAAGGCCGACAACGGCGACGCATGGGTCGAGGCGCACGGCGAAAAGCTCGCGCCGCCGCAGGTCTCGGCCGAAGTGCTGCGCAAGATGAAGAAGACCGCCGAAGACTACCTCGGCGAGCCGGTCACGGAAGCCGTGATCACGGTGCCGGCGTACTTCAACGACAGCCAGCGCCAGGCGACCAAGGACGCCGGCCGCATCGCGGGCCTCGAAGTCAAGCGGATCATCAACGAGCCGACCGCGGCGGCGCTCGCGTTCGGCCTCGACAAGGCCGAGAAGGGCGACCGCAAGATCGCCGTGTATGACCTCGGCGGCGGTACGTTCGACGTGTCGATCATCGAGATCGCGGACGTCGACGGCGAAATGCAGTTCGAAGTGCTGTCGACCAACGGCGACACGTTCCTCGGCGGCGAAGACTTCGACCAGCGCATCATCGATTACATCATCGGCGAGTTCAAGAAGGAGCAGGGCGTCGACCTGTCGAAGGACGTGCTCGCGCTGCAGCGCCTGAAGGAAGCCGCCGAAAAGGCGAAGATCGAGCTGTCGTCGGGTCAGCAGACCGAAATCAACCTGCCGTACATCACGGCGGACGCGTCGGGCCCGAAGCACTTGAACCTGAAGATCACCCGCGCGAAGCTGGAGGCGCTGGTGGAAGATCTCGTCGAGCGCACGATCGAACCGTGCCGTATCGCGATCAAGGACGCAGGCGTCAAGGTGTCGGACATCGACGACGTGATCCTGGTCGGCGGCCAGACGCGCATGCCGAAGGTCATGGAGAAGGTGAAGGAGTTCTTCGGCAAGGATCCGCGCCGTGACGTGAACCCGGACGAAGCCGTCGCGGTCGGCGCGGCGATCCAGGGCCAGGTGCTGTCGGGCGACCGCAAGGACGTGTTGCTGCTCGACGTGACCCCGCTGTCGCTCGGTATCGAGACGCTCGGCGGCGTGATGACGAAGATGATCAACAAGAACACGACGATCCCGACGAAGCACGCCCAGGTGTACTCGACGGCGGACGACAACCAGGGCGCCGTGACGATCAAGGTGTTCCAGGGCGAACGCGAAATGGCAGCGGGCAACAAGCTGCTCGGCGAGTTCAACCTCGAAGGCATCCCGCCGGCACCGCGCGGCGTGCCGCAGATCGAAGTGACCTTCGACATCGACGCGAACGGCATCCTGCACGTCGGCGCGAAGGACAAGGCGACCGGCAAGGAAAACAAGATCACGATCAAGGCGAACTCGGGCCTGTCCGAGGCTGAAATCGACCAGATGATCAAGGACGCGGAAGCGAACGCAGCGGAAGATCACAAGCTGCGCGAGCTGGCCGATTCGCGCAACCAGGGCGACGCGCTGGTGCACAGCACGAAGAAGGCGCTGACCGAGTACGGCGACAAGCTGGACGCGGGCGAGAAGGAAGCGATCGAAGCCGCGCTGAAGTCGCTCGAGGACGTGTTGAAGGACACGTCGGCCGACAAGGCGGCGATCGACGCGAAGGTCGAGGAGCTCGGCAAGGTCTCGCAGAAGCTCGGCGAGAAGATGTACGCCGACATGCAGGCCCAGCAGGCGGGTGCCGCCGGCGCGGCCGGTGCAGCGGAAGGCGCGGCCCATGCGGGCGGTGCGCAACAGGCTGCCGACGACGTCGTCGACGCCGAGTTCAAGGAAGTGAAGAAGGACTAAGCCGGGTTGCAATGGCACCGTACGCCGCGCGCGAAACGCGCGCGGCGCGGCTGACAAGCGGTCTGTCTTTCCTTCCGGATGGCCGGATCGACTCCACGCCTGGCGGGCCTTGCGGCCCTCCGGGCACATTTGTTTTTTGGCGGGTGCTGCGCGAGCCGTCCGCGGACGGTGCAGCGCCAGACGAGTCGAGAGACTTTACTGCGGGCGAAAGGAGCCGCCGCGTGCGCGATGCGTGGCGGCACAGTGAATCGATATGGCGAAACGGGATTACTACGAGGTTCTGGGCGTCGCGAAGAATGCGAGCGACGACGAAATCAAGAAGGCATATCGCAAGCTTGCGATGAAGTATCACCCTGACCGCAATCCGGACAGCAAGGATGCGGAAGAGCATTTCAAGGAGGCGAAGGAAGCCTATGAAATGCTGTCGGACGGCCAGAAGCGGGCGGCGTACGACCAGTACGGCCACGCGGGCGTCGATCCGAACATGGGCGGTGCGGGCGCACAGGGCTTCGGCGGCTTCGCGGATGCCTTCGGCGACATCTTCGGCGACATCTTCGGCCAGGCCGCGGGTGGCGCCGCGCGCGGCGGCCGCGGCGGCCCGCAGGTGTATCGCGGCGCCGACCTGCGCTACAGCATGGAAATCACGCTCGAGCAGGCCGCGCACGGCTACGACACGCAGATCCGCGTGCCGAGCTGGGTGTCGTGCGAAGTCTGTCACGGGTCGGGGGCGAAGCCCGGCACGAAGCCGGAAACCTGCCCGACCTGTCACGGCCAGGGCACGGTGCGCATGTCGCAGGGCTTCTTCAGCATCCAGCAGACCTGCCCGAAGTGCCACGGCACGGGCACCTACATCCCCGAGCCGTGCGCGCATTGCCACGGGTCGGGCAAGGTGAAGGAAACCAAGACGCTCGAAGTGAAGATCCCGGCCGGGATCGACGACGGGATGCGGATCCGTTCGGCCGGCAACGGCGAGCCGGGCATCAACGGCGGGCCGCCGGGCGACCTGTACGTCGAGATCCACATCAAGCCGCACTCGGTGTTCGAGCGCGACGGCGACGATCTCCATTGCCAGATGCCGATCCCGTTCACGACCGCCGCGCTTGGCGGCGAGATCGAGGTGCCGACGCTGGCCGGGCGTGCGTCATTCCCGGTGCCGGAAGGCACGCAGTCGGGCAAGACGTTCCGCCTGCGCGGCAAGGGCATCAAGGGGCTGCGCTCGAGCATTGCGGGCGATCTGTACGTGCACGTGCAGGTCGAGACGCCCGTGAAGCTGACCGACCAGCAGCGCGATCTGCTCAAGCAGTTCGAGAAGTCGCTGGCCGAGGGCGGCGCGCGTCACAGCCCGCAGAGCAAGAGCTGGTTCGACCGTGTGAAGAGCTTCTTCGAGTAAAGCATGACTGAAGGCAACGAGAGCGCGTCGTTCGCGCTCTTGGACGATTGCGACTCGACCGCGTCCGCGCGGTCGAGTCGTTTGTATTCGGGCTTCGTGCGCGAGCGCGTGTGCACGGACCCGGCGCAGCTCGACGCGGTCGATGCGGCGCTCGCGCAGGATCTGCGCGACGGGCTGCATGCGGTCGTCGTCGGCGATTACGCATTCGGACGCAACCTGCAACGGGCGCAGCCGGGCGATGCCCCGCTGCGCTTTTTGCTGTATGCGCGCTGCGAGCGGCTGTCGCGCGACGAAGTCGATGCGTGGCTCGCGCAGCAGGACGGCGGCGGCACGCCGTCGATCGCCGGTGTCGCGCATGTCGCGAAGAGTGTGTCGCGCGATGCGTTCGACGCGGCGATCGCCGCGGTGCACGACGCGTTGCGCGCAGGCGATTCGTATCAGGTCAATTACACGTACCGGCTGAATTTCGACGTGTTCGGCACGCCGCTCGCGCTGTACCGGCGGCTGCGCGCGCGTCAGCCGGTGCGCTACGGCGCGCTGATCGCGCTGCCGGGCGGCGCATGGGTCGTATCGTGCTCGCCCGAACTGTTCGTCGAGAAGCACGGCGACGTGCTGCGTGCGCGACCGATGAAGGGTACCGCGCCGCGTTCGGCCGATCCGCGTGAAGACACGGCGGCCGCCGCGTTCCTCGCGAGCGATCCGAAGAACCGCGCGGAAAACGTGATGATCGTCGACCTGCTGCGCAACGACGTGTCGCGGATCGCGCGCACGGGCACCGTCAAGGTGCCGGCGCTGTTCTCCGTCGAGCCTTATGCGTCGGTGTGGCAGATGACGTCGACGGTCGAAGCCGGCTGGCGCGACGGCACGACGTTCGCGCAGATGCTGCGCGCGCTGTTTCCGTGTGGGTCGATCACCGGTGCGCCGAAGTACAAGACGATGCAGCTGATCGACACGATCGAGTCGACGCCGCGCGGGCTCTATACGGGCGCGATCGGCTGGCTCGATGCGCCGCAGGACGAGGCCGCGCCGACAGGTGCTGCAGCGCCCGACGGCGCGCCCGGTTGCGGCGATTTCTGCCTGTCGGTCGCGATCCGGACGCTGACGCTCGAGGCGGTCGCAGCCGATGCCGTCGCGACGAGCGCCACGCGCGACGCGGCAACGGCGATTGCCGGCCGGCGGCGTGGCACGATGGGCGTCGGCGCGGGCATCGTGCTCGACAGCGTCGCGGCCGACGAATATGCGGAGTGCGAATTGAAAGCGCGATTCCTGACGGATGCCGATCCCGGCTTCCAGCTGTTCGAAACGACGGCCGCCACGCGGGCGGACGGCATCCGCCATCTCGATCGCCATCTCGCGCGGCTGCAGCGCAGCGCCGATGCGTTCGGCTTCCGCTTCGACGCCGATGCGCTGCGTCGCGAGATCGATGCACGCTGCGCGGCGCTCGGCGGCGACGGCGCGTACCGGATGAAGCTCACGCTGGCGAAGGACGGCACGATCGAGATCGTTGCGGCGCCGCTCAAACCGCTGCCGGCAGGGCCGGTCGGCGTGCTGCTGGCAGCCGCGCACGGCTTCGCGCCGACCCGCGCGAGCGATGCACTGCTGCTGCACAAGACCACGCGCCGGGCCGAATACGACCGCGCGTGGCAGGCGGCAGAGGCGCTCGGCGGGTTCGACATGCTGTTCGTCAACGAGCGCGGCGAGGTGACGGAAGGCGGGCGCTCGAACCTGTTCGTGAAGCTCGACGGCCAGTGGGTGACGCCGCCGCTGGCGTCCGGCGTGCTGCCGGGCGTGATGCGTGGGGTGCTGCTCGATGATCCCGCATTCGGGGCCGTGGAGCGTGTCGTGACCCGTGACGACCTGGCACGCGCGCAAGGGCTGCTGCTGACCAATGCGCTGCGCGGTGCGCTCGACGCGGTGCTGAAGTGACGAGGTGACTGAGGGGGCGTCGTATGCCTGCTCCGGTGCCACGAACCCGTTCATCCACGCGGCGCACAAACGAAAAAGCGCGGCGCCCCGCAAAGGGCGCCGCGCTTTTTTACATCCGCTCTTCCACGTCAGAACGAGTGTTCGGGGCCGGGGAACGACCGATCCTTCACCGCGCGCACGTAGGCTTCGACGGCCGCCTGAATGTTCGGCTGCCCCTGCATGAAATCCTTCACGAAACGCGGCCGCTTGCCGGGGAACACGCCGAGCATGTCGTGCAGCACGAGCACCTGCCCCGAGCAGTCGACGCCCGCGCCGATGCCGATCGTCGGAATCTTCAGCATGTGCGTGACTTCGGACGCAACGAGCGTCGGCACGGCTTCGAGCACGACGAGTTGCGCGCCGGCATCCTCGATCGCGCGCGCATCGCGCAGCAGCTGCGCGGCGCCGGCTTCGGTCTTGCCCTGGACCTTGAAGCCGCCGAACGCATGCACCGATTGCGGCGTGAGGCCGAGGTGCGCGCAGACGGGCACCGAGCGCTCGACGAGGAAGCGGATCGTATCGGCGAGCCATTCGCCGCCTTCGAGCTTGACCATCTGCGCGCCGGCGCGCATCAGCTTGACTGCATTCGCGAACGCCTCGGCCGGCGTGCCGTACGTGCCGAACGGCAGATCGGCGACGACGAGCGCGCGCGGCTGGGCCCGCGCGACGCACGCGGTGTGGTACGCGATGTCGTCGAGCGACACCGGCAGCGTGGTCGTGTGGCCCTGCAGCACGTTGCCGAGCGAATCGCCGATCAGCAGCACGTCGGTGCCGGCGCGATCGAGCAGCGCGGAGAAGCTCGCGTCGTAGCAGGTGAGCATCGCGATCTTCTCGCCGGCGTCGCGCATTGCCTGCAGCTTGGGTACCGTCACGGCAGGCCGGCTCGATTCCTGGAGATAGGTCATGGGAAATCCGGGTCGATGGGTGAAGAGCGACAGGCGGGACGCGTCAGCGCGTCGTCTCGCCCTTGACGAAGAATTCCTTGCGGCCGCGCATCGTCTCGATGCGCTCGACCAGCAGGGCGAGATCTTCGGGGGAATCCAGCGGGTTCAGGTGTTCGGCTGCGACCGTCAGCACCGGCGTGCGGTCGTAGTGGTAGAAGAATTCGTTGTACGCGTCGACGAGCGAGCGCAGGTACGCGTCGCTGATCTGCAATTCCATCGGCAGCCCGCGCTTCTGGATGCGCGAGAACAGCACTTCGGGGCTCGCCTGCAGATAGACGACGAGATCGGGCGACGGCGCCTGCGGCACGTCGACGTGCGTGGCGACCGAGCGATACAGTTGCCACTCGTCTTCCGGCAGGTTCAGCCGCGCGAAGATGTCGTTCTTCTGCGGCATGAAATCGGCGATGACGGGGCGGCCCGTGTCGAGCGCGCCGATCAGCTCGCGCGCCTGCTGCGCGCGCTGCAGCGCGAACGACAGCTGGACCGGCAGCGCGTAGCGCGCGGTGTCGCGGTAGAAGCGTTCGAGGAACGGGTTGTCCTGCGGGCGCTCGAGCAGCGTCTGCATCGACCAGCGCTCGCCGAGCAGGCGCGCGAGCGTCGTCTTGCCGACACCGATCGGGCCTTCGATCACGAGATAGCGATGCGGGGCGCGCAGGTCGGGCGCGGTGACGGTCAGCGGAGTGGCGTTCATCGGCAGCGGGTCTTGTCGGCGTCTTCGCCGGCAGCGAGCGCCTTTTGCATCAGGCACTGGCAGGTCTGCACCTTTTCGACGCGCTGATCCGCGACGGCGGCGAGAAAGGCGTCGGCCCGGCCGCGCGCGGGGATGTCGAGCGCCGGCTCGATCTCGACGAGCGGCACGAGCGCGAACGCGCGGTCGGTGAGGCGCGGGTGCGGGACGATCAGGTCGGGCTCGTCGATCGAATCGGCGCCGAACAGCAGGATGTCGAGGTCGAGCGTGCGCGGCGCATTGCGATACGGGCGCTCGCGGCCGAAGTGATGTTCGATCTTCTGGCAGAGCGCGAGCAGCTCGCGAGCCGACAGCGTCGTGTCGAGCTTGACGACGCAGTTGTAGTAATCGTCGCCGCCCGCTTCGAAGGGCGCCGTGCGATACAGGCTCGATTTGCCGAGGATCGAGATGGTGCGCTGCTGTGCGAGGCACACCACCGCGTCCTTCAGGGTCTGGCGCGCATCGCCGAGATTCGCCCCCAGTCCGATATATGCAACCGTCATGGCATCACTTCCTACGTCGTTCGCCGGCGCGCGCGTCAGTCGTCGGAACCGCTCGCGGTATCGCCCGCGGTATCCGGTGCCTGCTCGGCGGCACCTTCACCCGGCTTGCGGTTGCGCGCCCCGCCGCGGCGGCGCCGCTTGCGGGGCGATTTTTCCTTCGAGCCGCCCTGCGTGAGCAATGCCTCGCGAGCGGCCGCGTCGCCTTCGATGAAATCCGTCCACCACTGTCCGACTTCCGCATCGAGCTCGCCGGATTCGCAGCGTAACAGGAGGAAATCATACCCCGCTCTAAACCTTTGGTGTTCCAGCAGCCGCATCGCGCTGCGGCCCGAGCGTTTCTCGAGGCGCAGCTGCAGGCCCCAGATCTCGCGCATGTCGGCCGAGTAGCGCTTGTGGATCGCGAGCTTCTCGGTCTGCATGTCCAGCACGTCGTCCATCGCGCGATGGAGCGCCGGCACCGGGATTTCGCCCGCGGCCGTGTATTGCTCGAAGCGCTGGCGCATGTCGTGCCACAGCAGCGTCGCGAACAGGAAGCCCGGCGACACCGGCTTGCCGGCGCGCACGCGCGCGTCGGTGTTGTTCAGCGCGAGCGTGATGAACTTCTCGCCCTGCGGCTGTTCCAGCACGACGTCGAGCAGCGGCAGCAGCCCGTGGTGCAGCCCTTCCTTGCGCAGCCGCTGCAGGCACGCGAGCGCGTGGCCCGACAGCAGCAGCTTCAGCATTTCGTCGAACAGGCGCGCGGCCGGCACGTTGTTGATCAGGTCGGCGAGCGCGTGGATCGGCTCGCGCGTATGCGGTTCGATCTCGAAGCCGAGCTTCGCCGCGAAGCGCACGACGCGCAGCATCCGCACCGGATCCTCGCGGAAGCGCGTGGCCGGATCGCCGATCATCCGCAACAGGCGGGCGCGCACGTCGGCCATCCCGTCGTGGTAGTCGAGCACCGTCTGCGTCGACGGGTCGTAGTACATCGCGTTGATCGTGAAGTCGCGGCGCGCGGCGTCCTCGTGCTGCTCGCCCCACACGTTGTCGCGCAGCACGCGGCCGCTCGCGTCGACCGCGTGCGTGCGGCGATCGAGTTCGTCGCGCTTCAGGCGCTTCGGCGGTTCGGCCGTGGCCGCCTCGGGCGGCGCGTCGACCAGCGCGCGGAACGTCGACACCTCGATCAGTTCCTGGCCGAACTGCACGTGCACGATCTGGAAGCGGCGGCCGATCAGGCGCGCGCGGCGGAACAGGCGCTGCACCTCGGTCGGCGTCGCGTCGGTCGCGACGTCGAAGTCCTTCGGCGCGATGCCGAGCAGCAGGTCGCGCACGGCGCCGCCGACGATGAACGCGCGAAAGCCCGCCTGCTGCAGCGTGTCGGTCACGCGCACCGCGTTCTTCGAAATCAGCGCCGGGTTGATGCCGTGCACGCTGGCCGGCACGACGGTCGGCTCATGGTTGCTGCGCGGTTTCTTCGCGCCACCGCCGCGGGCGCCCTTCGGGGTGCGCGGGGCAGCAGGGGCCGCTGCGTCGGCCGGGGCCGCGGCGGGAGGCGTTTGCTCGGTTTCGTCCTGGCCGAGCAGCTTGCGGATGAATTTTTTGATCACGACGTTCAGAAGAGATCGAGGATACGCCAGCCGCGGTTGCTTGCATGCGCGCGCAGCGTGTCGTCAGGGTTGGTCGCGATCGGGTCGGTGACTTTCTCGAGCAACGGGATGTCGTTGTGCGAGTCGCTGTAGAAGTAGCTGTGTTCGAAGTCGTCCCAGTGCTTGCCGAGCGACGCGAGCCACGCTTCGGTCCGCACGATCTTGCCTTCGCGATAGCTCGGCGTGCCGGTCGGGCGGCCCGTGTACGGGGAATCGGGGTGGCCGTCGGTCGTCTCGACCTCGCAGGCGATCAGCGTGTCGACGCCGAACGCGGTCGCGATCGGGCGCGTGATGAATTCGTTGGTCGCCGTCACGACGCAGCACAGGTCGCCCGCATCGAGGTGCCGGCGCACGAGTTCGAGCGCGGCGGGCGTCATCGCGGGCCGGATCACCTCGTGCATGTACTGCTCGTGCCATTGCGCGAGCTGCGCGCGCGAATACTTCGCGAGCGGCGTGAGCATCGCGCACAGGTACGCGTGGATGTCGAGCTGGCCGGCCTTGTAGTCGGCGAAGAACTGGTCGTTCTGACGCGAGAAGCTTTCCGCGTCGACGATGCCGAGCTTCACCATGAAGCGACCCCATTCGTGGTCGCTATCGGTCGGGATCAGCGTGTGATCGAGGTCAAAGAGTGCCAGATTAGTCATGGAAGCGCATTTTACTCGAAGCGGTTCGGGCCCGTGCCCGGTGGTGTGATGTCGTCGCCGGGACGCGCGAGCATCCGGCGCAGCAGTGGCAGCGTGACCGCGCGTTTCTGCTCGAGCGAGAAGCGGTCGAGCGCGTCGAGCAAGGCCATCAGGCTCGGCATGTCGCGGCGGAAATGGGTCAGCAGGTACGCGGCGATGTCGTCGGTCAGCGCGATCCCGCGCTCCTTCGCCGCGAGCTTGAGCACCGCGATCTTGCCGGCGTCGGACGGCGGCGACAGGTGGAACACGAGCCCCCAGCCGAGCCGCGTGCGCAGATCCTCGCGCACGTCGAGCGCAAGCGGCGCCGCCGGGCCCGCGGCGACGAACGCGCTCGACGGGTGCGCGCGCACTTCGTTGAACAGGTTGAACAGCGCGACCTGCTGCGTGTCGCTCATCCGGTCGCAGTCGTCGATCGCATAGATGCCGATGCGCGGGTCGAACGTGAACGCGCCGAGCGGGCTCTGCGGCGTCAGGTAGCGCGCATAGCCGTACGACGCGTCGCTCACGAGCGCCTGCAGCAGGTGGGTGCGGCCGCTGCCGGGCTCGCCCCAGATATAGAACGACCGGTCCGGCACGGGGCCGGCCGCGAGCGCGAGATCGAGCTTCTGCAGGCGCGAGACGAGCTCGTCGTTCTCCTCGTTCATGATGAAGTTGTCGAACGTGGCGGGCGGCGGCGTGCCGAGATCGAGCGTCAGTTGACGGGACACAACAGTCACAATGCAGATCGGTTGGAAAAACGCGTGCCGTACGCCGGGCGCGCGCGGGGGAGGGCTCCGGTGCTCGACCACGCGGCCGCACGCACGGCGGCGCGCGGGTTCCGGCGCGGCTCGCGTGGCGAAGAAAACGGGGACGTGTCGACCAAGATGCAATCCCTGACGATTCGGTGCTGGGAATTCCGGCCAACGGGCCGGCTTCGGGTAAAATCGCATTTTACCGACCTTCTCGCATTCCCCCATGAATCCTCCGAAATCCGCTCCCGACGCTCAGGGTCTGTCCTATCGCGACGCAGGTGTCGACATCGACGCCGGCGACGCGCTCATCGACAAGATCAAGCCTTTTGCGAAGAAAACCCTGCGCGACGGCGTGCTCGGCGGCATCGGCGGGTTCGGCGCGCTGTTCGAAGTGCCGAAGAAGTACAAGGAGCCGGTGCTCGTGTCGGGCACCGACGGCGTGGGCACCAAGCTCAAGCTGGCGTTTCATCTGAACAAACACGATACGGTCGGCCAGGATCTCGTCGCGATGAGCGTGAACGACATCCTCGTGCAGGGCGCCGAGCCGCTGTTCTTCCTTGACTACTTTGCGTGCGGCAAGCTCGACGTCGACACGGCCGCCACCGTCGTCAAGGGCATCGCGCAGGGCTGCGAACTGTCGGGCTGCGCGCTGATCGGCGGTGAAACGGCCGAAATGCCGGGCATGTACCCGGACGGCGAATACGACCTGGCCGGCTTCGCGGTCGGCGCGGTCGAGAAGAGCAAGATCATCGACGGCAGCACGATCGCCGAAGGCGACTTGGTGCTCGGCCTCGCATCGAGCGGCATCCACTCGAACGGCTTCTCGCTCGTGCGCAAGATCATCGAGCGCGCGAACCCGGACCTGTCGGCCGATTTCCACGGCCGCTCGCTCGCCGACGCGCTGATGGCGCCCACGCGCATCTACGTGAAGCCGCTGCTCGCGCTGATGCAGAAGCTGTCGGTGAAGGGCATGGCGCACATCACCGGTGGCGGCCTCGTCGAGAACATCCCGCGCGTGCTGCGCGAAGGCCTCACCGCCGAGCTCGACCAGCACGCCTGGCCGCTGCCGCCGCTGTTCAAGTGGCTGCAGGAGCACGGCGGCGTCGCCGACGCGGAAATGCACCGCGTGTTCAACTGCGGGATCGGCATGGCCGTGATCGTGTCGGCGGCCGATGCCGACGCGGCGATCGCCGACCTGACCGCCGCCGGCGAACAGGTGTGGAAGATCGGCACCGTGCGTGCGACCCGCGAAGGCGAGGCGCAGACGGTCGTGGTCTGACGCGCATCGCAGCAGCAGAATGCAGCACGGAAAGCCGCCCGGTATCGCACCGGGCGGCTTTTTTTTCGGGCGCCGCGTCTGTATGGACGCAGGCCGATGAAGGAGGGGCGACGATGACCGAAGACGAACGCGCGATCCGCGAACTCGTGGACAACTGGTTCGTGTCGAGCCGGCGCGGCGATCTGGCGACGGTGCTGGACCTGATCGCCGACGACGCGATCTTCATGGTGGCCGGCAAGCCGCCGTTCGACAAGGCGGCGTTCGCGGCCGCGTCGCGCGACGCGAACGCCGGCGCGGAGCACGCGCCAAAGATCGACGGCCGCTACCGGATCGACGAACTGCGTGTGATCGGCGACTGGGCGTACCTGCGCAATTTCATCGAGATCGACGCGACGCCGCCGGGCGGCGAGACGATCCGCCGCTCGGGCCACACGCTGACGATCTTCCGCAAGGCCGGCGGCCGCTGGCAGCTCGTGCGCGACGCGAATCTCGTCACGCTCGCGGGCTGAACGCGACGGCGCGCGCCGACGCTCACGCGGATGCGCGCGGCGCGTTCGCCGGGCGCGCGCCGGCCAGCAACGGCGGCACGAGCAGGTACAGCAGCGCGGCGGCAGCCCAGACGAGCCCCGGCCACGTCGCGCGCGTCGCCGCGTAGGTCGCGGTGACGACCAGTGGCCCCGCGACGCCGATCAGGCTCGCCACGCTCGCCAGCGTGCCCTGCAGTTCGCCCTGACGCGTATTGTCGACCTGCCGTGCGAGCATCGCCTGCAATGCCGGCAGCGTCATGCCGCCGGCCGCGAACAGCGGCAGCAGCGCGAACGGCACCCACGCGGCGGTCGCGAACGCGATGACCGCCAGCCCGAGTGCATCACCTGCAAGGCCCAGCGCGAGCGCGCGCCGCTCGCCGAGCCGCGCGATCAGCGGCCCGATCGCGAACGCTTGCGCGAGCGCGTGGCACGCGCCGTAACCGGCGAGCGACAGCCCCGCGACCGGCGTCGACCAGCCGAAATGTTCCTGGCCGTACAGGATCCACAGCGTCGCGGGCGCCTGCGACACGAGTGCCACGATCACGTAGATGCCGACCAGCGGCGCGAGCGCGGGCGCGCCGCTCAGCCGGCGCAGGTTCGCGAACGGGTTGAGCGCGCCAGCCGTGCGGCCGCCCCCGGCCGAGCGCGGCCGCGATTCCGGCAATACGCGCCACACGAGCACGAGATTCAGCGCGTTGAGCAACGCGGCCGCGACGAACGGCGCACGCAGGTGCAGCGCGCCGAGCAGCCCGCCGATCAGCGGGCCGGCGATGAAGCCGATGCCCATCATCGCGCCGAGCTGGCCGAAGCGCCGCGCGCGGTCGGGTTCGGCCGTCACGTCGGTCACGTACGCGGTCGCGACCGCGACGTTCGCGCCGGTGACGCCCGCGATCAACCGCCCGACGTAAAGCCATGCGAGCGTCGGCGCGAGCGCCATCAGCAGATAGTCCAGCGCGGCGCCCGCGAGCGACGCCAGCAGTACCGGGCGGCGGCCGAAACGGTCGCTCAGCGCGCCAAGCAGCGGCGCACACAGGAACTGCGCGAACGCGTACAGCGCGAGCAGGACGCCGTAATGGGTGTCGGTGCTGCCGGTGGCGGCGAGCGAGCGCAGCAGCCCGGGCAGGATCGGCATCACGACCCCGACGCCGATCGCGTCGAGCAGCACCGTGGCCAGAATGGCAATCAGGGACGGATTCAAGAGGATGACTCTATCGATGATAGAGTGAGGATTATTCCACAGTTTCCCTATCGGTGATAGAGATGAAGGACACAGGGGCGCGACTCACGCGCGACACGGTATTGCGCGCGGCGCTCGACCTGCTGGATGAAGTGGGGATCGATGGACTGTCCACCCGGCGGCTCGCCGAGCGGCTCGGCGTGCAGTCGCCGACGCTTTACTGGCATTTCAGGAACAAGGCCGAGCTGCTCGACGCGATGGCCGAGGCGATCATGCTGGAGCGCCACGGTGCGTCGCTGCCGGAGCCGGGCGAAGTATGGGATGCATGGCTCGCGGAGAATGCGCGCAGTTTCCGCCGCGCGCTGCTCGCTTACCGCGACGGCGCGCGCCTGCATGCCGGCACCCGGCCGCGCGCGCTGCATTTCAGTTCGATCGAACGCAAGATCGCGCTGCTCGGTGAAGCGGGGTTCAAGCCGGACGAAGCGGTCGACGTGATGGTCGCGATCGGGCGCTTCGTGGTCGGCTGGGTGCTGGAAGAGCAGGCGCGGCCGGACGGCGACGCCGATGCGCTGCTGCCGGATGCGGCCGAGTATCCGTTGTTCGCGCAAGGCTGGGCCACGCTGCGCGAGCGCAGCGGCGACGAAGCGTTCGAGCGCGGCATCGCATGGATCGTCGACGGCGCCCGCGCGCGCCTGGCGGCGCGTCGGGCCGGCTGACGCATCAGCCCGGTGTGCGGCCGTCGAGGACGCGTTCGAGCGCGTCGAGCGCGCGGGCCGTCGAATCCGGCGCGACGCAGTCGACCACGATCCGCTCCGGCATCGCGCGCAGCCACGTGATCTGGCGCTTGCACAGCTGGCGGGTCGCGAAGATGCCCTTGTCGCGCATCGTCCGGTAGTCGGTATCGCCGTCGAGGAATTCCCACGCCTGCCGGTAGCCGACGCAACGCATCGACGGCAGGTCGGGATGGAGATCCTCGCGGCGCCGCAGCCGTTCGACTTCGTCGATGAAGCCCGCGTCGAGCATCGCATCGAAGCGCTGCGCGATCCGCGCGTGCAGCACCGCGCGATCCGACGGCTCGAGCGCGACCGGCACGAAGCGGTACGCGGCGGCCGCATCGTCGGTGCGGCGCGGCGCGGCGAGCAGCACCGACATCGGCTGCCCGCTCAACATGAAGATTTCCAGTGCCCGCTGGATCCGCTGCGAATCGTTCGGCGCGAGCCGCGCGGCCGTGTCGGGATCGACCTGCGCGAGCCGCGCGTGCAGCGCGGGCCAGCCGTCGCGCGCGGCGTCGGCGTCGAGTGCCGCGCGAATCTCCGGGTCCGCGCCCGGCAGGTCGTTGAGCCCGTGCGTGAGCGCCTTGTAGTACAGCATCGTGCCGCCCGCGAGCAGCGGCGTGCGGCCGCGCGCGACGATCTCGCCGATCAGCCGCAGCGTGTCCGCGCGGAATTCCGCGGCCGAATACGCGTCGGCCGGGTCGATGATGTCGATCAGGTGATGCGGCACGCTCGCGCGCTCGTCGCGCGACGGTTTCGCGGTGCCGATATCCATGTCGCGGTAGACGAGCGCCGAATCGACGCTGACGATCTCGATCGGGCGGCGCGCGGCGAGCGCCAGCGCCGCGGCCGTCTTGCCCGAAGCGGTGGGGCCGAGCAGGCAGGCGATCGTCGTCGGGGTGGACTGCGAAGAAGCGCTCATTGCCCGCGCATGAAGAGGCGGTCGAGATCGTTCAGCGTGAGCTGATACCAGGTCGGCCGGCCGTGATTGCACTGGTCCGCGCGCTCGGTCGCCTCCATCTGGCGCAGCAGCGCGTTCATCTCGTCGAGCGTCAGACGCCGGTTCGCGCGCACCGCGTGATGGCATGCGAGCGTGCCGAGCAGTTCGTGCTGGCGCTCGGTGAGCACCCGCGAGCCGCCGAACGCGTGCAGGTCGGCCAGCACCGCGCGCGCGAGCGACTGCAGGTCGGCATCCTTCAGCAGCGCCGGCACCGCGCGGATCGCAAGCGTCGTCGGCGACAGCACCGCGAGGTCGAAGCCGAGCGATTCGAGCGTGTCGCGCTCTTCCTCGACCGTGCCGATCTCGACCGGCGTGGCCGTCATCGAGATCGGCAGCAGCAGCGACTGCACGGCGACCGTGCGATCCGCGAGCGCGTTCTTGAACTGTTCGTACAGGATTCGCTCGTGCGCCGCGTGCATGTCGACGATCACGAGACCGTACGCATTCTGCGCGAGCACGTAGATGCCGTGGATCTGGCCGAGCGCGAACCCGAGCGGCTGGTCGTCGTGCGCGCCGGCGGCGAGCGGCGACGCGGCGAAGCCCGGCAGCGGCGCGGCCGGTGCGTCGGTCGAATCGGCCGAATCGCGCGCGATGAGCGTCGTGCCGTCCGGCGTGCCGGCGCCGCTGTCCTTGCGGCCGAACAGCGCGTCGTAGAGCGCGAGCGGCTGCGCGACGGGCAGCGTGCCCTGCGTCATCCGCGCCTGGCGCATCCACGTGTTGCCCGCCGATGATGAAGACGACGGCGGCGAGAAGCCGCTGCCGCCGCTACCGCCAATGCCGCCGGCGCCGCCCGGACTCTGGCCGAGCGGCGTGCCGAGGAACGACGCCGGCCCGCGCGGGGCGGGCTCGATATGCGCGGCATGGCCGCCCGCGGTGGTTTCCGGCGACGCGCCCGCGTGGCGCGCGAGCGCCCGCTGGACCGCGTGGAACACGTACTGGTGGATCGAGCGCGAATCGCGGAACCGCACTTCGATCTTCGACGGATGCACGTTCACGTCGACGGCTTCGGGCGGCAGGTCGAGGAACAGCACGTACGACGGATAGCGGTCGCCGTGCAGCACGTCCTCGTAGGCCGCGCGCACCGCGTGCGTCAGCAGCTTGTCGCGCACGAAGCGGCCGTTCACGAAGAAATACTGCTGGTCGGCGCGCCCGCGGCTCGCGGTCGGCAGGCCGGCGCAGCCGTAGACGGCGAGCGGGCCGGCCTGCTCGTCGAGCGGCAGGTGCGCGGTCGCGAAGCCGTCGCCGAGGATCTTCGCGACGCGCTGCGCGGGCTCGGTCGCATTCCAGTGCTCGACGGCCTTGCCGTTGTGCAGCACCGAGATCGCGACGTCCGGCCGCGCGAGCGCCGCGCGGCGGATCATTTCCAGGCAGTGGCCGAATTCGGTCTGCTCGCTCTTCAGGAACTTGCGCCGCGCGGGCGTGTTGAAGTACAGCTCGCGCACCTCGATCGTCGTGCCGACCGAGCCGGCGGCGGGCGACAGCACGCCTGTCTGCGCATCGATCTTCATCGCATGCGCGGCATCGGCCGTCCGGCTCGTGATCGACATCTCGGCGACCGACGCGATCGACGCGAGCGCTTCACCGCGAAAACCCAGCGTCGCGACCGCCTCGAGTTCCTCGAGCGAGCGGATCTTGCTGGTCGCATGGCGCATCAGCGCGAGCGCCAGTTCGTCGGGCGGAATCCCGCAGCCGTCGTCGGTGATCGAGATGCGCTTGACGCCGCCTTCTTCCAGCACGATGCGCAGCGTCGTCGCGCCGGCGTCCATCGCGTTCTCGAGCAACTCCTTGACGACCGACGCCGGGCGTTCGACGACCTCGCCGGCGGCGATCTGGCTGATCAGCTGGTCGGGCAGGGGCTGGATTGCGCGCAGCGGGCGCGCGGCGGGGGCGGGCGCGGCGCCCGCGGCCGTTTCGGTGATATCGGACATGGCCGAATTATAGCGAGGCGGCGAACGCGTGCCGGGGCAGCCGGCCGTTACGTTTTTTCACGGAGCCTTAAGGTAGTTTCGGTATCATCGCTGGGTTGCACGCGCCGCCTTGGCTGGCGGGCGCCTCGGCCATGTCTGGCCGGTTCCGGCCGTTCCGGCCCCATCGCCTTCGAGGAATCGCATTTGGATACGCTGCTTCATTTCGTCAATCTTGTCCTGCATATCGACGCTTTCCTCGGCGATTTCATCCGGCAGTACGGCGCGTGGGTCTATCTCGTCCTGTTCCTGATCGTGTTCTGCGAGACGGGGCTCGTCGTGTTCCCGTTCCTGCCCGGCGATTCGCTGCTGTTCATCGGCGGCGCGTTCGCGGCGACGGGCGAAATGAACGTCGGCCTGCTGATCGTGCTGCTGCTCGTCGCGGCGATTTCCGGCAACACCGTGAACTACCTGATCGGCCGCTGGATCGGCCCGAAGGTGTTCAATACGCATATCCCGGTGCTCGAGCGCTTCCTCGATCGCGCCGCGCTGCAGAAGACCCACTCGTTCTACGACAAGCACGGCGGCAAGACGATCGTGCTCGCGCGTTTCATCCCGGTCGTGCGTACGTTCGCGCCGTTCGTCGCGGGGGCGTCGTCGATGAGCGTGGCGCGCTTTCAGTTGTTCAACGTGATCGGTGCGCTGGTGTGGGTGCTACTGCTCGTGCTGCTCGGCTATTTCTTCGGCAACATTCCGTTCATCCGGCAGTACCTGAACGTGATCGTGCTGGTCGGGATCGGCGCGGCGATCGTGCCGGTCGCGCTCGGCGCGGTGTGGAAGCTGGTGCGCGGGCGGCGCTCGGGGGGGGCGCCGAAGGCGGGCGGGCGCTGAGCGGGGGCTTCGTTTTCGAAGCAATAAAAAAGCGTGGCGGCTGCCACGCTTTTTTTTTGTTCGTGCGGCTCGGGCGCCGCTTCCGTCACGCGTTGCGTTGCGAGACCGGGGTTTCCGGCGTCGGATAGCCGGCCTCACGGAACGTGTCGAGGATCACGCGGTTGGTGTCGCAGTACACCTGCCAGTAGTTCTCCGGCTGAGTCGAGGGGCGCACGAACAGCAGCGGACCTTCCGGCGTGAATTGCAGCACGCCGATGTCCGGCGCCGGCACTTTCAGCACGTTCGGCACCAGCTGGATCTGCGTCTTCAGGCGGTTGATCGCATCGGCCGCGTCGACGCTGTGCGCGATCTTCGCGGTCAGGTCGACGCGACGATGCGGCGTCGCGCTGTAGTTCGCGATGTTGTCCGAGAAGATCTTGTTGTTGCCGACGATCGTCACGATGTTGTCGGCGGTGATGATCGTCGTGCCGAACAGGCCGAGCTCCTTCACCGTGCCCGTGACGCCGCCCGCACTGATCACGTCGCCGATCTTGAACGGGCGCAGCACCTGCATGAACACGCCGGCGGCGAAGTGTGCGAGCAGGCCGCCCCAGGCAGTGCCGATCGCGAGGCCGAGGCCGGCGAGCAGTGCGGCGAACGACGTGGTCTGCACGCCGAAGATCTGCAGGATCGCGAGGATCAGCAGGATCGTCAGCAGCACGCCGACGACCGAGGTCAGGTAGTCGGTGAGCGTCGGGTCGACTTTGCCGCTGCGGCGCACGACCTTGCCGAGCAGGCGGGTACCGATGCGGATCGCCCAGCGGCCGACGAACCACAAGACGATCGCGGCGAGGAGGTTGAGGCCGAAGTCGAGGCCGCGGGTCATCAGGAATTGCTGGGCGGTGGCGAGATCGATCATGCGTTCTCCGAAGTCAGGGGTAAAGGGGCGGCGCATGCACCGGAATGGGAGGCGCTTTTATAACCTGACCTGTGAAGGGCGGGCAACCGGCCTGACATTGGTTGACGTAATGAAAAACGGTCAGGACGCTTGTGCGTGCTGCCCATGGTGCGCGCCGATTTCGTGAAAACGGCGTCTGAGGTGGCTCAGACAGGTTGTTCCGGACGATTCGGCGAACGAGTATCGATCGTCGTCAACGCGTCGCTCGATCGCGAAAATATTGCCGTCCTTGCCAACCGGCATAACGCATCGCATTGCGAGTCCAGCGTATCGCCTTGACGAGCGGGCGCGCACGGTTGCCGCGAATTTTCTCGAGCGGTCGAGCTGCATTCGGCGCGAGTTGCCGGGCGATAGCCTCGGGCGTCGTGAACAGCGAGAGTTGCCAGTCCCAATAGATTGCGTAACGGAGCAGTACCCCCGCCGTCAGCATGTCGAGCGATAGCCGGCGCTCGCGCCACGGCTGTTCCAGCGCATCGTGCGTCAGTCCCCATCCGGCGTAAAAGGGCAGACCGTATGTATGAACTTCCTTCCCGCGCAATAACGCATCGAAGCCGGCGAGCGATGAGAGCGTATGCAACTCGTCCGCCACGTCGATCAGAGAAATGAGATCCGCATGCGTATCGACGACATCGGCGAGGTGTTCCGCATCGACGAGTCCGGCGCGATTGCCGGACAGCACGTCCGGATGCGGCTTGTAGATGATAAATGCGTCCGGTCGGCGTGCACGCACTTCCTGCAGCAATGCTTCCGACGTGGCAATCGTGCCTGTTCCCAGGCGAATCGACGCATCGTCCGCAACCTGGCCGGCGACGAGCACGATTCGCTTGTCGTGGGGGACACGCCACGACGGTGCCTGACGGCCGAGATTGTATTTCGTAAGGCCGTGCCGCACGATTTCCCGCCTCAGCGCTGCCGCACGCTGCAATTCCGGTTCGTCGAACGTGGTCTCGTTCAGAATGACGGTCAGGTCACTTGGGCGGCTCGCGTCGAAATACAGGCCGCGGCGATCGATTACCTGGCTGCACGGCGGCGACATGTCCGAACCGAGCCCCGTCGAATGGATGAAGCCGTCTTCGATCCGCACGCGTGCCGCTCCGTTCGGCAGGCCTTCTGCCGAACGTCCACCCCATATCGCCGCGTGTTCGTCGGCGCGGGTTTCGCGCGGATCCGCCAGCCAGCGTAACGTCCCGCCCCCTGCAGACAAGTACGGTGTGGCGTATGGTCGCTTCCACCATTGGAATCGTATGCCGGCTACCCGGCCGAGGTCGGCGTAGCGGGCGGCGACGGCATGCTGCAGCTCGATGCAGTCGAGGGCGCCTTCGAGCGTGCCTTGGGCGCCGTGTACCGGATCGAGGTAATGCGCGAGTTGCAGGAACGCGGCGTCAAATAGCGCAAACACGGACGGACGGGCTCGGCGCTCAGGCATCGCAGTGCGATCCTGCGTCAGTCCCCAGCCGGCGTAATACGGTGTGCCGAACACATGAACCGGCACGCCGGCCAGAAGTGCGGCCATCCCTTCGGATGCTCCGAGGACATAGACGGTATCGGCAAGTCGAAGGATGTCACGCAGGGAATGCGTGACGTCGAGGATTCGAGCATTTTCAGGCAGTTGCGTTTTGTTTGACAGCCAATCGCCGGCACCCGCATCGGCAGAGCGCAAGATCCAGAAGTCGGCGCCGGGGTGTGCGTGGCGCGCTGCATCTACCATCGCAGCAAAGTTCCCGCGGCGGTGCCCGGCCGGCGTACAGACGTCGGTATGCGATGTTTCTCTTTCGTCAATCAGCACGATACGCTTGTCGCGGTCGGATGTATGCCATGCATCCGGCAATTCGGTCACCCGACGCCGAACATGCAACGCATCGCTGTCGAGGACGCGGTGAATCAGACCGCGACATCGCGCATCCGCGTCGGTGATGGGGGAAGTCTGGAGCGCGCGGTCGAGTGCGGCGACCAGTCCGCCGTGCGCAATCAGATCCGGCGGAATGCGGAACCACGAAAGAGGCGGCGCGTGCCGGACGAAGACGGGGCCGGGGCAGACCGGGTAGACGGTACGTCCGAGCGATGCGGACGTTCGGGCAAGTGCGACGCCGAGCCGCGAATCGACCCACACGAACGGTGACTTTCTGGTCGGCCAGTTGCCCCAGCGCTTGCAGGGCACAATCTCGGTTGCGTCGAATGGCTGGATTTCGGGCGTCATCGAAGATTCAGTCGGTGCCGGATTCATTTACCGGAGCGATTCGAGAAAGCCGTCGATTCGTTCAAAGTGCTCGGCCCACGTCGGCGCTCGAAAGCGTTCGATTCGCGCGATCTGATCCGCTCGTTCGGTGCTGTCCGACCGGGCATACGCGCGAATCCGCGCGAGCCATCCTGGCCCGTCGAGCGGGTCGAGATAGTCGGGAATGTCCGACGCGATCTCGTGAAAGACCGGCAAGTGGCTGGCGAGCACCGGCACGCCCAGCATCAACGCTTCGACGAGCGGCATGCCGTAGCCTTCGGTGAACGACGGGAACACGAGCGCACGCGCATGCTGCAACCAGGCGTGCAGTTGATCGTCGCTGCAATCCGATTCTTCGATGACCGCACCGCGAATCGTGGTGCACCGCTCCAGCATGTCGACGACGTTCTCGCATTCCCAGCCGCGTCGGCCGATGACGACGAGCTTGGGGGCGTCGTCGCCCATCTGTTCGACCAGGTGCCGCCATACGTGCAGGATGAACCAGTGGTTCTTGCGCGGTTCGATCGTGCTGAGCATCACGAAATAGGGCGCTGCGATCGGCGGCGGGCTCGGCGGATGAGGCTCCACTGCGGGTGCGAGTGGCGCGACGACGACCGGCGGAAGCGGCAGCGACGCTTGCCGCGCCTCGTTCGCCAGTTCGTCATAGGTCGCCTGTGAGTTGCTGATCAAGCCGCTCGCGTGCCGTAGCGCGGTATGGATGCGAGCGCGATGCGATGCGTCCACGCCCGGGCGGCAGTACTCCGGGTGCGTCAACGGAATGAGGTCGTGGACCATGAAGACCGAGCGCGCGTTGCGTTGCGCCATCGCCCGATAGTACCGGGGGAACTCCATTCCGTTGTGACTTGTATGCAACAAAATTGCGCGATCGAATCGCTGCGGATAAAGCTGGTTCAGCAACGCAGAAGCAATAATCTTGCGTAGCGCCCATCGATCGCGACTGGACGACAGCAGCAACGCAAATATTTTTCGCGAGTCTTTTTCCGTTAAAACGGTCGAAAAGCCGCGTTCGCTCAGGACTGCACGTGCGCGATCGCCATATCGGCGGATGTAAGCCAGTCCTACTCTGTCTACCCCGGTGGGGATCAGGCCATCACAAAAGCGGGTGGCAAGACGAGTGACGTCCAGAAGTATTTTTGTCACGCAGGTGCAATGTTGTTGGGTGCACGGAAATGAAAGATGTTTCTGTTTGCCGAAGCCTGATGGCTCATGCAACAATTCCGCCGGGTAATTCTATGGTATCTCGCATGGCTGGACAATTCGCGCGTGCGCGTCTTTTGGTCAGCACAAATGCCGAGCGTGCCAAACAATTGAAGCTTGATGTCAGATTTACCGATCCGCTTGCGTCCGCGCGCGCGGTAGCAATGGACTGTTGAGCCCGCCCCTATTTGCACCAAACCGGTTCACGCCTTATGGGGCAAGGGATTGGGCTGCGCGTAAGCCGGAGTCGCTGGACCGCGAGAAGCCGACGGAACCTCTGGGTTGCTCATCGGCGTTTCGGATGCGCCACGCCGGGAATTTTTCCGGTACATCTTACATTGTGCGGTAAAATCCGGCGGCCTTTGAATGACTGGATTGTTAAATGCAGAGTTTAAATCGCAGTGTATGGTTGGCTGCTGCCATCGGCGGTGCCATTGGGTTGGCTGCGTGCGGTGCCATTCCCACGTCTGGACCGAGTCGCTCCGAAATTAATGCCAGCAGTGGTGGCGCGAATCAGGTCAGTTCGCAAGGAATCCAGGTCGTTGACGTGACCGACCAGATTGCGCGACAACTCTATACAGGTCGTAAAAGCACGGATTTTGCCTCGGCACTAGGCGACAACTCCGCGTTTCAGCAACAGTTGGGCGTCGGTGACGTGGTGGAAGTATCGATCTGGGAAGCACCGCCTGCGACTCTGTTTGGCGGCGGTACAAGCGACGCCCCGACGCCTAGCGGTGTGCCGACCGGCGCACGGCTGACCAAGTTGCCGACGCAAGTGATCGATGGCAATGGCAACATCCATGTGCCGTTCGTCGGCGCTATCAAGGCACAGGGTCGTACGCCAAGCCAATTGCAAGCATATATCGCGGCACGCCTCAAGAATATCGCGCATGACCCACAGGTTTTAGTGCAGTTGGCGCGTAACGAAACCTCATATGTCACGGTGGTGGGAGACGTATCCAGCAGCACGCGTATGCAGTTGAGTGCGCGAGGTGAGCGTGTGCTCGATGCGCTAGCCGCGGCCGGGGGCGCAAAGCAGCCGATCAGCAAGACTATGATCCAGGTGACGCGGGGCGACATCGTTGCGCTGGAGCCGCTGGACACGGTGATTCGGGACCCGCGCCAGAACGTACCGCTGAAAGCGGGTGATGTTGTCACCGCCCTGTTTCAGCCGTACAGCTTTACCGCGTTTGGAGCGACTGGCAAGAACGAGGAAATCAATTTCGAGGCCCAAGGCATTACGCTGGCGCAGGCATTGGCGCGTGCGGGTGGCCTGCAAGACTCGCGTTCAGACGCACAGGGTGTATTCATTTTCCGGCTGGAAGATCAGCAGGCACTCAAGTGGCCTAACCAGCCCGTGCGAACGACGGCAAACGGCAAAGTCCCCGTCATTTACCACATTAATCTGAAAGACCCGGATTCGTTCTTCGTGGCGCAGAGCTTCATGATGGACAACAAGGACGTCCTCTACGTCTCTAATGCGCCGGTGGCAGAACTGCAAAAAGTGCTGAACCTGGTGTTCTCCGTAGCTTACCCGATCGTGTCTGGTGTTCAGACGTTCAAATAATTATGAAATTCCTGAAGCGAATTAACCGTTTGTTTCTGATGACGGTGGTCATACCTACCGGTATTGCGATTATTTATTTCGGAATTATTGCTAGTGATGAGTATACCTCTGTCAGCAGTTTTTTGATTCGCAGTCCGCAGCAGACCAATGCTTCAGGGCTGGGCGGATTGTTGAAGGGGGTTGGGGGATTTTCGCAGCCGGAAGGGAGTGCGTATACGGTCCAGAAGTACATTCTCTCTCGTGACGCAATGATGGTGCTGGATCGAGAACAGAAAATCAAATCGAAGTTTCAGAGTGGATCGATCGATTTTATTAATCGATTTTCTTTGTTTGGGTTGAATGATAGCCTCGAAGAGTTCTATCTTTACTATGGCAAGAAAATCGTTGATGCAAAGGTCGACACTGATTCTCCAATTGTGACGCTGAACACCAACGCGTATGATGCGCATCTTGCTTGGAGCATGAATAAGCGTCTGCTGGAGTTGGGTGAGCGGATTGTCAATCAAATGAACGCACGAGCCCGGGCGGATCTGATTAATACTGCTCAGCATGATGTCGACGTTGCGAAAGAAAATGACCGTATCGCTACATTGGCGTTGGCGCGCTATCGGAATAACGCGGGTGTTATCGACCCTGAGCGCCAGTCCAACATTCCGTTGCAGCAGGTTGGAAAGCTTCAGGACGATCTAATTGCTACCCGTGTGCAGATTGCTCAAATGGAGAGGCTGTCGCCGGCCAACCCGGGGCTGCCGACTCTGCGCGATCGCGCCAAACTGCTGCAACAAGCGATCGATCAGGTGAGCCAGCACGTTGCCGGTTCGCCGGGGGGCTCATTGGCCAGCAAGGCCGCAGAGTTTCAGCGCCTGACGTTGGAGAAGGACGTTGCCGACAAGATTCTTGCGGGCGCTATAACGTTGTTGGATCAGGCGCGTGTCGAGGCTGAGCGTAAGCAACTCTACCTTGAGCGCATTGCCGAACCGAGCCTGCCTGATTATGCGATGAGCCCGCGCCGCGGGCGAGCCATCCTTGCTACTTTCCTGCTCGGTTTGATTTTGTGGGGCGTATTGACCATCGTTATCGGTGGAGTGAAAGAGCACTATGACCGCTGATTACCGTCCTCCGACGTTCCGGGAGCAATTGGGCATCCAGGTCAGAGTTGTCTGGGCGCTCATCATGCGCGAGATGATTACTCGTTTTGGTCGAGAGGGGCTTGGCGTATTGTGGATAATGGCCGAACCTGCGATGTTTGTTGTCGGAGTGATGGTCATCTTCAGTAATACGGAAACGACGGCCAAGTATCCGGTTGCAGAATACCTGGCGGTCAGTTATCCGACTCTGCTGTTTTGGCGCAATGCGACGAACCGAGTGATCAAAGCGATCGACTTCAATCGTGCGTTGCTGCACTACAAGCCGATCCTTCCGATGGACATACTGTACTCGCGAATCATTCTCGAATTTGCAGGCGCTACAGCGTCGTTTCTTGTTTTGTTTGTCGTATTGATCGTGATTGGTATTTGCCAGATTCCGGCTGATCCACTTACGATGATATTGGGATATTTCCTGGTAATATGGTTCTCGTTTGATTTTGTTTTGATTATGGCGGCGTTGTCTGAGCTAAGTGAGTCGATCGAGCGAGTTTCACACGTAATTCTCTATCTGATGATGCCGGTATCGGGGGTTTTTCTGCCGACGTACGTTTTGCCTCCACGGCTAGCTGAGATGATGACGTATTTCCCGTTAATCGATGCGGTCGAGTATTTTCATCACGGATACTACGGAGACCGTATGCCAACACTCTACCACATTGATTACACGGTGTTCGCGTTGTCATTTTTCACTTTGTTTGCACTTTCACTTGTCCATTACGCCATTCGGCGAGTGCAACTAAACTGAGGTCGAATGTGATTGAGTTGCGGAATGTATGCAAGCGCTATCCGATTCATCACGGCCGATCGCACCGGGAGATACTCAAGGGTATCAACCTGCGCGTTCAGCCAGGCGAACGATGGGGCATCCTCGGACGCAACGGTGCGGGGAAATCGACGCTGATTCGCATTATCAGTGGCGCGGACCGTCCACATTCCGGCGAGGTCATTAAAACCATGTCGGTGTCGTGGCCCTTGGCGTTTGGTGGCACGTTTCAAGGCAGTCTGACCGGCAAAGACAACGTGCGTCTGGTTTCTCGCGTATACAACATCGACTATCGCAAGGCTCTCAAGCTTGTCGAAGATTTTGCAGAACTCGGACCCTATCTTGATGAACCGGTCAAATCATATTCGTCTGGCATGACATCGCGCCTGGCATTTGCGATCTCGATGTCGATTGAGTTTGATTGCTTTTTGATCGACGAAGGGATGGCGGTTGGTGATCATCGCTTTTATCAGAAGTGTAATGTCGAGTTGTTCGAGAAGAGGGGTGATCGCGCCATGATCATTGTTGCACACCAGACAGAGTTGATTCGTAACCACTGTAGTCATGCCGCTGTCCTGGAGGATGGTGTGCTCACGGTTTGTGATAAGGTCGAAGACGCGATTCGAATTTACGAATCCATGTGATCGATAGATAAAATTCGCGCCTTTAATTTCCGAGGCCCAGCGACAATTATAAATAAACAGTGAATGGGCGTTTAATAAACTTAAATACTGTGAAAAATAATGTACACGCTTTGTGAGTTTATCGTAGAGAAAGCTGATGTGCTTCGCCAGGAAGTCGGCACGATCCTCGTTTCGCATGCTTTAACGGGGGAGGCGCCGCGACAGGCGCATGGTTTCACGGTATTTTCGCGAGATCGGAAAGGGCGCCGGTTTCAGAAACTGCAGGATCTGGCACTTGATGGGAGTTCCGAGCCTGATCAGCGCATTTCGCCAAATTTGGTGGCGGTTGTCGGTGCCGATTTTGATGGATGGGGTGAACTGCAGGCCCTGCTGCAGCGGATCGGTGCAGGCGAAAGCGGTAGCGTCATCGTTCTCGTGCCGGCGGGGCAGGATGCGATGTCACAGGCCAGTCTTTCACAATTTGTCGCAGAATGCGCCATTCGAACGCAGGCTTTTGGCTTCTCCGGTGAGGTCCGTATCGCTGCGCAGTGCGGCACAACGGAACTCGGCTCAGTCGTGTTGGAGCGGTTGTGTCCTGCGACATCGCTGGGTAAGGTTTTGGAAAGTCTCTCGCCTGGCGACGGAGGAAGGGTTGCTGTCCTGACGATGGATGCGCGTGCTTCGGAGATGGGGCGGAGCGTGACGCGTGAGCCGTTGTTCACCGTGCTGACGCGCACACAAGGCTCGCGCATGGAGACGTTGAGCGAGGTGTTCCTGTGCCTTTCCGCGCAGACCATCAACGATTTCGAGCATCTTGTCGTCGCACACAATGCGGCACCCGAGGCGGTCAGCGAGATTCGTGCATTGATCGATAGCCAGTCGGCAACGATGCGCGAGCGTATTCGATTCGAAGAAGTGATCGGAGGCACCCGGACTACGCCGCTTAATGCGGGGTTCGGGATGGCGCGTGGCAAATATGTCATCATCCTCGACGACGATGACATCGTGTTTGCGAACTGGTTGGAGACGTTCAGAGCGATTGCGCGCGAGAAACCGGGTGCGCTGCTAAGGGCGACTGCGGTGCGTCAGGAATTTACGTGGGCGTATGTCGAAGGCAAGCGAGCAGCCCGGGCGATCAGTGCAATGCACCGGGATTACGCATCGGAGTTCGACTATTTTGAACATCTCGAGGTGAGCCAGACGCCACCGGTTTCAATTGCCTTTCCACGCAACGTATTCGAAAACTACGGCCTGCGTTTCGATGAAACGCTCACGACGACCGAGGACTGGGACTTCATCATGCGTTGCGCGTCGCGAGTCGGCGTGGGCAGCTCCGACGAGATCACTTGTATATATCGGTGGTGGAGCGAAGCGGAGAGTTCCAGGACCATTCATTCCCAGTCGGAATGGGTCGATAACCACGCCCGTATCCAGGACAAGATCGACGCTGAGATTAATCTTATGGAAGCCGGTAGCATGCGCAAATTCCGTGAGATCTCTGAAAAGATGGACGAGTATCTGCGCTGGGCGAACAAGATGCATCACGATCTGATCGATCTTCAACTGGCTACGAATTCGAACAATGTCGAAGAGATCAAGCAGAAGATCGCAGCCATCTCCGACGACGTTCAGCACGAGCTTGTGGTCATGTCGGGCGATAGTTTGCCTGATGTGCTGTATTCGCCGCCGCAGCAAGACCTCCTGCCGCCGCCGCGTGTGCCGTTTTGGAAAAGGATGCTTTCGGGGCCTCGTGCAATGGCGCAGATGCGCGCCAGCCAGCGTCGCAAGATCATCGAGGCATCCGGTATTTTCGACGCAAGCTGGTATCTCTCGACCTACCTTGATGTTGCAGAGCAAAAGGTGGATCCGCTCGTGCACTTTATTCAATTCGGTAGCCGTGAATTGCGTAGTCCGTCGGCGCAATTCAATGCGCGCAGTTATTACATTGATAATGTAGACGTGCGTGATCAAAAGATCGAGCCAGTTTTTCACTTCCTGCTTTTCGGTAAGCGAGAAGGGCGACGTCATCAGGAGCACGTTTGAGGTAGCGTATCGGAGCTTTCTTTGTTGCGATGTGCCGTTGTTCGATTATTTTGAGGCTCGCTGATTTAATGTCGGGAACGCGCTTGTAGCGATTCTTATCGGTGACAGCCGCTATGCGGCAATCGCAACGGCTGCGCAGGGAGCGTTGGCTTCTACGTCGGAAAAATGTGGCTGCGATCGAATCGAGCAAGAAGGGCTTCGACGAAGATATTAGCCGACGCCAATAAGGATATGCGGTAATGCGATATCCATGTCCGTGTGTCATTGAAGGAGCAGGAGTACATGAAAGTATTGATTACGGGTGGGGCCGGGTTTATCGGCGCGGCGCTCGCGCAGGAATTGATTGGGCGGCGTAATGCACAGGTTGTCTCGGTGGATAATCTGCTTCCTCAGGTGCACGAAGACGGCGTGCTCCTGAAGCGCTATCCGGCGACTGCGAAACTCGTGCGCGGTGACGTGCGCAACGGTGAGCTTCTTGATTGTGTGCTGCATGATTTGCAACCGGATTATGTCGTTCACTTTGCCGCGGAGACGGGGACCGCGCAGTCGATGACGCACTCCAGCCGTCACGCGAGTGTCAACGGCGTGGGCACGACCGAATTGCTGGACTCGCTTCGCCGCGCGCAATGTCGCCCACGCCGCATTCTGCTGTCATCGAGCCGCGCCATCTATGGCGAAGGCGCATGGCAGGCGGAAGACGGCAATCTGTTCTATCCCGGTATTCGCAGCCGTGGCCAACTTTCGGCGGGCGATTGGGATTTCCGCGGGGCGGATGGAAAGCCGGCGGTTGCAATGCTGCACAATGCAGCCACCGTGCTGCCTAACCCCACCAGCATTTACGGCGCGACCAAGCTGGTTCAGGAACATTTGCTCAAGGCATGGTGTGCGGCAAACGAGGTTCCGTATCACATTCTGCGCTTTCAGAATGTCTATGGCATCGGTCAATCACCGTCAAACCCCTATACGGGGATCATTAATATTTTTCACCGGATCGCTCGGCGCAAGGAAGTTATTCCTGTCTACGAGGATGGTGAAATCGGCCGCGATTTTGTCTGGATCAGTGATGTCGTCGATGCTTGTCTCGCTGCGCTGCTCGATCAAAGCGAAGGCTGTGGAACTTACGACGTGGGGAGCGGTGAGGCAACGACCGTAGCGCAAGCCGCCGCTGTCGTCGCGGCACTTCACGGTGCTCCGAGCCCGCGTGTCACGGGCCAGTTCCGCGAGGGGGATGTTCGTTGGGCGGTTGCCGACGTCAGCGCGCTTAAGGCAGATCTCGGTGTGGTGCCGAAGGTCTCGTTCGAGGAGGGTGCTGCGCGCGTCGGAGAGTGGCTCTTCGACGGGACGCAAGTCTAAAGATATCTACCGTTGGCAGCAAATATCAGGTAATCCGATGACCGCGATCAAAATTCAAGTCCAAAGCATTCTTTTCAATAACGAACCTGCGGATATCAAGCGTGCCCTTGAGGCAATCAACAGGGCAGCGCACATTCTCCGCGGCAAGCGCGATGTCGTTGTTGATGTCGCGTACGGTGACTGTTCTCCAGGTCAGGCTTGCCTGTCTCCGGGGGATGTCCGAGAGATGGGGGCCATGCTCACGTGTGGCGTCTTTCACTACACCTATTTCAACGCCAATCTCGGGTCGGCGGAGGGGCACAACAGACTGGCGGCAGGCGTCAAGGATGGATACCTGCTTATCCAGAACCCCGATGTGATCGGCGAGTCCAGCTATCTGATCCACTTGCTCGAAGCTTTCGATGACCCCGAGTGCGGGATGTCTGAAGCTCGCCAGTTGCCGATCGAGCATCCGAAGGACTACGATTCGAAGACGGGGAACACGTCGTGGGCAACCACGGCTTGTGCGTTGATACCGGTGGAGCTTTTCGTCAAAGTGTCCGGGTTCGACTCGAAGGTGTTTTTCCTGTATTGCGACGATGTCGATTTTTCGTGGCGTGTTCGTCTGGCCGATCGCAAGGTCGTCTTTCAGCCCGCGGCGGTTGTGTTTCACGACAAGCGTCTCAAGAAAGACGGATCATGGAATCCATCGAATGCCGAGCGCTATTATTCGATCGAAGCTGCTTTGCTAATGGCGCACAAATATTCTCGTCCGCAACGAGTAGAGGAAATCCTCCAGATGTGCGACCATCTTTCGTCTGACGATGTATTTTCCAAGGCGGCAGCGCGTTTTCGCGAACTGCGACAGAATGGAAAGTTGCCGCAAGCACTTGATCGCGAGCACCGCGTTTCCGAGTTTTACGGGGATGATTACGCCCGTCATCGATTCGTTATCTAATCTGGTTCAAAATTCGCCAGGAATCGATCGTCGACACGGTCAGCTCAAAGCGCCGGTTGATCCACGGTGCCGTCTAGGCGAGAACCGGTATCGTGTCAGAATGGTGGCTCGTCGATCGATGGTTGGGCCGTTCGAGAGGTTCTCCCGACGCGGTCCGGTGTTTGGGAGTGCATCATTCGCGTAATTTTTGCGGTCGCATCGACGCAAGGCGCTGTTTCCTCGGAAGTGGCGAAGCAGCATGTCCCGCACTGTCCGGGGCGGGGGCGGGGCGAGCAACCGGTGAAGCAATACGATTGATCTCGTGCGTTGTATTTCCTTGATTTACTTACACAAAATTCTGCACGCGCTTAGTCCGGGCTGCCGATAGTCTGAAACTTATAAAGGTAGTTGCAAATGTTGCTTATTGCTGGTGGAGCTGGTTTCATCGGTGGAAACTTTGTTCTCGACTGGTTCGCCGGTTCCGATGAACCCATCGTCAACCTCGACAAACTGACCTACGCGGGGAATTTGGACACGCTGAAGTCGCTGGACGGCGATTCGCGACATCATTTCGTGCGTGGCGACATCGGTGATCGTGCGCTTGTTTCGAAGTTGCTCTCGGAGTTCCGGCCGCGTGCGGTAGTCAATTTCGCTGCAGAGTCGCACGTTGACCGGTCAATTTACGGTCCCGGTGAATTCATTCAAACGAACGTCGTCGGTACGTTCAATCTGCTCGAATCGGTGCGGGCCTACTGGTCCGACCTCGCGGAAGAAGAGCGCCGTGCATTTCGCTTCCTGCATATTTCCACGGACGAAGTGTTCGGCACGCTCGATGCGAACGATCCACCGTTCACGGAAACCAACGCATACGAGCCGAACAGTCCGTATTCAGCGAGCAAGGCCGCATCGGATCATCTGGTCCGTGCTTGGCACCATACATATGGGTTGCCGGTGGTGACCACCAATTGTTCGAACAACTATGGCCCGTATCATTTTCCTGAGAAGCTGATTCCACTGATCATCCTGAACGCGCTCGCCGGCAAGCCGTTGCCGATCTACGGCGACGGTCAGCAGATCCGTGATTGGCTCTACGTCAAGGATCATTGCTCGGCAATCCGAACAGTCCTGGCAAACGGCTCGCTGGGTGAGACTTATAATGTCGGTGGTTGGAACGAAAAACCGAACATCGAAGTTGTGCACACGATCTGTGCGATCCTGGATGAACTGCAACCGCGTGATGACGGGAAGTCGTATGTGGAGCAGATCAACTTTGTACAGGATCGCCCCGGCCATGACCGCCGTTATGCGATTGACGCTCGAAAGCTCGAGCGCGAACTTGGCTGGAAGCCCGCTGAGACCTTTAATACTGGTATCCGCAAAACGGTTGAGTGGTACCTAGCAAATCAGGATTGGGTGAATAACGTCACGAGCGGCCAGTACCGTACGTGGATCGAACGCCACTACGGAGAATGATGATGCCGCGCATCCTGATTACGGGTTCGAATGGGCAGGTCGGCTTCGAATTGCGACGTGCGCTTGCACCGCTCGGAGAGGTGATCGGATTGACTCGCCGCGACATGGACCTGGGTGATCCCGCGAGCATTGTTGCTGCGCTGGATCGTCATCAACCGGATCTGATCGTCAATCCTGCCGCCTACACGGCCGTGGACAAGGCCGAGAGCGAGCCGGAATTGGCCCGGGCCGTCAATGCAGTAGCGCCCGGCGTGATGGCCCAATGGGGAGCAGTGCGCAATGTGCCACTCGTCCACTATTCGACCGATTATGTATTCGAAGGCACCGGTGTGACGTCGTACCGCGAAGACGCATCGGTTAATCCGCAATCGGTTTATGGGGCGACCAAGTGTGATGGCGAGAGTGCGGTTCGACAGGCCTTCGCGAAGCATCTGATTCTTCGAACGAGCTGGGTCGTTGGCGCGCACGGCAGCAATTTTCTGAAGACGATTCTGCGTCTTGCTCGGGAAAGGGACCAGCTTCGAATCGTGGCCGATCAGACGGGCGCTCCCACGTCGGCTGCGCTGATCGCCGATGTGACGGCACATCTCGTTGCCCGTTATTTTGCCGATCGCGAGCACTTTGCATTCGGTACATATCACCTCGCAGCATCCGGCGAGACAAACTGGTGCGAGTATGCGTGCCACGTCGTGGCACTTGCGGAAGCGCGAGGCATTGATCTCAAGTTGCGCTCGATCGATATCGCGCCAATCGCGACGCACGAGTATCCGCTTCCGGCAACGCGACCCATGAATTCCCGCCTCGATTGCAGCAAATTGATGTCGACGTTCGGAATAACGCTCCCCGATTGGCGAAGCGGCGTTGATTACGTTTTCGATCAACTGCACGACTGATACGGAAAAATAATAAGCATGAAGCGCAAAGGCATAATTCTCGCGGGAGGGTCGGGTACCCGTCTCTATCCAGCGACACAGGTAGTCAGCAAGCAACTGCTCCCGATTTACGACAAGCCGATGATTTATTATCCGTTGAGCACGCTGATGCTGGCGGGGATTCGGGATATTCTGATCATTTCGACACCGCAGGATACGCCTCGTTTCGAGCAGTTGTTGGGTGACGGATCACAGTGGGGAATCAGGCTGCAATACAAGGTGCAGCCCAATCCGGACGGGCTTGCACAAGCGTTTTTGCTGGGTGAGTCGTTCATCGATGGTGACCCTTCCGCGCTGATTCTCGGCGATAACATCTTCTATGGTCATGATCTCGGCGGTCTTTTGAAGGGGGCGGCCGACAAAACCTCGGGTGCGCAGGTCTTCGCCTACCATGTCCAGGATCCGGAGCGATATGGCGTTGTCGAGTTCGACTCGACCGGTAAAGCAATCAGCATCGAAGAAAAGCCCGAGGTTCCGAAATCGCATTACGCGGTGACCGGGCTCTATTTCTACGACGAGCAGGTGGTGGACTTTGCGAAATCGTTGAAACCGTCGCGGCGCGGCGAACTGGAGATCACCGATCTCAACGCGCTGTACCTGAAGGATGGCTTGCTCAACGTGCAGACCATGGGGCGCGGTTTTGCCTGGCTCGATACCGGCACGCACGATTCGATGCTGGAGGCCTCGCACTTCATCGCAACGATGGAGCATCGGCAAGGGTTGAAGATCGCATGCGTCGAAGAGATTGCATATCGGTTCGGCTATATCGACGATGAACAACTTGAACGTCTCGCTCAGCCACTCAGCAAAAACGGCTATGGCCGTTACCTGCAGAATATTCTGAAAGAAGGAAAATCCCGGTGAACGTTTTAGCGACCGCCATTCCCGACGTAAAGATTTTCGAACCGAAAGTGTTCGGCGACGCGCGTGGTTTCTTCTTCGAGAGTTTCAGCTATCGCGTGTTCGAAGAAGCGATTGGGCATTCCGTCGAATTCGTGCAGGACAATCATTCGAAATCGGCGAAGAACGTTGTTCGAGGGCTGCACTATCAAATCAATCACGCACAGGGGAAACTGGTTCGGGTAGTCGCCGGGGAGGTGTTCGATGTCGCGGTCGATATTCGTCGCGATTCGCCGACGTTCGGTCGGTGGGTCGGTGTCGTGCTGTCGGCGGAGAACAAGCGGCAGCTGTGGATTCCGGAAGGTTTTGCACATGGCTTCGTCGTCGTTTCCGACACAGCGGAGTTTTTGTACAAGACCACCGATTACTGGTATCCGGACGCCGAACGAGCGATCCGTTGGGACGATCCGACGCTCGCGATCGAATGGCCCATCTCCGGTGAGGCGCTGGTGTCCGGCAAGGATGGCGCTGCGCCCGCTTTCAAAGATGCCGAGTACTTTTGAGCTGCTTCCCGCAAGTCCATGTTTGACTTCAACGCCTTGCGCCTGACGTGGGGGATGCCGTTTCTGGTCGAGCGGTCCGATGCCGCGTCGCACGCGTCGGCAGATCGACCGGGATCCCGGGTGTATTGGGTCAACGTCCAGTTGCTACCGGGTTGGTACATGATCGAGCTTCGCATGAGCGGTCATGCGGCGCAGTCGCGAGCCCGGTTGCGGATGCTCGGCAGGGCATCGTCTGCGACGCTCGCGATGGAGCTCAGCGCACGGCAGGTGAGCAAGCGGCTTGTCCATCTTCCGGCGCGCGGAAAGATCGAAATCGAGATTGATTGCGGCGATCAGGCGGTCGATCGAATCGAAGCGTTCCGCCTTGTCAGGGTCACGACACGATTTGCGCACTCGCGCATCATGACCAAGCTCGGTGCGGCGCACCCAAGGTACAAACCATGCGGCGACGATTATGACCTGACTGATCGCGGTCATGGTCGTGCCGACATGGCGCAAGCATGGCGCGATTACTGTTGCCTGTTCGACGAATCGGAATCCCTGGTCGGATACCCGGACTGGGTCCGGCACTTCGATACGCCGAGCCCCAACACGTACAGCGTGATGCGGGACAACCTGCGCTACTTCGACGGCGGCCCGCTGTTCGCGATCGGCATGGAGGTGTCCGGCGCAACTTCGCCACACTGGGAAACGGCAATCCGCTCGATCGCTGCGCAGATTTACCCGCACTGGCAACTTCTGATCGTCGATCGACGTTCCGGCTCCGATCGCACTGCATTGATTCCCAGGGACCTGCTTGCGGATACGCGCATCCGTGTCATTTCGGGCAGCTCTTCCGCCGAAGCGCATTCAGCGCTTGATCGGGCGCTCGCCGAAAGCGGCCGTTGGGTCATGTTCGTCGGGCCACACGACGAGCTGCCTCGGCACGGCCTGTACGTCGTGGCTGACGCGATCAGCCGCCACCCCGATGTCGACTTAATCTATGCGGACGAAGACAGTATCAGCATCGACGGCGTTCGCCACAGCCCACGCTTCAAGAGCAACTGGAGCGAGGATCTGATGCTCTCGTCGAATCTGTTCACCGGTCTTGGCGTCTACAGGCCTGAAGTATTCGCGTCATCCGGTGGGCGGGACCATCGCCATGGAGTCGCGTCGTGTTATGACATGACGCTTCGCTGTCTCGCGTATACCGGTCCCGACAGGATCCTGCACATCCCTCGTGTGCTTTACCACGTACGCACCCAATCCGAAGCTACCCGGGAACCGGGGGCGCAACACGATGCGCGCGATGCAAGCCGGATGGCGGTCGTACGTCACCTGTCGCGGATGGGAGTCCGGGCAACGGTCTCGTCGACGGAGCATGGCCGTCACATTCGGTATCCGTTGCCGGAAATGGCGCCGCTCGTCACGCTCGTCATCCCGACTCGCAACGGGTTTGCGCTGCTCAGTCGTTGTGTCGATTCGATTATCGAGAAGACACGCTATCGCGCCTTCGAAATCATCGTTGTCGATAACGGATCCGACGACCCGGAAACCCTCGACTACATGGAGCGGCTTTCAGTCGATCACGGCGTACGCATCCTCCGGGACGATCGTCCGTTCAATTATTCCGCGCTCAACAATCGCGCGGTCGAACTGGCGCAAGGTGAGTTCGTCGCACTCGTCAACAACGACGTGGAAATCATCGATGGAGACTGGCTCGACGAGGTGATGGGACATGCGTTGCGTCCGGAGGTCGGCGTCGTCGGTGTCAAACTGCTTTATTCGAACGGAACCGTACAGCATGCGGGTGTCATCGTCGGGCTCAGCGGCTGCGCCGATCATCTGCATCGCGGGCTGGGGCGCGACGAGCCCGGATATCTGGCGCGCGCGGTAACGACACAGTCCATGTCCGCCGTAACGGGTGCATGCCTCGTCGTACGGCGATCCCTGTATCGGCAACTGGGTGGACTGAACGAACGCGATCTTGCCGTTGCATTCAACGACGTCGATTTCTGCCTTCGCGTCCGGCAAGCGGGTTACGCGGTGCTCTGGACGCCGCACGCCGTGCTGTATCACCACGAATCCGCCACGCGAGGTCGCGATGATACTGAAGAGAAGATGGCCCGTGCCACTCGCGAAATCGAGTACATGCGTGAACATTGGCGTGACCTGATCGCGAACGATCCGGCTTATAACCCGAACCTGTCGCTCGATCGATTCGATTGTCAGCTTGCTTGGCCGCCGCGTGTCGCGTCTCTCAGGCGTCTCGCCCTCGATGTGTCCGGAGCGGTGGCTTCTTGAGTGCAGTATGTGCAGATACCTGGCAAGCAACTCGTTCAATGCTTACCTTGAGCTGATTCACCCGATCGTCGTTCGTTCGTGCAAGTGCGAGACGGGAACGGTTGCAAGATAGTGTGTGTAGGCTAGCGAGTGGTGCCGGCGGGCCCATCGTGATTTCGCTGTTCGGGATGGCGCGACTCTGCAGTCTGTTTCAGCGGGTCGTCTTGCGCCTTCGTAAGAATTTCCTCCGTGGGGTGGGCCGGGTTCGCGTGTCTGCTCGTCATGTCGTCGATCCGGATCCATCCATTTGCGATCAATATGAAAGATTTTCTCCTGTCGATAGTTCGTCGAGCCGTTCGATTCAAGGTCAATCCGGTCCGGGATCTCGCCTTGTCGGGAGCGACGCCTTTCGACTGGACGTCGACGGGAGACCATCCGGTTTTCGACCTCGAGCCGGAGGGCTGGGGGGAGGTTGTGCCTTCCGGCTGGGTCTATGTCGAATCCAGGATGATTCGACGGGGCGCGCACCTGGTGGCCCGGCTTTATGTGGATACAGGCTCGGGTTTTTCGGATGTGGAATTCTTTGTCATCCCCGCGGCCCGCTCGGGAAATATCAAGCAGGTCATCAGGATTCCGCGCAATACGCGCCGTTTGCGCCTGTCACCAATGCAGGGTGAGGGGGCTGTCAGGCTGGAATTTTTTCGAATAACAAAAATTTCAAACGTGGAAAGAGTTGTCAGAATGGTCGAATGGACCATTGGGGACATAATAAAATTCAAAGATACCGGGCGCGCGAGAAAATACAATATCACTTTGGGTCGTTTGTTGACGGACCTGAGTGGGGTGTATGCCGATTGTGCAAAATTGCGGTTCCATTCTGTGCCTTTGGATTACAGGGCATACGTGGAAAAATTCGATGTGCTGCGTCAATCGGATATTGCCTCGATTCGACGACACATGGATTCATTTAAGAAGCGGCCGTTGATTTCCATTCTGATTCGGGTGCGTGGAGCATCTCTCGGGTATCTTGAGTCTGCCATCCAGTCAGTTTTTACGCAAATTTACGGGAACTGGGAGCTGTGCATTGCTGTCGATGACGTCGATGTATCAGAGGTCGCTGGGTTTTTGAAGTCCATTTCTGAAAAAGACGATCGAGTGAAGATCGTCTTTATGAATTCCGGTGGATATGCATCGATTGCTGCGAATGCTGTACTGGACCTGGCGGCTGGAGAGTTTTCTACGACTCTCGGTCAGAATGACGTTCTTTCGCCTCATGCACTCTATCTCATTGCCTTGAAAATCAATGAGGTTGATGATCTTAATATCATATATTCCGATAGTGACGAAATAGACGAGCACGGCATTCGGGGCAACGTACGATTCAAGAGTTCGTGGAATCCGGATTTATTTTTTTCTTGTGACATGATTTCTCGTTCGGCTGCTTATAGAACGTCGCTCCTGCGCGAGATAGGTGGATTTCGGGTTGAGTATGAGGGTGGTCAGGATATTGATATCGCGCTCAGGTGCGTGAAAAACAGCACGCCGTCGCAGATTTGCCATGTTCCGCGCGTGCTCTATCATTTTCGTCAGTTCGGTGAGTCTGGTTTGACCGATACCGATGCAGAAGGTGATGCGTGCAACGCGAAAGAAAGAGCACTTTCCGAATTTTTCGAGGGGCAGCCTGGGGTGAAGGTCTCGCGCGGCGAACTCACTGGAACCTATCGGGTGCGATACCCGATACCCGCTCCCGCACCCAAGGTCACCGTCATCATTCCGACCCGAGATGGCGGGCCGTTGCTGAAAAAATGCATCTTCAGCATATTCGATGGAACCACCTATGAGAACCTGGAAATCGTTGTTGTAGACAATCAAAGCAAGGACCGGGAGACAGTCGATTTTCTGCAATCGTTGTCGCGGAGAGGCAATGTCACCGTATTGAAATACGATTTTCCTTTCAATTATTCAGCGATTAATAATTTTGCGGAAAAGCATGCGTCTGGCGATGTGTTGTGCTTTCTCAACGACGATGTCGAGGCAATCGAGCCGGATTGGTTGAAGGAGATGGTTTCGCACGCGCTGCGCCCGGATATCGGCGCCGTGGGGGCAAAGCTCCTTTACGCCGATGGGTTCGTCCAGCATGCAGGCGTCGTGATGGGGATCGGGGGCTTCGCGAGCCACGCGCACCGGTTATATCCGTCGACGCACCCGGGATATGCCGGAAGAGCCGCACTTGTTCAAAATTTTTCGGCGGTCACGGGAGCCTGTCTGGTCATGCGTCGGGAAGTGTTTCGTGCGGTCGGTGGTTTTGATGAAGAAAATCTTCCCGTTGCATTTAATGATGTGGATTTATGCCTCCGGGTACGAGAGGTGGGCTACAGGGTGGTATGGACGCCATACGCAGTCCTGCATCATTTCGAGTCCTACAGCAGAGGAGACGATCAAATGTCCGCCGAGAAGCGTGCCAGATTTAACAGGGAGAAGAGATTTATGCTTTCGCGGTGGAAGACCGATCAACTGAATGATCCGTACTACAATCAGAATTTGACGCTCGATCGAGAGGATTTTACTATCGCCGATTTTCCGAGAATGTACGCTCCATGGAGCGCCTGGATGGCATAAGTTCTACTGTGATTCCCGTTTATGTTGTGTGACAGGAATGTGGCGCTCATGGGGGGAGGATTGAGCTGTTCCGTGGTCTCTTTGAGGTGTCTCGAGGTAGACCGAATAAAGTAACGCGGAAGGAATATTCATGGATGTAAAAAAACGCCTGCTGCCGGGCATTCCACTGATTGAGTCGCCACTTTTCGATACCGAGGTTGCCGAGGCGGAACTGACGCCTGACGAGCGTGAAATCGCGGTTGCGCTGAACCGGAATGGTTATGCCGTGATCGACTTTCCCGATCCAGAGCTAGACGCCAGAATTACACGAATCCGGGACCGTCTGGCACCGCTGTTTAATGACACGGGATCTAGCAGTGATGGCGTGTACTATGCAGCAGGGCGCATCCAGGACGCGTGGATCAACGATCTTGATGTCAAGGCGATCGCCACCAATCGTCAGATGCTGGATTTGCTTGGGCGCTTGTATGGCCGCGCTGCATTTCCATTTCAGACGCTCAATTTTCGAGTTGGAACGCAGCAGAAATTGCATACGGATGCCGTGCATTTCTCGTCAATTCCTCCGCGATTCATGTGTGGGGTATGGGTTGCGCTGGAAGACATCTCGCCGGAGGCGGGACCACTTCAGCTGGCTCCCGGATCGCACAATTGGCCCATGATCGATAACGCAACGGCTGGTCGGCGTGGGTTTGGGGTGTCCAGCGAGTCGGCACAATTGCCGTATCAGGAAATCTGGGATGCGATGGTGGAGGCAAAGGGCGCCAACATCAGAACGTTCGAGGCACGTAAAGGGCAGGCATTGATCTGGTGCGCCAATCTGCTGCACGGGGGGAGTCCCCAAATCAACCCTGCGTTGTCTCGCTGGTCGCAGGTGACGCATTATTTTTTCGACGATTGTATCTACTATACACCTGCATTCTCGGACGAATATCTGGGGCGCCTGCAGCTTCGTGATCTGGTCAACATCGTCGACGGCACACGAAAACGTAATTCCTATTTGGGTGAGGAGGTCGTGTCGCCAGCTTCGCGTGCACGTGCGTCGCGAACCCTGGCGGGAAGGTTGCGCAAGTGGGTTCGCTCCTTTTGAGCCAATTCGTATGATCGGGCAATTGGAAATGTTACTCTCAACCCTTGAAAGCCACCGGTTTTGTGGGCGAAGCGCATTCCTTGGCGTAGGGGCACAAGGGGCGCAGGTTGGGTTGTGACGACGCAGCGCTCTACGACTGTGTTGTCGATTCCTGGAACGGGGGGCGTGAGTAGCGGATTTCACGCGGGGTTGATTGGACCTATCCGTGATTTCGTGGGCGAGGCATATCATGAGGTGTAAAAGTCATGGATATGCCAATGAAGAAGAAAAGGCAAACTGTAGCGCGTCAGGCAGCGGCCCGCGGGCCGCTGCCTGAACTGCCCAAGGAACTGCTGGACAAACTGGTCAAGGGGCCGATGACGCCGGTCGAGGACCAGGATTTGATGCTGGCGTTCAGCAAAGCAGTCATCGAACGCGCAATGGGTGCCGAGATGAATCTGCATCTGGGCTACCCGTCGGGCCAGTCCAAGCCGGCCGGGCAAGCCAACGAGCGCAACGGCGCCAGCGGAAAGACCGTCATCACCGATCGGGGCCCGGTTCGGGTCGAAGTCCTCCGCGATCGCGACGGCAGCTTCGAACCGATCCTGATTCCAAAGCATGAGCGCCGCTTCACCGGCTTCGACGAACGCATCATCGCGATGTACGCCCGCGGCATGAGCGTGCGCGAGATTCAGGCCTTTCTGGCTGAGAGCTACGGCACCGAGGTATCTCCCGACTTCATCAGTTCGGTCACCGACGAGGTGATGGCCGAGGCGCTGAGCTGGCAGAGCCGCCCGCTTGAAACGATGTATCCGGTCGTGTTCTTCGATGCACTGCGGGTCAAGATCCGCGATGACGGCGTGGTCAGCAACAAGGCCGTGTATCTGGCCTTGGGTATCCAGGCCGATGGCCAGCGCGACGTGCTGGGCCTCTGGATCGAGCAGACCGAGGGTGCCAAGTTCTGGCTCAAGGTGTTCAACGAACTGAAGACTCGCGGCTGCCAGGACATCCCGATCGCCATGGTCGACGGCCTGAAGGGGCTGACCGAGGCGATCGGCACTGCCTATCCCAAGACGACTGTCCAGACCTGCATCGTGCACCTGATCCGCAACAGTCTCGAGTACGCTAGCTACAAGGACCGTAAGGTACTCGCCGCAGCACTGCGCCTGATCTACGCGGCCGCCAGCGAAGACGCCGCGAGACAGGCGTTACAGGACTTCGCTGACGGCCCCTGGGGCGAGAAATACCCGACCATCGTGCAATCGTGGCAGCGTGCATGGGAGCACGTCGTACCGTTCTACGTGTTCCCGCCAGAGATTCGACGGGTCGTGTACACCACGAACGCCATAGAAAGTTTGAATATGCAGCTGCGCAAGATCATCAAGACGCGCGGCCACTTCCCCAATGACGAGGCGGCGATCAAGCTGCTCTGGCTGGCGCTGCGCAATGTGCTGGCCAAAACGGTACGCACTGCCTTCGACTGGAAATCAGCGATGAACCAGTTTGCTATCCTGTTCGGCGAGCGGTTTACGCAGGCGCGCGGATAACCTGTTGTTCAACCGCCTCGCCCAACCGCCTCGCCCACAAAAATGCGGACAGGTTCGGTTGATTCTATTGCCGGCGCCCGATCACCGCTTCGCTCTCTTGGCCCGCGCACGGTTGGACCAGCGAGCGGGCGATCCTCGCGCATGTCTCGCTCCTACGGACGCACCTCATCCGAAGCGTGATCAACGAAATATATGCCAGCCACGCGTGCGGCGGCTCGATGCCGATTCCGCTCTCCGTACGTTCTTCTCTGTTCAACACACGCCTTCTTTTGTGCGAGTGCCCGGCACATCGTATGGCTCGTGTGCCGACGTCGGACGCAAGCACATCCGGTGCATCTCGCTCTCGCCAGCGCTCACCATACGTGGCATGGCCGCATACAGTTCCATCCATGTCCTCGTGCGCTTGTCCGGTAAGCATCGGAAATGTCGAAATTGAACAATTCGGTTTCCATCTGACAGGGCAGCGGTGTTTAGCATGAAAGCGAGCGAAACGAGTCGATCCTGACTGATGCTCCTAGTCATTTCAGGGCACGGCTTTGCACCTCAAAGGTCGTTGCCGCAAATGCAAGAATCAAGCATATTGATGCTGCAATCCTGCGATTTCCGATGAGGGTTGGATGGGTCTGAAGGCTTCAGTAAGCGAGAGAGATTTGTTTCGGCACCCGCCGTGCAAGCAGATCCACCTAAAGTGCCCACTTGTGCGTCTGGGTGGTCTGATCGACTGGGTCCGGTTGAGCGCTGCGATGCGCGCGAGCTGCGTGCTCAAGTATGGCCGCTCGGCTACGTCACCGCGCCCGATCGCCTGCTTGGTGTATTTGCAACAAACCTTTGGCGTGTCCGACGAGGAAGTGATCTGGCAATCGGTTGAGAACCCACACTGCCAGGTGTTCACGGGCGAGGCGTACCTGCAGAACGAGTTGCCAATCGCTGACGCACTGGTGCAGGCGCCTGAGAGAAGCCGGCATGGAAGAGATGTTGGCCAAGACGATCGCGGCAGCCAAGCGCCCAAGCGTGCTCGGGCCATTCAGCATCAAACGCGTGATCGCCGACACGCCGGTGACGGAGATAGCGATCGCGCATCCAACCGATTCGCGACTTTTGGAACGTTGTCGCGAACAACTGGTGAAGCGGCGGCACAATAGGGTTTGACGCTACGGCAGAACTTCATCTGCGTGCTTAGGTTGGCCAGCCAGATGGTCCGCTATCCTGCGCACACTAAGCAACGCAAGCGCATGAGGCGCGCGCTGCGCACCTGTGCTCACGGGGGGCCTGATGTTCGACGTCGAACGACGCCTCGCCTTGGCGGCAACGCGAAGCCGCGCAGCGCTGGAAGATCTGATTAATCGCACCAGGCGGATTCTGTCGCAGAGGCCGAAGGACAAACACAAATCCTATGCGTAACGCGCGCCGGAAGTCGAGTGCCTGGCGAAGGGCAAAGCGTGCAAGCCATACGAGTTCAGCGTGAAGGTGTTGACCACGACTACGCACATGGAAATGCTGGTGCTGGGTGTGCTCGATGCAAGGCAATCCATACGATGGGCGTACGCTGGAAAAGGCACTGGAGAAGGCAGGGCGCCTGAGCGAAGTGAAGCCGGTGGTGGTAGTGGTTCAAGGGTAACGGGGCGTGGCGATCCATGGGATGAAGATCTACCCTGGTGTTTGAGGTGCGGGATCACGCGGATATTGAGAGCAATGTTCAAGCGACAAAGCGCGATCGAGCCGGAGATTGGCTATATGAGGGTGGAAGGCAAACTCGTACGCAACTGGCTGAAGGACAAGCTTGGCGATGCGTTGAACGTGATGCTATGCAGTGCAGGCTACAACGTGCGGATGATCCTGAGGAAGCTGCGGCTCTTTTGCATCCTGATCCTGGCTGCGGTCAGGGGCGAAAACCCAGTGCTGACCGTGTGGGCATTGCGCCGCCAACGAGCAAAAACGAATTGTTCAGAATTGACTGCGTACTTCCGACGCGCTTGTGCAGACGAGCGTGTCGAAATATTCAATTGCAAGACTCTCGTTATGAATGAGAATCTTGCTAGGGGTAGGTTAGGAGCAGGTCGCATGATATGATAATAAGCCGCTTTGTGCATATCGCCATATCTGTGTTTATATAGGCACTCGAATAAAGAGAGTATATTTATATGAAGCAATTTGCTAACGTCGATTTCAAGCATGATGGGACGGCATATCGCTGCCCAACCGATCTGTCGATATCGAGCGGATCCCTTCAGCGGGTTTTGGTTATTGGGCAGTGTACGGCAGACCATATTCGCGGTTTCTTGGTGGAAGATGGCGTACATTGTGATTTTGTTCATATACAGTCCTTGATGGACCCGTTATTTCAGCCGCCGCAGCCGATCGAAACCTACGATTTGCAAATTGTCTTTCTTCCAATGGATAGGATAATACCAGATTATACCTATTTCCCCCTTTCGTATGCGGACATTGATGCCGAAGAAAAAAGATTCATCCAGGCGGAGCGGACGACGCTTGACCTTCTAGATATTGCCACACGTTGGTTAAAGAGCCACAAAATTCTCACCTTCGTTGGTAATTTTCTTGTGCCTCAGCAGAATCCGGTTGGGCGATTGCTGCCTCGGTATGATTTGCGCAACCCATGTTACTTCATGGAGAAGATCAACGAGAGCCTTTCTCGCCAAGTTGATACGATGGACAATGCGTACATCATCGACATGGATGGCGTGTCCTCGACATTTGGGAAAAAATATCTTAATGACGATTCAATCTGGTCATTGAGTCACGGTGGCTTTATTCAAAATATTGAATACGAGCATTACGAATCAAATCGGCAGGATAGCCAAAAGCGATTGGAGGATCTGGGTCCGGTAACCGAATATTATTCGGTAAGGACAGATGACGGGTACCGCGCTTTGCGTGATGAAATTCTATCGATGTACCGTATCGTTCGACAGGTTGATGCGGTGAAAATCGTGATTATTGATCTCGATGACACTGCATGGCGTGGGGTTGCGGCAGAGGAAGACAATTCTCGTGAGTTTATGACGATTGGTTGGCCACTCGGGTTTGTCGAAGCGCTCATGTTACTCAAGCGCCGCGGTATTCTGTTGGCGATCATCAGCAAGAATGAGCACGAGAATGCTGTTGGAGCGTGGGAGCGAAATTATGGAAATATCTTTCCGATCAGTAACTTTGTGTCGGTAAAGGCAAATTGGCTTCCAAAGCACGAAAATATGCGTCAGATTCTGCAGGAGACGAACCTGCTCGCGCAGAATGCGATCTATATTGATGATAATCCTGCTGAGCGCGAAATTATTCAGTCGATGTTCCCCGACATACGCGTTATCGGATCAAATCCTTATTATACTCGCCGTATCTTGCTGTGGTCTTCCGAGACCCAGGTTCCATTTATTTCTAGCGAATCTTCGTCGCGAACCGAATCGATCAAGGGCGTTATTCAGCGTGAAAGCGATCGATTGTCAATGGATCATGATGAATTTCTTAAATCTCTGAATATTAAGGTTCGATGCAATGTTGTTTCTGATTCGTCCGATGGGCATTTCAAGCGGTGTCTCGAATTAATCAATAAAACAAATCAATTTAACACGACTGGGAGGCGCTGGACTGTTGAGGAGATAAGTCTTGAAATGAGTCGCGGTTTAAAAATTTTCGCATTCGATGTTGATGATCGATTTACGCAGTATGGTATTGTTTGCGTTGCGCTCGTTAAAGGAAATTCAATTCTCCAATTTGTGATGAGCTGCCGAGTTATTGGTCTTGGTGTGGAGATGGCCGCAATCGGCGTCATTATGAACTCCATGCTGGACGAGGGACTGAATTCGGCCATGGGAATTTCCCAGGAAACCGAAAAGAATATTCTGTCTCGTGACTTATATGTGCGAGCGGGGTTTCAGGCAGCGGACAAAGGTATGTGGAATTGCGACCTAAGTTCCGAATTCGCTATTCCGCAACACATGCAACTTGACGTGCATCAGTAATTGTTTCCGGCCAGAGGCGGAGTCTTGCTCCTTCTGATCTTCTCCTGCTTCCACCTCTTGCAAGAATGAGAGATCTGATGCGTCATCGGCCGGGGGTAACCCCGGCCGTGAGGCTGGCCCAATTTCCGTCCCGGTCTTAGTTGGAAAATTCCGGCTCTTTAGGGTGGGCCGGATCGGCCCGATCGGTGCACTGGCGGGCGAATTCCGCCGGCGTCATCCACTGCAGCGCAGAGTTAGGACGCGCCTCGTTATAGTACTCGCGCCAGGCTTCGATTTTGCGTCTAGCGTCCTCAAGCGACAAGAGCCAATGTGCGTTGAGGCATTCCTCGCGCAAGCGTCCGTTGAAGGATTCATTCTTCGCATTGTCGGTCGGCTTGCCTGGGCGCGAGAAGTCAATTTCTACGCCATTCTCGTACGCCCATTTGTCGAGCGCCTTCGAAGTGAATTCGCTGCCATTGTCTGCCTTGATATAGCGGGAAAGCGGACGCTTGCTGCGCAAGCCGGGGCAGTGCGGCGACAACGTGTTCGCCACGCAATGAGCCGTCGACTTCTATGGCCAGACATTCCCGCGTGTAGTTGTCCACGATCGTGAGTGTACGTAAACGACGGCCGTCGAACAGCGTGTCAGCGACGAAGTCCATGCTCCAGATTTCGTTGATTGCGCTTACTGACTGCTTTGGCTGGCGGCGCCGGGCCGACTTGTTTCGACGGGGTCGCTTGTTGCGCAACGAAAGGCCCAGTTCGCGATACGCGCGTTCTACTCGCTTATGGTTGTCTCTCCGGCCTTCCCGGCTAAGCATCACGTACACGCGAGGCGCGCCGTAATGCACCCGCACTTCCGTGATCTCCTTGATGGGCATTTCCAGTGCACTTTGATCCCGCGCGACTGACTCGTAACGATAGACCGTGCGAGATAGCTGAACAACGCGCAGGTCCGCCGCTGGCTTGCGCCGAAACGTTGCATCAAGTCCGTAACAAGCTCACGGCGCCGAGAAGGCTTCAGAGCTCTTTTGACAGCATGGCCTTGTCCAGCGCCAGATCGGCCACGAGTCGCTTGAGCTTCACGTTCTCTTCCTCGAACTGCTTCAGACGGCGCAGCTCCGGGGGGGCGACAGCCAGCCGTACTTCGTCCATATATGTAAAACGTCGCGTCGCTGATCCCCATCTTACGACAGACCTCCGTGACAGGCGTGCCCCAGCTCGGCCTGCTTCAATGCGTATGCGATCTGCTCTTCGGTGAACTTGCTCTTCTTCACGGCATGACCTCCTGGTCTCGATGGCAACGTCATGCCGGAATTTTCTACTTCCAAATGGGACAGTTTTGTGGGCTAGGATCAAGCGCCGCGAATTTGGTTTCTGTACAGCGGGTGGTTTCCGGAGTCGTAGCATTTGCGCAAGAAATGAAACCAAATGCTATCTAGTAAGGGCTAGCTAATGGCAGTGCCATGTAATTGAAGGTAATAAAGAGGTGCTTCTTTGAGCAACGCAGCGCAGGTGGAGATGTGTATAAGTTGACGGCCGTGTGGATCGACCGTGAAATTCCACGGGAGCACGTTAATCTTAAATCTCCCTCGGCATGTCAAGGGGAGTCGTGGAAATTTCGCTCAATTGTTGTTGAATAGCAACGAAATGTTGAATTTTGTCCAGGATTGTTTCCTCCTTGTCAGGAGGAGTCAATCTGATGTGTCAATATGTATGAATTGTAAAGTTTTCCGTATGGAAAATATAAGCTATAGGTAACCGGTTTGTCGGGCGACCGGGAGGCTACGGCAGTCGAACGAGGGCGAAACGTAGCGTCCTGCTCTAGCCGGCGCGATCGTGAGAACCAAGAAATCATGAGTATCAGGGAAATTTTTCAAGTAATTGGGGCCGACGTCACCGAGGGTGGACAGGTTCCGGTCTCGGCCCTGCAAAAACCTAAAATATTGAGCATCGGGGGATGTGTCACCGAAATTCTCGCTGGAAGAATGAATCGCTTGGCGGATGTTACACATCTGTGGCGCGTAAGTGTGCCTTGTATGATGTCCAAGAAAATAGAGGGGCGCACTTATTTTGAATCGGATGACAATAAATTGTCCGATCGCATAAATTTTGAGTTGACAAAACAGGCGCTGCGAAAACTCAAGGCAGGGGGGTACGCGTTTTTAATTTTCGATCCAACTAGCGATTTCACCAACGATTATTACGAGAAAGATGGCTGTATTATTTCCGACATGGAGTCGCCGATGCTGGCGCCAAATTGGAAATGGCCAAGTGGATTTATAGAGAGTGGATGGGGCAGGATCTCGCCAAGAAGTCATCAATATTTGGAAATTTACTTATTCTATCTAAAGGAATTGGTAAAATTGTCCGAAGAGATTGGTGTTCCGCTTGTTATCATGAGAAGGCGGGCATGCGCCAATACAATAACTCGCGACGGTGTGGTGGGGTTGGGTGATTCTGATTCGCCTGAAATAAATTGGTGGGTCGATTTGCTTTGGGAGAAGATTGGCGGTCTGCTGGGGAAGTTGAATGTTCTTGATTTGAATGGCCGCTTTTCTGTTACGTCTTTTGATGCGCCGTATGGTGAGGCAAAATTCCATCCGATCGAAGAATTTTATGACTATGCGGCATACAAGTTAATGGGGCTGATGAGATTCAGCGATGATCTGATATCGGAAGTTGCGTTCAATGTATACCGAGAAAGAGCAAGCCGTCGTCTGGCTATTCACTCCGAGCGTGAGGGGCTGATCCACGAGCGAGACGGGCTGCTTCATGAGCGGGATGGCCTGATTCGTGAGCGAGATGGATTGACTCAAGAGCGAGATGGCCTAGTTTGTGAACGAGACAGATTGGTTCACGAGAGGGAGTATCTAATTCAAGAGCGGGACAATTTGAGGCATGACCGGGACGAACTTCGTTTGTCTCTTGATAACCTTGCGGTGGAGCAAGAGTGCATACAAGCTCGCGAGATTGAGAAGGCACGCATTGCAAATGAGTGTCACAGGCGGGAGCTCGCGGTGTTCTCAGAAGCTCAAGAGGCGGCTTCTGCGGAAAATGCTGCCAATCTCCTGGCGTTGAAGACGTTGCAGGAAAATTTCGAGGATCTGTCGCGCAAGCATAATGAACTGTGTGCTCAACAGAGCCGTCTCTTTAACGAATTGCGGTTGGAGGGCGGGCCGATGGCATTACGTGACGTGCTTCCGCTTGCTAGGGCATGGCGGCCGATAATCAGGATAATAGGGAGGGTCAAGCGATTCTGCCGCCGATCGATTGGTGGGCAGGCGACGGATTGCGGCAAACTCCATGGGCAGTAAGGAGGGGGTTAAATGAAATATAGTGAGCCGTTGCTCGCCGAACCAGATGAATGCACGCGTGCGTTTCGTTGGAGGTGATGCTCGCAATCGACGAGCGGACCCGGGTTTGGTTGGGAATCTGCGGGGAACTGTGGGTGCGTGAAGCCATGCCCATAGAGCTTCAACGGATGAACTTGTGACATGCTGGCATGTGTTTCGGCGTATTGGCGCCGATGGCATCGCGGTTTCGCGTGTATGTGTAGTGATGGCGGGGCGCTCTGCGGCGTGCCGTCGCCCGTCAACGCTCAGACTGATCGGTTGACGCTGGTCGATTCGGTCTCGATTGGCATGTCGGCTTCGCCAAGGCGAGAGGCCGCAAGTGCGTGATCCCATAAGACGCGAGACGGCGGAGGAGGGGCGCATGAGGGGTGACTGGCGTAGATGCCAGCTCGACGTCGAGCGGGCTGACCCGCAAGAATGTGACGAACGGACGAAATCCCCTTTTGGCGGACGAGATATGTCGTTTTTTTGACGATGACAGATATTTCTCGTTTGTAATGCAATGAGGTATCCTCCACACCTCCGGCAGTCATTGTCGCCTCATACAGCCAGAGAGTCTGGCACGAAGCTTTGTGTTCATCACGCAATACTTACAAACACATTACGTCAATATTTCGTGCTTTCCGGGCTTCCATACAATTACCTAGATGCCGCGCTCGTTTCTCGTGCTGCAAGGCACTGCCTCGCTTTTTTTCTATCGGCTTTCACGCGCGCTCCAGGACAAGGGGTTTGCCGTCTATCGTGTCAATTTTTGCGGTGGGGACTTGCTGTATGGTGGGGTGGGGACCGTCTTGAATTATAGTGGTGAGGTTGGGAATTTACCGCAATGGTATGACAATATCGTGCGGCGAGAAGCGATCACCGACGTCATCATGTTCGGTGACTGCCGTGATATCCATCGCGAGATGCTGTCGGTCTCGACAGCACACGGCCTGCGCGTCCATGTATTCGAAGAAGGCTACGTCCGTCCGCACTGGATCACGCTGGAGCGACATGGCGTCAACGGGCGCTCGCTGCTGCCGCGTGACCCCGCATGGTATCTGCGGCAACGCAGCGTGACGCCGCCTGCCAAGCAATGGCGGGCCACCGGCTATAACCTGTACGAGCGCGCGTTTCACGACATCACGTATCGCTTTGCGAACACGGTATGCTGGCCCCGGTTTCCGAAGTACCGCAGTCACCGACCGAAGAACGGTTTTCTCGAATATTCGGGACTCGCCGTTCGGATGCTGCTGCAGCGCAAGCATCGACGTGAAGCGGAGATGGTTACACGCGAATTGATCGATGGGGAGCGGATTTACTACTTGTTTCCGCTGCAATTGAATTCGGATGCGCAAATCGTCGTGCATTCATCTTTTGATGGAATTCGCGCGGCGATCCGTCATGTTTTGGAGTCGTTCGCGCGACATGCCCCGCAGGATGCGTTGCTGGTCATCAAAAATCACCCGCTGGATACGGGGCTGATCGAATATCGCAATTTTTCGCTTAAAATTGCGCGTGCCGCAGGCATGGAGAATCGGATCCGTTTCATCGATGCCGGCCATCTTCCGACATTGCTCGACCGCGCGCGCGGGGTTGTGGTTATCAACAGCACAGTTGGTCTGTCTGCGCTGCACCACAAGCGGCCGCTGGTTGCACTCGGCTCGGCTATCTACAATTTCAGCGGTCTGACCTGGCAGGGTGATCTCGATGACTTTTGGCTTGGAGGCGTCCCGCCAGATATGGACCTCTATCACGCGTTCCTCGACTACGTGATGCATCACACGCAGATCAACGGTGATTTCTACACCCGGACCGGTATTACGATGGCGATTGCCGGCGCGGTTGCACGGCTAGAGCATACGGATGACTAAGTCGCCAGTGCGACACGTCGTTGTCACCGGCGCGAGCGCGGGCATCGGCCGCGCTTTGGCGCTCGCATATGCGCAACCCGGTACCGTGCTGGGCATCGTTGGCCGGAACGAAGCGCAGCTCGAATCGACTGCGGTGGCGTGCAGGACGCGTGGTGCAAATGTGATCGTCGGCATCGTCGACGTCCGAGAGTCCGATTCGATTCGCGAGTGGCTACATCGTTTCGACGATCGGTATCCGATCGACCTGTTCATCGCCAACGCCGGTGTCGCGAGCACGCTGTCCTCCGCATCAGACTGGGAGGACCTCGACCGTATCACCACCGTCGTCGATACGAATTTCTACGGTGCGATGCATACGATCCTCCCGGTTGTCGAGCTCATGCGTGCCCGCAAGCACGGCCGCATCGCCGCAGTCAGTTCCCTCGCCGCGCTTCGCGGCATGGCGATTTCGCCTGCGTACTGCGCAAGCAAATCGGCAATCAAGGCTTATGCCGATTCCGTTCGTCCGCTGTTGAAGCGCGACGGTATCGGTGTCTCGGTCATTCTTCCCGGTTTCGTCAAGACGTCGATGAGCGACGTTTTCCCCGGCGACAAGCCGTTCATGTGGACTGCTGATCAGGCCGCCGCATACATCCGCAGGAAGCTCGATGCCGGCCGTGCAGAAATTGCATTCCCGGGGCTGCTTGCGTTCGGCATGCGCATCCTGACCGTGTTGCCCATCACGCTGGCCGATGCGATTCTCGACAAGCTTTCGTATCTGCCTGGCAAGGAAGACATAAATTGACGGACGCTATCTGGCTCGCGTTCGCCGTTGCGGCAGGCATATCGTTTCTGCCGGACCTGATCGCAGTTCCACGTGCGTCGTTGCGGCGTCGCGCAGATGCGCTGCTGTTGCACGTGGCTTCCATCGTGTTCCTTGCGGCGCTGATGCTGCTTGCCACCGCGCGTCCGATCTTTTCGTCGTCTGTCGCGGTCGCGCTGGTCGGGCTCGTCGCGGTCGTCAGCAACGCCAAATATGAATCCCTGCGCGAACCGTTCGTCTTTACCGATCTCAGCCTCTTCAGCCAGTTGTTCTCGCACCCACGACTCTATCTGCCGTTCCTGAGCGCGGGCAAGGTCGTGGCGATCGGCGCAGGGATCGTGCTCGTCGTCGCAGGCTTTCTCGCCGAGGCGCCCGTCACGCCGCGTCCGGTGCTCGCGCTGGCGGCCGTTGTTGCTTTTACATTCTTACTGGCGCGATACATTGCAGCTCGCCTCCCATTGGCGCTCGACGCCGAGGAAGATCAGCGCCGTCACGGTTTTTTCGCAGTCTTCATCGCATACTTGCTGAACGGCATGCGTCCCGCGACATTCGAAGCCTTCCGGCGCGTGGTCGAAGCGGGGCCCTTCGTCTCAGGTACGTCGGTGCAACGCCCCGACGTCATCATGATCCAGAGCGAATCGCTCTTTGACGTGCGACGCATTTCACCAGCGATTGCGCCTGCCGTGCTCTCCCAATTTGATCGGGCGAGACGCGAAGCGATCTGCTATGGCGAGCTTTCGGTGCCGGCATGGGGCGCAAACACGATGCGCACTGAATTCTCGATGCTGACCGGTCTGCCGTTCGACCGCCTCGGCTACGCGCGCTTTTATCCGTATGCGTTCATGCGCCGTGCGTGCGCGTCGATCGCAAGCTGGTTCGGTCGCGGCGGTTACGAAACGCTGGCGATTCATCCGTACTACGCCGATTTCTTTGGTCGCAATCGTGTCTTTCCGTTGCTCGGATTCAACACATTTCTCGACATCGAATACTTTGCCGACGCGCCGCGCGCTGGCCCGTATATCTCCGATGCAGCCGTGCTCGACGCTGTGATCGCCGCGCTGGAAAGCAAGTGCGACAAACCGCGCTTCATCTTTGCGATGACGATGGAAAACCACGGCCCACTGCACCTGGAGAAGGTATTACCGGAGGAATCGCGTTCAAGGCATACTCTTGGCGAAGACGCATCCTGGCGCGACCTGACAGCCTACTTGCGGCACATTGAAAACGCAGACGCAATGATCGGGCGCCTGCTCGATCATTTGCGCAGCAGCGATCGTGAAACAGTCGTTTGCTTTTACGGCGACCACGTTCCAGCTCTACCGCACGTATTCGATAAACTGGGCGTTTCTCCCCAAACCAGCGACTACTTCATTTGGCGAAATTACGGCACAGATACTCCCGAATGCCGGAATTTGGCAGCCGAAGAGCTTGGGGCGGCGCTGCTGCATGTGGTACAAGATGACGGAAATCGCGCGGAACAGCCGCACGCATCCGAGAAAGCGACATAAAAGATGAACAGTAAGATTGCAATAATTGGGATGGCTTGTCGGTTTCCCGGGGGCGCGAACAATCTTGGCGACTTCTGGCAACTGCTGCGCGACGAACGCGACGCAGTGACCGAAATCCCCGCCGACCGCTTCGGTACCGATTTCTACCAGCACCCGTCCAAACGCGAACCGGGCAAGAGCTACACGTTCGCGGCCGGCGTGCTCGACAACGTCGCCGGCTTCGACGCCGCGTTCTTCGGCATTTCGCCGCGCGAAGCGGCCCAGATGGACCCCCAGCAACGCCTGCTGCTCGAACTCGCATGGGAAGCGTTCGAGGACGCCGGCGTGCGCCCGGCCGATATGCGCGGCAGCAACTGCGGCGTGTTCGTTGGCGTGGCCGGCACGGATTACGGCAACCGCAACATGGACGATCTGAACGTGATCGATCCGTATTCGGCGACCGGCAATACGCTGAGCATCGCGTCGAACCGCGTGTCCTACCTGTTCGATCTGCGCGGCCCGAGCATGTCGGTCGACACCGCCTGCTCGTCGTCGCTCGTCGCCCTCCATCAAGCCGTCAAGGCGCTGCAGTCCGGTGAAGCCGACGTGGCGCTCGCGGGCGGCGTCAACCTGTTGCTGCATCCGTTCGGCTTCGTCAGCTTCTCCAAGGCGTCGATGCTGTCGCCGCGCGGTCGTTGCCGCGCATTCGACGCGACCGGCGACGGCTACGTGCGCTCGGAAGGCGGCGCATTCGTGCTGCTCAAGCCGCTCGATCGCGCGCTGGCCGACGGCGACACGATCCACGCAGTGATCGCCGGTTCCGGCGTGAACTCGGTCGGCCACTCGCCGGGCGGGATCAGCGTGCCGGGCGCGGCCGCGCAGGCGTCGCTGCTGCGCAGCGTGTACGCGCGCGCCGGCATCGATCCGCAGTTGCTCGCCTATCTCGAGGCGCACGGCACCGGTACGGCAGTGGGAGACCCGATCGAGGCACGCGCGCTGATCGACGTCGTGTCGGGCGAGCGCCCGGCCGATCGTCCGCTGCTGATCGGGTCGGTGAAGACCAACATCGGGCACCTCGAGACGGCGTCCGGCATGGCCGGTTTGCTGAAGGCCGTGCTGTGCCTGAAGCATCGCGCGGTGCCGCGCTCGCTGCACTTCGTCACGCCCAATCCCGGGATCGATTTCGACGGCGGCCGTCTGCGTGTCGTCGATCGCTACATGCCGCTCGACGCGGGCGGCGCACCGCTGACGGTCGGCGTCAACTCGTTCGGCTTCGGTGGAACGAACGCCCACGTCGTACTGACCGAGGCGCCGGTCGCAAACGACGTGCCGACGGCAGCGCCCGAGCCGGCTCATGCACAACCGTCGCCGCTCGTCCTGACCGCTCGCAGCGCGAATGCGCTCGCGGCACTCGCAGGCCGCTATCTGGCCGTGCTCGAGAACGGCGGCGACTGGCAGGCGCTGGCCGCCGCGGCCGCCCGTCGTCGCCAGTGGCTCGAACATCGCGCGATCGTCGCGCCGGTCGATGCAACCGAAGGCCGCGCGGCGCTGGCGGCACTGGCCCAGCCGGCACAGGAAGGGCTGCCGGCCTGCGTGGCAACCGGCCAGGCGCCCGCGGACGCGCTGCGTACCGCACTCGTGTTCTCGGGCAATGGTTGCCAGTGGGTCGGGATGGGCAACGAACTCTATGCGGAGAACGCGGTTTTCCGTGCGGCGCTCGACGAAGTCGACGCGCTGTGGTGCGAGGACGGCAGCCCGTCGCTCGTCGACGTGATGCGCGGCGGCCCGGGCGCGGAATGGCTGGCCGGCGCGGGCGCCGAATGGCTCGCCGCGACGGAGAACGCGCAGCCGCTGCTGTTCGCGATCCAGGTCGGCATGATTCGTGTGATCGACGCGCGCGGCATGCGCTACGACGCGGCGATCGGCCACAGCGTCGGCGAAATTGCAGCGGCGTGGGTGACGGGTGCGCTGTCGCTCGCCGACGCGGTGCGCGTGATCAAGATCCGCAGCCGCGCCCAGGCGATGACGCGCGGCAGCGGCCGGATGGCGGCCGTTGGCATCGGCGAGGCGGCCGCGCGCGAGCTGATCGCGCGCCACGGACTGGTGCGCCGGGTCGAGGTGGCCGGCATCAACAGCCCCGACGCGGTGACGCTCGCGGGCGAGCTGCAGGGCTTGCAGGCGCTGGAGGCGGCGCTGCGCGGCAGCGGCAAGTTCTTCCAGATGCTCGATCTCGACTATGCGTTCCACAGCAGCCACATGGATCGCATCGAGCCGGTCGTGCTCGCCGAACTGGCCAGCTTGCGGCCGCAACCGGGCAACGGCACGTTCGTATCGACCGTGACCGGCGGCGCGCTCGCGGGCAACGAACTGGATGCGCGCTACTGGTGGCGCAATATCCGCGAGCCCGTGCGCTTCGGCGACGGCATCGCGCACCTGATCGAGCAGGGCGTCCGGTTGTTCGTCGAAGTGTCGCCGCATTCGATCCTGCGCACCTACGTGAAGCAGGCGTTGACGGCCGCCGGCGTGACCGGCGCGGTGCTGCCGACGCTCAAGCGCGACCACGGCAGCGCGGCGACGCTGCGGCAGGCGATTCTCGCGGCGATCGCGCACGGCGCGAACGTCGATCCCGACCGCTTCGCGCCCGGCGCGGCGCGTGCGGCGTTGCCGTCGTATCCGTGGCAGCGCGACCGCTTCTGGCTGACGCCGACCGTCGAGGGCTATGGTCTCGTCAATCGCCGCCGCGAGCATCCGCTGCTCGGCTATCGGCTGCACGAACACGCGTTCGGCTGGGAAAACCAGCTCGATCCGGCGAAGCTGCCGATGCTGGCCGATCACGTCGTCGACGGCGGCGTGGCATTCCCGGGCGCCGGCTACGTGGAAATGGCGCTCGCCGCGGCGCGCACCTTCTTCGATACGCCGGATGCGGCGCTCGAAAACGTCGAGATCCGCACGCCGGTCGTGTTCCAGCCGCAGCAGGCGAAGCTGTTCCGGCTCGTGATCGAGCCGCGCACCGCGACGTTTACGATCGAGACGCGCGACCGGATGTCCGACGGCGCATGGACGCTGAACGTGACGGGACGGATGCTCGAAAGCGGTAACGCGCTCGGCGCCGCGAGCGTCGTGCCGGCCGCGACGCTCGAGCACCTGCTCGCGCTGCCGGCCGCCGACGGCGACACGCTGTATGCGAATACGGCGGCGATCGGCCTCGGCTACGGGCCGGCGTTCCGCTGGGTGCGCACCGTGCGGGTCGCCGCGGACGAGGACGCCGCGCTGGCCGACATCGCCGCGCCGGCCGAGTGCGGCGATGCGCGGGCGCTGTCCGCCTATCTGCTGCATCCGGCGCTGATGGACAGCGGATTTCATCCGCTGTTCGCCTTGCTGGCGGCGCATGCACGCGATGGCGAGCACCCGGCCTACGTGCCGGTGCAGATCGGCCGGGTCGACTACCTGCGCGGCGACACGGTCGCCCGCGTGCTCGCGCGGATCGATCGGCGTAGCCCGCATTCGATCGTCGCGCAGTTCGAATTCCTCGATGCGCAGGGCGCGATCGTCGCGCGGCTCGGTGGCTGCCGGTTCCGGCGCGTGGACCTCGTCGGCCGCCGCCAGAACCTGCCTTCGCGTTTCGTCTACCGCCTCGAAGAGATGCCGTTGCCGACCGACGTCGATGCGGCCGCGTTGCCGGCGCCCGACACGTTGCTCGCGCAAGCGGTCGCGCGCGTCGATGCCGCGGGGCTCGACGGCCGTCGGACGCAGCATTTGACCGAGATCCTGCCGCTGCTCGACGTGCTGGCAAGCCTGTACGTGCTCCGTGCGTTCGATGCGCTCGGCGTGTTCGCAGGCACGTGGCAGCCCGCACCGGAGCGGGCGGCGCTGGCCGCGCGTCTGGCGGACATGCTGGTCGAGGACGGTCTTGCCGTGCGTGACGGCGCGCGTCTCGTTCGCGACGACGCGGCGTGCGCGGCGCTGCCGCCGCTCGACGACCTGTGGCGCGGGCTGCTGGCCGAATCGCCGGGGCACGTGGCCGAGCTGACGCTGCTTGCCCATTGCGGCGCGGCGTTGCCCGACGTGCTGAGCGGCGCGAAGGACGATGCACGCTGGCTGTCGCCGACCGGTCACAGCCTGGTCGAACAGTTGCTTGCCGCATCGCCGACCTGGCAGCACGTGCATGCGCTGCTGGCGGCCGGTGTCGAGCAGGCGGTCGACGCGTGGCAACCGGCGCGCCGGCTGCGGGTGCTCGAATTGGGCGCGACGGACGGCGACGTGCTGCAGACGCTCGGCATGCATCTCGCCGCCGCGCGCTGCGATCACACGATCGCCGCGACGGCCGGCCAATTGGCCGGGTTCGATACGGATGAGCAAGCCGCGGTGCGTACGGTCGCGCTGCAGCCGGGCGAACGGCTGTCGCTGTCCGCCGACGATGCCGGGCCTTATGACCTGATCGTCGCGAACCGCGCGCTGAGCGGGCGGCATGATCTGGCCGATGCACTGAATGCGATGCGCTCGTGGCTCGCGCCGGGCGGCTTGCTGCTGCTGGCGGAGTCGCGTCGCGGCCGTTTCTCCGACATCGTGTTCGCCCCGCAGGCGGTATTGACGGAAGCTGACGAACCCGCCCCGCTGGCGCCGACCGATCTCGAGGCGGCGCTCGCGCGTGCGGGCTTTGCCGACGTCGTGCGGCATGTCGAGCAGGCGCTGGATCTGGACGGCACGCCGACGTTCGTCGTCGCGCGCAACCCGGCGAGCACGTCGGCCACGCAGCGCGGCAGCGACGCGAGCGATCTCGATACGCTCGCCCGCAGCGAACAATGGCTCGTGATGCACGCCCCGGCCGAGGCCGGCGGTTTCGGCGGGAAACTGGCCGATGCGCTCGCGCACGCCGGCTATCCGGCCGACATCGTCGACTTCACGCACGCAGCCGATGCGATCGCGTCGTTGCCGGTCGGGCAGCCCGCGCATGTCGTGTTTTGCGCACCGGAAACGCCGCTTGCCGATACGACGACCGGAGACGTCCTGATGGCGGCGCTGCGTCACGGCGTGATCGCGCTGGCGGCGCTGGTGCGCGCGCTCGGTGCGCAGCCGAACGCGGCCACGCGGCTGACCGTCGTCACGCGCGGCGGCGCGCCGTTCGCCGGCGCCGCGAACGCGCATCCGGAACAGGCGACGCTGTGGGGCCTCGGTCGCGTGCTGGCGAACGAGCATCCCGAACTCGCGTGCCGCCTGATCGACGTCGACCCCGCGGCGAACGGGATTCCCGATGCGCTGATTCGCGAGCTGACCGGCGCGGCGGTCGAGGAAGAAGTCGTGCTGAGCGCGCACGGGCGGCTGGTACCGCGCATGCTGACGGCCGCACAGGCCGCGGCGCGCAGCGACGGCGCGATTGCACGCGCGTCGGTGCTGGCATTCGACGCACCGGGCTCGTTGCGCAATCTCGAATGGTTCGCGCTGCCGGAAAGCGCGCTGGGCGACGACGAGGTGGAGATCGAGCCGGTGGCCACCGGCCTGAATTTCCGCGACGTGATGTATGCGATGGGGCTCCTGTCCGATGAGGCGGTCGAGACCGGCTTCGCGGGCGCGACGATCGGCATGGAATTGTCGGGCCGCGTCGTCCGGGTGGGCAGGGCAGTGACGAAGTTCGCCCCGGGCGATGCGGTGCTCGGCTTCGCGCCGGCGTCGTTCGCGACGCGTGTCAGGACGCGCGCGCAGGCCATCGCGCCGAAACCCGAACGCCTGTCGTTCGAGGAAGCGGCGACCGTGCCGACGACGTTCTTCACCGCGTACTACGCACTCGTCGAACTCGCGCGGCTGCGCCGCGGCGAGCGCGTGCTGGTGCACGGCGGCGCGGGCGGCGTCGGGATCGCCGCGATCCAGTTGGCGCGCCACTTCGGCGCGGAAGTGTTCGCGACGGCCGGTAGCGACGAGAAGCGCGAGTTCGTGCGCCTGCTCGGCGCCGATCACGTGCTCGATTCGCGCAGCCTGGCGTTCGCGGACCAGATTCGCGCGATGACGGGCGGCGAGGGCATCGACATCGTGCTGAATTCGCTCGCCGGCGAAGCGATGGTGCGCAGCATCGATACGCTGCGTCCGTTCGGCCGTTTCCTCGAACTCGGCAAGCGCGATTTCTACGAAAACAGCCATATCGGGCTGCGGCCGTTCCGCAACAACATCAGCTATTTCGGCATCGACGCCGACCAGTTGATGGGTGCGTTGCCGGAGCTGACCGCGCGGCTGTTCGGCGAAGTGATGGCGCTGTTCTCGGCAGGCGTGCTGCATCCGTTGCCGTATCGCGCGTTCCCGGCCGAGCGGGCCGAGGATGCGTTTCGCTACATGCAGCAGGCGCGCCAGATCGGCAAGGTGCTCGTGACCTATCCGTCGGGCACGCCCGCGCCGACGCGCGGCGTCGCGCGGGCAGAAGCGCTCGCGCTCGATCCGCATGGCGCTTACCTGGTGGTCGGCGGCACGGGCGGCCTGGGCTTCGCGAGCGCGCGCTGGATGGTCGAGCACGGCGCACGCCGGTTGACGCTGGCGAGCCGTTCCGGCGAACTCGCCGCCGCGGCGCGCGAGGAGGTGGCGCGCTGGCGCGACACGCTCGGTGTCACCGTCGACGTCGTGTCGTGCGATGTGACCGATGCGGCGGCAGTCGACGCGATGGTTGCCGCGATCGCCCGGCGCGCCCATCCGCTGAAGGGCGTGCTGCATTCCGCGATGTCGATCGACGACGGCCTCGTGCGCAATCTCGACGACGCGCGGATGGCCGCGGTGCTCGCGCCCAAGGTGGCGGGCGCGTGGAACTTGCATCGCGCGACGCGCGGGCTGCCGCTCGACCTGTTCGTCGTCTATTCGTCGGCGACCACCTATCTCGGCAATCCGGGGCAATCGAACTACGTCGCGGCCAATACCTTCCTCGAGGCACTGGTCGAACATCGCCGCGCGACAGGCTTGCCCGGCACGTTCATGGCGTGGGGGCCGCTCGAGGATGTCGGCTTCCTCGCACGCCACGCCGATACGCGCGAAGCGTTGCAGTCGCGGATCGGCGGTGCCTCGATTACGTCCGACGAGGCGATGGCCGCGCTCGAGCGCGTGCTGGTGGCGGGTGCGGCCGGCGAAGCGGTGGTGCGGCTCGACTGGCACGCGGTGGCGCGCGGAATGCCGGCCGCGAAGGCGCGCCGGTATGCGCTGCTGCAATCGCAGGCGAAGGGCGGCGATGCACGCGAAGGCGGCACGCAACTGCGTGAAGAAGTGCTCGCGTTGCCGCGCGACGAAGCGATCGCGCTGGTGGCGCGAACGCTGCAGGCGCAGATCGCGCGGATTCTGCACATGACGCCCGATCGCATCGCGCTCGACAAGTCGGTGCTCGACATGGGCATGGATTCGCTGATGGGGATGGAGCTCGGCCTTGCGGTCGAGGAAGCGTTCGAGGTCAAGCTGTCGGTGATGGCGATCGCCGAAGGCGCGTCGGTGACGACGCTGGCCGGCCGCATCGTCGATTCGATCGGCGCGTCGGCCGATGCCGGCTGCGATGTCGCGTCGGCGGCCGATGCCGCGCAGGAGGCCGTCGCGGCACTCGCCGCGAAGCATGCGATCGACGGCGAAGCGCGCGCGATGCTCGATGCGCAGCCGGCGCCGGTTGCCGAGCAGGTATCGCCGTCGCTGGAGGTGGCGCGGTGAGCGCGCCGACCGGCTGGGCGACGCGGCAGGGCACGCTGGCGCGCCCGCTGACGATCGACGGGCACGGCTTGCATACGGGGCGCCGGGTCGGCGTGCGGATTCTGCCTGCGCATCCGGAAGACGGCGTGACGGGCATCGTGTTCCGTCGGGTCGAGCACGGGCGCACGCTCGCAACGTTGCCGGTCGACCCCGCGCTGCGCCGCGCGCAGCCGCTCTGCACGATGCTGCGCAATGCTGATGGCATCGGCGTGCGCACGATCGAGCACCTGCTCGCGTCGCTGCTCGCGTGCGAGATCGATCACGCGATCGTCGAGCTCGACGCGGAAGAGGTGCCGATTCTCGACGGCAGCGCCACACCGTGGGTGGACGCGATCCGCGCGTGCGGCCGCGTCGCGCTCGATGCGCCGAAACGCTTCATCCGCGTGCTGCGGCCGCTCGTCGTCACGGACGGCGACGGCAACCAGCGGCGCGAGATGCGGATCGAGCCGGCGCCGCGTTATGAACTGAGCGTGCGCAACGACCTGCGCGGTTTCGGCGACATGCACTGGGACGGCGCGCTGACGCCGGCCGCGTTTGCGACCGACATCGCGCCGTCGCGCTCGTACGGGCGCGTGAAGTGGGCCGTGCCCGCGATCGTCGCCGGCTATCTTCGTGGTGTGCCGATCCTGCGCGGCGCGCGGCCGTCGTGCACCGCGTCGATCGTCGGCAATCGCGTGCTGGGCGGGATGCGGCTGCCGGAGGAATTCGTCCGGCACCGCGTGCTCGACCTGATCGGCGATCTCGCGCTCGCCGGTGCGCCGCTGCTCGCGCGCGTGAGCGCGCTGCGGCCGAGCCACGAGATGAATTTCCGGCTGGTCGATGCGCTATTGGCCGCGCCCGATGCATGGCAGTGGGCCGAGTTTTCCGACGCGTGACACCACGCTTTTTAAAAATACGCGGCGTAACATAGCGGCTTTTCGAGATAAAGCGAAGGAAGCAATGGCACTGGGAGAGCATCTTCGCCAGCAACTGGCGGCGAAAGCGCTGAAACGGCAACTGGAGCGCGCGACCGACGCCGCGGCGGCGCCCGGCGTGCCCGGCACGTCGGCGGCGCAGACCGCGTCGGCACGCAGCCGCTTCGAATCGATGCCGCAGTATCAGCAGGTCCGGATCATGCGCGAGATGGGCGAGAAACTGCGGGTCGAGTCGCCGTTTTTCCGCGTGCACGACGGCGTCGCCGGCGCGACCACGCAGATCGGCGGCCGTGAATACCTGAACTTCGCAAACTACAACTATCTGGGCCTGGCCGGCGATCCGGCGGTGTCCGCGCGCGCGAAAGCCGCGATCGATCGCTATGGCACCTCGGCCTCGGCGAGCCGGATGGTCGCGGGCGAGCGTCCGGTGCAGCGCGCGCTCGAGCGTGCGCTGGCCGCGTTCTACGAGACCGACGATTGCGTCGCGTTCGTGAGCGGCCATGCGACCAACGTGACCGTGATCGGTGCGCTGTTCGGCCCAGGCGATCTGGTGGTCCACGATGCGCTCGCGCACAACAGCATCGTGCAGGGCGCGCAGTTGAGCGGCGCGAAGCGGCTGAGCTTCCCGCACAACGACTGGCAGGCGCTCGACGAACTGCTGTCGCGCGTGCGCCGCGAATACCGGCACGTGCTGATCGCGATCGAGGGGCTGTACAGCATGGACGGCGATTTCCCCGACCTGCAGCGCTTCGTCGACGTGAAGGCGCGCCACGGGGCGTTCCTGTTGGTCGACGAGGCGCATTCGCTCGGTGTGCTCGGCGCGACCGGCAAGGGCATCCGCGAGCATTGCGACGTCGCGCCCGACCAGGTCGACATGTGGATGGGCACGATGAGCAAGACGCTCGCCGGCTGCGGCGGGTTCATCGCCGGTTGCCAGCCGCTCGTCGACATGCTGCGCCATCTCGCGCCGGGTTTCCTGTACAGCGTCGGGCTCGCGCCGACGCTCGCCGAAGCGTCGCTGGCCGCGCTCGAACGCCTGCAGGCCGAGCCGGAGCGCGTCGCGCGACTGCAGGCGCGCGGCCGGCAGTTCCTGACCGAGGCGCGTGCCGCCGGGCTGAATACGGGCACGAGCGCCGGCTACGCGGTCGTGCCGGTGATCACGGGCAGTTCGCTGAAGGCCGCGCAGTGGGCGAATGCGATGTTCGACGAAGGAATCAACGTGCAGCCGATCTTCTATCCGGCCGTCGAGGAAAAGGCCGCGCGCCTGCGCTTTTTCATCTGCTCGACGCATGAGCCGGAGCAGATCAGCCGGACGGTGGGCGTGTTGTCGCGCCTTGCGGGGCGCGGCGCGTGACGCAGGTCGCTGCGGTCGCGCACGCGGTTCCACGCGCCGGCGAGCCGGCGCGGTGTCGCGCGGCCGGTGCGGATGACGCGGCCGCGTGCGCGCCGCTTGTGTTCGCGTCCGGCGTGGCCGAATTCGGCTTCTTTCTCGGCGAAAGCGACGCGCGCTGCATCGCGTTTCTGAAGCAGGCGTTCCGGTCGCACCACGGACGTTTCTCGTGGCGCCGGCATCGCGTCGCAGTGGCCGACGATGGCGCGGTGCTCGCGGTGATGGCGATTCACGACGGGCGGCGAACGGCGTTCGACGACGTGCACATCGTATGGGCGCTCGTGCGCTTCTTTGGCGTGCGCCGCACGATCGGCCAGTTGCTGCGCGGGCTGATCCTCGAAACGGAACTCCCGGCGCCGAAGCGTTCGCAGATCCTCGTCGCGCATTGCGCGACGGATGAACGTCAGCGCGGCACCGGCGTTTTCAGCGCGCTGTTTCGCGATGCGCTGGATACCGGCGCGTTGCCGGCCGATGGCGGCCGCGATGTCGTGCTCGACGTGCTGACGCGCAACGTGCGCGCGCGGGCGCTGTACGAACGCCTGGGGTTCGTCGCGCTGCCGCGACGGCGCGCGCGTTCGCGCAGGTTGCCGGGTGAGCTTGATTCGGTTCGGATGAGGTTTGCGGGCCGAGGCTGATGGCGCGATTGGCGTTGACCGCTTCTGCACATGGGTGGCACGCGCGGAAGTGCGTGCCGTTCCCTTCGCAGCGAGCCGACAACCATGTAGCGATGGCCATCTCGACGGCGTCAGTTGTCGAGCGGCAGTTTCCGAAGGATCGCGTCCACGCACTCTGAACGACTGGCCTCGGCCGTTCGGACGTGCACGTCAGGTGATCGCGGCCGTTCATAGGTGGAATCGATGCCGGTAAACTGGCGAATGGTGCCTTGTCGGGCCTGCGCGTAAAGTCCCTTGGGGTCGCGTGCCTCGGCGATGTCCAGTGCAACGTCGACAAAGACCTCGACAAACGTGCCGGCGTCGAAGCGAGCACGGGCCTTCTCGCGTGCTTCCTGAAACGGTGAGATCAGCGCGGCGATGACGATGAATTCGGCATCCACCAGCAATTTGGCCACTTCGGCGGTCCGTCGGATATTTTCATGGCGGTCGGCGTCACTGAATCCGAGATCCCGGTTCAGTCCCTCACGCAGACGATCGGCGTCCAGTAGATACGTGCGAAGCCCGCGCGCATCGAGCTGTTCCTTTAGCAGATTCGCCAGTGTCGATTTGCCTGCGCCGGAGATTCCGGTCAGCCACACCACGAAGGCTCGATGCTGTTTCAGACGAGGATGTGTGGATTCATGGTCCGCCATCATGGCGAATGGCTGATTTCTGGAATCTTGGATCATTTCCGATGGGAGGTGCGGACGTCGTGCAGCGGTTTTGTGCGAACTTCGTTAACTGCTGTTGACAATTGTAACGCGCCGGAAAGTTTGCAATCCGCTCTTTTTTCACGAATTCGTTCCCCCGCATACGTTTGGCTTCTCCATTCGACGCGATCAACGGCGCGGCCGCTACTTGTGCCGCGGCGCGAACGGTCGCTGCTGCACATCCGCGCCATGCGCGACGATCGCCATCCCTTCCGGCACTTCCTCCCACGCGCCACGCAGGTCGACGAGCGGTTCCGACACGACCATGAACGCATCATCGCCGGCTTCGGCGATACGCGGGTTGTGCGGATACAGTTCGTGCAGATGCTTGAACGACGTGCTGTGGAACAGCGAGCGCGATTGCCGCTCGCTCGAGTAACGCACCGCGACGATCCGTTCGCCGTCGGTCGCGCAGATCGTCATGTTGAGCGGGTCCGCCACGCGATGCCGCGCGGCGGTTTCCTCGACCACACCGACCATTCGTTCGAGCGCGGGCAGCGGCGCCTGCTCGAGGCCGTACGTCAGCGCGAGGCGAAACATCAACTCGGAATCGGTCGAGCCTTCGAGCGTCGGGAACAGCGCGGGATCGACCTTCATCGTCAAGTCGCGGCGCAGCTTGTGAAAATCGCGGATCAGCCCGTTGTGCGCGAACAGCCAGCGGCCGTGGCGGAACGGATGGCAGTTGGTTTCCTGAACGGGCGTGTCGGTCGCCGCGCGAATATGCGCGATGAACATCCGCGAGCGGATCGCACGCGCGGCTTCGCGCAGGTTGCGGTCGTTCCACGCGGGATGCACGGAGCGATAGCGGAACGGGAGTTCGTCGGGATGCCCGTACCAGCCGATGCCGAAGCCGTCGCCGTTAGTGGTCGTGGCGCCCAGCTCCGAATGCAGGCTCTGGTCGATCAGCGAATGCTTCGCGCGGAACAGCACGGTTTCCAGATGGATCGGATTACCCGTATAGGCGAGCCAGCGGCACATGAAGCGCTCCTTCACGATGTATCGTTCGCGCATGGTAGCCGACTCCGCGACGCAGGCGCGTCCAGGCAAGTCGCCCACAATCGTCATACGTGGCGGGCCCGTACGCGCGATGCGCAGCCGCCCGGCCATGCGGCCACGGCACCACGCAACGCCATACGATGCAATGCGGTGCGGCACGCTGATCGTGCCGCACCCGCCGGCTCAGTCGCCGAGCGCGTCCATCACTCGCGCCGAATAGACGAGCGCCGCGCCGGCATTCAGCGCAATCGCGACGCCGAGCGCTTCCGCCACTTCCTCCTTGGTCGCGCCATGCTTGGCCGCTTCGGCCGTGTGCACGGCGATACAACCGTCGCAGCGTGTCGTGACGGCCACCGCGAGCGCGATCAGCTCGCGCGTCTTCGCGTCGAGATGGCCGGTCTTGGCCCCGGCGCCGGACAGCGTCTTGTAGCCGGCCAGCGTATCGGGCGACAGCCTGGCGATGTCGCCGATACGCGTCGAGAGTTCCTTCCGGTATTCGTTCCAGTTCAGCATGATGCGTCCTTGTCGAGAAGAGTGAGGAGGGCGGCGGGTGCCGCGATCTCGTGCGATGCAACGCTATTCTGATCGCTCGCGCTGAGGGTTTCGATACGTTAGAGTGTCAATTTTTAGCGCAATCGTCTCATGGATGCATTGAGTCAACTGCTGTCGCTGGGGCGCAGCCATGTCGAGCTCGACGTGCGGTGCTTGCTCGACGGCCCGTTCGCGATGCCGCACGATCCGCTGCCGCCCGGCGAGGCGGCGTTCCACCTGGTGCTGGCTGGAACCTGCCGGCTGCGCGCCGCCGACGGGCGCACGCTGCAACTCGCCGACGGCGATTTCGTGCTGCTGCCTGCAGGTGGCGCGCACGACCTGCTCGACGCAGCGGGCCACCGGTCGAAGCCGCTCGCGCCGCTGCGCGATTCGGGGGCCGGCGACGGTGCGGTGCTGCCGGTCAAGTCGAATGTCGATCCGGCCGCAACGGGCAACGCGAGCGTGGATCTGCTCTGCGGGCGGTTCGTCTATGCACGCGGCGCAGGCGAACTGCTGATGCGTACGCTGCCGCAGGTATTGCACGTCGGGCTGCGCGACACCTCGGGGGCCGTGCCGCTGCAACTGCTGACGAGTGTGCTGCGTACCGAGGCGTCGAATGTGCAGCCGGGCGCTGGCGCGATCGTGAATGCGCTCGGGCAGGCGCTGCTCGCCTATGCGTTGCGCGCATACGGTCGCGGCGCGCGCGTGCCGTCCGGCTGGCTCGCGCTCGCGGCCGATGCGCGGCTCGGCCCGTCGGTCCAGGCCGTGCTGCAGGCGCCGGCGCAACCGTGGACGGTCGAATCGCTCGGCGCCGCGGCGGCGATGTCGCGCGCGACCTATGCGCGGCATTTCCGCGAGAAGGCGGGGATGAGCGTCGGCGCGTTCGTCGCGCAGATCCGGATGATGCATGCGTGCGCGCTGCTGCAGGACACGCAGCGCGGACAGGCGGAAATCGGCCAGGTGGTCGGCTACCAGTCCGAGGCCGCGTTCGGCAAGGCGTTTCGCGCGGTGCTCGGCACGACGCCGGGGCGCTGGCGGCGCGCGCGGCGCGAAACGTAAGCGTGCAAACACGGCCGTCGGGACACGCGCCAAAGCTGCTACCATGCGCGAAACGCAGTTCAACGAAAACGATTTCGAACAACAAGAAAGAGAGGGCAAAGCAATGAACCAGACCACCATCCAGCAACCGTCGTTCGCATTCGTGGCCGCCTCGTGGGCCGCGCTGCTCGCCGGTTTCGCGGCATTCCTGATCGGGCTCTGGAACGCCGGCATGCAGCTCAACGAGAAGGGTTACTACTTCACCGTGCTGGTGTTCGGCCTCTATGCGGCGATCTCGCTGCAGAAGAGCGTGCGCGACCGCGCGGAAGGCATTCCCGTCACCGGCATCTACTACGGCCTCAGCTGGATCGCGCTGCTGCTGTCGATCGCGCTGCTGATCGTCGGCCTTTTCAACGCGACGCTGCAATTGAGCGAGAAGGGCTTCTACGCAATGTCGTTCGTGCTCGCGCTGTTCGGCTCGGTGGCCGTGCAGAAGAACACGCGCGACCTGCAGAACGCGAAGCCGCGCTACGCCGACGCCGATTCGGCGCCGTCCATCCAGGAGTGAGGGTGCGCGGGGCGGGCCGTTGCCGAGGCCGCCCGCTGCGCGATGATGTCCGCGGCGTCCGTATTAGCCGGCGTGCCGCGGGCCACCTGCCGTTCTTTCGTTTCGTGCATGCCGTTGCGCATGACGATGGAAATATTACGGATATCGAATCTCACAGAAACCGCGGCACGAACGCGTGCGGACGGCAATCTGCTCGGTGCCGCCGTCGACGAAGGGATCGTGCGGTTGCGCTGGCGACGTCGGAAGAGACCGTGGAGGTAAACGTGCGATAGCCGTGTTGGGCACGACGTCGATACGAGCGGGCGTACTCTCATCGGCGCGCTCGTTGGGACAGGGAAGGACGTGCGTTGCGGCAAAGCGCCAGACGCAAAAAAGCCTCCGCGAGGGAGGCTTTTTGCACTATCGAAGATAGTTGGTAGGGTGGGAGGGACTCGAACCCTCGACTCTCTGATTAAAAGTCAGATACTCTAACCAACTGAGTTACCACCCCACGTTCTTGAAACTTGTTTTGGTTCGTTGCTTCAACAACTTGGGCAACGACCCAAAGAGCAAAAGATTATAGCGACGGGTTGCAGGGCTGTCAACAACCCGTCACGATAATTATTTGATCGTTTCCAGCTTGCCCTGCGCCGTCTGCGCCGCATTCGAACCGGCGTACTGCGACACGACCTGCTCGAACGTCTTCTTCGCGGCCGCCTTCTGGCCTTGCTCGAGCTGGTTCGTGCCGATCGCCACGAGGGCGTCGGCCGCGCGCGGGTGTTGCGGGAACTTGCTGACGATCCCTTGCCACGTCGCCGTCGAGCCGCGGTAGTCGCGCAGCGCGTATTGCGCGTTGCCGTACCAGTACTGCGCGGTCGGCTGATAGGGACTCTGCGGATACTTCGCGATGAACGCGCGGAACGAAGCCGCGGCCGCCTTGAAGTTGCCGTTGCGGAACTGCTGCTGCGCCGCGCTGAGCGCATCCGTTTCACCCGGCTGCACGGTGCCTTCGACACCATCGATCGTCGCCTGCTGCGGCTCGAACTTCTTGAGCCGCGTGTCGAGATCCTGGTAGTACTCCTTCTGCTGCCGCTCGAGCGTCGTCAGCCGGTTCGTCAGATCCTCGTTCTCGCCGCGCAGCGTCGCGACCTGCTGGTTCAGCTGGTCGATACGGCCGGATTGATCGAGGATCGTACGCTGGGCGGCCGACAACTGGCTCGACAGGTTGTCGCTCTTGCTGCGCAGATCGAGCACGGCACGGCGCGCTTCGTTGTCGTCGAACATGCCGGCGTGCGCCGGCGCGGCCGACCACGCCGCGCCCGCGACGCAGAATGCTGCGGCAACGCGCAGCCAGGTTGAACGGTGCGTCATACGGCGATTCTTCCGTTACTTACTGTTGGTAGACGAGGTCGGCGCGACGGTTCTGCGCCCACGATGCTTCGTCGTGACCCGTTGCTTGCGGCTTTTCCTTGCCGAGGCTCACGGCTTCCATTTGCGAATCGTTCACGCCGAGCAGTGCCATCGCGCGGCGGACGGCTTCCGCACGCTTCTGGCCCAGCGCGAGGTTGTACTCGCTCGTGCCGCGTTCGTCGGTGTTGCCCTGGATCAGCACGTGGCGCTGCGGGTGGCTCTTCAGGTACTGCGCGTGCTGCTGCATCAGCGGCTGGTACTCGTCCTTCACCGAATAGCTGTCGAAGTCGAAGTAGATGCTGCGCTTCGCGAGCGGGCTGTTCGGGTCGTTCAGCGGATCGACGTTCACTTGCGCGACGTTGTCGGCGCTCGGTTGCGTGCTGACTGCGCCCGCGTTGTTTGCCTTGTCGTCGAGCTTCACGCCCGACTTACACGCTGCGAGCGCGCTGATCATCATCACGGCCAGGGCCAGACGAGCTTTATTCGACATCATGGTTACTCTCCTTGTGGTCATTGCATGAAGGGCCCCCACGACGGCTCGCGAACGGAGCCGCCCTGGACGGACAGGATCTGCGGCGGCGCGCTGCCGTCGGAGGGCACTGCAGCCAGAACGTTGCGACCACCCGACTGGGTAGCGTACAGAAGGTACTGGCCGTTTGCCGCGAAGCTCGGCGATTCGTCGCGATTGGTATTCGTGATGGCGTTCGCCGCGCCAGTCTGCAGATCCTGAACGTACAGCTTGAAGCCCCCGCCCGTGCGGGAGATGTAAGCGAGCAGCTTGCCGTCCGGGCTCACGCGCGGGCTGGTGTTGTAGCTGCCGGTGAAGGTCACGCGCTGCGCGGCACCGGCGCTTTCACCCTGCGCGGGCATCCGGTAGATCTGCGGCGCACCGCCACGATCGCTCGTGAAGTAGATCCAGCGGCCGTCCGGCGAGTAGAACGGTTCGGTGTCGATCGAGCTGCTTTGCGTGAGACGGCGCAGGCCGCCGCCGTTCGCGTTGACCGTATAGATTTGCGTATTGCCCGTCAGCGACAGCGCGACGGCGAGCGTGTTGCTGTCCGGCGACCACGCCGGTGCGCTGTTGTTGCCCTTCTGGTCGGAGACCATGTAGCGGCGGCCGGTCGGCAGGTCGTGGATGTAGACGATCGGCTTCTTGCGCTCGAACGATACGTACGCGACCTTCGTGCCGCTCGGCGACCAGGCCGGCGAGATGATCGGCTCGGTGCTCGACAGCGCGATGCGCGCGTTCTGGCCGTCCGAATCGGAAATCTGCAGCTGGTAGCGGTTACCGGTCTTGATCACGTACGACAGGCGCGTGGCGAATACGCCGCGCACGCCGAGCAGCTTCTGGTAGATGTAGTCGGCGATCTTGTGGCCGGCCGTGCGCAGCGTGGTGTCGGTGGCCGTCAGCGACAGGCCGCCGAGGCTTTGCTGCTTCACGGTGTCGTACAGGATGAAGTTGACCTTGTACTGGCCGTTCGCCTCGCGGTTCACGCTGCCGGCGACGAATGCATTCGCCCCCTTGGCCTTCCATGCGCCGAGATCGACCGATGCGGTCTCGGGCACGGGCGTGCTGCCTGCGTCGATGTTGGTGAACTTGCCGCTGCGGGCGAGGTCGGCGCGGACGATCGACGTGACCTGCTGCGGCAGGTTCGCCTCGTTCGTGAAATTGGCGGTGGCAATGGGGAACTGGGTCGACCCGACACCGGTGATCAGCACGTTGACCTGGGCGTTAGCGGCGCTGCCCGCCGTAATCAGACACGAGGCCACGAGTGCCCTGAAACCTAGCTTTGTCATCAAACTCATGCTTCTTGCTTCCCGTATGGCTTGGATCGCTGCGCAACCGCAGAGACAGTAAAAATACCCGATTCGTTCCCGCCTGACAGCGACGCCCGGAGTGTAAGCGCATTTCCTTTCACTCCGCCGCCTTGAAGGTAATCGTAATGTCAGACGGGGTACGACCGTTAGAATCGGGCGGCAACGGGACCGATGCGTGGATCGCATTGACCACGGCTTGATCCCACCCCGAATTCCCGCTCGAGCGGGAGACCGATGCGCTCAATACGTCACCGGACGGCGTGCACCGAATCTTGACGACGGTGGTCAGGCCTGCCCGCTCGCCGCCCCAAACGATGTTCGGCTTGACGCGGCGGCGCACCTTGTCGGCATAGCCGGGCGTGGCGGCATTGCCGCCGGAACCCGTACCCGTGCCGCTTTTCGCGAGGCCTTCGCCGCCGCCTTCGCCGGCGCCGGACAGGCCCTGCAACTGCGCGAGGCGCGCACTGCGCTCGCGGTCGAGCTTCGCGTTCGCCGCCGCGCTGGCCTTCGCGCGCGCCGCGGCTTCGGCCTTCGCCTTGGCCTGGGCTTCCGCCTTGGCCTTCGCGGCCGCGTCGGCCTTCGCCTTCGCCGCCTGCTGCGCTTCGAGTTGCGCCTGCTTTTGCTGCTGGAGTTTCTGCTGCTCGAGCTTCTGCTGCTCGGCGAGCTGCTGTTGCCTGAGTTTCTCGGCCTGCTTCTGCTTGTCGCGTTCCGCGGCTTTCTGTGCGGCGAGCGCGGCGGCCTGTTGCGCGGCGAGCTGCGCGCGCCGGGCTTCCTCTTCCTGCTGGGCCTTCAGTTGCTGCGCACGGCGCTGCTGTTCGAGCAGCGCTTCGCGCGCGGCCGCTTCCTGCTGACGCTTCTTCTGCTGCAGCGCGATGTCGGCCTGCTCGTCGCGCACCGGGGGAGGGGGCGGCGCGACCTTGGCGGGCGGCGCGGGCGTGACGACGGGCCGCGGCGCGGGGACGTCGGGCACTTCGGTCCACAGCTCGGCCTCGGCGCCGGCCGGCGTGCTGTTCTGCCACTGCACGCCGTGATAGAGGAACAGCGCAAGCAGCACATGCATCAGCGCGGCGAGCGCGAACGCGCGCCACGTCCCGCGCTCGCGGGGCGGCTGGAGCGGGTAGGCGGATCTGCGCGTGGATTGCTGCCGGTTCATTGCGATTTGACGAGGAGGCCGACGCGCTTGACGCCGCGCGCCTTCAGATCGGACATCACGGTCATGACGGCATCGTACTGCACCGTCTTGTCGGCTGCGATCACGACCGGCTGGTCGGGGTGGTCGGCCTGCCGGGCCGAAATGAAACTGTCGAGCTCGGCCTTCGTCATCGTGTCTTCCTGGGTCGCGCCCGAGTCGCCCTTGTACTTGACGCTCATCGTGCGGTCGGCCTTGATGTTGACGACGACGGGCGGCGTCTGCTCCTGCGGCGCCGCGTTGCCGACGGTCGGCAGGTTGATGATCGACGGGGCGACGAGCGGTGCGGTGACCATGAAGATCACGAGCAGCACCAGCATCACGTCGATGTACGGCACGACGTTGATGTCGGCCATTGCGCGGCGCGAGTGGCCGCCGCGCATGCTGGATCGGATGGGGCTTCCTGCCATGGCGCGCTCCTTACTGGGCCTGACGCTGCAGGATGTTCGAGAACTCTTCGATGAAGGTCTCGAAACGGATCGCGAGGCGGTCGATGTCGTGCGCGTAGCGGTTGTATGCGACCACCGCGGGAATCGCGGCGAACAGGCCGATCGCGGTGGCGACGAGCGCCTCGGCGATGCCCGGCGCGACGTTCGCGAGCGTGGCCTGCTGCACGTTCGCGAGGCCGCGGAACGAGTTCATGATCCCCCAGACCGTGCCGAACAGACCGATGTACGGGCTGACCGAGCCGACCGACGCGAGGAACGCGAGGTTGGCTTCGAGCACGTCCATTTCACGCTGGAACGATGCGCGCATCGCGCGGCGGGCACCGTCGAGCACGAGGCCCGGATCGCTGAGGCGCTTTTCCTTCGCCTTCAGGAATTCGCGCATCCCCGATTCGAAGATCCGCTCGAGCGCGCCGATCGTGTGGCGGTTGTTCGCCGCGCTCTGATACAGCGCCTGCAGGTCGCCGCCCGACCAGAAATCCTTCTCGAAGCGTTCGGTTTGCGCGCGTGCGCGGCGGATCGCGAACCACTTGCGGAAGATGAAGGTCCACGACATCAGCGACAGCAACAGCAGCAGTCCCATCACGGCCTGGGCCAGCACGCTCGCGTTGAGGACGAGGGAAATGATCGACAGGTCTTGAGAAGTGTTCATAGAGGTTTGAGTAACGTCCCTTCGGGGGTGCCCGGCAAGGGTGTCCGGCGTGCGTGCGGCGCGGCGCGCCGGCCATGCCTGACGCCGAACCTTGCTTAGTATCGAATCAGAACGGCAAGTTCATAGGCTTTGTCTAAACGGCGCTCATGCGCGCTTCGTTGACAATACAGTCTGCCCGGCGTCGATGACGGGCCCGCGTTGCAGCGCGTCGAGCACGGCCGGCGGGATGGCCGCGGGCCGGATGCCGTGACGGTCGACGCAGCCGAGGCGGATGTGCCCCGCCACGAGCAGCGTGTCGCCACACCAGGCTTCCTGCGTGAATTCCACCGACGCGCGGCCGATGCGTCCGGGCCGGCTCGTGATCGTCAGCGTGTCGTCGAGTCGCGCCGGCGCGCGGTAGTCGAGCGACGTGCTGCGCACGATGAAGATCGCACCGGTATCGTCGGCGAGCTGGCGCTGGTCGACGCCGCATGCGCGAAGCCACTCGGTGCGGGCGCGCTCGAAGAACTTCAGGTAGTTGGCATAGAAGACGATGCCGCCTGCATCGGTATCCTCGTAGTACACGCGCACCGGCCAGGTAAAGCCGGAGGGCGCTTCCGGGGAGCGGGTAGGCTGAGTCATGGCGCGCATTCTACCGGAAGGCAAAGACCCGATTCGTAACCGATTCGTAACGGAATGTAGTGCGTCGTGGCACACCGCGGGCCGGCCCGGGGCCGGCCCGCGGGGTTTCAGCCGCGGTGGACGGTCGGGCCGCCGGGCGCCTGCGCGATCGGCATCAGCTCGATCGTGTTGACGTTGACGTAGGCCGGGCGCGTCGCGATCCAGTAGATCGTATCGGCGATGTCCTCGGGCATCAGCGGCTGGACATTGTTGTAGACGTTCGCCGCCTTCGCGTCGTCGCCGCGATAGCGGACGTTCGAGAACTCGGTGCCGCCGCACAGGCCCGGCTCGATGTCGGTGACGCGCAACGGCGTGCCGAGCAGGTCGGCGCGCAGGTTCAGGCTGAATTGCCTGACGAAAGCCTTGGTCGCGCCGTAGACGTTCCCGCCCGCATAAGGGTACGAACCCGCAACCGAGCCGATATTGAAGATATGACCGCGACCGCGCTCGACCATGCCGGGCAGCAGCGCGTGCGTGACGGTGACGAGGCCCGCGCAGTTCGTGTCGATCATCGTCCGCCATTCGTCGAGGCTGGCCTTGTGGGCCGGCTCGACGCCGAGTGCGAGGCCGGCGTTGTTGACCAGTACGTCGAGCGCCGCGAATTCGGCGGGAAGGGCGGCCGGCACGGCCTCGACGGCCGCGCGGTCGCGCACGTCGAGCTCGAGCGGCAGAAGGGCGTCGCCGAGTTCGGCGGCGAGCGCATCGAGACGATCCTTGCGGCGCGCGGTCGCGACGACGCGATGGCCTCCCTTGACGAAGGCTCGGGAGATGGCGGCGCCGAAGCCGGCGGACGCGCCTGTGACGAACACGATCATTGCTGCTCCTAGTCGGTAACGTGATAGCGGGTGGAATCCCGCAAGCCTACTGAGAATGCCGCACCGCGGCAAGGCGGCAAAGCGTTTCGGCACGGGCGCGTAGAGTCTGGCCCCAATTGATTCGGGCGCACTGCCGTGCGGTTGCCTATTCATGACGCATCCAATACACTAATGCGCTCATCACCCCTGCGTGACTGGCGATAGAACCCTTCGGGTTCAAGGTGGAGCATCCCACCGTGAAGCGCGGGGCGCCGTTTTTGCCGTTCGCCTGGGCAGCCGTTGTGCGCCGTCGCGTGCATCGCCGGTGGCTGTCCTGCCTCGCGTCATACGGATTCCTCCGCCACGTCGAGCTGGTCCCGCCAGCAGCGCACCGTACTCGGCCACTCCGGTCAACCTGTACACACTTAACGGAAACCGTATGTTTGACAGAGCCCAAAGCACCATCGCGAACGTCGATCCCGAAATCTTTGCAGCGATCGAGCAGGAAAACCGCCGCCAGGAAGATCACATCGAGCTGATCGCGTCGGAAAACTACACGAGCCCGGCCGTGATGGCCGCGCAGGGTTCGCAGCTCACGAACAAGTACGCGGAAGGGTATCCGGGCAAGCGCTACTACGGCGGTTGCGAGTACGTGGACGTGGTCGAGCAGCTGGCGATCGACCGCGTGAAGCAGCTGTTCGGCGCGGAAGCCGCGAACGTGCAGCCGAATTCGGGTTCGCAGGCGAACCAGGGCGTGTTCTTCGCGATGCTCAAGCCGGGCGACACGATCATGGGCATGAGCCTCGCGCACGGCGGCCACCTGACGCACGGCTCGCCGGTGAACATGTCGGGCAAGTGGTTCAACGTGGTGAGCTACGGCCTGAACGAGAACGAAGACATCGACTACGACGCGGCCGAGAAGCTGGCGAACGAACACAAGCCGAAGCTGATCGTCGCGGGCGCATCGGCATTCGCGCTGAAGATCGATTTCGAGCGTCTGGCGAAGATAGCGAAGTCGGTCGGCGCATACCTGATGGTCGACATGGCGCACTACGCAGGCCTGATCGCGGCGGGCGTGTACCCGAACCCGGTGCCGCACGCGGATTTCGTGACGACGACGACGCACAAGAGCCTGCGCGGCCCGCGCGGCGGCGTGATCCTGATGAAGGCGGAATACGAGAAGCCGATCAACTCGGCGATCTTCCCGGGGATCCAGGGCGGCCCGCTGATGCACGTGATCGCGGCGAAGGCGGTGGCGTTCAAGGAAGCGCTGTCGCCGGAGTTCAAGGAATACCAGCAGAAGGTGGTCGAGAACGCACGCGTGCTGGCCGAAACGCTGGTCAAGCGCGGGCTGCGGATCGTGTCGGGCCGTACGGAAAGCCACGTGATGCTGGTGGACCTGCGCGCGAAGCACATCACGGGCAAGGCGGCGGAAGCGGCGCTCGGCGCGGCGCACATCACGGTGAACAAGAACGCGATTCCGAACGACCCGGAAAAGCCGTTCGTGACGAGCGGCATCCGTCTCGGCTCGCCGGCGATGACGACGCGCGGCTTCGGGCCGGCGGAAGCCGAGCAGGTCGGCAACCTGATCGCCGACGTGCTGGAGAACCCGGAAGACGCAGCGACGATCGAGCGCGTGCGCGCGCAGGTCGCCGAGCTGACCAAGCGTTTCCCGGTCTATCGCTGATCGCCGATGCGCTGCCCGTTCTGCCGGCATGACGACACGCAGGTCGTTGACTCGCGCGTGTCCGAGGATGGCGCCGCGATCCGGCGGCGCCGTCGCTGCTCGGCTTGCGACAAGCGCTTCACGACGTACGAGCGGGTCGAGTTGTCCCTGCCGTTCGTCGTGAAGAAGGACGGCAGCCGCACCGAATTCGACCGTCGCAAGATCGTCGCCAGCATGCAACTCGCGCTGCGCAAGCGGCCGGTTGCCGCCGACGCGATCGACGCGGCGGTCGCTCGCATCGAATATCAACTGCTCGCGACCGGCGAGCGCGAAGTGCGTAGCGAGAAGCTGGGCGAGCTCGTGATGAACGAGTTGCGCGGCCTCGATACGATCGCCTATGTCCGCTTCGCATCGGTGTATCGCCGGTTCGAGGACGTTTCCGAATTTGCCGACGTGATCGAAGAGTTCCGTCGCGCCTCTCCCGCCAAGACCCCACGTAAGCGCTGACGCGCTGCGTCCGTTCATCGTCTGCTCCGTTGGTTCGATTCGCGCCGATTGTGTCGGTCGCGATCGCATGTCGCCAGTCGGCCGTTCGGCAAATGGCGCGCGTTTGCACGCGCCGCTACAGTCGTCGCATCACCGTGGCGGAGGACGATTGCGATGGAACGGGGCGCTCAACCCTTGAAGAATGTGGTGCAACGAGCGGGCGGATTCACGCTCGTCGAGTTGATGGTCGCCATGTCGCTGGCAGCGGGGCTTGCGCTCTATGCGGTGCCCACGTTCGACCAGTGGCGCATGCGCGAACGCGTGGATGCCCGCTCGCGCGCGCTGCTCGGTGCGCTGTCGTTTGCGCGTACCGAGGCAACGCGTCTCGGCGCGCGCGTCACGTTGTGCCGCGCGGGGCGCGACGGCGCCTGTCTGCGGGCCGGCGAGCGATGCGATCCGGCCGAATGGTCGTGCGACTGGATCGTCAGCGGGCAGATCGACGGGCGCTCGCGTGTGCTGCGCCGCTATCCGCGCGATGCCGAAGTGGCCGTCACGGGCGCGGCGCACGAGCTCGCGTTTGCGCCACCGGCCGGTCAATCGATCGGCGGAATCCGGCGTTTCGAATTGCGCCCGCGGCGCGGTGTGTCCGCGGCCGACGATACGCGCGTGTCGCGTTGCGTGCGGATTGCTGCGGGCGGCCGCGCGCGGATGGTCGCCGGCCGCTGCGACGCGGCGTGATCGCCATGCGCAATGCCATGCGCGGTACATCGTTGATCGAGGCGACACTGGCCATCGCGCTGCTCGTGACCGTGATGTTGGCCGTAGTCGGCAGCCAGCTCGCGATGGCGCGCGCGCAGCGTGCGACGATCTGGCGCGAACGCGCGCTGTGGCTGGCCGATGCACGTATCGAGCGTCTGCATGCCGCGGCGGCCGCCGACGACGGCCTCGCGGCGCTGGCGGCGGCATCGTTGCCGGGTGGCGCGATGACGCTCGATGGCGGGCCGGGTGCCGTCCGTTACGCGGTTGTCGGCTGGCGTGGCGGAAATGGAGGTGCGTCGTCGCGCTGCGAGGCGACGGGGACGTCGACGCAGCCGCCATCGTGTGTCCGGATGCCGTTTCGCGACGGGCTAGCCGATGAACGCTGATCATCGTACGCGCGGCCATACGCTGCTCGAAGTGCTGATCGCGATGACCGTCGGGCTCCTCGTGCTTGCGGCGGCCGGTGCGCTGTACCACGCGCAGCGCATTGCGCAGCGTCGCGCGGAAGACGGGTTCAGGATGCGCGACGCGGCCGCGACCGCGCTGATGCTGATCGGTCAGCATGTCCAGATGGCCGGATTCCGGCCGCTCGATGCCGAAGCGACATCCTCGTCGTTGCCATCGGTGTTCGGCTGCTCGATGGCGCGCGTGCGCGGTAGCGGCGCACAGGTGCGCTGCGAGCCCGCGCGTCTGTCGTCGGACGCGTTGCTGGTCCGGTATGTCGGCGATGCCGTCTCGACGTGGACGACGGTGAGCGGTCAGGCGTCGGATTGCCTTGGGCAGGGTGTCGGTGTGCCGGGTGAACCTGCGCCGGTGGAGAATCGCTTCGACGCGCATGTCAGCCCGTCGACGGGCGAGCCCGAACTGTATTGCGAAGGAAGTGGCCGTCCGGGTACGCCACAGCCCGTGGTGGCCGGAATCGATCAGTTGCGCATCCGCTATTTGCGTCGCGACGCCATGCGGTTCGTCGATGCCGATGCGATGCGTGCCGACGACTGGCGCGATGTCGTGGCCGTGCATGTCTGCGTGCGGGCGCGCGGCGAACCAGTGCGCGAACCGACGCCGCATATCGACTGTGACGGTCGCGTGGCCGTTGCACCGGACGGCCACGCACGTTTGACGCTCGATCGCATCGTCGCGGTGCGGAACGTCGCTGTCGCGTCCGATGCTGCGTTGCATGACGCAACTCAAGCAAGCGAGGCGGCGCGATGAGCGGAGCAGCGCAGCACGCGCGGGACGACCTCTCCCGGCGCACGAAGGCCGGCCACGCCCATGAGCGCACCGCCGCAAATGACGACGAACGGCAGCAGACCGCGTGCGTTGGCGTTCCGGCGGCGAGCCCGCGCGAGCCGCACATGCGTCTCCGACCCGCCCGCCGCGCCGGGCGTCGCGATGCGGGCCTTGCGTTGCCTGCGGTGATCGCGGTCGGCGCAGCGGTCGCGGCACTGACCGGCACATGGTTCGACGCCGCGCTGACGGAGTCGCGCCGCACACGCGCATTGTCGGATCGATTGATCGCGTTCCACGCGGCCGATGCCGCGCTTGCCGCGTGCACCGCGCGATTGCTGCGCGGCTCGGCGCCTTATATGAACGAAAGCGAATCGCACGCGGAGCCCGACGCATGGCGGCGCATGCCGCCGCTGGCGGCTCCCGAGGCGTTCGCGCCATTTGCCGGCTGGCCGATGGCCGCGCAGCCGCCGCGATGTCTGATCGAGGCATGGCGGCGTCCGGCAGGGCAGGCCGGCGGCCGCGCTTACTTGATTACCGCGCGTGGCGTCGGCGCGCACGCATCGAGCGCCGTGTGGCTGCAACACCAGGTTGCGATACGCGACGGCCATATCGTCGGGCTGCATTGGCGTCGTGTCGCGACGGTGCTCCGATGAGCGGCCGCCTGCCTATCTGCCGCGCGGCAGGGTTCACGCTGATCGAGCTGATGATCGTGCTTGCGATCGTCGCCGTGCTGGCCGGATGGGGTATCCCGTCGTATCGCGAACATGTCGTGCGCGTTCACCGCGCGTCGGCGGTGTCCGCGCTGTACCGTGCGGCCCAGTATCTTGAAACGTTGGACGGTGCGCCGCCTGCGGCGTTGCCGGACGCGCTCGCACACGCGCCGCCGGACGGGCACGCCGTGTATCGATTGACGCTCGGACGGCCGGACGGCGACGGTTCGCCGGTGAGCTATGAACTGACGGCGACGCCGCTCGACACCGGGCCGATGCGCGACGATGCATGCGGCACGTTCACGTTGCGCTCGGACGGAACGAAAGGCAACGCAGGAAGCGATGGCGCCGACGAACCGGGTGCTGCGTGCTGGGGCGTGCGCTGAGCTCGCAAGAAAGGCGCGCAGCGGCGCATGGCCGTGCGCGCGAAGTGCCGACGATCAGTCGTCGTGTGCGTCGAGCCCGCGCTCGTCGCGGGACTGCTTCCAGATCCGGTAGACCTCCCATGCGGCGAAGCCGAGCGTGCCCCACTTCAACGCGGGGCCCGCGCTCGCGCGCAGCAGCGAGCGGACGGGCTTCGCCAGCACGAGCGACGCGAGCGAACTCAGCATCGGATACTGGTTGACGAGCTGGCCGAGGCTTGCGTTCAGGTTCTTGGCCGACTGGCCGAACTTGTGCGAGGACAGGCCGGGGATGAACACCTTGAGCCAACTGAAGCGCGTGACGGCCTGACGCATTTCGGCGGCGGCTTCCGCGAGTTCGAGCCGCTCGACTTCGGATCGCAGGATCAGCAATTCCTTGCGGAGCGCGCGGTGCTGCGACGCACTCCAGTGCGATCGCGACGAATGGGAGCGGGATGGATTGCCCGTGATGTTCTGGCTCATGGCGCGTCGGCGAAGTAGGTGAGAGGGATGAGCGCGAGGGCGTTCACGGCTTGCCGCGGAACAGGTCGCGGTCTTTCTCGAGTTCGGCGAGCGTCGCCTCGAACACGGTCGGCGCGTCGCGCAGGCCCGAACGCGCCTTCAGCGCGCATACGATGCCGCCAACGGCATACAGTGCGGTGATCGCGGCGAGCGCCTGCCAGCGGTAGGTATCCCAGAACGCGATCGCGATCAGCACGGTCAGGCTGATGAGCGCCATCGTCGCGAGCATCATCGCGGCGAGACCGAGGAACAGCACGCCCATCAGGCGCTCCTTCTCCTCGGCAAGCTCGATGCCCACCAGTTCGAGGCGCGTCTGCAGAAGGCCGATGGCGGAGCCGACGAGGCGGCGCAGCGGTCCTTGACCGGACGGCTGCGAGTGGGTGTCTGTCGTCATGGATGAGGTGCTTGCGCGTGCAGTGAGCAGCTAGGACAAAGCCGGCCGGCGCAGACCGGCAGGCTTCGACGCCCGCGGGCCGCACATGCGGCCTGCGGGACGAAACGGCGCAGAGCGCGTTACTTGCGGTTGATCAGCAGGCCGATCAGCACGCCGACGCCGGCGGCCACGCCGATCGACGTCCACGGATGCTCGTGCACGTAGTCGTCGGTCGCGCGCGCGGCCTTCTTGCCTTTCTCGACCACCACGACCTGGACGTCGGCTGCCTTTTCCTTGGCCTGCTTGAGGCGCGACATGGCCTTCTCGCGCAGCTCGGCCGCACGGTCGCCCGTGCTGCTCGCAGCTTGCTTGAGCAGGTCTTCGGCGTCCGAGAGAACGGTTTTGATATCCGACATCAGTTTCTCCTTGTTGATTTCCGACATTGCAACTCCCTTCGTGCTGTCATGCTGCAGGTTCACATCGTAGCGAAACCCCTGCCTGCTGGCGAGCCGGGAAGACACACGGCGGCAGCGCAAGACTGCATGGTAAACGACTTGTAATCATGAACAGAGCGGCAAACGGGTTGAAAAGTTTCCTCTCCAGCCCGCCGTCCTGCCACGACGCCGGGTAAAAATGACAAAAAAGTATGAATATCAAACGGAATAATCGTTCGCACGGCCCATTGCTTCCCGTAAGCTGATGGACTGCCCCGCGCTGTCCAGCGCGCGGTTTCAACCAGCATCGTTCGAGGAGGGAACATCATGAGTCTGCGTCTTGGCGACATCGCACCGGATTTCGAGCAGGAATCGAGCCTGGGCACGATCAAGTTTCACGAGTGGCTCGGCAACAGCTGGGGTGTCCTGTTCTCCCATCCGGCCGACTACACGCCGGTGTGCACGACCGAACTCGGGCTGACCTCGAAGCTGAAGGGCGAATTCGAGAAACGCAACGTGAAGGTGATCGCGCTGTCGGTCGACGGCGTCGAATCGCACAAGGGCTGGATCAACGACATCAACGAAACGCAGTCGACGGTCGTGGGCTTCCCGATCATCGCCGACGCGGACCGCAAGGTGTCGCAGCTGTACGACATGATTCACCCGAACGCGAACGAAACGCTGACGGTGCGTTCGCTGTTCGTGATCGACCCGAACAAGAAGGTCCGGCTCACGATCACCTATCCGGCCAGCACGGGGCGCAACTTCGACGAAGTGCTGCGCGTGATCGATTCGCTGCAACTGACCGACAATTACAAGGTCGCGACGCCCGGCAACTGGAAGGATGGCGACGACGTCGTGATCGTCCCGTCGCTGCAGGATCCGGAAGAACTGAAGAAGCGCTTCCCGAAGGGCTTCAACGCGGTGCGTCCGTATCTGCGCCTGACGCCGCAGCCGAACAAGTAAGCATCGGCGGCCCGCAGCCGCGGCTCCGCTGAAAAAAGCCCGCCCGGCAGCGATGCCGGGCGGGCTTTTTCCTTGGCGGCGTGCGCGTGCGCGGCAACGCTGCCGCGTGCGTCATGGCCGGATCATCAGAAGAATGCCTGGATGCCCGTCTGCGCGCGGCCGAGGATCAGCGCGTGGATGTCGTGCGTGCCTTCGTACGTATTGACCACCTCGAGGTTCACGAGGTGGCGCGCGACGCCGAATTCGTCGGAGATGCCGTTGCCGCCGAGCATGTCGCGCGCGAGGCGGGCGATGTCGAGCGCCTTGCCGCACGAGTTGCGCTTCATGATCGACGTGATCTCGACGGCGGCCGTGCCTTCGTCCTTCATCCGGCCGAGGCGCAGCACGCCTTGCAGGCCGAGCGTGATTTCGGTCTGCATGTCGGCGAGCTTCTTCTGGATCAGCTGGTTCGCGGCGAGCGGCCGGCCGAACTGCTGGCGGTCGAGCACGTACTGGCGCGCGGTGTGCCAGCAGGACTCGGCGGCGCCGAGCGCACCCCACGCGATCCCGTAGCGCGCCGAGTTCAGGCACGTGAACGGGCCGCGCAGGCCGCTCACGTTCGGCATCAGGTTCTCGTCCGGCACGAACACCTCGTCGAGGACGATCTCGCCGGTGATCGAGGCGCGCAGCCCGACCTTGCCGTGGATCGCCGGCGCCGACAGGCCCTTCCAGCCCTTCTCGAGGATGAAGCCGCGGATCGCGTCCTTGCCGTTCTCTTCGAGCTTCGCCCAGACGACGAACACGTCGGCGATCGGCGAGTTGGTGATCCACATCTTCGCGCCGGACAGCGAATAGCCGCCGGGCACCTTCTTCGCGCGCGTGACCATGCTGCCGGGATCGGAGCCGTGGTTCGGCTCGGTCAGGCCGAAGCAGCCGATCCATTCGCCGCTCGCGAGCTTCGGCAGGTATTTCTGCTTTTGCGCGTCCGAGCCGAATTCGAAGATCGGCACCATCACGAGCGACGACTGCACGGACATCATCGACCGGTAGCCGGAATCGACGCGCTCGACTTCGCGCGCGATCAGCCCGTAGCTCACGTAGTTGAGGCCGGGGCCGCCGTATTCCTCGGGAATCGTCGGGCCGAGCAGGCCGACCTCGCCCATCTCGCGAAAGATGGCCGCGTCGGTGCGTTCGTGGCGGAACGCTTCGGTGACGCGCGGCGCGAGCTTGTCCTGTGCGTACGCCTGCGCGGCATCGCGAACCATCCGCTCTTCCTCGGTCAGTTGCTGGTCGAGCAGCAGCGGATCGTCCCAATGAAAAGTTGCAGCACTCATCGTCTCATCTCCTGTTGGTCCGGTCTTCGAGCCGGCCCCGTGTCAAAGTTTGCTTGACTCGCGTTCCGCTGTGCGGAACAATGTTTTGCAAATCGAACCCAGTGTAGCACCGGATGACACTTTCAACCATCGACGACACCACGATCGACGAGCGCAAGTTCGTCGTCGCGCTCGCGCGCGGGCTCGACCTGCTGCGCGCCTTCCGCCCCGGCGAGACGATGCTGGGCAATCGCGATTTCGCGGAACGCACGGGGCTGCCGAAGGCGACGGTGAACCGGCTCGCCTATACGCTGACCGTGCTCGGCTATCTGCGCTACGACGAGACGCTCGGCAAGTATGCGCTGGACGCCGGCGTGCTGTCGCTCGGCTACGCGCTGCTGTCGGGCTCCGGGACGATCGATCTCGCGCGGCCGCACATGCAGGCGCTCGCGCGGGAGATCGGCGCGGCCGTGTCGCTCGGCTGCCGCGACGGGCTCGACATGATCTATCTGGAGACGATCCGCAGCGAGACCGCCTTGACGCTCGGGCTCGCGCCCGGTTCGCGGCTGTCGATGCTGACGAGCTCGATGGGGCGCGCGTACCTGGCCGTGCAGCCGGAGGACGTGCGCCGCGCGCTCTATGCCGAGCTGCACCGTGCGGCCGGCGGCGCGGCCGACGCCGATGCGCTCGTCGCCGCCGCGCAGCAGGCGGTGGCCGAATTTTCGTCGGGCGGGTGCTGTTATTCGTTCCGTGCGTGGCACATGGACGTGAACGCGGCGGCCGTGCCGTTTCGCGAGCCGCGCGAGGGACGCTGGCTGATCCTGAGCTGCAGCGGCCCGGCGTCGTCGATGGACGAGGGCGTGTTTCGCACGCAGGTCGGGCCGCAACTGAAGGCGCTCGCGCAGCGGCTCGGCCAGACGGTCTGAGCCACGCGTGCGTGGGCTGTTGCCGCCGCGCGGCAATCGGCTCGTGCGCGGCGGATGGAGAGGCGGCGCGGTGGCGTATTGCGCGACGGGCGAACCGCGCTCATCATCGTTCGCCTGCTTACCGACGACGAGGTCTGCGATGGCGCGCCCCGAACCGATGGAAGGCGGATGCGCGTGCGGCGCGATCCGCTACCGTATCGCCGACGTGCCGACCGATGCCGGCTTCTGCCACTGCCGGCTCTGTCAGCGCACGACCGGCGCGGCGGTCGTCGCGTCGGCAACGGTGCCGATCGACGCGTTCGAATACCTGCAGGGCGAACCGACCGTCTACGCGTCGAGCGCATGGGGCGAGCGGCGTTTCTGCGGCCGTTGCGGCGCGCAACTCGAATACCGGCGCGCCGACGCGCCGCAGACGGTCGAGATCAACTACGCGACGCTCGACGAACCGTCGCGGTTGCGTCCGGCGTGGCACGTCTGGTATCGGGATCGTTTGCCGGGTGTCGAGATCGGCGACGATTTGCCGAAGTACGACGACGGTGGAAGAGAATAGGCGGCTCATCCGCGCCGATACACCGGTGTCGATCGCGCGCGCAGGCACGGTCGATCTTTCTGCGTGAACGAACAGCGAACCGGCCGGCGTCGAGCGACGCCGCGTGCTGAAACCCGCTTCCCGAAGCAGCACGACTCCGGAATCCGCGATCCAGCGTGCCGCTCCCCGCGCGCGCCTTCCGCGCGAATCGCTCAGGCCGTCACGACCTTCGCGAACACCGGCCCCTGCATGAACCGCACGTCGTGCTGGCGCAGCAGCTCGCACTGCGTCTCGTCGACGACGCCGTCGAAGATCAGCGGGATCCGCACGCGCTGCGCATAGGCGACGAGCGCCTTGACCATCCCGTCGCGCAACGCGATGCCCGCATCCATCTTGATGTAGTCGGGGCGCGCCATGTCCGATTCGACCGCGAGGATGCGGCCCGGGTCCGGCAGCTTGTCCGCGACCTTGAAACCGTGATGCTGGTAGCTGCGCGTCAGGTAGCCGAGGAACGTCTTGTGGGCGACCGCGACCGCCGGCAGCTCGATCACGATCCGCTCGGGCGGCAGCCCGAAGCGCTGCAGCACCGATGAGAAATGCTTGCCGTGGTCGTACTTCACGCTCTTGAGCAGCCGCTCGTGCACGCGCAGGAACAGCAGCCCGTGGCGTTGCGCGCCGAAGAAATTGATCGCATGCAGCGCGCGCGACAGGCGGTCGATCGCGACCAGTGTCTGGTCGTCGACGGCCGCGTCGACCGGATCGTGCTGCGCCCCCGTGACCAGTGTGACGGCCTGGAAGCCGAGCTCGTCGCCGTAGCGCTCGATCGCGTCGGCGAACGACGTCGATTGCGGCGCGCCGGGCATCGTCACGTCGTAGATCGGCTCGTACGCACTGGCGAGCGTGCGCTCGGGCAGATTCGCGCACGCGGTGCCGCCTTCGGCTAGCGCGAGGTGTTCCCGCAGATACGGCAGTTGCCCGGCACGGCTGACCAGCTCGGGGATGGTAGGCGGAATCATCGGCGTGAGAAGGAAAAATGGCGGCCGAAAGGGCCGCCTCATGACTTGATATTAGCAGCGCGCGCCGCGCTCGGCTTGGCGTTTCACTCATATGGTTATCCCGTCCTCGCGCCAACGCCTAGGGTTTACGTTGATTTCACTATTCGTAATTGGTTTTACTATTCGTAAATCCAGGGATTTGTCGCCGATCAAGAAATGCGGCATGCGGGCGCCGCGAAACGGCGCCGTTCACGAATCAACAGGAAGCAAGGAGCGAGACGTGGCGGTTGACAGGACAGGCGGGCGGGCGCGCCGGCAGGAGACGGACGGGACGACGGGCGCGGCGGTGCGCGCACGGCGGGGTTGACGCGCGGATGGCGACCATGAGCATCGATTACCAGACGCTGAAGTTCGAGTACCGCGCCCGCGCACACGACGCGGCCGTCCACCCGGTGATCGTCGTCGGCGCGGGCCCGGTCGGCCTCGCGGCCGCGATCGACCTCGCGCAACAGGGCGTGCCGGTCGTGCTGCTCGACGACGACGACACGTTGTCGACCGGCTCGCGCGCGATCTGCTTCGCGAAGCGCACGCTGGAGATCTTCGACCGGCTCGGCTGCGGCGAGCGCTTCGTCGACAAGGGCGTGAGCTGGCACGTCGGCAAGGTGTTCCTGCAGGACGAGCAGCTTTACGCATTCGACCTGCTGCCCGAGGAAGGGCATGCGCGCCCGGCGTTCATCAACCTGCAGCAGTACTACGTCGAAGGCTATCTGGCCGACCGCGCGTTCGAGCTGCCGAACATCGACATCCGCTGGAAGCACAAGGTGACGGGCGTTGACCAGTCGGCCGAACATGCGGTGCTGACGATCGAGACGCCGGACGGCGTCGCGACGCTGCGCGCGCAGTACGTGATCGCGGCCGACGGTTCGCGCAGCCCGATGCGCACGATGATGGGCCTCGAGAGCCGCGGCCGCACCTTCAAGGACCGCTTCCTGATCGCCGACGTGAAGATGAAGGCGGAGTTTCCGACCGAGCGCTGGTTCTGGTTCGACCCGCCGTTTCACCGCAACCAGTCGGTGCTGCTGCATCGTCAGCCGGACAACGTGTGGCGCATCGACTTCCAGCTCGGCTGGGATGCCGATCCGGTCGCCGAGAAGCAGCCGGAGCGCGTGATCCCGCGCGTGCGCGCGCTGCTCGGGCCAGACGTCGAGTTCGAGCTCGAGTGGGTGAGCGTCTACACGTTCCGCTGCCAGCGGATGGAGACGTTCCGGCACGGCCGCGTGCTGTTCGCGGGCGACTCCGCGCATGGCGTGTCGCCGTTCGGCGCGCGCGGCGCGAACAGCGGCGTGCAGGACGCGGACAACCTCGCGTGGAAGCTGAAGCTGGTGCTCGACGGCCGCGCGCACGACCGCCTGCTCGATACGTATGCGAGCGAGCGCGAGTTCGCGGCCGACGAGAACATCCGCAATTCGACGCGCTCGACCGACTTCATCACGCCGAAAAGCGCGGTGTCGCGCGTGTTCCGCGATGCGACGCTGAAGCTCGCGCGCGACTGCGAGTTCGCGCGCAAGCTGGTGAACAGCGGGCGCCTGTCGGTGCCGGCCGTGCTGGCCGATTCGCCGCTCAACACGCCGGACCGCGGCGGCGACGCATTCGCGTGCGCGATGCGGCCGGGCGCGGCGGCGGCCGATGCGCCGGTGCGTGCGCAGGGTGCGCCGGGCTGGCTGCTGCAGCATCTGCGCGACGGTTTCACTGGCGTGCTGTTCGGATTGCCGGGCGATGCGGCCGCGCTGGCGCAGGCCGTCGACGGGCTCGCGCTGCCGGTGCGTCCCGTGCTCGTCGTGCCGGCCGGGCACGCGCAGCCGGTCGCCGGCGTCGACGTCGTGGAGGACGTCGACGGGCTCGCCGCGCGGCGCTACGACGCGCAGCCTGGCACGTTCTACCTGCTGCGTCCCGACCAGCACGTCTGCGCCCGCACGCGCACGCTCGACCGTCAGGCGATTGCCGACGCACTGGCGCGCGCGACCTGCGCACGCTGATACGACCAAGACACCGGAGACACCGTCATGCCCTCACTCGACACCCGCCCGCGCCTGGCCGATCCCGACGCGTTCTACGAAGCGCTGATCGACATGCATCGCGACCTGTCCGACGCCGACAGCCAGCTCGTCAACGCGAAGCTGATCCTGTTGCTCGCGAACCAGGTCGGCGACGCCGACGTGCTGCGCGAAGCGATGGCGCTCGCACGCCAGGGCGTGACGCCGCCCGTGCATCCGGCCGCCGAGGTGGCGCAATGAGCGCGGCGCCGGCCGACGCGCGCGTGCTCGAAGTCGAGCGCGTGATCGACGAGACTCATCGCCCCGGGTTTCACTGGATGCTGCTCGCGCTGTGCGGGCTGTGCCTCGTGATCGACGGTTTCGATGCGCAGGCGATGGGCTACGTCGCGCCGAGCGTGATCGCCGAATGGGGCGTGCCGAAGCAGGCGCTCGGGCCCGTGTTCAGCGCGAGCCTGTTCGGGATGCTGCTCGGCGCGCTCGGGCTGTCGGTGCTCGCCGACCGGATCGGGCGGCGCCCGGTGCTGATCGGCTCGACGCTGTTCTTCGCGGTGACGATGCTCGCGACGCCGTTCGCGGGCTCGATCCCCGTGCTGATGGCGTTGCGCTTCGTCACGGGGCTCGGCCTCGGCTGCATCATGCCGAACGCGATGGCGCTGGTCGGCGAGTTCAGCCCGGCCGCGCATCGCGTGAAGCGGATGATGATCGTGTCGTGCGGCTTCACGCTCGGCGCGGCCATCGGCGGCTTCATCAGCGCGGCGCTGATTCCGGCGCTCGGCTGGCGTTCGGTGTTCTTCGTCGGCGGCGCGGTGCCGCTCGTGCTGACGATCGCGATGGTCGCGCGGCTGCCGGAGTCGCTGCAGTTCCTGGTGCTGAAAGGGCGTGTCGTGCAGGCGCGCGACTGGCTCGCGCGGTTCGCGCCGGAAGCCGGCATCGATGCGAACACGCGGCTCGTCGTGCGCGAACGCGCGGCAAGCGGCGCGCCGGTCGCCGAGCTGTTCCGCCATGGCCGCCTGCCGGTCACGCTGCTGCTGTGGTCGATCAGCTTCATGAACCTGATCGATCTGTACTTCCTGTCGAACTGGCTGCCGACCGTGATGCGCGACGCCGGCTATTCGCCGGGCACCGCGGTGATCGTCGGCACGGTGCTGCAGACGGGCGGCGTGATCGGCACGCTGTCGCTCGGCTGGTTCATCGAACGTTACGGCTTCGTGCGCGTGCTGTTCGCGTGCTTCGCGTGCGCGGCCGTGTCGGTGGGGCTGATCGGCTCGGTCGCGCATGCGCTGCCGTGGCTGCTGGTCGTCGTGTTCGCGGGCGGGTTCTGCGTGGTCGGCGGGCAGCCGGCCGTGAACGCGCTCGCGGGCCAGTATTACCCGACGTCGCTGCGCTCGACGGGCATCGGCTGGAGCCTCGGCATCGGCCGGATCGGCTCGGTGCTCGGGCCGCTCGTCGGCGGACAACTGATTGCGCTCAACTGGTCGAACGGCGCGCTGTTCCATGCGGCCGCGGTGCCCGTGCTGTGCTCGGCGCTGTTCGTGCTGGGCCTCGCAGGCGTCACGCGGCGCAGCGGCGCGCAGGCGCCGAACACCGTGATGAATTGATGGAGAAAGGAAACGATGACGCTTGACCTGTCGAAACCGGCAACCGCCGGCTACCTGAGCGGTTTCGCGAACGAATTCGCGACCGAGGCACTGCCCGGCGCGCTGCCGCACGGCCGCAACTCGCCGCAGCGCGCGCCGTACGGGCTGTACGCGGAGCAGCTGTCGGGCACCGCGTTCACCGCGCCGCGCGGCCACAACCGCCGCTCGTGGCTGTACCGGATTCGCCCGGCCGCCGTGCACCGGCCGTTCGAGCCGTATGCGGGCCCGCAGCGGCTCGTGTCGGAGTTCGGCGATTCGGCCGACGTGCCGCCGACGCCGCCGAACCAGTTGCGCTGGGATCCGCTGCCGATGCCGGTCGAGCCGACCGATTTCGTCGACGGCCTCGTGACGATGGCCGGCAACGGGTCGGCCGCCGCGATGAACGGTTGCGCGATCCACCTGTATGCGGCGAACCGCTCGATGCAGGACCGCTTCTTCTACAGCGCCGACGGCGAGCTGCTGATCGTGCCGCAGCAGGGGCGCCTGTTCATCGCGACCGAATTCGGCCGGCTCGACGTCGAGCCGTTCGAGATCGCGGTGATCCCGCGCGGCGTGCGTTTTGCCGTCGCGCTGCCGGACGGCGACGCGCGCGGCTACATCTGCGAGAACTTCGGCGCGCTGCTGCGCCTGCCGGATCTCGGCCCGATCGGCTCGAACGGGCTCGCGAACCCGCGCGACTTCCTGACGCCGCAGGCCGCCTACGAAGACCGCGAAGGCGCGTTCGAGCTGATCGCGAAGCTGAACGGGCGCCTCTGGCGCGCGGACATCGGCCATTCGCCGCTCGACGTCGTCGCGTGGCACGGCAACTACGCGCCATACAAATACGACCTGCGCCTGTTCAACACGATCGGCTCGATCAGCTTCGATCATCCCGATCCGTCGATTTTCCTCGTGCTGCAGGCGCAGAGCGACACGCCGGGCGTCGACACGATCGACTTCGTGATCTTCCCGCCGCGCTGGCTCGCGGCCGAGGATACGTTCCGCCCGCCGTGGTTCCACCGCAACGTCGCGAGCGAGTTCATGGGCCTCGTGCACGGCGCGTACGACGCGAAGGCCGATGGCTTCGTGCCGGGCGGCGCGAGTTTGCACAACTGCATGTCGGGCCACGGACCCGATGCGGACACGTTCGAGAAGGCGTCCGCGAGCGACACGACGAAGCCGCACAAGGTCGACGCGACGATGGCGTTCATGTTCGAAACCCGCACGCTGATCCGGCCGACGCGCTACGCGCTCGACACCGCGCAGCTGCAGGCCGATTACTTCGAATGCTGGCAAGGCATCAAGAAACACTTCAATCCGGAGCAACGATGAGCGACACCCAAGACTGGCGCGCGACGCTCGACCCGGCTCGCAAGAGCTGGATCGAGACCGCGAACGATCCCGCCTGCGATTTCCCGATCCAGAACCTGCCGTTCGGCATCTTCAGCGATGCGAAGGGCGCGCGCCGCCCGGGCGTCGCGCTGGGCGACCAGATCGTCGATCTCGCGGCGCTCGCGCGTGCGGGCCTCGTCACGCTGCCGGCCGGCGCCGACGTGTTCGCCGCGCCGACGCTCAATGCGTTCATCGCGCTCGGCCGCGACGCGTGGCGCAGCGTGCGCGTGCAGCTGTCGGCGCTGTTCTCGCGTGACGACGCGACACTGCGTGACGATGCGGCGCTGCGCGCGCAGGTGCTCGTCGCGCAGCGCGACGCGACGCTGCATCTGCCGGTCGAGATTCCCGGCTACACCGATTTCTATTCGTCGAAGGAACACGCGACCAACGTCGGCTCGATGTTCCGCGATCCGAAGAATGCCCTGCTGCCGAACTGGTCGGAGATGCCGATCGGCTACAACGGCCGCGCGTCGTCGGTGGTCGTGAGCGGCACGCCGGTGCGGCGCCCGAACGGGCAACTGAAGCTGCCCGACCAGGAGCGCCCGGTGTTCGGCGCGTGCCGCAAGCTCGACATCGAACTGGAAACGGGCTTCATCGTCGGCAAGGGCAACGCGCTCGGCGAGCCGATCGCGTGCGAGGACGCGGAAGCGCATATCTTCGGGATGGTGCTGCTGAACGACTGGAGCGCGCGCGACATCCAGCAGTGGGAATACGTACCGCTCGGCCCGTTCAACTCGAAGGGGTTCGCAACGACGATCTCGCCGTGGATCGTCACGCTCGATGCGCTCGAACCGTTCCGCGTCGCGCAGCCCGAGCAGTCGCCGCAGCCGCTCGCGTATCTGCGGCATGCGGGCAAGCATGCGTTCGACATCGCGCTGGAAGTGACGCTGCGCGCCGAAGGGGCGGCCGAGGCCACGTCGATCTGCCGCACGAACTTCAGGCACATGTACTGGACGATGGCGCAGCAGCTCGCGCATCACACGGTCGCCGGCTGCAACACGCGCGTGGGCGACCTGATGGGTTCGGGCACGATCAGCGGGCCGACGAAGGATTCGTTCGGCAGCCTGCTCGAACTGACGTGGAACGGCAAGGAGCCGGTCGCGCTGAACGGCGGCGGCAGCCGCACGTTCATCGAGGACGGCGACGAGCTGACGCTCGCCGGCTGGTGCCAGGGCGATGGGTATCGCGTCGGCTTCGGCACGTGTGCGGGCAGGATCTTGCCGGCGCGGAGTGCGTGACGGATCGCGGCGCGAAACGTTACGCGTAGGTCACGTGTAGATCACGCGTAGTCCGGAAGGACAGGGCGGCCCGCATTGCGCGGGCCGTTTTTCGTTTACCGGAGGAGGGGGCGCGAGCGGGCCGATGCGTATCGGTGATGCCGCGCGCCAACGCCAACGCCAACACCGAGCGACGTCAGACCGCGCGTTGTACTGCGGCGCGCCGCTCCCACAACGCCGCCGCGACGAACGCGGCGACGCAAGCGACCAGCACGCCGACCAGCGCATTGCTGCCCAGTTGCTCCATCAACGCGCCCGCCACCAGCGGGCCGCCGAAGCTCGCGGCGCTCCACGACGCCGACACGAGCGAACTCGCGGTGACGAGCGCCGCGCCGCGGAAACGTTCGCCGCACGCGACGAGCGACAGCGTATAGATGCTGCCGGCCGCCGCGCCGAGCACGAACAGCAGCGGCCAGCACAGCCACGGATTCGCGATCACGAACGGCAGCAGCGGCAGGCCGGCCAGCACGATCCAGCCGGCGCCGAGGTGCACGCGCTCGCGGCCGAGCTTGTCCGCGAGCCAGCCGATCGGGAACTGCATCGCGGTATCGCCGAACAGCATGATCGACGCGAGCAGCACGGCGGTCGCGCTCGCGACGCCGTGATCCATCGCGTAGAGCGGCAGCAGCGACAGCGCGAGCGTATCGAACAGCGCGAAGAAGCCGGTGCCGATGATCAGCGCGGGCATGCGCGGCAGCACGTCGAGCCAGCGGCCGTGTGCTTCGTGATGCGCGTCGTCGCCGGCGAGCGGCGCACGGCGGATCGTCGCGAGCGTCGGCAGCGCGAGCAGGAACAGCGCGCCGCACAGCGCGAAGCGGATGTGCGTCGCGCCGGCGATCTGGCTGACGAGCACCGGGCCGGCCATCTGGAACAGCGTGAAATTGGTCGCGTAGATCGCGACGACGCGCCCGCGCGTCGCATCGTCGGCGAGCTGGTTGACCCACGCTTCGCCGATCGTGAACAGCAGCATCAGCGCGGCGCCGCACAGCACGCGCAGCACGCCCCACAGGATCAGGTTCGACGTGAACTGCATCAGCGCGGTGGCGGCCGCGAGCAGCACGACCGACACGACGATCGCGCGGCGCGCGCCGATGTGCCGCGCGAGCGCGGTGACGAACGGGACGATCGCGAGGCCGCCGAGGGCCTGCGCGGCCGTCAGCATGCCGACGACGTTGGTGCCGTGTCCGGCTTCGGTGAGCGCGAGTGCGGTCAGCGGCAGCGTGGCGCCGGTCCCGAGGCCGACGACCGCGACGCTCAGGATCAGCGCGAGGAAATCGCGATTGAGAATGGCTTTCATCGGCCGCGATGCTACACCGCGACCGTTGAAAGGTCCATGAAGGCCGTCACGTTCGAATGGAGTTGCGTACGCAACGATCGCGGCAGGGCCGCGTCACACGTATTCGGTCGGCACGGCCACCGGGCGGCGTTCGAGCGACGCCGACCACAGCGTGAGCGCGAGCGCGGCGACCGCCATCGCGACGCCGACCCACGGCAGGCTCACGAGCGACACGCCCGAGCCGATCGCCATCCCGCCGAGCCATGCGCCGGTCGCGTTGCCGAGGTTGAACGCGCCCTGGTTCAGCGTCGACGCGAGGTTCGGCGCGTCGCTCGCGCGGTCGACGATCATGATCTGCAGCGGCGGCACGATCGCGAACGCGAGGATGCCCCACACGAAGATCGTCGCGAGCGCGGCGAACGGCAGATGCATCGTGCCCGCGAACAGCGCGAGGATGATGCCGATCAGCGCGAGCGTCGCGATCAGCGACGGCATCCGCCGCCAGTCGGCGAGCTTGCCGCCCAGCGTGCCGCCGACCGTCAGGCCGAGGCCGAACAGCAGCAGCACGTAGGTGACCTGACGCGGCGAGAAGCCCGTCACGTCCTCGAGGATCGGCGTGATGTACGTGAACACGCTGAACAGGCTCGCGGACGCGAGCACGCTGATGCCGAGCACCATCAGCACCTGCGGGTGCTTCAGCACGCTGAATTCGCGCGTGATGCTGGTGTCGGGCATCGCGAGGTTTTTCGGCAGGCACACCGCGAGCGCGGCGGCCGCGGCGATGCCGATGCCGGTGACGGCCCAGAACGTCGCGCGCCAGCCGAACGCCTGGCCGAGCGCAGTGCCGAGCGGTACGCCGAGCACGTTCGCGAGCGTGAGCCCGGTGAACATCAGCGCGATCGCCTGCGCGCGGCGGTTCGGCGCGACGAGGTTGCTGGCCACCACCGAGCCGATGCCGAAGAACGCACCGTGGCAGAACGCGGTGACGACGCGCGCGGCCATCAGCACCGCATAGCCGGGCGCGATCGCGCAGAACAGGTTGCCGGCGATGAACAGCCCGATCAGGGCCATCAGCGCACGCTTGCGCGGCATCTTCGCGGTGACGATCGCGAGGATCGGCGCGCCGATCGTCACGCCGAGCGCGTAGCCCGACACGAGCATCCCGGCGGCCGGGATCGACACGCCGAGGTCGCGCGCGACATTGGGCAGCAGGCCCATGATCACGAATTCGGTGGTACCGATTCCAAATGCGGCGACGGCAAGGGCGAAAAGAGGCAGGGGCATCGCGGTAGGCTCGGGAAAAGATGCCGCTCGAGCCAGGCGCAGGATGCGCGGGACGGGCGGGGGTGAGGCGAAGGTCAGCCGCGATTCTACTTCAGTGAAAACCCCTATGCTTGGGGCCAGAGCGCTTGTTGCCGGCGTGCGACGAGGCGGCGACCGGGATGCTCACAGTGTGGGATTTGGGCGGTGTCAGGGCCGGGATGATGGCGACCGCCGGCCGTGGATCACGCGATGCGTTCGGACGACCGGTCGGGCATCGCGTCCGGGGTGTGCTTCGTTTCGCTGTCCGGGCCTGCGGGCGACGCAGCCGAATCGGCCCCATCGATGGCCGCCGGAGCGTCCCAGCCGTTCTCGAACAGGCACGCTTCGATCGGCATCCGCGCGGCCCAGCGTTCTTCCTCGAGCATCGGCTTCGCATAGAACGCGTCGACGTGCCCGACGCACAGCACGGCGATCGGCTTCGCGCCGTCGGGCATCCGCAGCAGCGTGCGCACCGCATCGACGTCGAACAACGACACCCAGCCCATGCCGAGCCCTTCCGCGCGCGCGGCGAGCCACATGTTCTGGATCGCGCACGCGGCGGAGGCCAGATCCATCTCCGGCAGCGTGCGGCGGCCGAACACGTGGCGTTCGCGGCCGTCGGCGAGCGCGACGACCAGCAGCTCGCCGCATTCGCGCACGCCCTCGACCTTCAGTCGCATGAATTCGTCCTGGCGCTCGCCGAGCGCGTCGGCCGTCGCGCGGCGCTCGGCCTCGACCAGCGCGTGAATCGCGGTGCGCAAGGCGGGATCGGTGATGCGGATGAAGCGCCACGGCTGCATGAAGCCGACGCTCGGCGCGTGGTGCGCCGCGCGCAGCAGGCGCGCGAGCACGGCCGGATCGACGGGCGCCGGCGTGAAGTGGCGCATGTCGCGCCGTTCGAAGATGGCGCGGTAGACGGCGGCGATGTCGGAATCGTCGAAACGCATGAGCGGCGAAGGCAGGGATGACGTCGGCGCAACGATAGCAGACGGCGCGCGCGAAACGTTACTTCATTCGAAACAATGCGCGGAATTGTTGACGAAGAAAGGGGTGGTGCGCGGCATGGGGCGCAAGCAAACGATTGCGGATGCGCTGCGGGCCGTCGAATTGGCCGTTTCTCAGCGATTTGCCGTCACGACGTTCTGCGGCGCGCCCGCATGCCACGCCTCGATGTTCAGCAGTGTCGTGTGCGCGATCTCGGCCAGCGCCTCGCGCGTGAAGAACGCCTGGTGCGACGTGACGATCACGTTCGGGAACGTCAGCAGGCGCGCGAGCACGTCGTCCTGCAGCGGCAGGTCGGAATGATCCTCGAAGAACAGCCCGCTTTCCTCCTCGTACACGTCGAGCCCGAGATGGCCGAGCTGGCCGCTCTTGAGCGCGTCGACCAGCGCCTGCGCATCGACGAGGCCGCCGCGCCCGGTGTTGATCAGCATCGCGCCGTGCTTCATTCGCGCGAGCGTCCGCTCGTTGATCAGGTGGTGTGTCGACGGCAGCAGCGGGCAATGCAGGCTGACGATGTCGGCACGATGCAGCAGTTCGTCGAGCTCGACGTAGCGCGCGCCGAACGCGATCAGCTCGTCGTTGTACGGCCGCACCGAGTGCGCGAGCACGTGCATCCCGAAGCCCATCATGATCTTCGCGAACACGCTGCCGATGATGCCGGTGCCGATCACGCCGACGGTCTTGCCGTGCAGGTCGAAGCCGAGCAGGCCGTTCAGCGAGAAGTCGCCTTCGCGGGTGCGGGCGACGGCGCGCGGCAGGCGGCGGTTGAGCGCGAGGATCAGTGCGACCGCGTGCTCGGCGACCGCGTGCGGCGAATACGCGGGCACCCGCACGACCGCGATGCCGAGCCGTTCGGCGGCGGCGAGGTCGACATGGTTGAAGCCCGCCGAGCGCAGCGCGATCAGCCGCGTGCCGCCGTCGGCGAGCCGTTCGAGCACGGCCGCGTCGACGGTGTCGTTGACGAACGGGCAGACGACGTCATAGCCGTGCGCGAGGATCGCGGTTTCCGCGTCGAGGTGCGACGGCTGGAAGTGCAGCCGATAGCCGAACGGCCGGTTGGCGGCGGTGAACGAATCGTCGTCGTACTGCCGGCTGCTGAACAGGATCACGCGCACGCTGCACCTCCGATGGCTGACGCGCGCAGTTTACTGCAGGCCCGTGACGATGTCGGAACGTTCGGGGCCGCGCACCGGCCGCAGGAAGCCGTAGTCGGTGTGGTCGCGGGCGGACGGCGCGCTGAAGTGCTCGAGCGCGTGCTCGACGAAGCTGCGCGTGCGGGCCGGCACGTACTGGCGGTTCGGATAGACGAGCGACAACTGCGCGTCGGGATCGTCGATCCGGTAGCCGGCCATCAGCCGCACGAGCGTGCCGTGGTTGAGGGCATCGGCCACGCACGGCTCGGGCAGGATCGCGATGCCGGCGCCGGCCACGGCCGCCGCCTGGACGAGCGCGAGCTGGTTGACGGTGCAGGCGGGGCGCACCGTGACCGAATGGGCGACGCCGTCGTGGCCGACCAGTTGCCACGTCGGCGCGTGCTGGTGCGGCGCGAGCGTGACCCAGTCGTGGCCCGGGAGGTCGTCGGGCACGCGCGGCTCGCCGCGGCGGTCGAGATAGGCCGGCGCCGCGCACGCGACGAACGGGTTCGGCGCGAGGGCATGGCCGATCAGCGACGGGTTGCCGTCGAGCCGGGTGCCGGTGACGATGCCGACGTCGTAGCCCGAATCGAGCACGTCGAGCGGCCCTTCGGCGACGGTCAACTGCACGCGCAGCTCCGGGTAGCGGTGCCGGAAGCTGCTGACGAGCGGCGTCAGCGCCAGCGGCGACAGCAGCCCCGACGCGACGACGCGCAGCGTGCCGGCCGGCTCGCGCACGGCATGCGCGACGGACGATTCGAGGTGATCGAATTCCTCGAGCAGCGCGCGGCAACCATCGAGGTAGCGCACGCCGGCCTCGGTGAGCGACAGGTTGCGCGTGGTGCGATGGATCAGCCGTGTGTTCAGGTGGCCCTCGAGCATCGCGATCGAACGCGTGACGAGCGCATTGGACACGCCGAGATGGTGCGCCGCGCGCCGGAAGCTTTGCTGCTCGGCGACGCAGACGAATACACGCATGGTCTGAATCTGGTTCATGGCTTGCGTATTTCTGGCCCGGTTGATTGATTTTGGTTGTGATTTTTTGCCACGCAACGTCGAAAACGCATCGCGCGGCCCCAGTTCGCTCTCGTATCGAAAATGAGATTTTCGATTCCGCAGACAATTGTTAAATGCGGAACCGATATCCGTCAACCTGAGAAAACGGGCGGCTTGCGTAAAATCGAAATCGCGGGTACCGGTTTAAGGTTGCAATGCAGCAAGGACGTGCGCTGGAAAACCGTCGCGGTATTCGAATATGCGTCGCTGTTTCGAGGATTCCATATTCCAATCAATGGGTTGGGGTAAATTGCGGCGCGCCGGGGCACGGCGAATTCGGGAGTCGTTCCCCAATACATACCGCAATGGTGGATGTTTTTTCCACGTTCGGATTTTGTGTATCGAATTCGCTCCGCGATTTGTATCAGGTGGTCGGTGTATTTCGTTCGGTCCACGAAAGGCGCTGAACCACCGGTTTCGAAGAATCGTTTCGATATTGGCCGAGAAAATCGCGCGTCCGGAACCCGAATGGAACCGTTTCGCACCCGGCAGCCAATCGTTTTTTCAATCCGGAAGGCCATCGCGCGCGCGGTGCGCGGCCGGCTGGCCCGGTCCGGCGACCGGGCCAGCGTCGCGCTGTCCGCACGTGCGTGCCTCTTGCGCGAGGCGGCGGAACGCGGAATGATCGATCAGTTCGCTGCGCCGTGCCACGGGCGCGGTGCTGCGGGCGCAGTGCCGCGGCGCGTCCGGGCACTTCCTTTCCTCATCTTTTTCCAGCCATGTCCATCGATTACTCGCCGATTCCCTGTCCCGTCGTCGTGCCGCTCGACGCGATCCTGCCCGAAGAACCGCTGCTGATGATGGGGGCCGGCCCGGTCCCGATCCCGGCCGCGGTGGCCAAGGCGAACACGATCGTGATCAACCACCTCGGCGCGACGATGGCGAAGATCATCGAGCAGGTGAAGGAGATGGCGCGTTACGTGTTCCAGACCCGCACGAAGTGGGTGCTCGGTGTCGCGGGCCCCGGTTCGGCCGCGATGGAAATGGCGATCTCGAACCTCGCATGGCGCGGCACGCGCGTGCTGTCGATCCGCAACGGCTTCTTCAGCGCGCGGATGGCCGAGATGGCCACGCGCGTCGGCGCCGACGTCGCGACGCTCGAAGTGGCCGATCGCGCGGTCGCGAGCCTCGACGAGATCGCCGACGCGATCGCGCGCGAGCGGCCCGAGATCGTCACGATCGTGCAGGGCGAGACGTCGAACACCGTGTGGAACCGCGACCTGCGCGACATCGCGGCGCTCGCGAAGGCGGCCGGCGCGCTGGTCGTCGTCGACGCGGTGTGCACGCTGTCGACGATGCCGCTCGAGATGGACGCATGGGGCATCGACGCGGTGATCACCGGCGGCCAGAAGGGGCTGTCGTCGATCCCGGGCGTGTCGCTGATCGCGTTCTCCGACGCCGCGTGGGAGCGCATGAAGAATCGCCCCGAGCCGAATGCGCACTGGTGCCTCGACATGGCGCTCGCGGAGAACTTCTGGCACAACGCCGGCTATCACTACACGGCGCCCGTGTCGGGCGTGCTCGCGCTGCACGAGGCGCTGCGGCTCGTCTGCGCGGAGACGCTCGAGAGCCGCTTCGCGCGCCACCTGCGCTGCTCGCTGGCGCTCCAGGCGGGCGTCGAATCGATGGGGCTCAAGCTCTATGCGCCGAAGGACTGCCGGCTCAATTCGGTGGTCGGGATCGAGACGCCGGAAGGGCTCACGCCCGGGATGGTCTGCGGCCATATCTCGAAGCAGTACCAGGTCGAGATCTCGGGTTCGTTCGGGTTGCCGATCGTGCGGATCGGCCAGATGGGCGAGCAGTGCCGCGAACACAACCTGTTCCGCACGCTGCATGCGTTCGGCCGCACGATGGTCGACCTGAAGGTGCCGGTCGACCTGCCGGCCGGCGTCGCGGCGCTCGAGCAGGAACTGTCGCGGCGCGGCGCGTAAGCGCGACGCCGCGACGAAACGAGGAAGCGGGCCGCGCTCAGCGGCCCTGCATCGCGCGCCGGTACGTATTCGGCGTCGTGCCGTGCGCGTCGCGAAAGCGATGGCTGAAGTGGCCGGCGTTCGCGTAGCCGCAGGCGGCCGCGATCTGCGCGAGCGGCAGTGCCGTCGTGCGCAGCAGCTCGCGGGCGCGGGCGAGCCGTTGCTCGGCTACCCACGCGTGCGGCGCGCGGCCGAACGACAGCCGGAACATCCGCGAGAAATGGTATTCGGACAGCGCGGCGACCTCGGCGAGTTCGCCGAGCGTCAGCGGCTGCGTGAGATACGTGTCGATGTAGTCGCGCACGCGGCGGCGCACGGCCGGCGCGAGCCCGCCGCGGAACGACGTATCGGTGCGCGTCGTGCTCTGCCCGCGCAACAGCAGGCTCAGCACGTCGTGCGCGGTCTCGTTCACGCGCAGCCGCTCGTCGGCATCGTCCCAGCCCTCCAGCGCGAGCGAGCGCAGCAGCGCGGCGACCCGGGCATCCTCGAAGTAGGTGCGATCGGCGAGCTTCAGCTCGCGTGGCTCGCGATCGAGCTCGCGGATCGCGCGCTGCGTGAAGTGCTCGGGCAGGAAATACAGGTGGACGAAATGCATTTCGCCGCGCACCCACCAGCGCGATTCATGGTCGCCCGGCAGCGCGCACAGCAGGCTCGGCGCGCCGTAGCGCGGCACGCGCTGGCGCTCGGTCCGGTAGCCGCCGTCGAGATAGCACGACAGCGTGTGGTGGCCGGGCTGCTCGTAGACCGTCTCGCTTTCGTCGGTGATCCGCGTCCATTCGGCGATCGCGAGATGGTCGCCGAGCCACGCGAAGCGCTCGAGCGTCGCGTTGGCGTCGGCGAGCGTGTGGCAGACCGATTGCAGGCCGAACGGCAGATCGCCGCCGGCCAGGGCGGCGGCGCGGTCGATGGGCGGGGCGCAGAGGGAGAAACTCATGATGCGCCGAGTATAAGCGGGCGCGCGGCGGCGCGTGCGGCGCGCCGAAAAAGACCGCAATTCCGGACAATCGGCACGCGCCGTGCGGCGGCATAGTCGGGATCCCGATTCACCCGATTTTCCGGATTGCCGCCATGAACCTGTCGCTTTATTTCGTCACCGTGCTGATCTGGGGCACCACCTGGATCGCGATCAAGTGGCAACTCGGCTCGGTGCCGCCGCCCGTATCGATCGCGTGGCGCTTCTGGCTCGCGGCCGCCGTGCTGTTCGCGCTGCTGCGCGTGATGCGCCGGCCGGCGCGCCCGCCGCGCGAAGCGTGGCGCTTTCTCGTCGCGCAAGGCTTCGCGCTGTTCTGCCTGAACTTCCTGTGTTTCTACTACGCGGAGCAGGTCGTGCCGAGCGGGCTCGTCGCGGTGATCTTCTCGACCGCGCCGCTGCTGAACTCGATCAACGGGCGGCTGTTCATGGGCCGCCCGCTGCGGCCGTCGGCGATCGCCGGCGCGCTGCTCGGCCTGACCGGCATCGCGTGCCTGTTCTGGCAGCAGATGGCCGGCCATCTCGACGACCACGCGACCTGGACGGGGCTCGCGATCGCGTTCGCCGGCACGATGTGCTTCTCGGCGGGCAACCTGCTGTCGAGCCGGATGCAGTCGATGGGGCTGCACCCGCTCGCGACCAACGGCTGGGCGATGCTGATCGGCGCGGCGATCCTGACCGGCGGCAGCGCGCTGGCCGGGATGCCGTTCACGCCGGACATGAGCCCGCGCTATCTCGGCGCGCTCGTGTACCTGGCCGTGCCGGGCTCGGTGATCGGCTTCACCGCGTACCTGACCCTCGTCGGCCGGATCGGGCCGGAGCGCGCCGCGTACTGCACGGTGCTGTTCCCGATCGTCGCGCTGGCCGTATCGACGGTGTTCGAGGGCTACCAGTGGTCGCCGCTGGCGGTGATCGGGCTGCTGCTCGTGGTGGCCGGCAATCTCGTCGCGTTCGACCTCACGCGCCGGCTGTTTCTGCGCACGGCCTGATCGGGTCGCGCGGCCGCCGTACCCGGTCGACGGATGACGAAACGCCCGCATCGCGCGGGCGTTTTCTTTTGGCGCGGCGGTGGTGCGACGTTCGCGACCGGCCGCCGGGCTGCCAGGCACGGTGCTGGCGGGATCAGGCCGCCGCGCCGCTGCCCGCCACGCGCGCCTGTCGCTGGTACAGCATCATCGACAGCGCGACGCCCGCGGCGGCGGCCACCGCCGCGAACAGGAACACCTGCGGATAGCCGAACGCGCCCGCGACATAGCCGGCGAGCGGGCCGGTGATGCCGAGCGACAGGTCGAGGAACACCGAGTACGCGGACAGCGCCGCGCCGCGGCTCGCGGGCGGCACGAGCGCGACGGCTTCGACGCCGAGCGCCGGGAAGATCAGCGCGAAGCCGAAGCCCGTGAGCGCCGCGCCGACGAGCGCGACGTGCGGCACCGGCGCGAGCCACAGCAGCACGAGGCCCGAGCATTCGAACGCGAACGACACGATCGCGACGCGGAAGCCGCCGTAGGTCTTGATCGTGTTCGCGAACAGCAGGCGCGCGCCGATGAACAGCGTGCCGAATACCGTCAGCGACAGTGCGGCGTTCGGCCAGTGGCGCGCCGCGTAGTACAGCGTGACGAAGGTGGCGATCGAGCCGAAGCCGGCCGACCCGAGCGCGAGGCCGAGGCCGTGCGGCAGCACGCGCGTGAACACGCTCGCGTACGACATCCGTTCGCCGTGCACGAGCGGCACCGGATCGATCAGGCGGGCGAGGTAGAAGCCGAGCGCGGCCAGCGCGATGACGATCACGCCGATCAGCGCCGGATTCAGCGTATGCGCGATCGCGACGCCGACCGGCGCGCCGAGCGCGAGCGCGCCGTAGGTCGCGATGCCGTTCCACGAGATCACCTTCGCGTTGTGCGCGACGCCGACCCGGCCGATGCCCCACAGGATCGCGCCGGTGCCGCACAGGCTTTCGCCGACGCCCAGCACGAGCCGGCTCGCGACCAGCAGCACGAGGCTCGCGACCGGCCAGTGCGCGAGCAGCAGCGCGACGAGCAGCAGCACGCCCGACGCGCCGCAGCCGATCAGCCCGCGCAGCACCGTCTGCTTCGGCCCGAGCGTATCGGCGAGGCGCCCGGCGAGCGGCCGCGACGCGAGCGTCGCGAAGTACTGGACGCTGATCGCGCCGCCCGCGACGATCGCGGAAAAGCCGAGGTCGTCGTGGACGAAGCCCGGCAGCACCGCGAGCGGCAGGCCGATGGTCAGGTAGCAGATGAACGTGAAGCAGACGACGGACACGATTTGCAGCGTGACCGCGAGCCCGCTGCGCGGCGGTGTGGCGGAATCGGTTGACATGGGGTCGGAACGAATGGTGAAACGAACGGAAAACGGCGGAAAAGGGAATCGGGATTTTCCCATGGAACCGGTTTTCCCGCAGGTACCATTTAGTTAATCGAACCTTGTTCTGGCGGATCACGGACGGTCGCGGGCGACCAGGGCGGGCCCGGGCGCACCGTGCGACAAGGCTGTCGGCCGGCGCGGTGCGCATATCGCGGCAGTTATATGGGCCGCATGCGTGATGGGCTATGGGTTGCGGAATTTGACGGTGATAGCGTGCAAACTGTCAGAAAAACGTCGGTCGAGCGCTCCGCGCAGGCCGCCTTGCCCCCCATTTGAAGAACCATCGAGACATGAGTGAGCCGATCCGCTTCTACCATCGTCACGCGATCCGCGAAGTCAGCGGCGCGGACGTGACCCGCACCGTGCTGCAATACCTGCGCGAGGACGCGCATTGCACCGGCACCAAGGAAGGCTGCGCGGAAGGCGACTGCGGCGCGTGCACGGTCGTCGTCGGCGAGCTGACCGACGCCGGCGCGGTCGAGTTCAAGGCCGTCAACGCGTGCATCCAGTTCCTGCCGACGCTCGACGGCAAGGCGCTGCTGACGGTCGAGGACCTGCGCCAGCCGGACGGCACGCTGCATCCGGTGCAGCAGGCGATGGTCGATTGCCACGGCTCGCAATGCGGGTTCTGCACGCCCGGCTTCGTGATGTCGATGTGGGCGCTGTACGAGAAGCACGGCCACGAAGGCTGCGGCAGCGCGTGCGCGAAGGCGAAGGACGTGCCGACGCGCACCGAGATCGCCGACGCGTTGACCGGGAACCTGTGCCGCTGCACCGGCTATCGTCCGATCGTCGATGCGGCGGTGCGGATGTTCGATGCGGCCGGCGAAGGCGCGGCCGGCGAAGGTGCGACCGGCGAAGGTGCGGCCGGCGAAGGTGCGACCGGCGAAGGTGCGGCCGGCGAAGGTGCGACCGGCGAAGGCGCGCCGGCCCCGTCGTCGCCGGTCGACACGGCCGCGCTGGCCCGCACGCTCGCGTCGCTCAAGCGCGACGACACGTTCGACTACACGACGGTCGACGGTGCACGCTTCACGGCGCCGCGCACGCTCGACGCGCTGGCCGCGCTGAAGGCCGAGCGTCCCGACGCGCGCATTCTCGCCGGCAGCACCGACATCGGCCTGTGGGTCACCAAGCAGATGCGCCGGCTCGACGACCTGATCTACGTCGGCCAGATCGCCGAACTGCAGCGGCTCGCGGAGCGTGGCGACTGGATCGAGATCGGCGCGGGCGTGACGGTCGAGAAGGCCTATGCGGCGCTGGCCGGCACGTATCCGGAGCTGACCGAGATGTGGAAGCGCTTCGCGTCGCTGCCGATCCGCAACGCGGGCACGATCGGCGGCAACGTCGCGAACGGCTCGCCGATCGGCGATTCGATGCCGGGACTGATCGCGCTCGGCGCGCGCGTGGTGCTGCGCGGCGGCGACACGGTGCGCGAGCTGCCGCTCGAGGCGCTCTACACGGGCTACCAGCAGAAGGACATGGCGCCGCACGAATTCGTCGTCGGCCTGAAGGTGCCGACCCGCACCGGCGCGCGCGAACAGCTGCAGTTCCGCACCTACAAGCTGTCGAAGCGCTTCGACTCCGACATCTCGGCCGTGTGCGCGGCATTCGCGTTCATCGCGGACGGCGACACGATCCGCGAGCCGCGCATCGCGTTCGGCGGGATGGCCGCGACGCCCAAGCGCGCGACCCACACGGAGGCGGTGCTCGACGGCGCGCAGTGGCACGAAGCCACCGCGCAGGCCGCGATGCAGGCGCTCGAGCGCGACTACCAGCCGCTGTCGGACATGCGCGCGACGAGCGCGTATCGGCTCGATACCGCGAAGAACCTGGTGTACCGGTTCTGGCTGGAGACGCGTCCGCACGACCCGCTGCCGCCGCAAGCCCTGAACGTGCGTGAAGTGGCCGCCGAAGCCGGCGCCGACGTTGCCGATGCATCGGCGCGCGTCTGAAGACGGAGAACACCGAACATGAACCAGCAAGCAGAACCGTTCCTGAGCACCCTCGACCTGCAAGCCGACGCCGCGCAGGTGCACGTGTCGCGCGCCCACGAATCCGCCCACCTGCACGTGAGCGGGCGCGCCACCTACACCGACGACATTCCGATCGTCGCCGGCACGCTGCACGCGGCGCTCGGGTTGTCGGCGAAGCCGCACGCGAAGATCGTGTCGATGAACTTCGACGCGGTGCGCGCGACGCCGGGCGTGGTCGCCGTGTTCACGGCCGACGACATTCCGGGCGTCAACGATTGCGGTCCGATCATCCACGACGATCCGGTGCTCGCGAAGGGCGTCGTGCAGTTCGTCGGCCAGCCGATGTTCATCGTCGTCGCGACGTCGCACGACATCGCGCGGCTCGCCGCGCGCCGTGCGCAGGTCGACTACGAGGAGCTGCCGGCGATCCTGACCGCGCAGGAAGCGCGCGCGGCCGAAACCTACGTGATCCCGCCGCTGAAGCTCGCACGCGGCGATGCGGCCGCGCGGCTCGCGGTCGCGCCGCACCGCGAGTCGGGCGAGATGCTGCTCGGCGGGCAGGAACAGTTCTATCTGGAAGGGCAGATCGCGTACGCGGTGCCGAAGGACGACGACGGCATGCACGTGTATTGCTCGACGCAGCACCCGAGCGAGATGCAACACCTCGTCGCGCACGTGCTCGGCGTCGCGTCGCACAACGTGCTGGTCGAATGCCGCCGGATGGGCGGCGGGTTCGGCGGCAAGGAATCGCAGTCGGGCCTGTTCGCGTGCTGCGCGGCGCTCGCCGCGTGGAAGCTGCTGTGCCCGGTGAAGCTGCGCCCGGACCGCGACGACGACATGATGATCACCGGCAAGCGGCACGACTTCCATTACCGCTTCGACGTCGGCTACGACGACGACGGCCGCATCGACGGCGTCGCGCTCGACATGACGTCGCGCTGCGGCTTCTCGGCCGACCTGTCCGGCCCGGTGATGACGCGCGCGGTGTGCCACTTCGACAACGCGTACTGGCTCGGCGACGTCGACATCGCCGGCTACTGCGGCAGGACCAACACGCAGTCGAACACCGCGTTCCGCGGCTTCGGCGGCCCGCAGGGCGCGTTCGCGATCGAATACATCCTCGACGACATCGCGCGCTCGCTCGGCCGTGATCCGCTCGACGTGCGCTACGCGAACCTGTACGGCAAGACCGAACGCAACGTGACGCCGTACGGGCAGACGGTCGAGGACAACGTGCTGCAGGAGCTGCTCGGCGAACTCGAGACGACGAGCGACTACCGTGCGCGGCGCGCGGGCGTGCGCGCCTTCAACGCACGCAACACGGTGCTGAAGAAGGGCATCGCGCTCACGCCGGTGAAATTCGGCATCGCGTTCAACGTCACGCACTTCAACCAGGCCGGCGCGCTGGTGCACATCTACACCGACGGCTCGGTGCTCGTGAACCACGGCGGCACGGAGATGGGGCAGGGGCTCAACACGAAGGTCGCGCAGGTGGTCGCGCACGAGCTCGGCATCCGCTTCGGCCGGATCCGCGTGACGGCGACCGATACCAGCAAGGTCGCGAACACGTCCGCGACCGCCGCGTCGACCGGGTCGGACCTGAACGGCAAGGCCGCGCAGGATGCGGCGCGCCAGTTGCGCGAGCGGCTCGCGGTGTTCGCGGCGAAGCAGTTCGGCGACGGCAAGGTCGATGCGGCCGACGTGAAGTTCGGCAACGACGTCGTGTGGGTCGGCGGCCATGGCGTGCCGTTCGGCGAAGTGATCGCGAAGGCGTACCTCGCGCGCGTGCAGCTGTGGTCCGACGGCTTCTATGCGACGCCGAAGCTGTACTGGGACCAGTCGAAGCTGCAGGGCCGGCCGTTCTACTACTACTCGTACGGCGCGGCCGTGTCGGAAGTGGTGATCGACACGCTGACGGGCGAGATGCGCACGCTGCGCGTCGACGCGCTGCACGACGTGGGCGCGTCGCTGAACCCGGCGCTCGACATCGGCCAGGTCGAAGGCGCGTTCATCCAGGGGATGGGCTGGCTGACGACCGAGGAGCTGTGGTGGAACCAGGGCGGCAAGCTGATGACGCATGCGCCGTCGACGTACAAGATCCCGACGGTGAACGACACGCCGCCCGAGTTCAACGTGCGGCTGTTCCAGAACCGCAACGTCGAGGACAGCATCCACCGTTCGAAGGCCGTCGGCGAACCGCCGCTGCTGCTGCCGTTCTCGGTGTTCTTCGCGGTGCGCGACGCCGTGGCCGCGGTCGGCGACTACCGGGTGAACCCGCCGCTCGACGCGCCGGCCACCGGCGAGTCGATCCTGCGCGCGATCGGCGCGGTGCGGGCGGCGAGCGCCGCGCGGGCAGGCTGACGTGAACGGGCCCGCTCGTCCACCGCATCCCGCGTCCCACGCGTCCGCCGCTGGCTGCGACGGCGCGTGCGGCAACGCGCGGCCGTCGAACCCGCCGTTCGCGCAAGGCACCGGCCAGCGCAACCGCGCGACCGGCGCGCCGGCGCCGATGCACGTCGTGCTGTTCGGCGCGGGACACGTCGGCCACGCGCTCGTCACGTTGCTCGGCGCGCTGCCGTGCGTCGTGCAGTGGGTCGACACGCGCGACGAGCTGTTCCCGGACGAATGTCCGCCGAACGTGCAGCCGGAGCCGACCGACACGCCGGAGGCCGTCGTCGACGCGGCGCCGCCCGGCGCGTACTTCCTCGTGATGACGCACAACCACGCGCTCGACTTCTCGCTCGCCGCGCAGATCATGCGGCGGCGCGACTATGCGTACTTCGGGATGATCGGCTCGCGCACCAAGCGCGTGAAGTTCGAGCGCCGGCTCGCCGCGCGCGGCGTCGATCCCGCGCGGCTCGTGGAGATGGTGTGCCCGATCGGCGTCGCGGGCATCGTCGACAAGGCGCCGGGCGCGATCGCGGTGGCCGTCTGCGCGGAGCTGCTGCAGGCCCGCTCGGGCATGCCGGTGGCCGCTGCGAAGGCAGTTGCGGCCGGGCGCGCACGCGACGATGTGAGTTGCATGCGATAAGACGCCGACCCCGCGCGGCCGGCGCACGGCCGCGCGTTTTTGCCTACACTGCACGACAACGCGCGGCAGCGGGCCGCGCTTCATCTCAACGTGCACGCGCCCATGTCCGATCACTCCGTCTATCTCGACGCGCTCGACGCGAGCCTCGTCGCCATCGAGCGCTGGCTGTCCGGCGTCGATACCGCGCCGGCGGCGCTCGACGCGCTGCTCGCGGCGTTTTCCAGTGAATTCACGATGATCCTGACCGACGGCCGCGTGGTCGACCACGACGGCACGCGCGCGCTGTTCGCGAAGCTGGCGGGCGCGAAGCCGGGGCTGCGCATCACGCTGTCGGAGATCCGCGTGCTCGCGGCCGACGCAGCGCATGCGGTGCTCACCTATCTCGAAGCGCAGCACGCGGCAGCGGGCGAGCTGCCTGCGCGCCGCGCGACCGCCGTGTTCACGCGTGATGCGGCGGGCGTCGTGCGCTGGTCCCATCTGCAGGAAACCTTCTGCACGGCCTGAGCGGCCGCGCTGCCTGAACAGCCGCGCTTCACGCCGGCCGCGGCGTCAGCGCTTGCGCGTGCGGACGACCGTCAGCTCGTCGGACACGCTCTGCATCAGCGCGCACAGCCACGCGATGTCGGTCGGCCGATCGGGTTGCGGGTGCGTGAGCAGGTAGCTCTTGATGCGCGGGAACGGCACGGGCGGCGTGGCGACGACGAGCGGCAGCAGTTGCGCATAGTGGGTCGCGAAGCGGCGCGTCGTCGTGAAGATCAGGTCCGACTGCAGCAGCACCTGCGGCACGATGCCGAAGTACGGCAGCGTCGTCACGATGCGCCGCGTGAGGCGCGCGCGTGCCAGGCCGATCTCGATCGCGTTGCGCTTGTCGCCGGTGTACGGCGTCGGCGCGACGTGCGCGGCCGACGCGTACGCTTCGCGTGTGAGCGGTGCGCGGGCGAGCGGATGCGCGTCGCGCATCAGGCACACGATCGTGTCGGAGAACAGGTCCTGGCGCGCGAACTGCGGGTCGGGCTTCGGCCAGTTGCCGATCACGAGATCGAGCGCGCCCGATTCGAGCGCGCCCGCGTGGTCGAGCGCGGGATTCAGCGAATCGATTTCCAGATGGGCATGCGGCGCCGCGTCGCGAAAACGCTCGATCAGCGTCGGCATGAAGAAATCGTTCAGGTAGTCGGGCGCGGCGACGCGGAACGTGCGCCGCGCGGACGACGGATCGAAGTCGCCGTGCGGCGTCGCGATGAAGTCGACCTCGCGCAGCGCGCGCGACGCGGCTTCGAGCAGCGATGCGCCGTATTCGGTCGGCACCATGCCCGACTTGCCGCGCACGAGGATCGGGTCGTTCAGCGTCTCGCGCAGCTTGCGCAGCGCGGTGCTGATCGCGGGCTGGGTCTGGTTCAGCCGCAGCGCGGCCTGCGTGACGCTGCGCTCGAGCAGCAGCGTGCGCAACACGCGCACGAGCCAGATGTCGAGCGAGGCGGTACGGTCGTCGTCCATTCGTGGAGGGTGATTCGGGTGACGCGTAACCTTACCGCAGCCGCGCGTTGCCGTGCGTGATACCGGCCATCACGCACGTCCCTTCGGCAGCGTGCTGATCCGCTTGACCTCGCGCGATTCGAGCCAGTTCGGCGTGCGTGCGCAGTACAGCACCATCGGCAGCGCGTCCTCGCCCCAGAACAATTGCTGGTTCATCCAGAACGTCGGTACGCCGAACACGCCGAGCGCGATCGCGTCGGCCGTGTTGCGCGACAGCTGCGCAGCGGTTTCCTCGAATTCGATCAGCTCGTCGCCGTGGCCGACGCCGACGCGTTCGCACAGCGCCGCGAAGCCTTCCGGCGTCGACGGATCGTTGCCTTCGCGCCAGATGAAACGGAACATTTCCAGCACCGTGACGATATCGGCGCGCAGCGCGATCGCGAGGCGCAGCACCTTGTCGGAATCGAACGGGTGCGCGGGCGGCATCTTGAAGCGGATGCCGAGCTGTTCCGCGCGGAACAGCGCGTGGCGGTACGTGAACACGCGCTTGGCCGGCACGTCGGCGCTCGAGCGCTGGCCCCAGTGGCGCTGCAGGTCGGGCAGCGACACGGCCACCGGGTCGAACGGCACGTCCGGCCATTTGTCGTGCTGCTCGAGCAGCAGATACGAGAACGGCGACACGAAGTCGAAGAACCAGGCGGGTTGGGCGGTATCGAGGCCGGTTGTCATGTCGTTCTCCAGAAGGTGGGGCGTGCGGCGCCTGGCGGCGGCCTCCATGTTACGCGGCGGCACGCGCATGCAGCAATGATCGCGGATCGTCCGCTCACGCGGAACCGGGAGTCGCCCGGGGGGCGTCGCCGGCCGGCGGCGCGGGGTCGGTGCGCCCCTGCGGCGCGCTGCCGGCGCCGGGCGGGCCCGCCGGCGCGTCCTGGTCGTGCGCGGTGAGCCGTTCGCGCACGAAGCCGATGTGCTCGCGCAGCACGTAGAACTGTCCGGCGTACGCGAGCGGCATCTTCATCCGGTTCACGGCTTCCTCGATGTCGTCGAGCTCGTCAAGCAGCTGGACGCGCTCCTCCGCCGTATGTTCGCCGAGCGCGCTGCGCTCGAGCGCGATCAACGCGCCGTACCACCGGTAGATGCGCGAGCGCACGCGCCAGCCGTACAGCGACGGCACGAGCCGCAGCCCCGGGATCAGCACGACGATCAGCGGCACGACCACCACCAGCAGCCGGTCGACGAGGCTCGCGACCCAGAACGGCAGCCGCCGGTACAGGAAGGTCTTGCCCGACTTGTAGTAGCGCGCGGCGTCGTCCGACAGCGGGAAGCCGCGCGTGACGGACGACGGGAATTCACCGGCATGCTGCAGGATCGTCGCGTGGCCGTGCACTTCGCGCGCGGCCTCGATCAGCAGGTCGGACAGCGCGGGGTGAAGCGAGTCGCGCGCGACGAGTTCGATCGTCGGCGCGACCGTGTGGATGTCGGCGGGCGGCAGGTTGCGGCCGAGGTCGTAGACGCCCATCGGCAGCGTGATCGCCGTCAGGTACGGAAAGCGCCGCGCATAGGCCTCGGCCTGCGTGAACGAATACACGTGCACGCCCGGCGCGCGGAACAGCTTCGCCATCACCGGGATCTGCGTCGAGTCGCCGGACAGGAAGGCCGCGTCGATCTTGCCGTCGAGCAGCGCGGTCGCGGCGTCTTCGCCGGCGGTCGGCAACAGCTCGGTCGGGCCGCCCGGCACGATGCCGTTCATCTTCAGCAGCGCGAGGCTCAGTTCGCGCGCGCCGCTGCCTTCCGCGCCGAGCGCGAGCCGCTTGCCCTTGAAGTCGGACAGGCGCGCGACGACCGGGCCGCGGTACATGATCGCGAGCGGCACGTAACCGATGCTGCCGAGCGACACGAGATGCTCGTCGCGCTCCTTCGGGCCGATGCCGCTCTGCACGAAACCGACGTCGACCGGCGCGTTCGGGTTCGACAGCCGCGCGAGGTTCTGCGCGGAACCTTCGGACGATTGAACGTCGAGCGTGACGCCGTTTTTTGCGAGGATCGCCTTGTATTTCTGCGCGGCGTTCCAGTACGTGCTGCCGGGCGGCCCGGACGAGATCACGAGCGTGGACGGCGGCGCCGGCTGGATCAGCTTGACCGCGAGCCAGACGGCCGCGCCGGCGAGCAGCACGGTCGGGCCGATCGACAGCGCGAGGTCGCGCCACGAGACGGCGACGAAGCGGGCGAGGATGCGGCGCGGCGGGCGAGGGCGGGCAGGCTTCATGGGATCGGCGGATGACGCTGGCGTGACGCATCGGTGACGGTCGTCGCGGGACGACGCGGATTCTCGCGGCGATGGTAACCGGTTTCCCCGCGCATGCGCGAGTCGGGCGGGCTCGCGCGGCTGCGCGGCGACGGCGGCGGGCGCCGCCGCGTCAAAAGCTTTGCGCTTCCGCGGGCGCTGGATTACATTGTGCGACGCAGCCGCGCCCGATTCGCGCGCGACCCGGCACGTGATGAGACCGGGCGCGTCCGGCCGGCGGCTGTCCGGCCCGGCCGGCCCGCTTTCGCGTGCGCCGGCCGCCGGCCCGTGACGCCTCTCTCGTATCGCCGTGGAAAACACCGGCTGTCCCGCCCGTTCGCGCGCGGGCCGGCTGTTTTTGGGGGTATCCGGCCGTACTGTGCACGGCCGTTCCGGAGTGATAAGGAGATAGCATGAAGTCGATCGTGTTGAGAGCGTTGGGCGTCGCCGCCGTGGCGGCCTGTCTGTCGGGCAGCGTGTATGCGCAGTCGAGCGACGCAGCGGCAACGGAAGCGCCGGCGGCCGCGACGAGCGCGCCGAAGGCCGCCGCGAAAACCGCGAAGAAGGCGAACCGCAAGCTCGGCTACGCGGTGCGCAAGGCCATTACGAAGGCCGGCGGCATCGACGTGGCGAACATCGTCGTGCGCTCGAAGGGCGGCGCGATCTCGCTGGAGGGCACGGTGCCCGACCAGGCACAGATCGACAAGGCGGAAGAGGCGGCCAAGAGCGTGAAGGGCGTGACGTCGGTCTCGAACAAGCTGACGGTGCAGCAGCAGTAACGCCGGGCGGCGGCGCGCGAGCGCCGCGCACGCCCGTTCCAGGCGGGCCCCGGCATGCCGGGGCCCGTTTGCGCTTCAGAGGCCGAAAGCCGCGCGACGCGGCGGCGGACCGATAACGATATCGAGAGGGCGGCGATGACGAAGCTCGGGTGGGGCAGGCGGGTGGTGTGGGGAGCGGCGCTGGCCGCGGTCGCGATGCTCGGCGCCTGCAACGGCGACGATTCGGCCGAGCGCAACCGGTTGCCCGGCTTCGTGGCCGGCAGCGTGCGCACGACGGCCTACGACGGCGCGAGCGACGACCTGCTGACGGCCGGCCTCGGCAAGACGGGCCTTGCCGCGGCGAGCGCGCCCGGCTTCGCGAACCCGGCGCGGCCGACCAGCGCGGAATTGCGCCGCCTCGCGATCTGGTCGAACTACCGCGCGCTCGTCGACATGAGCGCGAACGGCGGCTACGGCCGCTTCTGGGGGCCGAACGTCGACCTCGACGGCAATGATACGCTCGGCGAAGGCAAGATCGCCGGCACCGAATATCTCGCGTACGCCGATGATGGCAGCGGCACGAAGAACGTGACGCTGCTCGTGCAGGTACCCGCCCGCTTCGATCCCGCGCAGCCCTGCATCGTCACCGCGACGTCGTCCGGCTCGCGCGGCGTGTACGGCGCGATTTCCGCGGCCGGCGAGTGGGCGCTCAAGCGCGGCTGCGCGGTGGCCTACAACGACAAGGGCGGCGGCAACGGCGCGCACGAGCTCGGCTCCGACACCGTCACGCTGATCGACGGCACGCTCGCCAACGCGGTGCTGGCCGGCACCGCGAGCCTGTTTACCGCGAACGTGACGAGCGGCGATCTCGCCGCGTTCAACAGCCGTTTCCCGAACCGCTACGCGTTCAAGCACGCGCATTCGCAACAGAATCCCGAGCAGGACTGGGGGCGCGCGACGCTGCAGTCGGTCGAATTTGCGTACTGGGCGCTCAACGAGCAGTTCGGACCGGTGATCGACGGTACGCATCACGGCGTGCGTTATCGAGCGGGCGACATCACGACGATCGCCGCGTCGGTCAGCAACGGCGGCGGCGCGTCGCTCGCGGCGGCTGAGCAGGACAGCCGCGGCTGGATTACCGCGGTCGTGGTCGGCGAGCCGCAGATCAACGTGCGGATGGCGCCGAATGCGGTGGTCCGCGCGGGTGGCCAGCCGGTGCCGTCGTTCGGCCGGCCGCTGGCCGATTACGCGACGCTCGCGAACCTGCTGGAACCGTGCGCGGCCGCGTCGGCGTCGCTCGCCGGCGCACCGTATCTGAGCGCGCTGCCGGCCGCGACCACGCAGTCGATCCGCACGCAGCGCTGCGCGACGCTCGCCGCGGCCGGGCTGGTGGCGGGCGCCGACACGCAGAGCCAGGCGGCCGACGCGCTCGCGCAGCTCCACGCGGCCGGCTATCTGGCCGATTCCGACCTGCTGCAGGCGTCGATGTGGGATTCGCAGGCGATTCCCGCGATCGCGGTCACCTATGCGAACGCGTACACACGCTCGCGCGTCACCGACAACCTGTGCAACTTCAGCTTCGCGACGACGAACCCGGCGACGGGCGCGGTCGCGCCACCCGCCGCGTCGCCGATGCCGGCCGTGTTCGGCGCCGGCAACGGCGTGCCGCCGACGGCCGGCATCAATCTCGTGTTCAACAACGGCGCCGGCGTCGACCACCGGCTCGCGACGCCCGATGCGAGCTTCGCGGGCGCGCTGTGCCTGCGCCAGCTGTGGACCAACGGGATGCTCGGGATGCCCGCGAACGTCGATACAGTGCGCGTGAACGCGAACCTGCACGGCAAGCCGGCGATCATCGTGCAGGGCCGCAGCGACGCGCTCGTACCGGTGAACCACGCGTCGCGCGCGTACGTCGCGCAGAACGGCATCAGCGAAGCCGGGCGCAGCCAGCTGGTGTTCTACGAGGTGACCAACGGCCAGCACTTCGACGCGTTCCTGTCGGTGCCGGGCTTCGACACGCGCTTCGTGCCGGTTCACTACTACAACGTGCAGGCGTTGAACCTGATGTGGCAGCACCTGAAGAACGGCGCGCCGCTGCCGCCGTCGCAGGTGATCCGCACGGTGCCGCGCGGCGGCACGCCGGGCGCCGCGCCCGCGCTGACGAGCGCGAACCTGCCGCCGATCTCGGCCGCGCCGGGCGCGAACGCGATTTCCGTCGGCGCCGGCACGATCGACGTGCCGCTCTGACGGCCGCGTCGCGCCCCCTCCCGTCAGCCGGACAGCCGTCCGGCTTTTTTATCGACGTCGCCTGGAATCGGTCCCGTACCGCCTTCCATCCGAATGGCGAGCGCTGTAACAAATTATTACTTTACGGCGATAAATCCGGAACCTAATATGCGCCGATATTTTCACTTAATTTAATAAATTACTGATACGAGAATATTCCTTTCCGTTTGGTTAATCGATCCTTTCGATTTTATTCAATCTGCTCGAGTCGCGATTGATCGCCGTTTCGCGATTAATCGGTGTCTCGCCGACGGGAATCGTTCGTCCGTTCGAAGTGAAGGTGCCCCGGTGGGCGGGCTTCACGGGGTGATTCTTTGTCATCGATTTCGTGCGCGTGCGAAATCGTGAAATGAATTCATATTGCCGCGAACCGTTGAATGGTCGTTTGTAATGGAATTGATTCCATTGTGCGGTTGAATAAACATGGGTGGGGGTAAATCGTGCCGGTCGGTATGCGCCGATCCGGTAAAAAACTCGGAGTGCGTCGCATAACGAATGCATTCCTGGTGCGGAGCGCCGGCGCAAATGATCCTTTGCGACCGGCGGTATTTATCGTTCTGTTCGAGAGGCAATAATGACGACACGGAAGTCCTTGAAAGACGGTTTCGCGCTATTCGGAACGACCTTGAGCGTACCGCTCGCCGCCGCGGCGGCCGCGGCGCTGCTCGTCACGGGGTGCGGCGGCGACGACGGGCCGAGCCCGAGCGCGGCGGCCGCCACCGCGGCCGCGACGTCCAGCGGCAGCACGTCGGCCACCGCCGACGCCACGACCGCCACCGCGGCCGACCAGCCGTACGTCGACACCGACGTGTACGGCACCGGGCCGAACGACGCGGTCACCGACTCGACGGAAGGCGCGGCGGTCGTGCACCGGCAGGTCGCGATCGGCGGCAAGACGATCAAGTACACGGCCACCACCGGCCACCTGACGACGATCGATCCGATCACGTCGGCGCCGAACGCGAAGATGTTCTACGTCGCGTACACGCAGGACAATCCGGACTCGTCGAAGCCGCGCCCGGTCACGTTCTTCTACAACGGCGGCCCCGGCTCGTCGTCGGTCTACCTGCTGCTCGGCTCGTACGGGCCGAAGCGCCTGCAGTCGTCGTTCCCCAACTTCACGCCGCCCGCGCCGTACAAGCTGCTCGACAACCCGGACAGCCTGCTCGACCGCACCGATCTCGTGTTCATCAACCCGGTCGGCACCGGTTACTCGACGGCGATCGCCCCGGCGAAGAACAAGGACTTCTGGGGCACCGACCAGGACGCGCGCTCGATCGACCGTTTCATCCAGCGCTACCTGACCAAGTATTCGCGCTGGAATTCGCCGAAGTTCCTGTACGGCGAGTCGTACGGCACCGCGCGTAGCGCGGTCGTGTCGTGGGTGCTGCACGAGGACGGCATCGACCTGAACGGGATCACGTTGCAGTCGTCGATCCTCGACTACGCGAACGCGCTGTCCGCGCCGGGCACGTTCCCGACGCTCGCGGCCGACGCGTTCTACTGGAAGAAGACGACGCTGAACCCGACGCCGACCGATCTCGACGCGTACATGGTCCAGGCCCGCAACTACGCGGACAACACGCTCGCGCCGCTCGCGCAGAAGCCGAACCCGCAGGACGGCGGCTTCGTGAACGTGCGGCTGAACCTGAAGCTCGCGACCGCGCAGCAGATGGGCGCGTACATCGGCACGGACCCGACGTCGCTGATCCAGACCTTCGGCAACCCGGCCGCGCTCGGCAACGTGCCGTCGTCGGACGACAACCCGCCGTACACGTTCTTCCTGACGCTCGTGCCGGGCACGCAGATCGGCCAGTACGACGGTCGCGCGAACTTCACGGGCAAGGGCATCGCGCCGTACATCCTGCCGAACTCCGGCAGCAACGATCCGTCGATCACGAACGTCGGCGGCGCGTACACGGTGCTGTGGAACAGCTACATCAACACCGACCTCAAGTACACGTCGACGTCGTCGTTCGTGGACCTGAACGACCAGGTCTTCAACAACTGGGACTTCAGCCATATCGACCCGACCGGCGCGAACAAGGGCGGTGGCAATACGCTGTACACGGCCGGCGACCTGGCGTCGACGATGAGCGTGAACCCGGACCTGAAGGTGCTGTCGGCGAACGGCTATTTCGACGCCGTCACGCCGTTCCACCAGACGGAGCTGACGCTCGCGCAGATGCCGCTCGATCCGACGCTCAAGGCGCAGAACCTGACGATCAAGAACTACCCGTCGGGCCACATGATCTACCTGAACGACGCGTCGCGGACCGCGCTGAAGGGCGATCTCGCCAGCTTCTACGACGGCATCCTCGCGAACCGCACCGCGCTGCAGCGCGTGCTGAAGCTGCAGGCGCGCACGCAGCAGTTGAAGCAGCAGAAACTGCAGCAGCAGGGGCAGTAAGCGCGGCGGGCGGCGGAGGCCGCCCCGGATGGACGACAGCCCGATCGGCGCGGGCCGGTCGGGCTGTTTTGCTTGGATAGCGGATGATCGCTCGGTGTGTCGGACGCGCCGGCCGGGAGCGGCGTAACCGTGAGGCTGGGCGGAGCGACGCGCCGTTACGCCAGCACGAGCCGCACGCCGACCGCGACGAGCGTCGCGGCGAGCAGGTTGCGCAGCAGCCGCTCGGGCGCGCGCGCCGACAGCAGGCTGCCGAGCACGATGCCGGGCAGCGAACCGAGCAGCAGCGACAGCAGCATCGACCAGTCGACCGAGCCGAGCAGCCAGTGGCCCATGCCCGCGACCAGCGTGAGCGGCACCGCATGCGCGATGTCGGAACCGACGATGCGGGTCGTCGCGAGCAGCGGATACAGCAGCAGGAGCACGGTCACGCCGATCGCGCCGGCGCCGACCGACGTCATCGACACGAGCACGCCGAGCACGGCGCCCGTCAGCACGGTCGACCACAGTGTGCGCGCGGGGCTCGGCGCGAGCGGGTTGCGCGCGGCGAATGCCGTGAGCTGCGGCCGGAAGATCAACGCGAGCGACGTGAGCAGCAGCGCGATCCCGAGCACGAGCTGGATCATCCGCGCGGTGCCCGGCGTGTTCATCCCGTGCGTGTGCAGCCACCACAGCGTGAGCGCCGCGGCCGGCACGCTGCCCGCCGCGAGCCGGCCGGTGATGCGCCAGTCGATCGAGCCTTTCAGGCCGTGGACCAGCGTGCCGGTGGCCTTGGTCGCGGCCGCGTACAGCAGGTCGGTGCCGACCGCCGTCGCGGGGTGGACGCCGAACAGCAGCACGAGAATCGGCGTCATCAACGAACCGCCGCCGACGCCCGTCAGGCCGACGAGAATGCCGACGAACAGGCCGGACAGGGAGTACAGCAGATCGATATGGGGAAGCGACATCGGAAGCAGGCGGTTATGCGGCGTTCGGCGACGGCGCGCGGCCGCGGCGGCGCGCATCAAAGTCCGCCATTGTCGCAAAAGTGGCGCGTCAATGTACGACCGCGTTAAAAATCGGCCGGGAAGGCTCGCGCGGGCGGCGGCCGGCGGGATGTGAAACGGGCGTTTGAGCCGGGGGCGAGGATCGTCGTCAGCCTGACAGGTATGACGAACCGCGCGCCTCCGCTGCGCGCAAAAAAGGGCGCGACACTGCGCGCCCTGATTCGATGCAGGCTCCCGGTTCGGCTGCCGACGGTCAGTGCAGCGCCGGGCCGGCGCCTTCGACCGCGCGTGGCGGCCGGATCCGCAGCGCGAACCCGATCAGCGCGGCCACGGCCGCGAACGCCGCGCCGAATGCGAAGGCCGCGTGGTAGCCGCCGTTCAGCGCGTCGAGCGGCGCGGCCCGCGCCGCCGCGAGCGCGTCGGTGCGGGCGCCGGCGAGACTCGCGAGGACCGCGAGCCCGAGCGCGCCGCCCATCATGAACGCGGTGTTGACGATGCCCGACGCGAGCCCGGAATCGGCCGGGTCGACGTCGCTCATCGCGGCGAGCAGCATCGGATTGAACGCGACGCCCGCGCCGATGCCGAGCAGCGTCATGCCGGGCAGCACGTGCCACACGAAACCGCCGTCGACCGGCGCGCGCGAGAACAGCGCGAGTCCGCATGCCGCGATCAGCAGGCCGGCGGCGATCGGGCCGCGGATCCCGAAACGCATCACGATCCGGGCCGACAGCCCGAGCGAGAACGCGGCCATGATCAGGTTCGCCGGCAGGAACGCGAGGCCGACCTGCAGCGGCCCGTAGCCGAGCACGCGCTGCATGTACAGCGCGGACAGGAAGAACCACGCGAACATCGCGGCCGCCCACAGCACGGCGATCGTGTTCGCGAGCGCGACGTTGCGCGCCGCGAACAGCGTGAGCGGCATCAACGGATGCGCGACGCGCGACTCGATCGCGATGAACAGCGCGAGCAGCACGACGGCCGCGCCGATCAGCGCGACGGTCTGCGTCGACAGCCAGCCGGCCTCGTTGCCGCCGACGATCCCGTAGACGGCCAGCATCAGCGACGCGGTCACGGTGATCGCGCCGGCGACGTCGAGCCGCGCCGTGCCGGCCGGCGCACGCGTGCGCGGCAGCAGCGCGACGCACATCGCGTAGACCGCGACGCCGATCGGCAGGTTGACGAGAAAGATCCAGTGCCACGACAGCGAGCTCGTCAGCAGCCCGCCGAGCAGCACGCCGATGCTGCCGCCGCCCGCGCACACGAAGCCGTAGACGCCCATCGCGCGGGCGCGTTCGCCGGGTGCCGTGAAGAGGTTCATGATCAGCGACAGCGAGACGGCCGACACGACCGCGCCGCCGAGCCCCTGCACCGCGCGCGCGGCGATCAGCATCGCCTGCGATTGCGCGAGGCCGCAGGCGAGCGACGCGAGCGTGAACACGACGAGGCCCGCGAGGAACATGCGTCGCTGGCCGTACAGGTCGCCGAGCCGGCCGCCGAGCAGCAGGCAGCCGCCGAACGTCAGCAGGTATGCGTTGACGACCCACACGAGGGCCGTTTCGGTGAAGTGGAGGTCGGTGCTGATCGACGGCAGCGCAACGTTCACGATCGTGCTGTCGAGCACGATCATCAGCACGCCGAGACAGAGCACGATCAGCGCGTACCAGCGCTTCTCGCCGTGAATCCCGTGGGTCATGGGCCTGCAGCCTTCTGATAGTTATTTGAAAGGATGCATTGTAGACGTCGACGGCGCGGGCTTCCTGCCGGTTTGTGGCAGGAGCGTCGCGTAGTGGCGCCCGGCCCGGCGCGCGTGCAGCGGGCGGCGCGTTACGACCGGGGCAATTCGCAGCCGTCGGGGCCGCAGGCGGCCGCGTCGCTGCCGCCGAGTTCGACGATGCCGTCGCGCCACGCCCGGTCGAGCGCCTGCGCGAACGCGTCGGCCGGCTGCGCGCCGGACACCGCGTAGCGGCCGCCGAACACGAACAGCGGCACGCCGCGCCCGCCGATCTGCGCGGCACGCGCGATGTCGGCCTCGACTTCGTCGCGGTGCGCGTCGCTGTGCAGCACCGCTTCGACGGCCGAGCGCTCGAGCCCGGCTTCGACCGCGAATTCGGTCAGCGCGGCATGATCGAACAGCGAGCCGTGTTCGCAGAAATACGCGCGATACAGCCGCTCGGTCAGCGCATGCGCGCGACCCGTGGCTTCCGCGAGCTTGACGAGCCGGTGGCCGTCGAGCGTGTCGCCGACGAGCGTGCCGGGCAGGTCGTAGCGCAGCCCGACGCTCGCCGCCGCCTCGGTCACCTGGCGCAGCATCTGGTCGACCTGCGCGGGCGACATCCGGTACTTGCCCGCCAGCATCGCCTCGACCGGCTCGACGGGCTGGCCGGGCATCAGCCGGTATGCGCGCAGCGCGACGTCGACGCGGTCGGCGTGCGCGAACGCGGCCAGCGCCTCGTCGAAGCGGCGCTTGCCGATCCAGCACCACGGGCAGATCAGGTCGGACCAGATTTCGACGGTCAGGGTCGGGCGGGCAGTCGGGGCAGGAGCGGTCGTCATGGGCGGTCCGGGGCGGCAAAAAGTGTAACCGAGACTATATCACTTTATGTTTCGACGTTTCGTCGTCCGGGGGACCGTGCGGAAGGGGCCGCGCCCGCCTGTCGCGAAGCATGGACGCGAAACCGGCAGTCCAGCCCGGTACCGATGACCGGGCCGGCCGTCATTACGCTCGCCGCGTCGCGTTCAGGCGTCGCCTTGGGTTTCCTTCAGATGCTTGAGGTGCTTGTAGACCGTCGCGCGCCCCATCCCGAGCACGTTTGCGACGTAGTTCGCCGCGCTCTTGCCGCGGAACGCGCCTTCCGCGTACAGCGCCTCGACGAGCTCGCGCCGGTGTTCGCGCGTGAGCCCGTTCAGCCCGACCTGGCGCTCGCGCAGCCAGCCGTGCAGGAATGTGTTGATGCGCTCCTGCCAGTCGTCGCGGAACAGCTCGTCGGGCTGCGCGACGACGCCCGCGCCCTTGATGAAGAGGTCGAGCGTCGCGCGTACCTCGTCGAACACCGCGATGTTGAAGTTGATGCACATCATCCCGGCCGCCCGGCCTTCGTCGTCGAACAGCACGTTGCTGACGCAGCGCATGCGCCGGCCGTCCCAGTTCAGCTTCTCGTACGGCCCGATCACGCGCTCGCGCGCCGAATGATCGATTTCCTCGAGCGCCGAATCGTCGCCGACCTCGCGCTTGGACAGGTTGTTCGCGAGATACAGCACGGTCTGGTCGTGCAGGTCGTGGATCACGACTTCCGCGTACGGGAAGAACAGCGCGGCGATACCGTCGGCGATCGGCGCATAGCGGGTGAGCAGCAGGTCTTTGACGGGAGATTTCTTCTTGCGCATCGGTGTCGCGATCTCGGGTGGGCGGGCGCCGGGCAGCGTGCCGGGCCGGCGAGCCGGCGTACCGTCGGTCGGCATGCCCGTGCGCGCGCGCGCGGCCGCCGCGGCGGTTGCGCCATTGTATCGGCCCCGCGTGCGCGTGCCGCTCATGCGCGCGTCAGATGCGTGTACAGCGCGTGCGCGATCGCGATGTCCTCGAGCCCGAGGCCGATCGAGCGAAAGAACGCGTGACGCGTGCGCGATGGCGCGGCGCAACTGCCGGCGACGAGCGCGGGCAGGTCGCCGACGATCCGGCCGGCATCCCAGCCGTGCTCGGCCGCGGCGATCTGCATCTCGCCGGCGCTCGCGGGCGTCGTGTGCCGGTAGTCGCAGTAGACGTCCATGTCCGGCAGCCACGCGGGCGGGATTTCGTGCGCGCGCGCGACGTTCGTGCTGATCGACGTGACGAGCGCGGGGCGCGTGAGCATTCCGTCGCCGAGCACGGGCGTGCCCGACGACGTGCACAGCATCACCACGTCCGCGTCGCGCACGCAGGCCTCGACGCTCGCCGCCGCGCGTGCGCGCGGGTCGAGCGCGGCGAGGCCCGCCCGCAGCGCCGCGTTGCCGGCCAGCGCGGGCGAGTACACGCGGATCGTGTTCCAGTCGCGCAGCGCCGCCGTGTGCTTCAGGTGCGCGAGGCCGACCGCGCCCGCGCCGACGATCGCGAGACGGCGCGCGTCACGCGGCGCGAGGCAATCGACCGCGAGCGCCGTCGTGCCGGCCGTGCGCTCGACGGTCAGCAACCCGGCGTCGCACCACATCAGCGGCTGGCCGGTTCGCATCGACATCAGCGCGGTCCACGCGGTGACGATCGGTTTGCCGTCGGGCTTGCCGCCCGTCACGACGTACGGCGACAGCTTCGCGCCGAATACCTGTGCGTCGGCGAGCGCGCCGAGATACGTGATGAAGTCGCCGGCCTGGTCGGGAAACAGCGTGAGCGTCTGCGGCGGCTGCACCGCGCGCGCCGCGGCGAGCGACGCGAACATGCGGCGCAGCGTGCCGAGCACGTCGAGCGACGGCAGCGCCGCGCGCACCGCGGCCTCGTCGACGGTCAGCGGCAGAGTAGGGACGGTTTGCGTCATGAGGACATCTCCGGTTCGGGCTGGACAGAAAGTCTCGAAAGACGGCGTCCGGTGGGGTTCGTGATGGACGAAAAGTCTAATATAGACAAACGAAATCTGGAGGATTTTTATTTTCGGGACAGAGATTCTTTGCCATAGTCATGAAAAACACCATGAAATCAACGGCATTCCGAGCGGGTGACGAAATTTCGACGTGAAGCAGCAGCGCGATCTCCTCGTATCCCCTATGGTCTATAGTAGACTTTAAGTCTATATTTCTGCGTGCGGGACCCGACACGTCGCCATGCGGCGGCCACCTGCGTCGAATGCCGACCCGGCGCCCGACCCGGCGCGCCGTACGACCCGATCTTCATCGCCACACTCCAGAACAGAAGGACCGTCATGAACTGGAAACTTTCCCTCTGCGCCGCTGCGGCGCTCGCGTGCGCGGCCGTCACGGCCCATGCGGAAACCACGTTGCGCTTCGGGATCGAAGCCGCCTATCCGCCGTTCGAGAGCAAGACGCCGGCCGGCCAGTTGCAGGGTTTCGACGTCGACGTCGGCAACGCGGTGTGCGCGAAGCTGAACATGAAGTGCGTGTGGGTCGAGAATTCATTCGACGGGCTGATCCCGGCGCTGCAGGCGCGCAAGTTCGACGCGATCAACTCGGCGATGAACATCACCGCGAAGCGCAAGCAGAGCATCGATTTCACGCCGGCGATCTACGTGGTGCCGATCGTGATGGTCGCGAAGCACGGCTCGCCGCTGAAGCCCGACGTCGCGAGCCTGCGCGGCAAGCACGTCGGCGTGCTGCAGGGCTCGTCGCAGGAGGATTTCCTGAAGGCGCACTGGGCCAATGCGGGCGTGGCCGTCGTGTCGTACCAGGATCAGGACCAGATCTATGCCGATCTCGTCGCGGGGCGTCTCGACGCGGCCGTGCAGGAAGCGCAGACCGCGCAGGACGGGTTCCTCGACAAGCCGGCCGGCCGCGACTACCAGATCGTCGGCGAGCCGCTGAAGGATCCGGCGACGCTCGGCGAAGGCACCGGCTTCGGGATGCGCAAGAACGACAAGGCGCTGCAGGCGAAGATCGTCGGCGCGCTCGACGCGCTGAAGAAGGACGGCACGCTGAGCGCACTGTCGCAGAAGTACTTCAAGCGCGACATCATCGCGAAGTAAGCGCCGCCGCGTGCCGGCCGCGGGGCCGGCGCACGGCGCATCCCATCTCGACGCAGTGCGGGGAACCATGGATTTCGACGTGATCGTTCTGGGGGCCGGCATCGTCGGCGTGTCGTCGGCGCTGCATCTGCAGGATCGCGGGCTGCGCGTCGCGCTCGTCGACCGGCGCGCGCCCGGCGAGGAAACCAGCCACGGCAATGCGGGACTGATCGAGCGCTCGTCGGTCGTGCCGTATGCGTTTCCGCGCCGGCTCGGCACGCTGCTGCGCTATGCGCGCAACCGCTCGGTCGATCTCTATTGGGACTACCGCGCGCTGCCCGCGTATGCGGGCTGGCTCGCGCGCTTCTGGCGCGAATCGTCGCCGCAGCGGCTCGCGGCCGCCGCGCGCGACCTGCTGCCGCTCGTCGCGGCGAGCGTCGTCGAGCACGATGCGCTGCTCGCGCGCACCGACGCGCAGCCGCTCGTGCACGACGGCGGCTGGATCGAGGCGTTTCGTTCGCCCGCGTTGTTCGACGCGGAAGCGCGCGCGCAGCAGCGCGTGGCCGACGCGCACGGGCTGCGGATGACCGTGCTCGACGCGCGTGCGCTGCGCGCGCGCGAGCCCGGTATCGGCGACGCCTTCTGCGGCGCGTTTCACTGGCAGGACCCGAAGACCGTGTCGAGCCCGGGCGGGCTGACCAAGGCCTATGCGCGGCTGTTCGAGCGTGACGGCGGCACGTTCGTGCGCGGCGACGCGACGACGCTCGTGCAGGTGGATGACGGCTGGCAGGTCCGGACCGAACACGGGCCGCTCGTGGCACGCTCGGCCGTGGTCGCGCTGGGCCCCTGGTCCGATCAGGTGTTCGCGCCGCTCGGTTACCGGATTCCGCTGCGCGCGAAGCGCGGCTATCACATGCATTACCGGCCGACGCGCACGCCGCTGAACGTGCCCGTGTGCGATACCGAGGCAGGCTTCGTCGTCGCGCCGATGGAGGGCGGCCGCCTGCGGCTCACGACGGGCGTCGAGATCGCGCTGCCCGACGCGCCGCCGACCGGCGTGCAGCTCGCGCGCGCCGAGCCGCTGGCGCGCGACGCGTTCGGCATCGGCGAGCGGCTCGACCCGGAGCCGTGGCTCGGGATGCGGCCGTGCACGCCCGACATGCGCCCGGTGATCGGGCCCGCGCCGCGCCACCGGCATTTGTGGTTCGCGTTCGGTCATTGCCATCACGGACTCACGCTCGGGCCCGCGACCGGCCGCCTGCTCGCCGAAATGATGACGGGCGCGCCGACCTATATCGATCCCCATCCGTACCGGCCCGCACGCTTCGGCTGAGCCTGCGGCGTGCAGATGCGGCTTCGGCCGCCGGCACGCGCCGGTGGCCATGCGCACGCTTCACAGTTTTTCATTCTGCTATCCGGGTTATCGAAATCCACGCAATCGTAAATGATCTGCGTAATCGATAAGAAAGAAAATCGCGCGATAAAAGAAAATCAGCAAATTCGCGATTTATCAATGCATTTTCATATTGCTGAAATGCGTAATGGGCAGTCCGTCATGGCGGTATGGGGTCTCATCGTGATCGCGTGTTTCGACGTTACGCGGAATGTACCGGAACACGTTACTACGGGGCTCGCAAACGTTACGTTACATCCGCGTTCCGGCGACCTTTTTCATCAGACGATTCGGGCTCCGCAATTCAGGAATTTCGCCTGAAATCGATTAAAAAACGTTATTACCGGTCATTAGGCAGACGAATCAATCCCGTTTTTTGAATTGGCACGCTTCGTGCAATCCGTCCCCATGCTTTGTCAACGTAGTGCCAACCGAGATGGGGAAAATAAAGATGGGACAGAATTTTAAATTGACGGGTGTGGCGCTGTCGGTCGCGACGGTGTTCGGGGTGCTGGCTTCGGGTTCCGCGATGGCGGGGGCGCTCGACTCGCTGCCGATCCCGCAAGTGATCGTCAATCCGCCGACGAACAGCGTGTCGGTCGGGCTGGTCGCGACGGGCACGTCGCCGCTGGGCTCGGTCACCGTGACGGCGGGCGGGTCGGGGGCGATTCAGACGTCGCTCGGTGACCCGGGACACGTGCTGTCCGGCGCCGTGGGGGCGGTGACGGGCGCACTCGGCGGTGGCGGCGGGGTGCAGCCGCTGGCGCCGGTGCAAGGCGTGGTGAATCAGGTGACCGGGGCGCTCGGCGGTGGCAACCCGGCAGGCGCGCTGACCGGGGCGCTGAATACGGCGACGGGCGCGCTGAGCAATGCGGTTGGCACGGCCACGGGTGCGCTGGGCGGTATCGGCGGCGGTGCGAATCCGCTGGCGCCGGTTCAGGGTGTGGTGAATCAGGTGACGGGTGCGCTCGGTGGCGGCAACCCGGCAGGTGCGTTGAGCGGTGCCGTGGGTACGGTCACCGGCGCGCTGGGCGGCATCGGTGGCGGCGCGAACCCGCTGGCGCCGGTTCAGGGTGTGGTGAATCAAGTAACGGGTGCATTGAGCGGCGGCAACCCGGCCGGGGCATTGACCGGCGCGCTGAATACGGCAACCGGCACGCTGAGCAACGCGCTCGGCACCGCAACGGGCGCACTGGGCGGCATCGGTGGCGGCTCGAACCCGCTGGCGCCGGTTCAGGGTGTGGTGAATCAAGTAACGGGTGCGTTGAGCGGCGGCAACCCGGCTGGCGCGCTGACCGGCGCGCTGAACACGGCAACCGGTACGTTGAGCAACGCGCTCGGTACGGCAACGGGTGCGCTGGGCGGCATCGGTGGGGGCTCGAACCCGCTGGCGCCGGTTCAGGGTGTGGTGAATCAAGTAACGGGCGCCCTGAGCGGCGGCAACCCGGCCGGTGCATTGACCGGCGCGGTGAATACGGCAACCGGCACGCTGAGCAACGCGCTCGGCACCGCAACGGGCGCGCTGGGCGGCACCGGCGGCGGCTCGAACCCGCTGGCACCGGTTCAGGGTGTCGTGAACGGGCTCACGGGCACGATCGGCGGTGGCGATCCCGCCGGCGCACTGACCGGCGCGCTCGGCACGGTGACGGGCGCATTGGGTGGCGTTGGCGGCGGCAACCCGGCAGGCGCGTTGACCGGTGCCCTCGGTACGGTAACCGGCGCACTGGGCGGTGTTGGCGGCGGCAATCCGGCAGGCGCGTTGACCGGTGCCCTCGGTACGGTAACCGGCGCACTGGGCGGCGTTGGCGGTAATCCGGCAGGCGCCTTGACCGGTGCCCTCGGCACGGTAACCGGCGCACTGGGTGGCGTCGGCGGCGGCAACCCGGCAGGCGCACTGACCGGTGCCCTCGGCACGGTAACCGGCGCACTGGGCGGCATCGGCGGCGGCAACCCGGCAGGCGCGTTGACCGGTGCCCTCGGTACGGTAACCGGCGCACTGGGCGGCATCGGCGGCAGCAACCCCGCAGGCGCACTGACCGGCGCCCTCGGCACCGTAACCGGCGCGTTGGGCAACCTCGGCGGCGGCGCAAACCCGATCACCCCGATCCAGAACGTCGTGAACCAGGTCACGGGCACGCTCGGCAGCGGCAACCCGGCCGGCGCACTGAGCAACGCGGTCAACACGATCACGGGCACGCTTGGCAACGTCGGCGGCGCCGGGAGCCCGCTCGCGCCGGTGCAAGGTGCTGTCACGCAGCTCGCCGGCACGCTCGGCAACGGCGATCCTGCCGGTGCGCTGACGAACGCGCTGAACTCGGTGACGGGCGCGCTCAGCGGCGCGAACCCGCTGGCGCCGGTGCAGGGTGTCGTCAACCAGGTTGTCGGCACGCTGTCCGGTGCGGGCGGCGGCAGCCCGATCACGCCGATCACGAACCTCGTCAACGGTCTGCAGAATGCGCTGCCGGGCGGTAATCCGGCCGGCGCGCTGACCGGCGCACTCGGTTCGGTGACGGGCGCGCTCGGCAATCTCGGCGGCTCCAACCCGCTGGCGCCGGTGCAAGGCGTCGTGAACCAGGTCGTCGGCACGCTGGGCGGCAGCAACCCGGCCGGCACGCTGAGCAACGCGATCGGCACGGCCACGGGCGCCCTCGGCAACGCGGTCGGCTCGGCGGCGGGCGCGCTCGGCGCACTGGGCGGCACGAACCCGCTGGCGCCGGTGCAGGGTGTCGTGAACCAGGTCGTCGGCACGCTCGGCGGCGGCAATCCGGCCGGTGCACTGACGGGCGCGCTGAACTCGGTGACGGGTGCCCTCGGCAATCTCGGCGGCTCCAACCCGCTGGCGCCGGTGCAAGGCGTCGTGAACCAGGTGGTCGGCACGCTGTCCGGCGCTGCGGGCAACAGCCCGATCGCGCCGATCACGAACCTCGTGAGTGGCCTGACGGGCGGCGGCAACCCGGCCGGCGCACTGACCGGTGCGCTCGGTTCGGTGACGGGCGCACTCGGATCCGGCCCGGCGGCACTCGGCCAGGCGGCCGGCGCGCTGTCGGGGGCGGCCGGTTCGACGGCAGCGGCGGGCGGCAGCCTGCTCGGCGCGGGCGCGAACGCGGCCGGCGGTACGGCCGGCGCGGTCGGTTCGCTGCTGACGACGGGGGCCAACTCGACGGCGACGGTCGTCAACGCGGTCGGCACGTCGGTGGGCACGGCGCTCGGTTCCGCGCCGAGCCTGTCGGTGACGCCGCACTCGGGCAACAGCTCGCCGAACAACCCGCTCGCACCGGTGACGACGCTGCTCCAGTCGCTGACCGGCGCACTGCCGAGGTAAGCGGCCGAAACTGCACGACGGCGCTGCATCGGCCGTCGTGCGAAACGGACGTGCAATACGGGCCGTGCAATACGGTCGCGCAACGCGGCATGACAGCGATGTCATGCCGCGTTGTCGTTTGCGGGTTCCCGGTTTCTTTCGTCGCATGAACGATCGTCGCCGCTCGTCGCGCTGCCGGATGGAATAACCGGCCGTCGCCGTCCGTTTACATACCGAGTTCCGGCACCGCCGGCCGGCGGGATAATGATCGCGACGCAGCCGATCGTCCCGTCCGGCGGCACCGTGTCGCGACACGACGCCAAGGAGAACGGGAATGAAACGGATGATCTTCGCTGCCGCGCTGACGGCGGCGATCGCGCGGCCGGCGGCCGCCGAACCGCCACAGGCCGGCGACGGGAAACTGGTCGACGAAGCGCACATGACGCTGTACGTATTCGATCGCGATGCGCCGGGCAAGAGCATGTGCGACGGCACGTGCGCGGCCAACTGGCCGCCCGCGCTCGCCGACGCGTACGACAAGGCGTCGGGCGCGCTGAGCCTCGTCGCCCGCGACGACGGCAAAAAGCAGTGGGCGTACCGCGGCCGCCCGCTGTATCGCTGGAAGATGGACCACAAGGCCGGCGACGCGGGCGGCGACGGAATCGGCGGCATGTGGCACGTCGCGCGGCCATGACCGCGCGGCGAGGCGCGAGGCATCCCGATGAGCTATGAGTCGGACCTGCTGGTGTGGCTCCCGCATCTCACGCGCTATGCGCGTGCGCTGACGGGCGAGCGCGCATGGGCCGACGACCTCGTGCAGGACACGCTCGAGCGTGCGCTGAACCGGCCGCCGCGCGACGGCGGCCACCTGCGCGCATGGCTGCTGACGCTGTTGCGGCACCGCTTCATCGACCAGTTGCGCGCGCGGCACGAGATCGCGGTCGACGACGCGACGGCGCCGTGGCAGACGATGGCCGCGCCTGCGGGCGCGGTCGGCGGGCTGGAGTTGCGCGACGTGCAGCGCGCGCTGTACCGGCTGCCGGTCGAACAGCGCGAGGTGCTGCTGCTGGTCGCACTCGAGGAGCTGAGCTATCGCGATGCCGCGCAGGTGCTCGGCGTGCCGGTCGGCACGGTGATGTCGCGGCTCGCACGGGCGCGCGCGCAGATGCGCGCGTTGCTGTCGGACGCGCCGCCGGCGCACGGCACGGCCACGTTACGGGTGATCGGGAAGCCATGATGGACGATCCGCGCAAGCCTTCGAACCAGCAGGACGACGATGCATCGGCGCAACTGCTGTCCGCGTTGCTGGACGGCGAATTGTCCGGGCACGAACGCCGCGAGATGCTCGAGCGCCTGCAGTCCGATCCGCAGGAAGCCGAACGATTTGCGCATTACCGTGCGCAGCGCGATGCGCTGAAGGCGCTGTTCCCGTTGCCGGGTGCCGCGCCCGCGTTGTTCGTGCAGCGCCGCGCGCCGCGCTGGCGCGCCGTCGCGCATGCATTCGCGGGGCTGGCGGCCGGCCTGCTGATCGGCGTCGCGCTGCATGCGGGCTGGGCGGCATTCGGCCGCGCACCGGCGTTCGCCGCGCGCGCCGATGTCGCGTACGCCGTGTACGCCGCCGACCGCGAGCATCCGGTGGAAGTGGGTGCGGCCGATCCCGCCCGTCTCGCCGCGTGGCTGTCGGCGCGCATCGGCCGGCCGGTGCGCGCGCCGTCGCTCGACGAATACGGTTACGCGCTGCTGGGCGGCCGGTTGCTGCCCGGCGACGCGGGGCCGGCCGCGCAGCTCATGTACCAGCGCGCGGACGGCGCGCGCGTGACGCTGTACATGACCGCATACGATGCGCGCCGCCTCGCGCCGCGGGCGATGTCGGCCGACGGTCGCTACACGTATTTCTGGTCGGATCGCGGCATGGGTTATGCGCTGTCCGGTCGCGGCGACGAACGGCGTCTGCGCGAACTCGCGATCGACGCATGCGGTGCGCTGGGCGGCCCGACCGACGCGTGGAAGGGATGACGCGCGGCGCCCGCAGGGAGCAGGCAATGAAGACGGCGATGATGAAGGGGCTCGTGCTGGCGGCGTGCGTCGCGGGCACGATGCTTGCGCGAGCGCAGGGCGATGCGCCGGTGCACGTGCCGGTCGATGCCGATGGCGTGCAGCGGGTGACGATCGTCGGCGGCAGCTATTTCTTCCGGCCCAACCACGTGATCGTCCGCGCGCACGTGCCGGTCGAGCTGACCGTATCGGCCGAACCCGGCGTCGTGCCGCACAGCTTCGAGATCGACGCGCCGCCGCAGGCGGGCATCGCGGTGCATACCGAACTCGGCACGACGCCGAGAACGTTTCGTTTCACGCCGCAGCAGCCGGGGCGGTTCGCCTACTATTGCACGCACCGGCTGCTGTTTTTCGGCAGCCATCGCGCGCGCGGAATGGAAGGCGTGCTCGATGTCGAGGCGGCGCCATGATCGCCGCGTTGCTGGCCGCGAGCCTGATAGGAGCGAGCATGACAGCCGATCCCGTGACCGTCGCGCAGGCGCATTTCGACCACGTCCGCTCGTACCGCGCGACGATCCGCTCGTCGGCGCGCGACGGCGAGCACACCGAAATCCGCTACGCGTACCTGAAACCGGGCTTCGTCCGGATGGATTTCGTGTCGCCGCATCGCGGCGCGGTGCTCGCGTACGATCCCGGCGACGGCAAGGTGCGGCTGCGCCCGTTCGGCACGCATGCGCCGCCCGCGTTGACGCTGTTGCCGTCCAATCCGCTCGTGCGCGACCGCACCGGCCACCGGGTCGACCGCTCGGACGTCGGCGAACTGCTGCGCAACGTGCATGCGCTGCAGCAGGGCGGCGCGACGGTGACCGAAGGCGAGGAGGCCGTCGGCGGCCGGACCGCGCTGCGCGTGCTGGTCACGGGCGCGCCCGCGCACGCGGTCGACGGCGTGCATCGCTACCGGCTGTGGCTCGACGCCGCGGACGGTTTTCCGCTGAAGGTCATCAGCTACGCGAACGATGACGACACGCCGCTCGAAACCGTGACGCTCGACGACGTGGAGATCGACGTCGCGTTTCCCGAGCGTTTCTTCGCGCCCTGACGGCGCGCCATCCGCGTTCTTGACGCGCATGCCGGGGAGGCTGCATGGCGGAGTACCGGTTTTCGACGACCTGGCGGGTGGACGCGCCGCTCGCGGCGGTCTGGGACGCGATCTACCAGGTCGACCGCTGGCCCGACTGGTGGAAGGGCGCCGTGCGTACCGTCGAGCTCGAGCCCGGCGACGCGCGCGGCGTCGGCGCGCTGCACCGGTATACCTGGAAGGGCGCGCTGCCGTACCGGCTGACCTTCGACATGCGCGTGCGGCGCGTCGAGCGGCCGCATGCGCTCGAAGGCCGTGCGAGCGGCGCGATCGAGGGCGACGGCCGCTGGTCGTTCGTCGCCGACGGCGCGCGCACCGTCGTGCGCTACGACTGGCACATCCGCACGCACGTGCGCTGGATGAACTGGCTGGAACCGCTCGCGCGGCCGCTGTTCCGGTGGAATCACGACGTCGTGATGCGCGAAGGCGCGAAAGGGCTCGCACGGCGGCTCGGTGCGGCCGTCGAGACGGACGGCCGGACCTTTCGGCCGCTGTCGGGCGCGGACTGCGCCGATGCGTGAGGATCGGCCCGGCGAAGCCGAGTGACGGACGCGTCGCGACGGACGAAATCGGCGTCCGCGCGGTTTTTTCGATGCGATGTCAGCGGTCTCGGGAACTCCGGGCTTACCCGGTGTCCAAACGGGGCTGGATGAGATGCGCGGGCCGCACGAGCCCGCGGGCGGAGCCGGATGTGTTCGGTTTGTCTTTGTTTTAAAAGGGTTTTTTGTCGCTTTTGTCTGTTTTCCCCGCTGCGCCGCCGCCCCGAAAATTCCTCCGGTTCCCCTTCTTGAATTTGTCAAAACCCGTCCATATAATTAGCACTCGCTGCACGAGAGTGCTAACAATTCTCTGCCGGGCGATGAGCCGGGCAGATTCCCTAAGCGTTCTTCAATCTCAGTCAAGAGAGGAGTGAATATGAACCTTCGTCCTTTGCACGATCGCGTGATCGTCAAGCGCCTGGATCAGGAAACCAAGACCGCCTCGGGCATCGTGATCCCCGACGCCGCTGCTGAAAAGCCGGATCAGGGCGAAGTCCTGGCCATCGGCCCGGGCAAGCGCGACGACAAGGGTGCGCCGATCGCGCTCGACGTGAAGGTCGGCGATCGCGTCCTGTTCGGCAAGTACGCAGGCCAGACCGTGAAGGTCGACGGCCAGGAACTGCTGGTCATGCGCGAAGAAGACATCATGGCCGTGGTCAACGCCAAGTAAGCGTCATCCGACGGTACATATTCCCAAGAATTCAAGGAGTTAGAAGATGGCAGCTAAAGACGTCGTATTCGGCGATTCCGCCCGTTCGAAGATGGTCGAAGGCGTGAACATTCTCGCCAACGCAGTCAAGGTCACGCTGGGTCCGAAGGGCCGCAACGTCGTGCTCGAGCGCAGCTTCGGCGGCCCGACGGTCACCAAGGACGGTGTGTCGGTCGCGAAGGAAATCGAGCTGAAGGACAAGCTCCAGAACATGGGCGCGCAAATGGTCAAGGAAGTCGCTTCCAAGACCAGCGACAACGCAGGCGACGGCACGACGACGGCAACCGTCCTCGCGCAATCGATCGTTCGCGAAGGCATGAAGTACGTCGCATCGGGCATGAACCCGATGGACCTGAAGCGCGGCATCGACAAGGCAGTCGCAGCGGCTGTCGAAGAGCTGAAGAAGATCAGCAAGCCGTGCACGACCAACAAGGAAATCGCACAAGTCGGCTCGATCTCGGCGAACAGCGATTCGTCGATCGGCGATCGCATCGCTGAAGCGATGGACAAGGTCGGCAAGGAAGGCGTCATCACCGTCGAAGACGGCAAGTCGCTGGCCGACGAACTCGACGTCGTCGAAGGCATGCAATTCGACCGCGGCTACCTGTCGCCGTACTTCATCAACAATCCGGACAAGCAAGTCGCCGTCCTCGACAACCCGTTCGTGCTGCTGCACGACAAGAAGGTGTCGAACATCCGTGATCTGCTGCCGGTGCTCGAGCAAGTCGCGAAGGCTGGCCGTCCGCTGCTGATCATCGCAGAAGACGTCGAAGGCGAAGCGCTCGCGACGCTGGTCGTCAACAACATCCGCGGCATCCTGAAGACCGTTGCGGTCAAGGCGCCGGGCTTCGGCGATCGTCGCAAGGCGATGCTGGAAGACATCGCGATCCTGACCGGCGGTCAAGTCATCGCGGAAGAAACCGGCCTGACGCTCGAGAAGGCAACGCTGGCGGAACTGGGCCAGGCGAAGCGCATCGAAGTGGGCAAGGAAAACACGACGATCATCGACGGCGCAGGCGAAGCTGCAAGCATCGAAGCACGCGTGAAGCAAGTGCGCGCGCAAATCGAGGAAGCGACGTCGGACTACGACCGTGAAAAGCTGCAAGAGCGCGTGGCCAAGCTGGCAGGCGGCGTTGCAGTGATCAAGGTCGGTGCTGCGACCGAAGTCGAAATGAAGGAAAAGAAGGCACGTGTCGAAGACGCACTGCACGCAACCCGCGCAGCTGTGGAAGAAGGCATCGTGGCCGGTGGCGGCGTTGCGCTGATCCGTGCACGCACCGCGATCGCAGGCCTGACCGGCGCGAACGCCGACCAGAACGCCGGCATCAAGATCGTGCTGCGCGCGATGGAAGAGCCGCTGCGCCAGATCGTCACGAACGGTGGCGAAGAAGCGAGCGTCGTGGTGGCGGCAGTTGCAGCAGGCAAGGGCAACTACGGCTACAACGCAGCAACGGGCGAGTACGTCGACATGGTGGAAGCCGGCGTCGTCGACCCGACCAAGGTCACGCGTACCGCGCTGCAGAACGCAGCTTCGGTGGCAGGCCTGCTGCTGACGACCGACGCAGCTGTCGCAGAACTGCCGAAGGAAGACGCACCGATGCCGGGCGGCATGCCGGGCGGCATGGGCGGCATGGGCATGGACATGTAATCGACTTCGGTCGACGGTGTCCGGGGCGCGCAGCGATGCGCGTTCCAGCCAAAAGAAAAGACCCGCAGCGATGCGGGTCTTTTTTTATGTGCGCGCGGTTTTCGATGCGTACGCGAGGCGGCCGGATACGCCACGCCTCAAAGCGTCGAGGCGCGGCGTGCGACGGCGGGGCCTGCCCGCCGCGTCGCGACTCAATGCCGGTGCGACGTCCTCGGCGCCGGGTCGGCCTTCACGGCCGGCGGCGTATCCGAATCGTCGTTGCTGCGCGCCCAGAAGAACCGGTCGGGCAGGTACGCGCCCATGCCGGGCCGGAACGCGTCGCGCACGGCCTGGTACAGGTATTCCTGCGCCTCGCGCACGGCTTCGGGCGGCTCCTGGCCGTTCGCGAGCAGCGCCGCGATGGCCGCGCCGAGCGTGTCGGTGATGCCCATCAGCCGGTGCGGCGAGCGATCCCACATGTCTTCGCGCAGCTGGCCTTCTTCGCCGTACAGCGTATTGACGAGCCGGTGCGAGCCGGTTTCCGACGACAGGATGTATTCGCAGCCCTGCGACAGCAGGTGCGATACGGCCGCGTCGAGATTCGGCGCTTCGGCATCGCCGTCCGGCTGGGCGAGCGCGATCAGCGTCGCGTGGTCGGCGACCAGCAGGGTGGTTTGCGGCGCCAGCAGGTCGGCGATCGATTCGCGCAGGTCGTCGGCGGCGAGCACGTGCTCGTCGTCGAGCGTGAAGTCCGGGGCGAGCACGAGCGGCACGCCGTCGTAGTCGGCGACGACTTCGGCGATCGCGCTCACGACTTCTGCACGCGTCGCCGCGCCGATCTTGAACGCGGCAACCGGCATGTCTTCGAGCAGCATGCGCGCCTGCGCGGCGACGACGTCGGGATCGAGGCCCGTGACTTCATCGCAGGCGGCCGAGTCGCGCACGGTATAGCCGGTCAGGACGGACACGCCGTGACAGCCCATGCTCGCCAGGGTCATCAGATCGGCTTGGAGGCCGGAGCCGCCGGTGGGATCGGACAGGCCGAAGGTGAGGACGATCGGAGGGGCGTTGCTGGACATGTAAAAATGGGGCAAGAGAAAAACGGACAAGCGACGGAAATGCGGACGGCGAGGCGAATGGGCTTTTTTTGCCCTGTGTTGCCCGGCAGGCCGCACTTTTCAACCATTATGCGGTGGAATCCGGCCGGTACGACGGAATTTTTAGCGCAGCGCAACGTAGTTGCCGTCCTCCAGCGCGATTGCTAGGCAGTCCGGCCCCGACACGGTACCATCATGGCTCCCGAATTTACCGACTTTTCCCCGACGCGGCTTAAGATGGAATACAAGAGCTGGATGTGCCTGATTTGTGGCTGGATTTACGACGAAGAAGCCGGGCTGCCGGAAGAGGGCATCGCCCCGGGCACGCGCTGGGAAGACGTCCCGATCAATTGGACGTGTCCCGAATGCGGTGCCCGCAAGGAAGACTTCGAGATGGTCCAGATCTGACCGGGCCGCTGGCCCACGGACACTCCGCTCAGGCCTCGCACCGGCCCGGCGCTCGCGCGCCGCGGTTCGCGCGAGCGACTTGACGATGACAGGCGCGCGTGTCCATGACGTCCGATCCGGCGAACGTTCCCCACCCTGACGCATTGCCCAACCCGCGTGGCGGAGCCGTGCGCGCGGCCGACGCGTGGCTGGCGGCGGCCGCCGACGCATTCGAGCGGCGCGACGACGCAGCGGCGCCGCTTTCCGCGGCCGCGGCCGTGCTGGCGGAAGCCGGCTGGTTGCCGGCCGCACGGTTTGCCGGGCAACTGTCGGCCGCCGTGCCGCTCGTCGCCACCGAGCCGACCTCGGCCGGCTGGCGCGCCGCGCTGCGCGATTTTCGTGCGGCCGTCGGACGCCACAACCTGCGCGAGCTCGCGTGCTCGCCCGTTCTCTTCGAGCATTTCCGTGCGTTGCGCGCGCAAAGCGCCGCCGACCTGCGCACGCGCACGCCGCCCGATGCGCTCGCGCTGGTCGGCCGCGCGGTGCCGCCTGCCACGCTGCGCGCGTTGCCCGACGCATTCGCGCCCCGGATTCGCGCCCGTTACGAGCAGGCGCTGCTCGGCGTACTGCGGGCCGAACACGGCGCACCGGGCGCCGCACTCGACGAACTCGACGCGCTGCTCGCCGCGCTCACCGACGACGGGCCGTACGATTTCTGGCGGCTCGCGGCCGCGTGTACGCGCGCGCTGCGCGCAAGCGGCGCGCCCGAGCTGAAGCGCTTTCTCGCGCGGACCAACCTGCTGCTCGGCGAACACGCGCAGGGCCGACGCAGCGCGCCGCCCGAATTGGTGCGCGAGACGGTGGCGCTGCTGTGGCGCGATTTCGCGCTGTTCGGCGCCGCGGCCGAGGACGTCGCGCTCGTCGACGTATTGCACGACTACGGATTGACGGTCGACTGGCACGTCGCCGGCACGCCCGCGTCCGAAGCGTTGTGGGAGGCCGATGCCGCGCGGGCCGAGCGCGATGCGGTCGCGGCCGCGCCCACTCGCGCGCTCGGCGTCGTGACCGTCAACGCGCATGCCTATGAGGATTTCCTGCAGACCGCCGATGCGTCGATGGCCGATCTGGCGGCCGACCCGGCCACGGCCGACGCCGGCGCCGCGTGGCACGCGTCCGGCGCGGCCTATCGGGTCGGCACGGCCGCATGCGCGCTCGGGCTCGGCCACGCGGCGCTGCTCGCCGACACGCTCGGCCTGGCGTGGCGCCGCGCGGCGCACGGCGTGCCGCTCGCCGACGGCGGCCTCGACGCGCACCGCCACGCGTCCGACATGCTGCGCGCGGCGCTCCTGAAGATCGCGGCCGGGGTCGCGCCGCCGGATCTCACCGCGGCGTCCGCAGCGCTCGGTACGGCGCTCGGCCGGAGCTGACGAACAAGGGGACGGACACGCGACGGCGGCCCTTGTCGCGCGGGCCTGCAACACGCTGCCGACAGCGCCCGCGCGCGTGTTAGAGTGCCGTGTGATCCGCGCGCGCCGTTGCCAGCGTGGCGCGGCGTTGCTTGTTGATCGCGGCCCGGTCAGGTCGCGGCGTCTTTGCTAAAATTCAAACCATGTCAAAGCCTTCCGATCGCATCAATCTCACCAACCAGTTCCTGATCGCCATGCCCAACATGGCCGATCCGACGTTCTCGGGAACGGTGGTCTATCTTTGCGATCACAGCGAGCGCGGTGCGCTCGGCCTCGTCATCAATCGTCCTACCGACATCGACCTCGAATCGCTGTTCAACCGCATCGACCTGAAGCTCGACATCGAGCCGCTGCTGCACATTCCCGTGTACTTCGGCGGCCCGGTCCAGACCGAGCGCGGCTTCGTGCTGCACGAGCCGGTCGAGGGCGCGAGCTACAACTCGTCGATGTCCGTCGACGGCGGGCTCGAGATGACGACGTCGAAGGACGTGCTCGAGGCGGTCGCGACGGGCACCGGCCCGAAGCGCTTCCTGCTGACGCTCGGCCATGCAGGCTGGGGGGCAGGGCAGCTCGAGGAAGAAATTTCCCGCAACGGCTGGCTGACGGTCGCCGCCGATCCGCGCATCGTGTTCGACACGCCGGCCGAAGAGCGCTTCGAAGCCGCGCTCGGCCTGCTCGGCGTCAGCTCGTCGATGCTGTCCGGCGAAGCAGGGCACGCATGAGTGGCGCGAGCGCGCGCGATGCGACGCTCCTGGCGTTCGACTACGGCGAAAAACGGATCGGCGTCGCGATCGGCAACGCGCTGACGCGTTCGGCCCGCGCGCTCGTCGTGATCCAGAATTTGAACCGCGAACACCGCTTCAAGGCGGTCGGCGACCTGCTGGCCGAATGGCGGCCGGACGCGCTCGTCGTGGGCCTGCCGATGCATCCGGACGGCACGCCGCACGACATGACGCAGCAGGCGAAGCGCTTCGGCAACCAGCTGAACGGCCGCTTCGGGCTGCCCGTCACGTGGGTCGACGAGCGCTATTCGTCGGTCGAGGCCGAGGCCGGACTGCGCGAGCGCAACGTGCGCGGCCGCGCACGCACCGACATGCTCGATGCCGAAGCCGCGCGCGTCATCCTTCAACAGTATCTCGATCAATTGTCCGACCATGAGCACCATTGACGCCGAGGCGCTTTACCGCGTCCTGCTCGACCAGATCCGCGCCGCGTACGGCACGACGTTCGCCGCACCGGGCGGCCCGCGGCTCGCCGGCATTCACAGCGGCGGCGCGTGGCTCGCCGAGCGCCTCGCACGCGATCTCGGCGCACCGGCGTTCGGCGTCGTCAACGTCGCGCTGCATCGCGACGACTACGCGAAGAAGGGGCTGCACAGCCAGGCCAGCCCGACGTCGCTGCCGTTCGAGATCGACGGCGCGCGCATCGTGCTCGTCGACGACGTGCTGTACACCGGGCGCACCGTGCGCGCGGCGCTCAACGAGCTGTTCGACTACGGCCGTCCGGCCGCGGTCGAGCTCGCCGTGCTGGCCGATCGCGGCGGCCGCGAGCTGCCGGTCGCTGCGCGCTTCGCGGGCGGCGCGCTCGACGTGCCGGCCGACGCGACGCTCGTGCTCGCGCGCGACGATGCGCGATTCACGCTGCGTATCGAGGCCCAGAGCGAGTCGCACGGCGCCTGAACGACACGCGAACCGTATCCCGGGCCGCTGGTTTGCACCGCGGCCCGTTTGCATAGTTGGAATCACGCACACCATGACCACCGACACCACTGGCCGCACCGGCAATCCCGCGGCGGCCGCGAGCCCCGACCGGTTTCGCTACGGGTTCCTGAAGGGCAACCCGCAGCTCACGAAAAACGGCGAGCTGAAGCATCTGCTGTCGATCGAGGGCCTGCCGCGCTCGATCGTCAATCACATCCTCGATACGGCCGAGCAGTTCGTCAGCGTGACGGACCGCGAGGTGAAGAAGGTGCCGCTGCTGCGCGGCAAGTCCGTGTTCAACCTGTTCTTCGAGAACTCGACGCGCACGCGCACGACCTTCGAGATCGCCGCGACGCGCCTGTCGGCCGACGTGCTGAACCTGAACATCAACGCGTCGTCGACGAGCAAGGGCGAATCGCTGCTCGACACGATCAACAACCTGTCGGCGATGCATGCCGACCTGTTCGTCGTGCGCCACGCATCGAGCGGCGCGCCGTACCTGATCGCCGAGCACTGCGCGCCGCACGTGCACGTGATCAACGCCGGCGACGGCCGCCACGCGCACCCGACGCAGGGCCTGCTCGACATGTACACGATCCGTCACTACAAGCGCGACTTCACGAAGCTGCGCGTGGCGATCGTCGGCGACATCCTGCATTCGCGCGTCGCGCGCTCCGACATCCACGCGCTGACCACGCTCGGCGTGCCGGAAGTGCGCGCGATCGGCCCGCGCACGCTGCTGCCGGGCGGCCTCGAACAGATGGGCGTGAAGGTGTTCCACAACCTCGACGAGGGGCTGAAGGGCGTCGACGTGATCATCATGCTGCGCCTGCAGAACGAACGGATGAGCGGCGCGCTGCTGCCGTCCGCGCAGGAGTATTTCAAGACGTGGGGCCTGACGCCCGAGCGCCTCGCGCTCGCCGCGCCCGACGCGATCGTGATGCACCCGGGGCCGATGAACCGCGGCGTCGAGATCGATTCGCAGGTCGCCGACGGGCCGCAGTCGGTGATCCTCAACCAGGTCACGTTCGGCATCGCGGTGCGGATGGCGGTGATGGGCATCGTCGCCGGCAACAGCGACTGAGCCCGCTTTCGCGCCTCCTCGTTCAGGCATTCAACGCAATCAACGCATTCACAGACAGCGCATGAAGATTCATATCAAAGGCGGCACGCTGATCGACCCGGTCGCCGGCACCGAAGGGCAGGCCGACGTATTCGTCGCGGACGGCAAGATCGCCGCGCTGGGCAGCGCGCCCGCCGGTTTCAACGCGGACAAGACGATCGACGCGTCGGGCCTGATCGTCGCGCCCGGCCTCGTCGACCTGTGCGCGCGGCTGCGCGAGCCCGGCTACGAACACAAGGCGACGCTCGCGTCCGAGATGGCCGCGGCCGTCGCGGGCGGCGTCACGACCCTCGTGTGCCCGCCGGACACCGATCCCGTGCTCGACGAGCCGGGCCTCGTCGAAATGCTCAAGTTCCGTGCGCGCAACCTCCACCAGGCGAACGTGCATCCGCTCGGCGCGCTGACGGTCGGCCTCAAGGGCGAGGTGATCACCGAGATGGTCGCGCTGACGGAATCCGGCTGTGTCGGCTTCACGCACGCCAACGTGCCGGTGCGCGACACGCAGGTGCTGCTGCGCGCGCTGCAGTACGCGAGCACCTATGGCTACACGACGTGGCTGCGTCCGCTCGACGCGTTCATCGGCCGCGGCGGCGTGGCCGCGAGCGGCGCGCTTGCGTCGCGGCTCGGGCTGTCCGGCGTGCCGGTCGCGGCCGAGACGATCGCGCTGCACACCATTTTCGAACTGATGCGCGTGACGGGCGCACGCGTGCACCTCGCGCGGCTGTCGTCGGCGGCCGGCCTCGCGCTCGTGCGCGCGGCGAAGGCGGAAGGGCTGCCCGTGACCTGCGACGTCGGCGTGAACCACGTCCACCTGATCGACGTCGACATCGGCTACTTCGATTCGCAGTTCCGGCTCGACCCGCCGCTGCGCAGCGAGCGCGATCGCGAAGCGATCCGCGTGGCGCTCGCCGACGGCACGATCGACGCGATCTGCTCGGATCACACGCCGGTCGACGACGACGAGAAGCTGCTGCCGTTCGGCGAAGCGACGCCGGGCGCGACGGGGCTCGAACTGCTGCTGTCGCTGACGCTGAAGTGGGCGGACGAGACGCGCACGCCGCTCGCGCAGGCGCTGCGCCGCATCACGTCCGCGCCGGCCGACGTGCTGCAACTGCCGGCGGGCCGCCTCGCCGAAGGCGGCGCGGCCGACCTGTGCGTGTTCGATCCGCGCGCGCACTGGCGCGTCGAGCCGCGTGCGCTGAAGAGCCAGGGCCACAACTCGCCGTTCCTCGGCTACGAACTGCCGGCCACCGTGCGTACCACGCTCGTGGCCGGGCAGGTCGCGTTCGAGCGCCACTGAACCTCGCCGGACCTTCGCCATGATCGCCTTTCGCAAGCTGCGTCTCGTCTTTCACCTGTTGCGCGGCATGGTGATCGTCGCGCTGCGTTTTTCGCATGTCACGCCCGCGCGCCGCGCCGAGATGACGCGCCGCTGGTCGATCAAGATGCTGCGGATCTGCGGGATGCGCCTCGTCGTCCACAACGACGGCGCGCGGCTCGACGCGAGCGCGCTCGTCGTCGGCAACCACGTGTCGTGGCTCGACATCTACGCGGTCAACGCGTGGCGGCCGACGCCGTTCGTGTCGAAGGCCGAGGTGCGGCAATGGCCGGTCGTCGGCTGGCTCGCCGAGAAGCTCGACACCGTGTTCCTGCAGCGCGAGAAGCGCACCGAGGCGATGCGGATCATGCACGAGATGGCCGAGCGCCTGCGCACCGGCGGGCTGATGTGCGTGTTTCCGGAAGGGACGACGTCCGATGGCCAGGAGCTGCTGCCGTTCCATGCGAACCTGTTCCAGGCCGCGGTCTCGGCCGGCTGCGCGGTGCAGCCGATCTGCCTGATGTACGAGGACGCGAGCGGGCGACAGTCGGTCGCGCCGGCCTACACGGGCGACCTGTCGCTCGGCAAGTCGCTCGACATGGTGCTGCGCGGCGGCCCGCTCGTCGCGCATCTGTACGTGTGCGAACCGATCGCGCCGGGTGGCGACCGTCGCGCGACGTCCGCGGCGGCGCGCGACGCGATCGCCGCTGCACTGGCGACGCTGCAGGAGAAGGTCGGCAAGCCGACGGCCGAATCGCTCGCCGAATTGCAGAAGCATGCGTATCCGGCGACCGAGCTCGGTGCCGGTGCGGCGGGCGAGGCGACGACGGACGCGCCCGTGCCGGGGCGCGAGGGCTGACGCGCCGCCCGGCCGGGGCCGGCCAATCAGCGTGCCGTCACTCGCCGCCCGGCGAGCGGCACGCTTCGCACTGCACCTGCGTGACCGTGCGCTGCGCCGGATCGGCCGTGAGCCGCACGGCCGACAACTGGTTTCCCCATACGCATCCCGAATCGAGCGCGACGACGTTGTCGCGCAGCATCAGGCCGAGCGCGGCCCAGTGCCCGAACACGACCGTCACGTCCTCGGTGCGGCGCCCGGGCACGTCGAACCACGGCAGGTAGCCGGGCGGCGCGCTGTCGGGGCCGCCGTTCGCCTTGAACTCCATCGCGCCGTCGGGCGTGCAGAAGCGCAGGCGCGTGAACGCGTTGAACGCGACGCGCATCCGGTCGCGTTTTTTCAGGTTCGGACTCCATTGATTCGGCTCGTTGCCGTACAGGCCTTGCAGCGTGTCGCGCCAGTCGGGCGCACGGAGCGCGCGCTGGAGCTCGTCCGCCAGCTCGAGCACGAGCGTGGCATCCCATTGCGGCAGCACGCCCGCGTGCACGAGCAGCATTCCGTGCTCCGCATGCACGAACGGGCGGTGGCGGACCCAGTCGAGCAGCGCGTCGGCGTCGGGCGCATCGAGGATCTCGCCGATGGTGTCGCCCGGGCGTTCGGTGCGCAGCCCGGCGGAAACCGCGAGCAGGTGGAGGTCGTGATTGCCGAGCACGACGGTCGCGCGCGGGCCGAGGTCGACGAGCGCACGCAGTGCGGCGAGTGAGCCGGGGCCGCGGTTGACGATGTCGCCGGCGATCCAGAGCGGCGTGTCGGCGGGGGGCGAGAGCTTGTCGAGCAGCGACTGGAAAGCGGTGTGACAGCCTTGGATGTCGCCGATGGCGATGGGGGGCGGGGGCATGAGGGTCATGGGGCAGCGGGCTTTGCGAGCAACGGTAGAGCGCGGAAAATCATCCATTTGACGCGGCTTTGCGCAAAATTTATTCCGCAATGGCTGATCGACATGGCAAGAAATTTCACGTTCCGAAAGGGTTCGAGCCGCTGTATCAAGTTGTTAGCGGCATGGCTTTTGCAGAGGGCGGCTCCCTATAATTGTCGCTGGCCCCAACAAAATTAGCATTTCATGACTTTGGAGACCATGTCGACCGGTTAAAATTCCCGGTCTCATGTAGCGGTCACCCGCTACTGGCAGTTGAGAATCTGATGCGGCGAGGGCCTTCAGGGCGTTCGCCGCGAATTACTTGAGGGAGCCTCATGATCCTGGTTACGGGCGGCGCAGGTTTTATCGGTGCTAATTTTGTACTCGACTGGATGCGCGCGTCCGATGAAGCCGTGCTCAACGTCGACAAGCTGACGTATGCAGGGAATCTGAGGACGCTCCAGTCGCTGGACGGAAATCCGAAGCATGTATTCGCACGTGTCGATATTTGCGACCGTGGCGCGCTCGATGCGCTGCTTGCCGAGCACAAGCCCCGTGCCGTACTGCATTTCGCCGCGGAAAGCCATGTCGATCGCTCGATTCACGGCCCCGCGGATTTCGTGCAGACCAATGTCGTCGGTACGTTCACGCTGCTCGAGGCCACCCGTCAATACTGGAACGGGATGACCGACGCGGGCAAGGCTGCGTTCCGCTTCCTGCACGTGTCGACTGACGAGGTATTCGGTTCGTTGTCCGCCACCGATCCGCAATTCTGCGAAACGACCGCGTACGCGCCGAACAGCCCGTATTCCGCGACGAAGGCCGGCTCCGATCACCTGGTGCGCGCGTACCACCATACGTACGGGCTGCCGGTACTGACAACGAACTGCTCGAACAACTACGGCCCGTACCAGTTCCCCGAGAAACTGATCCCCCTGATGATCGCGAATGCGCTCGCGGGCAAGCCGCTGCCGGTGTACGGCGACGGCCAGAACGTACGCGACTGGCTATACGTCGGCGACCACTGCAGCGCGATTCGCGAAGTGCTTGCGCGCGGCGTGCCCGGCGAGACGTACAACGTCGGTGGCTGGAACGAGAAGAAGAACCTCGAAGTCGTGCATACGCTCTGTGACCTGCTCGACACGGCGCGTCCGAAGGAGGCCGGTTCGTATCGCGACCAGATCACCTACGTGACGGATCGCCCCGGTCACGATCGTCGTTACGCGATCGATGCGGGCAAGCTGGAGCGGGAACTGGGCTGGATGCCGGCCGAGACGTTCGAATCGGGGCTCGCGAAGACTGTACGGTGGTATCTCGACAACCAGGCGTGGGTGGACGACGTCGTGTCGGGCGAGTACCGCAAATGGGTTGAGACCAACTACGCGCAACGCACTTGAGGGCTTCCGGGATGGCACGCAAGGGCATCATTCTCGCCGGCGGTTCCGGCACGCGGCTGTATCCGATTACCCACGCGGTGTCGAAGCAGCTCCTGCCGGTGTACGACAAACCGATGATCTACTATCCGTTGTCGACGCTGATGATCGCAGGTATTCGCGACGTGCTGATCATCTCGACGCCGCAGGACACGCCGCGCTTTGAGGCGATGCTCCGCGACGGCAGCCAGTGGGGGATGAACATCCAGTACGCGGTGCAGCCGTCGCCGGACGGCCTGGCCCAGGCGTTCGTGATCGGCCGGAACTTCATCGGCCGCGATCCGTCCGCGTTGATTCTCGGCGACAACATCTTTTACGGCCACGATCTCGTGAAACAGCTCGATCGTGCGAGCGCGAAGGCGTCGGGTGCGACGGTATTCGCCTATCACGTGCAGGATCCGGAGCGTTATGGCGTCGTCGAATTCGACGGTGCATTCCGCGCGCTGTCGATCGAGGAGAAGCCGACGCAGCCTCGGTCGAACTACGCGGTGACCGGACTGTATTTCTACGACAACCGCGTGTGCGACATCGCAGCCGAAATCACACCGTCGGCGCGCGGCGAACTGGAAATCACCGACGTGAATTCACGCTACCTCGCCGACGGCGTACTCGACGTCGAGATCATGGGGCGGGGCTATGCATGGCTCGATACCGGAACGCACGATTCGCTGATCGATGCGGCGCTGTTCATCGCGACACTGCAGAAGCGGCAGGGGCTCGTCGTCGCGTGCCCGGAGGAAATCGCCTTTCGTCAGCAATGGATCGATGGCGACCAGCTGCACAAGCTCGCGGCGCCATTGTCTAAGAACAGCTACGGGCGCTACCTCCAACAGATTTTGTCGGACAGGATTGCATGACCATTCAGATAACGGCAACGGCGTTGCCGGAAGTCAAGATCATCGAGCCGAAGGTGTTTGGCGATGCGCGCGGCTTCTTCTACGAAAGCTTCAACGCGCGCGCGTTTGCCGAACACGTCGAGCAGGGCGTCGTGTTCGTGCAGGACAATCATTCGCGCTCGGTGAAGGGCGTGCTGCGCGGCCTGCACTATCAGATCGAACATGCACAGGGCAAGCTCGTGCGCGTGATCGAAGGCGCCGTGTTCGACGTGGCCGTGGACATCCGTCGCGACTCGCCGCGGTTCGGACAATGGGCCGGCGTGGTGCTGTCCGCCGAGAACCGGCGGCAGATGTGGGTGCCGCCGGGTTTTGCCCATGGCTTCCTGACGTTGTCCGATGCAGCGCAGTTCCTCTACAAGACGACCGACTACTGGTATCCGGAATTCGAGCGCAGCATCCTGTGGAGCGACGCCGAGATTGGCATCGAATGGCCGATCGACGGTGAACCGATACTGGCGGCGAAAGACGCGGCGGGCAAGTGTCTGGCGCAGGCGGAGGTCTATTCGTGAAGGTGCGGGTATGAATGCAGCGACCGGCGATCGCCCGCGGATCCTCGTGACGGGTTCGCTCGGGCAACTCGGGTTCGAACTCGTGCGAACGCTGGCACGTCACGGGCACGTCGTTGCGGCGGACCGCACGGTCGTCGACCTTGCGGATCTTGACCGACTGCGCAGCGTGATCCGTGACCTCCGCCCTGACCTGATTGTCAATGCGGCCGCTTATACGGCGGTGGACAAAGCGGAAAGCGAGCCCGATCTCGCGATGCGGATCAATGGCGAGGCGCCGGGCATCATTGCCGACGAGGCAGCGCGGGCAGGCGCGATGGTGATCCATTATTCGACCGACTACGTGTTCGACGGCCGAAAGGACGGACCTTACGTCGAGACCGATCCGACCGGGCCACTGAATGTGTACGGCCGGACCAAGTTGGCTGGAGAGCATGCGATCGCACGGGCAGGCGGCAAGCATCTCGTGTTTCGGACGAGTTGGGTCTACGGCACGCGAGGGAAGAATTTCCTGTTGACCATGCGAGCGCTGGCGGAGAAGCACGATACGTTGCGCGTCGTCGCGGATCAGATCGGTGCGCCGACGTGGTCGGAAACGCTGGCCGATCTCACGTCTCACGTCGTGGCGCAGTTGTTCACGCAGCAGCGAGACGATTCGCAGTGGTGGGCGGCGAATTCGGGCGTCTATCACATGACGGCGGCCGGCGACACGAGTTGGGCCGGGTTCGCCGACGCGATATTTGCGGAAAGCCGGCGTGCTCGCCGGCCGCTGGTGGTGCCGATACCGTCCGACGAGTATCCGACGCCTGCCGCACGGCCACGCAATTCGCGACTGTCTAACGCGAAGCTCGAGCGTGCGTTCGGCATGCGCGTGCCGCGGTGGCATGACGCGTTGACGAAGTGCTGTCGACGTCTCGATACAGAGGATAGTCTCATCCGCGCATGAGCGCGGTGCGAGAAGGGACGTTGTCCCGATCGACTCAAGGAATGGTGTAGTACTCATGGATTCAAGCAATCGTCATCCTGACGCCGAAGCGAAGCAGGCGCATCTTGCCGATGCCGAAGCGTTGCGCGCACGCATTGCGGAGCTCGAGGCGGAATTCGAGCGAGCGCAGGCGCTGGCGCGTGACACTGCTGCTCGCCTTCGTCGCACGAGCTACGACGTGTCGGTGGCGCAGGCACGTGCGGACGCGGCCGAGCGACAGTTGAGCGACGTGCTGTCGAGCACGTCATGGAGGGTCACGGCGCCATTGCGCGGCGCCGTACGCGTCGCGCAATCAGCCATCAGGTTCGCGCGTGACCCATCGTGGGTGGTACTGAAGCGGCGTGGCATGACGGCGCTTCGCGAGACCGCGCGACGGAGCACACTCGCACGCAAATTGGTGTTCTGGGTTCGCGACAACCACCCGGGGATCTGGGCGCGTGTGGCGCATCTCGCGGCTCCCCGTTTTGCCGGCACGCAGACCATTTCCGTTACACGCTGGAAGGAAGGGAGCGTATCGCGTCGATACTACGCAGAGCGCATGGCCGCACGCGTGCCGCATTGCGACCGCGCGACCGTCGAAGGTTTCCTCGATGCGCGGGTGGTCGGTGTCGATACCCGCAAGCTCGCCGCGCGGCTGACCGAGATCTGCGCGACGGCGGTACCTGCGCGCGACGACGATGCGTCCGGGCGTTGAGCATGCCGGCGCGGAATTCAGCCTGAACCTTATGCACAACGGAGCAACTGCCGCCGTGGCTTCCCCAAATATCGCACTACAAAGCACGTCCGACGCAACGAATTCACGGCAAGGCCCTCATTCAAGACGCGTCCGGGCGATCAACCAGTTTCATTCCGGAAGCGCGATTGCCGACGCGGTGACGAACAGCATGTTCATGATCCAGGCGCTGTTGCGCGAGCTCGGTTTCGAATCCGAGATATTCGCGGAACATGTTGCTCCGGAACTGGTTGGCCGCATTCGCTACTTCCGGGAATACGACGGATCGGCGGACGACGTGATGCTGCTGCATCACTCGATGGGACACGATCAGGATGAGTGGATTCTGAGTCTTCCGTGTACTACGGTCCTCATCTATCACAACATCACGCCTGAATCGTTCTTCGACGAAAGGTCGCCGTTCCGGCATTACTCGGTGAAAGGACGTGCGCAACTCGATACGTTTCGCGAGCATTTCGCTGCGGCGATAGCGGTGTCCGATCTGAATGCCCAGGAGCTTCGCGAGCGCGGTTACGAGAAGGTCGAAACGATTCCGCTGCTGATCGATGCCGCGCGCATCCGCACGACCGAGTGGAACGATGCGCTGGTCCAGGAGCAGTCGCAAGTTTCGACCATCCTGTTCGTTGGGCGCGTCTCTCCGAACAAGGCACATCGAGACATCGTCGAGGCGGCTGCCCAGTTGCGCGCCATTATGCCGAGTCCGTTTCAGGTCACCTTCGTCGGCGGATACGGCGAAGAGGAACCTTACTATCTCGAATTGCGCAAGCTGATCGATGAACTCGAGCTGGGCGAGATTGTCCGCTTTGCGGGGAAGGTGTCGGACGCCGATTTGTACGGCTGGTATCGCTCCGCAGCACTGTTTCTGTGCCTGAGCGACCACGAGGGGTTCGGCGTCCCGCTGATCGAAGCGATGACCTTCGATGTTCCGGTGATTGCTTACGCGAGCAGCAACATCGAATCGACGCTCGGCGGCGCAGGATTGTTGGTACACGACAAGCATCCGCAGGCTGTCGCTGCGCTCGCACGTGCGGTGCTGGAGGATCGCGCGCTGCGTCGCGCGGTGATCGTCGAGCAACGCAAGCGGGTTCGGCAGTTCGAACGCCCCACACTGCTCGATCAGTTGCAGCGCTTTTTGCGCAAGGAGGGCATCGAGATCCCCCGGCCGATTGCTGCAGAAACCGCGGACGGCGGCGTGCCCGCGTTGCGCTATCAGGTCGAGGGACCGTTCGAGACGTCGTACAGTCTTGCGCTCGTGAACCGCGAACTGGCATTCGCGCTCGACCGCGCGAATCCCGGCGAAGTTGGTTTGTTCGCGACGGAAGGGCCGGGCGACTACGCGCCCGATACGCGGCGGATCGCCGCCATTCCGGGGTTGCCGGATCTGGTCGCGCGCGGAAGCAAGCGCAGCGGCGCCGACGTCGTCATTCGCGATCTCTATCCGCCGCGAGTGCACGACATGGACGGGCTGTTCAACTTTCTGCACTTCGCGTGGGAGGAGTCGGAGTTGCCTGCCGCGTGGGTCGCGTCGTTCAACGAGAATCTCGACGGTATCGCTGCGACGTCGGCGTTCGTCGCGAAGGTCGCGCGCGACAACGGTTTTGCCGGCACGATTGCAAACGTCGGTCTCGGCCTCGACCATGTCGCACGCACGCCACGTCGCGAGTACCGCGGCACGCTCGGCAAGGGTTTCCGTTTCCTGCACGTGTCGTCGTGTTTCCCTCGCAAGGGCGTCGACGTGCTGCTCGATGCGTTCGCGAAAGCGTTTACGGCGCGCGACGACGTGTCGCTGATCATCAAGACGTTCCCTAATCCGCACAATACGGTAGCCGAACAGATCGCCGCGTTGCGCCGGCGCTATCCCGACTGCCCGGAAATCGTACTCATTGACGCCGATCTCGACGCCGGCGAGATAGTCGATCTGTATCACCGCTGCCACGCATTCGTTGCGCCGTCGCGAGGCGAGGGCTTCGGGTTGCCGATGGGCGAGGCGATGTGGTTCGGGTTGCCGGTGATCACGACGGCGTTCGGCGGTCAGACCGATTTCTGTACCGACGAAACCGCATGGCTCGTCGACTATACGTTCGAGGGCGCCAAGTCGCATCTCGGCCTGTTCGACTCGGTCTGGGCCGAGCCGAGCGTGGACAGCCTCGCTGCCCAATTGCGGGCGGTACATGCTGCAACGGATGACGTGCGCCGCGCGAAGGCGGAACGCGGCCGCGCATTGCTTGAAGCAGCGTTCACCTGGGATCGCTGCGCTGCGCGTTTTGCGGCACTGGAGACTGCGGTCGGCGCCATCGAACCGGCTTCGTCGGGCCGCACGCGGCTGGCATGGATCTCGTCGTGGAACACGAAGTGCGGGATCGCGACGTATTCATCGTTTCTGGTCGCGGGCCTCGATCCGGCGCAATTCGACGTGCGCGTCCTAGCGTCGCGCGATCCGGCCGTCATCGTCGCCGACGGCCCGGAGGTGACCCGCTGCTGGACGGACCAGCGCGGGCGCGTCGACGAACTGATTGCCACGCTTGCGCAGTGTCAGCCGGACGCGATCGTGCTGCAGCACAACTACGGTTTTTTCAGCATGGAGTCGACCGCCCGGATCGTCGAGTACGCGCATGCGCATGCGATCCCGATCGTGGTCACGTTCCACTCGACGAAGGACGTCGACACGCCGGAGTTGCGTGCATCGCTGTCGGAGATCGTCGAGGCGCTGCGCCTCGCGGATCGCTTGCTGGTACACGGCCTCGAAGATCTGAACCGGTTGCGGGCGCTCGGGCTGGCCGGCAATGCCACGCTTTTCCCGCACGGCGTGCATGCGCGGGAGGCGACGGACCGGCTCGCCAGCCGGGCGGCGCTGAATCTTCCGGCAGACGCGCCGGTGATTGCGACCTATGGGTTCCTGTTGCCGCACAAGGGGCTCGAGGAGGTCATCGATGCGTTTGCGCTGCTGTTGCCGGAGATGCCGGAGGCACGACTGCTGATGGTGAACGCGCTCTATCCGGTCGCGGATTCCGAGACTGTGGCGCAACGCTGCAGCGAGCGGATCAAGACGCTCGGTCTGGGCGACAGCGTCCGGATGATCACGGAGTTCCTGCCGGATCGCGAAAGCTTCGCCTATCTGGACGCGGCGGATTTGATCGTGTTCGCGTATCAGGATACGGCCGAGTCCGCGAGCGGCGCCGTGCGATATGGCATCGCGGCCAATCGGCCGGTCGCTTGTACACCGATCCCGATCTTCGACGATCTCGGCGAGATGGTGCATCGCTTTTCCGGTACGGATGCACATGCGATTTCGGATTCGCTCGGTGAACTGCTCCGCGATCGGGCTTTGCTTGGCAGCAAAGCCGAAGCGCAGGCGGCGTGGATCCGGGCGCGCTCGTGGGACGAGATGTCGGCGCGGTTGGGCGGGATGGTGCGGGGGCTCGTTATCGAGCGGTCGATCGATCAGGACGGGCTGATAAAATGACGCGGATACACCAGTTGAACGAGCACCGAAGCAGCATCCCGCGTGGTTTGGCGACTACGGATGCGTCCGGCTTGGTGCATCGGATGTCAACATCGCTCCCTTTCGCGGAAGCGCATGCGAACTCTGGCGATCGGCAGCGAGGCCGGGATATGGACCATCGTGCCGATCCGCATGGTGGAAAAGGGAAGCAGGCGCGTGTGTTCGTCTCGCCGCATGTGTGACTCGGCGCATGTCATTTGAGTCTACGTTCAACGGAACTCCAATTTAGTAGGTATTGAAAACCGATGCAGGAAAAATCACATCACTCCAGCGCGAGTTCACTGAGGTTGGCGTGGATGCTGGCAAAGCGAGATCTGAAGAACCGCTATGCGAGTTCCTATGCAGGTACGGCATGGAACGTCGGGGTGCCGCTGCTCTACTCGCTGATCAACGTTGTCGTGTTCTCGATCCTAATGCGGGGACGAATGGGAGCGCAGTACGGAGACATTCCGTTTGCGCTTTTCTATTTCGTTCCGTTCTCGCTGTGGACCGTCTTTACAGAAGTCACAGGGCGGAGCACTGGCATTTTGCGCGAGTACAGTTATCTGATCAGCAAGATCGCGTTTCCCGTATGGGTCTTGCCGTTGATTCCGTTGACTTCCGCGTTGATCAGTCAGGGCATCATTTTCGTGTTCGTCATCGGTCTGCTGATTATCAAGGGCGTCGTGCCGGGAGCCATGATTTGGATGTTTCCGGTGATCTGGGCGCTGTCGCTGGCAATTTCGATCGGCTTCGCGTACGGGATTTCGGCAATTTCTGTCTATGTTCCGGATATGGTGCCGATCGTACCGCTTTGCACGAACATTGTTTTCTGGCTCACCCCGATCCTGTACCCCGCCACGATGGTCGAAGCGTCACGCATGATCTGGATGCGCAATATCGTCATGACACTCAATCCGTTTTACTACATGGTCGAGACTTCGCGACAGGCCGTTTTCCCAGGTATTCCGTTCAATTGGGAATATATCGGGGTGCTTGTTATCGTGGCGGCGGCCACGCTGGCGATCGGCGCATTCATTTTTCGCAAGCTGAAGCCTGGCTTCGCGGATGTTCTTTAAGGCTGAAGAGTTAGCTCATGTCGACACAAGATCGCTCAAAGGTTATAGAGCTGAACAACATCAGCAAGATCTACCGTTCATATTCTTCGCCGCGCCATCGTCTGCTCGAACTGATGTCGGCGGGCAAGCGACAGTATTTTCGCGAGACGAGAGCACTGGACGGCGTTTCCTTCTCGCTCGAGAGAGGTGACAGGTTCGGTGTGGTCGGCGAAAACGGCAGCGGCAAGAGCACGCTGCTGAAGATTCTGGCAGGCGTGTTGAACCCGAGTACGGGGATGGTCAATGTCTCCGGTCGAGTATCTGCGCTGCTGGAACTGGGAGCCGGTTTCAATCCCGAGCTTTCAGGCCGCGAGAACATTGTTCAGTTCTGCATGCTGCATGGAATGCTTCAGGAGCAAGCCATCGCAGCGCAACCTGAAATCATCCGCTTCAGCGAGCTGGGCGACGCGGTCGATCATCCAGTCAAGACGTACAGTAGCGGGATGGCCGTCCGATTGGGGTTCGCCTGCGCAGTTTACGTGCAACCCGATATCCTGATTGTCGATGAAGCGCTGAGCGTCGGCGATGCATATTTCCAGAACAAGTGTCTGCACAAAATTCGCACGATGCTTGATGAGGGAACGACTTTTATCTACGTCACGCACGCGGCGGATTCGGTTCGTGCGCTATGTAATCGAGGCCTGTGGCTTGAGAAAGGGCGCGTTCGTCTGCTGGGCAGTTCGAAGCAGGTCGGCGCCGCGTACCAGAGCGAAGTGTTCAGTCGAATGGTACGAGCCGGGATCGATGTGACGGAGATTGACGATGACGACGATCCGGCCGATACGCCGGCGACCGCGGGCAATGCGACTAACACGGCCGACGCATCGACGGCGGTTGCTCACATGCGTCCGGACAAGGCGCGTACCCGTGCCTTCTCATCTCGTGTCGAACCACTGCGTACAGGTACCGGCGAGATTCGAATCGACGACATCAGCGTGATCGATCCGGACGGCAACGAATGCGATACGGTCGATATCGAGAAGACGCTGCGCGTTCGCGTGTTCTTTCATGTTGAATCGCCGCCGCCGAAAAAGAGTTCTCTGGCGCTCGGTATCACGGATTCGTCGGGCCGGCAGATTCTGCATTTCAGTTCGGAGGTACAGGATGTTTTTCCGTCAGAAGCGGCCCCGCACATTCAGCACATGATCGAGTTTTCGTTTGCCAATCCCCTGTGTCCTGGCGAATACGGTTTGATCGCGGGCGTCGGTGTGACGACAGAACACCCGGAAAACCGCGGGCAGAGTCTCGTTACGAACGTGATCGACTATTGCGTGGGTGGAGCGCGGTTCGCCGTGCGGTTCCCGGATGAAGTCGTGAAGCGTGATCTGTGGGGTATCGTGCACGTGAACTACGCGGTCTCGATGCATTCACTGGACTGATCGATCGTACCCATATCACCCGGACATTCGCATGTTTCAGCGTCTTAGGACAAAGATCCGCGATCGCCTGACGGAAGCCGTGACCGAGCGCGTGGTCGCCCGGCTCGGCCAGTCGCCGGAATTCGCGGACCGTATTGCGCGGCAAGTTGTGGCGAATCAGTCGGCCGACATACTGGGATCCGATGTTTTCATCGAGCGTCTCGTCGACCGCATGACGCCGGCAATCGCGCAGCGACTCGTGATGACACCGGTTCTCTTCGGAGGCGACTGGGGACGCGTCACGCTCGGAGACGGTGTGCAGTTGGTCAACACATTGATGAACGTGTCGTCGGGACGCATCGTGATTGGCGATCAAACGTTCTTCGGCCACAACGTCAGTCTGATTACGGGAACGCATCCGGTGACGGAAAAAATGTCCGCCCGACACGACTATCCGCGTGATGGACGTGACATCGTGATCGGACAAGGCGTCTGGATCGCATCCAACGCGGTCGTTGCGGGGCCTTGCACGGTTGGTGACCATGCCGTCATCGCCGCGGGTGCGGTTGTGACGTGCGGCCAGGTCGACGCCGGCTGGTTGTATGGCGGCGTTCCGGCACGAAAAATCAGGAAGTTGGTTTGAGTCCGGCCCCTGTGAGTGCCATTCGTCGCACGGCCATAACACGCGGTAGAAGTTTACCGAGCGAATTTGAGAGTTGAATGAAATGAAGGCAGAAATCAGAAAGGCGGTCCGCGTCGTTGCGGACTTGCCGGTAGTGGGTCGGCTGGTGCGCATCGTGGTCGCGGCGATTCGGTTGCCCGAATTCCGCGCCGACGTGATGCGCCGTCAGGAAGTGTACGAGAAGGATCAACTGCCGATGCTCTTGCGAACGCTGTCGGAGTTGAACGATCGTCAGCGATTGCTCGACAACGACCAAGACAATCTTGTCCGTTCGGTACCCGTTGCTTTGCGACGGCTTCATAACGACGTCAAGCAACTGAAATCGCTGATTGAGGAAGGCGAGGCGTTCGGCCGCGAGAACCAGCAGAAGCTGGATGAACGCGTGGGTGAGCAACTGTCGCAAGCTACGACGCTTGTCGGTCAGGTGAACGATCGTCTGAACGGCATGGACGATTCGGTCCGGTATCTGCTCGGACGCGTTGAGTTCGTCCGCCGGGAACTGATGTTCGAAATGCGTTACGGCGCATCGTCGCCCGGTGAGCACGACGATACGCTCAAGGCGAAGACCGAAATCATTGCGAAAGAGAAAGTGGCGGCCGCTGCCGGCAATGGCGAGTTGCGACTCAATCTGGGGTGCGGCCATATCGCACTGGATGGCTATCTGAACGTGGACCGTCGCGCGCTGCCTGGCGTGGACATCGTGTCGGAAGTCGACGAGTTGCCGTTCAAGAGCGGGGAGTTGTCCGAGATTTTCTCGGCTCACCTGCTCGAGCACTTTCCGCAGGAACAGATGGTCCGCGAGTTGTTGCCGTACTGGTTCGACCTCCTGAAACCGGGCGGCGAATTTCATGCGGTTGTGCCGGACGCGCAAGCAATGATGAAGAATTACATCGATGGTGACTACCCCTACGCTTACTTGCGCGAAGTCACGTTCGGTGGTCAGGACTACGACGGCGATTTTCATTTCAACATGTTCACGCCCGAATCGATGTCGGCAATCCTGACAGAAGCAGGGTTTGTCGACATCTCGCTGGTGGAGGCAGGGCGCCGCAACGGAAACTGCTACGAATTTGAAATTGTCGCGAAGCGCGCGGCGAAAGCCTGACGCGACGGCCTGCGTATCCGCTTCCTTCGTCCGAAGGGGGCGTGACGTGACGACGCGACGCATGTGGCGAACGACAACATGTCGCGCGCAGTGTCGTTTCACCATTAAATACTGTACCGATAGATCGAGGTAACCCATGTTGAGCTTTTCGATTGTCATAAATACGCTCAATCGTGCAGGATTATTGCAGAAGACCTTGGAGAGTTTTCGCTGGATTCGGTACGCTGGTGACTTCGAAGTCATTGTAGTCAACGGCCCATCGACTGACGCATCGGCGGAAGTGATTGAGTCCTGGGCCCCTTTCGTTCGCGCCGGAACCTGTCCGGTCGCAAATCTGTCGGTCTCCCGGAACGTCGGTATCTGCATGGCGGAAGGCGACGTGGTGGCCTTCATCGACGATGACGCGATACCCGAGCCGGAATGGCTGACCCAGCTCGCTGCGGCATACGACTCCCCGGAGATCGGCGGTGCGGGCGGCCTGGTGTTTGATCAAACTGGTTATACGTACCAATACGAATACAGTACGGCCAATCGACTCGGTAATTCAAACTGGGCAGCGAAGAAAAGCGCAGAGCACCTGTGTTTTCCGGGGTCCTACGAATTTCCGTACCTTCAGGGAACGAACGCATCGTTTCGTCGTTCGGCCCTGATGGAAGTCGGTGGCTTCGACGAGGAGATCGAGTATTACCTTGATGAAACGGAGCTGTGTTGCCGACTGGTCGATGCGGGATACGTCATCCGCCAATTGCCGAACGCATATGTGCATCACAAGTTCGCGCCGAGCCATGTGCGGGATGATCACAAGATCACGCGATACCGGTATCCGGTCATCAAGAACAAGATCTATTTTTCGCTCAAGCATGCGCGCAAGTATCTGCCGCTGGACGAGATCTTCGATGACAATCGAAAGTTCTCGCAAGGGCACGAGAACGATATTCGCTTCCATATCGACGGAGGGCGTCTTGACACGTCCGAGCTCGAAAAATTCAAGGAGGAAAGCACCAGGGCCTGGGATACGGGCGTCGAGCGGGGCCTGCGCGGGCACGCAGAGTTGATCACCGCAGAAAAGAAGGCGCGCGTTGCCGGCCAGTTCAAGAAGTTCGAGACGTTCGGCGATCCGGATCAGGACGCGATCGTATTGATCGCGCGCGACTATGCACCGGCGCAGTCCGGCGGGATTGCTACCTTCAACAAGGATCTGGCCGAAGGATTAGGGGCCGAGGGACGCATTGTCCATGTGATTACGCAAAGCCCGGATTTCAATCGGGTGGATTTTGAAAACGGTGCATGGATTCATCGCATCGTGACGAAAGAATCGGTGCTTCCTCCGGCTGCAGTCGAACGGAAGATTCCGGCTCACATCTGGAACTGGTCGGCCACAGCGCTCCAGGAGGTCAAGCGTATCGCATCGCACCGCAAGATCGGCGTCATCGAGGCGCCGATCTGGGATTGCGAGGGATGTGCGTTCCTGTTTGACGGTACTTGGCCGGTAGTGACCAGCCTGCATACAACACTGCATTTCTGGATTCAGACGCACCCCGAATATGCGGCCGACGCGGAGTGGATGAAGTCGTTTGGCAAGCCGATGCTCGCGTTGGAAACCGAAATGATGACGCGTTCTGATGCGGTGCGAGCGAATAGTCGCGCGATCGTGAGCGAAATCGAGAGCGCGTATGGATTCAGGTTCGATCCGCAGAAGACGGTCGTGGTCCCGCATGGGCTTGCGGCCAAGGCGGTTACCGTGGAAGGCCAGTCCGCGGCGAAGTCCGATTCGGTAACGTTGTTGTTTGTCGGTCGACTTGAGCCGCGCAAGGGTATCGACGTACTGCTGGAAGCGTTGCCAGAGGTCATGGCCGATATACCCAGCCTGAAGGTACGGGTGATCGGTGACGATACGCTTCCCGGGCCGGGCGGGCGCACGTTCAAGGACGCGTTCGTCGATTCGGACGCAGGCCGCAAGTGGGGCGATCGCGTGTCATTCGAAGGCCGGGCGCCGGACGCAGTCGTACGTGCGGCTTATGCAGAGTGCGATATTTTTGTCGCGCCGAGCCGATTCGAGTCGTTCGGCCTCGTTTTTCTCGAGGCGATGCGCGAAGGCAAACCGGTCATCGGATGCGCTGCAGGCGGGATGCCGGAAGTCGTTTCACATGGCATTTCAGGACTGCTGGCGACGCCGGGCGATTCGAAATCACTCGCACAAGCGATCCGGACGCTCGCGAATTCTCCGGAGTTGCGTGCACGCATGGGTGCAGAAGGCAAGCGGTTGTTTGAAGAACGATTCACTGCAACACGCATGGCGTCCGAGAGTTCGGCGCTCTACGCGCTTGCGATTCGCAACCAGCTCGAGCCCGTCACACAATGAAGATTTCCTATGTGAACGGAATTTGCGTCAAGAACGACGCGATCTCGAACAGCATTCGTGACGAGATTCGTGCTTTACGCGAGAGCGGCATCGACGACATTCGCCTGTTCGCCTATGTATGTGAACATGATGACCTTCCATCGAAGGTCGTCAGCAATGTCGCGGATATCGCGTACGACGCTCACTTCCTTGAAAGCGACGTCGTGATATTTCATTTCGGCATTTATTACCCGCTGTTCGATTTGCTGTCGATCGTTCCGGCCCGAGCGAAGCGAGTCGTGGTGTTCCACAACGTCACGCCTCGTGAGTTCGTAAAGCCCGAAAGCCGTTCATTGATCGATCAATCCTTCTCGCAGATGTCGAACATCGCGTGGGCCGATCATGTCATCTGTGTGAGCGACACGAATCTGGACGTGCTGCGCGAAGCCGGTATCAACACGCCTGCAACGGTGTTGCCGCTGGCCATTCATTCGATGTCTAAGGCACCCACGAAAAAGCCGAGTGTCGATGACGATACCGTCCGCATGGCGTTCATCGGTCGATTCGTCAAATCGAAGGGGCCGCATGAGTTGTTGATGGCACTCGGCAACGTGCTTGAGTCGAACCGGACGTGTCGACTCAGGCTAGACATGGTCGGCAACCTGCTGTTCTCCGATCCGGAATTGCTGGCACAGATCGAGGTCATGATGGCGTCGCTGATGCAGCAATACGGCCATCGCATTTCATTGAAGATTCACGGCAATGCGTCCGAGGCACAGAAGCACGAGATTCTCCAGGACGCGGATCTGTTCGTGTTGCCGACCTATCACGAAGGATTCGGTGTTCCGATTGTCGAGGCCATTTCGAACGGCTGCTACATCATTGCCTACGACAACTCCAATGTCCCGTCCGTAACCAATGGATTCGGGCAACTTGTGGAGACCGGCAGCTTGGAAGGCCTTTCCTCGGAACTTGGCCGGGCGGTCGAGCGGATGACTTCTCCAACGTGGCGCGGCAAGGAAGATGGAAGTTACGCGTCGTTCGTCAAGCGCGCGTCTCGATATGCCGAAGACTTCTCTCCGAGCAAGGTTGCGCGACGGTTCGTCAATCTCGTCAACAACATCCAGTAATTCAAGGGTGCACGCTCGCGTGCGACGTGTTTTACCAAGCGGGCAACAGCGACGCACCTTATTTCGCAGATATCTAACAATGGCACGTGAGAAGACAGCCTACTTTCCGTATATCGACGGCTTACGCGCACTCGCGGTGCTGTCCGTCATGCTTTTCCACCTGAATGCGCACTGGCTTCCCGGCGGCTTTTCGGGGGTCGACATCTTCTTCGTGATATCTGGATTTGTGGTCAGTTCGTCTGTCGCGAACCTCGGTTCGGTATCGCCCGGGCGGCTCCTGCTGCTCTTCTATGCACGAAGAATGCGGCGGATCCTGCCTGCACTGATCGTGGTGTTGCTGGTGACCGGTCTCGTGTCGGCACTCGTCATTCCGTCGTCCTACCTGAGCGACAAGAGTCAGAAGACCGGGCTGTATGCGTTCTTCGGGTTGAGCAATTTCATTCTGGGCGCCGGCGGCAACGACTACTTTTCACCGACTGCTGAATTCAATCCGTACACGCATACGTGGTCGCTTGGTGTCGAGGAGCAGTTCTACCTTGCTTTCCCGTTTCTCTTCTGGGCCTGGCTTGCGCGCAAGAACTGGCGGCATCTGTCCGTCATCCTGATTGCGGCGGGATTGGGTGCTTCGTTGGCCTGGGGGCATTGGCTGGGGCAAACCAATCAGACGCAAGCGTTCTATTTCATTTTTGGCCGGTTCTGGGAATTGGCCGCGGGTGTTCTTCTTTACCAATGCTTCGCGCTTTCCGGATTCGTCACGACCGAATCGACGCATGCTCCTGCCACGACGTGGACCAGGATAGGCGCTTGGCTATCGGCACTTGTCGTGCTGGTCGGGCTCGTGATTTCGAAATCGGATCATTATCCGTTTCCCGGTGCAATTCTGCCGGTCGTCGGCACGGTCGGGCTGTTGGGGTTTCTCTATGGCCGGCAGCACGCGGGCCTGATTTCCACACTTCTCGAAAGCGCTCCCGCTCGCTTCATCGGCCGGATTTCCTATTCGCTCTATCTTTGGCATTGGCCGATATACGTCGTGTCGCGCTGGACGACCGGGCTTGAGTCGCCGGTCGCGATTGTTTGCGCCGTCGTGTTGACCTTTGCATTTGCGATCGCTTCATATCGTTTCATCGAGGAGCCGTTCCGTCATGGATTGTCCGCGGCTGGAATTCCGCGTCTGATTGTCGTTGCACTCGGATTGTGTTTAATGGGCGGGGGCGCGTGGGTTTCGGCGAGGATGGCCGAAGCTCAGCCGAGGTTTTCGCTCAGCACCGTCACTAGGAATGGGAATGACTGGTATCCGTACGGGACCGACACGAATCCCTCATTCCCCGGGTGTCATACCGACGTTGCACAACAAGATGTGCAAGGCGGCCAGCTCTGGACCTACTCGCGCAAGAATTGTGATCTGCCCCAGAAGAGTCAGCATCGCATTTTCGTGATCGGTGATTCGCATGCGATGGCCTATTCCGGCATGTTCAAGCAGTTTGTGGTTCAAACTGGCGTCACCGTATATGCATACAACAATGCCGGTTGTCCATTTCTCAGCTTGCAGCCCTGGCGAGAGAGCGGCAATCCCGTTTGCCATCAATACGGCGATTCGGCGTTGAAGGACATGCTGACCAAACTGCAACCGGGGGACGTTGTTTTTCTGCCCTCTCTGCGCTTGCCCCGCATGATCGATCAATGGGCGTATTTCGGTGACGAAACCGCGAGAAAGCAGCTGTTCGGTGACGAGGCAGACAAAGGCCGGGACCAGGCTGTCCAGGAAGCCATTCCGAAGCTACGCGATATCGAGACGCGTGGTGGCAAGGTCGTCCTGGAGGCACCGAAGCCGATTTTCCGAATGGTTCCGTATCGTTGCTCCGATTGGTTCAATCGACATAACCCGATTTGCGAACGGGGGGCGATAATCAGCCGAAGCGAAATCGACGAAATGCGGACGCCGATTCTGAAAGCGTATTCACGGATGGAAGCGGCAGTGCCTGGCGTGTATACGTGGGATCCATTGCCGTCATTGTGCTCGGACAAAACGTGCTCGGCATACGAAGGCCGCCGGCCGCTGTTTTTTGATGGCGACCATATCAGCGGATACGGGAATCTGCAAGTCTTGCCGAGTTTCGAGTCGTTCATGTTGAAACTGCTGTAAGACGCAGGCAAAGGAAAAATACAATACACGGCATGGATTGTGGGGTCGCAATCCATGCCGTGTACTACAAAAGGAATCCATACGCCATTCCGCAGGGGTTGCGGTTTCGTCGCGTTTGGACATGTCGTGTGCCGGGGACAATTTTCGAGGGGCCGCATGATTGGGGGGCGCCCCGCAGAATGAGCCTGCCGAATGATGGGGCTTGCTCGCTACACCAGGATTATCAGTTGTTCGAGTCGCTCGCGATCTTTGCCGCGACCGTGTTTACGCGCGTTTACGAGCCGAAGACATATTCGTATTGCCGATTTATGATGTGAGGTCCGGTCGGCCGTGATTACGGTGGGCCGCAACGTCTACGTGCGACGATTCGAATCGTCGTCAGTCCACGGACGTGGTGTTGCAGGTGCAAGGTGCCCATGCGTAGCCTGCGACGAATTTGCGCTAACGCGGAGGTTAAGCACGTTTTCGTCGGACCGGTAACGGGTTCGACGGTGAGATGATCGCCGCGTATCGTGTGCCGGTGCGAAGCATAAGTGTGCCTGTCGGGGGCTGTCGTCATAACGGCAGCGGCGGGATCGGCGTGCAGCGAGGGCGATGGGTTTGATTATTCTTTTTTATAGCGTTGTGGTCAGATGAAAGAACAACTTAGAAAAGTTGCCCGCGAAGTAGCTGGCTGGCCCGTAATCGGACGATTGGTTCATATTGGCGTCGGGATCGTTCGCCTGCCGCAGATTCGTGAATCGGTGGCGAGCATCAACCATCGTCAGCACGTATTCGAGGCCGACCAGTTGCCGGCGCTGCTGCGCGCGCTGTCCGCTGCAGATGATCATCAGGTCGATCTCGACAATCTCGTGCATGCGATACCGATGACGTTGCGAAAGCACACGCGGGATATCGATGAACTGACGGCGAAGGTCGATGCACTTCTCTCGGACGTGTCGGCCTTGCGAGACCGGATGGGGTTTGGTGAATCGGCGCTGGCTGACCGCACACAGTCTATCAATTACTTGCTTGGCCGGATCGAGTTCGTACGCCGCGAGCTGATGTTCGAAATGCGTTACGGGGCACGGGAAGTCCAGCCAGACGGCGACGCGATCGGAGTCAAGGCCGAAGTCTTGTCGCAGGACAAGCTGGAAGTCGCGCGTCGCGATGGTATTCGCCTGAATCTCGGCTGTGGCCACATTCCGCTGAATGGCTACCTGAACGTGGACCGACGTGCGCTGCCAGGTGTCGACGTCGTGTCGGAGGTCGATGGGTTGCCGTTTGAGAAGGGCGAATTGACCGAGATCTTCTCGGCGCACCTGCTGGAACATTTTCCGGAGGAGCAACTGCGTCGCGAGTTGCTGCCATATTTCTTCGGGCTGCTCCGGACGGGAGGGGAACTGAAGGCGATCGTACCCGATGCAGAGGCGATGATTCGCGAATACTCGAATGGCACGTATCCCTACGAGGACTTGCGTGAAGTGATGTATGGCGGGCAGGACTACGATGGGGATTTCCATTTCAACATGTTCACGCCGGATTCGATGATCAAGCTGCTGACCGAGGCGGGCTTCGAGACACCGACGATTGTCGATCGTGGTCGCAAGAATGGTCGATGCTACGAGTTTGAGATTACGGCGAAAAAGCCGGTGGCGCACATGCTGGCAGCCTGAGGTTTTGGCCGTGTATCCACGTATCTCCATTGTCGTCAACACGTTGAATCGGGGGCCGGTCCTCCGGAAGACGCTCGAGAGTTTCCGGTGGCTCAGGTACCCGGGCGAATTCGAGGTCATCGTTGTCAATGGGCCGTCAACCGACAACTCGGACGAAGTCATTGCGTCGTGGCTGCCGAAGATCCGTGCCGGAAAATGTGACGTCGCAAATCTATCGGTCTCGCGCAACGTCGGGATATGTATGGCACGGGGCGACGTCGTGGCGTTCATCGATGACGATGCAATTCCGGAGCCCGAGTGGCTGATGCAGCTTGCCGAACCGTATCTCGATCCTGAGGTCGGTGCGGTTGGCGGTTTCGTCTATGACCACACGGGCTACGCTTTCCAGTACAAGTACGCAGTTGTTGACCGCTATGCGCACGCCTATCTGCACATGATGAAGGCGTCACCCCATCTTTCGTTTCCGAAGAGCGTGCGCATCCCGCACTTGCTGGGCTGCAACTCATCGTTCCGGCGCTCGGCGCTATTGCGAATCGGCGGGTTCGACGAGGAGTTCGAATACTTCCTGGATGAAACGGATGTTTGCGTGCGAATCGTGGACGCTGGCTACCTGATCGCACAACTGCCGTGTGCGTACGTGCATCACAAGTACGCACCCAGCAACCTTCGTGGCGAAAACAAGGTGGTGCGCAACCGCTATTCCGTCATCAAGAACAAGGTCTACTTCTCGTTGAAGCATGCGCGCGAATTTTTCCCGACCGAGCGCGTGATGGAGGAGCTCTCCAAGTTCGTCGACATGCAGCGCAGGGAAGTCGTCTGGGCCGAAGGCGAGGGCCTCCTGACCCGCGCCGATGTCACGAAATTCGAGGAAGACGTCGTGCGCGCATATGACACGGGCGTGCAACGAGGCTTCGAAGGCGTCAAGCCCGATGCGATGATCGACGCGCACAAGCTCGAGCGCTATGCCGGTGAATTCCTGCCGTTCGAGACCTTCAACAACGGTCGCACGGTCGTGCTGACTTCGCGCGATTTTCCGCCGAATCACGGCGGCGGCATCGCGACGTTCACGAAGGACCTGGCCGAAGCACTTGCCGCGCAGGGCAGCATGGTGCACGTCGTCACGCAGAGTCCCGATACGAATCGGGTCGACTTCGAAAACGGCGTCTGGGTTCACCGGCTCGTGACTCGCGAAATCGACCGGACGCCAGCGGCCGTCGAACGGAATATCCCGCAGCACATCTGGAACTGGTCGGCGACCGCGCTGGCGGAAGCCCGCAGGATTGCCGAGCATCGCGACATCGACGTCATCGAGTCTCCGATCTGGGACTGCGAGGGCATCGCGTTCCTGCTCGACGGAAAGTGGCCGCTCGTCACCAGCTTGCATACGACGCTGCACTTCTGGCTCGAATCCCATCCTGAACATCGGCAGGATGCGGAATGGATGGCGTCGTTTGGCATGCCGATGCTCGCGCTCGAACGCGAGCTGATGACGAAGGCCGATGCGGTACGGGCGAACAGTCGCGCAATCGTGCGCGAGATCGAACGCCTGTACGCCATCACGTTCAATACGGCGAACACGCGCGTCGTTCCACATGGAATGGCGGAGCCGGTCGGCATTCGGGCGGACGGGAAACGGGCTGCTGGCATCGAAGTCCTCTTCGTTGGCCGGCTGGAGCCGCGGAAGGGGATCGACGTATTGTTTCAGGCGATACCGGTCGTGCTCGACGCGGTACCCGACGTCCGGTTCCGGATCGTCGGCGACGATTCGATGAAGCTGCCTGATGGCCGAACCTACAAGGAAGCGTTCGAGAAGCAGCACGGGAATTCGCGGTGGCGCGATCGGATCAGGTTCGACGGACGCATCGGCGACGATGCATTGCACGAGGCCTATGCGACTTGCGATGTATTCGTTGCGCCGAGCCGGTTCGAGTCCTTCGGTCTCGTATTCCTGGAAGCGATGCGTGTCGGCAAGCCGGTGATCGGATGCTCGGCAGGCGGGATGCCGGAAGTCATCGAGCATGACGCCAACGGGTTGTTGGTGCCGCCCGGCGACGCCGATGCGCTCGCGCAGGCGATCTTGCGTCTGGTGCGTGATCCTATCAGGCGTACTGCGATGGGTGAGCGTGGCCGGCAGATCTTCGAGACGCGGTTTACGGCGGGCGAGATGGCTGGCAAGAGTGTGGAGCTGTACGAACTTGCAAGTGCCCGCGCCGCTGCACGCGCGGCCTGACATGCGTTTTGCCTGCCGCTCGCGGCAGGTATCCGATGCCACGATGCGGGCGCCCCGGCCTCACGGCTGCGGCGCCCGGGCCATTACTGGTCTTCGTTGCCGCGCCACCGGCGGTTGCCGAAGAAATCGACCCAGCGATCGAGATCGGCCGTAAGCACTCGACCAGCACCGTAGCGTAGATCGTTGACGACGGGAGCGCGATGCTATCGGATAGGCTCGACGCGGGCAGTAGAGGGCAACGACGACGCCACGTTCCACGGTAACAACTCGTCGATGCGGTTGATCGGATGGTCAGCGACGCGCTCAAGCACGTAGGCGAGATACGCCTCGGGATCGATGCCGTTCAAGCGCGCCGTGCCAATCAGGCTATACATCGCGGCGGCACGTTCGCCACCGGAGTCGGCGCCGGCGAACAAGTAATTCCGTCTGCCGAGTGCAACGCCGCGCAGTGCTCGCTCGGCGATCAGGTTGTCGATTTCCGCACGCCCGTCGCTGCAGTAGTAGATGAGCGCCGGCCAGCGATTCAGCGCGTACTGAATCGCCTTGGTCGTGTCGGATTTTGCAGAGAGCGTGGCGAGCGTTGCTTCGAACCAGCGTTTCATGTCGTCGAGCAGCGGCACCGCTCGCGCCTGGCGCACACTGTGCCGCTCATCAGGTGGTTTGCCACGGATCTGCTCCTCAATCTTGTAGAGCGCGCCGATCCGGTGCAGCGCTTCCTCCGTTAACGCATTGGGGCGGACGGCATGTAGATCATGGATCTTTCGGCGAGCGTGGGCCATGCAGGCAGCTTCCTGGATGGTGCCGCCGCGATACAACTCGGCATAGCCGGCAAACGCATCGGCCTGCAGCACGCCGGTGAAGTCTGCAAGATGCTGCTGGGGATGCTCGCCCCGTCGATCGGGCGTGTAGGCGAACCAGACTGATGCCGGCTCTTCGGAAGCGCTCGGCCGATCATCGCGCACGTAGACCCACAGGCGTCCTGTCTTTGTGCGACCGTTGCCGGGCGCCAGCACTGGCAGCGGCGTGTCGTCCCCGTGAACCTTGCCGCCGGCTAACGTGTATAGGCGGACGGTGTTGACCAGCGGTGCAAGCAGCGCCGTGATGCTCCCCATCCAATACCCCATCGCACCTGGATCGATCTCGACGCCGTCGCGCGCGTACATGACTGCCTGGCGATGCAGCGGGATGTGGTACGCGAACTTCGACACGGCGATGTGCGCGAGCAGCGCCGGACCCGGGATGCCACGATCGATCGGTCGACTCGGTGCCGCGGCCTGCACGATGCGATCGCAGCATGCGCAGGCCAGCTTCGGACGGCGGTGGCGAATCACGCGGAAGTGCGCCCGGACGTATTGGAGCTGTTCCGCGACGTCTTCGCCCAGCGGTTTGAGTTGCCCGCCGCAATCGGGGCAGTCATCATCGGCGGGCAGATGGATGCGCTCTTCGCGCTCAAGGTGATCGGGCAACGGCTTGCGCCCGACACCTTCGCGACTCGGCCGTTTCACTGCAGCAACCGCGGCCATATCGACCGAGCCTTCATCGGCCTGCAGGTCTTCCAGCCGCAATTCAAGCTGTTCGATCTGGCGATCCAGCTTCTCCGATTTTCGGCCGAACTGCATCCGGCGCAGCTTGGCAATCGTCAGCTTCAGATGTTCGATCTCGATCGCGCGCGACGAGAGCTGCTCGCGCAAGCTGGCGACCATCGCCTTCAGCGCTTCAATGTCGTCGGGGAGATCGGTGGGAGCAGCGGACATGCGGTGAGCTTACACGACGCCACCCACAAGCTCTCCACGCGTAATGAACGTTTACAATGCGCTTCGCGGGCGTACCGCATCGATCGGCTGCCGCCAATCGAAACCTTCGAGCAAGAGCGCGAGCTGAGCGGTCGTCAGCGCAACAACACCGGCATCGGCGCGCGGCCACGCGAAACGTCCTTTCTCGAGGCGCTTCGAGAGCAGGCACAGGCCACCGTCGCACCACCACAAGCACTTCAGCAAGTCGCCGCGCTTACCCCGGAACACGAACACGTGCCCGCTGTAGGGATCCTTCTCCAGCACGGTTTGCACCTTCGCGGCCAATGAGTTGAAGCCGGAACGCATGTCTGTGACGCCCGCCGCGATCCAGATTCGCGTGTTCGGCGGGATCACTTCAGACAGTCTCGCAAATACTGTTCGGCGAACTCCTGCGACACACCGCGGATACGAATACGTCGTTTGCCGACCTCGATCTCGATTTCACAGCCTGGCGGCATCGCCGGGCTCGCCGACACGTCCGGCGTTTGCGGCAGAGCGTGATGTGGGATGTCTTTCGCAGGCAGATCGACCACATCAACCGGTAGCAGCGCGATGTTTGGTACTGACGGTGCAGGTTGCGTATCGAGTAAGCTTCTTCGCCACTGCGCGACCATATTGGCGTTCAAGCCGTGTGCACGCGCTACCTCGGCAATCGAGCGATTCGGATCGTTCGCTTCGGCAGCAACCGCTTCCCGAAACTCCTTCGTGTAGTTCTTCGATCCCGGTTGTCTTCCATGCACCACTGGCTTCATCAATCTGATTCCCATTACATCTGATGGGAATCAGATTGCCGGTGCCGCGCCCTCATGAACAGACGGTACGTGTCGAGCGCTTACGATCGGCCCCATATGTTGCACGATTGTCCCGGCGGCCGATCGCGAGGAAATCTGCGGTAAACCGATCCCGGATGGTTTCGTACAGGTCGGCGAATCGATTCGAAATCTTGTTCAGGCCACCGGTTCGGGTCAATTGAACGCCGGCCAGCCGATCGGCTGGCAGACCCAGATGCGCAGCAATCGAGTCGAGCAGCTGTGACGGCGCATCGGACAGCGCTTCATAGCTCGTACGCAGCGGCTGGATGCCCGTCTTGCGAAAATACGCGTCCCAGTTTGCTTCGTGCGACTGCAACATCATCAATTTCGCAAGGATGGCGAGGAAGTCATAGCGGACGTCGGGCTCTGGGGCGTTGGCATCGGCAGGCAGATGCCATGTGCCGGTTTCGTCCGCGATGAATAGTGACACGGCTTGCGCGATCGAATCGTCGCGGCGCACATAGATCCAGCGATGATTCGGCAGTATGTCATCGAGGGTCGTGTAGCCGGCCACGCTGCTTTCGAGCCAGTCGTCGAGGTGAGCGCGGTGGTCGTGCATGATCTTCGCGCCGAAGATGGCGTTCGCGCTCTGCTCTCGAACCAGCGCTTCGAGGTCGCGGCTGAAATCATCGGACGGCGCGCGCCTGAACGGTGACTGCGCATCGTACGGGTACTGGAAATACTCGGTCGGTTGACCTATGCCGGCGTGACTCAGTGCATTCGACAGGGCCGTGCTGCCGCAGCGCGGCGTGAACGCAATGGTGTAAGAGCGCTGGATACCCGCTTGTTCGAGGCGGGCGCGCAGCGTGGCGGTATCGGTGAACTGCGACATGTCGTGCAATGAAAAAGGGCTGGAACAGCGCGGCGCGTTGCCATCAACTGTCCAGCCAATGCGCGATACGCGCTACGTCCGGTCGTTTCTGGCCAGTCGACGGTAGAGGTCGACGTAGCGTTCGATCATCTGGTCGGACGTCAGGTTCCGTTCGAATCGGGCGCGTGCATTACGGCCCAATACAGCGGCGCGTTCGGGGTCGTCCCACAGCGTCGTCATGGCACCGCGAAATGCGGCGGGATCTTCGGGCGGCACGATGAGTCCGGTTTCGTTCGCGATGTTGACGAACGATGTGCCGGTGCCGATTTCGGTGGAAATCAGCGGCTTGCCAAACATCGCGCCCTCGACGAGCGAGATCCCGAACGCTTCCGCGCGCAGGTGCGAGGGGAACGTCAGTCCATGGCACAGGCTCAGCAGTGCGACCTTGTCTTCGTCGGGAACGGCGCCGACGAAAATTGCGCGATCGCCGAGCGCGAGTCGCGCGGCTTGCGCCTTCAGGTCGTTCTCGACCGGACCGGCACCGATGATCACCGCTTTCATCGACGAGCCGGAGAGCGCGTCGAGCAGCACATGCAACCCTTTGTAGTAGCGCAAGTTGCCGACGAAGAGAAAGAACTTCGGCCCTACACGATCGCGCCAGTACGCAATGCGTGCGGGATCGGGAGCAGGGTAGCGGCGCTCGTCGAGGCCGATCGGGATGACCTCGACCTTGTCCTTGTATTGCCGGAGTACCGGGCTCGTCTCGAGATAATTCGGTGATGTAGCGACGATGCGGTCGACGTCGCTCAGGAAGCGACGCTGCAATGGCTTATACGCCTGGAGCAGGAATTTCTGCCGCGTGATATCGGCGTGATAGGTGACGAGCGCGGGCTTGCCGGAGTGGGTCGCGAAATGCACGACGTCCATGAATGGCCACGGGAAGTGGTAGTGGATGACGTCGGCTCGCTTCGCGAGGTCGGCGAAACGACGGAACGCGGCCATCGAGAACGGCGACGACGCGACCTGGAGATCGACCTTTGCCCGGTGGTGAACGTGATCGCCGAAATCGACGGAGCTCGTGTCGGTACTGACCGTCAGGACTTCACTCGTGACGCCGCGCTTGCTCGCCCCCGAGCAGACCTGGCCGATGAGTTCTTCGACGCCGCCCATCGAGTCCGGGCGATAGGTCTTGTAGAAATGTAAAACGTGCATAGGGCTTCAGATTGCCGGGCCGACGCGGGCGAGACAGGGAAGGGGCGGCTGTGCCGCCCCGGTTTTTTCTGCCTGTCCGCGATCAGGCGGCAGGGGCGCGGCCATAGACGTCCTCGAAGCGGACGATGTCGTCTTCGCCGAGGTATTCGCCGCACTGCACTTCGATCAGGACCAGATCCACGACTCCGGGATTGATCAGGCGGTGCTTGTGGCCGGCCGGGATGTAGGTCGACTCGTTCGGCTGCAGCGAAATGATTTGCTCGCCATTGACCACATCGGCGCAGCCGCGCACGACGATCCAGTGCTCGCTGCGGTGATGATGCATCTGCAGCGAAAGTGACGCGCCGGGTTTCACGACAATTCGCTTCATCTTGAAGCGGTCGCCTTCCTCGAGCACGGTATACGTGCCCCATGGGCGATGTACGGTGCGATGCACGCGATAGGCGTCGTGATTCGTCAGCTTGAGTTGAGACACGATCTGCTTGACGTCCTGCGCGCGGTCGCGTTTCGCGATCAGCAGGGCGTCGGGCGTATCGACGACAACCAGGTCTTCAACGCCGACTGCGCCGATCGTCCGCTCGTCGGAGCGGAAATAGCAATTGGACGTGTCGTGTAGCAGCGCCGCACCTTCGATCCGGTTGCCTCGCGCGTCGGGTTGCGTCAGGTCGCTGATAGCGAGCCACGAACCGATGTCGCTCCAGCCGATGTCGCACGGGACGACGGCCGCGCGGTGCGTGCGCTCCATGACCGCGTAGTCGATCGAGATGTCCTTCGCGGTGGCAAACGCGGCAGCCGCCAGCTCGACGGCGTAGTCGTCGTTGACACTCGACCAGCTTCCGGCGGGAATGGCCTGTTGTACCGGGCCCGCGACTTCAGGCGCGTGCACGTCCATCTCGTCGAGCATCGTCTGGGCTGCGAAGCAAAAAATCCCCGCATTCCACGCGTGCTTCCCGTCGACTGCGAGTCGGGCCGCCAATTCGGGATTCGGTTTTTCGACGAAGCTCACGATGTCATGGGCGCTGGCGTTGTCACCGCCCTGTTCGTATTGGATGTATCCGAAGCCCGTTTCCGCGCGCGTGGGCTTCACGCCGAACGCGACGACCTTGCCCGCAGCTGCAGCCTGCGTGGCCCGAAGGACTGCCGCATTGAACGCGTCGAGATCGTTGATCAGGTGATCGGCGGGCATCACGAGCATGACCGCTTCCGGCCCGTGCCGCTCCCGCACGACCGCTGCCGCTGCCTCGATCGCCGCCGCCGTGTTGCGGGAAACGGGCTCGAGGACAAAGCCCACCCGCACATCGGGCTGCCGAACTTCTGCACAGTCGTCTTTCGTCAGGAAGTAGGTATCGCGATTGGTTACGAAGAGGACTTCGTCGACGCCCGGGATGCCGCAGGCGCGCAAGTAGGTCTTCTGAAGCAGCGACTGGCCGTCGGCCAGCTTGAGCAACGGCTTCGGAAACGCTTCGCGGGACACCGGCCAGAGGCGGGTGCCTGCGCCCCCGCAGATGATGACAGGAATAATGTTCATGAGACTGAGCGGCGCCATTCAATAAGCCAAACGGCAATTTTAGCCGAATTCCCTGCCCCGGAATTCCGTTCGAGTACATATGGTTACCGAATTTGCACGGTTGCCTGTCGGTCGCGCCCCATTATTTCGGCACCGCGCGGGGTACCGGCTGCGAGCATGGTTTTTGCCGGCGTTTGTCGTCATAATGGCGGCACTTTCACGCGGGTATCCCGGCGCGGCGCCCGTCGGGTGGGCCATCGCCGTGCGCCGACGCTGCATGTGGACGGGCGACTTTTCCAGAGGTCCTGGCCGGCGTCCGCAGCCGCACCGTCGAATCGACGGGGCGCTCCCCGCGGCACGCACGGGCCGCCGTGCCCATTGCCGATTTTCACCCTACGCTTGTGCGCCGACTGCATGAAGTTGCTTTTTGACCTGAATTCCCTGCGGCCGCCGCGTAGCGGCGTCGGCTATTACACACAGCATCTGCTGGAAGGTTTGTTGCAGCGGCCCGACGTCGACGCGCTGGCCGGATGGGTTGGGGCAGCCATCCACGAGAATGGCGGATTGCAGGCGTTGCTTCACGACGAAACAGTGCCCGTCACGCGCGCTGCCCACAGGCCGCTGGCGGCCGCGATCCGTGCCGCGCGCAACATCCCGGGCGCCTATCAGGCGCGCACGTTCTTGCGCGATCGTTCGTCCGCGCGTCTGCGCGACGACTTCGCGCGCCGCGGCTATCTGTACCATGAGACCAATTTCATCGCGTCACGCTACCGGGGGCCGACGGTCGTGACGATTCATGATGTGTCGCACCGGCCGCATCCGGAGTTCCATCCGCGGGAGGCCGTCAGGTATCTTGACGGCGGTCTCCCGCGCACGCTCGCGCAGGCGCAGACGGTGATCGCGGTGAGTCACTACACGAAGCGAGCGCTTCATGACCTGTTCGGGCTGCCCGACGAGAAGGTGGTCGCGATCCACCTCGGCGTCGACCCGTTGTTCCGTCCATACGATGCGGCCGACTGCGGGGCCGTGCTGGCGGCGCATGGCCTGCGCCATCGCGGCTTCATCCTGTCGGTATGCACGCTGCAGCCGCGCAAGAACCTGCCGCGGCTCGTCGAGGCGTTCTGCCGGATGCCGGCCGGCGTGCGCGAGGCGTTTCCACTCGTGCTGATCGGTGCCGACGGCTGGATGAATTCGACGCTGATGCGCGCGATCGCGCCGCTCGTCGCGGCCCGACAGGTGATCGTGCCTGGCTACGTGTCCCGCCACGATCTGGCCCGCCTGTTCGCGTCGGCTGCGCTGTTTGCCTATCCATCGCTCTACGAGGGCTTTGGCCTGCCGGTGCTCGAGGCTATGGCAAGCGGCACACCGGTGCTGACGTCGAACGTGACATCGCTACCGGAGGTGGCAGGCGGTGCCGCACTGGAGGTCGATCCGCGCTCGATCGACGCGATCGCCGACGGGCTTTCGCGTCTGGCCGACGATGCCTCGTTGCGTGACGTACTCGGGGGGAAGGGGCTGCTGCGGGCGGCCCAATTCACCTGGGCGTCAACGGTAGAGAAAACGTGCGACGTTTACCGTTCTCTGGGCGCCTGAAGGCTGTTGGACGATCGCATGTCGCGATCGCGCGGTAAATCGAACGAATGACTGGATGAATATGCGAATCGCGATCAGCGGTGCGAATGGTTTTGTAGGACGGGCCGTCAGTGCGCGGTCGATTGAACGCGGACACGATGTGGTCGCGCTCGTGCGTCGCACCGGTACCAGTGATCGGCGTGCGCGTGAATGCGTGATCGGAGACGACAACTTTGCCGGTATCGCGGCCGATATGGCCGAGCGTGTCGGCAGGTGCGATGCGTTTATCCATCTGGCGGCTCGGGTTCACGTGATGCACGACCGGGCGGCCGATCCGCTCGCCGCGTTCCGTACGGTGAATGTCGACGGTGCGTTGAATGCGGCACGCGCCGCATCGCAGGCCGGCGCGCGCCGCTTCGTCTTCGTCAGTAGCGTCAAGGCGCTGGGCGAGACGGATCCGGGCAGGCCGTGGCGCGAGAACGATCCGCCGGCACCGGTGGATCCATATGGCGTGTCCAAGCTCGAGGCGGAAGCCGCATTGCGCGCGTTCGGTCGCAGTCACGGCATCGCGGTGACGATCGTTCGTCCGCCGCTCGTCTATGGTCCTGGTGTCGCAGCCAATTTCCTTGCATTGATGCGGGCGGTGGACAAGGGGCTGCCGCTTCCTCTCAGCGCCATTTCGGCCCGCCGTAGCGTCGTATACGTCGAGAATCTCGCGGATGCATTGCTGCGGTGCGCGATCGATTCGCGTGCCGACGACGACTGCTTTCACGTTGCCGACGACGATCCCCCGACCGTGCCCGGTTTGCTGCGCATGACGGGCGTCGCGCTCGGCAAGCGTGCCCGTCTGTTCCCGGCGCCGGTCGCTGCGTTGCGATTGGCCGGTGCGCTGACGGGCCGCAGCAGCGCGATCGAGCGTCTGACGGGCGATTTGCGGCTCGATACCCGTCGCATCGATGAGGTGCTCGGCTGGCGGCCTCCCCACACGACCGAAGAGGGGCTCGAGGCGACAGCCGTGTGGTATCGTTCGCGCGATACTCGACGATAAACACATGCACCTCGCAATCACGACGTGGACGGCGGCGGTGGCGGTGGCGCTGGTCGCCGGTGCCGTTTCGGCCGCGATCCTGCACACGCTGCTGGCGACCGGACTCGCATGGCGGCTTGCCACCGATATTCCGAACGATCGTTCGCTTCACTCGCTTCCCACCCCCCGCGTCGGTGGCTGGGGCATCGTCCCGGTCTGCGTAATTGCATTGGCGTGGCTTGCTCCCGGAATGTGGCTGCTCGCGATCAGCGTCGCCTGCTTGGCGGCAATGTCGCAGATCGACGATCGCCGCGGGCTGCCTGCCAGGGTCCGCTTTGCGGTACATGTGCTTGCGGTCGCCGTGCTGATCGTCGCCTACCCGGCCGATGCCCCATGGTGGGCACTGGCCGTGATCGGTTTCGTGATGGTCTGGCTGACCAACCTGTACAACTTCATGGACGGCTCTGATGGGCTGGCCGGCGGGATGGCGCTGTTCGGATTCGGTGCGTTGGCCGCCGCATCGTTGTCCGGCGCGCACCCGTCGCCCGACCTCCTGGCGGGCGGTGCGGCGGTCGCCGGCGCATCGCTCGGCTTTCTTCTGCTGAATTTCCATCCGGCGCGACTGTTCCTTGGCGATGCCGGCTCGATTCCACTTGGCTTCATGGCCGGCGCATTCGGCTACTGGGGCTGGCGTGGCGGTGTCTGGCCCGTCTGGTTCCCGGCAATGGTGTTCTCCCCCTTTATTGCAGATGCATCTGTAACACTCCTGAGACGTTTGTTACGTGGGGAAAAGTTTTGGCAGGCGCACCGGGAGCATTATTATCAGCGCATGGTCCGTTCCGGCATCGGTCATCGGCGTACCGCCATTTACTGGTACCTCGTGATGCTCGGGGGCATAATCCTGGCCATGTGGGCATTGAGTCGCCCGGCAATGCAGCAGTGGGGGCTGTGCGCCGTCTGGTGTGGCGTTCTTGCGTGTATCGGATGCGTGATCGACGCACGCTGGCGCCGGGTTGGACCGGTCGCCGAAAACAATTCTTGAGGTCTCCCGCCGATGTTGCGATCCAAAGCATCTTGGCTGTCACTGAGTGCTTTCCTGTTCGACCTGACGGCGGTTGTCGCCGCATGGTTATTCGCCTATCTCGTCCGTTTCAACGGCAGCGTTCCGCATGACTTCTTGAGCGGTGCGTTGATGGCGCTGACTTGGGTGCTACCCGTCTATGCACTGATGTTCCACGGGTTCGGCCTGTATCGCGGGCTGTGGGTATTCGCGAGCCTGCCCGACCTGATGCGTATTTCGAAGGCGGTGGCCGGCGGCGGCATAATCGTGATGATCGGTGCCGTGATGTTCCAGCCGCGGCCAATCATCCCCCGCTCGGTGCTGCTCGTGTCGCCGCTGATGCTGTTCCTGGCGATGGGCGGCGCGCGCGCACTGTATCGCGCGACGAAGGAGTACTACCTGTACGGCGGGCTTGTCGGCAAAGGCAAGCCAGTGCTGGTGCTCGGCGCCGGCACGGCCGGCGCGAGCCTCGCGCGGGAACTGTCACGCTCCGGCGAGTGGCGCCTCGTCGGGCTGCTCGACGACGACGTCACGAAGCAGGGCCGCGAAATCTACGGCTACAAGGTGCTCGGCTCGTTCAACGACCTCAAGCACTGGACCGATGCGATGAAGGTCGAATACGCGATCATCGCGATTCCGTCGGCATCGGTCGAGGTGCAGCGTCGCGTCGCGACCCTGTGCGTGCGGGCCGGCGTGAAGGCGATGGTGCTGCCGTCGCTGACCGCGCTGATGCCGGGGCAGGGCTTCCTGTCGCAGGTACGGAACATCGATCTCGAGGATTTGCTCGGCCGCGAGGCCGTGACGATCGATACGCCGCACGTCGAAGCACTGCTGCGCGGCCGCGTCGTGATGGTGACGGGCGCGGGCGGCTCGATCGGCTCCGAGCTGTGCCGGCAGATCTTGCGCTTCGCGCCTGCACAGCTCGTTGCGTTCGACCTCTCGGAATACGCGATGTACCGGCTGACCGAGGAATTGCGCGAGCGCTTTCCGGATTTGCCCGTGCTGCCGATCATCGGCGACGCGAAAGATTCGCTGCTGCTCGATCAGGTGATGTCGCGCCATGCGCCGCACATCGTGTTCCATGCGGCCGCCTACAAGCACGTGCCGTTGATGGAAGAGCACAACGCATGGCAGGCGCTGCGCAACAACGTGCTCGGCACCTATCGCGTGGCGCGGGCGGCGATCCGCCACGACGTGCGTCACTTCGTGCTGATCTCGACCGACAAGGCCGTCAATCCGACCAACGTGATGGGCGCGAGCAAGCGTCTCGCCGAAATGGCCTGCCAGGCGTTGCAGCAGACGAGCGGGCGCACGCAGTTCGAGACGGTGCGCTTCGGCAACGTGCTCGGCAGCGCGGGCAGCGTGATTCCGAAGTTTCAGCAGCAGATCGCGAAGGGCGGCCCGGTCACGGTCACGCACCCGGAGATCACGCGTTTCTTCATGACGATCCCGGAAGCGTCGCAGCTCGTGCTGCAGGCGTCGAGCATGGGGCACGGCGGCGAGATCTTCATTCTCGACATGGGCGAACCGGTGAAGATCGTCGATCTCGCATGCGACCTGATCCGCCTGTACGGTTTCTCGGAAGAACAGATCCGGATCGAGTTCACCGGGCTGCGGCCGGGCGAGAAGCTTTACGAGGAACTGCTCGCGGACGACGAGGCGACGACGCGCACGCCGCACCCGAAACTGCGGATCGCGCGGGCGCGCGAAGTGCCGGACAATTTCCTCGACGAACTGCTGCCGTGGCTGATGCAGCATCGTGTGCTGTCGGATGACGAAGTGCGGCGCGACCTGCGGCGCTGGGTGCCGGAATACCAGACGGCGGTTGCTCCCGTGTTGCAGAGTGTGCCGTCGGTGCGCGTCGCATCGAACGGGTGACGTGGCTCCAGGCCGGAACCCGAGTGGTAAAAAAAGCGCCCGGCTGGGCGCTTTTTTGTTCGGAAGCGAACGTATCGCTCAACGGCTCTGTCGATGCTTCCTCACCACCATCCACCTCGGCGCCTTGAACCGCACGATGCTGAGATAAAGCCACACATAAGTCACCGCGAACAGCACGACGAACGCGAACAGGTGCACCGTATGCCGCCAGAACAGCGTCGCCGGTATCACCGCGACGAGGCACAGCAGCCACAGATAAGGTGAAGTCAGCGAATTGCGCCGCGTCAGGTCGTGCGCATGCTTCGTGCCGACGGCCCAGCGCATCAGCCGCTTGTACACGAGCATGTGCAGATGCACGCCGTCCGGAATCCCTGGTGACATCCCGCGAATGAACTTCTTCCGGTAGATCGAGAAGCAGGTCTCGAAGATCGGATACATGAACAGCAGCACCGGGTACCACGCGGACACTTCGCGGTTGCGCATCACGAGCATGATCGCGAGTTCCGCGAGCATGAAGCCGATGAAATACGCGCCGCCGTCGCCGAGGAAGATCAGCCCGGCCGGGAAATTCCACAGGAAGAAGCCGAGCACCGCGCCCATCATGATGATCGACGCGGACATCACGACCGGGTCGTTGACGTGGAACGCGACATACGCGAGCGACGCGAACATCATGAAGCTGACCATCGACGCGAGCCCGTTGAAGCCGTCGATGATGTTGATCGCATTCGCGAGCGCGGCGACCGCGAGCACGGTGACGAACGCCGAGATGGCGACGTAGCCGAGCAGGAAGTCGAGCGGCGGCACGCTGATGCGCGTGACCGCGATGTGCATCAGCCAGAATGCGAGCGCGGCCGCGCCCATCGTGCAGAGCAGCCGCGCGCGCGGCGACACGCGCTTGGTCAGATCCTCGACGAGACCGGACAGGAAAGCCGGCATCCCGCACGCAACGATCCCGAGAATGCTGCCGGAGATCGTCGGATAGCGCCGGAACAGCACCAGCGCGGCAACGACGACCCCGGCGAGGATCCCGATGCCGCCCACCCGCGGCACCGGCCGCACATGGAATTTCTGCACGCCGGCCAGGTCGCTGTCGATCGAGAATTTCTCGTGAAGGTGCGCGTAGCGCACGATGAACAGCGTGACGAGCAGGGAGACGATGAAGCCGGACGCGAAGCTGAGCATGGGACCGCTCGGAAAATGGACAGCGGATTATACAAAACCGCGCGGGTTCCCCTCCTGCCATCGCCAGTGGTCGGCACACATTTCCTCGATGCCGAGCGTCGCGCGCCAGCCGATGATGTCGGCCGCAGCCTGCGGGTTCGCATAGCACTCGGCGATGTCGCCCGGGCGGCGCGCGACGAGTTCGTACGGCACCGGGCGACCCGACGCCTTCTCGAACGCGCGCACCACTTCGAGCACGCTGTAGCCTTGCCCGGTGCCGAGGTTCACGACGAAGCTCGCGTCGCGCTTCGCGAGCGCGTCGAGCGCGGCGATGTGCCCCTTCGCGAGATCGACGACGTGGATGTAGTCGCGCACGCCGGTGCCGTCCGGCGTCGGGTAGTCCGAGCCGAACACGCGCAGCTTTTCCAGCTTGCCGACCGCGACTTGCGCGACATACGGCATCAGGTTGTTCGGGATGCCGGCCGGATCCTCGCCGATCAGCCCGCTTGCGTGCGCGCCAACCGGGTTGAAGTAGCGCAGCGTCGCGATTCGCCACGACGGGTCCGAGACTTCGAGATCGCGCAGGATCTGCTCGGCGATCAGCTTCGACTGGCCGTACGGGTTCGTCGCGGACAGCGGGAACGATTCGTCGATCGGCGAGCGCTCGGGCACGCCGTACACGGTCGCGGACGAGCTGAACACGAACTGCCTGACGTTGCGCTCGCGCATGACCTTGAGCACGGCGAGCAGCCCGCCGATGTTGTTCTGGTAGTACTCGAGCGGCTTCTCGACCGATTCGCCGACAGCCTTGAGCGCCGCGAAATGAATCGTGCCGGTGATCGGATGCGCGTCGAACACTTTCGCGAGCGCGGCTTCGTCGCACACGTCGACCTGGTGGAACGCAGGCGTCTTGCCCGTGATCCGCTCGATCCGGCGCACCGATTCGGCCTTGCTGTTGACGAGGTTGTCGACGATCACGACGTCGTAGCCGTTGTCGAGCAGCTCGACGGTCGTGTGCGAGCCGATATAGCCGGCTCCGCCGGTGACGAGGATGGTGCCTTTAGCGGTCATTGCTGATGCGCTCCTTCAGAGGGTGATACCGGTTAACGAGTGGATGGTACGCCGGTAGCGTTCGACGACCTGCTGTTCGTCGAATTCCGCCGTGACCTTCTGCCGGCCGCGCGCGCCCATCGCTTCGCGTCCGGCCGTTCCGAGTTCGATCATGCGATTCAATTGCTCCGCGAGGCTCGCGCTGTCGCGTACGCGGCAAAGGTAACCCGTGTCGCCGTCGGCGACGACGTCGCGGCAGCCCGGCACGTCGGTCGCGACGATCGGGCGGCCCATCGCCGATGCTTCCATCAGCGTGCGCGGCACGCCTTCGCGGTACGACGGCAGCACGACGCAGTCGGCCGCCGCGATGTGCGGTCGCACGTCGTGCGCTTCGCCGAGATATTCGACGATGCCTTCGTCGACCCACGCGTCGACATCCGCGCGGCCGATCGCGCTCGGATTGTCGACGCCGAGCGGCCCGAGCAACTGGAAGCGCGCGTTCGGGAAGCGCTCGCGCACGAGACGCGCGGCCTCCACGTATTCGCGCACGCCCTTGTCCCACAGCAGCCGGCCGATCAGGATGAACACGGGCGCGTCGCCGGCGGGCAGCGGCACGGGCGCGAACTGTTCGAGATCGACGCCTTCGCCGTGCAGCAGCCGTGCGCGATCGGGGTGCGCGAGCAAGCGCTCGTCGGTGAAGGTCGCGAGATCGTCGCGGTTCAGGAACCACACTTCACGCGGGAAGCGGAACGCGAACCGGTACAGGCGCTTCGCGACGCTCGCCGCGCGGCTCTTCTGGATGAAGACGTAGCCGAGGCCCGTCGTCACCGCGATCGACGGCACGCGCGCGAGCCACGCGGCCACCGAGCCGTAGATGTTCGGCTTGATCGTGTAATGGAACACGAGGTCGGGCCGCAGCGCGCGATAGTGGCGCACCAGCGCGGCGAGCGTGCCGAGATCCTCGCGCGGGCTCGTGCCTTTCGACGCGACCGCGAGCGCCACGTAGCGGCAGCCCATCCGCTCGAGCAACGGCACGGTGCGGTCGTGCGGCGCGATCACGACGACCTCGGCGCCGCGCGCGACGAGCGCACGGATCAGCCCGTGGCGATACGTATGGATCGCCCAGGCCGTGTTGCAGACGAGCGCGATGCGCAGCGGGGAGGTGGCGGACATGAAAAAAAGAAAAAATAAAGCGTCGAAATTGCCGAACGGGCCGGATGCACGTCAGGCGGACGGCCGCGCGGCGAACAGCGTCTGCTTGATGCGCTGCAGCGTACGGTACGGCGTCACGAAATGCAGCAGGTTCTTGGCGAGGCCGGCCCAGTCGTACGGGTTCAGCACGTTGAAGTGGCGCAGCAGCAGCGTGAGCGTCGACACCAGCTGGCGCCGGCGTTTGGTCGCGCTGATCCCGCCCTCGTTAAGCTCGTAATACAGGCCGAGTTCCGGCAGGTTCGCGCAATCGTAGCGTTGCATTAACCGTAAAAAAAGATCGAGATCCTCGGCCGCGCGGTACTTTGCCCGATAGTTGCCCACTTCGCGCACGGCGTCGATGCGCAACATCACAGATGGATGCACGAGCGGCGAGCGCAGGAAGCGCGTGCGGCGCAGCGTGCGCGGATCGGCGGCCGGCGTCAGCATGAAGCGCGGCTCGCCGGCGCGCGACACGACCTGCGTCCACATGCCGACGCAGGCTACGCGCGGATGGGTGCCGAGATAGGCGCGCTCCTTCGCGAGGCGCTGCGGCGCGGCGAGATCGCCGGCGTCGATACGGGCCGCGTAGCGGAAGCCGCGCGCCGCGAGCGCGTCGATGCCGGCCGCCAGCGCGCGTTCGATGCCGCCGTTCCGGGGCATGCGCAGCACGTCGATCGACAGGCCCGGCAGATCGGGCGCGACGATCGGCGGCGTGCTGCCGTCGTCGACGATCAGCACGTGCACGGGCGCGTCCTCGCGAAACGACGCGAGGGTCCGGACGACGTCGTCGTGCCCGTTGTAGGCCGGCATCAGCACGGCCACGTCGTCGAGCGGGGTCGGGCAAGCAGGGGACGTCATGTTCGCAGCTTGAAACGGATGTAATAAAAGTTGACGGCGGCCGCGGCCAGGTAGCCGGCCGCCAGCCCGACGAGCGCGCCGTACAGGCCGAGCCGCGGGATCGCGAACAGGTTGACGATCGCGGCGATGGCCAGCGCGAGCAGCCATTTCGACAGCAACACGAATTTTGCTTGATATTTGAGAACGATAAGATTGCCTATCGCCTCGATGCCGGCCGGCACGGACAGCCAGACGGCCCAGCGGAAGATGTCGACCGACGCCTCGTAGCCGCGGCCGAACACCTTGCCGACGATCAGCGGGGCGGCGGCGTCGAGCACGAGCGCGCCGGCCGTCATCAGGCCGGCCGTCATCGCGATCAGCCGGACGATGTTGCGGCGCAGCCGCGCGACGTCCTGCACGCGGTAGACGAAGGCGGGCGCGATCGTCTGCGCGAGCATCAGCGCGAGCGTGATCCAGTTCTCGTTGAGCTGCTGCGCGGCCGAATAGCGGCCGAGATCGGCGAACGACGCGTGGCGCTCGAGCATCAGGCGGTCGAGCTTCAGGAACAGGTACATGCAGATGAGGCCGAGCCAGAACACGGTGCCGGCCGTTGCAAAGTGCCGGAACAGCGGCTTGTCGAACGTCCAGCCGAGCGCACCGCCGTTACGATGGCGGTAGTACAGCAGCAGCGCGAAGCCGATCGCGGCGGCTTCCAGCGCCCACAGCCACGCGAAGCGGGCGGGGCCGGCGGCCGCGCGGACCAGCAGCCAGACGAGCAGCGCCTTGGCGAGCGCGGTGACCATGCTGGTGACGAGCTGCGGCTTGCTGTAGGTCATGCTCTGCAGCCACGCGTTGATCACGCCGACGAACGGCTCGCGGAACACCATCGTGACCGCGAGGCCCGCGAGCATCGCGCCGACCAGCGGGTCGAAGGCGCCCGCGGCGATCGCGATCCAGGTCGCGGCGAGCGCGGCGGCCGACACGGCGATGCGCAGCACGAACGCGCTGCCGAGCACCGCGCCGAGCTGCGCGGGCGGGCGCTGGACGATGGTCGGGACGAGGATTTCCGCGCCGCACACCCAGGTGAGCGGCGCCAGTACCAGGAGAAGCGTATTCGCATACTGCCATTTGCCGAACACATCTGGCCCGAAATAACGGGCCAGCAGGCCGCTGATCGCGATCGCGACGCCGATCTGGGTGAGCCGTTCGAGCCCCAGCCAGACGAGGTTCGCGACGGCCTTCGCGACGTCCGGGTTGCCGAAGCGCTTCAGCATGCGCGGCAGCGGCGGCGCGCGCGAGGGGCGGCCGGAGGCGGCAGGTGGGCGGCGGCGGGGCGGCTAGGCATTAAAATGGGCGACATGCGCGTCATCGAAACCCGCGATTATAAGTGGGATCGCGGCCGCTCCAGCCGTTGCGCCCCGTGTTCCGCCGGCAGGCATGTATCATGCGCGGCACCCGCGAGCGGCGGCCGCGCAAGCCAGACAATTTTTCATGCACGCAACCGAGAGAAGAGAATCGATGATCTCCCAATCCATCTTCAAGGCATATGACATTCGTGGCGTGGTCGGCAAGACCCTCGACGTCGACACGGCGCGCGGGATCGGCCGGGCATTCGGCAGCGAAGTGCGTGCGCAGGGCGGCGATGCGGTCGTCGTCGCGCGCGACGGCCGCCTGTCCGGACCGGAGCTGGTGGGCGCGCTGGCCGACGGCCTGCGTGCGGCCGGGGTCGACGTCGTCGACGTCGGCATGGTGCCGACGCCGGTCGGTTATTTCGCGGCGAACGTGCCGCTCGCGCTGAAGGGCGGCGAGCGCCGCGTCGATTCGTGCATCGTCGTCACGGGCAGCCACAACCCGCCCGACTACAACGGCTTCAAGATGGTGCTGCGCGGCGCCGCGATCTACGGCGAGCAGATCCAGGCGCTGTACCGCCGCATCGTCGACGAGCGGTTCGAGACGGGCAGCGGCACGTATGAAGCAATCGACGTCGCGGATCAGTACATCGCGCGCATCGTCGGCGACGTGAAGCTCGCGCGGCCGCTGAAGCTCGTCGTCGACGCCGGCAACGGCGTCGCGGGCCCGCTCGCGACGCGCCTGTTCAAGGCGCTCGGCTGCGAACTCGTCGAGCGCTTCACCGACATCGACGGCACGTTCCCGAACCACCACCCCGATCCCGCCCACCCGGAAAACCTGCAGGACGTGATCCAGGCGCTGAAGGACACCGATGCGGAGCTCGGCTTCGCGTTCGACGGCGACGGCGACCGTCTCGGCGTCGTCACGAAGGACGGCCAGATCATCTATCCGGACCGCCAGCTGATGCTGTTCGCGGAAGAAGTGCTGTCGCGCAACCCCGGCGCCCAGATCATCTACGACGTGAAGTGCACGCGCCACCTCGCGCAGTGGGTGAAGTCGAAGGGCGGCGAGCCGCTGATGTGGAAGACCGGCCATTCGCTCGTGAAGGCGAAGCTGCGTGAGACGGGTGCACCGCTCGCCGGCGAAATGAGCGGCCACGTGTTCTTCAAGGATCGCTGGTACGGCTTCGACGACGGCCTGTACACGGGCGCGCGCCTGCTGGAAATTCTCGCGAAGACGGCCGATCCGAGCGCGCTGCTCAACAGCCTGCCGGACGCGATGAGCACGCCGGAACTGCAGCTCTGGCTCGACGAAGGCGAGAATTTCCGCCTGATCGAGCAGTTGCAGAAGGAAGCGAAGTTCGACGGCGCCGACGAAGTCGTGACGATCGACGGCCTGCGTGTCGAGTACCCGGACGGCTTCGGCCTCGCGCGTTCGTCGAACACGACGCCGGTCGTCGTGATGCGCTTCGAAGCCGAGACGCAGGAAGGGCTCAAGCGCATCCAGGAAGACTTCCGCCGCGTGCTGACGGCCGCGAAGCCGGACGTCAAGCTGCCGTTCTGAGCGCCGGCGGCCGGCGGGTCGCCCGTACGACGGCCGGCTCATCGGCCGGGTTTATCTTGAAAAGCGGCGCGCGCCCCGGGTGCGTGGCCGCTTTTTGTCTGTCCGGCCCTCCGGGCGGGATAAAATCCCCCCTTTATGTCTGTCGCCGGCTGCCAGCCGGCGTTTTTTCAGCGTGCAAAAGATCCTGATCGTGCGTGTGTCGTCGCTGGGCGACGTCGTGCACAACATGCCGGTGATCGCCGATATCCGGCGCCGCCACCCCGATGCGCAGATCGACTGGCTCGTCGAGGAAAGCTTCGTCGACCTCGTGCGGCTCGTCGACGGCGTGCGCAACGTGCTGCCGTTCTCGCTGCGCCGCTGGCGCAAGAAGCCGTTCTCGGGGGCGACGTGGCGCGAGATCCGCGCGTTCCGCCGGCGCCTCGCGGCCGAGCAGTACGACCTCGTGATCGACTGCCAGGGCCTCATCAAGACCGCGTGGGTCGCGAGCTGGGCCCGCGGCCCGCTCGTCGGGCTCGGCAACCGCACCGACGGCGCCGGCTACGAGTGGCCGGTGCGCTTCTTCTACCGCAAGCGCGTGCCGATCGCGCCGCGCACGCACGTCGTCGAGCGCTCGCGCCAGCTGGTCGCGGCCGCGCTGGACGACCCGGCGCCGACCCCGGCCGACCCCGTCGAGTTCGGCCTCGACACGCGGGCGGCAGCGCTCGCGGTGGCCGCGCTCGGCCTGAACCTGCCGGTGCCGTACGTCGTGTTCGTCCACGCGACGTCGCGCGCCGACAAGCAGTGGCCGGACGCCGCGTGGATCGAGCTCGGCCAGGCGCTGGTGCGGCGCGGCGCGTCGCTCGTGCTGCCGTGGGGCAACGACGCGGAACGCGCGACCAGCGAGCGGCTCGCGAAGGAATTCGGCGCGGCGGCGATCGTGCCGCCGAAGCTGTCGCTGCCGGCCGTGGTCGGGCTGATCGACGGCGCGGCCGCGACGGTCGGGGTTGATACAGGTCTGGTTCACATCGCGGCCGCGCTGAAGCGCCCGACGGTCGAACTGTACAATTTCGCGACGGCCTGGCGGACCGGCGGCTACTGGTCGCCGAACGTCGTCAATCTCGGCACGGCGGGGCAGCCCCCGTCGATCGCGCAGGTGAAGTCGGCGCTCGCGGGCTTCGGCCTCCTGTAACGCTGTCCACACGCGAACCGATCATGAGCGAATCCCAGATCATCGAAGTCCCGTCCGCCGACTGGAGCGGACACAACCTGTCAGCGCCGCGCGAGCAGTTGCTGGCCGCGGTCGAGGAAGGCAAGGTGCTGTATTTCCCGCACCTGCGCTTCGCGATCGAAGGCGGCGAGGAAGCGCTGCTCGATCCGGCGCTCGCCGATCCGAAACGCAAGAACATCAGCCTCGCGCCGAACGGCGGCGCGCTCGCCGGCGTGCTCGGCGACAGCGTCACGCAGTCGGCCGTGCGCGCGCTCGTCGCGCGCTTCCAGCAGCAGGCCGGCACGCTCGTCGACGGCCTCTTTCCCGAATACCGCGGCAAGCTGCGCGTCGCGCCGACGAGCCTGCGGCTGATGCAGGTCGAAACGCGCCAGACGTCGTGGCGCAAGGACGACAGCCGGCTGCACGTCGACGCGTTCCCGTCGCGGCCGAACTACGGCGAGCGCATCCTGCGCGTGTTCACGAACGTGAACCCGGCCGGCGCGCCGCGCGTGTGGCGTGTCGGCGAGCCGTTCGAGGACGTCGCGAAGCGCTTCCTGCCGAAGATCCGGCCGCAGTTCCCGGGCTCGGCGTGGCTGCTGAACCTGCTGCACGTGACGAAATCGCCGCGCAGCGCATACGACCACCTGATGCTGAACCTGCACGACGGGATGAAGGCCGATCTCGACTACCAGAAGACGTGTCCGCAGCAAACGATGCCGTTTCCGCCGGGCAGCGTGTGGATATGTTTCTCCGATCAGACTTCGCACGCTGTGATGTCGGGCCAGTTCATGCTCGAGCAGACCTTCTTCCTGCCGGTCGACGCGATGGTTCGCCGCGAATGCGCGCCGCTCGGCATTCTCGAACGCCTGACGGGCAGGGCGCTGGTTTGAGCGCGCCCCTGCTTCGACGCAATACCCGGGCGGCCGCATGCTGAGGGCGATCTATCGCGCGCTGTGGTGGCTCGTCGCGCCGGCCGCGGTCATCCGGCTCTACGTGCGCTCGCGCAAGGAGCGCGGTTATCGCGAGCATATCGCCGAGCGCTTCGGTCACGTCGCGGGCCGCTCGCGCGACGACCGCGCGCCGCTGATCTGGGTGCATGCGGTGTCGGTCGGCGAGACGCGCGCCGCGCAGCCGCTGATCGATGCGCTGATGCGCGCGCGCCCCGATGCGCGCATCCTGCTCACGCACATGACGCCGAGCGGCCGCGCGACGGGCGAACAGATCTTCGGCGATCGCGTGCTGCGCTGCTACCTGCCGTACGACATGCCGGGCGCGGTGCGGCGCTTCCTGCGTGCATGGCGGCCGACGCTCGGCCTCGTGATGGAAACCGAGGTGTGGCCGACGCTGATCGACGAGTGTCGCCGCGCGGACGTGCCGCTGGTGTTGACCAATGCGCGGATGTCCGCGCGTTCGTTCCGGCGCGCGGCGAAGTTCGGCGCGGCGACGCGCGACGTGTTCGGCGGCTTCTCGCGCGTGCTCGCGCAGAGCCCGGCCGATGCGGAGCGGCTGACGTCGCTCGGTGCCCGCAACGTGACCGTGCTCGGCAACCTGAAGTTCGACATGACGACGCCGCCGGAACTCGCGGCACGCGGCCATGCGTGGCGCGACGCGATCGGCGCGCGGCCGGTATGGGTCGCCGCCAGCACGCGCGAGAACGAAGAGGCGCTGGTGTTGCAGGCGTTCGCGGAAATGCGCACGCCCGGCGCGCTGCTGGTGCTCGTGCCGCGTCATCCGCAGCGCTTCGCCGAGGTCGAGGCGCTCGTCGCGCGCGGCGGGCTCAAATGCGTGCGGCGCTCGGTGTGGGCGGCCGACGCGGCCGCGCTCGCAGCGGGCCGGCCGGGGGCCGACCCGCTGCCGGACGACGTCACGGTGTTGCTCGGCGATTCGATGGGCGAGCTCGGTGCGTACTACGCGGCGGCCGACATCGCGTTCATCGGCGGCAGCCTGCTGCCGCTCGGCGGGCAGAACCTGATCGAAGCGTGCGCGGTCGGCGTGCCGGTGCTGATCGGGCCGCACGTGTTCAACTTCACGCAGGCGACCGCCGATGCGGTCGCGGCCGGTGCGGCGATGCAGGTCGAGGATCCGCTCGATCTCGCACACGTGCTCGACGCGCTGTTCGCCGACAACGCGCGGCGCATCGCGATGGGCGCGGCCGGCGCGGCCTTCGCATCGCGTCACCGCGGCGCGACCGCGCGCACGGTCGACGTGCTCGCCGCGCTGTTGCCGCCTGCCGCAACCGGCGCGCGTGCGCTGCCGGACGTGCAGGACGCTCCGGACGACGACGCATAGACGGCGCGGGCGGCGCGATGCCGCCCGGACTCGCGTGGCGGCGTCGCAGGGCGCCGCCGCGCCGCTCACACCGTCAGCAAACCCTTCTTCTCGATGAACGCGATCACGTCCGCGACGCCGTCGAGCGCCTTCAGGTTCGTCATCACGTAAGGCCGCTCGCCGCGCATCTTCCGCGTGTCGGAGGCCATCACGTCGAGGTTCGCGCCGACCAGCGGCGCGAGGTCGGTCTTGTTGATCACGAGCAGGTCGGACTTCGTGATGCCGGGGCCGCCCTTGCGTGGAATCTTCTCGCCGCCGGCGACGTCGATCACGTAGATCGTCAGGTCCGACAGCTCGGGGCTGAAGGTCGCCGCGAGATTGTCGCCGCCGGACTCGATGAACACGATGTCGGCATCGGGAAAGCGCGCGAGCATCCGGTCGACGGCTTCGAGGTTGATCGATGCATCTTCCCGGATCGCCGTGTGCGGGCAGCCGCCCGTCTCGACGCCCATGATGCGTTCCTCGGGCAGTGCGCCCGCGACCGTCAGCAGTCGCTGGTCTTCCTTCGTATAGATGTCGTTGGTGATCGCGACGAGGTCGTAGCGGTCGCGCATCGCCTTGCACAGCATTTCGAGCAGCGTGGTCTTGCCGGAGCCGACGGGGCCGCCGATGCCGACGCGCAGCGGCGGCAGTTTCTTCGTGCGGCGGGCGGGGGAGGGAGCGGGTGCGTTCATGGTCGGGCGAAGAGGTTCAGGAGCGGAACAACCGCGAATATTGGGTTTCGTGCCGCGCGGACAGGATGCCGAGCTGCGGCGCGAACGTGTTGACGGCGTCGGGCGGTGTCGCGAGCGCGCGGCGCACGGCCGCGTCGATCGCGCCGCGCAGCGCGACGATGATGCGTTGCCCGGCGAGCTGGCCGAGCGGTACGGCCTTCAGCGCGGCGGACGTCTGGTTCTCGACCCAGCCGAACGCATACGCGGCGAGCGTCGCGTCGGCGCTGGCATCGTGTGCGGCGGCCGCGTACGCGAATGCGGTCGGCAGCGCGATCGGCGACAGCGACGCGAGCGTCGCGCGGCGTGCGGCGTCGCCCCATTCGAGCGACGCGCACAGCTGCGCGAGCGACCAGCCCATCTGTTCGGTTTCGCGGCGCAGTTCGGCCGATTCCCGGCTCGCGACGAACCACGCGTTTTCGGCGGCGAGCGCGTGCGTGTCGTGGGTCTGCCAGCGCGCGAGCTGGTGTGCGAGGAACGGCAGTTCGCCGTGCGCGAGCACGTCGGTCAGGCCGCTGGCAATCCAGTCGCGCGCGGAATCGGCATCGCGGATCAGGTTCGCGTCGAGCGAGGCTTCGAGGCCCTGCGAATAACTGTATGCGCCGATCGGCAAAGCCGGCGACGCGAGGTGCAGCAGTGCGACGAGTTCAGTGGTGGTCATGACCGTGGTGGCCGTGCGTGCAGCCGGGACCATGCTGATGATCGTGATCGTGATCGTGATCGTGATCGTGCGAATGCGCATGCCCGTGATGTTCGCCGAACACCTGCTGCGCGAGCGCGTAATCCTCGGCGAACGTCGCGTCGTGCCCGTGCTTGTGGCCGCCGCCGTACGCACCGGCTTCCGGCTGGAACGGCGCGCGTGCCTCTTCGACCCGCGTGCCGAGCCGGCGCAGCATGTCCGCGAGCACCGGATCGGCTTCGAGCTTCAGGTAGCCGTCGCCGATCTCGACCGGCGTGTGACGGTTGCCGAGATGGTACGCGGCGCGCATCAGCGTGAGCGGGTCGGTCGCGCGCACGAGCAGCACGGTTTCGGACGCCGCGGCGATGCGCACGAGCGCGCCGTCGTCGGCGACGAGCACGTCGCCGTCGCGCAGCACGGTGCCGCGCGGCAGCAGGACCGCGACGTCCTCGCCGGTATCGAGCGTCGCCGCGAGGCGGCTCTTGCAGCGGGCGTCATAGGCGAGCGTGAGCGTCGGCGCGCGCGCGACGAGCGACGCGGCGAGTTTCACGTTCGGGGCAATACGTTTGTCGAGGGTGCGCATGAAACCGAGGATCTCGAATCAGAACAGGAAATAGCGCTGCGCCATCGGCAGCACGGTCGCCGGCTCGCAGGTGAGCAACTGGCCGTCGGCGATCACGTCGTAGGTTTCCGGGTCGACGCTGATCGACGGACGCCAGGCGTTGTGAATCATGTCGGCCTTCGTCACGTTGCGGCAGTTGCGCACCGGCACGATCCGCTTCGCGAGGCCATAGCGTTCCGCGATGCCCGCATCGGCCGCCATCTGCGACACGAAGGTCAGCGACGTGCGCGCGAGCGCCCCGCCGCGCGTCGCGAACATCTCGCGATAGTGAACCGGCTGCGGCGTCGGGATCGACGCGTTCGGGTCGCCCATCTGCGCGAGCGCGATCATGCCGCCCTTGAGGATCATCGACGGCTTGATCCCGAAGAACGCAGGCTCCCACAGCACGAGGTCGGCCCACTTGCCGGGCTCGATCGAGCCGACTTCATGCGCGATGCCGTGCGTGAGCGCCGGGTTGATCGTGTACTTCGCGACGTAGCGCTTCGCGCGGAAGTTGTCGTTGCGCGCGGTGTCCTCCGGCAGCGCGCCGCGCTGCACCTTCATCTTGTGCGCGGTCTGCCAGGTGCGGATGATCACTTCGCCGACGCGGCCCATCGCCTGCGAATCGGACGACAGCATCGACAGCGCGCCGAGATCGTGCAGGATGTCCTCGGCCGCGATCGTCTCGCGACGAATGCGCGATTCGGCGAATGCGAGATCCTCGGCGATCGACGGATCGAGGTGATGGCACACCATCAGCATGTCGAGATGCTCGTCGAGCGTGTTGATCGTGTACGGGCGCGTCGGATTGGTCGACGACGGCAGCACGTTCATCTCGCCGCACACCTTCAGGATGTCGGGCGCATGGCCGCCGCCCGCACCTTCGGTGTGGTACGTGTGGATCGTGCGGCCCTTGAACGCGGCGACCGTCGATTCGACGAACCCGGCCTCGTTCAGCGTGTCGGTGTGGATCGCGACCTGCGTGTCGGTGTCGTCGGCCACCGACAGGCAGTTGTCGATCGCGGCGGGCGTCGTGCCCCAGTCCTCGTGCAGTTTCAAACCGATCGCGCCGGCCGCGATCTGCTCGACGAGCGGCTGCGGCAGGCTCGCGTTGCCCTTGCCCAGAAAGCCGAGATTGATCGGCCAGCCGTCGGCGGCCTGCAGCATCCGCTCCATGTGCCACGGGCCCGGCGTGCAGGTCGTCGCGTTGGTGCCGGTGGCCGGCCCCGTGCCGCCGCCGAGCATCGTCGTGACGCCCGACGCGAGCGCCTCGTCGATCTGCTGCGGGCTGATGAAGTGGATGTGCGTGTCGATGCCGCCCGCGGTCACGATCAGCCCTTCGCCGGCGATGACTTCGGTCGCGGCGCCGATCGCGATCGTCACGCCCGGCTGGATGTCGGGGTTGCCGGCCTTGCCGATCGCGGCGATGCGGCCGTGCTTGATCGCGATGTCGGCCTTCACGATGCCCCAGTGATCGAGGATCACCGCGTTCGTGATGACGGTGTCGGGCACGTCGGCGGCCACGCGCTGCGACTGGCCCATCCCGTCGCGGATCACTTTTCCGCCGCCGAATTTCACTTCCTCGCCGTACGTGGTGAAGTCGCGTTCGATCTCGATCAGCAGTTCGGTATCGGCGAGCCGGACGCGGTCGCCCGTCGTCGGCCCGAACATTTCCGCGTACGCGCGGCGGCTCAAGCGTAGTGTCATGTTGCTGTTCCTGAAGAGCGGGGCGCGGCTTACAGCGGCCCCATCACCTTGCCCTGAAAACCGTAGACGGCGCGCTCGCCCGCGAGCGCGACGAGCTCGACGGTGCGCGTCTGGCCGGGCTCGAAGCGCACGGCCGTGCCGGCCGCGATGTTGAGCCGGAAGCCGCGCGCGGCCGCGCGGTCGAACGACAGCGCGTCGTTGACTTCGAAGAAGTGGTAGTGCGAGCCGACCTGCACCGGGCGATCGCCGGTGTTCGCGACGACGAGCGAGCGCGTCGCACGGCCCGCATTCAGTTCGTGTTCGCCGTCGTCGGTGAGGATTTCGCCGGGGATCATGCGGGGCCTCACGGAATCGGGTGATGGACGGTCACGAGCTTCGTGCCGTCGGGGAAGGTCGCTTCGACCTGGATGTCGGGAATCATTTCCGGCACGCCGTCCATCACGTCGTCGCGCGTGAGCAGCGTCGTGCCGTAGTGCATCACCTCGGCCACCGTCCTGCCGTCGCGCGCGGCTTCCATCAGCGCCGCGGTGATGAAGGCGACCGCCTCCGGATAGTTGAGCTTCAGGCCGCGCGCACGGCGGCGTTCGGCGAGCAGCGCCGCCGTGAAGATCAGCAGCTTGTCCTTTTCGCGGGGAGTCAGTTTCATGAAGGCAGACGTTCAGGAAAACGTAATTTTTATCGGTGCGCACGCAACGGGCGGGCGCGCGGTTCATCGTAGCACCGCGCTGTTTTGCGTGCGTCGTGTATCGCTTATGTAAGGAGCAAGGTGCGTGCCATGTGCATCGCACGCGGTGCGATGCGCGTTCGTGGTGCGTGATGCATGGAGAGGGTGCGGCGCGTGTCGCGCGCTGCGCCGAAACGGTGCGTGATGCGCGCGTTCAGGTTTGCCAGAGACGCAGCGGCCGCGCGTCGACGCCGTGCACGATCGGCCGCAACTGCAGCCAGCAGTCGGTGAAGTGGCGCTGCAGCGCTTCCATCGACGTCGCGAGCGCACGCACGAGCACGACGCCGGGCGTCACGCAGGTGGCGCCCGCGCGCAGCGTGTCGTCGAACGGCATGCGCGCGGCAAGCGCTTCGGCGAGCGCCGCGTCGCACGCGGCGCCGGCGGCCCACAGCGTGCCGTAGACGGGAAAGCCGGCGAGGCCCTGCAGCGCGCCGCGCAGCGGGTCGCGCGCGTCGAGCAGCGTGCGCTCGGTCCACAGCGGCCGGCCGTCGGCATCGACGAGCGCCGAGGTCGACGCGATGCGTCCCGCCGACCAGGTTTCGCCGGCCGCCTGCCGGCCGAGCTGCGTCGCGTCCCAGCCGATCGCGCTCGCGCCTGCGTCGAGCGTCACCGTGAAGTCGAGCGCCGCGTGCGCCGCGTCGAAGAACAGGTTGTTCTGCGGCAGCCAGTCGAGCTTCGCATGCGCGCCGAGCGCGATGCCGATACGCTGTGTCGCGTCGAGGCCGTTCGACTTGTACCACTTGGTCGCGCCGGGCGTCGTCAGCACCGCGTGCGTGCCGTCGCCGAGCGCGATGTCGATGTCGAGCCGGTCGCCGCCCGCGACGCCGCCCGGCGGATGCACGATCACCGCGTGGCAGATCGCGCCGCCTTCCGGGTACAGCGGCCGCTGCACGCGCAGCGGGCCGTCGTGCAGCCGGTGCGCGAGCGTCGTGCGCGCACCATGCCGCTCGAAGCCGAGTTCGAGGCGGCCGCGCCACGACTTGGCGACGGCGGGGCGGGACAGCGAGGCGTGCGAATCGGGGGCGGACATCGGCGGCGAACGGGAAACGAGGAAGCGGGTGCGAAGAACGTGGATGCTACCGGAACAATAATGCAGATGCCGCGTTCGTAGGAAGCGCCGCGTGCGCGCGTCCCGCGAGCCGACCGTACGTGTCCCTCGCCGTGCCTACCGCGGTGCCTACCGCCGTGCCTACCGCGGTGCCGCCCATCACACCGCGATCAGCTCCCGCACCCCGTTCGTCTCCATGTCCTGTGCTTCCCCGCCCGCGACGATCTCGCCACGACTCATCACCCAGTACCGGTCGGCGATCGATTGCGCGAAATCGTAATACTGTTCGACGAGCAGCACGGTCATCCGCGATTCGTCGACGAGCTGGCGCAGCGTGCGGCCGATGTCCTGGATGATCGACGGCTGGATGCCTTCGGTCGGCTCGTCGAGGATCAGCAACTGCGGCTCGCTCATCAGCGCGCGGCCGATCGCGAGCTGCTGCTGCTGGCCGCCCGACAGGTCGCCGCCGCGCCGTGCGCGCATGTCCTTGAGTACCGGGAACAGGTCGTAGATGCGATCGGGCACTTTCGACGGCGCCTTGCGGCTCGCCGCGCCGACGAGCAGGTTTTCCTCGACGGTGAGCCGCGGAAAGATGTCGCGGCCCTGCGGCACGTACGCGAGCCCCGCCGCGACGCGCGCATACGGCGGCAGTGCGCCGAGCGCGGTGCCGCGCCACGACACGCTGCCGCTTTTCGCGGCGACGACGCCCATCAGGCAGCGCAGCAGCGTGCTCTTGCCGACGCCGTTGCGGCCGAGCAGCACGGTGAGCTTGCCGTCGTCGGCGACGAGGTTCACGTTGCGCAGGATATGGCTGCCGCCGTAGTACTGGTTCAGCGCTTCGATTTTCAGCATCGCATCATCGTCCGAGGTAAGACTCGATCACCGCGTCGTCGCGCTTGACCTGGTCGAGCGTGCCGTGCGCGAGCACCGCGCCTTCGGCCATCACCGTCACGCGTCCCGTGTCGCCCGCGAGCGCCGCGACGAATTCCATGTCGTGCTCGACGACCATCATCGAGCAGGTGCCGCGCAGCGTGTTCAGCAGCTCGGCGAGTTCCATCGTCTCGTGGTCGGTCATCCCGGCCGCCGGCTCGTCGAGCAGCAGCAGCGCGGGGCGCTGCATCAGCAGCATGCCGATTTCGAGCCGCTGCTTCTGGCCGTGCGACAGTTCGCCGGCCGCGCGATACGCATGGCTTTCGAGGCCGATCAGTGCGAGCGTCTCCTCGATCTTCGCCTGCGCGGTGCGGTCGAGCCGCGCGCGCAGCGACGCGAGCCAGCCCTTGTCGGTCTGCATCGCGAGTTCGAGGTTTTCCCATACCGGATGCTGTTCGAACACGGTCGGCTTCTGGAACTTGCGGCCGATGCCCGCCCGCGCGATCTCGGGTTCGTTCATCCGCGCGAGGTCGATCGTCTGGCCCAGAAACACCTTGCCCGCATCGGGCCGCGTCTTGCCGGTGATGACGTCCATCATCGTCGTCTTGCCCGCGCCGTTCGGGCCGATCACGCAGCGCAGCTCGCCCGCGTCGATCGACAGCGACAGCTTCTTCAGCGCGCGAAACCCGTCGAAGCTCACCTCGATGTCCTCGAGATAGAGAATCGTGCCGTGCGACGTATCGATGCCGTCCGGCACGACGCGCCCCATCGACGCGCTGCCGCTGACGGTCAGCTCGTCCTCGGGGGGCGGCGTGAACTGGTAGAGCGCCGTTCCATTCATGCGCGTTTCCCCTTCGCGAGCACGGTTTCGACGAGGCCCATGATCCCGCGCGGCAGCAAGAGCGGCACGAGCACGAAGATCAGACCGAGGAAGAACAGCCAGTATTCGGCGAAGTACGCGGTGAAGACACTCTTCGCGCCGTTTACCGCGAACGCGCCGACGATCGGCCCGATCAGCGTGCCGCGTCCGCCCACCGCGACCCAGATCGCCATTTCGATCGAGTTGCCGGGCGACATCTCGCCGGGATTGATGATGCCGACCTGCGGCACGTACAGCGCGCCGGCGATGCCGCACAGCACGGCCGACACGGTCCACACGAACAGCTTGTACGCGAGCGGGCTGTAGCCGAGGAACATCAGCCGCGTCTCGCCGTCGCGTACCGCGGTCACCACGCGCCCGAGCTTGCTCGTGACGATCGCGCGCGCGGCGATGAACGCGAGCACGAGGGTCGCGAACGTCAGCAGCAACAGCACCGTGCGCGTGCCCGGCGACGTGATCGCGAAGCCGGCGATGCGCTTGAAGTCGGTGAAGCCGTTGTTGCCGCCGAAGCCCGTCTCGTTGCGATAGAACAGCAGCATCGCAGCGAACGTCAGCGCCTGCGTGATGATCGACAGGTACACGCCCTTCACGCGCGAGCGGAACGTGAAGAAGCCGAACACCCACGCGAGCACGGCCGGCACCAGCACGACCAGCGCGAGCGCCCACGCGAGATGCTGCGTGCCGCTCCAGTACCACGGCAACTGGTGCCAGTCGAGGAACACCATGAAGTCGGGCAGGTCGCTGCCGTACTTGCCGTCGCGGCCGATCTCGCGCATCAGGTACATGCCGATCGCATAGCCGCCGAGCGCGAAGAACAGGCCGTGGCCGAGGCTCAGGATGCCGCAGTAGCCCCACACGAGGTCGAGCGCGAGCGCGGCGATCGCGTAGCACATCAGCTTGCCCGCGAGCGTCATCGCGTACGCGGACAGGTGGAACGCGCTGGCTTCGGGCGCGACGAGTGCGGCGAGCGGCACGCCGATGCCGATCGCCACGCACAGCGCGACGAGCGCGAGCCATGCGCGGCGCGACAGCAGCGCGGGGCGGGGCGGCAGGCCGAGCGCGAAGCCGTCCGCCGCGCGTCCGGCGGCAGCGGGCTTCGACGTGTCGGCGACCGGGTTCGATATCGAATCGGTGAATGAAGTCACGTCAAGCCTCCGCGCTGCGGCCCTTCGGGGCGAACATGCCCTGCGGGCGTTTCTGGATGAACAGCACGATCATCACGAGCACCGCGATCTTCGCGAGCACGGCACCCCAGAACGGTTCGATCGCCTTGCTCGCGAGGCCGAGTCCGAAGCCGCCGAGCACGGTGCCGGCGATCTGCCCGACACCGCCGAGCACGACGGCCATGAACGAGTCGATGATGTAGTTCTGGCCGAGATCGGGGCCCACGTTGCCGATCTGCGACAGCGCGCAGCCGCCGAGGCCGGCGATGCCCGCCCCGAACGCGAACGCATACGCGTCGACCCGCGCGGTCTTCACGCCGACGCAGGCGGCCATCCGGCGGTTCTGCGTGACCGCGCGCACGAACAGGCCGAGCCGCGTCTTCGTCAGCACGGCCCACGCGACGACCACCACCGCGAGCGCGAACGCGAGGATCGCGAGCCGGTTGTACGGCAGGATCAGGTTCTGCATCACCGTCACGCCGCCACTCATCCACGACGGGTTCACGACCTGCACGTTCTGCGCGCCGAACAGCATGCGCGTCGCCTGGATCAGGATCAGGCTCACGCCGAAGGTCGCGAGCAGCGTTTCGAGCGGGCGGCCGTACAGGTGCCGCAGCACGAGCCGTTCGAGCACGATGCCGACGAGCGCGGCCACCGCGAACGACACCGGCACGGCGACGAGCGGATACCAGTCGAATGCGCCGGGCGCGTAGCGCTGGACCAGCGTCTGCACGACATAGGTTGCGTACGCACCGATCATCAGGAATTCGCCGTGCGCCATGTTGATCACGCCGATCAGCCCGTACGTGATCGCGAGGCCGAGCGCGGCGAGCAGCAGCACGCTGCCGAGCGACAGGCCGGCGAACACCGTGCCGACGATTTCGCCGCGGCGCTGCAGCGCGTGCAACGTATCGAGCCCGTGTTGCGCGGCGTCGCGCACGCGCGCGTCGGGCTCCGCGTAGCTGCCGTCCGCGTTTTTCGCGACGAGCGGGCGCAGTTGTTCGATCATGTCGAGGTCGCTGCGCGCGGCCACCACCTGCACGGCTTCGAGGCGCTTCGCCGGATCGGGATCGTGCAGTGCGGCGATCGCCCACAGCGCATCGAGGCGGCGTTTCAGCGCCGGATCGGTTTCCTTGGCGCGGGCGCGGTCGATCATCGGCTTGAGCGCCGGGTCGGGCGACTTCAGCAGCGCGTCGATCGCGTCGCGGCGCGCGGCCACGTCCGGCGACGCGAGCGCGAGGCCCGATAGCGCACCGGCGATCTTCGTGCGCAGCAGGTTGTTCAGCATCACCGGCTGCGCGTCGCCGGCCGGCGTCGCGGCCTGCGTGAGCGCGTCGTGCGCGGTGTCGCCGGCCTGGATCAGCAGGCGGCCGTCGCCGGTCGCGAGCGCATCGCCGCTCGACAGTGCGTTGAGCACCGCAACGGCGCGCGGATCGGTGTCGGCGGCGAGCCGTTCGATCGCGGCCGTCTTCGCGTCGAAGTCGTCGCCGGCGAGCGCGGCGGTATCGGCCGCCGTCAGCGCGAACGCGGCGTGCGGCAGCAGGCCCGCGAGGGCGGCGCATGCCGCGATCGCGCGGGCGGCTCGGCGAAAGCGTGTTGGCATCGGGAAATCCTGTCGGGCGTGGGGAAGCGGAGTGGGGCGGCGCTGCGCCGTTGCCGACGGTCCGTCACGGCAAGCGTGGCCGGCGCATCGGCAGCGGGCGGGCGGCACGTCGCACACGAAGCGCGACGCGCCGCTCGACGTCAGGCCAGCGCGGCGCGCTGCCGGCGCAGGAACGCCGGAATCGAGCTGACGACGTCCGGCTTGCCCTGGTTGCCCGCGATGAACGGGCTCCACGGTTGCGCGCGCACGGCCGTCTTCGTCTTCCACACGACGTTGAACTGCCCGTCGCCACGGATCTCGCCAATCATCACCGGCTTGTGCAGGTGATGGTTGCCGTCCATCGCGAGCGTGAAACCCGACGGCGCGGCGACCGTCTGGCCGATCATCGCGACGCGCACCTTGTCGACGTCGGTGCTCTTCGCCTTCTCGACGGCCTGCTTCCACATATGGATGCCGACGTAGGTTGCTTCCATCGGATCGTTGGTCACGCGCTTCGCGCCGCCCGGCAGGTTGTTTGCCTTCACCCACGCGGCGAACTGGTCCTTGAATTTCGTGTTGGTCGGGTTCTTCACCGACATGAAGTAGTTCCACGCGGCGAGGTGGCCGACCAGCGGCTTCGTATCGATCCCGCGCAACTCTTCCTCGCCGACCGAGAACGCGACCACCGGCACGTCGGTCGCCTTGATCCCCTGGTTGCCCAGCTCCTTGTAGAACGGCACGTTCGAGTCGCCGTTGATCGTCGAGACCACGGTCGTCTTGCCGCCCTGCGCGAAGGTCTTGATGTTCGCGACGATGGTCTGGTAATCGCTGTGGCCGAACGGCGTGTAGACCTCCTGAATGTCGGCGTCCTTCACGCCCTTCGATTTCAGGAACGCGCGCAGGATCTTGTTGGTCGTGCGCGGATACACGTAGTCGGTGCCGAGCAGGAAGAAGCGCTTCGCGCCGCCGCCTTCCGCGCTCATCAGGTACTCGACGGCGGGAATCGCCTGCTGGTTCGGCGCGGCGCCCGTGTAGAACACGTTGCGCGACATTTCCTCGCCTTCATACTGCACCGGGTAGTAGAGCAGCCCGTTCAGCTCCTCGAATACCGGCAGCACCGACTTGCGCGACACCGACGTCCAGCAGCCGAACACGCACGCGACCTTGTCCTGCGTGAGCAGCTGGCGCGCCTTCTCGGCGAACAGCGGCCAGTTCGACGCCGGGTCGACCACCACCGGTTCGAGCTTGCGGCCCATCACGCCGCCGCTCTTGTTGATGTCGGCGATCGTCATCAGCGCGGTGTCCTTCAGCGACGTCTCCGAGATCGCCATCGTGCCCGACAGCGAATGCAGGATGCCGACCTTGATCGGGCCGGTGCCCGCATCGGCCGCGTGCGCGAACGGGCTCTTGCCCGCCAGCGCGAGCGCGCCGGCCATCGAACCGAACTTCAACAGACTGCGACGTTTCATCGGGATCCCCTTGTCGTGTTGGATGTGCGTGCGCCGTGGCGGCGCCGGCCATCGTGTAACGCAAGGCATGTGCCAGTCGCGCGGATGCACGTCCGGCGTGCCTGCGCGGGGCATCGGCGGGCATCGGGGCGGTGCGGATGACGCGTCGTGCAGCATGCGCGGTCCGTTGCGGTGCAGACGCGCGGGCGCAAATGGTGCACGGCGGTGCCGCGGCGCCGCGACGCGGGAAACGACGGAACGGCGCGCGGAAAAGAGAAACGGGCGCGCAATGCGCGCCCGTTCGGCGGATCGGTGCGGCCGGCGGCGGGGGCCGGGCGGCGCGGCCGCGCGTGATGCGCGGCCGGAAGGATCGGTCAGTAGCGCGGCACGGACGGATCGACGTCGCGCGACCACGCGTCGATCCCGCCTTGCAGGTTGTACAGCTTGGTGAAGCCGCGCGATTCGAGGAACATCGCGACTTGCGCGCTGCGCATCCCGTGATGGCACACGCAGACGATTTCCGCTTCGTCGTCGAGCTCTTCGCTGCGCGCGGGAATCTGCTGCATCGGAATCGACACGCTGCCGGCGATCTGCGCGGTCGCGATTTCCCACGGCTCGCGCACGTCGAGCACGACCGGCGCGGGGCGCGCCGTGTCGCCGAGCCATTCCGCGAGCATCGCGGGCGTCAGGATCTGCATGGAGGCCCCGCCGCTCAGAACTTGAAGCGCGACGGCTCGATCGCGTTGACGAGATGGTCGATGTACGTTTCGAACACGTCGGCCACGCGGTACTGCTTGTCGTCGATGCGCGTGATGATCTGCGCCTTCATCACCGGACGGCCGCCGACGAACGCCGACAGGCGGCCGCCGACCTTGAGCTGTTCGAGCATTTCCTGCGGCACGACCGGCAGGCCGCCCGCGACGCAGATCACGTCGTACGGCGCCTTCGCGGCCCAGCCGCGCGAACCGTCGCCGAGCACGACCTCGGCGTTGGTCACGCCGTCGTTGCGCAGGTTGTCTTCCGCGAATTTCGCGATCGCCGGATCGATCTCGACGGCCGTCACGTGCTGCGCGCGATGCGCGAACAGCGCGGCGAGGTAACCCGACCCCGCGCCGATCACCAGCACGTTCTCGTGCTTCTTGACGCCCAGCTCCTGCAGCACGCGCGCTTCGACGCGCGGGAACAGCATCTTGCTGGCGCCGCCGGGCAGCGGCAGCTCGAGATCGGCGAATGCGAGATCGCGGTATTGGGCCGGAACGTAGTTTTCACGCTTGACGATCGACAGCAGGCCCAGGACATCCAGATCCAGCACGTCCCACGGACGGATCTGCTGTTCGATCATGTTGAAACGCGCGTTTTCGATATTCATGGTGTGGTCACGCAGCCAGGTCGGCCATCAGCGGGGATAGAGAAACTTCGTGATTGTACCAAAGGGCACGGCCGCGAAGCCTTCAGGCGGCCTGCAACAGACCTTTACCCCTTGCTCTTCTTGATCTGCGCCTCGAACGCGAGGTCGAGCTTGCTCGCCTTGCGCGGTTTTTTGGGGCCGAATTCGTCGACGAACTTGACGAATTCGTCGAGCGGCAGCGGCTCGCAGCGCTTCTCGGCGGTGCCGCCCGAGCGGTCGACGAGATAGAACAGGCCGCCCGCCATCGCGACGGCCGCGAATTGCGGGTTGCCGGAGCGGGTCTTCAGGCGTTCGACCGCGTGGGTCGCTTTGGTGGTGCGCATCTTGGGGGCTGGCGAAGCGGGTGTAAGCCTCACACTGTATCAAACCGGCCGCCTGCTTGCGGCCGGCGGCCCGCCCGTGGCCGGCGCGAACCGGCCCTAAACCGTGCGCGAGTAGCGCTGCCGCGGCGTCTGGCCGAGGTACGCATCGAACGCCATCGCGATGTTGCGTACGACCATCCGGCCGGCCGGGTGGATCGTCAGGCGGTCGCGCGCGATCGTCAGCAGCCCGTCGCGCTCGAACGGGCGCAGCGCGTCGAGCTCGCGTGCGAAATGATCGGCGAAGCGGATGCCGTGCGCGGCCTCCACATGCGAGAACGGCAGTTCCAGGTTGCACATCAGTTGCGTGATCACGTCGCGGCGCAGCCGGTCGTCCGGCGTGAGCCGCACGCCGCGCGCGATCGGCAGCCGGCCCGCGTCGAGCGCGGCGCCGTACGCGGGCAGGTCCTTCGCGTTCTGCGCGTAGACGTCGCCGACCTTGCCGATCGACGACACGCCGAAGCCGATCAGGTCGGTATCCGCACGCGTGCTGTAGCCCTGGAAATTGCGCTGCAGCGTGCCGTTGAGCTGCGCGCGCACCAGCTCGTCGGACGGCCGCGCGAAGTGGTCCATCCCGATGTACACGTAGCCGGCCGACGTCAGCATGTCGATCGCGAGGCCGAGCAGCGCGATGCGCGTTTCGGGCGGCGGCAGCGTCGTGTCGTCGATCTGCCGCTGCATCTTGAACAGGTGCGGCATGTGCGCGTAGCCGAACACCGACAGCCGATCGGGCGCGAGTTCGATGATCGTCTCGAGCGTGCGCGCGAACACCGCGACCGTCTGGTGCGGCAGCCCGTAGATCAGGTCGACGCTGACCGAATGAAAGCCCGTCGCGCGCGCGGCGCCGAGCAGGTCGGCGGTCATCGCGAGCGGCTGGATGCGGTTGATCGCCTGCTGCACGACCGGGTCGAAATCCTGCACGCCGAGGCTCAACCGGTTGAAGCCAATCGTGCGCAGGTGCACGAGCGTGGCCGGCGTGACCGTGCGCGGGTCGATCTCGATCGAGAACTCGGCGTCGGTATCCGGCGCGAGCGAGAAATGCTCGCGCGTGGCCGCCATCAGCTCGGCCGTTTCGTCGTCGGACAGGAAGGTCGGCGTGCCGCCGCCCCAGTGCAGTTGCGTGACGGGGCGGGACGGATCGAACAGCGCGGCCTGCAGCGCCATTTCGCGCTTGAGCTGGTCGAGATACGGGCGCGCGCGGCGGCGGTTGTTGGTCGCGATCTTGTTGCAGCCGCAGTAGAAGCACGCGGTGTTGCAGAACGGGATGTGGAAGTACAGCGACAGGTCGCTCGACGATGCGCCGGGGTCGCGCGCCGCGCGACCGTAGTCGGCCGGGTCGAAATCGTCGCGGAACTGCAGCGCGGTGGGGTACGACGTATAGCGCGGCCCGTTCGCGCCGTATTTCGCAAGCAAATCGGGACGGAACATCGTGTCGGCAGAACCAGAATGCATGACGGTCTCGCGCTTTTTTAGATGCTTTCGAGTATATGAACGCGCGATCGGGCCGCATTGTGTAATAACGTCGCAGCCGGCGATGGCACAATGCGGGGTGGGGCTGCCGGACGCCGCGTCCGGTTGCCGCACCGTTTTTCGTTGTTCGTCGAGAGAGCCGAGTGTCCGTCGAAATGCCTGTCCGCCCGGTGCCCGCCGAAGCCCTGCCGCCGCATGCGTGCCGCGAGGGCTGCGGCGCGTGCTGCATCGCCCCGTCGATTTCCAGCCCGATTCCGGGCATGCCCGACGGCAAGCCGGCCGGCGTGCGCTGCGTGCAGCTCGGCGACGACCTGCGCTGCATGATCTTCGGCCGGCCCGAGCGCCCCGCGTGCTGCTCCGGGCTGCAGCCGTCCGCCGACATGTGCGGCGCGTCGCGCGACGACGCGCTCGCGTGGCTCACGCGCCTCGAGGCCGCGACGCGGCCGGCGCATCCAGGAGAGAGTTCAGCATGACCGTTGCTCGCGCGCCCGGCCGGCGCCGTTTTCTCGCTGCCGCCATCGGCGCCGTCGGCGTGTGCGTATCGCTTGCCGCCTGCGCGTCGACGTTCCCGTTCATTCCCGATCACTACACGTTCTCGCGCGGCGACGTGCAGAAGGCCGTCGCGCGCAAGTTTCCTTACCAGAAGACGGTCGCGCAGGTGGTCGACGTGTCGCTCGCGAACCCGGCCGTCAACCTGCTGCCCGACCAGAACCGCGTCGCCGTGCAGCTCGACGCCCATTTCGCGAGCCCGTTCCTGCGCGGGCCCGTCAGCGGCAAGTTCACCGTGTCGGGCCAGCTCGCGTACGACGCGCCGAGCCGCTCGGTCGTGCTGAAGGCGCCGGCCGTCGACAGCCTCGTGCTCGACGGCGATGCGCAGATGTACGCGCAGCAGGTCGGCGCGGCCGCCGGCCTGCTGGCGACGCAGCTGCTGACCAACTATCCGATCTACACGTTCAAGCCCGAACAGCTGCAATTTGCCGGGGTGAACTACGAACCCGGTACAATTACGATTCTTACAAACGGCATACGCGTGGCGATCGTCGAAAAGTGACGACGGCGCGCGCACGGCCGGGCGGGCCGCGCGCGCAAGAGTGGCCTTTTCTTTCGACCATTTCGGAGTTGGGCCACGGATGGACTGGATCCTGATCTGCAAGGCATTGATCCTCGGCGTCGTCGAGGGGCTGACGGAATTCCTGCCGGTGTCGAGCACCGGTCATCTGATCGTCGCGGGCAGCTTCCTGAATTTCAACGATTCGCACGCGAAGACGTTCGACGTCGTGATCCAGTTCGGCGCGATCCTCGCGGTCTGCTGGGAATACCGGCAGCGGATCGTGTCCGTCGTGTCGGGGCTGCCGAGCCGGCCGGATGCGCAGCGCTTCACGCTGAACGTCGTGATCGCGACGATTCCCGCGATCGCGCTCGGTCTCCTGTTCGAGAAGAAGATCAAGGCCGTGCTGTTCTCGCCGGTGCCCGTCGCGTTCGCGCTCGTCGTGGGCGGCGCGATCATCCTGTGGGCCGAGGCGCGGCAGCGCGAACGCAGCGAGCCGCCGCGCGTGCTGTCGGTCGATGCGCTGACGCCGCTCGACGCGTTCAAGGTCGGGATCGCGCAGTGCTTCGCGCTGGTGCCCGGCATGTCGCGCTCGGGCTCGACGATCATCGGCGGGATGTTGTTCGGGCTCGACCGCCGCGTGGCCACCGAATTCTCGTTCTTTCTCGCGATCCCGATCATCTTCGGCGCGACGCTGTACGAAACCGTCAAGGACTGGCAGGCGTTCACCGTCGATTCGCTCGGGCTGTTCGCGCTCGGGCTCGTCGCGGCGTTCGTCAGTGCGTTCGTGTGCGTGCGCTGGTTGCTGCGCTACGTCGCGACGCACGACTTCACGGTATTTGCGTGGTACCGGATCGCGTTCGGGTTGTTCGTGCTGCTGGTGGGTTACAGCGGGTGGTTGAACTGGGCGTGATGCCGAGCATGGGCCGACGCGCGGGCCCATGAAAAAGCCCGACCGGCGCGAGATGCCGGTCGGGCTTTTTTATTTTGCGTGGGGCGAAGCCGCTCAGCTTGCGCGCTTGCGGAACACCAGGTCCCACACGCCGTGGCCGAGCCGCAGCCCGCGCCGTTCGAATTTCGTCACCGGACGGTAGTCGGGGCGCGGTGCGTAATCGGCGGCGGTGTTTTCGAGCGTCGGCTCCGCGCCGAGCACGTCGAGCATCTGCTCCGCGTAGTTTTGCCAGTCGGTCGCGCAGTGCAGGTACGCGCCGGGTTTCAGGCGCGATGCGAGATGCGCGACGAGCGGCGGCTGGATCAGCCGGCGCTTGTGGTGACGCGCCTTGTGCCACGGATCGGGGAAGAAGATGTGCACGCCGTCGAGGCTTGCCGGCGCGATCATGTGCTCGAGCACCTCGACCGCGTCGTGCTGGATGATGCGGATGTTCGACAGATCCTGCTCGCCGATCAGCTTCAGCAGCGCGCCGACGCCCGGCTCGTGCACCTCGACGCCGAGGAAGTCGTCGCCCGGGCGGTGCGCGGCGATTTCCGCGGTCGACGCGCCCATCCCGAAACCGATCTCGAGGATACGCGGTGCGCTGCGGCCGAAGATCGCGTCCCAGTCGGGCAGCTCCGGCGCATACGGGACCACGAAGCGCGGGCCGAATTCGTCGAGCGCACGGCGCTGGCCGGTCGACACGCGGCCGGCGCGCGTCACGAAGCTGCGGATACGGCGGCGGTGCAGCGGGTTGACTTCGTCGGCGCCTTCGGCGGCTTGGTCGGCTGCGTCGGGAATGGCGTCGTCGTGCGGCGGCAGGCCGGCTTCGTTCGGATCGTCGTGCATCATCGGTACAGAGAAAGGCTCGGTTCGGGCGAGGGCATCGGGCGCGCGGGAAGCGCCGGCGCGGTACAAAAAAGCCGCCTTCGACGAGGCGGCTGGCGCGCGGTTGCGGAACGTGGCGACGGGAGCGGCGATACGCCGTCAAGCCGTTGATCCTTAAGGATTTCCCGTTCAGCCAACCGGAAAGAGCCGGATTATGGACTGGTTTGATCGGGCTGGCAAGGTTGTGCGGGTCGCCGCCGGCGCGCCACTCGCCCGGCCGGGCGCGCTCCGGGCCGGGGTCAAATGGCCCGAGGGCCGACGCGCATGCCGCTTCGGCCCTCGTTTCCGCGACCGGGCACGGCGTGCGTCACGCGACGCGCTGATCGAGCCGGCGGCGCGTGATCGCCTTGATCTGGTTCAGCGCGTAGTCGAGTTCGAAGGCGGTGTCGCGCGCCACCCGGCTTTCCAGTTCGAAGAAGATGCCGGCCTTCGTGTAGTGGCGCACGCAGATGATGAACGGGAAACCGTGTTGCTCGCGATACGCGCGGTTCATCCGCTGCAGGCGGATTTCCTCGTCGTCGGTCAGCGCGTCGAGACCGGCGCTCGTCTGTTCGCTGACCGATGCGTGCGTCAGTCCGCCGCCGCGTACCGCCTGTGCCGACAGCTCCGGATGGCGATCGAAGAACGCCTTTCTCGCGTCGATGCTGCGCGCGCGGATGCTGGCCATCATCGCGTCGTGCAGCGCGTCGACCGACGCGAACGGGCGCGCGGCCCATGCGGCTTCGGCGACGTCCGGCGAGTGCTCGAAGATGTCGCCGAGGGCTTGAACGAACTGGTCCTTCGTCATCGCGTTGAGCGCGGCGAGGTGGGTGGTGTCGAGTGGAGTCGAGGACATCGTCTGCAGGAACCTTCGAGCGGGAATGGAGGTTCCGAGTATAGGAATCGCGCCGGTCCGACCAGAAGTGGGCAAGACCTATTGGCCGTATACCAGTCGACGCATCGACCCCGCATGCCGGCCGTTGCAGGCCTGCCGCGTGGTGCGCGTCACGCGGTGCCGGCGATCGACGTCAGCCGCTCGCCGCTGTCCGACAGCAGCCCGCGCAGCCACGCGTGCGCGTTCGAGCGATGCTTGTTCGGATGCCACAGCACGTAGAAGCGCATCAGCGGAAAGTTGAACGGCGCGGAGCGGATCAGCAGCGGCAGGCGGCGCGCGTAGTAGGCCGCGAAATGCCGCGCGGTGGTCAGGATCAGGTCGGACTCGCTGACGAGGTACGGCGCGAGACTGAAGTACGGGCACGACATCTGCCGGCCGCGGCTCAGGCGCAACGTCGCGAGCGAACTTTCCACGACGCCGCGCTGCGAGCTCGAATAGGGCAGCGGCACCAGGTGCGACGCGTCGATATAGCTTTCGGCGGTCAGCCTGCCGGGCTTCGCGAGCGGATTGTCCTTCGACATCAGGCAGACGATTTCGTCCTCCAGCAGCACGTTCATGTGCAGATGCTCGGGCGGCGTCGGCCAGTTGCCGATCACCACGTCGACCTGTCCTTCCGCGAGGGCTTTCTCGTAGTCGTAGTCGGTCCCCATCGGCAGCGTCACGAGCTTCGCGTTCGGCGCGTGCTGGCGGAACCGCCGCGCCAGGTCCGCGAAGAACGGCGGTGCGAGGTAGTCGGGCATCGCGATCGTGAACGTGCGGTCGGTGCGCTGCGGATCGAAGGCGTCGTCGGCGCTGAACATCTTGTCGAGCGCGTTGAGCGCGACCCGCGCGTCCTGCGCGAGCTGCAGCGCGCGCTCGGTGGGCACCATCTCGTTCTTTTCGCGCGTGAGCAGCGGATCGTCGAACAGCTTGCGCAAGCGTTTCAGCGCGCTGCTGAGCGCGGGTTGCGACTGATTCATCCGGATCGCCGTGCGCGACACGCTGCGTTCCTCGACCAGCGTGCAGAGCACGCGAAGCAGGTAGGTGTCGAGCGGGTCGTCGTGGCGCATGGTGATTTCGGGTTCGTTGAGCGGCTCCACTTTGCCGTCGAGTGCCGAACGGCGTCAACGGGGCGTGCGGCAATGGCGAGATGGCAGGGAGCGGCGCCGAGCCGGGCGAAACGATCGCCGCGCATGACGGGTGACGCCCCGCGAAGCGGTACGGGGCGGCCAGCAGCGCGGTTTGCTATGGGGCCTATAACAACCCGCGCCTGTCTGCTGCGGGAGCCCTGCGATATGGTCGGGCTTCACAACAAGATCACGGCCTTGCAAGCCGCCGATGCTCGACCCGATCCGCCGCATGGCATGGCCGCGGGACGGGCGGTCGCGTCGCCGGTGCAGCGCGGCCGCGTCATTTCAGGAGACACCTGTGTCGGTCACGGAACAGCATTCGTCAGTCTATTCGGCGGTCGAGCCGACGCTCGAGGAGCACGTCTACCGCAAGGTGTCGTGGCGCCTTCTGCCGTTTCTCTGCGCTTTGTGGGTGCTCGCGTGGCTGGACCGCGTGAACATCGGCTTCGCGAAGCTGCAGATGCTCGATACGCTCAAATTCAGCGAGGCCGTCTACGGGCTCGGCGCCGGCATCTTCTTTCTCGGCTACTTCTTCTTCGAAGTGCCATCGAACGCGTTGCTGCAGAAGATCGGCGCGAAGAAGACCATCATGCGCATCACGATCGGCTGGGGGATCATCTGCATCCTGCAGTCGTTCATCAAGACGCCGACGCAGTTCTACATCCTGCGCTTTCTGCTCGGCGCATTCGAAGCCGGCTTCTACCCCGGCATCATCCTGTACCTCACCTACTGGTATCCGAGTTCGCGGCGTGCGAAGGCGTTCGGCACCTTCATGTCGGCGTCGGCGATCGCCGGCGTGCTCGGCGGCCCGCTGGCCGGCAGCATCATGACGTCGCTCGACGGTGCGCACGGCTTCCACGGCTGGCAATGGCTGTTCGTCATCGAGGGCATCCCGTCGGTGCTGGCGGGCGTCGTCGCGTACTTCTACATGACCGACCGGCCCGAGCAGGCGACGTGGCTGTCCGTTGCCGAGCAGCAGGTCGTGCGCAACGCGCTGGACGCGGACAAACGCGAGCTCGGCGAGCGCGGCCACGACTGGCGCACGCTGTTCCGTAATCCGAAGGTGTGGCTGCTGATCGCGATCTTCTTCTGCCTGCTGTGCGCGAACTCCGCGCTGACGTTCTGGATTCCGACGATCATTCGCGACTCGGGCTTCGGTGCGACGGTGGTGATCGGCTGGATCGCCGCGCTGGCTTACGTGTTCGGCGCGGCGGGGATGATCCTGAACGGCGCGCGTTCCGACCGGAACCAGGAAGTGCGCTGGCATTTCGCGGTGCCCGCCGGATGCGGCGCACTGGCGATGGCGGCGATGGCTGTGCTGCTCGGGATGCCCGGTGTCGCGCCTGCGTTCACGATCGCCGCGATGATCATCGCGCTGGCCGGCACGATGAGCGCGATTCCGGTGTTCTGGCAATTGCCGAACCTGTATCTGGCGGGCAGTGCGGCGGCGATCGGCGTCGCGCTGATCAATTCGGTATCGAACCTCGCCGGCTTCGGTGCGCCGTACGTGCTCGGGCTCGTCAAGAGCGCGACCGGCAGTCTCGCGCCTGGCCTCTACCTCGTCGCGGCGATCGAGCTGATGGCCGCCGTCCTGGTCGTGACCGCCATCGTGCAGTCCCGAAAGTCGAAGGAGTCCTGACCATGAGCGACATCATCAAGCGTGAGCGCCGGCAGTTCGTGATGGCGTCGATGGCCGCGGCCGGCGGCGTGCTGCTGGCCGGCCGTGTACAGGCCGCGACGCTGCCGGCGGGGCAGGGCGATGCCTTGCAACCCGCGCAGGCTGCCGATCCGATTTCGCAGCATGGCGCGAGCCCGCGGCTGACCATCCACCTGCTCGATACCTACCATGGTGCGCCGGCAGCCGGCATGCACGTCGAGTTTTCGCGGATCGAGAAGGGCGAATCCGTGTCGATCCGCACCGCAGTCCTCAACCGGAGCGGACGGACCGACGCACCGTTGCTGATCGGCAATACGTACGTGGCCGGCGACTACGAGCTGCTGATGCGTGTCGACGATTACTTCCGGACGAAGGGCGTGCGGTTGCCGTCGCCGGCGTTCCTGTCCGAGGTGCCGATCCGCTTCCGCATCACCGATGCATCGGTGCGGCTGCATCTGCCCGTGCAGTTTGGGCCGTGGAACTACACGTACTACCGCGGCAGCTGAGCGGCAGGTTCTTTGCGGATACCCCCGACCCGAATTGGAGCAAGCGAATGGCTGGCATCAGCACCCATGTTCTCGACCTGACGACCGGCAAGCCGATCGGCGGCGTGCCGATCGAGCTCTACGACCTGAGCGTGACGCCGCCGCGTCTGCTGAAGCGGACGGTCAGCAACGCCGACGGGCGCACCGACGCGCCGATGTTGAGCAGCGAAGCAGCCCGGGCCGGGCAGTTCGAACTGCGTTTCTCGATCGGCACGCATTTCAACGACGCGAGCGCGCTGTCCGACGTCGTGCCGATCCGTTTCACCGTATTCGATCCGGCACAGCACTATCACGTGCCGCTGCTCTGCTCGCCGTGGTCGTTCTCGACGTACCGCGGCAGTTGACCTCACCTGAATGGAGAAGCCGATGTCTCATACCGAAACCTACCTCGTCGATTCGATCCGTCTCGCGATGGAGAACGTGCGCGAACGCAAGACCTGGCCGTTCGGCGCCGTGCTCGTGCGCGACGGCAAGGTGCTCGCGCGTTCGGTCAACGAAGTGGAGGCGACGTGCGACCCGAGCGCGCATGCCGAGATGCAGGCCGTGCGTGCCGCCAGCAAGGCGCTCGGCAGCACCGATTTGAGCGGCGCGGTGATGTACGCGAGCGGGTATCCGTGTTCGATGTGCCTGTCGGCGATGTATCTGGCGGGCGTCAGCGAGGTGTATTACGCGTATTCGAACGAGGACGGCGAGCCGTACGACCTGTCGGCCGCGCGCGGGTATGTAGAGATTGCGCGGCCGCTGCATGAGCGCGAGATGAAGCTGGTTTATCACCGTGCGCGTGATGACGGGCCCGATCTGTACGAGGCCTGGCAAGTGGCGCAGGGTAGCTGAGCGATCGGCTCGCGCGACGCAAGGTTGACCGGTGCCGGCGCTGACGGCGCACTCCCTGGCACTGGTTTTAGGACACGCTTTCCCGGTGACGGAGGGCGTGTCCTTTTTTCTTGGTGCGGACCGTGAGTGCACGGCCATGTCTCGCTGCGGGGCGATTGAGTAGAATCGCTGACGCAGCCGGCATGGCTGGACGTGTCAGACGCGCGCGCAGCATGATGACAATGAACCGTGCGCGTTTTCAGTTCAACTGGAACGACAAGAAGCGGTAACGGCCGACATGGCGCTTCATGTTCCTCCGGTGGTTGCTTTCGCAACGGTCGTGAGAAATGATGCGTCGGCTTGAACCACGATCAATGGCGTTTGGAGAGAAAAGCCATGAGTGAAACGATTTCCGTGCGCCGCAAGGTCGGCAGCAGCCCGGCCATGCTCGCGCTGGCCGAGTGCGTGATCGCCGGTATCGCCGGCATGTCGATCGTGAATGATTCGGGGAGCTTTGCCGGTTCGTCGGGATTCGGCGCGATCGGCGCGGCGCTGGCGGTCGTGGCCCTGTGCGGCGTCGTTTCGCTCGGTGGGCTCGTTTGGGCGATAGGTGCGTTGCTCCACGCGAACGGCGATGCTGGAGCGGATGCAAGGCCGGCGTATTGCGCGATCGTGCTTCACGGTTTGCTGTGTCTGCCCATTCTCGTCGTGATTCTTGCTGCAAGGTAGAGGCGGCGTGCGCGAGGCGGCTGGAGCAGGCGCCGGATTTTTCGTCACGAACGAGCGATTGGGTGATCTTGCGACGGACGAGCGACGGAAATGCTTCGCCACTCACATTCAGGGGCGGATATCGCTGGAAGGGGGGAGATTCGGCGGCTGCCGGAAACCCAGTGAGCTTTGCGCGGCAAGGGTTTGAGAAGGACTGGAGCGGGCGATGGGAATCGAACCCACGTCATCAGCTTGGGAAGCTGAGGTAATGGCCATTATACGACGCCCGCAGAACGCGTAATTCTACAAGGATTCGAGTCGATATGGCAAGCGGGGAGTTTCGGCTGACGGTATCGAATCGAGTCCGGATCCGGGGCGGAGCGGTGGCATCGATGTCGGATTTCATGGCCGAGTCGCCAGCAGAGGCCCGGGCATTCTTCCCGGCAGAGCGCGAACGATCGGCCAAGATCAGGCGACAGGCCCACGCGCGGCGAGCGGTGGCTCATGCCGGCAAAGAGGCCACGGGCGGACAGGTTCCATGATGTTGAATGCATTGACGATCACTCCCGAGCAGGAACACGAAGCGCGGGCGAAGGCGTTCTATCTGCTCAAGCAATGGACGAGCTTCACGTTCCTCGAGTACGCCGTTGGTCTGTATCGGGATTTCCTCGGCGCGTACGCCAAACAATTGAACACACCGAGCCCAAATCAGGCAGAGCTGGAGGCCGCGTATACGCACGATTTCCTGGCGGCACTCGCGCAAATGGAGCGGGGCATTGACGCATTACGCCGAGGTCTCGACAAACGAGCGGCATACGACGCGCTGCTTGCAGGAAGTCAGCAAGGCGGCGACCTGTTGTTTGGACGGAGCGCACTTGAAATCGGCCGGAAATACGATCCGTTTTTCCATTCGCTGGGACTGAAGGACACCAGCTTCGCGGATCCCGTGTATGCCACCGGGTTCGCGGAGGGCGTATGGATCGAGAGATTGATTTGCTACGCGCTCAAGTGCACGGTCGGATCCGGTTTTACCGGGATGCTTGCATACGGAACGCGTGCGGATGGCGGAACCCGTGTTTTCGAGCACTGGACCTATGAATCCATGTTCGCGGACGCGCCCCTTCCTGCGTGGCGCTATTGGCCTCTCGGTCGTGCATATCCGGCATCGCTTCCTCCGTGTCCGCCCAGGAACGAATCCGCAAGCGGCGAGATTTGCAGCGATCGGGAGATCCCTGTCGACGGTATCTGGGAGCCATGGTTTCCGGGCGGCAAGGTCGGTTGTCCGAGCTACTTCCTCGAGGGCAGCGTGGCTCACAAGTACCTGCTGGAAGGTACCAACGACGAATATGCGGTGCGCTGGCGACTGCTGTGGGAAGACATGCGTTACCGGGATGGCAGCTTTCCGACAGAGGAGGAAACCTGCCTTCCTTTGCACGCAAGCCCATGTCGAAAATAGACGAGTCGGTGTCGGAAGCATACAAGTCGCGACAACGCTTTCGAACTAACGTGACAAGCCTCTTACACGATCGTCAGTCTGGAGCCGACATGTCCGATTTCATCACCGTTCTGCGCAAAACCTGCCCGACGCCTGTCCTCGATGCGACCAAGTGGAGGCGCATTGGCGGCGATCCGCATACCGTCAACCTCAACGCGTACGTCTCGAAGGACGGCAGCAAGATCATGGGCACCTGGATCTGCACGCCGGGCAAGTTCGAGGTGAACTACGAAAAATGGGAGTACTGCCACTTCCTCGATGGTTACTGCATCATCACGCCGGAAGGCGAGGAGCCGCAGCACCTGAAAGCCGGTGACGTATTCGTGATCGAACCCGGCATGAAAGGGACATGGGAAGTGGTGGAGACGGTGCGCAAGTACTTCGTCTTCGCCTGAGCGGGCTGGTCGATCCAAGCATACCGTCGTCGCTCGACATCCTTCCGGTTCACGGAGCCGGGAGGGCAAGCGGCGGATGCCGGTTCAATCGGACTCGATCCGGTTCGAAAAATGGCGCGCCGAGCATGGTCACCCGCTCGGCGGCTCTCGCTATCCGACCGTACCCGGTGCTGAATTCAACGCGCGGTTGTCCGGCGGCGACACGATGACGCTCGCCGGTCGTGCACGCGGTCGCGCAAACCCCTAAGATGCAGCGATCCGTCCACCGTTTCCGCTGCAGCGCACGAATCTCCCGCCTGCGCCGGACGCCCCACCGGAACCCCGACCATGCGCATCACCGCGATCCACGAACGCGCGATTCCCGTATCCCGCTATGCCGATCCGGCGATCCCGTCCGGCGGCCTGACCACGAGCGTCGTCGCGGTCGTCACCGATGTCGTGCGCGCCGGCCGCCCGGTGACGGGCTACGGCTACGCGTCGATCGGCCGTTTCGCGCAGGGCGGCCTGATCCGCGAACGCTTCGCGCCGCGTCTGCTCGCCGCCGCCGATACGCTCGCCGACGAAGCCGGCACGAACCTCGACCCGTTCCGCGCGTGGCGCGCGATGATGGCCGGCGAGAAGCCGGGCGGGCACGGCGAACGCTGCGTTGCGGTCGGCACGCTCGACATGGCGATCTGGGACGCCGCCGCGAAGATCGCCGATCTGCCGCTGCATCGCTTTCTCGCCGATCGTCTCCAACGCACGGCAGCACCACGCGTGCGCGTCTACGCGGGCGGCGGCTACCGCTATCCGCATGACGATCTCGCGCGCCTGTCGGACGAGATACGACGGATCGTCGATCTCGGCTACACGCACGCGAAGATCAAGATCGGCGGCGCGGATCTCGATCAGGACCAGCGCCGCATCGACGCCGCGGCCGCGCACCTTGCCGGCCCTTCGCATCTCGCGGTCGACGCGATGAACACGTACGACGCGACGACCGCCCACGAGGCGGCCGACATGCTCGCGCCGTTCGGCCTCTGGTGGTTCGAGGACATCTGCGACCCGCTCGACCTGCCGCTCCAGGCAGACGTCGCCACGCGATACGCACCGCCGATCGCAGCAGGCGAAGCGCTGTTTTCGCTCGCGGAAGCGAAGCTGCTCGACCGCTACGGCGGCCTGCGTGCCGACCGCGACGTGCTGGTGTTCGATCCCGTGCACAGCTACGGGCTGCCGGGCTATCTGCAGATCGTCGATCACTTCGTGTCGCGCGGCTGGCGGCGTGACGCGTTCTGGCCGCATGGGGGCCATCTGTTCTCGTTGCACGTCGTCGCGGCGCTCGGGCTCGGCGGCGCGGAAGTCAGCCCGTTCGCGTTCCAGCCGTTCAGCGGACTGGCCGATGGCGAAATCGTCGACGCGGGATACGCGCGCGTGCCGCAGGCACCGGGTATCGGATTCGAGCTGCATGCCCACGCGCACGACGCGTTCCGCGCGATATCGCTATCGGGCTATCGGGCCGCTGACACCTAAAGCGCGTCGATCGCGAAACGCACCGCGAAGCCGAGCATCATCACCGCGACGAAGCCATCGAGCACGCGCCACGCGAGCGTACGGGCGAACCACGCACGGCACGCGCGTGCGCCATAGGCGAGCATCAGGAACCACGCCAGCGAAGCAGTCATCGCGCCGATCGCAAACGGTGCGCGGGCAGACGGCGCGTGGCTCACGATCACGGTCCCGAGCAGCAGGACCGTATCGATCCATGCATACGGATTGAGCAGCGAAACCGCGGCGGTCGCGAGCAGCGTGCGCGACCGCATGGGTTCGCTAGCGACGCATGAGCCATCTACATGCTCAGGCTCCCGTCCGACGATCGCCGAGCGCAGCGCGAGCAGGCCGTAGCCGGCGAGATACGCGATACCGGCCCACAGCGCGGCTGCCACCACGGCGGCATGGCGCGACAGCAATGCCGACAGCCCGTGCGCGCCGAGCACGATCAGCAATGCGTCGCTGCCTGCGCAGACGAGGGCGATGGAGAGCAGGTGAGGGCTCGAAAGCGAGCGCTTGATGACGAAGGCGTCCTTGGGACCGACCGACGTGAACAGGCCTGCGCCAAGCAGCAGGCCTTCGAGGAAGGCAGAGGTGTCGAGCACGAGCGGGCCGACAACCTCTTAAGCTGAACCGGTGATGGTTACGATGGAGCCACGTTAAGGGGCGCCGGGGGGCGTTGTCAATGCCCGGCCGGCCGCCCATTCCGGCCGCTGCCCGAGCGTGTCGAACAGCCGGACGATTTCGCCCTTCACCTTCTGCACCGCGTTGCTGACGAGCGCCGTGTCGTGCCAGCACAGCGACAGGTCGCGCGCGAACAGCCGGTGCGCGACCGTCGACAGCTTCAGCTTGCGCTCCTCGATCTCGACGTGCGCGGCCGTCCACGGCAGGATCGTCACGCCGAGCTGCGCCATCACGGCCGCGAACAGCAGCCCGGTCGAACTTGCCTCGAAGCTGATTTCATACGACAGGCCGGCCTCGCGCATCGCCCAGTCGACGCGGTTGCGGATCGTGTTCGGCGCGCTCGGCAGCACGAGCGGCATCCGCGCGATCGCGTCGAGCGGCACGGGGTCGTCCGGCACCGGGAATTCGGGCCACGTGATCAGGTACAGCGTTTCCGTCAGCAGCCGGTGGATCGCGATCCCGCGCGTACCGACCGCATCGACGACGATCGCGAGATCGAGCCGCGCGCGCTCGAGCAACGTGTCGAGATCGGCGCTCGGCGCTTCGATCAGCTCCAGCATGATGCCGGGAAAGCGGTCGCGCACCGCGCGCGCGAGCGGAATGGCCAGCACGCGCGCGGTGCTCGACGGCATGCCGACGGTCACGCGGCCCTGCGGCGTATCGGCGTCGCGGCGCAGCAGCTCGCGCGTGCCGTCGGCCTGGCGCAGCAGTTCGAGCGCGTGCTGGTACAGCGTGCGGCCGGCGGCGGTCGGCGCGACGCCGCGCACGCTCCGTTCGAGCAGCTGCATCCCGAGATCCTGCTCGAGATTGCGCATCTGCTGGCTCACCGCCGGCTGCGCGACGTGCAGCGCCTCGCTCGCATGCGTGACGTTGCCGCATTCGACGACCTTCACGAAATAGCGCAACTGTCTCAAGTCCATCGCCGCCGTCTCCCCGATTCACGCGCGTTTCGAGCCATAAGCCAATTCGATCGAACAAGATGAATATCATATTTTTCAGCGATCGATGGCGTTTCTATACTCGTCTCACAAAAGAGCCCGACTGCCGGCCATCCCGGACCGGACGCGGCGACGGAGCCGGCCCCGCCGGCAAGGAGACGAAGATGTTCAAGGCGATCGACGCGCCGGCGGCCGGCGCGAAGCCGCGGCGCACGCCGCTCACGCGCGAGCAGGTCAAGGGCTTCTGGGCCGTGTACGCGGGCTGGGTGCTCGACGGCGTGGATTCGGTGATCTACGCGCTCGTGCTGATTCCCGCGCTGACCGAATTGCTGCCGGCCTCCGGCATCGCGGCGACGCCCGCGAACCTCGGGATGTACGGCTCGATCCTGTTCGCGCTGTTCCTGATCGGCTGGGGGCTGTCGTTCATCTGGGGGCCGCTCGCCGACCGCTTCGGCCGCGTGCGCACGCTCGCCGCGAGCATCCTGATCTATTCGGTGTTCACCGGCGCGGCCGCGTTCGTGCACGACGTGTGGGCGCTGGCCGCGTGCCGCTTGATCGCCGGGATCGGCGTCGGCGGCGAATGGGCGCTCGCCGGCACCTACGTCGCCGAGAGCTGGCCGGAAGACCGCCGCAAGATGGGCGCCGGCTACCTGCAGACGGGCTACTACTTCGGCTTCTTCATCGCGGCCTGCCTGAACTACACGATCGGCGCGACCTACGGCTGGCGCGCGATGTTCCTGTGCGGGCTGGCGCCCGCGCTGCTCGCGGTGTTCACGGTGATGCGCGTGAAGGAGCCGGGGCAGTGGCGCCGGCACGATGCGCGCGACGGCGACGTGGCCGACACGCGGCGCGCGCATCCGCTGCGCGAGATCTTCGCGCCGGCGTTCCTGCGCCGCACGCTGACGAGCGCGAGCCTCGTCGGCGTCGCGATCGTCGGGCTGTGGGCCGGCTCCGTCTACGAGGCGAGCGCGGTCACCACGCTGGCGGCGCGCGCGGGCATCGATCACGTCGGCGCATTGCGGCTTGCGTCGATCGGCGCGGCGATCCTGTCGTGCGCGACGATCGCCGGCTGCCTGGCGGCGCCGTGGCTGTCGGAACGGCTCGGCCGGCGTACCGCGCTCGGCGTGTATTTCGCGGGGATGGCCGGCTCGATCGTGTTCGCGTTCGGCTGGGCGTTCTACCAGCCGAACGGGCTCGCCGCATTCATGGTGTCGCTCGCGTTCCTCGGCTTCTTCGGCGGCAACTTCGCGATCTTCTCGCTGTGGCTGCCCGAGCAATATCCGACGCGCGTGCGGGCCACCGCGTTCGCGTTCAACGCGTCGGTCGGCCGCTTCATCGGCGCGGGCGTGAACTTCCTGCTCGGCGCGGCGATACACGGTTACGGATCGCTCGGCGTGCCGGTCGCGTGGACCGCGGCCGTGTTCGGGCTCGGCATCCTGATCCTGCCGTTCGCGGTCGAAACGCGGCATCAGACGCTGCCCGAATGAACGGCGCGGCAGTCGTTCGCAAGCAACACACATCTCGTCATCCCTATCAGGAGTCCGGAATGCAGGCATTAACAGGAATCAGGGTCGTTGATCTGAGTCGCGCGCTGTCGGGGCCGTTCTGCTCGATGGTGCTCGCCGATCTCGGCGCCGACGTGATCAAGGTCGAGTCGGGGCCGCACGGCGACATGAGCCGCGCGTGGGGGCCGTTCGATCGCGGCGTGAGCACGTACTACCTGTCCTGCAACCGCAACAAGCGCGGCATCTGCGTGGACTTCCGGCAGCCGGCCGGCCTCGACGTCGTGCGGCGGCTGATCGCGCAGGCCGACGTCGTGATCGAGAATTTCAAGGCGGGCACGATGGACGCGATGGGGCTCGGCTACGAAGCGCTGAGCGCGCGCGACCCGCGGCTCGTGATGGGCAGCGTCACCGCGTTCGGCCCGCGCGGCCCGCTGCGCGACTGGCCGGGCTTCGACCAGATCGCGCAGGGCTATGCGGGGCTGATGAGCGTCACCGGCTTCCCGGACGGCGAGCCGACCCGCACGGGCACCGCGATCGGCGATCTCAGCTCGGGGATGTGGGTCGCGACCGGCGTGATGGCCGCGCTGTTCGAGCGCGAGCGTACCGGGCGCGGCCAGCATGTCGGCACGTCGCTGCTCGAAAGCCTCGTTGCGTTGCTGAGCGTGCACGGACAACGCTACCTGAGCCTCGGCGACGTGCCGCGCCGCACCGGCAATGCGCATGCGGTGATCGCGCCGTATGGCGTGTTCGAGACGGCCGACGGCCCGCTCAATCTCGCGCCGATCACGACCGACATGTGGTTGCGGCTGTGCCAGTTGCTGGACCTGCCCGAGCTGCCGAACGATCCGCGCTTCGCGACCAACGACGCGCGCGTCGCGCATCGCGATGAACTCAAGGCGCTGCTCGAAAACCGGCTGCGCACGCGCGGCAAGCGCGACTGGACGCAGCGGTTCGTCGAGGCCGGGCTGCCGGCCGGGCCGATCCATACGCTCGACGAAGTGTTCGACGATCCGCAGCTCGCGCATTGCGGGCTGGTCGAGCCGGTCGCGCATCCGACGCTCGGTACGCTGCGCCAGGTCGTCACGCCGCTCGGCGGGATGGGCGACGACGTGCCGGCGCCGCGCACGCGCCATGCGCCGCCGCTGCTCGGCGAGCATACGGTCGACGTGCTGCGCGAAGCCGGCTACGGCGACGAGGCGATCGACGCACTGCTGGCCGCGCGCGCGATCTTCCAGGCGGATGCGGTGGCGGAGGCCGTGCAATGACCGACATGACGAAACACGACGCGGCGTCGACCGTGACGGTGGACCTGATCGGCGAGCGGATCGCGCGCGTGCGGTTCGCGAATCCGGCGCGACGGCATGCGCTCGACGCACCGTTGCTCGATGCGCTCGTCGCGCACCTCGATGCGCTGGCCGCACGCCGTCCGCCGCCCGTCGTGATCCTGTCGAACGACGGCAGCGGCGACGTGTGGAGCGCGGGGCACGACCTGCGCGAGCTGGCCGACGACCGCGATCCGCTCGCGTACGGCAAGCCGCTCGAACGCGCGCTGCGGCGCGTGCGGACCTATCCCGGCGCGGTGATCGCGGCGGTGGCGGGATCGGCATGGGGCGGGGCGGTCGATCTGGTGATGAGCTGCGATCTCGTCGTGGCGGCGCGCGACGCACGCTTCGCGATGACGCCGGCGAACATCGGCCTGCCGTATTCGACGAGCGGCCTGCTGCGCTTCTACGACAACCTGCCGATCCACGTGCTGAAGGAGATGTTCTTCTGCGCGCAGCCGCTCGATGCGGAACGCGCCGCGCATCACGGGCTCGTGAACCGGCTGGCAGACGCCGGCGGGGTCGACGACGCGGCACTCGACGTCGCGCGCACGATCGCCGCGAAGGCGCCGCTCGCGGTGCACGCGGTGAAGGAGCAGTTGCGCGTGCTGCAGGATGCGCGGCCGTTGCCGGCCGATGCGTTCGAACGGATCGCCGAGTTGCGCCGGCACGCGTGCGAAGGCGCGGATTTCGACGAAGGGCTGCGTGCGTTCGCGGAACGCCGCGCGCCGGCGTTTCGCGGGATTTAGGCGGACCGGCGGGGTTTCGGTGTGACGATGGCGGCACGCGTTATGCGCCGCCGAGTATGCGCACGCCGAGGGCGATCAGCGGTCGCGCCTGAACGCGCGCGTATCGATCACGCACCGTGTCGACGCATTCGCAGTTCGATTGCGCGGGCGGCCCGCCTGTACCGCGCGCTACGCGCGCACCACCGTCACGCCCGCGGCCTCGATCGGCTTCGTCAGCGCGGCGTCGGTTTCCTGTTCGACGACGACCGTCTGCGCGAGCGTGATGTCACCGATCACGAACTGCGACGCCGCACGCAGTTTCGACTGCGACGCGAGCACCACCGTCTCGGCCGCGCGTTCGGCCAGCGCGCGCTTGATCGCCGCTTCCTCGAAATCGCCGGTGCTCAGGCCGGCGACCGGATGCACGCCCGTGACGCCCATGAAGTACAGGTCCGCATGGATGCGCGCGATGCCTTCCATCGCCGCCGCGCCGACCGCGACGATCGAGTGCTTGTAGAGCCGCCCGCCGATCAGGATCACGTCGATCGACGGATGTGCGGCCAGCGCCACCGCGACGCTCGGGCTGTGCGTGACGATCGTCGCGCGCAGGTCGGCCGGCAGTTGGCTAACGAGCAGCGCGGAGGTCGTGCCGCCGTCGACGATCGCCACCTGCCCGGGCGCGATCATCTGCGCGGCCCGCCGTGCGATGCGCCGCTTCTCCTTGGCTTCGAGCGCCTCGCGCTGCGCGAACGGCGCGATGGCCGGCGACGCCGGCAGCGCGCCGCCATGCACGCGCTGCAGCAGCCCTTCGGCCGCGAGTTCGCGCAGGTCGCGGCGCACCGTGTCTTCGGATACGCCGAATTGCACGCTCAGCTCGGCGGCCAGTACCTGGCCGTCGCGTGCGAGCGCACCGAGGATCGCTTTCTTGCGTTGCGTCGTCAGCATCGTGATTGCACGAAAATTCTTGAAATTGCACGAATCTGCACGTTACCATGGACGCCGTCCTTTGTCGAACCGGAGGCTGCAATGGCTGCAACGCGGGAACGGGTGCGCATCGTCGATACGACGGTGCTGTCCGACGACTGGTATGTGCTGCGGAAGGTGACGTTCGATTTCCTGCGCCGCGACGGAACGTGGCAGCGCCTGAGCCGCGAGACCTACGATCGCGGCAACGGCGCGACGATCCTGCTGCGTCAGGCCGAGACGGGCGACGTGCTGCTGACACGGCAGTTCCGGATGCCGGCGTTCGTGAGCGGGCACGACGGCATGCTGCTCGAAGCGGCCGCCGGGCTGCTCGACGACGCCACGCCCGAAGCGCGCATCCGCGCGGAAGCCGAGGAAGAGACCGGCTACCGCGTGCGCGGCGTGCGCAAGGTGTTCGAGGCGTTCATGAGCCCGGGTTCCGTGACCGAGAAACTGCATTTCTTCGTCGGCGAATACGATGCGTCGCTGCGCACCGGCGCGGGCGGCGGCGTCGCGGCAGAGGGCGAGGATCTGGAGGTCGTCGAGATGCCGCTGCAGGCGGCGCTGGACGCGGTCGAGCGCGGCGAGATCGTCGATGCGAAGACGATCATGCTGCTCCAGTACGTCGCGCTGCGGGAAACCGCGGGCGCACGCGCCGCATGACGCCGCAACTCGTGCTGGTCGCCGGCCCTTATCGCAGCGGCACGGACGGCGACCCCGCGCGCATCGCCGCGAACCTGCACCGGCTGGAAGCGGCAGCGCTCGCCGTGTATCGCCGCGGGCACGTGCCGATGATCGGCGAATGGCTGTCGTTGCCGCTCGCGGCCGCGGCCGGGTCGACGCAGGTCGGCGACGCGATCGGCGAAACGTTCCTGTATCCGGCCGCGCACCGGTTGCTGCGCCGCTGCGATGCGGTGCTGCGCATCGACGGCGCGTCGCGCGGCGCGGATGCGGACGTGGCGCTGGCGCGGCAACTCGGCAAGCCGGTCTATTTCTCGGTCGGCGAGATGCCGGTCGCGCAGGACGGTGCGGCTGACTGAGCAAGCGTGGGCGCCGGGTCGCGGCATCGCCGGTGCGGTGCTTGCGGACAGCCGGCGGTCGCATTGCCGGTAGCCGTACGCGCGCGGCGTCACGCGATTGCTGGGTCGATGCAGCGCGACGCCCGAACCGGCGTATGATCGCGACGCCACTCGCGCAACGTTCGACGCCACCGCTTCTCCATCATGCCGTTTTCCGATCCCGCCGATTCCGACGCCGCCGCCGCGTCGCTTCCCGCCGCTCTCGTCGCGTCCGCCGTCGACGCGCTCGCGCGCGCCGACGCCTTGCTCGTCACGGCCGGCGCGGGCATCGGCGTCGATTCCGGGCTGCCCGATTTTCGCGGTACGGACGGTTTCTGGCGTGCGTATCCGGCACTGCGCCACGAGTGTTTCGAGTTCCACGAGATCGCGTCGCCGCACGCGTTTCGTGCGCGTGCGCCGCTCGCATGGGGGTTCTACGGGCACCGTCTCGCGCTCTACCGCGCGACGGTGCCGCACGCGGGCTTCGCGATCCTGCGTCGCTGGATCGACGCGATGCCGAACGGCGGCTTCGTGCTGACGAGCAACGTCGACGGCCAGTTCCAGAAAGCCGGCTTCGATCCGGCGCGCATCGCCGAGATCCACGGTTCGATTCATGCGATGCAGTGCCTGCGACCGTGCACGGACGACACGTGGAACGCGGCGCCGTTCGTGCCGGTGGTCGACGAAGCGACGTGCCGCCTCGTGGGCGACATGCCGCGCTGCCCGCACTGCGGCGGGCTCGCGCGGCCGAACATCCTGATGTTCGGCGACACCGGCTGGCTCGGTGCGCGCTACGACGCGCAGGAGCGCGCGCTGGAAGACTGGATCGCGCAGGCGGGGCGTGTCGCCGTGGTCGAGATCGGCGCGGGCACCGCGATTCCGACCGTGCGCCTGCTGAGCGAACGGCTCGGTGCCGACGTGATCCGCATCAACGCGCGCGAAGCGCATGCGCGCCGCGCGGACGTGATCGGGCTGAAGGGCGGTGCGCTGGCGACGCTGAACGCGCTCGATCGCGCGTGGCGCGGCGGCTGAGCACCGCGCCTCGTATCGATTGGCCGACGTCGCGCGATTGCGGCCGCGCGACGAGCGCCTGCACGAGCGCCGGCGCGCTGCCTGCCGGTTCGGGCCGCCGGCATTGCCGGTGCGGCGCGATTCCGCATACAGTTCAGCGTAGGCCGCGTCCGCCGCGCGGCGCCGTCAGTGAGGAGTGCCCTTGTTCTATTCGATCGTCGCGATCTTCGTCGGCGCCGGGCTCGGCGCGTTGCTGCGCTGGTGCCTGAGTCTCACGCTCAACGCGTTCTTTCCCGCGGTGCCGCTCGGCACGCTCGCGGCGAACCTGCTCGGCGGCTACGTGATCGGCGTGGCTGCGGTCGTATTCACGGTTCGCGTCGGGTTGCCGCCGGAGTGGCGGCTGTTCGTGATCACGGGCTTTCTCGGCGGTCTCACGACGTTCTCGACCTATTCGGTCGAAGTGATGACGCACGCGCTCGAGGGCGAATTCGGATGGGCGTTGGCGGTGGCTGCCCTACACTTGACTGGATCGTTCGCGCTGACGGCGCTCGGCATGTGGACCGCGCGCGCGTGGCTGGCTGCGGCCTGAGCGGGGCCGCCATCGGAGGGAGCGATGGACGGGGTCTTGTTGCGCTTCTATGTGCACGAGCAGCACCGGCTGCACTGGAAGCCGCTGTGGGAATGGCTGCTGGAAGAGGCGAACCGGATGGGCGTCGCGGGCGGTTCCGCGTTTCGCGCGATGGCCGGTTTCGGCCAGCATCGCGTGCTGCACGAGGATCGCTTCTTCGAACTGCAGGGTTCGCTGGCGGTCGAGGTGGAATTCATCGTCACCGAGGACGAAGCGCAGCGGCTGCTCGAGCGGCTGTCGCGCGAGAAAGTGCGGGTGTGCTACGCGATGATGCCCGCGCAGTTCGGCGTGATCGACACGCTCGGCGCACCGCCAGCGCAGGGGCCGGCGGCGTAGGGCGTCGCGCCGATCAGATGCCGAACATCGTCAGCGACACGGCGGCGCGCGTGACGATCATCAGCAGCACCTGCACGATCACGAACAGCAGGATCGGCGACAGGTCGATGCCGCCGAGATTCGGGATCACGCGGCGCAGCGGGTTCAGGAACGGCGCGGTGAGCTGGTAGAGGATCGGCATCGCCGGCGAGCGCGGGTTGAGCCACGACAGCAGCGCCATCAGGATCGTCATCCAGATCACGAGGTTGAGCGCCCACTTCACGACGGTGAGCAGCGCGACCACGACGAGCGTCGCGATCACGGCGGCCGGATCGAAGCCGGCCATCACGACCATCAGCACGACGTAGACGAGCGCGGTGAGCAGCGCGGCGACGACGCTGGCCCAGTCGATGCCGCGTACGCCCGCGATCACGCGGCGCAGCGGCAGCACGAGCCAGTTGGTCGCCTGCAGCACGGCTTGCGTGACGGGGTTGTACGGCGGCACGCGGACGGCCTGCATCCAGACGCGCAGGATCAGCGCGGCGCCGAATAGCGTGAAGACGGTATTGAGCAGAAAACGGGCGATCTCGCCGAACATCGTTGGCATCCTTTTTATACAGTCAGTAGCGTGCGGCCGCCAACGCCGGTTGGCGGCGCATCGGCCGACACCTTATCACGCCTCGTCGCGCGACGGGGAGGGGCGCGCGGCCACCCGTGCGAGCGAGGTTTCGACGGCTTCGGCCAGCGCCGGCAACGACACCGGCGGCGTCGCGCGCTTCGCCGCGAGCGCGACCGCGCGGCGCGTCAGCAGCGCATACAGCGCCGCGTGATCGCCGCCGCGCGCCTCGAGCAGCGCGAGCTGGCGCTCGACGATGCCCGTGTCGCCGCGCGACACCGGGCCCGACAGCGCATTCGCGAGCCCCTTGTCGCGCGCGGTCTCGATCGTGCCGGCGAGCATCGGCAACAGCGCACGCAGCGCGGCGTCCTCGTCGAACCCGAGGCCGCGCCACAGCTCGACCGCTTCCGACAGCCCGCACAGCGCGAAGCTCGCCGCGTAGTGCGCGGCCGCGTGATACAGCATCCGGCCGCCGGCCGGGATCGACAGCGGATGGCAGCCGAGCGCGGCGGCAAGTCGCATCAGCGCCGCGTGCAGCGCGCCGTCCGCTTCGATCGTGACCGAGCAGCCGTCGATGCGCGCGAGGTCGGCGTCGGTGCCGCCGAACAGATAGAGCGGATGAAAGCCGCCCGTGGCCGCGCCTTGCTGCTTCGCCGGATCGAGCAGCGCGACCGCCGACGCGCCGCTGCAATGGACGAGCGCCTGACTGGCGGCGCGCGATGCGTCGAAGCGCAGTGCGGCGGCGCTCGACGCGAGATGATCGTCGGGCGTCGTCAGGAAGATCAGGTCGGCGGCGTCGACCACCTGCTGCGCGGTGTCGACCGCGCGGCAGCCGTCGATGCGCGCGGCGAGGCCGGCGGCCGACGCGGGTGTGCGGCTCGCGATCGCGACGACCGGGAAGCCGGCCTGCGCGAAGCGCTGCGCGACACAGCGCGCGAGGCGGCCGGCGCCGATGAAGCCGAGGCGGGGTGGGTCCGGAAGGGGCATGGCAGCGGATGTAAGCAAAAACGAAGCAACCGCCAGTATCGCAGGAATGACGGCGGTGTCGTGGAAGGCCGGTTGCGGAGCGGTCGCATGTATGAATTACCGGTAGGCGCGGCGATCTCTACGCAGGCCGACGGCCGATATCGCAGCGGCATCAGGATCATGGAATCCGACCCCGAAATGCCGCGCGCCTGCCTCCCGCTTGAAACGTCGGCATCTTGTCTCGAATTTGTAATCGTTCATTACGCATGCCGGCCGGTTGCACGCGCCGGATCCGGTAAGACTGACCGGCCGTCGTGTCGCGACCCGACTCCTCGGACGGAATCGCGCGACCCGCAAGGGTCATCGCCCGCACCGGGCGCCGCGCCGCGCGGCGGCTCCGGCCGCGTGCAATTGCAATTTGCAACAAATGCACGATACGCGCGGGGCGGGTTTTCGCTACATTGCTTGCATGCGACGTGCATGCCCGCCGTTGCCGACAGGAGCGCCTAAAATACCGCTCCAGCAGGAGAATCGAAGTGAAAAAGCTCATTCCGTTCATCGCCGCCGCCGCGCTGGGCCTGGGTGCCGCAAGCGCCGCGCAGGCTCACGTGTCGATCGGGGTCGGCATCGGTATCCCGGTCGCACCCGCGTATCCCGTCTATGCACCGCCGCCGCCCGTGTACTACGCGCCGCCGCCTCCGCCCGTGTACTACGCGCCCGCGCCGGCCTACTATGCGCCGCCGCCCGCCGTGGTCGTCGGCGGTTACTACGGTCGCCCGTACTGGCGCCATGGTTATGGCGGCTGGGGCCATCACGGCTACTGGCGTCGCTGATTCGCCCCGCGCGGCCTGACCGCGCGTGGCAAAACGGCGCAACGTCCCGCGAGGGGCGCTGCGCCGTTTTTCTTTGGGGGCTGCGATACCGTGCCCGGCTCGCGCAGGGCGGCCGCGATTACACCGCGTGCACGATCAGGTCGCGGTAGCCGCCGACGATCACGCTGTACGAGAAGTACGCGAACAGCAGCGCGGACGCGATGTGGCAGGCCCGCATCAGCCCGGCGCCCGCGCGCTTGCGGCCCTGGCTCGCGAGCGTGCACATGAACAGCGTCCATGCGAGGCCGCCGAGGAAGAAGCCCGACAGGAACACCGACGCGGTCGCCGGGGTGGTCGCACCGGCTTTCGCGATCAGCGCGCCGCCGACCGCCGCGAACCACAGGATCGCGCTCGGCGACGACATCGCGAGCAGCATCCCGCGCAGAAAGCTGCGCCGCGCGCTCGCCCGCGGCTGGGGGGCGTCGTCTGCTTCGTCGCCAGCCGCCTTGACCGGCGTCAGCGCTTCACGCGCCATCTTCCACGTGAGGAACAGCAGCACCGCGCCGCCGCCGATCCACACGATCCAGCGCACGGGTTCGAACTGCAGCAGCACGGCCATTCCCGCGAGCGCGAGCGCCGCATAGACGAGATCGCCGACGCACGACCCGAGGCCGAGCCAGAAGCCCGGCCGGAAGCCGTGCGATAGCGTGAGCGACAGCATCGCGACGTTCACGAGGCCGATGTCGAGACACAACGATAGCGACAGAAAGAATCCGTCGGACAGCATGGACGCGGGCGGAAAGCTCATCTTCTGGGTGCTTGCGGCGATTGCGATGCGCGAGCCGGCGGGCGCCGGCCGCCTGGCGTCAGAGGCCGATCTCCTGCCACAGCCGGTCGACACGCGCCTTCACGGCCGCGTCCATCTCGATCGGGCGGCCCCATTCGCGGCTGGTTTCGCCCGGCCACTTGTTGGTCGCGTCGAGCCCCATCTTCGAGCCGAGTCCGGCCACCGGCGACGCGAAGTCGAGATAATCGATCGGCGTGCTGTCGACCATCACAGTGTCGCGCACGGGGTCGACGCGCGTCGTGATCGCCCAGATCACTTCCTTCCAGTCGCGGATGTTCACGTCCTCGTCGACGACCACGATGAACTTCGTATACATGAACTGCCGCAGGAAGCTCCACACGCCGAACATCACGCGCTTGGCATGGCCCGCGTAGCTCTTCTTCATCTGGACGATGGCCATCCGGTAGCTGCAGCCTTCGGGCGGCAGGTAGAAGTCGGTGATTTCCGTGAACTGCTTCTGCAGCAGCGGCACGAACACCTCGTTGAGCGCGACGCCGAGCACCGCGGGTTCGTCGGGCGGCTTGCCCGTGTAGGTCGAATGGTAGATCGCGTCGCGGCGCATCGTGATGCGCTCGACGGTGAACACCGGAAACCACTCCTGCTCGTTGTAATAGCCGGTGTGGTCGCCGTACGGCCCTTCGAGCGCGTGCTCGTACGCGGCCGCCGCGTTGCCGGCCGGGCGCGGCGGCGCGCCGGCCGGAGCGGGGGCAGGGGCGCCGTCCTGCGGATGAATGAAGCCTTCGAGCACGATCTCCGCGCGCGCGGGCACCTGCAGCGTGTCGACGCCGGGCGTCAGGCACTTCGTGAGCTCCGTGCGACTGCCGCGCAGCAGGCCGGCGAACTGATACTCGGACAGCGAATCGGGCACCGGCGTCACCGCGCCGAGCGTGGTGGCCGGATCGGCGCCGAGCACGACCGCGACCGGATACGGCTTGCCCGGATTCTGCAGCGCGAACTCGCGGAAATCGAGCGCGCCGCCGCGGTGCGCGAGCCAGCGCATGATCAGCTTGTTGCGGCCGATCAACTGCTGGCGGTAGATGCCGAGGTTCTGGCGCGACTTGTTCGGCCCGCGCGTGACCGTCAGGCCCCACGTGACGAGCGGCCCCGCATCGCCGGGCCAGCAGGTCTGGATCGGCAGCTTGTTCAGGTCGACGTCCGCGCCTTCCCAGACGATCTCCTGGCACGGCGGCGACGACACCGACTTCGGCGCCATGTCCCACACCGCCTTCGCGAGCGACAGCAGCTTGCCGGCATCCTTCAGGCTCTTCGGCGGATCGGGTTCCTTCAGCGCGGACAGCAGGCGCCCGAGGTCGCGCAGCGAGCCGAGCGCGGCATCGTCGCCCGCATCGACGCCCATCCCGAGCGCGACGCGGCGCGGCGTGCCGAACAGGTTGCCGAGCACCGGGAATGCGTTGCCGGGCGGCGCGTTGAACAGCAGCGCGGGGCCGCCGGCGCGCAGCACGCGGTCGCACAGCTCGGTCATTTCGAGCACGGGCGACACGGGCTGCGTGACGCGCCGCAGTTCGCCGAGCGCCTCGAGGCGCTGAATGAAATCGCGTAAGTCTTTGTATTTCATGAAGAAGGTCCGGGCCGCCCGTATGCACGGGCAGCGATGGGCGGGCGCAGCGGCCGGCTGCGACCCCGAATCGACCGACGATTTTACCCGGGCAGCCGCGCGACCGCCCGGCGGAGAAAAAAGTCGACCGCGCGCAAACCCCCTACGGCACGGGGCTTGCGTTCTGAAGAGGGGTTTTAAATTACTTTTTGTTATAATTTCGAGGTTTTATAGTGTTGACGATCTATAAAACCCTGCTAGAATCCGCTCACATTGGTTGCAGGGTAAAAGGCTTCGAGCCGCCAATCACCGATCTTTGACGCAGCGCGTCACCGTCCGCCGAATCCTGCACGGCGTCTTCGACGGCCTTTGTCGTAGTCCCAGCCAGCGCCACCAGACGCTGGTTTTTTGCGTGGGTGCCACCGCGTATGCCCGCCTCGCCCAGTGTGCGAAGGCGCCGGCCCTCTTACACCGTGGCCTCGAACGGTACTTATACCGTTTCCCCGATGCTTGCGCGTCCCAACCAAGGCGTGCGGCGTCGTGATTCCGCGGCGCGTTTTCTGTCTCGCCATCGAGCTGAGCGAGCCGCACGAGTCATGTTCATGGGAGATGATCTGAATGAACGCTTGGTTATCGTGGCGTCCCACTGAGCAGCATGCGCAAATCGTGCGCAACTTGCTGCGTCGCGGGACGCGTGTCAGTCACCATCTATTCAGCGTTGTCGGCTGTTTCGCTGTCGCGGTTGCGCTTGCACTGTGGCTGCTGCCAACCGTCCGCGGCACGCTCGCCGCGAAGCTGATGCCGGTCGTATCCGCGGCCGTGCAGGCCGGTCCGGCCCGTCTGCTGTCCGGCCATCCGCTGCCGAACTTCGCGCCTGCCGGTGCGCAGCCGCAGCAGGACGACGCGCCCGAAACGGATGCGCTTGCGGTCGGCCTCGATGTCGCACCGGAAGCCGCCGCGCAAGGCGTCCAGGGTGATGCGTCCGATCCGGCCCGCAACGGTCCGTCGCCGGTCGCACTGGCCAAGCTGATTCCGATCCAGCGCGTGGCGGCCGATGCCCGCGACGATCGCGCGCTCGCGTCGAACCGGGAACAGGCGCTCGTCGCCACGTATTTGTCGCGCCGTTACCGCGTCGCCCAGGAGCCGCTCGGCCAGCTCGTCAAGGCGGCGTTCCAGACCGGTCGTGACGTCGGCCTCGATCCGCTGCTGCTGCTGTCCGTGATGGCGATCGAGTCGGGCTTCAACCCGTACGCCGAAAGCGGCGTCGGCGCGAAGGGCCTGATGCAGGTGATGTCGAAGGTCCATTCCGACAAGTTCGAGTATTTCGGCGGCACCGACACCGCACTGCAACCGCTCGCGAACCTGCAGGTCGGCGCACTCGTGCTGAAGGACTGCATCGCGCGCGGCGGCTCGCTCGCGAACGGCCTGCGCCTGTACAACGGCTCGACGAATCCCGACGACAACGGCTACGGTTCGAAGGTGATGGCCGAGCGCGGCCGCCTGCGCGACGTCGCGCGTGGCCGCAGCGTGCCGATCAACGCACCGCAGGCGCCCGCGCAACCCGCGAAGCCGATCGTCACCGCCGCAGCCGTGACGGCCGCGGCAGGCGGCGCGAAGCGCGTGCATGCGACGCTCGACGGCGCGACGACGGTCAAGGCAGCGCCGAAGGAAGCGGCCCCGCAGGACGACGCGAGCGTCGATACCGCGAAGCAGTCGCACGGCGATCATTCGGAGCTCGGCGCGTAACGTCGCGTTCCGGGCGGCTCCGGTTGGCGCAGATGAAGCGCAGGTGAAGAAAAGGCACCCGATTCGGGTGCCTTTTTCTTTTGCGGTGCGGGAAGCGGCCGGCGTGCTCGCCGCGGCGTCAATGCTCGCCGAACAGCGTCGCGAGCCGGTCGACGGCCTCTTCGAGCCGCGAGTAGGCCGTCGCATAGGACAGGCGGATATAGTCGCGCGGGGCATGGACGCCGAAGTCCATGCCCGGCACCAGCACCACGCCTGCGTCGTGCAGCATCGCCTGCGTGAGCGCGGCGCTGTCGCCGGCCGCCGGGTGGGCGACGCCGCCGCAATGCGCATACACATAGAACGCGCCGTCCGGCATCACCGGCACCGTAAAGCCGAGCCGCTCGAGCGCCGGTGCGATGAAATCGCGGCGGCGCTTGAATTCGAGCCGGCGCGTTTCGTAGATGTCGAGCGTGGCCGGTTCGAAGCAGGCGAGCGCCGCGTGTTGAGCGAGGGCGGACGGGCAGATGAACAGGTTCTGCGACAGCTTCTCGAACGTGCCGACGAGGGCGGGCGGCACGACGAGCCACCCGAGCCGCCAGCCGGTCATGCTGAAATACTTCGAGAAGCTGTTCACGGTGATCACGTCGTCGCCGAACGACAGCGCCGACACGGGGGCGGCGTCGTAGCTGAGCCCCTGGTAGATCTCGTCGACGATCGTGAAGCCGCCGCGTGCGCGCACTGCTTCGACGATCCGCTTCAGTTCGTCCGGTTCGAGCGACGTGCCGGTCGGGTTCGACGGCGACGCGAGCAGCACGCCGCGCGTGCGCTCGTTCCAGTGCGTGCGGACGTCGTGCTCGGTGAGCTGGAAGCGCGCGTCCGGGCCGCTCGGCACGAGCACCGGACGGCCTTCGGCCGCCGCGACGAAGTGCCGGTTGCACGGGTATGACGGGTCGGGCATCAGCACTTCGTCGTCGCGGCCGACCAGCGCGAGGCACGCGAGCAGCAGCGCGGCCGATGCGCCGGCCGTCACGACGATCCGCTCGGGGCTGATCGTGAGGCCGTACGCGTGTGCATAGTGCGCGGCGATCGCCTCGCGCAGCGGCGCAATCCCGAGCGCGCTCGTGTATTGCGTGACGCCGCGGCGCAGCGCGGCCGCCGCGGCCTCGACCACCGGCTCCGGCGCGGTGAAATCCGGCTCGCCGATGCCCATGTGGATAACATCGCGCCCCAAGGACTCGAGCCGCTGTGCCTCCTTCATCAGTTCCATCACATGAAAGGGCTGGATCGCGTCGACGCGTGCGGCGAGCGTGACGAGCGAATCGGCGGTGGTATTCATCGGCGGGCAGGGCGGAGGGAGAAAGGAATGAAAAACGGGCGCTTGCGCGCCCGTGGACCAACCAACGGTATCAGCCGTTGCGACGCGCCTGCGTTTCGGCGGGGCGCAGCTTCGCGGCCAGCTTGTCGAGCACGCCGTTCACGTACTTGTAGCCGTCGGAGCCGCCGAACGTCTTCGCGAGTTCGACGGCTTCGTTGATGATCACGCGGTACGGCGTTTCGACGTGGTGCGTGAGCTCGAACGTCGCGATCAGCAGCACCGCGCGTTCGACCGGCGACAGCTGATCGATCGGACGGTCCAGCGACGGCGCCAGCGCTTCGACGAGCGTCGCATGCTCGCGGATCACGCCGTGCAGGATCGCTTCGAGCAGTTCCTTGTCAGCCTTGTCGTAACCGAGCGCGCCGCGCAGTTGCGCGTCGATCTCGCCGGAGGGCGCGTTCGACAGCAGCCACTGATACAGGCCCTGCGTCGCCAGCTCGCGCGATTGTCGGCGGGCGCTCTTCTTCATGCGCGCTCCTCTTCGTCGTCTTCGTCTTCCTCTTCGTCCTCGTCGTCGCCGAGCTGGTCGAGCGCCATCGTCAGGTTGGCCATCTCGACGGCCACGCGTGCGGCGTCACGACCCTTTTCGGTCATGCGCGCGACGGCCTGCTCGTCGTTTTCGGTGGTCAGGACCGCGTTCGCGATCGGCAGGTTGAAGTCGAGGCCGATGCGGGTGATGCCCGCGCCGCTCTCGTTCGACACGAGTTCGAAGTGGTAGGTCTCGCCGCGGATCACCGCGCCGAGCGCGATCAGCGCGTCGAACTGGCCGCTTTCGGCGAGCTTTTGCAGCGCGAGCGGGATTTCCAGCGCGCCGGGCACCGACACGAGCAGCACGTCTTCACCGGTGACGCCGAGGCGCTCCAGTTCTTCGACGCACGCGTCGGCGAGGCCGTTGCACACGGGTTCGTTGAAGCGCGATTGCACGATGCCGATACGCAGGCCGTCGCCTTCGAGATTCGGTTGGTATTGTCCGATTTCCATGATCTGGTCCGTGGTGTGGATGAACGGTTATAGGGCGAAAGCGCCGTGGCGGGTTACGCGTGGGACGCCGGGCAGGACTTGGCTTCGCCGCCGGGCATCGGAATGAAGCCCGTGACTTCGAGGCCGTAGCCGGACATGCTGCCCAGCTTGCGCGGATTCGACAGCACCTGCATCTTGCCGACGCCGACATCGCGCAGGATCTGCGCGCCGATGCCGAACGTCTTGAAATCGACCGGCCGGCGCTTGAGCGCAGCGGCCTTTTCTTCCTCGTCGAACGCCTTGAAGACGTCGATCAGGTGTTCCTTCGTATCGCCGCAATTGAGCAGCACGATCACGCCGAGGTCGCGCTCCGCGATGTCGCGCATCGCGGCGTCGAGGGTCCACGAGTGGGTCGACACGCCCGTTTCGAGCAGGTCGAGCACCGACAGCGGCTCGTGCACGCGCACCGGCGTATCGACGTCGGGCGACGGGGCGCCGCGCACCAGCGCGATGTGCGGCGAGCCGCTCGGCTGGTCGCGGTACAGCACCGCGCGGAACGTGCCGTGCGCGGTCTGCATCGTGCGCTCGGCGATCCGCTCGATGATCGATTCGGTGCGGCTGCGGTACTGGATCAGGTCGGCGATCGTGCCGATCTTCAGGTTGTGTTCCTTCGCGAATTCGATCAGGTCCGGCAGGCGCGCCATCGTGCCGTCGTCCTTGATGATCTCGCAGATCACCGCGGCCGGCGTGAGGCCCGCGAGCGCGGTGAAGTCGCAGCCGGCCTCGGTGTGGCCGGCGCGCACGAGCACGCCGCCCGGCTGCGCCATGATCGGGAACACGTGGCCCGGCTGCACGATGTGCTCGGGGCGCACGTCGTGCGCGACCGCCGTGGCGATCGTGTGCGCCCGGTCGGCGGCCGAGATGCCGGTCGTCACGCCTTCGGCCGCTTCGATGCTGACCGTGAACGCGGTGCCGTACTGCGTGCCGTTGCGGTAGGTCATCAGCGGCAGGTGAAGCTGCTTGCAGCGTTCCTGCGTCAACGTCAGACAAACCAGGCCGCGGCCGTACTTGGCCATGAAGTTGATCGCTTCCGGTGTGACGAATTCGGCGGCGATCACGAGGTCGCCCTCGTTTTCGCGGTCTTCTTCGTCGACCAGGATCACCATCCGGCCGGCTTTCAGCTCGGCGATGATGTCGAGCGTGGAGGCGAGCGTCATAAGGGGGCGAGAAAGAGGAAAGTGCGTATTTTACGCCAGCCGGACGGCGTTTCGGCTGGCGCGGGCCGCGCGGGGCCCGCGCGTGCTCCGGAAAGCGCTGCGGCCGGCCTGCGCGCGGGCGCGGACGGTTGCGGGCCGGGCGTCACGCTTGCTCGTTGCGCCCGCCGAGGTAGTCCAGCTTGCCGAGCTCGACGCCGCTGTGGCGCAGGATGTCGTACGCGGTCGTCACGTGGAAGAAGAAGTTGGGCAGCACGAAGTTCAGCAGGTACGACTGGCCGGTGAACTCGATCGGGCCGACGCGCATCTTCAGCACGATCTGGCGCGTCTCGCTGCCGTCGATCTGTGCGGCGTCGAAGCTTTTCAGGTAGTCGATCGTCTTCTGGATGCGCGCATGCAGCTCGTCGAAGCTCTGCTCGACGTCCGGGTAGCTCGGGATCTCGGCGCCGGCGAGCCGCGCGGCGCAGCCCTTCGCCGTGTCGGTCGCGATGTAGACCTGACGGACGAGCGGCAGCATGTCCGGGTAGAGGCGTGCGCCGATGAATACCGACGGGTCGATCTGCTTTTCGGCCGCATGCGCCTGCGCCTTGCCGAGGATGTGCTGCAGGTTGGTGAGGCCGCGGATCAGGACGGGCAGCGAAGCCTGGTACATCGAGATGGACATGGGGACGAACTCCTGTGGGAAGAGGCGCGGCCGCGATGCGGCGCGTCGTGCGTGGCGGCGTGGAAACCGCTGTCGACGCATCTTAGCGCGACGGCATGACCCGTGCGCGTCGTTGGCTGTTCGGCCAGGTGTCGGCTGGCCCGACGGCCATCGACCGGACGCGATTCCGATGCAAGCGTGTCGGATGGCCGGCGACGGAGTGGCACGGCACGAAGTAGGGCGGGATCCCTGCTCGGCGCGGCCTGCTCGGCCGACGCCGACGATTGATGCGGCGGCCGGCCGCACCGTCGGCCGTCATTCCCTGTACAGGACGCGGCGGCGCTGCCCGGTCAGTCCTGATGCACGCCCTGCGACGCCGACAGCATCCGCTCCACATAGCGCGCGATCATGTCGACTTCGAGGTTGACCTTGTCGCCGGCCTTCACGTGGCGCAGCGTCGTGACGTCGACCGTATGCGGAATCAGGTTGATCGAGAATTCGCAGCCGTCCGCGCGATCGTCGACCGCATTCACGGTCAGGCTCACGCCGTTCACCGTGATCGAGCCCTTGTACGCGAGATAGCGGCCGAGTTCGCGCGGCGCGACGATTCGCAGTTCGTGCGACTCGCCGACCGGCGCGAAGCGCGACACGGTACCGAGTCCGTCCACATGGCCCGATACGATATGCCCGCCAAGGCGGTCGTGCGCGCGCAGCGCCTTCTCGAGGTTCACCTCGCCGGGCTGCGCGAGGCCGACCGTCCGGTTCAGGCTTTCGCGCGACACATCGACGTCGAACGTGGTGTCGGTCTTCTCGATCACCGTCATGCATGCGCCCTGGATCGCGATGCTGTCGCCGAGCACGACATCGGCCAGGTCCAGCCCGCCGGCCTGCACGGTCAGGCGCACACCGGCGTCGGCCGACGTGCCGAGCGGGGTGATCGATTCGATGCGGCCGACGGCCGCGACAATTCCGGTAAACATCGTGACGATTCCGTTCAGTGAGAGGCGTCGGGCGGCGCGATACGCGCGAGGATCCGCAGATCGTCGCCGATCCGCTCGATACCGTGGAACGACAACCGGGTACGTGCATCGAGACTGGCCGGCGCGGCGAGATCGAACATGCCGGCCGCGTCGGCGCCCAGCAGGCTCGGCGCCAGATACACCAGCAATTCGTCGACGCACCGTTCGCGCAGCAGCGAACCGTTCAGCTTGTGGCCGGCCTCGACGTGCAGTTCGTTGACGCCGCGCGCGCCGAGCGCCGCCAGCATCGCGGGCAGGTCGACCTTGCCGTGCGCATTCGCGAGCGGCACGATTTCCGCGCCGCGCGACTTCAGCACGTTCGCGCGTAGTTCGCCTGCGGCGTCGAGCCGGCCGCAGAAGATCAGCAGCGGCGCGCCTTCGAGCAGCCGCGCGTCGAGCGGCAGGTCGAGGCGGCTGTCCACCAGGATGCGTTGCGGCTGACGCGGCGTGTCGATGCCGCGCACGGTCAGCAGCGGATTGTCCTCGCGCACGGTGCCGATGCCGGTGAGGATCGCGCACGCGCGGGCGCGCCATGCGTGGCCGTCGAGGCGCGCGGCCTCGCCGGTGATCCACTGGCTTTCGCCGGACGGCAGCGCGGTGCGGCCGTCGAGCGACGCGGCGGTCTTCATCCGCACCCACGGGCGGCCGCGCGTCATCCGCGACACGAAGCCGATGTTCAGTTCGCCGGCCTCATGCGCGAGCAGCCCGCAGCGCACGTCGATGCCGGCGTCGCGCAGCATTCCGAGGCCGCGCCCCGACACCTGCGGGTTCGGGTCTTCCATCGCCGCGACCACCTTCGCGACGCGCGCGTCGATCAGCGCGTTCGCGCACGGCGGCGTGCGGCCGAAATGGCTGCACGGTTCGAGCGTCACGTAGACGGTCGAGCCCGCGACGTCGTAGCCGCGCGAGCGCGCGTCCTTCAGCGCCTGGACTTCCGCGTGGTCCTGGCCGGCCGGCTGCGTGAAGCCTTCGCCGATCACGTCGCCGTCCTTGACGATCACGCAGCCGACGCGCGGATTCGGCGCGGTCGTGTACATGCCGCGCGCGGCGAGCGCGAGCGCGCGCTGCATGTGGGCGAAATCGGTATCCGAGAACATGCGCGCGGCCTCGGGTCAGGCGGCGAGGGCCGCGAACGCGCGGCGCGCGGCCGCGAGCGTCGCGTCGATCACCGCGTCGTCGTGCGTGCTCGACACGAAGCCGGCTTCGTACGCGGACGGCGCGAAGTACACGCCCTCGTCGAGCATCAGGTGGAAGAAGCGGTTGAAGCGCGCGACGTCGCTCTTCGTGACTTCCGCGAAGCTGGTCGGCACGCGCTCGGCGAAGTACAGGCCGAACATCGCGCCGATCGAGTCGGCCGCGAACGGCACGCCGGCCGCGCGCGCTTCCGCCGCGAGGCCGGCGGCGAGCCGCTTCGTCTGCGCGGTGAGCGCGTCGTAGAAGCCGGGCGCCTGGATCAGTCGCAGCGTCTTCAGGCCCGCGGCGACCGCGATCGGGTTGCCCGACAGCGTGCCGGCCTGGTAGACGCCGCCGAGCGGCGCGAGGTGGGCCATGATGTCGCGGCGGCCGCCGAACGCGGCGGCCGGCATCCCGCCGCCGATCACCTTGCCGAGGCAGGTGAGGTCGGCCGCGATGCCGTAGTACGCCTGCGCGCCGCCGAGCGCGACGCGGAATCCGCACATCACCTCGTCGAAGATCAGCACGGCGCCGTGCTTCGTGCACAGCGCGCGCAGCGCGTTCAGGAATTCGGGCGTGCCGCGCACGAGGTTCATGTTGCCGGCGACCGGCTCGACGATCACCGCGGCGATCTCGTCGCCGAACGCGCCGAAGGCTTCTTCCAGCGCGGCGACGTTGTTGTATTCGAGGACGGTCGTGTGCTTCGCGATGTCGGCGGGCACGCCGGCCGACGTCGGATTGCCGAACGTCAGCAGGCCCGAGCCGGCCTTGACCAGCAGGCTGTCCGCGTGGCCGTGGTAGCAGCCTTCGAACTTGACGATGCGGCTGCGGCCCGTGAAGCCGCGCGCGAGACGCAGCGCGCTCATCGTCGCCTCGGTGCCGCTCGACACCATCCGCACCTGCTCGATCGACGGCACGAGCTTGCAGATTTCCTCCGCGATCTCGATCTCGGCTTCGGTCGGCGCGCCGAACGAGAAGCCGTCGGCGAGCACGTTCTGCACGGCCGACAGCACTTCCGGATGGACGTGGCCGACGATCATCGGGCCCCACGAGCCGATGTAGTCGATGTACTGCTTGCCGTCGGCGTCCCAGAAATACGGGCCTTGCGCACGCGCGACGAAGCGCGGCGTGCCGCCGACCGAACGGAAGGCGCGCACCGGCGAGTTGACGCCGCCGGGAATGGTCTTCTGGGCGCGTTCGAAGAGGATCTGATTGTTGGACATGGGCGAAACCTGCGAGAGAAGGGCGCGGAGGCCTGTGCACGGGCCGCGGCGCCTGGGCGGAACGATCGTCCGATTGTACCGGAGACACGCGTGGCAGGCCCGCGGGCCGGTCTGCGGCCTTTCGGCGCGCGGGGAGTCGGCCGCGCGAAAAAGGGCGCGCGGGATTCGACCCGGTTTTTGGCTATCGCGGCGGCTTGCGCTTGCCGGTCAACTCGGCCCAGCGCTTTTCGAGCGGACCTTCGACCATCGGCTTGATCGACGTGCCGGACGTCTGTGCATCCCAGGTCTGTACCGAATACGGGTGAACGCGCAGCGCGTCGCGCGCGATCACGACGTCCTGGTGCGCATCGACCAGCCAGTCGTACACGAAGTCGATGCACAGCCGGTAGCCGCGCTTCGTCGACGGATCGGGCACCTCGTACGGCGCGCGCGTCACGTAGCCGGAGCCGAATACACCCTTGGGCTCCTTCGCGACGCGGTGCAGGAACACGCGGTCGCCCGGCAGGATGCCGCGCGCGAAGCCGCAACCCCACACGTCATGCACGGCCTCGCCGGCCTTCACGCGCGCGGCGACGTCGGGCAACTCGGGCCACGGCCATTTCTTGGGGCTCCAGATCAGCAGGAAAGCGGTCATCGGTTCGGTCGTACGTCGAATGGGTCAGACAAGAGAAACGAGCAGCAGCAAGCTTAATCGAATCCGCCCGCGCGTTCGTCCGGCAAACGGCAGGCGTGGGCGTCGCCGCGCCCGCCGCCGGACGCGGCCCGAGGCAGGCAAAAAAGTTGCGCGTACAATCATGGGCCTGAACGCGCCGCTTGCGGCGCGGCTTCCCGTCTTCACCGCCACGCGCGCCCCGATGCGCGCGGGCTCCCATTCCGGATACCCATGTCCCACGTCGTCCGGCGCCGGCCCGATGCCCGGCTGATCCTGTTGCTCGGCGCGCTCGCGGCCTGCGGGCCGATCGCCACCGACATGTACCTGCCGAGCCTGCCGTCGATCGCCGGCAGCTTCTCCGTGAGCCCCGGCGCCGCGCAGCGCACGCTGACCAGCTTCATGGCGGGCTTCTCGATCGGCATGCTGCTGTACGGCCCGCTGTCCGACACGTGGGGCCGCCGTCCCGTGCTGCTCGGCGGGATCGCGCTGTTCACGCTCGCGAGCATCGGCTGCTTCGTGTCGGGTTCGATCGACATGCTGATCGTCGTGCGCTTTCTGCAGGCGCTCGGCGCCGGTGCCGCGTCGGTGCTCGCGCGGGCGATCGCGCGTGACGCGCACGAGCCGAGCGACGCGGCGAAGGTGTTGTCGATGGTCGCGATCGTCACCGCGGTCGGGCCGCTGCTCGCGCCGCTGATCGGCGGCCAGATCCTGCGCTTCTCCGGCTGGCGCGGCGTGTTCGTCGTGCTGGCCGTGTTCGGCGCGATCTGCGCGACGACCGCGTACTTGCGCGTGCCCGAAACCTGGCCGAAGGAGCGGCGCAAGAGCGCGGCCGTGCTCGCGTCGTTCGCGTCGTACGGGCGCATCCTGTCCGACCCCGTCGCATGGGGGCACATGCTGTGCGGCGGGATGGCGTTCGCGTCGATGTTCTCGTACATCACCGCGACGCCGTTCGTGTACATCGAGTATTTCCACGTGTCGCCGCAGCACTACGGGCTGCTGTTCGGCCTGAACGTCGTCGGGATCATGATCGGCAACTTCGCGAATACGCGCCTCGTCGGCCGCATCGGTTCGCTGCGCATCATCGCGGCCGCGTCGCTCGTGAGCTGCATAGCGTCGCTCGCGGTCGCGCTCGTCGCGCTGACGGGGTGGGGCGGGCTGTGGTCGATCGTCGTGTGCCTGTTCTTCGTCGTCGGCGTGGTCGGGATCCTGTCCGCGAACTGCACGACCGACCTGATGCACCGCTATCCGCACAACGCGGGCGCGTCGGCGGCCGTGTTCGGCGCGATGCAGCTCGCGCTCGGTGCGCTGGCGAGCATCGCGATCGGCGCGCTCGCGGACGGCACGCCGTTCGCGATGGGCGTGACGATCGGCGTTTGCGGCGTGCTGTGCTTCGCCGGGCGCTATCTCGTGCTGCGCTGGCACGGCCGGCCGGTGAAAGCGGGCGCCTGAGCCGCATCGCCCGGCGGGCCGCACGATGAAAAACGCCACCGCGCGCGATGCGCCGGTGGCGTTGTTCGTCGGGACGCGTGAAGCGGCGGACGCCGCGCGATGCGTCAGTCCCGCGCGACGTCCTTCGCCGCCGGCGACGCGCCGTGGCTCAGCCAGTCGAGCACGTCGGCCGTTTCGTCGTCGCTGGCGCGCGCCTTCGCCTGGGCAACGGCCTCGGGCAGCTCGCCGTTCGTCGACGCGCGACGGATCGCGACGCCGACCGCGAGGATGTCGATCATCAGCAGATGCAGGATCCGCGAGATCATCGACAACTGCGACTCGCGCATCTCGATGTGGTCGGTCTCGAGCGCGACGGTCGCGCGCTTCGCGAGCGGCGTGTTGCTCGACGTGATCGCGATCACCTTCGCGCCGGCCTGCATCGCGACGTCGAGCACGCGCAGCAGCTCGGGCGCGCGGCCCGACTTCGACACCGCGACGATCACGTCGCCCTTGCCGAGCAGCGCGGCCGACGCGGCCTGCATGTACAGGTCGCCGTACGCGATCGTCGGAATCCCGAAGCGGAAGAACTTGTAGTGCGCGTCCTGCGCGACGATGTTCGAGTTGCCGAGCCCGTAGAACTCGATGCGGCGCGCGCCGTTCAGGATCTCGATCGCGTTCTCGACGTGCTCGAAATTCAGGTGCTCGCGCAGTTGCAGGATCGCGGACACCGTGTTGTCGAGCACCTTCGCGCCGAAGTCGGTGGCCGTGTCGCCGAGATGCACCTGGCTGTGGCTCATCGGGATCGTGCCGGTGAGCCCGGTGGCGAGCTTCAGCTTGAAGTCCGACAGCCCCTGGCAGCCGAGCGAGCGGCAGAAGCGGATCACGGTCGGCTGGCTCACGTCGGCCTTGCGCGCGATGTCGACGATCGGATCGTTGATGATCGAGCGCGGATGGTTCAGCGCGAGATCGGCCACGCGGCGCTCGGCTGGCGTCAGCGCGTCGCGCATCTGGCGGATCCGCTCGAACACGGCCGACGACGCACCGCCGGAGCGGTTCGACAACTGCTCCGCGAGAATCGCCGACACGCCGAGGAACGCCGGGTATTCGGCGGTGATCAGGTAGGTCGGGATGTTCTCGAGATAGTGCGTGAAGCGACCCTTCGCCTCGAAGCGCGCGCGGAACGACGAGCGCGTGAACAGCTCGCCCAGCTTCAGCGCGACGCCGCCGCCGATGTACACGCCGCCGAGCGCGCCGAGCGTCAGCGCGACGCTGCCCGCGAACGCGCCGAGAATCCCGCAGAAGCATTCGACCGTCTCGAGCGCGAGCGCGTCGCCCGCATGCGCGCGCTCGACGATCTCGACCGTGTCGACGGTCGCGGCGACACGTTTCTTGTCGCGCGCGGCGAGCGCGCGATAGATGATCTCCATGCCGGGGCCCGCGCACACGCGTTCGAACGACACGTGCGGAAACTTCTTGCGCGCGTACTGCAGCACCAGATCCTCGCGCTCGTCCTGCGGCGCGAACGATGCGTGGCCGCCTTCGCTGCCGAGCGCGATCCAGCGGTCGTCGGCCGGAATCAGCCCCGACACGCCGAGCCCGGTGCCCGGCCCGAGCAGGCCGATCACGCTGTTCTGGCGGCGCGTGCCGCCGCCGATCTGCACGCGCTGCGCGTCGGTCAGGCCCGGCAGCGCCATCGCGAGCGCGGTGAAGTCGTTGACGACCAGCAGCGTGTCGAAGCCGAGCGCGCGGCGCGTCGCCTCGATCGAGAAGCTCCAGTCGTGGTTGGTCATCGTGACCTGGTCGCCGTCGACCGGATTTGCGATCGCGATCGCCGCGTGGTTCACGCGGCTGATCTTCACGTCCTTCAGGTATTTGCGGATCGCGTCGGTGAGCGTCGGATAGTCGGCGCCGGGATAGACGCGGATCTGCGTGATCTCGCCGGGGCCGGTTTCCAGCGCGAAGCGCGCGTTGGTGCCGCCGACGTCCGCGAGCAGGCGCGGGCCGTCGGCATGCTGACCCGCGACGACCGCCTTACTTTGCGCACCAGTAGACATCGAGCTGGGTCCCCTTGTCGTTGGCCAGTTGGGAAATCGCGTTCTTTTGCAGCGACGCGGCCGCGGCGTCGAGCACGTCGCGTTTGCGGGCGCCCGCGATCAGCAGGAACAGCCGGTCGACGCGCTTGAGCGCATCGAGCGAAAAGCTCACGCGGGCATGCGGCGCCGCGCCCGGATGCACGGCGACGAAGCGCTCGGGCGTCGTGATCGCGTGGTCCCATTCGGGTGCGTCGGCGAAGATCGACGCGGTGTGGCCGTCCTCGCCCATGCCGAGCACGGCGACGGACGGCACGCGGTAGTCGGGGTTCGCGTTCAACGCGGCGACGTGCGCGTCGAGCGTGCTGCGCGTGTCGACGAGCGGCAGGAAGCGGGCAGGGGCCGCCGCGTGCTGCAGCAGCGTGTCGCGCACGAGTTGCGCATTGCTGGCCGCGTCGTCGTCCGGCACCCAGCGGTCGTCGACCAGCGTGACGTCGACGCCGGCCCAGTCGAGCGCCGCATGCGACAGCGTGTGCAGGAACGGGCGCGGGCTGGTGCCGCCGGACACCGCGAGCGTCGGGCGCGCGGGGCCGGCGAGCGCCGCGCGCAGCGCGTCGCCGACGGCGCGCGCGAGCGCTTCGCTTTGCGCTTCCTGGGTGTCGAAAGCGTGGATCTCGATCACATCTCCTCCGGACTGCTTTGTCTGTTCAAATCGTACGAATCGTGGGGCACGTTGCCGCGTACGGTGGCGTACGCGGCAACGGTCTGCATCAGTTTTCTTCTTCGAGCCAGCAGGTGTCGTGCTGCGCGAGCATCGCGCTCGACGCGGCCGGCCCCCACGTGCCCGCCGCGTACGGCTTCGGCGGCTTCAGCGTGCGCGCCCATTCGTTCAGGATCGGCTCGACCCACTGCCATGCGGCCTCCTGTTCGTCGCGCCGCACGAACAGGGCGAGCCGGCCGTTGATCACGTCGAGCAGCAGGCGCTGGTACGCCTCCATCTGCCCTTCCTTGAAGAACTGGTCGAACGCGAGGTCGAGGTGCACGCTCGCGAGGTTCATCCCTTCGCCCGGCTGCTTCGCGAGGCAGTACAGGCGGATCGTCTCGTTCGGCTGCAGCCGGATCACGAGACGGTTCGAACCGGGGCGCAGCGCGGTCGGGCCGAGCGCCGAATGCGGCACCGGGCGGAAGTTGACGACGATCTCCGCGACGCGGTCGGCCAGACGCTTGCCGGTGCGCAGGAAGAACGGCACGCCGGCCCAGCGCCAGTTCTCGATCTCGACCTTCAGCGCGACGAAGGTCTCGGTCTGGCTGTCGGGCTTCACGCCCGGCTCGGTCGCGTAGGCCGGCACCTGCGCGCCCTTGATCACGCCCGCATGATACTGGCCGCGCACCGCGACCTTGCCGATGTCGCGCGGATCGACCGGCTTCAGCGCGCGCAGCACGCGCAGCTTCTCGTCACGCACCGAGTCGGAATCCATCGAGTGCGGCGGCTCCATCGCGACGATCGACAGCAGCTGCAGCAGGTGGTTCTGCACCATGTCGCGCAGCGCGCCCGTATTGTCGTAGAAATCGCCGCGCGCCTCGACGCCGAGCTCTTCCGCGATCGTGATCTGGATGCTCTCGACCCATTCGCGGCGCCACAGCGGCTCGAACAGCGCGTTGCCGAAGCGCAGCGCGAGCAGGTTCTGTACCGGCTCCTTGCCGAGGTAGTGGTCGATCCGGTAGATCTGGCCTTCCGCGAAGATCTCGCCGACCGCGTCGTTGATCGCGTTCGACGACTTCAGGTCGTAGCCGAGCGGCTTCTCGAGCACGATGCGCGAGCCTTCGTTCAGGCCGACCGACGCGAGCGCCTTGCAGATCGGCACGAACAGCGACGGGCCGGTCGCGAGATAGAACACGCGGATGCCGGGCAGCGATGCGATCGCGTCGCGCAGCACGACGTAGTCCTCCGCACGGCCGAGATCGAGCTTCACGTATTCGATGCGCTCGAGAAACGACTTCCATGCCGCGTCGTCGAACGCGTTGCCGGCCGCCTTCGCCGCATGCGGCTTCACGTGCGTATCGACCCATTCGAGATAGCCTGCCCGATCCGATTCGTGCCGCGCGACGGCCACGATCCGGCCGCCGTCCGCCAGCATGTTCGCGCGGTGCGCTTCGAACAGCGCGGGCAGGATCTTGCGCATCGACAAATCGCCGGTGCCGCCGAAAAGTACGAAGGTAAAGCTGGAATCGGTATGCATGTGTCTCCGCCGTGTTGGGGGTGCTGGGAAGCGATCCGTAGTGCGATAAAAATATTTTTGACACTGAATTGTAGTTTAACTACAATCCGCCGCAAGGGGTAGCACCTGGGTGAAGAAAAAAAGAAGTGCGGTCGATGAACTGCGCGAGCTTCGCCTTCGGGAACGCCTTGTGCCGAATGGTATCGGACATTGACGGAGCGCATCATCGCGCGCCGTCGCCCCCGGGCTCGCGCCGCGGCATCGCGGTGGGCCAGAAACACAAAGAGGAGACACGCCGTTGAATCTCGATTCACGCTTTCTGTAAGAGCCCGGCCGGTCATCGGCCCCGTACGCTGCATGCGTCCCGCGGCTCGATTTCCCCGTCGTTTATCAAGAAGCCGGTTCCCCGTCGGGGAACCTCACGAGTTGATTCAGTCTGGAGGAGATAAGTAATGAAAGTTCGCTCGATCATGGGCGCGCTCTGCGCCGCGGGTCTGATGGCTGGCGCCGTGGCGGCGCAGGCAGCCGAGAACGTAACCGTGCTGCACTGGTGGACCTCGGGCGGCGAGTCGAAGGCCGTCGGCGTGCTGAAGGACGACCTGCAGAAGCAGGGCTACGTGTGGAAGGACTTCGCGGTCGCGGGCGGCGCTGGCGCCGCGGCGATGACCGCGCTGAAGACCAAGGTGATCAGCGGCGATTCCCCGTCGGCCGCGCAGATCAAGGGCCCGCTGATCCAGGACTGGGCTGACCAGGGCGTGCTCGTCAACATTGATTCGGCCGCCGGTGACTGGAAGCAGAACCTGCCGCCGGAAATCGACAAGATCATCAAGTACAAGGGCCATACGGTCGCCGCGCCGTTCTCGGTGCACCGCGTCAACTGGCTGTACATCAACAAGGCCGCGCTCGACAAGGTCGGCGCGAAGGTGCCGACCACCTGGCCCGAATTCTTCGCGGTGGCCGACAAGCTGAAGGCCGCGGGCATCCAGCCGGTCGCGATGGGCGGCCAGCCGTGGCAGGACCTGACGCTGTGGGAAGACGTCGTGCTGTCGCAGGGCCCGGCGTTCTACAAGAAGGCGCTGGTCGACCTCGACCAGGCGACGCTGACGTCGCCGCAGATGCTGTCGGTGTTCGACACGGTGCGCAAGATCCAGGGCTACTTCGACACCGGCCGTAACGGCCGCGACTGGAACCTCGCGACCGCGATGGTCATCAACGGCAAGGCCGGCATGCAGTTCATGGGCGACTGGGCGAAGGGCGAGTTCGAGAACGCCGGCAAGAAGGCGGGCAAGGACTACGTCTGCGCGCCGGTGCCGGGCACCGCGAATTCGTACACGTTCAACGTCGATTCGTTCGTGTTCTTCCAGCAGAAGGGCGAGAAGAACGCGACGCCGGGCCAGCTCGCGCTCGCGAAGACGATCATGACGCCGGACTTCCAGGAGCAGTTCAGCCTGCTGAAGGGCTCGGTGCCGGTGCGTCTCGGCGTGAAGATGGACAAGTTCGACGACTGCGCGAAGAAGTCGTATGCCGACGAGCAGACCGCGATCAAGTCGGGCGGCTTCGTGCCGTCGCTCGCGCACGGCATGGCGCAAGGCGACGCGACCGCCGGCGCGATCACCGACGTCGTGACGAAGTTCATGAACTCGCAGCAGGATTCGAAGAGCGCGGTCGCCGCGCTCGCGAAGGCCGCGAAGGTCAAGTAACGCGCGCCAGGCGCCCGGCCGGACACGCTTCATCGGCCGGGCGTTTTTGCATGTGCAGCAAACGGGCTCGCCCGCGGGTCCGTGCCGTACCCGGCGCCGGCCCGGCCTGCGCCGCCCTCGTTCCAGGAGTCGAATCAAGTGGCTGCCCCTCTTAGCGGAAACGGATCCGGCGCTGCCGCCGCACGGCGTACGTCGCCGATGTCGGCCTTCGCCGATCGCTGGATCCCGAAGCTCGTGCTCGCGCCGAGCGTCGCGATCGCCGTGGTGTTCATCTACGGCTTCATCCTGATTACCGGCTATCTGTCGCTGACCCGCTCGCGGCTGTTGCCCAACTACGAATTCGACGGCTTCGGCCGTTACACGGACCTGTTCCAGAACGACGTGTGGTGGACCTCCGCCGCGAACCTCGGCTGGTTCGGGATTCCGTTCATCGCGATCTGCGTCGGGCTCGGGCTGTTCCTCGCGATCCTGCTCGACCAGCGGATCCGCAACGAAGGCGCGCTGCGCGCGATCTTCCTGTACCCGATGGCGCTGTCGTTCATCGTCACCGGCACCGCGTGGCAGTGGATCCTGAACCCGGGCCTCGGCCTCGAGAAGGTGATGCACGACTGGGGCTGGACGAGCTTCTCGTTCGGCTGGCTCGACGATCCGGACAAGGCGATCTTCTGCGTGGTGATCGCGGCCGTGTGGCAGTCGACCGGCTTCGTGATGGCGCTGTTCCTCGCGGGGCTGCGCGGCGTCGACGGCGAGATCTTCAAGGCCGCGCAGGTCGACGGCGCGACGCTGCCCACCATCTACCGCAAGATCGTGATCCCGAGCATGCGCCCGGTGTTCTTCTCGGTGCTGCTGATCCTCTGCCACATCACGATCAAGACCTTCGACCTCGTCGTCGCGCTGACCGCGGGCGGCCCGGGCACGTCGTCGTCGCTGCCGGCCATGTTCATGTACACGTTTTCGTTCAACCGCGGCCAGCTCGGGCTCGGCGCGGCGTCCTCGGTGATGATGCTCGCGACCGTGGTCGCGGTGCTGGTGCCGCTGATGTATATGGAATCGAGGAGCACCCGCAATGCAGCCTAAGATGACGATCAGCCGGGCAGTGATCTATGCGGCACTGATCCTGTTCGCGCTGTATTTCCTGTTTCCGATCTACGTGATGCTGTCGACGTCGTTCAAGGACCTCGACCAGCTGCGCACCGGCAACCTGCTGACGCCGCCCACCACGTGGACCGTCGAGCCGTGGGTGAAGGCCTGGAGCGGCGCCTGTACCGGCGTGCGCTGCGACGGGATGAAGCCGTTCTTCCTGAACTCGCTGCAGATGGTGATCCCGGCCGTGCTGATCTCGTCGCTGATCGGCGCGTTCAACGGCTACGTGCTCACGCACTGGCGCTTTCGCGGCGCGGACGCGCTGTTCACGATGATGCTGGTCGGCTGCTTCATTCCGTTCCAGGTGATCCTGCTGCCGATGGCGCGCCTGCAGGGGATGCTCGGCCTCGCCAACACGATTCCGGGCCTCGTGTTCGTGCATGTCGTGTACGGGATCGCGTTCACGACGATGTTCTTCCGCAACTTCTACGTGAGCGTGCCGGCCGAACTCGTGAAGGCCGCGCGCATCGACGGCGCGGGCTTCTTCACGATCTTCACGAAGATCCTGCTGCCGGTGTCGCTGCCGATCTTCATGGTGTGCCTGATCTGGCAATTCACGCAGATCTGGAACGACTTCCTGTTCGGGATCGTGTTCTCCGGCGTCGATTCGATGCCGATCACGGTCGCGCTGAACAACCTCGTCAACACGTCGACGGGCGTGAAGGAATACAACGTCGACATGGCCGGCGCGATCATTGCCGCGCTGCCGACGCTGCTCGTCTACATCGTCGCCGGCCGCTACTTCGTGCGCGGGCTGACGGCAGGCGCGGTGAAGGGGTAAGCGCGGCTTCATCCGATACGACGAACCGGCCGCGCAGGACGCGCGGCGCATCGAAACGAACCCGACGCGGCGCCCGAGCGCGCCGCGCGAGACGAGACAGAGGATTCACAGCATGGCAAGCCTTTCCATCCGTGACGTGTACAAGACCTACCCGAACGGGGTGCCGGTCCTGAAGGGTGTCGACATCGAGATCGAGGACGGACAGTTCCTGATCCTGGTCGGCGGCTCGGGCTGCGGGAAATCGACGCTGCTCAACATGATCGCCGGGCTCGAGACCGTCACGAGCGGCGAGATCTGCATCGACGGCAAGGTCGTCAACGACCTGTCGCCGAAGGATCGCGACATCGCGATGGTGTTCCAGTCGTACGCGCTGTATCCGTCGATGACGGTGCGCGAGAACATTTCGTTCGGGCTGAACATCCGCAAGGTGCCGAAGAGCGAGCAGCAGCAGATCGTCGACCGCGTGTCGGCGATGCTGCAGATCCAGCACCTGCTCGACCGCAAGCCGGGCCAGCTGTCGGGCGGCCAGCGGCAGCGCGTCGCGATGGGCCGCGCGCTCGCGCGCGATCCGTCGCTGTTCCTGTTCGACGAACCGCTGTCGAACCTCGACGCGAAGCTGCGCATCGAGATGCGCGCGGAAATCAAGCTGCTGCACCAGCGTCTCGGCACGACGATCGTCTACGTGACGCACGACCAGATCGAGGCGATGACGCTCGGCGACCGGATCGCGGTGATGAAGGACGGCGTGGTCCAGCAGTTCGGCGCGCCGCAGGAGATCTACGATTCGCCGTCGAACCTGTTCGTCGCGGGCTTCATCGGCGCGCCGCCGATGAACTTCATCAACGGCAAGCTGGTCGAGCAGGGCGGCGGAATCGCGCTCGAGATCGACACGGGCCTCGCGCGCAGCGCGCTGATCCTGCCGTTCGACGCGGCGAAGCTGAAGTCGCACGTCGGCCGCGAGGTGATCCTGGGCCTGCGTCCGGAACGCATCACCGACGCACGCAACGCGCACAACGGCGAGGCGTCGAACCTGCAGCCGATCGACGTGCGCGTCGACGTGACCGAGCCGACCGGGCCGGACACGCACGTGTTCGCACAGGTGAACGGCAAGCGGATCGTGAGCCGCGTGCATCCGGCCGCGAACCCGCAGCCGGGGCAGACGCAGTCGCTGCTGTTCGACGTGTCGAAGGCCGTGCTGTTCGATCCGGCATCGGAAGAGCGGATCGCGTGACGCGGCGCTTGCGTTGAACGAAACAGAAAGGGGCCGTATCGAACGGCCCCTTTTTTCGTTTCGGCGCTGCGGCTGACGCGTCCGCGGACGCGTCGGTCAATGCGGCAATCGCACGTCGAACTTGAACGTCGCGAGCCGCGCGACGAGGATGAAGCCGGTCGCGAGCAGCACGCTGTACACCGAGTCGAACTGCAGCCACACGAGCAGCAGGTAGAACCAGCAACCGACGAACGCGCAGGTCGCGTACGGCCGCGAATCACGCAGGATCAGCGGAATGTCGTTGCACAGCACGTCGCGGACGATCCCGCCGACCACGCCGGTAATCACGCCCATCATCACCGCGATGAAGCGCGGCATCTCGGCGTCGAGCGCGATCGCCGTGCCCGAGATGCTGAAGATGCCGAGCCCGATCGCATCGGCGATCAGCAGCAGCCGTTCGGCCGACAGCCGCGACAGCATGCGCAGCACGAACGGCGCGAACAGCGCGAGCACGAAGATCGCGATCACGTAGTCGTCGTGCACGACCCAGTAGAACGGCCGGCGCTCGAGCAGGATGTCGCGCAGCGTGCCGCCGCCGAACGCGGTCGCGAGCGCGACGACGAACGTGCCGACCGAATCGAGACGGTTCTTGCGCGCCTCGATGAACCCCGAAATCGCGAAGGCCAGCGTGGCGATCGCCTCCAGTACCGCGATCGCGAGCGTCAGCCTAGGATGCGGCACGCGGCCCCCGGTCGGCCGGCGCCGCGTGCGGCTGCAGCAGCACGAGCACCGCGCCCGCGCCGCCGTCGTGGCCGCGCGCCTCGCAGAATGCGATCACTTCTTCCTTCTGCACGAGCCATGCGCGCACCTTGCCCTTCAGCACGGGTTCCTTGCCGATCGAGCCGAGCCCCTTGCCGTGGATCACGCGCAGGCAGCGCAGCCCTTTCTTGCCGGCTTCGCGGATGAATTCGGCGAGCGCATCGCGCGCCTCGTCGCGCCGCATCCCGTGCAGATCGATCTGCGCCTGCACGATCCACGCACCGCTTCTCAGCTTGCGCACGACGTCGCGGCTGATGCCGGGGCGGTGGTAATACAGCGAGTCGTCGCTGTCGAGCAGCGTCTCGGGATCGAATTCGTCGGACAGCGTCGCGTTCAGCACGGCTTCCTCGTCGCGCTGCGTCTGTTTCGGCACCGGGTCGGGCGGCATGCGGCCGGACGACGCGCGCGGCGGCGCGTTCAGCGGCCGGATCGTGCCGATTTCGTTGCGGAACAGGTTCGCGTCGGCTTCCGCCTTGCGCTCGGCCTGCGCGGCTTCGATGCGCGCGCGTTCGCGACGGTCGGCTTCGCCTTGCAGCGACTTGCGCAACGCGCCGAGGCCCGCGAGGCCCTGGCCGCGCAACGCGGCCGCATCGAGGGCGGGCGGCGGCGCCTCGGGCGCCGGGGTCACGGGACGGGCAGCGATCTTCCGCTTCGCGGGATCGCTCGGATGGGGCTGGTTCTTCGCCATGATTCGATAACAGGGCAGGCGCGTTCGGGCGCGCGGGCACAAAAAAGCCGCTGCGCGGCGGCAGCGGCTTTCCGGTCGAGCCCGCTTCGCGGCAGCGGACGCCATTGTAGCGCCCGCCGCGAAAAGGCTTCCGGCTTACTTCTTGTCGTGCAGGCTTTCGAGGTAGCGCTGCGCGTCGAGCGCGGCCATGCAGCCCGTGCCCGCGCTGGTGATCGCCTGGCGGTACACGTTGTCCTGCACGTCGCCCGCGGCGAACACGCCCGGCACGCTCGTCGACGTCGCATTGCCCTGCAGGCCGCTCTTCGTCAGGATGTAGCCGTCCTTCATCTCCAGCTGGCCCTGGAACAGGTCGGTGTTCGGCTTGTGGCCGATCGCGACGAACACGCCCTGCACCTGCAGGTCTTCCGTCGCGCCGGTCTTCACGTTCTTGATGCGCAGGCCCGTGACGCCCGACTCCTCGCCCGTCACCTCGTCGAGCACGTGATCCCACTTGATGTCGACGACGCCTTCCTTTTGCTTCTCCAGCAGGCGGTCGATCAGGATCGGCTCCGCGCGGAACTTGTCGCGGCGGTGGATCACGGTGACCTTCTTCGCGATGCCGGTGAGGTAAAGCGCTTCCTCGACGGCCGTATTGCCGCCGCCGATCACCGCGACTTCCTGGTTGCGATAGAAGAAGCCGTCGCAGGTCGCGCAGGCCGACACGCCCTTGCCCATGAATGCTTCCTCGGACGGCAGGCCCAGATACTGGGCGGACGCGCCGGTCGCGATGATCAGCGAATCGCACGTGTACTCGCCCGAGTCGCCGATCAGGCGGATCGGCTTTTCGTGCAGTTTCGCGGTGTGGATGTGGTCGAAGACGATTTCGGTGTTGAAGCGCTCGGCGTGCTCCTGGAAGCGCGCCATCAGCTCCGGACCCTGCACGCCTTTCGCGTCGGCCGGCCAGTTTTCGACGTCGGTCGTGGTCATCAGCTGGCCGCCCTGCGCGATGCCGGTGATCAGCACCGGGGACAGGTTGGCGCGTGCCGCGTAGACGGCAGCCGTGTAGCCGGCGGGGCCGGAACCGAGAATCAGGACTTTGGCGTGTTTGGGCGTGGACATGTGCGAATCCGTAAAAGGCGGCCGCGGCGGGCGGGGTGGGGCTCGCCGTACGATCCGGGATTGACCGGGATGCCGTCATAGATGGGTATCAGACGCGCATTATAAAGGCCCCGTTGCTGCGCTGCCGAACGAGAGTTTCAATCGTGCCGATAGCGTTTCGCGGCGCCTCGCCCACACGGGGCCGCGGGCCGGACGGCAGGCGGCCGGGGTGGCGGCGCGTTGCCGCACGCGCGGACATCCGGCCGGCTTGCGGCCGTCGGCGGCGCCGGTTCGGCGCTCCGTCCCCGTGATGTAACCGTCATTTACACTTGGCGGCGCGGTGCAGCGTTTACAATAAGCGCGATCGAACGACAGGCGGGCGCACGGCCCGTCCTCTTTATACGGATTCATGGCAAAAGCTCCTTATTCCGCCCAGGCACAGGCGTTGCCGCACCGGATGTCGAAGCTCCTCACGGAGATCCGCTGGATTCTCCAGGTCGCGCTCTGCGCCTTTCTGGTGATGGCCCTGCTGAGCTACAGCCGGCGCGATCCGAGCTGGACGCACGCCGCCCAGGTCGATCACATCTCGAACTGGGCCGGCCGCGTCGGCGCGTGGACGGCCGACATCATCCTGCTGCTGTTCGGCCTGTCGGCCTACTGGCTGATCGTGCCGCTCGGGCGGCGCATCGCCGTCAACTACCGCCGCATCACGCGCCACGAGGCGATTCCGGACGAACCGGAGCGGCCGATCGGCTGGCTCACCGAAATCTTTGCGTTCGTGCTGGTCGTGCTCGCGTGCGACGGCATCGAGGCGCTGCGCATGTGGTCGCTGAAGGTGCAGTTGCCGCGTGCGCCGGGCGGCGTCGTCGGCGAAGCCGTCGCGGGCGCGATGTCGCATGCGTTCGGCTTCACGGGCGGCACGCTGTTGCTGCTGATCGCGCTCGCGATCGGCCTGTCGCTGTATTTCCGCTTCTCGTGGCTGTCGGTCGCCGAGCGCGTCGGCGGGGCGATCCTGTCCGCCGTCAACGTCGCGAAGCTGCGCCGCGAGGCCGAGCGCGACCGCAAGCTCGGCGAGGCCGCGGCGGTGCGCCGCGAAGGCAAGGTCGAAGAGGAGCGCGTGCGCATCGAGGACCACGAGCCGGTGACGATCGTGCCGCCGGTCGTCACGCCGGCGAAGTCCGAGCGCGTCGAGCGCGAGCGCCAGGTGCCGCTGTTTACCGACCTGCCGGGCGATTCGACGCTGCCGCCGGTGTCGCTGCTCGACCCCGCGCCGAAGACGCAGGAAGCGATTTCCGCCGATACGCTCGAATTCACGTCGCGCCTGATCGAGAAGAAGCTGAAGGACTTCGGCGTCGAGGCGAGCGTCGTCGCCGCGTATCCGGGCCCGGTCGTCACGCGCTACGAGATCGAGCCGGCCACCGGCGTGAAGGGCAGCCAGATCGTCAACCTCGCGAAGGATCTCGCGCGTTCGCTGTCGCTCGTGTCGATCCGCGTCGTCGAGACGATTCCCGGCAAGAACTACATGGCGCTCGAGCTGCCGAACCAGCGCCGCCAGACGGTGCACCTGTCCGAGATCATCGGCTCCGAGGTGTATGCGGCCGCGTCGTCGGCGCTGACGCTGAGCCTCGGCAAGGACATCGGCGGCAAGCCGGTGTGCGCGGATCTCGCGAAGATGCCGCACCTGCTGGTGGCCGGTACGACCGGCTCGGGCAAGTCGGTCGGGATCAACGCGATGATCCTGTCGCTGCTGTACAAGGCCACCGCCGAACAGGTGCGCCTGATCCTGATCGATCCGAAGATGCTCGAAATGAGCGTCTACGAAGGCATTCCGCACCTGCTGTGCCCGGTCGTCACCGACATGCGCCAGGCCGGCCATGCGCTGAACTGGACCGTCGCGGAGATGGAGCGCCGCTACAAGCTGATGAGCAAGCTCGGCGTGCGCAACCTCGCGGGCTACAACAACAAGATCGACGACGCGGCGAAGCGCGAGGAGAAGATCCCGAACCCGTTCAGCCTGACGCCGGAAGATCCCGAGCCGCTCGGCCGCTTGCCGAACATCGTCGTCGTGATCGACGAGCTGGCCGACCTGATGATGGTCGTCGGCAAGAAGGTCGAGGAACTGATCGCGCGGATCGCGCAGAAGGCACGTGCGGCCGGCATCCACCTGATCCTCGCGACCCAGCGTCCGTCGGTCGACGTGATTACCGGCCTGATCAAGGCGAACGTGCCGACGCGGATCGCGTTCCAGGTGTCGTCGAAGATCGACTCGCGCACGATTCTCGACCAGATGGGCGCCGAATCGCTGCTCGGGATGGGCGACATGCTGTACCTGCCGCCGGGCACCGGGCTGCCGGTGCGCGTGCATGGCGCGTTCGTCGCCGACGACGAAGTGCATCGCGTCGTCGAGAAGCTCAAGGAGCAGGGCGAGCCGAACTACGTCGAGGGCCTGCTCGAAGGCGGCACCGCCGACGGCGACGAGGGCTCGGCCGGCGCGGGAACCGGCGAAGGCGGCGGCGAGTCTGATCCGCTGTACGACCAGGCGGTCGAGATCGTCATCAAGAACCGCCGCGCGTCGATCTCGCTCGTGCAGCGTCACCTGCGGATCGGCTACAACCGCGCGGCGCGGCTGCTCGAGCAGATGGAGCAGTCGGGGCTCGTGTCGGCGATGTCGTCGAGCGGCAACCGCGAAATTCTTGTGCCGGCGCGCGACGCGGAATGAGTCCGCGGCGCCCGCAGCGCCGGCCACCCAGGGAGAAAACCGCAATATGCAGCAACTTTCGTTCGTCCCTTTCCTTCGTTCGACGCGGCGCTGGCTCGGCGCGGCGCTCGCCGGCGCATCGCTGATGCTCGCGGCGACGCACGCGTTCGCGGGCGGTACCGAGCAACTGAAGGCCTTCGTGTCGCAGGTGCGTTCGGCGAAGGGCGATTTCACGCAGCAGATCGTCAAGGCGCCGGCCAAGGGCGCGAGCGCCGCGCAGGCCGCGCCGAAGCCCACCGACAATTCGAGCGGCACGTTCGTGTTCGCGCGTCCGGGCAAGTTCATCTGGACGTACCAGAAGCCGTACCAGCAGGTGCTGCAGGCCGACGGCGACAAGCTCTACGTGTACGACCGCGACCTGAACCAGGTCACCGAGCGCAAGCTGAACGGCGCGCTGGGCGCGAGCCCCGCCGCGATCCTGTTCGGCAGCAACGATCTCGACAAGAACTACACGCTGCGCGATGCCGGCGAGAAGGGCAGCATCGAGTGGCTCGAGATGCTGCCGAAGGCGCAGGACACGCAGTTCCAGCGGATCGGCATCGGCTTCCGCAACGGCACGCTCGCCGCGATGGAGCTGCACGACGTGTTCGGCAACGTCACGCTGCTGACCTTCACGAACATCCAGACGAACCCGGCGCTGAAGGGCGATACGTTCAAGTTCGTCGTGCCGAAGGGCGCGGACGTGATCAACGGCTGACCGGCGCCGCGCGCCGTTCTCCTGCAACGGGCCTGCCGGCGACGGCAGGCCCGTGTCGTTTCCGGGCGCGGGTAACAGGCGTGGGCACCCCCGGGCCCGGCGGCGCGCTCGCGCGGCTGTCATAATGTCGGGTCCGGCGGCCGGTTCGGCCGCTATCGTTTGATGTGGAGCGAGGGTTCATGTCCGACCTGTTTCAAGTCGAGCCGCGCCGCCCGCTCGCCGAGGCGCTGCGGCCCAAAACGCTCGCCGAGGTGATCGGCCAGACGCATTTGCTGGGCGAAGGCAAGCCGCTGCGGCTCGCGTTCGAATCGGGCAAGCCGCATTCGATGATCCTGTGGGGGCCGCCCGGCGTCGGCAAGACGACGCTCGCGCGGCTCACCGCGCTCGCGTTCGACTGCGAGTTCATCGCGCTGTCCGCGGTGCTCGGCGGCGTGAAGGACATCCGCGAGTCGATGGAGCAGGCGAAGGACACGCTGAACCGCACCGGTCGCCACACGATCCTGTTCGTCGACGAGATCCACCGGTTCAACAAGGGGCAGCAGGACGCGCTGCTGCCGTTCGTCGAGTCGGGTCTCGTCACCTTCATCGGCGCGACGACCGAAAACCCGAGTTTCGAAGTCAATTCGGCGTTGCTGTCGCGCGCGCAGGTGTACGTGCTGAAATCGTTGAACGACGACGAGATGCGTCAGTTGCTCAAGCGCGCGCAGGAAATCGCGCTCGACGGCCTCGCGTTCGACGACAAGGCGATCGACACGCTGGTCGGCTACGCGGACGGCGACGCGCGCCGCTTCCTGAACCTGCTCGAACAGGCGCAGACGGCGGCGACGTCGGCCGGGGTCGCGACGATCGATGCCGATTTCGTCAGCAGCGCGATGACGCTGAACGCGCGGCGCTTCGACAAGGGCGGCGACAACTTCTACGACCAGATTTCGGCGCTGCACAAGTCGGTCCGCGGCTCGAGCCCGGACGGCGCGCTGTACTGGTTCTGCCGGATGATCGACGGCGGCGCGGATCCGAAGTATCTCGCGCGGCGCATCGTGCGGATGGCGTGGGAAGACATCGGGCTGGCCGACCCGCGCGCGTTGCAGGTGGCGAACGACGCGGCCGAGACCTACGAACGGCTCGGCTCGCCGGAAGGCGAACTTGCGCTCGGGCAGGCCGTGATCTATCTCGCGTGCGCGGCGAAGAGCAACGCCGGCTACAACGCGTTCAACCAGGCGATGGCGTTCGTGAAGCAGGACAAGTCGCGCGAGGTGCCCGTGCACCTGCGCAATGCGCCGACCAAGCTGATGAAGGAACTCGGCTACGGCCACGCGTATCGTTACGCGCACGACGAGCCGAACGCGTACGCGGCCGGCGAGACGTACCTGCCGGACGGGATGCGCGAGCCGCGCTGGTATCAGCCGGTGCCGCGCGGGCTCGAATCGAAGATCGCCGAGAAGCTCGCCTGGCTGCGCGAGCTCGATCGCGAAGCCGGCAAGAAGGACTGACGGGGCCGCGCGGGCCGGTTCGGCCTGCGCCTCGCGGACGCGTCAGCGCTTGCGGCCCGGCTGCTGCTTCCAGTATTCGAACGGTTCTTCGTGGCATTCGATGTCGAGTTCGGCGATCCGCGCGTGCAGGCGCTCCTGCGCGTCGGCGATCGCGAGGTTGTAGATCGCCGGCGCGATTTCCTGGACGAAGAAATGCAGCAGCGCGCCGGCCTGGATGTTGCCGATCGGCTCGTCCATGTTTTCTGTGAAATAACGTTGCAGCGACGCGATCGCGCGGTCGCGTACATCCTTGTCGAGTTCGATGGTCATCGGATTCCCTGGCGTGCTGTGATACGGAGCCGGCGCGCCGCCTGAATCGGTTGGCGCCAGCCGGCGCGGGCGGTTTGCGATCCGCCATGGCGCGTCGCGCGGCAATTCGCCGGCCGCCGACGCGCAGACCGGCAATGCGATACTGCCATGCTCGCTCCATTTGCGGCATTGTCCGTCCGGACGGTGCCGTGGCGGCCGCGCGGTGCGTTAGAATTCCCGTCTTACACAACGATTTTCCAAGTCCTCCCATGCTCGACATCCAGTTGCTGCGCAAAGACCTCGACGGCGTCGCCAAGCGCCTCGCCGATCGCGGCTACACCCTCGACGTCGCCGCGTTCTCCGCACTCGAAGCGGAACGCCGCGCGATCCAGACCCACACCGAAGAGCTCCAGGCGCGCCGCAACAGCCTGTCGAAGCAGATCGGCGCGATGAAGGGGAAGGGCGAGGACACGTCGGCCGTGATGGCCGAAGTCAGCGGGATCGGCGACGACATGAAGGCGTCGGAAGCCAAGCTCGGCGAGATCCAGGCGCGCCTGTCCGACCTGATGCTGGGCATGCCGAACGTCGCGCACGAAAGCGTGCCGGTCGGCAAGGACGAGGCCGGCAACGTCGAGGTGCGCCGCTGGGGCACGCCGCGCCAGTTCGACTTCGAGGTGAAGGATCACGTCGACGTCGGCACGCCGCTCGGCCTCGATTTCGAGACGGGCGCGAAGCTCGCCGGTGCGCGCTTCACGATGCTGCGCGGCCCGATCGCGCGCCTGCACCGCGCCCTCGCGCAGTTCATGATCGACACGCACACGCAGCAGCACGGCTATACCGAAACGTACACGCCGTACATCGTGAACCCGGAGATCCTGTACGGCACGGGCCAGTTGCCGAAGTTCGCGGACGACATGTTCCGCGTCGAGAAGGGCGGCGCGGAAAACACGGTCACGCAATACCTGATCTCCACGTCCGAGATTTCGCTGACGAACACCGTGCGCGAGTCGATTGTCGACGGCGCCGCGCTGCCGATCAAGCTCACCGCGCATTCCCCGTGCTTCCGCTCGGAAGCCGGTTCGTACGGCCGCGACACGCGCGGGATGATCCGTCAGCACCAGTTCGACAAGGTCGAGATGGTGCAGGTCGTCGCGCCGGAAACGTCGTACGCGGCGCTCGACGAGATGGTCGGCCACGCGGAAGCGATCCTGCAGAAGCTCGGCCTGCCGTACCGCGTGATCACGCTGTGCACGGGCGACATGGGCTTCTCGGCCGCGAAGACGTTCGACCTCGAGGTGTGGCTGCCCGCGCAGAACACCTATCGCGAGATCTCGAGCTGCTCGAACACCGAGGCGTTCCAGGCGCGCCGGATGCAGGCGCGCTTCCGCAACGCGCAGGGCAAGCCGGAGCTCGTGCATACGCTGAACGGTTCGGGTCTGGCGGTCGGCCGCACGCTCGTCGCGGTGCTGGAGAACTACCAGAACGCGGACGGCTCGGTCACGGTGCCGGAAGTACTGCGTCCGTACATGGGCGGCATGGAGCGGATCGACGCGCCGGCACAGACGTCGTAACGCGGGTCTTTCGAAGCCCTCGCAAAAAAATTTGCAGAAAGGGCTTGTCAGCCGCGAAGTGATCGTCTTATAATCTTTTTCTCGCGGAAACGACCAGCCGCGAAATGCAGTAAGGAAGGAGAGGTGGCAGAGTGGTCGAATGTACCTGACTCGAAATCAGGCGTACGGTTTCCCCGTACCGTGGGTTCGAATCCCACCCTCTCCGCCAAAATACGAAGCCCCTTGATCCGGCAGGATCAAGGGGTTTTTCGTTTTGGGCCGGCGGCGCGCCCGGATCGGGTCGCATCTTCGATGCAGCCCGGCTGCATGATGAACACCATCGCCCCGTGACGAACCGGTCGTCGGAAGTCCTGACAGTCGTTGCATGGCTGCCGCACCGCGCACGCGTGCAAAACCGGCAGCCGGTGCGCCCACCAGTTTCTACGCAGCCCTCACAGAACCATCACGCCGCCGCCGGATACTGCGCCAGCACCCTGTCGCGGATCGACGGCTTGATGTTCGACTGCGCCATGTCGCCGCGATAGTGGGCGACGACGCGCGGGTTCATCACGCGATACCAGAGCGGCGGCACGTACGCGAACAGGATCATCGTCGCGTAGCCGGCCGGCAATTGCGGCGCATCGTCGAAGTGGCGCAGCGCCTGGTACGAGCGCGTCGGATTCGCGTGATGGTCGGCGTGTCGCTGCAACTGGTACAGGAACAGGTTCGTGACGACGTGATTGCTGTTCCACGAATGCTGCGGCGTGCAGCGTTCGTAGCGGCCGCTCGGCAGCTTGCGACGGCCCAGCCCGTAGTGCTCGACGTAGTTCACGACTTCGAGCAGCGACGCGCCGTAGACGGCCTGGATCACGAGGAACGGAATCACGACCTTGCCGGCCATCGCGATCGCGATGCCCCACACGACGGCGGTCATCGCCCACGCGTGCAGCACTTCGTTGCGCCAGGTCCACGGCGATTGCCCGAGCCGTTCGAGGCGCGCCTTTTCGAGCCGCCACGCCGAGCGGATGCTGCCGGTCACCGTGCGCGGCAGGAACGCCCAGAACGACTCGCCGTAGCGCGCGCTCGCCGGATCCTCGGCCGTCGCGACGCGCACGTGATGGCCGCGGTTGTGCTCGACGTAGAAGTGGCCGTACGCGACCGGCGCGAGCGTGATCTTCGCGAGCCAGCGTTCGAAGCGGTCGGTCTTGTGCCCGAGTTCGTGCGCGGTATTGATCGAGATCCCGGTCGCGGCGCCGAGCGACAGCGCGAAGCCGACATAGTCGTACCACGCGAGCGCATGCGTGCCGACGATCCACACGCACATGAAGAACGCGACGTATTCGACGAAGGTCGCGAGATAGACGATGTACCGGTAATAGCGCTCGCGTTCGAGATGCGGCACGACGGCCTCGGGCGGATTGTCGCGATCGTCGCCGATCAGCGTGTCGAGGATCGGGATCACGCCGAACGCGAACAGCGGGCCGAACCACCAGAACACATGCAGGCCCGTCGACAGCGCGAGCTGTGCAGCGAGGATCGGCAGCGTGATCGTCAGCGCGCCGAGCAGCCACAGGTAACGCTTGCCATCCGACCAGCCCGAAGCCGATTCGTCGGTCATTGCCATTGTCTCCCTCCAGTCGGCCGGCCCGCGGGCGGCCGCATGCAAGATTGTTCGAATCCTCGTGGTCCGCGACGTGCGCGGCGGCCTCCGGATCGTCGCCCGGTTCTGCCTGTTATACGACCGGTGCGCGCGCTTGCCAAACGCCGGCGCTAGGCGCGGCGCTCCAAACGGCGGGGTGCGCGCACCGCGCGCCGGGAAGGGCCGACACGCGCCGATTGAAACATGCAGGCGAGGGCGGATCGACCCGCACGGAGCGTCGCGTTCGTCGGATGAATGGCCCGGCGCGCGGCGAACGCATGCCGGGTGATGGGGCTGCAACAAATGTTGCGTCGCAATAAAGACGGTGACAAAGGATTGGCACAGCGTGTTTTTCGTTTGCTTATATTACGCAGCATTACGGCCGCCGCGCGGCCATTCAGCGCGACTTGAAACCGGGTGGCCATGCATGGCAAGGAGAACGAGGCGATGCGCCAAGCGAGGGCGGCACGTTCACCGTCCGACCGCCTGCGTCGATGCACCGATGCTGCACCTGCACACCGATCGGCGCGTGTCGTCGCTGATGACACTTGCTGCCTTTCGATCCGCGCCGCCATTTGAAAATTACGATTTGACTCATGCCCCGCTTTCGGTTGAAGCTAATAGCTTGCTGTCCGAAGGGGGCTGTGCCTGCATGAGTTCGACCTTGACCGTTCGTCGTATCGCTGCCGATCAGGGCGGCGTGTATCGCGAACTCCGCGCTGCATCGCTGCGTGAGCCCTACGCGCCCGGCGAAGCGCCGGAGGCCGAATTGCTGACCGTCGAAGCGGACGCAGCGTCGGCGATCGCCGCGCAGCGCGCCGTGTCCGACGAGTCGACGACTTTCCTGCTGTACACCGAAGGCCATCCGGCCGGCATGATCGGCGCGTATTTCGACAACACGCCCGATCGGCGCGCGTTCGTCAGCGAACTGTGGGTCGCGCACGCGGTGCGTCACCTGCGCGGCGGCGTGCTGCTGCTGGAGACGGCCACCGCGTGGCTCGCCGAGCGCGGCGCCACCGACGTCTACGCATGGATCGCCGATGCGAACCGCAACGCGATCCGCTTCTACGAGCGCGCGGGTTTCGGCAACACCGGCGAACATGCGCCGATCGCCCGGATGCCCGGCGCGATGAAATCGCTGTTCGTATCGCAGGTGAAGCACTGACGCGACGGCGAAACGCCAGCCGCGCGGCGCGATGACAGCCCGGTCGCCCGCCTGCCTGCCCCCTGCCGGTCGCGCGTCCGCCCGGGCCGGCGCGACCCCGAGTCCCAAAAATAATGGCCGCACGCGTGGACGCCTGTAAAATACGCAAAAATTTTTTGCAGAGTGTCCATGTCGCTTAAAAAATCGCCATTCTTCGAGCTGCGCAGCGGATCGGTCGATACGTTGCTGTTCACCGTGAAGACGACCGATCTCGATGCGTTGCGTACCGAACTGGTCAAGCGCTTCGAAGCGACTCCCGAGTTTTTCGCCGACGATGTCGTCGCGATCGACGTCCGCCGCCTGGCTGACGGCGAACGCGTCGCGCTCGCGGACATCCGCCAGATGCTGAACGACGTGCGGATGCGTCCGGTGGGCGTCGTCGCACTGGCAACGCAGGGCTGGGCGGGGGAAGCCGGCCTGCCGTTGCTGGAGGCGCGCGATCGTCGCGCGCCGGCCGCGAAACCTGCGGACGAAGCGGAACCGGCGGCTGTGCCAGCCGTCGAGGCCGCCGCCGCTCCGGCAGCCGCAGCGGCGCCCGAACAGTCGTCGGATCCCGCGCCGACGCTCTTGCAGGCCGGTGGCCAGACGCTGGTGATCGATCGGCCGTTGCGTTCGGGGCAGCAGATTTACGCGAAAGGAGACCTCGTGGTGCTCGCGCCGGTCAGTCACGGCGCGGAAATCATCGCGGAAGGCAATATCCACATCTACGCGCCGTTGCGCGGCCGCGCCCTCGCGGGCGTGCACGGCAATCACGACGCGCGCATTTTCTGCACGTGTCTCGAACCGGAACTGATTTCGATCGCGGGTATCTATCGAACGACCGAGAACCCGCTGCCCGCCGACGTACTGGGCAAATCGGTGCAGATCCGGCTCGAAGAGGAAAAACTGATGATCGAACCGCTGCGCCTGACGTGATTCACGCGGTGCGCTCCGGATCGGTCGGCTCTCATTGACGAACACAGGGTATTGGGTAAATGGCAAAAATCATCGTGGTGACCTCGGGCAAGGGCGGCGTGGGCAAGACGACGACGAGCGCGAGCTTCGCGTCGGGTCTCGCGCTGCGCGGCCACAAGACGGCCGTGATCGACTTCGACGTCGGCCTGCGCAACCTCGATCTCATCATGGGCTGCGAGCGTCGCGTCGTGTATGACCTCGTGAACGTGATCCAGGGCGAAGCGAACCTGAACCAGGCGCTGATCAAGGACAAGAAGTGCGAGAACCTGTTCATCCTGCCGGCGTCGCAGACGCGCGACAAGGATGCGCTGACGCGCGACGGCGTCGAGAAGGTGCTGAACGACCTCGTCGCGATGGACTTCGAATACATCGTCTGCGATTCGCCGGCCGGTATCGAGGCCGGCGCGCTGCACGCGATGTACTTCGCCGATGAAGCGCTGATCGTCACGAACCCGGAAGTGTCGTCGGTGCGCGACTCGGACCGCATTCTCGGCATCCTGTCGTCGAAGACGAAACGCGCGACGGAAGGCAAGGAGCCGATCAAGGAACACCTGCTGATCACGCGTTACAGCCCGAAGCGCGTGAGCGAAGGCGAGATGCTGTCGCTCGAGGACATCAGCGAGATCCTGCGCATCAAGCTGATCGGCGTGGTGCCCGAGTCGGAAGCCGTGCTGCACGCGTCGAACCAGGGTCTGCCGGCCGTGCATATCGACGGCACCGACGTCGCGGAAGCGTACAAGGACGTCGTCTCGCGCTTCCTCGGCGAGGACAAGCCGCTGCGCTTCACCGATTACCAGAAGCCGGGCCTGCTGCAGCGCCTCTTCGGCAGCAAGTAACGGAGGCCGCCCATGTCCATCCTTTCGTTTCTCCTCGGCGAGAAGAAGAAGTCCGCATCGGTCGCGAAGGAGCGCCTGCAGCTCATCATCGCGCACGAGCGGGTCGGCGGCCGGCCGCCGGCCGATTACCTGCCGGCGCTGCAGAAAGAGCTGGTCGCGGTCATCTCGAAGTACGTCCATATTTCGAACGATGACATCCGCGTGAGCCTCGAGCGCCAGGACGATCTCGAAGTCCTCGAAGTGAAGATCGAGATCCCGCAAGCCTGACGCTTGGCGCGTGCCCCTCCGCACGGCGGCGTCCGCCGCCGTGCGCGTCTTACGCCCTGTTGCACTTTCGGGCACGCCGTAACACGGCGCCTGTCGGCCGTAATCGACCTTCCCGCATTGAACGAATACGCTCGCGTGACTTGTTCAACCAGGAGGTTCCGATGGCTGTCCCTACCGTTTCCCGTCGTATCGTTTCGCTCGCGCTGTTCGCCGCGGGCCTGTCGGCCGTCGTCGCCCCGTTTGCCGCGCAGGCCGACGAGATTCTCGTCGGCACGCCCGTGGTCGCGCCGCAGGGCCGCATGGTGATCGCGGAGCCGGTCGCCGTGCGCACCGAGGAAATCGTCGTCGTCGCGCCGAATGCGCCGCCGCCCGTGCGCTACGAGGTCGTACCGGCCATGCGCGTGGGCTATGTGTGGGAGCGCGGACACTGGCGCTGGGATCATGGCCGCTATGTCTGGATCGGCGGCCACTGGGAAACCGAGCGCGTCGGCATGCAATGGGTGCCGGGGCATTGGGACCAGCGCGGTCCGAACTGGTTCTGGACGCGTGGCCACTGGGCCTGATGGAGGCGCGCGATGAAAAGAACCGCAATTGCCATCGCGCTCGTCGCGATCACGCTGGCCGGGTGCATCGTCGTGCCGGCGCGGCCGGTCTACTACCGGCCGGCGCCCGTCGTGATCTATTGAGCGTCGCGCGGGCCGTGCTGTTGCGCCGGACCGTTCGCGTCGGTCGCAGCCGGTCCGGCATCGTGCGGCGCCGGCGCATGCGCGGCGCTGTCGGCTGCCGCAGCGGCGGCCGGCTCGCTGCCATCTTCGTCGCGCAGCGTGTCGAGCGGATCGGCGGGGGCCGCGTTCGCGTCCTGGGGTTCGGTCACATCGGTCACGTTGCTCGCAGCGGTTGCCGCGGCCGGTGCGACGGCCGGGACGGGCGGCGCGAGATAGCGCTGCGCGAGCGTTTCGTAGAGCGGCGGCGCGAAAAAGCGCGAGACGCGGCTCGATACCAGTGCGGTCGCCATCAGCGAAATCACCAGCGCATGACCGTTGATCATTTCCATCACGATCACGAACGACGTGATCGGCGACTGCGTGACGGCGGCCAGATAGCCGACCATCGCGAGCGCGATCAGCATCGGCAGGCTCATGTTGGTGAACACCGCATGCAGCAGATTGCCGAAGCCGGCGCCGATCGACAGCGACGGCGCGAAGATCCCGCCCGGGATGCCCGGCAGGTACGACGCGACCATCGACACCATCTTCAGGAACGGATAGAACACCGACAACTGCTGGCTGCCGTCGAGCAGGCCGCGCGCTTCGGCGTAGCCGCTGCCGAACGTCGTGCCGCCGGACACGAGCCCCACGACGGCGATCGCGAAGCCGCACAGCGCGGCGAACGTGACCGGCCGCTCGCGATACAGGCCCAGCAGTTGCCCGGGCAGCCAACGCCCCGTGTTGAGCAGCAGCCAGCAGAACAGGCCGCCCGCGATGCCCGTCACGATCGCGGTGACCAGCACCGCGACCGCCAGCAGTTTCGGGAAATGGAGGCCCGTGTCGATGGTGCCGAAATACGTGTAGTTGCCGTTCAGGCCGAGCGCGACCACGCCGGCGAGGATGATCGCGGTGATCAATACGCCGCTGGCGCGCGCGGAGAAGCTGCGGGTCAGCTCCTCGATCGCGAACACGATGCCGGCGAGCGGCGTATTGAATGCGGCCGACAGCCCGGCCGCCGCGCCGGCCAGCACCAGCTGGCGTTCGATCTGCGCGTTCGAGCGCGGGTAGAAGCGCCGCAGGTTGAACATCAGCGCCGCGCCGACCTGCACGGTCGGCCCTTCGCGACCGATCGTGAAGCCGCCGAGGATGCCGAGGAACGAGATCAGTACCTTGCCGAACAGGATGCGCAGCGTCAGCAGCCGGGCGCCGAATGCGCTCGGGCGCGCATGCAGCGTCGCGATCACCTGCGGGATGCCGCTGCCCTCGGCGCCGCGGAAGAAACGGCGCGTGACCCACACCGACATCGCGGCGATCGCCGGCGTCAGCAGCAGCGGCAGCCAGACGGCGTGATCGCGCATCGCGCGGAAAGTCTCGTAGCCCCAGTCGATCAACCGGGCGTACAGTACGGCGGCGAGGCCGACGACGATCGCGCCGAGCCAGAAAACACCATATTGGCGCCAGATTCGCAGCGAGCGGCGGGTGAGGGCGGGGAACAGCGAGGGAAGGGCGGGGCGCGGCATTGGCTCGGGCCGGAGGCAAAGAATGAATTATAAAAAGAACCGGATGCCAGCGGGGACGACAAACGCCCGCAAGGCGCGACAAAAATTCACAAAAGAGATGCAATTTGTTGCAAATGTAATGTTGACGTAATGTATGCGCACCGCAACCGTCGTTAGCATGCCGAATGGCCAGTCAGGAATACCCGCACATCGTGAAACGCATTCTTATCGTAAAAGTGACGTCGCTCGGCGACGTCGTCGAGACGCTGCCCGTCGTCGCCGACCTGCATCGCGCCTTTCCCGGCGTGTCGGTCGACTGGGCCGTGGACGAATCGTGTGCGGAGATCGTGCGCTGGCATCCGGGAGTGAGCACCGTCCTGTGCGCGCCGCTGCGTCGCTTCAAGAAAATGCGCAACGCCGGCGACCTGAAGGCGATCTCGGCCTCGATCGGTGCGCTGCGTGCGCACCGCTACGACGCGGTCATCGATCTGCACGGCGTCTACAAGAGCGCGATCATTGCGGCGCTGGCGCGCGCCGGGCGCCGCGTCGGTTACCGGACCCCGGATCTTGGCGAGACAGGGGCGCGTTTCGCGTATTCGCATCGTTTTGGCCCGAAGCCTGCATGCGATGCGTGGCACGGCATGCGCATCAGCGCGGGCGAAGCGCTCGGCTATGCGCCCGAGGGTATCGCCTCGTACGGGATCGAACCGCCCGACGTCACGTTGCCGCCCGCAGTTACCGAGGGTGCGCCGTTCATGCTGCTGTTCCACGCGACGTCGAATTCCGACAAGAAATGGCCGACCGGCCATTGGGTTGAACTGGCTACCCGGATGATGGCGCGCGGCTTGCGCGTGCTGCTGCCATGGGGCTCGTCGTCCGAGCATCGCGACGCGCAGGAGATCGCGATGCAGGCGCCTGGCGCGGTCGTGCTGCCGGCCATGTCGCTGGGCGAACTCGCCGCGACGATGAGCCGGGCGGCGCTGGTCATCGGTGTTGATACGGGGATGGTGCATCTGTCGCACGCGCTGCGGCGTCCGACGGTGATGATTTTCGTGGCCACCTCGCGCGCCCACTTCGGCATCGGCGGCGCACCGCACGCGCTGTCGATCGGTGAGTCCGGCGCCGCGCCGAGCGTGGACGACGCGATGAAGGCAATCGATACCGTGGGACCGGTCTACGACGTGTTGCCGGTGCGGGCGGTAGCCTGACGGCTGCCGGGCGGAGTTACGCCAGCAGCGCCTCGACCGTGACGACGGCGGCGATCGCCGCCAGATTCGCCAGCAGCGCCTCGAACACGAGGCCGCGCCAGGTCTTTGGCCGGAACCGCAGCGCGAGCAGCAACGCGCCACCCAGCGCGAGCGCGAGGATCAGGACGAGGTCGGCATTGGCGAGGCGGATATTCATCGCGGCGGCTCCTTGTCGGGGCGGGACCGGGCGCGCGACGACGCGCCCAGGATCGAGTATAGGCATCGCCCGCCGCCCTGCAACCCGGATCGCCCCGGAGGGTCAGACGAGCGACGCGTCGCGCGTTTCGCGCATCAGCAGTACGCCGATCAGGCTGATCGCCGCCGCGACCGACACGTAACCGCCGACCCACGACAGGCCGCCGCGCGCAGCCAGCAGTTGCGCGATATACGGTGCAATCGACGCGCCGAGAATCCCGCCGAGGTTGTACGCGACGCCCGCGCCCGTATAGCGGACGTTGGTCGGGAACAATTCCGGCAGCAGCGCGCCCATCGGTGCGAACGTCACGCCCATCAGGAACAGCTCGATCGTCAGGAACAGCGCGACGAGCGGCATCGACCCGCTGCCGAGCAGCGGCTCCATCGCGAAACCCGACAGCAGTGCGGCGATCGCGCCGACGACCAGTACCGGCTTGCGGCCGAAGCGGTCCGACGCCCATGCGGACAGCGGCGTCGCGAGCCCCATGAAGACGACCGCGAAACACAGCAGGCCGAGGAAGCTCTGGCGCGGAATATGCAGCGCCGACACGCCGTACGACAGCGAGAACACCGTCGAGATGTAGAACAGCGTGTAGCAGACGACCATCGCGAGCGCACCGAGCAGCGTCGGCTGCCAGTGCTGCGTGACGAGCGTCGCGACCGGCACGCGCACGCGCTCGTTGCGCTCGAGGGCCGCCTGGAACGCGGGCGTTTCGGTGATCTTGAGCCGCACGTACAGCCCGAGCGCGACGAGCACCGCGCTGACGAGGAACGGAATGCGCCAGCCCCAGCTGCGGAACTGCTCGTCGGACAGCGACAGCGCGAGCGCGAAGAACAGGCCGTTCGACATCAGGAAGCCGACCGACGGCCCCAGTTGCGGGAACATCCCGAACCAGCCGCGCTTGCCCTGCGGCGCATGCTCGGTCGCGAGCAGCGCCGCGCCGCCCCATTCGCCGCCCAGGCCGATCCCCTGACCGAAGCGCAGCACGCACAGCAGCACCGGCGCGAGCGCGCCGATCGCGTCGTAGCCGGGCACGAAGCCGATTGCGGTGGTGGACACGCCCATCACGAGCAGCGATGCGACGAGCGTCGACTTGCGGCCGATACGGTCGCCGAAGTGCCCGAACAGGAACGAGCCGATCGGGCGTGCGATGAACGCGATGCCGAACGTGACGAATGCGGACAGCGCCTGCGCCGTCGCGGAGCCGTGCGGGAAGAACACGGGGCCGATGACGAGCGCGGCGGCCGTCGCGTACACGTAGAAGTCGTAGAACTCGATCGCGGTGCCGATGAAGCTCGCGAACACGATGCGCCGGTGGCTGACGGCGCCGGCCGAACCGGTTGCGTGTGCAACGGCCGGGGGGGATGCGGACATGGATGTCTCCGTTTTGTCGTTGGGGCGGTCGGCTGAGCGTGCGTTCGGGCAGGCGACGGCCTGCCGGGTGCAGCCGAGCAGAGGATGATGCGGATGACGCGGTGGCGGCGTGGACGCGCGCCGTGGCGCGGACGTCACCCGCCGGTCGACGATGGAGACGGGTACGTCGCCGCCGCCCGGTGCCGGCGTGGTCGGCTCGCTTGCCGGGTGGGGCGCGCGAACGCACGCGCGGCGTGATGGCCGCGCGAGTGCGGAAAATTATAGCCAGCGCCGCCGCTCACCGGCAATCGGGCTGCGGCGGCGCGTCAATCGATCGATTGCGCCTGCGCGGAGGCGGTGCTTTGCAGCTGGAAGTGGCCGTCGTCGTTGAAGAGCCAGCCTTCCATCAGTTCGAGCCGGCCGTTGCCGTCGAGCAGCCGCGACGGCGGGGCCGGCAGCGGTGCCGAGCGGCGCAGCGACGCGAGCGCGAGCGCTTCCGCTTCGCTGTCGCCGTTGCTGCGGTAGACGGATGCGTTCACCACGCGGCCGCTGCCATCGACGGTGAAGGCGACGACGACGAGCGAACGCAGCATCGCCTGCGGTGTGCCGTGCAGCATGCCGGACGGATTGCGTTCGGCGACACGATGGGCAACCTCGACGCGATACTGGTCGAGGCTGCCGCTGCGGGTGACCGACGGAATCGTCAGGACCGAGCGTAGCGACGAGGGCGGCGTGATCGTGCACGCGGCAAGCAGCGCGACGACGGCCAGCGTCGCAACACGAAGCCGCGCGACGCGCGGACGGAGAAGGGGGCGCATGAGGTGATGGCCAGGAGGGACGATAAAAAAATGATAGGCGTACCGGCGCGCGGCGATATGGGGAGAAACGCATAACGCGCGGGACCGGTCGCTGCTATTGCTGATGATGACGGCCGGGTGCCGCGTCGTACCTTGCACATCGCGATGTGACGCGACAGGTGACAGCGTGCGCGGTGGACGCGCCTGTTGGAAGATTGAAAGCGATGGCGTGCAGCGTTCGTCCGGCCGGGCGACGCGGTCATCTGATGCGGCAACCTCGGCTTGCCGCGCGCACGCTGGCAAGCGATGCCGGCCGGCTCAGAAGCCGTGCGTGACGAGCGACAGTACCGACAGGTCGGGATGCGTGCCGTCGATGATGCTCTTGCCGATGTGCACGGCTTCGCGGGTGGCCTCGTCGAGGCTCGCGAAGCTTTCCTCGCCGTCCGCGTGGAACGGCACCGCATGGCCGGGCAGCGCGGGATTCACGCCCGGATGGCACACGTAGCCGGTGTAGGTATAGCGCGTGTCGCTGCCGGGCATCGCGGCCGGCACGACATGGATCTCGAAGCCTTCGTAATCGACGGGTTTCGTCGCGCTCGACAGGTCGGTCATGGCGATCTCCGCGTGCCGCGCGCAGGGTGGCGCGTGCGGCATCGAATACGCGGCGGCGTTCGTGTCGCCGTGTTGAACGAATTCTAGGCGATGGCGGGGCGGGCCGGGAGGCGTCCGGCGCGGTGCGACGCAACGACGGGCCGCTGCCGGGCCCGTGGCTCAGATGCCGCGCGAGGTTCGGCACGAACGCGCGTGCCGTTCCGATGGACGGGTTCGCGCGCCGCGCTGCGTCATTGTTTGCAGCGCGCGTTCTTGCGCTGCACGACGATGATCACCGGGTATTTCTGGCCATGATCGAGCTCCACGCGCGCCACGACGGTCAGCGTCGCGGGATCGGAATCGTCGTACACGCTGACCTGTTCGTTGCGCAGATAGGTCACGCCGGTGCAGTTCGACGTGCGTCCGTCGTCGCCGACCTTGCACTGGAGGTCGTTGTCCTTCAGGTAGTTGTAGGGCGACGGGCTCGCGAGGTATTCGCTCAGGCCGCGCGGCGAGCCGCCGACGCCGGTCACGTACGCGATCGCGCACGACGCCTGCGCGTCGCTGCCGGAGGCGGTGTCGGCCGCTGCATGCATGCTGGCGGCGGCCAGCACGGCGACGAGCGACGAGACGAGGAAGGGCTTCATGACGTGGATTTCCCGTTTCGCGAATCGGAGCGCCGGATTGTAACGGCATCCGGCGGGGCGCGTCGGGAAGTGCGGGGCGCACGCGCGCGGACAAACAAAAACCCCGTCATTCTGCGAATGGACGGGGTTCGGCGAACTTCCTGGCGGAAGCGGTGAGATTCGAACTCACGGACAGTTTCCCGTCGCTGGTTTTCAAGACCAGTGCCTTAAACCGCTCGGCCACGCTTCCACACGAGGCGGCATTGTAACCGAAATGCCGCCTCGTTCATTCGTTCAGTCGTCGCGCAGGAACAATTCCTGCAGGTCGTTGAGGAAACGCTGGCCAAGCGGCGTCGGCGCGATTCGCGTGAAATCGCGCGTGATCAGTCCGCGCCGCTCCGCTTCCTTCAGCGCCGGCTCGATCGTGCTCATCGGCAGGCCGGTGCGTTCCGCGAAGCTGTGCACGGGGAAGCCCTCGACGAGCCGCAGCGTGTTCAGCATGAATTCGAACGGCAGGTCGCGCGCGCCGACTTCACGCTCTTCCTGCACGGCCGCGCCGGCCTTCGCCTGCTCGATGAAGGTCGCCGGATGCTTGTAGCGTGCCTGCCGCAGGATCCGGTTCGGGAACGACAGCTTCGTATGGGCGCCCGCGCCGATGCCGAGATAGTCGCCGAAGCGCCAGTAATTCAGGTTGTGCTTGCACTGATGATTCGGCTTCGCGTACGCGGACACTTCGTAGCGCCCGTAGCCGGCTTCGGCCGTGCGCGCATGGATCCATTCCTGCATGTCGGCCGACGCGTCGTCGTCGGGGACCACCGGCGGGAACTTCGCGAACAACGTATTCGGCTCGAGCGTCAGGTGATACAGCGACAGGTGCGGCGGCGCGAACGACAGCGCGGTCTCGATGTCGGTGCGGCATTCGTCGAGCGTCTGGTTCGGCAATGCGAACATCAGGTCGAGGTTGAAGTTGTCGAAGTTCTTCGCGGCGATCTCGACGGCCGCGCGTGCCTGCGCGGTGTCGTGAATCCGGCCGAGCGCCTTCAAATGCCCCTCGTTGAAGCTCTGGATGCCGACCGACAGGCGGTTCACGCCGCTTGCGCGGAACTGCGCGAACTTCGCGGCTTCGAATGTGCCCGGATTCGCCTCGAGCGTGATCTCGGCATCGGCATCGAGCGGCAAGAGCGCGCGCACGTCGGACAGCATCCGGTCGAGACCGGCCGCCGACAGCAGGCTCGGCGTGCCGCCGCCGATGAACACGGTATGCACCTGCCGGCCCCACACGAGCGGCAGCGCCTGCTCGAGATCGGCGCGCAACGCGTCGAGATACTCGGTTTCCGGAAACCGCTCGCCTTTCCATTCGTGCGAGTTGAAATCGCAGTACGGGCACTTGCGCACGCACCACGGGAAATGCACGTACAGCGCGAGCGGCGGCAGCGACGTGAGGCGCACCTGGCCGGGCGACGTGAAGGTCGCGACGACGCGCGCGCCGGTTTCCGCGGCCTGGCTCATGCGACCTCCCGCAGCGAATGGGTGTCGGGTACGGTCATGCTTCCTCCGCGAGCCGCGCGAGCAACGCCTTCAGCGCCAGCGCGCGATGGCTGTGCGTGTTCTTCACGGCGGGCTCGAGTTCGGCGGCCGTCGCGCCGAGCGACGGCAGATAGAAATACGGGTCGTAGCCGAATCCGTGTTCGCCGCGCGGCGTGTCGACGATCTCGCCGGCCCAGCGACCTTCGGCGAACAGCGGCTCCGGGTCGTCCGCATGGCGGACGAGCGCGAGCACGCAACAGTAGTATGCGCGCCGGTCGTCGATGCCGCGCAGTTGCTCGACGAGATACGCGTTGTTCGCCGCGTCGCCCTTGTCGCGGCCCGCGCGCTGCGCGTAGCGGGCCGAATAGACGCCCGGCGCGCCGCGCAGCACGCGCACGCACAGGCCCGAATCGTCGGCGATCGCCGGCAGCCCGGTGAGCCGCGACGCGTGTCGCGCCTTGGTCAGCGCGTTCTCGATGAACGTGCCGAACGGCTCTTCCGCCTCGGGCACCGCGAGGTCGCCCTGCGGGACGATCTCGATGCCGACCGTCGAGAACAGCGCGGTGAATTCGCGCAGCTTGCCCGGGTTGTTCGACGCGAGAACGATGCGCGACAGCGGCGCGACGGTGCGGTCGTCAGGCATGGCTCGCACCCAGGACGTCTTTCTGCAACCGCACGAGCTCGGCGATCCCGCCCTGCGCGAGGTCGAGCAGCGCATTCATCTCGGCGCGCGAGAACGGCACGCCTTCGGCCGTGCCCTGGACTTCGACGAAGCCGCCCGCGCCCGTCATCACGACGTTCATGTCGGTGTCGCAGCGCGAATCTTCCGCGTAGTCGAGGTCGAGCACCGGTGCGCCTTCGTACACGCCGACCGAAATCGCGGCGACGTGATCGGTGATCGGCGAGCGCGTGAGCTTGCCGGCCGCGATGAGCGTCGACACGGCGTCGTGCGCAGCGACGAACGCGCCGGTGATGCTGGCCGTGCGCGTGCCGCCGTCGGCCTGGATCACGTCGCAGTCGATGTGGATGGTGCGCGGGCCGAGCGCCTCGAGATCGAACACCGCGCGCAGCGCGCGGCCGATCAGGCGCTGAATTTCCTGGGTGCGGCCCGTCTGCTTGCCGCGCGCGGCTTCACGGTCGCTGCGCGTGTGGGTCGCGCGCGGCAGCATCCCGTATTCGGCGGTCAGCCAGCCTTGCCCGCGCTCGCGCAGGAATTCGGGCACGCGCTCGGCGACGCTCGCGGTGCAGAGCACCTTGGTGTCGCCGAATTCGACCAGCACGGAGCCTTCGGCGTGTTTCGTGTAGTGGCGCGTGAGGGCGACCTTGCGCAGTTCGTCGGCGCGGCGGCCGCTCGGGCGGGAAACGGAAGACGTCATGGGGAAATCGCGGAAGAAGAGGAAACCCCGATTTTAGCGCCGAACGGCGGGCGCGCCCGGCGGGGTGGTCCGCAAAAATGGGATAATGCGCGCTTGCCGCCCCGCGCTTTCCGACGCGCCGGGCGCCTCGACATATCCCCCCCGCCCGCGAGGGCACCAGACGGCGAGACGAACCATGATCTACAGCATGACGGGCTACGCGAGCGCGACGCGCGAACTCGTGACGGCCACCGGCAACGGCGGCACCAGCGTGTCGGTCGAACTGCGCACCGTGAACTCGCGCTTCCTCGATCTCAATTTCCGGATGCCGGACGACGTGCGCGCGTGCGAACCCGCGCTGCGCGAAATGCTGATGAACAAGCTGTCGCGCGGCAAGGTCGACGTGCGCATCAACCTGCAGCGCGGCGAGCAGAGCATCGGCGCGGGCGCGCTGAACCAGTCGGCGCTCGGCCAGCTTGCCGAGCTCGAGCGCGCGGTGCTCGATTCGTTCCCGGGCGTCGGCCGCCTGCGCGCGGGCGAAATCCTGCGCTGGCCCGGCGTGCTCGCCGAGAGCGGCGTGTCCGCGGAAGCGATCCGCGACGCGGTGCTCGCCTGCGGCAAGGAAGCGATCGGCGAGCTCGTCGTCGTGCGTTCGCGCGAAGGCGCGCAACTGGCGACGATGCTGCTGTCGAACGTTACCGAGATGGAGGCGATCGTCGCGCGCATCACGCCGCTCGTGCCGGAGCTGATCGCGAAGCATCAGCAGAAGATCGTCGAGCGGCTGCAGGAAGCGCTCGGCCTCGCGGCGCCGGAAGGCGGCTCGACGGTCGTCACGCGCGAGGAAGCCGCGGAGCGCATCCGTCAGGAAGTGACGATGTACGGGATCCGGATCGACATCGCGGAAGAGCTGTCGCGGCTCACCGCGCACCTGAACGAAACGCGTCACGTGATCGAGAAGGGCGGCCGCGTCGGCAAGCGTCTCGACTTCATGATGCAGGAACTGAATCGCGAAGCGAACACGCTCGGCTCGAAGGCGGCGGCGAAGGAACTCGCCGATGCGTCGATGGCGCTGAAGCTGCTGATCGAGCAGATGCGCGAGCAAGTGCAAAACCTGGAGTAACAGCAACATGACCGACCTTAACCGCGACGGCCACGCGTCGCATTCGCTGCATGGCGGCGTCTATCCCGGCAACCTGTTCATGGTCGTCGCGCCGTCGGGCGCCGGCAAGTCGACGCTCGTGAACGCGCTGCTGTCGAAGGACAGCGACATCTGCCTGTCGATCTCGTACACGACGCGCAAGCCGCGCCCGGGCGAGCAGGACGGCCAGCACTACCACTTCACGACCGTCGAGGATTTCCGCGCGCGTCACGCGGCGCACGAATTCCTCGAGAGCGCGGAAGTGCACGGCAACTACTACGGCACGTCGCGCGTCTGGATCGAAGAGCAGATGAAGAACGGTCACGACGTGCTGCTCGAAATCGACTGGCAGGGTGCGTTGCAGGTGAAGAAGCAGTTCCGCAACGCGGTCGGCATCTTCATCCTGCCGCCGTCGCTCGACGCCCTCGAGGAGCGCCTGAAGAAGCGCGGCCAGGATGAACCGAACGTGATCACGCGACGCCTGCTGGCCGCCGGCAGCGAGATCGCGCACGCGTCGGAAGCGGAATACGTGGTGATCAACGAGAATTTCGAGCGTGCGCTCGCGGAACTCGAATGCATCGTCGCGGCGACGCGCCTGCGTTTTGCTTCGCAGTACGCGCGACACACGGAGCTGTTCATCGACCTCGGCGTCCATCTGCCCCACGCGGAATGACGCGGGGCACGAGGGACATAAGGTAGAATAAGGACTATATTCAGAAGGAATTACCAACATGGCTCGCATTACCGTCGAAGACTGCCTGAAGCAAATCCCGAACCGCTTCGAACTGGCGCTCGCCGCCACCTATCGCGCGCGGCAGCTCGCGCAAGGCCATACGCCGAAAATCGAAAGCCGCGACAAGCCGACCGTCGTCGCGCTGCGCGAAATCGCTGCCGGCCAGGTCGGCGTCGAGATGCTGAAGAAGGTGCCGGTGTAACGCGCATCCGGCCCGTTCCAGCCATGTAGTCCACGCGCGCAACGACTCGACCTGGAGGCGAATATGAGCACCACCCCATCGTCCGCCTCCGCGGATTCGACCACCGAAGCCACGGCCCAGTCGCCTGCGCGCCAGTACATCGACGCGGTCCTCGAACAGTCCTTCCGGCATCTGTTCGGGCCGACCGCCACGCCGGAGCAGCCGCGCAAGCACGGCGTCGTTTCGATCGCGAAACTGACCGCCGCGCTTGCCGAGTATCTCGGTCCGGACGAAATCAAAGAGGTCAAGGCGGCGTTCCACTTCAGCGACGAAGCCCACCTCGGTCAATATCGCCAGAGCGGCGAGCCCTACATCACCCATCCCGTCGCCGTCGCGGAAATCTGCGCCGGCTGGAAGCTCGACGCGCAGGCCGTGATGGCCGCGTTGCTGCACGACGTGATGGAAGACCAGGGCGTGACCAAGAACGAGCTGGCCGAGCGATTCGGCCCGAAGGTCGCCGAGCTGGTCGACGGCCTGTCGAAGCTCGACAAGATGGAATTCCGCAGCCGCGAGGAAGCGCAGGCGGAAAACTTCCGCAAGATGCTGCTCGCGATGGCGCGCGACGTGCGCGTCATTCTCGTCAAGCTCGCCGATCGCCTGCACAACATGCGTACGCTCGGCGCGGTGCCGATGGAAAAGCGCCGCCGCGTCGCGCGGGAAACGCTCGACATCTACGCACCGATCGCGCACCGGCTCGGCTTGAACAACACGTATCGCGAGCTGCAGGACATGAGCTTCGCGAACTTCAACCCGCATCGCTACGCGACGCTCGAGAAAGCCGTGAAGGCCGCGCGCGGCAATCGCCGCGAAGTGATCAGCAAGATCCTCGAGGCCGCGCAGCGCGCGATGGCCGACGCGAAGATCGACGCTGAGATCACCGGCCGCGAGAAAACCATCTACAGCGTCTATCGCAAGATGCGCGACAAGCAGTTGTCGTTCTCGCAGGTGCTCGACGTGTACGGCTTCCGTGTCGTCGTCGACAGCCCGCTCGACTGCTACACGTGCATCGGCGCGCTGCATGCGCTGTACAAGCCGGTGCCCGGCAAGTTCAAGGATTACATCGCGATCCCGAAGATCAACGGCTATCAGTCGCTGCACACGACGCTCGTCGGCCCGTTCGGCGCGCCGATCGAGTTCCAGGTGCGTACGCGCAAGATGCACGAGATCGCCGAGGCGGGGGTCGCCGCGCACTGGCTGTACAAGAACGGCAGCGCGGATCTCAGCGACGTGCAGAAGCGCGCGCACCAGTGGCTGAAGTCGCTGCTCGACATCCAGAGCGAGGCTGGCGATTCGAGCGAATTCCTCGAGCACGTGAAGATCGACCTGTTCCCCGATGCGGTCTACGTGTTCACGCCGAAGTCGAAGATCATGGCGCTGCCGCGCGGCGCGACGGCGCTCGATTTCGCGTATTCGATCCACAGCGATCTCGGCAACCAGTGCGTGGCCGTGAAGATCAACAACGAGCTGCTGCCGTTGCGCACCGAGCTGAAGAGCGGCGACATCGTCGAGGTGATCACCGCGCCGTATTCGAAGCCGAACCCCGCGTGGCTGGGCTTCGTGCGTACCGGCAAGGCGCGCTCGGCGATCCGTCACTACCTGAAGACGATGCGCCTGAACGAGTCCGTGCAACTGGGCGAGCGGCTCGTCGACCAGAGCCTGAAGGGCTATGGTCTCGCGCTGGCCGACGTCGAGCCGGAAGTGTGGGAGAAGCTCGTGCAGTGGACGGGCAACAAGAGCCGTCAGGAAATCTTCGCGGATATCGGTCTCGGCCGTCGCGTCGCCGCGGTGATGGCCAAGCGCATCGAGGTGCTGATGAGCGGCCGCGATGCGGACGACGATCTGCCGAAGTCCGAGCGGCATCCCGCGCATCATGCGCCGCCGGTCGTGATCACCGGCACCGAAGGGATGTCCGTGCAGTTGTCCGCATGCTGCCGGCCGATTCCGGGTGATGCGATCATGGGTTACATCGGCATCGGTCTGGGCATGGCGATTCATACGACGGATTGCCGGGTCGCGCAGCGCATCCATCGCCGCGATCCGGGCCGCTGGATCGACGTCGAATGGGCGCCGCAGCCGGGCCGTCTGTTCGATGTCGCGGTGAAGGCGCTCGTGAAGAATACGAAGGGCATCTTCGCGCGCGTCGCCGCGGACATCACGTCGGCCGACGCGAACATCGTCCATATTGCGATGGACGAGGATCTGACGCACGAATCGACGGTGCTGCGCTTCGTGATCCAGGTCAGCGACCGCGTGCACCTCGCGAACGTGATGCGGCGCGTGAGAACCAATCCGGACGTGATGCGGATCATGCGCGAGCGCTCGACCGACGACGGTGCGCATGCGCGCCATGACGGCGGGATGCGAATCGAGCGCGAGCGGCAGGATTACTGACGCTGACGCGCACCCTCGCGGGTGAATGCGTTGATCGACGGACGGCGGCCGATGGCCGCCGTTTTCATTGGGGCCGGCGAAAGCGCGCGCGACGTTGCCGGCGCTTTGCCCAAGGCGTGCGGATGATGGCGCGAACGAAGGAGGGGGCGCAAAAAGAAAAAGGGCTTTCCCGGAGGAAAGCCCTTTTAAGGTGGCGCGGCTGGCAGGATTCGAACCCACGACCCCTTGGTTCGTAGCCAAGTACTCTATCCAACTGAGCTACAGCCGCACGCAAAACGGTACTGCTTCAACTGTCGGAACCTTCTGCGATGGGAAGGCCCCCAAAAAAGTGGCGCGGCTGGCAGGATTCGAACCCACGACCCCTTGGTTCGTAGCCAAGTACTCTATCCAACTGAGCTACAGCCGCACGCAACAACAAACTTCTACTGCTTCGAACTGAAAGGGCCTTCGGTTGGGAAGGCCCTCGAAAAAGTGGCGCGGCTGGCAGGATTCGAACCCACGACCCCTTGGTTCGTAGCCAAGTACTCTATCCAACTGAGCTACAGCCGCACGCAGAAGCGGAAGTATAGCAGAGTCGTATAAAAAGGGAAGCCTTATTCGCGAATTAGGGTGCATGACCTTGGCCGGCCCCCTTCGTGTACCCTTGGGGGGATCAGTCATCCACGTTGAATCTGCATCATGAACAAGGCGTTTGTCAAAGAGTCGGACGGTGACGACGACGATCTCGACCCGGCTCAACCCGCGATTCCGGCGGGCGCGAAGAACTACATCACGCCGGCCGGCCACAAGCGGCTGAGGGACGAGCTGCTGAACCTGATCGACGTCGAGCGTCCCGAAGTCGTGCGGCTCGTGTCGTGGGCCGCATCGAACGGTGACCGGTCGGAGAACGGCGACTACATCTACGGCAAGCGGCGGCTTCGCGAGATCGATCGCCGCATCCGCTTCCTGACGAAGCGGCTCGACCTCGCGGAAGTCGTCGACGCGAGCCGCCAGGAGAATGTCGACCAGGTGTTTTTCGGCGCGACGGTCGATTACGAGACGCCGGACGGCGAGGATCATACGGTGACGATCGTCGGGATCGACGAGGTCGATCTCGACCGCGGCTGCGTCAGCTGGATTTCGCCGGTCGCGCGTGCGCTGATCAAGGCGAAGATCGGCGATACCGTCACGCTGATGACGCCGGCGGGCCCCCAGCCGATCGACATACTCGACGTCCGGTATCCGGCACGGGGCGACGCCTGAGCGTCGGCGGTGCGGCGCGGCAAAGAAAAAGCGCCCCGACGGGGCGCTTTTCCGTTCCGGTGTACGGTGCGGTGCCGGTCGCTCAGAAACGGTGACGCAGGCCGGCGGTCACGGCGATCTGCTTGTTGCTCGACGAAGCGCCACCGAGGCCATTGACATAGGCGCCGATGCCCAGGCCGTCCGTGCTGACGCGCTGATACACGCCTTGCACATACACGTCGGTCCGCTTGGACAGCGCATAGTCGGTCTGCAGGTTGAATTGATTCCAGCCCGGATGACGGCCGTCCAGGAAGCCCGCGGTGTACGTGTACGACCCGGCCAGCGACAACGCCGGCGTGAGCGCGTAGCGCGCGTTCACTTCGTAGTTGTTGAAGCGGGCAAACGTGCCGTTGAGACCCAGGCCGGTCGACACGCCCGACGCACCGGCAGAGATGCCGAGCGCCCGGTTCACGCGCGATTGCGTGAAGACGAAGCCGGCCGTTGCCGGACCGAACGTGTAGTTCAGGCCACCGCCGAACACGCGCTGACGCTTGCCGACGAACGTGTTGTCGCCTGCCACCGCGCCGGCGCCGTTGGTGACCGCGGCCGACGTGAGCCCCGAGATGTCGTTGTTCAACTGCAGATAGCCGGCGCCGATATTGAAGCCGGCGTAGGTGTACGACACCCCCGCGCTGTATGCACGGTTGTTCGAGAACTGGCTGCTGTTCGAGAAGCCGTACAACGCGCCGAACTTCAGCCCGCCGAAATTGACGCTCGTATATTTGACGGCGTTGTTGATCCGGAACGAATTGTTCAGGTTGTCGTTGTCGAACGGGTGGGCAAACTGGGTGCCGCCGAATTGCGTGCCGGTCAGCGACAGCGGGCCGATATAGTCGACGACGCTATCGTATTGGCGACCGAGGGTGATGGCGCCGAACTGCTCCTGCGACAGGCCGACGAATGCCTGGCGGCCGAACTCGCGGCCATTCTGGCCGAGCGTGCCGTTGGCGATGTTGAAGCCGTTTTCCAGCACGAAGATCGCTTTCAGGCCGCCGCCGAGATCTTCCGTGCCGCGCAGACCCCAGCGGCTCCCGTTGATCTGGCCGCTGCGTTCGGACCACGAGCTGTGGCCGCCCTGATTGTTCGTATAGGTGATGCCTGCGTCGATCAGGCCGTACAGCGTAACGCTGCTTTGAGCATGGGCTGCGGTAACGAATACACCCGACAACGCGGTGACGATCAGGGTTTTTTTCATGGATCTGTCTCCAAACAGGATGATGTCGATCGAACCTGCGGCGGACTGGCCGCGTTTTGCTTGACGCTGTAGCCGGTCCCGCAGAACGGCGGTGCGCTTATCAGAAAGCCATGTGCAGTGTACGGAGGGCGCGAAGCGGGGACGGCTCACACTTTAAGAAACAATGTATTTTGGAATCCGCAAAAATCGAAAAAAGCGCGCAAACGGTTGCTCCGCAAGGGTTTGTCGCAGTGCAGCGAAATGAAATGGAACTCAGGACTACGTAACGGGCGTTGCGCGATTGCGACAGACGGTCAGCAACGGGCGGCGGCAGCTATAGCGCGATTATTGACACATCGGCAATAGAGGTTTGTGTGGAGCATGGATAATGAAAGGTAGTTCTCTCGTTATACTGCGATCTCTGCTTTCCGAAGCAGACTTTTTCGTTGACGGAAAAGATCTCCAAACCTTTGTCGGCGCGACTTCCCAGTCGCGCTTTTTTTTGCCCTGCTGCCCGGTGCGCTACTGCGTGTACGAGCGGCGCTTGCGCTTGCCCGCGGGCACGGCTTCTTCTGCCTCGATCGGCGGCGGCGTGTAGGTCCAGTCTTCCATCACGTAGTGACGGGCATCGAGAGGCGATGCGAGCAGGTTCTGCCAGTGATCGCCGTGCCACGTCATATCGAATTCGGTGTCGCACGGCGCTTCGCGCGCGGACTCGGCCAGGGCGCGGGACTTGCGACGTACGCGTCCGAGCCGGCTCGCGAAGCGCTTGATTCCGTCCAGCCACATGACCCTCTCCTTCCTTCCGGTGTTGATTCAGGATCGCAACGTCCCCGCATTTCTGCAACCCGGAAAAAACCCGAGGATTTTACCGAATCGATTTGTCCCCGGTAGGAATTTCACGCCCCGGATTATTGGCGATCCGGTCCCGGTAATATTGACAGGTTTTTGATGCGAATCAATTAATCAAAGGCGATGGTGTACCGATTCCAGTGCTATTAGCGTCTTTTCGATAAAACGGTCGCCAAAAATTTTCTTGACGCACCCGGATTGTCCAATTTATAAAGTCAGCACTCCGTCCTCGGGCGGCGTGCAGGTGCGGGTGCTGGCGCAATGTTTCGGGATTTCGGGTAACGGCTATAAAAATAGCTTTTTTGATCTTATCGAGTGGGGAACGAAGACATGGATACCGGTATCGTGAAATGGTTTAACGATGCTAAAGGTTTTGGCTTTATTACGTCGGACAATGGCGGTGAAGATTTGTTTGCGCACTTTTCCGAAATCCGGATGGACGGCTTCAAGACGCTGAAGGAAAACCAGCGTGTCTCGTTCGACGTCAAGGTCGGCCCGAAAGGCAAGCAGGCAGCGAATATCCAGGCGGTCTGACGCGCCACGCATCGCCGATCACGTCCGGCCCCCGCATCGCGGGGGCTTTTTGTTTTCCGGGGACGGAACCAGCCGGTCCGGGCTGGCCGCGAGTACGCCCGCCGGTGCATACTCACGGAAGCATCGTTTCCCCGTCTTTTCATGTCCGATTCCCGTCCGTCCGATCCCGCCAGCGAACAGCCGCTCGTCTTCGTCGACCTCGAAACCACCGGCGGCTCGTCCGCCGACCACCGCATCACCGAAATCGGCGTGGTCGAAATCGGACCGCTCGGCGTGTCGACGTGGACGAGTCTCGTCAATCCGGGGCAGGCGATCCCGCCGTTCATCCAGCAACTGACGGGCATCTCGGACGCGATGGTGCGCGACGCGCCGACGTTCGCGTCGCTCGCGCCGGCGTTGTTCGAGCGGCTCGACGGGAAGCTGTTCGTCGCGCACAACGCGAGCTTCGACCGAGGTTTCCTGCGCGCCGAGTTCGAGCGCGCCGGGCTGGCCTTCAATCCCGATGTGCTCTGCACGGTGCGGCTGTCGCGCGCGCTGTTTCCGCGCGAATCGCGGCACGGGCTCGATGCGCTGATCGAACGGCATGGGCTCGTTCCGGCCGCGCGCCACCGAGCGCTGGCCGATGCCGACCTGCTCTGGCAGTTCTGGCGCCAGTTGCACGAGATCGTGCCGCTCGAGCGGCTGCGCGACCAGATCGCGCGGACGACGCGTCACTTCCGTCTGGGCGGCGATCTGACCGAGGCGTGGCTGGATACCGCGCCGGCAGGGTGCGGCGCGTATGCGTTGTTCGGGGAGCGTGACGAAGCGCTGTATGTCGGCCGCAGCGTGCGCGTGCGGCAGCGGCTGCGCGCGCTGTTGACCGGCGAACGCCGGTCGTCGAAGGAAATGCGGCTGGCGCAGCAGGTGCGCCGTGTCGAATGGCGCGAGACCGGCAACGAGCTGGGGGCGATGCTCGCCGAAGCGCAATGGATTGCCCGGTTGCGCCCGTCGTACAACCGGCGCCCCACGGCCGACGCTACCCGCGCGGGTGGCGCGCCCTGGCCGTTCGAAGGCGCCGTCGCGTTCGAGGCGAACGGCGAGCGCCGCCTGTTTCATGTGATCGACGGCTGGTGCTATCTCGGTTCGGCGGAATCGCTCGATGCGGCCGCGCGGCTCGTGGCCGACGCGGCGGCCAGTGTGTTCGAACCCTTCACCCATCGCCTGCTGCAGACGCATCTCGCGCGCGGCCTGCAGGTGATTCCGCTCATGGCGCTCACGCCGGCGGATTGAGCGCCACGGCGCGTCAGCCGATCGCGCTGGCTCCGCCGGCGGAGCAGACGTGCGACAGCGCGGTATCGAGTGCCTGCGTCTGCGTGGAATCGTAGCGGGTGAGCGTCTTCCAGTTCGCGATACTGCGCGCGAGCCGCGCCTGGCAATCGGGCGCCTCGCGTAGCGGGGCGACCTGCGCGAGACCGGTCAGCATTTTCTGCGTCAGCCGATCGAGCGCCGGCCGCGTGCTGGCGGCGAGATCGGGCGGTGTGCCTTCCGGCGGCCGCGTCGTGCGCCAGGTCGCGAACAGTGCATTCTGCACGTCCTTGCTCGCCGTGATCTGGTCCTCGAAGAACGTACGGGCGAACGCGGGATCGATGCCGGCCTGAACGGCGCGCTGTTCGACCGCCGTGAGCAGGGCCGCTTCGCGCGGCCGGTCCTCGATGGCCTTGTGATTCGCCCATTTCCAGCGCGCGACCGGTTCGGCGAGCGCGAGGCGCTGCGACGCGAGCGCCACGATGTTGGTGAGGGCGGTGTCGTCGCCGTCTGCCCGGGCGGGATGCGGAGACGAAAGGAGGGCGACGCCGAGCGCGGCGACAGCGAGGCTGGCACGAATGGCTTGCTTCATCGGAACGATCGGGAGACCCGGGCGGGCCGGACGTGGAAAACCAGAAGGATAGACGAAGACAGTCGCGCGGCGTAGCGTCGCGACAGGAGAATCAGCAGGCGAGCTGATCCGGCACCGTCAGGCTGTTGCGGCCCGGGTGCGAGGCGAATTGCGCGCGAAGCGCACGGATGAACCGCACGATAGCGATGATCGACACGTGGCGGTTACAGAACCGAACTGACGTTCACTTCGGCGAGTACAGCTTGTGCTGCTCGTCGAAGAATGCCCGAACGTGCTCGGGCAGCTCGGCGAGGAATTCCACGCCGACGGGTTCCGGATCCGGGCTCATCACTTGCTCGGGCGGTGGCATGCGAGTGGGTCTTTCGTCCATGATCGTTTCTCCAGCAGGTTCAATGATTATCAACCTCGCGCTCGGATTTATGCCAGCGGCGAATCGTTAGATTTTGTCTCTGTTGTATTAACGGCACATGCGCTCCGGCGCGCGGTGCGATGCCCGGTATTGCACGCTGCACGATCGGCAACAATCGGGCCGCTTGTTATACTTGCGCGCACTTTTTCCTGGACCGCGATGAGACGAACGACGCGATGGATCGGCCTCGTATGGCTGGCGCTGGTACTGAACGTACTGTCGCCCGTCGTCGGCTACGCGCGTCTCGCGTCGAGCGGCTCCGGCGCACTCACGCTCGAGTTGTGCAGTGCAGCGGGCGCCCGTCAGGTCGTGCTCGCACAAGCGGGCGACGACCGCGACACGTCGTCGTTCGACCATGCCGGCGTCCCGCACTGCGTGTACTGCCCCGGCTTCGCGGCGAACGTCGCGCTGGGCACGAGCCAGCCCGCGATGCCGGGCTTCGTGCGGACGTTCGCGTATCGGGTGGCCGCGCCGGTCGTTCCCGATGTACCCCGCAAGGGCATCCGTCTCGCGCAGCCGCGCGCCCCGCCTGAAAACCTCCCGATCTGATTGATGTCGTCCGCGCGCCCTGGTGGCGCGCGAGCCGCCCGTGGCCCCGGTCCGCGCGTCGCGTCGTTCGTGCGCGGCTCGCGCACCCGTGTCCAGCGGCGTCCGATCACGTTTTCAGGAATTCACTCATGTCGTCTACCTTTGCCGCGCGGCCGTCGCGCGGCCGGCTCGCGCTCGCATGCGCGACCGCTTTCGCATGGCCGGCCGCTCACGCGGCTTCGACCGACGATGCACGCGCCGAGGCCGCCCGCGGCGGCGGCGCCGATCGTTCCGCCATCGCCACGCCGGCTTCCGCCGGTGTCGCGGCATCGGCCACACCGGCCGGCGACACGCTGAGCGCCGTCAGCGTGACCGCGCAGCGGCAACCGGTCGACCCGGATACGCCGGCCGTCGTCACGTCGATCACCCGCGAGCAGATCGATGCGCACACCAACGTCACCACCGAGGACGCGCTGAAGTACGCGCCGAACCTGATGGTCCGCAAGCGCTACATCGGCGACCGCAACAGCATCTTCGCGGGCCGCGACTTCAACGAACTGCAGAGCGCGCGCGGGCTCGTCTATGCCGACGGCGTGCTGCTGTCGAACCTGCTCGGGTCGAGCTACGCGTACCCGCCGCGCTGGTCGCTGATTCCGCCCGACGACATCGCGCGCGTCGACGTGCTCTATGGCCCCTTTTCCGCGCTGTATCCGGGCAATTCGATCGGCTCGACCGTGCTGCTCACCACGCGCCGCCCGGAACAGCTCGAGGCGTCGCTGTCGACGCAGTTTTTCACGCAGCGCTACCACGACGGCTACGGCTTTGCCGATAGCCTCGGCGGCAATCATCAGACCGCGCGGATCGCGAACCGCGTCGGCCGGTTCTGGTTCGCGCTGTCGCTCGACCGGCTGGAGAACAACGGCCAGCCGATGCAGTATGCGAGCCCCGCTTCGGCCTACAACCCGAGGCTGGGCGCCGCCGTGCCCGTGACCGGCGCCGCGACCGACATCGGCCCCAACGGCAAGCCGCGGACCATCGTCGGCGCGCAGACGATCGAGCGGACCGAGCAGCTCAACGAGACGGTCCGGATGGGCTATGCGTTCACCGATCACGTCGATGCGACGCTGACGCTCGGGCATTGGGAGAACCATTACCGGCAGCACGGCGAGACCTTCCTGCGCGATGCGACGGGCAATCCGGTCTACGGCGGCAACGTGTCGATCGGCGGGCAGAACATGACCGTCGCGCCGAACGCGTTCGCGCCGCAGCGTGGCGACCAGGAGAACTGGCTGTACGCGCTCGGGCTGAACGGCCGGCTCGATTCCGGCTGGCGGTTGTCGGGCGTGGTATCCGCGTACGACGTGTCGCGCGACGTGCTGCGCGCGGCCTCGACCGTGCAGGGTGGGGCCGGCACGCTGTTCCAGGGCGACGGCACCGGCTGGCGCACGCTCGACCTGAAGGCCGAGGCGCCGGAAGTGAAAGGCCATACGTTCACGTTCGGCTATCACTACGACAACTACTTCCTGCGCAACGTCACGTACAACACCGCCGACTGGCTGGCCGGGCCGACCACGTCGCTCGCGAGCGTCTATCGTGGCGACACGCGCACGCAGGCGCTGTTCGGGCAGGACGCGTGGCGCTTCGCGCCGGGCTGGCTCGCGACGCTCGGGCTGCGCTACGAGCGCTGGGATGCGTACGGCGGCGCGCTCGGCAATGCGAAAGGCACGTTCGGCTATGCGGACCGGAGCGCGAATGCGCTGTCGCCGAAAGTCGCGCTGCAGTGGGACGCGACGGAAGTCTGGCGCTTCCGGCTGTCGTTCGCGACCGGCACGCGGTTTCCGACGGTCGGCGAGCTGTTCCAGGGCACGATTTCGAACAACGCGATCGTCAACAACAATCCGAACCTGCGGCCCGAAAAGGCGATCGACTGGGATTTCACGGCCGAACGCGACGTGGGCGTCGGCGTCGTGCGCGCCAGCGTGTTCCAGAGCGACCTGCGCGATTCGATCTACAGCCAGACGACGGCGTCGGGCGCGACGACCGTCACCAACATCTCGAACGTCGACCGCGTGCGCGTGCGTGGCGTCGAGCTCGCGTTCAGCGGCGAGAACGTCGGGCTGCGCGGGCTCAACCTCGACGCGAACGTGTCGGCGAGCAACGCGCAGATCCTTGCCGACGCCGCGAACCCGGCCTACGTCGGGTCGCGTTTCCCGCGTATTCCGCGCATGCGCGCGAACCTGCTCGCGTCGTATCGCTTCGACGAGCACTGGCTCGCGAGCGTCGGCGTGCGCTACTCGGGCCGCCAGTACAACACGCTCGACAACAGCGACGTGAATCCGGACGTCTACGGCGGCACGAGCTCGTTCACGGTCGTCGATCTGAAGGCACGCTACCGCTTCGATCGTCACTGGACCGCGTCGGCCGGCATCGACAACCTGACGGACCGCCGCTACTACACGTTCCACCCGTATCCGGGCCGCACTTTCTATGGAGAACTGAAATGGTCGCTGTGAGATCGTTCGCGGCGGGCTGCGCGCTGTGGCTCGCGGCGCTCTCGACCGCCGGCGCGCATGATGCGTCCAGCGTGGCGAAAGCCGCCGATCCGCACGCCGCGCACACGAGCATGCAGGCGACGCCCGCGCAGCAGAAGCAGCCGCTCGCGACGGGCGCCGCGTTCGATACGCGTCATCGGCTGTGGGTCGCATGGGTCGAAGGCGCGCATGTCGTCGTCGCGCATTCCGACGACGCCGGGCGCACGCTGTCCGCGCCCGTCACCGTCAATGCGATGCCCGAGCCGATCTACACGAGCGCCGAGAATCGCCCGAAGCTCGCGACGAGCCCGGACGGGCGCGCGGTGTACGTGTCGTGGTCGATGCCGCTCGATGCGCCGTACACCGGCATGGTGCGCTTCTCGCGCTCGCTCGACGGCGGCGCGACGTGGAGCGTGCCCGTGACCGTGCATCGCGACCGGCAGGCGATCACGCACCGCTTCGACATGATGGCCGTCGATCCCGCCGGCAACATCGCGATCGCATGGATCGACAAGCGTGATCTCGTCGCGGCGAAGGCGGCCGGGCAGACGTACGAAGGCGCGGCCGTCTACTACGCGGTGTCACGCGACGGCGGCGCGTCGTTCGACCCCGAGCGCAAGGTGACCGACCACACCTGCGAATGCTGCCGGATCGCGATGGCGATCGATCCGGCCGGGCGCATCGAGGCCGTGTGGCGCAACGTGTTCCCGGGGCAGATCCGCGATCACGCGCTCGCGGTGCTGCCCGTATCGGCGTCCGAGCCGGTCCTGCCGATACGCGTGACGTTCTCGAACTGGCACGTCGAGGCGTGCCCCGAACACGGGCCGGCGCTCGCGATCACGCCGGACGGCACGCGACATGTGGCGTGGTTCGGCGTCGTCGACGGTCGCGCCGACGTGTTCTATTCGCGCATCGGCGCCGATGGCCAGCCGCGCGGTACACCGTGGGCATTCGGCGCGAATCCCGCGGTGCCCGGCGAGCAGGCGTCGCATGCGGCGCTCGTCGCGCACGGCGACGTCGTGTGGCTCGCTTGGAAGGCGTTCGACGGCGACACGATGCAGATCAAGCTGCGTCGGTCGGATGACCGCGGCGAGCACTGGTCGGCGCCGCGCGTGATCGCGTCGACGGCGGGCGCGAGCGACAACCCGCAATTGCTCGACGATGCGGGCCGCATCTACCTGTCGTGGCGCACGCGCAACGACGGCTATCGGCTGATCGCCGTGGAGGGGGCGCAATGAAGCGGCTGATGGCATGGCTCGGCATCGTGCTCGCGAGCCTGCCCGCATGGGCGGGCGGCGGTGCATTGCAGCCGTTGCGCGCGGCGGACGTCGCGCGCCTGTACGCGGCGGCGCGCGAGCGGCCGCTGGCGGTCGAGATCTGGTCGCTCGATTGCGGATACTGTCGCGAGAACGCCGCGCATCTGGTCGCGTGGCAGCGCCGTCATCCGGACGTGCAGCTCGCGATGGTCGCGATGGATGCGTACGACGACAACGGTGCGGCGATCGCGCAGGCGCTGGCGCAGATGAACCTGCCGCCGCAGGTCGCGCAGTATGCGAACGCGGAGCCGATGCCCGAGCGGCTGCGAACGGCGCTCGATGCGGGATGGCGAGGGGAGATGCCGCGCACCGTGTGGATCGGGCGCGAGGGCGTGCGTGACGCGCGCAGCGGCTTGCTGACGGCCGACGTGCTCGACGGCTGGCTGCAGTACGCGAAGCGGTGACGCAGCAGGCGGCGCGCGGCGAACCGGCCGCGCGCCGGCCCGATGCGAAAACGCGCCCGAAGGCGCGTGGAGAGAAACGTCAGGCCGCTCGCCTGAATAGCCGGATCACGAACAGCAGGATCACCGCGCCGATGACCGCGACGATCACCGAACCGATGAAGCCGCTGCCGATGCTGATGCCGAGCAACCCGGCAAGCCAGCCGCCGATCACCGCGCCGACGATCCCGACGATGATGTCGACGATCAGCCCGAAGCCGCCGCCCTTCACGAGCAAGCCGGCAAGCCAGCCGGCGATCGCGCCGATGATGAGCCACATAATCAAGCCATGAGTCATGGTGGTCCTCTCCTTGGGTTGAGTCGAAATGACCGCGTACCGGCCGCCGCGCGCCGCAAACTGGTTGAAAGCGGCTGCGACCGCCGCGCCGCCCACGCAATGTAACGCGATAGACGGGTCAGAATCGTTAAGTAATGTTATGCACCCTTAAGCAGATTTTCCAGGTGATTTGTCTGCGTACGGCACGATTCGTGCGCACGAGACGCATGGCGAAATGAATTTGTAAGAATCGGGTTGCCGCTGCGGTTGATCGGTCGAACGCGTTATCTCTCGTGCGTCGTCGTAGGCAGGGTGGCCTCCGGCAGTCCGTCGGCTGCGTCGGCGATCAGTCGCGCGACGGTCGCGGCATCGTCGATCGCCTCGATCGACAGCAGCGCCAAACGGGCGAGGAAGAGCGACGCATCGGCTTCACCGATCCGGGTCATCGTGTGGCACAGATCGGTGTAGAGCGTGTCGCGTTCGGTGTCCGTCATCATGCGGTCTCCTGAAGATCGGTTTCGATCGAAGCGTGCGGATGGAGCGCGCGATCGAGTGCGGCGCTCACGTCGTCGGCCCGCGCATCGTGCCAGCGACCGAGCACGTGCCCGTCCGGACGCACGAGATAGACGGTGCCGTCGCGTGCGCCGTACATGTCGAACAGCCGCCCGTCGTCGTCGTGGCCGCGGCAGGCCGGATGCCGTACGGTCGCCGCATGCCGGGCGAGCGTGACGAGCGCGAACGGTATGTGCGCTGCCTGCAGGCGTGGCTCGAGCGCGGCGAGCGATGGATCGGGCACGCCGTCCGCCGTGAAGCAGAACGCGGTGAAGCGCGGCGCGACGAGATCGGTCAGGTGGCCGCGGTGCGTATCGTCGCCATGCGCCCCGTACAGCGTCAACGGACACTCGGGGAGCACCGTGCCGGGCGCCGGGCCGGCCGCGAAGGTGTCGCGTTCGGCCGTGTTGAGCGGCGACCTGGCATACGCAATGGCCGATGTCTGGCGCGGGTTGATCAGCGAACGCAGTGCCGGATGCCGCACCGCGAGCGTCAGCACGGCCTTGCGCATCAGCGCGAACGCAAACGACGGCGGCGCCATGAACTCGGTGCTCTTCGTGCCGTAGCGCAGGTTCTCGTGCGCCGCGAACACGCGCTCGTCCGAGTAGCTGTCGAGCAGCGCGTCCGACGCGATGCCGCGGATCACGTACGCGAGCTTCCACGCGACATTGTCGGCATCGTCGATACCCGAATTCGCGCCACGCACGCCGAAGATCGGCACGAGATGTGCGGCATCGCCGCAGAACAGCACGCGGTCGTGCCGGTAGCGTTCGAGCGTCAGCGCGTTCGCCTTGTAGATCGTGATCCAGATGGGCGACCACGCGCCGCGCTCGCCCATCATGTCGAGCAGGTCCTGCACGCGCGGGATCACGTTCTCCGGCTTCACGGCCGCTGCGGGATCCTCGTCGTCACGCAACTGGTAGTCGATCCGCCATACGTTGTCGGGCTGCTTGTGGACGAGCACGGTCGAGCCCGGATTCGACGACGGATCGAAGTAGGCCAGGCGTTCGGTCGGCCGGTCGCTGTCGAGCGCGATGTCGACGATCACGTAGCGGCCCTCGTAGGTCGTGCCGCGCAGCGACAGGCCGAGCGCGTCGCGCATCGTGCTGCGGCCGCCGTCGCACGCAACGACCCAGTCGGCATCGAATGCATAGCCGCCGAGCGGCGTGTCGACGTCGATGCGCACACCGTCCGGCAGCCGCGGCGCGCCGGTCACCTTCGTCTGCCAGCGGATCTCGATCAGGTCGGGCTGGCGCAGCGCGGCATCGAGCAGGAATTGTTCGATGTGATATTGCGCGAGATTCACCATCGGCGGCAGCTTCTGGTTCGCGTCCTGCGGCATCGTGAAATGCAGCACTTCGTCGCGCCGGTAGAAACTGCGGCCGCCGGTCCATGGCAGCCCCGTGCGCAGGAAATCGTCGAGCGCGCCGAGCCGCTCGACGATCTCGAGGCTGCGGCGCGAGATGCAGATGGCGCGGCTGCCGTGGCAGACCGAATCGTCGGCTTCGATCAGCACGCTGCGGATGCCGTGATTCGCGAGGCCGAGCGCGACGGCGAGGCCCACGGGGCCGCCGCCGACGATCGCGACGCGATGCCGGCGCGTGTCGATGCCGCCGTCACGCTCCGGCAGATGCGCGGGATGGCGCTCGGCGACGAACGGGTAGGGCTTGAAGTCGATATCCATCGTTGGCTTCCAGGGTGGTCCGGTTCGACGTGCCCGCATCGGTGAAGCGATGTGGGCAGCTGGTCGATCCAGTATGGAAGCCGGTCGTGCCGCCGTTGTCCCCATTTCGGGTACGGCGGCGGTCGCGCTACGCCCGGTGCGAGCCGACGCGTTTCAGGGCTGCATGCACAGCGCGAACAGTTCTCGCTGGCTCGAAATGCCGAGGCGCCGATACGCGCGTTTCTGATAGGTCACGACGCTCGACGCCTTTACGCCCATCGTCTCGCCGATGTCATGCGCGGTCTGGCCTTCGAGCACGCCGCGCAACACGTCGAGTTCGCGCTTCGACAATGCCGGGCACGCATGGCGCAGTCGCGCGAGCATGCGTTGCGGGATGCCGATCTGCGCCGCGCCGGCCAGCGCGTAGTGATGCTTGGCGGCCTGCGCGATCAGCGGCGCGAGCGCCTCGATCGTCGCGATCTCGCGCGGCTGGAATGCGCCGCTGCGATGCGCGCGATACAGGTTGATCGACAGCCAGGTTGCATCGTCGGGCTGCATCAGCAACGCGAGCCGGTCGGACACGTCGGGGCCGCGATAGCACGCCGCGCGATACGCTTCGTGATCGATCTCGTCGCCGGCCTGCTGGTGCAGCAGCACGCCGTGCCGGTGCGTGCCGCGCCGGGCGGCCGAGACGATCGGCTGGTTGCCGTCGAGTGCGTAGAAGTGTCGCGCGTACGTGTCGGCGACGTCGCGCAGATAGCGGCCGCCGCGATGATCGGCGACGGACAGCGTGCGCGGGCGGTTGCCGAACTCGTACGCGAAGATCGTGCACTGCGTGATCGACAGTGCATCGTCGAACAGCCTCAGGATTTCGCCGGCGAACGCGTCGGGCTCGTTGCCGCCGATCGCGGCGACGAGGCGCGTCGCGCGGGACACGTCCAGTTGCGCGGAGAAAGCCGGTCGCTCGAGACGCCAGGTGCGCATGGTGCGGGGAGAGGGCGGAATGGTCCGGCGATTGTAATCGGCGGGACGCGGCGCGGGAGTCGGGAGATGCCCGCAAACGAGGGTGAGTCGGAAAGCGGACGGGCGCACGATTTCGGCGCCGGAAAAGAGAAAAGGTCTGACAAGCGACGCTTGTCAGACCTTTATGTCTTGGTGCCGGAGATAGGAGTCGAACCTACGACCTTCGCATTACGAATGCGCTGCTCTACCAACTGAGCTACACCGGCAGCAGAGAAATGAAATTATATGGTGAAATCCGCGATCTTGGCAATAGGTTTTGCGAAATTTTTTCAGCTTGCTGCGGCTGCTTCGCGAAACCCTCGATCCGGCGGACTTTCCGCTTTCACTTCACTGCGATGCAACCCGTTAGGGCCACATCGCGAAGGCGCGATTGTACTGATGTCTCGCACCCTCGTCCAGTGCTGCAGTGCAATTATTTTGCTTCGTCGTGATAGCCGGTCACGCGCTCGACTTCGTTCTTCGAACCGAGGAACACGGGCACGCGCTGGTGCAGGCCGGTCGGCTGAACTTCCATGATGCGCTGCGTGCCGGTCGTCGCGGCGCCGCCTGCCTGTTCGACGATGAACGACATCGGGTTCGCTTCGTACATCAGGCGCAGCTTGCCCGGACGATCGGGCGTGCGCTTGTCGGCCGGGTACATGAAGATGCCGCCGCGATTCAGGATCCGGTGCACGTCGGCCACCATCGACGCGATCCAGCGCATGTTGAAGTTGTCGCCGCGCGGGCCGTCCTTGCCGGCGTTCAGCTCGTCGACGTAGCGCTTGACCGGGTCGTACCAGTGGCGCGCGTTCGATGCGTTGATCGCGTATTCGCGCGTGTCGGCCGGGATCTGCATGTTGCTCTGCGTGAGCACCCACGAGCCGACTTCGCGGTCGAGCGTGAAGCAGTTCACGCCGTTGCCGGTCGTCAGCACGAACACCGTCTGCGGGCCGTAGACGGCGTAGCCGGCCGCGACCTGCTGCGTGCCGGGTTGCAGGAACGATTCCTCGGTCGCCTGCTTGCCGTCCGGGCAGCGCAGCACCGAGAAGATCGTGCCGATCGACACGTTCACGTCGATGTTCGACGAGCCGTCGAGCGGATCGAACACGAGCAGGTATTCGCCGCGCGGGTAGTTCGCCGGGATCGGGAAGAACGTTTCCATTTCTTCCGACGCCATCGCGGCGAGGTTGCCACCCCATTCGTTCGCGTCGAGCAGGATTTCGTTCGACAGGATGTCGAGCTTCTTCTGCACTTCGCCCTGGACGTTCTCGCTGCCGGCGGTGCCGAGCGCTTCGCCGAGCGCGCCCTTCGACACGTTGTAGCTGATCGCCTTGCACGCGCGGGCGACGACTTCGATCAGCAGGCGCAGGTCGGCGGGGAGGTTGTTGGTCTCACGTTGCTGTTCGATCAGGAACTTCGACAGCGTGGTGCGGCGGGCAATGGACATGACAGACTCCGAAAGGCCAAAGAATCCTTGAATGGCCGCAATTTTACCCGTCGCGCCTCCGGTGCCGCCGGCTTTTTTCGTCCGGTTACATGGCCGGGTGGCCGAAGCGGCGCGGTATCGGGCGGCGACGCCGGGCGGGGTGCGCCTCGCCGCGGTGGCCGCCCGAGCGGTCCGACCCCGCGAGCGCGTGCGGTTGCAGCCGTGCTCGTGCAATAAAAAAGCCGGCGCCGCGTGAGGCGGCACCGGCTCGATCGCGCGGACGCGACAGGTCGAACGCGCAAGTTACGCGAGCGCCTTCTCGACGATCTCGCGCACGTCACGCGATTTCGCGCCGGCCGCGACCTGTTCGAGCGCTTCGCGCATCCGGTCGCGCAGCGCCGGCGTGAAGCGGCGCCACAGTTCGAGCGAGCGCGCGAGGCGTGCGGCGACCTGCGGGTTGATCGCGTCGAGCGCGAGCACCTGTTCGGCCCAGAACGCGTAGCCCGAACCGTCCGCCGCGTGGAATTGCGCGGGATTGGCCGCGCAGAAGCTGAAGATCAGCGAGCGCGCGCGATTCGGATTCTTCAGATTGAACGCCGGGTGCGCGAGCAGCTTGCGCACCTTCGCGAGCGTCGGCTGCGCGGGCGTACCGCGTTGCGCCGCCTGCATCGCGAACCACTTGTCGATCACGAGCGCTTCCTTCTCGAAGCGGCGGTAGAAGTCGTCGAGCGCGTGCTCGGCCGGCCCGTTCGCGCCCGCGGCGGCCGCGGACAGCAGCGCGCCGAGCGCAGCCGCGCGATCGGTCATGTTGTTCGCCGCGTCGTACTGGGCCGTGGCGAGGCGTACCGCATCGGCCGGATCGTCGAGTTCGGCCAGATACGCGAGCGCGAGGTTCTTCAGCGCGCGGCGGCCCGACGCGTCCGGGGTCGGCTCGTAGGCGCCGGGCGTCTGGTGCTGCTCGTACGTAGCGAGCCAGTCGGCGCGCAGCGCGGTCGCGAGCTGGCGGCGCACGAACTGGCGCGCGCGATGCACGGCGGCCGGATCGGCCTCGGCCATCTGATCGGCGAGATAGGTTTCCGACGGCAGTGTCAGCGCGAGTTCGCGGAACGCCGGCGACAGGCTTTCATCGGTCAATACGCGGCGGAACGCGGCGACGAAGTTCTCGCCGAGCGTGAGCGGCGCGTTGGCGGCCGCCCGCGCGGCGAGCGTCAGCAGCGCGCGCGTCGCGAGGCGCTGGCCGGCCTCCCAGCGGTTGAACGGATCGCTGTCGTGCGCGAGCAGGAACGCGAGATCGTCGTCGCTGTAGTCGTACTCGACGATCACCGGCGACGAGAAGTTGCGCAGCAGCGACGGCAGCGGCGCTTCCGGCACGTCGACGAACGTGAAGGTCTGCTCGGTGTCGGTGAACTCCAGCACGCGCGTCGTGCCCGATGCGGCGGCTTCGCCGTCGAGACGCAGCGGCAGGTCACGGCCGTCGCGGCCGATCAGGCCGATCGCGAACGGGATCAGGAGCGGCCCCTGCTGCGTTTCGCGCGCGGCCGGCGACGCGTCGCCGTAGCCCTGCGCGAGCGTGACCGTATAGCGGCGTGCGGCCGCGTCGTACGCGGTGCGCACCGACACGCGCGGCGTGCCGGCCTGGCTGTACCAGCGCTCGAACTGCGCGAGGTCGCGCCCGTTCGCGTCGGCCATCGCGTGACGGAAGTCATCGCAGGTCACCGCGTGGCCGTCGTGGCGCTTGAAGTAAAGGTCCATCCCCTTGCGGAAGCCGTCGCGGCCGAACAGCGTCTGGTACATCCGCACGACTTCCGAGCCTTTCTCGTAGACCGTCATCGTGTAGAAGTTGTTGATCTCGACGTAGCTCTCCGGGCGCACCGGGTGCGCCATCGGGCCCGCGTCCTCCGCGAACTGCAGCTGGCGCAGCACGCGCACGTCCTCGATGCGCTTGACCGCGCGGGCCGCCGATTCGACCGCGTCGCCCGCGGCCATGTCGGCCGAGAACTCCTGGTCGCGGAACACCGTCAGGCCTTCCTTCAGGCTCAACTGGAACCAGTCGCGGCAGGTCACGCGGTTGCCGGTCCAGTTGTGGAAGTACTCGTGGCCGACCACCGACTCGATGTTCGCGAAATCGGTGTCGGTCGCGGTCTCGGGGTTCGCCAGCACGTACTTCGTGTTGAAGATGTTGAGCCCCTTGTTTTCCATCGCGCCCATGTTGAAGTCGCCGACCGCGACGATCATGAAGCGGTCGAGATCGAGCTCGAGGCCGAAGCGCTTTTCGTCCCAGCGGATCGAGTGGATCAGCGAATCCATCGCGTGACGCGTCTTGTCGAGATCGGCCGGTTCGACCCACACCTGCAGCAGCTTTTCCTTGCCGGAGCCGGTGGTGATCGTTTCCTCGATCGCGACGAGCTTGCCCGCGACCAGCGCGAACAGATAGCTCGGCTTGCGGAACGGGTCTTCCCATTTCGCGAAGTGGCGGCCGTCGGGCAGGTCGCCCGAATCGACGAGGTTGCCGTTCGACAGCAGCACCGGGTACGCGGCCTTGTCGGCACGCAACGTGACGACGTACGACGCCATCACGTCGGGGCGGTCGAGGAAGTAGGTGATGCGGCGAAAGCCTTCGGCTTCGCACTGCGTGAAGAAGTTGCCGCTCGACACGTAGAGGCCCGACAGCGTCGTATTCTGGTCGGGGGCGCACGCGCTTTCGAGCGTCAGCTCGAACGTGTCGGGTACGTTCTCGACGGTCAGCCCGTGCTCGTGCGCGCGCACCGCGCCGTGCGGTGCGCCATCCAGCCGCGCGCCGAGGAATTCGAGCGCCTCGCCCATCAGTTCCAGGTGCGGCGCGGGCGCGGCATCCGGATTGCGGCGCACGCGCATCGTATTCCTGACGATCGTGCGGGCCGGCGCGAGATCGAATTCGAGTGCGACGGAATCGATGAGGAAGGCCGGCGGCGTGTAGTCGGCGCGGCGGATCACGGTGGAGGAGGCGTTGTCGGACATGGTCGTCGAGATCGGTGGAGTGGGGGACGGGCCCGTCGCGCGGGCCAGGCGAACCGGGCCATTGTACAAAGGCTTGCGGCTGCGTGTCGGGCGAACTTTTTACCGCTTCCGCCAGTCCGCGTATTATCGGCATCCCGTTGTGGTTCGCGCGGTGCGACGAACGGGTGACGGATCGACGAGGATCAACATGAAACGCGATTGGATTTTTCGCGGTGCGGGCTGGGCGGCGGCGCTGTGCGTCGCGCTGCTGACCGGCTGCACCAGCTACGTGACCACCCAGGTCACGGCCTTCTCCGACTGGAGCGGCAGCGACGCGACGCGCACCTATGCGTTCACGCGCACGGACGCGCAGAAGAACAGCATCGAGCAGTCGACCTACGAGCCGATCGTCGCGAACGAGCTGTCCGCGTACGCGTTCCGGCAGGTGCCGCAGTCGCAGGCCCGCTATCTCGTCGGGCTGACCTATGCGGTCGGCAGCGATCTCGTGACGGTGCCGCAGCCGGTCTACTACGATCCGTGGTTCGCGCCCGGGCCGTACTGGCGGCGCGGGCCGTGGAATCCCTGGGGCCCGTGGGGGCCCTGGGGGCCGATGCCGGCCGGCTATGTCGCGCAGACGTACCAGGTGTTCGACTACATGCTCGGTATCCGCATCACCGAGCGCGCGACCGGCAAGGAGGTCTACAACGTGTCCGCGCGCACGACCGGCGACAACGGCACGCTGCTGTACGCGATGCCGTTCCTCGCGCGCAGCGCGCTCGCCGATTTCCCGTTGTCGAACGGCGCGGTCCGCTCGGTTCGGCTGCCGGTCGACAAGCGCGGCGGGCCGGCGGCGCCGGCCGCCAACGAGCGCGCGGTGCCGGCGGCGCCCGCCTCGGGCGCGGCCGTCGCGAAGTAAAGCGGCATCCACTCCGGCGCGGCCGCCCGGCCGCGCCAGCCACTTTCCTTTCCGTCAGACCCCGATACCCAGCAGCGCCAGCGCGCCGAGCACGACGAACAGCACGGCTGCGATCCCGTGCACGAGCTTCGTCGGCAGACGGTGCGCGAAGCGGTCGCCGAGCAGGATCGCCGGCACGTTCGCGAGCATCATCCCGAACGTCGTGCCGGCCACGACACCGATGTAGTCCTGGAAGCGCGCGGCCAGCGCGACGGTCGCGATCTGCGTCTTGTCGCCCATTTCCGCGAGGAAGAACGCGACGAGCGTCGCGCCGAACACGCCGAGCCGCGAGCGGGTCGCATTGGCTTCGTCCTCGTCGAGCTTGTCCGGTACGAGAATCCACAGCCCCATCGCGATGAACGAGAACGCGAGCGCCCAGCGCATGATCGACGGCGTGACGAGCGCGCCCAGCCATTCGCCGAGCGCGCCGGCGAAACCATGGTTGACGAGCGTCGCGACGAGCACGCCGAGAATGATCGGCACCGGCTTGCGATAGCGCGCGGCCAGCACGAGGGAAAGCAGTTGGGTCTTGTCGCCGATTTCAGCGAGGGCGACGGCGCCGGTGGAGATCAGGAAGGCTTGAGACACGAATGGGGTTCCGCGGGCCGTTGTTGTGCGTGCGAGCGACGATCCACCGCGCGCCGGGCCCTGATGCGGCGCGCAGTGAACCATCGGTCTCGCCAGGCCAACGTGGCTGCGTCCGCCATGGCCGAACGGCCAAGTCTGTTGACGGACGCCTCCGTCACGATGCACGCCGGGGGCGCGGGACATCGAGCGGAGCGGCTACTCCCCAATGAGCGGCGCATTCTAGCACGGCGCGTTGCGCGCCGGAAAGCAGCCGGGCCGCCGTGCGGCGCACTGAAGCGGCTTCGATTGCCGACATGCACGGCGGCGAAGCTGCCGCGCGTGTCGGAACGTGCCGGCCGCGGGTCGTTACGCGGCGGCCGGGCGGCGCGCGGCGCCGCGTTCGTGCACGAGTTCGCCGGCCGCGTAGGTGCGGTATACCGCGCGGTCGTCGCCGAGCAGCGCGAACGCGAACAGCAGTTCCTCGAGCGACTCCGCGCGCTTCGTACGGCGCGCGAGCAGCGGCGTCGCCTGCGGATCGAGCACGACGAAGTCGGCTTCGGTGCGCGGCTTGAGCGTGCCGACCGTGTCGGCGAGGTCGAGCGCCTGCGCGGCGCCGGCCGTCGCGAGCCAGAACATCCGCGTGGCGGTCAGGTGGTGGCCCGACAGCCGCGCGACCTTGTGCGCCTCGTTCATCGTCTGCAGCATCGAGAACGACGTGCCGCCGCCGACGTCGGTCGCGAGCGTGACGGGCACGTCGTGTTCGCCGGCCTTGTCGAAGTCGAACAGCCCGCTGCCGAGGAAGAAGTTCGACGTCGGGCAGTGCGCGACGACGGTGCGCGTCTCGGCCATCCGGCGGCGATCCTCGTCGTCGAGGTGGATGCAGTGACCGTACACCGCGCGCGGACGCAGCAGCCCGTAGCGGTCGTAGATGTCGAGATAGCTGCGATGGCCGGGGAACAGCTCGGCCACCCATTTCACCTCGTCGACGTTTTCCGCGACGTGGCTCTGCACGAACACGTCCGGATGGCGGCGCGCGAGTTCGCCGCACGCCTCGAGCTGCGCCTCGGTCGACGTCGGCGCGAAGCGCGGCGTGAGCGCGTACATCTGGCGGCCCTTGCCGTGCCAGCGGTCGATCAGCTCGGCGCTGTCGTCATAGCCCGACTGCGCGGTGTCGCGCAGGAATTCGGGGCAGTTGCGGTCCATCAGCACCTTGCCCGCGATCATCCGCAGGTCGCGCGCGTCGCTTGCGGCGAACAGCGCATCGGCCGATTGCTTGTGCACCGTGCAGTAGACGAGTGCGCTCGTCGTGCCGCACGCAAGCAGTTCGTCGACGAAGAAGTCGGCGACTTCACGCGCATGCTCGGGGTCGCCGAACTGGCGCTCGGTCGGGAACGTGTACTTGTCGAGCCACGGCAACAGGCCCGGCGCCGGCGACGCGATCATGTCCGTCTGCGGATAGTGGATGTGCGTGTCGATGAAGCCGGGCACGATCAGCTTGTCGCGCAGGTCGTGGACCACCGCATCGCGCGCGAGCGTCGCGGCGAGCGCCGCATACGGGCCGATCGCGACGACCTTGCCGTCGTCGACGATCAGGAGCCCGTCGGTCTCGTGGTTCGCGGCCTGGCTCGATTGCGCCGGGTCGCCGTTGAAGGTCAGCAGCTGGGAACGGAAAGCGGTTTGCGTCATGACGAATGGTCCTGCATCAAGGTAAGGCGAACAGAAGAAAGCGATCGGCGCAGCACGGCGGCGGGACGGTGCGTCGCGAGCGGCAGCGGCACGCGGCGTGCGGCGCGGCCGGCGGCGATGGCATGGGCGAACGTGGCGGCCGAAGCCGCCCGCAAGTGGTTGCCCGCGCACCTCGCGGCCGTTGCACCCGCATCCGGTGCGGCGGCGAACGGCACGGCCAGCCGCGACGGCCGGTGCGCACAAGCGTCGACACACGGCGCCGTCGCGCCGCATGCACGCAGCCCACCGGCCCGGGGCCAGGCCGAACCGGTGAGCGCGAAGCGGATGCCGTTGCCGTGTTTCATCTGTCTAGCGTTCCTCGATGCGGGCCGTCACGCCGCCTGCCAGTACGCGTCGAGGCGCGCGTACAGTGCGTCGCGCTGCGCCGGTTCGATGAACGACGCCTCGAAGCCGTTGCGGATCACCGCATGGACTTCGGCATCCGTGAGTTGCAGCCCTTCGGCCGTCGCGAAGTAGTTTTCATTGACGTAGCCGCCGAAATAGGCCGGATCGTCGGAGTTGATCGTCACCGCGACGCCGCGGTCGAGCAGCGCCTTCAGCGTGTGCTTCGCCATGTCGTCGAACACGCACAGCTTCAGGTTCGACAGCGGGCAGACGGTGAGCGCCGTGCGCGATCGGGCGAGGCGTTCGACGAGCGCGGCATCCTCGATGCTGCGCACGCCGTGGTCGATCCGGTCGACCTTCAGCACGTCGAGCGCTTCGTAGATGTAGGCGGGCGGGCCTTCCTCGCCCGCATGCGCGACGAGCTTCAGCCCGAGTGCGCGGGCCTTCTCGAACACGCGCGCGAACTTCGTCGGCGGATGGCCGAGCTCGGACGAATCGAGGCCCACGCCGATCAGGCGATGACGATAGCGTTCGAACAGCGGCAACGCGGATTCGAACGTCGCGAGCGCGTCCTCTTCCGACAGGTGGCGCAGGAAGCACAGGATCAGCTTGCTCGACAGCCCGCGTCGTTCGGCATCGGCGAGCGCGCGCTCGATGCCCGCGACGACCGTCTCGATCGGCACGCCGCGCTCGGTGTGCGTCTGCGGGTCGAAGAACAGTTCGGTGTGGACGACGTTGTCGGCGAGCGCGCGTTCGCAGTACGCGGCCGTCATGTCGTAGAAATCCTGCTCGGTGAGCAGCACGCTCGCGCCGGCGTAGTAGATGTCGAGGAACGATTGCAGGTCGGTGAACGCATACGCGGCGCGCAGCGCATCGATCGAGTCGTAAGCGAGCTTCACGCCGTTGCGCTGCGCGAGCGCGAAGATCAGTTCGGGCTCGAGCGAGCCTTCGATGTGGATGTGCAGCTCCGCTTTCGGCGCGCGGGCAATCTTGTCCTTGAATGTCGGGGTCATGGCGTCGTTCTTGGTCGGTCAGTAGGTAGGGGAAGCCTGCGCGGACGCATTCGCCTCGACGGCCTGCAGCAACTGCGCGGCCACCGAGATCGCAATCACTTCGGGCGCCTTGTCGATGATGCCTTCGACACCGATCGGGCAGCGCATCCGCGCGACCTGGGCCGGGTCGATGCCGATCGCGGCGAGCCGGTGATCGAACTGCACGCGCTTCGTGTGCGAGCCGGTCATCCCGAAGTACGCATAGTCGCCGCGTCGCAGGATGCGCTCGGCCAGCACGAAATCGAGTGCATGGTCGTGCGTCATCACGACGAAGTAGGACTGCGGCGGCGCGGCGTCGACCGCGTCCGCCGGGGACGCAGCCGCGTCGATCACGAGGTTGCCGATATCCGCGAGCGCGTCGGCCGGCGGGAACACCGCATCGGGCCCGTCGATCCAGCGCACCTGGCACGGCAGCGTCGCCAGCACCTTCACGAGCGCGGTGCCGATGTGCCCGGCGCCGAACAGCACGACGGGGAACGCATACGGCGCGATCGTCTCGGTCATCAGCGATACGCCGCCGGTTTCCCACAGCAGGCAGTCGGCACGCGCGGCTTCCGATTCGGGCTCGCTCAACAGCGGCGCGCCCGGCGAGGGGCCGAATGATACGCTACGCACGGTCGCGGCGCCGGCCGCGACGCGCTTCGCGAGCGACATGATCCAGCCGAGATCGCCGACGTCGAGCCGCTCGAACGCGAGCACCACGGCGCCGCCGCAGCACTGGCCGAGACTCGGGCCGAGCGCGAGCCGCTCGAGCCGGCGGGCGTGCGGCACGTGCGCGCCGTCCTTCAGCAGGTGCCGCGCGATCTCGATCGCCTTCCATTCCAGATGACCGCCGCCGATCGTATGGCGGGCCGTGTCGCGCGTGACGAGCATCTTGGTGCCGGCTTCGCGCGGCGCGGAGCCGTCGGTGTGCGCGACCGTCACGAGCACGGCCGCTTCGCCGTGCGCGAGCAGTTGCTGCAGATCGCCGAGCCAGGCTTCCATCAGCACGCTCCGTTCGGGACGACGCGGCACGACACGCGGCGCGGGCTGGCGGGCGCGGCGGCAACGAGGACGGACGGGAGCGGGGCCGGCCGGCTGCAGGGCCGATGCCGTGCGGTGGCCGCGGACTGACGGCGTGCGCGTACGGCGCCGCCGGACGCGCGGACGCCATGAGGGTGACGGATGCGGATGGTTTGCGTTGTCATGATGAATCCAGTCGACATTGCGGATCGGGCGCGCGTTACGCAGGGAGCGGTGAGACCGCCTGGCCTCGCGCACGTAGATCGCCATCCAGTCCCGAAGATAGCACCGCCACGCGGCCGGAACATGGCCGGGCGGTGATCCGGGCTATCAGGAGGCGATCATGTCGATCATAGGCCCGCCGCGCGGGATCGGGGGACGATGCATGCACATCGGGCCGAAACGCATGCGTGGCGGGGCGGGGGCGCGGCAATCGCGCGACACGCGTTCGCCCGGAAATCCAGGCGACGGCGGGGTAGGTGTTTACGCGCGGCGGCCGGGCAGGGCCGCCGGAGGCGTCGGCTGCAGCCGGGTGACGACTTGCCGGCGGCGCGCGGCCCGTTCGGCGGGGCCGCGCAGGCCATGGGCCAAAACGCGGCCGGCCGGTCAGCCCGCGAGCTTGCGGCGATGGCGCCAGAGGCTCGCGACGACCGCGACCAGGATCACGGCGAAGCCGATCAGCGCCCAGCCGGGCAGCAGGATGCCGAAGATCGGCGGGTAGACGGTCTCGCACAGCCCGGCGACCTTGAACATGCCGGGGAACCACTGCGCGGGCGGCAGGCTGTCGACGATCGGCTGCAGCGTGTCGAAGCCGCAGCTGAAGCCCGGATTCATCTGGATCGACAGGTGCCGTGCGGCCGTGCCGACACCGCCGGCCGCGGCGATCGCGATCAGCAGCTCGAGTACCCAGACGCCGCGCCAGTTGCGGATCCCGGCAGCCAGGAACGCGAAGATCCCGATCGCGCAGAAGAAGTAGCGCTGGATGATGCACAGCGGGCACGGGTCTTCGTTCTTCACGTACTGCAGGTACAGCGCGCCGGCCAGCAGGGCGATGCACACCCATCCGAGCAGCATCAGCAGGCGGCGTTCGCGGCGTAGTGCAAGCGTGTAGTCGTTCATGTCGGCGGGGTTCCTCGTCGGTCGGTCCGGAAAACAATCGCGCGATTTTAGCGCGAACGGTCTGGCACGAAACTGACAGCGCGCGTGCGGCACCCTGCCGCACCGCGCTCGGTCCGCCGACGATCGGCGGGCGCGGTCAGCGGATCGTGTTCAGCACGGCCTCGACCGACTGGCCGATCGCGAGCAGCGCGTCGTCGCGATGCGGCGCCGCCGCGAGCATCAGGCCGACCGGCGCTGCGTCGCGCGGATGGCACGGCAGCGACAGCCCGCACGCATCGAGGAAGTTGAACGCGCTCGGGTTGCGCAGGATCAGCGCGTTGGTGCGCGTGAACGCGTCGTCGTCCGTTTCGAGTTCGGCGATGCGCGGCGGCACGACCGGCACCGTCGGCGCGACGAGCGCGTCGAAGCGCGCCCAGACCGTGTGCGCGGCTTCGTCGAGCATCGCGGCGCGCGCGGCGAGCAGGTCGAGATAGTCGGCGGCGCTCGCGGGTTCGCCCTTCAGGATCCGCGTCAGCACGCGCGGGTCGTACTGGTCGCGATGCGTGGCGAGCAGCGGACGATGCCACGCGTACGCCTCGATCGGCGAGAAGCCGAAACGGTTGATCTCCGGCAGCCGGTCGAGCGCGGGGAAGCGCACTTCGGTGACGATCGCGCCGGCGGCTTCCAGATGCTTGAGCGCGGTGTCGAGCGCGGCCGCGACGTCGGCATCGACGCCGTCCGTCACGTAGTTCGTCAGCACGCCGAGCCGTACGCCTTCGAGCGGCCGGGCGGCCGGCACGTGCGGCTCGAGCCCCGCCAGCATCCGGTCGACGAGCGCGCAGCACGCGACCGTGAGGCCGATCGGGCCGAACGAGTCGAGCGTCGTCGACAGCGGCACGCCGCCTTGCGTCGGAATCCGGCTCGCGGTCGGCTTGAAGCCCGTGAGCCCGCACAGCGCGGCCGGGATGCGGATCGAGCCGCCGGTGTCGGTGCCGAGCGCGACGGCGGCCATCCCGTCGGCGACCGACGCGGCCGCCCCCGACGACGAGCCGCCCGAAATCCGCGCGTCGCCCGGCACGTCGCGGTGGTACGGCGAGCGCGGATTGCCGAAGTGCGGATTCAGCCCGAGCCCCGAGAACGCGAATTCGCTCATGTTGGTGCGGCCGACCAGCACCGCGCCCGCGCGCTTGAGCCGCGCGACGGCGACCGCATCGGTGCGCGCGGCCGGTGCGCCGTCGAGCACGCGCGAGCCCGCGCGCGTCACCTGGCCCGCGACGTCGAACAGGTCCTTGACCGATACCGGAATGCCCGCGAGCGGCGACAGCACGGTGCCCGCGGCGCGCAGCCGGTCGTGCGCGTCGGCGGCCGCGCGGGCGTTGTCGGCATCGACTTCGGTGAAGACGACCGCGCCCTGGCCCGCCGGATCGGCGATCCGGTCGAGCGCGGTGTCGACGAGCGCGCGGCTCGTGGTCCGGCCGGCGGCGAGGTCGGCGGCGAGCTGGGCGAGCGGGGGGAACGGCGTGAAAGTGGTCATGGCGGCTCAGGGGCGAAGATGTTGGACAAGCGTGAAGCGGAACGAATCGATGTGGCTTTCGACGGCTGCGCGCGCACCGGCGGCGTCGCGGGCGGACAGCCGGTCGAACAGCGCGCGGTGCTCGTGCTGGACGTCGGCGAGATGGTGCGGTTCGGACAGCGTGACGAACCAGAAGCGCAGCGAGCGCTCGTGCAGCGCGCGCAGGATGTCGGCGAGCACCGCATTGCGCGCGGCCGCGGCGATCGTCTGGTGAAACGCGCGGTCGAGCTCCATCATGCCTTCGACGTCGTGCGTGTCGACGCAGGCCTGCCCGTCGTCGAGCAGCGCGGCCAGGTGCGCGAGATCGTCGGGTGTCGCATGGCGCGCGGCGAGTTCGGCGCAGTGCGCTTCGTTGATGCGCCGCACGTCGATCACCGCGACGATGTCGTCGAGCGACAGCGGCTGCACCATCAGGCCCTTGCGCGGCATCACGGACAGCAGCCCTTCGAGCACGAGCCGATGCACGGCCTGGTGCACCGGCGTGCGGCCGATCCCGGTGCGTGCGACGAGGTCGGCTTCGTTGAGCGCGGCGCCCGGCTTCAGGCGCATCGTGATGATGTCCCGCTGGATCAGCGCGTACGCGCGCTCGGCAAGGCTGGCCGGCGATGCGGCGGGGCGGTCGCGTGCGACGTCGGTCAGCGTACTCATGCGGGCGGCGGCAGCGGGGCCGGAGGGGGCGCGATCATGACGCGGAGGCTCGGAAAGCGTGGACGATCTCTGGATATTATTGTGATATATCACGGATGTCCACTGGGGAAGATATCGGGAAAGCCGGTGCCGGCGCGTGAGCGGAGCCGCCCCGCGGCACGACTTGCCACCGACTTGCAACAATATCGACAGGATGTTGCAGGTTTGCCGCGCGATCGTGCACTGAAGCATAATGAATCTTCGTCAATCCATACGCGCGAGCGACGTACCAGACCATCGTCATGAGCGAAACCACGCCTTCCCCGGCCGGTCTGCCCGGCACCTCTTCCGCTTCTTCCGATTCCCCCCGCCCCGATCCGGCGAAAACGCCCGATGCGCCGGCCACGCAGGCCGCCGCGCACAACGTCGCCGACGACGGCGCGTCGCCCGTCACGGCCGCGTCCGAGCCGGGCGCGCCCGGTGCGGCAGGCGCCGTAGGCGATGGCGCTGCCGCAGCCGCGCCGCCGAAGCCCGGCGCGCCGCCGCCCGGATTCGGCGCGCAGCCCGATTTCGACACGCCGCGGCCGCCGCCCGCGAACGCGCAGAATGCGCCGCCGGCCTACCTGAAGCAGAGCGACACGCCGTGGTCGGTGTTCGGCCGGATCGTCGCGGCGCGCGCGCGGCGGCTGTTCGACCGCGCCGGCCAGCGCATCACGCAGCGCACGCTGCGCATCGGCGTGTCGGCGCGGATCTTCCATCCGGAGCCGGGCGCGAAGGGGCTGCGCGGCAAGACGCTGCAGTATCTCGAGGAATCGATCGCTCACTGGGTGATGTCGCGCGACGTGCTCGTGTTCATGATTCCGACCGTCGGCCATCAAGGCATGATCCATCCGAGCAACATCCGCCTGCGCGATTACGCGAAGCATCTCGACGGCCTGCTGCTGCAAGGCGGCGCCGACGTGTCGCCGCAGACCTACGCGGCGTCGGATGCGCGTCCCGAATGGCCCGGCGATCGCGTGCGCGACATGTACGAGCTCGAGCTGCTGCACGAATTCGTCGAGTCCGGCAAACCCGTGCTCGGCGTGTGTCGCGGCTGCCAGCTGATCAACGTCGCGTTCGGCGGCTCGTTGTACCAGGACATCGCCACCGACGTGCCGACCGCGAATGCGCACGTGAGCGAGCATTACGACCAGCATCGTCACGCGATCCGCTTCCCCGACTCGTCGACGCTCGCGAGTATGTTCCCGGGGCGCAGCGAAGCGATCGTCAACTCGATTCACCACCAGGCGATTCGCGATCTCGGCCGCGATCTGAACATCGAGGCCGTATCGGCCGGCGATGGAATCATCGAAGGCATTCGCCATCGGCGCTCGCCGTTCGTCGTCGGCGTGCAGTGGCATCCGGAGTTCCATCGCGCGGGCGGCTCGGAACTGCTCGACTGCACGCCGCTGCTCGATGCGTTCCTGCGCGCGGCGCGTGAAACGCGTCTGTAGCACGCCGCATTTTCCGTGTTGCACGAAGGCCGGCCGCATCCCGATAAATTCGAGATGGGGCCGTTTCGTTTTGAACGATAATCGCGAGTTCCGATTCGTTCGCCGGAGTCTGACGTTGGTTTTCCGAAACTTTTCCCCTGCACGATGCGCAACGTGGATCGTTGCGCTGGTTGCCTGCGCGCAAGCGGGCGCGGCCTGGTCCGCCGACGCGAGCGCACCTGTTGCCGGCACGCGTCCGGCGGTCACGAGCCTGAGCGGCGGCGCGTCATCGGCGGCATCGGGCGCGGTCGCGACGGACGCCGCCGCACAAGGCAACGTCGCCGAGCTGACGCAGATGCTGCACGACGGCCGGATCGTCGAGATGCGCACCACGTACAACGGCAGCTACGGCGCGAGCCTGATGTTCGATCCGCGCGAGATGACGTATTACGTCGCGCTGTTCCAGGACAAGAACCTGTGGCGCGTGATCCGTTCGCAGGAAAAGAATCGCGCGGAGACGGTGTACGCGAACTTCGTGCAGCAGACCGCGCAGCTCGCCGATATCGAGATCCGCCAGACCGAGCTGCAGGCGCAGAAGGCATTTCTCGAGCGCGTGATCGCGCTGCAGGCGAATCGTGCGCAACAGTTGCAGGCCGATCTGAGCGTCGCGCGCAGCCAGCAGGCCGAAGTCGCGCAGCGGCAGAAGTCGGCGCAGGAGCAGGCGCAGGCGCTGCAGGTCGAGAAGCGGGCTGCGCAGTTGCAGTTGCGCGATCTGCAGGAGCAGGTGCGGCAACTCGAGAGACAGACCGAGACAGGGCTGCCCGCGCACAAGTAACGGTTCGTCGAACGGACGGAGCGAGACGAGCGAAAACCCGGCGAAGCGATCTTCGCCGGGTTTTTTATTGCGCGGGCGTCAGTGCGTGAACGCGTCCGGCGTGTCGGTCACGCGGCGGTGCGACAGTTGCGACGTCCAGTCGAAACCGGCCGCGCTCGGGTGTGCCGGGCGGGCCGGCTGCGTGGCGCGCAGCGCGTTCGCCATTGCGATCAACGTGGCCGGATCGTCGAGCGAGCCGCGTGCATCGCGCGTGTTGGCGATGCGCGGCGGTGGAGCGAGTCGATCGCGTGTGCCGGTGCCGGCCGCGTCGCGCGGGATCGGCGGATGCGCAGCGAGCCGCGGCACGACCGGTGTGCGGGTCGGTGACTTCGTCGTGCGCAGGCCGGTTGCTCGACGTGGTGAAGCAGGCGTGACGTGCCGCACGTCGGCCGTTGCTTGCGGGTGAAGCGTTGCCGGTCGAAGCGCGACGCGGTGCCTGGCTGGCGGCGATTCGACCGTGTGCGCGACGGGCGTCGCCATCTTGTGCTGCGGCATGACGCGCGTCGATGTATCCGGCTGTGCCGAGGCGACACGTATCGAGCCGGTCGATGTCGTGACGTGATCGGACGTACGGCCGGTCGCTTGAATCGCATGCACGGGCCCGAAACCCGCAGGCGGGTCGTACGTGCCGATCAGCCAGCCGATGATGCCGAGCGCGCCGATGCTCCAGCAGACCGCGTACATCGCGCGCCGGTCGCGAGGGCGGCGCGCGGGATGGCGCAACCACCGGGCAGGGGCCGCAGCCGGCGCGACAGCCCGCCCGCCCGAAGCCGGCAGCGTGGCCGCCGGTAGCGGTTGCCACCGGCATGCGCGGTGCGGCGAGCCGACATCGACGCAGGACGTCGTCAGGGTCGCGAGGCCGTGCTTGCCGGGCCGTGCGCCGGGTGCGCCGAGAAACCGCCATTCGCGGCCGAACGGCGGGACGTGATCGAGCGGATTGACGCGCGGGCGGGCGAGCGCGCCTTCGATCGGAACGAGGGGCGATGGGGTCATGAAAGGGGTACACCGTGCGATACGGGCAACCGTGCCGGCGCGCCGCGGAAATGTCGTTGCAAATCGTGACATTGTGGTCAGCCGGCGAAGGCAGGTCGATCAGATCAATCTGATTCTTGTGCCCGTTTGAGGGCGACTGGTACGAGGTGGGTGCCGCGACAGCCGGGACGGGCGCGCCACAAGGCAAATGTCGGCCTGGCGTGGCATGATTCGCGAATCATGCCGGCGGCGCGTCGTTACGCGCCGTGCCGTCGGCGGGCAGCGATGCCCGTGCGCGCGGGTCAACCCGGCGCGTCGCGCATCGCCGGATTCATGCGGCGCGGTATTCGCGCCATCCGAGCTGAGCGAGAAAACATGTCCACAGCGTCCCCTGCCATTGCGCAGGAATCGAAAGTCCGCACCGTCTTCCGGGTGGTCAGCGGCAATTTCCTGGAAATGTACGACTTCATGGTCTACGGGTATTACGCGTCGGCCATCGCGAAAACGTACTTTCCGAGCGGCAACGCCTTCGCATCGCTGATGCTGTCGCTGTCGGTATTCGGCGCGGGCTTCCTGATGCGGCCGGTCGGCGCGATCGTGCTCGGCGCGTACATCGACCATCACGGCCGCCGCAAGGGGCTGATCCTGACGCTCGGGCTGATGGCGATCGGCACGCTCACGGTGGCCGCGATACCGGGCTATGCGACGATCGGCGTGCTCGCGCCGGTGCTCGTGCTGCTCGGCCGGCTGTTGCAGGGCTTTTCGGCGGGCGTCGAGCTCGGCGGCGTGTCGGTCTACCTGTCGGAAATCGCGACGAAGGGGCACAAGGGGTTCTATACGTCGTGGCAGTCGGGCAGCCAGCAGGTGGCCGTCGTGTTCGCCGCGTTCGTCGGTGTCGTGCTGAACCGCGCGCTGCCGGTCGAGGAAATGACCGCGTGGGGCTGGCGCATTCCGTTCCTGATCGGCTGCCTGATCGTGCCGTTCCTGTTCCTGATCCGCCGGTCGCTGAAGGAGACCGACGAATTCCTGGCGAAGCGTCACCGTCCGACGATGGGCGAGATCATGCGCTCGATGCTCGACAACTGGGGCGTCGTGGTGGCCGGCATGGGGATGGTGATCATGACGACGGTGTCGTTCTACATGATTACCGCCTATACGCCGACCTTCGGCAAGGAAGTGCTGCACCTGTCGTCGCTCGATGCGCTGATCGTGACCGTCTGCGTCGGGATCTCGAACCTCGTGTGGCTGCCGCTGTCCGGTGCGTTGTCCGACCGCATCGGCCGCCGCCCGGTGCTGATCGCGTTCACCGTGCTGACGCTGCTGTCGGCTTACCCGGCCGTGCTGTGGCTCGTCGGCGATCCGTCGTTCCTGCGGCTGCTCGCGGTCGAGCTGTGGCTGTCGTTCCTGTACGCGTCGTACAACGGGGCGATGGTCGTCGCGTTGACCGAAGTGATGCCGGCCGACGTGCGTACGGCCGGCTTTTCGCTCGCGTACAGCCTGGCCACGACGATCGGCGGCTTCACACCGGCGATCTCGACGCTGCTGATCCACCAGACGGGCAACAAGGCGGCGCCGGGGCTGTGGTTGAGCGTGGCCGCGATCTGCGGCTTGATCGCGACGCTCGTGCTGTACCGCACGGCCGACGCGCGCAACCAGTACAAGTCGGTCTGACGGCGGCAGGGCTAGCGCGCGGCGTCGGCCGCGCATCACATCGAAACAGGGAGCGCGATGCGCTCCCTGTTTCGTTTGCGGTCATGCTTCGCGCAGCAGGTCGGCCACCGCGGCCGCCACGTCGCGCCACGCGCCCGGTGCAGGCTGGCGCGCGATCCTGGCCCGCGGATACCACGGGCAGTCGTCGCCGGTGAACCAGCGCCAGTCGGCTGCGAACGGCAACATGACCCACAGTGGCTTGCCGAGCGCGCCCGCGAGGTGCGCGACCGCCGTGTCGATCGTGACGACGCCGTCGAGGCGCTCGATCAGCGCGGCCGTATCGGCAAAGTCGTTCAGCCGGCCGTCGAGACGATGTACGCGCGGATGCGCGTCGACGCGCGCCCGTTCGTCGTCGTCGAGCGCGGGCTGCAGCACGATCCAGTCGATGTCCGGCAGCGCGAGCAGCGGCGCGAGCGCGTCGAACGGCATCGAGCGGTTTTCCTGCGCCTGGCGGCGTCCCGACCAGGCCAGGCCGAACTTGCGCTTCGACTGTCCGCCGAGCGAGCCGCGAAAGCGCCGGCGGGCGCCGTCGGGGGCGTCGAGGTAGCGCGAGCCGGCGATGTCGTCCGGCTGAAGCCCGAGCAGGAACGGCAGGCTCATCAGCGTGCAGGCGACGTCCGCGGCAGGCGGCTTCGCGGCGCCCTGCGCGACGAGCGTCACGCGCCAGCGCGACGCGGCCGGCGCCAGCAGCGCGACGAGCTCCGGCTGGACTTCGAGGACGACGCGCGCGCAGCGTGCGCGGACCAGCGGCACGAAGCGGACGAACTGCAGTGTGTCGCCGAACCCCTGTTCCGCGCGGATCAGCAGCGTGCGCGACGCAATCGGCTCGCCCTGCCAGCGCGGCAGCGTGCCGAGCGGCGTCGCGCCGGGCGTCTCGTGGCGCGCTTCGTAGGCGGGCAGGCCGCGCGTGAAGTCGCGCAGCGTCAGCAGCGTGACCGCGCGGTGCAGCCGCGCGAGCGTGAGATCGGGCGCGACGCGCAGCGCCTGGTCGTATGCGCGCAGCGCCATCTCGTGCGCGCAGAGCGCGTGATGCGCGTTGCCGAGATTCAGCCACGCGAGCCCGAACGACGGATCGAGCCCGACGGCGCGTTCGTAGTAGGGCAGCGCGTCGCGGTGGCGCGCCTGCGCGCAGAGCGCATTCGCAAGCCCGAACAGCGCGAGCGGAAACGGCGGATGCAGCGCGAGCGCGGCTTCGAATGCCGCGGCCGCCTCGGCATGCCGGCCGACCGCATCGAACGTATTGCCGAGATTGAAATGCGCGGCGACGAACCGCGGCTGCGCGGCGATCGCGGCCTGGAAGTGTGCGATCGCATCGTCGGCGCGCCCCATCGCGTTCAGCGCCATCGCGAGGTTGTTGTGCGCGCCCGCGTGCCCGGGCCGGAGCTCGAGCGCGCGACCGAACGCGGCGAGCGCGTCGTCGTGGCGGCCGAGCGCGTTCAGCGCGTTGCCGAGATTGTTGTGGATCGACGCGTCGTCGGGCGTGAGCCGCAGCGCGCGGCGGAAGGCGTCGATCGCATCGTCGTGGCGCTGCAGCGCCGCATACGCGTTGCCGAGGTTGTAGTGCGCGAGCGGAAATTCGGGCGCGAGCGTCAGCGCGTTGCGAAAGCGGTCGATCGCTTCGTCGAGCCGGCCGAGGGCTTTCAGCGCGTTGCCGAGATTGAGCTGCAGCGCCGCATCGTCCGGACGCAGCGCGACGGCGCGGCCGACGAGATCGGCCGCCTCGGCGTGTTGGCCCTGCTGGTGCCGCAGCACGCCGAACAGGTGCAGCGCGTCGGCGTCGGCGGGGTTGGAGGCGAGCGCGTTGCGATAGCCGTGCTCGGCCTCGGCGAGGCGGCCCGCACGGTGTGCGGCGTACGCCTGGTCGAATGCGGAATCCATGACGCGAAAACTGGCGGAAAGCGCGTATTTTCCCACACCGCGCGGCGGGGCCGCGGATCGGCCGGTCGGCATATGGCCCCGTCACGCGGAGCGGCGTAGACTTGCATGATCGCGTGTCATCGAGGTCCTCATGGCTGACACACTGTCCGATATCCCGCCCGTGCTGATCGTCGGCGCGGGACCGACCGGCCTTGCCGCGGCGATGAGCCTCGCGCGGGCCCACGTGCCGGTGCGCATCATCGATCGTCTCGTCGCGCCCGCGCCGTTTTCGCGTGCGATCGGCATCCAGGCGCGCACGCTCGAACTGCTGGAGCAGCATCGCGCGGTCGAGCCGTTTCTCGCGCTCGGTCATCGCGCGCATGCGGCCGAGCTGCATGCCGACGGCCGCGTGATCGCGCGGCTCGATTTCGATCCGCTTCAAACGCGCTATCCATATCTGATGTTCCTCGACCAGAGCATCACCGAGCGGCTACTCGCCGAGCATCTGGCCGGGATGGGCGTGAGCGTCGAGCGCGGTACGACGCTGACCGCCTGCGACGCGGGCGGCACGTCGCTCGACGTGACGCTTCGCCGCGCCGACGGCCGCGACGAGTCGTTCACGCCGTCGTACCTGATTGCGGCCGACGGCGCGCACAGCACGGTCAGGCATCTGCTCGGCCTGGGCTTTGCCGGGCATGCGTTCGAACAGACGTTCCTGCTTGCCGATTTCGCGGCGATACCCGACTGGCCGGACGAAGAGATCCGCCTGTTTACGACATCCGCGGGCATCGCGGGCCTGTTTCCGATGGGGGGCGGTCGTTACCGGCTCGTCGCGGACCGGCCGCCCGGCAGCGATGCGTCGCCTGACGCGCCGGCGCCGTCGCTCGACGAATGCGACGCGATCATCCGCGCGCGCGTCGGCGCATCGATCGCGCCGAGCGATCTTGCATGGTCGTCCTATTTCCACCTGCACAGCCGGATGGTCGACCGGCTGCGTCACGGCCGCGTGTTCTTCGCGGGCGACGCCGCGCACGTCCACAGCCCGGCCGGCGCGCAGGGCATGAACACCGGCATCCAGGAGGCGTTCAACCTGGGCTGGAAGCTCGCCCGCGTCCTCCGTGCAGGCGCGCCCGAGCGATTGCTCGACACGTATCACGCGGAGCGCCACCCGATCGAGCGCGACGTGTTGCGGCAGACCGGTTTCGTCACGCAGGTCGTCGGAGCCGAGCGCGGCGCGATGAAGCTGCTGCGCGATCATGTCGTGCCGCTGCTGGCGTCGTTCGGGCCGATGCGCGACGCGGTCAGGCGCACGGTCAGCGAGCTCGGCGTGCAGTACCGGAAGAGTCCGCTCACGCTCGAGCGCGTGCTCGACGGCGGCCCGCGCGCCGGCGAACGCGCGCCCGATGCACTCGTGCACGTGCTCGACGGGCCGCTCGGTCGCGCGCCCGGCACGGCGCGGCTGTACGATCTTCACGATCCGGCGAGCTTCACGCTGTTGCTGCTGGAAGAGCCGGTGAATACCGACGCCGGCGAGGTACGGCCGATCTCGGCCGACGCGCAGGTGCTCGTGCAGGGGCTCGAACGGATCATGCCGGAAGCGGTGCGCGTGTGGCGTGTCGCCGATGCCGAAGGCGACGGGGCGGCGGGGCTCGCGCAGGAATACGGCCGCTCGCGGCCGTCGTTCTATCTGCTGCGGCCCGACGGCTATGTCGCCGCGCGCGGGCGTACGGCAACCGACGCGAACGCGTTGCTGCGCCACTGCGAAAGCTGGTTCGCGGGCATGTCGGTGTCCGCGTAGCCGCGCTCAGGCCGGCGCCGCCGCGGGGACGAGCGCCGCGCGATGCGCGGCGATCGCGTCGCGCACGATCGGCGCCGCGCGTTGCCCGGCTTCGCTCGACGGATCGTCGAGCGCGGCGAGGAATGCGCGACGCATCCGCGGCTCCCAGAAGCGCCGGATATGCTCGGCGATCCCGGTCAGCGCTTCGTCGCGATCGGGCATCGATTCGAAGAATGCGCCGATCTGGTTGGCCATGTCGATCAGGTGGTCGTTGTCCATGGTTGCCTCACTTGCCTGTCGTCACGGCGGCCGGCGCGGCGGCGCGGCGCTCGAGCAGGTCGAGCTGCTCCGTGTTGAAGCGCGCATACGAGCGCTGCCAGTCGGACGGTTGCGCAACCGGCATCACCTGCACGGCCGTCACCTTGTATTCGGGGCAGTTCGTGGCCCAGTCGGAACTGTCCGTCGTGATCACGTTCGCCCCCGATTCAGGGAAGTGGAACGTCGTGTACACGACGCCCGGCTGCATGCGGTCGGACACCCGCGCGCGCAACACGGTCTGACCGGCACGCGACTCGATGCCGACCCAGTCGCCGGTCCGGATCCCGCGATCTTCCGCGTCGTGCGGATGGATCTCGAGGCGATCCTCTTCATGCCACTGAACGTTCTCGGTCCGGCGCGTCTGCGCGCCGACGTTGTATTGCGACAGGATGCGGCCCGTCGTCAGGATCAGCGGATAGCGCTGCGTGACCTTCTCCGGCGTCGGAATGAACTTGGTGATCACGAACCGGCCCTTGCCGCGCACGAACGTGTCGATGTGCATGGTCGGCGTGCCGTCCGGCGCCTGTTCGTTGCACGGCCATTGAATGCTGCCGAGCGCGTCGAGCTTCTCGTACGACACGCCCGAGAAGGTCGGCGTGAGCCGCGCGATCTCGTCCATGATTTCCGACGGATGCGTGTAGTGCATGTCGTAGCCGAGCGCCTGCGACAGCAGCAGCGTGACTTCCCAGTCCGCGTAGCCCGCGAGCGGCGGCATCACCTTGCGCACGCGCGAGATCCGGCGTTCCGCGTTCGTGAACGTGCCGTCCTTCTCGAGGAACGTCGAGCCCGGCAGCAGCACGTGCGCGTATTTCGCGGTTTCGTTCAGGAAGATGTCCTGCACGACGATGCATTCCATCGCGGACAGTGCGGCCGCGACGTGCTGCGTGTTCGGGTCCGACTGGACGATGTCCTCGCCCTGGCAGTAGAGCCCCTTGAAGCTGCCGTCGAGCGCCGCGTCGAACATGTTCGGGATGCGCAGCCCCGGCTCCGGCTGCAGCGTGGCCGACCACGCCTGCTCGAACTGCGTGCGCACGACCGTGTCACCGATGTGCCGGTAGCCGGGCAATTCGTGCGGGAACGAGCCCATGTCGCACGAACCCTGCACGTTGTTCTGGCCGCGCAGCGGATTGACGCCGACGCCTTCGCGGCCGACGTTGCCGGTCGCCATCGCGAGGTTGGCGATGCCCATCACCGTCGTCGAGCCCTGCGCGTGTTCGGTGACGCCCAGCCCGTAGTAGATCGCGGCGTTGCCGCCCGTTGCATAGAGGCGCGCGGCCTCGCGCACTAACTCGGCCGGCACGCCCGTCACGTCGGCGGTCGCCTCGGGCGAATTGTCGGCCTGCGCGACGAAGTCGCGCCATTGCTCGAACGCGCGCGTCTCGCACCGCTCGGCGACGAATGCGTCGGCCACCAGCCCTTCGGTGACGATCACATGCGCCAGCGCATTGACGATCGCGACGTTGGTGCCCGGACGCAACTGCAGGTGGTGCGTGGCCTTCACGTGCGGACCGTCGACGACGTCGATGCGGCGCGGGTCGATCACGATCAGCTTCGCGCCTTCGCGTACGCGCCGTTTCAGTCGCGAGCCGAATACCGGATGGCCGTCGGTCGGGTTCGCGCCCATCACGACGATCACGTCGGCCTGGCCGACCGATGCGAACGTCTGCGTGCCGGCCGATTCACCGAGCGTCGTCTTGAGGCCATAGCCGGTCGGCGAGTGGCACACGCGTGCGCAGGTATCGACGTTGTTGTTGCCGAACGCGGCGCGCACGAGCTTCTGCACGAGATAGGTTTCCTCGTTCGTGCAGCGCGACGACGTGATGCCGCCGATCGAATCGCGGCCGTATTTCTGCTGCAGCTTGCGGAATTGCGTCGCCGCGTAGGTGAGGGCTTCTTCCCAGCTCACTTCGCGCCACGGGTCGGTGATCTTCTCGCGGATCATCGGCTTCGTGATGCGGTCCTTGTGCGTCGCATAGCCCCACGCGAAACGTCCCTTCACGCAGGCGTGGCCTTCGTTCGCGAGACCGTTCTTGTGCGGCGTCATGCGCACGACCTGCGTACCCTTCATCTCGGCCTTGAACGAGCAGCCGACGCCGCAGTACGCGCAGGTCGTGACGACCGAGTGTTCGGCCTGGCCGAGCTGCACGACGGATTTTTCCTGCAGCGTGGCCGTCGGGCAGGCGGCGACGCACGCGCCGCACGACACGCATTCCGATGCCATGAACGATTCGCTTTCGCCGGCGGCGACGCGCGATTCGAAGCCGCGCGCGGCGATCGTCAGCGCGAACGTGCCCTGCGTTTCCTCGCACGCGCGCACGCAGCGGTTGCAGACGATGCACTTCGACGGATCGTACGTGAAGTACGGATTCGATTCGTCCTTCGTGTCCTTCAGGTGATTCGCGCCATCGAAGCCGTAGCGCACTTCGCGCAGCCCGACCACGCCGGCCATGTCCTGCAGCTCGCAATCGCCGTTGGCGGGGCAGGTGAGGCAGTCGAGCGGATGGTCGGAGATGTACAGCTCCATCACGTTGCGGCGCAGCGACTGCAGCCGGTCCGACTGCGTGCGCACCTTCATGCCGGCCTCGGCGGGCGTCGTGCACGACGCCGGATAGCCGCGCCGGCCTTCGATCTCGACGAGGCACAGCCGGCACGAGCCGAACGGTTCGAGCGAATCGGTCGCGCAGAGCTTCGGGACGTTGACGCCGGCTTCGATCGCCGCGCGCATCACCGACGTGCCGGCCGGCACCGTGACCGGCTGGCCGTCGATTTCGAGCGTGACGTCGGTGTCGGCATGCCGTTGCGGCGTGCCGTAGTCGGTTTCGTCGAATGGGTCGAATGCGCGTGCCTGCGCAGCGCTCTTGCACGCGCATTGGCCCGAGCCGCAGCCGCCTTGGCGGACGTTGTTCGTGTCGAGGGACATGCAGGGCTCCTTCTGGGTCAGGCCGCAGCCTTGACCGGGCCCGACGCGGCATCCTTGCCGGCTGCGAGCCCGAAATCTTCGGGGAAATGGTCGAGCGCGGACAGCACCGGGTACGGCGTCATGCCACCCATCGCGCACAGCGAACCGGCGAGCATCGTGTCGCACAGGTCGCGCAACAGCGTGACCTGCCGCTCCGACGTGTCGCCGTCGCGAATCCGCGCGATCGTCTCGACGCCGCGCGTCGAACCGATCCGGCACGGCGTGCACTTGCCGCACGATTCGATCGCGCAGAACTTCATCGCGTATTCGGCCAGCTCGGCGAGATTCGACGTGTCGTCGTGCAGCACGATGCCGCCGTGGCCGACGACCGCGCCGATCGCCGTGTACGCCTCGTAGTCGAGCGGCACGTCCCACTGATGGTCGGGCAGGTAGGTGCCGAGCGGGCCGCCGACCTGCGCGGCGCGAGCCGGCCGGCCGCTGGCCGTGCCGCCGCCGAAGTCGAACAGCAGCTCGCGCAGCGTGACGCCGAACGCAAGCTCGACGAGGCCGCCGTGACGGATGTTGCCTGCCAGCTGGAACGGCAGCGTGCCGCGCGAGCGGCCCATCCCGTAATCGCGATAGAACGCGGCGCCGCGCGCGAAGATCACCGGCGCCGTCGCGAGCGTGATCACGTTGTTGATGACGGTCGGCTGGCCGAACAGGCCCGCGAGCGCGGGCAGCGGCGGCTTCGCGCGCACGACGCCGCGCTTGCCCTCCAGCGATTCGAGCAGCGCCGTTTCCTCGCCGCACACGTACGAGCCCGCGCCTTTCGCGACCTGCAGCTCGAACGCATGCGCGGAGCCGAGCACGTGCTCGCCGAGCCAGCCGGCTTCACGCGCGCGGACGATCGCGGCTTCAAGCGTGGCGATCGCGTGCGGGTATTCGCTGCGCACGTAGATGTAGCCGACCGTCGCGCCGGTGGCGACGCCCGCGATGATCATTCCTTCGATCAGGCAGTACGGATCGCACTCCATCAGCAGGCGGTCGGAGAACGTGCCCGAATCGCCTTCGTCCGCGTTGCAGACGATGTATTTCTGCGCGGCGCGTGCTTGCCGCACGGTACGCCACTTGATGCCGGCCGGGAATGCCGCGCCGCCGCGGCCGCGCAGCCCCGATTCGATCAGCGTTTCGCAGGCGGCATCGCCGTCGAGCGCCAGTGCGTTCTTCAGGCCGGCGAGGCCGCCGTGTTGCAGATAGTCGTCGATCGACAGCGGATCGGTCAGGCCGATGCGCGCGAACGTGAGTCGCTGCTGACGGGCGAGGTAGGGCAGTGCGTCGACGAGGCCGACACTGCTCGGATGCGTGCCGCCGTCGAGCCAGTTGGCGTCGAACAGGGCGGGCACGTCGGCGGCCGACAGGTTCGCATAGCCGACGCGGCCCGCGGCCGTCCCGACCTCGACGAGCGGTTCGAGCCACAGCAGCCCGCGCGAACCGTTGCGAACCAGTTCGATCGCGACGCCGCGCCGTTCGGCTTCGGCCACGATCGCGGCGGCGAGCGCGTCGGCGCCGAGCGCGAGCGCGGACGAATCGCGCGGAACGTAGATGCGGGTCGTCATGCCAGCTCCTGCGTGTGGGCGACCGCGTCGGCCAGCAGCGCGTCGAACTTCTCCGGCGTGACCTTCGCGTGGAGCACGCCGTTGACCGTCATCGACGGCGATTGCGCACATAGCCCGAGGCAGTAGACCGATTCGAGCGCGACGTCGTCCGGCGCGTGGGGCGCGGCGGCATCGCCGTGCGCGGCGTCGAACCGGCAGCCCGTGCGGGCTTCCGCATGAGCGGCGAGCGTTTCGCAGCCCATGCTGCGGCACGCTTCGGCACGGCACATCTGGATCGTCACGCGCGCGGGCGGCGCGGTGCGGAAATGGTGGTAGTAGGTCAGCACGCCGTGCACTTCCGCGCGCGACAGGTTCAGCGCTTTGGCGAGCGGCGCGACGCAGCCCGGCGGCACGTAGCCCGCGTCGTCCTGGATCGCATGCAGGATCGCGACGAGCGACCGGCCGGCGCGCGCATGGCGCCCGACGAGCGCGTCGGGCGCAGGGGAATTCGGGGACATCGGTTATGCTCCTCCAAAGTCTCATATGCGCTCGAAATTCATATAGTGCGCATCGGGACTTCGTTCTGATTGATTTCGACCAACGATAAGCGGAAGATTTCGCGGTCGCAATAGGAAATCGGAGTGCATAATTGATTCGAATCGAATGCGACGCGTATCTGACCGTACGCGACACCGAAGGCCGTTCGGCCAGTCTGTCCGACGTCGCGCCGCTGCTGGAGCTCGTGGCCGATACGGGCAGCATTGCGCAGGCCGCGCAAGCGAAGGGACTGTCGTATCGGCACGCGTGGGGCATGCTGCGCGCGCTGGAGTCGTGCATCGGCGGGGAATTGATCGAAACCGCACGCGGCAAGGGTTCGACGCTGTCGGCGCTCGGGCAGGCGGTCGTCGATGCGCAGCGTCTGGCGCGCAGCCGCCTCGACGGGAACCTGCGTACGCTGGCGGCGGAGGTGGCCAGCGAGCTCAACCGGCGGCTCGCGCAGCGCGATGGCGCCGTGCGCATTCATGCGTCGCACGGTTACGCGGTCGCGGCGCTCGTCTCCGCGCTCGTCGATGCGCAGGCGGCCGTCGACATCAAGTATCGCGAGAGCGTCGAGGCCGTGCAGGCGCTCGTCCGCGGCGAATGCGATCTCGCCGGCTTTCATTTGCCGCGCGGCGCGTTTCGCGCGCAGTGCGCGCAAATCTACCGGCCCTGGCTCGACGACACGCGCCACGTGCTGATTCATCTGACGCGCCGCCAGCAGGGGCTGTTCGTCCCGCGCGGCAATCCGAAGCAGGTCCGCGGGCTGGCGGATCTGGCACGCAACGACATCCGCTTCGTCAATCGCCAGCCGGGGTCGGGCACGCGCATGCTGCTGGATCTCGCGTTGCGCGCGATCGGCATCGATCCGGAGCGCATCGACGGCTATGCGTCGGCCGAACTCACGCATTCGGCGATCGCGGCGTTCGTCGCGAGCGGCATGGCCGATCTCGGTTTCGGTGTCGAGCCGGCCGCCCGTCATTTCGGGCTCGACTTCATTCCGGTCGTCGACGAGGACTATTACTTCGCCTGCGAGCGCGCCCGGCTCGATGTGCGGCCGCTCGCCGACGTGCTGGCGCTGCTGCGCGACGCACGGTTCGTCGAACGGGTCGCGCATCTCGACGGCTACGATCCGGCCGCGTGCGGCGCGCTGGAGTGCATCGCGACCGGGCTGGCCGGCAGCGACGGCGCGAGCGCGTCTGACGGCAATTTCCGGTAACGAAGACGCGATCGAACCGCGCTGCAGCAGTGGGGGATTTGCGCTACGCTTGCCGCTTGATCAACGTTCCAACAAGCACGCCGTTCAGGCGTCATCCGCCATGAAATTTTCCGTTCCCCTTGCCGCGGCAGCGTTGACCGCGGGGCTGCTGGTCGTCGCTTCGCCGTTTGCGTTCGCGCAGAATTCCCCGGGTGTGCCGGGCGGGATCCTGAGCGAACAGTTTCGCCTGAACGAACATCCGCAGATGCCGTTCGCGGCGTCGGCGCCGTCGCAGAAATACCAGGGCAGCAAGAAGTCGGCATTGCGCCGCAAGGGGGACCTGGGCGATCCGAACGGCTGCAACCTGAAGTGCCCGATGGATAGCCGGTAACGCGCAGGCTGTGTGCTTGCGCCCGGGTGAGGCGCCTGTCCTCTGGACAGCAGCCGGATCAACTGACAACCGATTGCGCCCGATCCGCTTTGTTCGAGCCCCGCGAAGCCTGCCGCTTCGCGGGGCTCGTGCTTTGGGGCAGGCATTTCCTGCAATGCGGGGACGGATCAAGCGACCGTTCGCCCGCATTGCGATATCGACGGTGATTCAGGGTTAACCCGTAAATCAGGAAGGATGTCTTCCTGAAACCTGCCTTATTCTTAAGCATCCACCTACATAAACTTCGGTTTGTCGGCGCTGATCAACGTGTTCACCGCCGAATCAGACAAACCTGGAGGTAGGTCATCATGAAGTCGCTCGTTCAAGCTGTTGTCGTTGCTGCCGCTCTCGTTGCCCCGGTCGTGTCGTTCGCCCAGTCGGGTTCGACGATCACCCGTGCGCAGGTCCGTGCCGAACTGGTTCAGCTCCAGCAGGCCGGTTACAACTCCGCCCGTGGCGAAGATCCGCATTATCCGGAAGCGATCCAGGCCGCAACGGCGCGTATCGCGGAGCAGCAGCGCAGTGCACTGGTGCAAGCGCAAGGCGCCGACGTCAGCGGCTACGGTGCGCAGGCACAGGGCGCATCGGCATCGGGTTCGCGTGCGATGGGCGTGCGCCCGGCCAGCGCGGAAGAAATGAAGTCGCTGTATCGCGGCAGCTAAGTCGTACATCGCCCGGTGCGGGCAGGCGCGACGCCTGACCGCCGGGCCGGCCGCTGCCCCGCGCAAGCGATGATGGCGCGGGCGCGGCAGAACATCCGTCACCTCCTGCCGCCGGAACGCCGGCGGCATTCCGCCCGGCCCGCCCGTGGCTGGGCGCTTTTTCGGAAGGGGTCGGACGTGCGTTTCGTCGGCAACAAAAAACCCCGCAGACTTGCGTCTTGCGGGGTTCGTGCGACGAGCGCGGAATTTGGTGGAGGCGGCGGGAATCGAACCCGCGTCCAGAAGCGCTCCACGACTAGTTCTACATGTTTAGTCCAGTCTTTTGATTTAACCGCAGCGACGCGGACGAACACGCTGCACTACGGCGATTCGCTAGATTTTCGACCCTGGCGTCGCGACGCCGACAGGGCTTAACTGACGTAAATGACCTCTGTCGGTATTGCTACCGGTCTTGCGACACTAGCCCGTCAGTGAACTAGGCAGAGGACGGCGGCCCTTAGGCTGCCAGTGCGAACGTATCGTCGTTTGCAGTTACGATTTTCCCATTGATTAACGAGGTGACGGGTCCTCGACATGCCCTAGCCGCTTCACAACCCCTGTCGAAACCAGGTCGCCCCCGCGGATAAGATCAAACATTATAGCCCAACATCGCGCAGCAGGTCCCGCAGTTCCTGCGTCGTGTCGACGAGGTGCTGGGCCTGCCAGTCGGCCGGCGCGATACCGTCGCCGCAATAGCCGTATGCGGCCGCGACCGTGGCCATGCCGGCGGCGCTGCCGGCCTGAATGTCGCGCAGGTCGTCGCCGACGTAGACGATGCGCGCGGGCGCGAGCGTCAGCTGGCCGGCTGCATGCAGCAGCGGGGCCGGATGCGGCTTCGAGTGCGGCGTTGTGTCGCCCCCGACGACGCAGGCGGCCCGCGACGCGAGGCCGAGCAGCTCGACGAGCGGTGCCGTGAGCCGCATCGCCTTGTTCGTGACGATGCCCCAGCGCACGCCGCGCGCATCGAGTTCGTCGAGCACGTCGCCGATGCCCGGGAACAGCGTGGTATGCACGCACAGATCGGTCGCATAGTTGGCGAGGAACTCGTCGCGCATCGCGTCGTAGCCCGGCGTGTGCGGGTCGATGCCGAACGCGCCGCCGAGCAGCCCGCGCGCGCCGGCCGAGGCCAGCGGCCGCAACACGTCGAGCGACGTTTCGGGCAGGCAGCGTTCGCGCTGCATCTTGTTGACGGCTGCCGCGAGATCGGGCGCCGTGTCGGCGAGCGTGCCGTCCAGATCGAACAGGACCGCATCGCAGTGCAGCAGGCGCGGTTCGTCGGCGATCCGCGCGGTCGAAAGGGGAGTCGTCATGCCGGTCGGGGAGTCACGCGCCGCGGCGGCACGCGACGAGGTAGTTGATGTCGGTGTCGTTCGACAGCGCGAAGCGCTTGCCGATCGGGTGATACGTGATGCCCTTGATCTCGACGATGTGCAGATCCGTCGCACGCACGAAGCCGGCCAGCTCCGACGGGCGGATGAAGCGCGCGTAATCGTGCGTGCCCTTCGGCAGCATTTGCGCGATGTACTCGGCGCCGATCACGGCGAACAGATAGGACTTCAGGTTGCGGTTCAGCGTCGAGAAGAACACCCAGCCGCCCGGCTTCACGAGCGTCGCGCACGCAGCCACGACATCGCCCGGCGACGGCACGTGCTCGAGCATTTCCATGCAGGTGACGACGTCGTAGGTACCCGGTTCGCGCGCGGCGATCGCTTCGGCGGCGATCGCCTCGTAATCGACCGAAATGCCGCTTTCGAGGCTGTGCAGGTCGGCCACGCCGAGCGCTTCGGTCGACAGGTCGATGCCTTTCACCTGGGCGCCGAGCCCGGCCATCGATTCGGACAGGATGCCGCCGCCGCAGCCGATGTCGAGTGCGCGCTTTCCGGCCAGATGCGCATGCGCGTCGATCCAGCCGAGCCGGACCGGGTTCAGGTCGTGCAGCGGTTTGAATTCGGCATTCGGATCCCACCAACGGTGGGCGAGGTCGCTGAATTTCTGGAGTTCGTGCGGATCGGCGTTGGTCATGTCGGCAAACGGGCTACGAGAGGAGGGCGGTGCTTCGGTGCGTCAGCCCCGAGTATATAAGCGGGCGGACCACGAGGCCAGCGAGCGCCTGGACGGGCGTCAATGAAAAAGCCCCGCCGGAGCGGGGCTTTGAAGCAGTCGAAAACCGCGGCTTAGTTTGCCGGAACGGTCGTCTTCTGCACTTGCTGCGTACCAACCACTTCGACTTCCACGCGGCGGTCCGGTGCGAGGCAGGCGATGAGTTGCTTGCGGTTCTTCTGGTTGCAGCCAGTCGTAACCGGGTTGCGCTTGCCCTTGCCTTCCGTGTAGATCTTGTTGGCCGGCACACCCTTGCTGACCAGGTACGACTTCACGGCTTGCGCACGGCGCAGCGACAGACGGTCGTTGTACTTGTCCGAACCGATGCGGTCCGTGTAGCCCGTTGCGACGACCACTTCCGTGTTCATGCCTTCGATCTTCGAAGCCAGTTCGTCCAGCTTTTGCTTGCCCAGCGGCTTGAGCGTTGCCTTGTCGAAGTCGAACAGTGCGTCAGCTTGATACGTGATCTTCTGGCTCGTGATGGCCGGAGCGACCGGAGCGACCGGCGGCTGCGGTGCCTGGGCGACCAGTGCGCCATCGCACTTCGCGTTGGCGGTGGCCGGCGTCCAGAACGCATCGCGCCAGCAGAGCTCGTTCGTGCCGTTCATCCACACCCATTCGCCCGTGCCGTTCACCCAGTTGTCATTGACGGCTTGACGCGACGCCGGCACCGACTGTGCCGAAGCGGATGCAGCCATAACTGCGGTAGCTGCAATGAACGCGAGCTTTGAAAGTTTATTCATATTTCTCCTCTCGAAATTGAGATTACCGCAGGTTTACTGCGAGCCTGTTGACGGTGACAAGTCATACATTGCTCGAAGTATAACATTGGTGCGGCACAAAAAACGCGGCACCGCTCTGTGTAGACTTCGAGCAGCGTCTAACTTTCAGTGCGTTGGCATTTTGCCATATCGTTCCCTTCCTACGAAAAAAAATCCTCCCCACCCCAAGATCGCTTCAACTTTGTGGTGCATGCGCAACACCGACCTGCCGTAACTTTTAGAGATTGTCAAGAGCGGGGCGGCGAAATTGCGCGAATGCGTACAGTTGTTTACTCGTGTGCGTGAAACACGGTGATGCGATCGCCTGCGACGTCGAGTCGCACGCGCGTGGGTGCGATGCGATTGCGGCCGATTCGTCGCGGCCGCGATTTTTGCTATTTATATATAGAGGGGAAGGCGAATTGGCGGCTGATGGGCGCATGTTAGAATCTCGCGTTGCGTTGCGCATGCAGCGCCCACGCGAAAGGCGTTCGCCGTCTTCGCTCCGAAACGATACGGATACATGGATCAATTCGCCAAAGAGACCCTGCCCACCTCCCTAGAGGAGGAAATGCGCCGTTCGTATCTCGATTACGCGATGAGCGTGATCGTCGGACGTGCCCTCCCTGATGTCCGCGATGGCCTGAAGCCCGTGCACCGGCGCGTGTTGTTCGCGATGCACGAACTGAACAACGACTGGAACCGTGCGTACAAGAAGTCGGCGCGTATCGTCGGTGACGTGATCGGTAAATACCACCCTCACGGCGATACCGCGGTCTACGACACGATCGTGCGGATGGCGCAGGATTTCTCGCTGCGCTACATGCTGATCGACGGGCAGGGCAACTTCGGCTCGATCGACGGCGACAATGCCGCGGCGATGCGTTACACCGAAATTCGCATGGCGAAGATCGGTCACGAGCTGCTCGCCGACATCGACAAGGAAACGGTCGATTTCGAGCCGAACTACGACGGCAACGAAATGCAGCCGTCGGTCCTGCCGTCGCGCATCCCGAACCTGCTGATCAACGGCTCGTCGGGCATCGCGGTCGGCATGGCGACCAACATCCCGCCGCACAACCTGAACGAAGTCGTCGACGCGTGCCAGCACCTGCTGGGCAACCCGGAAGCGACGATCGACGAGCTGATCGAGATCATCCCGGCGCCGGACTTCCCGACGGCCGGCATCATCTACGGCGTCGCCGGCGTGCGCGACGGCTACCGCACCGGGCGCGGCCGCGTCGTGATGCGCGCGGCCACGCACTTCGAGGAGATCGACCGCGGCCAGCGGATGGCGATCATCGTCGACGAGCTGCCGTACCAGGTGAACAAGCGCTCGCTGCTCGAGCGGATCGCCGAGCTCGTCAACGAGAAGAAGCTCGAAGGCATTTCCGACATCCGCGACGAGTCCGACAAGAGCGGCATGCGTGTCGTGATCGAGCTCAAGCGCGGCGAAGTGCCTGAAGTGGTGCTGAACAACCTGTACAAGGCGACGCAGCTGCAGGACACGTTCGGCATGAACATGGTCGCGCTGGTCGACGGCCAGCCGAAGCTGCTGAACCTGAAGGAAATCCTGCAGTGCTTCCTGTCGCACCGACGCGAAGTGCTGACGCGCCGCACGATCTACGAACTGCGCAAGGCCCGCGAACGCGGCCACGTGCTCGAAGGTCTCGCGGTCGCGCTCGCGAACATCGACGAGTTCATCGCGATCATCAAGGCCGCGCCGACGCCGCCGATCGCGAAGCAGGAACTGATGGCCAAGCCGTGGGATTCGTCGCTCGTGCGCGAGATGCTGACGCGCGCCGAGAGCGAGAACGCGGCGGCCGGCGGCCGTTCCGCGTACCGTCCGGAAGGCCTGAACCCGGCGTTCGGGATGCAGGCCGACGGGCTGTACCGCCTGTCCGACACGCAGGCGCAGGAAATCCTGCAGATGCGCCTGCAGCGCCTGACCGGCCTCGAGCAGGACAAGATCATCGGCGAGTACCGCGACGTGATGGCGCAGATCGCCGACCTGCTGGACATCCTCGCGCGCCCCGAGCGGATCACGACGATGATCGGCGAGGAGCTGACCGCGGTGAAGGCCGAATTCGGCGACGCGCGCCGCTCGAGGATCGAGCTGAACGCGACCGAGCTGAACACCGAGGATCTGATCACGCCGCAGGACATGGTCGTCACGATGTCGCATGCGGGCTACGTGAAGTCGCAGCCGCTGTCCGAGTACCGCGCGCAGAAGCGCGGCGGTCGCGGCAAGCAGGCGACGCAGATGAAGGAAGACGACTGGATCGAGACGCTGTTCATCGCGAACACGCACGACTACATCCTGTGCTTCTCGAACCGCGGCCGCGTGTACTGGGTCAAGGTCTATGAGGTGCCGCAAGGCTCGCGCAACTCGCGCGGCCGTCCGATCGTCAACATGTTCCCGCTGCAGGAAGGCGAGAAGATCAACGTCGTGCTGCCGGTCAAGGAATTCTCGGCCGACAAGTTCATCTTCATGGCGACGTCGCTCGGCACCGTGAAGAAGACGCCGCTCGAAGCGTTCAGCCGCCCGATGAAGAAGGGCATCATCGCGGTCGGCCTCGACGAGGGCGACTACCTGATCGGCGCGTCGATCACCGACGGTGCGCACGACGTGATGCTGTTCTCGGACTCCGGCAAGGCCGTGCGTTTCGACGAGAACGACGTGCGCCCGATGGGGCGCGAGGCGCGCGGCGTGCGCGGCATGCAGCTCGAGGACGGGCAGCAGGTCATCGCGCTGCTGGTCGCGGGCAGCGAGGAGCAGACCGTGCTCACCGCTACCGAAAACGGCTACGGCAAACGCACGCCGATCACCGAGTACACGCGCCATGGCCGCGGCACGAAGGGTATGATCGCGATCCAGACGTCCGAGCGCAACGGCAAGGTCGTGGCTGCCACGCTCGTCGACGCCGAGGATCAGATCATGCTGATCACGACGGCCGGCGTGTTGATTCGCACCCGCGTATCCGAGATTCGCGAGATGGGGCGCGCCACGCAAGGTGTTACACTCATCAGTCTCGATGAGGGTACCAAGCTCTCTGGCCTGCAGCAGATCGCCGAGGCCGAAGAGGGAGAGGGCGAGGCCGACGAGGCGTCGGACGGCGAAGCCTGAAGAACGGATGAGACTCTGGCCGCCGCGGGCGAAAAGCGCCGCGGCCGGCGAGCAACCATTCATATTTCCAAAAGGGAGTGATGATGCAAAAGCAATTCAAGCAACTGGTCCTGCTGGCTGCACTGGTGCCGACGTTCGCGATGGCGCAGGCGCTGTCGAATTCCGCACCGGCTGCACCGGCGGCAGCTGCGCCGATCGACGCCGACAAGAAGGCGGCGATCAAGGATCTGCTCGACGCGATCGACGCGCCGAAGCTCGTGTCGGCAATCGGCAACAGCGCCGAAATGCAGGCCAAGCAACTCGTGCCGGCCATCCTGTCGGACGCGCTGTCGGAAAACAAGACGCTGAACGACAAGCAGAAGCAGGCTGCCGTTCCGACGCTGCAGAAGAACGCGGTGCCGAAGCTGGTCGACGGCGCAGGCAAGGTGTTCGGTACGCAACAGTTCCAGAGCGACGCGATGTCGGCTCAGTACGACGCATACGCGAAGTACTACAGCACGTCGGAGATCAAGGATCTGACGACGTTCTACAAGAGCCCGACGGGCCGCAAGTTCATCCAGGTTCAGGATCAGGTCGGTCGCGACGTGGTCAACGGCCTGATGCAGAAGTACATGCCGCAAGCGATCCAGGCAACGCGTACGCAGGCTGACAAGGAAGTCGCAGCAGTCAAGCCGGGCAAGTAAGCTGTCCGGGCGCGCCCCCGGCCGTTCGGCCGGGTTTGGCGGGAGCCTGACGACAGTGCGATAATGGCCGTTTGCGCGCGAGCGCAAGCGGCCATTTCTTTTCTGGCGCGTTTTGCCGGCGGCAAGCCGGTCGCGTCCCTCCCGAGGTTTTCACGATGCGCGTCTTTAATTTCTCCGCCGGCCCTGCGGCGATGCCCGAGGAAGTGCTGCGGCAGGCCGCCGACGAAATGCTCGACTGGCATGGCAGCGGCATGAGCGTGATGGAGATGAGCCATCGCGGCAAGGAATTCATGTCGATCCACGAGGCCGCGCTGACCGACCTGCGCGACCTGCTCGGCGTGCCGGCGAGCCACCGGATCCTGTTCCTGCAAGGCGGAGGCATCGCGGAAAACGCGATCGTGCCGATGAACCTGCTCGGCGCGCGCAACACGGCCGACTTCGTCGTGACGGGTTCGTGGTCGCAGAAATCGTTCGGCGAGGCGAAGAAGTTCTGCACGCCGCATCTGGCCGCGAGCGGCAAGACGGAGGCCGGCTTCACGCGTGCGCCCGCGCGCGCCGAATGGCAGCTGTCGGACGATCCGGCCTACGTGCACCTGTGCACCAACGAGACGATCGACGGCGTCGAGACGTTCGAGATCCCGGATCTCGGCGACGTGCCGCTGGTCGCCGATGTCTCGTCGCACATCCTGTCGCGCCCGATGGATGTCGCGAAGTACGGCGTGCTGTTCGGCGGCGCGCAGAAGAACATCGGGATGGCCGGCGTGACGGTCGTGATCGTGCGCGAGGATCTGCTCGATCGCGCGCTGTCGATCTGCCCGTCCGCATTCGAATGGAAGACCATCGCCGCGAACAACTCGCTGTACAACACGCCGCCCACCTACGCGATCTACATCGCGGGCCTCGTGTTCCAGTGGCTGAAGCGGCAGGGCGGCCTTGAGGCGATCGAGGCCCGCAACATCGAAAAATCGAAGCTGCTCTACGACACGATCGACGCGAGCAGCTTCTATCTGAACAAGGTCGAGCCGGCAGCACGTTCGCGGATGAACGTGCCGTTTTTCCTGGCCGACGAAACGCGCAACGAAGACTTCCTTGCCGGCGCAAAGGCGCGCGGGCTGCTGCAGCTGAAGGGCCACAAGTCCGTCGGCGGCATGCGGGCGTCGATCTACAACGCGGTGCCGCTCGAGGGCGTGAAGGCGCTCGTCGAGTACATGAAGGACTTCGAGCAGCGCGGCGCCTGACGGCGGCGCTGTTCAAACAGCACGGCAAAACGCATGGACGACGAACTGAATTCCCGCCTGAAACCGCTGCGCGACCGCATCGACGCGATCGACGCGCAGCTGATCGCGCTCCTGAACCAGCGCGCCGCGGTGGCGCTCGAGGTGGGCGAGGTCAAGAAGCATTTCAACGCGCCGGTGTTCCGGCCGGAGCGCGAGCTGCAGGTGATCGCGCGGCTGCAGGACATGAGCGCCGGGCCGCTCGCGAGCGAGCACATCAGCGCCATCTGGCGCGAGATCATGGCGGCGAGCCGCGCGCTCGAGCAGACGATCCACGTCGCGTTCCTCGGGCCGGTCGGCACGTATAGCGAACAGGCGATGTTCGAGTATTTCGGCCAGTCGATCGAAGGGCTGCCCTGCCCATCGATCGACGAGGTGTTCCGCTCGGTCGAGGCCGGTGCGTCGGCATTCGGCATCGCGCCGGTCGAGAATTCGACCGAAGGCGCCGTATCGCGCACGCTCGACCTGCTGCTGCAGACTCAACTGCTGATCAGCGGCGAGCTCGCGCTGCCCATCCATCACAACCTGCTCACGCAGAGCGGCACGCTCGACGGGGTGAAGCGTGTCTGCGCGCATGCGCAGGCGCTTGCGCAATGCCAGCAGTGGCTCGCGGCGAATGCGCCGCAGCTCGAGCGGCAGGCCGTGGCGAGCAACGCGGAGGCCGCGCGCCTCGCGGCGGCCGATCCGACCGTCGCCGCGATCGCAGGCGACCGCGCAGCCGCGCATTACGGCCTGCAGATCGCGTTCTCGCTGATCCAGGACGATCCGCACAACCGCACGCGCTTCGTGATCATCGGCAAGCAGCCGGCCGGCCAGAGCGGTCACGACCAGACGTCGCTGATCGTGTCGGTGAAGAACGAGCCGGGCGCCGTGTTCAAGCTGCTCGAGCCGCTCGCGCGGCATGGCGTGTCGATGACCCGCTTCGAGTCGCGTCCGGCGCGCGTCGGCACGTGGGAGTACTACTTCTACATCGACATCGAAGGGCACCGCGACGATGCGGCGGTGGCGGCCGCGCTGGCGGAACTCGGCCAGAAGGCCGCGTTCCTGAAGGTACTCGGTTCGTATCCGCGCGCACGCTGATGCGCGGCGGCCCGTCGCCTGCTCGCGCAGGCGTGGTGGCCGGGCGGGCAGGGCAGGCCGGTCGGCGCTGCCGAAGGCGGGTTCGGGCGGTATCCGGTGCAGGCTGCGCCGGGTGCTGGCCCGGTGCCCGGAATCTGGAATTCCGCGTGCGGGCGTCGTTTCGTGCGCGTAACTTGGCTCTTGTCGTGTCAGGCTTTGCATTCAACAAACTGGTCATCTTCGGCGTCGGCCTGATCGGCGGATCGCTGGCCCGCGCGCTGCGCGAGCGCGCGCCGGGCGGCGCGGGCGAGATCGTCGGCGTGGGCCGCTCGCGCGCATCGGTCGAGCGCGCGCTGTCGCTCGGCGTGATCGATCGCGCGGCGGCACTCGACGACGACGCGCAGTTGCGCGACGCGCTCGCCGGCGCCGATCTCGTCTTGCTGGCCGCGCCCGTCGCGCAGACGGGCCCGTTGCTCGCGCGCATCGCGCCGTGGCTCGACGGCGCGACGATCGTCACCGATGCCGGCAGCACCAAGTCCGATGTCGTCGCGGCCGCGCGGGACGCGCTCGGCGCGCGGATCGCGCAGTTCGTGCCCGGTCACCCGATCGCGGGGCGCGAATCGAGCGGGGTCGAGGCTGCGTTGCCGGACCTCTACGTCGGTCGCAACGTCGTGCTGTGTCCGCTGCCGGAGAACGCGCCCGAAGCGGTGGCCCGGATCGACGCGATGTGGCGCGCGACCGGCGCCGACGTGCGCACGATGAGCACCGAGCAGCACGATCGCGTATTCGCGTCGATCAGCCATCTGCCGCACGTGTTGTCGTTCGCGCTCGTCGAGCAGATTCTCGGCGAGGCCGACGCGGAACTGAAATTCTCGTACGCGGCCGGTGGTTTCCGCGATTTCACGCGCATCGCGGCGTCGAGCCCGGAAATGTGGCGCGACGTGTGCGTCGCGAACCGCGCGGCGCTGCTCGACGAACTCGACGGCTACACGCGCGTGCTCACGCGGTTGCGCGCGGCGATCGACGCCGGCGACGGCGCGGCGCTCGAAGCCGTCTTCACGCGCTCGCGCGCCGCACGCAAGGCATGGCAGGAACGCGGCGGCGCGCCCGCTGCCGAACCGGTCAAGAAATAACAGGACGATTCCCATGGACTACCTCGATCTCGGCCCGTACTCCAGCGCATCGGGCACCGTGCGCCTGCCCGGCTCGAAAAGCATTTCGAACCGCGTGCTGCTGCTCGCGGCGCTCGCCGAAGGCGAAACGACGATCACCAACCTGCTCGACTCCGACGACACGCGCGTGATGCTCGACGCGCTCGGCAAGCTCGGCGTGAAGCTCGCGCGCGACGGCGACACCTGTGTCGTCACCGGCACGCGCGGCGCGTTCACCGCGAAGACGGCCGACCTGTTCCTCGGCAACGCGGGCACGGCCGTGCGGCCGCTGACCGCCGCACTCGCGGTGAACGGCGGCGACTACCGCGTGCACGGCGTGCCACGCATGCACGAGCGGCCGATCGGCGATCTCGTCGACGGCCTGCGCCAGATCGGCGCGCAGATCGATTACGAGCTGAACGAAGGCTACCCGCCGCTGCGGATCAAGCCGGCGACGATTTCGGTCGATGCGCCGATCCGCGTGCGCGGCGACGTGTCGAGCCAGTTCCTCACCGCGCTCCTGATGACGCTGCCGCTCGTGAAGGCGAAGGACGGCCGGACCGTCGTCGAAGTCGATGGCGAACTGATCTCGAAGCCGTACATCGATATCACGATCCGGCTGATGGCGCGCTTCGGCGTGACCGTCGAACGCGACGGCTGGCAGCGCTTCGTGGTGCCGACCGGTGTCCGCTACCGCTCGCCGGGGCGGATCATGGTCGAGGGCGACGCGTCGTCCGCATCGTACTTCCTCGCGGCCGGCGCGCTCGGCGGCGGCCCGCTGCGGGTCGAGGGCGTGGGGCGCGCGAGCATCCAGGGCGACGTCGGCTTCGCGAATGCGCTGATGCAGATGGGCGCGAACGTGACGATGGGCGACGACTGGATCGACGTGCGCGGCATCGGCCACGATCACGGCAAGCTCGAGCCGATCGACATGGACTTCAACCTGATTCCCGACGCCGCGATGACCATCGCGGTCGCGGCGCTGTTCGCGAACGGCACGAGCACGCTGCGCAACATCGCGAGCTGGCGCGTGAAGGAGACGGACCGCATCGCCGCGATGGCGACCGAGCTGCGCAAGGTCGGCGCGATCGTCGAGGAAGGCCCCGACTATCTCGTCGTCACGCCGCCGGCCAAGCTCACGCCGAACGCGGCGATCGATACGTACGACGATCACCGGATGGCGATGTGCTTCTCGCTCGTCAGCCTGGGCGGCGTGCCCGTGCGGATCAACGATCCGAAGTGCGTCGGCAAGACGTTCCCCGACTATTTCGACCGCTTCGCCGCGCTCGCCAAAGCCTGACCCGACTGTTCCGATGAAATCGACCCGACCCTTTCACCCGACTCCCGTCATCACGATCGACGGCCCGACCGCTTCTGGCAAGGGCACCGTCGCGGCGCTCGTCGCCGCGCACCTTGGCTTCCACCTGCTCGACAGCGGCGCGCTGTACCGGCTCGCGGCGCTCGCGAGCGTGCGCTACGGCATCGCGGCGGAGGACATCGACGCGCTCGTGAAGCTGATCGACGATCTGCACATCACGTTCCGTGAGGGGTGCGCGCAACTCGACGGCGTCGACGTGTCGAACGACATTCGCGCCGAAGCGGTCGGCAACCGCGCGTCGGCCATTGCCGTGCACGGCCCCGTGCGCGCCGCGCTCGTCGCGCGCCAGCGCGCGTTCCGCAAGACGCCGGGCCTCGTGGCGGACGGGCGCGACATGGGCACCGTGATCTTCCCGGACGCCGTGCTGAAGGTGTTCCTGACGGCCAGCGCCGAGGCGCGCGCGACCAGGCGGCATAAGCAATTGATGCAAAAAGGTTTTTCTGCTAATATGGATGACTTGCTCCGGGATCTTCGTGAACGTGACGCGCGCGACAGCAATCGCGCGGCCGCGCCGCTGAAGCCTGCGGCAGATGCCAAGCTGCTCGATACGTCGGCACTTTCGGTCGATGAAGCCGTCGATCAGGTGCTGCAATGGTACCGGGCGCTCGGCCAGCCCGCCTGAGTAGGCGGGCAGCGGTAGGTGCTCCGCGTCGCAAGCGCGGAGCGTGTTTCGAACCCTTAACCCCGTGTGGTCCTCGATCTGGCCCTTTCAGCCTGCCATTCCGGCCGGCGTGGCACAGCGAGCCATGCACAATCAGATTTTTATGTCCGACCTGCAAACCTCCAACCCGAATACCGAATCCTTTGCGGCTCTGTTCGAAGAGTCGCTGACCCGCCAAGACATGCGCGCCGGCGAAGTGATTTCCGCCGAAGTCGTGCGCGTCGACCACAACTTCGTGGTCGTCAATGCAGGCCTGAAGTCCGAGGCTTACATTCCGATCGAGGAATTCCTGAACGATCAGGGCGAGGTTGAGGTGCAGTCGGGCGATTTCGTGTCCGTCGCGATCGACGCACTCGAAAACGGCTACGGCGACACGATCCTGTCGCGCGACAAGGCGAAGCGCCTTGCATCGTGGCTGTCGCTGGAAAAGGCGCTCGACAACAACGAGCTCGTCACCGGCACGATCACCGGCAAGGTGAAGGGCGGCATGACCGTGATGGTCAACGGCATCCGCGCGTTCCTGCCGGGTTCGCTGGTCGACACGCGTCCGGTCAAGGACACGACCCCGTACGAAGGCAAGACGCTCGAGTTCCGCGTGATCAAGCTCGATCGCAAGCGTAACAACGTCGTGCTGTCGCGTCGTGCAGTGATCGAAGCAACCCAGGGCGAAGAGCGCGCGAAGCTGCTCGAGACGCTGAAGGAAGGCGCGATCGTCAACGGCGTGGTCAAGAACATCACCGACTACGGCGCATTCGTCGACCTCGGCGGCATCGACGGCCTGCTGCACATCACCGACATCGCATGGCGTCGTGTGCGTCACCCGAGCGAAGTCCTGTCGGTTGGCCAGGAAGTCACCGCGAAGATCCTCAAGTTCGACCAAGAGAAGAACCGCGTCTCGCTGGGCATCAAGCAACTGGGCGACGATCCGTGGGAAGGCATCTCGCGCCGTTACCCGTCGGGCACGCGCCTGTTCGGCAAGGTCACGAACATCACCGACTACGGCGCATTCGTCGAAGTGGAATCGGGCATCGAAGGCCTCGTCCACGTGTCGGAAATGGACTGGACCAACAAGAACGTTGCGCCGTCGAAGGTTGTCCAGCTGGGCGACGAAGTCGAAGTCATGGTCCTCGAGATCGACGAAGACCGTCGTCGTATCAGCCTCGGCATGAAGCAGTGCAAGCCGAATCCGTGGGATGACTTCAGCCGCAACTTCAAGAAGGGCGACAAGATCACGGGCGCAATCAAGTCGATCACCGACTTCGGCGTGTTCATCGGTCTGCCGGGCGGCATCGACGGCCTGGTCCACCTGTCGGACCTGTCGTGGAGCGAAGCCGGCGAAGAAGCCGTTCGCAAGTACAAGAAGGGCGACGAAGTCGAAGCAATCGTGCTCGGTATCGACGTCGAGAAGGAGCGCATTTCGCTCGGCATCAAGCAGCTCGAAGGCGACCCGTTCAGCAACTACGTTGCAATGAACGACAAGGGCTCGATCGTCGACGGCGTCGTGAAGACGGTCGATGCGAAGGGTGCGGTCGTCACGCTGACGGGCGACGTCGAAGGCTACCTGCGTGCGTCGGAAATCTCGCAGGATCGCGTCGAAGACGCACGCAACGTGCTGAAGGAAGGCGACAAGGTCAACGCGATGGTGATCAACATCGATCGCAAGTCGCGCGGCATCAACCTGTCGATCAAGGCGAAGGATTCGGCTGAACAACAGGAAGCGATCCGCGGCCTGCAGTCGGACTCCAGCGCTGCTGCGACCGGTACGACCAACCTCGGCGCGCTGCTGAAGGCGAAGCTCGACGGCCAGAACCAGTAAGCCTTACGAGGTCTGCTGAAGTATGACCAAATCCGAGTTGGTCGCGCAGCTGGCATCGCGATTTCCGCAACTTGTCCTCAAGGATGCGGATTTCGCGGTGAAAACGATGCTCGATGCGATGTCCGACGCCCTGGCGAAAGGGCATCGCATTGAAATTCGGGGTTTCGGCAGCTTTGGCCTCAATCGTCGCCCGGCGCGCGTCGGACGCAACCCGAAGTCGGGGGAGAAAGTGCAGGTGCCCGAGAAGTTCGTGCCGCACTTCAAGCCTGGCAAGGAATTGCGTGAACGCGTCGACGGCCGCGCCGGTGAACCGCTGAAGGCTGACGATCCGGACGACGAGCGTTGAGCGTCGTTCGGTTTGCCCGGAACCTGTCCGGCGAAGGCTGAAAAGAAAAGCGCCCCTTGCGGGCGCTTTTTTCATTTCCGGCAACCTGACGCGCAACGTGGCGCACAGGATCTGCGCAGCCGCGGAAACGCTTCCTTTACAATACGGGTCGATTCGGTGCGACGAAGGGGAGTCGCGCGCCGCGGCAAACCTCAACAAAGAGAGGGCTTCATGAAGTTTATCGTCTGGCTGATCCGGGTATTGGTGTTCGTCCTGCTGCTGGTGCTTGCGCTGGCCAATACACAAACCGCGACGCTGAATTTCGTTGCCGGCTACGCATGGCAAGCGCCGCTGATCCTGATCGGCCTGGCATTCTTCGCCGTGGGGCTGCTGGCCGGCCTGCTGTCCGCGCTGCCTTCGATCTTCCGGCTGCGCATCGAGAACGGGCGTTTGAAGCGCGATCTGCGTGCGGCGCGCGAAACGCCTGCCGTCATCGATCAGCCGCCGATGCCGCCCGTCATTTAACACGGACGCCGCGCGATCATCGCGCGGTTTTCGTCTCTGCTTCGATATTTCGCATGGATCTGGATTTCTGGTGGTTGCTCGCGATTCCGGTCGCGTTCGCGCTCGGGTGGGCGGCGTCACGCTATGACCTGAAGAATCTCCTGTCGGAGAGTGCCAACCTGCCGCGCTCGTATTTTCGCGGCCTGAATTTTCTGTTGAACGAACAACCCGACAAGGCGATCGATGCGTTCATCGAGGTGGCCAAGCTCGATCCCGAAACGGTCGAGTTGCACTTCGCGCTCGGCAACCTGTTTCGCCGTCGCGGCGAGACCGATCGCGCGATCCGCGTGCACCAGAACCTGCTGAGCCGCACCGATCTGCCGGTCAACGAGCGCGACCACGCGCTGTACGAGCTCGGCCAGGATTTCCTGAAAGCCGGCCTGCTCGATCGCGCCGAAGAGGCGTTCCACAAGCTCGCCGACGGCGACTACGCGCTTGGCGCACAGCGGGCGCTGCTGACGATCTACGAGATCGAGAAGGACTGGAACAAGTCGATCGATACCGCGAGGCGCATCGAATCGATGAGCGACAAGCCGCTCGGCACCGAAATTGCGCAGTTCCACTGCGAACTCGCGCAGGACGCGCTGCAGCGCAAGAACGCCGCCGCGGCGGCCGAACAGTTGCGCCTCGCGCTGACGGTGAATCCGCAGAACGTCCGGGCGACGGTCCTGTCCGGCGACGCGGCCGAGGCGGCGGGCGATCACGCGGCCGCAATCGAGCACTGGAAGCGCGTCGAAGCGCAGAATCCGGCGTATCTGCCGCTCGTCGCGGACAAGCTGATGAAGGCGTACGTCGCGCTTGGCAAGAACGTCGAGGGCGCGGAATTGCTGATGGGGTACGTCGATCGATATCCGTCGAACGACCTGCTCGATATCGCCTATCAGCATATCGCCGGATTGCGCGGCCAGGATGCGGCCCACACGCTCGCGCGCACGCAGATGGAAAAGTCGCCGAACCTGTCGGGGATGCTGCATCTGCTCGATGCGCAGATCGCGGCGGCCGACGAACCGCGTCGTAAGGAACTTGAAATGATGCGTGCGCTGATCAAGCAGCGCACGAAAAATCTGCCACGGTATACGTGCCAGAATTGCGGTTTCCGGGCACGGCTCTTCTACTGGCAGTGCCCCGGATGCAGCGGCTGGGAAACCTATGCGCCGCGCCGCGTCGAACCTGCGATGCCGGGCTGATCCCGGCACGCGGAGCCAACGCGCTGCGGTTGCCGCCGGGCTCGTCCCGGCGGCCAAGTTAGTCCATTACCGGGAAGTACCGGAACATCTATGAAAATCACCATCATCGGCACCGGCTATGTCGGTCTCGTCACGGGCGCCTGCCTCGCGGAGATCGGTCACGACGTCTTCTGTCTCGACGTCGATCCGCGCAAGATCGACATCCTGAACAACGGCGGGATGCCGATTCACGAACCGGGGCTGCTGGACATCATCGCGCGCAACCGCACGGCGGGGCGCCTGCGCTTCTCGACCGACATCGAGGCGAGCGTCGCGCATGGCGAGATCCAGTTCATCGCGGTCGGCACGCCGCCCGACGAGGACGGCTCGGCCGACCTGCAATACGTGCTCGAGGCCGCGCGCAACATCGGCCGCCACATGACGGGCTTCAAGGTGATCGTCGACAAGTCGACGGTGCCGGTCGGCACCGCGCAGCGCGTGCGCGGCGTGGTCGACGAAGCGCTTGCGGCACGCGGGCTCGCGGGCAGCGTCGCGCACCGCTTCTCGGTCGTGTCGAACCCGGAGTTCCTGAAGGAAGGCGCCGCGGTCGAGGACTTCATGCGCCCCGACCGGATCATCATCGGCGTCGACGACGACGAAACCGGCACGATCGCGCGCGAGAAGATGAAGAAGCTCTACGCGCCGTTCAACCGCAACCACGAGCGCACGATCTACATGGACGTGCGTTCGGCGGAATTCGCGAAGTATGCGGCGAACGCGATGCTCGCGACGCGCATCTCGTTCATGAACGAAATGTCGAATCTCGCCGACAAGGTCGGCGCCGACATCGAGGCCGTGCGCCGCGGGATCGGCTCCGATCCGCGCATCGGCTATCACTTCCTGTATGCCGGCGTCGGCTACGGCGGCTCGTGCTTCCCGAAGGACGTGCAGGCGCTGATCCGCACCGCAGGCGAGAACGGCCAGCCGCTGCGTATCCTGGAGGCCGTCGAGGCCGCCAACCATGCGCAGAAGGACGTGCTGATCGGCAAGATCGAGCAGCGCTTCGGCGCCGACCTGACGGGCCGCGAATTCGCGGTCTGGGGCCTCGCGTTCAAGCCGAACACCGACGACATGCGCGAAGCGCCGAGCCGTCGCCTGATCGCCGCGCTGCTCGAACGCGGCGCGACCGTGCGCGCCTACGATCCGGTCGCAGTCGACGAAGCGCGCCGCGTGTTCGCGCTGGATTTCGGCGACGATGCGGACGCACTGGCGCGGCTGCATCTCGTCGATACGCAGGACGTCGCGGTCACCGGTGCGGATGCACTCGTGATCGTGACCGAATGGAAGGAATTCCGCAGCCCAGATTTCACGCGCCTGAAGGCGGAGCTGAAGGCACCGGTGATCTTCGACGGGCGCAACCTGTACGAGCCGGATGCGATGGCCGAGCTGGGCATCGACTACTACGCGATCGGCCGGCCGTATGTCGATCCCCAGTTGTCCTCCCGTGGCTGAACCTACGATGAATACTCTTCGCGAAGTCGTTCCGGTGCCGCGCGAGCAACTCGCGCGCTCGCGTGTGCTCGTCGTCGGCGACGTGATGCTCGACCGTTACTGGTTCGGCAACGTCGACCGCATTTCGCCTGAGGCGCCGGTGCCGGTCGTGCACGTGCAGCGTCAGGAGGAGCGGCTCGGCGGTGCGGCCAACGTCGCGCGCAATGCCGTGACGCTCGGCGGCCAGGCCGGGCTGCTGTGCGTCGTCGGTTGCGACGAACCCGGCGAGCGGATCGTCGAGTTGCTCGGCAGCAGCGGCGTGACGCCGCATCTCGAGCGCGATCCGGCGCTGCCGACCACGATCAAGCTGCGCGTGCTCGCGCGCCAACAGCAACTGCTGCGCGTCGACTTCGAGGCGATGCCGACGCATGAGGTATTGCTTGCGGGGCTCGCGCGCTTCGATGTGCTGCTGCCGCAGCACGACGTCGTGCTCATGTCGGATTACGCCAAAGGCGGCCTCACGCACGTCACGACGATGATCGAGAAGGCGCGTGCGGCGGGCAAGGCGGTGCTGGTCGACCCGAAGGGCGACGACTGGGCACGCTATCGCGGCGCATCGCTGATCACGCCGAATCGCGCGGAACTGCGCGAGGTGGTCGGGCAGTGGAAATCGGAAGACGACCTGCGCGCGCGCGTCGCGAATCTGCGTGCGGAGCTCGACATCGACGCACTGTTGCTCACCCGTTCGGAAGAGGGCATGACGCTCTTTTCCGCCGGCGGCGAACTGCATGCGCCGGCGCTCGCGCGCGAAGTGTTCGACGTGTCGGGCGCGGGCGACACCGTGATCGCGACGGTCGCGACGATGCTCGGCGCCGGGGTGCCGCTCGTCGACGCGGTGGTGCTTGCGAATCGCGCGGCAGGCATCGTGGTCGGCAAGCTCGGCACGGCCACGGTGGATTACGACGAACTGTTTCACTGAGCGCATTCGGCGGCGCGACGAGCGCGTCGCCCGAGCGGGCTCGCACTTTTCAGGCAGGACGATCATGACCCTCATCGTCACCGGCGCAGCCGGTTTTATCGGCGCGAACATCGTCAAGGCGCTCAACGAGCGCGGCGAGACGCGCATCATCGCGGTCGACAACCTGACCCGCGCAGACAAGTTTCGCAATCTCGTCGATTGCGAGATCGACGACTATCTCGACAAGACCGAATTCGTCGAGCGCTTTGCGCGCGGCGATTTCGGCAAGGTACGCGCGGTATTTCATGAAGGCGCCTGTTCGGACACGATGGAAACCGACGGCCGCTACATGATGGACAACAACTTCCGCTACAGCCGCGCGGTGCTCGATACCTGCCTCGCGCAGGGCACGCAGTTCCTGTATGCATCGTCGGCCGCGATCTACGGCGGCTCGACGCGTTTCGTCGAGGAGCGCGACGTCGAGGCGCCGCTGAACGTGTACGGCTATTCGAAGTTCCTGTTCGACCAGGTGATCCGTCGCGTGCTGCCGAGCGCGAAGAGCCAGATCGCGGGCTTCCGCTATTTCAACGTGTACGGCCCGCGCGAGACGCACAAGGGCCGCATGGCGTCGGTCGCGTTCCACAACTTCAACCAGTTCCGCGCGGAAGGCAAGGTGAAGCTGTTCGGCGAATACAACGGTTATGCGCCGGGCGAGCAGACGCGCGATTTCGTGTCGGTCGAGGACGTGACCAAGGTGAATCTGTTCTTCTTCGACCATCCGGAGAAGTCGGGCATCTTCAATCTCGGCACGGGCCGGGCGCAGCCGTTCAACGATATCGCTTCGACGGTCGTGAACACGTTGCGCGCGCTCGACAACCAGCCGCCGCTGACGCTCGCGCAGCAGGTCGAGCAAGGGTTGATCGAGTACGTGCCGTTCCCCGATGCGCTGCGCGGCAAGTACCAGTGCTTCACGCAGGCCGACCAGACGAAACTGCGCGCGGCTGGCTACGACGCACCGTTCCTGACCGTGCAGGAAGGCGTCGATCGTTACGTGCGTTGGCTATCCGGCCAGGTTTAAACCGGCGCGTTGCATCGATAGACTGGGTCTCACGGTCGGCAGCCGCCGGCCGTTTTCTTCGGAGATCCAGCACATGTTCAGGAAATGGTTTGCCGCAGCGGTCATGCTCGGCGCAGTAGCGTCGGCCTGGGCGGCCGTCGACGTCAACACCGCGAACGAGGATGCGCTCGTCGGCATCAAGGGCATCGGCCCCGCACGCGCGAAGGCGATTCTCGACGAGCGCGGCGCACGCGGTCCGTTCAGGAATGCGGACGATCTCGCCAAGCGTGTGAAAGGCATGGGCGGGCACACCGTCGAGCGGCTTCAGCAGGAAGGCTTGACGATCGGTGCGGCGGCAGCGAAGCCTGCTGTCGCACCGGCCCGCACCGCGCAGAAATAACGCGTCACGCAACCGACAAAGCGCTCCTTCAGTCGCCGTCGTTGCGACGGCTTCCCGCGGCATGCCGCGGGTTTTTTGCGTGGGGCGGCGTGCGGGGCGATCACGAACCGCGGCACGCGTATTCCATCGGCGCAATGGGGTTGCCGGCGCGCGTGCCGGTGCTGGTTTACAATCGATCGATTGATCGGCCTCGTACTCACGGTATACCCATGGCTTACAAAACTATCGAAGACACGATCGGCAATACGCCGCTCGTGCAACTGGTCCGCCTGCCGGACGACGAGATTCGCGCTCGCAACAACGTGGTGCTCGCGAAGCTCGAGGGCAACAATCCGGCCGGTTCCGTGAAGGATCGCCCGGCGCTGTCGATGATCAGCAAGGCCGAGGCGCGCGGGCGCATCAAGCCGGGCGATACGCTGATCGAGGCGACGAGCGGCAACACAGGCATCGCGCTCGCGATGGCCGCGGCAATCCGCGGCTACAAGATGGTGCTGATCATGCCGGAGGATCTGTCGGTCGAGCGCCGCCAGAGCATGGCGGCTTATGGTGCTGAAATCATCCTGACGCCGGTGAAGGGCGGGATGGAACTGGCGCGCGACCTCGCGGAGCAGATGCAGCGCGAAGGCAAGGGCGTGATCCTCGACCAGTTCGGCAACCCCGACAATCCGATCGCGCACTACGAAGCAACGGGGCCGGAGATCTGGCGCGATACCGAAGGACGCGTCACGCACTTCGTGTCCGCCATGGGCACGACGGGCACGATCATGGGCACGTCGCGCTACCTGAAGGAGCAGAATGCGGCGATCGAGATCGTCGGTGCGCAGCCGGAAGACGGCTCGCGTATTCCGGGCATTCGCAAGTGGCCGGAAGCCTACATGCCGACCATCTTCGATCGCAGTCGCGTCGATCGCGTCGAAAACGTGAGCCAGGCCGCGGCGGAAACGATGGCGCGCCGGCTCGCGGCGGTCGAAGGCATCTTCGCGGGGATTTCATCGGGCGGCGCATGCGAAGTCGCGATGCGCATCGCGCGTCAGGTCGAGAATGCGACGATCGTGTTCATCGTCTGCGATCGCGGCGACCGTTACCTGTCCACGGGCGTGTTTCCGGCTTGAGCGAGAGAGAGGCGCGATTCGCGCCGCGATAAAAAAAGCGCCGCTCGTGCGGCGCTTTTTCTTTGGCTGGCCGGCGCTTATTGCGACTGAGCCTCGCCAGCGGCGGGCTGCAGCGCGCCGCTCGCTTCCATCTGCGCTTTCACGGCCTCGCCGAGCTGGTACACGGTGAGCGCGTAGAAGAAGCTGCGGTTGTAGCGCGTCAGCACATAGAAGTTCTTCAGGCCGAGCATGTATTCGGTCGCGCGCCCCGGCGTCGGCAGGTCGACCACGGTCACCGGCGTGCCGGCTTCGGTCGTGATGTTGACCGTCGGCTCGTTCAGCGTCATGCCCGCGCGCAGCAGTTGCGACAGCGCCCAGTGCGGTTCGGGCTGGCCGTCGGCGGCGGCCTGTGCGATGCCCAGGCTGCCCGTGTCGGGCGTGATCTGCCAGACCACCGGGCGGTCGGTTTCCCAGCCGTGCTGCTTCAGGTAGTTCGCGACACTGCCGATCGCATCGACAGGACTGCTGCGCAGATCGACATGGCCCGTGCCGTCGAAGTCGACCGCATATTCGCGGATGCTGCTCGGCAGGAACTGCGGAATCCCGATCGCGCCGGTGTACGAGCCGAGCACGGTGGTCGGGTCGAGCTGGTTGTCGCGGGTCCAGACCAGGAAGTCTTCGAGGTTCTTGCGGAAGGTTGCCTGGCGGCTGTCGCGATTCGGCGTGTCCGGGTAGTCGAACGTGAGCGTCGTCAGCGCGTCGAGCACGCGGAAATTGCCCATGTAGCGGCCGTAGATGGTCTCGACGCCGATGATGCCGACGATCACCTCGGGCGGCACGCCGAACTGCTCGGATGCGCGCTGCAGCGTCGCCTGGTTCGCCTTCCAGAACTTCACGCCCGCGTTGATGCGGATCGGCTCGATGAAGCGCGAGCGATACACGCGCCAGTTCTTGACCGTCGGCGACGGGGCCGGCCTCACGAGCTTGACGGCCGTCGCCGAGTAGCTGACGCGCGAGAACAGCGCATGCAGGCTCGCCGAATCGAAGCCGTTGCGACTCACCATCTCGTCGATGAACGCGTCGACCTTCGCGTTGCTCGCGTAACGCTGTGGAACGATTTCCTCTTCGAAGGTCTGACCTTGCGGTGTCGGCTGCTGCGGCTGGGCCTGGGCGACGAGCGTGCCGGCGGACTTCGCAGGCTGCGTCTGCGCCATGGCAGGCGCGGTGCCGAGGGCCGCGGCGATGGCAGCGACGACGAGCGGAGCGCGAACACGGAACAGCGCGGAGAGAAGGGCGGCAGGCTTGCTGGAATTCATGTCGAAGCGGGCGGACAGGGCGATGGTGTTCGGCGCAGTATACCCGACGCATCCGGCGCGCCGGGACGAAGCTGGCCCCCGTTGTGGTAAGTTAGCGGCGAATTCGCGGCAGACGATGGACATCATTGAGGGAGACCTGCGGCGCATCGTGCGCCGCGGATGACAGCTTATGGCAACCGCTTTCTACACGCACCCCGACTGCATGCTGCACGAGATGGGGGAATGGCATCCGGAATGTCCGGCCCGCCTGTCGGCGATCCAGGATCAACTGATTGCGAGCCGCATCGACGACCTGATCGTGCACGAAACCGCGCCATTCGCGAGCGAGGTCGCGCTGGGCCGCGTGCATACGCAGGCGCACATCGACTACATCCGCAGCATGACGCCGGTCGACGGTTACGTCGAGATCGATCCCGATACGCTGATGAATCGCGACACGTGGCGCGCGGCACTGCGCGCGGCCGGCGCGGCGATCGCGGCGACCGACGCGGTGATCGAAGGCCGCTATGCGAATGCGTTCTGCGGCGTCCGTCCGCCCGGTCACCATGCGGAGCCGGCGCGCGCGATGGGCTTCTGCTTCTTCAACAACGTCGCGATCGCCGCGCGGCATGCGCTCGACGTACACGGCATCGAGCGTGTCGCGATCATCGATTTCGACGTGCATCACGGCAACGGTACCGAGGCGGCGTTCGCGAACGACGAGCGCGTGCTGATGTGCAGCTTCTTCCAGCATCCGCTGTATCCGTTCTCGGGCGTCGATCATCAGGCGCCGAACATGGTCAACCTGCCGATGCCCGCACGCAGCAACGGGATGGCGATCCGCGAAGCGGTCGACATGTTCTGGCTGCCGCGTCTCGACGCGTTCAAGCCGCAGATGCTGTTCGTGTCGGCCGGCTTCGATGCGCATCGCGAGGACGACATCGGCAATCTCGGCCTCGTCGAAGCCGACTTCGAATGGCTGACCGCGCAGATCGTCGACGTGGCGCGCCGGCATGCGCAGGGCCGCATCGTCAGTTGCCTCGAAGGCGGCTACAACCTGTCCGCGCTCGGGCGCAGCGTAGTCGCGCACCTGCGCGTGCTGGCCGGGATCTGATTTCCGCTTGACCGGCGGGCCGGCGTGTTCAGTGCGCCGGCACGCGCGCATGAATCCACGCGATCAGCGCGTCGATCACGCGATCGCGTTCGAGATCGTTCATCGTTTCGTGGAAACCGCCTTCGTACAGCGTCAGCGTACGGTCGGGCGAGCCGACGCGCGCGCCGAACGCGCGACTGCCGTCGGGTTCGGTCAGCTTGTCCTCGGTGCCGTGATAGACGAGCACCGGTACCCGCAGCGCGCCGCGGCCATTTTCGATGCGCGCCATCGCGTCGAGAATCTCCGCGCCGGTGCGGGCGGGCACCGCGCCGTGATGCACGAGCGGATCGGCGCGATTGGCGGCGACGACGGCCGGATCGCGCGACAGCAGCGCCGCATCGATCCTGATCGCGGGGAACGTGGGCCACACCCGGCTGATGACGCGGCTGACCGCAAGCATCCAGCGCGGCACGTCGCGCCCCGGCGCGAGCGCCGGACTCGACAGCACGAGGCCTGTCAGCCCATGGCCACGGGCCGGTGCGCGTTCGATCGCATAGAGCGCCGCGACCGCGCCACCCATGCTGTGTCCCATCAGGAACAGCGGCGCATCGCCACGCGCGGCTTCGGCGACCAGCGCATCCGCATCGTTCAGGTAGCCGTCGAAGCGCTCGACCCACACGCGTTTGCCGGGCGATTGGCCATGCCCGCGCAGATCGATCGCCAGCACGTCGATGCCGGCTGCATTCAGCCGGCCGGCGAGCGCGGCATAGCGGCCCGCGTGTTCGGCGAGGCCATGCACCAGCGCGATCGTCGCGCGCGGCGGCGCGGTGCCGTCGCCGGCCGGCCAGCGGTACGACGCCAATTCGAGCCCGTCCGCGGTACGCAGCCGGCCCATGCGCGGCGCGGGTGCCGATCCGGTGGCGGCGGGTGCGGCGGCCGGCGTGGTGGTGATACTCATCTGGCGTGTCCCCTGTTCGTTGGTCGGTGTTCCGGATCATAGACGCGGCCTTCCCGCGCGAGCCCAGCGGCGCCCCTCTAATTTCGTCCGGTTATGAAAAGATCGAAATCGATTATTAAGGGGAATGAGGGGTTTGCGGTAAAATCGCCGGTTATTCCAGATGCATCGGCGGCCGACTGGCGGGCCAACTCGCCGGCCGGCCGCCGTTTTGTTTACATGATCGAATTACGCAATCTCTCGCAGCGTTTCCCCGGCCCGGGCGGCTGGGTCGATGCGCTGCGCAACGTCAACCTGACGATCCCGCAAGGCGAGGTGTTCGGCATCATCGGCCGAAGCGGCGCCGGCAAGAGCACGCTCGTGCGCACCATCAACCTGCTCACGCGGCCGAACGAAGGCAATGTCGTCGTCGGCGGGCGCGACCTGATGCTGCTGTCGGCCGGTGCGCTGCGCGAGGCACGCCGCGAGATCGGCATGATCTTCCAGCACTTCAACCTGCTGTCGTCGCGCACGGTGTTCGACAACGTCGCGCTGCCGCTCGAACTGGCCGGTGCGAGCCGTGCCGACATCGAAGCCGCCGTGCTGCCGCTGCTCGATCTGGTCGGGCTGTCCGCGCAGAAGGATCGCTATCCATCGCAGATCAGCGGCGGCCAGAAGCAGCGCGTCGGCATCGCTCGCGCGCTGGCGAGCCAGCCGAAGGTACTGCTGTCGGATGAAGCGACGTCCGCGCTCGATCCCGAAACCACGCGTTCGATCCTCGACCTGCTGAAGCGCATCAACCGCGAGCTCGGCCTGACGATCGTGCTGATCACGCACCAGATGGAAGTGATCAAGCAGGTCTGCGATCGCGTCGCGGTGCTCGATGCGGGACGCGTGGTCGAGGAAGGTCGCGTGATCGACGTGTTCCTGCAGCCGCATCACGAAGTGACGCGCGCGCTGATCGGCGACGTGATCGCGCAGGAGCTGCCGCCCGCGCTGAAGGCGCGCGTGGCCGAGCGGCTGAAGACGGGCAGCGGCCATCTGCTGCGGCTCGCCTTCACGGGCTCGGGGGTCGACCAGCCGATCCTGTCGGAGACGATCCGCCGGTACGAACTCGATTTCAACATCCTGCATGGCCAGATCGACGAGATCCAGGGGCAGGCATTCGGTTCGCTCGCGGTGCTCGCGGGCGGCGAGCCGGGCAAGGTCGGGCAGGCGCTCGCGTTCCTGCGCGAGCAAGGCGTGGTGGTAGAGGAGCTTTCGTATGTTGAGTGAGATGTTCGATATGTTCGTGCAGTCCTTCTGGGAGACGCTGATCATGGTCGGCATCTCCGGAGCGGTCGGCGCGCTCGTCGGCCTGCCGCTCGGCGTGCTGCTCTACCTGACCGATCGCCAGGGCGTGCTGCAGAACCTCGCGGTGAATCGCGTGCTCGGCGGCATCGTGAACGCCGTCCGCTCGACGCCGTTCATCATCCTGCTGGTCGCGGTGATTCCGTTCACGCGGCTCGTCACCGGCTCGTCGATCGGCACGGCCGCGGCGGTCGTGCCGCTGACGCTCGCGGCCGCGCCGTTCATCGCGCGTCTCGTCGAAACGGCGCTGCGCGAAGTCGACCGCGGGCTGATCGAGGCCGCGCAATCGATGGGCGCGACCACGTCGCAGATCGTATTCAAGGTGCTGTTGCCCGAATCGCTGCCGGGCGTCGTCGCGGGCCTGACGATCACGTTCGTGTCGCTGGTCGGCTATTCGGCGATGGCGGGTGCGATCGGCGGCGGCGGCCTCGGCGATCTCGGCATCCGCTACGGTTACCAGCGCTATTTGCCGGAAGTGATGTGGACGGTCGTCGCGATCCTGATCGTGTTCGTGCAGATCGTGCAATCGTTCGGCGACTGGCTGGTGCGCCGGCTGAGCCACAAATAAGACAGACCGATCCGATAGGGGAGACACGATGCAACGACGCTTCATGCTGAAATTTGCCGCGGCGCTGGGCGCGGCCGCACTGTTCGCGGGCGCGCACGCCCGGGCCGAAACCATCAAGGTGGGCGTGACGGGCGGCCCGCACGCGCAGATCATGGAAGTGGTGAAGCAGGTCGCGGCGAAGGGCGGCCTGGAGATCCGCATCGTCGAATTCTCCGACTACGTGCAGCCGAACGCCGCGCTCGCGTCGGGCGACCTCGACGCGAACAGCTACCAGCACGATCCGTATCTGCAGGCGCAGGTGAAGGATCGCGGCTACAAGCTGATCAAGGTCGCGGATACCGTCACGTTCCCGATGGGCATCTATTCGAAGCGCGTGAAGTCGCTGGCCGAGCTGAAGCCGGGCGCGCGCGTCGCCGTTCCGAACGATCCGACCAACGGCGGTCGCGCGCTGCTGTTGCTGCAGAAGCAGGGGCTGCTGAAGCTGCGCGCGGATGCGGGGCTGAAGGCGACGCCGCTCGATATCGTCGACAATCCGCGCAAGCTGAAGATCGTCGAGCTCGACGCGGCGCAGATCCCGCGCTCGCTCGGCGACGTCGACGCGGCCGCGATCAACACCAACTACGCGATGGAAGCGGGGTTGAAGCCGAAACAGGACGCGATCGCGATCGAGGGCCCGAACGGTCCGTACGCGAACATCCTCGCGATTCGCGAGACGGACCGGAACAAGCCGTGGGTCGCGAAGCTGATTGCGGCGTATCACTCGGCCGACGTGAAGCAGTTCATCGAAGGCAAGTTCGGCGGCGCGGTCATCGCCGCCTGGTAACGGGCGAAGCACGGGATGCCCGGCGGGATTAGAGTCGATGATCGAAAACCCGGGCTTTGCGTCCGGGTTTTTTCTCTTTTAAAATAGAACGACCGTTCGCTATCATTGGCGCGTCGCCAAGAAGCGGTATCCTCGACAACCATCATGGTTGGGTCCGCCTGGCCGCGCAGTCATGAGGCCTCGCTATAAAATGGCCTCTGGTCGTATTCGTAACTTTGGAGCGTGTGCATGAAAATCCTGGTGCCAGTGAAAAGAGTGGTCGATTACAACGTGAAGGTCCGCGTGAAGTCGGACAACACGGGCGTCGACATCGCGAACGTGAAGATGTCGATGAACCCGTTCGACGAAATCGCCGTTGAAGAAGCCGTGCGCCTGAAGGAAGCGGGTGTCGCGACCGAAGTGATCGCGGTGTCGGTGGGCGTCACGCAAGCGCAGGAAACGCTGCGCACGGCGCTGGCGATCGGCGCGGATCGCGCGATCCTCGTCGAGTCGAACGACAGCGTCGAGCCGCTGGCCGTCGCGAAGATCCTGAAGGCGCTGGTCGACAAGGAACAGCCGCAGCTCGTGATCCTCGGCAAGCAGGCGATCGACGACGATTCGAACCAGACGGGCCAGATGCTGGCCGCGCTGGCAGGCCTGCCGCAAGCGACGTTCGCGTCGAAGGTGACGGTGGCCGACGGCAAGGCGACGGTGGCGCGCGAAGTCGACGGCGGCGCGGAAACGCTGTCGCTGACGCTGCCGGCGGTCGTCACGACCGACCTGCGCCTGAATGAGCCGCGCTACGTGACGCTGCCGAACATCATGAAGGCGAAGAAGAAGCCGCTGGAAACCGTGAAGCCGGAAGACCTCGGTGTGGACGTCGCGCCGCGTCTGAAGACGCTGAAGGTGGTCGAGCCGCCGAAGCGCGCAGCCGGCGTGAAGGTGCCGGACGTGAAGACGCTGGTCGAGAAGCTGAAGACCGAAGCCAAGGTGCTGTAAGAGGGAGCGGAAAGAAATGACGATTCTGGTGATTGCAGAACACGACAACGCGTCGATCAAGGCCGCGACGCTGAACACGGTGGCGGCGGCAGCGAAGATCGGTGGTGACATCCACGTGCTGGTCGCGGGCCACAACGCGCAGGCGGCGGCAGACGCTGCAGCGAAGATCGCAGGCGTGTCGAAGGTGCTGCTGGCCGACGCGCCGCAACTGGCCGAAGGCCTGGCGGAAAACGTCGAAGCGACTGCGCTGAACATCGCGAAGGACTACTCGCACATCCTCGCGCCGGCGACGGCCTACGGCAAGAACATCGCGCCGCGTATCGCGGCGAAGCTGGACGTTGCGCAGATCTCGGACATCACGGCAGTCGATTCGGCCGACACGTTCGAGCGCCCGATCTACGCGGGTAACGCGATCGCGACGGTGCAGTCGAGCGACCCGATCAAGGTCATCACGGTGCGTGCAACGGGCTTCGATCCGGTGGCGGCGGAAGGCGGCAGCGCGGCGGTCGACAAGATCGAAGCGGCGGCCGACGCCGGCAAGTCGCAGTTCGTGAGCCGCGAAGTGACGAAGCTGGACCGTCCGGAACTGACGTCGGCGAGCATCATCGTGTCGGGCGGCCGCGGTCTGGGCAGCGGCGAGAACTACACGAAGGTGCTGGAGCCGCTGGCCGACAAGCTGTCGGCAGCGCTCGGCGCATCGCGCGCGGCAGTCGACGCCGGCTACGTGCCGAACGACTACCAGGTCGGCCAGACCGGCAAGATCGTCGCGCCGCAGCTGTACATCGCGGTCGGCATTTCGGGTGCGATCCAGCACCTGGCCGGCATGAAGGATTCGAAGGTGATCGTCGCGATCAACAAGGATCCCGAAGCACCGATCTTCAGCGTGGCCGATTACGGCCTCGTCGGCGATCTGTTCGCGCTCGTGCCGGAACTCGTGACCGAGCTCGGCTGACGCGGTGTGATGCTTCAGCGGTAAGCACACGAGAAGAGGGGCGCGACGAGCGCCCCTTTTTGTTGTGTCATCGCGGAAGAGGCGCGAGCGGCGTGCGCCTGGACGATCCGCGATCGTCTCGTGCCGAGCGGCGCTCGCACGCTCGCAGTCGCCCAAAAGAGAAAGGCGCCCTCGGGCGCCTTTCTCGCTGATGCAACGGGCCCGCATCGCCGCGGGCCGTTCCGACTTACGCGTATGCCGGGCGCGTCTGGCCGGGCACGTCCTTCAGGTAACGATGCACCGACAGGTCGTCGGCCTGGATCGCGGGCATCTTGCCCGAGATCAGGTCCGCGAGCAGTTGGCCCGAGCCGCACGACATCGTCCAGCCGAGCGTGCCGTGGCCGGTGTTCAGGAACAGGTTCGACACCGGCGTGCGGCCGACGATCGGCGTGCCGTCCGGCGTCATCGGGCGCAGGCCCGTCCAGAACGTCGCCTTCGACGTATCGCCGCCGCCCGGGAACAGGTCGTTCACGCACATCTCCAGCGTTTCGCGGCGTGCCGCGCGCAGCTTCTTGTCGAAGCCGACGATTTCCGCCATGCCGCCGACGCGGATGCGCTGGTCGAAGCGCGTGATCGCGATCTTGTAGGTCTCGTCGAGCACGGTCGACACGGGCGCGGCGGCTTCGTTGACGATCGGCGCGGTGATCGAATAACCCTTGAGCGGATAGACCGGAATCTTCATCAGGTTCGAGATGAAGCTCGTCGAGTACGAGCCGAGCGCGACGACGTACGCGTCCGCGCGCACCGTCTCGCTGCCGCACTGCACGCCGGCGATCTTGCCACCCGCGATCGCGAGCGCATCGATCGGCGTGTTGTAGCGGAACTTGACGCCAAGCGATTCGGCGAGCGCGGCGAGGCGCGTCGTGAACAGCTGGCAATCGCCCGTTTCGTCGCCCGGCAGGCGCAGGCCGCCCGTCAGCTTGTGCGAGACGGCGGCGAGCGCCGGTTCGGCCTTTTTCAGTTCGGCCGGCGACAGCAGTTCGAACGGCACGTTCGCTTCCTGCAGCACGGCGATGTCCTTCGCCGCGCCGTCGAGCTGCTGCTGCGTGCGGAACAGTTGCAGCGTGCCGCCCGTGCGGCCCTCGTACTGGATGCCGGTATCGGCACGCAGCGCCTGCAGGCAGTCGCGGCTGTATTCGGCGAGACGGACCATGCGGCCCTTGTTGACGGCATAGCGCTCGGCCGTGCAGTTGCGCAGCATCTGATACATCCACTGGAGCTGGAAGCGCGTGCCGTCGAGGCGGATCGCGAGCGGCGCGTGCTTTTCGAACATCCACTTGACGGCTTTCAGCGGCACGCCGGGCGCGGCCCACGGCGCGGCATAGCCGGGCGAGATCTGGCCTGCGTTCGCGAAGCTCGTCTCCAGCGCCGGGCCGGCTTCCCGGTCGATCACCGTGACTTCATGGCCGGCGCGCGCGAGGTAATACGCGCTTGCCACGCCCACCACACCGCTGCCCAGAATGACGACTCGCATAGCTGCTCCAGATGGAAGGGACCAGGTTGAGGCCGGGCGCACCCTGCGGCTCCGTGTAACCTCTAGCTGATCTAGTTTTTTGAGCTATGGTATTGTCGAATGTGCAGTTTTTGTTATCGTATTTTTTCGGTTTTCAGCATAAACAAATGAGAACGCAACGTCAGCCCGTACGCTCGCTCGACAAGCTCGACCGACGCATCCTGAAACTGCTCCAGGACGACGGCCGGATGGCGATGAAAGACCTTGCGGAACAGGTCGGCCTGACCGTCACGCCGTGTATCGAGCGTGTGCGGCGCATGGAGCGCGACGGCGTGATCACCGGTTATCACGCGCGGGTCGACCCGGGCCAGCTGGGCGCCGCGCTGCTGGTGTTCGTCGAGATCACGCTCGGCCACAAGGGCGGCAACATGTTCGAGCAATTCCGCCGGGAAGTGATGAAGATCGACGAGGTGCTCGAATGCCATCTCGTCTCCGGCGATTTCGACTATCTGATCAAGGCGCGGATCGGCGAGATGGCCGACTACCGCAAGCTGCTCGGCGACATCCTGCTGCAGTTGCCCGGCGCCGTGCAGTCGAAGAGCTACGTCGTGATGGAAGAAATCAAGGAAACGCTGACGATCGCCGTCGGCGAATGACGTGCCGGCGGCCCGTTGTCGGGCCCTTTATCCCGCCCTTGGCATGCTGCGCCCAATACTGTATAAATGTACAGTATTGGGCGCAGGCGAATGGGTGGGCACATGGACGATCGGTCCGACAACGAATTTCCGATAGCGCCGCCCGTGCCCCGCAAGGGGCGCGGTGCGGTCGACAACCTGCAGGGGCGGTATGAACTCGCGCAGCGCGAAGCGGTGGACGACGGCTGGACGCACGAGTCCGACGATGCCGATTTCCCCGCGCCGCTGCGCACGCAGGTATTCGAGGAGCGGGCGAAGAGCATCCTGACGCACAACCAGTCGCCCGATATTCCGTTCAGCGTGTCGCTCAATCCGTATCGCGGTTGCGAGCACGGTTGTATCTACTGTTTCGCGCGGCCGACGCACAGCTATCTCGGGCTGTCGCCGGGGCTCGATTTCGAAAGCCGCATCTACGCGAAGGTGAACGCGGCCGAGCTGCTCGAACGCGAGATTTCCCGCAAGCGCTACGTGCCGGAGCCGATCGCGCTCGGCGTCAACACCGACGCATACCAGCCGGTCGAGCGCGACCTGCGCATCACGCGCAGCGTGGTCCAGGTGATGCACGATCGCGGGCTGCCGTTCGCGGCGATCACGAAATCGTCGCTGATCGAGCGCGATCTCGACCTGCTCGCGCCGATGGCCGAACGCGGGCAGGTGATGGCGGCGGTCACGATCACGACGCTCGATGCCGAACTCGCGCGCACGCTCGAGCCGCGCGCGGCCACGCCGGCGCGGCGGTTGCGCACGATCCGCGCGCTGCGCGATGCGGGCGTGCCGGTCGGCGTGAGCATCGCGCCGGTGATTCCGTTCGTGACCGAGCCGGACATGGAGCGCGTGCTGGAGGCGTGCGCGGAAGCCGGTGCGACGCATGCGAGCTACATCATCCTGAGGTTGCCGTGGGAGGTCGCGCCGCTGTTCAAGAGCTGGCTTGCCGCGCATTTTCCCGATCGTGCGGAGCGCGTGATGAACCGCGTGCGCGACATGCGCGGCGGCAAGGATTACGACTCGGATTTCTCGAAACGGATGAAGGGCGAGGGGATCTGGGCCGACCTGTTGCGGCAGCGCTTCCGTCAGGCGGTCAAGCGGCTCGGGTTGAACGAGCGCACGAACGGCATTCTCGATCTGTCGCGGTTCAGCGGTGCGCCGGCCGCTGCGGTGCCGGCGCCGCGTGTTGCGGTTCGCTCAGCCGGCGCGAAGCCGCGCGACGACATGCAGTTGAACCTGTTCTGATGGACGAGCGATACGGTTGCCGGTGTGCCGTATCGACCGTATCGGTGGTGCTTACTGCGAAATCTGCTTGGCTGCTTCGACCTGCGATTCGAAGTAAGTCTGGAACGACAGCGCGAGCGCGGTCATCAACAGGAACGCGCCGATCAGCAGCGAGAAGATCACGACGAAGATCACGGTCCAGCCCGACTTGCTGTGCTTGCCGGTGTCCGCGTTGAATTGCGCATCCCATTTTTCGTCGGGACGCAGCCCGTAGACGAGTGCGGCGAGGAACGCCGCCAGCAGCGAGATTGCGCCGGGGACCGCGAGCCACCAGCCGAGGCCGGCGCTGCGCTGGGTAGCCGCGAGCAGGAGGAAGCCCGGGATGCCGACGATCGTCGCGAGCAGGTGGGCCCAGCCGTACACGTCGCGAAAGCCGTACAGATAGAAGCGGTGCGCGCCGAGCGATCCGAGCAGGAACGCGAGGGCGGCGGTGAGCGTCTTGGAGCGGAAGCGGCGGGGCGATGCGGTGCTGCTGGACATGGATGGCGGCGTCTTGTCGTTGGCATGGGCGGGGCCGGCAGGCCGGCGCGGGCGCGCGGCCCGGCACGCATTCTACGATGCCCGGTCGGGCCCGGTCACCCCTCGCCCGCGTCAAGGTGCCGCATAGGTCACGCGATAGATCGCGCCTGCGTAATCGTCGCTGACGAGCAGCGAGCCGTCCGGCAGCGGCAGTACATCGGCCGGGCGTCCCCATACCGTGCCGTCGGGTCGCAGCCAGCCGGTAACGAACGGCGTCTGGCGTGCATGGCTGCCGTCCGCCGAGACGACCACGCGCATCACGCGGTAGCCGACCTTCGTGCTGCGGTTCCACGAGCCGTGTTCGGCAATGAAGACATTATTGCGATACGACGCCGGAAACATCGGCCCGGTATAGAAGCGCATCCCGAGCGCCGCGACGTGCGCGCCGAGTTTCAGGACGGGCGGCACGTAACGGCGACAGACGTCGGCGCTGCCGAATTCGGGGTCGGGCGTATCGCCGCCGTGGCAGTAGGGAAAGCCGAAGTCGAGGCCGGCGCGGGGCGCGCGGTTCAGCTTGTCGTCGGGTACGTCGTCGCCCATCATGTCGCGCCCGTTGTCGGTGAACCACAGCTCGCCCGAATCGGGGTGCCATGCAAAGCCGACCGTATTGCGTATGCCGCGGGCGACCACTTCGCGTCCGCTGCCGTCGGCGTTCATTCGCGCGATGATCGCGTAGCGGTTGCGATCGGCGAGGCAGGCGTTGCACGGTGCGCCGGTCGGCACGTACAGCTTGCCGTCGGGGCCGAACGCGATGAATTTCCAGCCGTGATGGTGGTCGGTCGGCAGCGCGTCGGTCACCGCGACAGGGGCGGGCGGTCTGGCGAGCCGGTCGTCGATATGGTCGATGCGCACGATGCGCGACACGGCGGATATATAGAGAGCGCCGTCGCGGTAGGCGACGCCGACGGGCATGTCGAGCCCGGACGCGACGACGTAGCGCGCGCTGATCCGGCCCTCGTGCATGACGAACGCGTGGACGCGGCCGTCTCGTGTGCCGACATACAGGATGCCGCGCGGCGACCACGCCATTTCGCGCGCGGCCGGTACGGCGTCCGTCAGCACGTCCACGTGGAAGCCGGGCGGCACGACGAGTTCGTTCACCGGCAGCGGCGCGGTAAACGCCGGCGCGGACATGGAGCAGGCAAGGCCGGCAAGCAGCGCCGCGAATGGGCGCCGTGCGCGGCGCACGAGGGCGGCGCGAAGGGGCAACATGACGGTCGGGAGCGTCCTGGACACGACGATTGTAGGCCCGGCGGACGGGCCGTCCGCGGATTTTTACGCGTAAGTGTTTGTTGTACCTCTGGTTTCCGGCTATAATCGCGTGTTTCAGTAGTTTCGAACCCGGTTTTCCCGAAGGACATCATATGGTTATCATCCGTCTGGCTCGTGGCGGCTCGAAGAAGCGCCCGTTCTACAACATCGTTGCTACCGATTCGCGCAACCGTCGTGACGGCCGCTTCATCGAGCGCGTCGGCTTCTACAACCCGGTCGCCACGAAGGGCGAATCGCTGCGTATCGCTCAGGATCGCCTGACGTACTGGCAAGGCGTTGGCGCGCAACTGTCGCCGACCGTCCAGCGTCTCGTGAAGGAAGCGCAAAAGGCGCAACCGGCTGCCTAACATGGCACGGTGTGCCGGTCGTGCCGGCTATGAGGTGCATTGATGGCGGGTCACGATTCCGGTAATGCAAGGCGCGGGCGGGCGTCATTCGGCGCATTCGTCCGCAAACCGGTCGAGCGCGACATGGTCGCGAACGCCGGTCAGGCTGCCGAACCAGGCGGCCTCGACGCGACGCAAACCTGGCCCGACGATGCCGTCGAGGTCGGGGCGGTGGTCGACGCCTACGGCCTGAAAGGCTGGGTCAAGGTGGCGGCGCATGCCGATGCCGGTCGCGGTGGCGACGCGCTGCTCAATGCGCGTCGCTGGTGGCTGGAACGCGGTGCGGAGCGGCTTTCCGTCCGCATCATGCAGTCGAAGACGCACAGCGATACTGTCGTTGCGCAACCCGCGGGCGTCAGCGACCGCGATGCTGCGCTGTCCATGCGCGGCTTTCGCGTGTTCGTGCGCCGGGAAGATTTCCCGGCACTGGCCGCGGACGAATTCTATTGGGTCGACCTGATCGGTCTCGAGGTCGTCAACGAGCAATCGGTGGCGCTCGGGAAGGTGAGCGGGATGATCGACAACGGCGTGCATTCGATCATGCGTGTCGAGTATCCGGCGACCGGCAAAGACGGTCGGCCGACCACCGACGAGCGGTTGATTCCGTTCGTCGGCGTCTACGTCAAAACGGTGGATCAGGCGGCGCGTCGCATCGTCGTCGACTGGGAAGCCGATTACTGAAATGAACCAGGTTACCGAGAGCGCGGTGCAGTTCGACGTCATCACGCTCTTTCCCGAGATGTTCCGCGCACTGACCGACTGGGGAATCACCAGCCGGGCCGTCAAGCAGGGGCGCTTCGGGCTGCGCACCTGGAACCCGCGTGATTTCACGACGGACAACTACCGCACGGTCGACGATCGTCCGTACGGCGGCGGTCCGGGCATGGTGATGCTGGCCAGGCCGCTCGAAGCCGCGATCGATGCCGCGAAAGCGGCACAGGCGGAGCAGGGCATCGCGAGCACGCGCGTCGTGATGATGTCGCCGCAAGGCGCGCCGCTCACGCATGATCGCGCGGTGCGGATGGCGCAGGAACCCGGCGTCGTCGTGCTGTGCGGTCGTTACGAAGCGATCGATCAGCGCCTGCTCGACCGTTGCGTCGACGAGGAAATCAGCCTCGGCGATTTCGTGCTGTCGGGCGGCGAGCTGCCGGCGATGGCGATGATGGATGCAGTCGTGCGGTTGCTGCCCGGTGTGCTGAACGATTCGCTGTCGGCAGTGCAGGACAGCTTCGCCGATGGTCTGCTCGATTGTCCGCACTACACGCGTCCCGAGGAATACGACGGCGTGCGCGTGCCGGACGTGTTGCTCGGCGGGCATCATGCCGAGATCGAGAAGTGGCGGCGTCAGGAAGCATTGAGGAATACGTTGCGGAAGCGGCCGGACCTGATCGTCCGGGCGCGCCGCGAAAAGTTGTTGAGCCGGGCCGACGAGGCGTGGCTTGCGAACCTCGCACGCGAAGCGAAGGACGCCTCCTGAGGCGGCTGCGCGAGCGGGAATTGGCGGTGCCGTACATGCGTGTACGGTGCCTGATGTGAATCCATCCTCTATCGGGGCCAGGCCTGGAAGCAGGCGGGTGCCAACGCCGACACGATGGCATAAGGAGTCAGTAATGAATCTGATCGCAAAACTTGAGCAGGAAGAAATCGAGCGCGCGCTCGCCGGCAAGACGATCCCCGATTTCGCCCCGGGCGACACGGTGATCGTGAACGTGAACGTGGTTGAAGGTAACCGCAAGCGCGTTCAGGCTTACGAAGGCGTCGTGATCGCGATTCGCAATCGTGGTCTGAACTCGAACTTCATCGTTCGCAAGATCTCGTCGGGCGAAGGCGTCGAGCGTACGTTCCAGACGTACTCGCCGCTGCTGGCAAGCATCGTCGTGAAGCGTCGCGGTGATGTGCGTCGTGCGAAGCTGTACTACCTGCGCGAGCGTTCGGGCAAGTCGGCTCGTATCAAGGAAAAGCTGGTGTCGAAGGATCGCGCCGCAGCAGCTTCCCAAGAGTAAGAGCTGTAAGGAAAAAGCACCCAACCGGGTGCTTTTTTCATTCTGGCGCGACAATATGCTCGATACGACACGAACCCGAGAGCCCCATTGAATCGCCGCCCCATCATCGATCCCGAAGTCTTGCCGGTCGAAGGCACCGGCGCCGGCCTGCCCGTCATCGACTCCCGGCTGATGACGCCGTCCGGCCTGCGCGAACGTTTTGCGCGCACGCTCGAATGGAGCGTCGAGCCCGGCGAGGCGAGGCTGCAGGAGGGCGTCGATCCGCGTAGCGCGGCCGTCCTCGTGCCGCTCGTCGTCCGCGAGTCAGGCCTCACCGTGCTGCTGACGCAGCGCGCCGATCACCTGAACGACCACGCCGGACAGATCAGCTTTCCCGGCGGCCGTCGCGAGCCGTTCGACCGCGATGCGACCGCCACCGCGTTGCGCGAGGCGAAGGAAGAGATCGGGCTGGCCGCCGAACGCGTCGAGATTCTCGGCGCGCTGCCCGACTACCTGACCGGCACGGGCTTCTGCGTGACGCCGGTCGTCGGCCTCGTGCATCCGCCGTTTACCGTGCAGGCCGATACGTTCGAAGTCGCCGAGATTTTCGAAGTGCCGCTCGCGTTCGTGATGAATCCCGCGAACCATCAGGTCCGCGTGTTCCGGTGGGAAGGCGGCGAGCGTCGTTTTTTTGCCATGCCCTATCCGAATGGCGAACCGGGCGGGCATTACTTCATCTGGGGCGCAACTGCCGGCATGTTTCGCAATCTGTATCGCTTCTTGGCCGCCGGCTAGGCGGGCGCGCCGACTGGCGCGCGCGACCGGCTGCCGGGCGACCGCGCCGGCAGCCATGCGCGGCTGACGCTGTGCTATCGTTATGCAAAAAATGACATAACTCCGAAGACGGCGCCACGCATGACTTTCTTTTCGGTTCTCCTCGCTCTCATCATCGAACAGGTCCGCGCGTTGTCGCCGAGCAATCCGGTATTCGCGCTGTTCCAGTTTCATGCGGAAACCGTCGCGCATGGCCTCGACGCCGGCAAGCAGAAGCACGGGATCCTCGCATGGCTCGCGGTCGTGCTGCCGTGGGTGCTGATCGTCGCGCTGATCTATTTCCTGCTGTACAAGGTGAGCTTCGTGCTCGCGTTCCTGTGGAACGTCGCCGTCGTGTATTTCACGCTCGGCTTCCGCCAGTTCAGCCACTACTTCACCGACATCCACCTCGCGCTCAACAACGACGACGTGCCGCGCGCGCGTGAAATCCTCCATGAATGGACGGGCATCGACACGGTCGACATGCCGGTGGGTGAAATCGTCCGCCATACGCTGATCCATGCGGTCGTCGCGTCGCATCGCCACGTGTTCGGCGTGTTCTTCTGGTACGTGCTGCCGATTGGCCCGGCCGGCGCCGTGCTGTACCGGATTTCCGAATATCTCGCGCGCAGCTGGGCGACGCCGGGCGACGACCGTACGGCCGCGTTCTCGACGTTCGCGCAGCGTGCGTTCTTCGTGATCGACTGGATTCCGTCCCGACTGACGGCGCTCGGTTTCGCGATCGTCGGCAATTTCGAGGATGCGATTTACGCGTGGCGCAATCACACGCGCCAGTGGCCCGACCCGAACGACGGCGTACTGCTGGCCGCCGGCAGCGGGGCGCTCGGCGCGCGTCTCGCAGGGCCGCTCGCGGAACCGTCGAGCCTCGATGCGCTGGCAGTCGGCGACAGCGGCCCGTTGACGGTTGGTGACGATTGCACGCCGCGCACGCTGCAGTCGGCGGTCGGTCTCGTATGGCGTGCGGTGATTCTGTGGATGATCCTGCTGCTGATGTTGACGCTCGCCGTCTGGGTGTCGTGACGGGGCAGCCTGACGCGCGATGAAATGAAAAGGCCGGCTCGATGCCGGCCTTTTCGCTGTGTGTCAGCGCGGTGCATTCAGTCATCGAGCGGGTCACGCACGGCGCCGCATTGCCAGCACGCGGTGAATTGCGCTTCGAGCGCTTCGCCGCACTGCCGGCAGCGCCAGGGCGCCGCGCCCGCCGACGGGCCGTGCGACGCGGCGTCGAGGAGCCGGCGGGCGAGCGCGTCGTCACGTTCGTCGTCGAGCCACAGCTCGGGCGTGCACGCATCGGCCGGCAGGCCGCCGAGCGCGCCGGTCGCGTAGCAGTTGTGCAGCTCGCAACCGATGCCGGCTACCTGGAGCACGTTGGCCCAATGCTGCGCGGTCGCGAGGTCGGGTGCCTTGAAACGCATCGCGGCTCCTGTCGATGAAAGCCGGCCCGGCTGGCGCCGGCCGGCCGTCGTGCACGTCGCGCGGTCAGCGGACGATCTGGCTCGCCTCGTGCACGAGCTGCGCGTACAGCGCGTGCCGCGACGGCGCGATACGGCCGTCGGCGACCGCTTCGAGGATCGCGCAGCCGGGCTCGTGCAGATGATGACAATTATAGAAACGGCAGTCCGCGAGCAGCGGCCGGAATTCCGGAAACGCGCGCTCGAGGCGGCCTTCGGTCAGGTGGTAGAGGCCGAATTCCTGGAAGCCCGGCGAATCGATCAGCGCACCGCCGCCTTCCAGCGGGTACAGGCGCGTGAACGTCGTCGTGTGACGACCGCTGTTGAGCGCGGCCGAAATTTCGCGGGTTGCGGCTTCGGCGTCGGGCACGAGCAGGTTCACGAGCGTCGACTTGCCCATCCCGGACTGGCCGAGCAGGATCGTCGAATGCCCGGCGAGGTGCGGCATCAGCTGCGCGCGCGCATCGTCCGGCGCGCCTTTCACCGACAGCTCGAGCACGTCGTAGCCGAGCGCGCGGTACGGGGCGAGGCGTTCGCGCGCGACCGGCAGCGCGGCCTCGACGTCGATCTTGTTCAGCACGACGAGCGGCTTCAGCTCGTTCGCTTCGGCGGCGATCAGCGCGCGGCCGAGCAGATCCTCGCTGAAATAGGGCTCGGTCGCGAGCACGATCAGCAACTGGTCGAGGTTCGCGGCGAACAGCTTCGATTTGAACTGGTCGGAGCGGTACAGCAGGTTGCGCCGTTCGCCGATTTCCACGATCACGCCCTGGTCGGCCGACGCGAGTTCGTACGCGACGCGGTCGCCGACCGCGATGTCGCTCTTCTTGCCGCGCGGGAAGCATTGCAGCATCGGGCCGCCGTCGTCGGGGGCGACGATGTAGTGGCGGCCGTGCGCCGCGATCACGCGGCCTTCGGCCCGTTGCGCGCTCGACGCGCGCGGGGCCGGCTTGCGGGAGGTCGGCCGGCTCATGCGTGTTGCAGCAGGCGGTCGATCCGCTGCGACGCCGGCGGATGCGAGTAGTAGAAGGCCGTGTAGACGGGGTCGGGCGTCAGCGTCGACGCGTTGTCCTCGTAGAGTTTCACGAGCGCGCTGACGAGATCCTGCGCGTCGGTCTGGCTGGCCGCGAACGCGTCGGCCTCGAATTCGTGCTTGCGCGACGTGAGGCTGCTGAACGGCGTCGCGAAGAACAGGAACACGGGAATCGCGAGGAAGAACAGCACGAGCGCGGCGCCCGCGTTGCTGGTGTCGAGCGACGGCGTGACGCCGAGCCCCGTATAGAACCACGTGCGCTGCGCGAGCCAGCCGAGCAGCGCCAGCAGCACGAGGCTCAGCACGAACGACACGAGCATCCGCTTCATCACGTGGCGGCGCTTGAAGTGGCCGAGTTCGTGCGCGAGTACGGCCTCGATCTCCTGGCCGGACAGGCGCGCGAGCAGCGTGTCGAAGAACACGATCCGTTTCGATGCGCCGAAGCCCGTGAAGTACGCGTTGCCGTGCGCGGAGCGGCGGCTGCCGTCCATCACGAACAGCCCCTTGGCCGCGAAGCCGCAGCGCTTCATCAGCGACTCGATGCGCGCGCGCAGCGCGTCGTCCTTCAGCGGCTCGAACTTGTTGAAGAGCGGCGCGATGAAGGTCGGGTAGATCAGCAGCACGAGCATCTGGAACGCGACCCACACGATCCAGGTCCACAGCCACCACAGGCTGCCGGCCTGGTTCATCAGCCACAGCACGACGAACAGCAGCGGCAGGCCGAGCGCGGCGCCGAGCAGCGAATTCTTCAGCATGTCGGTGAAGAACAGCCGCTTCGTCATCCGGTTGAAGCCGAAGCGCTGCTCGATCCCGAACTGGCGGTAATACTCGAACGGCACGTCGATCACGCTCGTGATCACGAGCACCGCGGCGACCAGCGCGACCTGCTGCCCGTAGCCGCGGCCGAGCCAGCCGGTCAGCAGCGTGTCGAGCGCGCCGACGCCGCCGAGCAGCGTGAGGCCGACCAGCACGGCCGCGCTGACGACGATCTCGAGCATCGTCAGCCGGGTGCGCTCGACCGTGTAGTCGGCCGCGCGTTGGTGGGCGGTCAGCGGGATGGTGGCGCTGAACTGCGCGGGTACGCCGTTACGGTGCGCGGCGACGAAGCGGATCTGCCGCGATGCGAGCCACAGTTTGGTGACGACCATCGCGAGTACGGCGAGCGCGAACAGCAGGGTGAACGAAAAGGGTGACATCGAAGGCGCCAAAGGGTTCTATGCGAGAATTATATGTTCTTGCGGACCGGCCCCGCTGATGCGATGCCGGCCGCCCGGGCGGCGCTGCATCGGCGCGCCCGGTCCGCCATTTTCCAGGATGAATCATGACCGATACCGCCGCTTCCGCCAGCCAGCCCGCGCTCGTGCGCAACGAGTTGAACCTCGTCTGGCTCGACATGGAGATGACGGGCCTCGACCCGGATAACGACCGCATCATCGAGATCGCGGTCGTCGTGACCAACTCCACGCTCGACATTGCCGTCGAGGGCCCGGTGTTCGCGATCCACCAGAGCGACGAGACGCTCGCGAAGATGGACGACTGGAACAAGTCGACGCACGGCCGTTCGGGCCTGATCGACCGCGTGCGCGCATCGACCGTGACCGAGGCGGACGCCGCCGCGCAACTGCAGGCGTTCCTCGCGCAGTACGTGTCGCCCGGCAAGTCGCCGATGTGCGGCAACTCGATTTGCCAGGACCGCCGCTTCATGGCGCGCTGGATGCCGGAATTCGAGCGATTCTTCCACTACCGCAACCTCGACGTCAGCACGCTCAAGGAGCTGTGCCGCCGCTGGCAGCCGGCCATCTACAAGGGTTTCCAGAAGCGGGCGATGCACACTGCGCTCGCGGACATCCACGAATCGATCGACGAGCTGAAGTATTACCGCGAGCATTTCCTGATTCCGGCCGCGTCGGTGTCGGCAGGGGAATCCGCGCCGGCCGCGTGAGCGGGCCGGCACGCGCGCAGCGCCCGGCAAACGCTCAGCGCCGCGCGCTTTTCGGCCGGAACGCCGCGACCACCGCGGCGTCGGTCTCGACATACGGGCCGCCGATCAGGTCGATGCAGTAGGGCACCGCGGCGAAGATGCCGGGCACGGTCGGCTTGCCGTCGGCATCGCGCAGCCCTTCCAGCGTTTCCCGGATCGACTTGGGCTGGCCGGGCAGGTTGATGATCAGCGCCGCATGGTCGGCCGTTTCTCGGATCACCGCGACCTGCCGCGACAGGATCGCGGTCGGCACGAAATTCAGGCTGATCTGCCGCATCTGCTCGCCGAATCCCGGCATTTCCTTCGTCGCCACGGCCAGCGTGGCTTCCGGCGTCACGTCGCGGCGCGCGGGGCCGGTGCCACCCGTCGTCAGCACGAGGTCGCAGCCGGCGACGTCGACGAGCTCGGTCAGCGTGGCCGAGATCGTCGGCGCATCGTCCTGGATCAGGCGCGTTTCGGCGCGCCACGGCGAAACCAGCGCGCCGGCGAGCCATTCCTGCAGCGCCGGAATGCCCTTGTCTTCGTAGACGCCCGTACTCGCGCGGTCGCTGATCGACACGAGGCCGACCACGAGTTCGTCCGGGTGGTTACGCTTCGTCGTCATGGTCGTCTCCGGCGTCGCCGGCCGCTTCGTCGTCGCTGTCGGATGCGCCGCCCGCGGCCTTGATCCACTGGAACAGCTCGCGGAAATAGCGCGGCGGCTTGCCTTGCTGCGCTTCCTTGCGCGCGTTGCGGATCAGCGTGCGGCCTTCCTGGATGTCGGCGTCGGGGTGCTGGCGCAGGAATTCGGTCAGTGCGTCGTCGCTCGCGAGCAGCTGCTCGCGCGTGCGCTCGATCCAGTGCAGGCGGGCTGTCGCGGCCTTGTTCACGCCGCGTTGCGCGTCGAGCGCGGTACGCAGCGCGGCCGTTTCGTCGTCGGTCAGCGAGCGCATCACGCGGCCGACGTACTGGAGCTGGCGGCGCTTGCCCTCGTGATCGGTGATCCGGCGCGCCTCGCGCACGGCGTCGGCGAGATCTTCGGGCATCGGCATGCGCTTGAGCGCGTCCTTCGGCAGGTCGACGAGCGCCTGGCCGAGTTCCTGCAGCGCGTGCATTTCGCGCTTCAACTGGGATTTGCTGGGGCGATCGTAGCCATTGTCGTCGTCCTCGACGGCATGTTCGATCGGCTGGATTCGGGTTTTGCGTGTCATGGGCCGCATTGTATCGCGGCGCGGACACCCCAAGCTTGTCTGTGTCCGGCCCCGGACCTTGCTATGATCGCGGGATACGCAACATTTTGACCATGCGGGCGCCCGCCCGCCACCGGATACCAAGACGATGGCAGCCAATCTCGACGTACAAGCGCGCTATTTCCCGCACACGCAGGACCAGCTCAAGGAAATCGCATCGGACATCCTTCGCCATGCGAAGGCGCTCGGCGCGACGGACGCCGCGACCGAAATCTCCGAGGGCGACGGCCTGTCGGTGTCGGTGCGCCGCGGCGAAGTCGAAACGATCGAGCACAACCGCGACAAGATGGTCGGCGTGACCGTGTTCATCGGCAAGAAGCGCGGCAACGCGAGCACGTCGGACTTCTCGCCGGCCGCGATCAAGGACACCGTCGCTGCCGCGTACAACATCGCGCGCTTCACGGCCGAGGACGAAGCGGCCGGTCTCGCCGAAGCCGAGCTGCTCGAAACCGACCCGCGCGACCTCGATCTGTACCACCCGTGGGCGCTGAGCGCCGACGAAGCCGTCGAGCTCGCCCGCCGCGCGGAAGACGCCGCGTTCGCGGTCAGCCCGCAGATCCGCAATTCGGAAGGCGCGAGCGTGTCGGCGCAGCATTCGCAATTCGTGCTCGCGACGTCGCGCGGCTTCCTCGCCGGCTATCCGTACTCGCGCCACTACATCGCGTGCGCGCCGATCGCGGGCAGCGGCCGCCACATGCAGCGCGACGACTGGTATTCGTCGAAGCGCAGCGCGATCGATCTCGCCGCGCCCGAAGCGGTGGGCCGTTACGCGGCCGAACGCGCGCTCGCGCGGATGGGCGCGCGCCGTCTCGACACGCGCAAGGTGCCCGTGCTGTTCGAGGCGCCGCTCGCGGCCGGCCTGCTCGGCGCCTTCGTGCAGGCAGTGAGCGGCGGCGCGCTGTATCGCAAGACGTCGTTCCTCGTCGACAGCCTCGGCAAGCCGGTGTTCGCGCCGCACGTCCAGGTCGTCGAGGATCCGCACGTGCCGCGCGCGATGGGCAGCGCACCGTTCGACGAGGAAGGCGTGCGCACGCGTGCGCGCAGCGTCGTGAAGGACGGCGTCGTCGAAGGCTATTTCCTGTCGACCTATTCGGCACGCAAGCTCGGCACGCAAACCACCGGCAACGCGGGCGGCTCGCACAACCTCGCGCTGCGCAGCTCGAACACGCAGGCGGGCGACGACTTCGACGCGATGCTGAAGAAACTCGGCACGGGCCTGCTGCTGACCGAACTGATGGGGCAGGGCGTGAACTACGTGACGGGCGACTATTCGCGCGGCGCGGCGGGCTTCTGGGTGGAGAACGGCGTGATCCAGTATCCGGTCGAGGAAATCACCGTCGCCAGCACGCTGCAGGAGATGTTCCGCCATATCGTCGCGATCGGTGCGGATTCGATCGTGCGCGGGACGAAGGAAACCGGCTCGGTGCTGATCGAGCAGATGACGATCGCGGGGCAGTAAGCCGCACGCGGCACCGGCCGCCTGGAAACGAAAAAGCCCGACCGGCGCAAACCGGTCGGGCTTTTTTCATCGTGCGGAAGCAGGCGTCAGCCGCGCTTGCGTGCGTAGACGACGAACGCATAGCCGAACGTGTTCGGCGCGGCTGCCTGATGTGCGTCGCGCGAGATTTCCTGCCAGTGCGCGGCGTCGGGCGCCGGGAACGATGCGTCGCCGTCGAAGTCCGCATCGATCTCGGTGACGACCAGCTTGTCGGCGAGCGTGAGACCTTCCGCATAGAGTTGCGCGCCGCCGATCAGGAATGCCTCGGGTGCGCCGTCGCGCGCGGCGAGCGCCAGCGCATCGGCCAGCGACGTGACCGTGTCGCAGCCTTCGAAACGGCGCGTCGCGTCGCGCGTGACGACGATATTGCGGCGGCCCGGCAGCGGCCGCCCGATTGACTCGTGGGTCTTGCGGCCCATCACGATCGGCGCACCCATCGTCGTGCGCTTGAAGAACGCGAGGTCCTCGGGAAGTTTCCAGGGCAACTGGTTGTCGCGGCCGATGATGCCGTTGCGGGCACGCGCGACGATCAGGGTCAACGTCGTCATGAAGGTCGGGGAAGAGGGAAAACGGAATGGGCCGATTTTACCGGAACGGCGGCACGCTCCGGATTCCGCACGCCGGTAGGGACGTCGGCGTTTCCCGTGCCGTGCGCCGCGACGCGTGATGCTCCGCGTCGCGGCGACCGTCCGAATAAAAAGAGTGCCCGCCGGGGGACGGAGCACAAAAAACGTTTTGTGCCGCGAGATCGGCGATACCGGTTCCGATCGAGGGCAGCGCGTTCGACCGGATCGTCAGTTCAATACGGAATCCTGATCGAATCGAAGCGACGCGAGCATCAAGGATGCGTACTGCCTCGCGCGTTGCCGCCCATCGCGTGCCGCATGTCCGACGGTTGCGGCGCCGGCAGCGGCATCGGCAACTGGGGCGGCGGCGGGATCTCGTCCCAAAGCGTCACGGAGGCCTGGGCGGCCGGCAGCGGTTGCGGCGCCGACACGGTCACGATACTGAAGCCGTCGCCGAGCTGCATGCTCGGCACAGGCTCGGCAACCAGCATGGCGCGATCCGGCCGCATGCCTTCGTCCGCGCATGCCGGTGCGGGCGGGCCGGCTGCCGAGAGCACGAGCGTCATCGGCACGAAAGAAAGTAAAAGATGTTTTCGCATGGCGACTGTCTCCGGTCGTTCCCGTATTCAGCGAAATACATGCCACGGTACCGGGACCATTGCCGCCATTGCGATTCCTGCTCAAGCGTTGCGAATTGTGGCCAAAAACGCCTGAAAATGTTTCAGGCCTGAAACGAGGGGGCTCGGGAATACTGCTGATTCAATCGATACGCTTCAAGGATGAAAATCGGCGCGTGTGTTGATGACGAAACCCTTCCCTGCGCATGGGCTATGTGCAGATGATTGATCTGCATCGACCTCCTGAGCGATTCGGCCGCATCGCCATCGGCACTGAAACGGCTTTGTCGTATTCGGTGCCTATAACCAAGCAGTCTTGATCAAAAATAACTGGACGCGAGATAAGCGCCATCATGCGAGGCTGTGTCGTTGCCGCGCATCGGCATGGCGAATCGAGCCACCTTGGGCTGACCCGATTCGATCCTTTTGCACGTGACCTTGACGTGTGCGGCAATCGTTAGACGGTTGATGAACGGGGTGAGCATATGGGAGCCGATCAGCGGCACGTGATCTACTATTCGCGCGAACCGAACGACGCGTTGCGCGGCCATTTCGACGAATGCGGCTGGCGCGTCGATCTGGCCGAGACCGTGCGCGATGTGCGGCGCGTCGTGCAGCATGGCGTCGCAACCGCCGGCCTGCTCGATTTCTCGCCGGGCTTCAAGCCGTCGGATCTGCGTGAACTCGAATCCTGCCTGAGCATCCAGCACATCGGCTGGATCGCGGCGACGCGGCGCGGCCAGTTGCAGGACGCGACGCTGCGCCACCTCATTCGCGACTATTGCTTCGACTACGTGACGATGCCGTACGAAACGGCGCGGATCGTCGAGACGGTCGGTCATGCGCACGGCATGGTCGCCCTGACCGATCCCGTTGCGCCGCCCGTCGGCGCCGGACGCAGCGAAGGCGAGATGGTCGGCACCTGCGATGCGATGCTCGGGCTCTTCAGGACGATCCGCCGCGTCGCGGCGACCGACGCACCGGTATTCATCTCCGGCGAATCGGGTACGGGCAAGGAGCTGACGGCGGTCGCGATTCACGAGCGCTCGTCGCGTGCGCAGGCGCCGTTCATTGCGATCAATTGCGGCGCGATACCGTCGACGCTGCTGCAGGCCGAACTGTTCGGCTATGAACGCGGCGCGTTCACCGGTGCGAACCAGCGCAAGATCGGTCGCGTCGAGGCCGCCAACGGCGGCACGCTGTTTCTCGACGAGATTGGCGATCTGCCGCTCGAAAGCCAGGCGAGCCTGTTGCGCTTCCTGCAGGAAGGCAAGATCGAGCGGCTCGGCGCGCACGTGTCGGTGCCGGTCGATGTGCGCGTGATCTGCGCGACGCACGTGGACATGGAAGCGGCGCTGCGCGAAGGGCGCTTCCGCGAGGACCTGTTTCATCGGTTGTGCGTGCTGAAGATCGAGGAGCCGCCGCTGCGCGCGCGCGGCAAGGACATCGAGGTGCTCGCGCGCCACATGCTCGAGCGCTTCAAGGGCGATGCGCATCGCCGTCTGCGCGGCTTTTCCCCGGATGCGGTCGCGTCGCTGTACGGCTATTCGTGGCCGGGCAACGTGCGCGAGCTGATCAACCGCGTGCGCCGCGCGATCGTGATGTCGGAAGGCCGGATGATCACGTCGGCCGATCTCGAACTGAACGACTATGCGGCGCTTGCGCCGGTGTCGCTGCTGGAGGCGCGCGAGGCGGCCGAACGGCAGGCGATCGAGCAGGCGCTGCTGCGCCATCGCGGCCGTTTCGCGGATGCCGCGCGCGAACTCGGCGTATCGCGCGTCACGCTCTACCGGCTGATGTGCGCACACGGGATGCGCGATCGCGGCGACACGCTCGGAGGGTTTTCGGCGCCGTTGCCGGAGCTTCCGCGTCACGCTTGTTAAAATTGGCGGGTACGGCCGCCCTCGCGGCCGAAGGAACCCGCATGAAACAGTATCTCGATCTCGTTCGTACCATTCTCGATACCGGCAGCTGGCAGGAGAACCGGACGGGGATCCGCACCATCAGCATGCCGGGCGCGATGCTGCGCTTCGACCTGCAGCAAGGCTTCCCGGCCGTGACGACCAAGAAGCTCGCGTTCAAGTCCGCGATCGGCGAACTGGTCGGCTTCCTGCGCGCGTCGCGCAGCGCGGCCGATTTCCGCGCGCTTGGCTGCAAGGTGTGGGATGCGAACGCGAACGAGAACGCACAGTGGCTCGCGAACCCGTATCGCCAGGGCGTGGACGATCTCGGCGACGTCTACGGCGTGCAATGGCGCCAGTGGCCGGGCTACAAGGTGCTGGATGCCGGCGCGGACGCGCAGATCGCCGATGCGACCCGCCGCGGCTTCCGGATCGTCACGCGTTTCGACGAAGACGGCGCGCCGAAGGTGCTGCTGTACAAGGCGATCGATCAGTTGCGCCAGTGCCTGGACACGATCATGGAGAACCCGTCTGATCGCCGCATCCTGTTTCACGCATGGAATCCGGCCGTGCTCGACCAGATCGCGCTGCCCGCGTGCCATCTGCTGTACCAGTTCCTGCCGAACGCGACGAAGCGAGAGATCTCGCTGTGCCTGTACATCCGCAGCAACGACGTCGGCCTCGGCACGCCGTTCAACCTGACGGAAGGGGCCGCGCTGCTGTCGCTCGTCGGCCGGCTGACGGGCTACACGCCGCGCTGGTTCACGTATTTCATCGGCGACGCCCACATCTACGAGAACCAGCTCGACATGCTGCAGCAGCAACTCACCCGCGAGCCGTACGAAAGCCCGCGGCTGGAAATTGCCGAGCGCGTGCCCGACTACGCGAAGACGGGCGTCTATGCGCCGGAATGGCTGGAGCAGGTCGAGCCGTCCGATTTCTCGCTCGTCGGCTATCGGCACCATGAGCCGCTGACCGCGCCGATGGCGGTCTGATCGCGCGGCCGGGGCCGCGCGGGTCCATCGATCCGCACCCTGCAAAAAGGCTCGACCGGCTGATACCGGTCGAGCCTTTTTGTTTCAGGTTTGCTGCACTTACTGGCGATGCCGCTCCTCGTGGCCGCCTTGCGGCGGCGGGTTGCTCGGGCGCGGCGCCTCGACGTGCGGCGCCGGCTGCGGCCGCGGTTCCATCCGCGGAGCGGGCATCGCCGGGCGCGGCTCCATGCGGGGCGCCGGTTGCGGGCGCGGCTCCATCCGCGGCGCCTGCGGCTGCGGACGCGGCACGTCGTGCACGGCGGGCGCCGGCGGACGGTACTCGTTCACGCGCGGCGGCGCGACTTCGCGATGGGGCGCCGGTTGAGCGAAGTCCGGGCGCGGCTGCGGCGCGGGGGCGGCCCGTTCCGGTTGCGGCTGCGGCTGCGCATGCCGGGCCGGCGTCGGGAAATCGGGGCGCGGACGCGGCTGCGGAATCTGCGCGGTATGGTCGGGCTGCGGTTGCGGCAGCGCGCGCGGCGCTTCGTTGCGGCCGCCGGGCTGGATGCCCTGCGGGGCCGGCACGCCGTCCGGGTGCGGCACCGCGGCGCTGCGCACGGGCGGCAGCGCGTTCTGGCCGGCCGCGTGCAGCGCGGTGGGCGGAGCAGGGCGCTGACGTTCCATCGGCGTGTGCGGCTGCATCCACGTGGGCGATGACGGCGCGTCGGCTGCCCGCGCCTGACCGATGCCCGACCGAGCGTTGTTCGCTTCCGGCGGATGCGGGACGCCGTTGCCGGTCGCGAATGCCTGATGCGGGATCGGGTTGCCGGATGCCTGCGGCGTGCCGCCATTGGCGAAACGCGATGCGTTCGGGATTTCGCCGTTTGCAGGCCGTGCGATATTCGGCATGCCCGGAGTCGGCGCCTCCGGCCGTCCGGCCTGCACGCCGGCCGGCTGGCCTTCGCGCGGCGCGCGGGCCGGCTGCACGACGGGGCCGTGCGGATTCACGAGCTGCACGTTGTGCATCGCCCAGGCGCCGCCGCCCGGCTTGCCCGGCACGCGGACCGGACGAGCCGTATAGTCGGCCGGCACGTTGGTCTTCACGACCGGTGCGCCGGCGCCCGGTACGCGCCCGCCTTGCTGCGCGAGGTGGGCGGCGGCCTGGTCGCGATATGCGGCCGGCACGGCCGGATTGCGGGTCGCGACGTACGGGTGCTGCGCGATCGCCGCCGGCGGACGGTAGCTGGCATTGCGCAACCCGCCGGTGAAGCTCTGGCGCACGGGCGCGATGCCGGGCGTGCCCGGCGTGACATGCGCGTTGCGCCATTGCTGCGGATCGACGTGCTGCGAGAAGTGCGCGACCGGCTGGCCGTGCACGAACGCGGAGGCCGGTACGGCCGTGATCGCGTGCGGCGCGCGGAAGTTCACGTACGTCTTGTTGATGTTGGTGATATTGGTGATGTTCGTCACGTTCACGGTCTTGTTCACGTTGACGTTGTTCACCACGATGTTGCGGTTGACGCGCTCGTAGTAGTGCGGACTCCAGCCGCCCCAGCCCGGATGCCACGGCTCGCCCGGGCCGAGCGCGAACCATGCGCAGCCGGCCGCGGCGACGCCGCCGACCGTCAGCGCCACATTCCAGTCGGAACCGCCGCCACCGCCGCCGCCCACGAAGGCGACGAGCGCCGGCGCATAGACGGGCGGCTGGCTGACGACCATCGGGCCGGGCACCCAGGCCCAGCTGTCGTCCACGTACGCCCAGCGGCCGTAGTGATACGGCGCGAAGCCCCACGGCGCGTCGTCGACCCAGGTCCAGCCCCACGGCGCCTGCCAGATCCAGTGGCCGTCGTGATACGGCGCCCAGTCGGCCGGCGTGTCGTTCGGCACCCAGACCGCGCCGTAGTTCGGCGTTTCGCGCCACGTGCCGTTCGCATCGAGATCCTGGTAGCCGGGGATGTCGCGGGACACGTAGCGGGCCGACACCGAGCGCGCTTCGGCCGCGTCGCGGCTGGCCGCCCACTGGTCGAGCGCATCGGGGCCCGGTGCGGCCGATTGTTGCGCGACCTGCAGGTCGGTGCCGGTGAACACGACCTGCTGCCCGGGCGACAGCGGGTACTGCCCGTTGCTGCCGTAGGCCGTCGCGCTGCCGCTGCGCACCGTCACCGTCGTGCTCGCGCCGTTCGGCGCCACATCGACGCGATAGTCGCCGGGGCCCGTGATGCCGAGCGCGAGGTTCGGCGTGTCGATTTCATACGATCCGCCGGCCGGCAAATCGCGCACGTGCGTCGACACGGTGCCGAGGCCCACTTTCAACTGCGTCGTCGTGTCGTCGAGATTCAGCACCGCCAGGCTCGTCGACTCGCCGAGCCGCACCGCGGTCGAGCCGATGTGCAGTTCCGAGCGCGCGCCGGCATCGTTCCAGAGCTGGTCGCCGGTCGTCAGCGGCCGGTTCACCGCCGCATACGACCACGCATCGGTGCCGGCCGGTTCGGTCGTCACGGCGCCCGACAGGTAATTGAGCCGCGCGACGCGGCCGGGCGGATCGCCGCCCGGTTGCCGTGCCGCGGCCATATTCGGCGGCGCATCGGCCGATTGCGCGAAGGCGGGCGGCAGCGCCGCAAGCGCGACGAACGCGAGCAGCGTGTAGCGGGCGGTGCGCTTGAGCGTGAACAGGGTGGCCATGGTGAGCGTCATTGTCGTGATCGCGGCGCGTCGATTCGTGCCGTCGAGTTCACAATATCCGCTTGGCCTGTTTCAAGGCACGGTGTTTTGTAAGTCGAATGGCATGCGATGTAACAAAACCTGTCCATCGCGCGCCGTTGTCGTGTGGCTGCAATGCCGGCGTCAAGCGGACGTAAGCCACGCATCGAAAACCTGCCGGCCGGGCGCCGTGACGCGCAGCACGCGCGGCCGGGCAGCGCGCTCGATCCAGCCGTGTGCGCAGAAGCTTTCGAGCAGCGCCGCGCCGAGCGCGCCGCCGAGATGCGAGCGCCGCTCGCTCCAGTCGAGGCAACCGCACGCGAAGCGGCGCCGGCGCGCGCGCTGTTGCGCGACGTCGATGCCCCATCGCCCGAGCGCCTGCGTGCCGAGCTCGGTGGTCTCGATCGCGTCGCCGTTCGCGAGCAGCCAGCCGCGCGCGGTGAGGCCGTCGAAGATGCGCACCGCGAGCTCGCCTGCCATGTGGTCGTAGCAGGTGCGGGCGTAGCGCAGTTCGGCCGGGACCGCGCGCGACGGCGGCGGAACCGGACGGTGCGGCGCGGCCGCGCGGGCGACGTTCGCCAGCGCTTCGAGCGAGGCCGCGATGTCGGCCGACGCGATGCGGTAGTAGCGATGCCGGCCGCGCACGTCGAGCGCCAGCAGGCCGCCCTCGGTCAGGCGGGCGAGGTGCGCGCTGGCCGCGGACGGCGACAGTCCCGCGATCATCGTCAGTTCGCCGGCCGGCCGCGCGCTGCCGTCCATCAGCACCCACAGCATCGCGGCGCGGCCGGGATCGGCGATCAGTGCGCCGATGCGGCTCAGGCCCGGAAAATGGTGGTCGTCTTGATCGGTCATCGTCGTACCTCGTCGAGCGGGATGAAGGCAGTGTAGTCGGTGCGCGCATTCGATGTTTCGCTTCCGGATGAAATGTCGGATGCGGCCGCGACGCCCCTGCGGGGACGGGCTGCGGCCGGTTGCAGGGCACGCGTAGAATGGCCGGACGCGGCGGCAGCGGGCCGCCGCATGTGACGCGATGCAACGATGAAGACGATTTTCTGTGTGTTGACCGCCGCGCTCGTATGCGCGGCGTGTGCGCAGGGCGGCGCGGGCGCGACCGGCGAGCGCGGCGGCAGTATCGAGATGTACGGGACGATCGACCTGGGCATCACGGTGCGCCGCTGACCGGCGGCGCTCCCCGCGCGCGTCGGCATGACCGCCGCAGCCCCGCCACGCGGGGCTTGCCGCGACGCGTTGCCGCAGTGCAACGTATAATGGCCGATCACAGCGCCCCTGTCGCCTGGAGCCAGAACAATGTCCCAACCGTCCCCCGTGCCGGCCGCCCTCGACCGCACCGAAACCGTATTCCGCTTCCTCGCCGAGCCTTCGTCCGTGAACTTCGGCGGCAAGGTGCATGGCGGCGCGCTGATGAAGTGGATCGACGAGGTCGCGTATGCGTGCGCGGCCGTCTGGTCGAGCCGCTATTGCGTGACGGTCAGCGTCGGCAACATCCGTTTCCAGCGTCCGATCCTGGTCGGCAATCTGGTCGAGCTGAAGGCGCGCGTCGTCGCGACGGGGCGTACCAGCATGCACATCCACGTGTCGGTGCACGCCGGCGATCCGAAGGGCGGCGTGCTGCGCCAGACGACCGATTGCCTCGTCGTGTTCGTCGCGGTCGACGAGAACGGCAACCCGGTGCCGGTGCCGCCGTTCGTGCCCGAAACCGACGAGCAGCGCGTGCTCGCGAAATATGCGGCCGACGTGCGGGCCGCGCTCGACAAGATCGTCGAGATGAAGCCGGAAGAAGTCGCGAAGGGCACCGTCTGAGTGCCGTGGGCGCCGCGCTCGTCGCGCCGCGCCCGCCGTCCTGCCGTTACCGCGTCCCGATCATCTGCTCGGGGCGCACCCAGGCATCGAATTCCGCCTCGGTCAGGTAGCCGAGCGCGAGCGCGGCCGCCTTCAGTGTCGTGCCTTCCTTGTGCGCCTTCTTCGCGATCTGCGCGGACTTGTCGTAGCCGATGTGCGGATTGAGCGCCGTCACGAGCATCAGTGATTCGTTCAGCAACAGGTCGATCCGCGAGCGGTTCGGCTCGATGCCCACCGCGCAGTGATCGTTGAAGCTCTGCGCGCCGTCGGCGAGCAGGCGCACCGATTGCAGCACGTTGTGCGCGATCATCGGCCGGAACACGTTCAGCTCGAAGTTGCCGCTCGCGCCGCCGACGTTGACCGCGACATCGTTGCCGAACACCTGGCAGCACAGCATCGTCACCGCTTCCGACTGCGTCGGGTTCACCTTGCCCGGCATGATCGAGCTGCCCGGCTCGTTTTCCGGAATCGACAGCTCGCCGAGCCCGCAGCGCGGCCCGCTCGCGAGCCAGCGCACGTCGTTCGCGATCTTCATCAGGCTGGCCGCGACCGTCTTCAGCGCGCCGTGCGCGAAGACCAGCGCATCGGCGGCCGCCATCACCTCGAACTTGCTCGGCGCCGTCACGAACGGCAGCTTCGTGAGCCGGCCGATCTCGTCGGCCACGCGCACCGCGAATTCCGGGTGCGCGTTCAGCCCCGTGCCGACCGCGGTGCCGCCGAGCGCGAGCTCGTACAGATGCGGCAGCGCCGATTCGACGTGACGGATGCCCTGGTCGAGCTGCGCGACATAGCCGGAGAATTCCTGGCCGAGCGTGAGCGGCGTGGCGTCCTGCAGGTGCGTGCGGCCGATCTTCACGATGTCGGCGAACGCCTTCGACTTCGCGTCGAGCGTCGCGCGCAGCGTGCGCAGCGCCGGCAGCAGGTGATTGACGATCGCATACGCGGCCGCCACGTGCATCGCGGTCGGGAACACGTCGTTCGACGACTGGCCGCGGTTCACGTCGTCGTTCGGATGCACCTTGCGCGCTTCGCCGCGCTCGCCGCCCATCAGTTCGCTCGCACGGTTCGCGATCACCTCGTTGAGGTTCATGTTGGTCTGCGTGCCGGAGCCCGTCTGCCACACTGCGAGCGGGAATTCGCGCGGATGCTTGCCGGCGATGATCTCGTCGGCGGCTGCGATGATCGCGTGCGCCTTGTCGTCGGCGAGTACGCCGAGCGACTGGTTGACGGCTGCCGCGGCGCGCTTGACGATCGCGAGCGCGTGGATCAGCTCGGGCGACTGCTTCTCCGTCGAGATCCGGAAATTCTGCAGCGAGCGCTCGGTCTGCGCGCCCCAGAGCCGATCGGCCGGCACGGCGATCTCGCCGAACGTGTCGCGCTCCATCCGAACTGCTTCATTCATGATGCACTCCTCCTGGAAAGGGGAAAGGCCGCGCGTCGTCGCGCGGCGTCAGGCGTAATCAGACGTATCGTGAGGCAGTCGCGCCGCTGGCGCGGCGTCTCGAGGTGTTCAACCGACAAGCATAGCGCCGGCCGCGATTTTGCGTCGTGTCGCGCCTGGGGCAGGCGCAAGCCCGCGACGAGCGGGAACCGGCCCTAGCGCGCCGTCGCGATGAGCGAGAGGGTCTTGCGGTGAAAGCGCCAGGCCATCAGCGCGGCGACGCTCGCGAGCCCGGCCGCGAGCCCCCACCACAGGCCGCGCGCCCCCAGGCCCGCGTGGAACGCGAACCAGTAGCCGGTCGGGAAGCCGATGCCCCAGTAGCCGAAGGTCGCGGCGAGCATCGGGATGCGCGTGTCCTTCAGGCCGCGCAGCGCACCCGACGCGACGGTCTGCATCCCGTCGACGATCTGGAACACCGCGGCGATGCCGAGCAGTGACGCGGCGAGCGACACCGTGGCCGCGTTGGCCGGGTCGTCGAGGTGCAGGTACAGGCCGACGATCGTGTGCGGCGCGACGATCATCACGAGGCCCGACAGCGACATGAAGCCGACGCCGAGCGCGAGCGCGACGAAACCCGCGTGCCGCGCGGCGACGGGCGAGCCCGCGCCGACCCAGTAGCCGACGCGCACGTTGGCCGCCTGGCCGATCGCGAGCGGCACCATGAACGATACCGACGCGACGTTCAGCGCGATCTGGTGCGCGGCGAGCGACGTCGCGCCCAGCACGCCGACCGTGAGGCCGGTGGCGAGGAACAGCGTCGATTCGACCCCGTACGTGATCGCGACCGGCCAGCCGATGCCGATCAGCTCTCCCATCACGGGCAGCTTCGGGCGCGCCGCGGTCACGAAATGGCGGAAGCGCTGCCGGCCGTGCAGCAGCCAGATCAGCGCGAGCGCGGTGAGCCAGATCGTGATCGTCGTCGCGACGGCCGAACCGAGAAAACCGAGGCGCGGCAACCCGAATGCGCCGTGGATCAGCCCGTAGTTCAGCACGCCGTTGACGCCGACGCCGCCGATCGACACCCACAAGAGCCGCCGCGCGGCGCCGATCGCCGGCAGGAACGCGCGCATCAGCCCGACGCCGATCAGGCTGCCGAGCGCCGCGTAGCGCAGGATGCCCGTGTATTCGCCGACGTGATGCGCGAGCAGCGGCGGCTCGTGGAACATCAGCAGGATCGGCTCGGCGAGCGACAGCGCGACGATCGCCGGAATCGCGAGCAGCACGGACAGCGCGAAGCCCGTCCAGTAGATGTGCGGCACGCGGTCCTCGGCCTGCGCGCCGCGCGCATGCGCGACGCTCACGCTGACCGACGACAGCACCCCTTGCAGGATCGTCACGATCACGAAGAAGAAGTTCGCGCCGAGCCCGCCCGCCGCGAGCGAATCGGGGCCGAGCGAGCCGAGCAGCACCGTGTCGGTGACGCTCATCGCCATCTGGGAAAGTTGCGCGATCGCGAGCGGCGCGGCGAGGCGCGCGGTATCGGCGGCATGACTGGACAGGGACGGCGGCGCGGCGGCCGTCCGCGTGAAACCGGAATGCGACATGGAATGGGCGCTCGCGCGGGTGCGGGCCCGCGCTATATGTATTTATTTTGAGAGACGGTTAGCTTACGGCTTTATTCGTACCGTGTCGAACGCGTGCATCGATGGCCATGTCGCAGGCAGGGGGAACGCGGCGGGGGCTAGGCCTCGCGCACCGCGATGCGCGTGTCGCCGAGCAGCACGACCTGGCCCGCGCGGATCTTGCAGGTCTTGCGCAGCTCGACCGCGCCGTCGACTTTCACGGCGCCGGACGCGACGATCAGCTTCGCGGTGCCGCCGCTGTCCGCGAGGCCGGTGATCTTGAGAAGGTTGTGCAGCTCGACGTATTCGCCGGTCAGCGTGAAGTCCAGATTGGGCATGACGAGGAAGGTGCGCGACGCGCGGGAGGAAACGCCCCGCATCATACGGCACCGCGGGCCGGCACGCGAGCGCGGCCGGCTGCCGGCGGATGTAAAGGACTGTGAGCGATTCGTCAGCAAATGAAACGGTGGGTAACAGTCTGAGAGATTGGCGAACCGGCCGCGCGGGCCGCCGGTCTTCTGTCGTACCTGCTGCGTGTTGCGGCGGGGACGCGACGGACCGCAACGGCGGCCCGGGCGGACAACTTCTTGAGGAGAATTGCCATGTCCAAGATTCGTACGATGCTGATCGGTGCCGCGCTGACGGCGTTCGCCACTTCGGCCGCATTCGCCCAGACGGGCACGACGGCGCAAGGCGCAGCCGGTGCCGGCGTGCAGGCGCAGACGCCGGCGGCCGGTGTCGGTGCAGGCGCGCAGGGCGGGGCCGGCGCGAACGCGTCGGGCAATGCGACGGGTGCTGCGACCGATGCGGTCGGCGCGGCAGCCGATGGCGCGAAGGATACGACGTCGTCGGCCGTCCATTCGACCAAGAAGCACACGAAGCATGCGGCGAAGTCGGCCAAGAGCCATGCCGGTTCGGCCAAGGCGAAGGCCGACGAGGCGACCGAGGGCGGCGCATCGGTCGGCGCGCAGGGCGGGGCATCGGCCCAGGGCGCCACGCAGTAAGCGATGCCCGGCGCTTGTCGCGACGCTCGCCTTCGGGCGGTGCGTCGCGACCGGCGATCGTCCGGCGGCCCGGTTCGCTTGACGCGAGCCGGGCCTTTTTCATGAGGTAAAAGGTTCAGCGGGACGGGCGAGCCGTCACGGCCGGCGCGGGCCTTGCCCTTGTCCCTGCCCCTGGGCCGGCCGCACGGCGGCCGGTGTGAACACGCTGCGCAGCCACGCGGCGAGCCGCGCGAAGACGTCGTACGGTTCCTCGACGAAGATCTCCGGCTTCAGCAGCCGCAGGTATTCCATGATCTGCTGGGCTTCCTGCTTCTGGAACGAGCCGTGCGCGAGCCCGAGCCGCAGCAGCCCGCGCAGTTCGCCGAGCTTGTCGCGCGCGGTGCTGCCGACGCTCATCTCGCACGCGAGCTTGGCTTCGTAGATCCGTTGCCGCAGCGATTCCGCGAGCCGCCACGCCGGCGTCTGCATCGATTCCTCGAGCGTCTGGATGTCCTGCGCCGCGCCCTTGATCTGCGACGCGAGCGGATCGATCAGCGACGCGTCGCCCTGCGCTTCGGCGACGATCGCCTTCGCCCAGTCGCGGCAGGCCTTCGCGAGTTCGTCGGGCGTCCACTCGGAGCGCGACGCGAAGCCGAAGCCGAATTCGCCGGCCTGCCGCATCAGGATCGCGACGACGTCCGGGAATTCCTTGTCGAGCGTGCGCTTCGCCCATGCGTACTGGCCGCCCTGCAGCATCCGCTGCACGGCGTGCTCGGTCAGCGGCACCATGTTGTCGAGCAGCTTGGCGCGCAGGAAATCCTCGAACGACGGCGTCGCGAATTGCGGGTCGAGTTTCAGCGACACGCGAACGAACGCATCGTAGTCCTTGCGCAGGGACTCGAGCGTGTCGTCCTTGAGGGAAAGGGTGATCTGGCCCATGAATCGTCTCGATGGCGGCCCGCGCAGGCCGGCGCCGGCACGGCGCACCGGGGCGGGCGCAGCGTCGACTGACCGGTGCGCGCCGAGGCCGGTGGCGGGTCTTCATCTCCTATATCGGCGCACCGGGCGGAAACTTGAGCGGGCGCGATCGAGCGAGCGCTCAGGCGGGCAGCCAGTGCGGGAGGACGACCCCTTGCCACAGGAAGAACACCACGAGTCCGGCGGCGATCGTCACGAGCGGGCGGCGGGTCGTGGCCGATACCAGCACGGCGGCGAGCGCGCCGACGAGTTGCGGATTGCGCCAGGTCAGCTCGGCCGTGCCGCCGTGCGGCGAAACGGTCATCGGCACGATGATCGCGGTCAGCACGGTGACCGGCACGAAGCCGAGCGCGGTTCGCACGAGCGGCGGGAACGTCAGCCGCTCGCCGAACAGGAACAACGTCGAGCGGATCGCATACGTGATGACGGCCATGCCGAGGATCAACAGCGCGTAGCTCACGATGCGGCCTCCGAGCGCGAGCCGGCGCGCGTGCGATCGTGCAGCAGCGTGAGCAGGACGCCGATCGCGACGCCGACGGCGACCGCGCCGAGCAGCCCGAGCTTGTACGGCCAGCCCTGCCAGAAGTACGCGAGCGTGCCGGCCGTGGCGGCCGCCGCGAAATAGCGCAGCGTGCCGAGCTGCGGGACGACGATCGCGATGAAGGTCGCCGCCATCGCGAAATCGAGGCCGAGCGACTGCAGGCCCGGGAATGCCGCGCCGAAGCCGATGCCCGCGAGCGTCCAGACCTGCCAGTTCAGGTACATCGCGAGCCCGGAGCCGAAAAAGTAGTGGGGGCCGATCGTGCCGGGCGGGTAGTGCCGGTAGTGCCCGTACGCGACCGCGAACACCTCGTCGGTCATCAACGCGCCGAGCGTCGCGCGCCAGCGCAGCGGCAGGTGCGCGACATAGGGCGCGAGGGTCGCGCTGTACAGCAGGTGGCGCAGGTTCACGATCAGTGTCGTGGCGAGCACGACGACGAAACTCGCGCTACCGGCGATCAGGCCGAGCGCGATGAACTGCGCGGAGCCCGCGAACACGGCGAGCGACATCAGCGCGCCGTGCCAGGCGGCGAGCGGGCCGCCGCCGACGAGCGTGCCGAAAATCACGCCGAACGGTGCGGCGCCGATCATCATCGGAATCGTGTCGCGCGCGCCGTCGAGCCATTCGTTGAGCGGGCGGCGCGGGGGCGATGCGGGTGTCTTGTTCAAGAAGCGCTCCTCCATGAGCGGGAGGATAGCGGGCCGGTGGCGGGCCGGCTTGTATGTTCTTGCGCCCGCCGGAACGGGGCCGGCGCCCGCGTGCCGGCCGGCGCGGGCGGCCGTGCGGCCGACGACGGCGGGAAGCCGCGCGTCAGCTTGCCTGCCAGCGCCCGGGCGGCACGCCGAACATCCGTTTGAAATGCCGCGTGAAGTGGCTCTGGTCGACGAAGCCGCTGGCCGCCGCGACATCGGCGACCGGCACGCCCGCGCGCAGCGGCGCCAGCGCACGCTGCAGCCGCAACTGGTTGCGCCACGCATGCGGCGGCATGCCGGTCGTACGCGTGAACAGGCGCGCCGCGTGAAACGGCGACAGGCCGGCCGCCTGCGCGACCTCGTCGAGCGTCACCGTGGACATCAGGTCGGCGGCGAGCCGCTCGCGCATCGCGTCGACGCGTGGCTCGTCGGCCGCGAGCGGCGCGGGTCGCGGCCGTACGTCGGCGTGGCGCACGATCAGCGTCGACAGCGCGTCGAGCATCGCGGTTTCGGCGGCGAGCGGATCGTAGAGGCGCGGCGCGTCGGTGGCCGGATCGCCGGCCGGCTGTCCGGCCGCATCGGCCTGCGACGACAGCGCGCGCTCGCTGCCGGCTTCCAGCATCCGGTGCGCGAGCGTGAGCCGGGCCGCGAGATCGGCGTCGCGGATCACGTCGGGGGCAAACCATGGCGCATCCTGCGGACGGCCCGCGATCGCGCTGGCGAGTTCGCGGATGAATTCGACCGGCATGTAGCTGACGCGATAGCACCAGCCCTCGTCGGCGGCACGCGAGCCCGTATGCACTTCGCCGGGATTGATCACGGGCACGGTGCCCGTTTCGGCGACGTAGCCGGTGCCGCGATAGGTGAAGCGTTCCGCGCCTTCGAGAATCACGGGGATCGTGTACGCGTCGTGCCAGTGGGGCGCGAACGCGTGATCGCGATAGGTGGCCGTGAGCAGATCCGCGTCCGGCACGAGCGGCGTGCGCCAGTAGCGTGCGGAATCGGGGAGGCGGGCGGCGGACATGATCGGGCGCGGGAGCGGGCTTACTTGACCGGAATCGTCGTGCCGGCGGGCATCGGCACCGCGGTCACGGCGTTCTTCGGGCTGCCGCTGACGATACGGTCGCTGTAGGTCAGGTAGACGATCGTGTTGCGCTTCTTGTCGATCACGCGCACGACGTGCAGCGTCTTGAAGATGAACGACATGCGTTCGCTGAACACGTCGGTCTGCTGCTTGAGCGGTTCCTTGAAGCTGATCGGGCCGACCTGCCGGCACGCGATCGACGCTTCGCTCGGATCCTCGGCGACGCCGAGCGTGCCCTTGATCCCGCCGGTGCGGGCGCGCGACACGTAGCAGGTCACGCCATTCACGACCGGATCGTCATAGGCCTCGACGACCACGCGATCGGAGCCCGTGACGCGGAAATGGGTGTTGACGCTGCCGACTTCCTCCGCGTGCGCGAACGGTGCGGCGGCGACGGCGGAGAACAGGAGGGCGACGGGGGCGAAACGGAAGAGGCGATGCTTCATCGACGGAACCGGATGCGAATGCGGGACAGAAACTCTAGCATGCGCATGACCGGACCACGAAAAGCGGGAAGAGGGAACGGCGGCCGGAAAAACAAAAGGCCCGTCGAATGACGGGCCTTTCGCTGTTTGGCTCCCCGACCTGGGCTCGAACCAGGGACCTACGGATTAACAGTCCGGCGCTCTACCGACTGAGCTATCGGGGAATAAATCGGTACATCTGCGTGTTGTGTGTTCCAACAAAAAACCCGTCCACTTTCAACGGGCCTTTGCGTTTTTGGCTCCCCGACCTGGGCTCGAACCAGGGACCTACGGATTAACAGTCCGGCGCTCTACCGACTGAGCTATCGGGGAACAAACAAGCAACAGCAGAGAAACGAGATTGTATGGAGTGTTCGCTAACCTGTCAACACCTTGGAGCCGCGCCGCATGAAATTTTTTGCGGCCGCCGCGCGATCAGCGCTCGAGCAGGTGCAGCTTCTCCTGCACGTCCTTCCACTCGTCCGCGTCGGCCGGCGCCGGCTTGGTCTTCGTGATCGACGGCCAATTCTTCGCCAGCTCGGCATTCAGCTCGGTGAACTGCTGCTGGTCGGTCGGAACGTCTTCTTCGGCATAGATCGCATTGGTCGGGCATTCGGCGACGCACACGGCGCAGTCGATGCACTCGTCCGGATCGATGGCGAGAAAGTTGGGACCTTCACGGAAGCAATCCACCGGGCACACATCCACGCAATCCGTGTATTTGCACTTGATGCAGCCTTCGGTCACAACGTGAGTCATTAAAACGCTCCTGCTTGGCGGTATATATGGGGTGGCGTTTGCGCCAAAAGCGGCATTGTAACTGAAGCGCAAAACCCGCATGACGTGGTCGGCTATCCGGCTTATATCGTTTCGTGATTAGTTTATGGCATGCGCAACGCGGATACCCGCGCACCCGGCGGCGGCGCGACGCGGCCCGGCGGCGAGGGCGGTTTCACGATGGTCCGGCCCGCATTCGGGTAACATGACCGACAGACCGGGCGGCGCGCGGTGCGCCGGGGCCCGGTCATGATATTGGCGGTGCCGTCATCATGATCATCACTTCGCTGCTGGACACGGATCTCTACAAGTTCACGATGATGCAGGTCGTCCTGCATCACTTTCCCGCTGCAAACGTCGAATACCGCTTCCGGTGCCGTACGCCCGGCGTCGATCTCGTGCCGTACATCGACGAGATTCGCGACGAGGTGCGCGGCCTGTGCTCGCTGCGCTTTTCCGACGTCGAACTCGATTACCTGCGGCGGATGCGCTTCATCAAGAGCGACTTCGTCGATTTCCTCGCGCTGTTCCACCTGAACGAGAAGTACATCTCGGTCACGCCGTCGCCGAAGGGCAACGGCGAGATCGACATCGTGATCGAGGGGCCGTGGCTGCATACGATCCTGTTCGAGATCCCGGTGCTCGCGATCGTCAACGAAGTCTATTTCCGCAACACGCAGCGCGAGCCCGACTATCGCGAAGGCCGCGAACGGCTGCGCGAGAAGATCAAGCTGCTCGGCGCGAAGCCTGAGTTCGCCGACTGCAAGATCGCCGATTACGGCACGCGCCGGCGCTTCTCGAAGGTCTGGCACGAGGAAGTCGCGCTCACGCTGCGCGACGGGCTCGGCCCGCAGTTCGCGGGCACGAGCAACGTGCTGTACGCGATGAAGCACGACATCACGCCGCTCGGCACGATGGCGCACGAGTATCTGCAGGCGTGCCAGGCGCTCGGCCCGCGGCTGCGCGATTCGCAGATCTACGGCTTCGAGATGTGGGCGAAGGAATATCGCGGCGACCTCGGGATCGCGCTGTCGGACGTCTACGGCATGGACGCGTTCCTGAACGACTTCGACATGTACTTCTGCAAGCTGTTCGACGGCGCGCGCCACGATTCGGGCGATCCGTTCGAGTGGGGCGAGCGGATGCTGCGCCATTACGAAGCGAACCGGTGCGACCCGCGCACCAAGGTGCTGGTGTTCTCGGACGCGCTCGACATTCCGAAGGTCATGCAGCTGTACGAACGGTTCCGCGGCCGCTGCAAGCTCGCGTTCGGCGTCGGCACCAACCTCACCAACGATCTCGGCTACGTGCCGCTGCAGATCGTGATCAAGATGGTTCGCTGCAACGGGCAGCCGGTCGCGAAGCTGTCCGATTCGCCGGGCAAGAGCATGTGCGACGACAAGGCGTATCTCGCGTACCTGCGGCAGGTGTTCGGCATCGCGCAGCCGGTCGAGGAAGACGCGTCGAAGTAGGCGCCGGCCGTTCGGCCGAAGGTGCGTCGCGGCAGGGGCGGTCGGTATAATCCGACGTATTGCCCGCCACCGTCACGAGGACCGTTCATGGACACTTCCGCTGCCCGTCGCCAGATCCTCGCGCGCATTCGCGCGGCGCAGGGGCGCGCGGCCGAACCCGATGCAGCGGAGCGCGACGGCGTCGCCGACTATCTCGCCCGTCATCCGGAGGGGCCGCGCCCGCCGGCGCCGGCCGACCTCGTCGCCGCTTTCGTCGACGAAGCGGCGCGCCTGTCGACCACGGTCGACGAAGTCGCGACGCTGGCCGACGTGCCTGCCGCCGCCGCCCGCTATCTTGCCGCTCACGGCCTGCCGACGCAGGCCATCGCTTGGCGCACGCTCGCCGATCTCGACTGGGCCGGCGCCGGCCTGTCGGTCGAGTGCCGCAAGCCGCGCGACGGCGATCTGGTCGGTCTGACCGGCTGCTTTTGCGCGACCGCCGAAACGGGGTCGCTGGTATTGCTGTCCGGCCCCGACACTTACGCATCGGCCGGCCTGCTGCCGGAAACCCACATCGCGATCGTGCCGGCATCGCGCATCGTCGCCGGTCATGAAGACGCGTTCGCGCTGATTCGCGCGGAGCGCGGCGAGCTGCCGCGCGCGGTCAATTTCGTGTCCGGCCCGTCGCGCACGGGCGACATCGAACAAACGATCATCCTGGGCGCACACGGCCCGTACCGCGTGCACGCGATCGTCGTACGGGGCGCATGACGCGCCCGCTGCATTCACCCCTACTCGAACAAGGAAGTTCTGCATGAAACGACATGCCGCCTGGGCGGGCATGGCGTCGGGAATCGCGCTTGGCGCCGCTCCCGCGCTTGCATCGGCCGCCACGCTCGACGGTGCCACGCTGTCCGCGCTCTGGGGCATCCCGTTCGCCGGGATCCTGCTGTCCATCGCGCTGTTCCCGCTCGTCGCCCCCGTGTTCTGGCATCACCACTTCGGCAAGATCGCCGCCGGCTGGGCGATCGTGTTCCTCGCGCCGTTCGCGGTCGCGTTCGGCATCGGCACCGCGTTCGGCACGCTCGTGCATGCGCTGCTCGAGGAATACATTCCGTTCATCGTGCTGCTCACCGCGCTCTATACGGTCGCGGGCGGCATCTGCGTGAACGGCAACCTGCATGGGTCGCCGAAACTGAATACCGCGATCCTCGCGCTCGGTACGCTGCTCGCGAGCGTGATGGGCACGACGGGCGCCGCGATGCTGCTGATCCGGCCGCTCCTGCGCGCCAACGACAACCGCAAGCATGTCGTGCACGTCGTGATCTTCTTCATCTTCCTCGTCGCGAACGCGGGCGGCTCGCTGTCGCCGCTCGGCGATCCGCCGCTGTTCCTCGGCTTCCTGAACGGCGTGAGCTTCTTCTGGACGACCACGCATCTCGCGCTGCCGATGCTGTTCATCTGCGTGGTGCTGCTGACGCTGTTCTTCGCGCTCGATACGTACTTCTACCGGAAGGGCGGCGAGGAGCGGCCGGCCGCGCTCGATCCGACGCCCGACGGTGCGGCGCTGTCGATCGACGGCAAGGTCAACTTCGTGCTGCTGGCGGCCGTGATCGCGCTCGTGCTGATGAGCGGCGTGTGGAAGCCGGGCATCTCGTTCGACGTGTGGGGCACGCACGTCGCGCTGCAGAATCTCGTGCGCGACGTCGCGCTCGTGGTCGTGACGCTCGTGTCGCTCGCGCTGACGCCGCGTTCCGCGCGCGAGGGCAACGCGTTCAACTGGGCGCCGATCGAGGAAGTCGCGAAGCTGTTCGCGGGCATCTTCGTGACGATCGCGCCGGTGATCGTGATCCTGCGCGCCGGCGCGGATGGCGCGTTCGCGCAGATCGTCCATCTCGTCACGGGGCCCGACGGCAAGCCGATCGACGCGATGTACTTCTGGGCGACCGGCATCCTGTCGTCGTTCCTCGACAACGCGCCGACCTATCTCGTGTTCTTCAACCTCGCGGGCGGCGATGCGCAGACGCTGATGACGACCGGCGCGTCGACACTCGCCGCGATTTCCGCGGGCGCGGTGTTCATGGGCGCGAACAGCTACATCGGCAACGCGCCGAACTTCATGGTGAAGGCGATCGCCGAATCGCGCGGCGTGAAGATGCCGAGCTTCTTCGCGTACCTCGGCTGGGCGCTCGTCGTGCTGATACCGGTATTCCTGCTGACGTCGTGGCTTTTCTTCACGGCGTAAGCTGACGACTTTCAACCCCGAGCGGGCGGTCCCGGCGGCGCATGGTGCGCCGCCATCCGTCCGCGGCATGCGGAGATGGCGATGCAGAAGATCCTGGTCGCGCGTCCGATCTTTCCGGACGTGATCGAACGGCTCAAGCAGTATTTCGAAGTCGACTGGAACGACGGCGACGCGCTCGCGCCCGACGCGCTCGCCGCGCGTCTGGCCGACAAGGACGGCGCGCTGACGGCCGGCGACCCGGTCGGCGCGGCCACGCTCGCGGCGGCGCCGCGTCTGCGCGTCGTGGCGAACATGGCGGTCGGCTACAACAACTTCGACATGGCCGCATTCAACGCGGCGAACGTGCTCGGCACCAATACGCCCGACGTGCTGAACGAATCGACCGCCGATTTCGGCTGGGCGCTGATGATGGCCGCGGCGCGCCGGATCGCCGAATCCGAACACTGGCTGCGCGCCGGCCACTGGCAGAAGTGGGCGTACGACGGCTTTCTCGGCGCCGACATCCATGGCTCGACGCTCGGCGTGATCGGGATGGGTCGCATCGGCCAGGCGCTCGCGCGCCGCGCGCGCGGCTTCGGGATGCAGGTGATCTACCACAACCGGTCGCGGGTCGCGCCCGAGATCGAAGCCGAGCTGAATGCCGAATACGTGTCGAAGGATGCGCTGCTCGCGCGCGCCGATCATGTCGTGCTCGTGCTGCCGTACACGAAAGAGAACCATCACACGATCGGCGCGGCCGAGCTCGCGAAGATGAAGCCGACGGCGACGCTGACCAACATCGCGCGCGGCGGGATCGTCGACGATGCGGCGCTGGCCGTTGCACTGCGCGACGGGACGATCGCCGCGGCCGGCCTCGACGTGTACGAGGGCGAGCCGAGCGTGCATCCGGCGCTGCTCGAGGTGCCGAACGTCGTGCTGACGCCGCATATCGCAAGCGCCACCGAAAAGACCCGCCGCGCGATGGCGGATCTCGCCGCCGACAACCTGATCGCCGCGCTGGGCGAGGGGCCGCGGGCGGGGCGGCCGCCGAATCCGATCAACCCTGACGTGATCGGGAAGCCGCGCGCATGACGATGACGTTGTTGCTTGCGGCGGTCGTCGTGCTCGCTGTCGCGCTCGCGGTGGCGATCGTCGCGCTCGTGCGCGGCGGCCGCCACGACGATGCGGCCGTGCTCGGCGACCAGATCGAGGACGCCGCGCATGCGCAGGCACGCGCGGTCGAGCGGCTCGAGCGCGAACTGCGCGGCGAGATCGTCGAAAATGCGCGCGGCTCGCGTACCGAGCTGGCCGGCAGCTTCGCGCAGTTGCAGCAGACGCTCGCCGCGCAACTGACGAGCGTGGCGACCGTGCAGAACAACCAGATCGAGGGGTTCGCGCAGCAGCTCGGCAAGCTCGTCGCCGGCAACGCGCAGCAGTTCGACGCGATGCGCGAGAGCGTGCAGCGCCAGGCCCAGCAGGCGCGCGAGGAGCAGACGGGCGCGCTGCGGCTGTTCGGCGACACGTTGCACCGGCAGCTCACGCAACTGACCGAGGCGAACGATCGCCGGATCGGTGAAGTGCGTGCGACGCTCGAACAGCGGCTGAAGGAAATCGAGACGAACAACGCGGCGAAGCTCGAGGAGATGCGCCGCACCGTCGACGAGAAACTGCACGCGACGCTCGAGCAGCGGCTCGGCGAATCGTTCAAGCTCGTGTCGGACCGGCTCGAGCAGGTGCATCGCGGGCTCGGCGAGATGCAGACCCTCGCGGCCGGCGTCGGCGACCTGAAGAAGGTGCTGACCAACGTGAAGACGCGCGGCACCTGGGGCGAGGTGCAGCTCGAAGCGCTGCTCGAACAGATGCTCACACCCGAGCAGTACGCGAAGAACGTCGCGACGGTGCCGAAGAGTACCGAGCGCGTCGAATTCGCGATCCGGCTGCCGGGCCGCGATGCCGGCACGCGCGACGCGCCGCCGGTGTGGCTGCCGATCGACGCGAAATTTCCGCGCGAAGACTACGAGCGGTTGATCGACGCGCAGGAGCGCGCCGATGCGGTGGCGGTCGAGGAGGCGGCGCGTGCGCTCGAGGCGCGGGTGCGGATGGAAGCGCGCACGATCGCCGAGAAGTACGTCGCGCCGCCGCACACGACCGATTTCGCGCTGCTGTTCCTGCCGACCGAGGGGCTCTATGCGGAGATCCTGCGTCGGCCGGGGCTGACCGACCTGCTGCAACGCGACTATCGCGTGACGGTCGCCGGGCCGACCACGCTCACCGCGCTGCTGAACAGCCTGCAGATGGGGTTCCGCACGCTCGCGATCGAGCAGCGCTCGAGCGAGGTGTGGCAGGTGCTCGGCGCGGTCAAGACCGAGTTCGGCAAGTTCGGCGACGTGCTCGCGCGCACGAAGTCGCAGCTCGAAACGGTCACGCGTTCGATCGAGGCGGCCGAGCAGCGCACGCGCGTGATGAACCGCAAGCTCAAGCAGGTCGAGGCGTTGCCGGGCGATACGGCGGCCGGGCTGCTCGGCGCGGAAGGGGCCGAAGGCGCCGATGCGGACGATGCATGACACGCGTTGCCGGCAGCCGCCGGACAGAAAAAACGGGCGCCGCGTGAACTGCACCCCAAAAGTTGGACTAGATCCAACCTTTGGGGTGTTTTTCATGACGAAGTACGACGAACGTTTTCGGCGTCGAGTGGTTCAGGCGTACCTGGCTGGAGAGGCCGGCACCAAGACACTTGCTCACCGTTACGGAGTGGGCAGGACGATGGTGCGACGTTGGGTGGCGAGCTATCGCGAGCATGGTGAACAGGGGCTGCGCAAGAAGCACAGCCACTACGACGCGCGATTCAAGTTGTCAGTCCTTCAGCGGATGCGGCGCGATGAGCTGTCGTATGCGCAGGTGGCAGCGCTATTCGGCATCCGCAATGAACGAAGCATCCCGATCTGGGAGCGTCTGTATCATGAGGGCGGTATAGATGCGTTGGCGCCTCGTCGCCGAGGGCGCCCCCCGAAAATGACCACCTCACCACCACCGAAATCCCTCGACGATACCGTGCAGAAAGAGCCGAGCCGCGAGGAACTGCTCAAGGAAATCGTGTATTTGCGCGCGGAGGTGGCATACCTAAAAAAGCTCGATGCGCTGCTGCAATCCAAGAAGCAGGCAGCGCCCAGGAAAAAGCGCAAATAGTGCGTGAGCTCAGGCAGTGTCATCCGGTAGCTGCGCTCCTGAAGGCGGCAGGCCTGGCGCGCAGCACGTTCTATTACCAGCTCAAGGCATTGGCTGCCGGCGATCGGTATGCGAATCTCAAAGCGAAGATCCAGACCGTATACGACCACCACAAGGGCCGTTACGGCTATCGGCGAATCACGGCGGCGATCCGGCAGACCGGAGATGCGATCAACCACAAGACCGTGCAACGGTTGATGGGACAGCTGCAATTGAAATCTCTGGTGCGCCCAAAGAGATATCGTTCCTGGCGAGGCGAAGTCGGCCGCGTTGCCCCGAATCTACTGCGGCGTCAGTTTGATGCTGAACGCCCGAATCAGAAGTGGGTGACCGACGTGACCGAATTCAATGTAGAGGGCCAAAAGCTCTATCTATCGCCGGTGATGGACTTGTACAACGGGGAGATCGTCGCTTACCAAATGGATGAGCGCCCGAGCTTCGAGTTGGTCAGCTGCATGTTGAAGAAGGCGTTGGCCAAGCTCGATGATGAAGGACGGCCGTTACTGCATTCGGATCAAGGCTGGCAGTATCAGATGCCCGCCTACCGTCGGCTGTTGAAGCAGCATGCGCTCACCCAGAGCATGTCGCGCAGAGGCAACTGCCTTGATAACGCAGCCATGGAGAGCTTCTTCGGCACGCTGAAATCCGAGTGCTATCGGCTGACGCGCTTTGCGAGCGTGGAGCAGTTGCGAGATGCGTTGAGCCGTTACATCCACTACTACAACCACGAACGCATCAAGCTGAAATTAAATGGGCTGAGTCCCGTGCAATACAGGACTCAGCCCTTGGCCGCTTAGCTTTTAACCGTCCAACTTCGTGGGGTCAGTTCACGCGGCGCCCGTTTTCTTTTGCAGCGATCGCCGGCGTGGCCGGCCCGCGCTCAATGCGCGGCGAGCGTGTCCAGCGCGCCACCCGTCACGCGTACGATGCGCCACTCCGGCAGCACGGTCGCGCCCATCTTCTCGTAGAAATCGATTGCCGGCTGGTTCCAGTCGAGGACCGACCACTCGAAGCGCGCGCAACGGCGCTCGACGGCGAGTGCCGCGAGATGACGCAGCATCGCGGTGCCGAGGCCCGTACCGCGCTGCGACGGCTGCACGTACAGATCCTCGAGATAGAGTCCGCGGCGGCCGACGAACGTCGAATAGTTGTGGAAGAACAGCGCGTACGCGACGATCGCGCCGTCACGCTCGGCCACCAGCGCTTCGGCCGCGGGGTGCTCGCCGAACAGCGCGTCGGCGAGATCGGCTTCGGTCGCGACGAACAGATCCGTGAGCTTCTCGAACTCGGCCAGCTCGCGCATCAGCGCGAGGATCGCGCCGACGTCGCGCGGGGCGGCCGCGCGGATCAGCGGCGTGCCGCTCACGCTTCCTCCGGCGGATCGGACAGCACGATTTCGATGCCGCCGAAGCGCGACGCGACCCAGTTGTACGCGTGGCACGCAATCCACAGCAGCACGAAACCGAGGATCGCGTTCAGCAGCAGCGCGCTCAGGATCGTGCTCAGTTCGACCATCCCGTAGCGGATGTACGCGACGAGAATGCCGAGCAGCACGATCGGCACGCTGAACGTCAGGTAGACGAGAATCAGCGCCTTCGCGGTCTGTCCCGCGGCGATCGACGAGATTTGTTTCTTCATGTGCGGATTGCCCCCGTAGAGATATACCGATAGTGGAATTCAGATCAGGCCGTCGAGCGGCAGGATGTCGACTGGGGCGCCCGCGTCGACTGCCGCGGTATCGTGGCCCAGGACGATGAAACAGTTGGCGTCTGCGAGGCCGCTCAGCGACGCGGAGCTTTGCGATCCGGCCGGTGCGACGTGCCATTGGCCGTCGGCGGCGCGCGTCGCGATGCCGCGCAGGTATTCGGTGCGACCGGGGCGCGTCTTCAACGGCTGCGTACTGCGCGCCGTGTACATCGCCGGTGGCGGCGTCTGCGCGCCGGCCAGCGTCAGCAGCGCGGGGCGCACGATGGCGTAGAACGTCACGGCGGACGCGACCGGATTGCCGGGCAGCCCGAAGAACAGCGCGTGGCCGGCGCCGTCGGCCGCGCGTGCGAGCGTGCCGCACGCGAGCGGCCGGCCGGGCCGCAGCGCAAGGCTCGCGAACGTCACGTCGCCGAGCCGCGCCATCACGTCGCGCGTGAAGTCGGCTTCGCCGACCGACACGCCGCCCGACGTGACGACCGCATCGGCCTGCGCGGCGAGGGCGTCGCGCAATGCGGCTTCGAGCGCGGCCGGGTCGTCGCGGACGATGCCGAGATCGATCGCATCCACGTGCAGGCGTTCGAGCATCGCGATCAGCATCCCGCGATTGCTGTCGTACAGCGCGCCGCGGCCGAGCGGTTCGCCGGGCTCGCGCAGCTCGTCGCCGGTCGAGAACACGGCGACGCGCACGCGCCGGCGCACCATGACGTCGGTGACGCCGAACGACGCGAGCAGACCGAGATCAGACGGCCGCAGGACGCGGCCCGCGGCGAGCGCACAGGCGCCGCGCGCGAGATCCTCGCCGGCCTTGCGGCAGTTCGCGCCGCGCGCGACGTCGCGCGTGGCGAAGCGGATCGTGTCGCCCTCGACGCGCACGCGTTCCTGCGGGATCACGGTGTCGCATCCGGCCGGCATCGGCGCGCCGGTCATGATCCGCACGCATGCACCGGCTGCCACGGCGCCGTCGAACGGATGGCCGGCGAATGCGGTGCCGGCGACCGGCATCGCGACCTCGCCCTGCGGCGACGCGAGTGCCGCGCTGCCGCCGTCGAACGCATAGCCGTCCATGGCCGAATTGTCGTACGCGGGAATGTCGAACGGCGCGCTCACGTCGACCGCGAGCACGCGGTCGAGCGCATCGCGCAGCGTCACCGTGTCGCACGCGTCGACGGGCACCGCGAAGCGGCACGCGAGCGCCTGCGCGTCGGCGAGCGACAGCGGGACGTCGGGGTCGGGTGCGGTTCGGGAGGCGGGCGAGGATTGCGTGATCATCAGTCGGACTGCGCCGCAAGGCGTATCGGGTTCGTGGCCGGTGGCGCGAGGAGGGTGCCTGGGCGCGGGTTTCGCGTGTGGCGGGCGCCGGGCGGGAACGGCACGGGGCCGTCAGCGGCGGGCCAGCGCGGCGAGTTCCTGCCAGGAGTTGGCATTGTAAAACGCACGCTCGTCGCGAAACTCGACTTCGACCGTCTTGTGGCGTGCGTACCACGCACGCACCTTGCGGTCGCCGGCCGCGAGGCGCGCGGCCAGATCGTCGGCCAGCGACGTGCGCAGCAGCGCGAACGTCGGCTGCGGCGAGCGCAGTTGCTGCGCGTCGACGGTGACCGCCATCGCAATGTCGGCCTGCTGTGCGTCCAGCGCCGTATGCAGTTGCGCGACGAGGTCGGCGGGCAGATACGGCGTATCGCACGGCGAGCACGCGACCAGCGGCGCGCGCGCCGCGCGCATGCCGGCGAGCAGGCCCGCGAGCGGCCCGGGGAAGTCGGGCGTTTCGTCTGCGACGATGCGCGCGTCGAACGGCGCACCGAGCTCGGCATAGCGATCGGCATGGCGGTTCGCGCTGATCAGCGTCTCGTCGACCTGCGGCGACAGCCGGCGCAGCACGTGCAGCGCGAGCGGCGTACCGTCGAGCAGTTGCAGGCCCTTGTCGACGCCGTCCATGCGGGTCGCTCGGCCGCCTGCGAGCAGCAGGCCGGCGATCGACGGAGAAGCGGGAGCGGGCATCGTGTGAAGGCGGAAAGAGGCGTCAGCCGCCGATATACGACATTTCGACGCGCTTGCCGGCGCCGTCGGGCGTGGCGTCGGCCGAGGCGCTGCCGCGCAGCTGCGAATAGCGATCGGTGCGCGCCTGCCAGATGCGCGCGATCGCAGTCGCGATCTCGGCATCGCTTGCGCCGCCCCGCACGAGCGCACGCAGGTCGTGGCCGGCCGACGCGAACAGGCACAGGTACAGCTTGCCTTCGGTCGACAGCCGGGCACGCGTGCAATCGCCGCAGAAGGCCTGCGTGACGCTCGAGATCACGCCGATCTCGCCGCTGCCGTCCGCATAGCCCCAGCGCTGCGCGGTTTCGGCCGCTGTGTGCGGCTCGAGCGGCACCAGCGGGAAATGTTCGGCGATGCGCGCGACGACGTCCGCCGACGGCAGCACCTCGGTCATGTTCCAGCCGTTCGACGTGCCGACGTCCATGTATTCGATGAAACGCAGGATCACGCCGGTGCCGCGGAACCGCTCGGCCATCGGCAGGATCTCGCTGTCGTTGGTGCCGCGCTTCACGACCATGTTGACCTTGACCGGCGCGAGGCCCGCAGCCTGCGCGGCGAAGATGCCGTCGAGCACGTCGGCGCTCGCGAACTCCGCATCGTTCATGCGCTTGAACAGCGTGTCGTCGAGCGCATCGAGGCTGACCGTGACGCGCGTGAGCCCGGCGTCCTTCAGCGCGCGCGCCTTGCGTGCGAGCAGCGAGCCGTTGGTCGTCAGCGTCAGGTCGAGCGGGCGGCCGGCATGCGTCGTCAGGCGCGCGAGGCGCTCGATCAGGAATTCGAGGTTCTTGCGCAGCAACGGTTCGCCGCCCGTGATACGGATCTTCTCGACGCCGTGTGCGACGAAGAGTCGCGCCACGCGCTCGATTTCCTCGTGCGTGAGCAGCGCGCTGTGCGGCAGGAACGGGTAGTCCTTGTCGAAGACCGCGCGCGGCATGCAGTACACGCAACGGAAATTGCAGCGGTCCGTCACCGAAATGCGCAGGTCGCGCAGCGGCCTGGCGAACGTGTCGGCCAGCGTGCCGTCGGGGGCATGCGCGACGCCGGAGACGTCCGGCATCCCGCTGACGTCGGCGAGAGGAATGATGCGTCGGGACATGTTGGAAGAAGTGCGAACCAGGCCTCTATTTTAGCCGCAACCGGCCGGTGGGTCCGGTGGGCGGAAACCCGCAGCGCGGACATGAAAAAGCCCGCCGGAGGCGGGCTTTTCCTGGTCGGGCGATGCGCCGTTAGTGGTGCGTCGTTTCGACCTGCTGCATCGGCGCCGTATCGGCCGGCGGCAGCACCTTGCGTTCGCGCGGCACGCGGGCCGGGCGCGGGAGTCGCGATGCGGCTTCCTGCGCGGCCGCGAACTTGTCGGCGTCCGTGTTCACCCAGACGAGACCGGCCTGCTCCAGCACGACGTCCAGGCTCGCCGAAGCGGGCGCGGCTGCCGGTTGTGCGGGGGCGGGAGCCGGTGCCGGTGTCGGTGCCGGTGCGGCGACGGCCTCGACCGGCGCGGCTGCGACCGGTGCCTCGGCCACCGTCGGCGCGGCTTCGACCACCACCGGAGCGGTCTCGATCGCCACGGCAGCCGGTGCAGCCTGCTCGACCGGTGCGGCTTGCGGCGCCTCGGCAGCGACCGGAGCGGCTGCCGGCACTTCGAACGCATCGGTCGGCGACACCGCGACCGGCGTCGGGCCTGCTTCCGCGACGGCCGGTGCGACCGGTGCCGGTTCGGCTGCCTGGGCGGCGACGGGCTCGACCGAGGCGGCCGGAGCCACTTCGGCGAGGGCCGGTGCCGGCTGCGCTTCGACAGCGGCCGGTGCGGCATGCTGCTCGGCGACGGCTTCCACGGCGACCGCGCTTGCCACGGCCGCGACGACTGCCGGCGCGGCCGTGTGAGCCGGTTCGGCAGCGACCGGGGCGGCCGGCGTCACCGCTTGCGCGGCGACTTCGCCTTCGGCGCCTTGTTCGGCCTGCTCGACTGCGCCGTCTTCCTCGCGCTCGCGACGACCGCCGCGGCGGCCGCGACGGCGACGGCGGCGTTCTTCGCCGTCACGTGCGCCGGCTTCCGCATCGGCTGCCAGTTCCGCGCCGGGCAGGGCTTCTGCCGCCACCTTGTCGGTTTCCGGTTCCGGATGGTTTTCACCGCGGGTGACGGTTTCGAGCGTGGCTGCGTGCTGGGTCGGCTTGCGGCGTTCGCCGCGCTCGCGACGCTCGCCGCGTTCCTGACGCTCGCCACGGCCGGTTGCTTCGACGCCTTCCGGCTGTTCGGCACGCTCGCGCGGTTCGCGGTTCTCGCGCGGTTCGCGCGGCTCACGGCCTTCACGCGGCTCGCGACCTTCACGCGGGCCACGGCCCTCGCGACCTTCGCGACCCTCACGGTTTTCACGACCTTCGCGGCCCTCGCGACCTTCACGCAGCTCACGACCCTCGCGCGGCTCACGGCCTTCACGCGATTCGCGCACTTCCTTGCCTTCGCGTTCCTGGCGTTGCGGCTGGCCACGGCCTGCGGCTGCCGGGTCGCGGCCGCCTTGCGCCTGCTGGGCGCCGCCGCGACGGTTGCGATTGCGATCGCCGCCGCGCTGCTCGGTCTTTTCCGTGCGCTCGCGCGCCGGACGGGCTGCCTGCTCCTTCGCCGGTGCCGGCGCGACCGGTGCGGGCGCCGGTGCCGGCGACACGCCGAACAGGCCCTTCAGCCAGCCGATGAAGCCGCCGCTTGCCGCGGCGACGGGCGCCGGGGCGGGGGCGGCAACGGGCTCGACCGGACGCTGCGGAGCCGGGCTCGGTGCCGGACGCTCGGGCGTGATGCCCTTGACCGCGGCTTCCTGCTTCGGCTTCACTTCGGCCGCCCGCTTGCTGTAGCCGGTTTCCGACTCGAGCTCGCGGGCCGCTTCCTCGGCCATCTTCCAGGATGCGCGCGGATCGTCGAGGCGCGCATCGTCGTGACGCAGGCGCTCGAGCTTGTAGTGCGGCGTATCGAGGTGCTTGTTCGGGATCAGCACGATGCCGACCTTGAAGCGCGACTCGATCTTGTTGATTTCCTGACGCTTTTCGTTCAGCAGGAAGGCGGTCACCTCGACCGGCACCTGGCAGTGGATCGCCGCGGTGTTTTCCTTCATCGCTTCTTCCTGAATGATCCGCAGGACCTGCAGCGCGGACGATTCGGTATCGCGGATGTGGCCGGTGCCGTTGCAGCGCGGGCACGTCACGTGGCTGCCTTCCGACAGCGCCGGGCGCAGGCGCTGGCGCGACAGTTCCATCAGGCCGAAGCGCGAGATCTTGCCCATCTGCACGCGCGCACGGTCGTGCTTGAGCGCGTCCTTCAGGCGCTGCTCGACTTCACGCTGGCTCTTCGCCGATTCCATGTCGATGAAATCGATCACGATCAGGCCGCCGAGGTCGCGCAGGCGCAGTTGGCGGGCGACTTCGTCGGCCGCTTCGAGGTTCGTGCGGGTGGCCGTTTCCTCGATGTCCGCGCCCTTGGTCGCGCGTGCGGAGTTCACGTCGATCGCGACGAGCGCTTCGGTGTGGTCGATCACGATCGCGCCGCCCGACGGCAGCGGGACCGTGCGCGAGTACGCGGTTTCGATCTGGTGCTCGATCTGGAAGCGGGAGAACAGCGGCACGTCGTCGTGATAGCGCTTCACCTTCGCGACGTTGTCCGGCATCACGATGTCCATGAAGGCACGGGCCTGATCATGGATTTCGTTCGTATCGATCAGGATTTCGCCGATATCCGGCTGGAAATAGTCCCGGATCGCGCGGATCACGAGGCTCGATTCCAGATAGATCAGCATCGGCTGGCCGGCGTTGCCGCTTTGCGAGGCAGCCTCGATCGCGCGCCACAGTTGCAGCAGGTAGTTCAGGTCCCACTGCAGTTCCTCGGCGCTGCGGCCGATGCCCGCGGTACGGGCGATCATGCTCATGCCGTCCGGAATCTGCAGCTGCGCCATCGTTTCGCGCAGTTCCTGGCGCTCGTCGCCTTCGATCCGGCGCGATACGCCGCCGCCGCGCGGGTTGTTCGGCATCAGCACGAGATAGCGGCCGGCGAGCGAGATGAAGGTGGTGAGGGCGGCGCCCTTGTTGCCACGCTCTTCCTTCTCGACCTGGACGATCAGCTCCTGGCCTTCGCGCAGCGCATCCTGAATGCGCGCGGAGCGCATGTCGATGCCTTCCTTGAAGTACTGGCGGGCGACTTCCTTGAACGGCAGGAAGCCGTGGCGGTCTTCGCCGTAGTTGACGAAGCACGCTTCGAGCGACGGCTCGATACGGGTGATGACACCTTTGTAGATATTGCCTTTGCGCTGTTCGCGCCCGGCGGTTTCGATGTCGATGTCGATGAGCTTTTGCCCATCGACGATGGCGACGCGCAGCTCCTCCTGCTGCGTCGCATTGAACAGCATGCGTTTCATGAACGACTCCAGGCGGCTCCGCTGCCGGCGCCTCGCGGTTGTCAGGCGCGAGGGCGGGAACGACGACAGGCCGCACCTTGTTGTGTTGTCACGAGCACGCTGGAGCGGGAATGCTGGCGGGGAGAATTGCCTGAAGAGGCGCTTGGGCCCGAAAGACGGGGCCGGCGGCCATAGGGCACCTGCGAATACGGCTTCAAAGCACGGCGTTCACACACCGCACGCTGCAAAAGCGCGCTAAGCCTGTCCGGGCATTGCCACGGGCGCGCGCAATGCGTCGCGCGCGCCGACGGGCGGCAGATGCTGCGGCTTGGGCCGCAGCGGGGAGTATCGAATCCAGCCCGACTTTCCCGCTTGGGGTGTACTTCCCTGGTTTGACGTCGCCAAGCCCCGCACGCTTCGCGGGGCCAAATCGGGCGCAACGCCGTAATTTTCGCAACCGGCAGCCTGCGGACGCACTGCGCGCCGTCGGCTGCCGATCAAATTCTTTTCAACCAACTTTCCGTTACCGCGGCGCCTTGCCGACCGAATCCGCCTGTGGGCGCGATCCTTGCCGACGGGCGGCGCCGTGCGTGCAACTTGCTGCTTCTCTTTGATTAGGGGCGAGCAGCGGACCCCCGGCGCAAGTAAAATAGCAGTTTGCGCTTGCGCCTTGCCCGATTCAGCCGGGGCCGGCCGGTCAGGCCACCCACAACGTCAGGCTGGGCAAAATTATATTCAGTATGAATGAGTTAGGCAAAATATCCCAGAATTCGGTCGCAAGCGGCCAGGTATCGATGATCGAGATCGACGAAAACTCGGCCGGTCAGCGCATCGACAACTTCCTGTTGCGCGTCTGTAAAGGCGTGCCGAAAAGCCATATTTACCGGATCCTCCGCAGCGGCGAAGTGCGCGTGAACAAGGGCCGGATCGACGCGCAGTACCGCCTGGAGCTCGGCGACCTCGTCCGCGTGCCGCCGGTGCGCGTGGCGGCGGCCGACCTCGCGCGCGCCGACACGCCCGTCGTGCCGCCCGCGAATTTCGACGTGCTGTACGAGGACGACGCGATGCTCGTGATCGACAAGCCGGCCGGGGTCGCGGTCCACGGCGGCAGCGGCGTCGCGTTCGGCGTGATCGAGCAGATGCGCCAGGCGCGTCCGCGCGCGAAATTCCTCGAACTGGTGCACCGGCTCGACCGCGAGACGTCCGGGATCCTGATGCTCGCGAAGAAGCGCACGGCGCTCGTCGGCCTGCACGAGCAGATCCGCGAGAACCGGATGGACAAGCGCTACTTCGCGTGCGCGCACGGCGAATGGCAGCCCGACTGGGGCCGGCGCCGCGCGGTGAAGGCGCCGCTGTTCAAGTATTCGACCCCGGAAGGGGAGCGCCGCGTACGGGTGCAGGAGGACGGGCTCGCGTCGCATACGGTGTTCAATCTCGTCGACCGCTGGCCGGACTACGTGCTCGTCGAAGCGGAACTCAAAACGGGTCGGACCCATCAGATCCGGGTGCACCTCGCGCATCTCGGCCTGCCGATCGCCGGCGACGCCAAGTATGGCGATTTCGCATTGAACAAGGCGCTGGCGCGCGCGAACGCGCAGCCGTCGCTGAAACGGATGTTCCTGCATGCGCACCGCCTCAAGCTCGCTCATCCGCTGACCGGCGAGGCGCTGCAGTTCGATGCGCCGCTGCCGGCCGAGTGCCGGCGCTTCCTCGATCAACTCAGCGCATTGCGCGATACCGCCTGAACCGCATGGCCCGACAGCAATTTGACCTGATCGTCTTCGACTGGGACGGCACGCTGATGGATTCGACCGCGCACATCGCGCACAGCATCCAGGCGGCATGCCGCGATCTCGGCTTGCCCACGCCGTCCGACGAAGCTTCCCGCTACGTGATCGGCCTCGGCCTGCGGGACGCGCTGCAGATCACGGCGCCGACCCTCGATCCGTCCGACTACGCACGGCTGGCCGAGCGCTACCGCTATCACTACCTGCTCGACGACCAGCGCATCGAGCTGTTCGCCGGCGTGCGCGAGCTGCTCGCCGAACTGCGCGATACGGGCTATCTGCTCGCCGTCGCAACCGGCAAGGGTCGGGTCGGGCTGAATCGCGTGCTCGACCAGTCGAAACTGACGAGCTGGTTCGACGCGACGCGCTGCGCGGACGAAACGTTCTCGAAACCGCATCCGGCGATGCTGCACGAGTTGTCGCGGGAATTGGGGCAGGACCTGTCGCGCACCGTGATGATCGGCGATACGACGCACGACCTGCAGATGGCGGCCAGCGCCGGCGCGGCCGGCGTCGGCGTCGCGTATGGCGCGCACACGGCCGATGCGCTGGCGGCGCTCACGCCGCGCTTCGTCGCGCCGGACGTCGGTGCGCTGGCCGCATGGCTGCGGGAGCACGCATGAGCGCGGCGCCGGACGCCGTGCGCGTGTGCGCGTCGGACGCGCTGACCGACGGCGGCGCCGGGGTGCGCGTCGACGCGACGCTGCGCGGCGAGCAGGCGGTCGTGTTCTTCGTGCGCTACGACGGCCGCGCCTACGGCTACCTGAACCGCTGCGCGCATGTGCCGATGGAGCTCGACTGGGCCGAAGGGCAATTCTTCGAGTCGTCGGGCCTCTATCTGATGTGCGCGACGCACGGCGCGATCTACGCGCCGGATACCGGCAAGTGCGTCGGTGGCCCGTGCCGCGGCGGCCGCCTGCGGCCGGTCGAGGTCGACGAGCGCGACACGCCCGACGGCCGTGCGGTATTCTGGGTGCCCGATGCGGACCTGCATCCCGCCACGCCCGCCACGCCCGCCACGACCGACTGACGACACCACTGCATGGCCGACCAACCGAATTCCCCGGATTCCTCCTCCCGTCCCGACAGCCGTGAACCGGCCTGGGAGCGCGCAGCGCTCGAGCGGATCGCGCTCGCGGCCGTCAAGGAGCAGCGTGCCGCACGGCGCTGGAAGATCTTCTTCCGCTTCGCGTTTCTCGCCGTGTTCGTGCTGCTCGCGTTCGCGCTGATCGATTTCTCGAGCGATTCGAAGTTCTCGTCGAGCGGGCGGCATACGGCGCTCGTGACGATCGACGGCGAGATCGCGGCAGGCGTCAACGCGAACGCCGACGACATCAACACCGCGCTCGACGCCGCGTTCGACGACGACGGCACGGTCGGTGTCGTGCTGCGGATCAACAGCCCGGGCGGCAGCCCGGTGCAGGCCGGCATGGTCTACGACGAGATCCGGCGCTTGCGCGGCAAGTATCCGGACAAGCCGCTGTACGTCGTCGTGACCGACATGTGCGCATCAGGCGGGTATTACATCGCGTCGGCCGCCGACAAGATCTTCGTCGACAAGGCGAGCATCGTCGGCTCGATCGGCGTGCTGATGGACGGCTTCGGCTTCACCGGGCTGATGGGCAAGCTCGGGGTCGAGCGGCGCCTGCATACGTCGGGCGAAAACAAGGGCTTCTACGATCCGTTCTCGCCGGAAACGCCGAAGATGGACGCGCACGCGCAGGAGCTGCTCGACCAGGTGCATGCGCAGTTCATCAAGGCCGTGAAGGATGGCCGCGGCAAGCGGCTGCACGAGACGCCGGACATGTTCTCCGGCCTGTTCTGGACCGGCGAGAAGAGCGTCGAGCTCGGGCTCGCCGACGGCTACGGCACCACCGACACGGTCGCGCGCGACGTGCTGAAGGCGCCGGATCTGGTCGACTATACGGTGAAGGAAAGCCTGACGAACCGTGTCGCGCGCAAGTTCGGCGCGGCCGTCGGCGGCGCTGCGATGAAGGCGCTGACGGCTGGCGGCGCGTCAGTCAGCCTGCGCTGACGGCGGCGATCGGCGGGCCGCGATGGCCCGCCTTTCATTCATCGGTGGATCGCCGGTCGCGGCATCAATCAGTTCGCGAGCAGCAGGAAGATCGCGGGGCGCTTGTGCAGATTCGGCGCCGGCGCCTTTTTCCAGTCCGCCGCCGTGCGGCTCGCGATCGTCTCGGTCGCGAGGGTCAGATCGGCCGCGACGCAGATCTGCGTCGACGGCGCGCAGGTCGCGACCAGCGTGTCGAGCATCGCGTGATTCCGGTACGGCGTTTCGATGAAGATCTGCGTCTGGCGCGCCTTGCGCGACAGTTGCTCGAGTTCGCGCAGGCGTTTCGCGCGCGCGGCCGCATCGACCGGCAGATAGCCGTTGAACGCGAAGCTCTGGCCGTTCAGGCCCGACGCCATCAGCGCGAGCAGGATCGAACTCGGTCCGACGAGCGGCACGACCTTCACGCCGCGCTCGTGCGCGCGGCGCACCAGCAGCGCGCCGGGATCGGCGACGGCCGGGCAGCCGGCCTCCGACACGAGGCCGGCATCCGCGCCGGCCAGCACCGGAGCGAGCAGCCGGTCGATCGCGCCGGCCGGCGTATTGACGTTCAGCTCGCTGATCTCGATTTCCTGGATCGGCCGCGTCGTACCGATCTTCTTCAGAAACGCGCGGGTCGTTTTCGCGTTCTCGCCGATGTAATAGCCGAGCGTGCCGGCGCGCGCCTGCACGGCGGCGGGCAGCACGGCGGCGAGCATCGATTCGTCGCCTTCGCCGAGCGTGTTCGGGACGAGATAAAGCGTGCCGGCGGTCATGCGCGGTCTCCACGAGTGGTTGCAAACAACGGGTAGCCGGCGGCGCGCAGCATCCGCGTGAGGGCGATCAGCGGCAGGCCGACGAGTGCGGTGGGGTCGTCCGAGTCGATCGCGTCGAGCAGGGCGATGCCGAGCCCTTCGGATTTCGCGCTGCCGGCCACGTCGTACGGCGTTTCCGCGCGCAGGTAGGCGTCGAGTTCGGCCTCGGGCAGCGAGCGAAAGCGCACGTGCGTGACGATGTCCTCGACCTGCGCTTCGTCCGTACGGCTGTCGTACAGGCAGAGCGCGCTGTGGAATTCGACTTCGCGGCCCTGCATCGACACGAGTTGCGCGAGCGCGCGCTCGTGCGTACCGGGCTTGCCGATCTGGTGGCCGTCGAAGGTCGCGACCTGATCCGACCCGATCACGAGCACGCCGTCCGGCGCGTCGATCGTCGCGGCCACCGCGCGTGCTTTCGCGGCGGCGAGGCGCAGCGCGGTCGCGGCCGGCGTTTCGCCGGCGAGCGGGGTTTCGTCGAGGTCGGGCGACACGACGTCGAACGGCACGCCGAGGCGCTCGAGGAGCGCTCGGCGGTAACGGGAACTGGAAGCAAGAATCAGCCGCGGCGGGCGGCAAACGGTATCCGGCATGGTCGGTTGGATCGGTGAGTCGTCAGGTGTGGCGCGGCGTTGCGCGGACGCAAGCTTAAGTGATTGACCGCAAAAGGTAAAACAGGTATGCTTTCCCGCTTTTCGTCGGCAGGCTTTCGTGTGGTGGCGCCTGCCGGGTCTTCGGAAGTAAAGTACGTCATCTTCGATGAGCCGTACGCGAGCGGTGCCAAGCCGGATCCCGCAAGTCAGCCTGTAGGCAGGAGCGCACATGAACACTTCTTCTGGCAAACCTGCGGCGGCGCTCGATCCGCACGCGGTCGACCTGTTCGAGTTTGCCCGCAGCGGGCGGCAGGCAGCCGGCGCGGTGCACCTCTCGCAACTGCCGCGCATGTTAAACGAAGTGCCGACGGACGCGCCAGATCGCGACACGGTCTTCACGTGGCAGGCGGAAGGGTTCACGCAAAAGGAGTTGCAGGACGACGGCACCGACGGGCAGCAGCCGTATCTGCGCCTCGCGGTGCACGGCCATGCATGGCTCACGTGCCAGCGCTGCATGACGCCGTACGACCAGACGTTCGACGTCGACATGACGTACCGGATCGTCGCGACCGAAGAAGAAGCTGAAGAATTTCCGCTCGACGACGATGAAGCCGATGTGATCGTGGGCTCACGCCAGTTCGATCTCGTCGACTTGATCGAAGAGGAATTGCTGCTTTCGTTGCCGCTCGTGCCCAAGCACGAGGTTTGCCCGGCAGTTCACGAAAGCCTCGTGTCGGGCGCGAGCGGTCCCACGGAAGAGACGGACGAGGCGTCCGACGAAGCCGGGGACGAAGGCAAACGGCCGAATCCGTTCGCAGCGCTGGAAGCGTTGAAGAAGGACGGTGACGGCACCAAGAAACACTGAGCAGTTGTGGCGCGGGAAGGCGTAAGGGCTTTGGGCCAGGGTAGTTAAGCGCCGGATCGGGCTGTGTTAGAATCCGGAAAATTATTTAGGAGTTAGTCATGGCAGTCCAGCAAAACAAGAAGTCGCCGTCGAAGCGCGGCATGCATCGTTCGCACGATTTCCTGACGGCAGCGCCGCTGGCAGTCGAGCCGAGCACGGGTGAAGTGCACCTGCGTCACCACGTCAGCCCGAACGGCTACTATCGCGGCAAGAAAGTCGTCAAGACGAAGAACGACTAAGCGTCAAGTCACGCGTTGCGCGCTACGCTCGCCGTTCGCGTGACAACTGGTTCGCTTGACACTTTCCTGGCTCAACAAAAAGGCGGCATTCAACTGCCGCTTTTTTGTGCCTGAAATTCGTCGCATTCCATGACCGTAAAGCTCACAATCGATTGCATGGGAGGCGACCACGGCCCGTCCGTGACCGTTCCCGCGGCAGTCAAGTTCGTCCGCGCGCATCCCGATGCGCACCTGATGCTCGTCGGCATCGAAAGCGCGATTCGCGCTCAGCTGAAGAAGCTGAAAGCCCTCGACGATCCCGCGTTGACCATCGTGCCCGCCACCGAAGTCGTGGCGATGGACGATCCTGTCGAAGTGGCGCTGCGCAAGAAGAAGGATTCTTCGATGCGCGTCGCGCTCAACCACGTCAAGGACGGCGCGGCGCAGGCCTGCATCTCCGCCGGCAATACCGGCGCGCTGATGGCCGTTTCCCGTTACGTACTCAAGACGCTGCCCGGCATCGAGCGGCCCGCGATCGCGTTCGCGCTGCCGAACCCGACCGGCTACACGATGATGCTGGACCTCGGCGCGAACGTCGACTGCGAACCGCAGCACCTGCTGCAGTTCGCGGAGATGGGGCACGCGCTCGTGGCCGCGCTCGAAGGCAAGGAGCGCCCGACGATCGGCCTGCTGAACATCGGCGAAGAGGTCATCAAGGGCAACGAGACGATCAAGCGCGCAGGCGAGCTGCTGCGTGCCAGCACGCTCAATTTCCGCGGCAACGTGGAAGGCAACGACATCTACAAGGGCACCGTCGACGTGATCGTGTGCGACGGCTTTGTCGGCAACGTCGCGCTGAAGACGTCCGAGGGGCTCGCGCAGATGCTGTCGGACATCATCCGTGAGGAGTTCGGCCGCTCGCTGATGTCGAAGCTGATGGCGCTGCTCGCGCTGCCTGTGCTGATGCGCTTCAAGAAGCGCGTCGACCACCGCCAGTACAACGGCGCGGCGCTGCTGGGGCTGAAGAGCCTCGTGATCAAGAGCCACGGTTCGGCCGACGCCTACGCGTTTGAGTGGGCGATCAAACGCGGGTATGATGCCGTCAAAAACGGGGTGCTGGAGCGCCTCGCGCGCGCGATGGCGGATAATTCAGTGTCGCTCGGCGACGGCGAACACGACGCGGGCGGCGCGGGCCATGCAAGCCCGGCCGCAGGCCATCACGCCGAACCTTCCGCTGCGCAATCCTCTAAAGCATAAATGGCCCAATCGACTCTCTATTCCCGCGTGCTCGGCACGGGCAGCTACCTGCCGCCCGACCGCGTCACGAACCAGCAGTTGACCGATCGTCTTGCGAAGGAAGGCATCGAGACGAGCGATGAATGGATCGTGGCGCGCACGGGCATCCATGCGCGCCATTTCGCCGCACCGGACGTCACGACGAGCGATCTCGCGCTCGAGGCGTCGCGTCGTGCGATCGAAGCGGCCGGTGTCGATCCGCAGTCGATCGACCTGATCATCGTCGCGACTTCGACCCCCGATTTCGTGTTCCCGAGCACCGCGTGCCTGCTGCAGAACAAGCTCGGCATCAAGAACGGCGGCGCGGCATTCGACGTGCAGGCCGTGTGTTCGGGCTTCGCGTACGCGATGGCGACGGCCGACAGCTTCATCCGCAGCGGCCAGCACCGTACGGCGCTCGTGGTCGGCGCGGAGACGTTCTCGCGCATTCTCGACTTCAAGGACCGCACGACCTGCGTGCTGTTCGGCGACGGTGCCGGCGCGGTGATCCTGTCCGCGTCGGAAGAGCCGGGCGTGCTCGGCAGCGCGCTGCATGCGGACGGCAGCTACTCGAACATCCTGTGTACGCCGGGCAACGTCAACCGCGGCGTGATCGACGGCAGCGCGTTCCTGCACATGGACGGGCAAGCCGTGTTCAAGCTCGCGGTCAACGTGCTCGAAAAGGTCGCGATCGAAGCGCTCGCGAAGGCGAATCTCGCGCCCGAGCAAATCGACTGGCTGATTCCGCACCAGGCCAACATCCGCATCATGACCAGCACCTGCCGCAAGCTCGGCCTGCCGCAGGAGCGCATGGTCGTGACGGTCGACCAGCACGGCAATACGTCGGCCGCGTCGATCCCGCTGGCGCTCGACGCCGCGGTGCGCGACGGTCGCATCCAGCGTGGCCAGCACGTGCTGATCGAAGGCGTCGGCGGCGGCTTCACCTGGGGCGCGTCGGTCTTCCGCTTCTGATCCGCGGCGCGCGACAAGCCGCGCGCGGATCCCATCGGCGCGCCGTTCGTGCGCGCCGTCCGAATCGATTCAATTGGGGACGATATGAAATTTGCATTCGTTTTTCCGGGGCAGGGCTCGCAGGCGATCGGCATGCTCAACGCATTCGCCGATCTGGCCGTCGTGCGCGAGACGCTCCAGGAAGCATCCGATGCACTCAATCAGGATCTCGGCAAACTGATCGCCGAAGGCCCGGCCGAAGAGCTGAACCTGACCACCAACACGCAGCCCGTGATGCTGACCGCGGCGTACGCGTGCTACCGCGCGTGGCAGCAGGCGGGCGGCCCGGCGCCGTCGATCGTCGCCGGCCACAGCCTCGGTGAATACACGGCGCTCGTCGCGGCCGGCGCACTTGCGTTCAAGGATGCGGTGCCGCTCGTGCGCTTTCGTGCACAGGCGATGCAGACGGCCGTGCCGGTCGGCCAGGGCGGCATGGCCGCGATCCTGGGCCTCGACGACGACACGGTGCGCGCGGTATGCGCGGAAGCCGCGGAGGCGGGCGTCGTCGAAGCGGTGAACTTCAATGCTCCGGCGCAGGTCGTGATCGCGGGCAGCAAGGCCGCGGTCGAAAAGGCATGCGAGATCGCTAAGGCGAAGGGCGCGAAACGCGCGCTGCCGCTGCCGGTGTCGGCGCCGTTCCATTCGTCGCTGCTCAAGCCGGCGTCGGACCAGCTGCGCGACTACCTCGCGAACGTCGACGTGAAGGCGCCGCAGATTCCGGTCGTCAACAACATCGACGTTGCCGTGGTCAGCGATCCGGCCGCGATCAAGGATGCGCTGGTGCGCCAGGCCGCGGGCCCGGTGCGCTGGGTCGAGTGCGTGCGGCATATCGCCGGCACGGGCGTCACGCACGTGATCGAATGCGGTCCGGGCAAGGTGCTGGCCGGCCTGACGAAGCGCATCGACGGCAACCTGACGGGTGCGTCGGTGTTCGATCCGGCTTCGCTCGACGAAGCGCTCAAGCTCGTGACCGCCTGACGCGGCGCCTTTTCCCAAGCAACGGACATTCGATTCATGGACAAGACTCTCGATAAACAGGTTGCGATCGTGACCGGCGCGTCGCGCGGCATCGGCCGTTCGATCGCGCTCGAACTCGCGCGCCTGGGCGCGACGGTGATCGGCACGGCGACGAGCGAATCGGGCGCCGCCGCGATCACCGCGGCGTTCGCGGAAGCGGGCGTCACGGGCCGCGGCGCGGTGCTGAACGTCAACGACGCGGCAGCCGCCGAGGCACTGATCGATGCGACCGTGAAGGAATTCGGCGCGCTGAACGTGCTCGTCAACAACGCGGGCATCACGCAGGATCAGCTCGCGATGCGGATGAAGGACGAGGACTGGGACGCGGTGATCGACACCAATCTGAAGTCGGTGTTCCGCCTGTCGCGCGCGGTGCTGCGCCCGATGATGAAGGCGCGCGGCGGCCGTATCATCAACATCACGTCGGTGGTCGGCTCGGCCGGCAATCCGGGTCAGGTCAACTACGCGGCCGCGAAGGCCGGCGTCGCGGGCATGACGCGTGCGCTCGCGCGCGAAATCGGCAGCCGCGGCATCACGGTGAACTGCGTGGCGCCGGGCTTCATCGACACCGACATGACGAAGACGCTGCCGGAAGAACAGCAGGCCGCGCTCAAGACCCAGATTCCGCTCGGCCGCCTCGGCAGCCCGGAGGACATCGCCCATGCCGTCGCGTTCCTCGCATCGCCGCAGGCCGGTTACATCACCGGCACGACGCTGCACGTGAACGGCGGCATGTACATGTCGTAACGGTTTTCGTTTACCATCCGCGCCGTATCCCGTTTTTCAGGCGGATCGGCGCTTGATCGACCATCAAGCCAACGCGCGTTTTGGCGTCAGCAAACCTGATAAAATGCGCGCACTTGTAAATCTGAACTTTCCCTCGGAGGGGTAATGGACAACATCGAACAACGTGTCAAGAAGATCGTCGCTGAACAACTGGGCGTCGCGGAAGCCGAGATCAAGAACGAAGCTTCGTTCGTGAACGACCTGGGCGCGGACTCGCTCGACACGGTCGAACTGGTGATGGCTCTCGAAGACGAGTTCGGCATGGAAATCCCGGACGAAGAAGCAGAGAAGATCACGACCGTTCAGCAAGCGATCGACTACGCTCGCGCAAACGTCAAGGCGTAAGCGCCTTTCGCGCTTGTCCGCCACGTCGCCGCGATCTTCGCGATTGACGCGCCATCCTGCCGGCTTCGCGCCGGACGGACTAACAGCCACAGGGCTCGCAGGGCTGGTTCCTGTGGCCACTGTGGCTTTTGTTTTTGTCATCCAATAATGGAAAAGAGGTTACCGTGAGCCGCCGTCGTGTTGTCGTTACAGGCCTGGGGCTGATTTCGCCTGTTGGCAATAATGTTGCCGACGGCTGGGCCAATCTCGTCGCCGGCAAGTCCGGTATCGCCACCGTCACGAAGTTCGATGCGTCGAACCTCGCCTGCCATTTCGCGGGCGAAGTGAAGGGCTTCAGCGCCGAGGAGTACATCCCGGCGAAGGAAGCCCGGAACATGGATACGTTCATCCATTACGGCATCGCCGCCGGCGTCCAGGCCATCAAGGACAGCGGGCTGGAAGTGACCGAAGCCAACGCGGAGCGCATCGGCGTGCTGGTCGGTTCCGGCATCGGCGGCCTGCCGATGATCGAAGACACGCACCAGACCTACGTCGATCGTGGCGCGCGCCGGATTTCGCCGTTCTTCGTGCCGGGCTCGATCATCAACATGATCTCGGGTCACCTGAGCATCATGTTCGGCCTGAAGGGCCCGAACCTCGCGGCCGTCACGGCCTGCACGACCGGCCTGCACAGCATCGGCCTCGCCGCGCGCCTGATCCAGGCCGGCGACGCCGACGTGATGGTCGCGGGCGGCGCCGAATCGACGGTGTCGCCGCTCGGCATCGGCGGGTTCGCCGCCGCGCGCGCGCTGTCGACCCGCAACGACGATCCGGCCACCGCGTCGCGTCCGTGGGACAAGGACCGCGACGGCTTCGTGCTGGGCGAGGGCTCGGGCGTGATGGTGCTCGAGGAGTACGAGGCGGCGAAGGCGCGCGGCGCGAAGATCTACGCGGAAGTCGTGGGCTTCGGCATGACGGGTGACGCGTACCACATGACCGCGCCGAACATGGACGGCCCGCGCCGCTGCATGGTCGCGGCGCTGCGCGACGCCGGCCTGAATGCCGACGAGGTGCAGTACCTGAACGCGCATGGCACGTCGACGCCGCTGGGCGACAAGAACGAGTCCGACGCGGTGAAGGCGGCCTTCGGCGAGCACGCGTACAAGATGGTGGTCAACTCGACGAAGTCGATGACGGGCCACCTGCTGGGTGGCGCGGGCGGCCTCGAATCGGTGTTCACGGTGCTGGCACTGCACAACAACGTGTCGCCGCCGACCATCAACATCTTCAACCAGGACCCCGAGTGCGATCTCGATTACTGCGCGAACACCGCGCGTGACATGAAGATCGACGTTGCCGTGAAGAACAACTTCGGCTTCGGCGGGACCAACGGCACGCTGGTGTTCAAGCGCGTCTGACGTCGAATCGCTTGACGAGTCCATTCGATGCTCCGGCCGGGCGTCCGCAGCGCTTTGCGTTGCGGGCCTCGGCCGTGTCGTATCTCGTGCTGGCCGCGTTCGTCGCATCGGCTGCCGCGTCGGCGTACCTGTTCTGCGCGCCGCGCGCGGGCGCTGTCGCCGGCGCCGGCGTGTCGGCCGCGACGGCGGCACTGCTGGCCGTATGGGCGGCGCGGGCCTGCGCCCGCCGGCTGCCGGCCGAGCTGCGGATCGATGCGTTCGGGGAGATTGCGGCGTTTGGCCGCACCGGGCGATTGCTGGCCCGCGGTCGCGTGACCGGCCATGCGCACTGGAGCAGCCTGCTGCTGGTGCTGTCGATCGGGCAGGGCGCCCGGCGCGCGCGGCCGCTGCTGATTCCGGCCGACGCGCTCGACGCCGCGTCGTTCAGCGCGCTGTCGGTGCTGGCGAGAACGGCCGGGGCGGCGGGGCAGGCATGACGGCGGCGCGGTTACCGACCGTAACCAGCGGCCGGCGCCGGAACGCTACAATAACGCTCCGCGTTGCATCCCTAGTTAACGGATTTGTCAGGTGAGTGAAAAAGAAATCGATCAGGCTCTGGTCGAGCGCGTACAGAAGGGCGACAAGGCGGCGTTCGAACTCCTGGTCTCCAAATACCACCGCAAGATCATCCGGCTGATCTCGCGCCTCGTGCGGGATCCCGCCGAGGTCGAGGATGTGGCCCAGGACGCGTTCATCAAGGCGTATCGTGCGCTGCCGCAATTCCGCGGCGAATCGGCGTTCTATACGTGGTTGTACCGAATTGCCGTCAACACGGCGAAGAACTACCTTGCGACGCAAGGCCGCCGGGCGCCGACCTCGACCGAGGCCGATGCGGAGGAAGCGGAAACTTTCTCGGACGCAGACCAACTAAGGGATATCAACACGCCTGAGTCGATGTTGATGAGCAAGCAGATTGCCGAGACGGTCAACGCTGCGATGGCTCTGCTGCCCGAAGAACTGCGCCAGGCAATCACGCTGCGCGAGATCGAGGGCCTGAGCTACGAAGAGATCGCGGAAATGATGGGCTGTCCGATCGGGACGGTCCGCTCGCGGATCTTCCGTGCGCGCGAGGCAATCGCTGCCAAATTGCGTCCGCTGCTCGATACGCCCGAAGGCAAGCGCTGGTAAGCGCGACGGGCGGAACGACGCGGGTCGGGGTCTAGTTACGGATAGAGTCGTGAAGTCACGACGGGGTGTGCAAGATGGGGAGCATCATGGGGTCGGTCAATACGCAATCGCAAGCGTGCTCGCGCGGCGAGCGCCTTTCCGCGCTGGTCGACGGCGAAATGTTCGATGGCCCGGATCACGGGCAGTTTCTGGCTGAGCTCGACCGCGCGGATCGCGCTGCGTGGGCCCATTACCACCTGATCGGCGATGCGCTGCGCTCGGACGAGCTCGCGCTGCCGCCCGCGCTGAGCGTCGCGTTTGCCGCACGCATGTCGGCCGCGCTCGAAAGCGAGCCGCACCTGCTGGCTCCGGCGGCCGCGCCGGCCGCGCGCAAGCTGCTGTCGCTGCGTCGGCGCGTCGTGCCCGCGTTCGCGGTGGCCGCCGCGGCGGCCACGCTGACCTGGGTCGTCGTCCCGCAAATGCAGACGGCCGGTACGCCGGGCGCCGTCCAGGTCGCCTCGATCGGCGCGCAGCAGGGCGGCAACCTGCAGCGCGTGACGGTTGCGCAGGCATCGGCCCAGCCCGGCCTGCAGGACGTCAACATCATTCGCGACGCCAGCCTCGACCAATACCTCGAAGCGCACCAGCAATTCGCCCAGCAGCCCGTCGTCACGGGTTCGATGCCGCTGATCCGCGCTGCCGTGACCACCACGCCAGGCCAATAAACCCGATGCGGACATTGCAGTTGAATCACGCCATCTCCGGATGGAAGCGGCTGCCGGCCCTCCTGCTTTGCGCAGCCGCCCTGTTGTCCGTTCAATCCCTTCCCGCCAGTGCCCAGCAACCGGACGATCCCGTCGCGACCCGCAAGGGCGCCGCGGACTGGCTCGACCGCGTCCAGCAGGCGGCGCAGCAGCAGAGCTACGAAGGTACGTTCGTCTACCAGCGCGGCGGGTACGTGCAGTCGTCGCGCATCGCGCACGTCGCGTCCCGCGACGGCGAGTTCGAACGGATCGAGACGCTCGACGGCAAGCCGCGCAAGCTGCTGCGGCACAACGACGAGCTGTACACGTTCGTGCCCGAGCGCAAGCTGTGCGTGGTCGAGCGCCGTCAGACGCGCGACTCGTTTCCCGCGCTGCTCGGCGCGAGCGGCGAACACGTGATGTCCGTCTACGATGCGAAGTCGCTCGGCAAGGACCGCGTGGCCGGGATCGACGCGCAGGTCGTCGAGCTCGTGCCGAAGGATGCGTACCGTTTCACGTACAAGCTGTGGGCCGACGCGCGCACCGGGCTGCTGCTGCGTTCGCAGACGCTCGACGCGAGCGATCGCGTGCTCGAGCAGATCGCGTTCTCGCAATTGCAGACGGGCGGCGCAAGCGGCGACAAGGCCGCGATCGCAGCCGGCATGCGCAACCTGAGCGGCTGGACGGTCGTGCGCCCGCCGGTCGCGACGGTCGACATGGAAGCGCAGGGCTGGCAGCTCGCGCCGAGCGTCGCCGGCTTCCAGAAGATTCGTGAAGTGCGCCGGCCGATGGCTGCGCGCGATGCCGGCGATCCGCCGATCCCGGTCGATCAGGCGGTCTTCACGGACGGCCTCGCGACGATCTCGGTTTTCATCGAGCCGGCCGAAAAGAATACGCGCAAGGAAGGCGCGGGCAGCACCGGGGCGACGCACGTTCTCGTGAAGCGCCGCGGCGACTACTGGATCACCGTGCTCGGCGAAGTGCCGCCGGCGACGTTGCAGCAGTTCGCGTCTGCCATAGAATACAAGGCTTCCAAGTAACGCTACGGCTTCCGACATGACGAAACTCACGCTGCGCAAAGTGCTCGCGGCGGCGGCGCTGTGTGCCTGCCTGCCGCTCGTCCCGCAAACCGCGGTCGCGGTCACGCCTCCCGCCGCAAGCCTGCCCGACTTTGCCGATCTGGTCGAAAAGGTCGGGCCGGCCGTCGTGAACATCCGGACCACCGCCAACGTGCCGACGAGCGGCCCGCGCGGCATGCTCCCGCCCGGCTTCGACAACGGCGACATGTCGGAATTCTTCCGGCGCTTCTTCGGCATCCCGCTGCCGCAGGCGCCCGGCAACGGTGGCGGCAGCGGCAGCAACCCGAAGAACGCGCCGGCGCCGGACAATCCGCCCGATACCGAGCAGAACCGCGGCGTCGGCTCGGGCTTCATCGTGTCGGCCGACGGTTACGTGATGACCAATGCGCACGTCGTCGACGATGCGGACACCATCTACGTGACGCTGACCGACAAGCGCGAATTCAAGGCGAAGCTGATCGGCGTCGACGACCGCACGGACGTCGCGGTCGTCAAGATCCAGGCGTCGAACCTGCCGGTCGTCGCGATCGGCGATTCGAACAAGGTGCGCGTCGGCGAGTGGGTCGTCGCGATCGGTTCGCCGTTCGGCCTCGACAACACGGTCACGGCCGGCATCGTCAGCTCGAAGAGCCGCAACACGGGCGACTACCTGCCGTTCATCCAGACCGACGTGGCCGTGAACCCTGGCAACTCGGGCGGCCCGCTGATCAACATGCAGGGCGAGGTGATCGGCATCAACTCGCAGATCTACAGCCGCACCGGCGGCTTCATGGGCATTTCGTTCGCGATTCCGATCGACGAGGCGATGCGCGTGGCCGACCAGCTGAAGGCGACCGGCAAGGTCACGCGCGGCCGGATCGCGGTGGCGATCGGCGAGGTGACGAAGGACGTGGCCGATTCGATCGGGCTGCCGAAGGCCGAAGGCGCGCTCGTCAGCAGCGTCGAGCCGGGCGGTCCGGCCGACAAGGCCGGCATCCAGCCGGGCGACATTATCCTGAAGTTCAATGGCCGTCCGGTCGACGCGGCGTCGGACCTGCCGCGCATGGTCGGCGACACGAAGCCCGGCACGAAGGCGACGGTCAGCGTATGGCGCAAGGGTCAGGCACGCGATCTGCCGATCACGATCGCCGAGACGCCGGCCGAGTCGACGGCGAAGGCCGAGCAGCGCAAGAACGCGCCGCAGAAGCCGCGCCAGACCAATTCGCTCGGGCTGACGGTCAGCGACCTGACGGCGGAGCAGATGAAGACGCTGAAGCTGAAGAACGGCGTGCAGATCGACGGCGTCGACGGCCCGGCCGCCCGGGCGGGCCTGCAGCGCGGCGACATCGTGCTGCGCGTCGGCGACACCGACATCACGAGCGCGAAGCAGTTCGCCGACGTGACCTCGCAGCTCGATCCGCAGAAGGCGGTCGCGGTGCTCGTGCGGCGTGGCGACAACACGCAGTTCGTGCCCGTGCGGCCGCGCCAGAAGTAACGCGTCGATGTTCACGCTCTACGGCCGCGGCTGGTGCCACCTGTGCGACGACATGCGCGACGCACTGGCGCCGGTGGCGGCCGAATTCGGTGTCGCGGTCGACTACATCGACATCGACGCCGATGCAGCGCTGGTCGCGCGTTACGACGAGGACGTGCCCGTGCTGCTGCTGGACGGCGCGGAAGTGTGCCGCCACCGGTTCGACGACGCGCGGGTGCGCGACGCGCTGGCGGCCCGGCGCTGAATCCGGCCCGCCGCCGGCCGACGCCGTTTTCGCACGGGGTTCGATCCGGCGGGCGCCCGCCCCGCGTGGCAGGGCGTCCGAAATCCCGCCCGGCAAAAGCCTTTTCGGCTAAAATAAGCCGTTTTTTCACCGACTTACAAGGCGTGCTCCGCAGTCGTGAGCGCGCCTTTTTCGCTTGATCGGCACTGAATGGATCATATTCGCAATTTCTCGATCATCGCCCACATCGACCATGGCAAGTCGACACTCGCGGATCGCATCATCCAGGTATGCGGCGGCCTCGCCGACCGTGAAATGGAAGCGCAGGTGCTCGACTCGATGGACATCGAGCGCGAGCGCGGCATCACGATCAAGGCGCAAACAGCCGCGCTGACCTATCGCGCACGCGACGGCAAGGTCTACAACCTGAACCTGATCGACACGCCGGGGCACGTCGACTTCTCGTACGAGGTCAGCCGTTCGCTGTCCGCGTGCGAAGGCGCGCTGCTGGTCGTCGACGCCAGCCAGGGCGTCGAGGCGCAGACGGTCGCGAACTGCTACACGGCGATCGAGCTCGGCGTCGAGGTTGTGCCCGTGCTGAACAAGATCGACCTGCCGGCCGCGAACCCCGAGAACGCGATCGAGGAGATCGAGGACGTGATCGGCATCGACGCGACCGACGCGACGCGCTGCAGCGCGAAGACCGGCCTCGGCGTCGAAGACGTGCTCGAGTCGCTGATCGCGAAGGTGCCGCCGCCGAAGGGCGATCCGGCCGCGCCGCTGCAGGCGCTGATCATCGATTCGTGGTTCGACAACTACGTCGGCGTCGTGATGCTCGTGCGTATCGTCAACGGCACGCTGCGCCCGAAGGACAAGATCAAGATGATGGCGACCGGCGCGCAGTATCCGGTCGAGCACGTCGGCGTGTTCACGCCGAAGTCGCGCAATCTCGAGTCGCTGTCGGCCGGGCAGGTGGGCTTCATCATCGCCGGCATCAAGGAACTGACGGCCGCGAAGGTCGGCGATACCGTCACGCACGCGGCCAAGGCCGCTGCCGAGCCGCTGCCGGGCTTCAAGGAAGTGAAGCCGCAGGTGTTCGCGGGGCTGTATCCGGTCGAGGCGAACCAGTACGACGCGCTGCGCGAATCGCTCGAGAAGCTGAAGCTGAACGACGCATCGCTGCAGTACGAGCCGGAAGTGTCGCAGGCGCTCGGCTTCGGTTTCCGCTGCGGCTTCCTCGGGCTGCTGCACATGGAAATCGTGCAGGAGCGGCTCGAGCGCGAATTCGACATGGATCTCATCACGACCGCGCCGACGGTCGTCTACGAGGTCGTGCAGAGCGACGGCTCGACGATCATGGTCGAGAACCCGGCGAAGATGCCGGAGCCCGGCCGCATCGCCGAAGTCCGCGAACCGATCGTCACCGTGAACCTGTACATGCCGCAGGATTACGTCGGCTCGGTGATCACGCTGTGCGAGCAGAAGCGCGGCTCGCAGATCAACATGCAGTATCACGGCCGCCAGGTGCAGCTCACGTACGAGATCCCGATGGCCGAGATCGTGCTCGACTTCTTCGATCGCCTGAAGTCGGTGTCGCGCGGCTATGCGTCGATGGACTACGAGTTCAAGGAATACCGTTCGTCGGACGTCGTGAAGGTCGACATGCTGATCAACGGCGACAAGGTCGATGCGCTGTCGATCATCGTGCACCGGTCGCAGTCGCAATACCGCGGCCGCGAAGTCGCCGCGAAGATGCGCGAGATCATTCCGCGCCAGATGTACGACGTGGCGATCCAGGCCGCGATCGGCGCGCACATCGTCGCGCGCGAGAACATCAAGGCGCTGCGCAAGAACGTGCTCGCGAAGTGCTACGGCGGCGACATCACGCGAAAGAAGAAGCTGCTCGAGAAGCAGAAAGAAGGTAAGAAACGCATGAAGCAGGTGGGTTCGGTCGAGATCCCGCAGGAGGCGTTCCTCGCGATCTTGCGCGTCGAAGACAAATAACAGGACTGATCCTTTTATGAATTTTGCGCTGATTCTTTTTGTGCTCGTCGTCGTGACGGGCGTAGCGTGGGTGCTGGACAAACTGGTGTTCCTGCCGCGGCGTCGCAAGGCGGCCGACTCGGCGATCGAGGAGTTCGATCGCCAGCAGTCGCGCATCGACAAGCGTTTCGCGGACGAAAACGCCGCGCAGACGCGTTCGAAGCTGCGTGACGAAAAGCTGCGCCAGCCGTGGTGGCTCGAGTACACCGCGAGCTTCTTCCCGGTGATCCTGGCCGTGTTCGTCGTGCGTTCGTTCGTCGTCGAGCCGTTCAAGATTCCGTCGGGCTCGATGGTGCCGACGCTGCTCGTCGGCGACTTCATCCTCGTCAACAAGTTCGAGTACGGGCTGCGCCTGCCGGTCACCAACACGAAGATCACGCAGGGCAGCCCGCTGTCGCGCGGCGACGTCGTCGTGTTCCGCTATCCGAAGGACGAGTCGGTCGACTACATCAAGCGCGTGATCGGCCTGCCGGGCGACACGGTCGCGTACCAGGACAAGCAGCTCACGATCAACGGCCAGCCGGTGCCCGAAACGCCGCTGCCCGATTTCTTCGACGACGAGCGCCAGAATTACGCGAAGCAGTTCGAGGAAACGATCGGCAACAAGAAGAACGCGATCCTCAACAACCCGGCCGTGCCGCCGTTCGTGATGGGCGCTTACGACTATCCGTATCGCGACAACTGCACGTACAACAGCCGCGGCGTGATCTGCAAGGTGCCGCCCGGCCACTACTTCATGATGGGCGACAACCGCGACAACAGCGCGGACAGCCGCTACTGGGGTTTCGTGCCGGACCAGAACATCGTCGGCCGCGCGTTCTTCATCTGGATGAACTTCAGCGACCTGAAGCGCATCGGTTCCTTCAACTGATCGCATTCGACTCACACGCAATACGCGACGCACGGGCCGCGTCGCGTATTGCCGAACTACTTTAAGAACCGGCGGTAACACCGCCTCGTCACGCCTTTTCGGGTCCGGCCGTGCCGTTTCGGCCCGACCGGCGCCCGCGTTATACTCCTGCACATGCCCCTATCCCAGTTGGAAAGCCGGCTGCGCTACGAATTTCGCAATGCGGAATTGCTGCGCCAGGCTTTGACCCATCGCAGTCACAGTGCCACGCACAATGAACGGCTCGAGTTTCTCGGCGATTCCGTTCTGAATTGCGCGGTGGCCGCTCTTTTGTTTCAGCGTTTCGGCAAGCTGGACGAAGGTGACCTGTCGCGCGTACGCGCCAACCTCGTCAAACAGCAGTCGCTGTACGAAATTGCTCAGGCCCTGAATATCTCGGACGGCCTGCGGCTGGGCGAGGGCGAACTGCGCAGCGGCGGGTTCCGTCGCCCGTCGATCCTCGCGGACGCGTTCGAAGCCATCATCGGGGCCGTGTTCCTCGATGGGGGCTTCGAAGCCGCCCAAGGGGTCATCAAGCGGCTCTATATCCCGATTCTCGACCACATCGATCCGCGCACGCTCGGCAAGGACGCGAAGACGCTGCTGCAGGAATACCTGCAGGGGCACAAGATCGCGCTGCCGACCTATACGGTCGTCGCGACCCATGGTGCGGCGCACAATCAGCAGTTCGAGGTCGAGTGCACGGTGCCGAAGCTCGACGTGAAGGTATCGGGCTCCGGCGCGAGCAGGCGCGCGGCCGAGCAGGCCGCCGCGAAGAAGGCGCTCGACGAGGTGATGGCGGCCGCACCGATGCTGGCCGCGAAGCCGAAGCGCTCGAAAAATGCGCGCGGCTCCAAGCATGTCGAACCCGAGATCGTGCCGGGCGTGAAGGGCGTGCAGGAAGCGCTCGACCTGCGCTCGCCCGAGCGGAAGGAACGTGCGGCGGCGCGCGAGGCCAGGGCGGCCGGCGCGGCGCCGGGGGCCGCCGCGGCGGCTGCAGCGGCGGGCGCTGAGCCGGCCGTCGCGCCGATGGCCGCGATCCGGGCCGCGCACGTCGAGCCGGCGGTGGACAAGGGCGAACGGGCGGCGAAGCCGGCGACCGACAAGGTGGCCGACAAACCGGCCGAGCGGCCCGACAAGGCCGCGGAAAAGTCCGCCGAGGCCGCGCCGCGCGCAGCCGACAAGCCGGCCGGCCAGGCAATCGATCCGGCGCCCTCGTCGGCCGACAAGCCCTCCGCGAGTGCCGATTCCGCCGCGCGCACGCCCGCGCGCGCACGCGATGCCGCGGTGCCCGACGCCGATACGCCGCCCGGCGGCGCGAGTCTTGCTGCCGCGCAGGCGCGCGTGGCCGATGCCGACCACTGAATTGCCCAGCGATCGTGCCGCGCGCCGCGCGGCCGTTTCCGAACCTGTCTCCCAAACGATATGAACACTCCCGCTCCTACCGGTTTCCGTTGCGGCATGATCGCGATCGTGGGCCGCCCGAACGTCGGCAAGTCGACGTTGATGAACGCACTCGTCGGCCAGAAGATCAGCATCACGTCGCGCAAGGCGCAGACGACCCGCCACCGCATCACCGGCATCAACACGTTCGACGACGCGCAATTCGTATTCGTCGACACGCCTGGCTTTCAGACCCGTCACAGCACCGCGCTGAACCGTTCGCTGAACCGCGCGGTCACGTCGACGCTGACGTCGGTCGACGTGATCCTGTTCGTGATCGAGGCCGGCCGCTTCGGCCCCGACGACCAGAAGGTGCTCGACCTGATCCCGCCCGGCATGCCGACGCTGCTGATCGCGAACAAGATCGATCGCGTGAACGACAAGGCGTCGCTGTTCCCGTTCATGCAGAAGGTGAGCGAACTGCGCGAATTCACCGAGCTCGTGCCGCTGTCGGCGCAGAAGCCGGAAGACATCAAGCGCCTGCTGGACACGATCAAGCCGTACCTGCCGGAAGGCGAGCCGATCTACGGCGAGGACGAGCTGACCGACCGCAGCTCGCGTTTTCTCGCGGCCGAAATCCTGCGCGAGAAGGTGTTCCGCTGGACCGGCGACGAGCTGCCGTACACGAGCACCGTGCTGATCGACAAGTTCGAGGAGGAGGGGCGCCTGAAGCGCATCTTCGCGACGATCCTCGTCGAGCGCGATTCGCACAAGGCGATGGTGATCGGCAAGAAGGGCGAGAAGCTCAAGCAGATCAGCACCGAGGCGCGGATGGACATGGAAAAGCTGTTCGACGGCCCCGTATACCTCGAGACCTTCGTGAAGGTGAAGAGCGGCTGGGCCGACAACGAGGCGGGGCTGCGTGCCTATGGGTACGAATGACGCGCTGACGTCGACCGAAGACGCGGTGGCGGCCGGCGCGAACGACGCGCCGTTGCCGGCACCGCCCGAACCGCCGCGCAAGGCGCGGCGCGCGACGTCTCGCACGTCCGATTTCCGCGTCGCCGAGCAGCCGGCGTTCGTGCTGCACAGCTATCCGTATCGGGAAACGAGCCTGATCGTCGACGTGCTGACACGTGACCACGGCCGGCTCGCACTCGTCGCGAAAGGCGCGAAGCGTCCGCACTCCGCGTTGCGCGGCGTGTTGCAGACGTTCCAGCCGCTGCTGCTGTCCTGGTCCGGCAAATCCGAGGTGCGCACGCTGACGGGCGCCGAGTGGGTCGGCGGGATGCTGCCGCTCGGCGGCGACGGCCTGTTGTGCGGTTTCTACGCGAACGAGCTGCTCGTGAAATTCTGCGCCCGCGAGGATCCGCAGCCGCCGCTGTTCAATCATTACGTGCTGACCCTCACGCGTCTCGCGCACGGCGAGCCCGCGGTGCAGGTGCTGCGCTCGTTCGAACGCGTGCTGCTGCGCGAGACCGGCTATGCGATGGCGCTGAACCGCACGGTCGCCCGTCGCGCGGTCGAACCCGAGCGCCGCTACGTGTTCGATCCGGAGCGTGGCGTACGCAATGCGGACGACGACGTGCCGTCGCACTGGCCGGTCATCACCGGCCAGACGTTGCTCGACATGGAGCAGGACGATTACCATCGAGCCCAGACGGTTGCGCAGAGCAAGACGCTGATGCGCTTCCTGCTGAACACCTATCTCGGCGGTACGCCGCTCGCCACGCGTCAGATCCTGATCGACCTGCAAAACCTATGAGCTTCTTCCTGACAACGCCCACCGCCATCGACCTCGGCGTGAACATCGACCACGTCGCGACGCTGCGCAATGCGCGCGGCACGCGCTATCCCGATCCGATCCGCGCGGCGCTCGCCGCCGAAGAGGCGGGCGCGGACGCGATCACGCTGCACCTGCGCGAGGATCGCCGTCACATCGTCGACGCGGACGTGCGCCAGTTGCGCCCGCTGCTGAAGACGCGCATGAACCTCGAATGCGCGGTGACGGCCGAGATGCTCGACATCGCTTGCGAAGTGCGTCCGCACGACGCATGCCTCGTGCCGGAGAAGCGCGAGGAACTGACGACCGAAGGCGGTCTCGACGTGGCCGGCCACTTCGAGGCGGTGCGCGCCGCATGCAAGCAGCTCGCCGACGAGGGCGTGCGCGTGTCGCTGTTCATCGACCCGGACGACACGCAGATCCGCGCCGCGCACGAAGCGGGCGCGCCGGTGATCGAGCTGCATACGGGCCGCTACGCCGAAGCGCACGACGAAGCGGAGCAGCAGCGCGAATACGAGCGTATCGTCGCGGGCGTGCAGGCCGGCGCGCAGCTTGGCCTGAAGGTCAATGCGGGCCATGGGCTGCACTACACGAACGTGCAGCAGATCGCCGCGATCGACGGCATCGTCGAGCTGAACATCGGCCACGCGATCGTCGCGCACGCGATCTTCGCGGGCTGGGACAACGCGGTGCGCGAGATGAAGGCGATCATGGTCGCCGCACGCGTCGCCGCGCTGCATGGCGGCGCGCGCTGACGATGCGAGGCCGCCGCGCCCCGCACGCCGTTGGCGACGCGCTTGACCCGGCCTCGCCGGGCCACCCCGGCGGAGACTGACATGGCGATCTACGGCATCGGTACCGACATCGCGCAGGTGAGCCGCGTCGCGGCCGTGCTCGAACGCACGGGCGGCCGGTTTGCCGAGAAGGTGCTCGGCCCCGACGAACTGCGCGTGTTCCACGCCCGGCGCGCCCGCTCCGAGGCGCGCGGCATCGCGTTTCTCGCGACGCGCTTCTCCGCGAAGGAAGCGTTCTCGAAGGCGATCGGGCTCGGCATGCATTGGCCGATGACGTGGCGCGCGCTGCAGACGCTCAATCATCCAAGCGGCGAGCCGTACGTGGTCGCATCCGGCGAGCTGGCTGAATGGCTGGCCGCGCGCGGCATCACGGCACGTGTGACGGTCAGCGACGAACGCGACTACGCGGTGTCGTTCGTGGTCGCCGAAACGGACGCCGCGCCTGGCACTGCACCTGTTTCCCGAACTTCTTCCTGACGGAATTCACGATTCGATGAAAACGACTCCCGGCCCGGTCATGCTCGACGTCGTCGGCACGACCCTGTCGCGCGACGATGCGCGGCGCCTCGCGCATCCGAATACCGGCGGCGTGATCCTGTTCGCGCGGCACTTCCAGAATCGTGCGCAACTGACCGCGCTGACCGATTCGATCCGCGCGGTGCGCGAAGACATCCTGATCGCCGTCGATCACGAAGGCGGGCGCGTGCAGCGGTTCCGCACCGACGGCTTCACGGTGCTGCCCGCGATGCGTCGCCTCGGCGAGCTGTGGGATCGCGACGTGCTGCTCGCGACGAAGGTCGCGACCGCCGTCGGTTACATCCTGGCCGCCGAGCTGCGCGCGTGCGGGATCGACATGAGCTTCACGCCCGTGCTCGATCTCGACTACGGGCACTCGAAGGTGATCGGCGATCGTGCGTTCCATCGCGATCCGCGCGTCGTCACGCTATTGGCGAAGAGCCTGAACCATGGGCTGTCGCTTGCCGGCATGGCGAACTGCGGCAAGCATTTCCCCGGGCACGGCTTCGCGGAGGCCGATTCGCACGTCGCGCTGCCGACCGACGACCGCACGCTCGACGCGATCCTCGAGCAGGACGTCGCGCCGTACGACTGGCTCGGGCTGTCGCTGGCCGCGGTGATCCCGGCGCACGTGATCTACACGCAGGTCGACAAGCGGCCGGCGGGCTTTTCGCGCGTGTGGCTGCAGGACATCCTGCGCGGCAAGCTCGGCTTCACGGGTGCGATCTTCAGCGACGACCTGTCGATGGAGGCTGCCCGCGAAGGCGGCACGCTCACGCAGGCCGCCGACGCCGCACTCGCCGCCGGTTGCGACATGGTGCTCGTCTGCAATCAGCCGGATGCAGCCGAAGTCGTGCTGAACGGACTGAAGGCGCGGGCCTCGGCCGAGTCGGTGCGGCGCATCAAGCGGATGCGTGCGCGCGGCAAGGCGCTCAAGTGGGACAAGCTGATCGCGCAGCCCGAGTATCTGCAGGCACAGGCGCTGTTGAGCAGCGCGCTGGCGTAAGCGGGCAGGGCGGGCGCGGATCGTGTCGTTCCGGTCGCTCCAAACGAAAAGCCGCGCAATCGCGCGGCTTTTTTACGGGTGGCGACAGCCTGATTCGAACAGTCGCCAGCACGGACCTGAACGCAACTAACGGTCAGATCCTGCCAGCGCCCGTATCCAGGGCGCCGTTCGCTCAGTTCACCTTCATCCGCTGCAGCTTGTTATACAGCGTCTTCGGGCTGATGCCGAGCAGCGTCGCGGCGCGGTGGCGCGTACCGCCGACCGCGTCGAGCGTCGCGCGGATCAGCAGATCCTCGACGTCGGACAGCGGCGTGCCGACCTTGATCTGCACGCTGCTGCCGTTCAGCGCGGCGCCGGCGGAGAAGCTGGCCTCGCCCGCGCGCAGCGTCTCGATGAAGTCGCCCGATGCGTCGTACGCGAAGCGCACGCGTTCCTGCAGCTCGCGCACGTTGCCCGGCCATTCGTACGACAGGCATTCGCGCACGAAGCCCGGCGCCGCGCGCTTGTCGGTCGTGCTGCGGCCGGTTGCGCGCGCTTCGCGGTTCAGTTCGTCGATCTGCGCATCCGCGATCGCGAGTGCGTCGCCGTCGCGCTCGCGCAGCGGGGGCATCGTGATCGATGCCGCATCGAGGCGCAGCCACAGATCCTCCCGCAGTGTGCCGTTTGCCACCGCTTCACGCGCCGGGCGGCGCGTGGCCGCGATCAGCCGGAAATCGCTGGTGATCGAGCTCGTACCGCCGATCCGCATGAAGTTCTGCGAATCGAGCGCGTGCAGCAGCGCTTCCTGCAGCACGAGCGGCAGTGCGGTGATTTCGTCGAGGAACAGCGTGCCGCCGCCGGCTTGCTCGAACAGGCCCGACTCGCGGCGCTCCGCGCCGTCGAAGGCGCCGCGCTCGTGGCCGAACAGCACGCTGTCGAGCGACGCGCCATGCCGGCCGGCCTGCGCGAGCATCCGGCAGTCGAACGACACGAACGGCCCCTTGCGGCGCCGGCTCAGCTCGTGCAGCGTGCGCGCGGCCAGCTTCTTGCCGGTGCCGGCTTCGCCCGAGAACAGCACGGCCGTCTCGGTGCGGGCGTTGTGCTCGATCATGTCGTACACGTGCTGCATCGCGTCGCTGCGGCCGACCAGCGCGCCGAAGCGGCCCAGATGGCGCAGCGATGCCCGCAGCGACTGCACTTCGTCGATCAGTTCGTACGGGCGGGGAATCCGCGCGAGCAGGCTGCGCAGGCGCGGAATGTTGATCGGCTTGAGCAGGTAGTCCCAGATGCCGTGGCGCAAACCCTCGATGGCGCTCTCGACCGTCGCGTTGCCCGTCAGCACGATCACGGGCAGCGAGCCGTTCGGCTGTTGCTGCGGCAAGTGCTGGAGCAGGTCGAAGCCGCTGCCGTCCGGCAGGTTCAGGTCGACGAGCACGACATCGGGAATCGAGCGGCCGAGCGCCGTGCGCGCTTCGGCGAGCGACGTGGCCGTGTCGACCGAGAAGCCGTCTGCGGCGAGCAGCGCGGTGAGGCCTGACAGGCTGTTGGGATCGTCTTCGACAATCAGGGCGTGTGGCATGGTGGACGCGAGTCGAGTCAAGAGAGGCGGGCTGTCGGCCAGCGGACCGCAGCCGCATGTCGGATTAAAGACTGATTTTATGCCCCGCCGAACGCGTCACGCGCATTATTTCTCCGGCGCTATAAAACAGTTACCGATGATACAAATTGAATATCTTTACCGGTGGATTTTGTGCTGCTTATGGCGCCGGCTTGTGGCAGCTGTTGACGCCAGGCAAACAAAAAGCGCCCCGAAGGGCGCTTTGTTCGATGCGGATATCGCAGACGATTACGCGCGGCTGCGGTATTCGTTCGTGCGCGTATCGATTTCGATCTTGTCGCCGGTGTTGCAGAACAGCGGCACCTGCAGTTCGAAGCCGGTCGCCAGCTTCGCGTTCTTCAGCACCTTGCCCGACGACGTGTCGCCCTTGACGGCCGGTTCCGTGTAGGTGATTTCGCGAACGAGGATCGTCGGCAGTTCGACCGAGATGGCCTTCTCGTTGTAGAACACGACTTCGCAAGCCATGCCGTCTTCGAGGTAGTTCAGCGCTTCGCCCATCATTTCGGCTTCGACTTCGTACTGGTTGTAGTCGGCGTCCATGAACACGTACATCGGGTCGGCGAAGTACGAGTACGTCACTTCCTTGCGGTCGAGCACGACGACGTCGAACTTGTCGTCAGCCTTGTAGACCGATTCCTGACCTGCGTTCGACAGCAGGTTCTTCATCTTCATCTTGACGACGGCGGCGTTACGGCCCGACTTGTTGTATTCCGTCTTTGCGATGACCCAGGCGTCGCTGCCGATCTGCACGACGTTGCCTACGCGGAGTTCCTGTGCGGTTTTCATAAAAACACTGTCCTGATCAAATCAAATAAATAGGTGCCTGAGCGGTGCACAACGGGTGAGGCGCCAAGCAGATGCGTTCCGGTGGGCGCCCAAAGCTCAAACGCGAGCGCTTGCGTGGTCAGCCGTCGGATAACCGCTTATTTTAACTGAGATTTTGCGTATTCCGCCAGCTTTCCGGCGAGATCGCCGACGGCCGCGAGCGCGTCGGCCCAGCGGATCGCATTGGCGTCCAGCGCGGCGCGGTGTTGCCAGAAATCGGCCCAGTCGGGCGTGCCGGCGCCGTTCCACGCATGCCAGAACCGCTCGAGCGCCGCGCGCGGCGCATCGGGGAGGCCGGCCGACAGGTGCGCGAGCGCGGCATCGAGCTTCGGCAGGTGCACGTCGTCGGCCTGCGGGTAGATGTGCCACACGAACGGCTTGCGCGCCCATTGCGCGCGGACGAACGAATCCTCGCCGCGCACGAAGTTGAGGTCGGCGACCCACAGCAGCGCGTCGTAGTCGGGCTGCGGAACGAACGCGAGCCCGTGGGCGGTCAGGTTGCCGCTGCGCGCGTGCGCGCCCGCCGCGAATGATTCGACCCCGAAAAAGCGCGCGACGGCCGGCGACACGCGCCCGGCGGGTACGAGCGCGAGGACCGGCGACGGGCCGTCGCGCCACTGCGCGAGCAGCGCGTCGACGGCCGGGTTCTCGTAGGCGAACAGGCTGACGACCGTCGTGCCGGGCGCCGGCGGCGCGCCGCCGGTCGCGTGCCGCCACCACGCGGCGCGCGCTGCCGGGTCGGCGTCGAAGGCCGCGCGGCGTGCGTCGAGGTCGCGCTCCTTCGGCACGCCGCCGGTGCCGGCCGACAGGCCCGGAAAGAAGAACGTCTTCAGCAGCGGGTAGCGCGGATGCGGCGACGGCCGCAAATGGAAATCGGCGACCCAGTCCTCGGCGCTCAGGTATTCGAGGTTGATCCACACGGGGCGGCGCGCGCGTCGCGCCATCGCCGCGAGATACGGGCCGGGAAGCTCGCACGCGAACGCCTCGATCACGACATCGGCGATGTCCAGCGCGTCGCCGACTTCCGCATGCCAGTGCTCGATCACGATCGCGTCGACCGTCTGCCGGGTCGCGTCGGGGTCGACTTCCGGCAGCAGGCGCGCGAACGTGTGCAGGTCGTCGACGAACAGGCGAACCTGCCAGCCGTGCTCGTGCGCGAGCTGACGCGCGACGCGCCAGCACACGCCGATGTCGCCGAAATTGTCGATCACCGTGCAGAACAGGTCGCAGGCGATCGGTTCGCCCGGCGCGAGCGGCGCGGAAGAGAGTGGGGCAGCGGTGGTGCGTGGCATCGAAGCGGGCCGGTGAATGCTCTAAACTGGCGATTCTAATGGACCCGTTCCGCGTTACAAGGCGCCCGGATCACGCATGACATTCCCAGAAGCTTCCGATATTCCGTTCGAACCGAAGAAGATCCTTGCGCAGTTGCCGCACATGCCGGGTGTCTATCGCTATTACGACACGGCGGGCGCCGTCCTCTACGTCGGCAAGGCGCGCGACCTGAAAAAGCGCGTGTCGAGCTATTTCACGAAGACGCAACTGTCGCCGCGCATCGCGATGATGGTCACGCGCATCGCGCGCATCGAAACGACCGTCACGCGCTCGGAAGCCGAAGCGCTGCTGCTCGAGAACAACCTGATCAAGGCGCTCGCGCCGCGTTACAACATCCTGTTTCGCGACGACAAATCGTATCCGTACCTGAAGCTGACCGCGCACCGCTTTCCGCGGATGGCCTACTACCGCGGCTCGGTCGACAAGCAGAACCAGTATTTCGGGCCGTTCCCGAGTGCGTGGGCCGTGCGCGAGAGCATCCAGATCCTGCAGCGCGTGTTCCAGTTGCGCACCTGCGAGGATTCGGTCTTCAACAACCGCACGCGGCCGTGCCTGTTGCACCAGATCGGGCGGTGCACGGCGCCGTGCGTCGGCGCGATCTCCGACGAGGATTACGCGGTCGACGTGTCGAACGCCGCGCGGTTCCTGCTCGGCCGGCAGTCCGAAGTGATGAAGGAGCTCGAGCAGAAGATGCACGCGTTCGCGGCCGAACTGAAATTCGAGCAGGCGGCGGCCGTGCGCAACCAGATGAGCTCGCTCGCGACGGTGCTGCACCAGCAGGCGATCGAGGTCGGCAGCGACAGCGACGTCGATGTTCTGGCCGTCGTCGCGCAGGGCGGGCGCGTGTGCGTGAACCTCGCGATGGTGCGCGGCGGCCGGCACCTCGGCGACAAGGCCTATTTCCCGACGCACGTCGAAAGCGCACTGACGCTCGCCGAGGGCGGTCTCGGCGAAGACGCCGAGCCGGCGGAGGCGGCCGATGCGACGGCCGACGCGGTGCCCGATCTGCCCGCGGAAGAGGCCGGCAGCGCGCGCGGCACGGCGGCCGCGGCGTCGGTCGAGGCCGAGGTGCTCGACGCGTTCATCGCGCAGCACTATCTCGGCAACCGCGTGCCGCCCGTGCTCGTCGTCAGCCATGCACCCGCGAGCCGAGACCTGCTGGAGTTGCTGTCCGAGCAGGCCGGCCACAAGGTGTCGCTGGTGCGGCAGCCGCAGGGGCAGCGGCGCGCGTGGCTGTCGATGGCCGAGCAGAACGCGCGCCTCGCGCTCGCGCGGCTGCTGTCCGAGCAGGGCTCGCAGCAGGCGCGTACGCGCGCGCTGGCGGACGCGCTCAGCTACGACAGCGACGATCTCGCGACACTGCGGATCGAATGCTTCGACATCAGCCATACGATGGGCGAGGCGACGCAGGCGTCGTGCGTCGTCTATCACCATCACAAGATGCAGTCGGGCGAATACCGCCGCTACAACATCACGGGCATCACGCCGGGCGACGATTACGCGGCGATGCGGCAGGTGCTCACGCGCCGCTACGAGAAGATGGTCGAGCAGGCCGCGCAGGCGGCGGCCGTCGACGAAGCGGCCGGCATCGACGGCGAGTCGACGCGCCAGGCCGAGGCGTCGAGCCTGCTGCCGAACATCGTGCTGATCGACGGCGGCAAGGGCCAGGTCGAGATCGCGCGGCAGGTATTCACCGAGCTCGGCCTCGATACGTCGATGCTGGTCGGCGTCGCGAAAGGCGAGGGGCGCAAGGTCGGCCTCGAAACGCTGGTGTTTGCGGACGGCCGCACGCCGCTCGAACTCGGCAAGGAGAGCGCCGCGCTGATGCTCGTCGCGCAGATCCGCGACGAGGCGCACCGTTTCGCGATCACCGGCATGCGGGCGAAGCGGGCGAAGGCGCGCCAGACGTCGCGACTCGAGGAACTCGAGGGCGTCGGCGCGAAGCGCCGGCAGCGGTTGCTCGCGCGCTTCGGCGGGTTGCGCGGCGTGGTGGCCGCGAGTGTCGAGGAACTGGCGAGCGTCGAGGGCATTTCGCACGCGCTCGCCGAGCAGATCTACAAGCAGCTTCACTGACGCGGCCGTGCGGCCGGCGGCGTTGCCAGCGTTCTTGTGGCAGGCCGGTCGACACGGCACAATTGCGAATCCTTTACTGTCCCGCATGCCATGCCGTTCAATTTCCCGATTTTCCTGACGTGGGTACGGATCGTGCTGATTCCGCTCGTCGTCGGCGTGTTCTATCTGCCGGACACGGTGATGGGCGGCGCGCACCGCAATCTCGCGGCGGCGGCGATCTTCATCCTCGCCGCGCTGACCGACTGGTTCGACGGCTTCCTCGCCCGCAAGTGGAACCAGACGTCGTCGTTCGGCGCGTTCCTCGACCCGGTCGCGGACAAGCTGATGGTGACGGCCGCGCTGCTGATCCTCGTGCAGATTTCGCGGGTCGACGCGGCGATCGCGCTGGTGATCGTCGGTCGCGAGATCGCGATTTCGGCGCTGCGCGAGTGGATGGCCCAGATCGGCGCGTCGAAGAGCGTGGCGGTGAACCAGCTCGGCAAGTTCAAGACCGCGTGCCAGATGGTCGCGATTCCGATGCTGCTGTTCTACGGGCCGCTGCCGCTCGGCGTCGTGACGATCGACACGCGCGTGTGGGGCGAGTGGCTGATGTATCTGGCCGCGGTGTTGACCATCTGGTCGATGCTGTACTACATGAAACTCGCATGGCCGCAGATTCGCGAGCGTGGCGGCGCCTGACCCGCATCGCCTGTGCGGCCGCGGTTTTTGTAAAAAGGGCTGGAAAAGCCCTTGACACACGAATGTGCCTTCGACATAATCTCGCTTCTCCGCTGCACGACGAAGTAAGTGTGTGACGGGGAAGCAGGAGCGTAGCAATACGCGGGAGTAGCTCAGTTGGTAGAGCGCAACCTTGCCAAGGTTGAGGTCGCGAGTTCGAGACTCGTCTCCCGCTCCAGATTTTTTCTGGCAGCGCGTGATACGGCAAAGCGCTGCAGGTGCAGGACAATGCGGGAGTAGCTCAGTTGGTAGAGCGCAACCTTGCCAAGGTTGAGGTCGCGAGTTCGAGACTCGTCTCCCGCTCCAGATTTTTCTGGCAGCGTGTAGTACGGCGAAGCGCTGCAGGTGCAGGACAATGCGGGAGTAGCTCAGTTGGTAGAGCGCAACCTTGCCAAGGTTGAGGTCGCGAGTTCGAGACTCGTCTCCCGCTCCAAGTAATGGGGAAGCCACGCTTCCCTTTTTATTTGATGGACCTCCGGTCCTCGAATGAAAATCTGTCGCTTGCCTCACGGCATCCGGACAGTCCGCTTTTGGCGCGATAGCAAAGCGGTTATGCAGCGGCCTGCAAAGCCGTTTAGGCCGGTTCGACTCCGGCTCGCGCCTCCAGAAAAAGCCCCGCTTCGGCGGGGCTTTTCTTTTTTCTGCGTCGCTTTCCCCTGTGGACGAAGAGGTCGCGCCGTGGGCACCCTCTGGGAGGGCACCGCGGGTGCGTTCGTCGCGCCCAGCTGACACGGCGTGGCGCGGTGGCTCTGGCCGGTCGAATCCCGGCGAGATCGCGACCGGGTTGCCCGACGCACGGGCCGACTGATGCGGCGGACTCGATCATCTGGCGCCAAAGCATCGCGGACATTCTGAGCATGCGCGCGGAAAGGCGGCTGAACGAAACGGGCTGATCATCTTCAGGGATGACGCCGCACAGCCCGTGGGGCAGTTCCACCGAGGATGCCGGCAGGGACTATCGTCGCGGCATCCTCGCTCGCCCGTCAGCAGAAACTGGCGGGATCTTGATCGGCGTGCGGATCGTGGCGCGCCTCACATATTCTCCCGGAAGCGCGGTTTCCTCATGTAATTTAATCATTTCGGAGGAGGGCGCGGCCGGTAGCGGGTTGTCGGCGCGTCACGTTCGATAGACTCCAGCCGTTTTCGGTTGCGGTCAGTTTGGTGCAGCACATGTCAATGCGCCAGGCCGAGACTTTGTATGCGAAATCACGTCCGGCCCGGATGTGCACAATTTGCAGCGAGGAGATCCATGCAACACCGGACGGCAGCCCCTTATTTCGTTGTGGCAGTCGGTATCGTGATCGCGTGCGCGCTGATGGGCCTGTGCGTGCTACAGCTATTCCAAAGCCGTCACGACGCCCTGGAGCGGGCCAGCGAAACCTCGCGCAATCTCGGCCTGATGGCCGAGCGCGACATCGAGCGCAACCTCGAACTCTACGATCTGTCCTTGCAGGCGCTGATCCATGGCCTGCAGCGGCCTGACGTGATGGCTGCGGCGCCCGCGCTGCGGCGGGAAGCGCTGTTCGATCATGCAATGACGGCGCAATTCATCGGTTCGCAACTGGTGCTCGATGCCGGCGGGAATATCATTCTGGATTCGGCCAACGACGTGCCGCGCAAGGGCAATTTCGCCGATCGCAGATACTTCACGATCCACCGCGACAATCCGAACGTGGGGCTTTACGTCAGCGATCCATTCGTGTCGCGCTTGCGCGCCGGTATGCTCAGCATTGCGCTGTCGCGGCGCATATCGAATCCGGATGGTTCGTTTGCCGGTATCGCGCTGATCGCCATCAACCTTGAATATTTCCACAAGCTGTTCGCAGGGTTGTCATTGGGACAACACGGCTCGATATCGCTGATCGGAAAGGACGGCATCATGGTCATGCGGCAGCCGTACGACGTCCGGACCATCGGTCGCGATATCGGCAAAGCGGCAACCTTCCAGCGCTTCCGGAGCGCGCCCGAGGGTTCATTCTCGGAAACGGCATCGATCGACGGCGTGCGCCGTCTCTACTACTTCAAGAATTTGCCGACGCTGCCTCTGATCATCATGGTCGCAGAGGCGGAGCAGGATATTTATGCTGCGTGGCGACGTCGTGCGGAGACGATCGGCCTGCTGGTTGCGACGTTCGGCGCAGCGTTCATTGCGCTATCCGTGTTTCTCGGTGTGCAACTGCGGCGTCGGATGCGCGCGGAATCCGAGCTTGAGTTGCTGGCACGCACCGACGGGCTCACCGGTCTTAACAATCGCCGCAGTTTTGGGGAAGTTCTGGACCGGGAGTGGCGCCGTGCGCGACGAGCCCATTCCGTTTTTTCATTGCTGTTTGTCGATGTCGATCGTTTCAAAGCCTACAACGACACCTATGGTCACCAGGCGGGGGACGATGCGCTGGCTGCAGTCGCGCGCTGCATCGGCGAAAACATTCGCCGACCGACCGATACGGCGGCTCGCTACGGCGGAGAGGAATTCGTCGTGTTGCTCCCTGACACGCCACCGACGGGGGCAGCCCAGACTGCTGAACGAATACGCGCGGCGATCAACGAACTGGCGCTCGAGCACGCCGGAAGCGAATACGGGCGTGTGACTGCCAGCATCGGGTTGGCGAGTTGGACACCGGATCAGGACGGCGATCCCGGTGCGGTCATCAAGGCGGCCGACGAGGCGTTGTATTACGCGAAGGCAGCCGGTCGGAACAAGGTTTCCGCTTTCCAGTCGTCGATTTGACGGTGATTGGACCCGAGCAGGAGTCTCAACGTTACTTTGGGCTCGGGTATGTCGGTGCGTCTACGTAGACGCACGATTCCATGACGAATCGTTGCGCGCGAAATTCGGTCGGAAGTCATGTCGAACGGGAATGAGCGATGCTGCTGCTTGCCGGCATCTTTGAATCGTCTTTCCGGAGATCGATATGACTTCAGATGCGAATGAGCGGGGCACACGCGGATCGCCACGAAATTTCTTGACATGTCGCACCGGCGAACTCGACGTGGCCTACGAAGTATCGGGCCCGCTTGACGGACCGCCGCTGGTCCTTGTCCACGGATGGCCCGACGATGTTCAGTGCTGGGACAAGACTATCCTGGACCTCGGATCGAGTGGTCAGCAGTTCCGAATCTACGCGCCCTATCTGCGTGGATCGGGACCGACACGCTTCTTGAATGGCGACACGATGCGCAGCGGCGCAATTGCAGCGCTGACCCTTGATTTGTCGCAGTTCGTGGAAGCGCTGGATTTGACGAACGTCCTCCTCGCCGGGTACGACTGGGGAGCGCGCGCGGCGTACGGCGTCGCGGCGCTGTTTCCCGAAAGAATAAACGGTATGGTTACCGCCGCGGCGGGCTATGCCACCGCGATGCCGGCCAACGAAATGCCCTATGAACTGGCCAACGCGTATTGGTACGAGTGGTATGTCGCGACGACGTATGGAATGAAGGCCTATCGAGAGGATCGCGAACGGTTGTGCAGATACTTGTGGCACAGCTGGTCGCCCGCTTGGCCCGACAGGGAGAGCGACTTTCAAGCCATGATCGGCTCTCTCGACAATCCCGACTGGGCCGACATCAGCCTTCATGCTTACCGACAGCGCTGGCATGATGCGCCGGGCGCAGGTCAGCACGAGCAGATAGAACGACAATTGGCGGCTTCGCCGATGATCCCTGTCGACACCATCATGCTCCAGGGTGCGGAAGATCGTGACAATTTGCCCGTCACGTCTGAAAACAAGGAGCGGTACTTTTCCGGGCACTATGAACGCCGCCTGCTGCATGGAATAGGACACTTCGTCCCGCGCGAGGCGCCAGATGTCTTTGCGGAGGCCATACGCGCGATTGCCGGGCGGTGAGCTCATGATCCTGCGGCCTGACGACCGGAAGAGAGGTTTCCTGCATCACCTGAAGCCGTCGCGCACGGCGCACGCGACGTGTCGCAAGCCATCATCACCCATCCACCGGCTGCGCCGGCGTCTCGAGCTTCAACTGATAGAACGCCGCATCGAGCCAGCGGCCGAACTTGAAGCCCGCCTCCGCGATCGTGCCCGCGTGCACGAACCCCAGTTTCGTATGCAGCGCGATGCTGCCGGCATTGGTCGTATCGATGCAGCCGACCAGCACGTGCACCTGCGCTTCGCGCGCCCGCCGGACCACTTCGCGCAGCAGCCGTTCGCCGAGCCCGCGACCGCGCTGGTCGTTGCGCACGTAGACGCTGTGTTCGACCGTGTACTTGAACGCCGGAAACGCGCGGAACGTACCCCAGCTCGCGAAGCCGAGCAGTTCGCCCGCTGCGTCGACGGCGCCGAAAACCGGGAAGCCGCCCGCGCGTTTCGTCGCGAACCACGTGACCATCGCTTCCGGCGGGCGCGGTCGATAGTCGTACAGCGCGGTCGAGTTCACGATCGCGTCGTTCAGGATCTCGAGGATGGCCGCCGCGTGTTCGGCCTCGCTGCAATCGATCAGGCGCACGTCGTCGCGCTGTGTCGGGGAATTCATACGGGTTCCTTCCTGTTGGCTCTGAATCGGTTCCACACACGATGCGCGCGTCACGTGCTCCGCACGCCGGCGGCGGATGCATCGCAGATCGCGACGACATAGCGCGCGGCATGCGACGACGGATTGCTGAAGATCAGCGGCTGGTCGAGCCGCATGGCCAGACAGTCGCCTTCGTGAAGTTCGTGCAGCACGTCGCCGAACGTGACGTCGACGCGGCCGCTGATGATCCACACCTGCTGATGCAGCGCGCTTTCGCGCCCGCCGCTGTCGTACGCGACGCGCGCGCCGGGCGGGAAATCGACCTCGACGAGCTGGATCGGCGACGGCCAGCCGGCCGGCGACAGGTTGCGCCGCACATAGCCGGACGCCGGGTCGCGCCATTCGGCCTGCTGCGCGCGCCGTGCGAGCGGCTGGGCGGGCGCGTCGTCCCGGTCGCCGCCGAACAGTCCGGCCAGCGACACGCCGAGGCCGGCCGCGAGCTTGTCGAGCACGACGGCCGTCGGGCTGGCCGACGCGCGTTCGATGAGCGAGATCATCGAACGGCTGACGCCGGAACGCGCTGCCAGCGTGTCGAGCGTGTAGCCTCGAACGGCGCGCAGGCCGCGCACGCGCCGGGCAATGCGCTCGTTGATGCCGGTATCGTCGGCCGCGGTGATCGCTGATTCTTTCATAATGGATTTATTGTCCAGCAAGCTGGAATTCGATGTCAACGGTATTTCCCGCAGCGGGGCGGCGGGAGGCGAGACACGAACGGCTTGCCCGGTCGTCATGCGCAGCGTAATATACGAAACAGCTACGTTTCGTTTAATTGGGGATATATGGGCATCATCAAGATTTCCGAGCATATGCATGAGCGGCTGCGCTCGACGAGCACGGCGCTGAGCCGTTCGATCAACGCGCAGGCCGAACACTGGCTGCGTGTCGGGATGCTGGCGGAACTCAACCCGGCGCTGTCCTACGGCGACATCTGCAAGATGTTGATCGAGGCCGAGGCGCGGGGCGGCGACGTGGGGCAGTCGGAGACGGCCGCGCACGGCATCGAGCAGGTGGCGTGATGGCGAAACGCGAAATTCCGATCCGCGGTGCCGCGGAAATCGCCAAGTCGCGCGAAGCCGCGAAGCTCGCGTCGCAGGTGCTGACGATGATCACCGAGTACGTGAAGCCGGGCGTCACCACCGATGAGCTGGACGCACGCTGCCGCGAATACATCATCGACGAATTGGGCGCGATTCCCGCGAACATCGGCTACCACGGCTATCCGAAGACGCTGTGCACGTCGGTCAACCACGTGGTCTGTCACGGCATTCCGACGTCGCGGCCGATGCGCGACGGCGACATCGTGAACCTCGACATCGCGGTGATCAAGGACGGCTGGTTCGGCGATACGAGCCGCATGTACTTCGTCGGCGAACCGAACGAACTCGCGCGGCGGCTCGTCGCGGCGACCTACGAGGCAATGCACGCCGGCATTCGCGCGGTGCGTCCCGGCGCGACGCTCGGCGACGTCGGTTATGCGATCCAGCAGGTCGCCCATCGTGAAGGGTTCAGCGTGGTGCGCGAGTATTGCGGGCACGGCATCGGCGACGTCTATCACGACGAGCCGCAGGTGCTGCATTACGGTCGCCCGGGCACCGGCCTGCCGCTGCGGCCGGGGATGATCTTCACGATCGAGCCGATGCTCAACGCGGGCAAGCGCGACACCCACGTGCTGGCCGACGGCTGGACGGTCGTCACGAAGGACCATTCGCTGTCCGCGCAATGGGAGCACATGGTCGTCGTGACGGAAACGGGTTTCGAGGTGCTCACCGAGGACGCGAAGCCGCAGGCGTTCTCGGCGCTTCCGGGCACGCACGCTGCCTGACACTGGCAGGGGTGCGCCGCGCACGGCGGCGTAGCGTTGCAATGGAAGCGTTGCAATGAAACGGGCCCCTTCGCGGGGCCCGTGTCGTTCACGGCGGCCGGCGCCGCGACGCCGCGGCGCTTAACCGCGCGCCTTCTCCCAAGCGTGTTCGACGAACACGCGACAGAGTGCTTCCATCCCTTGGCGGTCTTCGTCGTCGAAGCGCGCGGCGACCGGGCTGTCGACGTCCCACACGCCGATCAGCGTGCCGTCGCCGGCGACCAGCGGCACGACGATTTCCGATTCGGACGCCGCATCGCATGCGATATGGCCGGGGAAGTCGTGCACGTCGCGCACGACCTGCGTCTCGCGGGTCTGCGCGGCCGTGCCGCACACGCCCTTGCCGAGCGCGATCCGCACGCACGCGGGCTTGCCCTGGAACGGTCCGACCACGAGCTCGGTGCCGTCGAAGAAGTAGAAGCCGGCCCAGTTCAGGCGATCGAGCGAGTGATAGACGAGCGCGGAGAAATTCGCCGCATTCGCGGTCAGGTCGCGTTCGGATTCGACGAGCGCGCGCGCCTGCTCGACGAGCGTCGCGTATTGATCGGCCTTGGAGGCGGTAGGGTCGTTGGACAGCGTGAACATGGCGGAAAGCGATAGGGGTTGTGAAATGCGCACTCGCGCGTACCGCAGTCTACGGCACCCGCGCGCGCTCTGCAGCGTGTGGTCGTGCGTGACGCGGCGCGCTCAGTCGGGTTCGAGTTCGGCGAACCGTTCGGCCAGGAAATCGAGCAGCGCCCGCACCGCCGGCAGCAGCCCGCGGCGCGACGCGAACACCGCGTGCACGATTTCGCGGCGCGGCGCCCAGTCCGGCAGGACGGTCGTCAGCTCGCCGCGCGCGACTTCATCGCGCACCATCATCGTCGGCAATTGCACGACGCCGACGCCCGCGACGGCCGCCGCGCGCAGCGCGAGCATGCCGCCCGTCACGAAGCGCGGCTGGTGATGGATTTCCGCCTGCGCGCCGTCGGGCCCGCGCAGCCGCCACACGTGCGTGGACTGCGGCACGCCGTGGTCGAGACTCGGCAGGCGCGTGAGATCGGCGGGAACGGCCGGTACACCGTGCTCGCGCAGCAGTGCGGGGCTCGCGACGAGACACTGGCCGCGCTCCGCGAGCACGCGTAGCGCGAGATCGCTGTCCTCGAGCGGCGGCGGGCGCACGCGGATCGCGACGTCGATCCCTTCGCCGACCACGTCGACGCGCCGGTTGGTCGCTTCCAGGTGGATCTCGACGCGCGGGCACGCGGCCATGAACGCGGCGATCATCGTGCCGACCAGCGAATCGAGCAGCACGATCGGGCAACTGACACGCACGATGCCGCGCGGCTCCTCGTGCAGCAGCGCGATCGCCTCGTCGGCGGCGTCGGCCTCGACGAGCATCGCGCGGCAATGCGCGTAATAGGTCTGGCCGACGTCGGTGACCGTGAAACGGCGCGTCGAACGCTGAATCAGCCGCATCCCGAGCCGCGCCTCGAGCAGCGCGATGCGCCGGCTCAGCTTCGATTTCGGCATGTCCAGCGCGCGCCCGGCCGGCGCGAAGCCGCCGTGTTCGACGACCTGCACGAAGTAATAGAGATCGTTCAGATCCCGCGCTTTATCGTTCATGAAATGGAACGCTGAGTGCGATTTCGGCAGTCTACCGGATCGTTCGTTCCATCTCTATATTGTCACTCATGGATGCGAAACACGGGTTTCGCCGCAATATGGAGAAGGGCAATGAAGAAGATCCAGGGTGTGTACAGTGCGCCGCGCGGCCATTGGGTCGGCGACGGTTTCCCGGTGCGTTCGATGTTCAGCTACCAGTCTCATGGCACGCATCTGAGCCCGTTCCTGCTGCTCGATTACGCCGGCCCCGCGACGTTCGAACCGACGACCGCGCCGCGCGGTGTCGGCCAGCATCCGCACCGCGGCTTCGAAACGGTGACGATCGTCTATGACGGCGAAGTCGCTCACCGCGACTCGACCGGTGCGGGCGGCACGATCGGCCCGGGCGACGTGCAGTGGATGACGGCCGCGAGCGGGATTCTGCACGAGGAATTCCACTCGGAGGCGTTCACGAAGCAGGGCGGCCCGCTCGAGATGGTGCAGCTGTGGGTGAACCTGCCCGCCGCGGACAAGATGGGCGCGCCCGGGTACCAGACGCTGCTGAACGCCGATATCCCGGTGGTCGAGCTGCCGGACGGCGCCGGGCGGGCGCGGATCATCGCCGGTGAACTCGACGGGCGGCGCGGCCCGGCCCGCACGCACACGCCGATCGACGTGTGGGACGTGCGGCTCGTGGCCGGCGGCCATGCGCGGTTCCCGGTCGCCGAAGGGCGGACGCTCGCGGTGGTCGTGCTGAGCGGCACCGTGCAGGTGAACGGCGAGACGGTGGCCCGCGAGGCGCAGTTCGTGCAACTCGGCCGCGACGGTAGCGACGTCGAGATCGAAGCGAACGGCGACGCGAAGCTGCTGATCCTGAGCGGCGAGCCGATCGACGAGCCGGTCGTCGGTTACGGTCCGTTCGTGATGAACTCGCAAGCGGAGATCCGTACCGCGATCGAGGACTTCAACAGCGGCCGCTTCGGCCAGATGCCGGCATGACGGCATGACGAGCAGGCCCCGCGCAATGCGGGGCCTTTTTTTGCGCGTGGCACGCGGTCGCGCGCGTGGGGCGGTTCGAGGCATAATCGACGGTTGTCGCGCGCCGGTCGGCGCGCCCGAATCAGGACCGCACATGAACGCATCCGCACCTGCCGCATCCCCGCGTACCGCCGATCTCGACTGGCGCTGGAAATCCTTCGACGCGCTGACCGCGCGCGAAATCTATTCGATCCTGGAGGCGCGCAGCGCCGTATTCGTCGTCGAACAGAATTGCGTGTATCGCGACATCGACGATGCGGACCAGGCCGCGTGGCACCTGGCCGCCTTCGATCCGGCCGGCCGCCTGGCCGGCTATCTGCGCGTGCTGCTGCCCGATGCGCAACACACCGACGTGCGCATCGGCCGCGTGCTGACGACCGCCGCGTTTCGCGGCGCGGGCCTCGGCAACGGGCTGCTGTCGCGCGCGCTCGAGCATATCCGCGCGCAATGGCCGGATACGCCGGTAAGCCTGCATGCGCAGGCTCACTTGCAGCGGTTCTACGGGGCATTCGGCTTCACGCCGAGTTCGGACGTGCACGACGAGGACGGCATCCCGCACGTGTGGATGAGCAGCGCACGCGCGTGACGCGCGTCGGGCGCCGCCGCAGTCAGTGCGCGGCGCGTGCGACGGGCGGTTTGTCCGCGCGCTGCGCGGCGCGCTCGCCGATCAGCCGCCCGCGCGCGGATAGCCGCAGCCAGTGCCGCAGCGCGATCAGCGCGCCGATCACGCTCATCATCGAGCCGGGAATCCACAGCAGCAGGCCGCCGATCTGCTGGTCGCGCAGCGGGCTCAGCCACGTGAACGCGCGGCCGCAGATCGAGTAGATCGGATACAGCTCGTGCGGCGTGAAGAAGATCAGCGCGCCGAGCGCGATCTGCGGCGGGATCGCCGCGACGACGATCAGGATCCGGCGGCCCGGCGACAGCCGCGCGGGCGGCGCGGGACGCGGATCGACGACGAGCCACCAGAACAGCAGCCCGTCGATCACCATGCTCCAGTTCATCACGCGATAGAGACGCCAGTCGAGCATCGCGATGAAATGGATCGGCGACAGCAGCCAGAAATAGATCAGCCCGACGAACAGCACGACCGCGACGACCGGATGGAACACCACGTCGAGCGTCGCGCGCACCGGCGCCCATGCGAGCGCGGGGCGCACGAAGCGCTGCCGCCAGCGAAACGGAATGCCCGCGCGGATCGCCGCGCCCGGATAGGACAGCGCGATGAAGAACGGCCCGAGGTGATGCAGCACGAGATGCTGCGCGCGGTGCATGAAGAATTCATGCTCGAAGAAATAGTCGAGCCGCGTATGCAGCGCGATATAGAGCGCCGTCAGCCCGAACCAGAACGAGAACTGCCGCAGCGGCGACACCTTCGCCTTTTTCACGCCGCGCGCGAACAGCACGGCGGCCGCCAGCACCGCGATGACCACGGTCGGCGACGGTTCCCACGGATCGAGCCAGTACAGGAGGTTCATCGCGCGCGCATCACTTCGTCTGGGCCGGTGATTTCACGGGGAACGGTGCATCGACCGTTTCGCCGTCGGAGAATTTCAGGCGCAGGTGCACGGTGTCGCCCGGCTTGATCGCGTGCTTCGGCTCCTCGAGCATGAAGTGATAGCCGCCCGGCGCGATGTCGACCTTGCCGCGCGCGGGGATCGTCAGCTTGTCGACCATCTCCATCTTCTGCGTCGAGCCGTTCGAGACCGTCTGGTGCAGCATGGCCATCCCGTAGTCGGGGCTGTCGACGTCGACGAGATCGACCGGCTTGTCGCTCGTATTCACGAGCGTCACGTAGCCGCCCGCGGGCAGCTTGTTCGGCAGCCAGCGCACCCACGCGTTCTGCGCGCTGATCGCGCCGGCGGCATACGCATGGGCGCCGGCGCACAGCGCGGCGACGAGGGCGAACGTCTTGAGGGTCGTTTTCGTGTTCATGGCGGAATTCAGGTCGTGGAGGCGGTGTCGATGATCCGGCGCACATCGGCGGCGATGGCGTCGGGCGAATCGCGATCGGTCGCGAGCAGGCGCGCGCGGCCGGTCGCGTCGAAGATGTAGACGGCCGAGCTGTGCGTCACTTCGTAGCCGCCGGACGGATCGCGTTTTTCCATCTGATACGCGACGCGATAGCGCTTGGCCAGCGATTCGATCTGGCCGTCGGTGCCGGTCAGGCCGCGCGCATGCGCGGCGTCGAACGCGGCGACATAGGACTGCATCGCCTGCGGCGTATCGCGCGCGGGATCGACCGAGACGAACAGGATGCGCACGTCGTCCGCCTGCGGGCCGAGCTTCGCCAGTACTTCCATCAGCCGCGCGAGGGTTTCGGGGCAGACATCGGGGCAGTGCGTGTAGCCGAAGTAGACGAGCGCGACGCGGCCGCGGAATGCATCGGCGTCGACGGGATGGCCGTCGCCGCCCGTCAGCTTGAACGACAGGTCGGGCAGGTGGCCGGTGACGTTGGTCAGGTTCCAGCGCGGCTCGTCGTGCGTGCACGCGGCGAGCGCCACGACGGCGGCGAGGGCCGCGGTCGCGCGGATGAGGCGGGAGAGGCGCCGGTGCGGCGCGAGGCGGGCAGACGACATCCTGGGGCTCGATCGGACGATGGATAGCCGGGGCGCGATGCCATGCGCCGCGCGGCAGGCGGTTGCGACTGTAGCGCAATTCGCGCGCCTGCGTCCTTTCGAAACCCCTGCGGGGCGGGCGAGCGGGGCAATATGTCGCAGTTGACGCGGCGGGCGGCGCGGTGTTCGCGCGGCCCCGGTTTCGCCCATCTGGGGGCGCAGGCGCGGTAAGATGCGCACAACTCCATTCGCGCAGCGGCGGCCCGGCATTTTCCGGTCGCCCTCAGACTATCGAATCGATGCAATCCGTTCCGGCTTCCCTGTCCCTCACCGATACCGCGTTCTTCTTCGACTTCGACGGCACGCTCGTCGAGCTCGCGCCGACCCCTGACAGCATTCACGTTCCGCCGTCGCTGCTGACGCTGCTCGACGAGCTGTCGCGCCGCTCGCACGGCGCGGTCGCGATCGTGTCCGGGCGCGGCATCGACAACCTCGACACTTTCCTGAAGATGCCCGATCTGCCGATCGCCGGCCTGCACGGCGCGGAGCGCCGCGATGCGAACGGCGACACGCAGCGCATCGGCTTCAACGACGAACGCCTGCTGCGCATCGAGCGCGAGCTCGCGGACGTGGTCGACCGCCATCCGGGCATGCTGCTCGAGATCAAGGGCGCGGCCGTCGCGCTGCACTTTCGCAACGCGCCCGAGCGCGAGGCGGTGGCGCGCGAAGCGGCCGAGCGCCTCGTCGCCGACTATGCGGATGCGTACGTGCTGCAACCGGGCAAGATGGTGTTCGAGATCAAGCCGAAGGGCGTCGACAAGGGGCGCGCGCTGGCCGCGTTCCTCGACGAGCCGCCCTTTGCGGGCCGCGTGCCGCTGTTCGCGGGCGACGACCTGACCGACGAGAAGGGTTTCGCGGTGGTCAACGCGCGCGGCGGCCTGTCGATCAAGGTCGGCGCGGGCGAGACGTCCGCGCGCATGCGGCTCGATTCGGTCGACGCACTGCATGAGCAGATCGCATGCTGGCTCGGCGCGGGGCAGCCGCACGCATGAGCCGGCTCATCATCGTTTCAAACCGCGTCGCGCCGATTTCGGAAGGCGAACCGGCGGCGGGCGGCCTCGCGATCGGCGTCTATGACGCGCTGAAGGAAACCGGCGGCATGTGGTTCGGCTGGAGCGGCGAAGTGGTCGCGTCCGGCGCGCCGCAGCCGCAGATCCGCATCGAGGAGCGCGGGCCCGTGACGTTCGCGACCGTCGGGCTGTCGCGTCGCGATTACGACCAGTATTACCGCGGGTTCTCGAACGCGACGCTGTGGCCCGCGTTCCATTACCGCGCGGACCTGATCCAGTACGATCGCCACGAGTTCGACGGTTATCGCCGCGTCAACGTCTGGCTCGCGCAGCAGCTCGTGCCGCTGCTGCAGGACGACGACGTGATCTGGGTGCACGACTATCACCTGATTCCGTTCGCGCGCGCGCTGCGCGACGCCGGTGTGAAGAACCGCATCGGCTTCTTCCTGCACATTCCGTTTCCGGCCGCGCAGGTGCTCGTCAACGTACCGCCGCACCGCGAACTCGTCGAGTCGCTGTGCGCGTTCGATCTGCTCGGTTTCCAGACCGAGCCCGATCTGCGCGCGTTCTGCGACTACGTCGAGTTCGAGGCGGACGGCGACGTCGAGCGCGACGGGCACACGGTGCACGTCCGGGCGTTCGGCCAGACGCTGCGCGCGGCCGCCTATCCGATCGGCGTATATCCGGACGAGATTGCGTCGCTCGCGCAGGCGGGCGAACACGGCAAGGCGGTGCGCACGCTCGCGACGTCGCTGCGCGGGCGGCAACTGATCATGAGCGTCGACCGGCTCGATTATTCGAAGGGGCTCGTCGAGCGCTTCCGTGCCTTCGAGAAGCTGCTCGAACACCAGGCGTCGATCCGCAACCGCGTGTCGTTCCTGCAGATCGCGCCGTCGACGCGCGCGGATTTGCGTGCGTACCAGGACATCCGCCTGCAGCTCGAAGCGGAGTCCGGGCGCATCAACGGGCGCTACGCGGAGCTCGACTGGGCGCCGATCCTCTACATTCACCGTCAGTACGACCGCCAGGTGCTCGCCGCGCTGTACCGCCTTGCGCGTGTGGGCTTCGTGACGCCGCTGCGCGACGGGATGAACCTCGTCGCGAAGGAGTACGTGTCCGCGCAGAATCCGGACGATCCGGGCGTGCTGGTGCTGTCGCGCTTCGCGGGTGCCGCGCGCGAGCTCACGGGCGCGCTGATCGTCAATCCGATCGATATCGACGGGATGGCCGATGCGCTGTCGCAGGCGTTGACGATGCCGCTCGCCGAGCGGCGGGCGCGTTACGCGGACATGATCGCGCAGCTTCGCGAGAACAACGTGTCGATGTGGCGCGACAATTTCCTGCGCGATCTGCAGCACGTCTGAACTATTGCTGGTGGTGCAATTGAAAAAGCCGCCGTGCGCAAGCACGGCGGCTTTTTTGTCGGCGCGACGGTATGCCGGCGCGTCAGGCCACGCGTTCGCCGGTCGGCGTGCTGCCGTCCGCATGATGGCGGCCGTGCTGTTTCGCGAGCAGGTCGCGATACAGGCCGGGACGGCTGCGCAGCACGTCGGGCGGGCCGTCGTCGATCACCTTGCCGTTGTTCATCACGATGATGCGGTCGAAGTTGCGCAGCGTCGACAGGCGGTGCGCGATCGCGATCACCGTGCGGCCGACCATCAGGCGATCGAGCGCGCTCTGGATCGCTTCCTCGGACGCGCTGTCGAGCGCCGACGTCGCTTCGTCGAGCAGCAGGATCGGCGCATCCTTCAGGATCGCGCGCGCGATCGCGATACGCTGGCGCTGGCCGCCCGACAGCTTGACGCCGCGGTCGCCGACGATCGTGTCATAGCCTTCCGGCATCGCCTCGATGAACTCCGCGCAGCGCGCGTCGCGCGCGGCGGCGAGCACTTCGTCGCGGGTCGCATCGGGGCGGCCGTACGCGATGTTGTCGTAGATCGTCCGGTGCAGCAGCGAGATGTCCTGCGGCACCAGCGCGATCGCGTGGCGCAGGCTGTCCTGCGTGATGCCCTTCACGTCCTGGCCGTCGACCATCACGACGCCGTCCTGCGTGTCGTAGAAGCGCTGCAGCAGCGCCAGCACGGTCGACTTGCCCGCGCCCGACTTGCCGATCAGCCCGACACGCTGGCCCGGCTCGATATGAAGGTCGAAGTGGTCGAGGATCGCGCGGCGGTGCGGATACGCGAACGTCACGCGCTCGAAGTCGACGCGGCCGCCCTTGGCCGACAGCGGCTGCGCGTCCGAGCGGTCCGGCATGCCGTGCGGTTCGAGCAGCGTCTTCACCGCCTCGGACAGGCGTGCGACGTGCTGCGTGACGTCGACGAGCGCGACCGCGAGATCGCGCGTGCCGTGCAGGATCGTGAAGCCGAGCGAGCTGACGAGCACGATGTCGCCCGACGTCGCGCGGCCCTGGTCCCACAGCCACAGCGCCCAGCCGAGCAGGCCGGCGGACAGCATCGCGGTGATCACCGCATGCAGCAGCCGCAGTTTCTCGAGATAGAGCAGGCTCTGCTGGCGCGCATCCATCTCGGCCTTGACCGTTGCGCCGAAGCGCTTCTGTTCGCGCAGCGTCATCCCGAACGCGCGCACGAGGCCCATGTTGCCGATCACGTCGACGAGTTCGCCGTCGACGGCCGCGGCCTTCGCCGCGAACGCGTGGTGGCGCGCCGAGCCGCGGCCGGCGAGCTTGAACAGGATGACGGACAGCACGGCCGAACAGCCGAGCAGGCCGGCCGCCATCAGCGGATTGACGACGATGATCATCAGGATCGCGCCCATCACCGCGATGCACGGCGGCAGCACGTTCCACGCCATCGTGTTCTCCGACGTGTACACCGCGTTCGACGTGGCCGTGATGCGGCTGGCGAGCGTACCCGGCTGCTTCTCCGAGTAATACGTCGGCGAATGGCCGATCAGGTACTGGAACAGGTCGCGCCGCAGGTCGCCGGTGACCGCGACGAACGTATGCGCGGCGACCCAGCCGCCGACGCGCCACAGCAGGTTGTCGGCCGCGATCAGCCCGACGAGCAGCGCGAACGCGCTCCACAGAGGGCCCGGATGATGGCGCCCGGTCGCCAGCACGTCGATCAGGTGCTTGATCGCGTATTGCGAGCCGAGCGCGCAGCCGACGGCGGCCAGCACGCTGCAGAGCACGACCAGGTGCGCGACCGGGTGGCGGCGGATGTAGCGGAACAGGAACGCGATCGGTCGATGCGCGTAGCTCGACAGCTTCGCGTTGTAGGCGTTGCGCTGGGCGGGGGTGAGAGATTCCAAAATATGCGTGCGGTGATTCGGTGATTGAGCGTGGCGGCTGGATCGCGGGCCGGCGTTCGCCCGGACTGACTAATCCGGCATTGTAAACAAGGCCTGCGTTGCGCTGCGCGAATCTTGCCTTGGCCAGAGGCTCGCGATCGATTTTGAGATAAAATCCGGCATCCCGTCCTGCCGCAGGTGCCGGAATCACGCTGCCGGCAGCGGCGGGTAACGAGGATCGCCAAAAGGGCCTTCCACTCTAGAACGGACACCCGAGTCCGCGGGTTGCAAAGTGTTGCACCTTTGTAACAAAGTAAAGTGTTTGAAATGTTGTGCGCCGTATCGGGATTAACCCTAGATAATCGGCTCCGGGTTCGATTCCAGGTTTTTTTACGAACCCCTGTCAACGGGTCTTCGTTTCAAACGTTCTATGCCTGTCGCGTCGCCGACGCTCCTTGAGCAGCGCGGGTTCGACGCCCCCGGCAGGCTGATTCGTCCGACTTTCGGACGACCTGCATCCAGCCCGGACCGCCGGCAGGTTGCCGACCCATACCTGGTTTTTTGCCGATTTTTTAGGAGTTACGCATGCGAATCGCCCAAATCGCTCCGTTGCATGAAGCGGTGCCCCCGAAACTGTACGGCGGTACCGAGCGAGTGGTGTCCTACCTCACCGAAGCACTTGTCGAGATGGGGCATGACGTCACGCTCTTCGCGAGCGGCGATTCGCAGACTTCCGCGAAACTCGAAGCGTGCTGGCCGCAGGCGCTGCGCCTCGACCCGACGATCCGCGACGTGATGGCCCCGCACATGCTGCTCCTCGAGCAGGTGCGCCGCCGCGCGGAAGAGTTCGACGTCCTGCACTGCCACATCGACTACTACCCGTTCTCGCTGTTCTCGCGCCAGCCGGTCCCGCATCTGACGACGATGCACGGCCGTCTCGACCTGCCGGAACTGCAGCCGATCTTCAACGCATTCAGCGACGTGCCGGTCGTGTCGATCTCCGACAACCAGCGCATCCCGCTTCCGCAGGCGAACTGGCTGTCGACCGTGTACCACGGCCTGCCGGAAAACCTGCTGACGCCGATCCCGAACGTGAAGCCGAGCTACCTCGCGTTCCTCGGCCGTATCTCGCCGGAGAAGCGCGTCGACACGGCGATCCGCATCGCCGAGCAGGCCGGCCTGCCGATCAAGATCGCCGCGAAGCTCGACAAGGCTGACCGCGCGTACTACGAAGAGAAGATCAAGCCGCTGTTCGCGCTGCCGCACGTCGAGTACATCGGCGAAATCAGCGAGTCGGAAAAGACCGAATTCCTCGGCAACGCGCATGCGCTGCTGTTCCCGATCGACTGGCCAGAGCCCTTCGGCCTGGTGATGATCGAGGCGATGGCCTGCGGCACGCCGGTGATCGCGTTCAAGCGCGGCTCGGTGCCGGAAGTGATCGACAACGGCGTGTCGGGCTTCGTCGTCGAAGACGAACTGTCGGCCGTCGCCGCGCTCAAGCGCCTCGATACGCTGCCGCGCGAGAAGGTGCGCGCCGCGTTCGAAGCCCGTTTCTCGTCGAAGGTGATGGCGCAGAACTACGTGAAGGGCTACGAGGAACTGCTGCGCCAGAAGCGCCGCACGGTGCTCCGCGAAGTCAACGCGAGCTGATCGCGGGCCGCCGCCATACTGCGGCGCGCGGCCGTCACGACGCCCCGTCCGGGTTTTCCGGCGGGGCGTTGTCACATCTGCGGCGCGGATCTGTTGTATTCTCGCCGCGCCCGGCGCCGCGAACGGCCTTCGAAGCGGCCCGGCACGCCATCCGGCCGTCTGTCCAGACGGTAATGTCCCTATAATGGCCGTGCCGTGAAATCCGGCCGGTACGAATATCCAGAGGAGAGCAGTCTTGGCGAGAACGAAAACCACGCGCGCAGCGCCGGCCCCCGGCGCCGGCGTGATCTTCGCGTTGCGCGCGATCGGTCTCGTGCTGCTCGCGCGCTGGCTGTTCTCGATGTCCCAGATGGGCTATCGCGCGTCGCTGTCGGCGATGGTGTCGTCGCCGTGGGCATTCATCTACCTCATCCTGATCTTCCTGCTGCTCGCGCTGCCGGGCGCCGCCGCCCGGGCCGAGCGGCCGTTCCATCCGCTGCCGCAGTGGCTGCGCCAGGCGCTGCGCGTGTTCGCGCTGATCGGTTTCCTGTTCGCCGTATGGTCGATCGGCGCGTTCACGTGGGCGGCCGGCTGGCGCCGCGCGCTGCATGCGGTGACGGCAACCAACGGCTGGCTCGTCGCCGCGCCAGCGCTGTACGCGGCGATCGTATGGATCTGCCGTCCGCGGCCGCTGTGGCGGACCAACGTGGCCGCACGCCGCTTCGCGATCGGCCGGTATGCGATCTCGCTCGACGTGCTGACGCGCACCGCGATCGTCTGGATGGAAAGCCGCAAGGTCGGCCAGTACGATGCGCGCGAACTGTCGGTGCGCTGGCCCGGTCGCGCCGCGACGCCCGCCGCGGGCGAGCAGGGCGCGCAGCCGGCGGTCGTGCCGCCGCGTCGCGGCAGCCTGTTCAATCGCCCGAAGGTGGAACTGCTGTGGGATTCGCCGGCGGCTGTCGGCCACAACCGGCAGATCGTGATGCGCACGCCGCTCGCGACCGAGGGCGACCGCGTCGCGGTGCTCGCGCTCGACGCGGCGCTCAAGCAGATCGTCTGACACGGCTCGCGCACGGGGCGCGGGCGACAAGGAGGCGGGATGATCGTCCGTTGGTTGCTGGCTGCCATGATCCGCTGGCGTATCGCCGCGCGGCGGCAGCAACTGCCCGATATCGGCCGTGCGCGCACCTACGTGCGGATCGGCCACTGGCAGGCGGTGCTGGTGATCGTCATCGTGTTCGCCGCGTCGGGGATGGCGCGGGGAATAGGGGCGCCCGGCTAGGGGCGCCCGGTTAAGGGGCGCGCGGCTAGGGCGCCCGGCCAGATGTGACCGGGCGACGTCGCCGCCCGGTCGGTCCGCGCTCAGCGCACGAGGCAGGGGCGCTTGTTGTTGAACGTCCAGCCCGGGATCAGATACTGCATCGCCGCCGCGTCGTCGCGGGCGCCGAGGCCGTGCTGCTTGTACAGCTCGTGCGCGAGCGCGACCGCATCCATGTCGATGTCGATCCCGAGCCCCGGCCGCTTCGGCACTTCCACCAGCCCGTTCTCGATCTTCAGCGGCTCGCGCGTCAGCCGTTCGCCGTCCTGCCAGATCCAGTGCGTGTCGATCGCGGTGACCTGGCCCGGCGCCGCGGCCGCGACGTGCGTGAACATCGCGAGCGACACGTCGAAGTGGTTGTTCGAATGCGAACCCCACGTGAGGCCCCAGTCGCGGCACATCTGCGCGACCCGCACCGAGCCCTGCATCGTCCAGAAGTGCGGATCGGCGAGCGGGATGTCGACGGCGTGCAACTGCACCGCATGGCCCATCTGCCGCCAGTCGGTCGCGATCATGTTGGTCGCCGTCGGCAGCCCCGTCGCGCGGCGGAATTCGGCCATCACTTCGCGGCCCGAGTAACCGTTCTCCGCACCGCACGGATCTTCCGCATACGCGAGCACGTGATGCTGATCCCGGCACAGCCGCACGGCCTCGTCGAGCGACCATGCGCCGTTCGGATCGAGCGTCACGCGCGCGTCGGGGAAGCGCTCGGCGAGCGCCGTCACGGCTTCGATCTCGCTGGCGCCCGCGAATACGCCGCCCTTCAGCTTGAAGTCGTTGAAGCCGTAGCGCGCATGCGCGGCCTCGGCGAGCCGTACGACGGCTTCGGGCGTCAGCGCGGCTTCGTCGCGCACGCGCGTCCAGTCGTCGGTCGCGCCGCGGCCGTCGCGATACGGGAGCGCGGTCTTCGTGCGATCGCCGACGTAGAACAGGTAGCCGAGCATTTCGACCCGCTCGCGCTGCTGGCCTTCGCCGAGCAGTGCGGCGACCGGCACGCCGAGATGCTGGCCGAGCAGGTCGAGCAGCGCGGCCTCGAGCGCGGTGACCGCGTGGATCGTCGTGCGCAGGTCGAAGGTCTGCAGCCCGCGGCCGCTCGCGTCGCGGTCGGCGAAGGTGCGCCGCACGTCGTTGAGCACCGCATGATAATTGCCGACCGGCTGGCCGACGACGAGCGCCCGCGCGTCGTCGAGCGTGCGGCGGATGCTTTCGCCGCCCGGCACTTCGCCGACGCCCGTGCGACCCGCGCTGTCCTTCAGGATCACGAGGTTGCGGGTGAAGAACGGGCCGTGCGCCCCGCTCAGGTTGAGCAGCATGCTGTCGTGGCCGGCGACCGGAATCGCTTGCAGGTCGACGATGCGCGGCGTGTCGGGGGAGGGCGAGGCAGTGACGGCGTTCATGGGCGGCGATGGCGAAAGAGTGGGCGATGCCGTGCGGCAAAAGCTTTGCCGCGCGCGGCGGGAGGTGCGATCATTCGACAACCGACGTGCGTGGCGCGCAAGCCCCGCATGTCGACGCAACCCGAAACGGGGTGGGAGCGACAACCGGGCCAGCGGAGCGCAGAACGCGAACGCAGGTCGATCGTCGCGCACGGGACCGGGCGGTGCTGTACAGCCGACCTGGGTCGACAGGAGATCCGTGCGCCGATCATCAGTCGTCGGATGACTTGTGACGCAGTATAATGAATCATCGGCTTTCGCTCAAACCCCGCGTAAACCCTCGGCTCACATTACGATCATTCAAAAAGGAACCGGCCACATGTCCGTGCCTACGCTTCCCGCAGCGCCGCGCCGTCGCGCACGCAGCCTCGCACAAGATGTCGTCGACGCGCTGACCGCGCAGATCGAAAACGGCACGCTGCGTCCCGGCGACAAGCTGCCGACCGAAACCGAAGTCATGGCGGCGCAGGGCGTGAGCCGTACGGTCGTGCGCGAGGCGATCTCGCGGATGCAGGCGAGCGGCCTCATCGAGACGCGCCACGGCATCGGCAGCTTCGTGCTGGAGCCGTCGCGCCGCCAGACGCTCGGCATCGATCCCGCGACGATCACGACGCTGCGCGACGTGCTCGCGGTGCTGGAGTTGCGCATCAGCCTCGAAAGCGAGTGCGCGAGCCTGGCCGCGCAGCGCGCGAACGATACCGATCTCGCCGCGCTGCGGCGCGCGCTCGACGCGATCGCGACGGGCGCGGGCGGCGGCCGCGACACCGCGCAGCTCGACTTCCAGTTCCACCTGCAGATCGCGCAATCCACCGGCAACCGCTATTTCGTCGACATCATGACGCAGCTCGGCACGTCGATCATCCCGCGCACCCGCGTGAATTCCGCGCGCTTCGCCGGCGACGATCTCGAGCGCTACGTCGGCCGGCTGAACCACGAGCACGAAGACATCTACGAGGCGATCGCGCGCCACGACCCGGAAGCCGCCCGCGCCGCGATGCGCACGCACCTCACCAACAGCCGCGAGCGGCTGCGCCGCGCGCACGAGGCGGCCGAGGCCGAGGCGGGCTGACGTTGCGTGACAGGGCCCGCGACACGGCGGGCCTACCTGGATTGCTTTAACATCAGTCGTCGTATGAGATCGGTATGACCGCCGCGATCTCCCGGCCAGGCGGCGCTCCCGCCGCCGGCCGTCCGCCTGCCTCGCCGATCAGCCTCCCTTCGTCACGATCGTCTTCCACGCGCCGTTCTTCACCTGGTACAGCGTCGACATCCCGCTCTTCAGCGAGCCGTCGTTCGCGAACGAGATGCGGCCGGTCACGCCTTCGAAATCGATCTTCTTCAGCGCCGGGCGATAGGCCTTCGGGTCGGTCGAGCCGGCCGCCTGCATCGCCTTGATCGCCGCCCACGCCGCGTCATAGCCGAACTGCGCATACGACAGCACGTCGACGCCGAAGCGCTTCTTGAAGCGCGCCTCGAAATCCTTCCCCTGCGGCAGCTCGTCGAGCGGCCGGCCGTATTCCCACGCCATCGCGCCTTCCGCGGCCGGGCCCGCGATCTTGATGAACTCGTTGTCCTTCACGCCGCCGCCGCCGACGAACTGCGCGTTCAGCCCGAGCTGGCGCATCTGCTTGATGAAGTTCGCCGCGAGCGAATCGAGGCCGCCGAAGAAGATCAGGTCGGGATTCTTGGCCTTCAGGCTCGTGATCTGCGCGCGGAAATCGACCGCCTGGTTGCTGGTGAACTCGCGCCCGATGAGGTTGCCGCCGGCGGCCTTCACGGCCTTCTCGAATTCGTCGGCCTCGCCCTGGCCGAACGCGGTGCGGTCGTCGATGATCGCGATGCGCTTCGCCTTCGTCACGTCGACCGCGTACTTGCCCGCGTTGCCGGCGTTCTGGCCGTCGGTCGCGATCACCATGAACATGTTCGCGAGCCCGCGCGACGTGAGCGTCGGGTTGGTCGCGGCCGGGTCGATCACCGGAATGCCGGCCTTGTCGTAGACCACCGACGCCGGGATCGTCGTCCCCGAGTTGAAGTGACCGACCACGACCGACACGTTCTGGTCGACCAGCGCCTGCGCGGCCTGCACGCCGATGCGCGGGTCGGCCTGGTCGTCCTGCACGACGAGATTGAAGCGGGCCGGCTTGCCGGCGATCTGCACCTTCTGTGCGACCGCATCGTCGAGCGCGAGCTGGACGCCGTTTTGCAGGTCCTTGCCGTAGCCGGCGTTCACGCCCGTGAGCGGCGCGGCGAAGCCGACCTTCACGTCGGTTGCGTCGGCAGCCTGGGCGGCCTGTTGCGAGAGGAGGGCAAGCGCGGATGCAATCGACACCGACAGCAGGGAATGACGGAATTTCATGTTGTTCCTCTTGTTCGACACCTGCGAGTAGGTACCGCGCGCGCCAGGGCGAGCCGGGCGCGTGCGACGGGCGGGCGGTTCGACCGCTTCTCGGGATCGGGCGGGGAGGTCGGCATCGTGATCCTCGGAAACATCTCCCGTCAGGCTCCGCGAAGAGCCCCGATTGCTTCGATATATAGGTCGCCGATATGCGCGGGTCTTGGAAATTTGCCGCGCATTCGATGCGGATTTGCGCATAGCTTCCGCGCGTGCGCGGGTGGCCGGTATCGGGAGTTTCCCGTCGCGAACGCCACGGGCGGGAAGGAGGGAGAGCGGCGCGGGGCAAGGACGCGGCGCGGCCCGCCGGGGGCCGCGCCGCGCATGGGGCGACGTCAGTCGGACAGGGCGTCCGACGCGGCTTCGGCGTCGTCATGCGACGCGGTCGTGCGGATCAGCGGGTCGCTGGTGCTCGGGCGGCCGGTTTCGACGTGACCGGCGAAGCGACGCAGGAAGCCGAGCAGCCGGCCGTCGCTGACGGTCAGGTCGTACCAGCCGTGGCTGCCGCGCAGATCCCAGTAATCGTCGACGTGCGCGCCCGGCGCGAGGTCGAACGTGCGCGCGTGACCGTGGCCGTACGCGTTCGTGACCTTGAGCCGCACGGCCTTGTGGCCGCGGTTCATCAGGCGCAGCGTGATGTTGCCGTTCGCGACGTCGTAGCCGTAGATCACCTCGGGGTTCACGTTCGCGCTGCCGACGCCGGTCGCGAACGGGCCGCGGAAATGGCAGTAGAAGCCGTTCGGGCCGTACACGTCGAGGTCGTACAGGCCGAGCGACGCGGCGGCGCTCCAGGTATCGGCGACGCGTTTGCCGGCTTCGACCGTGTACGCCCACGGGCCGTCGACGCGGTTGCGCGACTGGACCTGGAACGCGGCGCCCGCGCGGCCCGTGTTCGCGAAGGTCAGCCGGAACTGGCCGTTCGCGGCTTCGACGCGGCCGTGCACGAACAGTTCGTACGGCAGCGCGCGCGCCGGACGCAGCCCGGCTTCCTGTTTCGGCAGCTTCTGCAGCACCGGCGGCACCGGGATGTAGTCGGGATGGCGCACGCGGTCGGGCGGCGCGTAGCCGCTCGTGTCGGGCAGCGTCGGCCAGCCGGCGTCGGCCGTCGCGAAGTCGAATGCGGCGGTCAGGTCGCCGCACACCGCGCGGCGCCACGGCGACACGGTGGCGGCCGTGACCGGATACTGCGCGCCGAACCGCGCCTCGATGAATTGCAGCAGCGACGTGTGATCGAAGGTCTGCGAGCAGACCCAGCCGCCCTTGGTCCACGGCGACACGACGAGCATCGGCACGCGCGGCCCGAGCCCGTACGGGCCGGCCATGTGCGACGCGTCGCCGGCGAACACCTCGTTGGTCGTCGCGACCGTCGACAGCCCGTTGGCGCGCGACTGCGGCGCGAACGGCGGCGGCACGTGGTCGAAGAAGCCGTCGTTTTCGTCGTACGTGATGAAGAGCGCGGTCTTGCTCCACACGTCGGGATTCGACACGAGCGCCTTCAGCACCTGCTCGATGTACCACGCGCCGTAGTTCGCGGGCCAGTTCGGGTGCTCGGAATACGCTTCCGGCGCGCAGATCCACGACACCTGCGGCAGCGTGCCGTTCTTCACGTCCTGCTGCAGCACGTCGAACAGCGTGCCGCCGGCGCTGATGTTGGTGCCGGTGCGGGCCTTGTCGTACAGCGGCGTGCCGGGCAGCGCGGTGCGGTACTGGTTGAAGTAGAGCAGCGAGTTGTCGCCGTAGTTGCCGATGTACGGGTTCTGCGTCCAGCCCCACGAGCCGTTCGCGTCGAGTCCCGTGCCGACGTCCTGGTAGATCTTCCACGACACGCCGGCCTGTTCGAGCACTTCCGGATAGGTCGTCCAGCCGTAGCCTTTTTCCTCGTTGCCGAGCACCGGGCCGCCGCCCGTGCCGTCGTTGCCGACGTAGCCCGTCCACATGTAGTAGCGGTTCGGGTCGGTCGAGCTCGGGATCGCGCAGTGGTACGCGTCGCAGATCGTGAACGCATCGGCGAGCTGGTAGTGGAACGGGATGTCGTCGCGCTTCAGGTACGCCATCGTCGTGGTGCCCTTGTTCGGCACCCACTGGTCGTAGCGGCCCTTGTTCCACGCGGCGTGCATGTCCTGCCAGCCGTGCGGCAGGTCCTGCAGGAACTGCAGGCCGAGCTTGTCCGCGCCCGGGTGGAACGGCAGCAGCTCGGCCGGGCCGACCGGCTGATGGAACACCGACTTGCCGTTCGCGAGGCGCAGCGGGCGCGGATCGCCGAAGCCTCGGACACCGCGCATCGTGCCGAAGTAGTGGTCGAACGAGCGGTTCTCCTGCATCAGGATCACGATGTGTTCGATGTCGCGGATCGTGCCGGTACGGCGGTTCGCGGGAATCGCGAGCGCATCGCGGATCACGGGCGGAAACAGGTTCAGCGCGGCGGCGCCGGCAGTGCCGGCGGCGACGCGCAGGAAGTCACGACGGTTCGATCGGGTCATGGTCGTTATCGTGCGGTAAAGGGGAAGCCGATTGGCGGGACCTGCGGGAAGGGCGCGCGCCGGGTCGCAGGATGCGGCTGCGCCGGTTCGTGCCGCCGCGAGCATAGCGAGGAATCGGTGTCATTCATGTGAAGTCCGGAAACGTTTGCACGGACAGCGAACCGGCATCGGGATAGGCATCGCCAGCGGTCGTGGTGTAAAGGGGAAAGCAGGAAAGCAGGAAAGCGGTGCGGCGGAGCAGCGCAACGCAGTGCCGGCGCGTCAGGCGTCGGTCACCCACGCGCCGAACCATTCGCTCGGGCGGGCGATCTCGTCCTGCGCGGCGACGAGTTCGAGTTCGTAACGGCGTGCGTCGTAGGTGGCCTTCACGACCGCGTGCACGGCCGCGAGCGTGTGTTCGAACGCGGCGCGCACCGAATCGCCGCGCAGCCGGCACGCGACGAAGATCGCGCTGGTCAGGTCGCCGACGCCGACCGGATGGCGCGGAAACGCATACAGCGGCCGCTGGCCGATCCACGCTTCGGTTTCGGTGACGGCGAGCATGTTGAAACGGTCGGCCGGACTGTTGCGGTCGTGCAGGTGCTTGACGAGGATGATCTGCGGGCCGCGGCGGATCAGCGCGCGGCACGCGTCGACGGCTTCGGCGACGGTCTCGATGCGCCGGCCGGCGAGCTTCTGCAGTTCGGTATGGTTCGGCGACATGCCGTCCGCGAGCGCGGGCATTTCCTGCACGATGAATTCCTCGACACCGGGCTCGGGCCGGATGCCGCCCGTCTGGCCCATCGCCGGATCGCAGAAGTACCACGCGTTCGGATTCATCGCCTTCACCGAGCGCACGATCTCGACCGCCGCGCGCGCCTGCGGCGGCGAGCCGAGGAAGCCGGACAGCACCGCGTCGCAACGCTTGAGCGCGCCGATGGCCGCGACGCCGTCGACGAGCTGTTCCATCTTCGCGGCATCGATCGCGCTGCCGGCCCAGTGGCCGTACTGCATGTGATTCGACAACTGGACGGTATTGAGCGGCCAGACGTTGATGCCGAGACGCTGCATCGGGAACACGGCCGCACTGTTGCCGGCATGGCCGTAGATGACGTGCGACTGAATGCTGAGGACGTTTTTCATGGGAATTCGCCTGCACGCGTTTCAGGGTCACGTCACACGATACCCGAGTTCGTCATACGCGCGGAAGTCGCGCGGCCCCGGAGTGTTGCGCGCCGTCGTCACGCGACCGCGTAGAATCGCGGGGGCGCGAGACCGTCCGGCCGCAACCGGCTGCCCGCGCGCGTCTCCAATCACCGTGATCGCCATGCTTTCGATTTGCAAGATGTTGTCCGTCGCGCGCGCCGCCGTGCTCGGCGCGAGTGCCGCCGCCGCGTGCGCGCTGCCCGTGGCGGCCGTTGCCGCGACGCCCGCCGCCAACGACGGGCCCGCGTACGGCCCGCGCCTGGAAGGGTTCGTGTATCCGGCGCCCGTGCACGAGTACGCGTTCGTGTCGCAGCGCGAAACCCTCGAGATGGCGTACCTCGACGTGCAGCCCGCGCATCCGAACGGCCGCACCGTCGTGCTGCTGCACGGCAAGAACTTCTGCGCGGCGACCTGGGAGGACACGATCGGCGTGCTGAGCCGCGCCGGCTATCGCGTGATCGCGCCGGACCAGATCGGCTTCTGCAAGTCGTCGAAGCCCGAGCGCTACCAGTACAGCTTCCAGCAACTCGCGCGCAACACGCACGCGCTGCTCGAATCGGTCGGCGTGAAGTCGGCGACGATCATGGGCCACTCGACGGGCGGGATGCTCGCGATCCGCTACGCGCTGATGTATCCGAAAGCGACCGACCAGCTCGTGCTCGTGAACCCGATCGGCCTTGAGGACTGGAAGGCGCTCGGCGTGCCGCCGCTGTCGGTCGACTACTGGTACGCGCGCGAACAGAAGACCACGGCCGACGGTATCCGCCGCTACGAGCAGGGTACGTACTACGCAGGCAAGTGGTCGCCGTCGTACGAGCGCTGGGTGCAGATGCTCGCCGGCATGTATCGCGGCGCCGGCCGCGACGCGGTCGCGTGGAACTCCGCGCTGATCTACGACATGATCCTCACGCAGCCGGTGGTCTACGAATTCGGTGCGATCCGCGTGCCGACGCTGCTGATGATCGGCGACAAGGACACGACCGCGATCGGCAAGGACGTCGCGCCGCCCGACGTGCACGCGAAGCTCGGCCGCTATCCGGAGCTCGCGAAGCGCACGCAGGCCGCGATTCCGGGCGCGCAACTCGTCGAATTCCCGGCGCTCGGACACGCGCCGCAGATCCAGGACCCGGACGCGTTCCACAAGGCGCTGCTCGACGGGCTGGAGGCCGTGCGCCCGCAGTGATGCGGGACAGGCGGCCGGCGGCGCGCGAGCGTGCCGTCAGCGCGCTTCGTTCGCGAGCTCGTCGCGGATCTGCGCGGCCAGTTCGAACGAGCGCAGCCGCGCGGCGTGATCGTAGATCTGCGCGGTGATGATCAGCTCGTCGGCGCCCGTCAGCGCGATGCGCTCGCGCAGCTTGTCGCGCACCGTGTCGCGCGAGCCGACCGCCGCGAACGACAGCGAATGCGCGACGGTCGCGAGTTCGAGCTCGTTCGCCTCGAGCACGTCGACGGGCGGCGGCAGCTTGCCCGGCGTGCCGCGCCGCAGGTTGATGAACTGCTGCTGCAGCGACGTGAACAGGCGCCGCGCCTCGTCGTCGGTCTCGGCCGCGAACACGTTGACGCCGACCATCGCATGCGGCTTCGGCCACGCGGCCGACGGCCGGTACTGCGCGCGGTAGATCTCGAGCGCCCGCATCAGATAATCCGGCGCGAAGTGCGACGCGAACGCGAACGGCAGCCCGAGCATCGCCGCGAGCTGCGCGCTGAACAGGCTCGAACCGAGCAGCCACACCGGGACGTCGAGCCCCGCGCCGGGTACCGCCCGCACGCGCTGGCCGGGTACCGGCTCCGCGAAATAGCGCTGCAGCTCCGCGACGTCGTCCGGAAACGAGTCCGCACTGCCGATCAGGTCGCGGCGCAGCGCGCGCGACGTGGTCTGGTCGGTGCCGGGCGCGCGGCCCAGGCCGAGATCGATGCGCCCCGGATACAGCGACGCGAGCGTGCCGAACTGTTCGGCGATCACGAGCGGCGCGTGGTTCGGCAGCATGATGCCGCCCGAGCCGACCCGGATCGTCCGCGTCGCGCCCGCGACGTGGCCGATCACGACGGCGGTGGCCGCACTCGCGATCCCCGGCATGTTGTGATGCTCGGCCAGCCAGTAGCGCCGGTAGCCCCAGCGTTCCGCGTGCTGCGCGAGATCGACGGTGTTGCGGAACGCCTGCGAGGCGTCGGCGCCGGCCGGAATGGGGGCGAGATCGAGTACGGAAAACGGTGTCATCGGAAGACCTTCGAAACGGGGTGGCGTGGTGATGCGCTGACGCAACAGACGCCAACGATTTTGCCAAAGGGTTCCGGAACGTGCTGGCCGCGCGCGGATACCCATGCGCCTTACAGGGGTGCAGGGTTGCTTGCGACGATCGTTGCAAAAATCAATCTAATCGCTGATTAATTACCAATCTTTACGGCGATTGGAAGTGAAACCGCATCGACATACAAATTTGCACGAAACGTTTGATTTTAAAGACTGCAATACGCCTGCAAAGTGCTTACGCTAATGTGAACGTGGCCGAGCCGATCCGGTTCGTCGACCGCTCAGCTTTGCCGGAATCGCACCAGTCCGTTTCTCGTAGCGCCGCGCGCGGGGGGCTGCGGACTGCTAAAATCCGGCGCCTGTCCATGTTGTGCCAATGGAGCCATTCGAGTCTTCCCGCATGCCGTCCGGGTGCTGCGCGGGGATACGCCACGCGAAGCCGGGCATGGCCGCACCCGAACAACGGGTCGTGCCTTCCCCATTACAGACGCTGCTGGAACAAGGAGTCGGGTCGTGCCCGCGTTCGTCGCTGTCGGAATACCGCATCACGCTCAATCACGCTCAAGCGTTCGCCATGGCGCCGAAGTCGCCGGGAGGCGTTGCGCATGACGCCCACCGCCACGCTGCTCGACTGGCTCCTGATCGTCTTCACGCTGGCCGCGGCCGGCTATGCGCTCGTCGCGGCCTTCGCGCCGCGGCCGCGCACGCCGCGCACGGCGGTGCGCGACGGCTTCGAGCCGGTCAGCGTGCTCAAGCCGCTGTGCGGCGCGGAGCCGCACCTGTACGAAAACCTCGCGACTTTCTGCGAGCAGCGCCATCCTCGCTATGAGGTGCTGTTCGGCGTCGCATCGTCGGCCGATCCGGCTATCGCGGTCGTCGAGCGGCTGCGCGCCGACCATCCGGCGTGCGACATCTCGCTCGTGATCGACGCGCGCGTGCATGGCAAGAACCTGAAGGTCAGCAACCTGATCAATCTCGCCGAACGTGCGAAATACGGCCGCATCGTGATCGCGGACAGCGACATCGCGGTGAAGCCCGACTATCTGGAGCGCGTGACGGCGCCGCTCGCGGACGCGTCGGTCGGGGTCGTCACGTGCCTGTATCATGCGCGCAGCGTCGGCGGCTTCTGGACGCGGATCGGCGCGCAGTTCGTCGACGCCTGGTTCGCGCCGTCGGTGCGGATCACGCACCTCGGCCGCTCGAGCCGCTTCGGCTTCGGCGCGACGCTCGCGCTCACGCGCGACACGCTCGACCGGATCGGCGGTCTCTTCGCGCTGAAGGACGAACTGGCCGACGATTTCTGGCTGGCCGAGCTGCCGCGCCGCCTCGGGCGGCGCACCGTGCTGTCCGAGGTCGAGGTCGCGACCGACGTGATCGAACCGTCGTTCGGGCCGCTGTGGCACCGCGAGACGCGCTGGCTGCGCACGATCCGTTCGCTGAACCCGGCCGGCTTCGCGTTCCTGTTCATTACGTTCACCGTGCCGTGGCTCGCGATCGGCGCGGCGCTCGCATGGCGCCTCGACGGCAGTGTCGCCGGCACGCTGGCGGGCGGCGCGGCCGCGGTCGGCGCATTCGGCCGGCTCGTGCTGCACGCACGCGGCGAGGACGGCTGGCGTGCGTTCTGGCGCGACCTGCCGCTCGTCGCGGTGCGCGACACGCTGCTCGCGCTCGAGTGGCTCGCGGCCGCGTTCGGCACGCACGTCGTGTGGCGCGGCGCCAGGATGACGGTCGTCGGCGGCGAACGCGCGGCGGCGGCCGTGGAAGCAGTGGACGGCCGCTAGGGCCGTCGATCGAACCCGGCCCGCGGGCCGAGACGCGTCGCACGGCGAAGCCACGCGGCGCGACATGACAGAGAGGCGGGCGCCGGCATGGCGGCCCGCGGTTTTTTGACTGAATCGTTGTAACGAAACGAACTATGCAGGCTACCGGAGCATTCATGAAAACGCTGTTCTTGCAGGCCCCTTCGTATGACGGCTTCGACGGCGGAGCCGGCTCGCGCTATCAGGCGAAGCGCGAAATCCGTTCCTTCTGGTACCCGACCTGGCTCGCGCAGCCGGCCGCGCTCGTGCCGGGCAGCCGCGTCGTCGATGCGCCGGCCGACGGCCTGTCGGTCGAGGAGACGCTGAAGATCGCCAACGACTACGACCTCGTGATCATCCACACGAGCACGCCGTCGTTCCCGACCGACGCGATGTTCGCGCAGGATCTCAAGAAGATGAAGCCGTCGATGCTGGTCGGCATGGTCGGCGCGAAGGTGATGGTCGATCCGCACAACTCGCTCACGGCGAGCGAGGCCATCGACTTCGTGTGCCGCGAGGAGTTCGACTTCACCTGCAAGGAACTCGCCGAAGGCAAGCCGTTCGCGGAGATCAAGGGCTTGAGCTGGCGCGCGAAGGACGGCTCGATCGAGCACAACGAAGCGCGTCCGATCCTCGAGAACATGGACGAACTGCCGTTCGTCGCGCCCGTCTACAAGCGCGACCTGAAGATCGACAACTACTTCATCGGCTACCTGAACTATCCGTACGTCTCGATCTACACGGGCCGCGGCTGCAAGTCGCGCTGCACGTTCTGCCTGTGGCCGCAGACGGTCAGCGGCCATCGCTACCGCACGCGCTCGGTCGAGAACGTGCTCGCGGAAGCGAAGTGGATCCGCGACAACATGCCGGAAGTGAAGGAGCTGATGTTCGACGACGACACCTTCACCGACGACCTGCCGCGCGCCGAAGCCATTGCCATCGGCCTGGGCAAGCTCGGTATCACGTGGTCGTGCAACGCGAAGGCCAACGTGCCGTACAAGACGCTGAAGGTGATGAAGGAAAACGGCCTGCGCCTGCTGCTGGTCGGCTTCGAATCGGGCGACGACCAGATTCTCGTGAACATCAAGAAGGGCGTGCGCACCGATTTCGCGCGCCGCTTCAGCGCGGACTGCAAGAAGCTCGGCATCAAGATCCACGGCACCTTCATCCTCGGCCTGCCGGGCGAGACGCAGGAGACCATCAAGAAGACGATCGAGTACGCGAAGGAAATCAATCCGCACACGATCCAGGTGTCGCTCGCCGCGCCGTATCCGGGCACGACGCTCTACAAGCAGGCCGTCGAAAACGGCTGGATGGAAGAGAACAAGACCATCAACCTGGTGAGCAAGGAAGGCGTGCAGCTCGCGGCGATCGGCTATGCGCACCTGTCGCGCGACGAGATCTATCACCACCTCGAGCAGTTCTATCGCCAGTTCTACTTCCGTCCGTCGAAGATCTGGGAAATCGTGCGCGAGATGCTGACGAGCTGGGACATGATGAAGCGCCGCCTGCGCGAAGGCGTCGAGTTCTTCCGTTTCCTGCGCGCGCACGAGGCCTGATCGGTGGCGACGCAGCGGGCGGCGCGGGCGCTGATCTTCACCGCGGACGACTTCGGGCTGCACCCGCGCGTCAACGCGGCGGTCGAGCGTGCGCACCGCGACGGCGTGCTGAACGCCGCCAGCCTGATGGTCGGCGCGAGCGCCGCGCAGGATGCGATCGAACGCGCGCGGCGGCTGCCGTCGCTCGCGGTCGGCCTGCATCTGGTGCTCGCGGACGGGCCGGCCACGCTGCCCGCGCATGAGATTCCCGCGCTCGTCGGCCCCGACGGGCGATTCGGCGACGCGATGGCGAAGGACGGCTGTCGCTTCTTCTTCCTGCCGCACGTGCGCGCGCAACTGCGCCGCGAGATCCGTGCGCAGTTCGACGCGTTCGCGGCGAGCGGCCTGCCGCTCGACCACGTGAACGCGCACAAGCATTTCCACCTGCATCCGACCGTGCTGTCGATGATCATCGAGATCGGCCGCGACTACGGGCTGCGCGCGGTGCGGCTGCCGTACGAAACGAGCGCGCCCGCGCTGCTCAAGCCGTGGATCGCGCTGGTGCGCGCGCGGCTCGACCGCGCGGGGCTCGCGCACAACGACTACGTGGTCGGGATCGAGCATACGGGCGCGATGGACGAGGCCGTGCTGCTCGACGCGCTCGCGAAGCTGCCGGCGGGCGTCGGCGAGATCTACTGTCATCCGGCCGAGGCCGGCGACGGCCCGATCACGCCGACGATGGCCGATTACCGTCCGGTCGACGAGCTCGAGGCGCTGCTGTCGCCGCGCGTCGCGGCCGCGCTGAAGGCGGCGGGCGTCGCGACCGGCGGGTTTGCCGACGTGTTCGGCGGGCCGGCGGCGCGACGCGGCGCGCAGGCGTCGCGCGCACCGGGAGCGCAGCCGTCATGAGCAAGTGGATCAAGTGGCTCGGCTGGCCGATCGGCATCGGCATCCTGCTCGCGCTGGGGCTGCACGAAGGCGTCGGCGACGTGTCGCAGATGCTCGCGCGCGCCGGCTACGCACTGTTGTGGCTCGTGCCGTTCCACGCGCTGCCGCTGCTGCTCGATGCATACGCATGGCACCTGCTGCTCGACCGGCGCAGTTCGCTGCCGTTCCTGTGGTGGATCGCGACCGTGCGCGAGGCCGTGAACCGGCTGCTGCCCGTGGTCGGGATCGGCGGCGAGATCGTCGGCATCCGGCTCGCGCGCTGGCAGGTGCCCGACGCGAGCCGCGTGACCGCGTCGGTGATCGTCGAGGTGCTGGTGACGATCGTGGTGCAGTATGCGTTCGCGGCGCTCGGCCTCGTGCTGCTGCTCGCGACGACCGACAACATGGGCGGCGGCACGATCGGCCTCGCGCTGCTGCTGACGCTGCCGTTGCCGGTGCTGGGCGTCGTGCTGATGCGGCGCGGCGGCATCTTCCACGCGATCGAGCGTTTCGCGGGCCGCCTGCTCGGCGATTCGCACCGGCTGCTGCAGGGTGTCGACGGCCGCCGGCTCGACGCCGACATCGATTCGCTGATGTCGCGCACGGGCCTGCTGTTCAGCGCCTTCTTCTGGCAACTGGCCGGCTACGTGCTCGGCGCGCTCGAGATTCACTGGGCGCTCGCGCTGCTCGGCCATCCGGTGTCGATCGGCGGCGCGATCGCGATCGAGGCGATGACGCAGGCGGTGCGGCACGCGGCGTTCATGGTGCCGGGCGGACTGGGCGTGCAGGAAGCGACCGTCGTGCTGCTCGCGCAGATGTTCGGCGTCGATCGCGAGACGGCGCTGTCGCTCGCGGTCGTCAAGCGCGGCCGCGAAGTGCTGTTCGGCTGCCTCGCGCTCGGCTCGTGGCAGCTTGCCGAGCTGGTGCGCACGCGCCGCCGGCTGGGCGGATCGCCGGCCGGGCCGCGCACGGCGCCGCCGGCGAACCGGGCGACCGAAACCCGGACCGAAACCGAAACGACGCATTGAATCCGGGACGGGCCACACGGCCCGTCTCGCGCTTTTGGCGTCGCGCGGGTATCCTTGCCGCGTGTTTTCTCGACGCGCAACCCTTCCGATGATTTTCCGTTTCCGGCTGCTTTCCGTGACGATGCTGGCCGCCGCGCTGGCGCTAACCGGTTGTGACGACCAAGGCCATCTCGACGTGCAACGTATCGGGGACTTCTTCAATGCGATCAAGCCCGCGCCGCTGCTGCTGAAGGGGCTGAAGGTCGGCGAATCGACCGAGGCCGACGTGCGCGGCACGATGGGCAAGCCCGAGACCGAGCGTACGTTCACCGACGGCTCGAAGCGTCTCGAATATCCGCGCGGCCCGATGGGCAACCAGACCTGGTTCGTCGATCTCGATGCGAACGGGCGCTACACGGGCGCGACGCAGGTGCTGACCGCCGAGAACTTCGCGAAAGTGCGCCCGGGGATGGACGAGGACGAGGTGCGGCGGCTGCTCGGCAAGCCCGGCGACATCGCGCAGTATCCGCTGAAGCCCGAGACGGTCTGGAGCTGGCGCTGGCTCGAGGACGGCGTCAACACCGACGCGTTCTTCAACGTCCATTTCGGCCCGGACGGGCTCGTTTATACGACGTCGCGCTCCGACATCCTGAAAGGGCGCTGACGTTTACGCGCGGCGCTTCTTCAGCCGGTCGCGCAGCGCGTCGTTCATGCGCGTCTGCCAGCCGAGGCTGTGGCGGGCCAGGACGTGCATGTTCGGCCCGATGGCCCGTCCGGCGCTATATCGAAAAAGCGACCGGAAAATTGCAAAAAACCCGCTTCCCGGCGTGTCATGAGACTGTCAGGGAGCGGGTTTTTTCCTTTTGAAACAGCGGCGTAGGTCGTATGCGCAAATGGTGGGATGAATTGTTGCGACGCAGCAATCGCCCGTACGGTGATTTGAGGCAATCAATTTCGCTTGCGACTATCCGCGTCAACCCGGCGCGGGACAGGCAGTCGCGTCGGCATTCATTCCAACTCTGGAGACGCGCGTGTTCCTTTACGGCTTTGGTCCGGTCCTCTGGGCCGGCACCGTGCAGACCATCGAGCTGTCGGTGCTGTCGCTCGCCACTGCGGTGGCGCTGGGGCTGATCGGCGCGGTGGCGAAGCTGTCGCACAACCGGGTGCTGCGAGCGATCGCGACCGGTTATACGACGCTGATCCGCTCGGTGCCCGATCTCGTGCTGATGCTGCTGCTGTTCTACAGCATCCAGATCTGGCTGAACCAGTTCACCGACCTCGTCGGCTGGAACCAGATCGACATCGATCCGTTCGTGGCCGGCGTGCTGACGCTCGGCTTCATCTACGGCGCGTACTTCACCGAGACATTCCGCGGCGCGTTCCTGTCGGTGCCGCGCGGCCAGCTCGAAGCCGGCTCGGCTTACGGGATGAGCGGCGCGCGCGTGTTCGTGCGGATCATGTTTCCGCAGATGATGCGCTTTGCACTGCCGGGCATCGGCAACAACTGGCAGGTGCTCGTGAAGGCGACCGCGCTGGTGTCGATCATCGGTCTCGCGGACGTCGTGAAGGCCGCGCAGGACGCCGGCAAGAGCACGTTCAACATGTTCTTCTTCATCCTCGTCGCGGCGCTGATCTATCTCGCGATCACGACCGTCTCCAACCTCGTGCTGATCCAGCTCGAGAAGCGTTATTCCATGGGCGTGCGGCACGCAGAACTATGATCGAGATCCTCCAGGAATTCGGCAAGGCGTTCCTTTTCTGGGACGGCCAGCGCCTGTCCGGCCTCGCGGTGACGCTGTGGCTGCTCGTGGCATCGATTTCGCTCGGCTTCGTGTGTGCGGTGCCGCTCGCGGTCGCGCGCGTGTCGAGGAACAAGTGGGTGTCGATGCCCGTGCGGTTCTACACGTACGTGTTCCGCGGCACGCCGCTCTACGTGCAGTTGCTGCTGATGTACACGGGCATGTACAGCCTCGAGTTCGTGCGCTCGCACTCGCTGCTCGACGCGTTCTTCCGCAGCGGTTTCAACTGCGCGATCCTCGCGTTCGCGCTGAACACCTGCGCGTACACCACCGAGATCTTCGCCGGTGCGATCCGTGCGATTCCGCACGGCGAGGTCGAGGCGGCACGCGCGTACGGGATGTCGCCGTTCACGATGTACCGCCGCGTGATCCTGCCGTCGGCGCTGCGCCGCGCGCTGCCGCTGTACAGCAACGAGGTGATCCTGATGCTGCACGCGACGACCGTCGCATTCACCGCGACCGTGCCGGACATTCTGAAGGTCGCGCGCGACGCCAATTCCGCGACCTACATGGCGTTCCAGTCGTTCGGAATCGCCGCGCTGATCTATCTTGCGGTATCGTTCGCACTCGTCGCGGCGTTTCGCCGCGCGGAGCGCCACTGGCTCGCGTACCTCGCGGCCGCCCGTCATTGAATTACTTCGAGGAGAGCCAGTTGGCCGAGATCACCCAAACGAGCGCGTCCGCTTCCGTCAAGCTGGCCGCGGTCGACATCCACAAGCGCTATGGCGACAACGAGGTGCTCAAGGGCGTGTCGCTGAACGCGAAGGCCGGTGACGTCATCAGCATCATCGGCGCGAGCGGCTCGGGCAAGAGCACGTTCCTGCGCTGCATCAATTTTCTCGAGCGGCCGAATGCGGGGCAGATCGTCGTTGACGGCGAGGCCGTGCGCACCAAGACCGATCGCGCCGGCGCGCTCGAAGTCGCCGATCACAAGCAGTTGCAGCGCATCCGCACGAAGCTCGCGATGGTGTTCCAGCACTTCAACCTGTGGGCGCACATGAACGTGCTCGAGAACGTGATGGAAGCGCCCGTGCACGTGCTCGGCATTTCGAAGAAGGAAGCCGAGGACCGCGCACGCGAGTATCTCGAGAAGGTCGGTTTGCCGCCGCGCGTCGAGAAGCAATATCCGTCGCATCTGTCGGGCGGCCAGCAGCAGCGCGTGGCGATCGCGCGGGCGCTGGCGATGCATCCGGACGTGATGCTGTTCGACGAACCGACGTCCGCGCTCGATCCGGAGCTCGTCGGCGAAGTGCTGAAGGTCATGCAGAAGCTGGCCGAGGAAGGGCGCACGATGATCGTCGTCACGCATGAGATGGGTTTCGCGCGCAACGTGTCGAACCACGTGATGTTCCTGCATCAGGGGCGGACCGAGGAAGAGGGCGATCCGAAGGAAGTGCTGGTGCGGCCGCAGAGCGAGCGGCTCAAGCAATTCCTGTCGGGCAGTCTCAAGTAACGCGACAGGGCAGGTTTCAGCCGTGGTACCGGTGTCTCGTCCCGCAGGCGCCACCCGCACGACGCAGGTGGCGATCGTTGCATTGCCGCCCGTGTCGATGTCGGGCGTGGGGCCGATCGTCGATGCGCTGAATCTCGCGAACGAGATCGACGGGCGGCTTCTGTACCGCTGGCAGGTGTGTTCGTGGGACGGGCGGCCGGTGCCGCTCGCGGGTGGTGCGCAGTGGCATGCCGATGCGGCGTTCAACGACGCGATCGCGTGCGACTGGTTGATCGTCGTGTCCGAGCGGTTTCAGCAGTTCGCCGATTACCGGCTGTTTCTCGCGAGTCTCGCGCGGGTCGGGCAGCGCACGCCGGTCGTGACCGGCATTCATCACGGCGTGTGGTGGCTCGCGATGGCGGGGCAGCTTTCCGGGTATCGCGTGAGCGTGAACTGGGAGACGTATCAGCAGTTCGCCGAGCAGTTCGAGCGGTCGATCGTCACGCAGCAGATCTTCGAGATCGATCGCGATCGGGCGACCTGCGCCGGCGGGCAGGCGACCGTCGATTTCATGCTGGCCATGATTGGCCGGGAACATGGGGCGGATCTCGCGGAGCGGATTGCCGATGCGCTCGGGGTCGGCACGCTGCGCAGCGGCGAGGAGCGGCAGCGGATTCCCTTTGTTACTGCTCCGGGGGAGCGGCATCCTCGGTTGAATGACGCGTTGCTTTTGATGGAAGCCAATGTCGAGGATCCGCTTACTACCGATGAGATCGCCGGGTTGGTCGGCGTGTCGCGGCGGCAGTTGGAGCGGCTCTTTCGACAGTATCTCGGTGCGATGCCCTCCAAGTATTACCTCAATCTTCGGTTGCTCAAGGCTCGCACGCAGTTGCAGCGGACTAGTAAGTCCGTCGTTCAGGTTTCTCTCGCCTGTGGGTTTTCTTCTGCTGCGCACTTTTCTAACGCTTATCGCGAAAGGTTTGGGGTTACGCCTCGGGAAGATCGGCGGGCGTGGCTCGAGAAGCAGACCGGCGGGGGCAGTGAGCCTCGGGGTGGGGCGCTCGTCGAGCGCGGGAAAGATTGAGGTTGGGTTTTGACTTGGGTTTGTTTGGTGGTCCGCCCGCGGTTGGCGTGAAGCACCTGCAATCGTGTCGGTCTATTAGCGTCGCCCCTGCGCGGGGCAGCGGTCACTTTTCTTTGTCTTGCCAAAGAAAAGTAACCAAAAGAAAGGCGCTCAGATATCGCATGACCTCCCGGTGCCATGGCGTCCCAGGTGGTCCGCACAAAAGTGTCCGCGCCAGTCAGGAATCCGGAGTGGTTCGAGCAATGGTTCTGACACCACTCGCTACCCCACGGAGTGGTATACCGTCCGCTAGCTCCATCCTCGCTGCGCTCGGCTGCAAGGTACTTCAAGGCGGGCGGTGACTTTGCAGTGGCTTGCGCCAACGCGAGCGACACATGAGCGAGGCCGGCGCACACTTGATAAGCAAGAGTAGGGCCGCAGTCAGCCAGCAAGACCTATGTACGGTACGACGTACGGCTTGCTATAGAACAGCGCGGCGAGCAGCGTTACACCGAAAAATACGCTTCCCCAGCGACGGCCCGACCAGCGCTTGTACGCAATAGCGTTTAATGCCGCGCATGTGACAGCCGGCCACAGCAGCATGATTAACATGCCCGTCAAGAACTTCGCGTGAGACGTGCAGTGCTCCATGTCGTTGCAGCCTGTCGCATGCGATTTTGCTTCGGGCCAGTGGATGTGGTTGAGGGCGTAGATGGTCGCCCATGTGACGAGCAGGCCCCATGCGAACCCCAGTACAGCCAGCGCCATACGCTTCATTTCACTTCCCAGAAGAGGATTTCTTTGGAATTGGCAAGGTCGGAGAACCAGCTGTTGTTCGTCAGTGGGTTTCGGAATCGCGACATGCCGATGCGGAAGCGTAAGAAACTCACAACGGATGGCGTAAGTGTGTCTTTGTTCCAGAGATCGATATGTCCACCGCTCAGGGAGTCGGATGAGTCGCCATCCTGACGCCAGTAGCCGAAAAAGTAGATGATACCGGTTCGACCTTTTACCTTGTCTTGCCACTCCGGGCCGGTGATGTTTTCGGGTTTGCCCAGCCCGAGGAACGGCCGAAGTTTCAACCATTCAGCCAGCTCGTAAGCGCGCGTCGCCGTTGCTTTGCCGCCGAGTATCAGGCGGCCCAGTGTTTTCTTGCCGGGCATCGGCTTCAACACGTTTTGAGAAAACGACTTCATGTCGCTTCCGATGCCGTGAAACGTGACGCTCATGCGAATGGCGCATTGATTCTCATATTCGCCAGTGGGGTCGTCATAGGGGGCTTTCTTCGGATACGCGGTCCAGAGCTCCTGAAAGGACAGCGCTCGAAGCTGAACTGGCTTCGTTGATTTCGGTGTGTTGTTCGTGCGGACCTTGATAGGCGGATTAGGCATGGCGTACCCCGCTGTCCTTTTTTGCAATGGCTTCGTCGCCCCAATAGACGGTGTAATCTGCCGATCCGTCGCCGGTATGGACGCGCGGTAGCTCGCCACTTGCATCGAGGAAGCCGGAATGGATACGTCCGTCTGCCGTCTCGATGTAATAGGGATAGCCTTGTAGATCGTCGGTAATGCCGCTACTGATTTTTGCTTCGACCTGTTCGTCAAATGCGCCTTTCTTGACCGACGCGATGCCGCCCGTTGTCGTGCGGTTCGAAACGACTTCCCCGAAACCCTTCAACCCGTCATCACACCACGCTTCACCTGCAAGTAGCGCGATAATGCTGGGCGGAGTGGAGCAGTCACACACGACAATATCGTGATCGAGTGCGACTTCGCCCTGGAACTTGAGTCGGTATGGGCCGCCCGCCTTTGCGATGACACCGGTGCTCTGGCATGCGCTGCAGAAGGCACTACCGCCAATCAAGGCGGCCTGATGTCCGCGTACCAGGAACCGTGGTCCGCCATATGGGCTGATTGTTCCGCCGCTTGACAGGCTATCGCCGACGACTGCAATTCTTCTATTCATTGGTTGACTCCTCGGAAAGTCACGATCGTAATCGCGCGGTGCAAGAGGCCATCTCAAATTGTTAGAGATGCCGAGGTGGTTGAGTCGCGCATGCTGGGTACGTTGTTTGGGCGTTGCGCCATTGCTTGCAGGGCGTTGCCGAACTTGGTGCCTGAGCTGCCCCAATGGGGCTGTCCGTGTCGGCCGAGCGAAGCGAGGACGGAGCTAGGGGGCGGTATACCGCTCCGTGGGGTAGGCAGTGGTGTCAGAACCATTGCTCGAACCACTCCGGATTCCTGACTGGCGCGGACACTTTTGTGCGGACCACCTGGGACGCCATGGCACCGGGAGGTCATGCGATATCTGAGCGCCTTTCTTTTGGTTACTTTTCTTTGGCAAGACAAAGAAAAGTGACCGCTGCCCCGCGCAGGGGCGACGCTAATAGACCGACACGATCACAGGTACTTCACGACACCGGAAGCAACCCCCAGACAAGAGAGAAAAAGCCCCAAAATACCGACACGGCGCAGCCGCCCCGCCCGGCCCTAAAGGGCAAAACCAAAACCTTCCGATAGAACCCGTCGCAATTCCGCAAGACGCTTGCGTCACCCTTACCTAAACTTGATCCTGTTGAACCCTCTTACGAAACCGAAAGGAACGACCATGACGACCTCGACCGTGACCCGCCAGACATTCGACGAAGTGATGGTGCCGGTATTTTCTCCCGCCCCGTTCGTGCCGGATCGCGCAGAGGGCTCCCGCGTGTGGGACACGGCCGGCCGCGAGTACATCGATTTCGCGTGCGGCATCGCGGTGACGTCGCTCGGCCACGGCCACCCGGAACTGCTGAAGGTGCTGGACGAACAAGGCCGCAAGCTCTGGCACATCGGCAACGGCTACACGAACGAGCCGGTGCTGCGCCTCGCGAAGCGCCTGGAAGCGCTGACCTTCGCCGACCGTGCCTTCTTCGCGAACTCGGGCGCGGAAGCGAACGAAGCCGCACTGAAGCTCGCACGCCGCGTCGCGTTCGACCACCACGGCGCCGATAAGTACGAAATCGTGTCGTTCGTGCAGTCGTTCCACGGCCGCACGTTCTTCACGGTCAGCGTCGGCGGCCAGCCGAAATACTCGGAAGGCTTCGGCCCGGTGCCGCAAGGCATCAAGCACCTGCCGTTCAACGACATCGAAGCCGCGAAGGCCGCGATCGGCCCGAAAACCTGCGCGGTGATCGTCGAACCGGTGCAAGGCGAGGGCGGCGTGATCCCCGCCGATCCGGCGTTCCTGAAAGCGCTGCGCGAAGCGTGCGACGCCAACGACGCCCTGCTGATCTTCGACGAAGTGCAAACGGGCGTCGGCCGCACGGGCCAGTTCTACGCGTACATGGACACGGGCGTCACGCCGGACATCCTGACGACCGCCAAGGCGCTCGGCAACGGCTTCCCGATCGGCGCGATGCTGACGACGAACGAACTGGCCGCGCACTTCAAGGTCGGCGTGCACGGCACGACGTACGGCGGCAACCCGCTCGCATCGGCGATCGCGGACAAGGTCGTCGAACTGATCGGCGACCCGGCACTGCTCGAAGGCGTGCGCGAACGCAGCGTGCGCCTGAAGGGCGCGCTGGAACGCATCAACGCACGCTTCGGCATCTTCAAGGACGTGCGCGGCAAGGGCCTGCTGGTCGGCGCGGAACTCACCGCCGCCTTCGACGGCCGCGCGAAGGACTTCGTCACCGCCGCCGCGGAGAACGGGCTGATCATGCTGATCGCCGGCCCGAACGTGCTGCGCTTCGTCCCGTCGCTGGTGATTCCGTTCGACCTGCTCGACGAAGGCGTGAAGCGCTTCGAGAAGGCAGTCGAGCAGGTGCTCGCGGCCCAGGAAGCCACCGCGCGCTGATCGGCGCGCCCATCGCAGACAGGAACGACGATGCTATTTGTTCGCCCCGGCAAACTCACGGATCTCGATGCGCTCGCGCACATGGCGCGCACCGCGCAGCCGGTCCTGCACTCGCTGCCGCACGACCGCGCGGCGCTCGAAGCGCGTGTGGCGCTCTCCGAGGATTCGTTTCGCGCGGACGTCGATTTCGCCGGCGAGGAGTTCTACCTCTTCGTGCTCGAGGATTCGTCGACCGGCAAGCTGCTCGGCACGGCGAGCATCGTGGCCGCGGCCGGCTACTCGGAACCGTTCTACGCGTTTCGCAACGACGCGCTGATCCACGCGTCGCGCGAGCTGCACGTGAACCGCAAGATCCACGCGCTCACGATGTCGCACGAGCTGACCGGCAAGAGCCGGCTCGCGGGCTTCTACGTCGATCCGTCGCTGCGCGGCGATGCGGCCGCGCACCTGATCTCGCGCGCCCGGATGATGTACATCGCCGCGAACCGCCGCCGCTTCACGCCGGAAGTGTTCACGCTGCTGCTCGGCGTGAGCGATGGCAACGGCGCATCACCGTTCTGGGAAGCGGTGGGCCGCAAGTTCTTCGGCCGTAATTTCACCGACGTCGACATCGCCTCGGGCGGCCGCAGCCGCACGTTCATCGCGGAAGTGATGCCGGCCTATCCGCTCTACGTGCCGCTGCTGCCCGAAGCCGCGCAGCGCGTGCTCGGCGAGCCGAACGAAACGGCCCTGCTCGCGTACGACATCCATCTCGAGGAAGGCTTCGAGCCCGACCGCTTCGTCGACATCTTCGACGCGGGCCCGGTGCTGACCGCCCAGGTCGACCGCACCGCGTGCGTGAAGCAGGCGTCGGAGCGCGTCGTGCGCGAGGCCGCGCACCAGCGGGGCGACGTCGCGTACATGGTGTCGACGGGCAGCGGCGAGTCGTTCCGCTGCGTGCTGGCCGACCTGCCGGGCGACACGGCCGACGCGCGCGGCACCGACGCGCCGCTGGCCGGCGACGTGCGCGCGGCGCTCGATGTGAAGGAAGGCGATGTCGTGCGCTGCGTGCCGCTGCACCGCCGCGACGATGAAGATTTGAAGGGAGACGCAGCATGATCGTCGTTCGGGTCGTACAAACGGGCGACGTCGACGCGCTCGTGTCGCTCGCGCAGGAAACCGGGCCGGGCCTGACCACGTTCAAGCCCGACCGCGACGCGCTCGCCGCGCGCATCGAACGCTCGCGCCGCACGCTCGAGGGCAAGGCCGCACCGGGTGAGGCCGGCTACTTCTTCGTGATGGAAGAATCGAAGACGGGCGACATCGCGGGCGTGTGCGGGATCGAAACGCAGGTCGGCCTCGAGCAGCCGTTCTACAACTACCGCGTGAGCACGGTCGTGCATGCGAGCCAGGAACTCGGCGTGTGGACGCGGATGTCGGCGCTGAACATCTCGCACGACCTGACGGGCTACGCGGAAGTGTGCTCGCTGTTCCTGAGCCCGCGCTATCGCACGGGCGGCGTCGGCGGCTTGCTGTCGCGCTCGCGCTTCATGTTCATCGCGCAATTCCGCGACCGCTTTCCGGAGCGCATCTGCGCGGAACTGCGCGGCCACTTCGACGAGGACGGCACGTCGCCGTTCTGGCGCGCGGTCGGTTCGCACTTCTACCAGATCGATTTCAACGCGGCCGATTACCTCAGCTCGCACGGCCGCAAGTCGTTCCTCGCGGAACTGATGCCGCGTTACCCGGTGTACGTCGACCTGCTGCCGCAGGACGCGCAGGACGCGGTCGGCCTCACGCACCGCGATACGCTGCCGGCCCGCAAGATGCTCGAAGCGGAGGGGCTGCGTTACCAGAATCACGTCGACATCTTCGACGCGGGCCCCGTGCTCGAATGCCACGTCAACGACCTGCGCACGGTGCGCGAGAGCGTCGTCGTACCGGTCGCGATCGGCGTGCCCGACGCGCGGGACGATGCCCCCAAGTCGCTCGTGTCGAACACGTCGCTCGGCGACTTCCGCGTCGGCGTCGCGCCGGGCGTGGTCGCGAACGGCTCGTTCGTGCTGTCGGCCGACGATGCCGTCGCGCTCGACGTGAAGGCCGGCGATCCGGTCCGCGTGCTGCCGCTCAAAGTCAAACAGGGATAAACGAATCATGACGGAACTCTTCATCGACGGCGCCTGGGTCGCAGGCTCGGGCCCCGTCTTCGCTTCGCGCAACCCGGGCACCGACGCTGTGGCCTGGCAGGGCGACAGCGCATCGGCGGCCGACGTCGACCGTGCGGTCGCGAGCGCGCGCCGCGCGTTCGCCGGCTGGTCGGCGCTCGACTTCGAGGCACGCTGCGAAATCGTCAAGCGCTTCGCCGCGTTGCTCACCGAACGCAAGGAAGCGATCGCGACCGCGATCGGCCGCGAGACGGGCAAGCCGCTGTGGGAAGCGCGCACCGAAGTCGCATCGATGGCCGCGAAGGTCGGCATCTCGATCCAGGCGTATCAGGAGCGCACCGGCGAGAAGCGCCAGGACATGGCCGACGGCGTCGCGGTGCTGCGTCACCGCCCGCACGGCGTCGTCGCGGTGTTCGGCCCGTACAACTTCCCCGGCCACTTGCCGAACGGTCATATCGTGCCGGCGCTGATCGCCGGCAACACGGTCGTGTTCAAGCCGTCCGAACTTGCGCCGGGCGTCGCGCGCGCGACGGTCGAGGTGTGGCAGGCAGCCGGGTTGCCGCCCGGCGTGCTGAACCTCGTGCAGGGCGAGAAGGACACCGGCATCGCGCTCGCGAATCATCGGCAGATCGACGGGCTGTTCTTCACCGGCAGTTCGGACACCGGCACGCTGCTGCACAAGCAGTTCGGCGGCCGTCCGGAAATCGTGCTCGCGCTCGAGATGGGCGGCAACAACCCGCTCGTGATCGGCGAGGTCGAGGACGTCGACGCGGCCGTGCATCACACGATCCAGTCGGCGTTCCTGTCGGCTGGCCAGCGCTGCACGTGCGCACGCCGCATCTTCGTGCCGCAGGGCGCGTTCGGCGACCGCTTCCTCGCGCGTTTCGCCGACGTCACGTCGAAGATCACGGCCGACGTGTTCGACGCCGATCCGCAGCCGTTCATGGGCGCAGTGATCTCGGCCCGCGCGGCCGCGAAGCTGGTCGACGCGCAGTCGCGCCTCGTCGAGCGGGGCGCGAAGCCGATCATCGCGATGACGCAGCGCGATCCGCGCCTGGGCTTCGTGAACGCGGCGATCGTCGACGTGACGGGGGTCGCGAACCTGCCCGACGAAGAACATTTCGGCCCGCTCGCGCAGGTCGTCCGCTACACGACGCTCGACGACGCGATCGAGCGCGCGAACGACACGGCGTTCGGCCTGTCCGCCGGCCTGCTGGCCGACGACCCGAAGGTGTGGGAGCACTTCCGCCGCACGATCCGCGCCGGGATCGTCAACTGGAACCGCCCCACTAACGGCGCATCGTCCGCCGCGCCGTTCGGCGGCACGGGCCGCTCCGGCAACCATCGCCCGAGCGCGTACTACGCGGCCGACTATTGCGCGTATCCGATGGCGTCGGTGGAAAGCACGCAACTGACTTTGCCCGCGAGCCTGTCGCCGGGCCTGCATTTCTGATCGAGGGAACGACGATGAACGCACAAGAAGCCAATTTCGACGGGCTCGTCGGCCCGACCCACAACTACGCCGGGCTGTCGTTCGGCAACGTGGCGTCGCTGAACAACGAGAAGTCGGCCGCGAACCCGAAGGCCGCCGCGAAGCAGGGCCTGCGCAAGATGAAGCAGCTCGCGGATCTCGGTTTCGCGCAAGGCGTGCTGCCGCCGCAGGAGCGGCCGTCGCTGCGCCTGTTGCGCGAGCTCGGCTTCTCGGGCAAGGACGCGGACGTGATCGCGAAGGCCGCGAAGCAGGCGCCCGAACTGCTCGCCGCGGCGAGCTCGGCGTCGGCGATGTGGACCGCGAACGCGGCCACCGTCAGCCCGTCGGCGGACACCAGCGACGGCCGCGTGCACTTCACGCCGGCGAACCTGTGCAGCAAGCTGCATCGCGCGATCGAGCACGAAGCGACGCGCCGCACGCTGTCGACGCTGTTTGCGGACCCCGCGCACTTCGCGGTGCATGAAGCACTGACCGGCACGCCGGCGCTCGGCGACGAAGGCGCGGCGAACCACACGCGCTTCTGCGCCGAATACGGCAAGCCGGGCATCGAATTCTTCGTGTACGGCCGTGCCGAATACCGTCGCGGCCCCGAGCCGAAGCGTTTCCCGGCCCGCCAGACCTTCGAGGCGAGCCGCGCGGTCGCGCATCGCCACGGGCTCGCGGAGGAAGCGACGGTGTACGCACAGCAGGACCCGGACGTGATCGACGCGGGCGTGTTCCACAACGACGTGATCTCGGTCGGCAACCGCGACACGCTATTCACGCACGAACGCGCGTTCGTCAACAAGCAGGCGATCTACGACACGCTGACCGCCGCGCTCGACGCACGCGGTGCGCGCCTGAACGTGATCGAAGTGCCGGACGCGGCGGTGAGCGTGAACGACGCGGTGACGTCGTACCTGTTCAACAGCCAGCTGCTGTCGCGCGCGGACGGCTCGCAGGTACTCGTCGTGCCGCAGGAGTGCCGCGAGAACGCGAACGTCGCCGCCTATCTCGACCAGCTTGCCGCCGGCAACGGCCCGATTCACGACGTGCTCGTGTTCGACCTGCGCGAAAGCATGAAGAACGGCGGCGGCCCGGCGTGCCTGCGCCTGCGCGTCGTGCTGAACGAAGCGGAGCGCGCGGCCGTCACGTCGAACGTGTGGATCAACGACACGCTGTTCGCGTCGCTCGACGCGTGGATCGACAAGCACTATCGCGATCGCCTCGCACCGGAAGACCTCGCCGATCCGGCGCTGCTCGACGAATCGCGCACGGCGCTCGACGAGCTCACGCAGATCCTGCGCGTCGGTTCGCTGTATGACTTCCAGCGCTGAGGCACGGATGCCGGCCGCCGCGCTGCTCGACGACTTTCTCGCGTTCACGCTGGCCGGTGACGCGCCAGCCGAACGGGACGGCGCCTGCGCGGGCGGCGCGGTGCGCTGGCAATGGCTCGGCGACGGGCTGCTCGCGTTCGAACCGGCGGCGGCCGACGCCGCGGCGCGCGCGAGCGTGCTCGTGTCGGCCGGCGTGCATGGCGACGAGACGGCGCCGATCGAACTGCTGTCGATGCTGGTGCGCGATCTCGCCGCGGGTGCGCTGCCGCTCGCATGCCGGCTGCTCGTCGTGCTCGGCAACGTGCCGGCGATGCGCGCGGGCGAACGCTATCTCGACGACGACCTGAACCGCCTGTTCAGCGGCCGTCACGCGCAGGTGCCCGCGAGCCGCGAAGCGCCGCGCGCCGCGCAGCTCGAAGCGGCCGCGGCCGCGTTCTTCGCGGCGGCGCCGGCGGGCAGCGCACGCTGGCACATCGACATGCATACGGCGATTCGCGCATCGGTGTTCGAGCAGTTCGCGCTGCTGCCGCACACGGGCACGCCGCCGACGCGCGCGATGATCGAATGGCTCGGCGATGCACGCATCGCGGCCGTGCTGCTGCACACGGCGAAGGGCAATACGTATTCGCATTTCACGGCCGAGCATTGCGGCGCGCTCGCGTGCACGCTGGAACTCGGCAAGGTGCGGCCGTTCGGCCAGAACGACCTGGCGCGCTTCGCGCCGGCCGACCGCGCGGTGCGCAAGCTCGTGTCGGGTGGGCGGGCGGAAGTCGACGCCGGGGGCGGCCATCCGCGGGGCGGCCATCCGTCGCTGCCGCGCGTCTTCACGGTGATCGACCAGATCACGAAGCAGAGCGACGCGCTCGAGCTGTTCGTCGCGGCCGACGTCGCGAACTTCACCGCGTTCGCGCGCGGAACGGTGCTCGCGCAGGACGGCGACTACCGCTACACGGTGACGCACGACGAGGAACGGATCGTCTTTCCGAATCCGACCGTGAAGCCGGGCCTGCGCGCGGGCCTGCTCGTCGTCGATACGACACGCGACACGCTGGCCGCACTCGTCTGATCAGGGTGCGATCGGGCGGGCTGCGGCGACTCGCAGCCCGCGCATCGTCTCGCGGCCCATTCATTTTTTGCGATAACACCTGCCCGCCGCACGGCCGGCGCACGCGCCACGCTTGCGTATTTGCGACACCGTCTTGCAAGTTCGACGGGGCGCGCGGCGGCCGCCGGGCACGCAGCGCAGCATCGCGTCGCGCCGCCCGCTTTGCCATATCGGGCCGCGCGGATTGGTACAATCGCGGCCTTGCGGCTGTTGCGCCGCATCACGGCGCGGCAGCCGCATTGTCGTGGTCATCCGACCCTGCAATGATGCAAGCGCCCGTAGTTCCGGAACATTCGAGTATCGAGGAGAACACCAGATGAAGTTGGATTGGCGTAAAGTGGCCGCGCATGCGGTGGTGGCGGCATCGGCCGTGGCGGCAGGCAGCGCGTTTGCCGCGGATCTGAAGGAGATCCGGTTCGGCGTCGAGGCCTCGTACGCACCGTTCGAATACAAGACGCCCGACGGCAAGCTGACCGGCTTCGACATCGACATCGGCAACGCGGTGTGCGCGAAGCTGAAGACCAAGTGCGTGTGGGTCGAGAACGACTTCGACGGCCTGATCCCGGCGCTGCAGGCGCGCAAGTTCGACGCGATCAACTCGGACATGACGATCACCGACCAGCGCAAGCACGCGATCGCGTTCACCGATCCGATCTACACGATTCCGAACCAGCTGATCGCGAAGCAGGGCAGCGGCCTGCTGCCGACCCCGCAATCGCTGAAGGGCAAGCGCGTCGGCGTGCTGCAGGGCACGATCCAGGAAGCGTACGCGAAGAAGAAGTGGGCGCCGGCCGGCGTTGAAGTCGTGCCGTACCAGACGCAGGATCTGGCGTATGCCGACCTGAAGTCGGGCCGTCTCGACGCGACCTTCCAGGATTCGGAAGCCGGCTCGAAGGGCTTCCTGACGAAGCCGCAAGGCCAGGGTTTCGCGTTCGCGGGCGGCACGGTCAGCGACACCGAGATCCTCGGCTCGGGCGTCGGCTTCGGCCTGCGCAAGAACGACGCGGCGCTGAAGACGGCGCTCGATCAGGCGCTGAAGGAACTGAAGGCCGACGGCACGATCGACAACCTCGCGAAGAAGTATTTCAGCGTGCCCGTCACGCTCAAGTAAGCGTTGCGTTCGCGCGCATGCTGCAAAAAAACCGGCCGCTGATTGAACTGCACCCCAAAAGTTGGACTAGATCCAACCTTTGGGGTGTTTTTCATGACGAAGTACGACGAACGTTTTCGGCGTCGAGTGGTTCAGGCGTACCTGGCTGGAGAGGCCGGCACCAAGACACTTGCTCACCGTTACGGAGTGGGCAGGACGATGGTGCGACGTTGGGTGGCGAGCTATCGCGAGCATGGTGAACAGGGGCTGCGCAAGAAGCACAGCCACTACGACGCGCGATTCAAGTTGTCAGTCCTTCAGCGGATGCGGCGCGATGAGCTGTCGTATGCGCAGGTGGCAGCGCTATTCGGCATCCGCAATGAACGAAGCATCCCGATCTGGGAGCGTCTGTATCATGAGGGCGGTATAGATGCGTTGGCGCCTCGTCGCCGAGGGCGCCCCCCGAAAATGACCACCTCACCACCACCGAAATCCCTCGACGATACCGTGCAGAAAGAGCCGAGCCGCGAGGAACTGCTCAAGGAAATCGTGTATTTGCGCGCGGAGGTGGCATACCTAAAAAAGCTCGATGCGCTGCTGCAATCCAAGAAGCAGGCAGCGCCCAGGAAAAAGCGCAAATAGTGCGTGAGCTCAGGCAGTGTCATCCGGTAGCTGCGCTCCTGAAGGCGGCAGGCCTGGCGCGCAGCACGTTCTATTACCAGCTCAAGGCATTGGCTGCCGGCGATCGGTATGCGAATCTCAAAGCGAAGATCCAGACCGTATACGACCACCACAAGGGCCGTTACGGCTATCGGCGAATCACGGCGGCGATCCGGCAGACCGGAGATGCGATCAACCACAAGACCGTGCAACGGTTGATGGGACAGCTGCAATTGAAATCTCTGGTGCGCCCAAAGAGATATCGTTCCTGGCGAGGCGAAGTCGGCCGCGTTGCCCCGAATCTACTGCGGCGTCAGTTTGATGCTGAACGCCCGAATCAGAAGTGGGTGACCGACGTGACCGAATTCAATGTAGAGGGCCAAAAGCTCTATCTATCGCCGGTGATGGACTTGTACAACGGGGAGATCGTCGCTTACCAAATGGATGAGCGCCCGAGCTTCGAGTTGGTCAGCTGCATGTTGAAGAAGGCGTTGGCCAAGCTCGATGATGAAGGACGGCCGTTACTGCATTCGGATCAAGGCTGGCAGTATCAGATGCCCGCCTACCGTCGGCTGTTGAAGCAGCATGCGCTCACCCAGAGCATGTCGCGCAGAGGCAACTGCCTTGATAACGCAGCCATGGAGAGCTTCTTCGGCACGCTGAAATCCGAGTGCTATCGGCTGACGCGCTTTGCGAGCGTGGAGCAGTTGCGAGATGCGTTGAGCCGTTACATCCACTACTACAACCACGAACGCATCAAGCTGAAATTAAATGGGCTGAGTCCCGTGCAATACAGGACTCAGCCCTTGGCCGCTTAGCTTTTAACCGTCCAACTTCGTGGGGTCAGTTCAGATGCGGCCGGTTTGCTTTTGGGGAAGCGAAAACGCCGGAGGCGCGCCGGCCGTCAGCCGGCCGGCGCGGGAAAGAACCGCCCCAGTTCGCGCGCGAGTTCGTTGAGCACCGCCATCTCCTGCTGCGAGATCTTGCGCGCGGGTTGCGCGCCGGCCCAGTCGCCGTACAGCAGCGCGACGGTCGTCGTGCCGACCCGCACGGGCAGCAGCACGAACGCGCGCGTGTCGTCGAACGCGTCGAGATACCACGCGGGCAGGCGCTTCACCATCTTCGGCTCCTGCGCCTGCTCGATGAAGATGCCGACCGAGTTCGTGATCGCGAGATGAAACACGTCCGGCTCGAAGCGCTCGTCGAAGCGTAGCCGGTCGAGCGTCGTATCGACGCCGGGGCCGAAGCCGAGGCGCGCGGCGAACGTGCCGTCGTCGTGGCGCACGAACATCACGGTGCGCGTGAACGCGAGGCCGGCCAGCAGGCTTTCCGACGCGAGCGCGAGCACCGGCGTCAGCACGTGCTCGGACGGCAGCGCGCGCAGGTCGGCCAGGCCGGCTTCGAGGCAGGCCTCGGGTTCGGCCTGCGCGCGTGCGATCGCATCGGCGTTCGCACGCAGCTCGACGATCTCGCGCATCACGGTGTCGCTCGCTTCCTCGCGCGCGAGGCGCTCGGCGATCTCGACGAGCGCCTCGGATTCCATGTCCAGCTCGGCGCCGTAGTGCAGCGCGAGCGCCGCGATGCGCGCGTCGCGCTGCGGGCTGGCGGGCATGACGAGCGCGCCGGCGACGTCGGTCGAACAGCGACTGACCGCGCGCAGCCAGCGGATGCGCTCGGCCGGGCCGTCGTCGGCGGCCGGCTCCGGGTGGCGGGCGTCATCGTCTTCGTCGTCGAACGCGTCGGCGTGCGCCGCGTGATCGTCGTCGGCCATCCCGGCACGGATCACGTCGGGCAGCCGCCAGCGCGCGGCCGCCTCGAGGCCGATCTCGTCGAAGCCGACGCCGAGCACGTCGACGCAGGCCGCCGATTCGTCGCCGTTCAGCTCGGCCGCGCGGCGCCGGATGCGGTCCCACTCGCTGTCGAGATAGCAGACCACCAGCAGCTTGCCGACCTGGCGCATCAGCGTGCAGACGACGGCTTCCTCGCCCGAGCGCAGTTCGGCGCGCTCGGTGAGCTTGCGCGCGACGCAGCCGGACAGCAGCGCGCGGTTCAGCTCCAGCTTCGCGTCGATGCGCCGCGGCGTGCTCTGGTGGAAATGGTCGACGAGCTTCAGCCCGACCACGAGATGGCCGACGGCGTCCATGCCGAGCACCATCAGGGCGCGGGTCACGGTGGTGATGTTGCCGCCGAACGCCATGTACATCGCGGAGTTCGCGAGCCGCAACACTTTCTGCGTGAGCGCGAAGTCCGACAGCACGACGCGCACGAGCGCGGTGAAGTCGAGGTCGTCGTTCTTCATCGCGGCCATCGTCGCGCGCAGCGATTCCGACAGCAGCGGGAAATCGCCCCGTTCGTTCATCCGGGCCCACAGCTTGTCGAGCAGCGCGGTGCGGGGCAGGTATTCGGTGGTTGACATACGGATCTGTCCGGTTCGCCGCGCGTCAGGCGGCGGCGTGCAGGTGCAGCTGCTGCGCCTCGAAGCGCCGCGCGAGCTCCTCGGACGGCAGCGCCTGGCAGACGAGCCAGCCCTGGATGTGATTGCAGCCCATCTCCGTCAGCAGCTCGCGCTGCGCCTCGGTCTCGACGCCTTCGGCGACGAGCTCGAGATCCAGTGTCTGCGCGAGGCCGACCACCGCCGACACGATCGCGCGATCGTTGCGCGACGTCAGCAGGTTCTCGACGAAACTGCGGTCGATCTTCAGCTTCGCGAGCGGGAAGCGCTGCAGATAGGCGAGGCTCGAATAGCCGGTGCCGAAATCGTCGATCGCGAAGCGGATGCCGAGATCGGTCAGCTCCTCGAGCAGCACCTTCGCGTGCGCGGGGTCGTGCATCAGCAGGCTTTCGGTGATTTCGAGCACGATGCGGCGCGGGTCGATGCCCGTCAGCGCGATCGCCTCGCGCACGCTCTGCGTGAAGCGCGGATCGCGGAACTGCTGCGGCGACACGTTGACCGCCACGTATTGCAGCGCGAGCCCCTGGCCGTCCCAGGCGACGAGCTGCATGCACGCGGCCTTGAGCACCCAGTTGCCGAGGTAGTTGATCAGGCCGATCGATTCGGCGAGCGGGATGAAGGTGGCCGGCGGCACGAGGCCGTGCACCGGATGGCGCCAGCGGATCAGCGCCTCGACGCCGACCACCGCGCCCGACTGGCTGCGCGTGATCGGCTGGAAATGGAGCGAAAACTCGCCGTTGCGCACGCCGTCGTACAGGTCGGCTTCGAGCTTGAGGCGTTCGGCGTCGGCCGGATCGTCGACGGGCGCATGGAACGCGAGCGCGTTGCCGCCCGACGCCTTCGCCTGCGAGAGCGCGTGGTCGGCGCGGCGCAGCAGCGGGCTGTGGTGCTGTGCCCGATGCGGCGCGGCACGTTCGTCGGGGTAGAGCGCGATGCCGATGCTCGCGGACAGGTGCACGGTCTGCCCGTGGTACACGTAGGGCTCGCGCACCGCGGCCTGCAGCCGGCGCGCGAGCGCGTCGGCGGCCTGGCTCGCCTGCGCGCGGTCCGGTGCGTTCAGCACGACCGCGAACTTGTCGCTCGCGACGCGCGCGAGCCGTTCGTTCGGCGTGACGAGCGCCTTCAGCCGCTGCGCGGTCTCGCGCAGCAGCGTGTCGCCCGCGTCGTAGCCGAGCGCGCGGTTGATCCGCTGGTAGTCGTCGAGGTCGAGCAGCAGCAGCGCCGCGCAGGTGCCGTGCTCGTCGGCGGTCTGCTGCGCGCGCATCAGCGCCGGCACGAGCGCGGACAGGTTGTCGAGGCCCGTCATCGGGTCGTGGTGCATTTCGTACGTGAGGCGTGCCTCGAGCGCGCGCCACGACGACACGTCGAACGCCGCGATCGCGAAGCCGTCGACGCCGTGGTGGCGGCTCTTGAACGCGCGGATCTCGACGTCCAGCGGGTAGGTGAGCGACTTGACGATGCACATCGTCGCCTTCTCGACCTGGCCGGAACGGGCGGCGCGTGCAAGCAACCCTTCGAGCGCCGGGGTATCCTGTTCGGCGATCAGGTCGCGCAGCGTCAGCGTGTGCAGGTAGTCGCGGTGGTAGCCGATGAAGCGCAGGCTGGCGTCGGACACATACAGAAAGCGCAGCTCGCGGTCGACATGGGCGAGGAAATCCACCGTGCCGACCGTCTGTTCCAGCCAGTTGCGCACGGAATCGTCGCGGCGCGGCGCGACGGCGCGCGCGGGCATCAGCGCGCCGCCCGACCGAGCGAAGCGGCGCAGCGTATGCAAGGCGCTGCGCCAGGAGCCCTTGCGTGACGTCTGTTTCCTGTTGGCTTCCATGTTTCTCGCTGACGTGAAGGGCTGGAACCGGTTGTCCGGAAGGAATAACGGCAGACTGTCAGAAATCTTTAACGGGCCGGCCGCGCGCGGGGCTGTCGCGGTCCGGATCAACGAGGCAGGTGTTCGTCAGGCGAACGCCTGAGGGGCCTGCATCGAGGCTGACTTTATAAGAAATGAGGACGCAGATGAAGCGAAAACTGTTGCTGGGCGCCATGGCGGCGCTGATGGCCGGCCATGCGCTGCTGGCGCAGGCGGAACTGAAGCCGGGCGCCGCGGCGCCCGATTTCACGACGCAGGCGTCGCTGGGCGGCAAGACTTACACGTACTCGCTCGCGGACGCGCTGAAGCAGGGGCCGGTCGTGCTGTATTTCTATCCGGCGGCGTTCACGAAGGGTTGCACGATCGAGGCGCATGCGTTCGCGGACGCGGTCGACCGTTACAAGGCTTACGGCGCGACGGTGATCGGCGTGTCGGCCGACAACATCGACACGCTGACGAAGTTCTCGGTGAGCGAGTGCCGGAGCAAATTCCCGGTCGCGGCCGACCCGGACGCGAAGATCATCCGCGAATACGACGCGAAGCTGCCGGCGCTCGACCGGGCGAACCGCGTGTCCTACGTGATTTCGCCGGAAGGGAAGATTCTCTACGAATACACGAGCCTGTCGCCCGACAAGCATGTCGAGAACACGCTTGCCGCCGTGAAGGCGTGGGCCGACGCGCATCCGAAGCAGTAAGCGGCTGCCCCGCGCATGAAAACGGCCCGTCGTGCGGGCCGCGGGCACGGGCATGCGCCGCCTGCCGGCGGCGCGCAACGGGCCGTCATGCGCGCAACGCCTGCTCGATCGGCACGCTGCCGCCGACGAAGCCGACGATCTTGCGCGAAATGCCGAGCTTGATCGCCTCGATCGCGGCCCATGCCACGTCCTGGCGCGACACGGGCGGCGCGGGATCGAGCCACGTATCGGTCAGCGCGATCTTGCCGACGCCCGGATCGTCGGTGAGCGGGCCCGGGCGCAGGATCACGTAGTCGACGCCCGATGCGATCACGCGGTCGTCGCCTTCGCGCTTCATCTGCGAATAGTGGTGCAGCGCGTCCGGCCCCTGCTCGGGCCGGTACGCGGACAGCGAGCTGACCACCACGAGCTTCTGTGCGTTGTAGGCGAGCGCGTAGTCGGCCGCGCGGGCCACCGCGTCGCGGTCGACCTGCTCCTCTTCGGTCGCGCCGTCCGATTCGGCCGAGCCGGCCGCGTAGATCACGTGCGTGATGCCCTGGAAAGCGTGCGAGAAATCGTTCGTCAGATCGGCCTCGACGACCCGTGCGCCCGCCAGCGCATAGCCGTGCCGGCGCACGAGCGCCGTGACCTCGAACTCCGGCTGCTTGAGCAGCAGATCCGCGCAGGCCTGGCCCGTCCGGCCGGTCGCGCCAATCAGCAGTACCTTCGTCGTCATGAAACCGCTCCTTGCTCGATGCGTCATCCATCCAGATAGGGACGGACGACCGATAACTCAAGTGTAATGTCGAATTGACCCGGCGGCGGGCGCGTAATAAGGGGCATACCGGCAGTCGGGCGTACCGGCTCCCGGCGCACCGGCATGCGCGGCCGGCGGTCATTCATTCACATGGATGCGGGAATGACGCGCCGACCGGCTATCATGTGCGCGATGCATTTTTCGCCGCCACGTGTGAATAACGCGGCGGCCCACCGGTTGGAGTACACATGGCATTACCCCTGGACAACGTCAGCATGGCCGTGTTCTGCGACTTCGAGAACGTCGCGCTCGGCGTGCGCGACGCGAAGTACGAGAAATTCGACATCAAGCCCGTGCTGGAGCGCCTGCTGCTCAAAGGCAGCATCGTCGTGAAGAAGGCCTATTGCGACTGGGATCGCTACAAGGGCTTCAAGGCGTCGATGCACGAAGCGAGCTTCGAGCTGATCGAGATTCCGCACGTGCGCCAGTCGGGCAAGAATTCGGCTGACATCCGGCTCGTCGTGGACGCGCTCGACCTCTGCTACACGAAGTCGCACGTCGATACGTTCGTGATCATCAGCGGCGATTCGGATTTTTCGCCGCTCGTGTCGAAGCTGCGCGAGAACGCGAAGAAGGTGATCGGCGTCGGCGTGAAGAAATCGACGTCGGACCTGCTGGTCGCGAACTGCGACGAATTCATCTTCTACGACGATCTGGTGCGCGAGCAGCAGCGTGCGCTCGCGAAGCGCGAACAGCAGCAGCGCGCGGGCAACGGCGGCGCGAAGCGGCCGGACGAGCCGTCGCGCAAGCACGACATGGACGCGCGCAAGGCCGAGGCGATCGCGCTGGCGGTCGAGACCTTCGACGCGCTCGCGTCGGAGCGCGACGACGTCGGCAAGATCTGGGCGTCGGTGCTCAAGAGCGCGATCAAGCGCCGCAAGCCGGATTTCAACGAGTCGTATTACGGGTTCCGCGCGTTCGGCAACCTGCTGGACGAGGCGCAGGCGCGCGGCCTGCTCGAAGTGGGGCGCGACGACAAGTCGGGCGCGTTCGTGTCGCGGGCCCGCCAGTCGGCGGCCGCCGAGCACGTTGCGGCGGGTGGTGAGGGCGGCGCGGCGCACCACGGCGGCCACCATGGCACACGGGCGGCGGAGCCGGTACCGGCCGGCCGCGAGGCGCGCCGTCGCGGGCAGCGGGCGGAATCGGTCGTTCACGAAAGCGTGCAGGTCGAGGCGGAAGACGCGGAACTTGCCGAGGTCGCCGACGCGGCGCCGGCCGACACGCCCGAGACGCCCGAAGCACCCGCGGTGGCCGACGCGCACGGCGACGCGAAGGATGGGCGCAAGCGTGCGCGCAAGAGCGCGGCGAAGAAGACCGGCGCGAAGAAGGGCGCGGCCGCGAAGGCCGCCGGTCGCCACGCGGCCGGCAAGGCGGACACCGCCGCGCAGGGCGACACGCCGCATGGCGGCGATGCGCACGCGCACGGCCAGCATGCGGACGAACCGCATCGCGACGCGGCGCATGACGAGCGGCACGCCGAGCCGGCGCCTCGCGCTTCCGGCGCTCGGGACGACGCCGCGCAACCGTCGCACGGCGTGGCGTCGGTCGAAGCAACCGTCGACGCGACTCCCGAAGCACCGGCCGCCGCGAAGCCGAAGAAGCCGGCCCGCAAGGCGGCGCCGCGCGCGCGTCGTCCGCGCAAGACGACGGCCGCCGCCGAGTAACGGCAGCCGGCGGCAGCCGGGGCAGTCGTCCGGGTTTCGTCCGCAACCGGGCGAGACCCGCGCCGCGCCGTCCGGGCCGGCGCCATGCCGGCCTGTCGCGCTAGCCGTTCAGCACGTACGGCTGCGTCATCACTTCGAGGAAGTGACCGTCCGGGTCGTCGAAGTAGACGCCGCGTCCGCCGTTGTGGCGGTAGATGTCACCGGCTTGCCGCTTCGCCGGATCGGCCCAGTGCGGCAAGCCGCGTTCGCGAAGGCGCGCGAGCACGCGATCGAAGCCGGCCTCGTCGATCAGGAACGCGTAATGCTGCGATCGGATCTCCCCCGCCTGTTCGTAAAAATCGAGCGACACGCGATTGTCGAGCGCGACGACCAGCATCGCGCCGAACGGCGTTGGCGGCGGCAATTCCAGCAGTTCGGTGAGGAAGCGGCTCGACGCATGCTTGTCGCGGCACCAGACGATCGTGTGGTTGAGCTGGACGTTCATGGCGGGTTCCCGGGAAGGGGACGGCGGTGGGCATGGACACACGATAGCCGATCGCGGCCCGTCCGCAAGCCGGGGCCGCGGCGAACCGGGCGGCACGCGCCATTCGTCGGCTGAAACGATCTGGACGAACGGCTACTTTTTCGGGAGCAAAGGTCATTGGCGCCGCTTTTTGCGCCGCCAAGAATTCCTGTCAAGCCATCGCCGTCATCCGCCGGATGACGAACGGGCGATGCGCAACAGGGAGACAGACGATGCGCTTCATGCTGAACGGCCAGCCGTTCGATTTCGACGGCGATCCCGATACGCCGCTCCTGTGGGTCATTCGCGACTCGGCCAGACTGACGGGCACCAAATACGGCTGCGGCATCGGCGCGTGCGGCGCCTGCACCGTGCATCTCGACGGCGAAGCCGCGCGCGCGTGCGTGCTGCCGGCGGCGAGCGTCGCGGGCCGCGCGATCACGACGATCGAAGGGCTGTCGCACGACCGCTCGCATCCGGTGCAGCGCGCGTGGATCGAGAAGGACGTGCCGCAATGCGGCTATTGCCAGTCGGGGATGGTGATGGCGACGGCCGCGCTGCTTGCGCGCCACCGCAAGCCGATCGACGCGCAGATCGACGCGGCCGTCACGAACCTGTGCCGCTGCGCGACCTATCAACGCATTCGCGAGGCGATCCATGTCGCGGCCGGCTGACGCGGTGCGGGCGCAGCCCGTGCCGAACGCGGCGCGACGCGTGTTCCTGAAGGGCGGCGTCGCGCTGGCGGGCAGCCTGCTGCTGCCGCTGGCATTCGGCGACGTCGTGCAGGCGGCCGGCGACGGCGCGCGCTTTCGCGAGATCAACGACTGGGTTCGCGTCGACGCGGACGGCCGGACGATCATCGGCTTGTCGCAGGCGGAAGTCGGGCAGGGCGTCCATACCGGGCTGCCGCAGGTGCTGGCCGACGAGATGGATGCCGACTGGCGCAGCGTGACGGTCGAGTTCGTCACGGGACGCGACGCGTACCGGATCGATGCCGCGAACGAGGCGCCGCAGCAATTCGTCGGCGCATCGATGTCGGCGACGATGTTCTACATGCGGTTGCGGATCGCGGGGGCGCAGGCGCGCTCGGCGTTCCTGCGGGCCGGCGCCGCGCGGCTCGGCGTGCGCGACACGCAGTGCGTGACGCGCGACGGCCGCGTCATCCATCCGCCGAGCGGGCGTTCGCTGTCGTACGGCGCGCTCGTCGACGACGCGGCCAGGCTGCCGCACGATCCGCAGCCGCGCCTGAAACCGGCTTCCGCGCACACGCTGATCGGCCGTCCGCTGCACAAGCTCGACGTGCCCGCGAAGGTCGACGGCAGCGCGATCTTCGGCATCGACGTGCAGGTGCCCGACATGCTGGTCGGCGCGCTGACGATGGCGCCGACGCTGAACGGCAAGCCGAGCGCGGTGAAGAACCGCGACGCATTGCGCGCGATGCCGGGCGTGGCGGACGTCGTGGTCGCGAAGGACGCGGTGATCGTCGTCGCGCAGACCTACTGGCAGGCGAAGAAGGCGTGCGACGCGGCGGACATCGTGTGGGACGCGGGCCCGACGCCGGCATTCGACAGCACGACGATCCTCGCGCAGCGCAAGGGCGCGCTGCAGGCGGAGCACGCGGTGGTCGCGACGCAGGTCGGCGAGCCCGGGCGCCATCTCGCCGAGTCCGGCAACGTCGTCGAAGCCGACTACCACACGCCGTACATCGCTCACGCGACGATGGAGCCCGTCAATGCGACCGTGCACGTGCGGGCCGGCGAGATCGAGGTCTGGGGGCCGATCCAGGGGCAGGACAAGGTGCGCTGGACGCTGTCGGCGCTGTTCGGCGTGCCGGCCGAGCGCGTGATCGTCAACACGACGTTTCTCGGCGGCAGCTTCGGCCGCAAGTACGTGCCCGATTTCGTCGTGCATGCGGCCGTCGCGTCGAAGGCGGTCGGGCGGCCCGTGAAGGTGATCCGCTCGCGCGAGGACGACATCCGTCACGGCTTCTACCGGCCGTGCGCGTCCGCGCGGTTTCGCGCGGCGCTCGGCCGCGACGGCCTGCCGGTCGCGCTGCATGCGCGCGTCGCCGGCCATTCGCTGTATGCGGCGATCAAGCGCGACCGCTACGACAAGGCGGGCGGCTGGGACGAGACGATGCTCGACGGCCTGTACGACCTTTGCTACGACGTGCCGAACCTGCTGGTCGATTCCGTCACGGTGATGCAGCCGATCCCGGTCAGCTTCATGCGCAGCGTCGGCAGCACGTCGACCGTGTTCTTCCTCGAAAGCTTCGTGAACGAGCTCGCGCATACGGTGCGGGCCGACCCGGTGCAATACCGGCGCGCGTTGCTGAAGCACGATGCGCTCGCGCTGCGCGTGCTCGATGCGACGGCCGCGCGCGCGAACTGGTTCGGCCGCGCGCCGGCCGGCCTGTCGCGCGGGGTCGCGTATTCGCTGTACACCGGGCGCGGCGGCGCGTTCAGCACGTACGTCGCGGCGGTCGCCGAGGTGCGCGTGACGCGCGGCAACGTGAAGCTCGAGCGGATCGTGTGCGGGATCGACTGCGGCCGCGCGATCAATCCGCTGCTGATTCGCGAGATGGTCGAGGGCGGCGTCGGCTTTGCGCTCACCAACACGTTCAGGAGCGAAATCACGTTCGAGCACGGCGCGGTCGTGCAGCGCAATTTCGCCGACTATCCGCTGCTTGGCCTGGCCGCGATGCCGAAGATCGAGGTGGTGATCGTCGACAGCGACCGCGATCCGCAGGGCTGCGGCGAGGTCGCGTTGCCGCCCGTCGCGCCGGCGGTGGCGGATGCGATCTGGCGCGCGACCGGCGAGCGGCCGCGTTCGATGCCGTTCGATACGCCGCTCGCGACCTGAACGACCCGATATCCCCCACCGGCCGGCGGCGCCCCGCGCGTCGCCGGTCAATATCAAGCATAACTACACGATTGGTCTGGAGACTTCGATGAAAACCTTTCGCACGGCCGCGACGGCCGTCTCGTTCGCGGCCGCCGCCGCATCGCCGGGCGCGCAGGCGCAGGGCAGCGTGACGCTGTACGGCATCGTCGACACCGGCGTGCAGTACTACAACCATGCGGCCGGCGGCGGCGCGGTCGCCGGCATGCCGTCGCTGACCGGCGAAGTGCCGTCGCGCTTCGGGTTGCGCGGCGTCGAGGCGCTCGGCGGCGGCTACCGCACGTTCTTCGTGCTCGAAAACGGCTTCGCGCTGAACTCGGGCGCGCTGAACTACGGCGGCCGCCTGTTCGGCCGGCAGGCGAACGTCGGCATCGATTCGCCGTACGGCACGCTCACGCTCGGGCGGCAGATGAACATGTCGATGCTCGTGCTGCTCAACGCCGACGTGATCGGCCCGTCGATTCATTCGATGGCGAGCTTCGACAGCTATCTGCCGAACGCGCGCAGCGACAGCGCGATCGGCTATCTCGGCCACTTCGGCGGCGTGACGCTCGGCGGTACGTACAGCACCGGGCGCGATGCGGCGGGCCCGGCCGGCCCGTCGGCCACGAACTGCGCGGGCAACGTGCCGGGCGACCCCGTCGCCTGCCGGCAATACACGATGATGGTCGCGTACGACGCGCCGCAGTTCGGCGTGGCCGCATCGTACGACGTGATGCACGGCGGCACGGGCGCGTCGGCGCCGCTGTCGAGCCCAGGCTATACGGACACGCGCACGATCGTCGATGCGTACGTCAAGCTCGGCATCGCGAAGCTCGGCGCGGGCTGGATCCGCCGCAACACGGCGGCCGCGGCCCACAGCCAGTCGGACCTCTTTTTCGCGGGCGGCACGGTCTACGCGACGCCGGCGCTATCATTCGACGCACAGGCCGTGCGCTATCTGCTGCGCGGCCGCTACGACTCGAACCTGTTCGTCGGGCGCGCGAATTACAGCCTGTCGAAGCGCACGCTGGTCTATACGTCCGTCGGTTACATGACGAACAGCGCGTTCGGCACGTCGGCGGTGGCGGCAGGCGGCACGGTCGGCACCGGCCGCAACCAGGTCGGCGCGATGGCGGGCATCCAGCAGCGCTTCTGACGCGGCGGCGCGCTCCACGGAGACTTCGACGATGACGACCGATCTTCTCAGCGACGTGCTGACCGACCTGCGGGCCGATGCGGTCGTCACCGGACGCTTCACGCTGAGCGCGCCGTGGGCGATCCGCAAGCCGGCCGTCGCGGGCGCGCCGTTTCGCACCTGCTCGGGCAGCCCGTTCTTCCTGGCGGTCGCGGGCGCCGCGCCCGTGCACGTCGAGCCGGGCGACTTCGTGCTGCTGCCGCACGGCGACGAGCACGTGATGGCGTCGTCGCTCGACGTGCCGCCCGTGCCGTTCGACACGCTGATGGCCGACAAGGGCATCCGGCCGCGCTTCGATACGCCGCTCGAGTTCGTCGCGGGCGGCGGCGGCGCGACCAGCGAGCTCTATACGGGGATCGTCGTGTATCGCGACATCGTGCGCAGCCCGCTGTTCTCGGTGTTGCCGACGCTGATCCACGTGCGCGCCAACGATGCGGCCGTCGCGCCGTGGCTCGCGAGCACGCTGCAGAGCTTCATCCAGGAATCGATGGCGTGCCAGCCGGGCTGGGCGGTCGCCGCGACGCGCCTGGCCGACGTGCTGTTCGTGCAGCTGCTGCGCGCGCATCTGCAATCGTCGGCGAATCACACGGGCTGGCTGCGTGGCCTCACCGATCCGCAGATCGGCCGCGCGATGGCGCTGATGCATCGCGACCCGCGGCGCAACTGGCAGCTCGCGAGCCTCGCGGCCGAGGCCGGCATGTCGCGTTCGCGCTTTTGCGCGCATTTCGCCGAACTCGTCGGCGAGACGCCGATCGGTCATCTGACCGCCTACCGGATGTATCTGGCGAGCGGCGAGCTCGCGAACGGCAAGCTGCGCCTGATCGAGATCGCCGAGCGGGTCGGCTACACGTCGGAGAAGGCGTTCGCGCGCGCGTTCCATCGCTGGTCGGGGATGGCGCCGCGCCGCTATGCGCGCAACGCACGGGACCTGTATGACCTTGCACGACATGGATGACCGCGCGTTGCGCCATCGGGTGCCGGCGCTCGCGCGCGGGCTCGCGATTCTCGAAGCGGTCGCGGCCGGGCCGTCGCTCCCGACCGCCGCGGACCTGGCGACGCGGCTCGACGTGCCGCGCAACTCGATCGCGCGGTTGCTGAGGACGCTGGTCCGGCATGCGTTTCTGGTCGTCGATCCGCACGGCCGCTATCGGCCGGGGCCGGCCGCCGCGCGGGTCGCGGCCGCGTATCTCGGCGCGCGGCCGGAGGTCGCGCACGCGCAGCCGGTGCTGGACGCGTTGTGTGCGCGCAGCGGGCTCGCCGCGCAGTTGCTCGGGCGGGATGGCGCGGAAGTCGTCGTGCTCGCGCAGGCGGCGCCCGACGGGGCCGCGTGCCTCGTCACGCGCGTCGGCGCGCGGTTCGCGGGGCGGATAGAGGACGCTGCGGACGACCAAAGCGACGCGGCCGACACGGGTGGTCGGCCCGTCCGGCGGTTTGGCCGGCAACGCGCGTCGTGGCAGGAGGCTGGCATCGTCGCGATGCCGGTGGATGCGGGCGGGGCGCTCGCGATCGGCGTCGCGCTCGATGTGCCGGGCGACGCACGATGGCGGCGGATACCGGCAATGATCGACGACGCGGCCCGGCGCCTGGCGGACGCGCTGGCCGATCCGGCCGAGGCCGAGCGCCGCTGAGCGCCGTCGGCCGTCGTCGCGGCCCACCGGCGTGGATGCCGGCTGCGCGCGACCTTCGCGGCGGCGCGGGCCGACGGCCGGAGCGGGGCGGTACGACATGCCCCGCCCCGTTCGCGTCCGGCCGCTCGTCGCTACTCGCCGCTACTTGCCGTTACTCGCCGGCGACGGCCGGCCCGCCGGTATTGCCGCGGCGGTTGCGGCGCTTCTCGGCCCATACGCGGAACCGGTCCATGTACAGGTAGACGACCGGCGTCGTATAGAGCGTCAGCACCTGCGACATGACCAGGCCGCCGGCGATCGCGATCCCGAGCGGCGCGCGCAATTCGGCGCCGTCGCCGTTGCCGAATGCGAGCGGCAGCGCGCCGAGCAGCGCCGCCATCGTCGTCATCATGATCGGGCGAAAGCGCAGCAGGCACGCCTCGTGGATCGCGTCGAACGACGACTTCCCTTGGTTGCGCGTCTGGTCGATCGCGAAGTCGACCATCATGATCGCGTTCTTCTTCACGATGCCGATCAGCAGGATCACGCCGATCAGCGCGATGATGCTGAACTCGGTCTTGAACAGCAGCAGCGCGAGCAGCGCGCCGACGCCGGCCGACGGCAGCGTCGACAGGATCGTGATCGGATGGATGTAGCTCTCGTACAGGATCCCGAGCACGATGTAGACGGCCAGCAGCGCGGCGAGGATCAGGATCGGCTGATCGTTCATCGACTGCTGGAACGCCTGCGCGGTGCCCTGGAAGCTGCCGACGATCGTCGGCGGAACCCCGACCTGCGCCATCGTCTGGTAGATCACCTGCGTCGCCTGCGACAGCGACACGCCCGGCGGCAGGTTGAACGAGATCGTCGTCGCGACGAACAGCCCCTGGTGGTTGACCGACAGCGGCGTCGTGCTCGGCCCGAAGGTCGCGATCGCCGACAGCGGGATCATCGTCGACTTCGACGTCGACACCGACGCGCCCGACGACGCGCTCGACTTGCCGCTCGCCGCGATCGAGTTGAGCGCCTGGTTGCGCGCGGAGTCGGACGCGATCGCCGCGGCGCTTTGCGCGGCCGTGCCGGCGCTCGACGTGCCGGCCGAGGTCGCGACGAAGGTGCCGGCGGCCGCGTTGGTGGTCTGCGAGCCGTTCGCGCTGCCGCCCGACGTGCTGATCCACACCTGGTTCAGCATCTCCGGGCTCTGCCAGTATTTCGGCGCGACTTCCATCACGACGTGGTACTGGTTCAGCGGGTTGTAGATCGTCGAGACCTGGCGCTGGCCGAACGCGTCGTACAGCGTGTTGTCGATCTGCGCGGGCTTGATGCCGAACCGTGCGGCCGTCGCGCGGTCGATCGTCACCATGGCCTCCATGCCGCCTTGCTGCTGGTCGGAGTTCACGTCGGTCAGCTCGGGGCGCTTCTGCAGCGCCTCGGTCAGCAGCGGCCCCCACTTGTACAGGTCGGCGGTCGAATCGCCGAGCAGCGTGAACTGGTACTGCGCGTTGCTCTGCCGGCCGCCGACGCGAATGTCCTGCGCGGCCTGCAGGAACGTGCTCGCGCCGGCCACGTCCGCCAGCCGCGGGCGCAGCTGCTGGATCACCTGGTCGGCCGACAGCTTGCGCTCGGTGCGGTCCTTCAGCGTGACGAACATGAAGCCGGAGTTGGTTTGCGTGCCGCCGGTGAAGCCCGCGACGCTCTTCACGTTCGGGTTGGCCTGCACGATCCGCATCATCTCGGAGAACTTCAGCTTCATCGCCTGGAACGACGTGGACTGGTCGGCCCGAATGCCGCCGATCATCAGCCCGGTGTCCTGCTGCGGGAAGAAGCCCTTCGGCACGACGACGTACAGGTACACGTTCAGCCCGATCGTCGCGAACAGCGTCAGCAGGATCAGGAGCGGCCGGCGCAGCGCCCACGACAGCGAGCGCTCGTAGCCGCGCTGCAGGCGCGCGAAACCGCGTTCGAGGAAACGCCCGAAGCGGCCCTCGCTTTGCGGGTCGTGCTGTTCGGGCAGCAGGCGCGCGCACATCATCGGCGTGACCGTGAGCGACACCGCGAGCGACACGGCGATCGCGAGCGACAGCGTCAGCGCGAACTCGCGGAACAACCGCCCGACGATTCCGCCCATCAGCAGGATCGGCAGGAACACCGCGACGAGCGAGATGCTCATCGACAGCACCGTGAAGCCGACTTCGCGCGCGCCGTCGAACGCGGCCTGCATCCGCGGCTTGCCGTTCTCGATGTGCCGCGAGATGTTCTCGAGCACGACGATCGCATCGTCGACGACGAAGCCGGTCGCGACGATCAGCGCCATCAGCGACAGGTTGTCGATCGAGAAGCCGAGCAGGTACATCGCGCCGAACGTGCCGATGATCGAGATCGGCACCGCGACGCTCGGGATCAGCGTCGCGCGCCAGTTGCGCAGGAACAGGAACACGACCATCACGACGAGGCTGACCGCGATCAGTAGCGTATGCTCGGTGTCCTTCAGCGATGCGCGGATGGTGGTCGAGCGGTCGAGCACCGGCGTGACCGTGATGTCGGCCGGCAGCGACGCGGTGAGCTGCGGCAGCGCCGCGCGCACGCGGTCGATCGTGTCGATGATGTTCGCGCCGGGCGAGCGATAGAGGATCACGAGCACCGCGCGCTTGCCGTTCGACAGGCCGAGGTTGCGCAGATCCTCGACCGAATCGACGACGTCCGACAGGTCGGACAGCCGCACGGCCGAGCCGTTGCGGTAGGCGACGACGAGGTCGCGGTATTGCGACGCCTGGGACGCCTGGTCGTTCGTGTAGAGCTGGTAGTGCTGCGGGCCGAATTCGATCGCGCCCTTCGGCGCGTTGGCGTTCGCGGACGCCAGCGCCGCGCGCACGTCCTCGAGGCCGATCCCGTAGTGGAACAGCGACTGCGGTTCGAGCTCGACGCGCACGGCCGGGTTCGCGGAGCCGCTCACGGTGACCTGGCCGATCCCGTCGATCTGCGACAGCGACTGCTGCAGCACCGTGGACGCGGCGTCGTACAGCTTCGCGGGCGACGACGTCTCCGACGTCAGCGACACGATCATGATCGGCGAATCGGCCGGGTTGACCTTGCGGTACGTCGGGTTGCTCTTCAGCGCGGCGGGCAGGTCGGCGCGCGCCGCGTTGATCGCGGCCTGCACGTCGCGCGCGGCGCCGTCGATGTCGCGGTTCAGGCCGAACTGCAGGATGATCCGCGCATTGCCGACCGTGCTCGTCGACGTCATTTCGGAGACGTCCGCGATCGAGCCGAGGTGCCGCTCGAGCGGGCTCGTCACGCTGGTCGCGACCGTTTCCGGGCTCGCGCCCGGCAGCGACGCCTGCACCGAGATCGTCGGGAAGTCCACCTGCGGCAGCGGCGACACCGGCAGCTTGATGAACGCGAACAGGCCCGCGAGCGCGACGCCGAGCGCGAGCAGCGTCGTCGCGACGGGGCGGGTGATGAAGGGGCGCGACAGGTTCATCGGTTACGCATCCGTGCGCGTGCCGGCCTGGGGGCCGTGCCGTTCGAACCAGCCGCGCACGCGGCGCGCGAGCGAATCGAAGCCGAGGTAGATCACGGGCGTCGTGAACAGCGTCAGCACCTGCGACACGATCAGGCCGCCGGCGATCGCGATCCCGAGCGGCTGGCGCAGCTCGGAGCCCGCGCCGGAGCCGACGATCAGCGGCACCGCGCCGAGCAGCGCGGCGAGCGTCGTCATCAGGATCGGCCGGAAGCGCAGCAGGCAGGCCTGGTAGATCGCCTCGCGCGGCGGCTTGCCTTCGACGCGTTCGGCCTCGAGCGCGAAGTCGATCATCATGATCGCGTTCTTCTTCACGATGCCGATCAGCAGCACGATGCCGATGATCCCGATGATGTCGAGGTCGTGCCCGGTGATCATCAGCGCGAGCAGCGCGCCGACGCCGGCCGACGGCAGCGTCGACAGGATCGTGATCGGGTGGATGTAGCTCTCGTACAGCACGCCAAGCACGATGTACATCGTGACGACCGCCGCGAGGATCAGGAACAGCTGGTTCGACAGCGACGCCTGGAACGCGAGCGCCGCGCCCTGGAAGCGCGTCTGGAACGAGCCGGGCAGGCCGATGTCCTTCTCGGCGGCCTCGATCGCCTTGACCGCTTCGCCGAGCGACGCGCCCGGTGCGAGGTTGAACGAGATCGTCGTCGACGGGAACTGCGATAGGTGCGCGACCAGCAGCGGCGACGGCCGCTCGTGGAACGACGCGATCGACGACAGCGGCACCTGGCCGCCGCCGGCCGACGGCAGGTAGATGTCGTTCAGCGATTGCGCGTAGTGCTGCTCCTTCGGCTCCGATTCGAGAATCACGCGGTACTGGTTCGACTGCGTGAAGATCGTCGACACGATGCGCTGGCCGAACGCGTCGTACAGCGCGTTGTCGACGGTCGCCGGCGTGATGCCGAAGCGCGCGGCGCTCGGGCGGTCGATCTCGATGTACACCGACTGGCCGTTGCTCTGCAGGTCGGTCGCGACGTCGGCGAGCGACGGCTCCTGCTGCAGCCGCGCGACGAGTTTCGGCACCCAGGTCGCGAATTCTTCCGAGTTGGGGCTCGTCAGCATGAACTGGTACTGCGTCGGGCTGACCGTCGAGTCGATCGTCAGGTCCTGCACCGGCTGCATGAACAGCGAGATGCCGGTGATGTTCGACACGCGCTGCTGCAGGTCGCGGATGATCTGCGCGGCGGTTTCGGTGCGTTCGTCGCGGGCCTTCAGGTTGATCAGCATCCGGCCGCTGTTCAGCGTGATGTTGCTGCCGTCGACGCCGATGAACGACGTGAGGCTGTCGACGTTCGGATCCTTCAGGATTGCGGCCGCGAGCGCCTGCTGGCGTTCGGCCATCGCGCCGTACGAGATCGACTGCGGCGCCTGCGTGATCGCCTGGATCACGCCGGTGTCCTGCGCGGGGAAGAAGCCCTTCGGCACGAACACATAGAGCAGGGCGGTCAGCCCGAGCGTCAGCAGCGCGACGACGAGCGTCGAGCGCTGGCGGTTCAGCACCCATTCGAGCGCGACCGCGTAGCGCGCGATCACCCAGTCGATTGCCCGGTGCACGCGCGCCTCGAAGCGGTGGCTCTCCGGCGGCGGCGAATGGCGCAGCAGCTTCGCGCACATCATCGGCACGAGCGTGAGCGACACGATCGCCGAGATCACGATCGTCACCGCGAGCGTGATCGCGAATTCGTGGAAGAGGCGCCCGACCACGTCGCCCATGAACAGCAGCGGGATCAGCACCGCGATCAGCGAGACCGTCAGCGAGATGATCGTGAAGCCGATCTGCCGCGAGCCCTTCAGCGCGGCCTCGAGTCCCGATTCGCCTTCCTCGACGTAGCGCGCGATGTTCTCGATCATCACGATCGCATCGTCGACGACGAAGCCGGTCGCGATGGTGAGCGCCATCAGCGACAGGTTGTTCAGCGAGAAGCCGGCCATGTACATCACCGCGAGCGTGCCGATCAGCGACAGCGGCACCGACAGGCTCGGGATGATCGTCGCGTAGACGTTCGCGAGGAACAGGTACATCACCAGCACGACCAGCGCGACCGCGAGCAGCAGCTCGAACTGCACGTCGCGCACGGCCGCGCGGATCATCGTCGTGCGATCGGTGACGATCTCGACGTCGAGCGCGGCCGGCAGCGTTTCCTGCAGCTTCGGCAACTGCGCCTTGATCGCGTCGACGGTCGCGATCACGTTCGCGCCCGGCTGGCGCTGCACGTTCAGGATGATCGCCGGGTCCGCATTCACCCACGCGCCGAGCTTGGTGTTCTCCGAGCCGGCGACGACCGTCGCGACGTCGGTCAGCATCACCGGGCGGCCGTTCTTGTACGCGACGACCGCGCTGTTGTACTGGTCGGCGCTCGTCAGCTGGTCGTTCGCGTTGATCGTGTACGCGCGCGTCGGGCCGTCGAAGTTGCCCTTCGGCGTGTTGACGTTCAGGTTCGAGATCGTCGTGCGCAGGTCGTCGAGGTTCATCCCGTACTGCGCGAGCGCGGTCGGGTTCGCCTGGATCCGCACGGCCGGGCGGTTGCCGCCCGACAGGCTGACGAGGCCGACGCCGGCGATCTGCGAGATCTTCATCGCGAGGCGCGTGTCGGCCAGGTCCTGCACCTGCGTGAGCGGCAGCGTCTTCGACTTGACGGCGAGCGTCAGCACCGGTGCATCGGCCGGGTTCACCTTCGCGTAGATCGGCGGAGCCGGCAGGTCGGACGGCAGCAGGTTGCCGGCCGCGTTGATCGCGGCCTGCACTTCCTGTTCGGCGATGTCGAGCGGCAGGTCGAGCGAGAACTGCAGCGTGATCACCGACGCACCGGCGGAGCTTTGCGACGACATCTGGTTCAGCGACGGCATCTGCCCGAACTGGCGTTCGAGCGGCGCGGTGACCGACGACGTCATTACCTCCGGGCTCGCGCCCGGGTAGAAGGTCTGGACCTGGATCGTCGGGTAGTCGACCTCGGGCAGCGCGGCGAGCGGCAGAAAGCGCAGCGCGACGAGGCCGGCCAGCATGATCGCCGCCATCAGGAGGGCGGTGCCGACCGGCCGGAGAATGAAGAGGCGGGATGGATTCATCGAGCGGCCCGCGCGTTACTGGGCCGCGGGGGCCGCGGCTTGCGACGCGCCGTGCCGGTGTCCGCCGCGATGGCCGGCTGCACCGGACGCAGCCGATGCGCCCGACGCCGCGCCGGCGCCGTGCACGCCCGAGGCGCCTTTCGGCTTGTCGGCCGGAATCGAGATCTTCGAGCCTTCGCGCAGGCGGTCCGAGCCGTCGGTCACCACGCGCTCGCCGAGCGTCACGCCGCTGACGATGCTCGTGCGTTCGCCGTCGACCGGGCCGATCGTGACCTTGCGCACGGTCACCGTGTTGTCGGGCTTCACGACGTACACGAACTGGCCGATCGAGCCGGTCAGCACCGCGGAGGTCGGCACGATCGTCGCGTTGCGCAGCACGTCGACGAGCAGCCGCGTGTTCACGAACTGATTCGGGAACAGCATGCCTTCCTTGTTATCGAAGTTCGCGCGCAGCTTGACCGTGCCGGTGCTCGTGTCGATCTGGTTGTCGAGCGTCGCGAGCGAACCCGTCTCGAGCGGCACCGTGTTGTTGCGGTTGTACGCGGTGACCGACAGCTTCCGGCCCGCGTTCACCTGCTTGAGGATCTGCGGCAGGTTGTCTTCCGACGTCGTGAAGATCACGCTCATCGGCTGCAACTGCGTGATCACGACGATGCCGTTGGTGTCGCCCGGCGTCACGTAGTTGCCCGGGTCGACCTGGCGCAGGCCGACGCGGCCCGACACCGGCGCCGTGATGCGCGCATACGTGAGGTTCAGTTTCGCGGAATCGATCGCGGCCTGGTCGGTCTTCACCGCGCCTTCGTACTGCTTGACGAGCGACGCCTGCGTATCGACGGTTTGCGACGCGATCGAGTCCTGCGACAGCAGCGTCTGGTAGCGCTTCAGGTCGAGGCGGGCCGTCGCGAGCAGCGCCGCGTCGCGCGCATGCGTGCCTTCGGCGTTCTCGAGCGCGACCTGGTACGGACGCGGGTCGATCTGCGCGAGCACGTCGCCCTTCTTGACGATCTGGCCTTCCTGGAACGACACCGATTGCAGATAGCCCGACAGTTGCGTCTTCACCGTCACGTTCGCGAGCGGCGTGACGGTGCCGAGCGCGGACAGCACGATCGGCATTTCGCCCTGCGTCGCGGTGGCGACCTGCACCGGCTGCGGAACGTTCGCCATCGCGGCGGGGCCGCCGCGGCCGCGATGGCTGCCAGCGGCCGCGCTGGCGCCCGCGCCTTGCGCTGAACTGCCTGCCGCGGGCGTGCGGTTCCACGGATGCCACCACAGCAGGCCGCCGATGACGACGACCGCGACGGTGCCGAGCAGCAGCGTGCGGCGCGGGCGCCGTGCGGCGGCGGGCGCGGGGTCTTTCGAAGGGGGCGTGGGCTTTTGTTCGTTATCCATCGTGTTCTGTCAGGAAGACGGCGCGGCGTGCCGGAAATCGGACTGCTGGGCTGCGCGTGGGCGTGCGGGTGACGGGACGGGGCGGCCCGGCTCGGTCCGGGGCCCCGCCGATCCGCGCGGGAAAAGAGCGGTGCGCGCCGCGAATGCGGCGCGACGATGGGCATGATCCTACGTGCCGTCCCCGTTACAGTCCAGCGGTCTATCTTTCAACGGGTTACGGTCGTTACAGAACGCGACACGGCGATGACGAAACGATTACACGCCGATGCGCCGGGCCGGCGCGCCGCCGATTTCGCGGGTGATTTTCGCGATGCATTCCTGCAGCGCGGGCACCACGTGTTCCTGCAGCCATTCGGGCGGGCACTGGTGCGACGCGCCGCCGCAATTCACCGAATAGCGTTGACCCGACGGGCCGACGAAACCGGCCGCGACCGCATTGAGGCCCTCGCGCCATTCGCCGATCGCGATCGCATGGCCGTCGCGCATCGCTTCGTCGAGCGCGGGCGTGAGGCGAGCGGACACGTGCGGCCAGTCGTCGCCGGCGGTGGTGCGCAGCGATTCGAGCAGCAGGCGACGCTCGTCGTCCTCCAGCGCGGCGAGATACGCGCGGCCGACGGCCGTACGCGCGATGTCCATCCGCGAGCCGATCTCGAGGCGCGTGACGAGCACGGCCGAGCGCGGGCGGATCACGTCGATCGCGACCATGTCGAGGCGGTCGCGCACCGCGAGGTGCACGGACAGCGACGTGCGTTCGGCCAGCTCGATCATGAACGGCCGCGAACGCGCGCGGATGTCGAAGTTGCGCAGGAAGCCGTGGCTCAGTTCGAGCACCGACGCGGTGAGCACGAAGCGCTCGCTGTCGGGCAACTGGAACAGGAAGCCGGCGCTGACGAGCGTCGCGGTGATGCGCGAGACGGTCGGCTTCGGGATGCCGGTCAATTCGGTCAGTTCGCGGTTGCTGACGGGCGCGTCGGCAGCCGCGATACGGCGCAGCACGGCGAGGCCGCGGGCGAGGGCGGTGATCTCGTCGGGTGACGATTCACGGTCCCGCGACGCGGGAGGGGTTACAGTTGTCGACACGAGGGATTCTCTCTAATTCCGAAACTCGATTTCAATTTTGTTGGTATTGTAGGAATATTGTCAAAAGATGCATGTTCCGTGGGTGAACCGGTCATTGGATGAGATTTTACGGGTTCACCCTTGGTTTATTAGGAAAACGCTCAAATGAGCGTTGCCGGAAAGTGCATGAACCGGTGCAAATACCGCTTGACTTGTCGGGCGGAAACGGAAAGAATGTCTCACGTTTTCGAAACATCGTTTCAAGAGTTTAACCGGCAACGATGTTTCGCGCAGTCTCTCAGGTTCTAGCACGGCCCTCGGAATGGCTAGAACTTTTTTAGCGCCACGGTCTCCGTGGCGCTTTTTTTTGCCTGTCTTCCGACGGTCCGCCCGGACGCGTCGGCCCGTATTATCTCCTGATCGCCACAAATGCCCGTCCGGGCCAGTTTCGCGCGTGCTGGCACGCGCGATGGGCGCCGTCTGTACGCTTCCCGCACGCAAAAAAAAGCGCGACGCCCGCAGTGGGCATCGCGCGTGAAACGGCGTGGAGCGCCGACGAATGAACGGTGATGAAGAAAGGACGCCCGGTTAGGGACGCCCGGTCAGGGACGCCCGGTCAGGGACGCCCTGCAGGGCGCAACGCCCCCTCGCGCGAGGCGGTCAGTCCTTCGCGAGCTTGATGCTGGTCTGCTCGGCCGTCAGGTAGCCGACGCTGGCGCCGAAGCGATCCTTGTAGTTCGCGCGCACGAGCGGGTCGAGCGTCGGCTTGACCTTGTCGTGCAGCGGCGCTTCCCAGTCGCCCGCATGCTGGAAGTTGCTCATGATGTAGGTCCAGCCGTTGATCTCGTCGACCGCGTGCAGGCCTGTCGATTCGGCGCCGGCCGGGCACGACAGCACGCGCGCGAGCGACTTCGTGTCGACGTTGTAGGCCCACAGGAAGTTATTCACGTGCATGCCCGAGTCTTCGCCGATGAACAGCGTGCGCAGCTTTTCGGAGAACTTCAGGTTGTCGGGGTTCGCGATCTTGTCCGGGTTCGCGAGGTTGCCGAGCGCATCGGCTGCGGCGAGGTCCTCGCCGACCAGCGCGGCCGGCGCGCCCATGTCGACCGGCACCCATTCGCTGTCGATCGCGCCGCCCGTCGTGTCGCGCTGGCCGGCCTTCAGGTTCAGCGCGTAGACGGCGCCCGCGGCGATCTTCTTGTCGACCGCGACGTCGCGCGACACCGCGTTGCCCTTGACCATCGACGTTTCGATCCGCGACATCGCCGTGTAGACGATCTTGTCCTTCGCGTTCACGGTCGTGCCTTCGAGCTTCGTGAACGCCATGCTGCCGCCGAGCAGCGCCGCGTAGCGGTGCGTCTCGAGGAACGCGGCCGCCTTTTCCATTCCCGGCTTCACGCGCATCCAGTTGAACTTGCCGCCGAAGTGGATCTTCGTGTAGCTCGCATCGTTCGGATCGGTGGTCACCAGGTCCATGATGTCCGACGCCTTCAGCGTGTTCGCGAGCGTCTCGATCTCGCTGCTGGTCGCGTGGCCGATCTTGATCCACGTCAGCGTCGCGGTACCCGCGCCGGCGGACGACGTCTGCGTCCACTTCGCGACGTACAGCGTGCCGGCCGACAGGTCGGCCGCCTTGTCGGCGACGAACATGAACAGGCCGCCGTTGGTCGCGTCGTCGCCCATCATCACGGTGCGCTGGTCGGGCATCACCTGGATCAGCTCGTGCGAGATGCGGCCGAGGCAGTAGTGCTTCTTCACGGTGCCGGTGCCGTCCGGGTTCACGGTGATCTCGGGCAGGTGGCCGTAGTGGTAGGGGTTCGCCTTCGTCTCGTCGCCGAACGTGTTCTTGCTGAACGCCTTGAACTGCGCGTCGGTCGCGGCCTTCGTCGCGTCCGGCTCGTATTCCTCGCTCGACAGGTGCGTGCCCCACGGCGACAGGCTCGCGCCGCAGGTGATCCACAGGCCGTGCGCCTTCGACGTGTCGACGTTGTGGTACTTCACGACCTTCAGCGCGCCGGTGGCCGGGTCCTGGTCGAGCGTGAGCACGGCGATTGGCGACGGCAGCTGGCCGTACTGCGACGCGCTCGCCTGGTCGCGTGTCGTGTATTCGAACTGCACGACCGCGAACACCGTGTTGCCCTTCACGCCCGGCACGTTCGCGTTCTTCAGCGTCAGGAGCGAGCTGCCGTCCGGGCAGTCGGAATAGAACTGGCGCTCCTTGCCGGCGACCGAGCGATCGATGATCGGCTGGTTGTTGATGTCGTAGTAGCCGCCCGCGAGCGTCGTGCCGCCCTTGCCGTCCGGCACCATGTCGCCCGTCACGAAGAACGGCCGGTACGCGAGCTTGAAGTTGCGCGACGAGCCGTCCGAGAACGACACCGACAGCGTCGAGCCGACCGTCGTCGTGGCCATCGCGGCCGCGTTGTCGAGCGTCGGCGCGGCCATCGCCGAGAATGCCGCCGACGTATAGGCAGCGGCGACCGGGGCCGGCGTCGACGCGGGATCGTCGTCGCCGCCGCAACCCGTCAGCAGGGCCGGCAGCGCGAGGCCGGAAAGGGGAAGCATCGGCGCGCCGGCGAGGATCTTCAGGGCCTGACGACGGGAAGCATTGGGCAACGCGGGCATGTGGAGTCCAGTTTCGGTTGTTGGAAGAATGGCCTTCGCGAAGCGGGCGAGCGGCAAGCTCCGCGAAGGCATATTGAAAACTGGACGGAAGTGTAAGGACGCTAGATGAAAGTTTTTTGAATTGAAAACGTAATGACGCGTCCGGGGGCGTTCAGCGGGTCAATCGCGCTCGGGCGTGGCCGAGATGCGGTGGATCGACAGGTCGGCGCCGTCGAATTCGGCTTCGCGGTCGAGACGCAGGCCGACGGTCGCCTTCAGCGCGCCGTAGACGAGCGTGCCGCCCGCGCTCGCGAGTGCGATGCCGCCGAGCGTGCCGACGAGCTGCGACAGGAACGACACGCCGCCGAGGCCGCCGAGCGCCGGCTGCCCGAACACGCCGGCCGCGATGCCGCCGAGCGCGCCGCACATCCCGTGCAGCGGCCAGACGCCGAGCACGTCGTCGATGCGCCAGCGGTTCTGCACGCAGGTGAACATCGCGACGAACAGCGCACCGGCGGCGGCGCCCGTGACGAGCGCGCCGATCGGGTGCATCACGTCGGAGCCCGCGCATACCGCGACGAGGCCAGCGAGCGGCCCGTTGTACGTGAAGCCCGGGTCGTTGCGGCCGGCCATCCATGCCGCGAGCGTGCCGCCGACCATCGCCATCAGCGAGTTCACCGCGACGAGGCCGCTGATCTTGTCGAGCGTCTGCGCGCTCATCACGTTGAAGCCGAACCAGCCGACCGCAAGCACCCAGGCGCCGAGCGCGAGGAACGGGATGTTCGACGGCGGGTGCGCGGCGATCCGGCCGTCCTTCGCGTAGCGGCCGTGGCGCGCGCCGAGCAGCAGCACGGCCGGCAGCGCGACCCAGCCGCCGAACGCATGCACGACGACCGAGCCCGCGAAGTCGTGGAACGGCGCGCCGAACGCGTGCGTGAGCCAGGCTTGCACGCCGAAGCGCTCGTTCCACGCGATCCCTTCGAAGAACGGATAGATGAAGCCGACGATGATCAGCGTCGCGACGAGCTGCGGGTTGAACTTCGCGCGCTCCGCGATGCCGCCGGACACGATCGCCGGGATCGCCGCGGCGAACGTCAGCAGGAAGAAGAAGCGCACGAGCGCGTAGCCGTTGTGCTGCGACAGCGTGCCGATGTCGTCGAAGAATTCGACGCCGTACGCGATCGTGTAGCCGATGAAGAAATACGCGAGTGTCGACACCGAGAAGTCGACCAGGATCTTCACGAGCGCGTTGACCTGGTTCTTCTTGCGGACCGTGCCGAGTTCGAGAAATGCGAAGCCCGCATGCATCGCGAGCACCATGACGGCGCCGATCAACAGGAACAGGGTGTCGACGCCGGATTTCAGACCATCCATGCCGTTACTTCCTTGCGCAAAAAACGGGCAAGGAATGCAAGTATCGAGCCAAGCTGGTGAACGACTGCGTGAAATTGGTGCCCGGTTGCCGCGCGATGCGGCATTCCGGTGAATCGCGCACGGGATCGGGGCGTGATCGAGGGCGAGCGACGGCGGTGCCGGCTGCACGCACGTGGTGCGGCGCGTGCTGAACTGGTGCGTACGACGAACGAAGCGGTGCGCGGCGTGCGCGGTCACGCACCGATCTGGCGCGTCAGTGGCGCGCGAACAGCGCGGGCGGCCGGCGCAGCCGCAGCGCGCACGCCGACCAGTAGGCGGCGACGGTCGCCAGCCCGAGCGCGGCGAACGCGAGCGCCGCGAAGCCCGCGAGCGACTGGCCGTCGCCGTCGGCGCCGAGGATGCCTTGCGCGACGATCAGCGCGGCCGTCCAGAAGCCGATCACGGCCTGCGTGAGCAGACGCGCGCACGCGATGCGGCGCGGACGCCCCGATTCGGCGAGGCGGCGCGCCGACGGCGCACGCAGGCACAGGAACAGGGTGGCGGCGAGCAGCGCGGCCAGGACGATGAGCCAGTCGACGAGGAAAGCCATAACGAGGAAAAGTGGGGGACACGTACGAAGCGGATTGAAGCGTGCCCACTTTAGAGGCATGGCGCGTGCGATTGAATCAGACGAATCCGAAATTGAAAGGCATTTTTAATGCCGGGTCGTGATTGGGCCTGTTCCACAGGCGGTATCATCGACACCGGTCCAACCACGAGGTCGTGCAACGCGCGGCCGGAGATTGCTGATGAACATGAAGACATCGCGGGCGCGTCGCGTGCCCGGGTCCGTGCTGGCGGCCGTGGCCGCCGGTGCGCTGCTGTTGCTCGCGGGCTGCGAGAAGTCCGGTACGCCGGTCGCGCAACCCGATACGGCCGCGAGCGCGGCCGCCGACGCCGCGAACAATGCGGCAAAGGCGCTCGACCAGGTGGCGAGCACCGTCAACCAGCAGATCAACGCGGCGAAGGCCGGTATCGCGTCCGCGGCGTCGGCCGTGCCGCCGTTGTCCGCGAGCGGCCTCGCGTCGGCCGCGCAGGCGCAGATCGACGCGGCGGCGTCCGCGGTCGTCGCGCATGCGGCTTCCGAAGCGGGCGCGAAGATCGCCGAAGCCGGCAAGAAACTCCAGCAGTGGAGCCAGCAGAGCGCCGCGGGGGCCAAACCCGCGAGCGGTGAATGACGCGGGCTTGCACGATCCGCAAAATGTAATTATTATGGTTACACATGTCGCCGGTTGCGGGTCGGGCCGGCGTCGCCGAGTGAGTCAGGAATGAATACCAGCAGCCGGTTCGCGTTTGCCGTTCACGTGCTTGCCTTGCTGTCGATGCAGGAAGGCGTACCGTTGTCGTCCGACATCATCGCGGGCAGCGTGAATACGAATCCGGCGCTGATTCGCCGGCTGCTGTCGATGCTGGCGGCCGCAGGCCTGACCACGTCGCAGCTCGGCGCGGGCGGCGGCGCGCTGCTGGCGCGCGAGCCCGGCGAGATCACGCTGCTCGACGTGTATCGCGCGGTCGACGATGCGCAACTGTTCGCGCTGCATCGCGAGGCGCCGAATCCGGCATGTCTCGTCGGGCGGCACATTCAGAGCGCGCTGACCGGCTATATCGGCGACGCGCAGCGCGCGATGGAGGCGTCGCTCGCCACGCGCACGCTGGCCGACGTGACGGCCGACATGCTGGATCTGGAGCAGCGCACGCAACGGGCGGCGCGCGCCGGCGGGTGACCGGCGCCGGGTGCCACGGGTATCCGGCGGCAGGCAGGGCGGGAAGCCGGACGGCGCGTACGCGCGGCGATCGGCACGACGGGGGCTTCGCCCCGTTTTTTTCGGTCTTATATGTAATTGAGTGTGTTACATATTTTCATTTCTGGAGAATCGATATGACGCAACGTTCATTGAATATCGCGCTGTTCGGCGCCACCGGCATGATCGGCACGCGCATCGCGGCGGAAGCCGTGCGGCGCGGCCACCGCGTCACGGCGCTGTCGCGCCATCCGCGCGCATCCGTCGAAGGCATCACCGCGAAGGCGGCCGACCTGTTCGACGCGGCCAGCATCGCGGCCGCGCTGCCGGGCCATGACGTCGTCGCCAGCGCGTACGGCCCGAAGCAGGAAGATGCGGCGCAGGTCGTCGCGGCCGCGAAGGCGCTGGTCGCCGGCACGCGCCAGGCCGGCCTGAAGCGGCTCGTCGTGGTGGGCGGCGCCGGTTCGCTCGAAGTCGCGCCGGGCAAGCAGCTCGTCGACACCGAAGGATTCCCGGAGGCATACAAGGCGCAGGCGCTCGCGCACCGCGATGCGCTCGACTACCTGAAGACGGTCGCCGATCTCGACTGGACCTTCTTCGCGCCGGCCGCGCTGATCGCGCCGGGCGAGCGCACCGGCACGTTCCGCACGGGCGTCGGCAAGCTGATCGTCGACGCGCAGGGCAACAGCAAGATCTCGGTGGAAGACTACGCGGTCGCGTTCGTCGACGCACTCGAGCAGGACAGCTTCGTGCGCGAGATCGCGACGGTCGCGTATTGAGCGGCATGACGGCCGGCGGCCGGTGAGCGCCGGCCGGCCCGGCGCGACGTGCGAGCCGCGACGCGCAATCAATTTCAGGCGATGCCACCCCGGCGGTGGCGTCGCCTGTTTCTTTTGGCGCGGCGGACGAATCGTCTGCGTGCCGGATCGGTATTTACACCGGTCGACGCGCCGCGGCAGTTTTCATATCGTTCCCCGTTGGGCAGGATGAATAGAATAAATTTCTATCGACGAGGGAATGGAGAAATGGACGCCATCGATCGCAAGCTGCTGGAGCTGCTGCAGGCGGATGCCACGCTGCCGATCGCGGAGCTGGCACAGCGCGTGAACCTGTCGCAGACGCCATGCTGGAAGCGCGTGCAGCGGCTGAAGGAAACCGGCGCGATTCGCGCGCAGGTCGCGCTGTGCGATCCGCGCAAGCTCGGGGTCGGCACGACGGTGTTCGTCGCGATCCGCACGAACCAGCACACCGAGGAATGGGCGCAGCGTTTCACGCAGGCGGTGCGCGACATGCCGGAAGTGGTCGAGGTCTACCGGATGAGCGGCGAGACCGATTACCTGCTGCGCGTCGTGGTGGCCGGCATCGACGACTACGACCGCGTCTACAAGCAACTGATTCGCACGGTGCCGCTGTTCGACGTCAGCTCGTCGTTCGCGATGGAGCAGATCAAGTATTCGACCGCGCTGCCCGTGCGCGATCTGGCCGAGCCCGCCTGACGGGCACCCCGCCGCGCCGGCCGCGCGGCTTCAGCGGCCGCGCGCGAGCGCGCGTGCGCGTTCGTCGGCCAGCGCGTCGCGGCGCACGAAATCCGCGACGAACGGGCTGGCCGGATGATGGTGCAGCGCATACGGCGTATCCCATTGCGCGAGCTGCCCGTCCTTCATCACGCCGATCCGGTCGGCGATCGCGAACGCTTCCGCCTGATTGTGCGTGACCAGGATCGCGGTGTGGCCCGTGTGCTTCAGGATGTCGCGCAGCTCGAATGCGAGCCGCTCGCGCGTATCGACGTCGAGATTCGAGAACGGCTCGTCGAGCAGCAGCAATTCCGGCGACGGCGCAAGTGCGCGCGCGAGGGCGACGCGCTGCTGCTGGCCGCCCGACAGTTCGTGCGGATACGCATCGCCGGAATCGGCGAGGCCGACGAGCTCGAGCATCTCCGCGACGCGCAGGCGCCGGTCGGCCTTCGGCAGGCGCCGCAGGCCGAACGCGACGTTGTCGGCCGCGCTCAGGTGCGGAAACAGCGCGTAATCCTGGAACATCATGCCGATGCGCCGGCGCTCGGGCGGCACGTCGAGCGCCGGCGCCGCGACGGGCGTGCCGTCCAGCACGATGCGTCCCATGCGCACCGGTTCGAAGCCGGCGATCGCGCGCAGGACGGTGGTCTTGCCGCAGCCGGACGCGCCGAGCAGGCAGCCGATGTCGCCGCGCGGCAGCGCGAGGCTCAGGCCGTCGACCACGGTGCGGCGGCCGTGCGGCGTGTCGTAGGCGACGCAGAGGTCGTCGAGTTCGAGCAGGTTCACGGTGTCAGGCTCCGATCTTGTGGCGGGTGCGGGCGAGCAGGATCACGGGCACGAGCCCGGCCAGCACGATCGCGAGCGCGGCGACCGCGCCTTCTTCATAGGTGCCGCGCGCGGCTTCCGCATACAGCCAGGTCGCGAGCGTGTCGAAATTCAACGGGCGCAGCAGCAGCGTCGCCGGCAATTCCTTCATCGCGTCGACGAACACCAGCAGCGCGCTCGTCGTGAGCGCGGGCCGCAACAGCGGCAGGTGAACGCGGCGCAGCGTGCCGCCGGCCGTCTCGCCGAGCGAGCGCGCGGCCTGTTCGAGCGACGGCGGAATGCGCGCGAGGCCGGCCTCGATGCCGCCGGCCGGGATCGCGAGGAAACGCACGGTATAGGCGATCACGAGCGCGGTGGCCGAGCCCATCAGCAGCAGCCCGTCGCGGCCGAGCGCCGCGCCGAACAGCCGGTCGGCCGCCGCGAACGGAATCAGCAGGCCGATCGCGAGCACGGTGCCCGGCACCGCGTAGCCGAGGCTCGCGATCCGCGCGCACAGGCGGGCAGGGCCCGCACGGGCGCTGTCACGTTGCGCGCGGGCGGCCCACGCGACGACGAGCCCGCATGCGAGCGTCGTGGCGGTGGCGGCGGTCGCGATCGTCAGCGTGTTCGCGAGCCCGGTCATCAGTTGCGCGGAGACGCCGCCGACGAGGTGCAGCCGCTTGGCCGTTTCGACCGCGAGGTACGCGGCCGGCGCGCCGAAGCCGAGCAGGACGGGCAGCCAGCCGAGCACGGCGGCGCCCAGCGCAGCCGCGCCGGTCAGGCGGCGCGGCGCGATCGGCCGCATGCGCCGGCCGTGCGCATAGCGCTGGCGGCGGCGCCCGTAGCGTTCGAGCGCGATCGTGCCGACGACGATCGCGAGCATCGCGAGCGCGATCTGCGCGGCGCCGGCGAGATCGGAACGCGTGATCCACGTCGTATAGACGGACACGGTCAACGTCTGCACGCCGAGAAATTCCGACGCGCCGATATCGTTCAGCGTTTCGAGCAGCGCGAGGCTCACGCCGACCGCGATCGCCGGGCGGGCCAGCGGCACGACGACGCGCCAGAACGTCGCGAGGCGGCCCGCGCCGAGCGTGCGCGCGGCTTCGAGCAGGCTCGCGGACTGCGTGACGAACATCGCGCGCGTGCTCAGATAGACATAGGGATACAGCACGAAGCCGAGCACGAAGATCGCGCCGGGCAGCGAGCGCAAATCGGGCAGGCGGAACTGGCGCGGGCTGTCGAAGCCGAGCAGCCAGCGGATCGCGCCCTGCACGGGGCCGATCGGATGCAGCAGGTCGAGATACGCGAACGCGACGATGTAGGTGGGGACCGCGAGCGGCAGCAGCAGCGCCCAGGTCAGGATCCGGCGGCCGGGAAAATCGTAGGCGGTGACGAGCCATGCGCAGCCCGTACCGACAATCGACACGATCGCGCCGACGCCGGCGAGCAGCAGCAGCGTATTGACGAGCGCGTGCGGCAGCACGAATTTGGCGAGATGCCGCCAGTGCGCGAGATCGGCGTCGAACGCGGCGGCCACGAGCACCGCGAGCGGCGCCGCGACCGCCGCGGCGATCGTCAGCGCCCCGAGCAGCCACAGGCTGCCCGCGCGCGGCCGCAGACGCGGCCACGGACGCGGGCCGCGCGGCTCGCGGCAGGCGTCGGCGGGCGAGGCGTCAGTTGTCAAAGCCGACCTTGTCGACGAGCTGGCTTGCCTGCTTGCGATGCTTCGCGATATCCGCCAGCGGCAGCGGATCGACCTTCAGCGTGCCGAAGCTCGCGATCACCGGGTCGAGCTTCACGTTCGCGCGCACCGGGTATTCGTAGTTCGCCTGCGCATACAGCGCCTGCGCTTCCGGCGACACCAGGTATTCGAGCAGTTTCACCGCGTTGGCCTTGTGCGGCGCATGCTTCGCCACCGTCGCGCCGCTGATGTTCACGTGCGTGCCGCCGCTCTTCGCGTTCGCGAAGGTCGGGCGCACGACCTTGATCGCGTCGCCCCATTTGCGCGCATCGCTGCCCGGTTCCGCGTGCTTCATGTGGCCGACGTAGTAAGCGTTCGCGAGGCCGACGTCGCAGATTCCGCCGAGAATGTCGCGCGCGACGTCGCGGTCGCCGCCGGTCGCCTTGCGCGCGAGGTTCGCCTTCACGCCGCGCAGCCATGTCTCGGTTGCGGCCTCGCCGTCGTGCGCGATCATCGCCGCGACGAGCGCGGTGTTGTACGGATGCTGGCCCGAGCGGATGCAGACCTTGCCCTTCCATTTCGGATCGGCGAGATCCTCGTAACGGAACGCATCGACCTTCAGGTCTTTTTCGACGTACAGCACGCGGTCGCGTAGCGACAGCGCGTACCAGTCGCCGTTCGTGGCGCGCAGGTTCGCGGGAATCGCGTCGTCGAGCGCCTTCGAGCGCACCGGCTGCGTGACGCCGCCGTCGACGAGGTCGAGCAGGTTGCCGACGTCGACCGTCATCAGCACGTCGGCCGGCGACTGCGCGCCTTCCGCCTTCACGCGTTCGAGCAGGCCGTCCTTCACGAACACCGTGTTGACCTTGACGCCGCTCTGCTTCGTGAACGCGTCGATGAGCGGCTGGATCAGCTTCGGCTCGCGGGTGGTGTACAGGCTCACTTCCTCGGCCGCCTGGGCAAGCGGCGCGAAGGCGGCTGCAGCCAGGGCGAGGGCGCCGGCGAGCGGCAGCAGGCGGGTGCGCGGATTCGACATGAAGACTCCGGTGGGGCAGGTGGACGAGGGAGCGTTCCGGGGCGCGCCTGCCGCCCGAGCGATCCGGAACATTACAAAATGAAAGACTCAGGATTCTAGATCGAAATGGGAACGATTAACAAACGAAAGCTTGCGGAAAGCGGCGGGGAGGACAGGGACGGGCGATCGGAACACCGGGCGGCGCAGCGCGGGCGCAAGCGCGTAGAATGCCCGCTTCGACGAATTTGACGGAGCAGCACCGACCATGAACGATCAGCGCAAGAAGAACCCAGTCCGCAACGTGAGCATCCTGATCGTCGTGGCCGTGCTGCTCGTGATCGGGACGATCCTGTACAACGCGATTTCGCAGAAGCACGCGTACGACGAGGCCCATCCGGCCGAGGCCGCGAGCGCCGCATCGCACTGACGTGCCGGGGCGCGGGCCGGTCGGGCCGCGCGTGCGGGGAGGCGAACGGGGTCGATCCGCGGTTCTCGCGCGACGGGCGCCGCGCGGAACCGGGACAGTAGAAAGCGCGCCGGAACCGACGCGCCGCACTCGCAGGTCAGCCGTGCGTCAACGTGACGCAGCGGCGAATTTCGGGCGGATCCGTGCGTAGAACACGGCCGCGAGCAGCGCGAGCCACGCCGCGCCGACATACAGCGCCACGCGCGTATCGTCGAACCAGCCGAGCATCACGATCACGAAGCCCATGAATGCGATCGTCAGCGCCGGCGCGACCGGCCACAGCGGCACCTTGAACTTCAGCGCGGCGACTTCGGCGCTCGACAGACGGCGACGCATCGCCACCTGCGACAGCAGGATCATCAGCCAGACCCACACGGTCGCGAACGTCGCGATCGCGGCGACCACCAGGAACACGTCCTTCGGCATCAGGTAGTTGAGCAGCACGCCCACCAGCAGCGCGCCGGCCATCACGAGCACCGTGACCCACGGCACGCCGTGGCGCGACGTCGTCATCAGCACGCGCGGCGCCTGACCCTGCCGCGCCATCCCGAACATCATCCGGCCCGCGCCGAAGATGTCGCTGTTGATCGCCGAAATCGCCGCGCTGATCACGACGAGGTTCAGGATCGTCGCGGCCGACTTCACGCCGAGCGCCGAGAAGATCTGGACGAACGGGCTGCCGTCGCTGCCGACGCCGGTCCACGGGCTGATCGACATCAGCACGACCATCGTCAGCACGTAGAACAGCAGGATGCGGGCGGGCACCGCGTTGATCGCGCGCGGAATCACGCGTTCCGGGTCCTTCGCTTCGCCGGCGCTCATCCCGATCACCTCGATGCCGCCGTACGCGAAGATCACGACCGACAGCGACGCGATCAGCCCGCCGACGCCGTTCGGCAAGAAGCCGCCGTGATTCCACAGGTTCGCGAACGTCGGCATGTCGGCCGAATGGCCGAAGTGCATGCCGGTGAGCAGGATCGCGACGCCGCCGCCGATCATCGCGACGATCGCGCCGACCTTGATGATCGACAGCCAGAATTCGAGCTCGCCGAACACCTTCACGTGGCACAGGTTCAGCCCGCAGATGATCGCGACGACGCCGAGCACCCAGATCCATTGCGGGACATCCGGAAACCAGAAGCCCATGTAGATGCCGAACGCGGTGATGTCGGCGATCGCGACGATCACCATTTCGAGCGTATAGGTCCAGCCCGTGACGAAGCCCGCGAACGGGCCGAGGTTCTCGGTCGCGTAGTGGCCGAACGAACCCGCGACGGGCTCGCGCACGGCCATTTCGCCGAGCGCGCGCATCACCATGTAGACGGCCGCGCCGCCGAGGACGTACGCGAGGATCACGGCCGGGCCCGCGAGCTGGATCGCGGACGCCGAACCGTAGAACAGGCCCGTGCCGATCGCCGAGCCCAGCGCGAGAAAGCGGATGTGCCGCGCGCTGAGATGGCGCTGCAAGTTTTTCATCGAGTCTCCGATATCGTTATGCGACGAACCGGGCGAGCAGGGCCGGCCCGATTGGCTCAAGTTGTATATACAACTTGAATGTGAACGAATGATAACAAGCCGGACCCGGTGACCGGAATCGGGTATTCCCTGACTGGCGCGTCGAACGGAATGGGGCGTGGGGCGCTCGCGCGCCGGATGCGCGGGCCGCGTGGAGCGGGTGGGGCATGCTTCGGGGAATCGTTGAACCGGAGTGCGCCGGTGGCCGATCCGCGGCGCGCGGGTCGGCCTGGCGGCGCGGGGATGTGGGGTCAGGCGGGCAGGCGGATCACGCTCGCATCCTTGCGGATCAGCAGCGATGACGCGAGCATCTGCTTGCACTGGTGCGCGAGCACCTTCAGGTCGTGCGTGAGCTCCGCGCCGACCGCGTCGGATTGCTCCGCGGACACGACCATCGCATCGAGATCGCGCGTGATCTGCTTCGACGCTTCGAGCTGATCGGCCGGCGGCGGCTCGCCGGCTTCCGCCTTCTCGAGATTGTCGAGCACGGCGGCGAGGCCGCGCTGCAATGCGTCGTCGTGCACCAGGCCGCCATCGGCCGCGCATGCGCTGCGGATCAGCGGCGCGGCGGCCGTGATCTGCGCGCCGAGCACGTGCGTCTGCACGAGCAGGTCGTTCAGTTCGGGCACGAAGCGCTGGTGCGCCTTCGGCTCGATCATCATCCGCTGGAATGCCTGCCCGAGATTCGCGAACGCGATGTGCACGTCCTTGCGGGCGAGGCGGTAGCGGTAGTCGTCGTCGAGGCTGGTCACGGGCGCCTCGACCGCGGCGGCCACGCCCGCGACGACGGCCGCGCCGTCGGCGGCCGGCACCGGCGGCGGCGACATGCCGCGCCCCGCGCGCCACACGGCCTCGAAATACTTGCGCGTGGACGTCAGCATGTCGGTGACGAGCTTGCCCATCAGCCGGTATTCCCAGTACGGGAACAGCCGGCTCGCGGCGATCGCGATCATGCAGCCGACCACCGTGTCGATCGCGCGCTCGCCGATGATCCGCATGCTGCCCGGCGCGAGCAGGTGGAACATCAGCAGCACGTACGACGACGTGAACACGACGCTCGCCGCGTAGTTGAACAGCAGCAGGCTGTAGCTCATCACCATCGATCCGAACATGATCGCGATCAGCAGGTGCGGCTCCTTCACCGTGTAGATCAGCGCGATGCTCGCCGCGCAGCCGATCAGCGTGCCGATGATCCGCTGCGCGTTGCGCTGCTTGGTCAGCGAGTAGCCGGGCTTCAGGATGATGATGGTGGTCATCACGATCCAGTAGGCGTTCGTGAGCGGCAGCAGCCGGCCGATCCAGAAGCCGACCGCCACGGCGATCGTCACGCGCAGCGCATGGCGAAAGCTCGGCGAACGCATGTTCAGGTTCGAGAAAATCAGCAGCGGCGACATGCGGCGGCGCTGCAGAAAGCGCGTGAGCGCCTTGTCGATCTTCAGTTCGGTCTGCTGCGGATCGGCGTGGCCCGACAGGTTGCGGCGCATCCGGTCGATCAGGCGCGTCGCGCTCCAGATGCGCCGGAACGTCGCGAGCACGGCCGCATACGCTTCCGCGTTGGTGGCCGCGAAGTTCTTCTTGCGCATCAGCTCGATCTCGTACTCGATCGCGCGCAGTTCGGCCTTCACGCTGATGCGCGAATGCGGCGCGCGGTTTTCGAGCACCGCGAGGCCGATTTCCTCGAGATCGGCGGCGGCCTTGCGGATCAGGTCGCGGTAGAAAATGATCAGGTCCGTGCCGCCGAACGTGTTGCGCACCAGCGGGTAATCGGTGTGCGCGCCGACGAACAGCTCGTGCAGGTCGACGCTGTTGATGAACAGGTTGTACATCGTCGTGCGGCCGGGATCGAGCTTGCCGCGCCGCAGCTTCGGCAGGTTGCGCAGCACGATGTCGCGCGCGGTTTCCTGCGTTTCGACCGCGGTGATCTGCCGGGCGACGAGATTGCGGTAGCACTCGTCGAGATCGGCGTCGAGATCGTAGAACTGCGCGCGGGCGAGCAGGTAGTCGGCGCACGCGAACAGGCTTTCGGCCAGCGCCTGCTGCTCGATCCGGCGCGCCTGCCATTGCGACACGAGCGTGGCCCAGTACGTGTACCAGAGGCCGCCCGCGAGAATCCAGCCGGCGTTGACGAACGCCTGCAGCGGCGTGAACTTCTCCTCGAGCGTCATCACCATCATGAACAGCGTCGCGAAGCTGATCTGCGGCCAGCGGTTGCCGTAGACGACGATCAGCGACAGCACGAACGTAAGCGGCACGATCGTGAGCCACAGCGCGAAGATGTTCGGTGTCGCGAGGCCGGTGGCGAGCGCGGCCAGGAAGCCGATCACGCTGCACGCGAGCATTTCGTTGTGTTTGTACTTCAGCGGGCCCGGCATGTCGACGACGCATGCGCCGAGCGCGCCCGTCGAGATCGTGAAGCCGAGCTCCCGGTTGTGAAACACGATCAGGCACAACACGGCCGGCAGCGACACGCCGACCGCGATCCGCAGGCCGCCGAAAAAGTACTGGCTGTAGAAAAACTTTCTGATTTCGACCGAATAGCGCATCGATGGGCTGAATGGCAGACGAAGACGCCCGGGGGCGGCGTATTGACTGGCGACGAGTCTATCGTATTTCGCGGCTCGCAAAAGCTGGCTTTCCGGACGATGGTCGCGGCTGCAGCCCTTTGCTATCCTTGGTCATTGTGTTCGCCCGGCCCCGTCGGTGCGAGGTTCCGACGCCCGCCTCATGCTCCATCTCTTCTATTCGAACCGTCACGAAACGCTGGCCGACGCGCTGCTCGAGGATCTGGCCGCGTTCCCGGCCCGCAACGGCCCGTGGGCGCCGCAACAGGTCATCGTGCCGAGCGCGGCGCTGCGTCGCCGCCTCGAGCTCGACATCGCCGCGCGCAATGGCGTGTGCGCGAACGTCGAGTTCACCTATCTCGCGCAGTGGCTGTGGGCGCAGATCGGCCGTGTGCTGACGGTGCCCGCGCGCTCGCCGTTCGCGCCCGACCGGCTGGTGTGGCGCTGCTACCGGCTGTTCGCGCAGTCGGCCGATGATGCGCCGTGGCTCGCATCGCCGCGGCTCGCCGCCTATCTGTCGGCGTCCGACGACGCGATGCGCTACGAGCTGGCCCATCGTGTCGCGGCCGTGCTCGATCACTACCTGACCTATCGCCCCGAATGGCTGGCCGCGTGGCAGGCCGGCGAGTCGGTGCTCGCGGGCGACGGCGCGCCGCGCGGGATCAGCGATGCCGCGCGCGACGACGAGCGCTGGCAGGCCGCGCTGTGGCGCGCGCTGCTCGCCGAGCTGAGCGACAGCGGCACGCCGCCGGCGCACCGCTTCCTCGTCGAAGCGCGCCATCTCGATGCCGATACGGTTGCGCGCGCCGACTGGCCCGAATCGGTCAGCGTGTTCGCGCTGCCGACGATGCCGCCGCTGCACGTCGCGCTGTTGCGCGAACTGTCGCGCTGGATCGACGTGCGCGTCTATGCGCTGAACCCGTGCCGCGAATTCTGGTTCGACATCGTGACCGCCGCGCATGCCGAGGCGCTCGATGCGGCCGGGCGGCTCGACTATCAGGAAGTCGGTCATCCGCTGCTCGCCGAATGGGGCAGACAGACACAGGCGCAATTGCACATGCTGCACGAGCTGACTGAAAGCGCGGCGTCGGGCGATGCGTCGCGGTTCGTCGAGAATCCCGCGCCCACCTGGCTCGCGCGCGTGCAGAACGCGATCCTCGAATTGCAGCCGGAGGCCGAAACCGGCGACACGCCGGTCGAGCGCGGGATCGAGGTGCATGTGTGCCACAGCCTCGCGCGCCAGCTCGAGGTGCTGCACGACCGGCTGCTCGCGTGGTTCGACGCCGATGCGAGCCTGCAGCCGTCCGACGTGCTCGTCGCGGTGGCCGATCTGGCCGCGGCCGGGCCGCTGATCGACGCGGTGTTCGGCACGGCCGGCGCCGGCGGCGCGCGGGTGCCTTACCGGATCACCGGCCTGCCGCCGTCGCAGGCGAACCCGGTCGCGCGCGTGCTGCTCGACTGGCTCGCATTGCCGGAGCGGCAGGTCGGCGCGCCGGAGCTGGTCGAATGGCTGCGCGTGGATGCGGTGGCCGCGCGCTACGACATCGACGCGGCCGCGCTCGAAACGGTGCAGACCTGGCTCGCGGCCGCCGGCGCGCGGCGCGGGCTGTCGCCGCGCGCGAGCGACGACGCGGCCGTGCCCGCGCCGCGCCATACGTTCTCCGATGCGCTCGCGCGGCTCTTTCTCGGCTATGCGATGCCCGAAGGCGCGGCGCCGATCGGTGCGTGGTTGCCGATCGAGGCGGCCACGGGCAGCGAGGCCGAACTGCTCGGCCGGCTTGCACGGTTCACCGACGATCTCGACGGCTTCGCGCGGCGGCTCGAGGAGTCGCACACGCCGCGCGGCTGGAGCGAACTGTTCGCCGACACGCTCGCGCGCTTCTTCGATTCGGGCGCCGCGTATGCCGACGCGCTGGCCGGCGTGCGCGACGCGCTCGATGCGATGCTGGCCGCGATGACGGAGGGCGCGCCCGACGAGGCGTTGCCGGCGGCCGTCGTCCGCGCGGGGCTCGCCGCGGCGCTCGACGATCCGGCCCGCGGCGGGGTGCCGTGGGGCGGCGTCACGTTCTCGTCGCTGACGAGCTTGCGCGGGCTGCCGTATCGCGTCGTCTGCCTGCTCGGGATGGACGACGGCGTGCTGCCGAGTCTCGCGCGCGCGGACGAATTCGACCTGATGGCCGTGCTGCCGAAGCTGGGCGACCGGCAGCGCCGCGACGACGAGCGCAATCTGTTCCTCGACCTGCTGCTGGCTGCCCGCGACCGGTTGCTGATCGCCTATACGGGCCGCAGCATCCGCGACAATGCGCCGTTGCCGCCCGCGGCGCTCGTCGACGAGCTGCTCGATCATCTGGCGCTCGTCACGGCCGGGCCCGACGCCGCACCGGATGCGGTCGAAGCCGCGCGGCGCGCGTTCATCGTCGAGCATCCGCTGCAACCGTTCGCGGCCGCGTATTTCGAGCCGGGCAGCGAACTCGTTTCGTACGACGCCGAGCGGGCCACGCTCGCGTCGCTGCTGGCCGCCGAAGCATCGCGCGATGGGCCGCGCGAGCAGCCGTTCTTCGCGCAGCCGCTGCCGGCCGAACCGGTCGAGCCCGTTGCGTTCAGCGAATTCGAACGTTTCTGGCGGCATCCGGCACGCGCATTGCTGCGCGGCCGGCTCGGCATCGTGCTGGCCGACGCGCAGGCCGAACTGCTCGATACCGAGCCGTTCGCGCTGGATTTTGCCGGCAGCGACGCGCTGGCCGAGCGTGTGCTGCCGCTGCTGATCGAAGCGGGCGACGGCGGCGTGCACGATCACGCGCTGCGCATCGCGGACGCGAGCCCCGAACTGCCCGGCGGCGCGACGGGCGCGGTGTGGCGCGACCAGGCGCTCGGTTCGATGACGCAGCTTGCGTCGAACGTGCGTCGTGCGCTGGCCGACGGCATCGAGCGGCGGCCGTTCTCGCTCACCGTCGTGCCGAAGTGGCCCGACGCCGAACAGGCGCTGTTCGGCGCCGACGACGCGATGCTGGCGGCCGACGCGGTGAGTGCGCCGCTCGAACTGCACGGCACGCTGAACCGGCTGACGCCGGCCGGGCAGGTCATCTATCGCTATGCGCGGCCGAGTGCGCGCGACTACCTGTCCGCGTGGCTCGCGCATCTCGTCTACTGTGCGATCGAGCCGGGCGGTCCGCGCCGCACGCTGTGGTTCGGCAGCGGCGGTGCGTTCGAGCTGACGCCCGTCGCGGCGCCGCTCGAACGGCTCGCGCCGCTTGCCGCGCTGTTTCGCGCGGGGCGGCGCATGCCGCTGCGGTTTTTCCCGCGCAGTGCATGGGCGCGGGTGTCCGACGGCGAGGCGAAGGCCGCGAGCGTGTGGATCAACGAGCGGGTCGTGAGCGAAGCCGACGATCCGGCCATCGCGATCGCGTGGCGTGGCGCGCATCCGTCGCTCGACGAACCGTTCGGCACGCTCGCGCGGCTCGTGTTCGAGCCGCTCGTCGAGCATCTGAAGGAGGTCGCATGAGCGCCGTGTCGCAGCCGCAGGCGCTCGAACTCGACGTGTTCGCGTGTCCGCTCGACGGCGTCAATCAGATCGAGGCGTCGGCCGGCACCGGCAAGACCTGGAACATCTGCGCGCTGTATGTGCGCCTGCTGCTCGAAAAGGATCTCGGTGCCGACGAAATCCTTGTCGTGACCTTCACGAAAGCGGCGACGGCCGAACTGCACGAGCGGATTCGCGGCCGGCTCGCGCAGCTCGCGCATGCGCTCGATACGGGCGACGACGGCGGCGATCCGTTCATCGCGCGCCTGCTCGAGACCACGCTCGGCGACGGCGGCGCGCTCGATCCCGAGACGGCCGCGAAGCGAATCCGGCGCGCGCTGCGCGCGTTCGACCAGGCCGCGATCCATACGATCCACGCGTTCTGCCAGCGCGCGCTGCAGGAAGCGCCGTTCGCGGCGGCGATGCCGTTCGCGTTCGACATGGAGGCCGACGATGCGTCGCTGCGCTTCGAGCTCGCGGCGGATTTCTGGCGCACGCGTGTCGAACCGGCGGCCGCGCGCTGGCCGGGCTTCGCGACCTGGCTCGTCGAATCGGGGGCCGGCCCGGCCGCGCTCGATGCGCAGCTCGCACGCCGGCTGAAGAAGCCGCTCGCCGCGCTGCGCTGGGACGGCGTGGCCGAGCCGGACGAAGCGGCGGAAGCGGCCGCAGCCGAATGCTTCGCGGAGGCCGCGCGGATGTGGGCGGCCGAGCGTGACGCGATCGATGCGTTGCTGCGCGCCGCGCAGCCCGTGCTGAATCAACGCTCGCACAAGCCGGACGCGGTCGCTGACGCGCTCGCCGCGTGGACGGTGCATTTCGAGCAGGGCGACGCGACGGCCGCGCTGCCGAAGGCCGCGCTGAAGCTCACGCAAACCGCGCTGACGAAGGCGACCAAGAAAGGCGGCACGACGCCCGCGCACGCGTTCTTCGACGTGGCCGACGCGCTCGAAGCGGCCGTGGCCGCGGCCGAGGCCGCGCAGCGCGCCCGCTGGCTCGCGCTGATCGCCGAATGGCTCGACATGGCGCCGGCCGAGCTGGCCGAGCGCAAGCGCACGCGACGCGTCGTGTCGTTCGACGATCTGCTCGCGAACCTGTATCACGCACTGCACGCGCATCCGTGGCTTGCCGAGACGCTGCGCGCGCGCTATCCGGCCGCGCTGATCGACGAGTTCCAGGATACCGATCCGCTGCAGTTCGCGATCTTCGACCGGATCTTCGCGCCGGGCGGCCCGCTGTTCCTCGTCGGCGATCCGAAGCAGGCGATCTACAGTTTCCGCGCGGCCGATCTGCATACCTATCTCGCCGCGCGCGCACGGGCGAGCGCGTGCTACACGCTCGCGGTCAACCAGCGCTCGACGCCTGCGATCGTCGACGCGTGCAACCGCTTCTTCCTGTCGAATCCGCGCGCGTTCGTGCTCGACGGGCTCGACTACTACGCGGTGCGCGCCGGCACGCGCGTGCGCGCGCCGTTCGTCGACGAAACCGATCCGGGCCCGGCCGGCGATTTCCGGGTGTGGGCGCTGCCGGGCGGCGAAGGCACGCTGCTCAAGCGCGAAGCGCAGGCGCAGGCCGCGCAGGCTTGCGCGGCCGAGATCGCGCGGCTGATGCGCGGCGCACGCGAAGGGCGCGTGCGGTTGGGCGACACGCCGTTGTCGCCGGGCGATATCGCAGTGCTCGTGCAGACGCACCGGCAGGGTAGCCTCGTGAAGCGCGTGCTGGCGACGTGGGGCATCGGCAGCGTCGAGCTCGCGCAGGCGTCGGTGTTCTCGACCGGCGACGCCGAGCAGCTCGAACGCGTGCTGGCGGCGATCGATGCGCCGGGCGACCTGCGGCGTTTGCGCGCGGCGCTCGCCTCCGACTGGTTCGGCCTCGATGCCGGTGCGCTGTGGCGCATGGAGCAGGGCGACGGCGGCGCGCCACCCGGCGCGTCGGCGGCCGACAGTGCCGATGCGATGAGCTGGGTCGAGCGCTTCTCGCGGTATCGGTTGCTGTGGCGCGAACGCGGCTTCGCGGTGATGTGGCGCACGTTCACGCGCGAGCTGCGGATCGCCGAACGGCTGATGGCCGGCGCGGACGGCGAGCGCCGCGTGACCGACATCAACCATCTGGCCGAGTTGACGCAGGCGCGTGCGTCCGCGCAGCCCGGCATCGCACCGACGCTGCGCTGGCTCGCCGCGCAACGGCTCGACGGCGGCGGCGAGGAAGCGCAATTGCGGCTCGAATCCGATCGCAATCTCGTGCAGATCGTCACGGTGCACAAGTCGAAGGGGCTCGAGTACGCGATCGTGTTCTGTCCGTTCCTGAACGACGGTGCGCTGCGTGAGCCGCCGTCGTCCGCGTTGCCCGATGCGCGCGAGTATCACGACGAGGCGGGCGATGCGGTGCTGCATTACGGGTGCGATGACGAAGCGGCCGCGCACGCGGCGCGGCAGGCATTGCGCGAGCAGGCCGCGGAACGCGCACGGCTCGTCTACGTCGCGCTCACGCGCGCCGTGTATCGCTGCTATGTCGTCGCCGGGCCTTACCTGTCGTCGCGCTCGACGCGCGAAGCGCGGCGCAGCGTGCTCAACTGGCTCGTCGCCGGTGCCGGCCATGCGTTCGACGCGTGGCTCGACGAGCCGCCCGACGAAGCCGCGCTCGAGGCGGCATGGCGCGCGCTCGCCGGCGGCCCCGTGTGCGTCGCGCCGCTACCCGTGCCGGCGCGCCGCGAGCGTGTCGCGGCCGGGCACGACGCATCGCAGACGCTCGCCGCGCGTCATGCGACGCGCGTGCTGCGCGATGCGTGGCGGATGGCGAGCTTCAGTTCGTTGACCGCATCGATGGCGCGCGAGGAGGCGGGCGTCGCGGCCGTGCCCGACGACGAACTGCGGCCCGATCACGATGCGCTGGCCGCGGTGACGCCGGACGGCGAACTGATATTGGCCGATACGGTCGCGGCCGAGCCGCCGGATGACGACATCCTCGTGTTCCCGCGCGGCGCGGCGGCCGGCGAATGCCTGCACCGCCTGTTCGAGCTCAGCCGGTTCACGGAGCCCGAGTCGTGGCACAAGGCCGCGCTCGGCGCGCTGCACGACCGGCCGGTCGAGGCCGAGCCGGCGCTTGCCGCGCGCCTGCCGGCGATGATGGCGCGGCTCGTCGACGACGTCGTGCACACCGAGCTGGTGCCGGGCATGCGGCTCGTCGATCTCGATCCGGCGAAGCGGCTCGACGAAATGGGTTTCCTGTTTCCGGCGCCGTCGCTCGACCTGATGGCGCTGCGCCGGCTGCTGGTCGCGCACGGCTATCCGGACGTTGCACTGGAGGCGGGCACGCTCGCCGGTTTCATCAAGGGTTTCATCGACATGATCGTCGAACACGACGGCCGTTTCTGGATCGTCGACTGGAAGTCGAACCACCTCGGCACGACGCCGGACGCCTATGGCCCGCGCGCGCTCGACATTGCGATGGCCGATCACGCGTATCACCTGCAGGCGCTGCTCTATACGGTCGCGCTGCATCGCTACCTGCGTGGCCGGCTGCCCGATTACGACTACGACACGCACATCGCGGGTTACCTGTACCTGTTCGTGCGGGGCGTGCGGCCCGGCTGGCGCAGTGGCGGCGAACCGGCGGGCGTGCATGCGCGGCGGCCCGCCCGCGCGCTGGTCGACGCACTCGACCGGATGATGGAAGGAGGCCGCGCATGACCGCATCCGACGACATGCTCGAATTTACCGGCGGCCTCGTCGCGCGGTTGCCCGAGCCGGCCGATTTCGGCATCGCGCTCGCGGAAGGCTTCGCGCGCCGCATCGGCGATCTCGCGCGGCGTGCCGGTGCGCCGTCCGCATCGGCACGCTGGGCGGCGCGCGCCGCGTTCGCGACGAGCCGCGCGACCGCCGGTGGCCACGTGTGCGTCGCGCTTGCTGCGCTCGCGCAGCGTTACGAAGCGCCGCTCGACGAGGTCCGCGCGGCGCTTGCCGCGAGCGGCGTGGTCGCGTTCGGCACGCTGGCACGCGGCGACGAACGGCCGCTGATCGTCGACCGGCACGATCATCTGTACCTGTCGCGCTATTTCGATTACGAACGGCGGCTCGCCGATGCGCTCGTCGCGCAGGCGGGCGTCGCCGCACCGGACGAAGGCCTGTCGCCCGACCGGTTGCGCGACAGTCTCGCCCGTTACTTCGGGCCGGCTACCGGCGAAGTCGACTGGCAGCGCGTCGCGGCGATCGTCGCGCTGACCGGCCGCGTGACGATCGTCAGCGGCGGGCCGGGCACGGGCAAGACGACGACCGTCGTCGGCGTGCTCGCCTGTCTGCTCGACGCGCATCCGGGGCTGCGCATCGCGCTGGCCGCACCGACCGGCAAGGCCGCGCAGCGGATGCAGGAGGCGCTGCACGCGCGTGCCGGCGATCTGCCGCCCGAGCTCGCGGCGCGCCTGCCCGACACGTCGTACACGCTGCATCGGTTGCTGGGCGGCGGCGGGGCGGCCGGCTTCCGGCATCATCGCGACAATCCGTTGCCGTACGACCTGATCGTCGTCGACGAGGCGTCGATGATCGACGTCGCGCTCGCCGCGCATCTGCTCGACGCGCTCGCGCCGGGTGCGCGGCTCGTATTGCTGGGCGACAAGGACCAACTGGCCGCGGTCGAGGCCGGCGCCGTATTCGCGGAGCTGAGCGCGCGGCCGGCGTTCACCGCCGCGGCGCGCACGCGCATCGCGCAGGCGCTGGGCGTCGACGAGGCGGCGTTCGTCGCCGCGTTGCCGGTGCCGGACGAAGCGGCGCCGGCAGCGGTTCCCGTTGCGAATCCGGTGCCCGCTGCCGCACGGGCACCGGCGCCGCCATCGGCATCCGCTCCTGTTTCGCGCAGATCGGCGTCTCGGTCGAAAATCGATACGCGGCAGGCATCGCTGTTCGACGACGAACCGCAGGACGATGAAGTGTCGTCGACCGACATCGCGCCGCCGCCACCCACCGAGTCGGCACCGCTCCTCGATGCCAGCGCATCGGACGATACGCCCGCCTGGATCGAGGCCGACGAACTCGCGTGGCTCGACGCCGTCGAGCTGCCGCCGTTCGATGCGGGCGACGCGGCGCTCGCATCGGTGACTGCTGCATCGCCGTCGGCAGGCGAAGCCGCCGCGGCTGCCGCGTCCGCCATCGCGCCCGCTGCGGCGCCGCTCGCGGACTGCGTCGTGTGGCTCGAACGCAATTACCGCTTCGGGCTCGATTCGCCGATCGGACGGCTGTCGCTCGCGATCCGCCGCGGCGACGTGCAGGCGGCGCTCGATGCGCTGCCCGCCGACGATTCGGCGGCCGCATCGTTTCACGACGATGCGGGCGACACGCTGGCGTCGTCGACGGTCGAGCGGCTCGCCCGGCGCTTCGGCGCATACCTCGACGCATTGCGCGACGCGCTGGCCGCACCGGTGCCCGATCCGTTGCCGCTGTTCGACGCGCTCAACCGGTTCCGGATCCTGTGCGCGACCCGCAGCGGTTCACGCGGCGCGGAGCACGTCAATGCGCTGGTGGCCGCGCACGTCAGGCATGCGGCGCGCGTGCCGCTCGCGGTCGGTGCGCACTGGTTCACCGGGCGGCCGATCATGGTCACGCGCAACGACTATGCGCTCGGGCTGTTCAACGGCGACATCGGCATTGCATTGCCCGACGTGCACGGTGTGCTGCGCGTGTGGTTCCGGCGCGCGGACGGCACCGCGCGCGCGGTGTCGCCGGCCGCGCTGCCGCCGCACGAAACGGCGTTCGCGCTGACGGTGCACAAGTCGCAGGGCTCGGAATTCGACGAAGCGGCGCTCGTGTTGCCCGCGTCGTTCGGCCGGGTGCTCACGCGCGAGCTGGTCTATACGGCCGTCACGCGCGCCCGCACGCGCGTGCAGGTAATCGGGCCGCGGCGCGTGCTGGCGCAGGCGGTCGCGACGCGCACGCAGCGCGATTCGGGGCTCGCGGCTCGCGTCGACGAGGCGCTCGCCCGGCGCCGCACGGAGGCTTCGCGATGATGATCCGCTACACGCTCGATCCGGCCGAGGTCGAATGGACGGCCGTGCGCGCGCAGGGCGCGGGCGGCCAGAACGTGAACAAGGTATCGAGCGCGATTCACCTGCGCTTCGACATTCGCGCGTCGTCGCTGCCGCCGGTCCTCAAGGAGCGGTTGCTCGCGCTGTCGGACCAGCGCATCACGCGCGATGGCATCGTCGTGATCAAGTCGCAGGAATACCGGACCCAGGAGAAAAACCGCGAGGCCGCGCTGGCCCGGCTCGATACGCTGATCGGCAGCGTCGCGTACACGCCGCGCGCCCGGGTCGCCACGCGGCCGACGCGCGCGTCGAAGGAGCGGCGGCTCGAGCACAAGTCACGCCGCAGCGTGGTGAAGTCGGGACGCGGGAAGGTGATCGACTGACGAGCGAGGGGCCAGTGCCAGTCGCCGGCGACCCTGCGACGCGCGCGCTAAGTGCGCCGGCTAGCGCATCACGGTTCCCGCGCTGTCGAGCACGAAATCGACGCAGAACACGACGAGCCGGCTCTGCGCGCGGATCGCGACGGCGGCCGTATAGCAGTCGCGGCCTTCCGTCAGCGAGAAGTGCGGGCCCATCAGCGCGACGCGTCCCGGCGCGGCGATCGCACGCTGGAAATACGGGCGCCGCGACCAGTTGCTGTGGGTTTCCGGGAACAGCGGCGCGAGACGGGTGACGCTCGCCTGGCTGTCGTCGAGCGGGGCGCCGATCGACGGCAGGAACTGTTCGCCGGTCTCGTCCGTGACGAACACGCGGCGCGCGGCCGGCACCGCGAACACGCGTTGCGCGGCGTCGTGCAGGTTGCCGCTTGCCGAAAACGCGGCTGCGCCGCCGAGCACCAGCCGTTCGATCGCGTCGAAGCCGGGCTGTTCGGCGACCGCCGGCGTGTGCCGGCGCGCGATGAAGCGTCGCCACGCGGCGTCGAGCATCGCGGGCGCCGCCGCGCTCGCGTGCGCGATCGACGCATCGGGCTGGCCGAACTGGAAACCCTGCACGAAATCGATGTCGGCTTCCATCAGCGCCTGCAGTGCGTCGTCGCTTTCGACGCCTTCGGCCAGCACCATCGCGCCGGCCTGGTGCAGCATCGACACGAGGTGATGCATGATGCGGCGATCGTCGGCCGAGCCGGTCGAACGCTCGACCAGCGAGCGGTCGAGCTTCACGATGTCGGGCCGTGCGCGCCACACGCGGTCGAAGTTCGAGAAGCCGGTGCCGAAGTCGTCGATCGCGATCAGGAAATCGCGATGCTGGATCATGTCGATCGTGCGGGCGAGCGCGGCTTCGTCGCGCGCCGGCTGCTCGACCACTTCCAGTACGATGCGATTCGGCGGCAGCGCGAAATGCCGGCATAGCGCTTCGACGAACTCGCGCTGCACGAGGCCCGTATCGAGCACGCGCGGCGTCACGTTCAGGAACAGCCAGCCGTCGCCGATGCCTTGCGCGACGAAGTTGGCCGTGTGCAGGCAGCGCGCGAGCCGGTCGAGCAGCAGCGCGTCGGCGTCGCCGCGCGTCTTGTCGAACAGCGCGGTGGGCGACACCAGCGTGCCGTTCCCGTCGACGACGCGCAGCAGCGCCTCGTAGCCGACGACGCGCTTGTGCGTGATCGAGAGCACGGGCTGGAACACGCTGCGCAAGGTCGTGGTGCGATAGGTGGCGAGCCAGCCCTGGGGTGTCGGCGTGAGGCGTTCGAGCAGGGCGTCGAGCGACAGGTCGCGGGTGGACTTCATGTCAACGGTGCCCGGGAGCGGGCGGCGGGGCGGCGGCGCATCGCCACGCCGATGCAGCCGCATGCGCAGGCGGACGCAAAAGAACGTGGGGCATCGAGACCGCCTTCTGCGGATGAGTTTTCCGAGTGTAACGGGATTGCCGCGGCGCGCGTATCAGGGTAACTCCAGACGCAAACGGTACACCGCGATTCCGGCCCGTGCCCGGCGGTGCAGCGGGGGGCGCCGCGTGCATGCGCGCGGTGCATGACCGTCGCGAAACGAAGCGCGCCGCAGCGGCAGATGACAATCTCGCGACAGGGCCTCGGCATGACCGTGCGTCGCTGCGGCGCGACGCGCAGGCTGATGCGGGAAATCCCGGCGGCGGCCGCCGCCGTCAGACGAATGGGGCGAATGTGCGCGCGTCACGATGCGATTCGCAGCCCGTCGGCACACCCGCGTCGCTTCGCCGCCGGCATTACCGCGTGACGGGCGGCCGGCGGCAGTTCGTGCGCCCGGCGCGCCGATCGTCAGGCCGCTTCGCCGCCGCGCGGGCGCACGCCGGGGATCCGCTTGATCACGCCGGTTGCGAGCGCGGTGCCGACGAGCACGATCGCACAGCCTTCGATCATCACGGCCGACACGTGTTCGCCGAGGAACAGCGCCCCCCACAGCAGCCCGAACACGGGGATCACGAACGTCACGGTAATCGCGCGGGCCGGCCCGATATGCGCGATCAGGTAGAAGAAGATGAAATATGCGATGCCCGTGCATGCGACGCCGAGGGCGAGCACCGCGCTCCATGCGTGCACGCCGACCGGCGCGGCCGGCCACGTCGCGATCGCGAACGGCAGCAGCAGGATGGTCGAGCCGATCATGCTGCCGGCCGCGTTGACGAGCGGATCGACGCCGCTGAGCTTGCGTTTCGTATAGTTGGCCGCGATGCCGTACAGCAGCGTCGCGCCGAGGGCGGCCGCGGCGGCGAGCGCGGTCGCGCCGGCGCCCGTGTCGCCGTGCGCATTCGCGATCTGGTTCCACACGAGCGTGAGCACGCCCGCAAACCCGATGACGAGACCGAGCGCGCGCGGCAGAGACAGCTTGTCCTTCAGCCACAGGTAGGCGACGAGCGCGCCCCACAGCGGCGTGGTCGCGTTGATCACCGACGTGACGCCAGCCGACAGCGTCAGTTCGGCGAACGCAAACAGGCAGAACGGGATGCCGGAATTCAGCGCGCCGACGACAAACAGCGGCCACGCATGGCGGCGCAACCGGGCGCCGAGATCGGCCGGTTTGAAGCGCGTCAGCGCGAAGCCCGCGAGAAACAGCGCGCCGATACCCACGCGCAGTGCCATCAGCGGCGCGACGCCGAAATCGACCACGCCGATCCGGATGAACAGGAAGGAGGCGCCCCACAGGGCGGCGAGCACGGTCAGCAGGAAAGCGTTCTTGGGCGACATCGATCGGCGGGGCGGGGACGGGATGCGAGGAATCTTACACCGCGTTACCGCATCGTCGTTTCACGATCGGATGAAACGACAAGAAACGGGAATTTCGCCGCTTCCCGGGGGGCGGATAGCCGGCCGCGCGTGGCGCGGCCGATCAGATCAGTGATGACGCCAGCTGCCGCGTCCGCCGAAACCGAAATTGAGCGACAGCGCCGGCCCCCAATAACCGCCCCATGCAGGCGCATACGCTGGCGCCGGATAGTAATAGGCGGGGGCCGGATCGACATACACGGGTGCGGGCTGTACCGGCACCGGCGCCGCCGTGTAATAGCCGCCCGGATAGTAGCCGTAGGGGTAGTAGCAGCCGGCAAGCGTCGTGCAGGCAAGCGCCGCGGCGACGAAGGTCCTGTTCATGATGTGTCTCCGGCGGAAGCCGGCCATCGGCAGATGCTTCAAGCTTAGGCCGAGTCCCGATGACACGGTATGAAAAACGGTAACCGATCATTTCCGGGCAGAGCGGCAGCGCCTGTTGCGGCACACATACGAAAACGGCGCTTCCGCATCGCGGAAACGCCGTTGAACCGACCGGCCTGCAGGTGGGCGACGCCCAACCGGCCGGTGTCGCGTTCGTTACTTGCCGACCTGGTTACCGATGATGCCGCCGGCCGCCGCGCCGCCCAGCGTCGACAGCGCGTTGCCGCCGATCGCCGCGCCGGCGACGCCGCCGACACCCGCACCGATTGCCGTATCGCGCTGGCGTCGCGACATCGAATCGCAGGCCGACAGGCTGGCCACGGTCGCGACGAGCAGCGCGCATACCCCAAAACGCCGAATCGAGTTCATGATCGTTGTCCTTGTGGTAGTGAACGGAAGGCGCACGACCGGCTGGCGGCCGCGCATGTCCCCAATCTACGCGCCGTCCCATGACGCTGCTGTAAGGACTTGTTAAGGCTCGCGCGGTTTCGTAATCAATTGTTTCGCATGGCCCCGCAGGCACACGGGATGCGCAAAAAAGCCCGCTCGAAAGCGGGCTCCGTGCATCGCGATGCAAGCCGGTGCGGCTCGCCGCGCGCGCTTACTGACGGTGGTAGATCTCGGCGCCGGTCTTCACGAACTCGACCGCCTTGACCTCCATCCCCTTCTTCAGCGCTTCGGTTTCCGACACGCCTTGCTGCGCCGCGAATTCGCGCACGTCCTGCGTGATCTTCATCGAGCAGAAGTGCGGGCCGCACATCGAGCAGAAGTGCGCGACCTTGGCCGAATCCTTCGGCAGCGTCTCGTCGTGGAATTCGCGCGCCTTGTCCGGGTCGAGACCGATGTTGAACTGGTCTTCCCAGCGGAACTCGAAGCGCGCCTTCGACAGCGCGTTGTCGCGCACCTGCGCGCCCGGGTGACCCTTCGCGAGGTCGGCGGCGTGCGCGGCGAGCTTGTACGTGATGATGCCTTCCTTCACGTCGTCCTTGTTCGGCAGGCCGAGGTGTTCCTTCGGCGTCACGTAGCACAGCATCGCGGTGCCGAACCAGCCGATCATCGCGGCGCCGATGCCGGACGTGATGTGGTCGTAACCCGGCGCGATGTCGGTGGTCAGCGGCCCGAGCGTGTAGAACGGCGCTTCCTTGCACCAGTCGAGCTGGAGATCCATGTTCTCCTTGATCAACTGCATCGGCACATGGCCGGGGCCTTCGATCATCACCTGCACGTCGTGCTTCCACGCGATCTGCGTGAGTTCGCCGAGCGTCTTCAGTTCGCCGAGCTGCGCTTCGTCGTTCGCGTCGTAGATCGAGCCGGGACGCAGGCCGTCGCCGAGCGAGAAGCTCACGTCGTACGCCTTCATGATCTCGCAGATCTCTTCGAAGTGTTCGTACAGGAAGCTTTCCTTGTGATGCGCGAGACACCACTTCGCCATGATCGAGCCGCCGCGCGACACGATGCCCGTCATCCGGTTCGCGGTGAGCGGCACGTACTGCAGGCGCACGCCCGCATGGATCGTGAAGTAGTCGACGCCTTGCTCGGCCTGTTCGATCAGCGTGTCGCGGAAGATTTCCCAGGTGAGATCTTCGGCCTTGCCGTTGACCTTTTCGAGCGCCTGGTAGATCGGCACCGTGCCGATCGGCACCGGGCTGTTGCGGATGATCCACTCGCGCGTTTCATGGATGTGCTTGCCGGTCGACAGGTCCATCACCGTGTCGCCGCCCCAGCGGATCGCCCACGTCATCTTGTCGACTTCCTCGCCGATCGACGACGTGACGGCCGAGTTGCCGATGTTCGCGTTGATCTTCACGAGGAAGTTGCGGCCGATGATCATCGGCTCGGATTCCGGATGGTTGATGTTCGCCGGGATGATCGCGCGGCCGCGCGCGACTTCGTCGCGCACGAATTCCGGCGTGATCTCGGCCAGCGCGTTCGCGCCGAAGGCCGCGGCGCCGAATGCCTGGCCCGGGTGCTGGCGGCCCATCATCGCGGCGAGCTTCGCGCCGTTCGGGCCGCTCGACTTCAGGCTCTCGATGTACTCGGCGCGGCGCTGGTTCTCGCGGATCGCGATGTATTCCATTTCCGGCGTGATGATGCCCTGGCGCGCATAGTGCATCTGCGTGACGTTCTTGCCGGCCTGCGCGCGGCGCGGGTTGCGGTGCAGGCCCGGGAAACGCAGCTCGGCCGTGGCCGGATCGGCCGCGCGCTCGAGGCCGTACTGGCTCGACAGGCCGGGGAGCACTTCGGTGTCGCCGCGCGCTTCGATCCAGCGCTGGCGCAGCGCCGGCAGGCCCGCGCGGATGTCGATCTTCGCGTCCGGATCGGTGTACGGGCCCGACGTGTCGTACACGTAGATCGGCGGATTCTTCTCGCCGCCGAAGCCGGTCGGCGTGTCGGCCTGCGTGATTTCGCGCATCGGCACGCGGATGTCGGGTTGCGAACCGGTCACATACACCTTGCGCGAATTGGGCAGCGGCGCGACAGCAGCGGCATCGACGTGGGCGTCGGCGGACAGAAACTTCGGATTGGCGTTCATGCAATCTCCTGATGTGGGGCGCTAGCTAAGCAGGAGACGAGATTCGTGAGGCGGCGGGTTTCGTCAGAGGGATGGCGGCGAAATCCGTACGCTTCCCTGCGCTGGCATTATCCAGATCAGGTTCAAAGGGTATTTCTCACCCGCAATGCCGGTTGTTTGACCGAACGCATTGCAGGACCCCCGCGTTAGCAAGGGCACACGATACACCGGCTTGGCGGCGGTTTCAACCGGGTGCGGCGCGGATGCCGCCGGGCGATGGCCCGCTCGTGGCCGCCGCCGTGCGCACGGTGCGCCGCAGCAAGCGTTGCCGTCGACCCGCCACGCGGCCCGGACACAAGCGGCGCGCAGTGCAGCATTTCCTTCCCTTATTCCCGGCTTCGAAAAAATTTTCGCAAGCGCTGTCATTTCCGGCCGCGTGCTCCGTCTATTCGACTCCTAAACCCATGTATCGGAGAGATGTCATGAAAAACGTATTCGTCGCCGCCTGTGTCGCCGCACTCGCCACGATTGCCACGGGGGCCTACGCGCAGAACGATGCGATGTCGAAGGACGGCATGTCGATGTCGAAGGACGCGATGGGCCACGACGCGATGGCGAAGGACGGCGCGATGAAGAAGGACGGCATGAAGAAGCATGCGATGAAGAAGGATGCGATGGGCCACGACGCGATGAAGAAGGGCGACGCGATGAAGAAGGACGCGATGAGCCCGTCGAACTGACGAATGCGGGCGGGGCGCGGCCGCCCGGTTACCGGCGCGCGTCGCGTCCCGCTGCATCATCCCGGGAGTCTTCATCATGCAAACGGTTCCTGTCACGGATCGCGCGGGCGCGCCGCCGCCCGCGCCGACGATCCATCCACGCTGGGTGCGCGCGAGCCATTGGCTCAACGCGCTCGCGGCGGTCCTGATGGCGTTGTCCGGCTGGCGCATCTACGACGCGTCGCCGATCTATCCGTCGTTCACGTTCGCGCACGGCATCACGCTGGGCGGCTGGCTCGGCGGTGCGCTGCAATGGCATTTCGCGGCGATGTGGCTGCTGTTCGGCAACGGGCTGTTCTATCTCGCGATGTCGATCGCGACCGGGCGCTTCGCGCGCAAGTTGCTGCCCGTGACGCCCGCGTCGGTGTGGCGCGACGTACGCGCCGCGCTCGGCGGACGGCTGTCGCACGACGACCTGAGCGTCTACAACGCAGTGCAGCGTGCCGCATACCTGACCGCGATCGTCGATCTCGTCGTGCTGGTGCTGTCGGGGCTCACGATCTGGAAGTCCGTGCAGTTCCCGCTGTTGCGCGAATTGTTCGGCGGTTACGACAACGCGCGCATCGTGCACTTCTGGGCGATGGGGCTGCTAGTCGCATTCGTGGTCGTCCACGTCGCGATGGCGTTGCTGGTGCCGCGCTCGCTGCTCGCGATGCTGCGCGGCCGCTGACCCGCGCGTCGCGGGCGAAGGAAATCATCATGTCGGAATCCGAAAAAAACCGGAGCGCGCCGCGCTGGACGCTCGATCGGCAATCGCTCGAACTCGACGTGCGCCGCACGCTCGAGATGCCGTCGCGACGCCTCTTCAACCGGCGCGTGCTGACGCTCGGCGGCCTCGCGATGCTGACCGGCTGCACGCTGCAGGACGACGCGTCGGTCAACACGTTCCTCGAGAAAGTGTCGCGCATGAACGATCGCGTGCAGGCCTGGCTGTTCAATCCCGACCGGCTCGCGCCGACCTATGCCGAAGCCGACATCACGCGACCGTTTCCGTTCAACGCGTACTACGGGATCGACGACGTGCCGCACGTCGACGAATCGACGTATCGGCTCGTGTTGTCCGGCCGTGTAACGGGCAAGCGCGTGTGGACGCTCGACGAGCTTCGCGCGCTGCCGCACGCGGAACAGATCACGCGGCACATCTGCGTGGAAGGGTGGAGTGCGATCGGCCGCTGGGGCGGCACGCCGTTCGGCGCATTCCTCGCGCGCGCCGGCGCCGACACGCAGGCGAAATACGTCGGCTTCAAGTGCGCGGACGACTACTACGAAAGCATCGACATGCCGACCGCGCTGCATCCGCAGACGCTGCTCGCGTTCGAATACGACGGCCGTCGGCTGCCGCCCGAATACGGTTTCCCGATGAAGCTGCGGATGCCGACCAAGCTCGGCTACAAGAACCCGAAGCACATCATGGAAATCTTCGTGACCGATACGTTCCCGGGCGGCTACTGGGTCGATCAGGGCTACAACTGGTTCGGCGGATCGTGAGCGGTGCGCGCGGCGTGCACCGCGTGCGTATGCGTCACGCGGAATCGCGCACCTGCAGATCGACGCGCAGGCCGACTGCCGAGGCCATGTTCACGAGCGCGTCGAGCCCGAACAGGTTGATCTTGCCGCGCATCAGGTCGGAGACGCGCGGCTGCGTGACGCCCAGCTGCTTCGCGGCCTCGGCCTGACTCAGTTCGAGCCGCGCGATGCGCTGCTTGAGCGCGATCATCAGTTCGGAGCGCAGCTTCATGTTCGCGGCTTCCGGCGGCTCGCGCTCGATTGCGTCCCAGACGTTCGCGTAACGTTCATCGGTCATCGTTTCAACTCCATCATCAGCGTCCGATAGCGGCGGGCGGCGAGGTCGATATCGGTCTTGTTCGTGCGCGTCGATTGCTTGCGCAAGCAGTGCAGGACGTAGACCGCCTCGGTGAAAGTTGCGACGTAGACGATCCGGAATGCGCCGCTTGCATCGCGCAGGCGAATTTCCCGCACGCCGACGCCGATCGTGCGCATCGGTTTCCAGTCGTCGGGTGCGAGGCCGCGCTGCACCTGATCGATCGGGTGGCCGGCTTCGCGTCGCGCAGGCAACGGAAAGCCGCGGAGATCGGCCAGCGCGCTGCCGACGAAAACGACGGGCTTCGGCGGAAGAATGTCTGGATTATACAAAATTTTGTATGGTCTATGCAGGTGTCGGAAAGAAGCCGCGGGCGCCACCAGGAGCGCGCGCCGTCCGTCACGATAGGCGCGTCACGACGCGCCGACGCACAAACTGGTCGTCAGGCCGATGCTGGATCAAGGGGGGCGAATGGCGGCGCCGGCGCTCCGCGCCTTGCGTATCCGGCCCCGGATTTCGCCGCACCGCCGCGCGAAAAATGTCGCGCCGAAACATCAGTCGATAGGCTTTCAGACAGGTCCGACGATGCTTTCGAATCCTTGATGCCATAATGCCGAGCGTGTGCAGCCGACGCGGGTGCGCACGTTTTTTTTGCCCGTTTTTGTCCCTTTGCCGCCGCTTGCCGGTTCTCTTTCGTCGCCGTTCGCACTGCCATGTCGTTCCGCACGTTCGCTCTGCCTTCCCGGTCCCGCGTGGACCGTTTGCCGGCATCGCCGGCGTCTTTCAGCGGAGCACGCGGCGTGACGTGCAGGCAGGTGGTTCGATGACGCCGCTCGACCGCCTCCTCGATTTCCTTGCCCGCTTTTCGTTCCGGATCCGCCTGCCGCAAAGCCGCGGCGGCCGCGTGGCGCTCGCGCTCGTCTTCATCTATTTCGTCTGGGGCTCGACCTACAGCGGGCTGCATTTCGCGCTGCAGTCGTTCCCGCCGCTGCTGCTGTCGGGGCTGCGCAACCTGCTCGGCGGGATCGGCCTGTTCATCTTCGCGCTGCGGCGCAAGCCCGAATGGCCGACGCTGCTGGAAATCCGCAACTCGGCGATCGTCGGCACGATGCTCGTCGCGCTGTCGTCCGGCACGATCGCGCTCGGCATGCGCACGGTCAGCAGCGGTTCGGCCGCGGTGATGGTGGCCACGGTGCCGCTGTTCGCGACCGTGATCGCGGCGGTGGCGGGGCGGCCGGTGACGAAGGGCGAATGGGCGGCCGTCGCGCTCGGGATGGTCGGCATCGTCGTGCTGAATTCGGGCGGCGCGGCCGCCGCGAATTCGGCGCTCGGCACGATCTGCGTGCTGGCCGGCGCACTGTTCTGGGCGGGCGGCGCGCATCTCGCGACGCGCCTCAAGCTGCCGTCCGACCTGTTCCTGTCGACGTCGCTGCAGATCGGCCTCGGCGGGCTGATGTCGACGATCGTCGCGTGGCTGCTCGGCGAACGCGTCGAGCAACTGGCCGTCGGGCCCGTGTTCGCGTTCGCGTACCTGATGGTGTTCTGCACGATGGCCGCGTACGTCGCGTACGGCTACCTGATCCGCCACACGAGCCCGATCATCGCGAGCAGCTGCATGTACGTGAACCCGATCGTCGCGGTCGCGCTCGGCGCGCTGCTGCTGGGCGAGCCGGTGACGATGGCGACCGTGGTCGCGACCGTCGCGATCCTCGGCAGCGTCGGGTTGTCGTTCGTGTTCGATCCGGCGCGCCGGCCCGCGGCGGCGGCGACCAGTTCGCCGGCCGTGGCGGCCGAGCAGGCGCCGACGGCGGACGCTTCGCCCGTCGTCGAGCCGATCGCCGCGCCGGAGGCGGCGCCGATCCTCGCGCCTTCCGCTGTTCCGCTCGCGGTGCCGACGCCCGCAGCGGTGATGGATCCCGCCGCGGTGATCGATCCGGCCCCGGCGTTCGCGCCGCCGCCCGCCGCCGTCGAGCCGGCCGCGTCGCGCACCGACGCGTGACGCCGCCGTGGCCGGTCGCGCTCAGCCGCGCCGGCCGCCGCGATGGTGGAACCAGCCGGCGAGCGCCGTAAACAGCAGGCCGGCCGCGCACATGCCGGTCCAGCCGAACGCGCGCCATGCGGCGACGCCGGCCGACGAGCCGAGCGCGCCGCCGATGAAATAGCACACCATGTACACCGTGTTGACGCGGCTGCGCGCCTCGGGCTTCAGCGCATAGATGCGCGACTGGTTCGAGATCTGCGCGGCCTGTACGCCCACGTCCAGCACGATCACGCCGATCACGAGCCCGACGAGGCTCGATCCCGACAGCGCGAAGATCACGAACGACAGCGCGAGCAGCGCGATCGCGAGCGAGATGATCGCGCGCGGGCCGCGCCGGTCCGCGAAGCGGCCCGCATACGGCGCGGCGAGCGCGCCCGCGGCGCCGACGATCCCGAACAGGCCGGCCGCCTGCGGGCCGAGATGGAACGGCGCGCCGGCGAGCAGCAGCGTGAGCACCGGCCAGAACGCGCTGAACGCCGCGAACAGCGCGGCGCCCGTCAGCGACGCCTCGCGCAGCCCGCGCAGTTCGACGGCCAGATGCCACATCGAGCCGAGCAGCTTGCCGTACGACAGCGTCGACGTCGGCGAACTGCGCGGCAGCCGCAGCACGATCACGACGGCGAGTGCGACGAGCGCCGCGACCGACGCGGCGAACACCGCGCGCCAGCCGAAATACTCGGCGACGAAGCCGGCGGCGGTACGCGCGAGCAGGATGCCGAGCAGCAGGCCGCTCATCACGGTGCCGACCGCGTGGCCGCGTTCGGCCGGCGGCGCGATTTCGGCGGCGAACGGCACGGCCTGCTGCGCGATGGTCGCGAGGATGCCGATCGCGAGGCTGGCGACCGCGAGCACGGCCAGCGACGGCGCGGCGGCCGCCACGATCAGCGCGATCGAGAGCCCGGCGATCTGCAGCAGGATCAGCCCGCGGCGATCGAAACGGTCGCCGAGCGGCGCGAGCAGGAACATGCCGGCCGCGTAACCCAGCTGCGTCGCGGTCGGTACCGCGCCGATCCACGATGCGCCGTCCGGAAAGGCCGAACGGAAGCTGTCGAGCAGCGGCTGGTTGTAGTAGATGTTCGCGACCGACACGCCCGCGATCGTCGCGAGCAGCAACAGCAGGCTGCGCGAGTAGTGGGGCGAGGCGGCGTCGGTCGGACGGTCGGTGGAGGAAGTGGACATGGCGGCAGGCACGGAGTTGGGCGGCCCGGCAGGCGGCGCACGCATCAGGTGCGCCGGCGAGCCGGGCGCCGGTCGAGGCTGCCGATCATACCGGAGCGACGTGAATCCTGCCGGCGGCAGCCGGCGCGACGGGCCAGCTACCGCCCGTCACGGCACGCGCCGCGCGTCGCGTGGTCAGTCGACCAGCTCGCCCGTCGGCTCGTAGAACGGATACGGCCCCGCGCCTTCGTCCACATAGACGTGATGCGACGTCATTCCCGTATCGGGTGCATGGTGGTGGACCGCGAACGCCGGCGGTTCGAGCCGGAACGCGGATGGCCCATCGGCCCGCAGGTCGAAGGCGACCTGGTGCGCGGGCGACGGCACCGCGGACGCGAGCGTGCCGCCGAAGCGCGTGAACATCGTGCGGTGCACGTGACCGCACAGTACGCGCTCGACGTTCGGATGACCGCGCAGCAGCGCGTCGAGTTTCGCGGCGGCGGCGGGCGCGAGACGCAGCTTGTCCATGTGGCCGATGCCCGACACGAACGGCGGGTGATGCAGCGCGACGATCACCGGCCGCTCGCGTGCGGCGTCGAGCTGTGCGGCAAGCCACGCGAGCCGTGCGTCGCACAGGTCGCCGTGGCTCGCGCCCGGCACCTGCGAATCGAGCGCGAGCACGCGCACCGCGCCGACGTCGAGCGCGTATTGCACGAATTCGCCGTCCTGCAACTCGGCGCGATCGGCGAACGCGCGGCGCAATCCGGCGCGGTCGTCGTGATTGCCGATCATCAGGTAGTACGGGATCTCGAGCGCCGCGAGCAGCCCGCGCAGGTTGCCGTATTCGTCGTCATGGCCGAAGTCGGTCAGGTCGCCGGTGACGAGCACGGCGTCGGGCCGCGGCACGAGCGCATTCAGCTTCGCGATGCAGCGCGCGAGCGCGGCCGCCGTGTCGACGCGCCGGTACGCGAGCTGGCCCGGACGCTTGATGTGGAGATCGCTGATTTGAGCAAGCAGCATCGTCGTTCCTCGGAATCGTCTGGTTGTTGTCGCGGCGGTGTGCGCCGCCGTGGGGTGCTGCATGAATGATGCCCGATCGACGCCTTACGCGCCGAGCGCGATCAGACCTTCCGGCGCGATCGCGAGGCCGACCGCCGTGCCGCGTGCGAGCGCGATGCGGCCCGGCACGTCGATCACGAGCGCGTCGGGTGCCGCATGCTCGATCGTGAGGCGCGTGCGCTCGCCGAGGAACGCGCACGCGCCGACCGCGCCGCGCAGCGGCGCATGCGCGGGATCGGCGAGCTGCGCGTCCTCGGGGCGGAAGAACCATTCGTCGGCCGCATGCGGCGTGACGATCGCGCCGCCGGTCGTTTCGAGCGCGCCGTCGCGCCACTGGCCCGCCAGCCGGTTCAGTGTGCCGATGAACTGCGCGACCGTGCGGTTCGCGGGGTGGTAGTAGATCTCGCGCGGCGTGCCGATCTGCTCGATGCGGCCCGCACCCATCACGACGATCCGGTCGCCGAGTTCCATCGCTTCGGCCTGGTCGTGCGTGACGTAGACGGTCGTCACGCCGAGCGTGCGCAGCAGCGTGTTCATGTCGCGGCGCAGCACGTCGCGCAGCTTCGCGTCGAGCGCGGTCAGCGGTTCGTCGAGCAGCAGCACGCGCGGCCGCACCGCGAGCGCGCGCGCCAGCGCGACGCGCTGACGCTGGCCGCCCGACAGTTGATCGACCGGTTTGTCCGCGTGCGCGTCGAGTCGCATCATCGCGAGCAGCTCGTCGACGCGTTCGCGCAACGCACGCGGCTCGGTCTTGCGGATCTTCAGCCCGTAGCCGACGTTGCCGCGCACCGTCAGGTTCGGAAACAGCGCGTAGTTCTGGAACACCATGCCGACCTGCCGGCGCTCGATCGGAAGCAGGGTGACGTCGTCGTCGCCGAACGCGATGGTGCCGCCGGCATCGGGTGTGTCGAGGCCCGCGATCAGGCGCAGCGTGGTCGTCTTGCCGCAGCCCGACGGCCCGAGCAGCACGAGCGTTTCGCCGGCGCCGATCGACAGGTCGAGCGGTTCGAGCACGCGTGTGCCGCGGAAGGTCTTCGCGCAGCCGGTCAGGGTGATGGGAGTGGAATCGAGTTTCATGTCTGCGAAAAAATCAGCGCGGGCGCTGCTTCGGCGCGCGCGTACCGGACGGATCGACGCCGAGCCACTGCATCGCGACGAGCAGCGGCAGCGTCATCAGCAGGAACAGGATCGTGTACGCGCTGCCGACTTCGAGCCGCAGCGACGCATACGTATCGGCGAGCCCGACCGGCAGCGTCTTGGTGTCGGGCGTGTGCAGCATCCACGTGAGGTTGAATTCGCCGATCGACAGCGTGAGCACCGCGAGCGCGCCCGCGACGATGCCGGGCCGCAGGTTCGGCAGCACGATCGTGACGAAGCGCGTGACGAACGGCGCGCCGAGGCTCGCCGCGCCTTCCTCGAGCGTGCGCAGGTCGGCGCCGGCCGCGACGGCCGCGACCGCGCGCACCATGAACGGCAGCGTGAACACGACGTGGCCGACGACGATGAACCACAGGCTCATCCGGAACGCGGTGAAGCCGCCGTACACGACCAGCAGCGCGAGCGCCGAAGCAAGCCCCGGCAGCGCGACCGGCAGCACCAGCGCTTCCTCGATCGCACGCGCGATGCGGTGCTTGCTGCGCGCGAGCGCATAGCCGGCCGGCACGCCGACCGCGAGCACGATCGCGAGCGTCGCGAACGCGACGTAGAGCGACAGCGCGACCGAGCCGTGATACTGCTGCCACACCTGCTCGAGCCAGCGCAGCGTGAGGCCGCTCGACAGGCCGCGGAAATAGTTGACGGTCAGCCCCGCGAGCACCGACATCACGACGGGCACGATCAGGAACGCGCACAGCAGCAGCGTGACGCCCCATTGCAGCGCGGCGATCGCGCGTGCTCCCGCGACGCGCGGTGCGTGCCGGGCGGCAGGCTTCGCGGGCAAGGAAGCCGGAACAGGGGCCGGGGCGGGCGCGGACGAGCCGGAAAGCGATGGCATGCGGAAATCCTCAGGCCGCGGCGGCGGCGGTATGGCCGGTGAAGCGCCGCGCGAGCGCGAGCACGGCCCAGGTGACGATGCCGAGCACGATCGACAGCCCGGCCGCCGTCGCGATGTTCGCGTTCAGCGTGAATTCGGTATAGATCGTCATCGGCAACACGTTCAGGTCGGTGGCGAGCGTAAACGCCGTGCCGAACGCGCCCATCGCGGTCGCGAAGCAGATCGCGCCGGCCGCGATCAGGCCCGGCGCGAGCGCCGGCAGCACGATGTCGACGAAGATGCGCCACGGCGACGCGCCGAGCGAACGTGCGGCCTCCTCGAGCGACGCGTCGAGCTTCGACGCGGCCGCGATCACGGTGACGATCACGCGCGGGATCGAGAAGTACAGGTAGCCGATGAACAGGCCCGCCACCGAGTATGCGAAGACCCACTTGTCGCCCGTGAGCTTCGCCGACAGCATGCCGATCAGCCCCTGGCGCCCGGCGAGCATGATCACCATGAAGCCGACGACGACGCCCGGGAACGCGAGCGGAAACGTGAGCAGCGCGAGCAGCACGCGCTTGCCGGCGAATTCGCGGCGCGCGAGCAGCAGGCCCGAGATCGTCGACAGCGCGAGCGTCGCGAGCGTGACGCCCGCGGACAGCGCGACCGTCTCGCCGAGGCTCTTCATGTAGCGCGCATTGCCGAGCAGCGCCGCATAGTGCGAGAAGAACGCGCCGTCGGCGGACACCTGCACGAGCGACGCCATCGGCAACAGCCAGAACGCGACGAATACCGCCAGCGCCGGCGCGACGAGCGCGACGCGCCAGCGCAGCGGAAAAGTCAGGTCGAGCATGACGTGGGGCCGGCCGCTTACTGCATCACCTGCAGGTATTGCTGGCCGAACGCCTGCTGCCCGGCCGCCATCTTGCCGAAGTCGACCGACTTCGCCCGCGCGTATTCGCTCGCCGGCAGGAACTTCGCGGCGACGTCGGCGCCGAGCGTCTGTGCGCGCACCGGACGCAGGTACGCGTTGGCCCACAGCTTCTGGCCTTCGTCGGACAGCACGAAATCGAGGACCTTCTTGCCGTTCGCATCGTGCGGCGCACCCTTCACGAGGCTCATCACGTACGGCACCGCGATCGTGCCTTCCTTCGGAATCACGAACTCGACGTTCGCGTTGTCCTTGTATTTCGCGCGATACGCGTCGAAGTCGTAGTCGAGCAGGATCGGAATCTCGCCGGACAGCACGCGCGCATAGGCCGTCTGCTTCGGCACGATCGGCGCGTTCGCCTTCAGCTTGCGGAACCAGTCGAGCGCCGGCTTGAAGTTGTCGAGACTGCCGCCGAGCGCCTGGTTGACGGCGACCGCGCCCGCGTAGCCGACGAACGCGCTCGACGGATCGAGATAGCCGACCATGCCCTTGTATTCGGGCTTCAGCAGATCGGCCCACGAGCGCGGCACGGGCTTGCCGTCGAGTGCGTCCTTGTTCACGAAGAAGCCGAGCGTGCCCGAGTGGATCGCGAACCAGTAGCCTTGCGGGTCCTTCAAGTTCGCGGGAATGTCGTTCCAGTGCGCGGGCTTGTACGGCGCGATCACGCCCTTGTCCTTCGCCTGGAACGCCGACGACACGCCGAGGTAGACGACGTCGGCCACCGGGCTTTTCTGCTCGGCGATCAGCTGCGCGATCGACTGGCCGGAGTTCTTGTTGTCGAACGGCACGCGGATGCCGGTCTTCTGCTTGATCGCCGCGATCTGCGCGGCCCAGTCGGCCCATTCGGGCGGGCAGTTGTAGCAGATCGCCGTTTCGTCGGCGTGGGCCGCGGGGGCGCCGGCGACGAGCACGGCAACGGCGAGCGGCGCGGCGAGCGCGCGCAGCAGCGAGGTCAGGCGAAAGGACACGGTGGGTCTCCGGACGAGTGGGGTAGCGCTGGGGTAGCGGGGGGATCGGCGGGCGTGACGCGTGCGTTCTGCGATCACGCCTTGCGCAGTTGCAGCTCGGTGGCCGGCGGTGCGATCGTCGCACCGTCGCGCACCGCGTGCGGCAGGATCATCGACGTGCGCTCGATCGCCGCGCCGCCGATGGATTCGACGAGACGCTGCCATGCGTGGCGGCCGATGTCGCGGTTCGGCGTCGCGACGCTCGCGAGCGGCGGCGCGAGCAACTCGCCGATCGCGATGCCGTCGAAGCCGAGCACCGACAGGTCGTCGGGGATCGAGAAGCCCGCGCGGCGCAGGCCGCGCATCACGACCATCGCGAGCAGGTCGTTGCTGCAGAACAGGGCGGTCGGCCGCGTGGCGTGCGCGGTGAGATGCGCGAGCACCGCATCGGGCAACTCGGGCGCGTTGAAGTCGACTTCGACGGGCGGCAGCGTGGCCACGCCGCTTTCCTCGAGTGCCTGCGCATAACCGAGATGGCGCTGGCGGGCGCGATCCGACGCGGCGAGCGAACCGGCCAGCATCAGCACGCGGCGATGGCCGCGCGCGGTCAGCAGCTGCACGCCGTCGTACGCGGCGCGGCGGTTGTCGACCGACACCGACGGACGGCGCTGCGTGTCGTTGTGCATCAGCACGTAGTGCGAGCCGTCGCGGTCGAGCATGTCGAGCAGCGGGTGTGTGTCTGCATCGGCGACGGTGAGGATCAGCCCTTCGACGCGCTGCTCGCGCAGCGTCTCGATCGCATGACGCTCGCGCGCCGCGTCGTATTCGGTCGTCATCAGGATCAGCTTGAAACCGGCCGCGGTCGCGAGCGCGTCGATGCCTTGCAGGCAGTCGGCGAACACCGGGTTCGACAGCGTCGGCACGACGACGCCGACGAGCCGCGTGCGCTCGCCGCGCAGTTGCCGGCCGAGCGGGCTCGGGCGGAACTGCAGCGTATCGATCGCGGTGCGGATCGTCTGCAGCGTGGCGGGGCTGACGGTATGCGGCGCGTTGATCGCACGCGAGACGGTGGCGATCGAGAAGCCCGCGAGGGCAGCGACGTCCTTGATGGTCGAGGTCATGAAATAACGCGATGTAAACGTTTTCGGCCGGGGAATTATCGAAAACGTTTGTGACTTCGCGATGACGCACGCGACGCTTGTTTCGCGACAAGCACGACACAAACGTCAGACGGTTGGGGCCGTCGGACGACGCGCGGTCGATTGTATCGGGGGATGTTGCGGCGCGGGACGAAATCGTCGGCCGTGTCGTATCGGTGTCGAATGCGCGGGTAGGCGCAATGCGACGATGAGCGGTGTCGCGATGCGGCGCGGCGGAATGAGGGAACGCATGCGCAAGCAATGGTAGAATCGCGTCCGCCCTCTTGCCGGGGTGATGAAATTGGTAAACATAGCGGACTTAAACGATTGAGTGCCCGGTCGGAAACGGTCGGTGCAGAACCCTTCAAATTCGGCGAAACCCCTGATGTGCGCATCGAGGCAACGCCGAGCCAAGCCTCGCGGCATCCGCGAGGAAGGTGTAGAGACTAGACGGGGGGCGCCTAAGGCGCACGGGCAGCGGTCAAGCCCGCGCGCGACGGTGAAGGCATAGTCCAGCGCACGAACGGTTCGCGCACGCGACGCCGGCTTTGAAAGAAGCAGTGTGACGAAAATCCGCCGCCTTAACTGGCTTGCCGGTTCGAGTCCGGTCCCCGGCACCACGACGATTCAACAGGTACTTTCGCGAAAAGTTGAATCGTGTAGAAACAACAGGTTAGCGCCGCGCACCTGTTGATCCATACAGGTATTTCTCCACTCGTTGTGGGGAGAGTTGTAGAATGGATTCCCCATCCGTTACACACGATTCTCCCCACAATGGCATCGATCACCCCCCACAAGGACGGCTTCCGCGTGCAGGTCTACGTCGGCGGCACGCGCGATTCGAAGGTGCTGCGCACGCGTCGCGAAGCGAACGCATGGGGCGCTGCGCGCGAGGCCGAACTGAAGCGCCTGCGCGACATGCCGGTCGCCGATCGGTATACGCTCGGCGAGGCTCTAACCGAGTACTCGAACCGCGTGTCGACGAAGAAGGGCGGCACGAAGTGGGAACAGAATCGCATCGCTTCGTTCATCAAGCAGTTCCCGGAGTACGCTGAGCGGACGCTGTCGCAGGCCGATACGCCGATGTGGGCCGAGTGGCGTGACCGACGGCTTGCGGGATACATCGCGCCGGACGGCACGAAGGTTCGCGGCATCACGAATGGCTCGGTGCTGCGCGAGATCAACCTCTACCGCAACGTCTACACGATCGCGCGGCGCGAATGGAAGTGGACTGATTCGAACCCGTTCACCGATCTCGGAATCCCGCCCGACAATGCAGCGCGCACGCGGCGCGTGGATCCGTGGAAAGAGGTCCGGCCGATCGTACGCTGGCTCGGGTATCGGACGGGGCAGGAGCCGACGACGAAGAATCAGGAGGTCGCGCTCGCATGGTTGGTTGCGCTACGCAGCGGCATGCGTGCGAAGGAATTGCGCGGGCTCGGGAAGAAGACGTTGAACATGAAGACCGGCGTTGCGCGGCTCGATCACAAGATGCAATACCTGACGGGCAAGCCGCGCGAGATCCCGCTGCCGCGGCCCGCGCTTCGCCTGTTGAAGGCCGTCGCGCACCGCGAGCAGTGCTTTACCGTCGACGCTGATTCGCTCAGCACGCTCTTTCGAAAAGCGAAGATCGCGCTACTGATCACGGGGATGACGTTCCATGACTCGCGAGGCGAGGCGCTGACGCGCCTGGCTCGCAAGGTTGATGTGCTGACGCTGTCGCGCATCAGCGGTATCAAGGATCTGAAGCTGTTGCAGGATCACTACTACCGCGAGACGTCTGAGCAGATCGCCGCGCGACTCTAAACGTGCGCCTCACGCGCCTTGTCGATTTCCTCGATCGGAATCAGGCCGCACCGGTTCAGCCTTAGATCGCCGGCTTTCACCATCTTGCTCACGGTCCAGCGGCTGATGCCGAGCATCTCAGCCGCCTGCATCTGCGTGACGTGCGTCGGTCGCGGGTGCGTCTCGATGTATTCCTTCACGGCAAGACGCACGATCTGTTTCACTTCGTTCATTTCCATCATCGTGCCCTCGTGGTCATGGCGAGCTCGACGCGGCGACTGATCTCGCGATCGTAGCCGGCGAGCGTGGATTGCAGGTTGGGTGCGAGGCGCGGCCCGGCGGCCGGCGTGTCGAGCGGCACGCGCGGTAGTGCGGCCGGCGCCACCTCGTACGCCGTGTCCGTGCGCACGCGCCGATCGATCCGGATGCGGCCGGCGTAGAACAGCGTGTCGAGGAAGCACTGGACGACGGCGGTCGACGTCCCGAGTTCGCTCGCGATTTGGCATGCGGTGCGCGTGCCGCCGCGCAGGACGTCGAACACCGCGGTGCTGTTGATGCGGCGGCTGGTCATGATTGGCCTCCAATCGCACGGAGTTCAGCCAAAAATGCCGCAACGAACTTCTGCTCATCGCTGGTCCATGTCTCCGGTTTCTTCTCTCCGATTCGAAGCAGTCGGTCGCGAAGCTCTCCGACTTTGTGCTCGGGGCAGAAATGCGCCGGAGCGGGCAGATAGCCGTGAAACCAATCCCAGCCCTTAGAAGCCGGCATCGTTTTCTCCGGGCAGCGCTTTCTGCAGACAAGGCATTTTTCGGGGAATCGCTCACGTTGTGCGCGCGTCTTTTTCATGATGAGGCTCCGGTGCGGGCGGCGTCTCGGTCGAGTCGCTCGATCTCGGCGAGGATCAGCGCGCCGGCCTTCACGAGGTTGCGGCGCGGCGTGGTCGGCTTCCACCAGAGCTTATCCCAAGGCCACGTGATCGGCGGGTCACCGTGCTTCAACTCGCTCACGGCATAGTTGCTAGCTGCGTACGCCAGTTCGCGCTTGGTGTATTTGTCGTCACGCTCCGGGGTCCAGCCTTCGGCTGTAACTTGCCGATGGCGTTCGGCGAGCACGTCGCGCACTGCGTCCGTCACCTCGGCGCGCGGCTCCGGCTGGCCCGGATGGGAAAGAAGAACGCGCGCGGCTTTGAGGAGCTGAGCATGCTGGCCGCGAACGGCATAAAGCATGTTGGTCGTCGCGTTCAGGTCGAGGCCAGCGTCACGGAACACGTCGAGGATCTGTTCGTCCGTCAGCACGTTGTCATTCGGCATGGCATACCTCTTTCGTTCCGTGGTTGGCGAATTCGCCGTGCAACATGACGGCTGCTAGGCAGTAGACTTCGTGCGCTTCTTCTGCCGATTCGAAAAGGCCGAGACGCTTTCGCTTTCCCCGGTATCGGATGTGCGAGGCCCATTTGCCGCTGGCACTGTGGTAATGCGCACCCTTCAGGCCGACCGAGTTGTTGCGGTTGAGGCTCTTATTCCATTGATTCTCAGCATGGCCGACCTCGCGTAAATTGCAGATTCTGTTGTCTGTCCGGTCGTTGTTGATGTGATCGAGAAATTCCTTCGGCCACTTGCCGTGCACCCAGAACCAGGCGAGACGATGGGCGCGAAAGATGAACCCTCCAACACCGAGACGGAGATAGCCGTGAGCGGAGACGTAGCCAGCCACAGACCCGCGCCGGATTCCACCAGATGCGGCCAGTCTCGTGAACTGGCCAGTCTCTGCGTCATATTGCACAATCTGCTTCAGCCGTTCGTGTGTGAGTACCGATTCGCCCTTGCAGCGCTGGAAATTGTCCATGGATGCCTCACTTAGCGGACGAGCGGGAGAGCGCGGCTTTCCAGGTGTTCCACGCATCGTCAACGCCGATCAGGTGGTACCCCTCGCCATCCCGCGTCGGGAGTGCCGCGAGCGCAAACTCGCCCATCGCCCACGCTTCGAAACGCTCGCGCATGGTCACCCCTTCCGCCCCCGTCTCGTTGGCAGATGCGGCGCGGGCTGGCGCAGTTTCGTCTGCGGGAAGAAACGCGCGAACTTGTCGCAGCAGATCACCGGACGCGATCGTAACGGCTTTGCCGATTGCGGCAGCTTCAAGAATCGGCTCCGCAATCTCCAATAACCGGATTGCGCGTGCCGCCCGCTCGTCCGCCGGCGAGGGTGCGGGAGTTTCGGCGCTGGGCCACCGATACTCGTCATCGGTGTCGCATTCCTTGATCGACTCTTCTCCGGACTGATTCGGAAGGAATGCCATGTCTAAGTCTGCGGCAGTCCCGTGTTCCCAGTTATCTCGCAACACACGAACAGCTTCGTCGACAGCATGTCGCTGCTCGTCCGTCAGCGCATCAGCGCGGCTATTTTCGGTGGTCATGGTGTCGTCCTCAGGTGGTCAGGCGAGCGCGAGCCCAGGCTGACGCAGCCGGTCGCGTTGCAGGGATTCGTAGTCGGGATTCAGTTCGCAGCCGAGGAAGCGGCGGCCGAGCCGCTGCGCGACCTGGCCGACGGTGCCGCTGCCGAAGAACGGATCGAGCACAATGTCGCCCGGCCGGCTGCCGGCGAGCACGCAGGGCTCGACCAGCGCTTCCGGAAACGTGGCAAAGTGCGCGCCGCTGTACGACTGCGTCGGGATGGTCCAAACGGAACGACGGTTGCGCTCGGTCGGCATGATCGCCATCGCCTCGTCGAAGCTGGCGTTGTTCTTCGCGCCGCCGCCTTCGTCAGCCAGCTTCCGCTTCACGCGGCCGCGCGAACGCTCATCGGCGTCGGTGCCGTGTCCCCAGCCAACGCCGCGGCCGACGGCCTTCATGTTGCCGTTCGTCTTCGCTCCGCCGTTCGCGCGCTCGCTGCCGATCTGAGCCTGCACGTTCTGCGAAAGGCGCGCGTGCGTGTTCGGACTGACCGGTTCGAGAATCGCGGCCTGGTCGAAGTAGTACCGCTCGCTCTTGCTGAGCAGGAACAGGTATTCGTGCGCTTTCGTGCATCGATCGCGCACGCTCTCGGGCATCGGGTTCGGCTTATGCCAGATGATGTCCTGCCGGAGATACCAGCCGGCGTCCTGAAGCGCGAACGCAAGGCGCCACGGCTGTCCGACCAGGTCTTTCGGTTTCAGCCCATCGATACGCACGTCGGAGCGAGGCACCGGCACGTCGTCGCGCCGGCGGCTCGCCGTCATGGCGCGGTTCGCCTCGGCCTGATTGCGGCGCGTGCCGTTCAGCGTCGATGCCGTTTCCGGCCCGCTGCGCGATCCGGCGTAGCTGTCGCCCATGTTCAGCCACAACGTGCCGTCGTCCGCGAGCAGCTCGCGCGCGAGGTCGAACACGCCGACCAGCGTGTCGATGAACTCGCGCAGCGTCGGCTCCTGGCCGATCTCGCGATGCTTATCCGGATGGCCTTCTGGCAGGTACGAGCGCAGGCCCCAGTACGGTGGCGAGGTCACGATCGTCTGCACGCGCACACCGTCGGCGATCATCGCGCGCATCAGGTCGCGGCAGTCGCCGCGGTGGGAGTGGTCGATCCAGTCTGTCATCATTGGCCTTCAACGATCAGTTGTTTTGCATTCGCCGCGAACACTGCGCGTGCGAATCCCATCGGCGTAGCAGAGCGGATGTCGCCGCGGTCATCGGACGGGGGGGCAGCGTGGATCCGGTTGTCGGGTGCGCCGAGCCCATCGGCGCGATTCGGCGCCGGCATTTCGAATCCGCCGCCGGCCCAGATGCAGGTCTTCTTCGTGTAGTTATCGGACAGCTCGAAGCCGGTGAACTCGTACGGGTGGAACGTGTAGTCGGGCTTGCGCCAGTGCGACGAGATCACGCTCACCGGGTTCTCGATGCCGTATGGCACCCCAAGCGAAAGCAGGAACTCGTCGGCGACCGCAACCATCTCGATCGCCTGGGCGAGCCGGCGCAGACCCTTTTCCTTGAACCAGCGCGCGCCGCTGACAGCGAGATCCGTGCACGGCGGGAACGCGAAGCCGAACACGACGGTCGAGTCGGCCGGGATCGACGGCGCGCCGAGCAGCGCATCCCATTGCTGGAAGATGATCCCGTCACGCACCGAGCGGCCGACGTGCTGGATGTCATAGCAGATGCAGCGATAGCCGGCGTCCGCCCACGGCCGAGCCATGTTGCCGGTGCGGTCGAACAGGAAAATCGCGGTCGGTACCATCGTCATCCTCTAAATCAGTAGATCAAGCCTCAATGGCTGGGTGCTCGGCTCGCATATGGCAGCGTTCAATATGAAGGCGCCGCGCTGCAGACCTTGGCTTTGTGACGGCGCCCACCCGTCACACCGAGCACCCACCAGTGAAGCCTGGGTTGCCGCGCGACGGATGCCGCGCGGCTGGTTGGTCACTCTTCGCTCTGCGTTTCGAGGTCAGAGCCCGCAAACGGCACGTAGTCATCGGCCGGCGGCGCATCGCCGAACAGCCCCGGCTCGACGTAGTTGTCAGGCGGCGTCAACGTGATACCGATCTCCTGCTGCACGCGACGCGCGATCTTGCCGTGGTCCTCGTCGTCCTTCGGGTGCGCAGTGATCTTGAAGTGCACGCCGACGGAGCCGCCTTCCTGCGTGGTAAACCGGATGTCCTTCAGGCCGCACTCGGCGAGCAGCACGTCCTCGGCGCCGCTCGCGCCGATGTGGAAGCGCAGCAGGTATCCCTCGTAATTCCGGTCCCACACGAGGTTGCGCATGAACGGGAAGCGCAGCTCGGTCAGGCCGTCGTGCTCCATTTCGAGTTCGCCGGGCTTCGGCAGCGGCCGGCGGTAAAGCATGCCGCGCAGCGCCGGGTCGAACATGTCGAGCAGATCGCCGCCGCCGACGATGTAGAGGCCGACCGAGATTGCTGGAACGCGCTCGGCGCCGTGCTTCTCGGAAACGTTCGTGCAGCTGACGATCTTCGCGAGGGTGCTGTCTTTGATTTCGAACATGGTTGCTCCGGGTGGTGAGGGAGTGGGTTACGCGTCGAGCAGCGTTTCGCGGCGACGGTTGTACGCTTCGGTCAGGCGTTCGAGCACGTCGGCCGGGTATTCGCGGAAGCCATCGAGGCACGCGTCGAGCGTATCGACGTCGGTGCATGCTTCGATCTGCGCAAGCGCGGCCGCTTCTTCGGTGCTCGGGCCGTCGGTCGACGGCTGATCGGCAGGCTTGCGCATCGCCGCGCCGCGCAGTTCCTTCATGCGCGCGTTGTACGCGTCCTGCGCGGCCTGTGCCTGATCGCCCGGCGGCAGCTTCATCGCCAGCGCGCGCGCCGCGTTCATGCCGTTGCGGTCGGTCGCCGTCGCGATCGCCTTCAGCACGTCGTCGAGCCGCACGACTTCGAGCGGCAACACCGTGTGCATGGCCTTCTTGCCCTTCGTCGCGGTCAGCGATAGCGAGATCTCGCGCTCGATGTCGCTCAGGTGACGGTGATGGTCAGGTCGCCTGCGAGCAGCTGCTCCGCGTTCAGCTGGTCGGATTTCGGCACGATGGTGCCGCGGAGGTCGGTGATATCAGACATATGCGATCTCGATTTCTTGGGAGGTGAAGGCGTAAGGGGGAAGGTCGATCTGCGTGCTCTTGTTCGAGTAGCCGGGCCAGCGCTTCAGGCGCACGCATTCCTCGTAGACGTCGAGCAGTCGGCGGCATTCGAGAAACCCTTCTTCGCGGCTTTCCGGGCCGAGCGTGTACGACGCGGCCGCGTACGGCCATTCGGTCTCGACTGCGATGAAGGTGAATTTCTCGACGGTGACGCCGGCCGCCGCGCTGTAGCCGGCCGAGTAGAACGCGTCCTGCACGTGGTAGCGCTTGCGCGCGATCTGGCGGCGGAACTCGTCGGCCGACGCGCAGCTGTACGTCTTCAGGTCGAGCAGCTCGACCGACTTGCGCGACACCGGATGCACCCAGTCGGGCCGGCAGCGGCATTCGACGCCGGTCATTTCGTCCGTCCAGAACGCGGACACCTCGGCGCGGCCGCACGACAGCGCGTCCTGGATCTCGGGCAGCGCGCGCACGGCCTCAGCCTGGCGCATGGCGACCTCGTACTGCTCGACCGAGATCACGCGCTTGTTGCCGCACGCGTCGAGGAATTCGCGCCACCATTCCATCGCCGCGACGCTGTCCGGCGAAGGCTTCTTCGCGTTCCACTGCGCGTCCGTCGGCTTGCGCGGTGCGCCCTTCGGCGCCCAGACGTAGCGCGCGTCGAACTGGTCCGGCTCGAACACGGCGCAGTGTGCGAGGTGCCCTTCGAGCTGGCCGGCCCTCTCGACGCGCGGCGGCCGCAGTGGATTGCGATGCCGGCTGTAGAAGTGGAACGGCGACAGCGCGAGGTCGTCGAGCTGCGATTTGCTCACGGGCGCGAGTGCGTGATACGCCTCGATCGACAGGTCGTACTTGAGCATCACGCACCCCACACGCCGCGCGGCGCTTCCTGCGTTGTGCCGAGATACGCGATGCCGATCGCACATGCGAACGCGATCGCCGAGGCAACGAGGGTCGCAGTGACGGGCCGGCGCTCGAACAGCCGGTCGAGCGCGCCGCACAGGTAGGTGATCGGGTTCATCGAGCAATCCCCGCGAGAAGTTCATAGGCCGGCGCTACGCTGCTGGCAATCAGCCACAGCGCGAAGATCAGCGCCGGCTTGAACCAGTCGCGCGATACAACCGATCGGCTGTAACCGCGCAATACAGGCGTCAGGCTGTTGAGAGGGGCGCGCATGTCAGTCCCCCATCGCGCCGTCGCCGGAGCATTCGCCATTGCAATCTGCCTCGAAGCAGAACGAGCAGTACCTCGGAGGATCGCGATCCACCCCCGCGATCGTCACGACCCGCACCGGCTCCGGCGCAGCCTTGCGGCCGGCCTTGATGAGGGCGGTGTCGATGGTCAGGCGCAGGTCGGACGGGATCATGACCTTGCCCGAGTCGGCTTCGGCGGCGAGCAGTTCGAGGACTTCGGCCATGTCGGGCGCGGCGGCGATCAGATCGCCATTTGCATTTCTCCCCCAGATGCCGTGAGGTTCTCTGGCTGCCAATGCAGCGATTGCTGATCCTTCGAGCATGCAAACTTCCGTATCACGATCGCCGCCGACGATATGTCGCGGATACACGCCGCCGTCTTCCAAAATTTCGCGCTCGATGATGCGCCACGGTCCCGGCGTATGCTTGATCTCGCTCATGCTTCACCTCGCGCGCGGAGCATTTCATCGGCCATGTCGTAGGCGTGCTTCGCAACGTTCTTGTGCTCGGGCCAGTCGTCATCCACGTTGTGAGTGAGCATTGCCGCCATCGCCTTCGCCGCGAAGTAGTCGCGGAGCGTCATGCCGAATCCATCGGCGCGCGTGCTGTTTTCGAAGGTCACCGGAAACGCCGGGCCGCCGTCTTTGATCTCGCTCATGGTCTATCCTCGGTGTGGTGTGAGGCCGGCGTTACGCGCGTGATGTGGCGAGCCACGCGGCGAGGCGCGTCATGGCGCTGTGCTCGACGTACGTCTCGTCGTTCCGCTTCTTGATCGCGCCGGGCAGCGCATCGAGAAACGCGTGGATCTGATCGGCTTCAGCCTTCGCAGCGTCGCGAGCTTCGCGCACATACTTCGAGCTGTTCTTTTCCGTTTCGAGCTGCTTCTCCAGTTCCGCGACGCGGGCTTGGGCTTGTTTCAGGAGCGTCGAAACGGCGGGCTTGCGTTGGGCCATGATGGTCTCCGGGTGGTGGTGTGGTGCGGGGCTCAGCCCCGGTGGTGGTCGTCTTTCTGGATGCGCCCGATCGAGCGCCAGATCACGACAGCGGCAAGGATCAGCACCGCAGCGGCGCCGATCAGGAGGCGGGTGGTGGTCATGCTCAATACCCCTTGCGGCGGGCGATGCCCTCGGCCGCCGCGTTGAACGCGTCTTCGAACAGGATTTCGAGCAGGTAGACGAAGTGCGCGTGGTCGCTCTTGTCGAGGAAGGCGTTCATCACCTTCGCGCGGAAGCTCGCGGGCAGCTCGGCCATCGCGTTGATCACGTCGTCGATCTCGACCTCGGCCGACGCGCGCTCGACAGCTCGGTCGAACGCGTCGATCTGGTCGTCGCGGTCTGCTTGCGCACTGTCCGCATGGCTGTCGACCAGCGACGGCAGCGCGCGGGGTGTGATCGGGTGGTGGTGGAGCATGGTTGGCCTCTCGCTAAGGTTTCGCCTTAGTTGCAAGATTAGGGCATGCCTTAGTTGCTTGTCAAGGCGTTGCCTTAGTTTTTATTCGAGCGCCACGTGGAAAGAGGGAGAGGAGCTGTCAGTCTTGGCCGCGAATGGCCTTTACGAGCTCAGGCCAACCGAGATAGAAGAAGGGGAGCGGGCCGGCAACAATGAAGATTGCACCGAAAATGATGGTTGGGATAAGGCCGTTTTTCTCCCATGAAAGGGAGAACCCATAGATCGGAGCCGCGGTCACAAGCAGCATCCACATACCAAGAAATGCAATTTTGCATGCGCGTGGAAACCAGTCTGTTTTGACGGCCAAATACATCGCGCCGGCGAGGATGCCGCTCCCGACCACAAGGTCTATTACTACGTAACCGATGTTTCTCGCAAATTCATCCACGATAATACGTGTTGCGCACGCGCTTCGATCTTGCGAAATATGCATGCCACGCGCCGGCGACGATGACGGCGGCGACGAGACCTCCGACGGCCTGAGCCGCGACGTTCGGGCTCAAGGAGATGCCGAGGACCAACGGCAGAAGTACGAAGCTGTCGATGATGTTGGAAATCGGGCCCGCGATCCACAGCACCCACTTCGTGAGGCGAACGCTGCTCGGGACTTTACGTGTTGCGAGACAGATGCCGGCCGCAATGGTCAGGCAGATACGGATCACAACCAACGTCCAGGCCGCAGTCTTGTATGAGGCCCACGGCTCATATGAAAGCAGTGCGGGATTCCCGAATTCGGCTTGCGAAATGCTGCCAGAAGTGCCGCCAGCCGAGAACAGGGGGCCGAGGAAGATTGCTGAGACGATGAAGAACTGCAGCCACCCGCCGACACCGCGCGGGCCGTCTGCGACGGCGGTAGTTTCTAGACTGGTACCCATTTTCCGATCACCGTCCCCATGATGGTCGCATTGCCGTTGATGTATATCCACTGCTCGGGCCAGCTCGGATTGAGCGGGTGCAGTAGCTTTTTATCACCCTCAATGATCAGTTGCTTGAACGTCGCTTCGCGGTCGTCGTCGAGCCGCACAATCACGCAGCTACGGTGATCGGCGCCGCGGTCGGGATCAACAAAGATGATCTCGCCCTCGCTGAACGACGGCGCGCCGTTCGGGTTGAACATGCTCTGCCCGCGCACGCGGAGACAGAACGTGTCCTTGCTATGGCCGGCCGGACAAGGGATCCAGTCCTCGGCATCGCACACATCGAAATTCTTCGAAATCTCGGCCCACTGGCCAGCCTGCACCCACGAAATCAACGGCACCGTCCCCCTGATAGCTGGACCTGGCTCGATCGATAAGTCGTGGGCCGCTGCCTTCGCATCGCGGCCAGACAGCAGATAGTCAACGGACGTTCGCAGCAGGCGTGCGAGATCGTCGAGCTTCGCCTGATCGGGTCGGGAGACGTCGCGTTCCCACTCCGATACCGAGACGCCCGTGATGCCGAAATGGTCGCCGATCTGCTTCTGGGTCAGGCCGCGAGCCTTCCGCTTTTCTTTGATTCGAGTTCCCAAGGTCATAAGGAATAGCCTAACACTTGCAACTAAGGCAACGCCTGATATACTCCGCTAAGGCATAACCTCAATTTTGGTGAAATATGGACGACGCACCGATCCTCGAACAGGCCATCAAGCGTGCCGGCGGCGCAGCGGCGGTCGCGCGCGCCTTCGGCATTTCCCCAGTTTCGGTGGGCGAGTGGCTGAAGAAGCAGAAGCTGCCCGCCGACCGCGTGATCCCGGTTTCTGGCCTGACCGACTGGGAATACACCCCGCACATGCTCGATTCGAAGCTGTACCCGAACGAGCGCGACGGCATGCCGCTGTCGCTTCAACCCGCCCAGGTGGCCGCATGAGCACCGTCGAAACAGTTTCGTCTGACGAGATCGAAAACACCCGCAAGCTCGGTGCACGCATCGAAGGCGAGGTGTTGCGCGCGATTGCGCGGGCCACGCAGGCGCATGCAGCGGAATGCCTGGGCGTGTCGGCGAGCACGGTGAGCCGGATGCTGGAGGACTTGCCGCGGTGGGCCGTGCTGTTCGCTGCGGTCGGCCTGCAGCCGGCGCCGGTCGACGCGATCGTGGTCGAGCAGAAGGAGTTGCAGTCGCTCGAACTGATGGCGCTCAAGTACCTGCAGTCGAAGCATCAGCAGTGGTGAGCGCGATGGCCGATCTCCCGAATCCTCTCACCCCCGCCGACTGCGACCTGACCGGCTATCGCTGGATGCCGCTCGACGTGATCCGCGTCATCGACAGCGACACGTTCGGGATCTCGACCGGCGACGAGTTCAAGACGGCGTTCCGTCTCTGGGCGAAGTGCTGGCAGCAGGTGCCGGCCGCGAGCCTGCCCGATGACGACCGCGTGCTCGCGCATCTGGCCGGCCTGTCCGAGAACCTGCCGAAGTGGCGCAAGGTCCGCGACGTCGCGCTGCGTGGCTTCGTGAAGTGCAACGACGGGCGCCTGTATCACCCGGTGATCGCCGAGAAGGCGATCGAGGCGATGGGCAAGCGCGAGCAGCACGTCGAGCGCGAAGAGAACGAGCAGACGCGCCAGCAGCGCCTGCGCGCGCGGCGCAAGACGATGTTCGAGCAGCTTCGCGCCCATGGAATCGTCCCCGCATACAACACGAAAACGGACGAACTGGAACGCCTGATCGAGACGCTACCCGTAACGGAAAGCGTCACGCCTGTTACGCAAAGCGTCACCGGTGTTACGTCACCAAGCGTAACGCGTGACGCACCTGCAACGGCTATAGAGAAGGACATAGACCAGACAAGGACAGTAAACCCCGTAGTAGGGGCGGACGCAGGTGGTGAACCCCGCGCGACCGTCCGCCCGTCCGAGCTTTCAGCCGTGATGCGGCAGCACTCGATCGAGGCATCCCCACATGACCCGCGAATCATCGCCGCTGCGCAACGCGGCATCGCGCCCGAAACGATGGCCGCCGCATGCGTCGAGGCTCGCGCCTCCGACCCGAATGGCCGCATCAAGCCCGGCTACGTGATCGCGATCGCCGAGCGCTGGACGGCGGAAGCGTCGCGGCCGCCACGCGCGCCACGTGCCAATGGCCACGCCGAATCCCGTGACGCGTTCAACGAACGCGAGAACGCCCGCGCGAAAGCGCTCCTCTTCGGACCGGAGGTCTGACCGTGCAAGCTGAGGATTTCGACAACTTCGCCGGCGTGCTGGACGCCGCGTACTCGCTGCACAGCAAGTCGCTGACGGCCGATGCTCGCGCGCTGTTCTTCGCCGCGCTCGGCCGCTACTCGCTCGCCGAGGTGCGCAAGGCGATGTCCGCGCACATCAGCGATCCGCACCGCGGCCAGTACCCGCCGAAGCCGGCGGACATCATCGCGCAGCTGGTCGGCGATGCCGCGAAGGACGGCCGGCCCGATGCCAACGAGGCATGGGCGATCGCGCTGCGCAGCCGCGACGAGCGCGATACGGTCGTCTGGACGCAGGAGTGCGCCGAGGCGTTCGCGGTCGCCACGCCCGTGCTCGAAGGCGGCGACGAGGTCGGCGCGCGCATGGCGTTCAAGGCCGCGTACGAGCGTCTCGTCGAGCGTCACCGCGCGGATGGCACGCCAGCGCAGTGGGTCAAGTCGCTCGGGCACGATCCCGACCTGCGCGAGGCCGTGCTGACCGAGGCCGTGCGCTCTGGTCGGCTGCAGCTGGCCGACGTACGCAGCGTCGCGCCGCAGCTCGCCGCGCCCGAGGAACGCTTCGATCCGAACGTCGCCGAAGCCGGTCTCGCGCGTCTTCGCGCGCTGGTCGGCGGCATCCCGAGCACGCGCGAAAAGCTAGACCGCATCCGCGCTGCGCACGTGGCGCACGACGCCGCGGCGACCGCTGATGCGAAGCGTCGCACGGCTGCCCGCGTGGCCGAGTACCAGGCGGCGCACGCGTGACCATGGACGGCGTGACCGGCGAAACGTGTGCAGCCCAGGGCTGCCCGATGCTCGGCTCGTTCGGCGTCTCCGGAAAGTGGTTCTGCTGCTGCCACTTCCGCGGCTCATCGGCGAGCTCGCCCGCCGTCACGTCCGTCCTGATCCAACACGCCGCGACCGTCGACCGTGTGAAGTTCCTGCGTCGAACCGGCGCAGGCTACGCGGCGATCCTCGCGGCCGAGAACGAACTGATCGAGCTGACCCGCGAAGTGGGGAGGCAGTACGAGATTGGAGGGAGTGAGGGATGACGCACCACACGAACGACGCGCGCGCGGGCGCGCATTTGGGGCCGTGCCCGTTCTGCGGCATGAAGGCGCGGCTATTTCCGATGTGGACGAGTGGCTTCTCGGTCTCGTGCCTGCACTGCGAGGCCGAGGGACCGATGCGGCGCACCGAACCTGAAGCTATCGAGGCGTGGAACAGCCGCGCGCCGATCAAGGCGCAGGAGGTCGCATGCTGACCATCGGAATCGACCCAGGCATTTCCGGCGCGCTGGCGGCGCTCGACCACACGGGCCAGCTGCGCGTGCTCGACATGCCGACCCGCGCGAAGCCTGGCAACGGCAAGGTACGCAACGAGGTGTGCCCGACGTCGCTGCGCCTGTCGCTGCGCATGCTGATCCCGCCCGGCGAGAGCGCGGTCGTCGTCATGGAGGCGCTGAACACGTTCGCGGGCGGCTCGGTGCAGACGATGGCGTCGCTCGAAGCGACGAAGGCCGTGATCGCGACCGTGTGCGAGCTGTGCGGCCATCCTGTCGAACTCGTTTCGCCGCAGAAGTGGCAGGGCTTCTTCGGCATCAAGCGCACGGCGACCGAGGACACGAAGCGCCAGAGCCTGCGCATCGCGCGCGAGCTGTACGGCACCGAGTTCTGCCCGCTGCAGAAGCACGACGGCCGCGCCGACGCGATCCTGATCGCCCGATGGGCGCAGAGGAACCTGACGTGAACCTCGTCCAACTCGCCGGCATCCTCCCGCGCGATCCGCAGTTCCGCGAATGGGTCGGCGGCTTCGTTAACGGCGATCCCGTCACCGTCGATGAGGCCGCGCGCTTCGTGCGCATCGTCTGCAAGGTCGAGTCGCGGCGCGAACTCGCAACCGATCAGCACGCGGCCGACCGCTTCAACCACTTCCTGCGCCGGCCGTTCCTCGACTGGCGCGATTCGCAGTACCAACCCGCATAGGAGCGCATCGTGACCCAGCACTACATCGGATCGAAACAGGTTGTTGCATGGCCGGAAGAACGCGACGGAAAGCCCGGCTATGCCGTGAAGTATCCCGACGGCTACATCTCATGGAGCCCGCGGGAAACGTTCGAGGCAGCGTATCTGCCGCAGGGCCACGACGGCTCGCGCATCACCGAGCAGATGGTCGACGACTTCATCGTCGGCCATGAATCGACGCGGCTCGGCAATCACACGGTCGTGCTGGTGAAGCTGCGCAACGGCTTCACGCTGATCGAGGAATCAGCGTGCGTCGATCCGGCGAACTACGACCAGGCGATCGGCGAGCGATACGCGCTCGACAAAGCGAAGAAGCACGTGTGGAACAACCTCGGCTTCTTGCTCGCGACTGCGCGCAACGGCATCACCGCGTAACGAACACGCGTCGGCCAAGTGGCTGGCGCGACAACCAGCAGCACCAACGGAGAGCAGCATGACCGACATCAACGCAGCACCGAGCAGCACCGAGCCCTCGAACGAGGCGGAGAAAACGGACATGCAGGAGGCTGGCGCGGCCGCAGCGGGGGAGTCTGTCCTCTCTGCGGAGACGGCTTCCGATGCCGCCACTGGCGCGAGCGAATCTGGATCGATTCCGATGGTCAGCTCCGGATCGAGCATGACTGGCTCGCAGTCCTCTGGTGACGCGCCGGCGGTCGCGGCGTCGGGGGAGTCTGCGAGCGGTGCGGAGGGGATGGAATCCGCCCAAGCTTCCGACCTCTCGGCAGCATCGAAATCTGCGGATGCTTCGCAGGGCAGCGATTCCTCGACGCTATCCACAACCGAATCAGCCGAGTCGACGGACGCTGACGACGCGGGAAACGCCGGTGCGTCGCCTGCGGCCGGCCAATCCGCAAGCGACACTGCATCGTCTGCGCAGGGTGCATCGCAAGGCGACGGCACCGCGGCGGGTGCCTTGCGCGCTGAACTCGACGCTGCCAATGCGCGGATCGCCGCGCTTGAGCAGCAGGTGACGGACGAGCAGGAACGCGTCATCAAGTGGCAGAGCATGTACAACGCTGCGTGTTCCGCGAAGCCGCACGCCGAGTCGCTGCTGCAGAAGCTCGAAGCCGGCGAGGCGATCGTGCTCGGCGACCTGCAATCGCGCCTGCGCGCCTTCGTGGATGCTCTGTAACGCATGACCCGAGTCGAGCCCGCCCGCGCCGTCGATTGGTTCCGCGTCCTCGAAGACGTGCGGCGGGCCGACTATACCCTCGCGGAGATCGCGCAGTACACGCAGATCCCGCGCACGACGCTGCTCGGGTATCGCAATCTCGGCGCCGAGCCGAAGCATTACGCGGGCGTCACGCTCCTGAAGCTCTGGGCCCAGGTCACTGGCCGCCAGCCCGACGACGCGCCCACCGTGCAGCGCATGCCCTCCGTCTCCGAATCCCTGCGATAGACGGGAATCCGACACCCCCCGCACCCGATACTCGCCTGCACCATCCATGGAGGTGCAGGAATGTCCAAACGAACCTATGCAACGCAGGTGCCCGGAGCGGCCGCCGTTACGCCGACCGACGACGGCCCCGCGCCGATCGTCGGCGCCGACACCGATGCGGTGCTGACCATCGCAGGCCGCGAGGTGCCGCTCGCCGAGATCGTGATCGGTGCCTTCGAGACGAGCGGCATGTCGGCCGAGGAATGGGCTGCCGTCGATCCGGAGGTGCGCGACGACCTCGTCGGCAAGAAGCGCAAGGAATTGGAGCAATCGCTCGCTGGCGCAGGCGAACTACCGTCGCAGGAAGCCGCGCGCAAGGCTGCTGTCGCCGCTGTCACCGCGCGCCGCGAGCAGCGCCAGGCTCTTGCCGCTGGAACGTCGAAGGCCGGCGGCCCGGCTGAGCGCAAGCTGCCGCACCGCGACGAGATCGACCCGATGGACATCGCCGGGCCCGTGCTCACGCAGCAGGGCTGGATCGTGCCGTCGGCGCCGCGCGAGCTGCCGCGCAACTTCAAGTAACGGTGCGACCATGTGTGACGTTCTCGGCGCAATCGGCAGTCTTTTCGGCGGTGGTAACCGCGGCAGCATCGTGCCGACGGCAACCACGACGGCCGCATCGAGTGCGGGCAGCACGGCAGATGCTCAGGCGGCGCAGGCCGCTCAGGAACAGGCGGCGGCCGACAAGAAGCGCCGCGCCTCGCAGAGCCTGCTGTCGACCGGTGCAGGGACGGGCTCGGGCGGTACCGGCTCGTCGTCCGTCCTCGCCTCCGCGAAATCCTCTCTCGGCCAGTAAGCCATGATCGACAGCCTTGGCGAAACCCTCGCGAAGCGTCTCGAAACCCTGAAGTCGAAACGTCAGGTGCACGAACTCGTCTGGCGTAACTGCTTCATGCTCACCGATCCGGTACGCGCGTCCGGGCTCGACGGCCCGATGATGGACGCGAACCAGATCGCGCAAGCGGTTTCGCTGATCTTCGACTCGACCGCGACCGATGCAAAGCGCACGCTGGAGGCGTCGATCATGTCCGGCATGACGCCGGCCAACTCGCTCTGGTTCACGATGACGGTGAACGGTACCGACGACGAGGGCGAGCGCTGGCTCGACGAGGCGAGCGAGGTGCTGTGGCAGAACATCCACAGCGCGAACTTCGACAGCGAGGCGGCGGACGGCATCGCCGACTGTATGGCCGGATGGTTCGCGCTGTACGTCGACGAGAACCGCGACACCGGCGGCTTGTACTTCGAGCATTGGCCGATGGCCGGCGTCTACTGCGCGGCATCGAAGCAGGGTGGCCCGGTCGACATCGTGTTCCGCTGCTACCAGCTGACCGCCGAGCAGTGCGTGACCGACTTCAAACAGCGCGGCGACTCGCTGCCGCCCGAGATCGTCGACAAGGCGAAGACGAAGCCCGACGAGCTGATCGACCTGTGCCAGGCGATCTACCCGCGCGACGTGTACATCGTCGGTGCGCTGCGCGCGAAGAACATGCCGATCGCATCGGTGACGTTCGCGTGCAACCACAAGTACGTCATCCGCGAGTCGGGCTATCACGAAATGCCGGTGATCGTCGCGCGCTGGAAGAAGATCCCGAACAGCGTCTACGGCGTCGGCCCGCTGCTCGACGCGCTGCCGGACATCCGCACGCTCAACGACATCGTGAAGCTCGAATACGCGAACCTCGACCTTGCCGTGTCGGGCATGTGGATCGCCGAGGACGACGGCGTGCTGAACCCGCGCACGGTGAAGGTCGGTCCGCGCAAGGTGATCGTCGCAAACAGCGTCGACAGCATGAAGCCGCTGCAGCCGTCGTCGAACTTCCAGCTTGCCGAGACGCGCATCGAGAAGCTGCAGGCGCAGATCCGCAAGACGCTGATGGCGGACCAGCTGCAGCCGCAGGACGGCCCGGCCATGACCGCGACCGAAGTGCACGTGCGCGTCGACCTGATCCGCCAGCTTCTCGGCCCGATCTACGGTCGCCTGCAGGCTGAATACCTGCAGCCGCTGATCGCGCGGTGCTTCGGTCTCGCGTACCGCGCGGGCGTCTTCCCGCCGCCGCCCGATTCGCTCGGCGGCCAGAACTTCGCGGTGCAGTACCAGTCGCCGCTGGCGCGCGCGCAGAAGCTGGAGGAAGTCTCCGCGATCGAGCGCCTGATGGGCGACCTGACCGTGATTGCGCAAGTCGACCAGACCGCCATCGACAACGTCGACACCGACGAGGCCGTACGGCAGACCGCGAAGAACCTCGGCGTGCCGGACGCGATCATGCGGCCCGTCAAGGACGTCGCTGCATTCCGCCAGAAGAAGCAGGCGGCCGCCGCGCAGCAGGCGCAGCAGCAGATGGGCATGGAGGTGCAGGGCGACGTCATGAAGTCGATGGGTAGCGCGGCAGCAGGCCGCATGGTGGCGAACCAGTGAAGGCGCATATTGAAGGCGCGCCGGTCGAGCAGCGCGCGACGCCCGACGACTACCGCGTCGTGTTCGAGAGTCCGGTCGGCGCGCTTGTGCTCGATGACCTCGTGCGGCGCTTCACCGGCGCCGTGTTCGTCTCCGGCGGCCAGGAAGGCGAGCGCGAGACCACATTCCGCCTCGGCCGTCGCGAGACCGTCGAGCACATTTTGCGAATGATCAACCGCGCCAACGGCGCAGAACCCGAAGGAGAGTGACATGTCCGGCACCTCGCAACTTACCGGCAGCGGCTGGATCGCCTACGGCGCGCCGCGCACCGACGACAAACCGTACGGCGTGCCGTACTACAGCGGCAAGCCGCAGGATCAGGTCGGCGAGAACGGCGACGTGACGATCGATCCCGTGACGCTCGTCGTCTACAAGAAGACGGCTGGCGCGTGGGCTGCGCTCGCGCCGAGCGGCGCCGTGACCGTGCAGAACTCGGCGGGCACCGTGACGCGCAGCCTGACCGCGACGAACGGTGTCGTGACGCTGGCCGCTACCGACGCGATCGTCGCGAACGGCAACACGATGACGCTGCAGAAGTCGGACGGCACGACGTCGAGCGGCAACGCAACCCTCAACAGCCCGGCCACGGCGATCGTCGCTGCCGGCGCGCTCACCGCCGTGAAGGCCGCGGCATAACGGAGGTCTCATGTTCTTCAGGAAATTCGTGCTGATGGATGGCGCGGCTGGCGATGGCGGTGGTGCTGGCGGTGGTGGTGCAGCAGCCGGTGGCGGTGAAGGTGGCAGCGGCGCAGGTGCCGCGGCTGCCGGCGGTGGGTCCGCACTCGCTGCCGGTGCCGCCGCTGGTGCCGGCGGTGAAGGCGGCGCTGCCGCTGGTGGGGCTGCCGCTGGCGGTACCGGCAACTTCGACTGGCTGCCCGAGAAGTACCGCGTGAATGGCGCGGACGGCACTGTCGACCTGAGCGCGTCCGCGCAGAAGCTGGCCGGCGGCTACGGCGAGCTGTCGAAGCGCATGGTCGATGGTGGCGCGCCGCCGGCAGCCGCTACCGAGTATCAGGTGACGATTCCCGAGCAGTTCAAGGATGCGGTCGGCGACCTGAACAACGACAAGCTGTTCACCGAGTTCCGCGCGGACATGCACGCGCTTGGTCTTTCGCAGAAGCAGTTCGACGGCGTCATGGCGAAGTACTTCTCCGTCGTGCCGGGCCTCGTGGCCGGTGGTCAGCAGTACAGCAGCGAGTCGGCAACGGCAGATCTGCGCAAGACCTGGAGCGACGACGCGAGCTTCCAGAAGAACGTGGGTCTCGCGTTCCGCGCGAGCACGGCAGTGGCGAAGGCCGCGAGCATGTCGTTCGACGATCTCGAAAAGGCCGGGCTCGCGAACAATCCGACGTTCATCCGGATCATGGCCGCGCTCGGCCCTGAGTTCGCCGAGGACACGTCGAGCAACGGTAACGGCGGGGGCTTCATGTCGGAAGACGACGTGAAGAAGCTGATGATCTCCGAGGCGAACACGAACCCGAAACACCCCGACCACAAGGCGACGCGGGCGCGGATCGACGCGTACTACAACCGCAAATACGGCGACACGCCGATCGTCTGACGACAAACAGCAGCAGCCAGCTTGCCCCGCTTCGGCGGGGCTTTTTTTTGCGCGCTCGATTTGGTCGGGATTCCGACAGGCACGTCGGCCGAAGATGCAACGCATTCGGCCCGCAGTGGCGCGCGGAACACCCGATGAGCCCGGTAGCACACGTTCGCCGACGTGAGCACGTAACAGGCCCGCGTAACGCGGAACACCCTGAAGGCGAGAAGACAAATCCAAACCTTTGGGAGTTCTCTCACCATGAGCACGAACAACGAAACGATCACGCAAGCCTTCGTGCAGCAGTTCGCCGACGGCTACATCATGGCCGCGCAGCAGAAGGAATCGCGCCTGCAGGCGACGGTCAGCAACTACGGCGACGTCACGGGCTCCAGCTTCACTGCGAACAACATGGGCGCGACCGAGGCGAACGACGTCACGTCGCGCCTGTCGGATACCGTGTGGAACGACAACCCGAACGACACGCGCGTTGCTCTGATGCAGGACAAGGACTGGTCGACGCCGATCGACAAGTACGACCTGCCGAAGCTGAAGGCGAACCCGCAGGGCACGTACATGCAGAACGGCTTGGCCGCGCTCAACCGCAAGAAGGACGCCGTGATCTACCAGTCGCTGATCGGCACGTCGATCACGCGCGCAGGCGAAGAGCTGCCGTACGGCTCGATCGCGCTGCCGTCCTCGCAGAAGATCCTCGACGGCGGCGTCGGCATGACGAAGGCGAAGCTGATCACGGCGAAGAAGCTCTTCCGCAAGAACGAGGCCGACGAGCAGAACGGCGAAGACCTCTACATGCTGTACGACGCCGAAATGCTGGAGGACATCCTGAGCGATACGACGCTCACGTCGGCCGACTTCATGGCCGTGCAGATGCTGCAGGACGGCAAGCTGTCGGGTCACTGGCTCGGCTTCACGTGGGTGCCGTACGAAGCACTCGCGACGAGCGGCACGGTGAAGACCACGTGCGCGTACGCGAAGTCGTCGACGCAGTTCGGTGTCGGCCTGAACCGCGACATCGACATCGGTCCGCGCCGCGACAAGCGCAACGCGATCCAGATCTACATCGGCGAATCGTACGGTGCCGTGCGCACCGACGAGAAGAAGGTCGTCACGATCGACTACCAGTTCTGAGCGTGATGTGACGGGCGGCGCCGCGCGCCGCTCCCCATCGATCTCGAAACGAAACAGGAGCACATCATGGCAGAAACCAACTCGGTACAGATGGCGAAGGTGCTCGGCGCGCCGAACGCGAAGCTGCAGCCGAACGAAACCGGCGGCCGTTCGCGGATCATGTTCGGCCAAGTCACGTCCATCGCGGGTGCAATCAACGACACGATCTACTTCGGCCGCATCCCCGGTGGCTCGCGCATCACGGGCGTGACGATCAACAATGCGGCGGGCACGGCGTCGTCCACGCTCGCGATCGGCGTGCGCAAGACGAGCGACAAGTCGGGCGCGGTGCCGGCCGGCCTGTCGGCGGCGACCGCGATCAACGCGGCGCAGGGCGTGCCGGCGCTGACTGGCTCGCTCGTGAACGCCGGTCAGACGTATGTGACGCCGTACGAGGTGGACGTCTACGGCACGATCGCGGGCGCCGCGACGCCGGCCTCGCCGGGTCAGCTGATCTCGGTCACGGTGCACTACGTGAACGACTGATCCGCGCCATTCCCGGCGCGGTGTGGGACGTATGCCGGGGGCGCTTGCTCCCGGCTTTTTTGTTTGAGGACCGACCATGACCAGCAGCATTTCGATCTGCTCGAACGCACTGCTTCAGCTCGGCGACAAGCCGATCGCCTCGTTCAACGAACCGACGGACCGTGCGAGGGTGTGCTCGAACCTCTATTCGGAAGTGCGCGATGCGATGCTGCGCGCGCATCCGTGGAATTCGTGCACGAAGCGCGTCGTGCTGGCGCCGCTGGCTGAAACGCCGGCTTTCGACTATCCATATCAGTTCCAGCTGCCCGCCGACTGGTTGAAGACGCTGCAGGTCGGGAGCGCGCGGTGTCCGATGAACTTCACGGCAGAGGGACAGCGCATCCTCGCTTTCGTGAACGCGCTCCCATTCGTCTACATTTTCCGCAACGAGATCGAAACCACGTGGGAGTCGACGCTCGTCGACGTGGTAACGGCTGCGATGAAGATGCGCCTTGCGTATCCGATCACGCAGTCGGCCGCGATGGCGCAGACCGCAGCGGCCGAGTTCACCACGCTCCTGAAGCAGGCAAAGGCTATCAACGGGCAGGACGACGACACCGAGACGATCGGCGACTTTCCTCTGCTGGAGTCGCGCCTGTCGAGCTACACGACTGCGCCGGGCCGCGCGCCGGGACGATAAGCCATGGCGAAAGTCACCACGATCCAGTCGAATTTCAACGCCGGCGAGCTGTCGCCGCCGCTCGAAGGGCACATCGATCTCGACCGTTACGCGAACGGCGTGAAGACCATGCTGAACGCGATTCCGCAGATCGAAGGCGGATCGCGACGCCGCTCCGGGTTTCGGCAGATGGCCGCGACGAAGACCACTGGCACGACGCGGCTCATTCCGTTCGTGTTTAGCAAGTCGCAGGCGTATTTCGTCGAACTCGGCGACTCGTATGCTCGCTTCTATTCGGTCGACGGCCAGATCCAGCAGAGCGGCACGCCGATCGAAATCGCGACGCCTTGGACCGCCGACAAGCTGTTCGAACTCGAATACGCGCAGGGCAGCGACACGATGTTCGTCGCGCACCCGTCCATGCCGATGAAACGGCTTGTGCGCATCCTGCAGACCGCATGGACGATCAGCGATGCACCGTTCGACCCGGGCCCGATCGACGAGATCGGCACACGGCCGCCAGCGTCGATCGTACTGTCGTCGACGTCTCCCGGCGCGGCCACAGTCACGGCCAGCACCGACACCTTCCTGCGCGGCGACATCGGTCGCAACATCCTTGCCGGCCCGGGTGTGGCCGCGATCACCGGCATCACGAGTTTGACCACTGCAACCGTGACGATCACGAGCGCTTTCACGGCGTCGTCGTTCGGCGTGAATGGGTGGAAGATCGACGGATCGCCGCAGGCGCCGATTACGCCGAGCAACGCAAAACCGGTGGATGGCGCGGTGACGCTCGTCGCCGATGGGCCGGCAATCGGTGTGCAGAGCATTTCGCAGACCGGCACGACGATGACCCTTGAGAGCGTGAATCCGCACGGGCTGTCGGTGGGGCAGGAAATCGTTCTGTCGGGCTTCGAGTCGGCCGGGCTGGATGGGCTTTATCGCGTTGCTACCGTACCTGACGCCACGCACATCACGTTCAATTTCTCGGGCACGCTGCTCGAAGGCAGCGTGCTTGGCGCGATGTACCTGCACGGCGGCGGTGAGGCGTGGCGCACGACCGACGTCGGCTCGTACGTCTCCATCAATGGCGGCCTCGTCGAGCTTACCGAAGTCGTCAACCCATCGAAGGCGTATGGACGCATCGTTCGAACTCTATCGGCGACGATCACGGCGCCGTCGAACGGCTGGTCGCTGAAGTCGTTCATGTGGAACCCGACAGACGGCTATCCGTGTGCCGTGAGCCTCTACCAACAGCGGCTGTACTCGGCTGGCTCCAGCGGCTTCCCCGAGCGTATCTGGGCGAGCGGCATCGGCCTCTACTACGATTACACGCCGGGCACGAACGACAGCGACGGCTTTTCGTACGACGTCGCATCCGACCAGGTGAACCAGATCATGCACCTGGCGTCGTCGCGCATCCTTACGGTGCTGACGCAGGGCGAGGAATTCACGATCGACGGCGGCTCGGCCGGCGCCATCACGCCGACGAACATCAATGTGCGCAGTCAGTCGATCTACGGGTGCGCACGGCCGCGCCCCGTGCGCGTCGGCAATGAGCTGATCTTCCCGCAGCGTGCCGCGAAAAAGATCCGCTCGATGGCGTACGACTTCAACACCGATTCGTTCCGCTCACAGAACCTCACGCGGCTCGCCGCGCACGTTACCGAATCTGGGATCGTCGACATTGCGTTCCAGGCCGAGCCGACGCCGGTCGTCTGGATGGTGCGTGGCGATGGCGTGCTCGTGTCCATGACCTACGACCGTGACGAGAACGTGTGCGGGTTCGCGCGTCACACGACGGACGGCCTTTTTAAGTCCGTGTGCTGCATTCCGGGCGACGAGGGTGACGTGCTGTTCGCGGTCGTCCAGCGCACCGTGAACGGCAACACGGTGCAGTACGTCGAGCGGCTCGACGCCAGCGTGCAGACCGATGCAGCGATCGTCGGCACGAGCGACGCGGGCGGCACGGTGTGGGTGAATCTGGGCTCGCTGGAGGGCAAGACGTGCGATGTGAAGGCCGACGGCGTCTACATGGGCGAGTTCACGGTGACCGGCGGCCAAGTCACGCTGCCGCGGCCGGCGAAGAAATTCGAGATCGGCCTGCACTACGACAGCACGATCGTCGCGCTGACGCCGAACCTGTCCGGCGGCCTTGGCACGTCGCAGGGCAACCAGCAGCGCACGGGCCGCGTGATCCTGCGCGTGCTCAACACGATCCGATGCCTGGTCAACGGCCAGATCATCCCTTTCCGCGAGTTCGGCGAGAACGTGCTCAACAAGCCGCCTGAGCCGTTCACGGGCGACAAGGACATCACGGAATTCGGGTGGGATTCATCATCCGAAATCACCATCACGCAGGACCAGCCGTACGACTGGTACGTGCTCGCGCTCCTGCGCCAGTTCACCGTCAACACGGGCTGACCATGATCCGCAACGCTACCCTTGATGATGTGCCCGCGCTGGTCGACCTCGGCGCGCTGATGGCCGCCGAGTCGCCGCGCTACCGGCGGTATCGGTTTTCCGCGCCTAAGCTCGCCGCGCTATTCGAGCGGCTGATCGCGAGCGACGACGGTTTCCTGATGATGGCCGAGCGCGACGGCGCGCCGATCGGCGTCATGGCTGCGACCGTCATGGAGCACTGGATGTCCGAGGACAGGATCGCGTGCGACTTCGGCCTGTTCATCGATCCGGAGCACCGCGGCGGCATGCTCGCTGCACGCTTCGTGCGCACGTATCGGCAGTGGGCTCGCGCGCGCGGCGCGATCGATACGTTCCTCGGGATTTCCACTGGCGTGCATGTCGAACAAACGGCACGCTTCTACAAAACGCTCGGCCTCATCGAGGCTTCAATCACTTTCGAGGTGCCGCATGTGTGACCCGATTTCGATCATGGGGGCAGTGACAGCCGGCGCGAAAGCGCTGCCCGCCGTCGCATCCGTGCTGACGTCCGCGAGCGGCGCGGCGCAGCAGGGCACGGCTGCCGAGCAGGCCGCGCAGTTCAACGCGCAGCAGCAGCTGATGCAGGCGGACCAGACGCAGGCCGCCGGCTACCAGCAGGCGAAGCGCATCCGCGAGCAGGGGCAGACGACGACCGGGCAGGCGACCGCCGCGCTCGCCGCATCGGGCGTGAACGTCGGCACGGGCACCTCGAACGACGTGCGCCAGCGCATCGGCCAGAACACCGAGACGGACGCTCTGAACACGATCCTGAGCGCCGACACGAAGGCGCAGGCGATGCGCGGGCAGGCGCAGATGACGCTGGCCGCCGGGCAACAGCAGCAGCGCGCCGGCAACATGGGCGCGCTCGGGTCGGTGCTGTCCGGCGCGTCGAAGTTCATCGATAACTGGCAGCGGTTGAGTAAATCGTAACCTGGAGGAAACATGGCACGAATTCCACTCGGCGATCCGGCAAGCGCGGTTGCGCAGCCCGCGCCGGCAGTCCAGGCTGACCCGAATGCTTTCGGCGCCGCGACCGGGCGTGCTCAACAGGCAGTCGGTGAAGCTGGAACGCAGATCGCAGCGGAAGTCTTTCAGCGTCAGCAGAAGCTCGACGAAGACCTCGCGCGCACCAACGCGGCAGTCGCATACCAGTCGCATGCGACGAACGTGCAGTCGGCGATGAAGACGGCCGGCGAGCAGCTGGCTAGCGGCGCGATTGACCAGCCGACCTACCAGCAACAGCTGGCCGACGCGCAGAAGCAGTCGTTCGACTCGACGATCGGCGCGCTGCCGGGCGGCCACTACAAGAACATCGCGACGACGCAGTCGGCTGGCCTTGATCGCACGGTCGCGCTCGGCATGCAGGAGGCGCTGACGAAGAACACGCAGCAGCTGATCGCGACGAACGCGGCGACGCTGCTTGACACCGCCGGCAAGAGCATCGCGACGAACCCGGCCAGCATCGAGGGCACTGTCGCGAGCACGAAGCAGGCATACCTGAGCGCGGCCGCCGCCGCCGGCATTCCGCAGCCGCGCGCGGCGCAGGTGGCGCAGGACTGGGCCGACAGCCAGTACGCGGCGCATGCGCAGTCGGCGGCAATCGCGGCGCGCGGCACGGGCGATCTCGCCGCGCTCTCGCAGCTGGAGAAGGATCTCACGTCTCCGGACGGCTACTACGCGGGCAAGCTCGACGCAGGCAAGCGCAACCAGGTGCTCGCGTCGGTCGTGTCGAACCGCCTGTCGCTCGAAAACCAGATGAACAGCGAGCAGCAGGCACGCGAGCGCGAGGCCGTGACCGCGTTCAACCAGGGCACCGACCTGATGACGCAGGGCAAGCGCTTCAGCCCGGAATACATCCAGCAGCTCACGGCGGCCACGCGCGGCACGGAACTGGAGGGGCAGACGCAGCAGCTGATCGCGCGCGCGGCGGCCGGCGCCGGCTTCTCGACGCTCTCTCTGCCACAGATGCGCGCCGCGGTGCAGGCGAACGAGGGGCGGCAGATCAGCGCGGGCACGGACCCCGTCGAGGCAGCCGCGATCAAGCAGCAAAAGCAGATCCTGACGGCGACCGATCAGGCGTACAAATCCGACCCGTGGAACGCGGCACTTGAACGCGGCGCCATCGCTGGCGTGCCGGCGATCGATACGTCGGGCATCACGCAGCTCGCATCGTCGCTCGCGGCCCGCGCGCAGCTCGCGCCGGTCGTCGAGGACAAGGCCGGGCGCCGCGTGTCGCTGCTGACGCCCGACGAGGCGCGCAGCGTGCTCCAGACGGTCGACGCGCTGCCGACGAACACGAAGGCACAGGCGCTCGCGATGCTCGGGCGGTCGATGGGGAATGCCGCGCGCATCAACGACCTAGCCGAGCAGTGGAAGGACAAGAGTCCGGCGGCCGCGCTCGCGATGAAGGCCGGCGCGGCCGATCCGTCCGGCGGTCCGCTGATGATGCAGAGCGGCATGCCCGTCGCGCAGTACATCCTCGACGGACAGGACGCGCTGTCGAACAAGCTGGTGAAGGTCGACCCGGCGGCCGCGACCGGCATGCAGGCCACGATCGCGAAGCAGATCGGCGACGCGCTGCCGCCGCAGCAACTCGGTGACGCGCGCGAGACCGCGTATTTCGCGGCGGTAGCGAGCGCCCGGAAGAACGGCCGCGACGTGCCGAACTCGACGGACATCCTGACCGGCGTCAACGTGGCGACCGGCGGCCTGTCGAAGACCGGTGGCGTCGATCCGCGCGGCGACCGGTACATGGCCGCGAAGCCTTGGGGATGGTCCGACGACGATTTCGATGGTGGCGTCAAGCAGGCGTCGATCGGCAACATCGAGAACCAACCCGGCGGCCGGCCCATCGACAGCGTGATCGCGAACGGCATGAAAATCCCGGTCGATCAGTTCATGGAGAAATTCGCCAGCTATCGGCTGCAGCGCGTCGGCATCGGCGGCACCTACACGGTGCTGACCGGTGCGCGGCCCGTCACGGACACGTCCGGCGCGCCGCTGCTCATCCACCTCACGAAGCCCGTATCGAAGCGTTGACATGCCAATCGATCCCCTCTACGAAGATACGACGAGCGCCTACCTGTCCGGTCAGGGCAACGTTCAACTGCCGCCCGAACCGAAGCCGCAGCCGTCGACCGGGCTCGGCTCGCTCGGTACGGCGGTCAGCCTCGGCGCCGTGCAAGGTGCGGCGCGCCTCGCTGGCGCTGCTGCGGACCTGACGGCCGGCGCGAGCCAGATGGTCACCGACCCGAGCGAGCTGCTGCTCAATCCGCAGCTTCAGGCGGAAAACGATCGACGGCTCAACGAGACCCTGCAGAAGCAGCGCGCCGGCACGCTGTACACGTCGGCGGCCGGCCAGCGCCTGTACAGCCTGTCCGACATGCTCCGGCCCGATCCGCAGAACACGACGACCACGGACCAGATCGTGCAGGGCGCAGTCAGCGGCCTGACGCAGATCGTGCCGGCGGCGGTGCTCGGCGGCCCGCTGGCCGGCGCGGCGGTGGGCGGCACGTCGATCGGCCTCGGGCGCGCCGAGGAACTGAAGCGCGAGGGCGTCGACGTCGGCACGCGGACGGTGGTCGGTGCAGTCGAGGGCGCGCTCGGCGCGGCCGGTGCCGTGCTGCCGGCCGGTGGATCGACGATCGCGCGCACGCTCGGGCTCGTCGCGGTTGGCGGCCCGGGTATGGCGATCAGCCAAGCAACTGCCGAGAAGGCGATTCTGCGGAATGCCGGATACGGCCATCTCAGTGACCAGATGGGTGATCCTCTCGATCCGCTGAACTGGGGGCCGGCGACACTGATGGCAGGTTTTTTCGGAGGACTGCATGCGGGCGGCATGGCGATGACCGCCCGCGCGGCGCGCGCCGCCGACCCGGCCACGCCGCTGCCGACCCTCGACGTCGCCGTGCGCAAGCAACTGCCGTACGACTCGCCAATCCTGTCCTCGTACATCACGACGGCCGCGCAGCGCGAGGGCGTGCCGCCGGGCCTGATGCTGGCGCTGATCCACGCGGGCGAGCGCTCGAACTCGAACCAGGTGTCGCGCAAGGGCGCGGCGGGCGTCGCTCAGATGATGCCGGAGAACCTGAAGAAGTTCGGCGTGACCGATCCGACCGACCCGGTGCAGTCGATCGACGGGATGGCACGCTACCTGAAGGCCACGCAGGACCAGTACGGCGGCAACGTGCAGGCAATGATCGCCGACTACAACGGCGGCCCGCGGCAAGCTGCTGCCGTGCTGCGCGGCGAGCGGCCGCCCGCCGCCGAAACGGCCGCGTACATCGACCGAGTGAACGACTACCTGACGAACCGTGTTGGGGACGATCTGCGCTTCAACCCATCCCCGCAGGAGGTCGACGCCGCGCTGATGGCGCGCGGGCAGCGCATCGTCGACGACGCGTACGTGTTCGGCACGCCGGACGACGTGAACGGCATGGCCGCGCACCAGGACGCTTTCGAGCTTGCCGCGCGCCAGATGGATGACGGCGGTTATCCGGACGTCTCACGCTACTTCATGCCGGACGACGTCACGCGCGCGAACGCGCTCGAAGGGCTGATCTCCGACGCCGAGTCGTACCGCGGCGATCTGGCCTCGACGGCGTCGAATCTGGCCGAGCCGGGAGCCGTCGCGCAGGCGCGCGCGGAACTCGACCAGCTGCGCGCGAACGCACCGGACACGTCGCCCGAAGGCGTCAAGGAACTGACGCGCCAGCTGCAGGCGCAGGGCACGAAGTACAAGGCAGCGGCGGCCGAGGCGCAGCGCCGCATCGACGCGGCGCAGGCCGACCACGAGGCGCAGGTCGCGCGGCTGGAGGGCATGATCCGACAGAACGCCGAAGCGCAGCGCGCGAGCGACCAGCTGCTGACGCTCGACTCGCAGATCGAGCAGATGCGCACCGCGCGCGCCGGCATCGACGTGCCGGCCACGCGTCGCACGCAGATCGCCGACTTCGTGTCGAGCCTCGCGCGCGCGCAGCGCGAGGCTGACCGCGCGCCGGCCGTGCGGCGTGACGAGGCGGCGCAGCGGAACGCTGATGTGACCGCGGCGACCGCCGAGCAGACGCCGTCGATTTCGCCAAGTGCGGCCGCTTCTGCTGCGCGCGCGCCGTCGAGCGCCGACATTCTGGCCGCTGCAGTGCGCGACCTGACTGGCACGGGGGAGCCGGCCGCGCGACCAGCGTCTGCCATCGAATCGAACCTGCGCGAGGCCGCAGCGGCGACGCCGGATCGACAGGTGCACGTCGATGTCACTGCCGACCTCGAGACCTTTGCACGCACTGGCGAGCGCACGGTCGAATTCAACGGCTCTTTGCGCGACGCTCTCGATAAAGTCGATGAGCAGTATGACGCGACGATGGCCGACGCGAAGCTATTCGAGGTGGCGGCTAATTGCTTTATCACGACACTGGGGTAATCCATGCATGCAAAATGCGCAGCGGCGGTCGCACAGGCGGCCGGCCGAGACCTGACGAAGGCCGAACTCGACGGCATCGAGAACCGTGTGCGCGCTGGCATGCGTGCCGTGTCGCGGCAGGACCGCGCCGCGTGGAATTCGATGACCGAAGCGGAGCGTGTGCAGGCGGGCGCCGACTGGGCTCGGCAGCAGCTCGAAGGCGAGGCGAATCTCGATAAGGCCCGCAAGCAGCTGCAGATCGCGAAGCAGATCGAGACGACCGACCGGATTCAGGAGGCGCTGTTCGCCGATCCTGAGCGCGCGTATGCGAAGGGGGCACGTTCGAAGGCAGTCAAGTCGGACATCGAGCGCACGTATGAGCTGGCGGGCGGCATCAAGGCCGACTACATGCGGCAGACGATGGGCGCGATCGAGTCGATGAAGGAGGGGCAGAACTTCCTCGCGCGTGCCTTCGATGTGGACAATCCGGCGATGGAGCGCGACATCATCCGCGAGATCTACCGCGGCGCCGACGGGTCGACCGGAAACGAGGTGGCGAAGGCTGCGGCCGAGCAGATCAGCAGCACGTCGAACGCGATGCGCGAGCGCTTCAACCGGGCGGGCGGCAACGTCGGCCAGCTCGACTACGGCTACGTGCCGATCCGCCACTCGCAGGCGAAGATCCTCGGCAACGGTTCGGACGCCGCGCGTCATGCGTGGGCCGACTTCGTGCTGCCGCGCCTCGATCGCTCGCAGTATCTGGATGACGCTGGCAACCCGCTGGACGATGCCGCGCTGCGCCGCGTGCTGACCGGCGAGGATCGTGAGGCATGGGAAGCCCGCAATATCGCCGCGCGCGGCATGGGTGTCGAGCCGCGTAAGCAGGGCGTCTGGGACACGATCGCGTACGGCGGCGTCAACAAGATCGTGCCCGGCGAGACCACGGGGGGCGCCGCGCGCGCGAACGCCGGCTCGCAGCATCGCGTCCTGCACTTCCAGAACGCTGACGCGCACATCGAGTACAACCGCGCATACGGTGAGGGCTCGCTGCTGAACGCGCTGATCGACCACGTAGGTGGCATGTCGAAAAATATCGCGCTTGTCGAGCGCTACGGTCCGAACCCGACGCGCAACATGCGCACGCAGATGCAGCTTACGGCGCTACACGACAACACGGAAATGCGCACGCTCGAAGGCGGCATGACTTCGATCGGCGCGTACTGGAACTACGTGACCGGTGTGACCAACACGCCGGTCAATCCCGCAGTCGCGCGTCGGATGGAGACAATCCGCACGACGGTCAGCGCGATCAAACTGCAGAGCACGATCCTTGCCGCGCTCGGCGATGTCGGCACGATGTTTGTGACCGCCGGCTATAACCGCGTGCCATTCTTCAAGACGCTCGGCACGGCCACGCGCCTGATGGTGCCCGGCTCGAAGGAATACCGCAGCTGGCTCACGTCGCAGGGGCTGATAGCGGAAACGCTGGAGCACGGCATGAACCGGTGGGGCACGGATCACCTTGCGACGACGTGGGCGAAATGGCTGTCGGCACAAACGATGAAGTTTGGCGGCGTCACGGGATGGACGGATGCGATGCGCACCGCGTTCCAGGCGCAGATGATGCGCGGCCTCGCCGATATCGGTGGCACGGAGTGGGGCAAGCTCACCGAGTGGGATCGCCGTTCGCTGACGCGCTCGGGCATCACGGCCGACGACTGGGCGCTCGTGAACCGCGCCACGCCCGGCGAGTACAACGGCTCGAAATACCTGACTCCGGATGCGCTGTACGGAACCGGCGACGCGCGTGCCGCCGACGTCGTGCCGAAGTTGCTCGGCATGATCCGCGATGAAGGCGAGTTCGCCGTGCTGAACCCTGACCTTCGAACGAAGGTGCTCGCCGCAGCAACGCCCGGAACTTTGCAGGGGGAATTGCAGAAGACATTCCTGCAGTTCAAGTCGTTTCCGCTCGCTATGGTCACCAGGCACTGGGGGCGCGTCAACGAAATGCGACGCTCGGGCGACTATCGCGTCGAGGGCGCGCCGACGCTCGCGAGCCCGATGGTGTACGGAACTGCCCTTGTCGTCAGCACGACGCTGCTCGGCGCGCTCGCCGTCCAGTTGCAGAACCTGCTGCTGGGGAAAGATCCGGAGCCGATGGCCGACGACGTGAAGCATGGCGGTGCATTCTGGTTCCGCGCATTCACGAAGGGCGGCGGCGCAGGCTTCGCGGGCGACATGCTCGCGGCGATGCTCACCGGGAAGAATCCGGCGGAGGCAGTCGGTAGTGTGTTCGGTGGCCCACTGGTGTCGACTGCAATTCAGGCCGTCACGCCATTCTCGAATAACGCGATGGCGGCGGCCGAAGAGAAGGACACGCATCTATCCGCCGATCTGCTAAAGGTCGCGCAGTCGAACATGCCGCTCGTGAATCTCTGGTTCTGGAAAACGGTGTGGAACCGGCTGATCTGGGACAACATCGCCGAGAACCTGTCGCCGGGCGTGACGTCGCGAAACGTGGCGAAGTCGCGCCAGCAATACCACAATGACTACTTCTGGGAGCCGGGCACGAGCGCACCGCAGCGTGCTCCGGATCTCAGCAACGCGTTCCAGGGGGGATGATGCGGCAGGATCAATACGAGCGCCTGCAGGCGCTGTCGGAGAAGCTGACCGACGTGTTTCTCGATGAGGCCGACCCGGACCGCTGGCCGGGCGCGGGCGTCGCGCTGGCGACGATGGAGAAGGCGACGCGCGGCGATCGGTACTGGTCGAAGAAGAACGCGGCCGCGACGGTGATGCTGATCGGCCGCGTGCACTCGCTGGTCAGTGTGATCCAGCTCGCGAGCAAAGGCGGCGAAGGCGCAGCTGCCGGCGGTGTGAGCGAAACCGAGGCCGAGCTCGACGCGGAAGTCGCGGCTGCCGAGAAGGAGGCCGAGCGGCTGCTCGACCAGGTGCAGCAGCGAGCGCGAAAGGCCGAATTCGACAAGCGCGCGCATGGAAAATCGTAAGGTCGGGTTCCTCGCCTTTTTCCTGATGTGGGCGAAGCAGCAAGGCTGGAAGGTGCCTCTGCTGCACGTCCGGGTCTGCCATTGGCTGGAGACCTGCGACGACCCCGTGCGCGTGCTGCAGGTGTTCCGTGGTGCGGCGAAGTCGACCATCTACGCGGTGTTCAAGGCGTGGTGCCTGTATTGCGATCCGAATCTGCGCTCGCTGATCTGGTCCGCCGACGGCCCGCTGTCGAAGAAGCTTACCCGGGACGTCATCAACGTGCTGCGCCGGCACCCGCTGTGTGCGGGCATCCTGCCGACGAAGCCCGGTGCGCAGATGTTCTGGGTAAACGGCGCGAACGACCCGCGTAACGCCAGCATGACGGCCGTCGGCGTCGACCAGAACGTGACGTCCGCCCGCGCCGACAGCATCGACTACGACGACGTCGAGGTGCCGAAGAACATCCGCACGCCCGAGGCGCGCGAGAACCTGCGCCTGAAGATCCAGGAGGCAACCTTCATCCTCGTGCCCGGCGGCCAGGAGACGTACATCGGCACGCCGCACACGCACGACTCGATCTATCCCGAGCTGATCGCGGCCGGCGCCGCGTCGCTGAAGATTCCGCTGTTCGAGGCCGGCGTTCGTTATGAGGACACGTCGTCCGAGACGCGCTACCGCTTCGACTTCACGCCCGGCGAAGACGGCCTGTACGTGATGGCTGGCATCTTCAAGCATGCGCGCCTGCTGCGCGAGGGCGTCGATTATCGCGTCGAGGGTCGAGAGGTCGTGTTCTCGCGTCCGCCCGGCACGGTGATCGACATCTACGCGCACTGCGCATGGCCCGAGCGCTTCACGCGCGACGACATCGAGAAGCGCCGGAAGAAGTGCCGCACGCTGAACTACTGGGATTCGCAGTACCAGCTCGAAGCGAAGCCGCTCACCGAGGTCCGGCTCGATCCCGCAAAACTTCGGCCGTACAACGTGCACCCGATCGTCGAGCGTGCGAACCGCGAAATGCGCATGATGCTCGGCGACACGCGCATCGTCAGCGCGCGCGCGTACTGGGATTGCGCGACGGGCAAGGTCGGCAGCGACGATTCGGCGTTTTCGCTGGTGCTCGACGACGCGGCCGGCAACTATTACTGGCACGTCGCGCAGGCGATGATCGGCGAGTTCGCCGAATTTTCGAATGGCGAGAATTCGAAGATCACTGGCGGCCAGGTCATGCAGGTGTGCGATCTGGTCGAGCGCTTCGCTATCCCGCTGATCTACGTCGAAACGAACGGTGTCGGCTCGTTCGTGCCGCAACTGCTGCGCAAGGCCCTGCGCCAGCGCAAGCTCGTGTGCGGCGTGAAGGATATCGCGGCGACCGTCAACAAGAACGAGAAGATCCTCGCGGGCATCGAGCCGCCGTTGAAGTCGGGCGTGCTCTGGGCGCACGTCGACGTGCTCGACAGTCCCGTGTGGGACCAGATGCAGTCCTTCAATCCGTTAGTGAAGCGGCAGCCCGACGATTTCATCGACTCGGGAGCCTCCGCGATCCTCGAAAGCCCGGTGCGCATCGGCCGGATAGTCGGGAATCCGACAGCCTCCGAGGGGCACGATTGGCGTCCATCAGTGGGCGTCCATGAGGTGACGCTCGAAGTCTAGCGCCGCCCGTGCGGCGCGCCACTCGTAGAGGTCGCCGCGTGACTGTTCCCGTCCAAAATCCGAGCATCTCCTATGTCGGGAACGGCGCAACTAAAGCGTTCGCGTTCCCGTTTGCGATTCTCGAAAGTGCCGACTTGGTCGTGTTGCTCGATGGTGCCCCGCAAACGGTCGGAGTGCACTACACGATCGATGGAATTGGAAACCCGTCAGGTGGCACGGTGACGTTCTCGACTGCGCCGGCTGCCGGCGCGAACGTCACGCTGTACCGCGAGATCTCGATCGAGCGCGACACCGACTACCAAGACAACGGGGATCTGCTCGCCGACACAGTCAACTCGGACTTCGATCGAATCTGGATGGCGATCCAGGACGGGAATTTCGGTCTCTCGCGCGCCGTTCGCGTGCCACGCTCCGACGTCAATCCGAACATGACCTTGCCGCCGGCGTCTGTTCGCGCGAACAAGGCGCTCGGCTTCGACAACGACGGCAACCCGTTTGCGATCGATCTGACCATCGGCTCGGTGCTCGCGCCGGTGGTGCACAGCATCGCGATGTTGCGTCTCGTCTCCAAATTCTTCGCAACGGATGTGTTTGTCCTCGGCTACCGAAAGCCGGGGGACGGAGCGGGTGGCGCGTTCTTCAAACAGTACGACATCGCACCGTTGGGTTGGGAGAACGGCGGAACCCAGATTGTTGCGGCTGATGGCGCGGGATGGCAGTTGCAATTCACGAGCCCCGTGTCAATCAGGCATTTCGGTGCATACGGCGACAAAATCCACGACGATTATGCGGCGATTCAGGCCGCTCTCGATGCAGGCTTGCCTGCGCTGTACATTTCGCCGGGCGACTACCTTCTGTCTCAGCAACTGCAAATTCGGAACAGTATTCACCTGTTCGGTGAGGGATATCCCCAGTCGATCCTGTGGCCAGACGACAGTATCTCGGCCATAAAGGTAACGACGCCGAATCCGGTTTTTCTGGAAAAATTCGGCCTGCTATACACGGTTCGTCAAGCAGCCAATCTGTCGGCCGTGGATGTGGATCCAGATACCGGCCAGAATGGCACGAGCACGATGCGAGATGTGTTCATCGCTCGCTGCAATGTCGGCGTGAGTTGGCAGAAGAGTGCCTTGTTCTCGATGAAACGCTGTTTCGTCCAGGATTATTCGTGGGCGGCCTTGGTCGTGTCGAACTCGGCCTATGCCGACAACGGCGACAGCTCCATCGAAGACTGCACGTTCTTCAACTATTCAGACTTCCCGAACTCTCGAGCGATCGAGTGGCATAGCTCGGGCGGACTGCGCATCACCAACAACAAATTTGCAGCGTGCCACTATGGTGTGAAGGTCGAATATGACTCGACGCTTGATCCGGCAACAGCGCAGCTTCTGATTCAGGGGAATTCGTTCGACGGCATGCGTCGTGCTGCAGTGAGCATGAGCCGGAATGGCGCACACAATTCGTTCAATTCGATCATCATCAAGGGCAACGTTTTTCCTGAGTGCGCGGGCGTATTGAGTGCGCCTACCGATCCAGCTGGACCGTGGATCAACACGCTGGTGTTGGAAGGCAACACGTGGATCAGCCCGCAAACCGGGACCCCGTTTTTTGCATCCATCAGCCCCGTCAGCAACTTCAACATCGGCAGCAATGCGCTATTCGGTAATGCTCCAGGATCGATTGGTTTCTCAATTGGGGCGCAGGCGCAGGCCGGCATCATCCAGGGCAATAATCTGTCTGGCGCATTTGCCACGACGCTCTACATAGATCCGACTGCTATCGCGGTTCGTGCGGTCGACAACCAGGGTATCGATCCGCGCGGGCCACTATCGCCGGCAGTTGGTGCGTCGCCGTGGACGTTCGCAGCGGGCCCGTTCCACACGACCCTGTATATCAGCTCCGATTCTTCGATCGTCGCTGTAACGCAGGGGGGCGGCAACATTCTGCCGAAACCCACTGGCGCAAATCAGACCTTCACGCTTGTTCTCGACCCGCTGGAGGCGGCGATCATCACTTACACGGGCACGCTGACAGCCTGTGGCATGTCCCACTAGCGAGGAACACATGGCTGAACCAACAACGAGTGCAGTTGCAGCGGCGGGTGCACTTCTCGTGAAGATCGTGCCGGGCGCCGTCGGTTCTCTGATCGCGCTTCGTTTCATCGGTGACGGGCTGACGGGCCGCCAGAAAGCCGTGTCGTTTTTATCCGGGGCAGCGTTCGCCTATTACGTCGCGCCGTGGATCGTCGGAAAGTTCGAGATCACCGACAGCGGAGCGCAGCAGGCAATCGGGTTTCTGGTCGGCCTGTTCGGCCTGGCCGTCACGAAAGAGCTGTTCAAAGAAATCAACAACGCAGACTTCATCGGGGCTTTGAAACGACGCATTTTCGGAGGTCCCTGATGGTCACGATTTTCGTTTTCGCAAACCTCATCGTGCTCGCGTTCTGCATCTGGATCGCTGTCACCGACGCGATCGCAACAGGCTGGTGGGGCACAGTCGGCTTCTCGATCATCGGCCTCGCGGCCGCCGTCAACGTCCTGAAGCCGATCCGCATGCTTCCTGTGATCGATCTGCCCGAGACGCTGATGATGGTCGGCATGGCGATCGTGTGCCTGTGGGTGATGGGGCGCAAGGCTTACTGGTGGACGAAGGAGCACAAGCACAATGGCGCGCATTGACGCAGCCGCCGCGGGCGGCAAAAACCGCATCGCCTTTCTCGACATGATCGCGGCGAGCGAGATCACGCCCGCATTGCTGGCGAAGTCGGATGACGGGTACAACGTGCTCGTCGGCGCGACGCCGGCACGGCCGTTGCTGTTTTCGAGCTACGCGGCGCATCCGAACGTGCTCAATCGACAGATCCCGGTTCCATCGACGGCGGCCGGACGATACCAGATCCTCTATCGCTGGTGGCGTATCTACCAGGCGCAGATGAAGCTGCCCGACTTCGGCCCGGTATCGCAGGATCGCTACGCGCTGCAGCAGTTGCGCGAGCATGGCGCGCTGCCGCTGATCGATGCCGGGCGCTTCCGCGAAGCTGTCGCCAAGGTGTCGAACGTCTGGGCCAGTCTGCCGGGCGCCGGCTACGGGCAGCACGAGAACGACATCGAGCGTTTGCTAGCTGCGTATCAGGCCGCTGGCGGGGAGATCAAATCGTGACCGCAATCGTACCCATCCTTCTGAAATTCGGCCCGTGGCTACTCGCCGCGGCCGGCGTGCTGTTCGGCATGTTCCGGCATCAGCAAGCCAAGGCCGATTCTGCCGCCGCGAAGGCGCAGAGCGCGGCCGCTGACGAGAAGGTCGCGCAGACACAGGCAGCGGATGCTCAGGCGAATGCTACCGCACAGGCAGCGGCCGCCGACGCGGGCGCCGCGCGTGCAAACGCGGAGACCGATATCGCGGGGCAGCCCGCTAGCGAGGTGCGCAATGAACTGCAGGACTGGACTCGCGGTAGCTAGCGCGCTCGCGCTGCTGGCCGCCTGCAAGACGTGCCCGGCGCCGAGCGCGCCACAGGTCGAGGTGCGAACGAAGGTCGTCGACACCGCCTGCACCTGGACGAAGCCGATCTATCTCGACAAGACCGACGTGCTGTCGGATGCCACGGCGCGCGCGGTGCTCGCGCACAACCAGGCCGGTGCGAAGGTGTGTGGCTGGAAGCCGATTGGGAAGTAGCGGCGGGGCGCCGGTTCGGGTCCGGCGCGAATCCCGCCAACTTTTACCCATTCATTACGCACGATTCACTGGAACCCTTGGAGTTATGCGGCTGTCGATTTCCGGTCCCCGGCACCATCGATTGCGTTGATGCGATTCGATTCGATGAAGGTGTGAAAAACCCGCGAGAAATACAGCGCTCGCGGGTTTTTTATTGGTCCGGCGTCGCCATCGACGCAGGGCTGCGCCGCTGGCCGGGACGTGAAGAATGTCGCCGCTTGTCGCGTGTCAGAAAATCCCCAGCCCGCCGTCCGCGCCCCAGACCTGCCCGTTCGCATAGCTCGTTTCCGACGCCGCGAGCGCGACATACAGCGGGGCGATTTCCGCCGGTTGCCCGGGCCTGCCGTACGGCGAGCCCGCCGCATAGTTGACGACCGTCTCCGGTGGCTGACCGCCGCTCGATTGCAGCGGCGTCCAGTAAGGGCCGGGCGCGACCGCATTGACGCGAATGCCGCGCGGCCCGAGCTGTTTCGCGAGCGATCGCGTGAACGCGATGATGCCGGCTTTCGTCGTCGCATAGTCGAGCAGGTTGGCGCTCGCCCTGACTGCCTGGACCGACGTGGTGTTGATGATCGACGCGCCGGGCGGAAGATGCGGGATCGCCGCCTTCGTGATCCAGAACATCCCGTAAAGATTGGTCTTGACCGTCGCATCGAAGTGCTCGGTCGTCATCTCGCCGATCGAATCGAGCGCCTGTTGTCGGGCGGCGTTGTTGACGAGAATGTCGAGGCCGCCGAGTGCTTCCGCCGCGCGTGCGACCAGTCGCTGGCAGAACGTTTCGTCGCGGATGTCGCCCGGCAGCGCGACGGCTTGGCGTCCCGCTGCCCGGATCAGCGCAACGACTTCCCGCGCGTCGGATTCCTCCACAGGCAGGTAGCCGATCGCGACATCCGCCCCTTCGCGTGCGAACGCGATGGCCGCTGCCCGGCCGATGCCGGAGTCGCCGCCGGTGACGAGCGCCTTGCGGCCGACGAGCCGGCCACGGCCGCGATAGCTTTGCTCGCCGTGGTCGGGGCGCGGCTGCATCCGGCTCGCGAGTCCCGGCGGCGCCTGGACCTGATGCGGGAACGGCGGCTTCGGGTACAGATCGACCGGATTCGTCAGGCCCTGCGCGGCGGGCGGCGCGTCGACGGCATGCGCGGTGGACGGGCCGAGTGCGGACATCGCGGCCAGTGCGCCAAGATTGCCGATGACATGTCGGCGCGACACGCGCATGCCTGCTTCGTTATCGTCGTCTTTCAACAGATGCTCCGTGAGCGAAATCGCGCGTCGCGTTCCGTGCCGTCCGCGCGAAAGTGGATGATCGCCGTACGGCCGGCGAAATCGTCGGCGCGCGACGACGGTGCCGTCACGCGCCGGTACATCGCGTTCATTCGACGCGCAGGATCAGCTTGCCGGTCGTCTGGCCGGTTTCGAGCGCGTGATGCGCGTCGGCAATCGCGTCGAATCCGTAGCTGCCGCCGATCAGCGGCTTCAGCTTGCCGGTCGAGAGCAGTCCGAACAGTTCGCCGAGTGTCCGGCGCACGACGTCGTCGTTGAGGAACGCGTGCAGCGCGAAGCCGGACACCGATCGGCAGCCGAAGATCAACGCATTCATCAGCGCGTCGTCGACCGTCAGGAGTTGACCGCTCGCGGCACCGTAGCTGACGAACCGGCCGTATATCGCAAGGCCCGATACCAATGTGCGCGCGACCGTCCCGCCGATCGAATCGAACACGACGTCCGGGCCCTCCCGGCCGGTGGCATCGCTCAATTGATCGGCCCAGTGCGCGTCGCGATAGCTGATGGCCCGATCGGCGCCCAGCGTTCGCACCGCATGCAGTTTGGCCGGCGCGCCTGCGAGGCCCGTGATCGAGCGCGCTCCGTCGAGTCTCGCCAGCTGGATCAGCATCGAGCCGACGCCGCCGGCCGCGGCGGTGATCGCGACCGTGCGTGCGGCCACCGGCGTCTCGCGCAGCAGCACGCGGGCCACCAGCCCCTGCAGCATCACGGCGACCGCATCGTCGTCGGAGACTTCGTCGGGAATCGCGGTAATCAGCGCGGCGCCGAGCGTCACGTATTCGGCGTAGCCGCCGGTCGCGCGCATCGCGCCGAACAGCGGCGCCGCGACGCGTGCGCCGATCCGGATGTCGCGGACGTTCGCGCCCACCGCGGCGACGGTGCCGACGACTTCCGAGCCGGGCACCGCGGGCAGCGTCAGCGCCGGGCCCGGATAGGTGCCGGCGCGTTGCAGCGTTTCCGCGAAATTCAGCCCGACGCGCGTGACGCGGACGAGGACCTCGTCCGCGGCAGGCGTCGGACGCTCGATCACGACGGGACGCAGGACGGAAGGATCGCCGACCCGCTCGATCTGGATGGCATGCATGCTGCTCATGGAAACATCTCGCTTGAAAAGGGGGCGTTCGCCCCGGGGGGATGAATGAAGCGCGGACGCGATGCGGCCGCGCAAGTGGGGGTGTTGCCGCAGACGTGACGGATCAGTCCGGTTGCGCGCGGTCGAGCGCGAGACGGCCGGCGCCATGCAGGAACAGCGCGAGGAGGCCGCCTGCCATCGACAGGTTCATCATGAAGAACGTCTGCTGCGTCTGGTCGCCGCCGCCGTGGAAGATCACCGCGGCGATGATCGAGAAGATCGCGAGCCCGAGCGCCGCGAGCCGCGTCATGAAACCGGTGATCAACGCCAGGCCGCCGGCGATCTCGACGACGATCACGAGCGGAAGCAGCGCGCCCGATACGCCCATGTGTTCCATGTACTGCTGGGTACCCGCATAGTTGAAGATCTTGCTGATCCCGGCGCCGAGATACACGCCGGCGATGAGGAGGCGCACGAGGACGGACAGCACGAGGTTGACGACGGGCGTCTGCACGGTCGTTTTGTAAAGTGCGCGGTTGATCGAATTGATCATTGGGAATCCATAATGAATGAGTGGGCGGGCGGTCGAGCCGGCCGGGTGACGGTCTGCTTACGCGTCGAGCGTCGGGTAGTCGGTGTAGCCGGCTTCACCGCCGCCGTAAGCGGTGGACATGTCCGCGTGCGCGAGCGGGCGATCGTGTCGAATGCGCGTGACGAAATCGGGGTTCGCGATGAACGGGTAGCCAAACGACACGAGGTCGGCATGGCCGTCGGCGAGTGCCTGTTGCGCGCGTGCTTTCGTGTAGCCGCCGTTCGCGATGTAGAACCCGCCGAAGGCACGGCGCAATGCGCGGTAGTCGAACGGCGGCGCCTGATCGGCCGCGACCTGCGGAATGCCTTCGACGACGTGAAGATAGGTGGCGAGCCCGGTCAGCCGGTCGGCGAACCGCTCGAACAGCGCCTGCGGCTGGCTGTCCGCGATGCCGCCGAAATGCGGCGTGACCGGCGAAATGCGGACGCCCACGCGCGCGGGACTCACGACGCGTCCGACCGCCCGCACGACGTCGAGCGGCAGCCGGATCCGGTTGTCGATCTCCCCGCCGTACGGGTCGGTGCGCCGGTTGGTACCGTCGCGCAGGAACTGATCGAGCAGATAGCCGTTCCCCGCGTGAATCTCGACACCGTCGAAACCGGCCTGCAACGCGGCCTGCGCCGCATGCGCGTATTGCTCGACGATGCCGGGGATTTCATCGGTGTCGAGTGCGCGCGGCACGGGGTGCGGCTTCGGCCCGTCCGGCGTGAATGCCTGCCCGTCAGGCTGAATGGCCGACGGCGCGACGGGCAGCGCGCCGTCGGGCTGCAGATCGGGATGGCCGATGCGGCCGACGTGCGCGAGTTGGACGAAAATCCGGCCGCCTGCGCGATGCACGGCATCGGTCACGCGTTTCCAGCCGTCGATTTGCGCATCGCTGTAGATCCCCGGCGTGAACGGATAGCCCTTGCCGAGCGGCGAGATCTGCGTGCCCTCCGTGACGATCAGGCCAGCCGACGCGCGTTGGGCGTAGTAGGTGGCGTTGATCGCGCCCGGTGCATCGCCGGCGCCGGCCCGGCTGCGCGTCATCGGCGCCATCACGATGCGGTTGCCGAGTGTGATCCCGCCGAATTCGAGCGGGTCGAACAACGTGGCGCGGGTCGATGCCGCCCGGTCGGGTGAAGCGTGGTCGATCGTCATGATTCCATTTTCCTGTCGTGTTCATGGGTCGTCGACGCGCGAGCCGGGATGCCCGGCGTGCACGCGTCGAACGCTGCTGAGCACGAATTTAGGAGAATGCCGTGATCGAAACAATCGTCTAAAATGGATCGTTAAAATCGATTTTCTTGATGGATCATGGAGCGAAGCCCCAATCTGGAGCAACTGCGCGCGTTCATCGCGGTGGTCGAAGCCGGCAGCTTTTCCGGCGCGGCACGGCGGCTCGAGCGCGCGCAATCCGTCGTCAGCTACGCGATCGCCAATCTGGAGTCGTTGCTGGGCGTGCCGCTTTTCGAACGGGGCAAACGGCGGCCGACGCTGACGGCGGCCGGCGAAATCGTCCTGGCCGACGCACGGCGGCTCGACATGCTGACGGGCCAGTTGCTGGCGAAAACCGCCGGGCTGCGCGGCGGGGTGGAAGCCGAGCTGTCGCTGGCGGTGGACGTGATGTTTCCGCTGGCCAGACTCGTCGAGGGGCTGCGTGCGTTCGCCGACGAATTTCCCACGGTCGCGCTCAACCTGACCATCGAAGCGCTCGGCGGGGTGATGAAGCTGGTGGTCGACGGCGGCTGCGCGCTCGGCATCAGCGGGCCCGTGCAAAACTGGCCGGACGTGATCGATGCGACGTCCATGGGCGCGATCGAACTGGTCACCGTCGCCGCGCCCACACATCCGCTCGCGCAGCGCCGCGGGCGTGTGCCGCTGTCCGACGCGCGCGAATATACGCAGCTCGTGCTGACCGACCGAAGCAAACTGACCGAAGGGCAGTCGTTCGGCGTGTATGCGACGCGCACATGGAGGACCGCGGACCTCGGCGCGAAGCATCGACTGTTGCTCGAAGGGCTCGGCTGGGGTTCGATGCCGATGCATTTGATCGAGGACGATCTGCGGCAAGGCCGACTGGCCGTCGTGCGCTTGTCGGATCGCGATGTGTTTCGATACGGCATGTCGTTGATCCGGCGGGCCGATCGCGCGAGCGGGCCCGCGACGCAGTGGCTGATCGACCATCTGACGCGTCCGGGCGAACTGGAGGCCTGAAGCGCTGCACCGTCTCTGCGCTTCACTGCGCCGAAAACGGCGCCATGTGATACTGGCACGCACGTCGCAGCGGACACCTTCGTCGCCCCCGGCAAACGCGTGCCGCCGACCGCTTCCGTCATCGTTCGCCTCTCGCAAGACCATCCGTCATGACCGACTCGACCCACCACTATTACGAACCGTCGCAAGGCCACGGCCTGCCGCACGATCCGTTGAACGCGATCATCGGCCCGCGCCCGATCGGCTGGATTTCATCCCGCGGCAGCGACGGCACGCTGAACCTCGCGCCGTACAGCTTCTTCAACGCGTTCAACTATCGCCCGCCGATCATCGGCTTTTCGAGCACCGCCGCGAAGGACAGCCTGCGCAACGTGCAGGAAACCGGCGAGTTCGTGTGGAACCTCGCGACGCGCGATCTCGCCGAGCGGATGAACCAGACCTGCGCCGCCGTGCCGTACGACGTGAACGAATTCGAACTCGGCGGCCTGACCGCCGTGCCGTCGCGCCTCGTCGACGTGCCGCGCGTCGCGGAAAGCGGCGTCAACTTCGAATGCAAGGTGACCGACGTGATCCGGCTGCGCGATCATCGCGGCGTCGAGACGCCGGCCACGCTGGTGCTGGGCGAGGTCGTCGCGGTCCATATCCGCCATGACCTGCTGAAGGACGGCGTGTTCGACACGTTCGGCGCGGGCATCATTCTTCGTGCGGGTGGCCCGTCGGCCTATGCGCACGTGACGCCCGACAGCCGCTTCGACATCTTCCGGCCCGACGCATGATCGATCGCGCGCCGCAGTAGGCCGGCAATCGGCGCGGAAGCGCCCGAATCCGAAAAGACCCCGCGGAGATCGAGGATTTCGCGGGGTCTTTTGCTTCGTACCCTCAGAGGAAGCGGGCGCGCCGTTCGTCCGTCCCCCGATGCCCGATCGCCGCTGGCTCGGCGACCCCGCACCGCAGCAGACCTCTCCCGCGCCGCCACCGTGCGCCGCACTCACACGCCGCCTCCCTCCGCCATGGCAAATCTGCTCACCACGAACGAGCGGCTTGGGCATCGACGCCCGTCGCTGCCAGGCATAAATTTCCAAGGTTGACGTGCTTATCCGCGCGTCAGCTCGCGCGCAGGCCGGCAACCGGCCCGCGCGTTCCCAAACAGCGTGAGACACAATCGAGCGTGGAGACGACACGATGAGCCTGTCAGAGCCATTGCGTCTGCATGTGCCGGAGCCCACCGGGCGCCCGGGCTGCAAGACGGACTTTTCCTATCTGCATCTATCGCCGGCCGGCGCCGTTCGCCGCCCGCCGATCGACGTTGCCGCGGCGGACACCGCCGATCTCGCCCGCAGCCTCGTGCGCGTGCTCGACGACAACGGCAAGGCCGTTGGCCCGTGGGCGCCCGATCTCGACGATGCGCGACTCATCGCCGGGCTGCGCGCGATGCTCAAGACCCGCATTTTCGACGCGCGCATGATGATCGCGCAGCGCCAGAAGAAAATCTCCTTCTACATGTTGAGCCTCGGCGAAGAGGCGATCGGCACCGCGCACGCGATGGCGCTGCGCGACGGCGACATGTGCTTTCCGACCTACCGGCAGCAGAGCATCCTGATCGCGCGCGACGTGCCGCTCGAGCGGATGATCTGCCAGTTGATGTCGAACGAAGGCGATCCGCTGAAGGGCCGCCAGCTCCCGGTGATGTACTCGGACCGCGAAGCCGGCTTCTTCTCGATTTCCGGCAACCTCGCGACGCAGTTCATCCAGGCGGTCGGCTGGGCGATGGCGTCGGCGATCAAGGGCGACACGAAGATCGCGTCCGCGTGGATCGGCGACGGCGCGACGGCCGAAGCCGATTTCCACACCGCGCTCACGTTCGCGCACGTGTACCGCGCGCCGGTCGTGCTGAACGTCGTCAACAACCAGTGGGCGATCTCGACGTTCCAGGCGATCGCGGGCGGCGAGGGCACGACCTTCGCCGGGCGCGGCGTCGGCTGCGGGATCGCATCGCTGCGCGTCGACGGCAACGACTTCCTCGCGATCTACGCGGCGTCGAGCTGGGCGGCCGAACGCGCACGCCGCAATCTCGGCCCGACGCTGATCGAGTGGGTGACCTACCGCGCGGGCGCGCATTCGACGTCGGACGATCCGACCAAGTACCGGCCGAGCGACGACTGGTCGCATTTCCCGCTCGGCGATCCGATCGAGCGCTTCAAGCGCCACCTGATCGTGAAGGGCATCTGGTCGGACAGCGCGCACGACGCGTTGACGGCCGAGCTCGAGGCCGAGGTGATCGCCGCGCAGAAGGAAGCGGAGAAGTACGGGACGCTCGCCGACGACCGGATTCCGTCGCCGGCCTCGATGTTCGACGACGTGTACAAGGAGCTGCCCGCGCACCTGCGCCGTCAGCGCCAGGAACTGGGAGCGTGATCATGGCGCAACACGAGACAGGGACGGCGACGCAGCCGATGACGATGATCCAGGCGCTGCGCTCCGCGATGGACGTGATGCTCGGGCGCGACAGCGACGTGGTCGTGTTCGGGCAGGACGTCGGCTATTTCGGCGGCGTGTTTCGCTGTACCGAAGGACTGCAGAACAAGTACGGCAAGTCGCGCGTGTTCGATGCGCCGATCTCGGAAGGCGGGATCGTCGGCGCGGCGGTCGGGATGGGCGCGTACGGCTTGCGCCCCGTCTGCGAAATCCAGTTCGCCGACTATTTCTATCCGGCATCCGACCAGATCGTGTCGGAAGGCGCGCGGCTGCGCTACCGTTCGGCCGGCCAGTTCACCGCGCCGATGACGATCCGGATGCCGTGCGGCGGCGGGATCTACGGCGGGCAGACGCACAGCCAGAGCCCGGAGGCGATGTTCACGCAGGTGTGCGGGCTGCGCACCGTGATGCCGTCGAATCCGTACGACGCGAAAGGGCTGCTGATCGCGTCGATCGAGAACGACGATCCGGTGATCTTCCTCGAACCGAAACGGCTGTACAACGGCCCGTTCGACGGCCATCACGAACGGCCCGTCACGTCGTGGCTCAAGCATCCGGCGAGCGCGGTGCCCGAAGGCTACTACACGGTGCCGCTCGATACGGCCGCCGTCGTGCGGCCCGGCAACGACGTGACGGTGCTCACGTACGGCACGACGGTGCACGTATCGCTCGCCGCCGCCGAGGAGACCGGCATCGACGCGGAAGTGATCGACCTGCGCACGCTGTGGCCGCTCGACCTCGACACGATTGTCGCGTCGGTGCGCAAGACCGGGCGCTGCGTCGTGGTGCACGAGGCGACGCGCACCTGCGGCTATGGCGCGGAGCTCGTGTCGCTGGTCCAGGAACACTGCTTCTACCACCTCGAGGCGCCGGTCGAGCGCACGACGGGCTGGGACACGCCGTATCCGCATGCGCAGGAATGGGCGTATTTTCCGGGGCCGACCCGGGTCGGTGAAGCGTTGCGACGCGTGATGGAGGCGTGAGATGGGGATTCATGTCATCAAGATGCCGGATATCGGCGAAGGGATCGCCGAGGTCGAGCTGGTGGCCTGGCATGTGGAAGTCGGGCAGACGATCAAGGAAGACCAGCCGCTCGCCGACGTGATGACCGACAAGGCGGCGGTCGAGATTCCGTCGCCGGTGACGGGCAAGGTGATCGAGCTGGGCGGCCGGATCGGCGAGATGATGGCGGTCGGCAGCGAGCTGATTCGGCTGGAAGTCGAAGGCGACGGCAACCTGAAGGCCGGGGCACCGGTGCGGGAAACAAAGGTAGAAACCGCACCGGTCGCGGTGGCGGCACCGTCGAAACCGGTAGCCGACGCATCGGCCGAGTCGTCTGCGCAGCCGGCGGCGCCTCGTGCACCGGCGAAACCGCGCCGCGAGGAACCGGTCGCGCAGCCGCGCGTGGCGCTGGCACCGGGCGAACGGCCGCTCGCGTCGCCGGCCGTGCGTCAGCGTGCGTGGGACATGGGCATCGAGCTGCGCTACGTGCGCGGCACCGGTGAAGCCGGGCGGATCCTGCATGCGGATCTCGATGCGTATGCGCGCACCGGCGGCGGCTCGGCGCACGGGGCGCAACCGCGCGGCTACGACGAACGCCACGACGAAACCGAAGTGCCGGTGATCGGCTTGCGGCGCGCGATCGCGCGCAAGATGCAGGAAGCGAAGCGCCGCATCCCGCACTTCAGCTACGTCGAGGAAATCGACGTCACCGAGCTCGAATCGTTGCGCACGGAGCTGAACCGCCGCCACGGCGACACGCGCGGCAAGCTCACGCCGCTGCCGCTGCTGATCCGCGCGATGGTGATCGCGCTGCGCGACTTCCCGCAGATCAACGCGCGGTTCGACGACGAAGCGGGCATCGTCACGCGCTACGGCGCGGTGCACATGGGCGTCGCGACGCAGACGGACGGCGGCCTCACGGTGCCCGTGCTGCGTCATGCGGAAGCGCGTGACGTGTGGTCGATCTCGGCGGAAATCGCGCGGCTTGCCGACGCGGTGCGCGCGAACCGGGCGCAGCGCGACGAGCTGAGCGGGTCGACGATCACGATCTCGAGCCTCGGCGCACTCGGCGGCATCGTATCGACGCCGGTGATCAATCATCCGGAGGTGGGCATCGTCGGCGTCAACCGGATCGTCGAGCGGCCGATGATTCGCGACGGCGCGATCGTCGCGCGCAAGATGATGAACCTGTCGTCGTCGTTCGATCATCGCGTCGTCGACGGCGCGGATGCGGCCGAATTCATCCAGGCCGTGCGCGCGGTGCTCGAACGCCCGGCACTGCTGTTCGTGGAGTGAGCCGATGAAGAACGAACACACCACACTGCTCGTCATCGGCGGCGGCCCGGGCGGCTACGTCGCCGCGATCCGCGCCGGCCAGCTCGGCATTCCGACCGTGCTCGTCGAACGCGACCGGCTCGGCGGCACCTGCCTGAACATCGGCTGCATTCCTTCGAAGGCATTGATCCATGTGGCCGACGCATTCGAACAGGCGTGCGGCCATGCCGGCGAAGGCGCGCTCGGGATCCGCGTGCGCGCGCCCGAGATCGACATCGCGAAAAGCGTCGCGTGGAAGGACGGCATCGTCGACCGGCTGACGCGCGGCGTCGGCGCACTGCTCAAGAAGAACGGCGTGCGCGTGCTGCACGGCGAAGCGCGCGTGATCGACGGCAAGACCGTCGAAGTCGTCAGCGCCGGCCACGCGGTGCGGATCGGTTGCGAACACCTGTTGCTCGCGACCGGTTCCGAACCGGTCGAATTGCCGTCGATGCCGTTCGGCGGGCACGTCGTGTCGTCCACCGACGCGCTGTCGCCCGCGACGCTGCCGAAGCGGCTGGTCGTCGTCGGGGCCGGGTATATCGGGCTCGAACTCGGGATCGTCTATCGCAAGCTCGGCGTCGACGTCAGCGTCGTCGAAGCGGCCGAGCGCGTGTTGCCTGCGTACGATGCCGAACTCGTGCGGCCGGTTGCCGATTCGCTGGCGCGGCTCGGCGTGCGGCTGTGGCTCGGCCACAAGGTGCTCGGGCTCGACAAGCATGGCGCGGTGCGCGTGCAGGCGGCCGACGGCGCCGAGCAGACGCTGCCGGCCGATCGCGTGCTGGTTGCCGTCGGCCGCCGGCCGCGCGTCGACGGCTTCGGGCTCGAGACGCTGATGCTCGATCGCAACGGCCGCGCGCTGCGGATCGACGACACATGCCGGACCTCGATGCGCAACGTCTGGGCGATTGGCGACGTCGCGGGCGAGCCGATGCTCGCGCATCGCGCGATGGCGCAGGGCGAGATGGTGGCCGAGCTGATCGCCGGCCGGCGCCGCCAGTTCATGCCCGCGGCGATTCCGGCCGTGTGCTTCACCGATCCCGAGATCGTGACGGCCGGCTGGTCGCCGGACGATGCACACGCGGCCGGCGTCGATTGTCTGAGCGCATCGTTCCCGTTCGCGGCGAACGGTCGCGCGATGACGTTGCAGGTGACCGACGGATTCGTGCGCGTCGTCGCGCGGCGCGACAATCACCTGATCGTCGGCTGGCAGGCGGTCGGGCGCGGCATGTCGGAGCTGGCCGCGGCGTTCTCGCAGTCGCTGGAGATGGGCGCGCGGCTGGAAGACATCGGCGGCACGATCCACGCGCATCCGACGCTCGGCGAAGCGCTTCAGGAAGCGGCGTTGCGCGCGCTCGGACACGCGCTGCATGTCTGACGTGCGAGCCCGACAGGGCGCCGCCGGTGCGGGATGCGCGCATCGGCGGCGCTTGCGGCGGCGGAGGTACGTCATGTCGTTTCATTCGATCCGGAATGATGCAATGCCGACGTTCCGCATGCTCGTGCGGAACGGGCGCGACGGCATGGCGCGGCCGGGCCGTGCATCGAATCGCCCGGAACCCACCTGACAAGGCCGTAATTTTTCGAGACGAGCGGAGGGTTGTCGGCGCCGCGTTGGCCGGCGATCATGTCGATAGCCGGAAACCGGGCCGCCTCGGGCCCGCCAACGCAGGCTCCATACGGAAGAACCGGACATGAAACTGCTGCTCGTCGGCGCGACCGGGCTCGTCGGGCGCCACGTCCTCGACGTCGCGCTGGCCGATGCGCGGGTCGATCAGGTGATCGTCCTCGCGCGCCGGCCGTTGTCGCCGCATCCGAAGATGCGTGCGCTGGAAGTCGATTTCGACCAGTTGCCCGATGCGGCCGACTGGTGGCGCGCGGACGCCGTGATCTGCACGCTCGGCACCACGATGCGGGCGGCCGGCTCGCAAGCGGCCTTTCGGCGCGTCGATCACGACTATCCGCTCGCGGTCGCGCGGCGCGCGCACCGGCACGGCACGCCGACCTACGTGCTGAATTCCGCCCTCGGCGCGGACGCTGCGTCGCGCATCTTCTACAACCGTGTGAAGGGCGAGGTCGAACAGGCGCTCGCCGGTGTCGGCTTCGATTCGCTCACGTACGTGCGACCGGGCCTGATCGGCGGCAGCCGCGACGAGTTCCGGTTCGGCGAGCGGCTGTTCGTGTTCGCGCTGAGCGCCGTCGGGCCGGTGCTGCCGGCGAAATGGCGCGTGAATCCCGCGTCGCGGATTGCGCGTGCGATGCTCGACGCGGCGATCGACGCACGGCCGGGTGTGCAGGTCGTCGCGTCCGATCAGCTCGTCTGACGCCGCGCGGGCGGCGCGCCCGCCAGGCTATTCGTCCGCGTTCGCGTCGAGCGTGCCGAACTGCTCGGCGAGCGCTGCCGTGAACGCCTCCAGCGCTTCGCTGCCGTCGGAATTCCGCGGCGTCGCGAGCTGGAACTCGACCGTGTGGCTCAGCTTGCTCGCCAGCAGCCGGCGCATCTTCCCGGCAGCGACCCACGGCGCCGCGACGTGGTCGGGCAGGAAGCCGACGTGCGCGCCCGACAGGATGAAGATCACGTCGGCATCGACGTTTTCCGAAAACGCGGTCGGCTGCGCATTGCGCAGCGCCGCCCCCGACGTATTCGTCTTGTAGAGCCGCGCGACGTTGCTCGCGCGTGCGATGTCGTTGACCGACACGGTTTTCTTCGCGAACAACGGATGGCGGGCGCCGCAATGCAGCGACTGGTGCTCGACGAACAGCGGCGCGTAGTGCAGGCCGGCCTGATGGCCGGAGAAATAGCCGATCGCGAGTTGCAGTTCGCCTTTCAGCAGCCGGCGCTCCAGCTCGTCGGGCGGCACCGCGATCATTTCGATCAGCACGTCCGGCGCGCGCTCGCGAAAGCGGCCGACGGCCGCCGCGATCGACTCGACGACGTCCGGCGAGAGCCGCTCGGACAGGCCGATGCGCAATTCGCCAAGCAACGTGCCCGATACGTGCTGCGTGTCGCGCGTGAACACGTCCATCGCGTGCAGGAGGCGGCGCGTCGACTGCAGCACGCGTTCCCCCTTCGGCGTCAACCGGAAGCCGCTTTTGCCGCGATCGCACAGCCGGAATCCGAGCCGCGTCTCAAGCTTGGCCATGTGCGTGCTGATCGTCGACGGCGCCATGCCGAGCGTGCCCTGCGCGGCGCTGAAGCCGCCGCTTTCGACGATCGTCAGAAAGAGCCGCAGCAACTGCACATCCATGTCTCTGAGTCGGGTCAGCATGGCGATATATCGCAGTTTGTGAAGTTGGCTTATGTTAGTTCATATTTTTCGTTGCGTGCGGCGACGGCAGAATCGGGCACGAGGTCGCCGGCCGTGCGACCGTGTCCCCTTCAGACAGGAATCCGACGATGAGCCAGAACGATTTCGCGTTCACGCGCGACAGCCTCTACGGCACCCAGGCCGAACCCAGTTTCGCGGGCGCGACGAGCTTCATGCGCCGGCGTTTCAGCCGTGATCTCGACGGCGTCGATCTCGCGATCACCGGCGTGCCGTTCGATTCCGCCGCCTCGCACCGGCCCGGCACGCGGTTCGGCCCGCGCGGGTTGCGGATCGCGTCGACGGGCATCGCGTGGGAGCGCCCGTGGCCGTGGTCGTTCGATCCGTTCGACGTGCTGGCCGCGGTCGACTACGGCGATTGCGCGTTCGATCTCGGGCAGCCCGAAGCGGTGCCGGGCGCGATCGAGCGGCATGCCGATGCGATCCTCGCGCGCGGCTGCGCGATGCTGACGCTCGGCGGCGATCACTTCATCACGTATCCGCTGCTCAAGGCGCATGCGAAGGTGCACGGGCCGCTGTCGCTCGTGCATTTCGACGCGCATACCGACACGTGGCCCGACCGCGACGTGAAGCGCATCGATCACGGGACGATGTTCTATCACGCGGCGCGGGAAGGGTGGGTCGTGCCCGAACGATCCGCCCAGATCGGCATTCGCACGACCAACGACGATCCGATGGGCTTCGACATCCAGGATGCGCGCCACGTGCATGGGTCGACGCCCGCCGCGGTCGCCGCGCGCATTCGCGAGCGCGTCGGCGATCACCCGGTGTACCTGACGTTCGATATCGACTGTCTCGATCCGGCGTTCGCGCCGGGCACCGGGACGCCGGTCTCGGGCGGCCTGTCGAGCCATCAGGCGTTCGAGATCCTGCGCCACCTCGACGGCATCAACCTGGTCGGCATGGACGTGGTCGAAGTGTCGCCGCCGTACGATCATGCGGAAATCACGTCGCTGGCCGGTGCGACGATCGCGCTGGAACTGATCTGCCTGTATGCGTCGCGCCGGCGGCAGAAAAAGGAAGCGTCGATCGATGAATGACCTCACTGGCGCAGGGCCGTTCCCGGCGACGCGGCCGAATGCATCGCGCTGCGGGCGCGCACACGCGAGAACGCGTTCACCGAAGCGCAGTTGCGCGCGCTCGGCATCACCGTCGAAAGCTGGGACGACGGTATCCGCGACGGCCTGTTCTCGGGCCATGTCTGCTGCGTGCGCGGACGCATGGTCGGCTACTGCTTCGGCGACACCGGTTCCGGCGAGATCGTCGTGCTCGCGATGCTGCCCGAGTATGAAGGAGCGGGGATCGGCAAGCGGCTGCTGCGGCGCGTGATCGACGATTTCGCGGCGAACGGCTTCACGTCGCTGTTTCTCGGCTGCTCGACCGATCCGGCATCGCGTTCGTACGGGTTTTATCGCCATCTCGGCTGGATACCGACCGGGGAACTGGACGACGCGGGGGACGAGATTCTCACGTTTCAGGTCGGGCAGCGCGGTTGATCGCATGTGTGGTTCGGATCTCGGCGTCTGCCCGGTCCGGACAACTGCCTGGGCCAGACCAGGCACGCGGGGCATTGCAGCATACGCGCCGACGACGCGACGCTGCGTGTCGACATCGAGGCCGCGCATACCGGCCGGGCTCCCTCCGCCGACGCCATGACCTCTACGCCCGATCGGCGGTTTTCGCCGATCGGGCTTTCATTTTTCTGACATCCGTCTTGCGGCAATACTGCGTGGGTGTACCGCGATTGCTCGGACAATTTCGAAAGTCGATCGATACCGGGTAATCACCGATATCTCGCAAGTTGTATATACAAGATCATCCGCTGGCAATGTCGGCACGCGTCGTGCCGGTTGCGCGCCAGCGTGCAGACCGTGCGTGCGTGGCGCATGCCGGCGATCCACGGCGCCCCGCACCCGCAGAGCCGAAAGAGCGGCTCGCAGCTTCCTGTCCCGTTCAAACCATATGTGGTCCTGAGTATTTTGGAGATTGACCCGTGTCAACGAATTCCAGTGGAAAAGCCGGCGGACTGATCGAGGTACGCTCGATCGACTTCATTCCCGACGCCGAGCGCCACGGCGGCCTGCTGAGCCAGTTCACGCTGTGGCTGTCGGCCAACATGCAGATCACGGCCATCGTCACGGGCGCGCTCGCGGTCGTGCTCGGCGGCGACGTGTTCTGGTCGCTGGTCGCGCTGCTGCTCGGCCAGTTCGTCGGCGGCGCGGTGATGGCGCTGCACGGCGCGCAGGGGCCGCAGCTCGGGTTGCCGCAGATGATCTCGAGCCGCGTGCAGTTCGGCGTGTACGGCGCGATGATCCCGATCGTGCTGGTGTGCCTGATGTACATCGGCTTTTCCGCCAGCGGCTCGGTGCTGGCCGGGCAGGCCGTCGCGCAACTGCTGCACGTCGACGACGCGGCCGGCATCCTGCTGTTCGCTGCCGTGATCGTCGTGCTGACCGTGTTCGGCTATCGCGCGATCCATTTCGTCGGCCGGATCGCGAGCGTGATCGGCATCGTCGCGTTCGTCTACATGTTCGCGCAGTTGTTCGCGAACCACGACATCGGCGCGCTGCTCGCGAACCGGCATTTCTCGCTGGCGAGCTTCCTGCTCGCGATGTCGCTGTCCGCGTCGTGGCAGATCGCGTTCGGCCCGTACGTGGCCGACTATTCGCGCTACCTGCCGCGCTCGACGTCGTCGGTCGCGACGTTTGTCGCGGTCGGCCTCGGCTCGGTGATCGGCGCACAGGCGGCGATGGTGTTCGGCGTGTTCGCGGCCGCGTTGGCCGGCAGCCAGTTCGCGCACCATGAGGTGTCGTACATCGTCGGCCTGGGTTCGACGGGCGCCGTGGCCGCGCTCCTGTATTTCAGCATCGCGTTCGGCAAGGTGACGGTGACGGCGCTCAACGCGTACGGCAGCTTCATGTCGATGGCGACGATCGTCAGCGGCTTTCGCGGCAAGGGCGCGGTATCGTCGAAGAGCCGCCTCGTGTACATCTTCGGGATGATCTGCGTGTCGACGCTGATCGCGCTCGCGGGCCGTCATTCGTTCCTGAAGGAATTCACCGCGTTCATCCTGTTCCTGCTCGCGTTCTTCACGCCGTGGAGCGCGATCAACCTGGTCGATTACTACTGCTTCACGCGTTCGCGCTACGACGTGCCGGCGCTGTCCGATCCGGACGGCCGCTATGGCCGCTGGAACGTGATGGCCATCACGATCTACGTGGTCGGCATCCTGTTGCAACTGCCGTTCATGTCGACGCACATCTACACCGGGCCGCTCGTCGATGCGCTCGGCGGCACCGACATCTCGTGGATTCTCGGCCTCGTCGTGCCGGCCGTGCTGTATTACGTCGGTGCCCGCGCGTCGCGACGCAGCATTCCGGAACGCCTGATCCTGCCGCTCGAACGCGGCGAAGTTCACCACTGACCACACGTCTCGCGCATCGGGCCGGCAAGCCGCCGGCGTGAGCGCCGAGCCGGGCGCGGCCTGCGCCGGCTCCGTCAACACGATTCCGTATCCCGCGATACCGGAGCGGCATCACGCCGCGTCCGGCATCGCTTCAATCTCGACCTATTGAATAGTATGACTAAGAAAAATGAAGCGCACGGCAGCGGTTGCCGTGCGCGGCCGGCGCACGCCGGTCTTCGCTTCACGGTGGCGGTCGCCTGCCTCGCCGGTTCGGGCGCTGCGCTCGCGCAGGATGGCGTCACGCTGTATGGCGTGATCGACGAATTCGCGCAGGTCGTGAATACGGGCAACGGCTATACGGCGGCGATCGACTCGGGCGGGCAGTGGGGCAGCCGGTTCGGCTTGAAGGGCGGCGAGGATATCGGCGGCGGGCAGAAGATCGAGTTCGCGCTGGAAAACGGCTTCAACCCGAACGACGGCTCGCTCGCGAGTGCCGGCACGATGTTCAACCGGCAGGCGTGGGTCGGCATCGCGGGGCAGTGGGGCAAGGTGCGCGCGGGCCGGCAGAACTCGCCGCTGTTCAACGACCAGGGCGGGCAGGATGCGTTCGGCGGCGTCACGCAGGCGTCCGGCATGGACAACCTGACCGTGTTCGCCTTCCGCACGAGCAATACGCTGTCGTACCAGAGCCCGGAGATCGCCGGTTTCCAGGGCGGGCTGTACGTCGGGTTCGGCGACGCGGGCGGCGTGCGCTCGGCCGGCTCCAGCCGGCAGTTCGACCTGACCTACGAACACGGCCCGTTCGGCGCATTCGTCGCGGGGCAGTGGTTGAAGAACGCCGCGGCCACCACGACCGATCGCACGATCATGGCCGGCGCGTCGTACGCGATCGGCAAGGCCACCGTGTATGGCGGTTTTTCCGCGGTGAAGTGGGCCGACCTCGGGATCGATTCGCGCGTATACGGAGTGTCAGTCAAGTATCACTTCAATCCTGCCAACATCATCGCGCTCGGTTATGCGTACCTGCACGACCAGTCGTCGCAACGCAATCATGCGGACCAGCTCGGGCTGATGTACGAATACGACCTGTCGAAGCGCACGAGCTTCTACGGCGCGCTGTCGTACCTGCGCAACCGCAACCAGGCCGGCTACACGCTCGCCGGTGCGGCGAACCCCGGCCTGCCGCTCGCGTACCCGGGCGCGAATGCGCGCGGCGTGCAACTCGGCATCGTGCATCGCTTCTGACGCACGCAACGCGCCGGGCCGCGTGTGCCCGGCGCGTGCACCGGGCGCGCCCGCGCCGTCATTTGCCGAGCCGCTCCGCGAGCGAGTAGCGCTGCATGCAGCGCTCCATCGCGTCGAGAAACGCGTGCTCGGCCGCATTCATCTTGCGGTCGCGATGCCACAGCAGGAACACGTCGACGTCGACGAGCCCGTCGTCGGGCGGCAGCCGCCACAGCCGTTGCTGCGCGATGTCGTCGCGCACGATGTGCTCGGGCAGGCAGCCGATCCCGTAGCCCGCGAAGATCAGCCGCCGCACTTCCTCCAGGCTCGGCGACGACGCGACGATGCGCCCCGTGAAACCCTTCTGGTCGCGGAACACGGTGAGTGGCGACAGGCTGTCGCCGATCTGGTCGCTCGTGAACGACACGAAATTTTCCGCGAGCAGGTCGTCCATCCGTAACTGCGTCTGCCCGAACAACCGGTGATGGCGGCCGCAGTAGATCGCATAGCGCTGGCGCAGGAAGCAGCGCATTTCCAGCTTGTCGTGCGGCGTGCGGCACAGGCCGAGCCCGGCCGTGGCCGTCTTCTGCAGCAGCGACGACAGGATGTCTGACGAACGCATCACCTCGATCTGCAGGTCGATACGCGGATACGCGCGATGGAAATCCGCGAGGAACTCGTCGTAGACGGGCGATTCGATGCGGCTCACCGTCAGCAGCCGGATCGAACCGGTCAGATCGGCCGTGCTGTCGTCGATTTCGGTTTCGAGGCGCGAGATGCCGCCGTAGATATCGCTCGCGATCCGGTACACGGCCTCGCCCGCCGGCGTCGGCGCGAAGTGCGCGCCGCGCCGCTCGATCAGCCGGCGCTCGAGCGTCTCCTCGAGCCGCCGCAACGCCTGGCTCACGGCCGGCTGCGTGACGTGCAGGCGGGCGGCCGCGCGGCTCACGCTGCGCTCCTGCATGATCACCAGGTAAGTGCGCAGCAGGTTCCAGTCGAGACGGTCGTTCAGGAACGGGGCGAGGTCGGGGCGCATCGGGTCTCCGGACGGGCGGGGGGGGTAAGTCATTAGTTGAATTTATACGGTGAATAATAACTTGAAATTTGACTAATGATTTGCGGTCACCGATAAAGGAGGGGCGCCGCAGCGTGCGGCGCGAGGCCGCGACAGACGGCCGTCATCACGATATTGCGCGCCGCCCCGCCGCGGCGCGCGTCAGGAGCCCGCATGACCCAGTCCCTTCCTTCCGCCCGCCAGCCGGGACGCGCCGCGACGGCCGCGTTCATCGGCACGATGATCGAGTGGTACGACTTCTACATCTACGCGACCGCCGCCGCGCTCGTGTTCGGCGAACTGTATTTCCCGTCGCATGACCGCTTCGTCAGCACGATGGCGTCGTTCGCGACGTTCGCGGTCGGTTTCTTCGCGCGTCCGCTCGGCGGCGTGATCTTCGGCCATCTCGGCGACCGCATCGGCCGCAAGAAGGCGCTGATGACGACGCTGATGATGATGGGCGTCGCGACCGTGTGCGTCGGGCTGCTGCCCGATTATTCGAAGGTCGGCATCCTCGCGCCGGTGTTGCTCGTCGCGCTGCGCGTCGTGCAGGGGATCGCGGTCGGCGGCGAATGGGGCGGCGCGGTGCTGATGGCGGGCGAGCATGCGCCTCAGGGGCGCCGCACGTTTTTCGCGTCGTTCGCGCAGCTCGGCAGCCCGGCCGGGTTGATCCTGTCGTTGATCGCGTTCCGCGCGGTCACGTCGATGGACAAGGCCGATTTCCTCGCATGGGGCTGGCGCCTGCCGTTTCTCGCGAGTTCGGTGCTGCTCGTGGTCGGCATCCTGATCCGGCTCGGCGTGAACGAGTCGCCGGAATTCGCGCGGGTGAAGGAAGCCAACCGCACGGTGAAGCTGCCGGTCGCGGAAGTGTTCCGTTCCGCGTCGGGGCTCGTGCTGCTCTGCATCGGCGCGAACACGATCGGCATCGCGGGCGTCTATTTCACGAACACGTTCATGATCGCGTACACGACGCAGTACGTCGGCGTCTCGCGTTCGCTGATCCTCGACAGCCTGTTCGCGGTCGCGATCATCCAGTTCTTCGCGCAGCCGCTCGCGGCCTGGATCGCCGAGCGTATCGGCGGCGCGCGCTTCCTCAAGCTCGCGGCGCTGCTCGCGATGCTGTCGCCGTATCCGATGTTCATGCTCGTGCAGGGCGGCACGTCCGCGTCGCTGATCGCCGGCATCGCGCTCGCCGTGGTGTGCATGGCGGGCTTCTATTCGGTGATCGCGGGCTTCGTCAGCGACGTGTTTCCCGCGCACGTGCGTTATTCGGCGATCTCGCTCGCCTATCAGATCTGCGGCGCGATCGCGGGTGGCCTGACGCCGCTCGTCGGCACGTGGCTCGCGCATCGCTTCGCGGGCCAGTGGTGGCCGCTCGCGGTGTTCTACACGTGTCTCGCCGGCATTTCGCTGCTCTGCATCGTCGCGCTCGATGCGCGCCGCGCCGCGCAGCCGGCTGCCGCCGAAGCGTTCGGCTCGCATTGACCCTCAACGAACGAATTGATCCGGAATGCATATGAACGATCTGCTGGAAATCGACGGCGCCCGCCTGTGGCAGAGCCTGGCCGACATGGCGCGCGTCGGCGCGACGCCGCGCGGCGGCGTGCGGCGTCTCGCCCTCACCGATGACGACCGGCGCGGGCGCGACCTGTTCGCGCAATGGTGCCGCGACGCGGGGATGACGGTGAGCGTCGACACGGTCGGCAACCTGTTCGCCCGGCGTGACGGCGCTGATGCGCACGCCGCGCCGGTGCTGATCGGCAGCCATCTCGACACGCAGCCCGAAGGCGGCCGCTTCGACGGCGTCTATGGCGTGCTCGCCGGGCTGGAACTCGTGCGCACGCTGAACGACGCCGGCATCGCGACCGACAAGCCGCTCGAGATCGTGTCGTGGACCAACGAGGAAGGGGCGCGCTTCGCGCCCGCGATGCTCGGTTCGGCGGTGTTCACGGGCGCGTTGCCGCTCGACGACGCGCTCGCGAAGCAGGACGCCGACGGCGTCACGCTCGGCGCGGCGCTCGACGCGTGCGGCTATCGCGGCACGCGTGCGACGGGCGGTGCGGTCGACGCGTATTTCGAGGCGCATATCGAACAGGGCCCCGTGCTCGAGGCGAACGGCACGACGATCGGCATCGTCACGGGCGGCCAGGCGATCCGCTGGCTCGACGTGACGGTGACGGGCGTGGCCGCGCACGCGGGCACGACGCCGATGCCGTATCGCAAGGACGCGTATTTCGCGAGCGCGCAGATCGCGCTCGAACTCGAACGGATCGTCGCCGCTTATGCGCCGCGCGGGCTCGCGACGATCGGCCAGGTCGGCATCCGCAATGCGTCGCGCAACACGATTGCCGGCGACCTGACGTTCACGGTCGACCTGCGTCATCACGACGATGCGGAAGTCGATGCGATGGAGCGCGACCTGCGCGACGCCTGCGCACGCGTCGCCGCCGCGCGCGGCGTGCAGGTGGCGGTCGAAACCTGCTGGCGCAGCCCGGCGACGCCGTTCGACCGCGCTTGCGTCGGGCTGGTCGCGCAGGCGGCGGCCGCATTCGGCTACACGCACGAACGGATCGTGAGCGGCGCCGGCCACGACGCGATCCTGCTCGCACGCCGCTTCCCGACCGCGATGGTGTTCATTCCGTGCGTCGACGGCCTGTCGCACAACGAAGCCGAGGATGCGTTGCCCGACGACGTGACGCGCGGCACGAACGTGCTGCTCCATGCGGTGCTGGCGCGGGCCGGCATCGCGGCGCGCGTCGACGCGGCGGCTGCCGCGCACGGCGCCTGATCCGGCGAATCGACGAGGACCCCATGAAAACCTATTTCCATCCCGAACAACTGCTGCACCATCCGCGCAGCTACCTGTCGCGCGGCCAGATGCGCGAACCGCAGGAAGTGCCCGAGCGCGCGGCGCGGCTCGTCGCGGCCGTCCGGTCGCTCGACTTCGATGTGCGCGAGCCGGCCGACCGCGGCACCGCGCCGATCGCGGCCGTGCACGACATGAACTACCTGCGCTTTCTCGAGGACGCGCACCGCGACTGGAAGCAGATGCCCGACGACTGGGGCGACGAAGTGATGTCGAACGTGTTCGTGCGCGATCCGAACCCGCTGCGCGGCGTGCTCGCGAAAGCCGCGCGTTATCTCGCCGACGGCAGTTGCCCGGTGGGCGCGAACACGTGGCGCGCGGCGTACTGGTCCGCGCAGGGCGCGCTGGCGGCCGCGGCCGACGTCAACGACGGCGCCCGCGAAGCCTATGCGCTGTGCCGGCCGCCCGGCCATCATGCGCGCCGCGACGCGGCGGGCGGCTTCTGCTACCTGAACAACGCGGCGATTGCCGCGCAGGCGCTGCTCGGCCGCCATCGCCGCGTCGCGATCCTCGATACCGACATGCATCACGGGCAGGGCGTGCAGGAGATTTTCTACGGCCGCGACGATGTGCTGTACGTGTCGATCCACGGCGACCCGACCAACTTCTACCCGGTCGTCGCCGGTTACGAGGAAGAGACGGGGGCGGGCGCCGGCGACGGCTTCAACCTCAACCTGCCGATGCCGCACGGCGCGCCGGAGTCGGCGTTCTTCGAGCGGCTCGACGACGCGCTGCGCGCGCTCGACCGGTTCCAGCCCGATGCGCTCGTGCTCGCGCTCGGCTTCGACATCTACAAGGACGACCCGCAGTCGCAGGTGGCGGTCACGACCGACGGGTTCGGGCGGCTCGGCGGTGCGATCGGCGCGCTCGGGTTGCCGACGGTGATCGTGCAGGAGGGCGGTTATCACCTCGCGAGTCTCGACGCGAACGCGCGCGCGTTTTTCGGCGGGTTTGCCGCGGGGCGCTGACTGAACCGTCGGAACCGGACTGCTCGCTGAAAATGACAACGGCCGCATTGCGCGGCCGTAAAAATGCATGCGGAACGAGCCCGGGCAGTCCGGGCGTTGTGTGCCCTTATGAATTCGCGGCGGCCGGCGAGCGGCGGCGCTGCGTGACCTGCAGCATCACGAGTGCGAGCCCGGCGGCGGCGATCAGCGCGCCGACGAGCGGCACCGCCGCGTAGCCGAACCCGGCCGAGATCGCCGCCCCGCCGGCGGCGGCGCCGACCGCGTTGCCGAGGTTGAACGCGCCGATGTTGACGGCCGACGCGAGGCCCGGCGCTTCGTGGGCCGCGCGCATCACGCGCATCTGCAGCGGCGGCACGACCGCGAACGTCGCGATCCCCCAGACCAGCAGCGTGACGCCGGCGCCCGCATGGGTGGTGGCGAGCAGCGGGAACGCGGCCATCGTCGCGATCAGCAGCAACAGGAAGCCGATCAGCGTGCCGTCGAGCGAGCGGTCGGCCAGACGGCCGCCCGCGATGTTGCCGATCGAGAAGCCGACGCCGATCAGCACCAGCATCGCGGTCACGAAGCCGGGCGTCGCGCCCGTCAGGTGTTCGAGCGTCGGTGCGACGTACGTATAGAGCGTGAACATCGCGCCGGCGCCGAGCACCGTCGTCCCGAGCGCGCCGAGCACGACCGGGCGCGTCAGCACGGACAGCTCGGCACGCAGGTCGGGCATCTTGCCGGCTTCGCCCTTCGGCAGCGCGGCGAACAGGCCGGCGATCGCGATCAGGCCAAGGCCGGCAGTCGCCGCGAACGACATGCGCCAGCCGATGATCTGGCCGAGCCAGGTCGCGGCCGGCACGCCGCCGACGTTCGCGATCGTCAGGCCCATGAACATCGTCGCGACCGCGCTGGCCTGCTTTTCGCGCGGCACGAGGCTTGCCGCGACCACCGAGCCGAGCCCGAAGAACGCGCCGTGGTTGAGGCTCGTCACGAGGCGGGCGAGCAGCAGCGTCGTGTAGTCCGGTGCGACGGCCGACAGCAGGTTGCCGATCGTGAAGATCGACATCAGCGCGATCAGCGCGGAGCGGCGCGACCAGCGCGCGAGCAGCAGCGTCATCAGCGGCGCGCCGACCATCACGCCGATCGCATACGCGCTGATCAGCATGCCGGCTTGCGGAATCGATACGTGCACGCCGTCGGCGATCACGGGCAGCAGGCCCATCGGCGAGAACTCGGTCGTGCCGATGCCGAACGCGCCGGCGGCGAGCGCCAGCAGCGGCAGCGTGGCGCTGCCGCCGGGGCGGGACGGAGAGGAAGTCGTGGTGTTCACGCAGTGGGCTCCTTGTAAGCGGGGAACAATGGCACGAAGCCATTGAGGACAGCGCGAAGTGTGCCTGCATTACTTTTGCGGAAAAAGCCGCATCCGGACGAAATTATCTTGATTTCATGTCAACAATGCAGCGGCGGCGCGATGCGCGTGGCGTGACGCGTGAGCGGGGCTTCGGCGGGACAGGCGAACGGCGGGGATTTTCCGAAAGATCTTCGTCAAGCATGAGACCGCGATTTCCGGACAGGCAGCGGTGGCTCGGGCGCTTCGTCGTCGCCGGGCGAGTTGGCCTGCGCGACGCTCGGGAAGGCGTCCGGCGGCTGGGGCGGCGACATGCGGCTGCGTGGCCGGCACGCATGGCTTCGAGATAGAGGATGGCGTGCAGCCCGCGTCGCGAAATGGCCGGAAAGCGCTTCGCTACAACGCGCATCGACAAAAAAGCCCCGACCACAGGGGGACCATGGCCGGGGCGGAAACGCATCCTCTCTTTGGCACGAGGGTTGGATGCGCGCGCAGTATATTTCGGGCCATGACGATTCGAACCGGTGTTAAACGGCCGTTTTTGGTGTCAATTTGAAGATTGTGATGTCGTCGCGTCGGCTGTCGGTGTTCTGAAAGATTTTTCGATGACACGGCGGTGTCATTCCGTGTGCAAAAGCATCGAAACCGACGAGATCGCGGAGCGGATTTTCCGTACGTCGCGTTTGGCGGCGCCAGTCGCATCGACCGATTCTGCGCCGCTGCGTCCGGCCCGCGTTCAGCCCGGTTCGCCGGCCGCATCGCGGACCGCCGCGAGAAACCGCGCGACGACGGGCGACGGCGCCGCCGCCGCGCCGTCGAACACGAACTCGATGTCGAAGCGGCTCGCAAGCTCGTCGAGCGCGACGAGCCGGACCGTGCGCGGGCAGGTCGGCGACGCGCTTTCCGGCACGAACGCGCAGCCCATGCCGGCCGCGACGAGGCCGATCAGCGTCGGGATGTCGCTGCCGACCTGCGCGATGCGCGGCGTGAAGCCGGCCTGCTGGCACTGCGTCATCAGGAACCGGTGGTGCGCGGCGGAGCGCTGCGCATCGAACCACACGAACGGGGCGTCGGCGACATCGGCCAGCGTGCGCGGCGCGACGAAGCGGCCGCCCGGCGGCGCGGGCATCGCGAGCACGAAGCGGTCGCTCAGCAGCCGCACACCCGCCAGGTGCGGCGCTTCCTCGCGACGCCACGCCATGATCCCGGCGTCGAGCTGACCGCGCATCAGCGCGCTCGCCTGTTCGGCCGACAGCATCGGCGCGATCGACAGTTTCACGTCCGGGCACGCATCGCGAAACGTCTTGAGGACGTTCGCGACGATCGGCAACGGCAGGCAGTTCGGCAGCGCGCCGAGCCGCAGTTCGCCGAGCTGGCCGGCCGCGCTGCGCAACGCGCGTTCGCGGCTGTCCTGCAGCATGGCGAGCAGGCCGGTCGCATCCTGCAGGAAGCTCGTGCCGGCCGCCGTGAGCGTGACGCCGGTCGCGCGACGGATCAGCAGCGGCGTGCCGATCGCATCCTCGAGCTCGCGGATCTGCCGCGACAGCGCGGGCTGCACGATGCCGGCCGCGCGGGCGCCGGCCATCACGCTGCCGGCCTGGGCGACGGCGACGAAGTAGCGCAGGTGACGCAGTTCGATCTGGCGCATGTGGTGTCGGTGCGGTCGGGTAGATATGCCTGTGAAGCATAGCAGACACCATTAGATGGTATTGGAAAGCATGACCGGCCTGCCGTACGATGACCTTCGTTGCTCCCGCGCTTCGTCGCGCGCCGCATGCGTTTCCTTCTTTCCCACTGCGTTCCGTCCCATGCCGCTTCATATCCCGACCCCCTATATCCGTTCGCACATCGCGTCCCGCCGGCTCGGCAAAACCATCCGGCTGAAGCTCGATGCGTTGCAGCCGTCGGGCTCGTTCAAGCTGCGCGGCATCGGCGCCGTCTGCGAGGCGCGTCATGCAGACGGCGCCCGGCGGTTCGTGTCGTCGTCGGGCGGGAACGCGGGCATCGCGGTCGCGTATTGCGGCCGCGAGCTCGGCGTGCCGGTGCGCGTCGTCGTACCGGAAAGCGCGTCGGCCCGGGCGCGCGAACTGATCCGCGTCGAAGGCGCGGAACTCGTCGTGCACGGGGCAAGCTGGGCCGAGGCGAATGCGTTCGCGCAGTCGACGCTCGACGAGCACGACGCGTTCGTGCATCCGTTCGACGACCGCGTGCTGTGGCAGGGGCACGCGACGATGATCGACGAGATGGCGGCCGTCGGCCCGAAGCCCGACGCGATCGTGCTCGCGGTCGGCGGCGGCGGTCTGCTGTGCGGCGTGCTGGAAGGGCTGGTGCGCAACGGCTGGCACGACGTGCCCGTCGTCGCGGCTGAAACGGCAGGCGCCGACTGCTATGCGCGCTCGGTCGCGCAGGGGCGTCCAGTCGAATTGCCGGCCATCGCGAGCATCGCGACGTCGTTGGGCGCGAAGCGGCCGTGCGACGCGGCGGTCGAATGGGCGACGCGCCACGCGATCCATCCGGTCGTCGTGTCCGATGCCGACGCGGTGGCCGCGTCGCTGCGGTTTGTCGATGAACACCGGATCGTCGTCGAGCCCGCGTGCGGCGCGGCGTTGGCCGCGCTGGAGCGGCCGGTGCCGGTGCCGGTGCTTGCGTCGGCGTCCGACCTCGCCGTGATCGTCTGCGGCGGCGTGACCGCGACCGTCGAGCATCTGCAGACGCTGCGCGCGACGTTGCGGTAGGTGAGGGCGCCGGCAAGCAATGCAGTCGCGAGACGGCGGGTCGCCCGAGATTTCGCGTTTGGTGGCGGCGGGTTTGGGCGCGCGTGGTCAACCGCGACGCGTCGACGTTGCGTGCCCGTCAATCTCGCGCGGCCACGTGTCGGCCCGCGCACGGCTGGATAGGCGGGAACGGCTTCCGGGAAGGATGCGGCGGGGACGTACCGGCGCGCTCCGCCGCCTATGGGCAGGCGCGACGGTTGGGGCGCGTAGTCAGTTCGCGGCGGGTGCGCTCGCGCCGGACGGTGTGGACGATGCGACCGGGTTGGCGGCAGCCGGCGCAGGCGATGCGCTCGATGGTGCCGGTGCCGGTGCCGGTGCCGGTGCGGACGCGGAGGCGGGTGCCGATGCCGCCGACGAAGGCGCGGACGCAGTGGATGACGGAGTGGCGGTGGCTGGCCGTGCGGCCGGACCCGCGGCAGACGCGGGCGCGGAAACCGGCGCGGCCGTCGAGCCGGAGGTCGACGATGGTGCCGGCGCGGTGGCCGGACCCGAAGGCGGCACGGGCGCCGAAGCCGGTGCCGCAGCCGACGCGGGAGCCGGAGCCGATACAGGCGCCGAGCCCGTAGCCGGCGCAGGTGCGGAAGCCGCCGCAGGCGCCACACCCGAGGCCGGCACCGGCCCGGACGCCGCCGGCGCGGCAGCGCGCATCGCCGCCGGCACCGCGACGGCCGATGCCGCGGCCGGCACGGCATTCGCGCCCGACCCGGGCGTGACACCCGGCACCGAAAGCGGCACCGGCGCCGCGGGCGGCGTCGGCACGACCGGCGTCGTCATTTTCATCGGTTCGCCTTGCGGCGTCGGCGCGGGTTCGGGCAGCGGCGCGACGGGCTCCTTCTCGGCGGCCTTCACGGTCGCGCGGTCGCGCCGCGCCGGGTCGATCTTCAGGAAATGCTCGACGAGATTGAAGAACCGCTCGTAGAACACGCCGGCGGGAATCGTCTCGCTGGCGGTCTTGACGAGCGCATCGTCGCTCGAGCCGATCGGCAGCGACAGCGAGCCGAACACGCTGAGGCCGACGCTGGCCGACGTATTCGACTTCTTCAGCGTGTAGCGGTCCTGCACCGCGTTCACGTACGCGATGCTCGACGAGCCGTCCGCGTTCGCGTCCGCGCACACGACGTGAAACTCGATCACGACGTGCATGTCGTTGCTCGGCTGGAAATTCTTGCTGCCGTCGACCGCGTCGTTGCGCGACGACGACACCACGTAGCCCTGGCTCAGCAGCGCGCGCCGCGCGGCCTCGCAGGCCGCGTCGGATTTCGAGTGGAACGTATGCGCATACGGGCTGCTCGTCGCGTCGAACTGTTCCTGCTGGTAGATCGGCTTGGGCGGCGACGAGCATGCCGCCAGCACGGTCGCGGCCGCGAGCGCGCACGAAACGGAAAACAGGCGAAATCGGTTGTGCATGGCGTCTTTCAGAAGGCTCGGCGAGAGGCGGCGCAAGGGCGGTGCCTGGATGGCGCGCGCGTGCACATCTCGTATGGCCGGGGCGACATTATAGTTTCGTTTGATGTCGCGCTCGCTTCAGCCGGCCGGCGCGCCGCGCGCCGCGGCCAGCAATTGCGCCGTCAGCGGATGGTGTTCGCCGCGCCGGGAGCGGATCGCGTGGATCTCCTCGGTCACGTCGCCCGCGCGCCCGAGCCGCCTGAGCCCGCGCAGCAGCGACGCATCGTTCGCACCGAGTTCGCTCAGCGCAAACACGCCGAGGCCGCGCGCCGCGAACACGGCCATCAGCGCGCTGTCCTCGAACTCGCCGGCCACGCGCGGCACGATCCGCTCGCTTTCCAACCACCCGTCGAGGCGCGCGCGCAACGCGGAATGCGCGGTCGGCAGCAGCACGGGCAGCTCGGCGAGGCACTGCGGAAAGCGCTGCCGCGCGGCCGGCGTGACGAGTGCCGCGGGCCCGTACCAGTCGACTGGCGACGCCACGAGCCGCTCGCTCGTCACGCGCAGGTTCGACCCGGACGGCGCGCCCTGGCCGGCCAGCACGAGATCCAGATGATGCAGCGCGAGCTCCGCGAGCAGCGCGTCGTGCTCGCCCTCGTGGCACAGCAGCCGCAGCGTCGGCGTGTCGAGCACCGGGGCCAGGAGCGCGTGCGCGGCGAGCTTGGAGATGCCGTCCGCGAGGCCGACCGCGAGCCGCACGGTCGGCTGGCTGGCCGCCGCGCGCACGTCGTCGGGAATCAGCCGGCCCATCTCGAAGATGACTTCCGCGCGCGCGAACGCGGCCTGCCCGGCGTCGGTCATCGCCACGCCGCGCCCGGCCGGGCGCAACAACTGGTGCCCGAGCGATTTCTCCAGCTCGCGCACCTGCGCGCTGATCGTCTGCACGGCCATGTCCAGCCGGGCGGCGGCGCGTGCGAAGCCGCCTTCCTTCACGACGACCCAGAAATAGTACAGATGTCGAAAATTCAGCATCGCAGCGGGGGTATATCGGAAAAACCGAACCTAAAATCAGATTCTCTCTGATTTTTTCGAAGTGTGGGGCGGCATATCATCAGGCTTTCCACTTTCGTATCGGCCCTCCCATGGACTACCTGCTGACGCTTGCCACCGACCCCGCCGTCTGGGCCGCGCTCCTGACGCTCGTCGTGATGGAAGTCGTGCTCGGCATCGACAACCTGATCTTCATCTCGATCCTCAGCAACAAGCTGCCCGAAGCGCAGCGCGCACGCACGCAGCGCCTCGGCATCGGGCTCGCGCTGGTGATGCGCCTGGCGCTGCTGGGCAGCGTCGCGTGGATCGCGAGCCTGACCGAACCCGTGTTCACGCTGTTCGACCATGCGTTCTCGTGGCGCGACATGATCCTGCTGTCGGGGGGCCTGTTCCTCGTGTGGAAGGCGACCACCGAAATCCATCACCACGTGTCGCACGACGGCGACGCCGCGGGCGGGGCGGCCGGCGCGGCCGGCCTGACGGTGTGGGCCGCGATCGGCCAGATCGTGATGCTCGACATCGTGTTCTCGATCGACAGCATCGTGACCGCGATCGGCATGACCGAGCACGTTCCGATCATGTTCGTCGCCGTGATCGTCGCCGTGACCGTGATGCTGTTCGCCGCGCAGCCGCTCGCGCGCTTCATCGACCGCAACCCGACGATCGTGATGCTCGCGCTGTCGTTCCTGGTCGTGATCGGCATGACGCTGATCGCCGAAGGGTTCGGGTCGCACGTGCCGAAGGGCTACATCTATGCGGCGATGGCGTTCTCGGCGTTCGTCGAGGGCATGAACATGCTGGCGCGGCGCGCGAAGGCGAAGCGGGCGGCGCGCGCGGCACGCGACTGAGCCGGCGCGCGTGACGCCGGCCGCTGCGGCGGCCGGTTCGCGCGCCTCATACGGAATCCGAATGAAATTCGCACGGAAAGGAGAAGCGCGATGAAATGTCCTGTCTGCAAGACGCCCGACCTGCTGATGGCCGAGCGCCAGTCGATCGAGATCGACTACTGTCCGACCTGCCGCGGCGTGTGGCTCGATCGCGGCGAACTCGACAAGCTGATCGCCCGGGAAACCGGCGACGCGCCGGTACGTCGCGACGCCGCGCCCGCACAACACGATACGCATGCGCAGCGCGGCCGTGACGATGGCTGGGGGCGCGATGGTCGCTCGTACGACGAGCGTGACCGGCATGACGGCCGGCGTCGCAAGAAGTCGGTGTTCGACCTGTTCGATTTCGATTGAAGCGGGCGTCCGCGCGCGTGAACGCGCGCGGCCCGATGCAAGAAAGCCCCGCCGGCAGCGCGCCGGACGGGGCTTTTTCATGCGCGTCGCGTCAGGACACGCATCGGCACTTACGCGTTGCCGGCCGTCACGTCGATGCGGCGCGGACGCGTTTGCTCGCGGCGCGGGATCGTCAGCGTCAGCACGCCGTCGCGCAGGTTCGCGTCGATCCGCGACGTGTCGAGGTCGGCGCTCAGCACGAAGGATCGCGCATAGCGCGTCGCGCGCACTTCCGCATGTCGCACGCGCAGGTCGGCCGGTGTGTCGATGTGCGTCGTGGCTTCGATCGTCAGCGTCGTGTCGTGCACCTTCACGTCGAGATTCTCGCGCGGCACGCCCGGCAGGTCGGCGCGCAGCGTGACGCCGCGTTGATCCTCGACGATGTCGACGGACGGGATGATCGCGGGCCGGCGCGCGGCTTCGGCAGCCGCGGGGTGAACGGTGTCGGTTTGGCGTTCGGCCAGGGTCGGGTTCGTGTTCATGTCGATATCCTGAAGATTACTGAATGGTGATCGCGCGCGGCTTCGCCGCTTCGCGCCGGCCGACGCGAATCAGCAGGCAGCCGTTTTCATAGCGGGCGCTGACCTGGTCGGGGTCCGCGTCGCGCGGCAGTTCGACCACACGGCGGAACGCGCCGTGAAAGCGCTCCTGCGCATACGTGCGCACGTCGTCGCCTTCGCGCGGCGCCGGCTTGCGTTCGCCGCTGATCGTCAGCAGATCCTTGTCGATCGACACGTCGAAGTCGGCCGCGGCCATGCCGGGCGCGAACGCGACGATCTCGATCGCGTCGTCGGTGGCGCCGACGTTGAGCGCGGGAAACGCGCCGGGACGCACCGCGCGGATGCCGGACGGGCGTTCGCCGAGCAGGCTCGCCATCTGCCGCTGCACGCGGGCGAATTCGTCGAACAGATCGTGGCCGAAATGGATACCGCTCATGTTGGTCCTCCTGAACAGGGAACGCGGGAGACGTGACGGCGCGACGCCTGCGGCGGGCGCGACGGGTGGCTCCACTGGGTCGATACGGGGGCGGTGCGTGGTAGTCGGCACTGCCCGACGACGCTTAATTAGTGGCCGCCGTCGCGCATTTCAAGAGGGCATCCGCAATCGGCGTCGACGCAGGTGAGCGGGATTCGATGCGACAATCGCTGCGGCATATCTGCAGACCAACGACACGGGACAACCATGGACATTCGACGTATCGCGATCGTCGGCGCCGGCGTGATCGGCGCGAGCTGGACCGCTTTCTACCTGACGCAGGGTTTCGACGTCGTCGTGACCGACCCGGCGCCGCAAGCCGACGCGCGGCTGCGCGACGCGCTGGCCGCGTTCCTCGGCGAGCGGGCCGCCGAACTTGCCGCGCGGCTGTCGTTCGACGCCGATCTCCTGCGGGCGCTCGACGGCGTCGACTTCGTGCAGGAGAACGGCCCCGAGCGACTCGACCTGAAGCGTGCGCTCTATCGCCAGATGGACGACGTGCTGCCCGCGCACGTGCCGATCGCGTCGAGCTCGTCGGGCCTGAAGATGTCCGACATCCAGACCGCGTGCGCGAAGCATCCGGAACGCTGCCTGATCGCGCATCCGTTCAATCCCCCGCATCTGATCCCGCTCGTCGAGCTGGTCGGCGGCGATGCGACCGGCCAGGACGTGATCGCGCGCGTGAAGCAGTTCTACGATGCGCTCGGCAAGCAGACCATCGTCCTCAACAAGGAAATGACGGGCCACGTCGCGAACCGGCTCGCGGCCGCGCTGTTCCGCGAGGTGTATCACCTCGTCGGCGAAGGCGTCGTGAGCGTCGCCGATGCGGACAAGGCCGTCGCGTGGGGCCCCGGCCTGCGCTGGGGGCTGATGGGGCAGTGCCTGACCTATCACCTCGGCGGCGGCGCGGGCGGGATCGCGCACTTCCTCGAACACCTGTCAGGGCCGATCACGAGCTGGTGGGACGACCTCGGCGCGCCGTCGTTCGATCCGGACGTCGATCGCAAGCTGAACGACGAGCTGCGCGCGATCCAGGGCGAGCGCTCGATGCAGGAACTGGCGGCGGAGCGCGACCGGTTGCTCGTCGAACTGATCGACGCGCGGCGCCGCAGCTTCCTGCCCTGATCCGGCGCGCCGGCTATTGCTGCGACGTCGATTGCGGAGCGGGCGGCGTCTGCGCCAGCCAGCCGGGGTTCGTGGCCTGCACGAGTTCGCGGTTGCGCGCGCGGGTCGCGGCGTTCGGCGGGTAGTTGCCGTCGTTCGTCGGCAGTTCGCCGTCGAGATAGGCCTGCTTGAGCTGGTCGATGACTTCCGCGCGCGTCAGGCCCGGTGCGGGGGCCGCCGCATCGGTCTGGGCAAAGGCGGGGGACAGCAGCGCGGCTGCAGCGGTCGCGACGGCGAATCGCAGGACGTTCTTCATGGCGGGCTCCGATCAAGGGGACGGTACCGGTGGCGCGCGGCGCGATACCGTGCGTTCCGATGGGGCCCATTGTCGCGAGCGGGTGCTGCGCGGACGATGACGCGTTCCGGGCAAAGCTGTCAGGTGCGGCGGGCGCACCCGTGCGGTGCGCGCGGCGCCGCTACAACTCGGCCGCCGCGGTGATCAGCGTGGCTTCGAGCGCGAGCGTCGAACGCGACGCGGCCGCCGGGCGGTCGATCACGTATTCGAGTTCGCCGAGTTCCGGCAGCCCCGCCTCGAGCCGCGCGAGCCCGGCCGGGATCACGTAGCCGGCGAACGCGCTGACGCCGAGCCCCGCGCTCGCGGCCGCCCGCAATACCGCGATGCTGCTGCTCACGACGGCGATCCGGTACGGTCGCCCGACGGCCTCGAGCGATTCGAGCACACGGCGGCGCGACACGCTCGGCTCCGGATGCATCGCGAGCGGCAGCACGGCCTCGTGGCCGGTGATCCGCGAATCGGGGCTGGTGCACCAGTACAGCGGTTCGCTGCGGATCACGCGGCCGCGCCGGCTGCCGGCGATGCGTTTCGCGAACACGAGATCGTGCCGGCCTTCGTCGAGCGCGTCGAACAGGTCGCCCGACAGCCCGGTCGAGATCGCGAGCTCGACGTCCGGGTTGCGCTGCACGAAGCTCGCGAGCGCGGCCGTCAGGTGCGCCGACGCGAAATCCTCCGACATCGCGAGCCGCACCTTGCCCGACAGCGGCGGCCCGCATACCGACGTGACGGCCTCGTCCATCAGTTCGAGGATGCGCACCGCGTAGCGGAACAGCGCGTCGCCGTGCTGCGACAGGTGCACGTTGCGCGTGTCGCGCTCGAACAGCGGCCGGTCGAGCAGCTCCTCGAGGCGGCGGATATGCTGGCTGACGGTCGATTGCGACAGGTTCACGCGCTCGGACGCGGCGGTGAAGCTGCCGGACTGGGCGACGGCGACGAAACTGCGCAGCAGCTCGGGCGGTAACGGACGCATTGCTAAATCCACTGAATCGGTTTCGACAACTTCATAAATGGCCGGATTTTGCGGCGCTAGTATCGGATCACGCGCCAGTGCGGCCTCCGCGAACGAGGCGCCGGGCGCGTAGCCCGTGTCGCGCCGCCGGCTGCTTCGGTCAGTCTAAGCCATCCGGCGTCCGGCCCGAAACCGCATCATCCCATCGACCCCGAGAACGTGCTCGCACGACGAGCCGCCGGGCCGCGGCGCCCCGCCGCAGGAGACAGACAGTCCGCCCGGGATCGGCGTGCGGGCCTGACTCCCGCACGCGTCAGGCGCCCGTCACGAAGAGACTGGAGACGACTCATGATCATCTACGGAACCGCGCTGCTGGCGTTCTGCCACCTGGCCGGACTGTTCCTCGGCGACCTGCTCGGCAGCGCGATCGGCGTGAAGACCAACGTCGGCGGCGTCGGCATCGCGATGCTGCTGCTGATCTGCCTGCGCTTGTGGCTGCACCGGCGCGGCTGGCTGCCGAAGGAGACCGAGGCCGGCGTCGGTTTCTGGGGCGCGATGTACATCCCGGTCGTCGTCGCGATGGCCGCGAACCAGAACGTCGTCGCCGCGCTGAAGGGCGGCCCGGTCGCGCTGCTGGCCGCCGTCGGCGCGGTCGCGATCTGCGCCTGCTGCATCGCGGTACTCGCGCGCACGGGGCGCGACGACACGGCCTTCGCGGGCGTGCCGCAATTCGAAGAACAATAACGGAGGCCGCCATGCTGCAGATGCTCGAAAAAACCGTCGCCCACAACGGGCTCGTCGCGTCGTTCGCGCTGGTCGGCCTGATCATGTGGCTGTCGTCGATCGCGTCGCGCAAGCTCACGTTCGGCCGCGTGCACGGCTCGGCGATCGCGATCGTCATCGGTCTCGTGCTCGCCTACGTCGGCGGCGCATTCACCGGCGGCGAGAAGGGGCTGGCCGACGTCAAGCTGTTCGCCGGCATCGGCCTGATGGGCGGCGCGATGCTGCGCGATTTCGCGATCGTCGCGACCGCGTTCGAAGTGCAGCCGACCGAGGCGCGCAAGGCCGGGCTCGTCGGCGTCGTGTCGCTGCTGCTCGGCACCGTGCTGCCGTTCATCGTCGGCGCCTGCATCGCGCGCGCATTCGGCTACACCGACGCGGTCAGCATGACGACGATCGGCGCGGGCGCCGTCACCTACATCGTCGGGCCCGTCACCGGCGCGGCGATCGGCGCGAGTTCCGACGTGATCGCGCTCAGCATCGCGACCGGGCTCGTGAAGGCGATCATCGTGATGGTCGGCACGCCGGTCGCGGCCAACTTCATGGGCCTGAAGACGCCGCGCTCCGCGATGATCTTCGGCGGGCTGGCCGGCACCGTCAGCGGTGTGAGCGCGGGCCTTGCCGCGACGGATCGCCGGCTCGTCCCGTACGGCGCGCTGGTCGCCACGTTCCATACCGGCATCGGCTGCCTGCTCGGGCCGTCGCTGCTGTTCTTCACGACGCGCGCGCTGGTCGGCGGGTAGGGCGATGCGACGCGGTCCGCGTGCGGGCCGCCCATCCATCGCGGCGTCCTCTGAGTCGCATTCTGCAACTTCATCAATCGACAGCGGCGCCAGGCTTAGAATGCCGCTGAACCCTCGAAGCGGAGAACTGTTCATGACGGGATGGAATCACGCGCGGCAGGCGCGCGATGCACGCCTCGCGGCCGGCGCGGCTTACGCGCAAGGCAAGCGGGTCGATGCGCGCGACACCGTCGCGCTGCTCGAAGCGGTGCTGCGGCCCGGCGACCGCGTGTGCCTCGAAGGCGACAACCAGAAGCAGGCCGACCTGCTCGCGACGGCGCTCGCCGACGTCGACAGCGCGAAGATCCACGACCTGCACATGGTGCAGTCGGGTGTCGTGCTGCCCGAGCATCTTGACGTGTTCGAGCGCGGCATCGCGAAGCGGCTCGACTTCGCGTATTCGGGCCCGCAGTCGCAGCGCATCGCGAAGCTGCTGTTCGGCGGCAAGATCGCGCTCGGCGCGGTGCATACCTATCTCGAACTGTTCGCCCGCTACTTCATCGACCTCACGCCGCAGGTCGCGTTGATCGCCGCCGTGAGCGCCGATCGCGACGGCAACCTGTACACCGGCCCGAACACCGAGGACACGCCGACCGTCGTCGAGGCCACCGCCTTCAAGGACGGCATCGTGATCGCGCAGGTCGACCGCATCGTCGACAAGGTGCCGCGCGTCGACATCCCCGGCGATCGCGTGCATTTCGTCGTCGAGGCCGGCCGGCCGTTCTACGTCGAGCCGCTGTTCACGCGCGATCCGGCCGCGATCACCGAAACGCAGATCCTGACCGCGATGCTCGCGATCAAGGGCATCTACGAGCCGTACGGGATCAAGCGCCTGAACCACGGGATCGGCTTCAACACGGCCGCGATCGAGCTGCTGCTGCCGACCTACGGCGAAAAGCTCGGGCTGAAGGGCAAGGTCTGCACGCACTGGGCGCTCAACCCGCATCCGACGCTGATTCCCGCGATCGAATCGGGCTGGGTCGAGCAGATCCACTGCTTCGGTTCCGAGGTCGGGATGGACGACTACATCCGCGCGCGCTCCGACGTGTGGTTCACGGGCCCCGACGGGTCGCTGCGCTCGAACCGCGCGTTCTGCCAGACGGCCGGCCTCTATGCGTGCGACATGTTCATCGGCTCGACGCTGCAGATCGACCTGTCCGGCCACTCGTCGACGGTCACGGCCGAGCGGATCGCCGGCTTCGGCGGCGCGCCGAACATGGGCAGCGACGCGCGCGGCCGGCGCCATCCGAGCGAGCCGTGGCTGAAGGCCGGCGCGGAAGCCGACCCCGACACGCCGGCGGCGCTGCGGCGCGGCCGCAAGCTGGTCGTGCAGATCGGCGAGACGTTCGGCGACAAGAACGTGCCGATGTTCGTCGAGAAGCTCGACGCGCTGAAGCTCGCGGACAAGCTGCAGCTCGACCTCGCGCCGATCATGGTCTATGGCGACGACGTCACGCACATCGTCACCGAGGAAGGGATCGCGAACCTGCTGATGTGCCGCGACAAGGACGAACGCGAGCACGCGATCCGCGGCGTCGCCGGCTATACCGGCGTCGGCCGCGGCCGCGACCGGAAGATGGTCGAGCGGCTGCGCGAGCGCGGCGTGATCCGCCGCCCGGAGGATCTCGGCATCGATCCGCTCGACGCCGACCGCCGCTGGCTCGCCGCGCGGTCGATCAAGGATCTGGTGCACTGGTCGGGCGGGCTCTATGCGCCGCCGGCCCGGTTCCGCAACTGGTGAGGAAGAGGGCATGGAACAGTTGAACTATCGCTTCACCGCGCGCGAACGCGCGAAGGGCGAGCAGGCCGCGGCGCTCGTCGGCGTGGTCGCGTCCGGCAATCTCGAGGTGCTCGTCGAGCGCGTGCTGCCGGGCAACGAATGCGAGATCGACATCCGCACCGCGGCCGTCGGTTTCGGCGCGGTCTGGCAGGCGGTCGTATCGGATTTCGTCGAACGGCGTACGCCGGGCGGCCTGAAGCTGTCGATCAACGACGGCGGCGCGCGGCCCGACATGGTGTCGCTGCGGCTCGCGCAGGCCGTGCGCGCGATCGAGGGGGACGCATGACGAACGACGTGATCCACGACGCACCGGCGTTCGTCGCGAACGCGGCGAGCTGGTACGAAGCGTCGGCGCGACAGCGCATCGACGGGCTGCTCGACGCAGGCAGTTTCACGGAGTTCCTCGGGCCGGCCGAGCGCGTGACGAGCCCGCACCTGCCGCTGTTCGCGCTGCCGCAGCAGTTCGACGACGGGATGGTGGTCGGGCACGGCCGGCTCGACGGCCGGCCCGTGTTCGTCGCCGCGCAGGAGGGCCGTTTCATGGGCGGCGCGTTCGGCGAAGTGCACGGCGCGAAACTCACCGGGTTGCTGCGCGCCGCGCGCGAAGTCGGCAAGCCGGTGCTGATCCTGTTCGATACGGGCGGCGTGCGGTTGCAGGAAGCGAATGCGGGCGAGCTCGCGATCGCCGAGATCATGCGCGCGCTCGTCGACGCGCGGGCCGCCGGCGTGCCGGTGATCGGGCTGATCGGCGGGCGCGCGGGCTGCTACGGCGGCGGCGGATTGCTCGCCGCGTGCTGTTCGGCGCTCGCGGTGTCGGAGCAGGGGCGCATCAGCGTGTCGGGTCCCGAAGTGATCGAGACCAATCGCGGCGTCGAGGAATTCGACTCGAAGGATCGCGCGCTGATCTGGCGCACGATGGGCGGCAAGCATCGGCGCTTGATCGGCGGCGCCGATCGCTACGTGGCCGATACGCCGGACGCGTTTCGCGCGGCCGCGCTCGACTTGATCGGCCGCGCGCCGACGTTCGATGCGGCGATGCTGCGCGCGGAACAGGCGCGTCTCGAAGCGCGGGTCGAACGGTTCGGCGGCTGCAACGATGCGCTCGACGTGTGGCGTGCGCTCGGGGCCGATCGGCCGGAAGCGATTCCCGGAATGTCCGACGATGAATTCGCGAAGCTGGCCGATCAACTGCAGGAGCCCCAGCATGACGCTCGATGAAGTACTGAACTCGCTGTTTCCCGCCGGCCATTCGATTGCGCGCAAGGGCGGCTTGCTGACGGGCCACGCGGCATTGGCCGGCACGCGCGTCGACGTGATCGGCGTGGCCGACCGCCTGCCGTTCGGCATCGACGAGGCGCTGACGCTCGCGTCGTGCGTGCTCGACACGATCGCGCGTGGCGGCGACACGCCGATCCTCGTGCTGGTCGACAGCGACAGCCAGCGGATGAGCAAGCGCGACGAACTGCTCGGCCTGAACGAAGGGCTGTCGCATCTCGCGAAGTGCCTGATGCATGCGGATCTCGCCGGGCACCGGACGATCGGCGTGCTGTACGGCCACACGGCCGCCGGCGCGTTCATCGCGACCGCGCTCGCGACGCGCACGCTGCTCGCGGTGCCGGGCGCCGAGCCGGAGGTGATGGACCTGCCGTCGATGTCGCGCGTGACCAAGCTGCCGATCGACGTGCTGAAGGAGATGGCGCGTTCGACACCGGTATTCGCGCCGGGGCTCGACAACCTCGTGAAGATGGGCGCCGTCGACGCCGTGCTCGATCCGTCCCGCGCGCTCGACGCGCAGGTCGGCGAATGGCTCGGCAAGCCGGCCGAGCGCATCGACCGGCGCGCGGCGCGCGGCCGGCCGGTCGCGACGGACGTCGCCGCCCGCGTCGAGGCACTCGCGCGTGCCGCACGCTGAGCTGCCGCTGCGCCGCCACACGCTCGTCACGCTGACGGCGGCCGGGTGGGGCGCGGCATTCGCCCGCGACCCCGCGCTCGCCGGTGATCCGCTCGTGCGTGCATGGGCCGAACGCGGCTGGCCGCTGATCGTGCGTCGCGCGTCGCCGGATGAAGCCGATGCCGGCCGCGTGCCGCTCGGCCTGCCGTTGCCGCCGTCGGCGGGCAAGCGGCGCATCGCGCTGAACGCGGCCGCCGGCGCGCTCGCGACGATCGGCCCGCTGCCGACCTTGACGGACGTACTCGCCGCCGCGCCCGCGGCATGGCATGCGCCGCTGCACGAGCTCGCGGCGCTCGGCGCACGCTGCGGCGTGCAGGGTCGCGTGTTCGGCAGCCTCGCCTGGCAGGCGCTGACGGGCGAGCCTTACCTCGGCGCCTCGTCCGATCTCGATATCGTGTTTCGGCTGCCGGATCCCGCATCGCTCGCCCCGTTGCTCGACGGCCTCGCGGCGATCGACGCGCGCGCACCGATGCGCATCGACGGCGAACTGCTGCGCGCCGACGGCGCGGGCGTCAACTGGCGCGAACTGCACGCGCGGTTGCCCGAAGTCGCGGTGAAGACCGCGATTGAGGTCGAATTGATGCGCGCCGACGCCTTCACCGGAGGCCCGCGATGACCGCACGGGCTGCCTGCCGCGTAGCGGCGCCGTCCGATGCCGAACGCATCGCGGCGCTGGCCGAGCGCAGCCTCGTGCTCGAGATCGACACCTATCCGAAGCCGGGCCTCGTCAGCCACGTCGACACCGGCAGTCACACGGACATGGATGCCGCGACGTTCGCGCGCAGCGCCGCCGTGCTGCGGCCGTACTTCGCGGAACTCGCCGACGCGGGTGCGCGCGACGCCGACATGGCCGTGCTGCGGAAGATCGGCCTGCGCGCCGAGCACGCGATGCTCGCCGCGACCGGCGGCGTCAATACGCATCGCGGCGCGATCTTCGGGCTCGGGCTGCTGTGCGCGGCCGCCGGCCGGCGCGCGATGCCGGGCGCGGTGCCGGCCGGGACGACGCTTGGCGCGTTCGTGTCGCGCCGGTGGGGCGTCGAGATCCTCGGCGGCCCGCGTTTGCCGGACAGCCACGGCGAGCGCGCGAGCCGGCGCTACGGTGTCGGCGGTGCGCGTCGTGAGGCGGCCGACGGCTTTCCGACCGTGTACGCGGTCGGATTGCCGGCGCTGCGCCGCGCCCGGCGCGACCTGCCGGACGATCCGGAAGCCGCGCGGGTCGCTGCGTGTTTCGCGCTGATCGCCGCGCTCGACGACACGAATCTGCTGCACCGGGGCGGGCAGGACGGCCTCGATTTCGCCCGCGCGACTGCCCGTGCGTTCGTCGCGTGCGGCGGCGTGCGGGCGCGCGACTGGCGGCTGCGCGCGACGGCCGCGCATCGTGCGTTCGTGGCGCGCCGGCTGAGCCCGGGCGGGGCGGCCGACCTGCTCGCGATGAGCGTGTTCGTCGATGCGCTCGAAGCCGAACGGGACGCGCGATGACGCTGGCCATCCTGTGCTCGGGCCAAGGCGCGCAGCGCGCCGACATGTTCGACCTCACCGGGTCGGCGCCGCAGGCCGATGCACTGTTCGCGCATGCGGGCCGGCTGCTCGGCGACGATCCGCGCACGTGGGTCCGGCAGGCCGGGCCCGATGCGCTGCGGGACAACCGCGCCGCGCAGATCCTCTGCACGGTCCAGGCGCTCGCGGCGGCCGCGCTGCTCGACGCGGTGTGGCCGCGCCGACGCTGTGTCGCCGGCTACAGCGTCGGCGAGGTCGGCTCGTGGAGCGTCGCGGGAATGATCGGGCCGCACGACGCGCTCGACCTGGCCGATGCGCGGGCGCGCGCGATGGATGCCGCGAGCAGCGGCGACGAGCGGATGGTGTTCGTGCGCGGCCTGACGCGCGTGCAACTGGCGCAGTTGTGCGACGGTCGCGACGCGGCCATTGCGATCGCGAACCCCGGCGATGCGTTCGTGGTCGCCGGGCGGCATGCCGATGTCGATGCCGTGGCCGACGACGCGCAGCGCGCCGGCGCGCTGCGCGTCGCGCCCGTCTGCGTGCGGATCGCGTCGCACACGCGCCGGCTGGCCGCCGCCGTGCCGGCATTCCGCGCGACGCTGGCCGCGACGCGCGTGCGCCGGCCGCCGCCCGGCACGCGGCTGTTCTCGGGAATCGACGGCGCGTCGGTGCTCGATGTCGATACGGGCCTCGACAAGCTCGCGCGGCAGATCGCGGAGCCGGTCGAGTGGGCGGCCTGCCTCGCCGCGTGCGTGGAGGCCGGCGCCACCGCGTTTCTCGAACTCGGCCCGGGGCGCGCGCTGGCCGAGATGGCGGGCGGCGCGTATCCCGCGTTGCCGGCGCGCAGCCTCGCGGATTTCCGTTCGGTCGACGGCGTGACGAGTTGGCTCGCGCGCGTCGCAGCCGGCTGATCGACGGGGTGAAACCGGCGTGAAACCCGGTCGCCGCGCCCTTGTTTTGCCCGGTGTGTTGCGCCGGCGCAGCAGCGTCGCAGCCGCCCCTTGTCACGCGAATTGGCGCCGCTACAATGGCGCCCGCCATGAGACCAGCCGCCTTCTTTCTCGCCGCGCTTTGCTGCGCGACGAGCGTCCACGCCAGCCAGATTCCGTCCGACGCCGCATCGGTCGGGACGTACTTTTCGTATGACAACGCGGCGGCCGACGCGACCGTCGATCTGATCGAACAGGCCCAGCGCCGCGTGCTGCTGGCCGGCTATGCGCAGGTGCCGCCGGCTGTCGCGAGCGCGCTGCGCGCGGCCCGCGCGCGGGGGATCGAGGTACGCGTCGTGCTGGTGCGCCCGCCGCGCGCGGGGAAGTACAGCGGCGCCGGTTATCTCAAATCCGCCGGTATCGACGTCGCGATCGATTCGCGGCATGGCGGCCCCGCGTCGCGCTTCTTGATCGTCGACGACAGCGTCGCGCTGACGACGCTGTCCGACGGCGCGGCCGCGCAGGCCGACACGGTGAACGTGTTCCGGCGCGCGCCCGAACTCGCGCAGTCCTACGCGCAGTCGTTCTGGCGGCTGTACCGGCAGGCCGGCGGCCTCTGACCCTTTCCTGCGGCGTCCCGTGCGCCGGTATGACCCTGCTTGCATCGGCGCGACCGATGAACCATCCTCGTTGACAGGCGCCGACGCGGCTTTCGCTCGTCCGGTGCAACGGCAGGGAGCCGATCGTGACCGAAAGCAGTTTTGCCGATCGCGCCGATGCCGGCCGCCAACTGGCCGATGCGTTGCGCGAATACGCGGGGCGAAGCGATGTCGTCGTGCTCGCGTTGCCGCGCGGCGGCGTGCCCGTCGCGTATCCGGTCGCATGCGCGCTGCGCGCGCCGCTCGACGTGCTGGTCGTGCGCAAGCTCGGCGTGCCGTTCGATCCCGAGCTCGCGATGGGCGCGATCGCGACGGGCGGCGCGACGCATCTGCAACGGTCGGTGATCCGCGCGATGGACGTATCCGATGCGCAACTCGCCGACGTGATCGCGCGCGAGACGGCCGAACTGCAACGCCGCGAAGCGCTGTACCGCGGCGCGGTGCCGCCGCTGGCGGTGGACGGACGCATCGCGATCGTCGTCGACGACGGCGTCGCGACCGGCGCATCGATGCGCGTTGCGCTGCAGGCGCTGCGCGAGCGCCACCCGGCGCGCATCGTCGCGGCGGTGCCGGTCGCGCCGGCGGCCGCGGCGCATGCGTTCGACGGGCTGGCCGATGCGTTCGTCACGGTGTCGCAGCCGCTGCGGTTCTTCGGGATCAGCCAGTTCTACGCGCGCTTCGAGCAGACGAGCGACGACGAGGTGCGCGCGCTGCTCGACGCGGCCCGTCCCTGACGCGCCATCAGTTTCGCGTGGTCCGGCGCGGGCGCGGTCGGCCGGCTTCCGCCGCCGCGAACACGCGCTGCAGCGCCGGATGGACGTTGCCGTGCCAGCGCGGCCCCGTAAACAACCCGTAGTGATCGCAATCGTCGATGTCGACGCGATGGCGCTCGTCGGTCGACAGGCCGCTGCACAGCTCGAGCGCCGCATGCGTCTGGCCGGCGCCGGTAACCGCGTCGCGGGCGCCTTCGACGGTCAGCAGCGCGACGTCGCGCAGCGCCGCCGGGTCGACGCGCCGGCCGTGCACGCGCCACGCACCGGTCGCGAGCAACATGCGCTGGAACACGACGTCGACCGTGTCGAGAAAATAGTCGGCCGGCATGTCGAGCAGCGCCGTGTATTCGCGCAGCGCACGCCGCGCGTCGGCAAGCCCGGTCATGTCGAAGCGGGAAGCCGCCAGCGCGTAGGTCTCGATCAGCGTCAGGAAGCGTTGCGGATACAGGAGCGCGATCTCGCCCTGTTGCAGATAGGTCGGAAACACGTGGCGGCCGTGCCCCGCGAAGCCGGGCGGCACGATGTCGATCAGGTGGCGCCGGCACCAGTCGAGCGAATGGGCGGCGGCCGCGGCGCCGAGCGCGCTCGGGTTCAGGCGGGCATCGATCGGACCGCCGATCAGCGTGATACTCGCGGGCGGCGCAAGGCCGCGCGCGGCGCGCAGCGCGAGTGCGCCGAGTGCCGGTACGGTCGCCTGGCATACGGCGACGACGTGTAGCGGCCGATCGTCGTGCTGGAGGGTGCTGACGAAGCCGTCGAGCATCGCGACGTATTCGTCGAGCCCGAAACGGCCTGCCGCGAGCGGCACGTCGCGCGCATTGCGCCAGTCGGTCACGCAGACGTCGCCATCGGCGAGCAGCGTTTCGGCGGTTTCGCGCATCATCACGGCCGCGTGCCCGACGAGCGGCGCGCACAGCAGCACCGTGCGGTGCGCATCGGCGTGCGCGAAGCGCCGCAGGTCGCAAAACGGGGTGTGCGCGACGATCTGCTCGCTGACGGCAGGCCACGCGAGGTCGAAGCCCGGCGGCGCGGCCTGCGGCCCGAGCAGCGGTTCGAACAGGTCGTCGTAGCACGATGACGCGGCGTGCGGCAGCGACGCCGCGGGCCATGCGTCGAACGCGTAGCGCGTCGCCGCGCGCCATGCGCGCATCCATTCCCGCTGCTGCTCGACGACGGCATACCACATGGCGGACCCTGGGGCGGAAGAAGCGTGAATCTCCATTATGGTCACAGTGGCCGGGCAGCGGGAGCCCGGTGCGCGGCCGGCTGATGCACATCAAGCGCACGGGCACGCTAGGCATTGCCGCGCGCCGCTGCTACAGTCGTCAGTCCCATTCCCTCGAAGCGGAGCGTTCGCGATGAAGCTGATCGGCATGCTGGATTCCCCGTTCGTGCGCCGCGTCGCCATTTCGGCGAAGCTGCTCGACCTGCCGTTCGAACACGAGTCGATCTCGGTGTTCCGTCATCTCGAGCGGTTCAGGACGCTCAACCCGGCCGTCAAGGCGCCGACGCTCGTGACCGACGGCGGCGCGACGCTGCTCGATTCGTCGCTGATCGTCGACTATCTCGACCACCTGGCCGCGCCGGAGCGGCGCCTGCTGCCCGACGCCGTCGAGGCCCGGCTGCGCGCGCTGGTGCCGATCGGGTTCGCGCTGGCCGCGGCCGAGAAAACCGTGCAGGTCGTCTACGAGCAGGCGCTGCGCCCGTCGGACAAGCAGCACGAACCGTGGGTCGATCGCGTGCTGAGCCAGCTCGAAGGGGCATACGGCGCGCTGGAACCACTGGTCGCGGCCACCCGCGGCTGGTTCGGCGGTGCGCGATTGCTGCAGTCGGACGTGACCGTCGCGGTGGCGTGGCGCTTCACGCAGTTCATGGCGGCCGACTATCCGGTGCTCGCGCGGATCGATCCGGCCCGTTATCCGGCGCTCGCCGCGCATTCCGCGCGGGCGGAAGCGCTGCCGGCCTTCGTCGACACGCCGCTCGTCTAGGCTTCGAAGCGGGGCGCCGGGCTGTCGCACGCCGCTGTCGGCGGCCGCGCGGCCTTGTCCGGCAAGCCGCGGCCGATTGTTCTCAACGGCTGACAAGTGACTTCGCATTCGCGCTGTTTATCCGGACCCGACCGATCCCTAGAATCCACTCCATCAAATCACGCATTGCCAGATGGAGCCGATGATGAAAGCCCTGATCGAATCGAGCCTGTACCACCCGTCCGTCGTGTTGCCGCTTGCCGCGCTGACGCAACTGATGGTCGAGCGCGATTTCAATCTCGGCCAGGTCGGGTTGATCATGGCCACGCGCGGTGCCCAGGCGGCGGTGTCGCGCTCGCGTGCGCTGATCTTCTGCCGCCATTGCGAAGCGCGCGCGTGAAGGCATCCGCATCGGAAGGATGAAAAAAAGCCCGGCCGGCGCAAGCCGGTCGGGCGGATCGGTTTCGATCGAGCCCCGGCTTCGGCCGGGGCTTTTTCATGGGGTGACGCTCACGCGCGGGCGGGAGTCGCGACGCCGTAGATTTCCTGTTCGTCGTCCTCCTCGCGCAACTGGAGCGCGAGCTGGTGCGCTTCGCGGCGCGTCGCGACGGCGGGCGGCGAGCCCTTCAGCGGCTGGCGCGCGGTTTCGGCGAGTGCGACGACCGACACGATGCCGATCAACGCGGCACCCATCATGTAGTACGCGGGCATCATCAGGTTGTGCGTCACGTCGACGAGCCACGCGGTGACCAGCGGCGTCGTGCCGCCGAACAGCGACACCGACACGTTGAAGCCGATCGCGAGCGCGCCGTAGCGGATCTCGGTCGGGAACAGCGCGGGCAGCGCCGACGGCATCACGCCGGTGAAGCACGACAGCAGCACGCCGAGGATCAGCAGACCGCCGAACACCGACGCGGTGGTGCCCGCATGGATCAGCATCAGCGACGGGATCGACAGCGCCAGCAGGCCCACGCAGCCGGCGAGCATCACCGGCTTGCGGCCGACCTTGTCCGACAGGCGGCCGGCGTACAGCGTCATCGGCATCATCAGCACCATCACGATCAGCACCAGCACGAGGCTGTGCGATTCGTCGAAGTGCAGCGTCGACGACATGAAGCTCGGCAGGTACGACAGCACCATGTAGTCGGTCACGTTGAAGATCAGCACGAGGCCCACGCACAGCAGCAGTGCACGCCAGTTGCGCAGCAGCGTTTCGCGGAAGCGCGCCTTCGGCACGGCCTTGTCCTGCGCTTCGCGCTCTTCGGCCTGGCGCTTGAACGCCGGCGTTTCCTCGAGCTTCATCCGGATGTAGAGACCGATCAGGCCGAGCGGGCCGGCGATCAGGAACGGCACGCGCCAGCCCCACGACAGCAGCGCTTCCTGCGACAGCGACGCGGTGAGCAGCGCGACGACGCCCGCGCCCAGCACATAGCCGATCAGCGTGCCGAATTCGAGGAAGCTGCCCATGAAGCCACGGCGCTTGTCGGTCGAGAACTCGGCGATGAAGGTCGCCGCGCCGCCGTATTCGCCGCCGGTCGAGAAGCCCTGCACGAGGCGGGCGACGAGCAACAGGATCGGGGCCATGATGCCGATCGACGCATAGCTCGGAATCAGGCCGATCGCGAAGGTGCCGACGGCCATCATGATCATCGTCGCGGCGAGCACGCGCTGGCGGCCGATGCGGTCGCCGAGCGGGCCGAACACCATGCCGCCGAGCGGGCGCACGAGGAACGCGGCCGCGAACGTGCCGAAGGTCGCGAGCAGCTGCGCGGACGGGCTGCTGGACGGGAAGAACACCTTGCCGAGCGTGACGGCGATATAGCTGTAGACGCCGAAGTCGAACCATTCCATCGCGTTACCGATGGCCATCGCGCTGACGGCGCGCTTGAGCAGGCTCTGGTCGACGACGGTGATGTCGTCCGCGGCGAGCGGGGCCTCGCCGGACGACGAAGCGGGGGAAGAGACAGCGGTCGGGCTGACGTGTGTTGCGGTCAAGGTCATGCACTCCTTTGACAGCGCCGGAACGGGCGGGCCGTCCGACACGGTTTGCCGGCGAGCGCGGCGTCGTGTGCTGCGCGTCGGGGCAGACCATTAAGCACTTACTGCACAGGGGGCAGTAACGGGCTGCAAGGGGCTGCTTCGACGCGGGCCCGGTGGGCCGTCGCGACAGTGCGCTCATGAAGAATGGGCCGCGTGATGCAGGCGGCGGATGCCGGTGCGGACGAGGTGTCCGGCGTGCCGGCAACGCCCCGGAGGGGCAGCGAAACGAGAAAAGCGGGCCTGTCGGGCGGGCTTTCCTGTGGATGCAATTTCGATCGAGGCACCGGCCCGCAGCGTGCGGACGGACTTCTCTCAAAATCGAAAAGACAGAGATTGAATGTTGAAACAGGCGACATGATAGCACGATGACGGATGATCGTGCAAATTGCCGGGAGTCGCCCGTCTGGCGGGGCCTCCGGCGCGCTCCGCTCGGGTATGATCGGCGGCGCGCGGCGCGGCCGTGCCGCCCGTCGCGACGGGGCTGAATTCGCGAGGAACCGGATGACCGAACTGATCAGGATCGCGGCGCTGTTCGCCGCTACCGCGCTGGCCGAAATCGTCGGCTGTTACCTGCCGTGGCTCGTGCTGAAGGCCGGGCGTCCGGCCTGGCTGCTGGTGCCGGCCGCGCTGTCGCTCGCGCTGTTCGCGTGGCTGCTGACGCTGCACCCCAGTGCGGCGGGGCGCACGTATGCCGCGTACGGCGGCGTGTACATCGCGGTGGCGCTGGTCTGGCTGCGGGTGGTCGACGGCGTCGCGCTGACCCGCTGCGACGTGGCCGGCGCGGTGCTCGCGCTCGGCGGGATGGCCGTCATCGCGCTGCAGCCGCGCGCGTAAGCGCGGCCGCGGCGCGGGGCGCGTGCGTCAGGCCGCTTCGGCGGTATCCGTGTCGGCGGGCTGGCGCCACACGCAGGTGCCCTTGACCGACTTGTCGAGTTCGTCGAGCTGAGCCTGGTGCGCGGCCAACTCGTCGTCGCTTGCGACCACTACAGGCAGGTCGAGCGCGGCGAGCGACACGCGCTTGCCGTTCGCGGCGCCGCCGTCGGCGCTCGCGTCGTCGAGCATGTCGATCACGAGGCTGTCCTGGCCGCGCGTCATCGCGAGATACACCTCGGCGAGCAGCTCCGAGTCGAGCAGCGCGCCGTGCAGCGTGCGGTGCGCGTTGCTGATGCCGAAGCGGTCGCACAGCGCGTCGAGCGAGTTGCGCTTGCCGGGGAACATCTGCTTGGCCTGCACCAGCGTGTCGATCACGCCGCCGCAATGCTCGGTGAACGGCGGCAGGCCGAGCCGCGCGAATTCGGCGTCGAGGAAGCCCAGGTCGAACGGCGCGTTGTGGATGATCAGCTCGGCGTCCTTCACGAAGTCGAGGATCTGGTGGGCGACTTCCGCGAATTTCGGCTTGTCGCTCAAGAATTCGGTCGTGAGGCCGTGCACCGCCAGTGCGCCCGGATCGCTGTCGCGCTCGGGGTTCACGTAGAAGTGCAGGTTGTTGCCGGTGAGCCGCCGGTTCAGCAGCTCGACGCAGCCGATTTCGATGAGGCGGTCGCCCGTGCGGGCGTTCAGGCCGGTGGTTTCGGTATCGAGAATGATCTGGCGCATATCGGGAAAAGCAACAAAAACAGGAGAGGGCGGCCGCGGTTCAGGCGACCAGCGATTCGACGCCGCGATTCGCGAGCGCGTCCGCGCGCTCGTTTTCGGGATGGCCCGCGTGACCCCTGACCCAGCGCCACTCGATCTCGTGCTGCGCGACGAGCGCGTCGAGCCGCTTCCACAGGTCGGCATTCTTCACGGGCGTCTTCGCCGCGGTGACCCAGCCTTTCTTCTTCCACCCGTGGATCCACTCGCTGATGCCCTTCTGCACGTATTGCGAGTCGGTATGCACGATCACCCGGCACGGCCGCTTCAGCGCTTCGAGCGCGGCGATCACGCCCATCAGCTCCATGCGGTTGTTGGTCGTGTTCGGCTCGCCGCCGAACAGTTCCTTTTCCTGACTGCCGTAGCGCAGCAGGGCGCCCCAGCCGCCGGGGCCGGGGTTGCCCTTGCAGGCGCCGTCGGTATAGATGTCGATGGTGTCGGTTGTCATGAACGTTCTTGGTGGGTGGTCGGGGAGGCCGCCGGCGTCAGGCCCGGTGCGAGCACGGGCTTCTTCATCTTGATCGGGCCGACGAGGCGCATGCCGCGCACGCGCTTGACGGCCGTCACCATGTAGACGGCGCCGAAGATCGGCCACCAGCGGTCGCCGGCGGCCTCCATGAAGCCGTAGCGGGCCAGCCACTTGTCGGTGGCGAGCGGCGGCCGGTAGCAGCCGAAGCGGCCGCGTTCGAGGTCGAAGCCGAGCAGCTTGATCCAGTCCTTGAGCCGGATGAACGCGATCTGGTCGCGCGTGGCCGGAACGAACGGGCGGTTCGCCATGCGCCCGAACGACTGCCGCATGCCCCACAGGCTCAGCGAATTGAAGCCGGTGATCACGAGCTGGCCTTCCGGCATCAGCACGCGCTCGGCCTCGCGCAGCAGACGGTGCGGGTCGGACGTGAATTCGAGCGTGTGCGGCATCACGATCAGGTCGACGCTCTGCGACTCGAACGGCAGGTCGAGCAGGTCGCACCAGGTCGTGCTGCGATCGGCGGGCGCGTGGACCGCCGTGTGTGCTTCGCGCGCCCACGGATACTGGTACGGCGCGCTCGCGCCGCTCGCCGGGTCGAGCACGAGGCCGCGATACGGCATGCGGTTCTCGCGCAGCGCGTCGAGCTGCGGCAGGCCGAGCTGCAGCGCGTGGAAGCCGAAGACGTCGGATACGATCCGGTCGAGCTGCGCCTGCTCCCAGCCCAGCACGTAGCGGCCGGGCGGCGAGTCGGTCCAGGCGGGCCAGTCTATAATTTGACGGTCAGACATAACGATGATTGCGCGCCTATGAACGAGCTGGAATACGTGCCGGTTCCGGCATTCGAAGACAACTATATCTGGCTCGTCTCGGACGGCCGCGATGCGATCGCCGTCGACCCGGGTGAAGCCGCGCCCGTACGCCGGGTTCTTGCCGAACGAGGCTGGCGGTTGACCGCTATTTTACTCACGCACCACCACGCCGACCACGTCGGCGGTGTCGATGCGCTGCTGCATAGCCAACCGGCCGATGCGCCGCTCACCGTTTACGGCCCCGCCGCCGAAGCGATCGACGTGGTCACGCGGCCGCTGTCGGGCGGCGATCGCGTGACGCTCGACGCGCCGGCCGTCGCATTCGACGTGCTCGACGTGCCGGGCCATACGCGCGGCCACATTGCGTATTTTCAGGCGGCCGGCCAAGGCGCGGCCGGCCACGGCAACGCGGTGCCGCACGTGTTCTGCGGCGACACGCTGTTCTCGTGTGGCTGCGGCCGCCTGTTCGAAGGCACGCCCGCGCAGATGCTCGCGTCGCTCGACGCGCTCGCGGCGCTGCCGGATGATACCCGCGTGCATTGCGCACACGAATACACGCTGTCGAACATCCGCTTCGCACTCGCGTGCGAGCCGGGCAATGCGGCGCTCGCCGCGTGGCGCGACGACGCGCAGGCGCTGCGTGCGCGCGGCGTGCCGACGCTGCCCACTACGATCGCCCACGAACGTGCCGTTAACCCGTTCATGCGGGCCGACAGCGCGGCGATCCACGCGACGCTCGAGGCCGAGCTGCACGAAACGGTGACGGATCGTCTGGCGGCATTCACGCTGATGCGCGAATGGAAAAACCGGTTCCGATGACGTTTTCCGGAGGACTCCAAAGCTCAAGCGGTGTCTGTAAAAATTGCTCCAAATGTAGGATTTCGCTGAGTTTTCGGTGTTTTTATTGACGTGAAGCACGCACTTCCGTAGTATCGCCTGCAATTTCCAGCCGTCGGAAGCCGAGATTTTCATGCGACTTATATTGAGTGCGATGGTGGTGCTGCTACTCGCCGCTTGTGCGAGCCAGCCTCCTGTCGCCAACAACGCCGCCGATTCGCAGGCGACGTCCAACTACCTCCGTAAATCAGCCACCGCCAAAGAAACTGTCGACGTCGACAAGCAATCCGTCGGCGACCTGACCAGTGCAGACTCCGATCTCTGGGCGCGCATCCGCCGCGGCTTCCAGATGCCCGATCTGCAGAGCGATCTCGTCGACATGCAGACGACCTGGTATACGCAGCGTCCCGATTACGTGCAGCGCATGACCGAGCGCTCGCAGAAGTACCTGTATCACATCGTCGAGGAACTCGAGGCGCGTCACATGCCGACCGAGCTCGCGCTGCTGCCGTTCATCGAGTCCGCATACAACCCGCAGGCGCTGTCGGTCGCGAAGGCGGCCGGCATGTGGCAGTTCATGCCCGGCACCGGCCGCACGTACAACCTGAAGCGCAACATGTGGCAGGACGAGCGCCGCGACGTGCTCGCGTCGACGAGCGCCGCGCTCGACTACCTGTCCCGTCTGCACGACATGTTCGGCGACTGGTATCTGGCGCTGGCCGCGTACAACTGGGGCGAGGGCAACGTGCAGCGTGCGATCGCGCGCAACCAGGCGGCCGGCCTGCCGACCGACTACCAGAGCCTGCGGATGCCGAACGAGACGCGCAACTACGTGCCGAAGCTGCAGGCGGTGAAGAACATCATCGCGAGCCCGCAGCAGTACGGCCTGACGCTGCCGGATATCCCGAACCACCCGTATTTCGTGACGGTCACGACGTCGCGCGACATCGACGTGGCGGTGGCCGCGAAGCTCGCGAACCTGCCGCTCGACGAGTTCCGCTCGCTGAACCCGTCGTTCTCGAAGCCCGTGATCCTCGGCGCGACCGAGCCGCAGATCCTGCTGCCGTTCGACAACGCGTCCGCGTTCGAGAAGAACCTGAAAGCCTATAGCGGCCAGTTGTCGTCGTGGACCACCTATACGGTCAGCGAGCGTGCGCGTCCGGCTGCGATCGCCGAGAAGATCGGCGTCGACGCCGATACGCTGATGTCGGTCAACAAGATTCCGGCCGGCATGCGCCTGAAGCCGGGCTCGACGATCGTCGTGCCGCGCGGCGATGACGACGACGAGGACATCAGCGCCGACGTCGCCGAAAACGGCGCGCTCGCGATGGAGCCCGACGTTCCCGATACGCGCAAGATGCTGATCCGCGTGCGACGCAAGCAGTCGATGGCGGCGCTCGCCGGCCGCTACGGCGTGTCGGTCGGCCAGTTGAAGGCGTGGAACCGGACGCACCGCGATATCGTGATGCCGGGGCAGGCGCTCGTGCTGCACGTGCCGGTCGGCCGTTCGGTGCCGGCGGAGCCCGGTCCGGAGCGGATCGCGACGTCGACGGGCGGTGCGCACATCGAGCGCGCGAGCCTGGCGGTCGGCGGCAAGTCGCACGGCAGCAAGCGCGGCGCCGCCAAGTCGTCGGCCCGGCCGGCGGCGAAGTCGGCGAAGGCCGCTCCCGCGAAAGCCGCGCCGGCCAAGACCGCCGCGCACAAGGGCAAGAAGAAGTAAGCGCGGCTAGCGTGGCGGCCGGTCAGGCCGGCACGATTGCGCTATCATCCGACGAATTCGACGAAACGCCGTCACCGAGGTGACGGCGTTTTCGTTTGTGCGCGGCGGGCGGCGCTACGTCGCGCGTCTTCATCTTCATGGGGCAAGGGGGAGCGATGTCGTCGGTGCAGGTGAGAGTACTCGCGCTGTTTTCGATCGGGTATTTCGTATCGTATGTGTTCCGCGGCGTCAATCTGGGCTTCGCGCCGTTCGTCACGCACGAGCTCGGCCTGTCGGCCGCCGATCTCGGTCTCCTCACCAGCCTCTATTTCCTCGGTTTCGCGGGGGCGCAGATTCCGGCCGGCGTGATGCTCGACCACTTCGGCCCGCGTCGCGTGACGGCCGGCATGCTGCTGTTTGCGGCGGCCGGCGCGGCCGTGTTCGGCGCGGCGCACGGCATCGGCACGATGATGGTCGGCCGGCTGCTGATCGGCGTTGGCGTATCGGTGTGTCTCGGCGCGGCGTTCAAGGCGCTCGCGCAGCATTTCCCCGTCGGCCGGCTGCCGCTCGTCAACGGCCTCGTGATGGCCGTGGGTGGCCTCGGCGGCGTGATGGTCGGTTCGCCGCTGACCTGGCTGCTCGGCTGGGCGAGCTGGCGCGCGATCTGTCTCGGCCTCGCGCTGCTGACGGTGGTCGTCGCGGCATCGATCGGCTTCGGCGCGCCCGACGCGCAGCAGGCGCGCCATCAGGGCGGGCTCGTCAGCCAGTTCAAGGGCACGTGGCACATCCTGGGTAGCCGCGCGTTCTGGAAGATCGCGTCGTTCTCCGTCGTCACGCAGGGCGTGTTCTATGCGATGCAGTCGCTGTGGGTCGGCCCGTATCTGCGCGATGTCGGCGGGTTCGATGCGCCGCATGCCGCGCGCCTCGTGTCGGTGCTCGGCTTCGCGATGATGGCCGGCTGCGTCGGCTTCGGCGCGGCGGCGCGCGTGCTCGAGCGGCGCGGCGTGTCGGTCTACGCGACTTGCGGCATCGGCATGGCGCTGTTCGTCGCGACGCAATTCGCGATCGTCGCGCGCGTGCCGTTGCCGCCGGCCGTGCTGTGGGCCGCCTACGGAGTGTTCGGCGGCGTGGGCATCCTGACCTACGCGGTGATGGCCGGCCACTTTCCCGCTCATCTGATCGGCCGCGCGAACACGACGCTCACGCTCGTGATCTTCCTGCTGATCTTCGCGTTCCAGATCGGCGTCGGCGCCGTGCTGTCGCACTGGCCGGCGGTCGATGGCCGTTATCCGGCCGCCGCGCACTTCACCGCCTGGGGCGTGCTGCTCGCGCTGCAGCTCGCGAGCGCGGTCTGGTATGTGTGGCCCGCGCGCGGCGCTGGCCAAGCGCACTGATCCGGCGGTACGCTGACAGGCAGGGCGGCCGCGAAAACAGGGCCGCAGCACGTCGCGCCGGGCGGCAGGGCGCGGCGCGCGTACGATCGGACGGCCATATCGATTGAAGATAGGCCCATTTTCAGGCTATAATTTGAAAGTTTGTGCTGATCAACCTCGCACCCTAGCGCCTACCTCATTCATCCCGTTCATCCGCCGCACGCCGCCTGCCGGGCGATGCCGCGAAGCCTCGTGCGCCACGCGCCGGGTTCGCGTCTCGACAACGCAGGCCGCGTCCAGCTAGCGACCACGCGCGCCCACGCAGCGCGGCGCTCGCGCGGCAGGGTAAACAGGTCGGCAGCAGGGTGTTCCCCAAGGAGCCTCCCGTGTTGCCGTCTTTTTCTCCCGCCTTGCTTGCACTCGCCGACGGCACGGTCTTTCGTGGTTATTCGATCGGGGCCGAAGGCCATACGATCGGCGAAGTCGTGTTCAATACCGCGATCACCGGCTATCAGGAAATCCTGACTGATCCGAGCTACTCGCGCCAGATCGTCACGCTCACCTATCCGCATATCGGCAACGTCGGCGTCAACGCCGAGGACGTCGAAGCCACGAAAGTCCATGCCGCCGGCCTGATCATCCGCGATCTGCCGACGCTCGCATCGAACTTCCGCATGGACCGCACGCTCGGCGACTACCTGCGCGACGAAGGCGTCGTCGCGATCGCCGGCATCGATACCCGCAAGCTGACCCGCATCCTGCGCGACAAGGGCGCGCAGAACGGCTGCATCCTGACGGGCTCCGACGACGAAGCGAAGGCGATCGAGCTGGCGCGCTCGTTCCCGGGCCTCGCCGGCATGGATCTCGCGAAGGTCGTGTCGACCACCAAGCCGTTCGAGTGGAAGCAGACGGAATGGCGTCTCGAAGGCGGCTACGGCATGCAGGAAGCGCCGAAGTACCGCGTCGTCGCGTACGACTTCGGCGTCAAGTACAACATCCTGCGCATGCTGGCCGAGCGCGGCTGCCATGTGACGGTGCTGCCGGCGCAGGCGAGCGCGGAAGATGCGCTCGCGCTGAATCCGGACGGCGTGTTCCTGTCGAACGGCCCCGGCGATCCGGAGCCGTGCGATTACGCGATCGCGGCCACGAAGGCATTCATCGAGCGCGGCGTGCCGACCTTCGGCATCTGCCTCGGCCATCAGATCATGGGCCTCGCGGTCGGCGCGAAGACGCTCAAGATGAAGACGGGCCACCACGGCGCGAACCATCCGGTGAAGGACCTCGGCGACGGCCGGGTCGTGATCACGTCGCAGAACCACGGCTTCGCGGTGGACGCCGATTCGCTGCCGGCCAATGCGCGCGTGACCCACGTGTCGCTGTTCGACGGCACGCTGCAGGGTTTCGAGCTGACCGACAAGCCGGCGTTCTGCTTCCAGGGCCACCCGGAAGCGTCGCCCGGCCCGCACGACATCGGCTACCTGTTCGACCGTTTCACCGCGCTGATGGATGCGGCGAAGCAGCGCAACGCGTAAGTCACTGACGCAACCGAAGGACGGGAGATTCACATCATGTTCGGCCACGCACTCGGCATCACGGATATCTGGACCTACGTGTTCGGCGTGATCTTCATCATCCTGCTGCCGGGGCCGAACTCGATGTACGTGCTGTCGCTCGCCGCGCAGCGCGGCGTGAAGGCCGGCTACCGCGCGGCCTGCGGCGTGTTCGTCGGCGATACGGTGCTGATGGTGCTGTCCGCCGCGGGCGTCGCGTCGCTGCTGAAGGCGAACCCGCTGCTGTTCTCCGTCGTCAAGTACGGCGGCGCCGCGTACCTGCTGTACATCGGCACCGGGATGCTGCGCAGCGCGTGGAGCAAGCTGCGCGCGCGCGGCGATGCACCGGTCGATGCGCCGCAGGCGGTGGACGGCGAACGTCCGTTCCGCAAGGCGCTGATCGTGAGCCTGCTGAATCCGAAGGCGATCCTGTTCTTCATCTCGTTCTTCATCCAGTTCGTCGACCCGGCATTTCCGCATCCCGCGCTGTCGTTCGTCGTGCTCGGGGCGATCGCGCAATGCGCGAGCTTCCTGTACCTGAGCACGCTGATCTTTGCGGGCGCGCGGCTCGCCGAGCATTTCCGCCGCCGCCGCAAGCTCGCGGCAGGCGCGGCGAGCAGCGTGGGCGGCCTGTTCATCGGTTTCTCGGTGAAGCTGGCGCTCGCGACCATGAGCTGAGCGCCGCCGGCCGACCCACGACAACGATTACTTATTGAATTCACAAGCCATGCCAAAACGCACAGACATCAAGAGCATCCTCATCATCGGCGCCGGCCCGATCATCATCGGCCAGGCGTGCGAGTTCGACTATTCGGGCGCGCAGGCTTGCAAGGCGTTGCGTGAGGAGGGCTACAAGGTCGTTCTCGTCAACAGCAACCCGGCGACGATCATGACCGACCCGAACACGGCCGACGTGACCTACATCGAGCCGATCACGTGGGAAGTCGTCGCACGCATCATCGAGAAGGAGCGCCCGGATGCGATCCTGCCGACGATGGGCGGCCAGACCGCGCTGAACTGCGCGCTCGACCTGCACCACCACGGCGTGCTCGAGAAGTTCGGCGTCGAACTGATCGGCGCGTCGCCGGAAGCGATCGACAAGGCTGAAGACCGCCAGAAGTTCAAGGACGCGATGACCAAGATCGGTCTCGGCTCCGCGAAGTCGGGCATCGCGCACTCGATGGAAGAAGCGACCAAGGTGCACGCCGAGATCATGGCGGCCACCGGCGGCAGCGGCTACCCGGTCGTGATCCGTCCGTCGTTCACGCTCGGCGGCTCGGGCGGCGGCATCGCGTACAACCGCGAAGAGTTCGAGGAGATCTGCAAGCGCGGTCTCGACCTGTCGCCCACGCGCGAGCTGCTGATCGAAGAGTCGCTGCTCGGCTGGAAGGAATACGAGATGGAAGTCGTGCGCGACCGCGCCGACAACTGCATCATCGTCTGCTCGATCGAAAACCTCGACCCGATGGGCGTGCACACCGGCGACTCGATCACGGTCGCGCCGGCGCAGACGCTCACCGACAAGGAATACCAGATCCTGCGTAACGCATCGCTCGCGGTGCTGCGCGAGATCGGCGTCGACACGGGCGGCTCGAACGTGCAGTTCTCGATCAACCCGAAGGACGGCCGCATGGTCGTCATCGAGATGAATCCGCGCGTGTCGCGTTCGTCGGCGCTCGCGTCGAAGGCCACCGGCTTCCCGATCGCGAAGGTCGCCGCGAAGCTGGCGGTCGGCTACACGCTCGACGAGCTGAAGAACGAAATCACCGGCGGCCAGACGCCGGCGTCGTTCGAACCGACGATCGACTACGTCGTCACGAAGATCCCGCGTTTCGCGTTCGAGAAGTTCCGCGAAGCCGATTCGCGCCTGACCACGCAGATGAAGTCGGTCGGCGAAGTGATGGCGATCGGCCGCACGTTCCAGGAATCGTTCCAGAAGGCGCTGCGCGGCCTCGAGGTCGGGGTCGACGGCCTCGACGAGAAGTCGACCAACCGCGACGAGATCGCGATCGAGATCCACGAGCCGGGCCCGGACCGCATCTGGTACGTCGGCGATGCGTTCCGCATCGGCATGACGGCCGAGGAAATCTTCGCGGAAACCGCGATCGACCCGTGGTTCCTCGAGCAGATCGAGCAGATCATCCTGAAGGAAAAGGCGCTGTCGGGCCGCACGCTCGCGTCGCTGACGTTCGACGAGCTGCGCTACCTGAAGCAGAGCGGCTTCTCCGACCGCCGCCTCGCGAAGCTGCTCGGCGCGACGCCGGAAGACGTCCGCCGCCGTCGCGTCGAACTGAACGTGCGCCCGGTCTACAAGCGTGTCGACACGTGCGCGGCCGAGTTCGCGACGAAAACCGCCTACATGTACTCGACCTACGAGGAAGAGTGCGAGGCGCAGCCGACCACGAACAAGAAGATCATGGTGCTGGGCGGCGGCCCGAACCGGATCGGCCAGGGCATCGAGTTCGACTACTGCTGCGTGCACGCGGCGCTCGCGATGCGCGAGGACGGCTACGAAACGATCATGGTCAACTGCAACCCGGAAACGGTGTCGACCGACTACGACACGTCCGACCGCCTGTACTTCGAGCCGCTGACGCTCGAGGACGTGCTCGAGATCGTCGACAAGGAAAAGCCGGTCGGCGTGATCGTCCAGTACGGCGGCCAGACGCCGCTGAAGCTCGCGCTCGACCTCGAGGCGCACGGCGTGCCGATCGTCGGCACGTCGCCGGACATGATCGACGCGGCCGAAGACCGCGAACGCTTCCAGAAGCTGCTGCAGGACCTCGGCCTGCGCCAGCCGCCGAACCGTACCGCCCGCGCCGAAGACGAAGCGCTCGCGTTGGCCGACGAAATCGGCTATCCGCTGGTCGTGCGCCCGTCGTACGTGCTCGGCGGCCGCGCGATGGAAATCGTCCACGAGCCGCGCGACCTCGAGCGCTACATGCGCGAGGCCGTGAAGGTGTCGAACGATTCGCCGGTGCTGCTCGACCGCTTCCTGAACGATGCGATCGAGTGCGACGTCGACTGCATCTGCGACGGCGAAGCGGTGTTCATCGGCGGCGTGATGGAGCACATCGAGCAGGCGGGCGTTCACTCGGGCGACTCGGCATGCTCGCTGCCGCCGTACTCGCTGTCGAAGGAAACCGTGGCCGAGCTGAAGCGCCAGACGGGCGCGATGGCGAAGGCGCTGAACGTGGTCGGCCTGATGAACGTGCAGTTCGCGATCCAGCAGGTGCCGCAGGCGGACGGCTCGAAGCAGGACATCATCTACGTGCTGGAAGTGAACCCGCGCGCGTCGCGCACGGTGCCGTACGTGTCGAAGGCGACCAGCCTGCCGCTCGCGAAGATCGCGGCGCGCGCGATGGTCGGCCAGAAGCTCGCGCAGCAGGGCGTGACGAAGGAAGTCGAGCCGCCGTACTTCAGCGTGAAGGAAGCTGTGTTCCCGTTCGTCAAGTTCCCGACCGTCGATCCGGTCCTCGGGCCCGAAATGCGCTCGACCGGCGAGGTGATGGGCGTCGGCCAGACGTTCGGCGAAGCGCTGTTCAAGTCGCAGCTCGCGGCCGGTTCGCGCCTGCCGGAGTCGGGCACGGTGCTGTTGACCGTGATGGACGCGGACAAGCCGAAGGCCGTCGAAGTCGCGCGCATGCTGCACGACCTCGGCTACCCGATCGTCGCGACCAAGGGCACGGCAGCCGCGATCGAAGCGGCCGGCGTGCCGGTGAAGGTCGTGAACAAGGTGAAGGACGGCCGTCCGCACATCGTCGACATGATCAAGAACGGCGAGATCGCACTCGTGTTCACGACGGTCGACGAGACGCGCCAGGCGATCGCCGATTCGCGCTCGATCCGCATGAGCGCGCAGGCGCACAAGGTCACGTACTACACGACGATGTCGGGCGCGCGCGCGGCGGTCGAAGGCCTGCGCTACCTGAAGGATCTGGAAGTCTATGATTTACAAGGTCTTCACGCTCGCCTAAACTAAGCGGTCAGTTACCTGTCGAAGCAACACGTGCCGCGATTAGGCGGTGTTTCCAGTGCATCGGAAGCGCGCTTAATCGCGGTGATTTTTTTTATAGCCGTTTTTAGCGATTGAGCCGTTTATGAGCACCATTCCGTTGACAAAGCGTGGCGCGGAGCAACTGCGCGATGAATTGCAGCGCCTCAAGTCCGTCGAGCGGCCGGCCGTGATCAACGCGATCGCGGAGGCCCGCGCACAGGGCGATCTGTCCGAAAACGCCGAATACGACGCAGCGAAGGAAAAGCAGGGCTTTATCGAGGGCCGCATCGCGGAACTCGAATCCAAGCTGTCCGCCGCGCAAATCATCGATCCCACGGTGCTCGACGCCGATGGCCGCGTGGTGTTCGCCGCGACGGTCGAACTCGAGGATCTCGAGTCGGGCGACACCGTCAAGTACCAGATCGTCGGCGACGACGAAGCCGATATCGATCACGGCCTGATCTCGGTCAGCTCGCCGATCGCGCGTGCGCTGATCGGCAAGTCCGAAGGCGACGTCGCGGCCGTGCAGGCGCCGAGCGGCGTGCGCGAGTACGAAATCATCTCGGTCAGCTACATCTGAAGCGGGGCGACGTGATGCCGCATCGCGTGTTCCGTCTGCTGTCGGCCGTGTGGGTCGGCAGCCTGCTGACGATCGGGTATGCGGTCGCGCCCGTATTGTTCAAGACGCTGGAGCGGATGACGGCCGGTTCGGTCGCCGCCCAGCTGTTCCGCATCGAGGCGATCCTCGGCGTCGTGTGCGGCGTACTGCTGCTCGCGCTGTCGAATCAGCAGGTGCGGCGCGGCAGCAGCGAGTATCGCCGCGTGCGCTGGATCGTCGCCGCGATGGTCGTATGCGTGCTGGTCGGGTATTTTGCGCTGCAGCCGTTCATGAACGCGCTGCGCGTGGCCGCGATGGATGCGGGCACCGATATCGCGAATTCGCCGTATGCGAGCCGCTTCGGGATGCTGCACGGCGTCTCGAGCGTGTTCTATCTCGTCGAAAGCGTGCTGGGGCTGATGCTGATCTGGCGTCTGCCGGCGCGCGACGCCTGAACGCCCGTCGCTGCGCGTTGCGCAACGACGGGGCAGGGCGGCACGGCAATCCGTGCCGCACCGGCGTGTTACTTGTCCTGGAACGGCCGCTTGGTGCTGGCCTGGCGCTTTTTCGCGCGCTTCACGGTACCGCCTGCCGTCACGCGTTCGTTGCCGCGCACCGTGACCTTGACCGGCCGCGGACGGCGCACGGGGCTCGCGTTCGGCGACACCTTGACGACCTTGACGGTGCGCGGTGCACGGCCTTTCTTGTCGTCCGCGGCTTCTGCCGCGCTCGGCAGCGCACCGGCACGACGGCCGCGGGCCGGCGCCGCAACCGCGGCCTCGGGCTTCCAGATCACCAGCAGCTTGCCGATGTGTTGAATCGGCGCCGCGTTCAGGCGGTCGCAGATCTCGTCGTAGATCGCGATGCGCGTGTCGCGCTCGTCGCCGAACACGCGGATCTTGATCAGCTGGTGCGCATCGAGGTGCACCTTGATTTCCTTCAGCACGGCGTCGGTCAGCCCTTCGGCGCCGATCAGCACGACGGGCTTGAGCGCATGGGCCTGGGAGCGCAGCGCGGAGCGCTCGGCGGGAGAAAGCGAAAGGGCGGGCATGGAAATGTCGAAATCTAAAATAAGGGCGCGCTGGCTGAAAAGCGATCGCGGGACGTTACCGCGTCAGCCGTGCGCCGAAACCACGTAAAATCGCGGCTTGGGCCTGAAAAGGGGCCGCAGCCGCGCGAAGAAGACGCGTATTATCCGCTAAAAGCGCGGCTTCACGAAGCAATTGGCAGCAATCTCTCTCTCGAATGGCAAAAAACCGCTTCAACCAGCACTGGCTGCACGACCACATCAACGACCCGTACGTCAAAATGGCGCAGCGGGAGGGCTATCGCGCGCGCGCCGCGTACAAGCTGAAGGAAATCGACGAGCAGGACAAGCTGATCCGTCCGGGCCAGGTGATCGTCGATCTCGGCGCCACGCCGGGCAGCTGGAGCCAGTATGCCCGCAACAAGCTCGCGCAGGGCAAGAAGCGCGACGCGGAGCGCGAAGGCGGCATCGACGGCACGATCGTTGCGCTCGACATCCTGCCGATGGAGCCGATCGCCGACGTCCACTTCCTGCAGGGCGATTTCCGCGAGGACGACGTCCTTCACCAGCTCGAAGAAGTGCTCGAAGGCCGCGCGGTGGACCTTGTTATTTCCGACATGGCCCCCAACCTCTCTGGCGTGGCCTCGGCGGACGCGGCGCGCATCGAGCATCTCTGCGATCTGGCGCTCGAATTCGCGCAGAACCATCTGAAGCCGGACGGTGCGCTGCTCGTGAAGTGCTTTCACGGCAGCGGCTACAGCCAGATCGTCGAGAAATTCAAACAGCAGTTTAAGGTTGTCGCGCCGCGCAAGCCCAAGGCATCCCGCGACAAATCGTCCGAAACGTTCATTTTGGGTCGGCAGCTGAAGCATCCGCGCTGATGCGGAGTGCGGTGCCGCAAACGGGCTCCGGCCCTTGCCAGACAAGCGAAGCGCTATCGCCCCGGTTGTCAATGCTTATGGCGGGGGTGGTCGGACTGGATTAGAATGACCGAGGGGCGCCGCAAGGAAAATGTAGGCGCTCGTCTACGAGTGAAGGAGTGGTGCTTTGAACAACAATATGTTTTCGAAGGCAGCGGTGTGGCTGGTGATCGCACTGGTGCTGTTTACGGTGTTCAAGCAGTTCGACAAGCCCCGCGTCCAGGAAGGCGTGTCCTATTCGCAGTTCATGGACGACGCCAAGAACGGCAAGGTCAAGAACGTCATCGTTCAGGGGCGCAACCTCACCGTCACTCCGGCTGATGGCCAGAAATACCAGATCGTGTCGCCCGGCGACATCTGGATGGTCGGCGATCTGATGAAGTACGGCGTGCAGGTCAGCGGCAAGGCTGACGACGAGCCGAACGCGCTGATGTCCGCGCTGTACTACCTCGGGCCGACGATCCTGATCATCGTGTTCTGGTTCTACATGATGAGGCAGATGCAGGGGGGCGGCAAAGGCGGCGCATTCTCGTTCGGGAAATCGCGTGCGCGGCTGATCGACGAAAACAACAACGCGGTGAACTTCTCCGACGTCGCGGGCTGCGACGAAGCGAAGGAAGAAGTGTCCGAGCTCGTCGACTTCCTGCGCGATCCGCAGAAATTCCAGAAACTGGGCGGTCGCATTCCGCGCGGCGTGCTGCTGGTCGGCCCTCCGGGTACCGGCAAGACGCTGCTTGCCCGCGCGATCGCGGGTGAAGCGAAGGTGCCGTTCTTCAGCATCTCGGGTTCGGACTTCGTCGAAATGTTCGTCGGTGTCGGCGCGGCCCGTGTGCGCGACATGTTCGAGCAGGCGAAGAAGCATGCGCCGTGCATCGTGTTCATCGACGAAATCGACGCGGTCGGCCGTCATCGCGGCGCCGGCATGGGCGGCGGCAACGACGAGCGCGAGCAGACGCTGAACCAGATGCTCGTCGAGATGGACGGCTTCGAGGCGAATTCCGGCGTGATCGTGATCGCCGCCACCAACCGTTCCGACGTGCTCGACAAGGCGCTGCTGCGTCCGGGCCGTTTCGACCGCCAGGTCTATGTCGGCCTGCCGGATATCCGCGGCCGCGAGCAAATCATGCGCGTGCACCTGCGCAAGGTGCCGATCGCGAACGACGTCGACGCGGCAGTCATCGCACGCGGCACGCCGGGCTTCTCGGGCGCCGATCTCGCGAACCTCGTGAACGAGGCCGCGCTGTTCGCCGCACGTCGTGGCAAGCGCATCGTCGAGATGCAGGACTTCGAGGACGCGAAGGACAAGATCTTCATGGGTCCGGAGCGCAAGTCGGCCGTGATCCGCGAGGAAGCGAAGCGCGCAACCGCCTATCACGAGTCGGGCCACGCGGTGATCGCGAAGCTGCTGCCGAAGGCCGACCCGGTGCACAAGGTCACGATCATCCCGCGCGGTCGCGCGCTGGGCGTCACGTGGCAGTTGCCGGAGCATGACAACGAGACGTATTCGAAGGATTACCTGCTGGACCGCCTCGCGATCCTGTTCGGTGGCCGGGTGGCCGAAGAGCTGTTCATGAACCTGGTCAGCACCGGCGCATCGGACGACTTCAACAAGGCCACGCAGACGGCGCGTGCAATGGTCGCCCGGTTCGGCATGACCGACGCGCTCGGGCCGATGGTCTATGTCGACGACGAGAACGATGCGTCGCCGTTTGGCCGGGGCTTCACGCGCACGATCTCGGAAGCGACGCAGCAGAAGGTCGACTCGGAAATCCGCCGCGTGCTCGACGAACAGTACGGCCTCGCGCGCCGCCTGCTCGAAGAGAACCGCGACAAGGTCGAAGCGATGACGGCCGCACTGATGGAGTGGGAGACGATCGACGCCGATCAGATCAACGACATCATGGAAGGCCGTCCGCCGCGCTCGCCGAAGAGTTCGCCGGCTGTCGGCGGCGATTCGTCGGGCGGCGGCAGCAGCGCCGAGGTGAAACCGGGCAACGCGCCGGCGCCGGCCACGCCGGCGGCATAATCTCCGCTTTAACGCCGTTCACGGGCTGGTGTGGCTTCACACCGGCCCGTTTTGCATTCATCCACATCCGTTGCTCGTGTCCGACTCCGCAGTGTCCCCGTTCCTTCCCGCGCCGCTCCAGTGCGGCCGCTTCGAACTGACGTTCGAACGCCCGCTCGTGATGGGCATCCTCAACGCCACGCCCGATTCGTTCTCCGACGGCGGCCGCTTCCTCGCGCGCGACGATGCGCTGCGCCGGGCCGAGCGGATGATTGCCGAAGGCGCCGACCTGCTCGATATCGGCGGCGAATCGACGCGCCCCGGTGCGCCGCCCGTGCCGCTCGACGAAGAGCTCGCGCGCGTGATCCCGCTCGTGGAGGCGCTGCGGCCGCTGAACGTGCCGCTGTCGATCGATACCTACAAGCCGGCCGTGATGCGCGCGGCGCTGGCCGCCGGCGCGGACCTGATCAACGACATCTGGGGGTTCCGCCAACCGGGCGCGATCGACGCGGTGCGCGACGGCAACAGCGGCCTGTGCGCGATGCACATGCTCGGCGAGCCGCAGACGATGCAGGTCGGCGAGCCCGACTACGGCGACGTCGTGACCGACGTGCGCGATTTTCTCGCCGCGCGCGCGCAGGCGTTGCGCGACGCCGGCGTGGCGGCGGAGCGCATCTGCGTCGATCCCGGCTTCGGGTTCGGCAAGGCGGTCGTCGACGACAACTATGCGCTGCTGGCCGCGTTGCCGGACACGGCGCCCGCGCGGCCCGACGGGCGCGCCTACCCGATTCTCGCGGGCATGTCGCGCAAGTCGATGCTCGGCGCGGTGATCGACGGCAAGCCGCCGCTCGAGCGCGTCGCGGCGAGCGTGGCGGCCGCGTTGTGCGCTGTCGAGCGTGGCGCCGCGATCGTGCGCGTGCACGATGTCGCGGCGACGGTCGATGCACTCAGCGTCTGGAACGCCGTGCGCGCAGCCGCGCGGCAACGATAAGTCAGAAAACGAAGGAGGAAGGACCCCATGGGACGTCGATATTTCGGCACGGACGGTATTCGCGGCACGGTGGGCGACGCGCCCATCACGCCGGATTTCGTATTGCGTCTCGGTTATGCGGCCGGCAAGGTACTGGCCGGCTCGGCCGACGTCGCGGCAGGCTCGCGTCCGACCGTGCTGATCGGCAAGGACACGCGCGTGTCGGGCTACATGCTCGAAGCCGCGCTCGAGGCCGGCTTCTCGGCAGCCGGCGTCGACGTGATGCTGGCCGGCCCGATGCCGACCCCCGGCGTCGCGTACCTGACGCGTGCGCTGCGCCTGTCGGCCGGTGTCGTGATCAGCGCGTCGCACAACCCGTATCACGACAACGGGATCAAGTTTTTCTCGGCTGACGGCAACAAGCTGCCGGACGACACCGAAGCCGCGATCGAAGCGTGGCTCGACAAGCCGCTCGAATGCGCGGCGTCCGACGGGCTCGGCAAGGCGCGCCGCCTCGACGACGCAGCCGGCCGCTACATCGAATTCTGCAAGAGCACGTTCCCGGCCGCGTTCAACCTGCGCGGACTGAAGCTCGTGATCGATTGCGCACACGGCGCCGCGTACCAGATCGCGCCGCACGTGTTCCACGAACTCGGCGCGGACGTCATTCCGATCGGCGTCGCGCCGAACGGCTTCAACATCAACGACGGCGTCGGCGCGACCGCGCCGGACGCGCTGGTGCGCGCGGTGCGGGCGAACCACGCCGATCTCGGCATCGCGCTCGACGGCGACGCCGATCGCCTGCAGGTCGTCGACGCGGCCGGCCGCCTGTACAACGGCGACGAGCTGCTCTACGTGCTGGTGAAGGACCGCATCGTCACCGACGGCAAGGTCGAAGGCGCGGTCGGCACGCTGATGACCAACCTCGCCGTCGAAGTCGCGCTGCAGCGCGAGGGCGTGAAGTTCGTCCGTGCGGCGGTTGGCGACCGCTACGTGCTCGAGCAGTTGCGCGAGCATGGCTGGCAGCTCGGCGCGGAAGGGTCGGGCCACATCCTGTCGCTCGACCGGCATTCGACCGGCGACGGCATCGTGTCGGCGCTGCTGGTGCTGGCCGCGCTGAAGCGCAGCGGCCGTACGCTCGCGCAGATGCTCGACGGCGTCACGCTGTTCCCGCAGAAGCTGATCAACGTGCGGATGAAGCCGGGCGCCGACTGGAAGGGCAGCGCGTCGATTCGCGCGGCGATCGACGCAGCCGAAGCCGCGCTTGCCGGCAGCGGCCGCGTGCTGATCCGCGCATCGGGCACGGAGCCCGTGCTGCGCGTGATGGTCGAGGCGCAGCAGGCGGCCGACGCGGTGCGCCATGCGGAGACGATCGCCGACGCGGTGCGGGCGGCGACGACCTGACCGGGACAGGGCGCGCGGCGGCCCGGCCGCTTGCGCGCCCGTTTTCGGTGAATGTGCATGCGGCGCCCTCGGGCGCCGCGGTTTTGTCGGACGCAAAGGTTTGCGACACCTAATAGAAGGGTCCTTCGCCAAACATTCTTCCGATCAATTCAGGCATCCGACCCCGGAATCACGCCTGCCGCCGAACCGGGCTTCCCGTCCGGCCGACCCTGCGCTACGATGCGCGCGCACGCCCTTGAAAACGGGCGTTCACCCCGTCCCTCCGAGGCAGGCAATTCGTGCCGCCAGCGCCGCTGCGGCGCCCCGACGCGCCACCCGATACTCCCTTTCAACCAGTCATGTTACTGTCACGCCAGTTTCATCGATTGTCACATTACCGTCATGAGCAGCCCCTAACCTTCGCGGTGCCGTAGTCATCCGCTCACACACTGGAGGTCTCATGAAATTGATGCAAACCGCGATTGCCGGCCTGGCTGGCGCGCTTTTCGCCCTCGCCGCCCACGCTGCCGACATCACGGGCGCAGGCAGCACGTTCGCGATGCCGATCTATACGAAATGGGCCGCGGACTACCAGCAGTCCGGCGGTTCGAAGGTCAACTACCAGGGCATCGGCTCGTCGGGCGGCCTGAAGCAGATCGTCGCGAAGACGGTCGATTTTGCCGGTTCGGACGCACCGCTGAAGGATGAAGAGCTCGCGAAGGAAGGCCTGTTCCAGTTCCCGACGGTGGTCGGCGGCGTGGTGCCGGTCGTCAACGTGCCGGGCGTGAAGGCCGGCGAACTGACGCTGTCGGGCCCGGTGCTCGGCGACATCTACCTCGGCAAGATCAAGAAGTGGAACGACCCGGCGATCGCCGCGCTGAACCCGAAGGTCAAGCTGCCGGATACGGACATCGCCGTGGTCCGCCGCGCTGACGGTTCGGGCACGAGCTTCATCTGGACGAACTACCTGTCGAAGGTCAACGACGAGTGGAAGTCGAAGATCGGCGAAGGCACGACGGTCAACTGGCCGACGGGCACGGGCGGCAAGGGCAACGACGGCGTCGCGGCCTTCGTGCAGCGTCTGCCGGGCGCGATCGGCTACGTCGAGTGGGCGTACGCGAAGAAGAACAACATGACCTACACGGCCCTGAAGAATTCGACGGGCACGGTGGTCGAGCCGAAGACGGAAACGTTCAAGGCCGCGGCAGCCGGCGCGAACTGGTCGAAGTCGTTCTACCAGATCCTGACGAACCAGCCGGGCAAGGAAGCATGGCCGGTCGTCGGCGCGACGTTCGTGCTGCTGCACGCGAAGCAGGACAAGCCGGAGCAGGGCGCGGAAACGCTGAAGTTCTTCAGCTGGGCGTTCAAGAACGGCGAGAAGGCTGCCGACAGCCTCGACTACATCTCGCTGCCGGCGACGGTCGAGACGGAAATCCGCAAGCAGTGGAAGACGAAGGTGACGGACGCTTCGGGCAAGCCGGTCGCCGCCGAGTAAGCCATCCAGCGGTTCGCTGCCCGGCCGTGCCGGTCGGGCAGTGTGTGCGGTAAAGCCGGGCGTCACGGCGCCCGGCGATCAAAAGCAGGCACCCATGTCTGATATTTCATACACGTCCTCCCGATCGCCCGACAGTGCGCAGCAGCGCGCGCCGAGCCGTCTCGGGGATGTCCTGTTCGGCGGCCTCGCACGGCTCGCCGCGATCGTGACCCTGCTGCTGCTGGGCGGGATCATCGTTTCCCTGATCATTGCGTCGATGCCGACCATCCAGAAGTTCGGCATCGGCTTCCTGTGGCAATCCGAGTGGGATCCGAACTCGGATGTGTACGGCGCACTCGTGCCGATCTACGGCACCATCGTGACGTCGATCATTGCACTCGTCATCGCGGTGCCGGTCAGTTTCGGCATCGCGCTGTTCCTCACCGAGCTGGCGCCCGTGTGGCTGCGCCGTCCGCTCGGCATCGCGATCGAGCTGCTCGCCGCGATCCCGTCGATCGTGTACGGCATGTGGGGCCTGCTCGTGTTCGCGCCGATCTTCGCCGAATACTTCCAGAAGCCGCTCGGCCGCCTGTTCAAGGACGTGTGGGTGCTCGGCCCGCTGACGTCCGGCCCGCCGATCGGCATCGGCATCCTCGCGGCCGGCGTGATCCTCGCGATCATGATCATCCCGTACATCGCATCGGTGATGCGCGACGTGTTCGAAGTCACGCCGGTGCTGCTGAAGGAATCGGCATACGGGATCGGCTGCACGACCTGGGAAGTGATGTGGAAGGTCGTGCTGCCCTACACGAAGACCGGCGTGATCGGCGGCGTGATGCTCGGCCTCGGCCGCGCGCTCGGCGAAACGATGGCCGTGACGTTCGTGATCGGCAACACGAACCTGCTCGACAGCGTGTCGCTGTTCGCGCCCGGCAACAGCATCACGTCGGCGCTCGCGAACGAATTCGCGGAAGCGCAGCCGGGCCTGCATACGTCGGCGCTGATGGAACTTGGCCTGATCCTGTTCGTCATCACGTTCATCGTGCTGTCCATCTCCAAATTGCTGCTGCTTCGTCTCGAGAAGGGAGAGGGCAAGAAATGAGCGAGCCCATCATGAATTTCCCGGGGCCGGACGGCGCCGTGCTCGACGCGATGCGCAATCGTCTGCAGCGCCAGCGCAAGGTCGTCAACGCGATCGCGCTCACCGCGTCGCTCGGCGCGATGGCTTTCGGCCTGCTGTGGCTCGTGTGGATTCTCTACACGACCGTGCACCTCGGCGTCGGCGGCCTGTCGCTGCAACTGTTCACCGAGTCGACGCCGGCCCCGAACACGGAAGGCGGCGGTCTCGCGAACGCGATCGTCGGCAGCCTGCTGCTGTGCGGCTTCGGCACGCTGGTCGGCACGCCGATCGGCATCCTCGCGGGCGTCTATCTCGCCGAATACGGCCAGAAGAACCTGCTCGCCAGCACGATCCGCTTCATCAACGACATCCTGCTGTCGGCGCCGTCGATCGTCATCGGCCTGTTCGTGTACGCGATCGTCGTCGCGAAGTCGGGGCGTTTCTCGGGCTGGGCCGGCGTGATCGCGCTCGCGCTGCTGCAGATTCCGATCGTGATCCGCACGACCGAGAACATGCTCAAGCTCGTGCCGAACGCGCTGCGCGAAGCGGCCGTCGCGCTCGGCACGCCGAAGTGGCGCATGGTGCTGAAGATCACGCTGCGCGCGTCGGTCGGCGGGATCGTGACGGGCGTGCTGCTCGCGGTCGCGCGGATCGCCGGCGAAACGGCGCCGCTGCTGTTCACCGCGCTGTCGAACCAGTTCTTCTCGGTCGACATGAGTCAGCCGATGGCGAACCTGCCGGTCACGATCTACAAGTTCGCGATGAGCCCGTTCGCTGAATGGCAGTCGCTCGCATGGGCGGGCGTGTTCCTGATTACGCTCGGGGTGCTCGGACTGAACGTCCTGGCGCGCTCGATCTTCTCGAAAAAGTAACGGCGGAGCAATCCGATGAATATGGCAGAAAGCCACCTGAATCCCGTCGAGCGCACCGCTGCGCCCGCCGGCACGCAAGACGCGGCGCACGGCCGTCCGCTCGCGCCGCTGAACGCGAAGATCGAGGTCAACAACCTCAACTTCTTCTACAACAAGTTCCACGCGCTGAAGAACATCAACCTGCGCATTCCCGAAGGGAAGGTGACGGCGTTCATCGGCCCGTCCGGCTGCGGCAAGTCGACGCTGCTGCGCACGTTCAACAAGATGTTCGCGCTCTATCCGGAGCAGCGCGCCGAAGGCGAAATCCTGATGGACGGCGAGAACCTGCTGACGACGAAGCGCGACATCTCGCTGCTGCGCGCGCGGATCGGCATGGTGTTCCAGAAGCCGACCCCGTTCCCGATGTCGATCTACGACAACATCGCGTTCGGCGTGAAGATGTTCGAAAAGCTCACGCGCTCGGAAATGGACGACCGCGTCGAGTGGGCGCTCACGAAGGCCGCGCTGTGGAACGAAGTGAAGGACAAGCTGGGCCAGAGCGGCTACGGGCTGTCGGGCGGCCAGCAGCAGCGTCTGTGCATCGCGCGCGGCATCGCGATCCGTCCGGAAGTGCTGCTGCTCGACGAGCCGTGCTCGGCGCTCGACCCGATCTCGACCGGCCGCATCGAGGAGCTGATCGCGGAGCTGAAGAGCGACTACACGGTCGTGATCGTCACGCACAACATGCAGCAGGCCGCACGCTGCTCGGATTACACGGCCTACATGTACCTGGGCGAGCTGATCGAGTTCGGCGAAACCGAAAAGATCTTCATCAAGCCGGTGCGCAAGGAAACGGAAGACTACATCACCGGCCGCTTCGGCTGATGACGGAGAACAACAGTCATGTCGGATAAACATCTGTCGAGCCAGTTCGACGCGGACCTGAATGCCGTGTCGTCGAAAGTGCTGGAAATGGGCGGACTCGTGGAGTCGCAGATCGTCGGCGCGATGCACGCGCTGAACGAATTCGATCGCGAGCGTGCCGAGAAGGTGATCGCGGCCGAGGAAACGCTAAACGCGATGGAAGTGGACATCGACCAGGAATGCGGCAACATCATCGCGCGGAGACAGCCTGCCGCGCGTGACCTGCGTCTTTTGATGTCGATCTCGAAAACGATTACGAACCTCGAGCGTGCCGGCGACGAAGCGGAGAAGATCGCGAAGCGCGTGCGTCGCCTGATCGACGAGCCGGCCGCGCGCGCGGTCAACATCGCCGAGATCAAGGTGTCGGGCGAGATGGCCGTGACGATCCTGCGCCGCGCGCTCGACGCGTTCGCGCGCCTCGATACGGTGGCCGCCGCGCAGATCGTCAAGGACGACAAGGAAATCGACCAGGAATTCCGCGCGTTCGTGCGCAAGCTCGTGTCGTACATGCAGGAAGACCCGCGCACGATCTCGGTCGGCCTCGAATACCTGTTCATCGCGAAGGCGATCGAACGGATCGGCGACCACGCGAAGAACATCGCCGAATTCATCATCTACATCGTGAAGGGCACCGACGTGCGGCACCAGCCGCGCGACACGCTCGATCGCGAAGCCAACAGTTAATCGACTCCGTACAGGAAGAACAGAGGTGCCGATGCCCAGCAACATTCTCGTCGTTGAAGATGAGCCCGCGATTTCCGAACTGATCTCGGTGAATCTCCAGCACGCCGGTCACTGCCCGATCCGTGCGTACAACGCCGAACAGGCGCAGAACCTGATCAGCGACGTGCTGCCCGATCTCGTGCTGCTCGACTGGATGCTGCCGGGCAAGTCCGGCATCGCGTTCGCGCGCGACCTGCGCAACAACGAACGGACCAAACACATCCCGATCATCATGCTCACCGCCCGCGGCGACGAGCAGGACAAGGTGCTCGGCCTCGAAATCGGTGCGGACGACTACGTGACGAAGCCGTTCTCGCCGAAGGAACTGATGGCGCGGATCAAGGCCGTGCTGCGCCGCCGCGCGCCGCAGCTGACCGAGGACGTCGTGTCGATCAACGGGCTGCGCCTCGACCCGGCCACGCATCGCGTCGCCGCGCACGGCGACGGCAGCGAGATCAAGCTCGATCTCGGCCCGACCGAGTTCCGCCTGCTGCATTTCTTCATGACGCATCCGGAGCGCGTGCACAGCCGCACGCAACTGCTCGACCAGGTGTGGGGCGACCACGTGTTCGTCGAGGAGCGTACCGTCGACGTGCACATCAAACGATTGCGCGCGGCCTTGAAACCGGCCGGCTGCGATGCGATGATCGAAACCGTGCGCGGCAGCGGCTACCGCCTCGCCAAGCACGCGTAACGTATCCGGGCATGCCGTGTGCCGCGGCATGCCGTTCCTTCTTTCGGACGCTGAATCATGAACATCATCTGGGCGCGCTTCCTGGTGTCGCTCGTGCTGCTCGTGCTGATCGGCGTATTGGTCGGCGTCTTCGCCGGCCCGACCGCGGGCCTCGTGTTCGTGGTCGTGATGCTGGTCGCGCAGGGCTTTTTCAGCACCTTCCATACGCAGCGTCTGTGGCGCCTGCTCGATGCGCCGGTCTACGGCGAAGTGCCGAGCGCGCCGGGCATCTGGGGCGAGATCTACTATCGGCTGCACAAGCTCGCGAAACAGTGGCATGCGCAGGTGCGGCAGGTCGAACAGCAGCATTCGCGCTTCATCCAGGCGATCCAGGCGTCGCCGAACGGCGTCGCGATGCTCGACGACCACGACCAGATCGAGTGGTGCAACGCGATCGCCGAGGTGCATTTCGGCCTCGATGCGAAGCGCGACCTGCGCCAGCACATCACGAACCTCGTGCGTCATCCCGATTTCGTCCGCTACCTGAACGCGCAGCATTACGACGAGACGCTGTTGATGCGCGGCATGGGCGACTCGCGGCAGAACGTGCTGGCCGTGCAGGTGTTTCCGTACGGCGAGAACCGCAAGCTGCTGCTCACGCAGGACATCACCGAGCTCGAGCGTACCGACGCGATGCGGCGTGACTTCGTCGCGAACGTGTCGCACGAGCTGAAGACGCCGCTCACCGTGCTGTCGGGCTTCCTGGAGACGATGCGCGAGCTGCCGCTGAACGAGGAGGACCGCGCGCGCTATCTCGACATGATGGAGCAGCAGGCGTCGCGGATGCGGCACATCGTGACCGACCTGCTGGTGCTCGCGAAGCTGGAAGGCGAGAGCAAGCCGCCGGTCGATCACGCGATCGACATGCGTGCGGTGTTCGACCATCTGAAGGAGGATGCGCAGACGCTGTCGAGCGGGCATCACGACATCGCGTTCTCGATCGACGAGACGCTCGGTGTCACCGGTGCGCAGACGGAATTGTTCAGCGCGTTCGCGAATCTCGTCACGAACGCGATCCGCTATACGCCGGACGGCGGCAAGATCGTCGTGTCGTGGCGGCGCGAGGGCGCGCAGGGCGTGTTTTCCGTCACGGACAGCGGCTTCGGGATTCCGGCCGCCGACCTGCCGCGGCTCACCGAACGCTTCTACCGCGTCGATCGCAGCCGTTCGCGCGACACGGGCGGCACGGGCCTCGGCCTCGCGATCGTCAAGCACGTGCTGCAGCGGCACGATGCGCATCTGTACGTGCAGAGCGAGGAAGGGCGCGGCAGTACGTTCACCGCGCGGTTCCCGGGCTCGCGCATCATCGCGATCCGGCCGGCCGCCTACGAAGCATGATCGCGTCGCGTTCCGGCGTTAAAAAAGCAGCCCGCGGGCTGCTTTTTTCATGGCGATGCGGTACGTCGCCCGCATCGCACCGACGGCTCACGAACAGAACTTCGCGAGCAGCCCGAGTTGCGCGTTGCGAATCGTCTTGCCCGCGCGGCGCCGGCGATAGTGGCCGTCGCTGTGCATCTGCCATGCCGACTGGTTGTCGCCGAGGCACACCGACAGCCCCTCGGCGATCACGCGCCGCTTGAGTTTGCGATCGCGGATCGGGAACGCGACTTCGACGCGGCGGAACAGGTTGCGGTCCATCCAGTCGGCACTCGACAGGTAGACGTCCTCGGCGCCGCCTGCGTGGAAATAGTAGATCCGGTGGTGTTCGAGGAAGCGGCCGACGATCGAGCGCACCGTGATGTTTTCCGACAGCCCCGGCACGCCGGGCTTCAGCGCGCAGACGCCGCGCACGATCAGGTCGACCTTGACGCCGGCCTGCGACGCTTCGTACAACGCAGCGATCACCGACGGCTCGAGCAGCGCGTTCATTTTCGCGACGATGCGCGCGCGCTTGCCGGCCTGCGCGTTGTCGATCTCCGCGCGAATCGAATCGATGATGCGCGGATGCAGCGTGAACGGCGACTGCCACAGCTCGTGCAGCGTCAGTTCGCCGCCGATGCCGGTCAGTTGCTGGAACACGTGATGAACGTCCTCGCAGATCTTCTGGTCAGCCGTCATCAGCCCGAAGTCGGTGTAGAGGCGCGCGGTGCGCGGATGGTAGTTGCCGGTGCCGAGGTGCACGTAGCGGCGCAGCGATGCCTTGCCGGCCTGCACGACGCGCCGCACGATCAGCATCATCTTCGCGTGGCACTTGTGGCCGACCACGCCGTACACGACATGCGCGCCGACGGCTTCGAGCTGCGACGCCCAGTTGATGTTGGTTTCCTCGTCGAAGCGCGCGAGCAGCTCGACGACGACGGTCACTTCCTTGCCGTTGCGCGCGGCTTCCATCAGCGCGTCCATCAGCGGCGAGTCGGTGCCGGTGCGGTAGATCGTCTGCTTGATCGCGACGACGCTCGGATCCTTCGCGGCCTGCTGCAGCAGCTCGAGCACCGGCTGGAAGCTCTCGTACGGGTGGTGCAGCAGGAGGTCGCCGGCGTCGATCGCATCGAACATCGTCGGCGCGTTGGCGATTGCCGCGGGAGTCGACGCGGTGAACGGCGTGAACTTCAGGTCGGGTCGATCGACGAGATCGGGAATCTGCATCAGGCGCACGAGGTTCACGGACCCGGCCACGCGATAGCAGTCCTTGTCGCCGAGTTCGCTTTCCTCGAGCAGGCGTCGCACGATGTGCAGCGGCGTGTCCGCCGATACTTCGAGGCGTACCGCGTTGCCGAGGTGGCGCGCGGGCAGCTCGCCCTGCAGCGCGACACGCAGGTTGGTGATTTCGTCTTCGTCGACGAACAGCTCGCTGTTGCGCGTGATGCGAAACTGGTTGCAGCTCTTCACGACGAGTTGCGGGAACAGTTCGCCGACGAAGCGCTGCATGAACGAGCTCAGCAGCACGAAGCCGTGCTCGAAACCCGACAGCGCGTGCGGCATGCGCACCACGCGCGGCAGCGCGCGCGGCGCCTGCACGATGCCCATCACGGCCTGGCGGCCGAACGCGTCGCGGCCTTCGAGCTCGACGACGAAGTTCAGGCTCTTGTTCAGCACGCGCGGGAACGGGTGCGCCGGATCGAGGCCGATCGGCGTCAGCACGGGCAGCAGCTCGTCGAGGAAGTAGTGTCGCGCCCATTCGAGCTGCTCGTCGTTCCACGTGTCGCTCGCGTGGAAGTAGATGCCTTCCTGTTCGAGCGCGGGCAGCACGGTTTCGTGCAGCATCGTGTACTGTCGATGGACGAGCCGCTGCGCGCGTTCGACGACGAGATCGTAAGCGTGCTGTAACGACATGCCGTCGGGCGTCAGCGCGCCGGGATTGTCGCGGATCTGCTCCTGCAGGCCGGCCATCCGGACTTCGAAGAATTCGTCGAGGTTGCTGCTGGTGATGCAGATGAAGCGCAGGCGCTCGAGCAACGGGACTTGCGGATCGGCCGCCTGGGCCAGCACGCGCTCGTTGAAACCGAGGATGCCGAGTTCACGATTGAGAAGCGGGTAACGGACGGACATCGGCAGAGTAGGGGGTAATTCAGGCGATGATTCGAAAGGACGCTCGGAAACTCTCACGGTACGATGACGTGCTGATGACAATAATGGTTTTATATCGGGAAATTCTACGCCGTAACCCTTTCGTCGCATAAATGTTTCGGCTATATGGAATCGAGCAGTGTGCATGCCCGTGAAGCGTGGCAACGGCAAGCGTTCCACGCTTAAAATGTCGCCTTTGATTGATCGCCCTCGGTTGCCGGAACGGCTGCCGCGGAAGAACGCGCACGGAGCCCCCTTCTGATGGTTACAACTCCCCACTTGCTGGCTGCCGTGGATCTCGGCTCGAACAGCTTCCGGCTGATCGTCGGGCGCGTCGAGGAAACGCCGGCAGGCAGCCAGATCTATCCGGTCGACGCGCTGCGCGAGCCGGTCCGGCTGGCCGCGGGCCTGTCGAGCGACAAGATGCTCGACCGCGCGTCGCAGGAGCGTGGCTGGGAGGCGCTCAAGCGGTTCGGCGAGCGCCTGCGCGATTTTCATCCCGATCATGTGCGCGCGGTGGCGACCAACACGCTGCGTGTCGCGAAGAACGCCGCGGAATTTCTCGGCGAGGCCGAGGCGGCGCTCGGGTTCCCGATCGAAGTGATCGCGGGCCGCGAAGAGGCGCGCCTCATCTATGCGGGCGCCGCGCACTCGGTGCCGGCGAGCGCCGGCAAGCGGCTCGTCGTCGACATCGGCGGCGGCTCGACCGAATTCATCATCGGCTCGCACTACACGCCGATCGTGATGGAGAGCCTCTATATCGGCTGCGTGAGCCATAGCCGCACGTTCTTCCCGGCCGGCAACGTCGACGAGTACACGATGCGGCAGGCCGAACTCGCGGCCAAGCGCGAGATCCAGATCATTTCGAGCGAGTACAAGAAGGCCGGCTGGGACCAGGCGATCGGCTCGTCCGGCACCGCGCGCGCGCTCGCGGAACTCGTCGAGGCGAACGGCTTCAACGATCCGGGCATCACGCACGGCATTTCGCGCGGCGGCCTCGAGCGGCTGAAGCGCGCGCTGATCAAGTCGGAGAACGTCAACCGGCTGAAGCTGATCGCGCTGAAGCCCGACCGCGTGCCGGTGCTCGCGGGTGGCCTGGCGATCATGCTGGCGGTGTTCGAGGAACTCGGCGTCGACTACGTCGACACGACCGACGGCGCGCTGCGCCTCGGCGTGCTGTACGACCTGCTCGGCCGGACGCAGCACGAGGACATGCGTGCGGTGACCGTCGAGGGTTTCACGCGCCGCTACGGCGTCGATCGCGCGCAGGCCGAGCGGATCGGGGCGCTCGCGGCGCGTTTCTACGACGAGCTCGAGGAAGACGACGAGGAAGCGCGCGAGGAAGGGCGGATGTTCCTCGGCTGGGCGGCTGCGTTGCACGAGATCGGCCTGTCGATCTCGCACAGCGCGTATCACAAGCATTCGGCCTATATCGCGAGCAATGCGGACATGCCGGGTTTTTCGCGCACCGACCAGGCCCGGCTCGCCGCGCTCGTGCTCGGCCATGCGGGCAAGCTCGGCAAGCTGTCGCAGTCGCGTGAGGTCGAGTGGCCGCTGCTGTTCTGCCTGCGGCTCGCGGCGCTGCTGTGCCGGCGCCGGACCGATGCGGGGCTCCCCGATATTTCCGTCTCGCAGATGAAGAAGGGCGGTTATGAGGTGCGCCTGCCGAACGCGTGGGTCGAGCAGAACCCGTTGACCGACTACAGCCTCAGCCAGGAGGCGGCGGAGTGGGAGAAGGTCGGTATCCCGTATCGCGTGGTGTATACCGGCGCGTGACGGGGCGATAGCGGGCCCGGAAGGTGTTTCGGGATGCCACGAGCCGGGTGGGCGGTATGCTGCGCCATCCGTTCGGCGCGGCCGCACGCTCGTGCTGGCGGCCCGCTCAGTCCGACGAGCAGACGATCGCGGTCAGGAACGGGAATGCCTGCTTGACGGTGGCGTCGCTGCCGGCCTTGCGCACGGCTTCCTCGACCGAGCCCTTCGTGCCGCGTACGACGACGCCGTAGGCCCAGTCGCCGATCGGCGTGCCGTCGCCCGGACGGAAGATCGGGTCGTTCGCCTGGTAGCCGAGCACGACATAGACGCCGAAGCCGTAGGCCGTCAGCGGGTGGTTCGTGCGGAACGCATTGACCGAGTTCGATTCGACGTGCATCGGCTCCGACTGGATGTCGCCGGCGGCGAGCAACGGTGCGACGAACTTGTGGCCGGTCGAATGGCAGTCGAGCGCGTCGTCGAGCGCTTTCGCCGACGCGGTGCCGGCGGCGGTGGTCGCGAGCATGAGCAGCGACGCGCAGAGGGCTGGCTTGAGAACGTTGTTTTTCATGCGCGGTTGCCGGGTTGTTTCACACGTATTATCGCGTGTTCCAGCAAGTTTCGTGCGCGGGCTTGACGGCGGATGCGCGGGCGCATCGACGTGGTGGCGGGCCCGTACCCGGGCCGCCGCGCGCTGCGGGAAATGGGTAGGCGATTCAAGGGCCGGTAAAAAGCGCCCGTAAACGGAAAAGGGGCTACGGTGTTCAACCGTAACCCCTTGATTCCTGTGGTCGGAGCGAAAGGATTCGAACCTTCGACCCTCTGATCCCAAATCAGATGCGCTACCAGGCTGCGCTACGCTCCGACGAGCCAAAGATAATAACGTCGAATGGCCGATTCGGTCAATCACGATATGCGGGTAAATGCCGCGGCGGCGAGCGGTCCGCGATTTGCGACAATTCACGGGACGATCGGCCGGCCCGTACGCATGCGCGCGCGGGCGCTCGCCGAAGCAAGGAGAACATCATGATGAACCTGATCCTGTGGCGTCACGCCGAAGCCGAAGATTACGCAACGAGCGATCTCGCGCGCCAGTTGACCGTGCGCGGCCGCAAGGACGCGCAGGCGATGGCCAAATGGCTGCGCGGGCGGCTCGAGACGAATACCGTGATTCTCGCGAGCCCGGCGGCGCGCACCGTGCAGACCGCGGAGGCGCTGACCGACCAGTACCGGACCGTCGACGCGCTCGCGCCGGGCGGCGGCGTCGACGACGTGCTGACGGCGGCCGGCTGGCCGGAAGGCATCGCGCCGACGGTCGTGATCGTCGGCCACCAGCCGACGCTCGGCAGCGTCGCCGCGCAGCTGGTCGCCGGCAGCGACGACAGCTGGAGCGTCAAGAAGGGCGGAATCGTGTGGCTGGCGAGCCGCACGCGCGACGGCAACCGGCAGGCCGTGCTGCGGGCGGTACTGACGCCCGAACTGGTGTAAAGCCCCGTCTGAATAGGTTTGAAGGGATTGATCATACGGTTTCGCAAGCTTTCTGCTAAAGTCAATTCGGCGACACGTCATTGAAAGGACACGGTCGTGCCACATAACGGTCACGGCCGATTACTACATTGGCGGGCATGTCGTCCTATTCCTTACGACCAGGAAAGCCTAATGCGAGAACTGCCGACGCCTACGCTCCCCTTTGCCTCGCTGCCCCTCGACACGTCGCGGCGCCACCTGCCGCGCGCCAGTGAAACCGTCACATCCGAGTATCGCCTGCGCGCCGCATGGGCGCGCACGGAAGACGAATTGCGCGAAGCGCAGCGCCTGCGCTTCAGCGTGTTCGCCGAAGAGATGGGCGCGCAGGTCAGCGGCCCGTCCGGTCTCGACGTCGATCCGTTCGACGCGTATTGCGACCACCTGCTGGTCCGCGATCTCGACACGCTGAAAGTCGTCGGCACGTACCGCGTGCTGCCGCCGCACCAGGCAGCGCGGGTCGGCCGCCTGTACGCCGAAGGCGAATTCGACCTGTCGCGCCTCACGCACCTGCGCGGCAAGATGGTCGAGGTCGGCCGCTCGTGCGTGCACAGCGACTATCGCAGCGGCGCCGTCATCATGGCGCTGTGGGGCGGGCTGGGTGCGTACATGATGCAGAACGGCTACGAGACGATGCTCGGCTGCGCGAGCGTGTCGATGGCCGACGGCGGCCACTACGCGGCGAACCTGTACCAGTCGCTGTCGGCCGGCTCGCTGACGGCGCCCGAGTATCGCGCGTTCCCGCACACGGCCCTGCCGGTCGACGAACTGCAGACGGGCACCGTCGTCGCGCCGCCGCCGCTGATCAAGGGTTATCTGCGTCTTGGCGCGAAGATTTGCGGCGCACCGGCCTGGGATCCCGACTTCAACTGCGCGGATTTCCTGACGCTGTTCCGCCTGTCGGACATCAACGCGCGCTACGCCCGCCACTTCCTGGGCTGAGCGGTCCGAATCGCATCGCGCCCTCTGAGGGCGCGCTGCGCGCAAGCGAACGCCGTCGCGTGGCAGACGTCACGCGACGGCGTTCGTGTATCCGGTCGATGTGTGTGTATCGGGCCCCGATAATTTCGGCGACATGCGGCGATCACCGTGCCGCCGAGCGGCACGTTCGCACCGGCCCCGGGGACGGGCCGGACGGCAGCGACGCACTCAGTGCTTGCGCCGCCAGTCGAGCAGGTGGTGTTCCGCCATCCAGTGGTGGATCATCCCTTCGCCTTCATGGCTGCGCTTGTATTCGCGCGACTCGAAGTACGACAGCGCGACGAGCACCATCAGACCGATGAACAGGCCGATCAGGCCCGCAATTTCTTCAGACGACATGGCAGCCTCCTTTCAACGGCACAGCGCCATGCGTACATAGTAGGACATGCGCGGCGCAACCCCGAAACCCGATTTCCGCTAGACTCGGCGCGGTCTCGGCGTGCGTTCGGCGCGCCGTTTTCCGGAGCCCTACCTGATGACCCGTTTCGTGCTGGCCGTGCTGGCCGCATCCCTCCTTGCCGCTTGCAGCAGCGATCCCCGTCAAGCGCGCCGCGGCCACCCGCCGGAAGATCCGGCCGACTATCACGGCGTGCCGACCGACATGACGCCGCCGTCGATGCTCGACGCGCCGTCGCCGAAACCCGTGCAGTCGCAGTAACGGTCGGCCGGGGCCGCTGTCACGCGCGGGCTGCCGATGCGGCCTGCGGGTCGGCGCCGACCCGCCGCAACAGCGCCGGCAGATAGCGCGCGAGCGTCGCGCCGCGCGCCGCCATGAACAGCAGCAGCGCGAACCACAGGCCGTGATTGCCGAACGTGCCGACGGCGGCGAGCGTGGCCGCGACGAAGATCGACAACGACGCGACCATCGCGCGCATCAGCGATTGCGTCTGCGTGGCACCGATGAACACGCCGTCGAGCAGGAAACCCCAGACCGACACGATCGGCGAGATCGCGGCCCACGGCAGGTAGCGCAGTGCGACGGCGCGGATCTCGGCCTGATCGGTCAGGCGCGCGACGATCCAGCCGCCTGCGGCCCAATAAACGAGCGCGAACAGCAGCGCGCCGAGTGCCGACCAGAACAGCGTGACGCGCACGGCTTGCCGGAATGCGCGGCGATCGCGCGCGCCGGCCGCCGCGCCGACGAGCGCCTCGGCCGCATGCGCGAAGCCGTCGAGGCCGTACGCCATGAAGGTCTGGAAATTCAGCAAGAGCGCATTCGCGGCGAGCGTCGCGTCGCCTTGTTGTGCGCCGAGATGCGCGAACCATCCGAAGGCGCCGAGCAGGCACAGCGTGCGCAGGAAGATGTCGCGATTGAGCGCGATCAGCCGCTTGAGCGCCGCACGGTCGGCAAGCGCGCGTACCGCGAGCGGTGCAAGGCCGCGCGGCCGCAGCCGCCACAGCGTCCATGCACCGAGCGCGAAGCCGCACGCGTCCGCGGTGGCGGTCGCGGCGCCGATGCCGGCGATCCCCCAGCCGAAACCATACACATAGAGCAGCACGGCACCGATGTTCACCGCATTGATGAACACCTGCGCGACGAGCGCGAGTCGGACGCGCTGCATGCCGAGCAGGTAGCCGAGCACCACGTAGTTCGCGAGCGCGAACGGGGCGCTCCAGATCCGTGCGTGGCTGTACCCGAGCGCCGTCGCGCGGACGGCCTCGCTGCCGCCGAGCGCGGACAGCGCGAACGACAGCAGCGGCACCTGCAGCGCAAGCACCGCGGCGCCGAGCGCGAACGCGACGATCAGCGCGCGCAGCAGGTTCAGGCGGATCCCGGCCGCGTCGCCGGCGCCATGCGCCTGCGCGACGAGGCCGGTCGTCCCCATCCGCAGGAAGCCGAAGCCCCAGAACACGAAATTGAAGAACAGCCCGCCGAGCGCGACGCCGCCGAGATATTGCGCGCCGTCGAGGTGGCCGGCGACGGCCGTGTCGACGGCGCCGAGGATCGGTTGCGTCAGGTTCGCGAGGACGATCGGGAACGCGAGCGCGAGGACGCGCCGATGCGTGACGGCGGCCGACGCGCTACCGGCCCCGTGCGGTAAGGCGGATTCGGACATGGTGGACGCGTCAGGCGCGTTCCTGCACGCAGACCCACGGCGAGACGACGACCGCCCACAGCTCCGGATTGCGCGCCGCGTAGTCGACGGCGGTCTCGGCCGGCATGCGCGCGACGAGGCCGGACGACAGCCAGCGCGTGACCTGTTCGGTGTCGTCGCTGGCGACCGCTTCCGCGACGCTGACGAGATCGAGGTCGCGCGCAACGGACAGCAGCTTGCCCTGCGCGAAGAAGCGCTCGAGATCGCACCAGTCGATCTTGGCGGTTTCGCCGAGGAGTTTGGCGTAGAGCGGGCTGTGCGACGCGCCCGCGGCGGCGTGTTGATCAGAGGACATCGGTTTCTTGGAAAGACTGCGTGGCGCCACTATAAACCATCCGGCCGGGCGGGCCGAGCGGGGACAGTGCGCTCACGCGTCGCGCAGCGCGCGCCGCACGATCTTGCCGGTCGCGGTCATCGGCAGGCTGTCGACGAACGCGATCGCGCGCGGATACTCGTGCGCGGCGAGCCGCGTGCGCACGTGGGCCTGCAGTGTGCTGACGAGCGCTGCGTCGCCGACGTGGCCGGGGTTCAGCACGACGAATGCCTTGACGATCTCGGTACGCGTCGCGTCGGGCACGCCGACGACGGCCGCCATCCGCACCGCCGGATGCGTGAGCAGGCAGTCCTCGATCGGGCCGGGGCCGATCCGGTAACCGGCGCTCGTGATCACGTCGTCGTCGCGGCCGACGAAGCGCACGAAGCCGTCGGCGTCGATCGTGCCCGTATCGCCGGTGAGCAGGTAGTCGCCCGCGAACTTGTCGCGCGTCGCGTCGGGGTTGCGCCAGTATTCGAGAAACATCACCGGGTCGGGGCGGCGCACCGCGATGCGGCCTTCGACGCCGGGCGGCAGCGGCGTGCCGTCCGCATCGACGATCGCGACCGCATGACCGGGCACCGCCTTGCCGATCGCGCCGGGCTGCGCATCGAACAGCGCCGCGCATGACGACAGCACCATGTTGCACTCGGTTTGCCCGTAGAACTCGTTGATCGTCACGCCGAGCGCGTCGCGGCCCCACGCCGTCAGTTCGGTGCCCAGCGATTCGCCGCCGCTCGCGACCGATTTCAGCGACAGCGCGTAACGTTCGCGTGGCGCCGTGACCGCGCGCATCAGCTTCAGCGCGGTGGGCGGCAGGAACGCGTGAGTGACGCCGTGCCGCGCCATCAGCGCGAATGCCGCGTCGCCGTCGAATTTCTCGAAGCGGCGCGCGAGCACCGGCACGCCGTGATGCCATGACGGCAGCAGCACGTCGAGCAGCCCGCCGATCCATGCCCAGTCGGCGGGCGTCCAGAACAGGCGCGCGTCGCGCGGGAAGCACTGCTGCGACATCTCGACGCCGGGCAGGTGGCCGAGCAGCACGCGATGCGCATGCAGCGCGCCCTTCGGCTTGCCGGTCGTGCCGGACGTGTAGATGATCACGGCCGGATCGTCGGCGGCCGTATCCACCGGCACGAAATCCGGCGCTTCGGCGGCGAGCGCCGCGTCGTAGCGCCACACGCCCGGCACGTCGGGCGCATCGTCGCCGATGCAGTAGACGGTATGCAGCGCCGGCAGTTGCGCGCGCAGCGGCGCGATCTTCGCGTAGCCGGCCGCGTCGGTGACGAGCGCGGCTGCCTCGCTGTTCGCGAGCCGGTACTCGAGCGCGTCGACGCCGAACAGCGTGAAGAGCGGTACCGCGATCGCGCCGAATTTGTACGCGGCGAGGTGCGCGATGGCCGTTTCGGGCCCTTGCGCGAGAAAGATGCCGATCCGGTCGCCGCGCCGCAGGCCGGCACGCGCGAAGCTGTTCGCGAGCCGGTTAGAAGCATTCCTCAGGTCGTCGAACGTGAGGCGCGAAACGTCGCCTTGCGCCGTTTCGTGGATCAGCGCGAGGCGTCCGCTGCCGTCGGCCCATTTGTCGCACACGTCCACGCCGATGTTGTAGCGCGCCGGAAGGTCCCATCGGAAGCGGGCGAGGAGGTGATCGTAGCGGTCGGCGGCGGGCAGCATCGCGTGGTCTCCTGATGTCGAGCGGGGCGTCCGGTGAGCGGCTTACATCAGGATTTCACGCAGACGAATCCACAATGGTGTTTGCTGATAGGGAATGTTCGGACTCGTCCAGTAGGCGAGCCTCAGTGCACGATTTCACAATGACGCATAAGATCAAGACAAAACAGTGGTGTGACCATGGATTTGCTTCTGATAGCTGCGGGGTTCAGCCTGATCGGAATCGGTGTGCTGGTGGCGTTTGCTCGTCATGTCGATCCGTTGTCCGGCCGTGTCACCGGACGTCTGCGCAAGCGCTGACGCGACTTTTTTCCGTTTTCGCCGCGACGGCACGCGATGCGTGCCGGCATCGCGCGCCGTCTGTCGTGCGCTCAACGCGCCGGCAGGTAGCGTGACGGATCGATCGAGCGGCCGCCATAGCGCAGCTCGAAATGCAGCGCGACACGATCGCTGTCGCTGTTGCCCATCTCGGCGATCGATTGCCCTTGCGTGACCGATTGGCCTTCCTTCACCAGCAGCGCGCGGTTGTGCGCGTAGGCCGTCAGGTAATCGGCGTTGTGCTTCAGGATGATCAGATTGCCGTAGCCGCGCAGCCCGTTACCGGCATAGACGACGACACCCGGCGCGGCCGCGACGACCGGCGTGCCCGGCGAATTCGCGATGTCGATGCCCTTCGATTTCGAGCCGTCGAACGTGCGTACCACGTTGCCGGCCGCCGGCCAGATCAGCGCAATGCTCGTGGCCGGCTTCACGGCCGATTCGACCGGCGCGGAAGGGGCCGGGCGTGCGCGGCCCGCGCTGCCGGTGCCGGTGGTCGATGCGGTGGTCGTGCCGGGCGGCGGCGCGACGCGCAGCACCTGGCCGACTTCGATCGCATCGGGGTTCGTCATCTGGTTCCAGCGCACGATGCTCTGTACCGACGTGCGGTTGTCGCGCGCGATCTTGTAGAGCGTGTCGCCACGCTCGACGCGATAGAACCCGGGGCCGACGGGCGCGGAGCCGCACGCGACGAGCAGGGCGGCGCAGGCGGCTGCGAAGAGTCGCTTCGTTGTTGTTCCGAACATTGAACCTCGCAAAACCCTGCCGCGCGTGACGCGGCAGGCAACACAAAACGTCCGATTTTAACGGGTTCGACCCGCGCACCGCAGTTTCGGTCGCTACCGGGGCCGCCGTGCCCCGGTTCGGTGCGTGTCGAATCAGCCGGCGAGCGGGGCGACACGGATCCGCAGCGTGGCCGTTTCAGTCGCGCCCGGCGCGAGCATGCGCAGGCCGCGGCCGTTGTGGATCGCATCGGGCAGGCCGAGCCACGGCTCGACGCAATAGAAGTCCGAATCCGGCTTTTCGGTCCACGTCGTGACTGCGTACCACGGGATCGAGCCCGGCACGTCGAGTGCGATCTCGATCGTGCGGCGGCGGCCCGGCATCACGATGCGCACCGGTGCGGACGGCTCGCCGTCGAGGCAGTGGAAGCGGTCGAGGATCTCCGGATCGTCGAGGCGGTAACGGACCTCGCCCGGTTCGAGCGGGCTGATCGAGCCGTCCGCGCGCTGGTGGCAACGGCGGGTCGGTGGCAACTCGAGGCGGGTGTCGGCCCGCTCGCCGTGCGGCAGCGCGAAATAGAAATGGTGGCCGGCGTAGTAGGGCAGCGGCGTGTCGCCGCGATTGGTCGTCGTCAGCGCGACTTCCAGCGTATGGGCGTCCGCCAGGCGGTAGGTCGTTTCGAACCGGAAATCGAACGGATAGCTCGCGCGCAGCGTGTCGTTCGCGTCGAGCGTCATCGACAACGCGGCGCCGTCGGCCGACGGCTGCGCGTCGAACGGCAGATCGCGCGCGAAACCGTGCATCGGCAGGTCGCGAACCACGCCGGCGGCGTCGCGCCAGCGGCCGAGTTCGCCGTCGACGCGGTGGCGGCCGAGGAACGGGAACAGCAGCGGATTGCCGCCGCGCACGCGGGCGAGGTTGCTCCAGTCGGCGGTTTCCGGCCAGAAGATCACCGGTTCGCCATCGACGTGCCAGGACAGCAGGCGGCCACCGAATTGCGGGGCGACCCGGACGAGCGACGGGCCGGCGTGAAGTTCGTGAATGTCGTGTTGCTGGAAGATCGGCATGGCGAATCGGGTTGGGCGGGTGAGGGGAGCAACGTGCGTTCCATTATCGGGCCGCGACCGCTCGGGGAAAACCCTTCTCGGGAAATTGCGAGTTTTTAACACTGTCGACGGTCTGGATAATGCCTCTAAACCGGTGATGTTGCCGGGTCATGACACTTCGTGGAGGGGGCCATGGATCTGGCAATGGCAATGGGTATCGCACTGTTCGGCATGTTTACCGGCAGCACGGTATTATTTTTCTATCAGATCGGCCGCTGACGGCAATTCCTGCCGAAGTGGACAAGCCCGCCATGCAAATGGCGGGCTTTTTGCTTTCTGCGCGCTTACAAATTGCAAGTGTTTGTGTGCATTGCCGCAATATCCTGCCAAATGCCTTGGCGCAGTAATCCTGGCTCGGCATAATCGGGGCGCGTTTTTCAGGACGCGCATCGCGTCGTCCGCCTTCCTTCCCGCTTAATCTTTACTAAAAGGACCGACGCGTGAGCCTCTGGTTTCTGGTATTCCTGAGCGTCCTGCAGGGCGTCACCGAACTCTTCCCCGTCAGCAGCCTCGGCCATACGCTGCTCGTGCCGGCGCTGTTCGGCATGCACATCGACAAGCATGCGCCGCAACTGCTGCCCTTCCTCGTCGCGCTCCACCTCGGCACCGCGCTGGCGCTGCTGTGGTACTTCCGCGCGCGCTGGATCGCACTGATCGGCGGTTTCTTCGCGCAGCTCGGCGGCCGCAAGAACGACGACGGGCACCTGATGTGGGCGCTGATCATCGGTACGATCCCGACCGGCATCGTCGGCCTGCTGCTGGAAAAGCGCATCGAGCGCGTGTTTCATGATCTGCGGATCGTCGCGATTGCGTTGATCGTCAACGGCGTGTTGCTGTGGCTCGGCGATCGCATCCAGCGCAGCCGCGCCCATCAACCGCCCGAGAAGATGACGTTCAAGCAGGCGTTCTTCGTGGGCCTCGCGCAGATCGGCGCGCTGATTCCGGGCTTCTCGCGCAGCGGGCTGACGATGATCGCCGGCAACGCGGCCGGGCTGACGGCGGAGAAGGCGGCGGAATTCTCGTTCCTGCTCGGCACGCCGATCATCTTTGCCGCGGGCGTGCTCGAATTGCCGAAGCTGTTCCATGCGCGCGACCAGCTCGCCGATGCGCTGCTCGGCGGCGTGCTGACGGCGATCGCCGCGTACCTGAGCGTGCGATTCCTGATGCGCTATTTCGAGGGGCGCGGCCGGCTCGCGTCGTTCGGCGTGTATTGCGTGATCGCCGGCGTGTTCTGCCTCGGCTGGTTCATGCTGCATCCGCAGCCGGTTTGATGCTGCGAGCGCCGGTCTCCGTGATCTGGCGCGATGATCGGGTATAATTTCGGGCTCGGCTTCGTGCCGGGCCCGTTTTGTTTCGGGGTTTCGAGTTGTTTGGGGCGGCGTCGCTGCTGCTTCGTGACTCAAACCCGATGCCGAATGCGGCCCGTGTCAGACCGTGTCTTTTCTCTTTGACCGCCCTTAGCTCAGTTGGATAGAGCAACGGCCTTCTAAGCCGTAGGTCACACGTTCGAATCGTGTAGGGCGGGCCAGGATTCTTCGCTTATTCAGTCACTTAGTCACGCGAGCGACTGCTGTCAAGTTGGCTCCCTTCGCCGTTCGGTGTGAACGGAGTGTGAATGAATTCCACCCGATGACCGCCCGATACTTTGCCGGAGGCCGCGTCATCATCTGTTGAGCGCTTGGGTTAGCAGTGTTCCTCCAACGCCCTGCACTGCGCCCATGACGGCCGCTATCAATTTAGCGAGGATGTCATTGCGCTTTCGCTGCCAGAACGATTTCCGGGCGTCACGTCGGATGCCATAAAACACAGTGTCCCGTCTTGGGTCTGGCCTAAATACGGCTATGCACATCGCAAGGCCGATACCGGCTAGGCAGGCGAAGGGCGCCACTTGCCACGATTTGTAGTGGAGCGCTGCTTGCCCAATTCCAAACCAACTTACGGCTCCCGAAATGAACACAACCCATCCTCGATCTCGGAGACCATTCGCAAGCGCGCCACTTGCCGAAGGCCTGATAGCGCACCAGCCGGACAGTCTGGCGTCCAGGTGAGGATGTTTTAGAATTTGGCAGGCTGATACGATCAGCATGGAGCACCCGAATAATTGTAGGGAATGTAAACGAGGGCGTCATGTTTAAGGGCATCAGTGCCATTGTGATTGGGGTGGGCCTTCTTGTCGCTGCTGCAATCAGCGCACAGTCGACTAGAGAATTTCTTCGAACATCGATTGTGGTACCGGGCCTCGTCGTTAAGCTCAATGCTGGCGGATACCATCCCGAGATTCAATTCACCACCAAGACAGGACAGCAGATTTCGTATCCGCAAGGCGGGATTGTCACGAAAGTGGAGCTCGGTCAGCGAGTCGAGGTGCGGTACCAGGCCGACGATCCTGATGGCAGCGCAACGATGAATGTCTTCGCCGCGATCTGGGATTCGACGATTGTTTTTGCCTTCATGGGTGCAGTTGCAATCGTGTGCGGGATTATGAATCTGCCGTCACGAACATAACGAGAAGCAGAAGAGAGAGGGCGTATGTCGTATCTTCGAAAGAGCAAGTGGAAATATGACACTGGCGCGGGCGGTGGGGTGAGCGTTGACATCGTAGTTGCGACGGGGGGGAATATCATTCTCACTGATCCACAGAAACATTCGCAAAGCTTCTACTACGGTGGTGTGGGTATTGGTTACGGCTGGGGCGCCAGGATTCCGAAAATCAAATTGCCGAGGTTCACAATCCCAGAATTGAAATTGCCGAACTTCGGTAGCCATGATGCAAGTGCTGCTGGCTCGACGTATGATTTCCCGAGTCATGGGACCGTTTACATGACCAGTGCATTCAAGGGCAGTGAACTTACGCGGTCGGATTTGCAAGGCGGAACCGTTTATCTCGACGGTTACGGTGGGGTGGTTGTCGCACAGGGAGCGACTGTGATGCTGTTGGGCATCAATCCGGCAATGCTTGCGTTGGGCTTGACAAGCCCGGCCATGTCGATGATTTTGGCGGACGCCGTTGCGAATGCTCCGGCGCTGCTATATATGCACGGTCGAACGGCTGGCTTTCAAGCTGGTGTGGGTGGGGGGATTCTGGCTGGCTATCTCCACTGACCTATACCAGCGGTTGTGTCCCAGGGCGTGGAGCGCATCGCAACAGCTCCTTGCCGCTCTCGGCCGACAACACGACGAGTTGAACGTAGCTGTTTGACTGAGCGTACGGGCCGAAGAATCGGTCCATGACAGCCGAGAACCGATGCAGGCTGACATCTCGTGTCGCCGCCTCGGAGAACGAAAGCAGGATCTCCACACCGCGAACAAATGACGGGAAGTGATTGTCGAGAGACATCCACCTGATCGCTGGTTTGCAGTCGAGAGATGCGATCGCGTCGATGCAGCGTTGGGCAACCACGCTGGAACGCGGAGCATGGAAACGGAGAAACTCCTTCAGCGCGGGTAGTCCGGTCCGCGTCAGGTCGAGCGGATGCGGCGCCAGTGCCGACAGGACGCGCCAAAGTGCACCGCCCCGCGGCAAGGCAGCCGGCAAGGTGGGGCGGGAGAGCAGCATGATCGGGCACGCCAATGCCGAACCCTCGTACAGAAGATCGCTATCGGGGGCCCCGATCGGCAACCGGGACGGCATTGCTCCGTTGGTTGCCAGGACATCGACATCGACCTGAGGGTGTCGCGGATGAGCGGTTTGACCCTTTAAGTCGACCAACGCCAGTTGCGATTCCGCCAGCGCGCCGTCCGGCATGGTCTCCGGATCTCGGTAGGCCAGCCAATAGATGGCGGACGAATCCATGGGCCGCGCGTGACTGAATGCACGATACGGCCACACCTGCGTGCGCGGTGCCGCATGTGAAGCGATGGCGGCCTTGTCTTCGCCCGACTTCGTACGCTCGCCCAGATACACGGCCTCAACCGAGTAGACGCTCAGCGGAATGCCGGTTGCCAACGGGGTCGGCGTGATCGGATAGGTGGCATCGTGACTGGTTAGCTGGATAGGCGTTGCCGCGCGTTCGAACAGGTTGACGACCGGTGTGCAAAACAATCGGAACGTGCTGGTGTTCAGCGTTGCCAGGATCTGAGCGGTGCCGGAATCATGGGCGGTGCCTTGCACGGCGACGTGAAGCGTCAGTCGTCGAGCTGCTTCGGCGCGCGCGGCGCGACGCATTCGACCCAGGTCGATGTCGACGAAATCAAACTTCTCGGGGAAGGCAAAATACTCGATCAGATGCCTGAACGATTGTGCGCTTGTATCGTCTTGCTTCGGCAACAATCGCTCGCCATCGGCAAAGCCGGCCGCCTCAATGGGGACTTTCGACAAGCGGGTCCAGCGTCCGCTTTCGTCCACCTCCACGTAGGCGGCCGATGCACGAAGCAACAGCGTATCGGAAAGCGCAGCGACGAGCGGCCGCTCTCCGGACAGATGTACCCGCACTGGGGTGGACGGAATGGCGTCATCGAATGCTTGCGACGCGGATTCGCTTGTAAAGGTAATCGAAATGATCCCCGTCACTTCTGCCGGGATGCGCGCCGCTGCTGGCGCGAGCGTCGCTGATGAATAGCGTGCCGAGTAAATACGCAACGGCGATAACGTGACGTCGTAGAGTGTACGGAAGCGGCACGGTGCGGCATTGGCGTCCAGCATCGTGCCGCGCGCTATCGTCAGCGGTTCGGTAAGCTGACCGAACAGAACCGATGGGTCGAACGAGGCAACCGCGCATGACGGGACCGTGCGCAGATAGTGCGGATAGGCAATTTCGAGAAGTGCCTCGGTGAATTGCGGATAATCGTCATCAAGCTTCGCATCGACACGAGCCGCTAGCAGCGCGAACGTCTGTACCATTCGGTCGACGTGCAGGTCTTCGACGTGGCCACCAGACATGCCCAGGCGTGCTGCAATCTTCGGAAAGCGTCGAGCAAAGTCCGCCAGACTGCGTGCAAGCAGTCCGACTTCACGTTCGTAATGTGACAGCAGATGGTCCATTCGCTGCAATATTCAATAATCCGCGATAATCGGTCCCCGTTTTCCGGAGCCGACATCTAGTCAAAATGGCGCGCAGGCATATTAAAATGGCCGCGCCGACAAAAAATTGCCCCTCCGCTGAGAGATTCCGAGGCTATATATGCAAATGTCCGAAATTGCGAGCTTCTTCCAGCTCCAGAGCAATCGCCTGTTTACGATTGAAACGCCATTGAAAGGTCGATCGGATCTCGTGCTCGTCGATTTCCATTGTACCGAGGGGTTATCTCAGAATTTCGAGATGCATGTCCGGCTCGCGTCGCAAGACAAGAATATCGAGCTGAAGAAGTTGATCGGCCAACCTGTGACAATCACGTTGCAGTTGACCGATGCGCTCGCCAGCTCGGAAGAGCGTTACTTCCACGGGTACGTCGCGGCGTTTTCGCATCTCGACACCGATGGTGGTTTTGCGATGTATAGCGCAACGATCCTGCCGTGGCTCTGGATGCTCTCTCGCCGACAGGACATTCGGATCTTTCAGGAAGAGAACACAGAGGCGATTCTCGCGCGCGTGTTTCGGGAGTACGGCAAGCTCGCGTCGTTCGAATTCCGGCTCTCGAAAGGAACGCAGAATCGCAGCTATTGCACGCAGTACCGTGAGACGGATCTTGCTTTCGTCGAACGGCTGATGCGAGAGGATGGCTTGTTCTATTACTTCGAGCATGCGAAGGATGGGCACAAGCTGATCATCGCCGATAACTCGGTGACCGCGAAGCCGATCGACGGGCGCAGTCCATCGCTGCAATACAATCAGGGCGAGGCGATGGACAATCTCGCCGTCATCACGTCATTTCAAGCACAGCGTCAGCTTGCACCGGACACGGTCGGACTGAAAACGTTCGACTACAAAATTCCTCATGCCCGGCGATTCGTGTCGGGCGGCACGGAAGTCAATCAAGGCGACGTACCGTCCTACGAGATCTACGACTACCTCGGCGAGCATGGTTTCGCTGACAGTGATCGGGGCGAAGAGCTCGCGCGCTTCCGGACGGAAGCGCTGGCTGCACACAGCAAAACGTTCGTCGGGGTGACGACGGGTCGGCGGATGATGCCGTGCCGATACTTCGAGCTGGACGACCACTACGATCACGCCAGTACCAAACAGGAAGACCGGCAATTCCTGTTGCTGACTGTGTCGCACACAGGCACGAACAACTACGAGCCTGGCGAGGGGACTTCTGCGTATTCATGCAGCTTCACCTGCATTCGCAAGAAAATTCCGTACCGTCCGGCATTCGAGGGCGAGCGTCCGACGATCGTCGGGCCGCAGACGGCGATCGTCGTAGGTCCGAAAGGCGAGGAGATTTATACGGATAGTCTCGGCCGGGTGAAGGTGCAGTTCCACTGGGATCGTCTCGGCAAACGCGACCAAGGGAGTTCCTGCTGGGTGCGCGTGAGCCAGCCGTGGGCGGGTAGCGGTTTCGGGATGATTCAGATCCCGCGAATCGGGGATGAGGTGGTCGTGAGTTTCCTTGATGGAAATCCGGACCGTCCCCTCGTGACGTCGCGCGTTTACAACTCGCAGAACATGCCGCCGTGGGCGTTGCCAGCCAACGCGACACAGAGCGGGATTCTGACGCGTTCGACCAAGACCGGTAACGTCAACACGGCCAATGCGATCCGCTTCGAGGACAAGAAGGGTGAGGAAGAGGTCTGGCTTCACGCCGAGAAGGATCAGCGCATCGAGGTCGAGCACGATGAGTCGCATTGGGTAGGTAACGACCGCACCAAGAACATCGATCACGATGAGACTGTGCACGTCGGTCACGATCGTACGGAAACGGTCGACAACAACGAGACGATTCACATTGGGGTGGATCGCACCGAGACCGTTGGTAACAACGAGACGCTGACGGTCGGCGGCAACCGGAACGAGACCATCCAAGGGATGGAGAATCTCCTGATTGCGCTGACGTCGACGGAGACGGTGGGGCTTGCAAAAGCACTGACCGTGGGCGGCGGCTATCAGGTGACAGTGGCCGGCGCAGTCAACACGTCGGCGGGGCTGGCTAGCGCTGAAGAAGTCGGCCTGTCGAAGACCACGATGGTCGGCAAGACGTACACGATCACGGCTGGCGACCGTATCGAGCTCAAGACCGGTAGCTCGGTGCTCATTATGGAGAGCAACGGACACATCACGCTGCGCGGCACGCAACTGCTAATCGAGGGCTCAGGGCCGGTGCAGATCAACGGCAAGGATGTTGACGTCAACTGACGGGAGCGGCGATGGAGTTCTCCAATCACACGCCTTTCCCGGCATTGGCGTTCGAGTCGTTTGCGCCGGACGGCGCATCGTTCCATACCGTTGTCTTGCGCCAGACTTTCGAGCTGCGAGACGGCGTGTTGATGCTTGCACAGGAGCAGAGACCGCTCGCGACATCAGATCGTTTCCACGGCGAGCCGAATCAGTCCAGCGTGGCAGAGGAAAGCGATCTCGCGCCATATAAACCGCTTTGCGATGTACTCATCAACGGGACGGCCTATGCGCCGCAGGGGCGATCGTTGCCGCGATTCGCAGCGGGCATTCGAATTGTGTCGGCACCCATGCGATCCAACAACGACACGGGTGTGCCGACGACGAAAGTCCTGCTAGATCGTAGGTTGTTCGTGACCGGCCCAAGGTACTTTGCTCGACGATCGACGTTTGGTCGAAGCATGAACCGACTCGTGAAGATCGCCTCGCTCGGCATCGTGCGTCCCATCGACTGGTGGTTGACGCCGCCTGAGCCAATCGCAGCGCTGCCTATGCGTTACGAATACGCATGGGGCGGGCAGTGTCGGATCGACGCGCAGGATCCGGCTGCGAAACGTGTGCCGAAGGCATCTCGGCTCGATGACAAGCAGCAGGCTGCGCATCCCGATCAAGATAACGTCCCGGTGGCGCATACGGCCTGCGAAAACAATCCGATCGGTCTGGGATTTGCTGAACGTTGGTTCCTTGATGCGACGAAGCTGCAGCGGGTCGCTGCTCCGCAGATCGAAGCCAGCAGCGAACCCATCTCAATACAAGCGTGGCTCGCAGCTGTGAATGGGCAGGCGCCTCCGTCGCTGCATCCGGCTGGCGTCGGTATCGTCGGGAAGGCGTGGAAATCGAGGCGTGAGCTTGCTGGCACGTACGATGACCAGTGGCTCGCTGAGCGCCATCCGGGCTTGCCGGACGATTTTCAGTTCAGGTACTGGAATGGCGCGCACCCACAGATGCAGGTGCCGCACCTGAAGGGTGACGAGACGATCGTGCTGACGAATCTTGTTCCAGTTGGCACGCCCGGATCGACCGTCGGCGAACGGGGCAATACGATCCTGCGCATCGCCTTGCCAGGCCATCTACCGATGGGATGGGTCTACACCGACCAGTCGCTCAAGTTCGCGCCGCTGCTGCTCGATACGTTGTCAGTTGATGTGTCGGACGCAGCGAACCCCGTGGTGACGTTGGCGTGGCGCGCAACGCTGATGAAATCAGTGCGTGCGCAGCGCTTCGAGGCAAGGTTTGTCGACCGGGCGGGGCTGGAGCGGCTTGCCGCGACATCGTCGGGTAACGCGGTCGATCCGGCGGAGGTGCGGCATGGCTGAACCACTAACGGTCACCATCACCGGAGATGCGGGTGACGTTTTTCGGGAGCATTTCAACATCCAGAGTGTGGAGCAGGCTCGTGACGCAGTAAAAAATCTCGACTCTTTGTGGAATACGCCGAATCCGTGGAGCGATCGCCCGGACCTGCGCGATATATTCGATGAAGCGGGGAAGTCAGTCCAGAGGCGCTTTGAAACGGGCGTCTATAAGCCGCAGGATCAGGCGCAGCCGTCCGATCACTTCTCCAAGGGCAATCGGATTGCGTCGAGGCAGGACGGCAGCTTCAAGGCCGTGAGTAGCACGCCCGATGTGTGCAAGACTCCGATGGGCAGCTCGACACCACCGGTACCCTATCAGGTCGTGTCGGATCTGAGCGGGTCGTCGGGCGTCGTGCCGAGCGTGCGATTCAACGGCAAGCCGGCGTACGTGCTCGATCAGAGCGTGGTCCCGACATGTACGGGCGACGAAGCGGGCTCAGCCGATGGGGTACGTTCCGGCACGGTGGGAGGCGAGACCAAGCCGACGAAGGGAAGCACGACGGTTCGCGCGGGTGGCCATCCCGTTATTCGTGACGGTGACCCGTGCACGATGAACTCCGGCAACTGTACGGGCACTTACGTAACTGCGCCCGCGCCGGGTAGCTCGGTGGATGCGAGCGGGAACGTCGTGGGGGATGCGAATCCGCCACCCGAGAAGGGCGTCATGCATCAAGTTGGCGGGTTCTTCAAGGGGGCCGGCGGCGCGGTGTGGGACATGGCGAAGGGCTTGGGCGGGCTGGCGGTCGGAGCGGCCAAGCTATCGCCAGTGTCGCAGGCTGCTGAGGGTCTGTCTGATCTGACAGGGTTATACGACTACCACGGGTACTCGCAGACGTTGGACTCAGCCGGAAAGACGGCGCAGGCGATCTACGATCATCCTGGCGCGATCGTCGATGGCATCACCAAGCCGTATATGGAGGCGTGGAGCCAGGGCAACTATGGTGAGGCGCTGGGGCGCGGCGCGGTCGACATCGGCGGATTGTTTGTTGGTGGTGTTGGTGCTGCCGGCAAGGTCGGCGAAGCGGGGAATGTGGCAGGCAAGGTTGGCGAGGCGGTGAATGTTGCCGGAAAGGCAGGCGAGCTTGCTGACGTTGCAAATGTCGCGGGAAAAACGGGAGAGGTTGCGAACGCGGCTGGGAAGACTGGCGAGGTTGCCGAGGCGGCTGGCCAAGCAGGCAAGGCCTCTGACATTGGAGGTGCGGCGGCGAAGGGAGGCGAGACAACCGAGGCGACCGCTGATGCAGCGAAAGCCGCAGGGGAGGCCAACGCAAAACCTGCGGGAGATGGACTGAAAGTCCAAGCCAAGCCTAAGAGGCCGTCTTGGAGGCAGAGTGAGAAGGATGTAGGGAAGAAACTCGGGCAAGGATACAAAGAACAAAGGTCCTTCAAGGACGGGAAAGAGGTTCCCTATGGCACCAAAGGAAGCACACGTCCTGACTGGTATAAAGATGGTTCGAGCGTTGAAGTGAAGAACTACAATATTGAGACGCCCGCAGGCCAGGAACGATTGATCGATAACGTATCGAATCAGGCGATCTATCGTGCGCAACAATTGCCTCCGGATACCGTCCAATCGCTTTTTGTAGATATTCGTGGTCAAGTAGTCAGTCGTGGTGAGCTGCAAAACGTTATTCAGTCAATCTCCACGCGCAGTAACGGTATAATTCAGCCAAGTAACATTACCATATTGAGGTAGCACATGTCAGTTGGCGTACGAGTCGGATCGATAGTTGACGAGGTCGGAGCATCGAGCTTTTTTAACTCGTTCTTTTCCACAATCTGGGGGCTCTTGGAGTCCAACGGTCCGGGAACCAAGTTTCCCGTTATATCGAAAGAGTTTTATGAGGGGCGTGTGCCAGCGGAGCACGTTGGGCAGGCGCTAGAGGAGTTGAAGAAAATTCGTGAAGAGTTGAATAATTTTCCGCCCTCTTCGGTAATATGGGATTATGAAGATCGAACCAAGCAACCTCCTTGGGGGGCGGATATTAGTTCAGATATTACTTCGATGGGTAATTACTTTGTATCTAGTACGGGGCGCGATTTGTTTGATCTGTTGATTGAAGCTTTTGATGATGCGCTGAAGAATAAAGCGGATGTTGTGATTGAAGAGATTTAGTCTATCTCGTTTACGCATCGTGCTTCAACCGTGAGCGCTCATCTCGAATCGTGACATGACAAAAGGCCCAATTTCTGCTGGCCGAAAAGCTGTGGGGCGGCACGCCTTGTCGGTGTTCGACGGCATGCCCAAGGTGCAGGAATATCTGCACGATGACTTGCCCATGGCGGTCGACGTACTCTCAGTCGCGGACTCGCCTGACCCCGATCTCGTGTCTTACAGCACGATAGGTCTCTTTGAGACTGCTCTTGGCGGCGAGACGGAGTTAGGGACTCGTGTTGAGTTGTGTGGTGCAATGCCCGCTGATATTGAGCACTGGCCAAATGTGCTTGCGTTTGCTGCTTTTGCGCTAATGCGATCACGGTGGGCGGTGATGCCAGGGGGCGTGCTGGAAGGGTATGTCGCGGAATGCTACAGCGACACGTTAGTCCCACATCTGTATCTGACAGCACCGTTTCTGTGGAATGACGGGCATTTCAAGCAACTTGACTTGGAGAGCGGAGAGAAAGTCAATTGGTTGCAAGGAATCCCTATTTCTGATGCAGAACTTGAGATCCTCCGCACGCGCGGGGATAGTGAATTTGAAGATTTGCTTGAACAAGCGGATGTAGATGTATTTGACTTGTATCGATCTTCGTTGAAGTAAAGCTACGTTTGCCTGCAAAGCCGTTTGGGCCGGTTCGCGCGTCCAGTCGACGGAGCTCAGCATCTGCGCAGCTACGACTCATCTGTCTGGGCAACCTAACGCCTGCGCTTCGCCGCCGAACATCCGGCGATGTGGGCAGCGGTCGAGTCGATTGCGCCGATGATTGGGTGTACGCCGCAGACGCTGCACGAATGGATCAAGCGTGATCAGGTTGACCAGGGGAGCGCGATGGCGTGACCACTGACGAACGCGAACGGCTGAAGGCCCTGGAGCGCGAGGTCAAGGAACTGCGTCGTGCCAACGAGATTCGCAAGGTTGCGAGCGCGTTTTTTGCCCAGGCGGAACTCGACCGCCGTTTCAAGTCCTGACGGCGTTCGTCGATCAGCATCGCGACACCTTCGGGGGCGAGCCGATCTGCAAGGTCTTGCGGAGCGCCCCGTCGGGCTGCCGATGCCATGCGGCACAGCTTCGCGATCCGTCCAGACGCAGCGCCCGCGCGAAACGCGATGAGATTCTGCAACCCGAGATCAGGCGTGTCTGGCAGGCCAACATGCAGTCTATGGCGTGCCGAAGGTCTGGAAGCAGATGAACCGCGAGGGCATTGTGGTCGCGCGCTGCACGGTCGGTCGGCTGATGAAGCTGCAAGGTCTGCGTGGTGAGGTTCGCGGCAAACGGATTCGCACCACGATCGCCGACAAGAGCGCACCGCGCCCGCTTGACCGGGTCAACCGGCAATTCAACGCGCAGCGGCCGAATCAGCTCTGGGTGTCGGACTTCACGTACGCTTCGACGTGGCAAGGCTGGCTTTACGTCGCGTTCGTGATCGACGTATTCGCCCGCCGTATTGTTGGCTGGCGCGTCAGTTCGTCGATGACCACGGACGGCGCCAGATAGATCGCCTCGTTGCGGACCGCGCCTTCGTCACGAATCTTGACATCCAACGCGTAAAAATAACGAATATTGTCCGCACTACACTGAACCGAGTCCCTGTCTACGGTCAGTATTCACCATGCCCGCCACTGCCCTGCAATTCGCGCTGCTCGCCAAGCAGCAGGAAATCGCGTCGCTGCGCCAGCTGGCCGAGCAGATCGAATTGGTCGACCTGCTCGGCCGCCTGATCCATGCGCTGCAGCGCGAGCGCGGCGCCACCAGCATCTATCTGGCGTCGAGCGGGAAGCGCTTTGTCGCCGAACACGCGGCTTCGCGCGGCGAATCGGCGCCGCTCGTCGCGCAGTTGCGCGAGCGCCTGGATCGGGAGCTGACGCCCGCACGCGGCTCGACGTCGCGCCTGCTGTCGCTGATCGCCTGGGTGCTGCTCGACCTGGAATCGCTGGATGTGCTGCGCGAACAGATCGACCATCTTGCGCTGTCGGCGCCGGATTCGGTCCAGGCTTTCAGTACCGTGATCGGCGGCCTGGTAGAGCTGATTTTCCAGTTTGCCGATAGCGGGGCGGATCCGTCGGTGTCGCGCATGCTGATTGCCCTCGTCCATGTCGTCGAGGGCAAGGAAGAAGCGGGACAGGAACGCGCCGTCGGTGCGCACATGTTTGCGGCGGGCTCGTTTTCGGCGGACCAGCAGCAGCGCCTGCTGTATCTGATAGCCGCGCAGGAGCGCAGTCTCGAAGTCTTCGCGAGCTTCGCAAGCACGGCGCAAAACGCATGGTGGGAAACCCGCCTGACGGAGCCGCACATGGCGGCGCTCGAGAAGCTGCGCCGCGTACTGTGCACGGTGCACGCCGGCGATGCGCTCGATGCCGGCCTGAGCGAAGCATGGTTCGACGCCGCGAGCGCCCGCATCGATGATCTCTGGCACCTTCAGATTGCACTGACGCTGCAGGTGCAGGAAACGTGCGACGCGCGAATCGACGACGCGCACCGAACGCTGCGCGACTCCGAGCGCCTGATGGCGCAGTTGCGAAACAATCCGCCCCCGCATATCCAGGCGCTCGCCCAGTTCTTTGCCGGCGATCCGTTGTCGGCGCGCGCGGCGGTTCACGAGCTGCCGGGACGTCTCTCCGGCTCCGACCCGGGGACGCTCGCCAGCCTGAAATCCCTGCTGGAGGCGCAATCGGCGCGACTGGCCGGCGCGGAGGTCGAGCTCGACGCGGCACGTCGAGCGCTCTACGAGCGAAAGCTCGTGCAGTGCGCGAAAAATACGCTGATGACGCGCTTCAGCCTGCGGGAGGACGAAGCGTATCGGATGCTGCAGAAGGCGTCGATGGACGGTAATCGGCCGCTTGCCGATATCGCGGAAGACGCGCTGACGTCGCCCGAGCGATTCGTCGACGAGCACGCGCCTTTCGCGCGACGCCGTACGCAGCGAAGCGCGCCGGAGACACCGCACGACGACGGCACGACCTGACCGGAACGCACCGCACCGCGCTTCACGCACCACGGCGGCGCCCGAAGCGCGTGCACGAAGTGCAGTTCGCACCGCGCGAGTGCGATTCGCTGCGTTCGGCTGCGGCCTTTCCCCCCGGCATCTCGGGTCCCGCCGGCCTGCATCGCGATATCCCCGCCACTGGTATGAAAGTTGCGAACATCTCGCTCGTCGGGCTAATGGCGGCCTGACGATCACGCCATGTCGAACCGTGGCGGCCGATCACGTGGATAACAGCGTCCGCGCCAGGCACTCGCATGTCGAGCGAGTGCCTGGCGCGTTTTTTTTGCCCGTCCAACTTTACGAGCGCATACCATGGCCTACCTCACACCCAACGAATTCGTCACCAGGATGGTCGATGCCGGTGAATCGAAGCTGTCGATGTCGACCCGCGATACGCTGATTCGCGCGTATATGGCGGGCGCGATCCTCGCGCTCGCAGCCGCCTTCGCGGTCAGCATCACCATCAACACCGGCAACGCGCTGGCCGGTTCGCTGCTGTTTCCGGTGGGATTCTGCATGCTGTACCTGCTGGGCTTCGACCTGCTCACCGGCGTCTTCACGCTCGCGCCGCTCGCGGTGATCGATCGCCGGCCCGGCGCGACCTGGGGTGGCGTGTTCCGCAACTGGACGCTCGTGTTCTTCGGCAATTTCGCGGGCGCGCTGACGGTCGCGCTGTTCATGGCGATCATCTTCACATTCGGCTTCTCGGAAGCGCCGAACGCAATCGGACAGAAGATCGGCGGCATCGGCGAAGCACGCACGCTCGGTTATGCGGCGCACGGCGCCGCCGGTATGCTCACGCTGTTCGTGCGTGGCGTGATGTGCAACTGGATGGTGTCGACCGGCGTGGTCGCCGCGATGATGTCGACGTCCGTACCCGGCAAGGTGATCGCGATGTGGATGCCGATCCTCGTGTTCTTCTACATGGGCTTCGAGCACTCGGTCGTGAACATGTTCCTGTTCCCGTCCGGCCTGATGCTCGGCGCCCACTTCACGATCGTCGACTATCTGCTGTGGAACGAGATCCCGACGGTACTCGGCAACCTGGTCGGCGGGCTGGTGTTCGTCGGCGCGGCGCTGTACAGCACGCACTACAAGACCGCGTCGAAACGCGCGCCCGCTTCGCCGGTGGGTGTCGTCGCGCGCAAGGCCTGATCGCGCTGCGCAAGCCGCAACTGAACGCCGGCGACGCGCGGAAACGCACCGGGGGCGGGCGAGCTTCACGTCGGCGGATGCGCCGGGGTTGATCTACGACGCGATCACGGTCACGCCGACGAGTGTTGCCGCGCGCCGGACAATCGCCCTGCAGCGCGAGCGGCCGGCGCGCCGCGAGTGGTTCGGCGAGCGACTCGTGGAGGCGCCAGCTAGACGCGTCACCTGGTCGCGCGTGGTGTCGACGTCACCCGGCGAAGTGACAACGTAACTTCGCAAACGGTGACGACTTTGTTTGGGGCTATGCAGCGGGGCGGCTGTCGAGACACTCGCAAATGCGCTCAACGTTACAACCCGCGTAGGGATGTGCCGAGCGTGCCATTTCGTGGTTGACGCCCAAGGCGGAACGTCTCTGCTCCATGGCCGGGAACCGCCTGACTTTTCCGATTCTTGCCACGATGCGACCCGCCCTGTGGCGCCGTAACCGTTGAGCATGGATCAAACCTTGCCTTGGCGAGTGCGGCGTCCGCCCCGTTTTCGGGAGCAGGTGCAAGTTTTGCTCCAGTGGCTGGCCGTTATCCACCTTTAGACAGAGGCCAGCCATGGCGAACACGAACGAGACGCAGCGCCACAAGCATGACCGCGATGAAGCTGACACTCCGTCAGCGACCGGCGCTATCGCGCTACTTGAGTCTGACCATCGTGCGGTCGAAAAGCTGTTCACGATCTTTGAAAAAACCGCCGACGAGGACCTCGATGCCAAGCACGCGCTCGTTAGGCGCGCCTGCGAAAAATTGACCGTCCACGCGATGATTGAGGAACAGATTCTTTACCCAGCTGCGCACGATGCGCTGTCCGGCGGCCCCCAAAAGGATGTCGACAAAGCCTACGTCGAGCACTTTCTCGTGAAGACGCTCATCGAGAAATTCGAAACCCTCAAGCCTGGTATGGAAGGGTTTGATGCCACTTTCGCGGTGCTGATGGAAAACGTCCGGCATCACATCAAGGAAGAGGAGACGGAGCTCTTTCCCGAACTGCGCTCATCGGGACTCGACCTTGTCGGACTTGGACTCAAGCTCGCCGAACGAAAGGCGCAGCTGGAGGCCCGACTACCGAAAGACGCGGGCGACCGGACTTGGCCGATGACCCGGATATTTCAGTAGTTGCCAGCGAAAAGGACCCGTGCCGTGTCGCGCGGGCACGGGCAATGTCTGAAGCGTACGAGGTGCGGGATGTCGCTGCAGATAGGCTGAACCCGCAGCGAGGATTCCTGCGTTCGGTGCCAGTCGACGGACCCTGAAGCCGCTGCCGGTTTCGATGCCAACTCGCAAGGCGAGGTCGATCCATCTCGATCAGTGTGACGCCGTGCGTTCTTCTAACCCGTGGGTTACACGTTCGAATCGTGTAGGGCGGGCCAGTTTGTGATCTTCGCGGCTTCGCGCCGGATTGCGCAAACGAATCACTCCACCGTCACCGATTTCGCCAGATTCCTCGGCTTGTCGATATCCGCGCCGCGCAAGCACGCCGCGTGATACGCGAGCAACTGCAACGGCACGACGTGCAGAATCGGCGACAGCAGCCCGTAATAATCCGGCATCCGCAATACCGACACGCCTTCGCCGTTGTCGATCCGCGTATCGGCATCCGCGAACACGTAAAGCTGCCCGCCGCGCGCCCGCACTTCCTGCATGTTCGACTTGAGCTTTTCGAGCAGCGCATCGTTCGGCGCGATCGTGGCAACCGGCATCGTATGCGTGACGAGCGCGAGCGGCCCGTGTTTCAACTCGCCCGCCGGATACGCTTCCGCGTGGATATATGAAATCTCCTTCAGCTTCAGCGCGCCTTCGAGCGCGATCGGGTAGTGCAGCCCGCGCCCGAGAAAGAGCGCGTTTTCGTGCTGCGAGAATTCCGCCGCCCAGCGCTCGATCTGCGGCTCCAGCCCGAGCACGTCCTCGAGCGCGCCAGGCAGGCGCCGCAACTGCGTCGTATAACGCGCGAGCTGCGCGTCGTCGACGTAGCCGCGCAGCCGTCCGAGCGTGACGGCGAGAATGAACAGCGCGACGAGCTGCGTCGTGAACGCCTTGGTCGACGCGACGCCGATTTCCGGGCCGGCGCGGGTCAGGAAGCGCAGGCCGGTCTGGCGCATCATCGCACTGGTCGGCACGTTGCAGATCGCCAGCGTGTCGATGTGACCGAGCGCCTGCGCGTACTTGAGCGCGGCGAGCGTGTCGGCGGTCTCGCCGGATTGCGACACGCTGACCACCAGCGTATTCGGCATCGCGAGCGCGTCGCTGTAACGGTATTCGCTCGCAATCTCGACCTGCGCGGGGATGCGCGCGATCGTCTCGAGCCAGCGGCGTGCAGTCAGGCCCGAGTAATGGCTCGTGCCGCACGCGAGGATCAGCACGTTGTCGATCTGCTCGAACGCGCGCGCGGCGTCCGGGCCGAATACGGCCGGGTCGAACAGCCCGGCATCGGGAATGGTCGCCGCCACGGCCTGTGGCTGCTCGAAGATTTCCTTCTGCATGAAATGCCGGTATGGCCCGAGTTCGACCACGCCCTGCGCGGACGAGACGGTCTGTATCGCGCGTTCGATCGGTGCGCCGCTGCGATCGAGCACCCGCACGCCGCCCGGCGTCAGCTCGACGATGTCGCCTTCCTCGAGAAAGATGAAGCGGTCGGTGATGCCGGCGAGCGCGAGCGCATCCGACGCGAGATAGCATTCGCCGTCCTTCACGCCGACGACGAGCGGCGAGCCGGCGCGTGCGCCGATCAGCCGTTGCGGCTCGTGCTTGCTGAACACCGCGATCGCGTACGCGCCGTGCAGCTGCGAGGTCGCGTCGCGTACGGCGGCGAGCAGGTCGCCGCGATACTTGCTGTGGATCAGGTGCGCGACCACCTCGGTGTCGGTCTGGCCGTCGAACTCGTAGTGTTCGTTGGCTAGTTGCTTGCGCAACGTTTCGTGATTCTCGATGATGCCGTTGTGCACCAGCGCGATCTCGTCGCGCGAAAAGATCGGATGTGCGTTGCAGGTTGCCGGCGCGCCGTGGGTTGCCCAGCGCGTGTGCGCGATGCCGGTGCTGCCGGTCAGGCCGGCGCTGCGCACGTGCGCGTCGAGATCGGCGACGCGCGACATGCTGCGCTCGCGGCGTGCCTGGCCGTTGACGACCGTCGCCACTCCGCATGAATCGTAGCCGCGATATTCAAGGCGGCGCAAACCTTCGATCAGAATCGGGACGATATCCCGTTGCGCGACCGCGCCGACGATGCCACACATGACACGTCTCCTTCCCTGTAGATTGCCCCGGACCGTGCGCACGCGTGGATCAGCGTGACGCGGTCTCCGTTGTCGCCGCCGTCGTGAAGCCGCATTGAGCGGGCGCGACCGGGTCGGCCATCCGGCTTTCGAATGCCAGGTAAAGCGCCTCCTCCAGTACGTTCCAGTGTGCGCCGTGCCGGTACGGGCCCGATCGCGCATGCCAGCACGCGACCGTGTTCCAGTCGTTCATCTTGAATGCGACGAGTGCGATCAAGCCCCACGGATAGTCGGAGCCGGCGAGTTGCAGCCAGGTCTTGCCGTACTTCTGCATCCACTGCGCGTAGATCGTCTCGTTCGATTGTTGGGGAACCTGAATGCCGGACAGGAGCGGAAAGACCTGCGCGACTTTCGCCGGATAGAACGTCGTGTCGCTGATGCGCTGCGTGCTCGCGCGAAAGCCGGACTGTGTGCCGCGCCAGAACACCTTCAGGATCGCGGACGCGAGCCGGTCGGCGCGCTGAGTCCACGGGCCGGCGCGGGCGGCGTCGGCATGCCGGACGTAATACGCGGCGAGCGCCTGGAACGCGCTGTGCACCTCGACGTTGTCCATCAGCAGCGCGACGTGCAGCGTCGACGAGATCTGATAGACGCCTGCGGGCTTGCTGAGCAGCGCGTCCAGATGCGCGGCCGCGCGATTGAGGCTGAGTTCCCATGCGGCGGGCAGGCCCTCGGGCGGCGCGAAGCGGGCGAGCAGTTCGATCCAGGTCGCCATCATCGCATCGTCGGCGTCGGCTTCGGCGCATGAGCTGTACTGGCCGCTCTTCACGCAGTAGCGATCGAAACCGCCGTCCGGACGCTGGCGCGGCAGCAGCCACGCGATCCATGCGAGCGCGGCCCGATGTGCGTCGAGCCCGGCATCCTCGGCGCCGAGCAGTGCCTTCGCCGCGAAATATGGATCGATGCCGGCGCCGTTCAGGCGCACGGTGATCGCCCCGTCGGGGCGTTGATAGAGTCCGTTGAGCTGAAGTTCCGCGGCGCTCGCCTGCAGCGCGATGCCGCACGCGGCGACACAGCAGGCGACGCGCCACAGGCGGCATAGCCGGGCGGTGGCCGCCACGCGTGCGCGTGCGGCCGGGAAAAGCGCGGGCCGGTTCATGATGGGGGGCTCCTGCGCGATGGTCCTGCGCAAATCCCGCCGGGCGCGGCGTTGGCCGCGTCGCGCGCCGACGGGGGTGTCGATGTCGTAACTCAGTGCACCTTGGCGCTGGTGAACTTGAGACTGGTGCCGCTGTTCGCGGTCACGAGCCAGTACGTCGAGTCGGTGATGACGACGCTGCCGAAGCCTTGCGTGATGATCGGCAGTGCGAAGCCCTTCTTCGGCAGCAGCCACGTCATGTTCGCGAGGCTGGTCGGATGGCTGGCGGCGAACGCCCAGCCGCTGCCCGTGTCGGTGGCCGACCACGTGACGTTCAGGCGTGCACGATCGAAGGTCGTGATGTCACTCATCGTGTACCACTTGAACTGACCCGTCAGTTTCAGCGTATTGGCTTGCGAGAAGATCGCGGACAACGTCGACGTGTAGGACGACGCGCCCAGCGGATGCGCATAGATCAGCCGGCTCGTGCGGTTCGCGACGACGAAGTTCATCAGGGATGCGTACCAGTTGTTCACGTCGGCCGTCGGCACCGCGTATTGCTGGAACTCCTCGAACGTCGCGTACTTGCCGAACGGCATCACGGGGTACGCCCACAGGCCGGGGTTCAGCAGCGCGCCGTTGCGGTATGCGCGGGTCGGTGCCGAGCCTGTGTGGCCGGTGAAGTAGTAGCCGTTGAAGCCGTTGCTTTCGAGCCAGTTGACCGACCAGGTCGGCGTGTTGCCTTCCGGCGCCGCGTACTCGACGTCCGGCTGGCCGGTCGCGGCCTGGACGGCCTGGTGGTTCATCACGAGGTACTGCGTGAACGTACTTGCGTTCGTTTCGCTCGCATTCGCCCCCCAGTAATCGTGAATCCAGCCGCCGTGGCTGCCGACGCGATGGCCCTTGGTCACGAAATACCTCAGGAGATTCTGCGCGGTCGGGTTGTTCGCGAGGTTGATGCCGTTGCCGTCGCCGAAGGCCGCTTCATCGGGGCCCGCCGTGATCACGAGCGAGAACGGCCCGTTGTTCCACACGCCGAGGCTCTTCAATTGCAGCGCCGGCTGGATCTGGTCGCCCGCGCAGAAGTGCCAGTTGAACACGAGGCCGGCCATCGCCTTCGGCAGCGGCGACAGCGACGGCAGGTTCAGCATCTGCGTGCCGAAATAATGCAGGTAGCCGTGAATCAGCATGCCGTCGGTCTGGCCGTCGAGGTAGGCGAGCGGCAGGTTGACGAACAACACGCCGCCGTTGCCGTACGTGTTGTAGCCGGACACGAGGCCGAAGGTCGGCGAGGTCAGGATCGTCGTGCCGGTGTACGTGCCCTGCGTGACGAAACTCGGATAGGTGAGGAAGCCGTACACGTAGCCGGAGATGCCTTCGAGCGTGTCGGTGGTGGTGGCCAGCGTCGACGCGAGCGTGTTGGCCGTCTTGCCGGTCGACGTGCTCAGGAGCGAGTTGGCGGTATACGTCGTGGTCTTCTTCAGCTTGCCGGTCACGGTGCCGGTCAGCTTCGGCGGCGTCTGGCTCAGCACGCCGCTGCCCGTGGGCGGCGTCGCGTACTGGAACCAGGCCCCGTGGTTGTAATTGGCGAGGCCGCCCGGATTCGACGGGCTGGCGGCCAGAAACAGCGTGCTGCCCGACGTCGAACTCGTCGACGTGCCGGCGGTGCTGGGCGATGCGAGCGCCGTCGCGGTCGTGGTGGTCGACGACGTCGTGGTCCACGCCATCGACTTGCCGGGCGGCACCTGGAGCGTGCGCAGCCAGCTGCTCATGCCGGTCACGTTGCCGAGGCCGATCATGTTGCCGCCGTATTGGTCATACAGCACGTAGTCCACACCGGCCATGCTGCTGAAGCGCGATTTCGGGCTGACGTAGAAGCCGGCCGAATTCAGCACGCCGAAATCGTAGACGAGCATCACCTTGCCGCCGTTCAGCGCGTAGTTCTGAATCGCGGTCACGAGCGTGTCGTCGGCCGTCGTATGCACCTGATCGGGCAGGATCAGGCCCGGATACTGCGACAGCGACGCGCCGGCCGCCATGAACTGGCTGTCGGTCATCACCTTGATCTGCAGCCCTTCCTCCTGCGCGCTGTCGAGCCAGGCGGACACGCGCGAATCGGGCAGTGTCAGCGTATCGGGCACCAACAGGAGAAGCTGGTTGGTGGCCGCCCGAACGCCGCCCGGACCGAATGCGAACGCGAGCGCGAACAGCGCGAACAGGATCCGCAAGAACTTGCCTGACTTTGCCAACATGGTGTGCTCCTCGCTCAAGGAATGGGGCGTGCGGCAGCCGTGATGCGCGTGCCGCCAGGTCGACCAATCCAGCCCCGTAGACGTGTGCGGCTGTCCGGTTCGTCGGGTATCGAGCGGTGCGTGCCGACAGCGGCCGGAACGCGCGAATGCGCCTGCTGTCTTCGCCGATGAGAGGACTCGATGCGACGCATTGGAAGAAGCGAACAACGTGCCATTGGCGCAGGAGGCCCGGTACTGCTGGCTTCTTGCGATGCGGGCCGGGCGGTGCATCCGGAAACACGGCGGAATCGTTTCATCGCTGATACGGCGCGTTCGAACGCGCTATCAGCAGACGGAATCGCGATCGCGCGTCAGTGCGCCGGGCCAGCTTGCGCAGTAGGTATAGAGCGTGACCAGCAGGCCGATCAGCAGCGGCCCGCCGAGCAGGAAATAGCAGAACGGCAAGAACAGCAGCGAGCCGTGATGGATGATCGTCGCGTGCAGCAGCATCACGAACGGCAGCGCGAACACGAAGTAGCCGAGCACCAGCAGCGATGCGACGGCCTTTTGCAGCAGCGAGAAATCGAGCGGGTAGTACAGCGCGGCCATCACCAGCGGGATCAGCGCGATCGCCGCGCCGTGCAGCACGAACATGTCGCGCAGATGCAGTGGCGGCACATACGGGAACGTGTCGGGCGCGAGCCAGAAGTACGCGCAAATCAGCAGCTGGGTGAAGCTCGCGATACGTAACAGATATGCAACAGGCAGCCAGCGTGTCCGTCGGACGAACGAGGCGGCGAAGCCGATCGCGCACAGCGCGGCGGTGGCGAGCAGCAGCGTGCCGCCCGGCAGGCGGGCCGCGACGTCGATCGACAGCAGCGGCACGCGTGGCGCGTCGGCTGGATAACCGAGCACGATCACGTGCAGCGCCGGATCGATCTGCTGCGCGCCCCATGCCATGACCGCGCGCCAGTAGCGCCACGCCAGCGGCAGTCCGAACCACAGCGACGCGTACAGCGCGGGCGTCAGCAGCGCGATCGACGACAGCCAGCGCTGCGGGTACGCGTGGGTGCGCAGCGAACGGTCGACGGGAGGACGGACGGGATGCGTGGGCATGGCGTCCGCCCGCTCACCAGCGATAGAACACGCTGAGCTCGCCGCCGATCCGTGAGTAGTACGGGTTGTGGTAATAGTCGAATTCGAGTTGCGTGCCCCACTTGCGCGTGAACCAGTAGCGCCATTTCGCGGTGATCTCGTGGCTGCGGAAATCCGCGATCTGCGAGCCGGACCCGGTGACCTGATACGCTTCGCGGCCGAACCCGCCGCGCAGCACGATCACGCTCTTGCCGACTTCGCCGTAGGTGACGGCGCCGTAGTACGCAGGTGCCTTGACCGAGCCCGGTGAATCGACCGTATAGTTCGCGCCCGCCTCGAAAATCCACTTCGGCAATGCATACCAGATCACGCCGGCGTGATAGAGCTGATCGCGGTGGCCGCTGCGGTTCCATGCGTAGCCGGCGCCCAGCGACACGACCAGCGAACGATCGGACAATAGCTTGCGGTTGAGCGACAGGTCGACGCGCGCGCTCGGCAGGATCGTGCCCGACGTGGTGCCGGAAAAGCCGATTCCGCCGAACCAGTCGGGCCCGAGGTTCTGCACGTAGGTCAGCGCGCCGAGCTGCGTGTTCTCGCCGAAGCGGTGCAATTGCGCCAGTTCGCCGAGCACGGTGCGCACGCCGTCCTGATAGACGCCGCGCAGATGCACGCCGTACCAGTCGCCATAGCCGTGCGTCAGGTGCGCGCTCGAATAGCCGAGCGACAGTTCGGTGTGCGATTCCTGCGGCGCCTGCGCATGTGTGACGATGGCGTCGGGCAGCGGTGGCCGGTTCGTATCCTCGGGCGTGAACTCGGCGAGCGGCACGCCGTCCGGTAGGCCTTCGGCGTCCACGCGCACGAACATCGATTCGTCGCGCATCCGTGGCGTGATGACGGTCGCGGGGTCCGGGGGCTGCACGGCGGGCACGGCGGCGGCATCGTCCGGCTGCTCCGCCAGCGCCGCGGGCGCGCCGAAGGCGACGCCGCACAGCATCGCGAGGGTGGCAACCGGCACGCGCGGGCCGCGATGGCTGGGGCGATCGGACATGAGGCGCTCCTTAACGGGATGTGTGGAACCAGCCGCTGCGCCACGCGACGAGATCGCCATGCACGCAGGCATGATTGACGACCGAGACGTCGCGCGCGCACGCGCTGACCGGATGACCGGCGACGCCGATGCGCGCCCCCGTCAGCCGCAGCAGGCCGCCGGCCGACACGACGCCGTCGATGCAGCTCGCGTGGGCGAGCAACACATCGTCGCGCGCGAATACCGCGCCATGCAGCAACGCGTGGCGTTCGAGCTCGACGCGATGCGCCTTGACGCTGCCGCGCAGCACGCAGCCTTCGCCGAGTACGAGCGTGCCTTCGACGATCAGGTTGCCTTGCACGACCGTGTGCGCGGGCAGGCGGACGTCGCACGGCACCAGGTAACGGCCGTGCAGGAAGCGATGCGGCAGCGACGCGAAGTGGCGGGTCAGCGAGATCGCGCGGCGCGGGGCGGCCTGCGGGTCCGCGGGCCGCGCGCCGGGCGCCGCGCCGAACACGAGCGGCTCGCCATACAGGCACGCGAAGCCGCCGGCGCCGTGCAGATGCACCGTGTCGCCGACCACGACGCCGCGCAGTACCGCGCCGTCGACGTCGATCAGCGGTGCATGCGCGAGCGTGCCGATCGTCGCGCCGGCACGAATGTCGATGCGCTCGTCGGCGAACGCGTACGCGGCCCGCGCGCCGTCGTCGAGCGTGATCGTGCGATCGGCGTAAAGCACGTCGTCGCGATGTGTGTCCCGTGCGACGTGGATCGCGTCCGCATGCTGCACGGCCAGGCCGAGCGCTTGCCACGGCGGTGTGGCGGCCGCATCCGCCGGCGACGTGCCGGCCGCGTGCGCGCGCAGCGCGTCGTGCCAGCGCGCGGCCAACAGCGCCTGATCGACGAACGGCCCGTCGCCGATCGGCAGCGCCGCGACGTCGCTGCGCCGGATCAGTTCGTGCAGCATCGGCAGGAACGGCAGGGTGAGCACGCCGGCCACCGGCACCATCACATTGAAGGTCGTCATCGCTCATCGCTCCGGTTTCAATTGCCGGCGAAAACGCTCGGTCTTGTCCCATTTCAGTTCGCGGCGGAACGCGGCGTCGAGCGCGAGCCCCCATAGCGCGGCGACGACCGCCGCAATCGTCACGCAAAAGCCGACGACGTTGACCGGTACGAGCCGCAGGCGCGTCGCGCGGCCGTCGAGCCGCGCGGCGACGACGATCTCGAAGAAAACGCCGAAGTTGCCGAAGGTGCTGAACGAGAACAGCGCGAACAGCGACAGGAGCAGGCCGAGCGCGGTCGAATTGACGCCGTTGAACAGGTAGAGCGCGAGCGCGGCGCTCCACGCGATCGCGAGCAGCGCGGGCATCGTGAACACGCCGAGCAGCAGGGCGCCATCGAGCCGGCAGCGCCGCGAGATCAGCGGATTGCGCAGCACCGGCAACAGGTAGCGCAACATCGTCTGGTTGTGCCCCTTCGCCCAGCGCGTCAGTTGCCGGGCGCGGACGGCCCAGCGCTCCGGTACTTCCTCATAACATTCGGCGTGGTTCAGATAGACCGTGCGCCAGTCGCTCAGCAGCAGGCGGTAGGTCATGTCGGTATCTTCGGCGAGCGTGTCGTCGCACCAGCCGCCCACGGCGTCGAGCGCACCCTTGCGGATGCCGCCGACCGTGCCGCCGTACTGCGGCACCAGGTCGAGATTGTTGCGGGCTTGCTGGTTGACCTGGTAGCCGCCCGCGCGCTCGAGATCGAGCAGCCGCGCGAGCAGGTTGCTGTCCGCGTTCTGCGGCACGACGCGGCCCATCACCGCGCCGACTTCCGGATCGAAGAACGGCGCGACGAGTTCCTTCAGCAACCCCGGCCGCGGCAGGTAGTCGGCGTCGAATACCACCATGATGTCGCCGCGGATGAAGCGCAGCGCATCCTTCAGCGCGGCTGCCTTGCCCGGCTTGCCGGTCTCGCGATGAAACGGCTGGATCAGTTCGGGCGCGAGTGCGCGGACTTCGTCGATCAGCACGCGCGTGTTGTCGGTCGAGCGGTCGTTGACCGGGATGATCGTCAGCCGGTCGCGCGGGTAGGTCGTGGCCAGCAGCGCCATCAGGCAATCGACGATGACGGTTTCCTCGTTGTGGGCGGCGACGAAGACCGTGAGCCGCGGCCAATCGCCGTGGGTCATCGCGCGGTAGGGCGCGTGCTGCGGCTTGAACAGGCGGTCGAGGCTGAACAGGTAGTGCCGCGCGGCATACCCGCACGTCAACAGCGTGAACAGCCACAGGTACGCCACGCACGGCATCAGCAGCAGCTCGGGATCGAACGTGATGCCCGGCGTGCCGGCCGGCGGCGGTTCGAGCGACGCATCCGGATCGGGCGAGGCCGGTGCGGCGAGCGAGAACGTCACGCTGTCGAGCGCGGTGCGTTCCATTGCGAGCCCGGTGTTTGCCGCGTTGGCGGCGTTGACGGCGGGCACGCCGAACCGGACCGGTTCGGCGATCGCCTGCGATGCGGTGTCGCGGACGATCAGCGAGCAGGCAAGCACGATCAGCAGCAGGATGCCTTGTTCGCAGAGTGACGCCGCCCGCGTTTTCTTCATGTCCTGGTCCCCGTGCCCGCGACGACGACCGATGAGAGCTGAAGGCGCTCCGTGGATCGCGCGGACGTCAATGGGAAGCCGTGGCGCGTGGGTCGTGGCGGGCGATTGTCGGTCGCCCCGGACGAACGCGTCGCGTCGCCTCCCGGCTTCGTTGCTTTGGCGTCCCCGTCTGTCTGCTGCCGTGCGAGTGCTTCGGGACGCACCTGTCTGACATTAAGCAAGGCGTGAGCCATCTGTCGGGATGCCGCGCGCAGCAAGGATCGACGCGAAGGAAGCGGATGCGGAAGTCGCGCGGGCGGCGGGTTTTGATTCACTGACGAATCAGTGTGCACGCGTCGCATTCGACCCCATACGGTCGGTTGCGTGCGTAGAGCACCTCGCACGGCGGGGGCTTCGCATCCATCGGTGGCGCCTTGCCGGGTGAAGCTTGCATGACTGATCGTCGTGCTTCATTCGTCGCACGCGCGTTGGTGTGGTGATCGAAACCGACGCCGGTTTCATGTGCGACAAATAGACCGGACTCCGATGTATTTTCCGCTTTTTGAACCGCGTTACACATACGCAACATTTCCCGCGCACCGATTCGTGTGACGCAAGCGCCGTCGCGTGTCGGAGAAATCCTGCGCGTGTGTGGGTGGCCGACGCTCGCGTGCGCGCCGCACAGTGCACAGACGAAAGTGGCGAATCGAGACGACGCAACGCGCGTCGAAAGATGCCGCAGATTCGCTGCGTCGCGGCGGCTCGACATGCGTGCACGATTCGTCGGACGACGTCGTCAGACGGATCGGTTGAGCGTCCGGCTGTTTATCGTTGTCGTGTCGATCCGGCGCGGCGAGCGCCCGTAGCAGTTGTGAAACATTCCGCAACACGCCGTCCGCACGCGACGGCCGCTGAGCGAAGCGGGCCGGGATGCGGGCCCGCTGGTTTGAATATTGCTGTAGTGGGAGGACGTAATGCTCGACACAGCGAGGAACCGCTCATGACGTGATCGATCCAGTGCAACGGGACGCCGGTAGTACGACGATTCGCGCGGCCCGGACCGCGCGGACGAGGTGGCGCGCTCGCCCCGCAACATCGCCGCGTGTCGAGCGCGTGCGAGTACGCGATGCGCCGCCCGAATACATGCTTCGCGCCACGTGCAGGATCGCCAGGCGCGCAGTGGCTAAACGAGGACAACGATGAAGAAGATCTTGCTTGTGTTCGGGACCCGGCCGGAGGCCATCAAGATGGCGCCGCTGGTGCGCGCATTGAAGGCGCAAGCGGATGTCGACGCCCGCGTATGCGTGACCGCGCAGCATCGCGAAATGCTCGACCAGGTGCTGACGCTGTTCGACATCAAGCCCGACTACGATCTCAACCTGATGCGGCAAAGCCAGACGCTGACCGACGTGACGACCGGCATTCTCCAGGCGATCGGCATGGTCTTCGACGAACTGCGGCCGGACGTCGTGCTGGTGCACGGCGATACGACGACCACGCTCGCGGTCAGCCTCGCGGCGTTCTATCGCTATCTGCCGGTCGGGCACGTGGAGGCCGGCTTGCGCAGCGGCGACATCTGGTCGCCGTGGCCGGAGGAACTGAATCGCCGCGTGACGGATGCGGTGTCGTCCTGGCATTTCGCCCCGACCGGGCAGGCGCGTGACAACCTGCTGAGCGAAGGCGTGCCGGGCGGCGCGGTCTCGCTGACCGGCAATACCGTGATCGACGCGTTGCACGAGGTCAAGCGCATGCTGGATCGCACTGCCGCGCTGTCGGACAAGGTCGCCGCGTACTTCCCGTTTCTCGAACCGTCGCGACGCGTCGTGCTGATCACCGGCCATCGCCGCGAAAGTTTCGGCGAACCGTTCCGGCATTTCTGCGACGCCCTGTGCACGCTGGCGAACCGCTATCGCGATGCGCAGTTCGTCTATCCGCTGCACCTGAATCCGAACGTGAGGGAACCGGCGCGCGCGCGGCTCGGCGACGTCCCCAATATCTACCTGATCGAGCCGCAGGAATATCTTTCGTTCGTCTTCCTGATGTCGCGCGCTTATTTCATCATCACGGATTCGGGCGGCATTCAGGAAGAAGGGCCGGCGCTCGGCAAGCCGGTGCTGGTCACGCGCGAGACGACCGAGCGGCCCGAGGCGATTCAGGCCGGCACCGCGCGGCTCGTCGGCACCGATCAGGACAGGATCGTATGGGAGGCGTCGCGTTTGTTCGACAGCGAGAGCGCTTACGAGGAAATGTCGCGCGCGAGCAATCCGTACGGTGACGGCCATGCGAGCGAGCGGATCGTTCACGCGCTGATGCGCACGCCCGGCGTGCCGACGAAGACGACGAGTTTCTCGATGGGCGCTGCGGAAATGCCGTTCAACGCGCTCACGCTCGGGTTGCAGGCATTGCGGTCGCCGTGAGGAAGGGCGCGCGGTAGCGCCTTCCGGCGCGTTCGACGCAGGCGTCAAGCATCCGGTCCGGCCGCGAGGTCGGCCGGATGCTTGCCTGTGCGCGACCCGGAACCCATTTTCCCGATGCATTCAAAAGTGTTTTCGCGGGAAGCCTCTTTCGCGAAACGGCGCCGCGCACGGATACTTCAGCGGATATCCCACCCGCATCTTCCGGAAATCGCATCGGCGCGAGGAAATCCGATGCGGGTTCCTTGCACTTGCAGGCGGTCGCCGAGCGCCGGTCGCGTGTCACACCCTGCCATTCCCCATGACTCAATCCACTCATCAAGCCTCGTTGCCGGCCCGCTATCGCGCGTGGACCTGGCAAGGCAGCGAGCATCCCGCGCAGTTGCGTCTCGAACAACGGGAAACGCCGGGACTGAAACCCGGCCAGGTGCTGGTCCGCAATCACGCGATCGGCCTCAATCCGGTCGACTGGAAAGTGCTCGGCGGCGCGCTCGTGAACTGGCGCCCCGGGCATGTGCCCGGCGTCGATGGCGCGGGCACGGTGGTCGCGGTCGCGGACGACGCGATGCGCCACCTGCTGGGCCGCCGCGTCGCCTATCATCAGGCGCTCGGCGAGCACGGGAGTTTCGCGGAATACACACCAGTTGCGGCCGGCGTGCTGCTGACGGTGCCCGACACGCTCGATTTCGAAACGGCGGCGAGCGTTCCGTGCCCGGCGCTGACCGCATGGCAGGCGCTCGAGAAGGTGCCGTGCCGTGCGGCGAGGGAAATCCTCGTGAGCGGCGCAGGCGGCGCGGTCGGCAACTATCTGGTGCAGATCGCCGCCGCTCGCGGGTTCGTGGTGTCGGTATCGAGCCACGAACGACATTGGGAGCGCCTGCGCGAGCGCGGGGCAAGCCATTGCCTGCCGCGTCCCGTCGATGCAACGATCGGCGCGATGCCCGAACTGGCCCGGCGTTTCTATGCGGTGTTCGACAGCGTCGATGCGCGGCATGCGGCCTGCTGGGCACCTGCCGTGGCCGCGAACGGGCATATCGTGTGCATCCAGGGGCGCTTCGACACGCCGCCGCTACCGCCGTTCACGTCGAGCGCGTCGCTTCATGAAGTCGCGCTGAATGCGTTGCACACCTATGGCGACGATGCGGCGTGGCTCGAGACGACCGCGGCGGGCAGCATGCTGCTCGCCGGTATCGCGAACGGCCGGATGCAACCCGAAGCACGCGTCACCGGCGACTTCGGGAAGTTGCCGGCGCAACTGGAAGGGCTGCGGGAGCGGCGGTTCTCGGGTAAGCCTGTGGTGCTGGTCGACTGACGGAAGCGGTCGGCGCGTGGCGCGATCGGCCGGCGACGCATGCCGTGTCCGGCCGAATTCCCGTGCCGTTTGCCTGAAACGCTCGAACCGCGCCGATCCGACATCAAATCCGAAATGGCTCGATAATGCGGACGGCGATTCATGCGGACGAGCGGCTGGCTGGAATGGCGTCGAAAGGTTGCGCGGGCAACCGGCCGACGGCATCGTTCGCAGCATCCGCCCGGCCGTGCCTGCACGCGACACGGTCGACGAAACGGCGCCACGCCTGCCTGGTCGTTCGGAATGTGCGCCGCGCCGTTCGAATCCCCACTCGATGCCTGCCCGGCGGGCATCGCAACCAGGAGGTGAACGATGATCACGCTGACCGTCAACGGTAGCGAGCAGCACTTCGACGGCAATCCCGACATGCCGTTGCTCTGGTATCTGCGCGATGTGCTCGGCCACACCGGCACCAAGTTCGGCTGCGGGATGGCGCTGTGCGGTGCGTGCACCGTGCATCTCGACGGCGTGGCGATCCGCGCGTGCATCACGCCCGTCGCGGCGGCGTCGGGCAAGCGCGTGACGACGATCGAGGGGCTGTCGACGGACCTCACGCACCCGCTGCAGCAGGCGTGGCAGGAACTGAACGTCGCGCAATGCGGTTACTGCCAGTCCGGGCAGATCATGCAGGCCGCGTCGCTGCTGAAGACCAATCCCCATCCGACCGACGCCGACATCGACGATGCGATGTCCGGCAACATCTGCCGCTGCGGCACCTATACGCGCATTCGTGCCGCGATCCGGCTGGCCGTGCGCCGCGGAGGTGCCGCATGAGCGCGCCCGAACTCTCCGTCCACAACGAAAGCCGCCGCGCGTTGCTGCTCGGCTTCGCGTCCGGCGGGCTGCTGCTCGCGTTCGGCGTGCCGTCGCTCGCTCGGGCGGCCGCGCCGGTGCAGCCGCCCGTCAGCGCGAATCCGCAGTATGGCGGCGCCGGGATGCCGCACGGCTTGCGCGACGATCCGAACCTGTTCGTTGCGATCGCACCGGACGGCACCGTCACGGTGACCTGCATCCGCTCCGAGATGGGGCAGGGCGTGCGCACGAGCGTGGCGCTCGTGGTGGCCGACGAACTGGGCGCGGACTGGGCGCGCGTGAAGGTCGCGCAAGCGGTCGGCGACGAGCCGCGCTACGGCAACCAGAACACCGACGGGTCGCGCAGCCTGCGCCAGAGCTTCGCTGCGCTGCGCCGTGCCGGGGCGGCCGCGCGCACGATGCTCGCGCAGGCAGCCGCCGGCGAATGGGGCGTCGACGTGCGCCAGGTGAAGGTGACGGTGCACGAGGTCGTCGACTCGAAGAGCGGGCGCAAGCTCGGCTTCGGCGAACTGGCCGCGAAGGCGGCCGCGCTGCCGGTGCCCGATACGAAAAGCGTGCCGTTGAAGGCGCCGGCCGAATTCCGCTATATCGGCAAGGGCAAGACGGCGCTGATCGACGGACGCGACATCGTCGGCGGCCGGGCGCAGTACGGAATCGATACGCGGCTCGACGGCATGCTGTATGCGGTCGTCGCGCGGCCGCCGGCCTACGGCGATACGGTGGCGTCGTTCGACGCGTCGGCCGCCGGGAAGCTGCCGGGCGTCGTCAAGGTCGTGCAACTGGCGGCGACGCCGCTGCCATCCGGCTTCCAGCCGCTCGGCGGCGTGGCCGTCATCGCGCGCGATACGTGGACGGCCATCCAGGCGCGCGCGCAGTTGAAGATCGACTGGAAGCACGGACCCAACGCGGGCTACGACTCGACCGAATATCGCAAGACGCTCGAAGCGGCTGCCGCGCAGCCGGGCGACGTGATCCGCAACGACGGCGACGTGGCGGCCGCACTCGCCGGCGCCGCGAAACGCGTACGCGCGACCTACTACGTCCCGCATCTCGCGCACGCGACGATGGAGCCGCCCGCGGCCGTCGCGCGCGTGGCCGACGGCCGCTGCGAGGTATGGACCTGCACGCAGGCGCCGCAGACCACGCGCGACGAGCTCGCGAAGGCGCTCGGCTTGCCGGCGGAGCGCGTGACGGTCAACGTGACGCTGCTGGGCGGCGGCTTCGGCCGCAAGTCGAAGCCCGACTACGTGGTGGAAGCCGCGCTGCTGTCGAAGGCGGTCGGCGCGCCCGTGAAGCTGACCTTCACGCGCGAGGACGACATCGCGCACGACTACTTCCACGCGGTGTCGCTCGAAGCGTTCGACGGCGGGATCGATGCATCGGGGAAGGTGGTCGCGTGGCAGCATCGCACGGTCGCGCCGTCGATCCAGTCGACGTTCCGGGCCGGCGTCGTGCACGAGCAGCCGGGCGAGCTCGCGCAAGGCATCGCGGATCTGCCGTTCGCGATTCCGAACGTGCGGCTCGAGAATCCGGCCGCGGAAGCGCACACGAGGATCGGCTGGTTCCGCTCGGTGTACAACATCCCGCATGCGTTCGGCATCCAGAGTTTCGTGTCGGAGCTTGCGCACGCGGCCGGCCGCGATCCGAAGGATTTCCTGCTCGAGCTGATCGGGCCCGCTCGGCGTTTCGAGCCGCACATCACGGTGAAGAACGTGAACTACGGCGAGGATCCCGCGCTGTATCCGGTCGATACGGGGCGGCTGCGACGCGTGGTCGAGACGGTCGCGCGCGAAGCCGGCTGGGGCCGCAAGCTGCCGAACGGGCATGGGCTCGGGATCGCCGCGCATCGCAGCTTCGTGTCGTACACGGCCGCGGTGTGCGAGGTGCAGGTCGACGCGGACGGCAAGATCTCGGTGCCGCGCGTCGACATCGCGATCGACTGCGGGCCGCAGGTCAATCCGGAACGGGTGCGCTCGCAGCTCGAGGGCGCGGTGGTGATGGGGCTCGGCATTGCGCTGCACGGCGAGATCACGTTCAAGGACGGCCACCCGGAGCAGAGCAACTTCAACGGCTTCCAGGTGTTGAGAATGAACGAGGCGCCGCGTGAAATCCGCGTGCATCTGGTGGCGCCCGACGACTTCGCGACGCCGCTCGGCGGGGTCGGTGAACCGGGCCTGCCGCCCGTCGCGCCGGCGCTGACCAACGCGATCTTCGCGGCGACCGGCACGCGCATCCGCAGCCTGCCGGTGGCCGATCAGCTCGCGAAACCGCAGGCTGGTTGACGCAACCTCTGTCCCGCGCCGGGCCGCATCGTGCGGCCCGGTTTGCATCGACCCCTTGAACAAGGAGTGTGACGTGGCCTCATCCGATGTCAGTGTGAAGCAGACGGTTTCCCCCGCCGAATGGGAGGCGCGCGTCAACCTGGCGGCCGCGTATCGCCTCACCGCGCTGTTCGGCTGGGACGATCTCGTGTTCACCCATATTTCCGCGCGCGTGCCCGGCCCGGAGCACCACTTCCTGATCAACCCGTACGGGATGATGTTCGACGAGATCACGGCGTCGTCGCTGGTCAAGGTGGATCTCGACGGCCGCAAGGTGTCCGAATCGCCGTACGAGATCAACCCGGCCGGCTTCACGATCCACAGCGCGGTGCATGCGGCCCGCGACGATGCCCAATGCGTGATGCATACGCATTCGATCAACGGTGTGGCCGTCTCGGCGCAGGAAGCGGGCTTGCTGCCGCTGTCGCAGCAGTCGCTCGGCGTGCTCGCGTCGCTCGGCTATCACGACTACGAGGGCATCGCGCTCGACGAGGGCGAGAAGGCGCGCCTCGTGCGCGACCTCGGCAGCAATACGAACCTGATGCTGCGCAATCACGGGCTGCTGACCGTCGGTGCGACGCCGGCCGATGCGTTCGTCGCGATGTACTTCTTCGAAGCGGCCTGCATGATCCAGGTCCGCGCGCAGGCGGGCGGCTCGGCGCTGCTGCCGATCGCGCAGCCGATTCTCGACGGCATCAAACAGCAGATCGCCGCGGTCACGCGCGGGATGGGCGCCGGGGCGCTCGTCTGGCCCGGGCTGCTGCGCCGGCTCGATCGGCGCGATCCCGGCTACGCGGACTAGCGTGTTCGTCGTTGTCGTTTTCGAACGACCGTGCTAAATTCCTGCCAGCACTTGGAGCCACGCAACCCTTCATTCGGCTGACACGGCCGGCACCCCGGGAGGCAGCACGATGAGCCTGTTGATGTCGCGACGCGATCTCGCGTTCCTGCTGTACGACTGGCTCGACGCCGAAGCGCTCGTCGCGCTGCCGCGTTACGCGGAGCATAGTCGCGAGACCTTCGACGCGGTGCTCGACACCAGCGAACGGATCGCCGAAGACCTGTTCGCGCCGCATGCGGCGCGCGGCGATCGCGACGAGCCGCGGTTCGACGGCGAACGCGTGACGCTGATCCCGGAAGTCGAACCGGCCGGGCGCGCGTTCGCGGACGCCGGGCTGATCGCCGCGGGGCATGACGAAGCGCTCGGCGGCATGTGCTTGCCGAAGCTGGTCGAAGCCGCGTCGTTCCTGTTCTTCCAGGCCGCGAACATCGCGACGGCCGCGTATCCGTTCCTGACCGTCGCCAATGCGAACCTGCTCGTCGCGCACGGCAGCGCCGCGCAGATCGACGCGTTCGCGCGCCCCGAGCTGGAAGGGCGTTTCCTCGGCACGATGTGCCTGTCCGAGCCGCAAGCCGGCTCGTCGCTGTCCGACATCGCGACGCGCGCCGATTTCGAATGCGATTCGCCGCTCGGCCCACGCTACCGGCTGACCGGCAACAAGATGTGGATATCCGGCGGCGAGCACGAGCTGGCGGAGAACATCGTCCACCTCGTGCTCGCGAAGATTCCCGACGAACATGGTCGGTTGCAACCCGGCACGCGCGGCATCTCGCTGTTCATCGTGCCGAAGTTCCTGACGGGCGCCGATGGCGATGCGAACGGCGAGCACAACGACGTCGTGCTCGCCGGGCTGAACCACAAGATGGGCTATCGCGGCACGACCAACTGCCTGCTGAATTTCGGCGAAGGGACGCGTTACCGTCCGGCAGGGCGTGCGGGCGCGATCGGTTATCTGGTCGGCCAGCCGAATCATGGGCTGGCCTACATGTTCCACATGATGAACGAGGCGCGCATCGGCGTCGGCGCGGGTGCGGTGGCGCTCGGCTACACGGGTTATCTGCACGCGCTCGACTACGCGCGCAACCGTCCGCAAGGGCGCCCGCTCGGGCCGGCCGGCAAGGATGCGGCCGCGCCGCAGGCGCCGATCGTCGATCATCCGGACGTGCGGCGCATGCTGCTCGCGCAGAAGGCGTACGTCGAAGGCGGGCTCGCGTTGATCCTGTACTGCGCGAAACTTGTCGACGAAGCGCGCGCGCACGACGATGCGGCGGTGCGCGCCGATGCCGCGCGCCTGCTCGACATCCTGACGCCGATCGCGAAAAGCTGGCCGTCGCAGTGGTGCGTTGCCGCGAACGATCTCGCGATCCAGGTGCACGGCGGTTACGGCTATACGCGCGACTACGCGGTCGAACGGCTCTATCGCGACAACCGCCTGAATCCGATTCACGAAGGCACGCACGGCATCCAGGCGCTCGATCTGCTGGGCCGCAAGGTGAGCCAGGACGACGGCGCGTCGCTGCGCGCGCTCGATGCACGGATCGGCGCGACCGTCGAGCGTGCGCGAGCGCTGGATGCCGGCATGCGCGAGCAGGCCGAGGCATTGGCCCGGCGCTGGGCGCGGCTGGGCGACGTGACACGCCAGTTGAGCGCGATCGGCGATCCGCAGACGCGGCTCGCGAACGCGAGCGTGTATCTCGAAGCGTTCGGCCATCTCGTCGTCGCCTGGCTGTGGCTCGACGTGACGCTCGCCGCGCACGGACACGACGGCGATTTCCACGACGGCAAGCGCGCGGCGGCCCGCTACTTCTTCCGCTGGGAACTGCCGAAGGTGGATGCACAGCTCGACCTGCTGTCGAGCGTCGACACGACCACCCTCGACATGCGCGACGCGTGGTTCTGAACGTGGCTTCAACGACATTCCGGAATATCGACGAGCGCGCGGATGCCGACGGCCATCGCGCGCGCGTCGTGAACCGGCCGCGCGGGGGCGCCCGCAGACCGTACCGATGCCCGGCCACACCGGGCAAGGAGAGAAGCGCATGAAAGCCCTGTTGTGTACCGCATTCGGCCCGATCGACCGCTTGCGTATCGAAGATGTCGCGATTCCCGAACCGGCGGCCGGGCAGGTCCGGATCCAGGTGAAGGCGGCATCGCTCAATTTCCCCGACGCACTGATCGTCCAGGGGCTGTATCAGGTGAAACCGGCGCTGCCGTTCTCGCCGGGCGCCGAGTTTGCCGGCGTGATCGACGCGGTCGGCGATGGCGTCACCGCGTGGCGGCCAGGCGATTCGGTGATGGCGTTCACCGGGCACGGCGGGTTCGCGGAATACTGCGTGGCCGATGCGCACCAGCTCGCCGCGCTACCGCCGGGGATGACGTTCGAGCAGGGCGCGGCGCTCGTGCTCGCGTACGGCACGTCGCTGCACGCGTTGCAGCAGCGTGCGCGCCTGCAGGCGGGCGAGACGCTGCTCGTGCTGGGCGCGGCGGGCGGCGTCGGGATCGCCGCGATCGAGATCGCGAAAGCGCTCGGTGCGCGCGTGATCGCGGCGGCGTCGAGCGCGGACAAGCTCGCGCTGTGCCGTGAAGCCGGCGCCGACGAGACGATCGACTATGCGACCGAAGACCTGCGCCGCCGCGTCGACGAGCTGACCGGCGGGCGCGGCGCCGACGTCGTCTACGATCCGGTGGGCGGCGCGTACAGCGAAGCGGCGCTGCGTGCGACCGCGTGGCGCGGGCGGTTCCTCGTGGTCGGTTTCGCGGCCGGCGAGATCCCGAAGATCGCGCTGAACCTCGCGCTGCTGAAGGAGCGCGACATTCTCGGCGTGTTCTGGGGCGATGCGGTGCGGCGCGACCCGGCGCAGCATGCCGCGAACATGCGGCTGCTCGCCGAATGGTTCGCGGCCGGCAAGGTGCGGCCCGCGATCACCGAGCGCGTGTCGCTGGCCGGCGCGGCCGACGCGATCGCGCGGATGGCGAACCGGCAGGTGAAGGGCAAGGTCGTGATTTTTCCGGACGCGTGATCCGGTTTCGCCGCGCGGCGACGCCATGCAGGCCGCGCGGCCGCTTCTTCATGACGGCGAAGGGCGGCGCGACCCGCTGCCACCACGCCGGACTATGCAGGCGAGCACGCGGTGCCGCGCGGCGCTGAAACGAACGCCGCCCGTCCTGCGTCAGCGGCTTCAGTCCTTCGGCAGGCGCAGCGTCTCGAGCGCATGCTGCGAAAACTCGACCCAGAACCGCTCGTTCGCGATGCCGGCCTGCAGCACCAGATGCTGCAGCCGCTTCGTGCGTGAATCGCCGGCCGCCGGAGCGCCGGCCGCCGGAGCGCCGGCCGCCGGATCGCCGGCCGCCGGATCGCCGGCCGTCGCAAAGTCGCGCGCCTCGATCTGCAGATACAGATCCAGCTTTTCCTGATGAAGCGCGATGCGCCGCCGGATCTCGTGCTCGAGGCCGGCCGGCCCGAGCACGGCTTCCGCGCGCAGACGCACCATCAGCGCCTCGCGCAGCGGCGTCGGATCTTCCGGTTCGGCGATCCAGCGGCGCAATTCCTTCTTGCCGGCCGGCAGGATCCGGTACGCGCGCTTGCGGCCGCGACCGGACTCGGCGGGCAGCGATTCGATCCAGCCCATTTCCTCGAGACGCCCGAGTTCGCGATAGATCTGCTGGTGCGTCGCCTGCCAGAAGTAGCCGATCGAGCGATCGAAACGGTCGGCGAGCTCGGACCCCGAACCGGGGCGTTCGGCGAGGGCGGTGAGAAGCGCGTGCGGCAGGGACATGTCGGATCGAGGCAGCGGCGGAATGAACCGCATCTTGCCATATCGGGGCCGTAGCACAAATGGCGAACGCATGTTTATGCAACATGTTGCATAAACAAAGGCGGCGGGCTACCATCAATGCAACTTGTTGCATAAACATGGAGACACCCGATGGCTTCCCGTTATCCGCATTTGACGACTCCGCTCGAACTCGGCTTCACGTCGCTCAGGAACCGCGTGTTGATGGGGTCGATGCACGTCGGCCTGGAGGAAGCGCCGAACGGCTTCGAGCGGATGGCCGCGTTCTATGCGGAGCGCGCGCGCGGCGAGGCTGGCCTGATCGTCACGGGCGGCTTCGCGCCGAACGAGCGCGGCCGTCCGGCGCCCGGCGGCGCGATGCTGACGACCGAAGCGGACGCCGAACGGCATCGCGTCGTGACGCGCGCGGTGCAGGCGGAGGGCGGCCGCATCGCGTTGCAGATCCTGCATTTCGGGCGTTATGCGTATCACCCGGCGCTCGCGGCGCCGAGCGCGCTGAAGGCGCCGATCAACCCGTTCACGCCGCATGCGTTGACGAGCGACGAGGTCGACGAGACGATCGCCGATTTCGTGCGATGCGCGGCGCTCGCGCAGCATGCGGGCTACGACGGGGTCGAGATCATGGGCTCCGAGGGCTACCTGATCAACGAATTCATCGCCGCGCGCACGAACCATCGCGACGATGCGTGGGGCGGCGCGTACGACAACCGCATCCGCTTCGCGGTCGAGATCGTGCGGCGCGTGCGCGAGCGTGTGGGTGCGAACTTCATCGTCATCTATCGGCTGTCGATGCTCGATCTCGTCGAAGGCGGCTCCACGCTCGACGAGGTGATCCGGCTCGCGCGGGCGATCGAGGCGGCCGGCGCGACGATCCTCAATACCGGCATCGGTTGGCACGAGGCGCGCATCCCGACCATCGCGACCAAGGTGCCGCGCGCCGCGTATGCGTGGGTGACGCGGCAACTGATGGGCAAGGTCGGCATTCCGCTCGTCGCGACCAACCGGATCAATACGCCGGAAGTCGCCGAGCAACTGCTCGCCGACGGCTATTGCGACATGGTGTCGATGGCGCGGCCGTTCCTCGCCGATGCCGAATTCGTCCGCAAGGCGCGGGAAGGGCGCGCGGACGAAATCAACACGTGCATCGGCTGCAACCAGGCGTGCCTCGACCATACGTTCAGCGGCAGGATCACGTCGTGTCTCGTGAATCCACGTGCGTGTCATGAAACCGAGCTCGTGATCGCGCCCGCGCCGCGCCGCAAGCGGATCGCGGTGGTCGGCGCCGGGCCGGCGGGCCTTGGCTTCGCGGTCACGGCGGCCGAGCGCGGTCACGCGGTCACGCTGTACGAAGCGGGCGCCGAGATCGGCGGTCAGTTCAATCTCGCGAGGAAGGTGCCCGGCAAGGAGGAGTTCAACGAGACGCTGCGCTATTTCCGCCGGCAGATCGAACTGCGCGGCATCGCGCTGCACGTCGATACGCGTGCGACGGCCGAGATGCTGTTGCAGGGTGAATTCGACGAAGTGGTGATCGCGACCGGCGTCGTGCCCCGCACGCCGCCGATCGACGGTGCCGGTCATCCGAAGGCGCTCGGCTATCTCGACGTGCTGCGCGACGACAAGGCCGTCGGCAACTCCGTCGCGATCGTCGGCGCGGGCGGTATCGGCTTCGACGTCGCGGAATATCTCGTTCATCGCGATCGCGGCGAGCATGGCGACGCGGACCGGTTCTTCAGCGAATGGGGCGTCGATCGATCGTATGCGAATGCCGGCGGGCTGGGCGCCGCGCGGCCCGAACCGGCCGCGCGGGAAGTGCACCTGCTGCAGCGCAAGGCGTCGAAAGTCGGCGACGGGCTCGGCAAGACCACCGGCTGGATTCATCGCACGGCGCTGAAGGCGCGCGGCGTGGGGATGTCGTCGTCGGTCACGTACCGGCGCATCGACGATGACGGCTTTCACGTGACGATCGACGGCGTCGAACGGACGCTGCCGGTGGACAACGTGGTGATCTGCGCGGGGCAGGAGCCGTCGCGCGAGCTGGCGGAACAGCTGCAGGCAGCCGGATGCCGCGTGCATCTGATCGGCGGCGCATACGAGGCCGCCGAACTCGATGCGAAGCGCGCGATTCACCAGGGCACGACGCTGGCCGCGACCCTTTGATACCGATTCGTTTCTTCCCCCGTCCAACAACGTTACTGGAGATTGCGATGACGCACCCGCCGCTGAATGTTCATCCCGCCGTCGCGAAATCGCTCGACGCGTGGCACGCGATGGTCGAACGCAAGGATTTCGGCGCGCTGGAATCGATCGTCCATCCGGACGCCGTGTTCCGTTCGCCGATGGCGTTCAAGCCGTACGGGCCGGCGCCCGCGTTGCTGATGGCGCTGCGCACGGTGATCACGATCCTCGACAACTTCACGTATCACCGCCAGTTCGTGACCGACGACGGCAAGAGCGTCGTGCTGGAGTTCGGTGCGACCGTCGGCGACAAGGCGCTGAAGGGGATCGACATGATCCGCTTCGACGACGACGGCCGGATCGTCGAATTCGAGGTCATGGTCCGGCCGTTCAATGCGCTGCAGGCGCTCGGCGCGGAAATGGGCGCGCGGCTCGGGCAGCAGTTGCCGGCATTCAAGACCGGCGGTTGAGCGGTGCGGCGGCTGCCGTGCAGCCCGGTCCGCCGCCGCATGTCGTCACGCCCGCGCGAGCCGCTCGACGAACCAGTCGCACGCGAACGCGGTGCGCTCGGATGCGTGGTTGTAGATCGTATGCTCGCCGTCCGGCCAGACCCTGAGCGTCGCGTCGCCGGACGTCGCCGCATCGAGAAACGGCTGCTGATCGTCGAGCCGGATCAGCGGGTCCGCGCCGCCATGCAGCACCAGCAGCGGGCATGCGATGCGGTCGCGTTCGGACGAAAAACGCATGCGCGCGAAGTTCGCCGACACCGCCTCGGGATCGTCGTTGCCGAGCATCGCCGCCGCCTGTTCGACGAACGTGCGGAACGGCAGCAGCGTGGGTGCCGCGAGCGCGCCGTTTACGCAACAGGCCGCGATCCGTGCGTCGGATGCGGCGGTCGACGCCGCCCACAACCCGCCGATGCTGTTGCCCCAGATACCGATCGGCCCGGGCACGCGCCCGGCGACGTGATCGACGAAGCGTCGGTACGCGGCGCGCGAGTCGACGTCGACGAAGACCCGCTGTTCGAGCCGCGTCTCGCCCTGGCCGGGCCCTTCGGCAAGCAGCGTCGCGACGCCGCGCGCGGCGAGCGCGCGGGCGATCGGCCAGTACGCGAAGCCCCAGCCGCTCTGGCCGCCGAACACGATCACGGTGCCGCGGATGGGCTCCGTCGGCGGATGAACCAGCCAGCCGATCAGGCGCGCATCGCCGAACGGCACTTCGACGCGTTCGATCCGTTTGTCGGACCAGCGCGCGAGGCCGTACGACGCGTCGACGAGCCGCGCATACAGCGCGCGCTTGCGCGGCACGTCGTGGTTGAACGCCATCTGCGCGAACAACAGGGCGGCGATGGCCATTGCCTGCGCGTCGGCGGCCGTGACGAGGTGGCCGGCGTCCGCCGCCTGGGTGGCGCGCGCGAGCTGCGCGTCCGCCAGCGCTTCGGCCGCGACGTCCCATGGTTCGCCGGCCGACGTGCGTGCGTGCAGCGCCACGGCGTCCGCGTAGTCCATTCCGCAATCGAGCAGGCGCGTGACGGGCATCGCGCGTTGCAGCGACAGCGCGAACGGTGACAGTTCGGTCGTCATGCGTGCGTCTCCTTCACGAAACGTGGGCGGTTGGGGCCGACACCGCGGCCGGCGTGGTGGAACGGGGCGACCAGTGCAGCGTGTCGCGCAGGGCGTCGACGAGTGCGCCGAGGCCGCGCAGGTCGGCCACCGAACCGAACACGATGAAATCGGGCCGCTTGATGTACGCGGCGATGCCGTGCGCCTGCAGGAACGCGTGCTGTTCGCCGTCGACGTCGATCACCGCATCCGGCGCGCAGACGTCATCGGCCAGCACGGCAACGTGGCAACCGAGTTGCGCGAGGAACGCGCGCTGCGCGTCGTCGAGATGGCGGGCGGGGTGCTCGCGCGTGACGAGCTGAAAACCCTGGCCGACCACGTCGTCGAAGCGGCCTTCGGCCGCGCCGCGGCGGACGCGCCCTTGCGGCGCCGGCGCGCCGGTCGTCGGCAGCAGCGTACCGTCGGCTTCGGCGTGCACGATGCCGTGCTCGAGCTTCGGGAACGGCGGCATCGGCGGCATGGCACCGGAGCGGAACGCCGCGTCGCGCTCGGCGACCTTGCGCGGATCGTCCTCGTTGACGATCTGCCCGAGGAACAGCGACATCTGCGTGATCGCGCTCACGTGCGGGCGGCGCTCGGCTTCGTAGGTGTCGAGCAGATCGGCATGCGCGCGCCCGGTCAGCACGAGATCCAGCTTCCATGCGAGGTTGATGCCGTCGCGCATGCCGGAGCACGCGCCTTGTCCCATGTACGGCATCATCGTGTGCGCGGCGTCGCCGGCGAGCAGCACGCGGCCGGCGCGCCAGCGTTCGGCCATGCGCGTTTCGAACGTGTAGACGACGTGGCGCAGCAGCGTCAGGTCGTCCGGTCCGTAACCGTAGTGATCGTCGAGCCACTTCCAGCCGGCCGCTTCGGTTTCCCAGTCGGCCGTCGATTCGTTCGGCAGCACGCGCAGCTCGAAACGCGTGCGCTTCGTGCCGATCGGCATGTGCATGTACGCGCGGGCCGGGTCGCAGTAGATCGTCGTGCGCGCGCAGCCATCGCCGAGATCGCGCTTGTTCTCCGAGTCGAGATTGAGCCAGCGCTCGTTGTAGCCGAAATCGGACCGCTCGATGCCGAGCGTGCGGCGCACGAAGCTGTTCGCGCCGTCCGCGCCGATCAGGTAGCGTGCGCGGATCGTGCGCGGCTGGCCGGTCCATTGCGCGTCCTGGCCGCCGCGCCACGGATGCGCGGTGAGCGTCACGCCGTCGTCGTCCTGTTGCAGCGTGTCGACTTCCCAGCCGCGCAGGATCGTCACGTTGCGGAACGTGCTCGCGCGTGCATCGATCGCATCCTCGATATCGGGCTGGTAGATCGAGATGTGCGCGGGATAGCCGCACGCGCGGCCGGTCCAGTTCAGTTCGAGCAGCAGGTCGCCGTTCGCGTCGCGGTAGTGGTAGGTGTCGACCGCCTTCGCGTTGCGCAGCGCGTGATCGACGTCGGCGCTGGCCTGCACGATCCGCGCGGTTTCGCCGTCGATGTGCGTGAGGCGCGGCAGGCCGTACGGCGTCGGCCAGCGTTCGAGGACGATCACGCGATGGCCGGCGCGGCCGAGCATCGATGCGGCGACGAGGCCGGTCGGGCCGTAGCCGACGATCGCGACGTCACAGGGTTCGACGGTGCGCTCGCCGTGCGCGCTCGATTCGGTATGCATGCGGGTTGTCTCCATGACGGTTTCGTTTGTTGGTTTGTCGTGTGTTCGCGCTCAGCGTAGCGTCGAGCCGGGCAGGTTGCCGTCGAACGCATCCTGCAGCAGCGCGCGCAGGCCGTCGCGTTCGATCGGGCGCGGGTTCCAGTACGGATTCGCGGCCGCGAGGTCGGCGGCGCGGTCGAGGTCGGCTTCCCGCATGCCGATCGCCTTCAATGAGATCGGCGCGCCGTTGTCGCGTGCCAGCGCGTAGAGGCCGCGCGCGGCGTCGTCCGTGCCGATCGCGCGGGCGATCCGCTGCATCGCGTCCGGCGCGTGCGCCGCGTTGTATGCGAGCGCATGCGGCAGCACGACCGTGTGGGTCGGTGCGTGCGGCAGATCGAAGCTGCCGCCGAGCGTATGGCAGAGCTTGTGGTGCAGCGCCATGCCGACGTTGCCGAGCACCATCCCGCACAGCCACGCGCCGTAGAGCGCCTGGCCGCGCGCGTCGAGATCGGCCGGGTCGCGGCGCACGCCGGGCAGGCCGCGCGCCAGCGCGCGAATGCCTTCCTCGGCCACGAGGCTCATGACCGGATTCGCGTTGTTCGCGTAGAGCCCTTCCGCCGCATGCGCGATCGCGTTGAGGCCGCTCGTCACCGACAGTTCGACCGGCAGCGTGACCGTGAGCGCGGGATCGTAGATCACCGTCTTCGGCAGCACGCGCGCGTCGTTGCCCGTACGCTTCACGCCGCCTTCGGTGAGACCGTAGATCGGCGTCATTTCGCTGCCGGCGTAGGTCGTCGGGATCGCGAGGATCGGCAGGCCGCTTTCGAGCGCGATGGCCTTGCCGAGGCCGATCGTCGAGCCGCCGCCGATCGCGACCGCGCAATCGGCGTCGCGGGAGCGGGCGAACGCCTGCGCATCGCGGGCGATCTCGATCGGCACGTGCATCGTCGCGCGGTCGTACAGCCCGGCGGCGCGCGCACCGAGCCGCTCGACGATGTGCTCGGCGAGGTCGCGCTGCTCCAGCGTGCACAGCACGATCGCGCGCTGCGCGCCGAGTGCCGGCACTTCGCGTTCGAGATGCGCGAGGCTGCCCGCGCCGAAGATCACGCGGGCGGCGCGCGCCTGGTAGAGGAAGTCCATGTGCTCGTTACTCCGTTGCGTAGTCGACCTGGTGGCGCGCGATGCGCAGTCCGGTCAGCGCGTCGCGCACGCGGGCGTGTTCGGGATGCGTCGCATAGCCGTCGAGCGCTTCGCGCGACTCGAATTCGGCGACGAGGATCAGGTCGCATGCGTAATCGGCCGCGCTGAAATCCGCGCCGATCTCGAGGTGCGTCATGCCCGGAATCCGGCCGCGCAAGCTTTCGAAGGCCGTCTTCACGGTGGTGCGCGCGACGCTGCGTTCGTGGTCGGTTGCGCCGGCAACCTTCCACATCACGACGTGCCGGATCATGCGGCACGCTCCGCGCGATTCAGCACGAAGTCGTAGTCGAGCGTGTAGAACGGCGTGTCCATGCGCGAGCCGTCGGGCGCGATGCCGGGCGCATGCCGGACCCAGTCGGCGACCAGCGTCGAACGCACGCCGAACACCGCATCGGAGTCGAGATAGCGGTCGCCGTCGCGGAACACGTGCGTGATCAGCGTTTCGTAGCCGCGCGCTTCGATCATGAAATGCAGGTGGGCGGGGCGCCACGGATGGCGGCCGAGCGCATCGAGCATCGCGCCGACGGGGCCGTCGTGCGGAATCGGATACGGCTCGGCGAGGATCGAGCGGAACGCATAGCGGCCGTCGGCGCCGCTGCGCAGCCGGCCGCGCGCGCGATGCGTGACCGACCCGTCGTCGCCAGGCAACTGCACGTCGTAGTGGCCGTCCTCGTCGGCTTGCCACACTTCCAGCGACGCATGCGCGACCGGCGTGCCGTCGATGCCGCGTACCTGGCCCGACACGAAGCACGGCTCGCCGCATGCGCCGTTCGCGATGTCGTCGAACATCCCGAATTCGGGGCTGCCGTCGACGTAGAACGGCCCGAACACGGTCGCCTCCGTGCAGCCGGCCGGCTTTGCATGGTTCTGCGCGGTCACGAGCGTCGACAGCCCGAGCACGTCGGACAGCAGGATGAACTCCTGGCGCTTGTCGTCGGTGATGCGGCCGACGGCCGTCAGGAAGCCGATCGCGGCCTGCCACTCGGCCTCGGTGAGCTTCGTTTCGCGGGCGAACGAATGCAGGTGCTGGACGAGGCTCGTCATCACCGTGCGCAGCCGCTCGTCGCGACAGCCGGAGAGCGACGCGATCACGGCCTGCGTGATGGTGTCTTCGTTGAGATTGCGCATTGGGGTTTGTCTCCTGATGTCGTTCGATGGCGCGTTGACGTAACATTAATTCCTCCCCGAATCGTAAAAAAGTGGGTTTGGAGGAGTTTTGTTCTCCGCCAGGTGGAAGAATCGAACGCATGGACAAGTGGACGCAAATCGAGTTTTTCGTACAGGTGGCGGAGCTCGGCAGCCTGTCGAAGGCCGCTGAGCGGCTCGGCATGTCGAGCGCGGCGGCGAGCCGCTGCCTGAACGCGCTGGAAGAGCGGCTGGGCGCGCGGCTCGTCGAGCGGACCACGCGCCGGCTGTGGCTGACCGACGCCGGGCACGAGTACCACCGGCGTTGTGTCGCGATCCTCAACGAGCTGTCGGAAGCGGACGCGGCCGTCAACGAAGCGAGCGTCATTCCGGCCGGTACGCTGCGCGTGACCGCATCGGTGTCGTTCGCGTCGATCTACATCGCGCCCGCGCTGCCCGAATTTCACCGGCGCTACCCGAACCTGAACGTGCAGATCGTCGCGGCGAACCGTTACCCGGATTTCATCGAGGCCGGCATCGACGTGGCGATCCGCACGCGCGAACACGAAGCGGATTCGGGCATCACCGTGCGCAAGCTCGCCGAGACACGGCGCGTGCTGGCCGCGTCGCCCGGGTATCTGGCGAAGCACGGCGCGCCGGCGACGCCCGATGCGCTGGGCGATCACCGGCTGCTCGTCTACAACCTCGCGAACGATCCGTACGTGCTGCATTTCCGCCATGGTGCGAAGAAGCAGTCGGTCACGATCAAGAGCGTGCTCGATGCGAACGAAGGGCAGGTGATCCGCGCGGCGGCGCTCGCCGGGCTCGGCATCCTGATCCAGCCGCTTTACATCATTCACGACGATATCGTCGCCGGGAAGCTGGTGCCGGTGCTGACCGACTGGCAACTGCCCGCGCTCACCGTCAATATCGCGTACCAGAGCCGCCGACACCAGCCGGCGAAGATCCGCGTCTTCACCGAGTTCCTGATCGAGCGTTTCGAACGACTCGGACTCGCGCGCAAATGGAAGGAAGTCGGCCGCTGAGTACCCGCGGGCGCCGCGCCGTCGCGCATTTCTCCGTGTGACGGAGAACTGTTCTCCCGATCGTCGTCTTTTTCGCCGCTGTCGTGCGTTTTACATTGCGTCTCCCCGGGCCGGCGGTGTCCGGCTCGCGATTACACGATAACAATCGGTCTGGAGACGACATGAAATACGCATTGCGACGGGTGCCGTTTGCACTCCTGATCGCTGGAGCCGTGCACGTTCCGGCGTCGGCTGCCGAGAGCGGGCAGATCAGCTATCCGTTCGGCGTCAACACGGTGCTGAACGGTCTGCTGCCGCCGCCCGGCCACACGCAGTACTTCAACTATTCGCTTTACTACACGGCGAACCGCTTTGTCGGACCGGACGGCGGCGGCGCGGTGCCGGGATTTCACCTGAGCGTGGTCGCCGAGACGCCGCGAGTCGTCCACACCTGGGGCGCGACGCTCGGGCCGTTCTCGTTGTCGAGCAGCGCGATCGTGCCGATCGTGCGCCTGCATCTGTCGACGCCGGGCGGCACCGGCAACCGCACGTCGCTGGGCGACGTGATCCTCGAGCCGTTCATGATCGACTACGCGAATGCGTCGCAGACGTTCTTCGCCTTTTTCTCGCCGTCGTTCGCGGTGCCGACCGGCGCGTATGCGGTGAACCGGATCGCGAACCCGGGGCTGAACACCTATGCGTTCCTGCCGTATCTCAGCACGACGTGGTTTCCGGGCCGCGACTGGGAGATTTCGACGACCACGCTGCTGGAGCTGAATTCGCCGAACCACGCGACGCGCTATCACTCGGGCGCGCTCGCCGTGCTCGACTATCTGATCGGCTATTCGCTCGACCGGCGCGTGCAGGTCGGCGTGCAGGGCACGTTCCTGAAGCAGTTCACGGACGATACGCAGGACGGCGTGAAGGTCGGCGCGGACGGCTTTCGCGGGCAAACGGTCGCGATCGGTCCGCAGTTGCGCGTCATGTGGGGGCCGGCGTCGGGCGTGGTCGTGAAGTACCAGCACGAGTTCGCGGTGCGCAACCGGCCGCAGGGCGACAAGCTGTGGGTGCAGTTCAGTTTCCCGCTGTAGACGCGCGGGGAGGGAACCCAGGCTGTCGAAACCCTGACGGATCAAGTTGATATATTGTATCATCTGACGTTTTCGTCGCCGGCCGGCCGGGTTGCCGGGCCGGCCGCGTGCGACGACACCAACGAAGATCGATACGACGTGACGAGAACCGGACATACCCCGGCGCGCGGGGAGCGGCGCCATGCCGCGCCGCGCCGGAACACGGGCGCCTGGCGCGCACGCGCGGCACGCAGTTGCACGACCTTGCTGGGCTGCGCGATGGCCACCACCGGCGCGCTGGCCGCCGAAGCCGCCGCCTCGGCGCAGGACGACCGGCACGCGCTGCCGGCGATCAACGTCACCGCATCGTCCGCGTCGGCCGACCCGCTGACGCAACCGCTCGAAACGGGCTCGCGGCTCGGGCTCGCGAGCCTCGACACGCCCGCGAGCGTCGAAACCGTCACGGCCGATACGATCGAGGCGCGCGGCGATCGCACGGTGCTCGACGCGGTCACGCGCACGGCCGGCTTTGCGAGTGCGATCGCGCCGGGCACCGGCGGCACCGCGCTGAGCGTGCGCGGCTTCAGCGGACAGGAGTCGGTGATGACGCTGCTCGACGGCGTGCGGCTGATGCCGGCGGCCGGCACGATCACGTTTCCGTTCGACACGTGGTCGGTCGCGCGCATCGAGGTGCTGCGCGGCCCGGCATCGGTGCTGTACGGCGAAGGGGCGATCGGCGGGGTCGTGAACGTGGTGCCGAAGCGGCCGCAGCGCACGCGCGAGACGACGCTGCAGGTCGGCGTCGGTCCCGACGGCGCGAAGCGCTTCGCGTTCGATACGACGGGCGCGCTCGGCCCGCGGCTGTCGTACCGCTTTTACGCGAGCGATGCGCGCGCGAACGGTCTCGCCGAGCGGGCCGATACGCATACGACGGCGATCGGCGGCGCGCTGACATTCGACGTGAGCCCGCGGCTTACGCTGACGCTCGACTACGACTACGGGCGCCAGATGCCGGCGACGTACTATGGCGTGCCCGCGCCGAACGGCGTGCTCGATCCGTCGCTGCGCAAGCTGAACTACACGGTCGGCGACGCGACGATTTCCTACTACGACCAATGGACGCGCCTGTCGGCCAGCTACCGGCCCACGGCCGGCGTGACGATCGACAACCAGCTTTACTATCTGACGTCCAACCGCCACTGGCGCAACGCCGAATCGTACGTGCTCGACCCGGCGACCGCGCGCGTCACGCGCGGCGACTATCTCGACATCGGTCACCACCAGCGGCAGATCGGCGACCGGCTCAGCGCACGCTTCGACGGGATGCTGTTCGGCCGGGCGAACCGTTTCGTCGTCGGCACGGAATTCAGCCAGACCACGTTCAGCGGTACCAACAATTCGCCGTACGGCGGCGAAACGACGGTACCCGTGCACGGCTTCGATCCCGGCGTCTTCACGAGCCCCGACCCGACCGTGCCGCAGTTCAGCACGCGCGCGCGGCAGGCCGCGGTATTCGCGGAGAACCGGCTCGAGGTGCTGCCGCGGCTCGCGTGGGTGAGCGGCCTGCGCTACGACCACATCGCGTTCAGCCGCGAGCAGGCGGCGACCGGCGCGGGCTTCGACAAGCGGTTCGCGAACATCGGCTGGCGCACCGGTTTCGTGTTCGACATCGCGCCGACGTTCAGCGCGTATGCGCAGTACACGACGGGCGCGGAGGGCGTCGGCTCGCTCGTGACGCTGTCCGCGTCGCAGATGAACGACCGGCTTGCGACCGGCGCACAGTGGGAAGCCGGGCTCAAGCAGACGCTGCTCGACGGTCGCGCGTACTGGACGGTCGCGGTGTACGACATCACGAAGCGCAACCTGCTCAGCACCGACCCGTTCAATCCGGCGCTGCGCCAGCAGGTCGGCCGGCAGTCGTCGCGCGGCGTCGAGCTGACCGGCGGCGCGCGGTTGCCGCACGGCTGGACGATCGATGCGAACGTCGCGCTGCTGCGTGCGCGCTACGACGCATTCAACCAGACGGTCGGCGGCGCGACGGTGTCGCGGGCCGGCAACGTGCCGTCCGGCGTGCCGCAGCAGACCGCGAACCTGTGGGTCGGCTGGGCGTTCGCCGAGCGCTGGCAAGCGAACGCGGGCGTGCGTTACGTCGGCGCGACCTACGGCGACGACGCGAATCGCGTGCAGGTGCCGTCGTATACGGTGTTCGATGCGTCGCTGCGCTGGCAGCCGACGTCGCGCACCGAACTCGCGCTGTATCTGCGCAATCTCGCGAACCGCACGTACGCGGTGACGACGTCGAACGGCGGCGAGCAATGGCTGCTCGGCCCGTCGCGCTCGGCGGAGCTCGTCGCGACGATGCGCTTCTGAAGCGGCACGACATGCGCTCCATGACCCACATGCTCGACATCGAACGCGTGCGCTGGTCGCCCGGCGGCGCGCCCGACGTCCTCGATGCGGTGACGCTGACGGTCGCCGACGGCGAGTTCGTCGGGCTGGTCGGCCCGAACGGCAGCGGCAAGACGAGCCTGCTGCGCTGCGTGTTCCGCTACGCGCGGCCCGACGCCGGCCGCGTCGCGCTCGACACGCAGGACGTGTGGCGCATGCGGCCGCGTGCGGTCGCGCAGCGCATCGCGGTGCTGCTGCAGGAAACGCCGGACGATTTCGGGCTGACGGTCGACGAACTGGTCGGCATGGGCCGCACGCCGCACAAGCGGCCGTTCGATGCGGAGTCGGCCGACGATCGCCGGATCGTCGACGCCGCGCTGCACGATGTCGGTCTCGTCGAGCGTCGCGCGCAACGTTTCGCGTCGCTGTCGGGCGGCGAGAAGCAGCGCGCGCTGCTGGCCCGCGCGCTCGCGCAGCAGCCCGAACTGCTGTTGCTCGACGAACCGACCAACCATCTCGACCTGCGTCATCAGCTCGAACTGCTCGCGCGCGTGCGCCGCCTCGGCATCGCGACGCTCGCGACGATTCATGACCTCAATCTCGCGGCCGCGTATTGCGACCGGCTCCATGTGCTCGCGCATGGCCGCGTCGTCGCGTCCGGCGCGCCGGACGACGTGCTGACCGAAGCGCTGCTGCGCGACGTGTTCGGCGTTGCCGCGCTCGTCGATCGCCACCCCGTCACGGGCCGGCCGCGCATCACGCCGCTTCATCCGGAATGACCGCCATGCTTGCTGCCTTGTCCTCCATCTCCCGCCGGCTGGTTGCCGCTGCCGTGCTCGGCTGCGCGGCCGGTCATGCGGGTGCCTATCCCGTGACCGTGCGCAGTTGCGATCGCGACGTGACGTTCGAGCGTGCGCCGACGCGCGCGGTGAGCAACGACGTGAACCTGACCGAGATGATGCTCGTGCTCGGCCTGAAGGATCGACTCGTCGGCTATACGGGCATCGGCGGCTGGAAGACGGGCACCGCGCGCGTGCGTGACGCGTTGCGGGGCGTGCCCGAACTGGCGAGCCAGTATCCGTCGCTGGAAGTGCTGGCCGCCGCGCGCGCCGACTTCTATCTCGCGGGCTGGAACTACGGAATGCACGTCGGCGGGCCGGTCACGCCCGCGACGCTCGCGCCGTTCGGCATTCGCACGTACGAACTGACCGAATCGTGTTCGCACGTGATGAAGCAGTCGGCCGCGTCGTTCGACGACGTGTTCCGCGACCTGAACAATCTCGGCCGTATCTTCGGCGTCGATGCGCGCGCCGCGCAGGTCGTCGCCGGAATGCGCGCGCGGCTTGCGGCGGTGTCGCGCGCGATCGGGCGCCCGGCGCCGCTGCGCGTGTTCGTGTACGACAGCGGCACCGACAAGCCGATGACGGCAGGCGGGCTCGCGATGCCGACCGCGCTGCTCACGGCGGCGGGCGCGCGCAACGTGATGGACGACCTGCCGCGCAGCTGGACGCAGGTGAGTTGGGAAAGCGTGGTCGCGCGCGATCCGCAGGTGATCGTGATCGTCGACTATTCGGCGGTCACGGCCGCGCAGAAGCAGCAGTTCCTGTCGAGCCAGCCGGCGCTCGCGCGCGTGGCCGCGATTCGCGACCGGCGCTTCGTCGTGATTCCGTACGATGCGGCGACGCCGGGCCCCGAGAACGTCGCGGCCGTCGAGACGCTCGCCCGCGCACTGTATCCGGCCGCATTCGCCGGCGCGGCACGATGAGCGTGCGCGGGCAGGTGGCGCGGCCCCGCATGCGCGTGGTGCTGCCGATGCTGGCCGTGCTGCTGGGCGTGTCGATCGTCGTGTCGGCCGCGTTCGGTCCGGCGTCGATTGCGATGCCGGATGCCGTACGAATCGTCGCCGCGCACGCCGCGTCGGCGTTCGGTGGTGCCGACGCGTTCGCGGCGGTATCGGGCGACGACAGCATCGTATGGCTGATCCGGATGCCGCGTGCGCTGCTGGCGGCGCTCGTCGGCGCGACGCTGGCGACGGTCGGCGTCGCGTTGCAGGCGGCGACCGCGAACCGCCTGGCCGATCCGCACCTGCTCGGCGTGAGCGCGGGCGCGATGCTCGGCGCGATCGCGGTCACGGTGGTGGCCGGCGCGGCGTTCGGCCCGTTCACGCTGTCGGTCGCCGCGTTCGCGGGTGCGCTCGCGGCGACCGGCTGCGTGGTCGCGCTCGCTTACCGCGGCGGCCGGCTCGAATCGGACCGGCTGCTGCTCGCGGGCGTGTCGGTGTCGTTCATGATGGCCGCGTTCGGCAATCTGCTGCTGTATCTCGGCGACCAGCGCGCCGCGTCGTCGGTGCTGTTCTGGATGCTCGGCGGCGTCGGGCTCGCGCGCTGGGATCTGCTGCCGGTGCCGGCCGTGTGCGCGGTGCTCGCCGGCGGCGCGCTCTATGCGCGTCGACGCGAACTGAATGCGCTGATGTCGGGCGATGTCGCCGCCGCGTCGCTCGGCGTGCCGAGCGCGCGGATGCGGCGCGAGGTGTTCGTCGTCGCGTCGTTCGCGACGGGCGCGATGGTCGCGGTGAGCGGCGCGATCGGCTTCGTCGGGCTCGTGACGCCGCATCTGTGCCGTCGCGTCGTCGGGGCCGAGCACGGCCGGCTGCTGCCGGTCGCCGCGCTGGCCGGCGCGATCCTGCTCGTGTGGGCCGATGTCGCCGCGCGCACGCTCGCGGCGCCGGAGGATCTGCCGATCGGCATCGTGACCGCACTGTTCGGCAGCCTGTTCTTCGTCGCGCTGTTGCGCCGGCGCTGAGCGAAGGGGCGGGCAGGCAGCGGCGGGTGGACGCCCGCCGCCTGTTTCATCGCAGCGGGACGACCGTGCCCGTGCCGCCGCGGCGGCGCGCATCGACATGCGTGCTTTCCACGTGCTGCGCGACGTCGAAGAGACTGTCCGGCAGCGCACGCGCGGGGAGCGTGATCACGAAGCGCGCGCCGCCGAGCGGCGAATCCTCGAGCCGCACGTCGCCGCCGTGTACCTGCGCGACGCGCCGTACGATCGCGAGCCCGAGCCCGAAGCCGCCGGTCTGCCGGTCGCGGCTCGAGTCCAGCCGCTGGAACGGCTCGAACACGCGGGCGCGTTCGGCGGCCGGAATGCCGGGGCCGTCGTCGTCGACGCTCAGCACGAGGGCGCCGGACCGGTCGCGGGTGGCGGCCAGCAATACCTTGCGCGACGCATAGCGGGCGCCGTTGCGGATCAGGTTCAGCAGGGCGCGGGCGACGAGCTTCGGGTCGCAGACGTGGGTCGCGGGTGCGTCGAGCGTCGACACGTCGAGCGCGATGCCGCGATCGGCGATGTCGTCCGCGACGTTGCCGGCGACGCTGTCGATCAGCGCGTCGACGACGACTTCCATCGGCGCGAGTTCGCTCGCCCCCTGTTCGAGCCGGCCGATCGTCAGCAACTCGGTGACGAGCTCGTCGAGTTCGCGCACGTCGCGCCGCAGCGCGTCGCGACGCTCGCGCATCCGGCCCGTTTCGTCGGGATCGGCGAGCAGCGCGAGGCCGAATTCGAGCCGGGCGAGCGGCGTTTTCAGTTCATGCGAGATGCCGTGCATCATTTCACGCTGCTGCTTGATCGATGCCTCGATGCGAGCGGCCATGTCGTTGAACTGCTGCGACAGCTCGTAGATGTTCGATTTTCCCGACAGCTTCACGCGCGTCGACAGCGTACCGGCGCCGAATGCGCGCGCGGCGTCCTGCAGCCGGCGAATGTCGCGCCAGTGATAGTGAATCCACAGCACCACCGCGAACAGCGTCGCGAGCGCGAGCAGCATGTACGCATAGATGCGGATGTCGAGGTCCGGCGCCTCGATCGGGCGCGCATGCAGCACCGAGCCGTCCGCGAGCGGCATGTAGTAATCCTTGCCGTTGTAGCTGATCGCGATTTTGCCGGCATCGAGATCGCGCAGCGGCGCGCCGCTCAGCTGCGCACGCGCGTCGGCCATCGACATGAAGCCGAATCCTTCGCGGCCGTGCAGCGCCAATTCGCGCAAGGCGAGCTCGCGCTGCGCGCCCGGATGGCGTTCGAGGTAATCGTTCAGCACGAACGAGTAGGTCGTCAGCGAGTCGCGCTGCGCCTGCGCGCCGCGCTCGTAGAAGATCCGGTCGAACGACAACTGGATGAAGATGATCGACGCGCCGACGAACAGGATCACGACGAGGTACAACCGGAGCAACGGGCGCAGCATTTATTCGTCCCACGCAGAAGGGCTGAACAGGTAGCCGCGACCCCAGATCGTCTTGATCTTGTGCGGCTCCGACGACGCATCCTCGAAGCGGCGGCGCAGCTTCGAGATGCCGGAATCGACCGAGCGGTCGAGCCCGTCGAATTCGATCCCGCGCAACTGCTTCAGGATGTCGTCGCGGCTCAGCACGGTGCCGGCCGCGCGCGCGAGGATCAGCAGCAGGTTGAATTCGGCGGTCTTCAACTCGACCGGCTCGCCGCGCCACGTGACGGTGCGGTTCGGCGGCGAGATCGTGAGTTCACCGAATACCAGCGCGTCGGGCGCGACTGCGGGCGTGTCCGCCGCGGCCGGCTGCGCGCGACGCAACAGCGCGCGGGCACGGGCGACCAGCACGCGCGGCTCGATCGGCTTCGTCACGTAGTCGTCGGCGCCCGTCTCGAGCCCGGCGACCTGGTCGTACACGTCTGCACGCGCGGTCAGGATCAGCACGGGGACGTTGGTGAACGCGCGGATGCGGCGGCAGACTTCCATGCCGTCGAGATTCGGCAGCATCAGGTCGAGTATCACGAGGGCCGGCTGATGCTCGCGCACCGCCGCGACGGCGAGGTCGCCGCGCCGCACGACCGTCACCGCGAATTCATAGCCGTCGAGGTATTCGCGGACGAGCTGCGCGAGGCGATCGTCGTCCTCGATCAGCAGCACACGGTATTTGAGCGGAACTTCGTTCATGGTCTCCTCAGGATGCACGCGCCAGCTCACACGCAGGCCGATGCGCGGCGCGGCACGCGAATTCTATCCGGCGGACCGGCGGCCGGGGCAGCGGGGCGACAATCTCGAACAATCGAACACAATTGAGCACAGATTCGCCGCACATTCAGGACAGTCTCGGCGCGGGGCGGCACCTAGACTGCGGGCTTCGTCACTCTTATCTCAATATTGTGCGCCCATTACTTCGCCGCTACCGCTATTGCATGCCGCTCGCCGGCCTGACCCTCGCCGCCGCCGCTCACGCGGAAAACCAGTATTCGTTGTCGCTTGGCGGCGGGTTCGCACCGCGCTACCCGGGCAGCAACCAGTATCGCGGCGTCGTTGCGCCGTCGTTTTCCGCCACGTTCGGCAACGGCTTCTTCATCGACAGCACGGAGGGCGCCGGTTATCGGCTGAACCTGCCGCACGGGGCGTTCGTGTCGGCGGCGGTGAGCTACGACGCGGGCCGCGCGGACGAGAACCGCTTCGACCTGCCGGGCTCCGACTACCTGAAGGGGATGGGCCGGATTCCGGGCTCGGTGCTCGTCGGCGTGCGTGCCGGGGTGACGCTTTTCGATGCGGCGGAGCTGAGCGTCACGATCGATACGCCCGTCACGCACACGTCGCGCGGTGTGTCGGGGCACGTGGATCTCGCGGTACCGGTGCTCAAGACGTCGCAGCACGAGATCGTCGTGACGGGCACCGTGCACGCGGGCTCGGGACGCTACATGCAGACTTTCTACGGCGTGACCGACGCACAGTCGATGACGAGCCGGTTCCGGCCGTATTCGGTGAGCGGCGGAATCGACAGCGCCGCGATGGCGGTCGCGTGGACCTGGTCGCTGTCGCGGCACTGGTCGGTGCTCGCGACCGGCGGCGTGACGCGGCTGCTCGGTCGCGCGGGCGACAGCCCGATCGTCCAGTCGCGCAACAACTATTACGGCATCGCGGGCGTGACGTACAAGTTCTGAGCGGATGGCCCGGTGTGCGCAGCGCGCGCACACGAACCCTCGGCGTCGCGCCGTCGCCGCGAACCGCGTGCGGTAACATGCGGGCGGGTTCGGCGTCAGGCCGGGCCTGCGACGCAGGTGCGCCGAGGCGGCTCGGCCGGGTCGCGAAAGACCGCCATTCGCCGGCCGGCTTCGTCAGGAAACGGCCGGCGGCGTGCGGAACCGATCACGCATGCGACGCCCGGTCGTGCACGAATGCCGCACAGGGGCCGCCGGGCCGCGACAGGGAGAAACCGATGAAGAACACGATCGCGATGCTCGTTGCACTCGTTGCGAGCGCAACCTTTGCAGGATGTGCGGACATGGACACGAAACACCCCAACGCCACCGCCGGCGGCGCGGCCAGGGCCCCTTTGCAGCCGGGCGCCGCGCAGGTATGCAAGGCGGATGCCGCGCCCGACGATGCGCTGGTCGGCAAGACCGAAGCCGATGCGACCGCGCTGCTCGACGGCTGCCTGTGGCGCGTGCTCGAGCGCGACGGCAAGTCGTTGCCGGGCACGATGGATTACCGGGAGGAGCGTCGCAATCTCGGCATTCGCGACGGGAAAGTGATCTGGGTGCGGCGAGGGTGACGGATTCAGCCGCCGACGAAAATCGGTTGCGGCCGATGTCGCTTTTGCGAGTGCGGCTATCGCCGGCATGCACGTCGCGCGCGGCCGATCGGTCGGCCGCACGCGTCGCGATTCATCGCCGCGGGTAGCGGCATGGGTGTCCGCGGCGGTCAGGCGCCTCGATACCGTCGTCGACCGGGGCTCGCACGACGCGTGACGCGCCGCGCTGACCGGCGCGTCATGTCACGCCGCGACCGTTCCGGATTGCGGCACCGATGCCGTGGTGTCGACCGTCATCGCCGGCGTGACGAGCATCACGCCACGTGCGAGCGGGTCGCTGACCGATGCCGCCAATACCGCTTGCCCTTCCTCTGTCGCGTGATCGGCGGCGACGGCCAGTGCAGCGAGCGCGAGCGCCGCGCCGCCCGCCCCGTTGGCGAGCCCGAGGTGGCGGCTGCGCTCGGCGGCATCATCGCCCCAGATCTGCTCGCTGACCGTCACGACTTCGGTGCGGCGACTGCTGCGTTGATCGGCGTCGGTGACGAATCCGGGTGCCGACAGGTCGGGACGTAACGTCGACAAGCGCGTACGCGTCGCCGCCAGCAACTGTTCGAGTGTCGTCGCTTCGGCCTTGCCGTGATCGGCGGAAATCGCGCGGCGCGCGGCCGCGAGCCGGTGGATCGACGGGACGGACATCGCATGCGGTGTGTCGGGATGGCCGAGCAGCAATGCACATGCGCCTTCACCGGGCATCATGCCGTTCGGCCGATCGCGACCGTAGAGCCGGCCTGCGCGATCCAGCGCGTCGACTGCGTCCTGACTGGCGGTGGAATCGAACGCCAGGACGACGTGCAGTTCGCCGGACGGTTGCAGGTGCAACGCCTGGATCAGTTCGTCGACGACCGCCCATGCGTGTACGGGATCGGCGACCGTGCGCAATTGCGCACGGACGATGCCCGGTGCGACGGCTTCCCGCGCCGCGTGCGCATCGAGCCATGCGGCGAGCGTGGCGGCGACCGGTCGCCAGCGGTCCGGCATCAGCAGATGGAGCCTGAGCGGCGGCGCGTCGGCGGCCGCGCCGGACAACACGGCATGACGCTCGCGCAATTCGTCGAGTGCATCGGCGGCCAGCAGCAGCCCGCGCCAATGCTCGTCCTGCAGCGTTTCCCGCGCGTCGGGCGCAAGCAGGCTGGTATCGAGCCGGTCGAGCGACACCGAGTCGACCGTGCTTGCGAATACGCCGGTTCCGTCCGGGCGTTGCAGTTCGGGATGAAGCGCGACGGAACGCTCTTCCCGGGCCGCCGCATCGATGTCTGCGGTCGTCGCCCCCGTCGGCAGCCTCACGCTGCTGTCGAGCAGCAGGGCCGACCACGTGTGCGACGTCGGATCTTGCGTGGCAGCGGCGTCCGTCGATGCGGACGAACTCGGCGGTGCGACGGCCGCGAGCGCCGGATGCGGGCCGAGCGCCCGGCGCAGCCATGCCGCGCAGACGGCGAGGGCCGCCGGCAGCACGAGCCCGCACAGCAGCAACTCCCTGGCGGTGGGGACATGCCGGGTCGTTTTCCACCAGACGAACACGGCGATCCACACCGCGACGAACAGCGCGGCGACGAATGCCGTCTTGCGCAATCGCGTGATCATTTCCGTCGATTCCCCCATGACTTGCGGCGTCGTGTATCAGTTGCCGTCGCTGCCCGCCGTCCGGCTCGCGACCAGTACGGCGCCGCAGGCCGTCTTGTAGCCGTCGCGCGCGACGCCTTCGCCCTGCACGATCATTGTGTCGTCGCCGTCGACGATGTAATTCGGGCCATGGATCGGACACGTCACCGTGTCGTTGCGGCGCGCGATGCCGCGGCCATCGACCGACGACAGCGTGGACGCGCTTGTCACGGTGCCGCCATGGCTGTGCTTGTCCCCGAGGACGATGAAGGGTTGGGTCATCCGGATAGGCCTCCTGGCTGGAATCATCGACGATGCAGCGCGGCTTCGCCGGCCGGTGCGGGAGGGCGCGCGTCATCGGCAACGTTTTTCGAATCGATTTTGGCTGAATCGGGTATTTATTACCTTTCGGCAATAGTTGCCTGTTTCGATTGAGCCGTAATGTAGCTTTCGAGCCGAAGGCCGTCATTATCGTGCGTGATGGCCGCACGTCAAGGTCGGCATTTTTAAATCCGGGTCCGTTTGCTTATGGCGAAGCCCCGCGACGTAATCTAAAATAGTAAGCTTCAATAGGGGTCGCATCACCTGATCCGATTGGCGTGCGTACAGCCAGACAGCGGGCGGTGTTGCGGGGGAGCCCGCGCATTTCCCGCCGGATCGGCATGTCGATCGCGCGATGCCGGCAGTCGTGCATCATCCCGTGTTCGTCGCAGCAATATCTATTTAAAAACGTCAAATCCTGAGAGAGCGGGATCGCATGAGCGTCATCACGGAATTTGCGTCTCTTTTTGGCGCATTCAATCGCCTGTATTCGCTGGACGGATCGGGCGCGCTTGCGGCATTTCAAATCGAGCGCTGGACCGGCCGCGAATCGCTCTCCGATCTCTTTGAATGGAACGTCGATGCACTGTCGACGGATCCTGCACTGGATCTCGACGCGATGCTCGGGCAGCGTGTCGCGATTCGCACCACGCTCGCGAACGGCACGACGACGCTGCGCAGCGGTCTCGTCGCCGAGGCCGAGTGCAGGGGCTACGACGCAGGCCTCGCTCGCTACCATCTCCGGATCGTGCCGTGGCTCGCCGCACTCGCGCATGCGCGCGACGAGCGAACCTTTGTGAACCAGACGCTTGCCGACGTGCTCGACACGGTGTTCGCGCCGTACGCCGGGATCGCGCGGTGGCGCCTCACGCCGGATGCTGGCCGGCGGCTCGATGCGCTGGGCCCTACTGCGTATCGCGTGCAGTACCGAACCCATACGCACTACGAATTCGTGCAGCATCTGCTGGCCGAGGCTGGCCTCGGGTTCTGCTTCGTCGAAGACGAGGACGCGCCTGCCGGGCATACGATGCTGGTCTTCGACGACAGCGCGCAACTGGCCGAGGACGATACGTCCGCGCGACGCGGCGGGGTGCCGCGCCGCTCGAGCGGGACGGCGACCGGCGCCGACGACGTGATCCTCGGGATCGGGCAGTCGCTGTCGCTGACGGCCGATCGCATCACACTGATCAGCAGCGATTATCGCGTGAACCGGGCGACTACCGCGAGTACGACGCTCGGCCGGCCGGCGGGCGCGCGCGAACTCTACGACGACGTCGGGCCGGAGGCGTTCGACAGCTTGCGCGAAGCGGAAGATACGGTAAGGCGCCAGGCCGATGCGATCGTGTCGCGCGCCAGTTTCTGGACCGGCTACGGCACGCTGCGCACGGCGCGCGCAGGACGCGCGCTGAAACTCGTCGATGCCGGCTGGCAGCCCGTGCGCGGCGCCGCGGCGCCCGAGGATTTTCTGCTGACGCGCGTCGAGCACGTCGGGATCAACAATCTGCCGGCGACCGTGATGGAGGCCATCGAACGGCAACTCGGGCCGTTGCCGGCGGCGGCGCTCGATCCGCGCGTGGTCCGGCAAGCGAAGATCGGCGGTTATGCAAACCGGTTCGATGCGGTGCCGCGAACGCAGGTCTGGCGGCCCACGCTGGCCGACGGAACCGGGCAGCGACTCAATCCGGTTCCGACGGCGCTGGGTGCGCAGACGGCGATCGTCGTCGGGCCGGCAGGCGACGCGCGGCCCGGTTCGACGGGGCCCGTGCACGCCGATGCGCAGGGGCGGTTGCGCGTTCGTTTCCACTGGCAGGCGCAAGACGATGCGGGTACGTATCCGACGCGCGCCATACAACGGCTCGCGAGCGACGGGCACGGCCTTCAGCAGCTGCCGCGCATCGGTCATGAAGTCCTCGTGCAGTTTCACCATGGGCTGATCCACCGGCCGATCGTGCTCGGCGGCCTGTTCAATGGCCGCGGCGAAGGCGGCGAGTCGCCTTCGCCGGGCGGGGCGGCCGGCAAGCCGCTCGACGCGTCGATCTACACGCAGGCGGGCGATCATGCGCCGAGTGCGCAGGGCAATCTGGCAAGCGGGCTGAGCCCCGCGTGGCATGGCGCCGGCGGCGGCACCGATCGTCACAATCACGCCGGCGCGCTGTCGGGCTTCAAGAGCCAGGGTTTCGACGGGCATGGCCACAACCAGCTCGTCGCCGATGATTCGGACGGCATGGGACGCCTGCAGATGGCGACCACGCACGCGGCCACGCAACTGAACCTCGGTCATCTGCGCCATCAGGCGGACAACTATCTCGGCAGTTTTCGTGGCCAGGGCGTCGAATTGCGCTCGGATGCGTACGGTGCAATGCGTGCGACGCGCGGCCTGCTGGTGTCGAGCTACGCGCCTGCCGGCGCCGCCCAGCCGGCGGGCGATGCGTCCGCGCTGCAGGCGCTGCTCGCGCGGCACACCGCATTGGTTCGGCGATTCGACCAGACGGCCGATACGCACGGGACGCTGCCGTTCGCCGCACAGCGCGGCGTGGAGCAGGCGGGCCAGTCGTCGTTGAACGGCAGCGCCGCGCCGCTGGATGCGCTTGCGCAGAGCTTCGCGACGACGATCGGCGCGAACGGCTACACGCAGGCGTCGGCCGACGCCGCCCAGCGGTCGACCGGCAACGCACTGCCGCACACGGGCGACCCCGTGCTCGGCATCGAGGCACGGGGCGGGCACGGGCTGGTTGCCGGCCAGGCCCTGCAATGGGCGGCCGGCGAAACGCTGTCGCTCGGCAGCGGTGGCGACTTCAATCTCGCCGCTGCGCAGCAGCTGCGCATTCACAGCGGGCAAGGCATCGGCTGGCTGGCCGGCGCGAGCCATGCGGAGCGTGTCGGCATCGGCATGATCGCCGGCAAGGACGGACTGACGCTGCAGGCGCAGCGCGATGTGCTGGGCCTGCACGCGCGCGACGATCTGACGCTCGCGTCCGCGAGCGCGGACGTCGAGATCGCCGCGAAGAAGACCGTGCATCTCGCGGTGAGCGGAGGGGCGCACGTGACGATCGAAGGTGGCGACGTCACGTTCGGTTGCCCGGGCAAATTCGTCGTATATGCCGCGCAGCATGCATTCGTGGGGCCCGCTCAACTGAATACGCCGTTGCCGCAGTTTCCCGAAAAGGTCTGTGTCGAATGCCTGCTGCACGCGATGCAGTCGGGCAGCGCACTCGCGGGCAAGGCGATCTGAGCATGACGATCGAAACGACCGACTGGATCGACCGCTATCCCGACGACACGCCGGACCGGCTGAATGCGCTCTTCGAGCGCGTGCCGGCCGACGGCCGTTGGCACCTGCTGCTCGACATGAGTTTCGCGCCGGCGATGCGTGACCGAATGCCCGCGGTCGAGCGCAACGATGCCGTCGTGTTGTACGAAGGGGTGTACGACGGCGACGACTTGCTGGCGATTTCGCCGTGCCTCGTACCGCTGCCGGCGGACGCGGCGGCGCGCCGGGCGATGCTGGAGACCGTGCTGCGCGAGACGTCCGGACGACCGATGGTGAGCCTGCTGCATGGCGCGCGCGATACGGCCGCGCTCGCCGCGCATCTGCGCGGACAGATGGAGGCGAGTGCGGCATCCGACGGCGAAGCATTTCTGGTGCGTCTCGCCGATACGCGTTGCCTGCCCGCGTGGCTCGCGGCGCTGACGCCCGCACAGCGCCGCCGCTTCACGAATGGCATCGACGCGTGGCATGTGTTCGATCGCACCGGCGCGCTCGTCCCGCTCGATTTCGACACCGTGGACGAGGCGGCCGGCGATGAAGCGGACGCCGGGCGCAGCGGCGAGCCCTACGTGCTCGACGACGAACAGATCGAATGGCTTCGACAGGCTGCGAAGATCGACACGCTGATTTTTCATGTTCGCCAGCGTCCGGAGAGTTTCGGCCGTCTGGTGGCCACGCCGTCGCAAGCCCATGCGTGTGTGAGTGCGGCGTGGGCGCGGCACGACGGTCCCCCTGCGGCGGCGTCGCGAGCCGCGCTCGATGCGCTCGTGGCAGCCGGGTATCTGGTGACGGAGCTCGCGCCGGCGACGTCGTCCGCATAGAGCGACACGGGTTTGCGTGCATGCGACAGCGCACGTGGTTGATAGCGATCCACGCCGCACGGCGTCGGACAAGAGGATGAAAAGATGAGTTTGAATGCCGGTTCCACGACGTTTGCCGCTCGGCTGCTGATGTTCATGGCCATCCTGCTCGGGACGGCCGGATGCTCGCGTGCGACCGACATGTCGCCTGCCGCGTCGACTGCGGCCGGGGCGTCGAGCGGCGCGTCGAGCGGCGCAGGTGCGGCGGCCGCATCCGGCACGATGGGGCTGAAGCTGAATGCCCTCAACTACACCGACGTTCCGATCGGCGCGTTCTACGTCGATGGCACCTGGGGCGGGACGGTGCCGGCGCGCATCGGCAGCGGCGGCGGCGCGATCATCTGCTGCGTCGCGTTGCCGAAACAATGGCATCCGGGACTGACCGTCAACCTGCAGTGGCGGGACGACAACCTGTACAGGAAGGATCCGAAGGCGCTTGCGAGCAGGGTCGTACCGGTTGAGCGCTACGACACATTCTCGGATGGCTTCCTGTGGGTCCTGTTCTTTCCGCACGATCGAATCAAGGTCTATGCGTCTCAGTGGATGCCCGGCTACCGGGGCTTCCCCGAAAATCTCCAGGCGCCCGATGAAGCGTGCCCGGGGAACTTCACGTTGCGCAACAGCGACCCGCAGTGCCCGAATCCCGACAAGAGGATCATGCAATGAGTTTCCGCTTCGCGAGCGCCGACCGGCCTGACGTCGGCGTCGTCACCCGGGAGGAGCAGGACGCGATCATGCGTCGGCTGCACGACGACGACGGGATGAGTTGCTGCAAGACGCTGCATGTCGGCATCTTCTTCGACGGCACGCGCAACAACGCCGATCGCGATCGCACGGGCGGCAAGCACAGCAACGTCGCGCGGCTGTTCGACGTGTTTCCGCGCGACAAGTATCACAGTGCCATTTACGTGGCCGGCGTCGGCACGCCGTTCGTCGACGAGATCGGCGACCAGGGCGTCGGACTGCAGGCCGCGGCCGGCGCGGCGACGGGATGGGCCGGCGAGGGGCGCATCAACTGGGCGCTGCTGCAGATCCACAACGTCGTGCATGCGCACGCGTTCGGCAATTCGCTGTCCGCGGCGCTCGGCAAGAGCGACAAGGAACTCGCGAAGGCCGTCAGCGTCGACCTGAATTTCAAGGGCATCGATCTCGGCGGCACTCCGCCCAAGCCGGGCAGTCTCGGCGACATCAACGCGCGCGGCAGTTCGAGCGTCGGTGCGCTCAAGCTGATGGCCGCCGAGCAGAACGGGATCGAACTGACCTGGGATCGCGACACGATCTGGGCGCAGCTCAAAGGCGAAGTCGATACGGCGAACTGGACCGCGACGATGCGCGCATGGGACGAGAAACGCCGCGTCGCATTGCGGGCCCGGTGCGCGCAGCTGAAGGCGCGCGTCGGTGATCTGCTGGTGAAGGGCAAGCCGAAACTGCAGCGCATTCGGCTGTACGTGTTCGGTTTTTCGCGCGGGGCGGCCGAGGCCCGCACGTTCTCGAACTGGCTGGCCGATGCGTTGGACCCCGATTTCAGCCTGTGCGGCGTGCCCGTGTCGTACGACTTTCTCGGCATCTTCGATACGGTCGCGTCGGTCGGCATCGCGCAAAGCACGGCCGCGACGCTGTTCGACGGGCACGGCGGCTGGGGGCGCAAGGAACTGATGGGCGTGCCGCGCTACGTGCGCCGCTGCGTCCATATGGTCGCCGCCCACGAGCCGCGCGGATCGTTCCCGCTCGACCTGATCGATGCGTCGCGGGACGGGCACGAAGAAATCGTCTATCCGGGCGTGCATTCGGATGTCGGCGGCGGTTACGGGCCAGGCGAGCAGGGGCGCGGCACCGGCGACGCGGACAAGCTGTCGCAGGTGCCGCTGCTCGACATGTATCGCGAAGCGCGCAAGGCCGGTGTTCCACTCGATATCAAGGGGCCCGGTGTCGCTGCCGAAGCCGCGGCGGCATTCGCGATTTCTCCCGTGCTCAAGCGCGCCTTTTCCGCCTATGTGAGCACGAGCGCCGACTATTACTACGCGAAGGAGCACGGCACGCCGGGCCTGATGCGCGCGCACTACGGGCTTTACCTGCGCTGGCGCAAGATGCGGCTCGACAATTTGCGTTCGCAACCGTCGTTTCTCGCCGCCAAGGCTGCCTATCCGCAGGATGCCGTCGATCTCGACAGCGCGAACGAGGAACTGCGGCTCGAATGGCGCGACCTGCTCGAATGCGAGAAAGAAGGCGGACCGACCGTGAGCCGGTACGCGGGCAACACGGTCAGCCGGAAGATCACCCAGAACCCGAAGGCGGCGGCCGTCATTTCGCCGGCCGTCCTGCCGATCGCCGCGGGCCTGCAGTCCGCGATTCCGTTCGTGGGCCCGCTCGTGCGCGCGAGCGCCAAGCGCGCCGAGGATTTCTTCCAGCTGCAGCTCGAAGAGAAATGGAAGCAGTGGCTCGAGGTGCGCGGCGACTGGAACATGGGGCCGCCGGAAGCGCCGATCAGCGCGCTGTACGACAACTTCATGCATGACTCGCGCGCATGGTTCAAGCCGCTGGGCGACGACGACGACGTGTGGAACCACAACCAGATCAAAGCGCTGAAAACGCGCCAGGCCGAGTTCGAGCGCAAGCACGCCGAGTGGAAGAAGCGCCAGCAACTTGGCGTGCCGGGACCGTCGCAGATCATGCAGATGATGGGGGCGGGTGCGCTCGGGCTCGGGCCGGCCGCCAACGTCGCGCCGGAGCCCGAACCGCGTTCGCCGCTGACCGCGCAGCAGGCCGGCATCCTGAAACGTTACGACGCCGCGCAGCAGGCTGCACAGAAAGCCCGCGCGGCCCGGGATGCCACCGCGCCGACCGACAGCGCCGTGCTGACCGACCCGAAAGTCACCGGTGGTCTCGCGCTGCAGGATTCGGGGCGCGAGTTTTCGTTCGTCTGGGGCTACCTGCGCTGGCGCACCGTCTACGTGAACGGCGTGCGCTGGGACGCGCCCCATGTGCCGAGCGTGCAGGAAGACATGGAGGCGATGCGTCAGCAGATGCAGCGCAACGTCGACATGAGCAAGCTGTTCCGATGAACCGATTGGATACGAACCAGCCGGCGCGACACGCATTCGCGCGCGATTGCCGAGAAACGACATGGATCTAGTTGCCGCATTAACGGGGTACGGGCAAGCGACCCGTCATATCCAGATCGATACCGCGATGCCGGACGCATTCGTCGTAGAGCGCTTTCACGGTCGTGAAGGGATCAGCGAATCGTTCCGGTTCGAAATCGACGTGCTGTCGAGCGAGCCGTTTCTCGATCTCGCGCCGCTGATCGGCAGCGCCGTGCGGCTGCGTCTCGCGACGGCGGCGGGCGAACGATGCTGGAACGGCTACGTCACGCATGCCGCTTATGCGGAGAGCGACGGCGAGTTCACGCGCTATCGGCTCACGATGGAATCGTGGCTCGCGCTGCTGAAGCTGCGCCGCAATTGCCTCTATTTCGTCGACCTCGATGCCGAGGGGATCTGCGAGCGTGTGTTCGGCGACTATCCGGAAGCGCACTGGCGCTATGAACTCGTCGAGCCGCTGCGATCGTTTCGCTTGCGCGGCCAGTATCGCGAAACCGATCTCGATTTCGTGTCGCGGCAGTTGTCCGAGGCCGGGTTGTCGTTTCGCATCGAGCACGGACAGGACGCGGGGAAGGCGCCGTCGGGCGACCATACCGTCGTTGTGTTCGACCGCCATGCGCGGCTGCCCGACGGCAGCGCCATCGCATTCAATGCGCAGGACGTCGGCGACCCGGACGGCGTGATGACGCAATTCTCCGATCGGCGTCAGCTGGTGCCGGATCGCGTGGTGGCGACGAGCTGGAAAGCCAGCGAACTTCATGCGCTTGCCGGCCATGCGCAACAGCCCGCCGATGCCGACGCGCCGTTGCTGCCGGTGCGGGAGATCTACGACGGCCAGCGCGCAGGCCGCTTCGACACGAGCGGCGATGCGCAGCGTTACGCCGAACAGCGTCTCGACGCGCTGCAGCTCGCGAAACGGGTCTACCGTGGCGGCGGGTCGTCGCGCACGCTCGAGACCGGCAAGGTCCATACGCTGAACGACTATCTGGGCGGCACCGTGCGATTCGTACCGCTGTCGATCGAGCACGAAGCCGTCAACAACCTCGGCGCGCAGATCGGCCAGCTGTTCGGACGCGGCGAGCTCGACAAGGGGCTGTATCGCAACCGCTTCGTCGCGGTGCCGGAGGGCACGCCGATCGTGCCGCCGTTCCGCGACCGGCCGACGGTGTACGGGGTGCAGACTGCGATCGTCGTCAGCGAGCCGGGTGGGCGCGTCAGCAGCACGCGCGATCACCAGGTCCGCATCCAGTTTCCGTGGATGCGCGGTGTCGCGCCGCTGCCGGGCGGGTTGACGGATACGGCAAGCCGGTCCAATCCGACCGGCCACGCGCCGGGCGATCACCGTTCGGGCATTCTGGTTCGCGTCGCCGAACAGGCGGCCGGGCCGAATTTCGGTCATGCGTTTGTACCGCGCGTGGGGGCGGAAGTGGTGGTCGGCTTCGAGTCGGGCAACATCGATGCGCCGGTCGTGCTCGGCCAGGTGTACGGCGGGCGTGTGCGTCCGCCGTTCTCCGCGGGCGAAGGCAGCGACGCGAATCATTCAGGAACACTGACGGGCCTGCAGACGCAAACCCTCGATGGGCAACCCGGCAGTCGCTGGGTGATGGACGATGCGGCCGGACAACTGCGTCACGAGCTGAGCAATTCGACTGCCGACACGCGCCTCGCGCAGGGCTATCTGATCGACCAGCAGGGGACGATGCGCGGCGCCTATCGCGGTGAAGGCTTCGAACTGGCGACGCAGGGATGGGGTGTCGTGCGGGCCGGCGCGGGCGTGCTGATGTCGAGTACCGCGCGCCGGCTCGGCGCGTCGACGCAGATGGATGTCGCCGAGCGCGTGGAGCAATTGAAGGACGCGGCGAAAACGGCGCAGGAACTCGACACGGCGGCGACCGGTGCGCAGGCGGCCGGCCTGAGCGCGAACAAGGCGCAGACTGATTTCCTCAAGGCGATCGATCCTGCGCAGGACGGCAAGTATGCGGGCAGCGTGGGTGGTCAGAGCGCGACCAAGCCGACCGGGACGCAGCGCGACGGCGGCGATCCCGTCGAGCGATTCGCGACGCCCGTGGTGCTGATGGAGTCGCCGGAGAACATCGTGGTGACGACGCCGGAGAGTGCGGTGTCGTATGCGGCGCAGCACGTTCATCTGACGTCGCAAGGCGATGCGCATGTGGGCGCCGGTGCCACCGTGGCCGCGGCGACGGGCGATGCGATGAGCTTGTACAGCGTGGCGGGCGGGCTCAAGGCAATCGCGGGCGAAGGGCCGGTGAGCGTCGAGGCGCATGCGTCGACGATGGAGATTCTCGCGGACCAGACCGTGCGCGTGACGTCGACCGACGAGCGCGTCGACGTGCTCGCGCAGGACGCGATCGTGCTGCAGCAGGGGCCGAACCGGATCACGTTGAAGGGTGGCGATATCGTCGTCGAGACGCCGGGGCAATTCGCGGTGAAGGCGGGCGGGCATCCGTTCCCGGGGCCGCGGGCGACGAGCGTGAAGCTGCCGGCGCTGCCGGTGTTGCCGCAAGGCGATCCGTGCGACTTTCTCGTGCAGGCGCTGGCGGCGAGTCCGGCGGGGAGAGGGGCGGTGGCGGGGGGCGGAAGTTTGGTGGGTGCGGCGAGTTCGATCGTCGGTGCGACGCTACCGACAGCGAGCGGTGCCATGGGCGCGGCGCAGGCATTTTCCCGTGCGCCCGGTCAACCGCTGCCCGCGCCTTCCGCGGCTGCACCCACGGCGGCGGAGAGGGGATCCGGTCCCTCTCTCGGTTATTCGACGCCACCACCCGTGTCCAGTGAACTGGAGGGCATGCCGAAAAAAGGTGCGGCTGCGCACAGTGGACCGTGCAACCTTCACGTCCCCGCGATCAAGAAGGAAGAGCATACCGTCAGTATGGGGTCCGCCGACTATTATGAGACGGATGAGAGCGGCAATCCGAAGTTGAAGAATGGGCAACTCAACTGGCTTCAATATGCGGCATCGACCGGGACGTACGATATCGGCTACGCACCTGCGACGGCGACGTTGACGGCAACCGTCCGTATCAAGGTTCATCTGAAGGATCAATACTGGATCAACCAGGGGCGCGTCCATATGGATCCGGCGACGAGCAAGCCGTTTTCGGTGCCGTACAACAGCGATGGCATACGGCAAGGCTTGATCATCAGGGTAGTGGACCGACCCGGTGGTCTTGCTGCCGTGTCGGGCTTCAAGAAGCGCATCGAGGAAGGACTGAACCGGGGGAATTACTCGATGCGGCCGAAGGCGTGTCCGCTCGGCAAGGCATGTACATGCAAGGTCAAGGTGAAACTTGAAGTCGAACTCGTTCAAACCGGGAGATGCCATGCCGAGATCAATCTTTTTCCCAAGGTGACGCGAGCGAACTCGGAGAATTGGGGGGAAGTGCAAGTCGAGTGGAACCCGCAGCAGCAACGGTTTGTCCCGGTATCGACCCAGAATGCGATCGCGCATGAGAGCGGGCACTTGTTCGGCTGGCCGGATGAGTACTTTGTTGACGGCGGCGCCGTGTTCGGGAAGTACATCAACTCGCGACATCTGGTCGACGTGACGATGGCACAGCTCGACGACAACTGGCAGCGCACCACCGAAACGAACTTGATGGGCCGCGGAATGTACACGCAAAAGCCGGAAATTCCGAAGTACTACATGTACGGCTTCCGTGACTGGTTCAACGAAAAGACCGGAATTGACTGGGAAGTGCTGAAATGAAGCGCTTTTTTCTCGTTGTTGTGATGTCGATGATTTCTTTCGGAGTGTTGGACATGGCGCTTGCGCAAGATCGCCCGGATTATTTCGAGATTCGTAGTGGACAGGGGCAGATGAATCCGTCGCCGTCGATGGTCTTCACGGCCGATGGCCACACGGTGTCGTATTTTTCGCGGGGCCGGGATATCGACCCGATGCCGCCATCGAGTTACTTTGGAATCGGAAAATATACGGCGAGTCTCACAGGAACCTATCGCCAGCATGTCGACCTGGTGAAGGCGACGTTGAGCAGCAGGGCGATTCCCCAGATCCATGCAATCAACAAGGGGGCCGTGCTCGTCTATTCGTTTGACAAGGGCGGCCACCATTACGAGGGCACGTACAACTACCAGTTCGACGATCAATTCAACGACAAGCTGTCGGTACTTTACGATCTTGCCCATGATTTGCTGGCGCGCGGCACCCCGGAAATCAATCTGCATCCGACATTATCGGTGCGGCCCGCGCAAGAGCATCTTGTGATCGAGGTAACGTTCTCGAACGATGGCAAGCAGGACGTGACGGTCGATGGTCCGGATCATTGGTCGGCGGATTTGGCGCGTCCCGATTTGCAATATGTGCAGATCGGTGGCGGCAGCGACAATGTGGAATTCGACGTCAGGCTCGTCAGCAAATATCTGAGCGACACGTCCCGCCGTTACCGCCGCGAAATCGTCGTCAAGCCGGGCCAGCCCGAGCGGGTGGAATTCGTGGTGCCGTACTCTGCGCTGACCTTTACCGATCATTCGGCGATGCGGCGCGTCGATGCCGGCAACTATATTTTCGTCGGCACGGTGAACCTCGACATTCTTCGTCCGAAGGAAATGGACGGGCGGTTCTTTACGCCGATGGACCGGCTGGAAAACGTGAAACTGACGGGAAAGTGACCCTGACGTGACGCAGGCCACACGCATCGTCGTCGGGCACTGTCGATTCGCTCCGACTCGAATCGCATGCCGGTCGAACTCGAATTCAGGCGGTGAAGGCGGCACGGGGCGCACATCGATGGAATGGACATTTGAACAAGCAATCTTGCGATCCCGAGTCGGCAATATGCCGAAGTCGGGCAAAGCAACGGCGCGGGAGCGGCGTGATGCGGATTGACGTTTCCCCGTGTGCGGAGCCGCTCGGGATATGGACATCATGCCGGCGGCGAAATATACGGGCATCGAAAAATACATGGCAGAACTGATTTGATAAATCGCCCAGCGAACCCCGAGCCAAACATCATGTCGACCCAATCCGATCTCATCCAGGCATTCTTCCGCGGCTGGTCGCAGCACGACCGGTTTCTGTGGCTGACCACGCCGCTCGGTGCGGACAAGCTTGTCGCCGAGAGCCTGCAAGGATGGGAGTCGCTCGATCGCGGCGGCTTCCGGTTTCAGCTCACCGCGCTGACCGAGCGGCCCGACCTGCCGCTCGACAAACTGATCGGCGCGTCGGTCCTCATCGAATGGCAGGTCGCGGACGGGCAGGACGCACGACGCCCGTTCCACGGCCATGTGACGGCCGCGGAACGCGTCGGCTACAACGGCGGGCTCGCGCGTGTGCGGCTCGTCGTCGAACCGTGGCTCGCGCTGCTGCATCAGCGCGTCGACAGCTACAACTTCGTGAACGCGAGCGTGGTCGAGATCAGCGAGCAGATCTTTGCGCACTATGCGCGTGGCGCGATCGCGCCGGCATGGCGCTGGGCGCTGGCCGACCCGGCGAAATATGCGAACCGCAGCCTGACCGCACAGGCCGGCGAATCGGATTTCGCGTTTCTCGAACGACTGTGGGCGGAAGAGGGCATCTTCTACTGGTTCGAACACCAGGGCGACGCGCACTCGACTGACCTGGGAAAACACACGCTCGTGCTGGCCGATACGAACCAGCGTTTCGCCCCGGCTGAACCCGAAGTCATCGGTTTCCATCAGACGAGCGACGGCGACCCGCGCGGTGGCATTCGGCAATTCATGAATGCGCGCCGCTGGCGCATCGGCAGCGTCGCACGCGCAAGCTGGGATCACCGAAGCCTGTCGACCCGTCCGTCCAGCGTGCGTGCGAGCGGTGCGGTCGCGCCGGGCGAGGATCGCGATGTCGCAGGCCCGTACGCGTTCCAGACCGCCGCGATCGGCGACCAGCGCGCGCAGCAGCAACTCGACGCGCAGCGCGTGGCGGCGCTGCAAACCGAAGGCAGCGGCACGCGTCGCGATTTGCGGCCCGGGCTGCGTTTCGCGATGTCGCGGCATCCGTCGCTCGATCCATCGCGCGCGTTCGTGTGCCTGCGCGTCGAGCACGACGCGCGTGCGAACGTGAGCGCCGACGTGCACGGCGCGATCGCGCAACGGCTCGGCGCGATTCCGCCGGGACTCGATATCGCGCCCGGCGAGCCGGGCGACGCGCAGGCGCTGCACGCGGCATTCGACGCCACGACGTACGCCGGCGGCGCGCTGGTAGACGGCGACGAGGTGTACCGGAACCGCTTCGCCGCGCTGCCGTTCGACCAGGCTTACCGGCCGTTGGCGCCGAGCGGGCATGGCGCACGCGTGCATCCGGTCGCGGTGATGCCGGGCGCCCAGACGAGCATCGTGGTCGGCGCGGGCGATCCGGTTCATACCGAACGCGATCACCGGATCCGGATCCAGCATCATGCGCAGCGCGGGCAGAATTCCGCGAGTCGCGACGAACATCCGCGCGCGGCGAACGCGCCGGCCGATCGTGGCGCGGGCACCTGGACGCGCATGGTGACATCGATCGGCGGCGACAACTGGGGCGGGGTGAGCGTGCCGCGCGTCGGTCAGGAAGTCTGGACCGAATGGCTGGAAGGCCAGCCCGACCGGCCGGTCGCGGTCGCCGCGCTGTACAACGGGCAAGGCAACGCGGACGCGCAGCACAATGCGCTGGCGGGCGGCCCGAGCGGCAGCACGGCCAATGCGGCGGCCTGGTTTGCCGGCAACGACCACGCAGCCGTGCTGACCGGGTTCAAGACGCAGGATCTGAATGCGAGTCAGACCGGCGCGGGGGGCTCGCGACAATTCATGCTTGACGATACGGCTGGGCAGTCGAGTGCGCGCCTTTATACGACCGATCACGGCAGCGGCCTGACGCTCGGGCACATCAATCAGGTGCAGGACAACCGGCGTCTGGCCGATCGCGGCTACGGCGCCGAACTGTCGACGCAGGCAGCCGCCGCGCTGCGCGCCGGCGCCGGCTTGTTGATCAGCACGGCGCCCGGCGTGAACCAGATGGACGCGAGTGCAGCGAGCCAGGTGCTCGCGCAGCAACGCGAGATGCTGCAGGGGCTCGCGAAATTCGCGCGCAAGCAGGGTGCGGAGCCGGGCGCGAGCACGGCGCAGCCCGATGGTGTCGCGCCTGCCGGCGACACGACATCGCCGCTCGTGGCGATCGAGGGCCTGCAGCAAAGCCAGGTGTCGCTCGGCGCAACGCGCGAAGGCAGTGGCGCGAGCGGTGCCGGCGGCGGTGCGGTTGCGTGGCAGCATCCGCATCTCGTCGCGCACGGCGCGGCCGGCGTCGCCGCGCTGACGGCGCAAAGCCACGTGTGGACGTCGGGCACGCAAACCGTACTGAGCGCCGGACGCGACGTGCAGGTCACGGTCCAGGGCAAGTCGAGCATCGTCGCGAAGGAAGGCATTGCGCTGTACACGCACGGCACCCCGGGCGGCAGCCGTCCCGTGCCGGCGGCCGGGATCGCGCTTCATGCTGCGACGGGCGCCGTCACCGTGCAGGCGCAGAACGGCGGCACGCTCGACGCCAGTGCGCAGCGTGCGGTGACTGTATCGAGCGCGAAGGCAAGTGTCGCGCTGCAGTCGCCGAAGCGGCTGCTGCTGACGGCGGCCAACGCGTTCCTGAAGATGGAAGGCAACGACATCGTGATCGGCGCGCCGGGCAAAGCGACGTTCCATGCGGCCCAGCACACGCTGACTGGCCCGCGATCCGCGAACGTCCAGTTGCCGTCGATGAACAAGCCCGCATGTGTCGAATGCATGCGGGATCTCGCGCATCGCCACGAAGCGATCGCCACGCGCGGGTGACGACGATGACTGCGCTGCTCCAGACATGGGAAACGACGACGGCCGACGAGCATGCAGCGTTTCCGGATGCCCATCGCTACCTGTTGGCCGATGCGTCGCAGTTGCCGATCAACGCGGCGCCCTGGCGCGAGTTGATTGCGGCAGGACAGGTTCACAACGTGCTCGCTGGCCAGCCCGAGGCGAGCAATCCGGAGGTCTGTGCGCTGGTGTGCGACTATCGTGCACCGCACGTGCCGGCGTTGCTCGAACGGCAGCTCGCGCGGCGGCCGTTCGCGTTTCTGTCGCTGGTCAGCGTCTATCCGCTCGATGAACTCGTGCCGAAACTCGGCGTCAGAACGCGCGTGACGCTGCCCGACGATCGCGACGGACTGCTGCGGTTCTACGACGCGGCGGTGTTTCAGACACTGGCGGGCGCGCTGTCCGAGTCGCGTTATCAGGCGCTGTTGTCGCCGTGCGTGTCATGGACCTGGGTGCGTCGCGATGGCACCGTCGGTACGGTGCGACATCCGCGCCGGCACGAACGAATCTTCTACGCATGCGTGGATGCACGCGAGCTCGACGCTTTGCGGCGCGGCAGCCGGCCGGACGCCGTGCTCGCCGAATTGCGACGCAACGGCCGGATCCCCGTCGACGCGGATCCGTTCGATACTTACGCGCGCATGCGTCGTCTGATCGGCGTGCTGGATGCGCAGGGATTGGGTGACGACCGCCTGGCCTACCGGATCGGCGCGACACTGGCGATGGTCGGCCACGTGGAGCTCGACGACGAGCGCGTCGTTGCCGAGTGCATTGCTGCGTATCGGCATGATCACGACGCGTTGTGCGACGCATTGCTCGATCGCCTGATCGAGATCGATGCCGCGAATGCCGAGACGAAACAGGAGACGCGGCAATGAACGTGGCCGCCCTGTTTTCATTCCGCGGCCGGGCCGGGCGCATCGAGTGGTGGGGCGTGACCGTGCCGTGGCTGATTGCGGGCTCCGTGCTCGACGTGCTCGCCGGCCTGCCTGCAGCGCAACGTATCGCGACGTTCGCCGATGTCGTCGGCTGGGCATTCGCGATCATGATGATCTGGATGCTCGTCGCGGTGTCGGTGCGGCGCTGGCACGACATCGGCAAGTCCGGATGGTGGGACGCTTCTTCATGCGATCCCGGTCGGAGGCGCGTTCATCACCATTGCGATGAACGGGTTCTATCGCGGGGACGACGCGCGCAACCGCTTCGGTCCGCCATCGCCGGATGCAGGCAACAACGACGCAAGTTTGTGAGGGTATCGATGAAATTCAGAGCAGGGATGCACGTTGTGGCGCTGGTCGGGCTTGGCGTGCTTGCCGCATGCAGCAAGCACGGTGTCGACGTATCGGCGGAGCCGCATAACGTGTGCGTCACCGGGTACAACGAGTACGGGCGCAAGCTCCACGAATTCTGGCTCGACAACGAGCACAAGTCGGGATGCTTCGGCAATCCGTCGGCGCGCGAGGACGGCGAGGCATTCGGCGGCGGCGGCGGCTTTGCCTGTGGTTGCAAGGTAACGCCGGGACAGAAGGTGAAGCTGTTCTGGGAATTTGCGCAGCCGCTGGACGACATTCAGCGCGGCATCCAGCCCGAGCGCAAGACGATCGACGTGACCATTCCACAGCCGGAATCGCCGACGTCGCGCTATCTGCGTGTGTATTTCCGCAAGAACGGCACGGCCGAGCTGCAGTGGGTCGACGACATGAACGCGCCTGAACTCAAGCCGACGCAGGAGAAGTAAGTGCCATGGCCGAAATCAATCTGAAGAAGGACGCCGTCTCCGCAGAGACGGACCGCGTCAAGGCGGAGGCCGAGCAAATGTGTCCCGCATGCGAACACATGCTGTGGGTCAGCTTCTATTTCGACGGATTCGGCTTCGGCGAGAAGGACGGTCCGCGAACCAATATCCTGAAGCTGTTCAACGCCGCGTACGACAAGAAGAACAAGAACATGCGGCGCTTCTACTATCCGGGACTTGGCGCGAATTTCGACCCCGAGGCCGGTGTGCTGCGCGAGGTCCTGAAGGACAAGGCGACGGATACGGTCAGCGAGAAAGCCGGCGACAAGCTCAAGGAGCAGACGGTCGACAAGGTCAAGGAAAAGGCGCAGAAGGCCGCCGAGGACGCGTGGAAGCAGAGTGGAAAGATCAGTGATCCTACGTTCGGAAATCGCGTGAGCGACACGTTCGACACGCTGGTCGGCAAGACGAAAGACGGCTTGGGCGACGCGCGCAAGCGGATCGAGCGCGCGATCGAGCGGCCCGGGTCGGAAAAGAATCGTGCGCTGCGCTATCTGCGGCACGAATGGAAGGGCTTCTGGCGCGATGTCGTCAAGTATCCGTACCGGATTCCGAAAACCGTGCTGAAGGAGGTCGGCAAGGAATCGCTGGGCGCGGCGGCCGAGTCGTTCCAGCTCACGCGCGATACGAAGCTGGGCGCCGCGCTATTCAATACGGGCGTGGATACGCGCCTGAAGGCGGCGGTAGAGGATTTCAAGGCGGCGGTGGCCGGCGCGAAGCAAGCCGGCACGGTGAACAAGATCCATGTCGCGATCTTCGGCTACGACATGGGCGGCGGCCTTGCGCTCGCCTTTGCCAGGCAATTGCTCGACGAGGTGGCCAAGGGGGGGAAATACGATGGCGTTTCGGTCAAGATCAAGTTCATGGGGCTGTTCGATTGCGTGACGAACCGCTTCGACGACAACCTGCTGACGGGCTACATCCCGCTGAGCAACGCGGTGTCGTCGGACCTGATCCTGTCGCCGGACATCGAGAAATGCGTGCACTACGCGGCCGCCCACGAACTGCGCGTGTACAAGCCGCTGACGATGCTCGGCGTCGACCCGTCCGACATGCGCGGTCGGCGGCAGGAGCGCCTGTTTCCCGGCGCGCAGGTGGACGTGGGCGGCGGCGCGATCGAAGGCGAGGACGGCATTTCCGACAAGCTGGCGCGCGTGCCGCTCGAGATGATGTACCACCGCGCGTACGGCGCCGGCATTCCGATGCCCAGCCTGACCGCGCTGGCCAACGAGGACGGTGCGCTGTATCAGCAGATCGTCGCGCCGCCCGAGATCCAGAATTTCCAGCTCGACTACCGGCTGGCAGTCAAGAAGCTCGTGGCGACGACACGCGAGATTCCGCCGCTCACGCCGCTGGGCACAGGTATCGGCTATCCGTCGGCGACGCTCAAGCAGTCGATCGGGCCGCTCGATTTCCTCAATCCGAAGCCCGTGCCTGACATGACGGACGGTTGCCGCGTGCCCGATCCGGCGCCGCCGCGCCCGATCGTCGTGACCGATCTGCCGAAGGACATCCAGGGCGAACTCAAGGGCCACATGGTCGTGTATATCCAGTGGCTGCGCATGTGGTACGACCAGGCCGAGAATCGCGCGGCCGCGGCGCAGCGCAAGCCGGGCTGGCTCGGCGGCGCGGCCAATCCGCTAGCGTACGGACGTTACGAGAAGCTGGTGCGCGAGATCGATTTCCAGAAGCAGCACGGTACGCGCCCGGGATATGGGTTCGATGGCAAGCAGGCAATGAAGCAGCTCGGCGGCGAGTTGCCACCGTCGATATTCAACACCGATCCGCAGGCGCAGGCGCTGTTCTGGCTCTGGAACAATCCGGGCGAGCGCCTGCCCCAGGTGGAGGCGATGTATCCGCTGTTCGTGAAGCACGTGCACGACAGCATGGCCGAGAGCGATGTCGAGGCGGTGTGGAGCCACCTCGTGTCGATCAAGAACTACCTGAACACGAGGGCGATGCAGAAAATCGCGACCGCACCCGACAAGTCGTTCCTGGACCGCGTCGCAGACATGTATCAGTCGCTGGTATCGACCGTATCGGCACCGTCCGGCACGACGGCCGTTCGATAGGCCCGATCGTCCGGCAGTCCGCCGCTCGCCGACGCCGGCTGCCTATAGGCAGCCGGGCCCGCGCGTTATTTCGAGATGTACCACAGCGCATCCGCGCTGACACGCGACGGCTGCGCGGCCGCGGCCGGTGCTTGGGCCGGCGCGGGCGGCGGCGTGTTCGACGTGACGGCCGTCGGTAGCGTGGCCGGAACATTCGCGGTCGATGGCGACGCCGTCGCGGTGCCCGACGTCGACGGCGTATTCACGTACCACAGCGCATCGGCCGAGGCCGTGCGTTTCGCGGCCGTATTGGCTGCCGCGTTCGTCGTCGTATTCGCCGCCGTACCGGCCGACTTCTTCGATGCCGATGCCGATGCGCCGGCTGTCGCCGCACCCGCCGTTCCGGCCTGCGCGGTCATGCCCGCGGCTGCCGCGCCGCGCTGCGCGCGCGCTTCGAACGGCCCGAGCTGGAAGATTAACGTTTGCGCGGGACGCGTCACGACGGCATACGGAAACTGCAGCTCCCACGACATCAGCACGCGCCCGGCCGACGTCTCGGTGAAGATCGCCGGCACGTGCTTCATGTCGCTGAACTGCACGTAGATTCGCGCGCCGTCGTCGAACACCTGGGTCGGCTTGGCCTGGTCGGCGCCGGTGACCGTCCAGCCGAAGTTGTACGTGCCGGCCGGACCGGCGGGGCCGCCCTGCGGCGGGGGCGGCGGGGCCGGCGATACGGTGCGCGCACGCGTGACGGGCGGCGCCGACACGCTCAGGCTCGCGAACGGGTTGTATGTCTGCGCCTGTTGCGGCGGCGTAAAGGACGGTGGCAGGATGGGCATGGGAGTATCCGGCGAATCCGGCATGGTCCGGATTGCATCATAGACCTTGCGCGCATACGCGAGGCGCTTGTCGGGCGACGCGGAGTTGTACGCGCCGATCGCGTTCCAGTTGGGGCCGAGCTGGCGGATGTTCTGCGACAGGATCCACGCGCCGACGTACGCGTTCGTGCACGCATCGAACAGGCTTTCCCGCGTGATGCCTTCGCGCGCGAGCGTCGGCAGCCACGTGCTGTTGATCTGCATCAGCCCGATGTCGACCGTGCCGTTGGTATTCGTGTTGACGGCGTTCGGATTCATCCCCGATTCGACTTGCGCGATGCCGCGCATCAGGCTGACGCTCACGTGCTGGAACGCGGCCGCGTCGTCCAGGCAATCGGCCCGCGCGACGCCGCAGAGCGCGCACGACAGCGCGATCGTCGAGGCGAGGTTCAGCGTGTCGCGGCTGAGCGGGCGAGTAGTATGACGCGGCATGGCAGGTTGGGGCGGAATCCGGCCGCCCGGTGCAAGGAAATTACGCAGACGCGAAGTGTGCCATAGCGGGCGGGCAAATGGCTCGCGTCAAACTTTCCTTTGCATTTGCCGGCGCGTTCGCCGCGCATTTTTATCGCGCCGGATCACGGCCCGCGGCGATGCGTGATCGGTAAAAACGGCCGGCATTTGCGCAAATGCCGTTGCAATGGTGGCGTCCCAAACCTGACGTATTACGTCACTCGCGGGATGAAACCGGAGATCAAGCGAGCGAAAGGGAAAATCGCTTGTCGGCCGTTCACCGAAGCGAAAGAAAGCGACAAAAAATTGGCGGCCGAAGCCGCCGTCTGCGAAATCCGAAGTCGACCGGCCGCGCGGCGCGCGGCCAGCCATTTCCCGGTATCGCGATGCGCGATCAGAAGCGGTGACGCAGGCCGAGGTTGACCATCGTCTGCGAGCTCGTGCCCGCATAGCCGTACGAACCGATCGACGCCTGCGCGGCCATCGAGCCGCCCTTGCCGTCGCCGGTCTGGCCGCTGGCGTGCTGGTACGCGGCGGTCAGGTAGACGTCGGTGCGCTTCGACAGGCTGTAGTCGGCGCCGGCCGAGACCTGGTGATAGGTTGCCGACGTGTCGCCGCCCGAGCGCGTGTAGCTGTAACCGACGCCGACGAGCAGCGCATTCGTCGCCTGGTAGTTCACGAAGCCTTGCCCCGTGTTGTAGTGCTCGTTCGAGCCGAACACCGAGCTGGCGTCGCGGCGGTACTGCGCGTTGCTGTAGCCGACGCCGAACGTGAACGGGCCGGCGACGTACTGGCCCGCGATGCGGCCGATGCCGATTGAGTGCGCGCTCGCGTAGCCGTTGTTGATCGGGCCGTCGAACGTGCCGTCCGACGAGCTCGTCCAGCCGGTGCGCAGGCCGCCCGACGCGGGGCTGTTGGTCGCGTGGAAGTAGCCGCCGGCGACGCTGAACGGCCCGTTGTTGTACGACACGGCGGCCGAGTACGACTGCGCGGCGCCGGTGCTGCCGGCGATGCCGCCGAACGAATACATCGCCGAGAACTGCAGGCCCGAATAGACGGCCGACGTGTACTTCACCGCGTTGTCGACGCGGAAGCTGTTGTCGTAGTTGTCGACGTCGCCCGGCGTCGCGAACACGCTGCCCAGATAGTTGTCGGCGGTGATGCCCTGCACGAGATCGACGAGCGGGTCGTACTGGCGGCCGAACGTGAGCGTGCCGTAGCGGTCGCTCGTCAGGCCGACGAACGCTTGCCGGCCGAACAGGCGGCCGCCCTGACCCTGCCGGCCGCTGCTCGGATCGAAGCCGTTCTCCAGCTGGAACAGCGCCTTCAGCCCGCCGCCGAGATCCTCGGTGCCTTTCACGCCCCAGCGGCTGCCGGCGAGGTTGCCCGCGCTGCTGTTACCGAGCATCCACGCGTTGTCCTTGCCTTGTTCATGGTTCACATAGGTGATCGACGTGTCGATCACGCCATACAGCGTGACGCTCGACTGCGCATGCGCGACGGGCATCGCCGCGAACGACGCGAGCGAAATCAGCGAGAGGGTCGTGCGTTTCATGTCATCTCCTTGGCGCATTGGTGTGGGTTCGTGATCCGGAATGGCAGGAGACTACAGAGCCGCACTAAAACGGCAAAAATGAAATTCTTCGTTGTGGTCTGATGCAGACAGGGACGTTTCTGGAAATTCACCATTGAGGGATTTGCATTATTGATAGACGCGTATCAATGGGTTGTCATTCCATCGGTTTTTCATTGCATTTTGCGCGTGCCGTGATAATTCGGCGTGATTGTCGGGCGATTTACCGCAATCCCGATATTGTTATCGATCCGTCAAATTACTATTTAACGAATCGAATTGGCCCGGCCGGAGCGAATGTGATAACCGAACGGGCGGTTCGCATCCGGCGGCGGTATCGCGGTTGCGCCAGGCGTCGCGGCGTCGGCGTCACCCTCGTGCCGAAACCGGGGTCGCTATCTCACTTCTGTATATAATAATCATTCTCATTTACAAAGTGGTTGATGCTCGCGCACCCCGGAACCCGGCCATGTCCGCTGACAAGCTGTCCCTCCATCGAGAAATCGACGCCCTCTATGCCGACCACCACGCGTGGTTGCGCGGCTGGCTGAGCCGCAAGCTCGGGTGCGCGCACCGCGCCGCCGACCTCGCGCATGACACGTTCGTACGCTTGCTCGCGCGCGACGAGCCGATCGGCGCCGACGAGCCGCGCGCGTTCCTGACGACCGTCGCGCAGCGGGTGCTGAGCAACCACTGGCGGCGCGAGCAGATCGAGCGCGCGTATCTCGACGTGCTCGCGCAGCGCCCGGAAGCAGTGGCGCCGTCGCCGGAAGAGCGGGCCGTCGTCGTCGAGACGCTGCTCGAGATCGACCGCCTGCTCGACGGCCTGCCGCTCGCGGCGAAGCGCGCGTTCCTGCTCGCGCAGCTCGACGGGCTCACGCAGGCCGAGATCGCGCGCGAACTCGGCGTATCGCTCGCGACGGTGAAGCGCTATCTCGTGAAGGCCGGCACGCAGTGCTTTTTCACGATGGCGGCCTGACCGATGGCCGCCCCGGGAGCGCCGGCGGTGCCGCCGCACGTTGCACGTCGCGCGGTCGAATGGTGGGTCGACCGGCAATCCGGCCGTACCGACGACGCATTCGTCGCCGCGCTCGCGCGCTGGCGCGCGGAAGATCCGGCGCACGACGCGGCGTGGCGTCACATCGAAGCGATGCAGGGCCGGTTCGGCCGGCTGGCGGCCGGGCTCGATGCGCAGGCCGCGCACGCGGCGCTGTTGCCGAAGCGGGCAGGCCGCCGCGCGGCCGCGAAGGCGCTGGCCGTGCTGCTGTTCGCGGGCGGCGCCGCATGGATGGCCGAACCCGCGCGGCGCGCGGCGATCTGGCCGGCCGACCTGCGCACGGCGGTCGGCGAGCGGCGCACGGTGACGCTCGCGGATCGCACGGTCGTCGTGCTCGATACCGACACGGCGCTCGACGTGCGCTTCGACGATGCGGCGCGCCGCCTGCGCCTGCTGCGCGGCACGGTCATGGTGACCAGCGGCCACGACGATCGTCTGCCCGCGCGGCCGCTCGTCGTCGTGACCGCGCAAGGCGAGCTGCGGCCGCTCGGCACGCGCTTCGCGGTGCGGCAGCGCGACGGCGCGACGCGCGTCGAGGTGTTCGCCGGCGCCGTCCAGGTGCAGCCAGTCGATGCGTCGGCCGGCATGCGCGTGATCGCGGCCGGGGAGGGCGCGGATTTCACGCGCGATGCGATCGACGCGCCGGCGCCGCTCGATCCGTATGCCGCCGCATGGACGAACGGCATGCTCGTCGCGTCGCGCATGCGGCTGGCCGATCTCGTCGCCGAGCTCGACCGCCATCGCCGCGGCAGCCTGCGCTGCGATCCGGCCGTGGCCGAGCTGCGCGTGTCGGGCACCTATCCGCTCGACGAGCCGCAGCGCGTGCTCGATACGCTGGCGGCGACGCTGCCGATCGACGTCCACTACCTGACGCGTTACTGGGCGACCGTCGTGCCGGCCCGTTCGTGAGCGCGCCGGAAAATTTTTTCGCCGACCTGAGCTGTTTCTCGATGTTCGCGTGACATGGGTCATGAAAGCAGCACTGGCCCATCGTCCACCGACTCTCCGATCATGGCTTCCATCCGTCTCACGTATCGGCGCCGTCCGGCGCCCGCCCGTCATCTGCCGCGCGCGTCGCGCCCGGCCGCGCCGGGCCGTCTTGCCCGCCGGCTCGCCGGCGCGGTCCTGCTGTCGGCACTGCTGCCGCTGCCCGCGCTGGCCGACACCGACGCCGATGCGGCGCCCGCGGCGCAGCGCGCGTCGCGCCGCGCGTTCGACATTCCGGCCGGCCCGCTCGAAGCGGTGCTGAACCGGTTCGGCCGCGACGCGGGCATCCTGCTCGCGTTTCCGGCCGAGCTGACGGCGGGCCTGACGAGCGGCGGCGTGCACGGCCGGTTCGACGTCGACGGCGCGTTCGATCGCCTGCTGGCCGGCACGGGGCTCGTCGCGCTGCGCCAACCGGGCGGCGGCTACACGCTGATGCGCGCCGACGGTTCGGCGGCCGGGCCTGTCGCGGCCGGCGCCGCGCCGGCCGCCGAGTTGCCGACGATCAACGTGCGCTCCAGTGCATTGCGCGCCGAAAGCTATCGCGCGCCGAAGGAGGCCGGCGTACTGCGCTCGGACATTCCGCTGCTCGACACCGCGCAGGCCGTCAACATCGTGCCCGCGCAGGTGCTGCGCGACCAGCGGCCGCGCAATCTCGACGACGCGCTCGGCAACGTGAGCGGCATCACGCAGGGCAACACGCTCGCGGGCACGCAGGACACGATCATGAAACGCGGCTTCGGCGGCAACCGCGACGGCTCGATCATGCAGAACGGCATGCCGCTCGTGCAGGGCCGCGCGTTCAACGCGGCGACCGACAGCGTCGAGGTGCTGAAGGGGCCGACGTCGCTGCTGTACGGGCTGATGGACCCGGGCGGCGTCGTCAACGTCGTCAGCAAGCAGCCGCAGCTCACGCGCTACAACGCGATCTCGCTCGGCGCATCGACGTTCGGGCACGGCAAGAACGGCGGCAGCGCGACCTTCGACTCGACCGGGCCGGTCGGCGATTCGCGGCTCGCGTACCGGCTGATCGTCGACCAGTCGAACGAGCAGTACTGGCGCAACTTCGGCGAGTACCGGCAGACCTTCGTCGCGCCGTCGCTCGCGTGGTACGGCCGCGATACGCAGGTCGCGGTGTCGTACCAGTACCGCAAGTTCCATTCGCCGTTCGATCGCGGCACCGCGCTCGATCCGCGCACCAATGCGCCGCTCGACATTCCCGCGCGGCGGCGCATAGACGAGCCGTTCAACAACATGGACGGCGAATCGCATCTCGCGCAACTGAGCGTCGATCACCAGTTCAACGCGGACTGGAGCGCGCATGTCGGCTACAGCTACAACCGCGAGACCTACGATGCGAACCAGTTGCGCACGACCGGCGTCGATCCGGTGAAGGGCACGATGACGCGCAGCAACGATGCGACGCACGGGTCGCTCAGCACCGACAGCTACGGGATCGGCTACGTGATCGGCAAGCTGTCGCTCGCGGGGATGCGGCACGACATGCAGGTCGGCTTCGATACCGAATACCGCCGCATCTATCGCAAGGACATGCTGCGCCAGGCCGTGAAGACGCCGTTCAGCTATGTCGACCCGGTGTACGGGCTGCTGCCGCCGTCGAGCACGGTGTCCGCGAGCGACAGCGACCAGACCGACACGCTGCACGATGCGTCCGCATTCTTCCAGGACACCCTCCACCTGACCGACAAGTGGATCGTGTCGGGCGGCATCCGCTACATCACGTACAACCAGGTCGCGGGGCGCGGCCGGCCATTTACCGCGAACACCGATCTCAGCGGCTCGAAGTGGCTGCCGCGCGCGGGCGTCGTCTACAAGTGGACCGATTCGTTCTCGCTGTACGGCAGCTATTCGCAGTCGCTGAAGCCGTCGTCGTCGATCGCGCCGATGACGGGCTACATCATCGACGGCGCGACGCCGCCCGAGGAAGCGACCGCGTGGGAAGTGGGCGGCAAGCTCGACTTGGCCGGCGGGATGACCGGCACGCTCGCGCTGTTCAACATCGACAAGAAGAACGTGCTGGTGTCGCAGTACAACGACGCGACGAAGCTGACCGACTGGCGCACGTCGGGCAAGGCGCGCTCGCGCGGCGTCGAGCTCGACGTCTCCGGCAAGCTCGGCGAACGCGTGAACGTGATCGCGAGCTACGCGTACATCGACGCGAAGACGACCGAGGATCCACTGTACGCGGGCAACCAGCTGTGGAACGTCGCGCGTCACACCGCGTCGTTCGCGGCGGTCTACGACTTCGGCACGGTGTCGGGCGGCGACGACCTGCGCCTCGGCGCGGACGTGCGTTACGTAGGTGCGCGCCCCGGCGATTCGGCGAACAGCTTCACGCTGCCGTCGTACGTGCTCGCCGATGCGTTCGCGACCTACGACACGCGGATCGGCAAGCAGAAGCTGTCGTTCCAGCTCAACGTGAAGAACCTGTTCAACCGCACGTACTACCCATCGAGCGCGAACCGCTATTTCGTCGCGGTCGGCGACGCGCGCCAGGTGTCGCTGCTGACCACGCTGCAGTTCTGACCATGCAATCGCCGCGCGGCCGTGACGTCGGCGCGCGGCTTCGGAGAAGATTCAGATGAAGCTGAAGATGAAGAACGGCGCGCGCCGCCGCCTGTTGCGCGCGATTGCGGGCTCGGTGCTCGCGCTGGGCGCGGGCCTCGCCGCCGGCGTATCGGCGCCCGCATTCGCCGCCGATGCGCCGCCGGCCGTGACGCGCGTCGCGATGCTCGTGCAACTGCACGGCCCGAACCTGAAGGTCGACGAACGCATCGGCCAGCATCTCGGCGAACGCGGTTACACGGTGCGCCTGATCGACGAGGCGGCCACGCCCGATGCGGCGCGCGACGCCGATCTGGTCGTGATCTCGTCGACGGTCTCGTCGAAGAACGTGCGGCCCGGCTGGCGCACGCTCGACAAGCCGCTCGTGACGTGGGAAAACGACCTGCTCGACGATCTCGCGATGACGGGCAAGCGGCACGACGCGGACTTCGGCGAAACGGGCAAGGAGCGCTACCTGTGGCTCGTCAATGCACCGCATCCGATCGCGGCCGGGCTGCCGGCCGGCGCGACGAACGCGTACGGCAAGCAGGCGCCGATGAGCTGGGGCAAGCCGGGGCTCGGCGCGATCACGATCGCGACCGTGTACGGGCAGCCCGACAAGGCCGCGATCTTCGCGTACGAGAAGGGCGCGACGATGGACTACGAAACGCTCGCGCCGGCGCGTCGCGTGATGTTCTTTCTCGACAACGACACGTTCACGAACCTGTCGCCGGCCGGCGTCGCGCTGTTCGACGCGGCGGTGGACTGGGCGGCCGGGCGGCGCTGAGCCGCCACGTGTCGATCACGCGGCCGGCCGCGGCGCGCGCCGCCGCGATGCCGCCTCGATCAGTTGCGCGAGCGTTTGCGCGGGTTCCGACATCGTGCGCCGCGCGCGATGCACGAGCCCGATGTCGCGATGGAACGTGTGATGCCCGAGGTCGATCGCGCGCACGCCGGCCGGCCAGCGGCGATACACGGCGGTTTGCGGCACGATCGCGACGCCGACGCCGTGCTCGACCAGCTTGACGATCGCGTCGAGCTCGTCGAGTTCGCAGGTGTCGCGCACCGCGATGTGCATCTTGCGCAGAAAGCGGTCGACCTGGCGACCGCCGAACGACGCGCGGTCGTAGCGCACGAACGGCTCGTTCGCGAGCAGCGCGGCCCAGTCCTTGCCCTTCACGCCGCGCGGCACGATCAGCCGGAACGGTTCCTGCACGAGCGTCGTCCAGTGCAGGTCGCTCTGCAGCGCGAACGGCGGGCGGATGATCGCGGCCATGTCGAGCTCGCCCGCGTCGACCCGGTTGACCAGCTCGATCGACAGCCCCGGGATCACGCGCGTGCGGCACGCGGGGTGCCGGCGATGGAAGTCGGCCAGCGCGGCCGGCAGCAGCGCGCTCTGCACCGACGCGATCGCGCCGATCGTCACGCGCACGGCGGCCGGCGAGCCGGGTGCGGTCGAGCTGAGGTTCTCGTACAGGCCGATCAGCGCCTGCGCCTGGTCGAGCACGTGATGGCCGCGCTCGTTGAGCCGCGCCGAGCGCCCTTGCCGGTCGAACAGCGCGAAGCCGAGCTCGGCCTCGAGGCGCTGCATCTGCGCGCTGACGGCCGCCTGCGTGAGCCCAATACGATTGCCGGCCGCGGCGAAGGTGCCTTCCCGGGCGACGGCGACGAGGGTTTTCAGTTCGCGGATCATTCATCGATTCCATTTGTGAATCGCAAAACTATATATTGATTTAATTTTTGCTCGGCCTTGTCTACCATGATGCCGTCCTCGCGCCACGCGAGCGTTTCTTCACGAGGCCATCATGAGTCTTTCCCCGTTTCACCTGGCGATTCCGGTCTACGACCTGCCGGCCGCGCGCGATTTCTACGGCCGCGTGTTCGGGCTGGAAGAGGGGCGCTCGAGTGCGCAGTGGGTCGATTTCAACTTTTACGGGCATCAGCTCGTGATTCACGAGCATCCGAAAACGGCGTCGCAGGAAGGCGCGCATACGAATGCGGTCGACGGCCACGACGTGCCGGTGCCGCATTTCGGGATCGTGCTCGACTGGCCGAGCTGGGAAGCGCTGGCCGAGCGGCTGCGCGGGTTCGGCGTGACGTTCGTGATCGAGCCGTACGTGCGGTTCCAGGGACAGGTCGGCGAACAGGCGACGATGTTCCTGTTCGATCCGTGCGGCAATGCACTTGAATTCAAGGCGTTTCGCGACATCGGGCAGTTGTTCGCGAAGTGACCGGCGGCGGCGCCAGCGCCGATTGACGTTGGGTGCGAGAATGCGGCCTGCGGCCCGGCCGCGCGCAGATGCGACGGCCGGCACCGCGCCGCACGGTATGGGTCCGTGCGCATCGTTCTCCAAGGAACCCGTATGGACAGTCACATCGCGCCGGTGGCGCTGAACAAGGCCTACCGTCTCCTCAATCACGGCCCGACCGTGCTCGTGTCGGCCCGCCACGACGGCGTCGACAACGTGATGGCCGCCGCCTGGGCGTGCGCGCTGGACTTCCTGCCGCCGAAGCTGACGGTCGTGCTCGACAAATCCGCGAAGACGCGCGAGCTCGTCGAACGCAGCGGCACGTTCGTGATCCAGGTGCCGACAGCCGCGCAACTGCAACTCACGCATGCGGTCGGCAGCCACAGCCTCGCGGAGCGCCCCGACAAGCTGCGCGAAGCGGGCGTCACGCTGTTCGACGTCGACGGCCACGACCTGCCGTTCGTCGCCGGCTGCTCGGGCTGGCTCGCATGCAGGCTGATTCCGGAGCCGCACAACCAGCAGACCTACGACCTGTTCATCGGCGAGGTGGTGGCTGCGTGGTCCGACACGCGCGTGTTTCGCGACGGCCACTGGTATTTCGAATCGGCCGATCCCGCGCTGCGCAGCCTGCACTACATCGCGGGCGGCAATTTCTATGCGATCGGCGAATCGCTGCACGTCGATCCGGACGCGCAGTAAGCGCCGAACGACGACCTTTCCTGCCTCGGGGCGCGCGGCTTACGCGCGCTTTTTCAATTCCGCCAGCATGAGGTCGGCGAACGCCCGCGCGACACGCGGCAGTGTGCGCCCGCGCTTCGCGACGAGCGCGATCGGCCGCACGAACGCCGGATCGTCGATCGGCTTCGCGACCAGGTCGGGTTCGGCGCGCACCTCGCGGGCGGTCGCGGGCAGGATCGTCACGCCGAGGCCGCCGCGCACCATCGCGACGGCCGTCATCATGTAGGTCGGCTCGCACGCGATGTCGGGCGTGCAGCCGGCCGCTTGCAGCGCGGCATCGACGACGCTGCGCACGCTCGTGCCCTGCGCGGTGAGCACGAGCGGCACGCCGGCGACGTCGGCGGTGGCGACGCGGCGCTTGCGCGAGAGCGGATGATTTTTCGGGCACACGGCGACGAGCCGGTCGGCGCCCGCATACAGCACCTCCAGCGACGCATCGAACGTATCGCCGCCGGTCAGCCCGAGATCGGCTTCCTCGTTGCGCACCAGCGCGGTGACGAGGCTCGCGACGCCGTCGCGGATCTCGAAGCCCGCGCGCGGCACGTCGCGCCGGAACGACTGGATCAGCTCCGGCAGCACGCTGGACGCGAAGGTCGGCAGGCACGCGAGCCGCACCGTGCCGCTCGTGCCTTCGCCAAGCGCGCGCGCATCGCGCAGCACGCGTTCCATGTCGTCGAGCGAGCGCTGCAACAGCGGCAGCAACTCGCGCCCGGTCTGCGTGAGCGCGACGCTGCGACTGTTGCGGTCGAACAGGCGCGCGCCGACGATGTCCTCGAGCCGGCGGATCTGCACGGTCAGCGCCGGCTGCGACAGATGCAGCCGCGCGGCGGCGCGCGTGAAGTTGCCGGCGTGCGCGACGGTGACGAACGCGCGAATGTCGCGGAGATTCAGATCCATAACGATTCGTGATTGCTGCGATCAAATCATTTCAATTGTGCTATCGCTGCGCCGACCTTACGCTCGTCTCCAACAAAAGACAAGGTAGGAGACACGGATGCTGCCGTTACTCGGGCTTGGCACGATCGTCGTGCTGCTGGCCGCGATTCTGTCGAAGCGGATGTCGCCGCTCGTCGCGCTGATCGTCGTGCCGATCGCCGCATCGCTGCTCGGCGGCTTCGGGCTGCACACCAGCAAGTTCGTCATCGACGGGCTGAAGGGGCTCGCGCCCGTGGTCGGGATGTTCGTGTTCGCGATCCTCTATTTCGGGACGATCACCGACGCCGGCACGCTCGACCCGATCATCGACCGGATCCTGCGCGCGGTCGGCACGCGGCCGACGCGCATCGTGATGGGCACGACGCTGCTCGCGCTGCTGATTCACCTCGACGGCTCGGGCGCCGTCTGCTTTCTCGTGACGATTCCGGCCGTGCTGCCGCTGTACGACCGGCTGAAGATGGACCGGCGCGTGCTGGCCGCCGCCGTGTCGATGGCCGCCGGCATCAACTTCCTGCCGTGGACCGGGCCGATGATCCGGGCGTCCGCGTCGCTGCACCTGCCGGTGTCGGCGCTGTTCAATCCGCTGATTCCGGTGCAGGCGATCGGGCTCGTGTTCGTGTTCGGCGTCGCGTACTGGCTCGGGCGGCGCGAGGAGAAGCGGCTCGGCCTGTCGCGCGACGACGCGTCGATTCCGCTGCCCAAGCGCGAACTGACGGCCGACGAGCAGGCGTTGCGCCGGCCGCACCTGTTCTGGTTCAACCTCGTGCTGACGCTCGTCGTGCTCGGCACGATGGTCGTGATGGGCGAGAAGATTCCGCCCGCGATCATGTTCATGGTCGGGCTGTGCATCGCGCTGATGGTGAATTACCCCGACGTCGACATGCAGCGAAAGCGCATTGACGCGCATGCGCGTGCCGCGCTGATGATGGCCGGCATCCTGCTCGCGGCCGGCGTGTTCACCGGCATCATGCAGGGCAGCGGGATGCTGAAGGCGATGGCGCAGGCGGCGGTCGGCTTCGTGCCGCCGTCGATGGCCGGCCACATTCCGGTGGCGCTCGGCCTCGCGTCGATGCCGCTCAGCATGCTGTTCGATCCCGATTCGTTCTACTTCGGCGTGCTGCCCGTGATCGCGGAAGTGGCCGGCCAGCTCGGCGTGCCGGCCGTGCAGGTCGGACAGGCGGCGTTGCTCGGCCAGATGACGACGGGCTTTCCGGTCAGCCCGCTCACGCCTGCGACGTTCCTCGTCGTCGGCCTGTGCGGGATCGAGCTGGCCGAGCATCAGAAATTCACGTTTCCGCTGTTGTTCGGCGCGTCGATCGTGATGACGATCGCGTGCGTCGTGCTCGGCGTCTTTTGATTCTTCCCGGCGGGCGTTTCGCCGGACGACGGTACGGACATGACAGCAAAGCAACCTGAACGGCGCGTGCGCATCGGCGCGGGCGCCGGCTACTCGGGCGACCGGATCGAGCCCGCAGTCGAACTGGCCGAACACGGGCAGCTCGACTACCTGGTCTTCGAATGCCTGGCCGAGCGCACGATCGCGATCGCGCAGCAGGCGCGGCGCAACGACCCGGCGCTCGGCTACGATCCGCTGCTCGATGCGCGGATGCACGCGGTGCTGCCGGTCGCGGCGGCCCGGCGCGTGCGCATCGTGTCGAACATGGGCGCGGCGAACCCGCGCGCGGCCGCACGGCGTACCGCGCGGATCGCGCAGTCGCTCGGCATCGCGGGGCTGAAAGTCGCGGCGGTCGAAGGCGACGACGTGCTCGACGTCGTGCTGCGCGGGGCGTTCCGCTTCGAGGAATCGGGCGACGCAGTCGCCGCGTATCGCGACCGCATCGTGTCCGCGAACGCATATCTCGGCGCCGCGCCGATCGTCGATGCACTCGCGGCCGGCGCGGACGTCGTGCTGACCGGGCGCGTCGCCGATCCGTCGCTGTTCGCCGCGCCGCTGATCCATGCGTTCGGCTGGCGGATGGACGACTGGGACCGGCTCGGGCAGGCGACCGTCGTCGGCCATCTGCTCGAATGCGCGGGGCAGGTGACGGGCGGCTATTTCGCCGATCCCGGCTACAAGGACGTGCCGAATCTGGCGCGGCTCGGGTTCCCGATCGGCGAGGTCGCGGCCGACGGCGCGGTCGTGATCACGAAGGTGCCGCATGCGGGCGGCCGCGTGAGCGCGGCGACCTGCAAGGAACAGCTGCTCTACGAGATTCACGACCCGGCACGGTATCTGCAACCCGACGTCGTGGCCGATTTCACGCGCGTGGCGGTCGCCGAGGAAGCGGCCGATCGCGTGCGCGTGACGGGTGGGCGCGGCACCGCGCGGCCCGATACGCTGAAGGTGTCGGTCGCGTATGTCGACGGCTGGATCGGCGAAGGCCAGATCTCGTACGGCGGCCCCGGCGCGCTCGCCCGGGCGCGTCTGGCGCTCGACATCGTTCGAGAGCGGCTCGCGCTGACCGGCGTCGCGGCGCGCGAGCTGCGCTTCGACCTGATCGGCGTCGATGCGCTGTATGGCGACGCGACGCCGGCCGTGCGCGGCGAGCCGGCCGAGGTGCGCGTGCGGGTGGCCGGCCGCGCGGCGAACGCCGCCGAAGCCGCGCGGATCGGCAACGAAGTCGAGACGCTCTATACGAACGGACCGGCCGGCGGCGGCGGCGCGTTCAAGTCGACGCGCGAGGTGATCGCCGTGCAGTCGGTGCTGCTGCCGCGTGCGGCCGTGACGCCGTCGTTTTCATTCGTGGAGGCCTGATGCAACTGCGTGAACTCGCGCATGCGCGCACCGGCGACAAGGGCAATACGCTGAACGTGTCGGTCATCTGCCGCGATCCGCGTCATTACGACCATCTGCGCATGCATCTGGATGCGGAAACGGTGAAGGCATGGCTCGCGGGCATCGTGCACGGCGACGTCGTGCGCTACGAACTGCCGGCGCTCGGCGCGTTCAACTTCGTGCTGCGCGATGCGCTCGGCGGCGGCGTGACGCGCTCGCTCGCGCTCGACGCGCACGGCAAGTCGGTCAGTTCGGCGCTGCTCGCGATCGAGGTGCCCGATCCGGCGTGACGACGGCGTGACGACGGCGTCGCGGCCCGGACGCGGCAGGGCGCTTACGGAATCAGCAGTTCGCGACGGCCGTCCGCGTGCGCGATGCGCTCGCCGGCGATCTGCAGGCGCTGATCCCGACGATAGTCGTACACCGCCCGCGACGCGGCGAGCTGATCGAAATCGAGTTCGATCGCGTGCCGCGATTCGGTGTTGCCGGCTTCGAAGATCAGGTTGCCGAACGGGTCGACCGCGAGGCTGCCGCCGGCGAACACGACGTCGTGGCTGCCGCCGCCGACGCGGTTGGCGACCGCCGCGAACACCTGGTTCTCCATCGCGCGCGCCGTCACCGACGTGCGGTGGACGTTGCGGTACGGCTCCATGTTGCCGTCGGTCACGAGGATCAGTTGCGCGCCGAGCGCGGCGAGCGCGCGGCCGGTTTCCGGGAATTCGCTGTCGTAGCAGATCAGCAGGCCGATCCGCACGCCGCGCCATTCGACCGTCGCGTAGCGGTCGCCGGGCAGCACGACGCCGTGCTCGCCGACCCACAGGTGCGTCTTGCGGTAGCGCAGCGCGATGCCGTTCGGCGTGACGAACACGGTCGTGTTGTAGAAGCGGCCGCCATCGTTCTCGATCAGCCCGACCACGACCGCGACGTCGCGCGCGCGGGCGGCCGCGATCACCGCACCGACGCTCGGGCCGTCGAGCGGCTCGGCGAGTTCGGCGAGATTCGACGGATCGAGGAAGCCGGTGAGCTGCGCTTCCGGGAACATCACGAGGTCGGTGCCGGGGGCGCAGGTCGCGATCGCTTCGAGCGTGCGCCGCAGGTTGGTGGGCGTGTCGCCGTCGCGGCCGGCGAGCTGCACGATGTCGAGCTTCAGCTTCATGGGTGGTTTCGGGGGCAGTGGCCCGTCGCGACAGGCGGCGGAGCGTTGGAACGAGGTCCTAGTATGCGCCGAACCCTGTCGTTGCCCATCCCGCCGACGTGCTAACCCGTTGGGGGTATTGATCTCGTGAACGACGTGCGGGCAGCCATGAAAAAAAACGCCGACCCTTCGGAAAGGGTCGGCGAACAGGTCCTGACTGACGAGGAGGTGCCATCAGAACCCAGGCCAGCGTCTGCCGCCCGTTTCGTGTCGAACGGGCAGACCGGATCGGGTCGCGCAAGGATAGGGGCGTGCCGTTCGTTTGCACAGAAGGCGCAGCCGATAGCGCGTATCGGCGGTACGGGAGGGGCGCAATGCGGGCCGCGAACGCGTCACGCCACCCGATCGTCACGTATCGGTCTGCGCCTTCAGGAACAGCGCAAACAGTTCAGACTGCGAATTGATCGCGAGCTTCACGTAGATGTTGCGCCGGTGCACCTTGACCGTTTCGGCCGAGATGTCCAGCTTGCTCGCGACTTCCTTGTTCGAGCGTCCGCTCAGGATCAGCCGGATCACGTCGAGCTCGCGCGCGGTGAGCGGCGTGCCGAGCCGTGCCATCGCGTGCTCGAAGCCGTTCCCGGCATCGGCGCCGGGCCGGCGCGACGGAGCCGGTTCGGCCAGCATGGGCTCGTATGCGAGGCGCTGGCGCATCAGCGCGGCGACCCACGGCCGTACCAGGTCGAGCAGTGCCACGTGTTCGGGGCTGAAGCGCCGCTTGCTGCCGAGCGACAGGCACAGCGTGCGCGTGTCATCGAGCACGACGTTGAACTGCACCTCGTCCTCGACGACGTTGTGCGTGAAATAGCGCGTGTAGTACTCGGTGTCGCGAAAGCACTCGGGCGCGACGTCGGACAGCCGGAACAGGCCGCTCGTCGGCGCGTCGCGGTTCGCGATGTAGAACGGGTCCAGCAGGTACAGCCCCTGCACGTAGTCGCGGAACAGCGGATCGGGGCCGCCGCCTTCGTATGCGCATTCGGCGAACACCTGCGGGCGGCCGTCGCCGAACATCAGCGCGACCCAGCTGTCGACCGCGACGTATTCCTCGATCAGCCGGATCAGCGACAGCCAGAAACCCGGCTGGTCGAGCGTCTCGATGAGCCGCCCGACCGAGCGGTGCCAGGCGACGTCCTGCAAGGTCAGGTTCATGCGGGTGTCCATGTCGGGGGGGGCGGCCGTACGGCGCGTGCGGCGCCGCGCCGTGCGTGGACGCGACGGCCTCGCCGGCCGATTCCCGCGCGCATCGTACGGAGCCTGGAGTGAAGAACGAGATCGTAACGCCGGCCGACGCGATTGGCGAGGCCGTGCGGCGTGGCCGGTGCGCGGCACCGGCATCGCGCCACGGCAACCGTGATCGTGCACACTTGCAACTTTCCGCAACGTTTCTTTCCGACCAGAACGAACCTCGTCATGACCGTCCCGCACCGGAACACACGTCTCGAGCCGCTCGCGGCTTCGCTCGCCGCACTTGGCGCACTCGCGGTACTCACGGCGCTCTCCGCGCCGTCGCCCGTTCATGCGGCCGAGCCGGTCCAGCTTGACCGTTCGTTGAAGACCTTCGTCCACGACACGTACGGCAACTGGCGTGCCGACCGCAAGGGTTGGCAGGCAGACGGCGACGATTTCATCTATGCGCCGTGCGGTTCGCTGCGCGTCGCGACCGCGGACGGCCCGCGCACGCTGCTCGCGATGTGCGGCGAGACCGAGGCTGCGGTACAGAACGGAATGCCGGGCATGGATTCGGACGCTTCGACCGGCGCGATCGATTTGTACGTGCTGAAGCCGACGGCCGACGGCAAGACGCTCGAGCCGATCGTGAAGAAGATGCAGATCGCGTCGGGCCAGCGCGGCGAGCCCGGCACGGTGCGCATCGAGCGGCTCGGGCCGCACCTGTTCGGGTTCGTCATCGCCGAAGGGGACATGCGGCAAGGCTATACGCAAACCTTCCGGTCGATCTGGCTGCCGTACGGCAATGCGCTGGTGCTGGCGGCGGCGCGCATCGACGAGGCGCTCGACAATGCCGAATCGAGCGAATGTGCGAATGCGCGGGCGCGTTGCGAGGAACGGCGCTTCGAGATCGCGCCGGACCTGGCCGGCGCCGGCGACGTCTATCCGCTGACGGTCACGGAAACGGGCACGCGCGGCGGCAAGGCCATCCACGCGCGCCATACGGTGAAGTTCGACGCGGCACGGGGCCGCTACGTCGTGCCGAAGGCATTGCGCGAAGGGTACTGATGCTTCGCGCAGGCACGGGCGGCATGGCGCCGCCCGCGCCTCACACGTACAGATAGCGCACGAGGTGGAAGAACACCGGCGCGGCGAAGCAGATCGAATCGACGCGATCGAGCATCCCGCCGTGGCCGGCGATCATCGAGCCCCAGTCCTTCGTGCCGAGCGAGCGCTTGACGGCCGACAGCACGAGCCCGCCGACGAAGCCCGCGATCACGATCGCGAGCGAGATCCCGAACGCCGCGCCGAAGCTGAACGGCGTCACGCGATACAGCGAGGCGCCGCACAGCGTGGCCAGCAGGCCGCCGCCGACGAAGCCCTCGATCGTCTTCGACGGCGACAGCTGCGGCGCGATCTTGCGGCGTCCGAACAGCTTGCCGACCACGTATTGCAGCACGTCGCTGATCTGCACGACGAACAGGAAGAAGAACAGCAGCAGCGCGTTCTGCCCGGCGTAGCGCGGGATGTCGAGAATCAGCACGGCCGGCGCGTGGCTCAGCCCGTACACGCACACCATCAGCGCCCAGTTGATCTTCGCGTTGCGGCTCAGGAATTCGCGCGTGTCCTGCGTGAGCGCCGACACGAGCGACATCGCGAAGAACAGGTGCACCGGCACGAAGATCGAGTACATCCCGTACCAGTTGATGCCGAGCAGCAGGTACTGCACGGGGATCGCGACGAAGAACGCGATGAAGAGCGTCGTGTGGTCGCTCGCGGTGGTCGGCGTGAGCGTGATGAATTCGCGCAGCGTCAGGTACGACAGCAGCGCGAACACCAGATACGTGACGTTGTTGCCGAGGCCGATCGCGACGGCCATGATCGCGATCATCGCCCACCACGCGCGGATGCGCTGGTTCAGGTTGACGATGGTCGCGCTCGTGCCGCCGCTGCGCGCGCCGAGGATCGCGCCGATCACGGTCGCGACGACGAGCACGCCCGTGACGCCCGCGACCAGTTCCCAGAAGAGGGTTCGCATGGTTGATGTCCGGAAAAGGAAGAAGGGGGCGCCGCGTTCAGCCGGCGGGCCGCTGCGGCGGCGCGAGCGCGATGACCGCGTCGCGCATGCGGGCGAGGAACGTCGGCTTGTCTTCCTGAGCGCCGAGCGCTTCGTTCGCGCCGAAATGCACCTTGCAGATCAGCGGCACGGGCCAGATCGCGCCCTTCGGCATGATGCGCTGCAGGTTCTCGAGATAGACGGGCGCGAGCGCCACGTCCGGGAACTCGGTCGCGAGATGGAACAGCCCGCTCTTGAACGGCTGCGGCAATACGTCGGCGCCGCGCGTGCCTTCCGGGAAGATGATGATCGAGTGACCCTGCCGCAGCGCGTCGCGCACCGGATCGAGCGGGTCGCCCCCGGATTCGCGATGACGGTCGATCAGCACGACGTTCAGCAGCTTCTGCGCGATGTGGCGCTTCAGGTCGCTGCTGTCCCAGTAATCGCGCGCGGCGACCGGCCGCACGACCGCACGCACGTCGCGCGGCAGCGCGGCGAGGATCGCGAGCGTGTCGATGTGGCTCGTATGGTTCGAGAAGTAGATCTTCTGCGTCGGGGACGGCGGCGCCTGATGCCAGACCGGATACGCGCCGGCGACGAGCCGCACGATGGACAGCAGGAAATCGCGCTGCCAGACGTTGAGGATGTTCATCGGCGCGCTGCCTCCTGCGTGCATGCCCGGCCCGCTGCGCATGCGCGGCGGGCGGAACCCCGGAATGCCGGCGCGGCAGGATGCGCGCCGGACGGCTCTTGTTTAAATTTTTTCAAATTCGTGGCTGCCTGTCGCAGGTCCGCGATAATCGGACGATTCGCCGTCGCACGCTGTTGCGTCGCGGCGAATGCGCCGGTCTGCGGCGTGATAATCGGCTGTTGCACGAGTGCCCGTCTGCAGTTCGAATCGATCTCGCTGCGCTCGGGCCAGCGGATTATCGCGAGTTTCGCCAAAAAACGCCAGATTGGCGCCGCGCGGCCGGCCGGCCGCATGCTTGACGCATCGGGGCGGCTCGGCGACGATGAGGGCCGTTCCAGCCAGGCCGGCCAAGGCCGTTTCGCCGCCCGGGGCATCGCGGCGGGAAATGCATCCGACCGTGCCGCACGAATAAAACGAATACGAAACGATGAGCCTCTACGCACTCAAACCCAAATTCCAGAATCGTCTGCGCCCGTTCGCGAATTCGCTCGCCGAACGCGGCGTCACGGCCAACCAGGTCACGCTGTTCGCGGCCGGCGGCTCGATCGTCGTCGGCGCGCTCGCCGGGCTCGGCGTGTTCGCCCGCGCGCTGTTCCTGCTGATTCCGCTGTGGCTGTTCGCGCGGATGGCGCTCAATGCGATCGACGGGATGCTCGCGCGCGAGCACGGGCAGAAGAGCACGCTCGGCGCGTACCTGAACGAGCTGGGCGACATCGTCTCCGATGTCGCGCTGGTGCTGCCGTTCCTCGCCATTCCCGCGTTCGCTCCGGCGGACGTCTGGCTGTTCGCGCTGACGGCGGTGATCGTCGAATGCGCGGGGCTGATCGGCCCGCTCGTCGGCGCGACGCGCCGCTACGACGGCCCGTTCGGCAAGAGCGACCGGGCGCTGGCACTGGGCGCGTTCGCGCTGTGGATCGGCTTCGGTTTGCCGGTCGGCAGCGTCGCCGCGTGGCTGTGGCGGCTGCTGATCGTGCTGTCGATCGTGACGGTGGTGCGGCGCGTCCAGGCCGGCATCGCCGAAGCGGGCGGCTGACGGCAGCCGACGCGAAAGCCGGACCGGCGCCGGAGGGCGGCGCCGCACACATTCGAATAACGAAACGAGAGAGATCGCATGAGCGCACGCACGGCCCGTGAGGCCGACTTCATCACGCACGACGGCGAAACGCTGTTCTATCGTCACTGGCCTGCCACAGGCGCGCGCTGCCGCGGCGCCATCGTGCTGCTGCACCGCGGCCACGAACATTCGGCGCGCGTCGCGCACCTCGTCGACGAGCTCGACCTGCCGGAGTTCGCCTTTTTTGCATGGGACGCACGCGGCCACGGCCGCTCGCCGGGCGCGCGCGGCTACAGCCCGAGCGCGGCCGCGTCGGTGCGCGACCTGCAGACCTTCGTCGAGCATATCCGCGACACGCACGGCATCGCGATCGAGGAGATGGCCGTGGTCGGCCAGAGCGTCGGCGCGGTGCTCGCGGCGACCTGGGCGCACGACTACGCGCCGCCGATCCGCGCGCTGGTCGTCGCGTCGCCGGCGTTCCACATCAAGCTCTACGTGCCGTTCGCGCGGCCCGGGCTGCGACTGATGCACAAGCTGCGCGGGCTGTTCTACGTGAACAGCTACGTGAAACCGAAATTCCTCACGCACGATCCCGAGCGAATCGCGAGCTACGCGTCCGATCCGCTGATCACGCGGCCGATCGCGGTCAACATGCTGCTCGACCTGCACGATACCGCGCAGCGGATCGTCGCCGACGCGGCCGCGATCACCGTGCCCACGCAACTGCTGATTTCGGGCGCCGACTGGGTCGTGCATCGCGGCCCGCAGGACCGCTTCTTCGAACGGCTCGGCTCGGGGCGCAAGGAGCGCATCGTGCTGCCGGGCTTCTACCACGACACGCTCGGCGAGCGCGACCGTGCGCAGGCGCTCGCGCCGCTGCGCGCGTTCGTGCTGCGCGAATTCGATGCGCCGAGCCCGCGCGTGTCGCTCGTCGATGCCGACCGGCGCGGCGCGTTCCACGACGAATATGCGGCGCTCGGCCGGCCGCCGGCCAACGTGTTCGCGCGGGCGTACTGGGCGCTCACGCGCGCCGGCCTGAAGGCCGGCGGCGCGCTGTCGGACGGCATCGCGCTCGGGCTGCGGCTCGGCTTCGATTCGGGCTCGACGCTCGACTACGTGTACCGCAACCGCGCGCAGGGGCGGCTCGGCGTCGGCGCGCTGATCGACCGCACGTATCTCGATTCGCCCGGCTGGGTCGGCATCCGCCAGCGCAAGGTGCATCTGCAGGAACTGATCGGCGCGGCGATCGGCCGCCTGCGCGGGCACGGCTCGCCGGTGCGGATCGTCGACATCGCGGCCGGCCACGGGCGCTACGTGCTCGACGCGATCGCAATGGCCGCCGAGCGCGACGGCGCGGCGCCCGACGACATCACGCTGCGCGACTACAGCCCGCCGAACGTCGAGGCCGGGCGCGTGCTGATCGCGCAGCGCGGCCTCGAGCCGATCGCGCGCTTCGAACGCGGCGACGCGTTCGACGAGGCGTCGCTCGCGACGCTCGAGCCGCGGCCGACGCTCGCGATCGTGTCGGGCCTGTACGAGCTGTTCGGCGAGAACGCGCTGATCGAGCGTTCGCTGCGCGGGCTCGCGCAGGCCGTGCCGCCGGGCGGCTATCTCGTCTATACGGGGCAGCCGTGGCATCCGCAGCTCGAATTCATCGCCCGCGCGCTGAACAACCACCGCGGCGAGTCGACCTGGGTGATGCGACGCCGTTCGCAAGCCGAAATGGACGAGCTCGTCGCGCGGGCGGGCTTCCGCAAGCTCGACCAGCGGATCGACGAGATGGGCATCTTCACGGTGAGCCTCGCGCAGCGGGTCGACGCGTCATGAGCGCGCTCGGCGGCGGCGCGGGTGCGGGCGACGGGCTGACCGAGCCGGCGGCCGGCGCGCGCGACGCGTCGTTCGCGCTGCGCTTCGGCTGGCTCGCGGCGATGGGCGCGGTGTTCTTCTCGACCTACGGCTTCGCGAACTGGCTCGCGGCGCGCCGCGCCGCGGTGCCGACCTTCGCGTTCGGCTGGGAGCAGGCGATCCCGTTCGTGCCGTGGACGATCGTGCCGTACTGGTCGATCGACCTGCTGTATGCGCTGTCGTTCTTCTTCTGGACGCGCCGCGACGATCTGCTCGATCACGTGAAGCGGCTGCTGACCGTGCAGCTGGTGTCGGTCGCGTGTTTCATCGCGTGGCCGCTGCGCTTCGGCTTCGAGCGACCCGACGCGGGCGGCGTGGCCGGTGCGCTGTTCACGCTGCTGATGGGTTTCGACAAGCCGTTCAACCAGGCGCCGTCGCTGCATATCGGGTTGCTGGTCGTGCTGTGGGCCGTCTATGCGAAGCATCTGCGCGGCACGTTCGCCCGCGTCGTGCTGCATTTGTGGTTCGCGGCAATCGGCGTGTCGGTGCTGACGACCTACCAGCATCACGCGATCGACGTGCCGACCGGGGCGGCCGTCGGCTGTCTCGCACTGTTCCTGTTTCCGTTGCGCGATGCCGCGGGCCGATTGCCGGGCGCCGAGGCGTCGCCATCCGCAGCCGGCCGCGCGCTCGCGCGCCGCTACGCGTGCGGCGCCGCACTGGTCGCACTCGCGGCGCTGGCGTGCGTGCCGCGCGCGCCGGGCTGGGCGCTGGCGGCAGGGTGGGTCGCGCTGGCGCTCGCCTGCGTCGCATGGGCTTATCGACGTGGCGCGCCCGGCGCGTTCCAGAAGGATGTGCACGGACGGTTACCGGTCTTCATCGGCTGGCTGCTCGCGCCGACGATCGCCGGCGCGTTCGTCAATTCGCGGCTGTGGACGTTCCGGCAGCCGGCGCCGGTGCGGATCGACGAGCGTGTGTCGATCGGCCGGACGCCGACGACGCGCGACATCCGGCGCGACGGCTTCACCGCGCTGGTCGACCTGACCGCCGAGATGCCGCGCTGGGCGGCGGCCGATGCAGCGCTCGCGTATGCGTCGGTGCCGCAGCTCGATCTCGTCGCCCCGACCGCGGCGCAGCTCGCGCAGGCCGTCGCGGCGCTCGAACGCCTGCACGGCGAGGGGCGCGACGTACTGGTCTGCTGCGCGCTCGGCTATGGCCGCAGCGTGCTGTGCGCGGCCGCGTGGCTCGCCGCGCGGCGCGGGCTGGCCGATGCGCGCGACGCGCTGGCCGCGGTGCGCGCGGTCCGGCCGCACGCGGTGTGGTCGGATGACGGCGTGGCCGTGCTGCAGCAGTGGATCGATCGCCGTCGCGATGCGGGGCGCGTGTGATGCGCGATCCGTCGGCACCGTTCAGGATTGCCGCCGCGCGCGGCGCGCTCGACGCGGGCGCATGGGCGCTCGTGGCCGCGCTCGCCGCGGCCGGCGCGGGTGGCTGGATCGCGGCGGGCTGGGCGCCGGCGACGCTCGCCCGCGTGCTGCTGGCCGCCGTCAGCGCGGGGGCGGGGATCGCGGCGCTGTGGTACGCGGTTCGTATCGAGATCGACCGGCGGTTGTTTGCCGCGCTGGCGCGGACGGTGGGCGACGACGGGGCGGTCGACGACGGGCTCGCGGCGCTCGATCGCGCGCTCGCCGATCTGGGCTGGATCGACGCGGCGAAGGCCGGGCGCACGCTCGACGCGCGCGTGCGCGGCGCGGTCGGGCTGTGCCGGGCCGCCGTGCTGGTGGCGATCGTGCAGTGGCTCGTCGTCGGGATCGCGATCGCGGTGTCGCCGATCGGTTAGCGAGGGGCGGTGCCGGTGCGCCGCGATCGTGTTCGATGGGTTTCCTGCAGCGTCTGGTTCGGGTGCGCGGTCGGTACGTTCTTCGTATGGGCGCCGTTGGCCGACCGTTTCACACCGCCGGTGCGGATAGCCGGCCGTAGCGCCCCTGTCGTTCGACCGATGCGCCGACCGGCCGCGCGCGGGCCGCGTGCGTCGCGCATGCGCGTCATCGCGGAGGCCGGGGGCGGGCGAAGCCGGAGCGCGCGCGATCGACGGCAACCGGCCCTGCGTCAGCGTGCTCGCAGGGGCCGGCCTCGGATTTCGCGATTTCGACCTGCGTCGCGCTGCTACCCGCCCCGGTGGCGGATGGCGGCGTCGACGAATTGATCCAGGTCAGTTTTTCACGAAGAAAATACGTCGCGCGACGCGCGCTTGCGGTAGCATACGCGCCGCTCGCGGCAGCGCGTTCCGGGCGGCCTGCAACGGGCCGCCACCGGTGCCCCGGCCGGCCGCCGTGCGTCGGAACGACGCCGTTCCGGCCATCCGGCAGCAACGGCGCAATTCTTGCCATTCACTCTTCCTGCGCAGCATTTCCGACCGCATTGAGATTTTTTTCGCTTCTCAGTCGCGAATCACGGTAAGTTCTGTTCTATTTTTGAGATAGTGTGACGAATGGGCGGCCGCCGGTGCCAGGCGCGCCGCCGCGCGGCGAACCGATCATTGAAGAATCCGCCGCGTCGTTCCGATAAATGCAATCAGGCCATGAATGAGGGGAAGCAGAGGGGATGTGCACTTACGGGCATAGCTGCTTTGCGCGCGTCGCTTTCGACGCGCAGAAGGACGGGACCATCGTGACGAAGCGGAGCGGTGCATGAAGCCGGCCGTGTCGCTGTTCGTCCTCGCGACCGCGATGACCGGCGCTTTCCATGCGGCCGCGCTGTCGGCCGCGCCGATGCCGGCGGTGCCGGCCGCCGCTTCGACGGCCGCTGCCGGTCACGCGGCGGCGGCCGATGTCGCGCCCGCCGCGGGGCCCGTGGCCGCGCCGGCGGCGGCCAGCGCGCCGGCCGCCGGCCTGCCGGCGACGACCGTGCATGTGCCGTTCGCGTCGCTCGGCGCGTTCGATCCGCTGCGCCTGCGCGGCGCCGACGACGCGCGCACGATCAACGCCGGCGTGCGGCTCGACCGCGTGATCACCGGCGCGCGGTTGCGCCTGACCTACGCGTATTCGCCGTCGCTGGTCTTTCCGCTGTCGCACCTGAAGGTGTCGGTGAACGGCGAGGTGGTCGCGACCGTCCCGTTCGACGCCGCGCGCGCGGGCCGCACGGTGACGCAAGAGATCCCGATCGATCCGCGCTACTTCTCCGATTTCAACCAGATCGGCCTGCGCCTGATCGCGCACTACACGCTCGACCATTGCGAGGATCCGTCGAACTCGGCGCTGTGGGCCGACGTGAGCCCGACGAGCGAGCTGATCCTCGACGAATCGCCGGTGCGCCTGCCGAACGATCTCGCGCTGCTGCCCGCACCGTTCTTCGACCGGCGCGACAACGGCCGCGTGCGGCTGCCGTTCGTGCTGCCGGCGACGGCCGATTCGGCGACGCTGCGCAGTGCGGGCGTGCTCGCGTCGTGGTTCGGCGCGCTGGCCGACTACCGGCATGCGCGTTTCCCGGTGTCGGCCGCGTTGCCGGCCGACGACCAGGCCGTCGTGGTCGGCACGGCCGCGACGCTGCCGGCCGGTCTCGCGCTCCCACCCGTCAACGGCCCGCTGCTCGCGGTCGCCGACAACCCGGCCGCGCCGGGGCGCAAGCTGCTGGTCGTCACGGGCCGCACGGCGGCCGAGATCGACGACGCGGTCGCGACGCTCGTGCTGGGCCGCGCGGCATTGTCGGGGCCGGCGGCGTCGGTCGCGCACGTCGATCTGGGCGCGCCGCGCAAGCCGTACGACGCACCGCGCTGGCTGCCGGTGAACCGGCCGATCGCGTTCCGCGAGCTCGTCGACGATCCGCGCCAGCTCGAAGTGCGCGGCACGACGCCCGACGCGATCCGGCTGAACCTGCGCGTGCCGGCCGATCTGCATTCGTGGAACGGCGCGGGCGTGCCGATCACGCTGCGCTACCGCTACACGGCGCCGACCGTGCAGGACAACTCGACGCTCGCGGTCGAGATCAACGATCAGCTCGTGAAGTCGTACCGGCTCGGGCCGGCCCACGCCGAAGACGCGCACGGCCGCATGCAGCTGCCGCTGCTGTCGGTGCCGGAAGGGCGCGTGACGAGCGACGTCGACATTCCCGCGTTTCGCGTCGGCAGCGGCAACCAGCTGCAGTTCCGCTTCTCGCTCGATTCGCAGAAGACGGGCCTGTGTTCGAGCACGGCCACCGAGCCGCAGCGCGCGGCGATCGATCCGGATTCGACGATCGACTTCTCGCACTTCGTTCATTACGCGCAATTGCCGAACCTCGCGTTCTTCGCGAACAGCGGCTTCCCGTTCACGCGCTTCGCCGACCTGTCGCAGACGGCCATCGTGCTGCCCGAGCGGCCGTCGCCGCAGGAACTCGAGGCCTACTTGACGATGCTCGGCCACATGGGCGAATGGACCGGCTTCCCGGCGCTGCGCGTGCAAGTTGCGCGGCCCGGCGACGTCGCCGCGCTGTCCGGGCACAAGGATCTGCTCGTGATCGACGGCTCGCCGGCGTCGCCGCTGCTCGCGCACTGGCGCGCGGCGCTGCCGCTCGCGATCGGCGAGCAGGGTGGCGCCGGCGGCGGCGCGACGCGCGTCGCGTTCACGGTGAAGGAGCGCTGGCGCAACGGCGTGGGCCTCGCCGACGGCGGCGCGCACATCGAACAGACGGGCCCGCTCGCGGCGCTCGCCGGTTTCGAGCTGCCGGGCAGCCGCGGCCGCAGCGTCGTCGCGCTGACGGCGACCGACCAGGCGCGCCTCGGCGATCTGCTCGACGTGTTCGAGAACGCCGGGCTCGTGTCGCAACTGCAGGGCGACCTCGCACTGGTGCGGCCGGGGCAGGTCGACAGCCTGCGGGTCGGCGAGCCTTACGTGGTCGGCTTCGTGCCGTGGTATGCGCGCGTGTGGACGGAGGCGGCGCGGCATCCGGTCGTGCTCGGCGCGGTCGGCGTCGTCGCGGGGCTGCTGCTCGCGCTCGGCGTGTTCAGCGTGCTGCAGCGCATCGCCGCGCGTCGACGGGGGATGTAACGGATGGCGCGGGCAATGACGAAGCGACGGGCAACGCGGCCGGCGCGGCGTGTCGGCGCGACGTTCGCGCTGGCGCTGGCGGTGACGTGCGCGGCGGCCGGCATGGCCACGCGCGCGCACGCCGCCGGGACTGGCGCGGCCGACGCGGCCAGCGCCGGATGCAGCGCGGCGTGGCCGCGCTGGGACGCGTTCAAGCGCGATTTCATCTCGGCCGACGGCCGCGTGATCGACGTCGGCTCGGCCGATTCGCGCACGGTATCGGAGGGGCAGGCGTATGGACTGTTCTTCGCGCTGGTCGCGAACGACCGGCGCATGTTCGACACGATCCTCGCATGGACCGAGAACAACCTCGCGCAGGGCGACCTGAGCGCGCACCTGCCGGCGTGGCTGTGGGGCCGCGCGCCCGACGGCGCGTGGCGCGTGCTCGACGCGAACCCTGCGTCGGACGCCGACCTGTGGATCGCGTATGCACTCGTCGAGGCCGGGCGGCTGTGGCGCGAGCGCAGCTATACGGCGCGCGGCGCGCTGCTCGCGAAGCGCGTGCTCGACGCCGAGACGGCGACCGTGCCGGGCCTCGGCCTCACGCTGCTGCCGGGGCCGACCGGGTTCAAGCTGGCCGACGGCCAATGGCGCGTGAACCCGAGCTATTCGCCGCCGCAGGTGATTCGGGCGCTCGGCGCGCGGCTGCCCGACGACCGTCGCTGGGCCGCGCTGGCGTCCAGTACCGGGCGCGTGCTGCTCGACACCGCGCCGAAGGGGTTCTCGCCGGACTGGGCGCTGTATCGCGCGGGCAAGGGTTTCGGGCCCGATCCGGACACGCATGCGCAGAGCGCGTACAACGCGATCCGCGTGTACCTGTGGGCCGGCATGCTCGACCGTGCCGATCCGCTTGCCGCGCCGCTGCTCGCGAAGTTCGCGCCGTTCGCCGATGCCATCGCCGCGCACGGCGCGCCGCCGGAGCGGGTCGATACGACGACGGGCGTCGCGGGGCCGAACGACGGCAACGGCGGCTTCTCCGCGGCGGCCGTGCCGTTTCTCGACGCGCGCGGCCAGCACGCGCTCGCGGATGCACAGGCGGCCCGCGTCGATACGCTCGCGCGCCAGTCGGCGCCCGGCTACTACACCAGCGTGCTGACGCTGTTCGGCCTCGGATGGCGCGACGGCCGCTACCGGTTCGGTGCGGACGGCACGCTCGACCCCCGCTGGGGAGACCGTTCGTGCGCCGCCCGCTGAAGTGCGCCGCGCCGCACGTCGCGGGATTCGCATGGCTCGCGTCGTCGGTGTGCGCGGCGGCGTCGGGCCCGGCGATCGCGAACTCCGCGACTTCGGCGACACCGTCGACCTCGGCCGCCGCCGATGCGCGGCGCGAACTCGACACCGCGCGGATGTGGGGCATCAAGCATCGCGACGATCTCGCGCGCGATGCGCTGCGCAAGGGCCTGCTGATTGCGCCGGGGGATCCCGAGCTGCTGGCCGAACAGGTGCGCGTGCTGCTGCGGTTGGGCGATGCGAAAGGCGCGCAGGCGTCGCTGGCGCGGCTGCAGGCGCAGTCGCCGAATGTGCCGGCCACGCGGCGGGTGGCCGACGAATACCGGGTCGCGACGAGCGGGCGCGGCGAGATGGCGCAGATCCGGCTGCTCGCGCGCAGCGGCCGTGCCGACGAGGCGGCACGGCGGATCGTCGCGCTGTTTCCGAACGGCGCACCGGCGGGCGCGCTCGGCGCCGAGTATTACCAGATCGTGTCCAATGCGCCGGGCGGGCGTGAGCCGGCGATCGCCGCGCTGCGCCGCGCGATCGCGGCCGATCCGGGCGACACGAGCGCATCGGTCGCGCTCGCGCGGCTGTTGAACCAGCGCGACGACACGCGCGCGGAAGCGAACCGGATCGCCGCGTCGCTCGCGCAGCGCAACGACGCGGACCACACGGAAGCGATGGCGCTGTGGCGGCGCGTGCTGCAATCGGCCGGCAGCGATCCCGCGTATCTCGACGCGCTGCACGCGTATCTCGCGCTCGCGCCGGACGACACCGAATTCCGCGACCGCGCCGCCGGCCTCGATCGGCAGCGCGACGCGCGGCGCCGGCTCGAACGCGATCCCGACTACATCGCGCAACAGCGCGGGCTGCAGGCACTCGCGCGCGGCGATCTGGCCGCCGCCGATCCGCTGCTCGCGCGCGCCGCGCGGGCGCGGGCGGACGACGCCAATGCGCTGGGCGGGCTCGGCCTGCTGCGGCTGCGCGAGGGGCGGCACGACGAAGCGCGCGTGCTGTTCGCGCGGGCCGCGACGCGTGCGACCGACCAGCGCGGCAAATGGCAAAGCCTCGCGCGTACCGCGCAGTTCTGGGGGGTGCTCGCCCAAGGCCGTGAAGCGGCCAGTGCGGGGCGCCCGAAGGAGGCCGAGCGCGCCGCGCGGGCGGCGCTCGCGATGCAGCCGGACAACCCGGACGCGAAGTTGCAGCTCGCCGATGCGCTGCTCGCGCAGCGCGACTGGGCGCAGGCGGAGCCGTTGCTGCGCGGCTTGCTGGCCGCGCGTTCGCCGAGCCTGTCGGCCGTGCGCGACACGGCCACGCTGTACGAAAACACCGGCCGCGCGGACCGGATCGGCCCGTTGCTCGACGCGCTCCAAGGGCGCGTGACGGGCGCCGACGATCGCCGCGCGCTCGACGGCCTGCGCGGCGACCTGCTCGCGAACGAGGCGCGCGCGCTGGCCGACAAGGGCGCACGCGGGCCGGCCGCGCAGCGCTACGAGGCGGCCGTGCGCGCGGCGCCCGACGCGCCGTGGACGCGCTTCGCGCTCGCGCGCCTCTATCGCGACATGGGGCTGCCGCAGCTCGGCCGCACGGTGATGGACGACGGGCTCGCGCAGCGCGATACGCCCGAGATGCGCTACGCGAACGCGCTGTACCGCAACTCGCTCGACGATGTCGCGGGCGCTCAAGCCGTGTTGGCGCCGGTCGACGACGCGCACCGTTCGGACGGGATGCGCGCACTGGCGCGCAAGCTCGATGCCGAAAGCGCGCTGGCCGACGCACGCAGCGCGCATGCACGCGGCGACCGCGCGGCATTTGCCGCCACGCTCGCGCACGCGCAGGCGAGCGCACCGGACGATCCCGACATGCTCGCCGCGATCGGCGCGCAGTGGATCGACGCGGGCGAACCCGAGCGCGGCCTCGCGCCGCTGCGCGACTGGATCGCCGCGCATCCGCGCGAAGCCGACGCGGACGTGCGGCTGCGCTACGGCGACCTGCTCGGCCGCGCGGGGCGCGACGACGCACTCGCCGCGTGGCTCGACACGCTGCGCCGCGACTCGTCGCTGACGCCCGCGCAGACCGCGCGGCTCGAGGATCAGTCGCTGCGGCTCGTGCTGCGGCAGACCGACGACGCGATCGCGCGACAGGACTACGCACAGGCGCGCACGCTGCTCGACCGCGCGAGCCCGGCCGGCCGGGCGGACAAGCGTTACGCGCTCGAACTCGCCGATCTCGAACGCGCGCAGGGCCATTACGATGCCGCGCGCGATGCGCTCGCGCCGGTCGTGGCGCGCACGCCGGACGATGCCGATGTGCAGCTCGCGCTCGCCAGAATCGACGAGGACAGCGGCAACCGTGCCGCCGCACGCGCGCGCGTGCAGGCCGTGCTGGCGCGCACGCCGGACGACGACGTCGACACGCAACTGTCGGCCGTGCGCCGCCTGAACGCGCTGCGCCGCCCGGACGAAGCCGCGCAGGTCACCGACCGGCTGCAGGCCGCGTATCCGGCGCGCGCCGACGTGACGGTCGCGGCCGGACGCGTGGCCGAGGCGCAGGGGCGCTATGACGACGCGGCGTCGCTGTACCGGCTGTCGCAGTCGCAGGAGCGCGCGACGGGCGTGAGCCCGGGCCGCGACGGGTTGACGCCCGCGCAGGCCGCGTTCGCGGATCTGCAGCAGCGGCGCAATCCCGAGATCGAGACCGGCTGGATACCCGCGTACAAATCGGGCGACGAAGGCATCTCGTCGTATCGCGCGCAGCAGGTGCCGATCTATATGCAGATGCCGGTCCGTTACGACGGGCACGTGTTCGCGCAGATCGACACCGTGCATCTCGACCCGGGCACGCTCGACACGAGCAATCCGGACGCCTATTCGCTGAAGACGTTCGGCACCTACGCGGCGCTCCGCGCGCAAAACGGGTTGCCGCCGCCATTCCAGCTGAATCAGCCGGCCGCCGCGCTGCTCGCGAATCCGCCGGGTTCGCTGCACCAGTCGACGACGGGCGTCGCGCTCGGCGCCGGCTATCTGTCGGACGCGTGGCGCGTCGATCTCGGCACGTCGCCGCTCGGCTTCCCCGTGCATTACCTGGTCGGCGGCGTGCGCTATCGCTTCGACGCGGGCCCCGCGAGCTTCTCGGTGAATGCGTCGCGAAGGCCGGAAACGAGCAGCGTGCTGTCGTACGCGGGGATGCGCGACCCGTGGACCGGCGCGGTGTGGGGCGGCGTGCGCCGCGACGGCGTGAACCTGCGTGCGTCGGTCGACGTCGGCCGCACGAACCTGTTCGCGGAGCTCGGCGCGGGCGTGCTGTCCGGCCGCAACGTCGAACGCAACGCGGAAGTCACGCTGCGCACCGGCTTCACGGTGCCCGTGTACGAGCGCGCGACGATGAAGCTCAGCACGGGGCTCGTCGGCAATGCGTGGCACTACGCGCAGAACCTGCGTTACTACACGTACGGGCAGGGCGGCTACTACAGCCCGCAGCGCTACCTGTCGCTCGGCGTGCCGATCGAATGGGCGGGGCGGCGCGATGCGCTGTCGTGGGACCTGACCGTTACCGGCGGGATCTCGAACAGCTACGAAAAGGATTCGCTGTATTACCCGACGTTCTCGGACCAGCGCGCCGCGCAGGTGGCGGCCGGGTTCGTCTATGCGGGCAGCTCGACGCGCGGCGTGTCGTTTTCTTACGGCGTGAACGGCATCGTCGAGTATCGCGTGAACCCGCACCTGAGCGTCGGCGCGCAGTTGCACATCGACCGGTCGCACGACTATGCGCCGAGCTCGGCGCTCGTGTACCTGCGCTATGCGTTCGATGCGCGCGCGCCGCGCAGCTGGCTCGTCACGCCGACGCCGGTGCGGCTTTATTCGGATTACTAGGGACTAGGGGAACGCCGTGACTACGGAATTCGATGCCACCCGCCTCGCGCCCGGCGCCACCAGCCTGGTCGATCGCCTGCGCGCGTCGTTGCGCATGGGGCCGGCGGGCGGCCGCGCCGGCGCGTTGAGCCGGCTCGCGATCGACGGCCTGCCCGATACCTGGACGCAACTGGAAGCCGGCGGCCTGTATGCGATCTACGCGGCCGCCGGCACGCCGGGCTGCGATGCGCTCGTGTGGGAAAGCGCGCGCCAGGCGCGCACGCGCGACGTCACGGTCGTGCTGGCGCGCGATCCGGCGCGCGTCGCCGCGCAGATGGCCTCGCTCGGCTTCGCGGGCGGCGCGCAGCCGGCCGGCTGGCCGCGCAACCTGAACGTATTGGCGATGCCGCCGGCGGCCGGGCCGGCCGACGACGGTGTGGATGCCGGTGCGGCCGGCGGCACGCCGCGTCGCGCGGCACCGGGCCCGTTCGCGCGGCTGACCGGCGGCTTGCGCGCGATGAAGCGCTACGGGCTGCATGCCCGTTCGCTGTATTTCGTCGAAGGCGCCCAGCGCTGGTTCAGCTGGGACGATCCGGTCGCGCTCGCGGACGAAGCGCACGCGCTGGCCGACTGGTGCCGCACGCGCCGGATCGCGCTCGTGCTGCTGCTCGACCCCGAAGCGACCCGCGCGGGCGGCGACGCGCGCGCCGACGATGCGCCGCTCGTGCGCGATGCCGATCGCACGCCGCGCAGCGGCTTTCACGGCATCTGCTCGGGCGTCGCGCAGTTGCAGCGCACGCATGGCGAGCTGCTGTGGATCGTCGATTTCTGGCGCGCGGGCGACACGCTCGCGGCCGGCGAGGTGCGGCCGCTGCGCTTCGCGCCGGGCGGCCGGCTGTCGGCGAGCGCCGATGGCGGCGCGACCGAACCGGCGCGCCGGATGAAGCTCGCGAGTGACGAGGATCGCGTGGTGGTCAGCCGCGCGGTGGTCGACGGCGCGAGCCGCGTGCCGGACGGCTGGGAGATCGTCGACGACAACGCGGCCGTCGTCGCCGCGTGCGCGAGCGCGCAGGCCGCGACCGCGGTACTCGTGTTCCGCTCGCATGCGCAACTCGAAGCGCTGTGCGCGGACGTGCACGCGCTGCGCCGGCAGTGCGGCGGCGCGCTGAAGATCGCGGTCGTCGAGCGCGGCGAGGTGCTGCGCCACCAGTTCGAGGTGCTCGTGCTGAGCGTCGGCGCGAACCGGGTCGTCGCGCGCGACTTGCCCGTCTCGCGGATGCAGGCCGCCGTGCATGCGCTGCGCGGCCAGCTCTACGCGCGGCCCGTCGCGGCCGACTATCGCGCGGCGCTCGCGGCCGCGCTCGGCGATTCGGTGCTCGGTTATCTGCCGGTCGGCGCGTTCTGCCAGCGGATTCGCGCGGTGCTCGATCGTGGCGCCGTGCTCGCGCTGCCGCATACGCTCGCGAAGCTCACGCTGTTGCCGGGCGTGTCGCACGTCGATGCGTTGCGGCACTGCCGGCCGCGCCGCGCGGGCGACGTCGTGACGGCCGATGCGGCGCACCTGTTCGTGTTCCTGTTCGCGTGCGAGCCGGTCGACGCCGACGATGCGCTCGCGCGGATTTTCGACGTGCCGGTCGATACGCTGTCCGACCGCGTCGTGTGCCTCGGGCAGGGCAGCATCGATACTGAGCTCGAGACGCTGAAGGCCGCGAACCGGCGCGCGCCGATCGCCGACTACAGCGACCTGTTCGCGGCGCCGCAGCCGGCGGGCGCCGCGCACGCATCGACCGCGCCCGCCGAGCCCGGTGCGGCGTTGCCCGACGCGGGCGAGGTGAGCGCCGCGATCGACGCGATCGATACCCTGGTCGCGCTCGACGCGATGGGCGTGCCGCAGCAGGCCACGCCCGCCGCCGTCGAGGCCGGCGTCGCGTCGACGCCGGACCCCGTCATTCCCGCCGCGCGTGCGCGCGGCGCCGTCCGCAGCGCGATGCCGCTGCGCAAGCAGGAGGACGCATGATCGCCGAACTCGTCATCGGCTTCATCGTCGGTATCGTGATCGCGGTGCCGGTATGGATCGTCGCGCAGCACCTCGGCGTCGGCCGCGGCTTCCACGCGCCGCGCGGCATCGACCGCCGCGACGCGGTGCCGTGCGCACTCGTGCCGGTCGCGCTGCGCGGCCGCCTGCTGCCGGGCGCCGGCAACGAAGGCGGCGAACTCAACGAGCGCGACAGCAAGGCGCCACGATGAAAACGATCGCCCTCACCTCGACGACGGGCGGCGCGGGCCGCACGACGCTCGCCGCCGCGCTCGCGGTACTGCTCGCGCGCCGCGGCCGGCCGGTCGTCGCCGTCGAATTCGATGCACAGAACCTGATGGGCGCGACGCTCGGCCTCGATACGCTGGCCGAACACGGTCTCGCGCACAGCCTGCTGGGCGGCGCCGAACCGTGGCACGCGCACACGTGGCGCAACGCAGACGGCGTGCTGTTCGTGCCGTACGGGCAAGTCGATGCGGCGGAGGCCGCCGCGTGCGATGCGCGGCTCGTGGCCGATCCGGCGTGGCTGCCGCGCGCGCTCGACGAGATCGCGCTGCCGGCCGATGGCGTCGTGCTGGTCGACACCGCCCGCTATCCGTCGCCGCAGGCCGCGCAGGCGATCCGTTGCGCGGACCTGACGCTCGTCGTCGTGCCGCCGGAGCCGGTCGCGTGCGCGACGACGGCCGCGCGGCTCGGCGCGTTGCGGGCCGGCCGCGGCGAACTGCAGATCGTCGTGAACCGGCTGAACCCGGCGCGCGACATGCAGCGCGACGCGCTGGCGATGCTGCGTGCGGTCGCGGGGCCGGCGTCGATGCTCGAGCAGCGCATCCACGTCGACGCGGCCGTGCCCGAGGCGCTCGCGCGCGGCAGCTGGATCTTCGACGACGCGCCGTATTCGCAGGCGTCGCACGACCTGAACGGCGTCGCGAACTGGGTCGACACGTGGCTCGCGGCGACCGTCGCGGGCCGTACCGGAGCCGCGCGATGAAGGCCGCGTTCGGCGCGCGACTGCGTGCGTTCGGCCGGCGCGTGGCCGACTGGTGCGCGCGCGGCATCGGGCTGCCGGCGGAACGCACGCGGGTGGACTGGCTCGTGCGGCTGTTTTTCCACGCGCCGCCGCCTGGCCGGCCCGATCACGTACGCCGCTGGGTGCGTGTCGCGTTCCTGCGGCTCGCGCACGACTGGGGCGTGCTGCAGCCGCTCAGCGTGCGCGAATGGCTGTGGCGCGCGATCGTGCGCGCGCCGCGCGTGGCCGACGGCCGTCCCGCGCGCGATCCGCTCGCGTGGTTCGACACGTTCGTGGTGCCCGTCTACGTGGCCGGGCGCGCGCTCGGCCGGCGCATCAACGCGATGCTCGAGCGTCTGCCGTGGGCGCGCTGGGGCGGCTGGCTCGATGCGCGCGCGAACGGCGTCGGCCGGCGCCGCTGGCTCGCGCCGCTGCTGCTGGTGGCCGGCGCGGTGCTGTGGGCCGCGGCCGGGATGTCGCCGCTGATGCCCGGCGCGCAGTTCGCGTTCTTCGCGATCGTCGCGGTGCTCGCGCTCGCGCTGCGCCGCCTGCCGGGCCATTTGCCGACCCTTGCGCTCGCGTCGCTCGCGCTGCTCGCGGCGGTGCGCTACGTGTGGTGGCGCACGACCCAGACGCTCGACTTCCGCAGCCCGGTCGAAGCCGTCGCCGGTTACCTGCTGTATGGCGCCGAAGCCTATACGTGGATGATCCTGCTGCTCGGCTTCGTGCAGACCGCGTGGCCGCTCGACCGGCCGATCGTGCCGCTGCCCGACGATCCGGACAACTGGCCGACCGTCGACGTCTATATCCCGACCTACAACGAGCCGCTGTCGGTCGTGAAGCCGACCGTGTTCGCCGCGCAGAGCATCGACTGGCCGAGCGCGAAACTGCGCGTATACCTGCTCGACGACGGCCGCCGTCCGGAATTCGCGGCATTCGCGGCCGAGGCCGGCATCGATTACCTGACGCGCGACGACAACCTTCACGCGAAGGCCGGCAACATCAACCGCGCACTGCCGAAGACGCACGGCGAGTACATCGCGATCTTCGACTGCGATCACGTGCCGACGCGCTCGTTCCTGCAGACGACGATGGGCGTGTTCCTGCGCGACCCGAAGTGCGCGCTCGTGCAGACGCCGCACCATTTCTTCTCGCCCGATCCGTTCGAGCGCAACCTCGGCACGTTCCGCGAGATCCCGAACGAGGGCAACCTGTTCTACGGCCTCGTGCAGTCCGGCAACGACCTGTGGAACGCGACGTTCTTCTGCGGCTCGTGCGCGGTGCTCAAGCGCAGCGCGCTGGAGGAGGTCGGCGGCGTCGCGGTCGAGACCGTGACCGAGGATGCGCATACGGCGCTCAAGCTGCACCGGCGCGGCTATACGTCGGCGTACCTGCCGACCGTGCAGGCGGCCGGCCTCGCGACCGAAAGCCTTGCCGGCCACGTGAAGCAGCGCACGCGCTGGGCGCGCGGGATGGCGCAGATCTTCCGCATCGACAACCCGTTCCTCGGGCGCGGGCTCGGCCTGATCCAGCGGATCTGCTACGGCAACGCGATGCTGCATTTCTTCTACGGGATTCCGCGGCTGGTGTTCCTGACGATCCCGCTCGCGTACCTGTTCTTCCACCTGTACTTCATCAACGCGTCGTCGCTGGCGCTCGCGAGCTACGTGATCCCGTATCTCGTGCTTGCGAACATCGCGAACTCGCGGATGCAGGGCCGCTACCGGCATTCGTTCTGGGCCGAGGTCTACGAATCGGTGCTCGCGTGGTACATCGCGCTGCCGACCACCGTCGCGTTCTTCAGCCCGAAGCACGGCAAGTTCAACGTGACCGACAAGGGCGGCAAGATCGACGAAGGCTACGTCGACTGGTCGACGTCGAAGCCGTATCTCGTGCTGTTCGCGCTGAACGTGCTCGCGATCGCCGCCGGCCTGTGGCGGCTCGTGGCCGACCAGGGCGACGAGGCGTCGACGATCCTGATCACGCTCGGCTGGACCGTGTACAACCTCGCGATGCTCGGCGCGGCGCTGGCCGTCGCGCGCGAGACCAGGCAGGTGCGCGTCACGCACCGGATCGCGATGCGCGTGCCGGCGATGCTGCTGCTCGCCGACGGCTCGACCGCCGCGTGCTTCACGAGCGACTACTCGACCGGCGGCCTCGGGCTCGAAGCGGTGCCCGGGCTGCCGCTCGCCGTCGGCGACACGCTGACGGTGTGCGTGACGCGCGGCGACCGCGCGTTCCCGTTCCCGGTGCGCGTGACGCGCGTGACGTCGACCCATGTCGGCGTGAGCTTCGACGAACTGACGCTCGAACAGGAACGCCAGCTCGTGCAATGCACGTTCGGCCGCGCCGATGCGTGGCTCGACTGGCATGAAGGCGCGCGGCCCGACACGCCGCTCGGCGGGCTCAAGGAAGTGCTGCGGATCGGGCTGGACGGTTACGTACGAATGTGGAAGGGTGCGGCGCGCGGCGTGCAGACGATGCTCGCGCCGAAACTCGATCGCGCGCGCGACTGACGCGGCGCGCATCATGGAGTGGGTTAGATGACGTTCTGGAATCTGTATTTCATCCTGAAGTTCGCGCTGTTCGCGACCGGGCACCTGCAGCCGTTCTGGCTCGCGAACCTCGCATTCGCGGTGGCGCTGGTGGCGAGCGCGCCGCTGCGCGCGCGTGCGTGGCGCATCGTCCGGCAGGTCGTGGCGATCGCGATCGCGGTGCCGCTGCTCGCGCGCGAGCTGCATGCGCCGCCGCTCGCCCGTCTCGCGGAGGCCGCGCGCGAAGTCAGCACGTTCCGCGTCGACTACTGGATGGAACTGCTGCCGCGTCTGTTGCCGCCGGTGCTGGCGCTGACGATCGTCGGCGTGCTGATCGTCTATTTCATCGTCAATCGCTGGCTGCGCGTCGCGACGTTCGTGCTGGCCGTGCTGATCGTGATGCCGCTGTGGCAGGCCGGCAGCGGGCTGATGGCGCGCGTCGTCGCGCCGGCCCAGCCGCAGGCGAACGTGGCGGGCGCCACGCGCGTCGACCAGCCCGAGGACCACAACGCGGCGCTCGCGACGTTCCGCGCGCAGGAGTCGCAGCGGCAGGTCGCGTTCGGCCATCTCGGCAGCGATCCGGCCGCGCAGTTCGACGTGATCGTGTTGCACATCTGCTCGCTGTCTTGGGACGACCTCGATGCGGCGAAGGTGCGCAACCACCCGATGCTGAGCCACTTCGACTACCTGTTCACGAACTTCAGCACGGCCGCGAGCTATAGCGGCCCGGCGGCGATCCGCGTGCTGCGCGCGAGCTGCGGGCAGGAAGCGCATGCGGACCTGTACAAGCCCGCACCGCAGCAGTGCCATTTGTTCTCGCAACTGGCGGGCGCGGGCTACACCGTGCAGTCGCTGCTGAACCACGACGGCCATTTCGACAACTTCCTGCAGGTGATCCACGACAACATCGGCGTGGCCGATGCGCCGATGATCTCGAACGCGGCGGCGCCCGTCGCGATGCACGCGTTCGACGGCTCGGCGATCAAGGACGACTACGCGACGCTCGCGAACTGGTACGCGCAGCGTGCGGCGGTGCCGGGGCCGGTCGCGCTGTACTACAACACGATCAGCCTGCACGACGGCAACCGCGTCGTCGGCAGCGCGCTGACGAGCATCGACTCGTATCCGCAGCGCGCGACGAAAATGATGACCGATTTCGATCGTCTCGCCGACCTGATCGCGCAATCGGGCCGCCGCGCGGTGATCGTGTTCGTGCCCGAGCACGGCGCCGCGTTGCGCGGCGACAAGAACCAGGTCGCGGGCCTGCGCGAGATTCCGACGCCGCGCATCGTGCACGGGCCGGTCGGCGTGCGGCTCGTCGGCTTCGCCGGCAACCACGGCGCGACGACCGTGATCGAGCAGCCGACCAGCTTCCTCGCGCTCGCGCAGTTGCTGTCGAACCTCGTGTCGAACAGCCCGTTCAAGCCGGGCGCGACGCTCGCGCAATACGCGGCCGATTTGCCGCGCACGCGGATGATCGGCGAGAACGAGGGCACGGTGACGATGCAGACGGCCGCGGGTTACGCGGTGAAAACTCCGGATGGCGTATGGATCGACGAACAGTAACGATCGCCGGCGAAGGCGACGACGAGCGCCTGTCGCAACCGAACGACGTGATCGGCCTCGCGCGGCATCTGCCCGCGCTCGATCCCGAACGCTATGTCGACGAACAGGCGCGCCGCGCGTTCGATGCGTCGCTCGATCGCTGGCCGACGCTCGCGAAGCTGATGGGACTGAAGCGGTAAACGCACGACGGCCGGCGTGGCGGCCGGCCGTCGTCGGTGGGGCGGGGCGCGCCGCTTACTGCGTCCGGCGTTCCGGCTGGCGCGTCCATTCGCCTTCTTCGCCCGGCACCTTGCCGAACGTCTGATCGGCCCATGCGGCACGCGCCGCGTCGATCTTCGCGCGGTCGCTCGACACGAAATTCCATTCGATGAACCGCTCGCCCGGCAGGTGGGCGCCGCCGAGCAGCATCGCGCGTGCGCCGTGCGCGCTCGCGAGCGCGACGGTCGCGCCCGGTTCGAGCACGGCCATCGTCGCCGGGGCGAGCGGCGTGCCGTCGACGGTGAGGTCGCCGTCGACGAGATATACGCCGCGTTCGTCGTGCTCCGCATCGAGCGCGAGCTGCCCGCCCGACGCGAATTCCGCAACCGCATAAAGCGTGGGCGAGAACACGGCGACCGGCGACGCGAGTCCGAACGCGGTGCCCGCGATCACGCGCACGGTCGCGCCGTCGCGCGTGAACGACGGCAGCGTGTCGGCCGCGTGGTGGACGAACGCGGGCGCGGTGTCTTCATGCTCGACCGGCAGCGCGACCCAGGTCTGGATGCCGTGTACCGGCTGCTCGCGCGGCCGATCCTCGTCGGGCGAGCGCTCCGAATGCACGATGCCGCGGCCGGCCGTCATCCAGTTCACGTCGCCCGGCACGATCTTCTGCCGGAAGCCGAGGCTGTCGTGATGCATCAGCGAGCCGTCGAACAGGTAAGTGACGGTCGCGAGCCCGATGTGCGGATGCGGCAGCACGTCGATGCCGCGGCCGGCCGGCAGCACCGCGGGCCCCATTTCGTCGAAGAAGATGAACGGGCCGACGAGGCGCGCGGCGCGCGCGGGCAGCACGCGGCGCACGACGAGGTTGCCGATGTCGCTTTCGCGCGGCGTGAGCAGGGTCTTGATCGAGGCGGACATGACGGGAATCTCGTGACGGTGGCGGGCAGCGATCAGGCGATCGCCGTGTCGATCGTGATCGGATGCGTGAGGATCTTGTGGACCGGGCACGCGTTCGCGATCTGCAGCAGGCGTTCGCGCTGCTCGTCGGTCAGGTCGCCGTCGAGCGTGATGCGGCGCACGATCGTGCTGCCTGCGCTGCCCGATTCGTGCGCGAGCTTCACGTGCACTTCGGCGAGCGGCCAGCCCTTTCGTTGCGCATACATCTTCAGCGTGATCGCGGTGCAGGCACCGAGGCTCGACAGCAGCAGCGCGACGGGCGTCGGCGCCGCATCGCCGCCGCCGAGCGACGCGGGTTCGTCGGCGCGCCACTGATGGACGCCGTCGGTGAAGTGGACGAGGTAATCGACCGAGCCGATGCTCGCTTCGACGGACAGTTCGCTCATTGCGGTTCCAGGTGGGAAAGGGGACGGGCCGGGCAGGCCGGACGTTACGGTTCGAGCAGGCGCTGCAGCCGCAGCTCCTCGAAATCGAGTTCCGATTCTATGCGGTGCAGTACCGCGTCGTCGACCTTGCCGTCGCGATGCAGGTCGAGCAGCGCGCGGCGCGATATGCCGACGAGCTCGAGTTCGACGCGCAGCATGCGGGCGCGCACGCCGGCCGGTTCGGCGCCTTGCCGGTGCGCGCGTTCGTTGAACGTGACGCGGTTGCGGTATTCGGCGAGCAGGCGGTCGAGCGACGGCTGCTCGAGCGCCGAGCCGTGCTGCCCGAGCGTATCGAGTTCGGCGAGCGCCGCGCCGAACGTGTGCGCGCGCACCGCATGTTCGGACATCGTGTGGCGCGCGGCCGGGCGCAGCTTCAGCACGCGAATGAGCGGCGCGAGCGTGCCGCCCTGCACGACGAGCGTTGCGATGATCAGCAGGAAGGTACTGAACAGGATCAGGTCGCGGCCGGGGAAGTTGGCCGGCAGCGCGATCGCGGCCGCGAGGCTCACGACGCCGCGCATGCCCGACCAGCCGAGCACGACGGCTTCGCGCCACGACCACGGCGTGTGGCCCGCGCGCCGCGCACGCAGGCGGCCCGGCAGCCACATCGCGACGAACACCCACACGACGCGCGCACCGATCGCGGCGGCCGTCGCCGGCAGCGCGACCCGCAGGCCGGCCATCAGCACCGCGCCTTCGTGGTTCACGCGTGCGAGGATCGCATGCAGCGCGAGGCCGATCAGGATGAACACGAGCGCGTCGAGCACGAACACGATCGCCTCCCACGTCGCCTTCGCCTTGATCCGCATGTCGGCGTTGAACACCCGATGCTGGCGCACGCCGAGCACGAGCCCGCAGGTGACGACCGACAGCACGCCCGAGCCGTCGACGGCTTCCGCGATCCCGTAGCTGCCCCATGCCATCGCGAACGTCACGACGATGCCGAGCATCGGATCGCGCAGGCGCGGCAGCACCCAGCACATCGCGTGGCCGCACGCGAGGCCGACCGCGATGCCGATCAGCGTGAGCGAGAAGAACAGGCCGGTGGCACTGGCCGCCGTGATCGACACGGCGAGCGCGGCCGACACGGCCATCTGGTACAGCAGCAGGCCCGACGCATCGTTGACGAGACTTTCGCCCTCGAGCACCGCGACGAGCCGCGCGGGCAGCGGGTGGCGTTGCAGGATCGCCTTCGCGGCGACCGCGTCGGGCGGCGACACGATCGCGCCGAGCGTGAAGCACGCGGCCCACGGCAGCGCGGGATTCGCCGCATGCACGGCGAGCGCGACCGCGACGGTCGTGAACGCCACGGCGCCGAGCGCGAGCGACGCGATCGACGCGAGTTCCTGCCGGAATTCCTTCCACGCGGTGTAGAACCCGCTCGACATCAACAGCGGCGGCAGCACGGCCGCGAGCAGCAGCGCCGGGTCCATGTCGGGCACGCGCTTGCCCGCGACGGCGACCACGCAGCCGCCGAGCAGCAGCACGACGGCCGGCGGAATCGAAATCCGCTCGGCGAGCCAGGTGAGGGCGCCCGCGCCGCAGATCAACAGCAGCAGGTAATGGAACAGCTCGACGTTGGTCATGCGCGGCCGGCGGCGATGGGGTGGATCACGAAGGCTTGCGGTCGTTCGCGGCGCCGCCCGGCAGCGCGCCGAACATGTGCTGGCTGCACTGTGCGTCGCGCCATGCGGTGTTCAGCCGATGGCCGGACAACATCCGGCGCGCGACGGGCAGGATCTGTTCGCCGGCCAGCATGCCGAGCAGGCCGGTGAGCGCGATGAGCGGCGGCGCCGGCGAATTCACGCCGAGTGCGCCGTAGATGACGCCCGCGAGGAGGCCGGCGATCAGCGACAGGAAATACGGTTTCATGGTGAGCTTCCGTGAGGGCCGACGGGCGGCGCGGTGCATGCCGTCAAGAACTTGAAAGCGTAGCGGGTTTGCGTGAAGAAAAAAAGGGCGGGCAGCCCCGAACGGGCATTCGTTCAGGAATCGGATCGATTCCATTTCTTGGGTGTTCGCGCCGTGCGTTTGCGGCTTAAATATTTCGGCCCGGATGACGATCCGGCGTCGACGCACACCAGGCTCCTCCCGTTTTCACGGTCGAGGCAGGCCCCCCTTTTTCCGTTCACAGGACCCCATTCGCCATGAGCAACCCGAAGCTTGAAGTACTGACGCCGCACAACAGCCAGCTGATCTTCATCGACCAGCAGCCGCAGATGGCGTTCGGCGTGCAGTCGATCGATCGCCAGACGCTGAAGAACAACGTCGTCGGGCTCGCGAAGGCCGCGAAGGTCTTCGACATCCCGACCACGATCACGACGGTCGAAAGCGACAGCTTCTCGGGCCACACCTATCCCGAGCTGCTCGACGTGTTCCCGAACCAGAAGACGCTCGAACGGACGTCGATGAATTCGTGGGACGACCAGAAGGTGCGCGACGCGCTCGCCGCGAACGGTCGCAAGAAGGTGATCGTGTCGGGGCTGTGGACCGAGGTCTGCAATACGACGTTCGCGCTGTGCGCGATGCTCGAGGGCGACTACGAGATCTACATGGTCGCCGACGCGTCGGGCGGCACGTCGCAGGCCGCGCACGATTTCGCGATGCAGCGCATGGTGCAGGCCGGCGTGGTGCCGGTCACGTGGCAGCAGGTCCTGCTCGAGTGGCAGCGCGACTGGGCGCGCCGCGACACGTACGACGCCGTGATGGCGATCGCGAAGGAGCACTCGGGCGCATACGGGATGGGCGTCGACTACGCGTACACGATGGTCCACAAGGCGCCGCAGCGCACCGCGACGCCGCACGAGTCGATTCCGGCCGTGCCCGCGAAGTAACGGGCCGGCGGCCGCGCTGGCCGCGCCGGAGGCGGCGAGCGCCTGCCACCGCTCATCACGCGTTCAGGCGGCGGGCAGCGCCCACGGCGCGTGCGCGAAGCGTTCCGCGAGGAAGTCGAGCAGCACCGTCACGCGCGCGGCGCGCAGCATGCCGGGCGGCGTGACGAGGTTCACGTTGATGTCCGCGATCTTCCAGTCGCTCATCACTTCCTCGAGCTCGCCGCGCTGCATCGCGTCCCACACGAGGAACTCGGGCTGCAGCGCCAGGCCGTGACCGCCGACGAGCGCGGGGAGGATCACGTCCGCGTTGTTGGTGCGGATGCGCCCGTGGACGGACACGCCGACTTCGTCGCCCGACGCCGGATGGCGGAAGCGCCAGTGCTCGGGGGTCGGCAAGTTGGTGTACGTGAGGCACACGTGCTGTTCGATGTCGCGCGGATGCGTGGGGCGGCCGCGCCGGTCGAGATACGCGGGCGATGCGACGAGCGGCCGGCGCACCGCGCAGAGGCGGCGCGAACGCAGCGTCGAATCGTTCAGCTCGGCGATGCGGATCGCGACGTCGAAGCCGCCCGACACGATGTCGACGATGTGATCGGTGAGCACGAGATCGATGTCGACGCGCGGATAGCGTTCGAGAAACGCGGGCAGCACCGGCGACAGATGGCGCAGCCCGAACGACATCGGCGCATTCACGCGCACGAGGCCGTGCGGCTCGAGCGCCTGCGCGGACGCTTCGTTCTCGATCAGCTCCGCATCGGCGAGCAGGCGGATCGCGCGGTCGCGCAGCAGTTCGCCGGTCGGCGTGAGCGACAGCTTGCGCGACGTGCGGTACAGCAGCATCGCGCCGAGGCGTTTTTCGAGGCGCGCGATCGCCTTCGACACGGTGGGTTGCGATACGCCGAGCAGGTCGGCGGCTTTCGCGAACGAACCGGTCTCCGCGACGCGCGCAAAGATGGCCCAGGCTTCGAGATCAGGAAGGTGTTGCATGGTCGGCGTGAATGGCAGGGAAGCGAAACGGATGCGATGCGCTGCGCAGGCGGCCTCGCGATGCCGGTGATTCTAATCCGGCCGGGAGAAAAAACGTTATGGAATCTTATCTAATTTCATTGGGCGCCGGCGCGCTGATCGGCGTCGTGTACAGCGTGATCAGGGTGCGCTCGCCGGCACCGCCGCTGATCGCGCTGGTGGGCCTCGCCGGCATGCTGGCCGGCGCGCAGGCCATCGCGCCGGTTCGTCACTGGCTCGGCTTCTGACCGCATCGAGGACATTTCATGAGCGCAACCGATACCCAACCCGATCTGATCCTGCACAACGGGCGCATCACGACGCTCGATCGTGCGAACCCGGTCGCGACCGCCGTCGCGATCAAGGACGGCCGCTTCGTCGCGGTCGGCGGCAATGCGGAGATCGTGCCGCTCGCGGGCCGTGCGACGAAGGTCGTCGACCTCGACGGCCGCACCGTGCTGCCGGGCCTGATCGACAACCATACGCACGTGATTCGCGGTGGCCTGAATTACAACCTGGAGCTGCGCTGGGACGGCGTGCGGTCGCTCGCGGTCGCGATGGAGATGCTCAAGCGCCAGGTCGCGATCACGCCCGCGCCGCAGTGGGTGCGTGTGGTCGGCGGCTTCACCGAGCACCAGTTCGCCGAGAAGCGGCTGCCGACGATCGCCGAACTCAATGCAGTCGCACCCGACACGCCGGTGTTCATCCTGCACCTGTACGACCGCGCGCTGCTGAACGCGGCCGCGCTGCGGGTGGTCGGCTACACGAAGGACACGCCGGAGCCGCCGGGCGGCACGATCCTGCGCGACGACGCGGGCAACCCCACCGGCCTGCTGCTCGCGAACCCGAACGCGACGATCCTCTACGCGACACTCGCGAAAGGCCCGAAGCTGCCGTTCGAGTATCAGTACAACTCGACGCGCCACTTCATGCGCGAGCTGAACCGGCTGGGCGTGACGGGCGTGATCGACGCGGGCGGCGGTTCGCAGAATTATCCCGACGATTACGAAGTGATCCGCAAGCTGCACGACGCGGGCGAGATGACGGTGCGGATCGCGTACAACCTGTTCACGCAGAAGCCGAATGCCGAGAAGGAAGACTTCGTGAACTGGACCAGGAGCGTCAAGTATCACGACGGCACCGACTATTTCCGTCACAACGGCGCGGGCGAGATGCTGGTGTTTTCCGCGGCCGACTTCGAGGATTTCCGCGTCGCGCGCCCGGACCTGCCCGCGCAGATGGAAGACGATCTCGAAGGCGTCGTGCGCGTGCTCGCGCAGAACCGCTGGCCCTGGCGCATGCACGCGACCTACGACGAAACGATCAGCCGCGCGCTCGACGTGTTCGAGAAGGTCAACGAAGACATCCCGCTCGACGGGCTGAACTGGTTCTTCGATCACGCGGAAACCATCTCCGAGCAATCGATGGACCGCATCGCCGCGCTCGGCGGCGGTATCGCGGTGCAGCACCGGATGGCGTACCAGGGTGAATACTTCGTCGAGCGCTACGGCGCGCAAGCCGCGGAGGCGACGCCGCCTGTCGCGAAGATGCTCGCGAAGGGGCTCAAGGTGTCGGCCGGCACGGACGCGACACGCGTCGCGTCGTACAACCCGTGGGTGTCGCTCGCGTGGCTCGTGACGGGCAAGACGGTCGGTGGCCTCAGAATGTATCCGCAGCGCAACCTGCTCGATCGCGAAACCGCGCTGCGGATGTGGACCGAATACGTGACGTGGTTCTCGAACGAAGAGGGCAAGAAAGGGCGCATCGCGGTCGGGCAACTGGCCGACCTGATGGTCCCCGATCGCGATTTCTTCACCTGCGCGGAGGACGATATCGTCGACACGAGCGCGTTGCTGACGGTGGTCGGCGGCAAGATCGTGTGGGGCGCGGGGCCGTTCGCGTCGCACGACGCGCCGATTCCGCCGGCGATGCCGGACTGGTCGCCGGTGCGCGAGTACGGCGGCTATGGCGGCTGGGGCGCGACGCAGCGCAACGGCGCGCCGTTGCAGCGCGCGGCAGCGGCCGCCGCGGCGTGCGGCTGTTCGAGCGCGTGCAACGTGCACGGGCATGCGCATGCGGGCGCATGGGGCCGCGCGTTGCCGACGTCGGACGCGAAGGGCTTCTGGGGCGCGTTCGGCTGTTCGTGCTGGGCGGTCTGACATGGCGGCCCCGACCCACCGCGGCGGCGCCGGCAATCCGGCGTGGGTCCGCGCGCTGCTCGCGCAGCCGGGGGTGCTGCCGCTCGCGCGGCTCGCGCTGGTGTCCGCATATCTGATCGGCGGCGTCGCGAAGGCGCTCGACTTTCACGGCGCGGTGGCGGAGCAGGCGCATTTCGGCCTGCAGCCGGCTGCGCTGTGGGCGGCGCTGGCGATCGCGGTCGAGATCGCCGGCTCGCTGTGCGTGGTGTTCAACCGCTTCACGTGGCTCGGCGCCGGCAGCCTCGGCATGCTGACGCTGGTCGCGATGGCCGTGGCCAACGATTTCTGGAACCGGACGGGCGCCGAGCATTTCATGGCGCTCAACAGCTTTTTCGAGCATCTCGGGCTGATCGCGGCACTCGTGCTCGCGACCCGGCTCGCCGATGCACCGCACGCGGCCGATGATGGCCGCTCCAATCGATGACGATGCAACAACCAGGAAAGCCTTTCATGAAAACGATTCGTTCAGTGCTGCTCGCCGCGATGTGCGCGGGCGGCCTTGCCGGTGCGCCGGCGGCGTTCGCGAAACCGCCGGTGCCGCCGGCGGTCGCGCCGACGGTGGCGGTCGGTCCGCAGTACGACACGACCCACGTGTGCGTCGCGCCGGAAGACTTCGACCGCTTCACCGACAGCTTCGTCGCGACGTTCGGCGGCACGAAGTCGAAGCAGGGCGTGTTCCAGGTCACGCCGACGCCGAGCCAGACGATGTCGCAGCTGGTGCTGACGCCGGTCGGCACGATCTCGGTATTCGGCTTCAAGACGCCGATCCCGTATCCGTTCTGCGCGGAACGCACCGGCTATCTCGTGACCGACATGGACGTCGCGGTGAAATCCGCGCGCGAGCACGGCGCCGACGTGATCGTCGACACGTTCCCCGATCCGATCGGCCGCGACGCGATCATCGCGTGGGCGGGCGACGTGAAGATGCAGCTCTACTGGCATACCCAGGCGCCGCACTACGACGCGTTGCAGACCATCCCCGAGAATCGCGTGTACGTGTCGCCGCAGAGCGTACGCAAGTTCGTGCACGATTTCGTCAAGTTCTCGAAGGGCAAGGTGGTGTCCGACGACCTGAAGGCGCCGGGCATCGAAATCGGCCGGCCGAACGACACGTACCGCCGCATTCGCATCGAATCGGGCTTCGGCAAGATGACCGTGCTCGCGACCGATGGTCACCTGCCTTACCCGTTCGGCCGCGAGATGACCGGCTACGAAGTGGCCGATCTCGCCGCGACGCTGAAGCAGGCACAGGCCGCGGGCGTGACGGTGCTCGTGCCGGCCTTCACGTCGGACGGCCGCGACGCGGCGCTCGTGCAGTTTCCGGGCGGCTACGTCGCCGAGATCCACGCGAGCGCGGCGCGATGAAGCACGAGGATACGATCCTTGCCGCGGTGGCCGGCTTCGTCGACACGCTGAGCTTCGTCGCGCTGTTCGGGCTGTTCACCGCGCACGTCACCGGCAACTTCGTGCTGATCGGCGCGGGCATCGCGGGCTTCGGCCAGGGCGTCGTGCTGAAGCTCAGCGTGTTTCCTGCGTTCGTGTGCGGCGTGATCGCGAGCAGCCTGATCGCGCGGTCGATGGCCGCGCGGCCGGCCTGGCAGGGCACGCGCATGCTGCACGCGGTGCAGGCCGTGCTGCTGCTCGGGTTCTGCGCGGCCGGCGTGTGGGCGACGCCCGTCACGCAACCGGACAGCCTGCCGGCGCTCGTGGCCGGCATCGTCGGCACGTTCGCGATGGGCGTGCAGAATGCGCATCCGCGCGTGATCGCGCGCGCGGGCGGCGTGCCGAACACGGTGATGACGGGCAACGTGACGCAGGCGATCCTCGATGCCGTCGACATGCTGTCGCCCGGCACGGCGGACAGCGCGCGTGCGACGGCGCGGGCGCGCTTCGCGAAGATGCTGCCGGCGATCGTCGCGTTCGCGCTCGGCGCGGCATGCGGCGCGCTCGGGTTTCGCGCCGTCGGGTTTCTTGCATTGCTCGCGCCCGTCGGTGCGCTGGCGGCGCTGGCGCTGGGGGCGGCGTCGCCAGCGGCCGGCACGACCCCGCGGGAGCCCGCATGATCGAGCGTCGGCGAAGCGGGCGCCGCGGCCGCCACTTCGAGCGGGCCGCGCGCGTGTCGATCGTCGCGGGATTGATGCTCTCGGGCGCCGACGCGGCGTTCGCGGAAACGGCAGCCGCGTCGGCGTCGACGCCGACATCGAGCGCGTCATCGGCCTCGGCGCCCGCGGCCACCAGCGCATCGACGTGCCCGGCCAAGCGTCCCGCAGTCCTGTTCAACCGCTGGCAGGAAGACTGGTCGGTGCTCGCGAATCCCTGTGTGCCGCGCGCGCCGCTCGACGGGCTGAAAGCCATTGCGCTCGGCAACGATCCGTCCTCCTATCTGTCGCTCGGCGTGAACCTGCGCGAGCGGCTCGAAACCAACGACGCGCCGCTGTTCGGCATCGGCGCCGCGCAATCGGATACGTACCTGATCCAGCGCGTCGAAGTGCATGCCGATGCGCATCTCGGCCGGCACTGGCAGTTCTTCGTGCAGTTGCAGGATGCGCGCGCGTTCGGCAAGAACACGATCGCGCCGGTCGACCGCAATCCGCTCGATCTCGAACAGGCGTTCGCGACCTACACGGGCGCGCTCGGCGGCGGCACGCTGAAGTTCCGCGTCGGCCGTCAGGAGATGGCGTTCGACTTGCAGCGCTTCATCGCCGCGCGCGACGGCCCGAACGTGCGGCAGGCGTTCGATGCGGTGTGGGTCGACTACGAGTATCGGAAGTGGCGCTTCATCGCGTATGCGACGCAGCCGGTGCAGAACCGTACCGTGTCCACGTTCGACGACGTGTCGAATCGCGATCTCACGTTCAGCGGCGTGCGCTTCGAGCGGCAGTCGGTCGGGCCGGGCGATCTGTCCGGCTACTGGTCGCGCTACAACCGCGGCCACGGGCGTTTCCTCGACGCGAGCGGCCCCGAGCATCGCGACGTGTGGGACGTCCGCTACACGGGCACGCACGGCCGCTTCGACTGGGACCTCGAAACGATGCTGCAGACGGGCACGGTCGGCAACGACACGATCGCCGCATGGGCCGTCGGTTCGATCGCCGGCTACCGGCTCGACGCGCCGTGGTCGCCGCGCATCGCGCTGCAGGTCGACGCGGCGTCGGGCGACCGGCATCCGCGCGATGGCCGGATCGGCACGTTCAATCCGCTGTTTCCGAACGGCTACTACTTCACGCTCGCCGGCTACACCGGCTACTCGAACCTGATCCACGTGAAGCCGTCCGTGACGCTGAAGCCGTCGCCGAACCTGTCGCTGCTCGGCGCGCTCGGCTTCCAGTGGCGCGAGACGACCGGCGACGCCGTCTACCAGCAGGGCAATGCGGTCGTGCCGGGTACCGCGGGCAAGGGCGGGTTGTGGACGGGGATGTACGTGCAGCTGCGTGCGGACTGGACGATCGCCGCGAACCTGATCGGCGCGCTCGAGGCCGTGCATTTCCAGGTCGGCGATGCGATCCGGCAGGCGGGCGGGCACAACGCCGACTACGTCGGCGTCGAGCTGAAGTACGGCTGGTAAGGCAAGCGCGCAGTCACGCGGACCCATGAACAAGGGCGGCCAGAAGGCCGCCCTTCGTTCGTTCGGAGCCGGCATCGCCGCCGGCTCGTTCGCGGTGACCGCGATGCGATTACAGGTTCGGCGACAGCGCGAGCGCGTTCGTCAGGTCGCCCATCGGCTGGGCGCCGTTCGCCTTCAGCGCGTCGTCGCGTTGCTGCAGGCCGGCGAGGCGCGGCAGCGAGAAGCGGCGCGTGATGAAGCGCAGGATCGAACCCGTGTCGTACTGCGTGTGGTCGACGAAGCCCTTCTTCGCGAACGGCGACACGATCAGTGCCGGAATGCGGGTGCCCGGGCCCCAGCGGTCGGCGGTCGGCGGCGCGGCGTGATCCCAGAAGCCGCCGTTTTCGTCGTACGTGACGACCACGACCATGTTCTTCCACTGCGGGCTGGCCTGCAGGTGCGCGATCACATCGGCGATGTGCTGGTCGCCGGACGTGACGTCCGTGTAACCCGGATGCTCGTTCAGGTTGCCTTGCGGCTTGTAGAACGCGACCTGCGGCAGCGTGCCCGCGTCGATTGCCTTGATGAACTCCGCGCCGTTCGCGCCACCGTCGAGCAGGTGCTGCGCGCGGCTCGCGGTGCCCGGCGCCTGGTTCGCGAAATAGTTGAACGGTTGGTGGTGCGGCTGGAAGTTCGGCGTCGACAGGTCGGCGCCGTAGATCACGTTCGATGTGCCGTTCTGGCTCGCCTGCAGCGCCTGGCCCCACGCGCCGCCATACCACGCCCACGACACGCCCGCGTTGGTCATCAGGTCGCCGATGTTGGTCGCCGTCTGCGGCGGCATCGTCGACGGATTGGCCGGGTCGGCCAGCAGCGGATCGCCGCCCGCGGCCGCCTTGTTGCCGCTCGGCTGATACGCCGGCTGCATCGTGTTGATGCCGTAGAAGTCCGGCGTCAGCGCGCCGTCGTTGACGAACTTCGGCGGCCCGCTCAGCGCGGAAGCCGGCGAGTTCGTCGCGACCTTCAGCGACTTGCCGTCGGCGTTCAGCACGGCGATCTTGCCGGCCGCCGGGCTCTTGTCGGCGTTCGGGTAGTACGGCGCGCACGCGCAGATCAGGTACTGGTGGTTCAGGAACGAGCCGCCGAACGCGCCCATGAAGAAGTTGTCGGCGAGCACGTACTGCTGCGCGATCTTCCACAGCGGCAGCTTCGACGGATCGGCCGTGTAGTGGCCCATCGTCAGGCCGCCCGCGTCGGTCCATGCGGCGTACATGTCGTTCTTGCCGCCGTTGATCTGCATCTGGTCCTGGTAGAAGCGGTGCACGATGTCGCGCGTCGCGATGCTCATCGACTGGTTGAAGCCGTTCGGATCGTCGATCGCGAACGGCGCGTTCGGCAGGTTCGCCGTCATCGCCTCGGTCACCGCCGGCGTGATGCCGGTCGCGGTCAGGCCGCCCCAGATCTTCGGCAGCGTCGCCATCGTCGAGCCGTCGCGGTCCTTCTGCACCGAATTCGCGGCCGTCGCGTTCTGCAGACCGTTCGCGCCCGGGAAGTTGCCGTACAGGTTGTCGAAGCTGCGGTTTTCCGCGTAGATCACGACGACGTTCTTGACGGCCGACAGGCCCTGCTGCGTCACGTCGTCGCCGCCGCAGGCGGTCAGGCTGAGCGCGGCCGCAAGGGCGATCGGCGTGTAGCGAATCCAGGCGTGCTTCTTCATGCGATGTTCTCTCTCATTCGTCGTTGGTCGCGTGTGGGAACCGGGTGGCGGAGGGCCGGCGCGCGAACCTCGCGGTACCGCCCGGCTGCGCGCATTATCTGGAACCGATTTGACAGCCGGGTGTAGGGACGCTTTCAATTGACTGTCGGTTGAACGTCATCCAACGGTCACGGAACTGACATAAGCTCCGGCCGATTGCCCACCGCTACCAGAACAACGACGATGCACACCTTTCTGAAATCCTTCGCGTTCGCGCGGTCGCTGGTCCCCGCCGCGGCGACGCTCGCGGTGGCTGGCGCGCTCGCCGCGCTCGCCGCGCTCGCCGGTTGCGACGCGCAGCCCGGCACGACCGCGTCGGCCGCGTCCGTCGTCCCGGCGGCGCAGGCTGCTCCGGCCGCCCCGGCGGTCGCGCCGGCTCGCCAGCCGCAGACGCGCGCGCAGGTGTTCGAGGGCGTGAAGCAGATGACGGCGCTCGGCAAGCAGCTGTTCTTCGATCCGTCGCTGTCCGGGTCCGGCAAGCTCGCTTGCGCGTCGTGCCATAGCGCCGAGCATGCGTTCGGGCCGCCGAACGCGCTGTCGGTGCAGTTGGGCGGCGACGACATGCACCGTACCGGCTTTCGCGCGGTGCCGTCGCTGAAGTACCTGCGCGGCATCCCGCCGTTCAGCGAGCACTTCCACGATTCGCCGGACGAAGGCGACGAAAGCGTCGACGCGGGTCCGACCGGCGGGCTGACCTGGGACGGCCGCGTCGATACGCGCGATGCGCAGGCGCGCATTCCGCTCCTGTCGCCGTTCGAGATGAGCAGCTCGCCTGCGCGGGTCGCGAAGGCGGTCCGCGCCGCGCCGTATGCCGACGCGTTTCGCAAGGCGTTCGGCGACCAGGTGCTCGGCGACGACCGGGCGACGTTCGATGCGGTGCTGCGCGCGCTCGATGCATTCCAGCAGCAGCCGGCGCTGTTCGATCCGTACACGAGCAAATACGACGCATATCTGGCCGGCCACGCGCAGCTCACACCCGCCGAGTTGCACGGGCTGCAGCTGTTCAACGACGAGAAGAAGGGCAATTGCGCGAGCTGCCACATCAGCCAGCGCACGCTCGAAGGCGGCCCGCCGCAGTTCAGCGATTTCGGGCTGATCGCGATCGCGGTGCCGCGCAACCGCGCGCTGCCGGTCAATCGCGACCCGCGCTTTTACGATCTCGGCGCCTGCGGTCCCGAACGCACCGACCTGAAGGGGCGCGACGAATTCTGCGGACTGTTCCGCACGCCGTCGCTGCGCAACGTCGCGCTGCGCAAGACGTTCTTCCACAACGGCGTGTATCACTCGCTCGAGGACGTGATGCGCTTCTACGTCGAACGCGACATCCATCCGGAGAAGTTCTACCCGGTCGTGCACGGCAAGGTGCAGATCTACGACGACCTGCCGAAGCGCTACTGGCCGAACATCAACCGCGAAGCGCCGTTCGACCGCAAGCGCGGCGACCAGCCCGCGCTGAATGCGGCCGAGATCAAGGACGTGATCGCGTTCCTGGGCACGCTGACTGACGGATATCAGCAAACGGCCGTCGCCGCCAAGCCCTAGAAGGCCTTCATCGCAGCACGCATGCTATGCTCGCTCGCTGACGGACGCGGTGCGTGCCGGTTCGCCGGCATGCACCGCGCCTTTCGATCGAACATCCAAGGAGAAAAACATGTCGATGCGTGCATCCCTTTCCGTCGTCACGCGCGTGCTGGCCGGCGCCGCGTGCGCAGCCGCGATGCTGCCCGCCCACGCGCAGAACAACCTGAACTTCCTGAACGACACGCCGATCAGCTATTTCAGCAAGACCGACCGCGCGTCGCTTTCCAAGGCAGTCGTGCAGGCGCGCGACGAAGGCAAGGACGGCGAAACCACGACGTGGCAGAGCAGCGGCCGCGGCACGCAGATCGACGCGAAGCTCACGCCGAGCACGACCGAGACGGACGGCAAGACCTGCCGCGAAGTCGCGACCGAAATCACCGCGAAGGGCCAGACGATGACGCTCAAGCCCGTCTATTGCAAGACGGCCGCGGGCAAGTGGCAGCTGCAGAAGCGCTGAGCACGCGCATGACGAAGCGGGGCGGCGCGCCGCGCACGGTATCGTGCGGCGTCGTGATCCTCGATGCGGCCGGTCGCGTGTTCCTCGCGCATGCGACGGACACCACGCACTGGGACATCCCGAAGGGGCAGGGCGAACCAGGCGAGACGCCGGCCGACGCCGCGCTGCGCGAACTGCTGGAGGAAACCGGCATCGCGTTCGCGCCGGCGCGGTTGCTCGATCTCGGCCGCTTCGCGTACCGGCACGACAAGGACCTGCACCTGTTCGCGGTGCAGGTGGCCGACGGCGAAATCGATCCCGCGCACTGCACGTGCACGTCGCTGTTTCCGAGCCGTCGCGACGGCTCGATGATTCCCGAGATGGACGCGTACCGCTGGACCGTGCCGGGCGACATCGACACCTATGCGAGCCGCAGTCTCGCGCGGCTGTTTCGCACGAAGCTGTCGCTGGCGGACTTGCATCGGCGGTTGTCGGGCGCGTGAACGGGCGCCGCGGCTTCCGTTTTCGCCTGCCGTTCTTCGGCCCGCGCCCATGAAAAAACCGGCTCCAGGGCCGGTTTTTTCATGCCGAGGCAGCGGCGGCTTGCGAGCCGCGCGCTACCGCGCGGAGCACGCCGTCAGGCCGGCTTGCCCCAGCTGTCGCGCAGCCCGACGATCCGGTTGAACACCGGCTTGCCCGGCTTCGAATCGACACGGTCTGCAACGAAGTAGCCGTGGCGCTCGAACTGCAGGCGCGTTTCCGGCGCGACGTCGCCGTTGCCCGGCTCGAGGTACGCCTGCACGATCTTCTTCGAATCGGGGTTCAGCGCCTCGAGGAAGTTCGCGCCGCCCGCGTCCGGGTGCGGCTCCTTGAACAGGCGGTCGTAGATCCGCACTTCGGCCGGCTGCGCGTGCTTCGCGCTGACCCAGTGGATGTTGCCCTTTACCTTGTACGTGTTCGCGCCTTCGGTGCCCGACTTGCTGTCCGGGAAGTAGTTGCAGTGCACGGCCGTCACGTTGCCGTCGGCGTCCTTGTCGAAGCCCGTGCATTCGATCACGTAGCCGTAGCGCAGGCGGACCTTGTTGCCGGGGAACAGGCGGAAATAGCCCTTCGGCGGATTCTCGACGAAATCCTCGCGCTCGATCCACAGTTCGCGCGAGATCGGGAACGTGCGCACGCCGCGGTCCGGATGGTGCGGATGCACGGGCGCCGTGCACGCTTCCTCGAGGTCTTCCGGATAGTTGTCGATCACGAGCTTCAGCGGATCGAGCACCGCGACCGTGCGCGCCGCCTTGTCGTCGAGGTCGTCGCGCAGCGCGCCTTCGAAGATGCTCATGTCGATCCACGAATCGATCTTCGTCACGCCGATCCGCTCGCAGAACAGGTGGATGCTCTCCGGCGTGAAGCCGCGGCGGCGCACGCCGACGATCGTCGGCATCCGCGGGTCGTCCCAGCCGTCGACGTGGCCTTCGGTGACGAGCTGCAGCAGCTTGCGCTTGCTGGTGATCGCGTACGTGAGGTTCAGCCGCGAGAATTCGATCTGTTGCGGCAGCGGGCGCGTGAACACGCCGGCTTCCGCGAGTTCGTTCAGCACCCAGTCGTACAGCGGGCGGTGATCCTCGAATTCGAGCGTGCACAGCGAATGCGTGATGCCTTCGAGCGCATCCGAGATGCAGTGCGTGTAGTCGTACATCGGATACACGCACCATGCGTCGCCGGTGCGGTAGTGGTGCGCGTAGCGGATCCGGTAGATCACCGGGTCGCGCATGTTCATGTTCGGCGACGCCATGTCGATCTTCGCGCGCAGCACGTGCTCGCCTTCCTTGAACTCGCCGGCCTTCATCCGGCGGAACAGGTCGAGGTTCTCTTCCGGCGTGCGCTCGCGGAACGGCGACGGCTTGCCGCCCTCGGTCAGCGAGCCGCGGTTCGCGCGCATTTCGTCGGCGCTCTGGCTGTCGACGTACGCCTTGCCACGCTTGATCAGCAGCTCGGCGAACTCGTACAGCTTGTCGTAGTAGTCGCTCGCGAAATACTGATGATCGACCGCGTCCTTGCGCCAGTCGAAGCCGAGCCAGCGCACCGCGTCGACGATCGAGTCGACGTATTCGACGCTTTCCTTTTCCGGGTTCGTGTCGTCGAAGCGCAGGTGGCACACGCCGCCGTAGTCGCGCGCGACGCTGAAGTTCAGGCAGATGCTCTTCGCGTGACCGATGTGCAGATAGCCGTTCGGCTCGGGCGGGAAGCGCGTCTCGACGCGGCCGCCCCATTTGCCGGTGCGGTTGTCGTCGTCGATGATGTTACGGATGAAATTGGAAGCCGCGGGGGCGTCGTTGCGTTCGGTGCTCATGCGGTTGGCGTCAGGTTGTGTCGGCGCGTCGCGCCGGTTTAATCCTGTAATTCTACCTGACCGGGGTCCGTCCCGCGCGGCCTGCCGGTCCGGCGCCGTCCGTTCGCGGTGCGTACCGCAATATATCGAGTGTGTGTCGGCTGTAACACGACGTAAATCGGATTGCCGGCGCCGTTCGGGTTTTCCTATGATGGCTTTACCGATTCAATGCCGCCATTCGCAATTTTTGCGTGGCGGGAGGAAGCCAATAATCATGATGAAGAAGACCACTTTTCTCGTTCGTACCGCGGTGATCGTCGCGGCCCTGTCGCAACTCGGCGCATGCGCGATGACGCATACGCAACGCAATGCCGGGATCGGCGCGGCCGCGGGCGGCGCGCTCGGCTACCTGATCACGGGCGGCCCGGTCGGCACGGTGGCCGGCGCGGCGGCAGGCGGCCTGGTCGGCGCCGGCGTCCGCTGACCCCGCCGGCAGGCGCCCGCGACGCGGGCGCCACGCATGCCGGCCGGTCGTGACGCCTGCCTGAGTGCATCACGACCCGCACGAACGTCACGCACATCCCCCGGATTTCGACAGGCACCATCAGGGAGAGGCGGGTGTGCGACACTGCGTCGACGCTACAACACGATTCCATTCGTCGACCAACCCTTCCATGACCGACTCCGTCGTTTTCGTCTTGCCGGGCTACGCCAATTCGGGCCCGCTTCACTGGCAGAGCCGTTGGGAGCGCGCCGACGCGCGCTTCTCGCGGGTCGCGATGCCCGACTGGGACCGTGCGTTCCGCAATGGCTGGTGTCTCGCGCTCGACCGGGCGGTCGAAGCCGCGCGCGGGCCCGTGCTGATCGCCGGCCACAGCCTCGGCACGCTGACCACCGCTTGGTGGGCGACCCGCTACGCACGCCCGGCCGCGCTCGCGAAAGTGCGCGGCGCGCTGCTCGTCGCATTGCCCGATCCCGCCGGGCCGGCCTTCCCGGTCGACGCGCACGGCTTCGGCCCGGTGCCGCACGAGCGATTGCCGTTTCCGACCTGCGTCGTCGCGAGCAGCGACGATCCGTACGGTTCGCTCGCGTTCGCACGCGGCTGCGCGCATGCGTGGGGCAGCGCGTTCCGCGACATCGGCCCGCGCGGCCACATCAACGCCGACAGCGGGCTCGGCGACTGGCCGGCCGCACGCGGCTGGCTCGACGCGCTCGCGCGCTAGCCGGGCCGTTCGCCGCCGCGCGAGCCTGACGCGTCAGATCGCCTGTTTCGCCTTCAGCGCGGCAATTCGCTCGTCGTCGTAGCCGAGCATGTCGCGCAGCACCTCTTCCGTCTGCGCGCCGAGCAGCGGCGGGGCGGTGCGTGCGTCCGGCGGCGTCGCGCTCATCCGGATCGGGTTGCGCACGAGCTTCACGTCCGCGCCGCACGGGTGCGGCAGCGCTACCTGCATCCCGCGCGCGACCACCTGCTCGTTGTCGAACACCTCGTCGAGATCGTTGATCGGCCCGCACGGCACGCCGGCCGCTTCGAGTGCGCCGATCCAGTCGGCCTTGCCGCGCGCCTTCACCATTTCCGCGAGGATCGGCACCAGCGTGTCGCGATGGCGCACGCGCGACGGGTTCGTCGCGAAGCGCTCGTCGTCGGCCAGCTCGGGCCGGCCGCCGGCTTCGACGAACTTGCGGAACTGCCCGTCGTTGCCGACCGCGACGATGATCCAGCCGTCGCTCGTCTGGAACGTCTGGTACGGCACGATGTTCGGATGCGCGTTGCCCCAGCGCACCGGCGGCTTGCCGCTCGCGAGGAAGTTGGTGTTCATGTTCGCCAGCAGCGCGACCTGCACGTCGAGCAGCGCCATGTCGATGTACTGGCCTTCGCCCGTGCGGTCGCGGTGCGCGAGCGCGGCGAGCACGGCGATCGTCGAATAGAGGCCGGTCGCGAGATCGGCGATCGCGACGCCGGCCTTCTGCGGGCCGCCGCCCGGCTCGCCGTCGCGCTCGCCGGTGATGCTCATGAAGCCGCCGATCCCCTGCACGATGAAGTCGTAGCCCGCGCGGTGCGCGTACGGGCCGGTCTGGCCGAAGCCGGTGACCGAGCAGTAGACGAGATCGGGCTTCACCGCGCGCAGCGCGTCGTAGTCGAGCCCGTATTTCTTCAACTGACCGACCTTGTAGTTCTCGAGCACGACGTCGCTCTGCGCGGCGAGCTCGCGCACGATCCGCTGGCCCTCGGGCGTCGCGATGTCGATCGTCACCGAGCGCTTGTTGCGGTTCGCCGCGAGGTAGTACGCGGCCTCGGCGGTATCCGCGCCGTCCGCGTCCTTCAGGTACGGCGGCCCCCAGTGGCGCGTGTCGTCGCCGGCGCCCGGGCGCTCGACCTTGATCACGTCCGCGCCGAAATCGGCAAGGGTCTGCGCGCACCACGGGCCCGCGAGCACGCGGGTGAGGTCCAGCACGCGGATATGGCTCAGGGCACCCATCGTCGAATCGTCTCCTTTCATGGCTGGCCTGCCTTGCCGGGCAAGGCCGATTGGCATGCCGAGCATCTTAAGGCGAATCGGCCGCGCGGGTGGCCCAGGCCGGTCGTCCGGCGCAGCGGGCCGCCGCCGCTTGGGCGGGCGGTCTGTATCGTATAATCGATCGTTTCCGAATCCATGCCGCCGCGCGCCCCGCCTGGGGCGCCGGCGTTTGAAGCCGTCTTTGCCAGACTGTCCCCGCACGCCATGAAAGCTGCCGAAATCCGCGAGAAATTCCTCAAATTCTTCGAATCGAAGGGCCACACGATCGTCCGCTCGTCGAGCCTCGTGCCCGGTAACGACCCCACGCTGATGTTCACGAACTCGGGCATGGTCCAGTTCAAGGACGTCTTCCTCGGCACGGACCCGCGCCCGTACTCGCGCGCCACGACGGCGCAGCGCAGCGTGCGCGCGGGCGGCAAGCACAACGACCTCGAGAACGTCGGCTACACGGCGCGCCACCACACGTTCTTCGAGATGCTCGGCAACTTCTCGTTCGGCGACTACTTCAAGCACGACGCGATCAAGTTCGCGTGGGAGCTGCTGACCACGGTCTACCAGCTGCCGAAGGAAAAACTGTGGGTCACCGTCTACCAGGAAGACGACGAGGCATACGACATCTGGGCGAAGGAAGTCGGCGTGCCGACCGAGCGGATCATCCGGATCGGCGACAACAAGGGCGCGCGCTACGCATCGGACAACTTCTGGACGATGGGCGACACCGGCCCGTGCGGTCCGTGTACCGAGATCTTCTACGACCACGGCCCGGACGTGTGGGGCGGGCCGCCGGGGTCGCCCGAGGAAGACGGCGACCGCTACATCGAGATCTGGAACCTCGTGTTCATGCAGTTCAACCGCGACGCGCAGGGCAACATGACGCGCCTGCCGAAGCAGTCGGTCGACACCGGCATGGGCCTCGAGCGTCTCGCCGCGGTGCTGCAGCACGTGCACAGCAACTACGAGATCGACCTGTTCCAGAACCTGATCAAGGCCGCCGCGCGCGTGACCGAGATCAGCGACCTCACGAACAACTCGCTGAAGGTGATCGCCGATCACATCCGCGCGTGCTCGTTCCTGATCGTCGACGGCGTGATTCCCGGCAACGAAGGCCGCGGCTACGTGCTGCGCCGGATCGTGCGTCGCGCGATCCGCCACGGCTACAAGCTGGGCCGCAAGGGCGCGTTCTTCCACAAGCTGGTGGCCGACCTCGTCGCCGAGATGGGCACCGCCTATCCGGAGCTGAAGGAGGCCGAACAGCGTGTGACCGACGTGCTGCGCCAGGAAGAGGAGCGCTTCTTCGAGACGATCGAGCACGGCATGTCGATCCTCGAGGCCGCGCTGGCCGACGTCGACGCGAAGGGCGGCAAGGTGCTCGACGGCGAACTCGCGTTCAAGCTGCACGATACCTACGGCTTCCCGCTGGACCTGACGGCCGACGTGTGCCGTGAGCGCGGGATGACGGTCGACGAGCCGGCGTTCGACGACGCGATGGCGCGTCAGCGCGAGCAGGCGCGCGCGGCCGGCAAGTTCAAGGCCACGCAGGGCCTCGAATACTCGGGCGCGAAGACCACCTTCCACGGTTACGAGGAAATCGCGTTCGACGACGCGAAGGTCGTCGCGCTGTACGTCGACGGCTCGGCCGTCAACGAAGTGAAGGCCGGCCAGGATGCGGTCGTCGTGCTCGACCACACACCGTTCTACGCGGAATCGGGCGGCCAGGTCGGCGACCAGGGCGTGCTCGCGAACGCCGCGACGCGCTTCGCGGTGGCCGACACGCTGAAGGTGCAGGCCGACGTGATCGGCCATCACGGCACGCTGGAGCAGGGCACGCTGAAGGTCGGCGACGTGCTGCGCGCGGAAATCGACGCGCAGCGCCGCGCGCGCACGCAGCGCAACCACTCGGCCACCCACCTGATGCACAAGGCGCTGCGCGAAGTGCTCGGCGCACACGTGCAGCAGAAGGGTTCGCTCGTCGACGCGGAAAAGACCCGCTTCGACTTCGCGCACAACGCACCGATGACCGACGACGAAATCCGTCGCGTCGAGCAGATCGTCAACAACGAGATCCTGGCGAACGCGCCGGGCATCGTGCGCGTGATGCCGTACGACGAAGCGGTGAAGGGCGGCGCGATGGCGCTGTTCGGCGAGAAGTACGGCGATGAAGTGCGCGTGCTCGACCTCGGCTTCTCGCGCGAACTGTGCGGCGGCACGCACGTGCACCGCACCGGCGACATCGGCCTGTTCAAGATCGTCGTCGAAGGCGGCGTCGCGGCCGGCATCCGCCGGGTCGAGGCGATCACCGGCGACAACGCGGTGCGCTACGTGCAGGAACTCGACGCACGCGTGAACGAAGCGGCCGCGGCGCTGAAGGCGCAGCCGTCGGAACTCACGCAGCGCATCGCGCAGGTGCAGGACCAGGTGAAGTCGCTCGAGAAGGAACTGGGCGCGCTGAAGTCGAAGCTCGCGTCGAGCCAGGGCGACGAGCTCGCGCAGCAGGCCGTCGAAGTCGGCGGCGTGTACGTGCTGGCCGCGACGCTCGACGGCGCCGACGCGAAGACGCTGCGCGAAACGGTCGACAAGCTGAAGGACAAGCTGAAGAGCGCGGCGATCGTGCTGGCGGCCGTCGAAGGCGGCAAGGTCAGCCTGATCGCGGGCGTCACGCCGGACGCGAGCAAGAAGGTCAAGGCCGGCGAGCTCGTGAACTTCGTCGCGCAGCAGGTCGGCGGCAAGGGCGGCGGCCGTCCGGACATGGCGCAGGCAGGCGGCACCGAGCCGGCGAACCTGCCGGGCGCGCTGGCCGGCGTGAAGGGCTGGGTCGAAGAACGGCTCTGATCGTTGCACGACCGATGCGATGCCGTCGCCCTGACGGCATCGCGTGAATCGAAAAACGACCCGATCGGCAGGCGCCGGTCGGGTCGTTTCGTTTGTGCGGTCGAGGCGTGCCGATCGATGCGGCGACGCGCGGGCACGGGTCAGGCCGGTACGGTCACCGTCGGCTTCGTCACGTCGCCGGGCTGCCGCGCGGTGTCGGTGAGCGCATCGCGCAGCGCGGCGAGCGCCGCCGACGCATAGCCCCGCCGCCACGCGAGCAGCGTGTCGATCCCTTCGAGTTCGGGAATCCTGTGCGCGGCGATGTTGCCGGTCTCGGGCTGCAGATCGAGCACCGAACGCGGCGCGACCGCGATGCCCGCGCCGGCCGCGACGCACGCGACGATCGCGTGATACGAGCCGAGCTCGAGCACGCGGGCCGGCTTCACGCCGTGCGCCGCGTACCACTGCTCGACGTACTTGCGATACGTGCAGCCGCGCTCGAACGCGATCAGTGTCGGCAGGATCACGTCGCGTGGCGTGCGCACCGGCGGATGGCCGCGCGGCGTGAGCAGCACGAGATCCTCGCGGAAGATCGGCACGGTCTCGAACGTGTCGGGCAGCATGTCCGGCTCGGGCGGGCGCGCGAACAGCGCGGCGTCGACCTCGAAGTCGCGCACGCGGTCGATCAGCCAGCCCGTCGTGCCCGTCAGCAATTCGAGCGACACGTCGGGCCACGCGTGGTGATAGCGCGCGAGGATGGTCGGCAGCCGGCTCGCGGCCGTGCTTTCCATCGTGCCGAGCCGCAGCCGCCCGCGCGGCGTGTCCTCGCGCACCGCGTCGCGCGCCTCGTCGGCGAGCGCGAGCAGGCGCTCCGCATACGGCAGCAGCGTCTGCCCGGCCGGCGTCAGCACGAGCCGGCGGCCGTCGCGCACGAACAGCGCCGCGCCGAGTTCCTCCTCCAGCTGCTTGATGCGCGTCGTGACGTTCGACTGCACGCGATTGAGCTTGGCCGCCGCGCGCGTCACGCCGTTCTCGCGCACGACCGCCCGGAAAATCGCCAGCGCCGCCAGGTCCATGATTCTCTCCGAGGGATGAGTCGATTCTTAATTATTCATTTTTCGAGAATGGTTGGTCAAGCTAGGATGGACCCATTCCGATTTCCGATCCGGCTGGCGCGCGCGAAGCGCCGGCCCATGCCGCCATGTCCCGCTTCGATGCTCCGCCCGCCGCCGCCCGCGTGCCTTCGTCCGACCAGGCCGACCGCCGCGCCCGCGCGGCCGCGCTCGCCTGCATGGTCGGGCTCGCCGTCGTGCTCGGCGTCGGCCGTTTCGCGTTCACGCCGCTGTTGCCGCTGATGCTCGCGGACGGCTCGATCGACCTGAAAGCCGGCGGCTGGCTTGCGTCCGCAAACTATGCGGGCTACTTCGTCGGCGCGGTCAGTTGCGCGGCGCTGCACGTCGCGCCGGCGCGGATGGTGCGCTTCGGGCTCGCGGCGACCGTGCTGCTGACCGCCGCGATGGGCATCGGTCACTGGCTGCCGGCGTGGCTCGTCGTGCGTTTCGTCGCGGGCGTCGTCAGCGCATGGACGTTCGTGTTCATGTCGCAATGGGGGTTGCGGCGTCTGGCCGAGCTGGCTGCGCCCGAATGGAGCGGGGTGATCTACGCGGGGCCGGGCGTCGGCATCGTGGTGACGGGGCTGATCGGCAGTGCGCTGGCCGGCCGGCATGCGGCGCTGGGCTGGCTGGGTTTCGCGGCGTTGTCGGCCGTCCTGTCGGTCGCGATCTGGCGCACGTTCGGTGCGGCGCCGGCCGTGGCGCACGCGCAGCCAACGTCGCCCGCTGCCGCGCCACATGCGGCCACCGGCGTGCCGGTCGCCCCGGCGGCGCGGGCCGCCCCGCGAAGCCGTCGCGCGGACGCCGCGTGGCTCGTCGTGCTGTACGGCGCACCGGGCTTCGGCTACATCATCACCGCGACGTTCCTGCCGGTGATCGCGCGCGCCGCGCTGCCGGCCGGTTCGCCGTGGCCCGACCTGTTCTGGCCGATGTTCGGCGCGGCGCTGATCGTCGGCGCGATCACCGCCGCGCGGCTACCTGGCCACTGGGACAACCGGCTGCTGCTGGCGGCCGGCTGCGCGACGCAGGCGCTCGGCATCGCGGCCGGGATCGTGTGGCCGAACGCGGCCGGCTTCTCGATCGGCAGCGCGTTGCTCGGCCTGCCGTTCACCGCGATCACGCTGTTCGCGATGCGCGAGGCGCGGCGCCTGCACGGCGAGCGCGCGGCCGGGCTGATGGGTTACGCGACCGCCTCGTATGGCGTCGGGCAGATCCTCGGGCCGCTCGTCGCGGCGCCGCTGGCCGCGCGCTTCGGGTCGTTTACGCCTGCGCTGTGGGTCGCGGTGGCCGCGCTGCTGATCGGTGCCGCCGGCTTCGCGGCGACCGCCGCGCGCGGGCGCCGATCATCCCGGCGCGGGTAGGGCCGGATCGTCTCGGGCGCGGGCAAACTCGCTAGAATGAAGCCTTTCCCGCGCCGAGCGGGTGCGCGGGCAGCCGGCAGGCGGCCGTCCGGCGCCCGCCAGATTCTCATCGATGACCACCGCCGACTACCGTTTTTGCCCGCGCTGCGCGAGCCCGCTCACCGAGCGGGCCGATCCCGACCATGAGGGCGGCCGCGTTCGCCAGGCGTGCCCCGACGAGTCGTGCGGCTACGTGCACTGGAACAACCCGCTGCCGGTCGTCGCCGCGATCGTCGAACTCGACGGCAAGATCCTGCTCGCGCGCAACGCGGCGTGGCCCGAAGGGATGTTCGCGCTGATCACCGGCTTTCTCGAAAACGGCGAGACGCCCGAGGACGGCATCGCCCGCGAGGTGTTCGAGGAAACCGCGCTGAAGGCCGAGCAGGTATCGCTCGTCGGCGTGTACGAATTCATCCGCAAGAACGAACTGATCATCGCGTACCACGTGCGGGCGTCGGGCACGGTGTCGTTGTCGCCGGAACTGCTCGAGTACAAGCTCGTCGATCCGCCGCTGCTGCGCCCGTGGCGCGCCGGCACGGGCGTCGCGCTCGCCGACTGGATGCGCGCGCGCGGCCTCGATTTCGAATTCGTCGACCGGCCGGGGCAGTGACGGGCCGGCCTGCCCGCAGGGTTTCATCCGCCGCGGCGCGCGCGATCGCGACGCGGCGCTTCGTCGCCGGCCGGCGCGCCGCGTCGTGCGGCCGCCACGCGTCGTCTTCGCCGCCGTCATCTCCCTCGTTCCCTTCGCTTCCATCGTCCTGACCGCCATCGCCATGTCCGACAAGCCACAGCCGCGTCCGCGCGACGCCTATCGCCACTTCCTGCCGATCACGACCCGCTGGATGGACAACGACGTTTACGGGCACGTGAACAACGTCGTCTACTACAGCTACTTCGACACCGTCGTGAACGAGTACCTGATCCGCGCGGGCGTGCTCGACGTCGAGCACGGGCAGACGATCGGGCTGGTCGTCGAGACGCAGTGCAACTACTTCGCGCCGCTCGTGTTCCCGCAAGCGGTCGACGCGGGGCTGCGCGTCGTGAAGCTCGGCACGTCGAGCGTGCGCTACGAAGTCGGGCTGTTCGCGCAGGGCGATGCGTCACCCGCCGCGCAGGGGCACTTCGTGCACGTGTACGTCGATCGCGGCACGCGCCGTCCGATGCCGCTGCCCGACGCGCTGCGCGCCGCGCTCGAACCGCTCGCCGCCTGACGCCACGCGGTGCACGCGTTCGCGCTCCAGGCCTTCAACGGCCTCAGCTACGGCTTGCTGCTGTTCATGCTGTCGGCCGGCCTCACGCTGATCTTCAGCGTGCAGGGCGTGCTCAACTTCGCGCATGCGAGCTTCTACATGCTCGGTGCGTACGTCGGCTACGGCATCGCGGCCTGGGTGGGCTTCTGGTCCGCGCTCGTGCTCGCGCCGCTCGCGGTCGGGCTGTTCGGCGCCGGCTGCGAACGCGCGCTGCTGCGCCGTGTGCAGGCGCGCGGCCATACGAGCGAACTGCTGCTGACCTTCGGTCTCGCGTACCTGATCGGCGAGGGCGCGAAACTCGCGTGGGGCCTCGCACCGCTGCCGGCGCCCGTGCCGCCGCTGTTCGACGGCGCGCCGGTGACCGTGTTCGGTCTCGCGTTGCCGCGCTACCGGCTGTTCATGATGGCGATGTCCACGACGATGCTGGTCGCGCTCGGCGTGCTGCTGCGTGCGTCGCGTATCGGGCTCGTCGTGCGCGCGGCGCTCACGCATCGCGCGGCCGTCGAGGCGCTCGGCTACGACGTGCCGCGCGTGATGACGGCGCTGTTCGGCGCGGGCACCGCGCTCGCGGCGCTGGCCGGCGTGATCGGTGCGCCGCTCGCGGTGATCGAGCCCGCGCTGGCCGAAACCGTCGGGTCGGTCGTGTTCGCGGTGGTCGTGATCGGCGGGCTCGGCTCGCTCGGCGGCGCGTTCGTCGCGTCGCTCGCGGTCGGTTTCGCGCAGACCTTCGCGGCGGCGAGCGACACGTCGCTGCGCGACCTCGTGCAATGGACGGGCATCGCGCTACCGGATAGCGTCGCCGCCGTGTCGATCGCGCAACTGGCGCCGCTGGTGCCGTACCTGCTGCTCGTCGCGGTGCTGGTCGCGCGACCGCGCGGGTTGTTCGGCGAGCGTGTCGATGCATAGCCGCGCATTGGCCGGATCCGCGCGCTGGGCGCTGTTCGCCGCGTGCGTCGCGCTGCCCGCGTGGCTGTGGCCGCACGGCGCGGTGCTCGGCTATCTCGCGCAGACGGCCGCGCTCGTCGTGCTCGCGCTGTCGTACAACCTGCAGCTCGGCACGACCGGGCTGCTGTCGTTCGGGCATGCGGCGTTCGCGGGCCTCGGCGCGTTCGCGGCCGCCCACTGGTTCAATCACGTCGGCGGCCCGCTGCCGCTGTTGCCGCTCGTCGGCGGCGCGGCCGGCGCGGGCTTCGGGCTCGTCGCCGGGCTGCTGGCGACGCGCCGCTCCGGCACCGCGTTCGCGATGATCACGCTCGGGCTCGGCGAATGCGTCGCGGCGGCCGCGTGGAGCGTGCCCGCGTGGTTCGGCGGCCTCGGCGGCGTGCCGATCGACCGGGCGAGCGGCGCGTCGTGGGGCAACGGCTATTTCGGCGCGCCGGCGCACGCGTATGCGGTGATCGCCGCGTGGTGCGTCGTGTCGGCGTGCGCGATGCATGCGTTGACGCGCACGCCGCTCGCGCGGCTCGCGAACGCGGTGCGCGACAACCCGGCGCGCGTCGCGGCGCTCGGCACCGATCCGCGCCGCGTGCGGCTCGCGATGGTGACCTGCGCATCGTTCTTCGCCGGCATCGCCGGCACGCTGACGCTGATCGACGTCGAAATCGCGACGCCCGACAGCGTGTCGATGGCGCGCTCGGCGACCGTGCTGATCGCCGCGGTGATCGGCGGCACCGGCGCATTCTTCGGGCCCGCGGTCGGCGCGGCCGTGCTGACCGCGCTGAGTATCGTCGTCGCGGGCGTGTCGCGCGCGTGGGCGCTGTATCTCGGCGTGTTGTTCGTCGCGGTCGTCGTGGCCGCGCCGGGCGGGATCGCCGGCATTGCGCAAACGCTCGCGCATGCGCTGCGCCGCGGCGCGCCGGCGGCCGAGCGGTGGCGCGTGCTGTGCGGCGTCGGCGCGTGCGCGTTCTGGGGCGTCGCGATCGTCTGCGCGGCCGAGCTCGGCTATGCGTGGCGGTTCGCGCAGGACGACGGCACGGGCCTCGCGTTCGGTGCGTGGGGCATCGATGCCGATACGCCGGTCGGCTGGGCCGTCGCATGCTCGGCGGCCGGCATCGGCACACTGCTGTGGGGCTGGCGCGCGCGGCTCGCGCATGACGCGGCAGCGACTCCGCGGGAGGACGCGCGATGAACGGCAACGCGATCGCGCTTCACGGCGTCGTGCAGCGCTTCGGCGCGCAGACGGTGCTCGACGGTGTGGATTTGAGCATCGCGGCCGGCGAGCGTCACGCGCTGATCGGGCCGAACGGCGCAGGCAAGTCGACGCTGTTCGGCGTGATCGCCGGGGCGACGCGGCCGACGCGCGGGCGTGTCGTGCTGCACGGCGTCGAGCTGCGCGGACGCGGGCCGGTCGTCGCGAGCCGCCTCGGCATCGGCCGCAGTTTCCAGCAGACGAGCGCGTTCGCGCGGCTGACCGTATTCGACAATCTGCGCTGCGCGGCGCTGCATGCGCCGGCCGAACGGCGGCGCTGGTGGAACCGGCTGCGCGAATCGGCGTCGATCGATCTCGCGGCCGCGCGCGTGCTGCACGACGTCGGCCTCGACGCGCGGCGCGACACGCCGGCCGGCGAACTGAGTTATGCGGAGCAGCGCGCGCTCGATCTCGGGATCGCGCTTGCAAGCGGCGCGCGTACGCTGCTGCTCGACGAGCCGACGGCCGGCATGAGCCGCGCGCAGGCGGCGCGGATGATCGCGCTGATCCGCGCGACGACGCAGGGTCGCACCGTGCTGATGATCGAGCACGACATGGACGCGGTGTTCGGGTTCGCCGAACGCATCACGGTGCTCGTGCGCGGCGCGGTGGTCGCGACCGGCGCGCCCGACGCGATCCGCGCCGATTCGCGCGTGCGGGCCGCGTACCTGGGCGAGGGCGCGACATGAGCGCCGTGCTCGACATTCGCGGGCTGCGCGCGTGGTACGGGGTGCAGCCCGTGCTCGACGGCGTCGATCTCGCGCTCGCGCCGGGCGAGACGCTCGCGCTGCTCGGTCGCAACGGATCGGGGCGTTCGACGCTCGCGAAGGCCGTGATGGGGCTCGTACGCACGGCCGGTTCGGTGCGCATCGCCGGCGCCGAATGCACGGGCGCGCGCACGTTCGAAATCGCGCGGCGCGGCGTCGCTTACGTGGCTGAAAGCCGCGACGTGTTCCCGCTGCTGACCGTGCGCGACAACCTGCGGCTCGGTTTGCGCGGCGCGCGCGGCACGGCCGAACGCGCAGCGCTCGACGGCCTGCTCGACCGGTTTCCGCTGCTGGCCGCACGCGCGGACGTGAAGGCGGGGCGGCTGTCGGGCGGCGAGCAGCAGGTGCTCGCGCTGGTGCGCGCGCTCGCCGGCCGCCCGCGCGTGCTGATCGTCGACGAGCCGGCCGAAGGGCTCGCGCCGCTCGCGGTCGACGAAGTCGGCGCGTGCCTTGCCGCGCTGCAGGCCGACGGCGTCGCGATCGTGCTGATCGAGCAGCGGTTGCAGCTCGCGCCGCGGCTCGCGCGGCGCGTGGCGGTGATGGGGCGGGGACGGATCGTCTACGACGGCGCGCTCGACGGGCTGGGCGGCGAAGTCGCCCGCGCATGGCTGAGCGCCGGCTGACGACGCCCGATCGATTGTTCGGCAAACTCCGCCAGTCAATTCGCTTCAAGCCGCTTTATCGCTGCGGTGCCGCACAAGTACATTGCCAGTCAGGCCGGTCGCCATCACGACGCAACGATGCAACGACGCATCACCGCCTCGCTGCGGCAACCGGCACCATCCATCGAACGTCTTCGGACTGGAGAATGAAATCATGAGCAAGCTGGCAGGCAAGGTCGCGATCGTCACGGGCGCATCGAAGGGCATCGGCGCGGCAATCGCGAAGGCACTGGCCGACGAAGGCGCGGCGGTCGTCGTCAACTACGCGAGCAGCAAGGCAGGCGCGGACGCGGTCGTCAGCGCGATCACCGAAGCGGGCGGCCGCGCGGTCGCGGTCGGCGGCGACGTGTCGAAGGCCGCCGACGCGCAACGCATCGTCGATACGGCGATCGAAACGTATGGCCGTCTCGACGTGCTCGTCAACAATTCGGGCGTGTACGAATTCGCGCCGATCGAAGCGATCACCGAGGAACACTATCGCCGGCAGTTCGACACGAACGTGTTCGGCGTGCTGCTGACCACGCAGGCGGCCGTCAAGCATCTCGGCGAAGGCGCGAGCATCATCAACATCAGTTCGGTCGTGACCAGCATCACGCCGCCGGCCAGCGCCGTGTACAGCGGCACGAAGGGCGCGGTCGACGCGATCACCGGCGTGCTCGCGCTCGAACTCGGCCCGCGCAAGATCCGCGTGAACGCGATCAACCCGGGGATGATCGTGACCGAGGGCACGCACAGCGCGGGCATCATCGGCTCCGATCTGGAAGCGCAGGTGCTCGGCCAGACGCCGCTCGGCCGCCTCGGCGAGCCGAACGACATCGCGTCGGTCGCCGTGTTCCTCGCGTCGGACGATGCGCGCTGGATGACCGGCGAGCACCTCGTCGTCAGCGGCGGGTTGAACTGATCGTCCGCGGTACCGCGCGAACGGTGGGAGGGCGCCGTTCGCGCCGCTACGCGCTCATCGCCAGCGCATTCGCGCCGACGTGCCACCGCAAACATTCGACGACGAGCGCGTGATCGGCTTCGGAGCCGAGCCCCGCGATCGTCATCGCGCCGACGATGCCGGCGCCGGCGATCCGCAACGGCACGCCGCCGCCGTCGAGCGCGTAGTCGTCGTCCGACAGGCCCTGCGACCGCAGCGACCAGCCGGCCCGCCGAAAGCGCGCGCCGACCGCGAGCGAACTCTGGCCGAACCGCAGCACTGTGTTCTGCCGGCGGCGGATCGCGTCGCTGTCGTGCGCGTCGCTGCCGTCGAGCGCGCAGTAGAACAGCGGCGCCTGCTCGCCGACGATGCTGACCGCGATCGGCAGCCCGCGTCGCGACGCGAGGTTGACCGCGATTTCTCCCATGCGGCGCGCGGCGGCCGCGTTGAAGTGCGGCAGCGCCGGATTCGACGCATCGTCGTCGAAGGCGTGGGGTTCGAGGCGAAAGGGGGGCGTCACCATGGCGGCTCCGTAGCGTTGCCGGCGCTGTCCGCGCGCGCCGGGCGTCGCATCGTCACGGGCCGCGCGCGGGCCCGTGTTTCGTTCAGTGCTTCGGTGTTTCGGCACTTCAGCGCTTCAACGCTTCAGCGTTTCGGCGCCGCATCGAGCATCCACTCGTGCGCGGGATCGTTCTTGAACGCCCATGCGCGGCTGGGGCCCGCCATCACGTTCAGGTAGTACAGGTTGTAGCCGTGAGGCGCGACGACCGGGTGGTAACCGCGCGGCACCATCACGACGTCGTGGTTCTCGACCGCGCATGCCTCGTCGAGACTGCGGTCGTCGGTGTACACGCGCTGGAACGCGAAACCCTGCGGCGGATCGATCCGGTGATAGTAGGTTTCCTCGAGCGAGGTTTCGTCGGGCGCCGCGTCGCGGTCGTGCTTGTGCGGCGGATAGCTGCTCGAATGGCTGGCCGGCGTGACGACTTCGACGACCAGCAGCCGGTCGGCGGCCGGATTGTCGCCCATCAGGATGTCGCACACATAGCGCGTGTTGGTGCCCTGGCCGCGTACCGAGCGGCGCATCCGCTCGCCGTCGAGGCGCCGTACCGGCTTGTCGCCGCTCGCGTACGGCGCGGTGCACAGCGCGACTTCCGCATCGCGCGTCGCGACCAGCGTGACGGTCTTGCCGCCCGGCACGTACAGCGCGTCCGGCGACACGTCCTCGAACACGCTGTCGCGCTTGCCGAGCGCATCGTAGGTTGCGCCGTCGACGTCCGCGCGCACCGTGCCCGTGAGCACCACGACGCACAGTTCGCGCGTGCCGGTGTCGAGCGTTTCGGTGTCGCCGGCCTTCAGGCGCAGCGCGCGAAAGCCGACGTGCTGCCAGCCGGCCGATTCGGGCGTGACGTTGCAGATTTCGCGGTCGGCGGATGCCTTGACCAGCAGGGGAGAAATCGTCATGAAAGGGGTCTCCGCAATAGGGTAGGGCTCGAGCGCTCACGCGCCTTCGTGCGGGCTCACGCGCTCAACCGGTCGACGATCGCGCGCAGCGACTCGTAGCCCTTCTTCGCATGCGCGTAGCTCGGCGCGACGGCCGGGTCCTGTTCGGCCTCGACGACGAGCCAGCCTTCGTAGCCGGCGTCCTTCAGCGTGCGCAGCGTCGCGTCGTAGTCGAGCGCGCCGTCGCCCGGCACCGTGAAGGTGCCGTTGATCACGCCGTTCAGGAAGCTCCAGCCGTCGTTGCGCGCCTGGTTGACCACCTGCGGCCGCACGTCCTTGCAATGCACGTGCGCCACGCGCGATACGTGCTTCTTCAGCAGTGCGACCGGGTCGGCCGCGCCGCCGAAATACGCGTGGCCGGTGTCGAACAGCAGGAACACCTTCGCCGGATCGGTCAGCGCCATCAACCGGTCGACGTCGTCCGGCGATTCGACGTACGCGCCCATGTGGTGATGGTAGGCAAGCCGGATCCCGTACGTGTCGAGCAGGTGCGCGCCGAACGCATCGAGGCGCGCGGCATAGCGCCGCCACGCTGCGTCGTCGACGAAACGCGGCCGCTTCGCGACCGGCGTGTCGATGCTGCCCTGGATCGTGCCCGCGCACTCGCCGTACACGACCACCGTCACGTCGTTGTACTGCAGCTTCGTCATGTGCGCGCGGCAGCGCTCGATTTCGGCGGCGACCGCATCGGCGTCGGTCATGCCCGGCGCGAGCTCCGCGAGGAAGCCCGAATACCAGCCCGACACGCATACGAGCCCGAATTCGGCGAGTTTCGCCTTCAGTTCGGGGCCGGTCTTCGGAAACTTGTTGCCGAGCTCGAAGCCCGCATAGCCGATTTCGGCGCCTTCCTTCAGCGCCGTTTCGAGCGGCGTCTCGCCGCCGAGCGACGGCAGGTCGTCGTTCATCCACGACAGGGGGTTGATACCGATGCGGACGTTCCAGCTCATGACGTGCTTCCTTGATTCGAATGTTGTTGTCTCGGCGCGGCCGATGGAAAGGGGGCGGCTCAGCGTCGCTGGCGGGTTTTCGCGTCGAGATACGCGCGGTGTGCGTCCACGACGCCCGCGCGTTCGGACACCTGCGGCACCGCGACTTCCCACCATGCGCCGCCGTCGTCGGTCGTGCGACGGTGCGTGGTGTCGATCACGAGCACCTGGCTCTTCTTCGCCGCGCGGGCGCGTTTCATTTCGTCGCGCAATTCGCCGATGTCGCGCACGTGCACGGCTTCGGCGCCCATCGCGCGCGCGTGCATCGCGAAGTCGATCGTCGAGCGTTCGCCGCCTTCGGGCACGCAGTCGTCGAGCATGTTGTTGAAGCTCGCGCCGCCGCAATTCAGTTGCAGCCGCTCGATGCAGCCGTAGCCGCGGTTGTCGAGGATCACGACGATCAGCTTGCGGCCGAGCATCACGGAGGTCGCGAGTTCGGCGTTGAGCATCATGTACGAGCCGTCGCCGACGATCACGATCACTTCGCGCTCGGGCCGCGCGAGCTTCGCGCCGAGGCCGCCCGCGACTTCGTAGCCCATGCACGAATACGCGTAATCCATGTGGTAGTTGCCCGGCACGCCGCTGCGCCACAGCTTGTGCAACTCCGCCGGCAGCGTGCCGGCCGCGCACACGACGAGATCGTCGCGCGCGCTGTCGAGGCCCGCGTCGGCCGCGGAGTCGCGCACCGCGCCGATCACTTCCGCGTCGTACGGCAGCGTGTCCGTCGGAATCCGCGTGGTCAGCTCCGTCACGCGCGCGTTCCACGCGGCGGCCTGGTCGCGGCTCGCGGCGGTCCACGCCGGGTCGGCGCGCCAGCCGGCCAGCGCGGCCGACAATTGGCCGAGGCCCGTGCGCGCATCGGCCACCAGTTGCCGGCCGCGTTTCTTGCCCGCGTCGAACGGCTGCACGTTCAGGCTCAGCAGCGTCGCGTCGCCGTAGAGCGCGTGCGAACCGGTCGTGAAATCCTGCAGCCGCGTGCCGACCGCGAACACGACGTCGGCCTGCGCGGCCGCGCGGTTCGCGGCGGGCGAGCCCGTCACGCCGATCGAGCCGAGGTTCAGCGGGTGATCCCACGCGAGGCTGCCCTTGCCGGCCTGCGATTCGGCGACCGGTACGCCATGCGTGTCGGCGAACGCGCGCAGCGCGTCCCACGCCTGGCTGTACAGCACGCCGCCGCCGGCGACGATCAGCGGCTTCTTCGCGGCCTTCAGCACGTCGAGCGCATCGGCGAGCTCGAGCGCGTCGGCCGGCGGGCGGCGCATCCGGATCAGCGGCGGCGCGAAGAACGCCTCGGGCCAGTCGTACGCGAAGGTCTGCACGTCCTGCGGCAGCGCGAGACAGACGGGGCCGCACTGCGCGGGATCGGTCATCACCTGGATCGCGCGCGGCAGCGCGACGAGCAGTTGCTCGGGCGACGTGATGCGGTCGAAGTAGCGCGTCACGGGCCGGAAGCAGTCGTTCGCGCTGACGTCGCCCTGTTCGAAATCCTCGACCTGCTGCAACACGGGGTCGGGCAGCCGCGACACGAACACGTCGCCGGGCAGCAGCAGCAGCGGCAGGCGGCCGACGTGCGCGAGCGCGGCCGAGGTCAGCATGTTGGTCGCGCCGGGGCCGATGCTCGACGTCGCGGCCATCATCCGCTGGCGGAAATTCGCCTTCGCGAACGCGACGGCCGCGTTGGCCATTCCTTGTTCGTTGTGCGCGCGAAACGTCGGCAGCCGATCCTTCTCCGTGTGCAGCGCTTCGCCGAGCCCGGCCACGTTGCCGTGGCCGAAGATCGCGAATACGCCGCCGCAGTACGGCAGGATCTCGGTGCGGCCGTCGGGCTGGACGACTTCGGCGCGCAGGGCGGCCAGGTAGCGCACGAGCGCCTGGCTGACGGTCAGTCTTACGGTGGTGGTCATCGTCGGTCGATAGAGAGAAGTCGGGTGGTCGTCACGAACGGAGGCATCAGGCCGCGGCGGCGCGGGCGGCGGCCCGGCGGCCGAGCCACGCGTCGACCAGTTGTGCGAAATTGCCGGCCACTTCGTCGATCAGCGCCTGATCGTCGATCCGGCCCGCGAACCAGTTCAGCGACGCATCGGCCCACAGCGTGCGGCCGACCATGAAGCCCTTGACGATCGGGTTGGTCGCCGAGCGGAAGCTGTCGACGAGGTATTGCAGCGGCTGGTTCAGCCCGAGGATCACCGCGCCGCGGCAATGCGGGTCGCGCTCGGCGATCAGCGCGGCGAGCCGCGTCCAGCCGTCGGCGGTGAGCGGCGTGAGCTTCCACCATTCGGGTTTCACGCCGAGGTTGTAGAAGCGCGCGACGGTGCGCAGCACCGCGTCGTCCTCGGTGCCGGCCGGCGTGACCGCGCGCGGCGGAATCATCTCCAGCAGCAGCTCGTTGCCGCTCGCACGCGTGGCTTCCCACAGTTCCAGCACGCGCTGCTCCTGCTCGACGCGCAGGTCGACGGGGTCGTCGGGGTGATAGTGAACCAGGCACTTCACGACCTGTTCGGTCGGCCAGTGCGTGAGCGACGAGCCGACCGAGCGCGTGTCGTCGAACCGCAGCGGGCGCGAGCCCGGCAGCTCGACCGGACGGCCGACCCACCAGCCGCGCCCGGTGGCCGACGCGAGCGCGTCGCTACCGTACGCGCCGCCGTCGATCAGCACGCCGACGTGGCCGGCGATGCCGCGATCGCGCTCGACCTGTTCGACCGCGCGCACGAGCAGGCGCTTCAGCGTCTTGATCCGCGCTTCGTCCGCGCCGGCCTGCACCGCGAGCTCGTAGAACTGGCTGCGATGGTCGAACGCCATCACGCACAGGTCGTCCCAGTCGCGGCGCGGCACCGTCACGCGATGCAGGTGCGCGAGCGTGCGGTCGGCATCGACTACCGGATTGCGGCTGCCGTCGAACCAGTGCGCGAGTTCGGCCGGCGTCGGCATCGCGGCCGAGCATGCGTGGCGCGACACGACGATCGCGCCGCACGCGTTCGCGATGCGCGTCGATTCGGCCCAGTCGCGCCCGCGCAGCAGCCCCGACAGCAGGCCCGACAGGAATGCGTCGCCCGCGCCGAGCACGTTGAGCACCTCGACGCGCTCGCCGAGAAAGGTCGGCGCAGCGTCGATGCTGGCCGGAATGTCGCCTTCGATCACGCAACAGCCGAGCGCACCGCGCTTGACGACCAGCGTCGCGTTCGTGATCGCGCGCACCGCCTGCAACGACCCGATCAGGTCGTGCGGCACGCCGCCCGCGATCAGGAATTCTTCCTCCGTGCCGACCAGCAGGTCGAATTCGCCGAGCACCTGCTGCAACTGCCGCGTCACCTGCGCGTCGGGTACGTAGCGGTTTTCGCCGGCGCCGCGCGCGGTCAGTCCCCACAGCACCGGCCGGTAGTCGATGTCGAGGATGCGCACCGTGCCGTGGCTACGCGCATACGTCAACGCGGTCAGCGACGCCTCGCGCGTACCCGGCGTCGACAGATGCGTGCCGGTGATCGCGAGCGCGCGGCAACCGGCGATGAAGTCCTCGCGGATCTCGTCGGCGCGCACGGCCATGTCCGCGCAGTTCTCGCGCACGAACAGCAGCGGAAACGTATCGCGATCCTTCAGCCCGAGCAGCACCAGCGCGGTGAGGCGCTCGCGGTCGGTCTGCAACTGGCTCGTGTCGCAGCCTTCGCGCTCGAGCGTCTCGCGCAGGAAGCGGCCCATCTGCTCGTCGCCGACGCGCGAAATCATCGCGGTCTTCAGCCCGAGCCGCGCGACGCCGAACGCGACGTTGCCCGACGAGCCGCCGAGATACATCTGGAAGCTGCGCGCGTCCTCGAGGCGGCTGCCGTACTGCTGCGCATAGAGATCCACGGCCACGCGGCCGAGGCAGGCGAGATCGATGGGGCGGTCACTCGGAAAGTTCAGCAGGCTCATATCACGTGTCACGCTCGCGGCCGGCGTTCGGCGCTGCCGGCAGATTAGGGGACCGATCCGGCGACGGCTGTCCGCAGCAGGTGCTGCACGACGCGAGGCTGCCTGTCGCCGGGATTCGGGCTACGGAACGGAGTCTAGACTTTTTGGAAATCCAGTTCCCTAGGTGAAATCACGTAGAAATAAATTTCCAAATTTTCGAGGAAGTGATCTACAGTTTCATCCGGATGCTTCAGTCCCGATCGGACCCGATCGGACTCGGCCCGGCGGCGCGCAACGCGCCGTCTTCCGCCCCCCGGAGATGAGGAGACAGATTGATCATGAAGACCAAGCTGATGGCCGTCGCGGCCGCCGCGATCCTGGCTGCGCCGCTCGCGCATGCCGAGAAGATCGGCGTGACGATGGCATCGTTCGACGACACATTCCTGACCATCCTGCGCAACAGCATCGCCGATTCGGCGAAGAAGGACGGCGCGACGGTGCAGATCGAGGACGGCGGCAACGACGTCGGCAAGCAGTTGAGCCAGGTCCAGAACATGATCGCGCAGAAGGTCGACGCGATCATCGTGAACGCGGTCGATACCGACGCGACGCCGAAGATCACGAAGATGGTGACCGCCGCGAAGATCCCGCTCGTCTACGTGAACCGCAAGCCGGTCGATTTCGACAAGCTGCCGGCCGGCGTCGCGGTCGTCGCCTCCGACGAAAAGCAGTCGGGCACGCTGCAGGCGCGCCAGGTGTGCAAGCTGCTCGGCGGCAAGGGCGACATCCTCGTGCTGATGGGCGAGCTGTCCAACGAATCGGCGCGCGCCCGCACCAAGGACATCGAGGACGTGATCGCGACGAAGGATTGCGCGGGCATGAAGATCGTCGACAAGCGCGAAGGCAAGTGGAGCCGCACGCAGGGCCAGGACATCACGATGAACTGGCTGAGCTCCGGGACCAAGTTCGACGCGATCGTGTCGAACAACGACGAAATGGCGATCGGCGCGATCAACGCGCTGAAGGCCGCGCGCAAGCTCACGCCGAAGACCGTCGTCGCCGGCATCGACGCGACGCCGGACGGGCTTGCCGCGATGAAGGCCGGCGAGCTGAAGGTGTCGGTGTACCAGAACGCGACCGGGCAGGGCGCGCAGGCGGTGGCCGCGGCGCTCAAGCTCGCGAAGAAGCAGCCCGTCGATCGCTACGTGAACGTGCCGTTCGAGCTCGTGACGCCCGACAACATGAACCAGTACGCGAAGCACTGACCGGTTTTTCCGTTGAACTGCGCGGGCCCGGTACGCCGGGTTCGCGCGACTTGTCGAGGAACGTCCATGTTTACAGCCAGGATCGCGCGCCCGATGGCCGCCGGCGACGCGCCGGCGGCTTCGTCCGGGGCGGCCGGCGCGTCCGGTTCGCCGCCGCCTTCCGCGGCCGACTGCGTGCTCGAGGTGCGCGGGGTCGGCAAGTCCTTTCCCGGCGTCGTCGCGCTCGACGGCGTGCAGTTCCGCGTGCGCCGCGGCACCGTTCATGCGCTGATGGGCGAGAACGGCGCCGGCGAGTCCACGCTGATGAAGATCATCGCGGGCGTCTACACGCCCGACCAGGGCGAAATCCTGATCAACGGCGAACCGGTCGTGCTGAACGGCCCGCTCGACGCGCTCGACCGCGGGATCGCGATGATCCATCAGGAACTCAACCTGATGCCGTACATGACGGTCGCGGAGAACATCTGGATCCGCCGCGAACCGAAGAACCGCTTCGGCCTGATCGATCACGCCGAGCTGCGCCGCCGCACGGCCGCGCTGTTCGAGCGGCTGTCGATCGACATCGATCCGGAAACCGACGTGCGCACGCTGACGGTCGCGAGTCGCCAGATGGTCGAGATCGCGAAGGCCGTGTCGTTCGACTCGGACGTGCTGATCATGGACGAGCCGACCTCCGCGCTGACCGACAAGGAAGTCACGCACCTGTTCCGGATCATTCGCCAACTGCGCGAGCAGGGCAAGGGCATCGTCTACATCACGCACAAGATGAACGAGCTGTTCGAGATCGCCGACGAGTTCTCGGTGTTCCGCGACGGCAAGTACATCGGCACGCATGCGTCGAGCGACGTCACGCGCGACGACATCATCCGCATGATGGTCGGGCGCGAGATCACGCAGATGTTCCCGAAGGAGGACGTGCCGATCGGCGACGTCGTGCTGTCGGTGAAGGATCTCTGCGTCGACGGCGTGTTCCGCGACGTGAGCTTCGAGCTGCGCGCGGGCGAAATCCTCGGCGTCGCCGGCCTCGTCGGCTCGGGGCGCTCGAACGTCGCGGAGGCGCTGTTCGGCGTCGTGCCGGCCACCTCGGGCGAAATCCGCATCGACGGCAAGCCGGTGCGGATCGCGACGCCCGCGCAGGCGATGAAGCACGGGATGGCGTTCCTCACCGAGGACCGCAAGGATTCCGGCTGCTTCCTGAATCTCGACCTGCTCGCGAACATGGAAGCGGCGGTGCTCAGCCACCGCTACGTGAAGTTCAATTTCGTGCAGCAGGCGCAGTTGAAGCGCGACTGCGAGGAAATGAGCCGGATGCTGCGCGTGAAGTCGCCCGGGCTGCACGAGGAAATCCAGAACCTGTCGGGCGGCAACCAGCAGAAGGTGCTGATCGGCCGGTGGTTGCTCACGCAGCCGCGCATCCTGATCCTCGACGAACCGACCCGCGGCATCGACGTCGGCGCGAAGGCCGAGATTCACCGGCTCGTCAGCGCGCTCGTGGGCAAGGGCGTCGCGGTGCTGATGATCTCGTCCGAAATGCCGGAAGTGCTCGGGATGAGCGATCGCGTGATGGTGATGCACGAAGGGCGCATGACCGGCATCGTCGATCGCAAGGACGCCGACCAGGTCCGCATCATGGATCTCGCGTCGCGCTGAGCCGAAACAAGATTGGAGACAACTGAAATGGGCAACCTGAACCCGGTCGCGGATGCGCAGACCATGACACTCAAGTCGCGGCATACGAAGTGGCCGCCCGAACTGAGCATCTTCCTCGTGCTGGTCGGCATCAGCCTGTTCTTCGAGATCGTCGGCTGGATCGTCGTCGGCCAGAGCTTCCTGTTCAATACCGAGCGGCTCGAGATCATCGTGCTGCAGATGGCCGTGATCGGCATCATCGCGGTCGGCGTGAACCTCGTGATCATCACCAGCGGGATCGACCTGTCGTCGGGGTCGGTCGTCGCGGCGGCGGCCGTCGTGTCGGCGAGCCTCGCGCAGGTGTCCGACTTCCCGCGCGCGGTGTTTCCGCACCTCACCGACTTGCCGATCATCTGGCCGGTGCTGGCCGGCGTGTGCGTCGGGCTGCTGGTCGGCCTGCTGAACGGCTCGCTGATCGCGATGACGGGCATCCCGCCGTTCATCGCGACGCTCGGCACGATGGTCGCCGCGCGCGGCTTCGCGAAGTGGTTCACCAACGGGATGCCGGTGTCGATGCTGACCGACCAGTTCGCGGCGATCGGCGCGGGCGCCAACCCGGTGATCATCTTTCTCGTGATCGCCGCGATCTTCCACGTCGTGCTGCGCTATACGCGCTTCGGCAAGTACACCTATGCGATCGGCGCGAACCGCCATGCGGCCGTCGTGTCGGGCATCAACGTCACGCGGCACCTGGTGTTCGTCTATGCGATCGCGGGCCTGCTGAGCGGGATCGCCGGCACGGTGACGGCCGCGCGCGCGATCTCCGGCCAGTCGGGCATGGGCGTGATGTACGAGCTCGATGCGATCGCGGCCGTCGTGATCGGCGGCACGTCGCTGTCGGGCGGCCTCGGCCGCGTGACGGGCACCGTGATCGGCGTGCTGATCCTCGGCGTGATGACGTCGGGCTTCACGTTCATCCGCATCGACGCGTACTACCAGGAGATGGTGAAGGGCGCGATCATCGTCGCGGCCGTGATCGCCGACCAGTACCGCAACAAGAAGTCGCGCCGTTGAGCGCGCGCGTGATCCCGAAATCAGAATTCGCATAGGACAACCGATGAAGATCGCGCTGGACCCCTACATGATTCGCCATCTGCCGCTCGACCGGCTGCCGCACGCGGTGGCCGAGCTCGGCTACGACCAGATCGAGCTGTCGCCGCGCAGCGACTTTCTCGACTGGTGGGTGATGCCGCGCGCGACGCGGGAACGCATGGCCGCGTTCCGCCAGGCGCTGCGCGCGAGCGGCGTCGGCCTCGCGTCGCTGCAGCCGATGTACCGCTGGGCAAGCCCGTTCGACGACGAGCGGCAATGGGCGGTGCGCTGCTGGAAGAAGGCGATCGAGGTGGCAGTCGAGATGGAGTGCCCGCTGATGGTGTCGGAGTTCGGGCGCGGCGCGTCGACCGAGCGTTCGGTCGGCGAGCGGCCGGGCGCGAACCCGAAGGAGATGTGCGAGGCCGCGTGGTTCCGCTCGATGGACGAGCTGCTGCCGATCCTCGAGCGCGAACGCATCGTGCTGTCGGTCGAGCCGCATCCGGAGGACTGGATCGAGCAGTTGCAGCCGGCGATCGACATCGTCACGAACCTCGGTTCGCCGTCGCTGAAGCTGTCGTACATCGCGCCGCACACGTTCTACTACGGCGACGACATGGCCGCGATGATCGCGCAGGCCGCGCCGATCCTCGCGCACGTGCGCGTGGCCGACACGTTCGACCACCGCAAGAGCAGCCAGCTGCGCTACATCGTGAACCCGCCCGGCTCGAACCAGATCCGCGTGCACCAGCATCTCGACATCGGGCAGGGCGAGATCGACTGGGACGTGTTTTTCCGCGCGCTCGGCGCGGCCGGTTTCGACGGCGTGATGTCGTCGTGCGTGTTCGCGTGGGAAGACCGCGCGGAAGCCTCGTCGCGCTACATGCGCGACGCGATCCAGCGCTACGTCGATCGCCATTTCGATCGCACCGTGCGCTGAACGGCTGATGACCGATGACTGACCGGCGCGGCACGGGCCGCGTCGCTGATGAACGAACGACTGGAGAGAACTGCATGACCTTGCAAATCGGCGTGATCGGCTGCGGCGCGATCGGCCAGGACCACATCCGCAGACTGACCCGCACGCTGTCCGGCGCGCGCGTCGTGGCCGTCAACGACATCGATCCGCAGCAGGCGCGCGATGCGGTGACGAAGTACGGGCTCGACGCCGAGATCTACGGCGACGGCCACGAAGTGGTCGCGGCCGCCGACGTGCAGGCCGTGCTCGTCACGTCGTGGGGGCCGACGCACGAAGCGTTCGTGCTCGACGCGATCGCGCACGGCAAGCCGGTGTTCTGCGAGAAGCCGCTGGCCGTCACGGCCGACGGCTGCATGCGGATCGTCGAAGCGGAAGTCGCGCACGGCAAGCGGCTCGTGCAGGTCGGCTTCATGCGGCCGTACGACGAAGGCTATCGCGCGCTCAAGCGCGTGATCGACAGCGGCCAGATCGGCGCGCCGCTGATGCTGCATTGCGCGCACCGCAACCAGTCGGTCGGCGAGCGCTACACGACCGACATGGCGATCACCGACACGCTGATCCACGAACTCGACGTGCTGCGCTGGCTGCTCGGCGAGGACTACACGAGCGCGCAGGTCGTCTATCCGAAGAAGACGCGCCATGCGAGCGCGCATCTCGCCGATCCGCAGATCGTGCTGCTGGAGACCGCGAGCGGCGTGCGCATCGACGTCGAGATCTTCGTGAACTGCCAGTACGGCTACGACATCCAGTGCGAGGTGGTCGGCGAGCAGGGCATCGCGAAGCTGCCCGATCCGCCCGCCGTCGGGCTCAAGCATGCGGCGCGGCAGTCGGTCGAGATCATGACCGACTGGAAGGAGCGCTTCATCGCGTCGTACGACGTCGAGTTGCAGGCGTTCATCGACGGTGTGCGGCAGGGCGCGCTGACCGGGCCGTCCGCGTGGGACGGCTACGCGGCGGCGGTCGCGGCCGACGCGTGCGTGCGGGCCCAGCAGAGCGGCGCGGTCGAGCCGATCGCGATGGCCGAGCGTCCCGCGTTCTATCGCGGCTGACCCGCGGCTGCGCGCCGCTTACTTGCCGGACCGACCGACATGACGATGAAGATTGGCTGCGCGCCCTGCTGCTGGGGCGTCGACGACGTGAAGAACCCGCACCTGCCGCCGTGGCGGCACGTGCTTGCCGAGGCCGCGCAGGCCGGCTACTCGGGCATCGAGCTCGGGCCGTACGGCTACATCCCGCTCGATCTCGACGCGGTGAGCGCGGAGCTCGAACGGCAACGCCTGAGCATCACGGCCGGCACGATCTTCGACGATCTCGTGTCGCCGGAGAACCTGCCGAACCTGCTGCGCCAGACGCGCGACATCTGCGCGCTGATCACGCAACTGCCGAAGCTGCCGACGCAGGACGGCCAGCGCTACGCGGCGCCATACCTGGTCGTGATGGACTGGGGCCACGAGGAACGCGACTACGCGGCCGGCCACGGCGATCGCGCGCCGCGGCTGTCCGCCGAGCGCTGGGCGCGGATGGTCGACCATATCCGGCAGATCGCGACGATCGCGCGCGACGAGTTCGGCGTGCGCGCGGTGATCCATCCGCATGCGGGTGGCTACATCGAGTTCGCGGACGAGATCGACCGGATCGTCGCCGATATGCCGGCCGACACGGCGGGCCTGTGTCTCGACACCGGCCACCTGTATTACTCGGGCATGGACCCCGAAACGTGGTTGCGCCGCCATGCGGCACGGCTCGACTACGTGCACTTCAAGGATATCGACGCGGCCGTATACGACGCGGTGATGGGCGAGCACATCGCGTTCTTCGCGGCCTGCGCGCGCGGCGTGATGTGCCCGATCGGCACCGGCGTGCTCGACTACCCGCCGATCCGCCAGGCGCTCGTCGACATCGGCTACGCGGGCTACATCACGATCGAACAGGAGCGCGACCCGCGCAACGCCGGCACGAGCCTGCGCGACGTCGCCGCGAGCCGCGCGTTTCTCGCGTCGGCCGGTTTTGCATGATCCCCTGAACCCGCACCAGGAACACCACCATCATGATTGACGGACAGATTCTGCTTGGCCATTCGATTCGCTGGGGCATGGTCGGCGGCGGTCTCGGCAGCCAGATCGGCTACAGCCACCGGTCGGCCGCGCTGCGCGACGGCAGCTTCCAGCTGGTCGCCGGCGCATTCGACCTCGATCCCGAGCGCGGCCGCCAGTTCGGCGTGAAGCTCGGTGTCGCGGCCGAGCGCTGCTATCCCGACTACGCGACGATGTTCGACGCCGAGGCGCGTCGCCCCGACGGCATTCGTGCGGTGTCGATCGCGACGCCGAACAACACGCACTTCGAGATCTGCCGCGCCGCGCTGAACGCGGGGCTGCACGTGGTCTGCGAGAAGCCGCTGTGCTTCACGACCGAAGAGGCCGAGGCGCTGCAGCGTCTGTCGGTCGAGAAGAACCGGATCGTCGGCGTCGCGTACGGCTATTCCGGACACCAGATGATCGAACAGGCGCGCGAGATGATCGCGCGCGGCGATCTCGGCGAGATCCGCATCGTGCAGATGCAGTTCGCGCACGGCTTCCACAGCGAGGGCGTCGAGGCCGCGAGCGCGGCCGCGCGCTGGCGCGTCGATCCGAAGTTCGCGGGCCCGAGCTACGTGCTCGGCGACATCGGCACGCATCCGCTGTACATCTCCGAGGTGATGGCGCCGGCACTGAAGATCCGGCGGCTGATGTGTTCGCGGCAGAGCTTCGTGAAGAGCCGCGCGCCGCTCGAGGACAACGCGTTCACGATCATGGAATACGACACCGGTGCGATCGGCTACGTGTGGTCGAGCGCGGTGAATGCCGGTTCGATGCACGGGCAGAAGGTGCGCGTGATCGGCTCGAAGGCGAGCATCGAATGGTGGGACGAGCATCCGAACCAGTTGCGCTACGAAATCCAGGGGCAGCCCGCGCAGGTGCTCGATCGCGGGATGCCGTACCTCCATCCGCACGCATTGCGCGAAGACCGCATCGGCGCCGGGCATCCGGAAGGGTTGTTCGAGGCCTGGTCGAACCTCTACGCGCGCTTCGCGCTCGCAATGGACGCGGCCGATCGCGGCGACATGGCGGCGGTGAAGGCCATCCGTATTCCGGACGTGCACGCCGGTGTCGAGGGCGTACGGTGGGTCGAGAATTGCGTGCGTTCGGCCGATGCGGGCAGCGTGTGGGTCGACTATCGTTGAAACGGGGGCGGGCCGGCTGCGCCGCGCGTCGTCGCGTTTGGTCGCGTTTGTTCGCGACCGCCGGCCTCGGTAGACGCCCTAATCTTTACGACGCCGCGAGCGCGTTGGACAATCGTTTCCAGTCTTGCCGTGGAGCGTGTGCAAGTGATGATCGAGCGCGTGGGAGCGAGCAGGCGGCGCGGGCCGTGCCGCAAACGTGATTAAATTCGCCCTTCATGCATGTATCCAGTCGAGCCCCGGGCCGCGCCGGCCAGCCACGCGCGCGCACCGGGGCCGTCAACTTCGCGCTATCCGATGAGTTCATCCGAGAAACCTCCCGCCACCGTCGAGGCGTTCCTGCAGCACCTGACGCAGGAGTACGACGGCCTCAGCAATCGCCTGAAGGTGATTGCGCGCCACGTGGAAACGCATCGGGACCAGCTTGGGCTGGAAGGCATCCAGTCGCTCGCGGAGGCCTGCGGCGTGCAGCCGTCGGCCGTCGTGCGCTTCGCGAAGCACTTCGGCTTCTCCGGGTTCTCCGAGATGCAGCGGCTGTTCCGCGAAGGGCTCGCGCAGCAGATCGCGCCGGGGCGCGCGTACAACCTGCGGCTGCGCGACGTGATCGAGGCCGGCTCGTCGAGCCTGCAGCCCGAACAGATCGCCGACGAATTCATCAAGGGCAGCATTGCCGGGATGCAGCAGTTGCGGCAGACGCTCGATTCGCAGGCGCTCGCGCAGGCCGTCGACCTGCTCGCCGATACGCAGGCGATCTGGATCGCCGGGTCGCGGCGCGCGTTCCCGATCGCCGTGTATCTCGACTATGCGTTGCAGCACACGGACAAGCGCATCGGGCTGTTCAGCGCGCTCGGCAGCATGCATCTCGGCCAGATCCGGTCCGTGCGCGAGGGCGACGTGATGATCGCGATCTCGTTCATGCCGTATGCGGACGAGACCGTGCAGGTCGCGCAGCAGGCCGCGCAGCGCGGCGCGCGCTTGATCGCGATCACCGACAGCCGGATGAGCCCGCTCGCGCGGGAGGCGGAAGTGACGCTGATGGTGCAGGACAGCGCGACGTTCGGTTTTCGTGCACTGACGGCCACGATGGGCCTCGCGCAGAGCCTGTTCGTCGCGCTCGCGTACCGGCTCGAGCTGTCGTACCTGCCGACCGCCGACGGCGCGCACGGCACGAAGGCCGGTTGATCCCGGCTGCCGGTGCGCCGTCCGCCGAACGCGGCGGCGGAGGGCGCTCCGGCCGGCTTACTTCGCGGTCGGCATCGCGAATTCGGCGCCCTTGCCGATGCTCGACGACCAGCGCTGCATCACCGACTTCTGGCGCGTGTAGAAGCGCACGCCTTCCTCGCCGTACGCGTGCATGTCGCCGAACAGGCTCTTCTTCCAGCCGCCGAAGCCGTGCCATGCCATCGGCACCGGAATCGGCACGTTGATGCCGACCATCCCCACCTGGATGCGCCGCGCGAATTCGCGCGCGATCCCGCCGTCGCTCGTGAAGCACGACACGCCGTTGCCGAACTCGTGCGCGTTGATCAGGTCGACCGCTTCGCCGAAATCCTTCACGCGCACACAGCCGAGCACCGGCCCGAAGATCTCTTCCTTGTAGATCCGCATGTCGGGTTTCACGTGATCGAACAGCGTGCCGCCGGTGAAGAAGCCTGCCTCGCGGCCCGGCACGCGCAGCCCGCGGCCGTCGACCACCAGTTGCGCACCTTCGTTCACGCCTTGCTCGATATAGCCTTCGATGCGCTTCAACGCTTCGCCGGTGACGATCGGGCCCATCTCGACTTCTGGCGACATCCCGTCGCCGATCACCAGCTTGCGCGCGCGCTCGGCGACGGCCGGCACGATCTTGTCGGCCACGTCGCCGACCAGCACCGCAATGCTGATCGCCATGCAGCGCTCGCCGGCCGAGCCGTACGCGGCGCCGATCAGCGCGTCGACGGCCTGGTCGATGTTCGCATCGGGCATCACGACGAGGTGATTCTTCGCGCCGCCGAGCGCCTGCACGCGCTTGCCCGACTGCACCGCGCGCTGCTGCACGTAGGCCGCGATCGGCGTCGAACCGACGAAGCTGACGGCCTGCACGTCCGGGTGGTCGAGGAGGGCATCGACCGCGCCCTTGTCGCCCTGCACGACGTTGAACACGCCGGCGGGCAGGCCTGCCTGCGTGAGCAGGTCGGCGATGAACAGCGCGGCCGACGGGTCGCGCTCGCTCGGCTTCAGCACGAACGTGTTGCCCGTCGCGAGCGCGACCGGGAACATCCAGCACGGCACCATGCACGGGAAGTTGAACGGCGTGATGCCCGCGACGACGCCGAGCGGCTGGCGCATCGTCCAGTTGTCGATGCCGGTGCTGACCTGGTCGGTGAAGTCGCCTTTCAGCAGTTGCGGCACGCCGCACGCGAATTCGATGATGTCGATGCCGCGTGCGACTTCACCCTGCGCGTCCGAGAACACCTTGCCGTGCTCGGCGGTGATGATCGCCGCGAGCGTGTCGCGGTGCTCGTTCATCAGCTGCAGGAAGCGGTGCAGCACGCGCGCGCGGCGGATCGGCGGCGTGTCGGCCCAGGCCGGGAACGCGGCACGGGCCGACGCGACGGCCCGTTCGACTTCGTCGTGGCCGGCGAGCGCGACGCGGCGCACCGCGCGACCGAGCGCGGGATTGAAGACGTCCTGGAAGCGGCCGCTGCGGCCGGCGACGGGCGCGCCGTCGAGGTAGTGGCCGACGTCGGCGTCGGACGTATAGGCGGGAACCGTGGTCATGCGTGTCTCCTGGGAATAGGGGGTGGACGGAACCTAGTCTAGGCAAAGCGGCAGGGCGCGAGAAGGCCGCGAAACTTGATTCACTGTTCAGAATTCTGAATAATCAGTGGATGAATCAGCAAAATGTCCAGGCGCTCTGGCCGCATATCCATTCGCTGACGGTGCTGGCCGCGGCCGGCAGTTTCACCGCTGCCGCGCAGCGGCTCGGCATCAGCAAGGCCGCGATGAGCCAGCGCATCGCCGATCTCGAAAAGGCGGCCGGCGTGCCGCTCGTGCGCCGCACCACGCGCAGCGTGCGGCTCACCGATGCGGGCCAGACGCTCGTCGACAGCACGCGCGACGCGTTCGAGTCGATCGGCCAGCACTTCGCGCGCGTGAAGGATCTCGCCGGCGAGCCGCGCGGGCTGCTGCGCGTGACGGTGCCGGTCGCGCTTGGCCGCCAGCAGGTCGTGCCGCACCTGCCCGATTTCCTGCGCCAGCATCCGGGCGTACAGATCGAGCTCGACCTGTCGGACCGCCTGCATTCGCTGACGCAGGAGGGCTTCGACCTCGCGATCCGCCATACGACCACCGCACCGCAGACCCACGTCGCATGGAAGCTGTGCGACACGCGTTCGCTGCTGGTCGCGAGCCGCGACTATCTCGACGCGCGCGGCGCGCCGCGCCACCCGAGCGAACTCGTCGATCACAGCTGCCTGTGCTACCTGCGCGACAACGAGCCGGCCGCGTGGAGCTTCGAGCCGGACGGCCGCCGGCGCCAGCGCGTGAGCGTGCCGGTGCGCGGCAGTTTCGCAGCGAACAACAGCGAGGCGATGCGCGAGGCCGCGCTCGGCGGGCTCGGCATCGCGCTGCTGCCGGACTTCAGCGCGCGGCGCGATCTCGACGCCGGCCGGCTCGTCGCGCTGCTCGACGGCTGGCGGCCGTCGGGCGCGTTCGGCGACCACATTTTCGCGATCCGCCCGTACAGCCCGGTCGTGCCGAGCGCGGTGCGCGCGCTCGTGCGGCATCTGCGCGAACGGCTCGCGGGCGGCTTTTCCGGCGCGTGAGCCGGGCGCCGGCGGGCGCCCGGCCGTGGGCGGGCCGGGCAGGTGCCGCGGCGCTGCGGTAAAATCGCGGCTTCCTCCCGCGCCGTGTGTGGCGCGTCATTCGAAGGTCGACAGCCGATGCAGATTCACAAGGAAGTGGACGCGCGCGGGCTCAATTGCCCGTTGCCGATCCTGCGTGCCAAGAAAGCGCTTGCCGATATGGAAAGCGGGCAGATCCTCAAGGTGCTCGCGACCGATCCGGGCTCGCAGCGCGATTTCGCCGCGTTCGCGAAGCAGACGGGCAACGAGATCGTCGAATCGACGACCCAGGACAAGACCTTCGTGTTCCTGATGCGTCGCCGCTGACGGCGCGCGTCGCACGTCCCGCCGCGCCGGGCTCCTGGCCGGCGCGCTTGACCGGCCGCACCTGACCGGGCGCCCCTAGCCGGGCGCCCCTCTCTGACAATTCTTAAACCTCGTTGCGTGACCGGCTGCGTATACTGACCCGGCCGGTCGTCCGCTCCCAGCGGAGGCGCCGGCCACGGTACGTCGTACGGCGGGCACGGGGGCCATGCCTGACGCTACCGTCGTACAACGGGGAGAGGACATGTCCTTCAGACCAGGGACCCTTCGAAGTCCGTCCGGAGCGGAAAGCATTGCGCCCGTGCGCACCTCGGAATTGAGCCGGATCGAGCTCGATCCGCAACAGGACCGCCATGCGCGTGCCGCGCTGGAGGCGTATGCGGATTCGGCCGCGGCCGAGATGCCGTGGCTGGCCGAATGGCTCGACGAACGGCTGCGTGACGCCGCGCGGGACGACGGCTCCGGCCTGACCTACTGCGGTGCGACGATCGAACGCGTGTTCGATCTGGCGCAGGCATGGGCGGCAGGCCAGCCCGACTATGCGGCCCATGCCTGGGAGCGGGTGCGCGACCAGCTGCAGCGGATGCTTGCGCAACCGCCGCTGTCGGAGTCGCCGTCGCCACGCATGCCGATCGACGATTTTGCCGAGCCGGTGGCCGGCATCGCGGGCGCCGAATAGGCGCCCGGTTGCGCAACAGAAAGGATTATTCGAAGAAAGGGCGATAGTCCGCGCAATTTCTTGGCGAATTTCATACTACTATGATGAAATCGCCGGTTCGTCCGTGCCCCGTTTTTGAGATATTTGACCGGGGTCGCCGGTTTGCGCAGGTGGCGCAAGCGGCGAACGACGGCTCGCCGGCCGGTATCCGGACGCCGCGCGCAGGCTGCGCGGCCGGGGCAGGCGCGGGAGCCGGATGGACGAATCGACTTCGATTTGCGGGGTGCTATGAGAATTGCTGTACTGGATGACGATCCGGCCCAGACGGATTTCGTCAGTCAAACGCTGACGGCCGTTGGCCATACGTGCTATGCGTTCAAGGAAGGCAAGGCCCTGAAGAAGCGCCTGCAGCGCGAGACGTTCGATCTGCTGGTGCTCGACTGGAACGTGCCCGACATGTCCGGCGAGGAAGTGCTCAAGTGGGTGCGCGCCAATCAGACCGAGCACAGCCTGCCGATCATCTTCATGACGAGCCGCGATGACGAGGCGGGGATCACGCAGATCCTCAACGCCGGAGCCGACGATTACGTGGTCAAGCCCGTGTCGGGCCCGATCCTGCGCGCGCGCATCGGTTCGCTGCTGCGCCGCGCGTATCCGGTCAACGCCGAGGCGACCGTCCGCGAATTCGACCAGTTCCGTTTCGACGTGAACCTGAAGCAGGCGTACGTCGGCGACAAGGCCGTGAGCCTCACGCAAAAGGAATTCGAGCTCGCGCTGCTGCTGTTCCAGCATCTCGACCGGCCGCTGTCGCGCGCGCACATTCTCGACCTCGTGTGGAAGCAGGCGACCGACATCCCGTCGCGCACGATGGATACGCATATTTCGATGCTGCGCACCAAGCTCGGCCTGCGGCCCGAAAACGGCTACCGTCTGGCGCCGATCTACGGGTACGGCTACCGGCTCGAGCGGGTCGGCCAGGGGGAACCGGAGTGACCATGCGAATCACGCAGCGCACGGCGAGTGTGCGCACGGCGGCGCTGCGCGCCGCCTGCGCGGTCGCGTTGGCGTTCACCGCGCAGCAGGCCGCGGCGCAGCCGCCCGCCGCCGCGGGCAAGATGGTCGTCTATCGCACGCAGGCGGGCGACACGCTGTACGACGTCGCCGCGCGCTACCTGCAGGGCGCGGACGACTGGCAACTGCTCCAGCAGATCAACGGCGTGCCGGCGCCGAAGCACCTGCAGCCCGGCGTCGCGCTGAAGCTGCCGGTCGCGCGGCTACGCAAGGAAAAGCTCACCGCACGCGTGATCGCGGTGCAGGGCACGGCCGAGCGCGCGTCCGGCGCGGCTTTCGCGCCGCTCGCGAACGATGCGACGCTCGCCGAAGGCGACCGCGTGCGCACCGGCCCGAACGGCTTCGTGACGATCGAGCTGACCGACGGCACGCACATGAGCCTGCCGCCCGACAGCCAGCTCGACCTGAAGTCGCTGCGCCGCACGGTGCTGACCGGCACGCTCGATCGCGAGTTCGAACTCACGCGCGGCTCGGTCGACAGCGAAGTCACCCACCTGAAGAAGCGCGACGACCGCTTCCAGATCCGCTCGCCGTCGGTCGTGGCCGGCGTGCGCGGCACGCGTTTTCGCGTGAACTACGACGCGGCCGGCAATGCGGCGACGCGCGTCGAAGTGCTCGACGGCACCGTCGGCGTCGCGGGCGGCCGGCAGCCGGCCGGCGCGACCCTCGTGCATGCGAACTTCGGCAGCGTCGCGACGTCGTCCGGCGCGGTCGGTGCGCCCGTCCAGCTGCTGGGCGCGCCCTCGCTCGCGCATCCCGACAAGGTGCAGGACGAGCCCGATGTCGCATTCGACGTTGCGCCGCTCCCGCAAGCGCACGCGTATCGCGTGCAGCTCGCGCACGACGCGGGGCTGCTCGACCTGTTCCGCGAAACGCGCACCGATTCGCCGCGTGCGGTGTTCCGCGACGTGCCGAACGGGAATTACTTCGTGCGGATCGCCGCGATCGATGCGAACGGCCTCGAAGGGCTGCCGCGCACCTATGCGTTCGAGCGCCGCGTGATGGGGCTCGACGCGAGCGCGTCGCAAGGCGCGGGCGGTTACGAGTTCCGCTGGTCGCCGAACGGTTCGGGCAAGGGCGCGCGTTACCGGTTCGTGCTGTCGCGCTCGAAGGACCTGAGCGCGCCGGTCGTCGACCAGGTCGGCCTGCACGCGCGCCAGATCACCGTCGCGCACCTGCCGCCGGGCGACTATTTCTGGGCCGTGACCGTCGAGGAATTCGAAGGCGGCAAGTTCTACGAGAAGACCAGTCCGGTCAGCGCGTTCACGTTGTCGCGCTGACCCGCGGCGCATGAAACCCGACTCCGTTTCTCCGCGGCGGCGCCTCGGCCGCCGCTTCCTGATCGAATGGATCGCGATCGGCTGTCTCGGGATCGCGGTGATTCTCGCGTGCGCGCTCGGCCGCCTGTCGTCGAGCGTCGACGGGCTGATCTACGACCGGCTGCTGATGCTGCGCAGCCTGCCGCTGTCGCCCGACGTGGTCGTCGTCGACATCGACAACCAGAGCGTGTCCGCGCTCGGTCGCTGGCCGTGGCCGCGCGACGTGCATGCACGGCTGCTCGACACGCTCGCGCGCGCGCAGCCGGCCGCCGTCGTCTACGACGTGCTGTTTACCGAACCGTCGCCGGAGGATCGCACGTTCGCGGATGCGATGAGCCGCGTGCCGACTTTCCTGCCGGTGCTGTTGAGTCCCGAGCAGGCGGACGGCACGCGCTCGGTCGATCCGCCGGTCGCCGCGCTCGCCGCGCGCGCGACGGGGCTCGGCCATATCAATCTCGAAGTCGATCGCGACGGCATCGTGCGCAGCGTCGCGCTGTTCGAAAGCGACGGGCGCGTGCGCTGGCCGCAGCTGATGGTGCCCGTCTATCGGGCGATCCAGGCCGGCCGGCTGCACCCGGGCGGCGGCGTGCCCGGCGCGAACGCGCACGACCTGTCGCGCGATGCGGCGGGCGACGGCCGCTACCTGATCCCGTTCAGCCGCAATACGCCCGCGTATCCGACGCTGTCGTTCGACGACGTGCTCGAAGGGCGCGTGAAGCCCGACGCGCTGCGCGGCAAGATCGTCGTCGTCGGCGTGACCGCGTCGGGGCTGTACGACCGCTTCGCGACGCCGGTGTCCGGCGAGTTCGGCCCGCTCGCCGGCGTGTACATCCATGCGAACGTGCTCGACATGCTGGCAACCGGCAGCGCGATCTCGCCCGCGTCGCGCGCGGGGCTGTTCGTCGCGTCGCTGCTGCCGCTCGCCGTGTTGCTCGGCGGCTTCCTGATGCTGTCGCCGTGGCGCGCGCTGCTGCTGACGCTGAGCCTGGCCGCGCTCGCCGTCGTCGCGAGCCTCGTGCTGCTGTTCGAGGCGCGCATCTGGCTCACGCCGGCGCCGGCGATCTTCGGGTTGATTGCCGTCTACCCGATCTGGAACTGGCGGCGGCTCGAAATGACGATGTCGTACCTGCGTCGCGAGCTGCAGAAGCTTGCCGACGAACCGCACCTGCTGCCGGAGGCGCCGCGTACGCGCAGCGTCGGCGGCGACGTGCTGGAGCGGCAGATGGCGCTGATGGCGCAGGCCGCGCAGCGCGTGCAGGACATGAAGCGCTTCGTGTGGGACAGCCTCGACAGCATGCCCGAGCCGATCTTCGTGACCGATCTCGCGGGCACCGTGCTGATCGCGAACCATGCGGCGAAACGCTACGGGTCGCGGCTCGCGTTGCCGCTGCCGGAAGGGCGGCCGCTGCGCACCGCGCTTGGCGAGCTGACGTTCATGAAGACCGTCGACGGCAACGCCGAGCACGACGCGGCGATCCGCGAGCACTGGCCGGCCGTGCTCGATCCGACGCTCGAGGCCGAGCACGACGCGATGGCGCGCGGCATCGAGGTGCGCGATCGCGACGGGCTCGACCATCTGCTACGCTACGCGGCGTGTACCAACGCGCAAGGGCGCGTGACCGGCTGGATTGCCGGCCTCGTCGACGTGACCGAGCTGCACGCGGCCGAGCGGCAGCGCGAGGAAGCGCTGCACCTGCTGTCGCACGACATGCGCTCGCCGCAGTCGTCGATCCTCGCGCTGGTCGAGATCGAGCGCGACCGCGTCGAGAGCGACGCGATGCGCGGGCTGCTCGCGCGGATCGAGCGCTATGCGCACCGCGCGCTGTCGCTCGCCGACGAGTTCGTGCAGCTGGCGCGCGCCGAGTCGCAGGCGTACCAGCTCGAGGTGACGAGCCTCGTCGACGTGCTGATCGATGCGAGCGACGAGGTGTGGCCGCAGGCGCAGGCGAAACACATCCGCGTCGAGACCGGCGTGGGCACCGACATGTGCTGGGTGCGCGCGGACCGTTCGCTGATCACGCGCGCCTTCGTGAACCTGCTGAACAATGCGGTCAAATACAGTCCGTCCGACACGGTGATCACGTGTACGCTGACGGTCGAACACGCATCGAGGCGGATGTTCTGTACGATTCGCGATCAGGGGTACGGCATTGCGCCGGAAGATCAGCGGCATCTGTTCGAGCGTTTCAAGCGATTCCATGCCGGCGAGCGGCCCGAAATCTCGGGTTCCGGGCTCGGCATGGCGTTCGTGAAGACGGTCGTCACGCGCCATGGAGGCAGCGTGTCGGTCGACAGCGAAGTGGGTGTCGGCACCGCGGTGACGGTGTCGCTGCCCGCGATCGACGAGCCGTCCGCCTGACAGGGCCGGGCGCGACGGCAGGCATTTGGGGAAAGTCATGAGAAAGCAATGGGCAGCGACCGCGCTGGCGGCGTCGCTGTTGACGGGTTGCGCCGGCGTGACGACCGGCGTGAGCGCGGTCGGGCAGCCGAATGCATTTGCATCCGGTGCGCACGGCTACGATTTCGTGCGGACGGCCGCACAGGCGGGCGATGCCGAGTACCGGCAGATCGAGACGCTGGTGCGCGACGAGCTCGCGCGCCGCGGCTTCGATGCGCAGCCGCTCAAGGACGCGCGTTACCGGTTGTCGATCGCGTATGCGACGCAGCCGGCGGCGGTCGCGGCGATCGCCGAGCGGTGCGGCGCGGCGAGCAGCGCCTGCGTGACGGTCGACGGGCCCGCGCCGCTCGCGCTGCCGTTCATGGGGCGCGTGTACCGCCACGTGCTGACGCTGCGTTTCGTCGATGCGAAATCCGGCGCCGACGTCTATCGCGTGTCGGCCTCGCTGCGCGACCGCGATCCGGGCACGCAGCAGGCCGCGCCGGCGCTCGTGAAGAGCGCGCTGGCGAAGGTGCCGTTCGGCGACGGCAGCGGCTGGCTGGTCAAGACGAAAAAAGACGACGCGGGCGGCATGCCGGGCGTCGTCTCGGTGAAGCCGGCCGACGCGCGCTGAAGCGGTGGCCGTGAGGTGAGGGCGGGCCCGCCGGGGCGCGCCCTTGCCGCGTTCAGACGGTCGGTTGAGCGCCGTCGCGCGTGCGCAGGTACGTCTCGAACTCCGCACCGACTTCCGGGTGGCGCAGCGCGAATTCGACCGTCGCCTTCAGGTAGCCGAGCTTGCTGCCGCAGTCGTAGCGCGTGCCCTGATACTTGTAGGCCAGCACCTGTTCGTCGGCGAGCAGCGCCTGGATCGCGTCGGTGAGCTGCAGCTCGCCGCCCGCGCCCGGCTTCAGCGCGCGCAGGTGCTCGAAAATCCGCGGCTTCAGGATGTAGCGGCCGACCACGCCGAGGTTCGACGGCGCGACTTCCGGCGCCGGCTTCTCGACGATCGCCGACATCTTGACGATCGACTCTTCCCATTCCTTGCCGTCGACGATGCCGTACGACTTCGTCTCCGACGGCGGGATCTCTTCGACGCCGATCACCGAGCTGTGATAGTGGTCGAACACGTCGACCATCTGCTTCATCACCGGCGGGTTGCCATCGAGCAGGTCGTCCGCGAGGATCACCGCGAACGGGTTGTCGGCAACCAGCTTTTCCGCGCACAGCACCGCGTGGCCGAGGCCGAGCGCCTCCGGCTGGCGCACGTAGAAGCAGTCGACGTGGCTCGGCTTGATGCTGCGCACCAGTTCGAGCAGCTTTTCCTTGCCGCGCGCCTCGAGTTCGGCCTCGATCTCGTACGACTTGTCGAAGTGATCCTCGATCGCGCGCTTGCTGCGCCCGGTGACGAAGATCATCTCGGTGATGCCCGCCGCGATCGCTTCCTCGACCGCATACTGGATCAGCGGCTTGTCGACGACCGGCAGCATCTCCTTCGGGCTCGCCTTCGTTGCCGGGAGGAACCGCGTGCCGAGACCGGCAACGGGGAATACCGCCTTGGTGACTTTCAACATGATCGAACCTTTATTCCTGTAATCGACTTGTCAGACGGTCTATGTTCACGTTCGCATTATAGTGAACGCAAACGACCTTACCGTTTGTTACGCAGGCAACCGATCGAGCTGCGCACGCAGTTTTTCGAGCGTGCTCTGGAATTCCGCGACGCGTTTCTGCTCCTGTTCGACCACGGCCGGCGGGGCTTTCGCGACGAAAGCCTCGTTGCCGAGCTTCGCGTTGCACTTCGCGATCTCGCCCGTCAGGCGCGTGATTTCCTTCGACAGGCGCTCGCGTTCGGCCGCGACGTCGATTTCCACCTTCAGCACCAGCTTGTTCGGGCCGACGATCGCGATCGGCGCGCCGTGCGCTTCCTTGTCGAGCGCCGCTTCGTCCGCGAGGATCTGTACTTCCGACAGGCGCGCGAGCGCCTGGACGTACGGTGCGAACGAGCGCAGGCGCTCGGCGTCGCCCGCCGCGAGCAGCGGCACCTTGGTGGCCGGCGACAGGTTCATCTCGCCGCGCAGGTTGCGGCACGCGTCGACGATCGCCTTCAGGTCGGCCGCCCACTGCTCGGACGCCTCGTCGAGCTTCTGCAGGTTCGCGACCGGATACGCCTGCGTCATCAGCGACGCTTCGCCTTCGGCCTTGCCCTGCGGATAGCGGCCGGCGAGCGGCGCGACCTTCTGCCAGAGCGCTTCGGTGATGAACGGGATGACCGGGTGCGCGAGGCGCAGCACCGTTTCCAGCACGCGCAGCAGCGTGCGGCGGGTGGCGCGCTGCTGTTCCGGCGTGCCGTTCTGGATCTGCACCTTCGCGAGTTCGAGATACCAGTCGCAGTACTCGTCCCACACGAACTTGTAGATGCTGCTCGCGATGTTGTCGAAGCGGTAATCGGCGAAACCCTTCGCGATGTCGGCTTCGGTGCGCTGCAAGAGCGACACGATCCAGCGGTCGGCCGCGGAGAAGTCGAGGTAGCCGCCGGGGCCGCAGTCGCCCGCGCCGCACACTTCCGGCTTGTCGTTGCCGCAGTCGTGGCCTTCGCAGTTCATCAGCACGAAGCGCGTCGCGTTCCACAGCTTGTTGCAGAAGTTGCGATAGCCTTCGCAGCGTGCGAGGTCGAAATTCACGTTGCGGCCGAGCGTCGCCATCGACGCCATCGTGAAGCGCAGCGCGTCGGTGCCGAACGCGGGGATGCCGTCCGGGAATTCCTTGCGCGTCTTCTTCTCGATGGTCGCGGCCTGCTTCGGGTTCATCAGGCCCGTCGTGCGCTTCGCGACCAGCGACTCGAGGTCGATGCCGTCGACGATGTCGATCGGGTCGAGCGTGTTGCCCTTGCTCTTCGACATCTTCTGGCCTTCCGCGTCGCGCACGAGGCCGTGCATGTAGACGGTATGGAACGGCACCTTGCCGGTGAAGTGCGTGGTCATCATCACCATCCGGGCGACCCAGAAGAAGATGATGTCGAAGCCGGTGACGAGCACCGACGACGGCAGGAAGTGCTTCAGTTCGGGCGTTTCGTTCGGCCAGCCGAGCGACGAGAACGGCACGAGCGCCGACGAGAACCACGTGTCGAGCACGTCTTCGTCACGCTTGAGCGCGCCCGTGTAACCCTTCGCGGCGGCTTGCGCGCGCGCGTCTTCCTCGTTGCGCGCGACGAACACCTCGCCGTTCTCGCCGTACCACGCGGGAATCTGGTGGCCCCACCACAGCTGGCGCGAGATGCACCAGTCCTGGATGTTCTCGAGCCACTGGTAGTAGGTGGTCGTCCAGTTTTCCGGGACGAACTTGATCTGGCCGTCGCGCACCACGTCGAGCGATACTTCGGTGATCGACTTGCCCGGATTGAACGTGCCTTCCGGCGCGGGCTTCGTCATCGCGACGAACCACTGGTCGGTCAGCAGCGGCTCGATCACGACGCCCGTGCGGTCGCCGCGCGGCACCATCAGCTTGTGCGGCTTCACGGAGTCGAGGAAGCCCTGCGCGTCGAGGTCGGCGACGATCGCCTTGCGCGCGTCGAAGCGGTCGAGGCCGCGATACTGCTCGGGGCCGTTGTCGTTGATCTTCGCGTCGAGCGTCAGGATCTCGATCGGTGCGAGCTTGTGGCGCACGCCGACCTGGTAGTCGTTGAAGTCGTGCGCGGGCGTGACCTTCACGACGCCCGTGCCGAATTCGCGGTCGACGTAGTCGTCGGCGATCACCGGGATCTCGCGGCCGGTCAGCGGCAGCGTGACGCGTTGGCCGATCAGGTGCGCGTAGCGTTCGTCTTCCGGATGGACCATCAGCGCGACGTCGCCGAGCATCGTCTCGGGGCGCGTGGTGGCGACGGTCAGCGAGCCCGAGCCGTCGACGAGCGGGTAGCGGATGTGCCACAGGTGGCCGTTTTCCTCTTCGCTGACGACTTCGAGGTCCGACACGGCGGTGAGCAGCACCGGATCCCAGTTGACGAGGCGCTTGCCGCGGTAGATCAGCCCTTGTTCGTACAGCGTGACGAACACGTCGCGCACGGCGGCCGACATCTTGTCGTCCATCGTGAAGTATTCGCGCGACCAGTCGGTCGATGCGCCGAGGCGGCGCACCTGGTCGGTGATCGTCGAACCGGATTTCTGCTTCCATTCCCACACGCGCTCGACGAACTTCTCGCGGCCGAGGTCATGGCGCGACACGCCCTGCGCGTCGAGCTGGCGTTCGACGACGATCTGGGTCGCGATCCCCGCGTGGTCGGTGCCGGGCACCCACAGCGTGTTCTCGCCGAGCATCCGGTGGTAGCGGGCGAGGCCGTCCATGATCGTCTGGTTGAACGCGTGGCCCATGTGCAGCGTGCCCGTCACGTTCGGCGGCGGCAACTGGATCGCGAAATCGGGGCGGGACGGATCGAATGCCGGGGCGGCATAGCCGCGTTTTTCCCACTCCGGCCCCCATTGGGACTCGATGGTATGGGGCTCGAAGCTCTTCGCAAGCGTGTTGTCGCTCATGTTGGAAATCTGCCGAAAAATGCGTGAATTGGATGCCGAATCTGACAATTATAAATGGATGCCCATCGGCCAGCCATCGCCTTGCCGGCGCGGGCCTGTCGGGACGCGTGCGCAACCGGCCTGCAACGCGCATGCGACCTGCGACCGGACGGATCGGAAACGGCATCGCGCGGCCGACTTATAATGTCGGGTCCGCATTTTTCTCGCCCGCCAGCTGCCGCTCCATGCCCGATCTGCTCGCCAATCTGAACCCCGAACAACTCGCCGCCGTCACGTTGCCGAACGAACCGGCGCTGATCCTCGCAGGGGCGGGCAGCGGCAAGACCCGCGTGCTGATCACGCGCATCGCTTGGCTGATCCAGCAGGGCTATGCGTCGCCGCCCACCGTGCTCGCCGTCACCTTCACGAACAAGGCCGCGCGCGAGATGATGGCGCGCCTGTCGGCGATGATGCCGATCGACACGCGCGGGATGTGGATCGGTACGTTCCACGGCCTGTGCAACCGGATGCTGCGTACGCACTGGCGCGACGCCGGCCTGCCGCAGACCTTTCAGATCCTCGACACGGCCGACCAGCTGTCCGCGATCAAGCGGCTGATGAAGGCGGCGAACGTCGACGACGAAAAGTATCCGCCGAAGAACGTCCAGTACTTCATCAACAACGCGAAGGAGCAGGGGCTGCGCCCGGACAAGGTCGACGCGACCGACAACTTCAACCGCAAGTTCGTCGAGCTGTACCAGGCGTACGACCAGCAGTGCCAGCGCGAAGGCGTCGTCGATTTCCCCGAGCTGCTGCTGCGCTGCTACGAACTGCTCGCGTACAACGCGCCGCTGCGCGCGCACTACCAGGCGCGCTTCCGGCACATCCTCGTCGACGAGTTCCAGGACACCAACAAGCTGCAGTACGCGTGGCTCAAGATGCTCGCGGGCGGCGAGAACGCGATCTTCGCGGTCGGCGACGACGACCAGTCGATCTACGCGTTCCGCGGCGCGAACGTCGGCAACATGCGCGACTTCGAAGACGAATTCCGCGTGCGCAACCTGATCAAGCTCGAGCAGAACTACCGGTCGCACGGCAACATCCTCGACGCGGCGAACCAGCTGATCTCGAACAACGCGCACCGCCTCGGCAAGAACCTGCGCACCGACGCCGGCCACGGCGAACCGGTGCGCGTGTACGAAGCCAGCACGGATTCGCAGGAAGCCGGCTGGATCGTCGAGGAGATCCGCTCGCTGATCAATACCGGGATGGCGCGCAGCGAAGTGGCCGTCCTGTACCGCAGCAACGCGCAGTCGCGCTCGATCGAGCACACGCTGATGTCGTCGGGCATTCCGTACCGCGTGTACGGCGGCCTGCGCTTTTTCGAGCGGCAGGAAGTGAAGCACGCGCTCGCGTACCTGCGCCTGATCGACAACCCGAACGACGACACGGCATTCGCGCGCGTCGTGAATTTCCCGACGCGCGGCATCGGTGCGCGCTCGATCGAGCAACTGGCCGACGCCGCGCGCCTGTACGGCTGCTCGATGGCCGCGGCGATTCCGTACGTGACCGGCAAGGCCGGCACGAGCCTCGGCGGGTTCGCGAACCTGATCGCGAAGATGCGCGCCGACACGCAGCACATGAACCTGCCCGACACCGTCGAGCACATCGTACGCGCGAGCGGTCTCGCCGATTTCTACCAGGGCGAGCGCGAAGGGCAGGATCGCCTCGAGAACTTGCAGGAACTCGTGAACGCGGCCACCGCGTTCATCGCCGAGGAAGGTTACGGGCTCGACACGCCGGCCCGCTCGATCCCGCTGCGCGCGGGGGCGATCGCGGCGCCCGAACTCGGCACCGCGACGGACGATCCGTCGGTCGACGTGCTCGATCCCGCCTCGCCCGCCGACCCTGCACAGAACCCCGACACGATGACGCCGCTCGCCGGCTTCCTGTCGCATGCGTCGCTGGAGGCCGGCGACAACCAGGCGCAGGCCGGCCAGGACGCCGTGCAACTGATGACGGTGCACGCGGCGAAGGGGCTCGAGTTCTCGGCCGTGTTCATCACGGGGCTCGAGGAAGGGTTGTTCCCGCACGAGAACAGCGTGCTCGAATCGGACGGCCTCGAGGAAGAGCGCCGGCTGATGTACGTCGCGATCACGCGCGCGAAGGAGCGGCTCTACCTGTCGTTCGCGCAAAGCCGGATGCTGCACGGCCAGACCCGCTACAACGTGCGCTCGCGCTTCTTCGACGAGTTGCCCGAGCACGTGTTGAAGTGGCTCACGCCGAAGGTCGAGGCCGGCTCGCGCTGGGGCGGACGTTCGGACAACGCCGGGTACGGGCGCGACTGGTTCGCGCGGCCGGGCGGCGGCAGTCGCGAGCAGATCGTCGACGCGGCCGTGTCCGCGCCGCTGCCCGCGTTCGCGGACAAGCAGCGCGCGGCCGACACCGGCTTCCGGGTCGGCCAGCAGGTGTTCCATACCAAGTTCGGCGAAGGCACGGTCACCGCGCTCGAAGGCAACGGCACCGATGCGAAGGCGCAGGTGAAGTTCAAGCGCCACGGCGAGAAATGGCTCGCGCTCGCGGTCGCGAAACTGCAGGCGGTGGAATGATGGACGTCGACATGATCGTGACGCCCGCCGCGCGTCCGCTCGGCATCCTGGCCGCGCTGCCCGAGGAGCTCGGCGACCTGATCGCCGCGATGCGCGCCGACGGCGCGATGAAGACGGTCACGCTCGGCCGCCGCGATTATCACGTCGGCACCGTGCACGGCGCGGCCTGCGTCGTCACGCTCGCGCGGGTCGGCAAGGTCGCGGCCGCCGCGACGGTCAGCGCGCTGATCCATGTGTTCGGCGTGTCGGGCGTGGTGTTCACCGGCGTCGCGGGCGGTGTGTCGCGCACGGTGCGGGTCGGCGACGTCGTCGTGGCCGATACGCTGCTGCAGCACGATCTCGATGCGTCGCCGCTCTTTCCGCGTTACGAGGTGCCGCTGCTCGGCATCACGCGTTTCGCGACCGACGCGGCGCTGACGGCCCGCTTGCGGGCCGCGTGCACGCTGTTCGTCGAGGAGGAGGGCGCGCAGTTCGCCGAGCGCTTCGGGCTCGCCGGCGCGGCGCTGCACGCGGGGCTCGTCATCAGCGGCGACCGCTTCGTGTCGAGCGAGCAGGAGGTCGTCGCGCTGCGCGACGCGTTGCCGGACGCGCTCGCGGTCGAAATGGAAGGCGCGGCGATCGCGCAGGTGTGCGCGGAACACGACGTGCCGTTCGCGCTCGTGCGCACGATCTCCGATACGGCCGACGATCACGCGACGCAGTCGTTCTCGCACTTCCTGTCGGCGATCGCGAGCAGCTATTCGTCCGGCATCCTCAAGCGTTTCCTGACGCTGCATGCGACGACGGCGGCCTGAAGCCGCCGTCGAATTTTCCGTTCGTACCGTTCGACCAGCCGCGGCGCGCACGCCGCGGCTGGTCGTTCGTCACGCCTTCTTGCGCCCGCTGCTCTCGAGGTTCGGCAGGAACACCGTCAGCACGCCGATCAGCGGCAGGAACGAGCACACCTTGTAGACGAACGGGATGCTGGTCGCGTCGGCGAGCTGGCCGAGCACCGCCGCGCCGACGCCGCCCAGGCCGAACGCGAAGCCGAAGAACAGGCCCGCGACCATCCCCACCTTGCCGGGCATCAGCTCCGTCGCGTAGACGAGGATCGCGGCGAACGCCGACGCCAGCACGACGCCGATGATCACGGTCAGCACGCTCGTCCAGAACAGGTTCGCGTACGGCAGCAGCATCGTGAACGGCGCGACGCCGAGGATCGACACCCAGATCACGTACTTGCGGCCGATCCGGTCGCCGACGGGTCCGCCGATCAGCGTGCCGGCCGCCACCGCCGCGAGGAACACGAACAGGTGGATCTGCGCGGCCTGCACCGACAGGTGGAACTTGTCGATCAGGTAGAACGTGAAATAGCTGTTGATGCTCGCGAGGTAGAAGTATTTCGAGAACACGAGCAGCACCAGCACGCCGATCGCGCCCATCACGCGGCCGCGCGACAGCGTCGGGTGGCCGGCCGCCACGGCCTTCTTCTTCATCGACGGATGCTTCTTGTACCAGTGGCCGATCTGCGTGAGCACGATCATCGCGACGAGCGCGGCCGCCGAGAACCACGCGATGCTGTGCTGGCCGTGCGGAATGATCACGAGCGCGGCGAGCAGCGGCCCGAGCGCGGAGCCGGCATTGCCGCCCACCTGGAACACCGACTGCGCGAGCCCGTGCTGGCCGCCCGACGCCATCCGCGCGACCCGCGACGATTCGGGATGGAACACCGACGAGCCGCAGCCGACGAGCGCGGCGGCCACCAGCAGCATCGGGAAATTGGACGCCACCGACATCAGCAGCAGCCCGGCGAGCGTGAAGCCCATGCCGACCGGCAGCGAATACGGCTTCGGACGCTTGTCGGTATAGAGGCCGACCAGCGGCTGCAGCAGCGACGCGGTGATCTGGTAGGTGAGCGTGATCAGGCCGATCTGCGCGAACGACAGCGCGAACTGGCTCTTGAGCATCGGGTAGATCGCCAGGATCAACGACTGGATCATGTCGTTGAGCATGTGCGAAAAGCTGATCGCGCCGAGCACCGGGTAGACGGTGCGGGCAACGGGCGGGGCGGACGGCTGGGCGGCGGCTGCGCCGGCGGAGCCGGAGTCGAGGCTGGTTTCCATGTGAGCTGAACGAGTTGAGGTGGCTGGCGCGCTCTGCTGGGGATCGGCGCGTTGTCGATTCGTTGATGCGTCAAAGAAGTGTAATGTGGCGTATCGAGAATGTCAGGCCAAGTTTTATCGCGAATCGGACATTCGTGTGACGGATCGGCCGGTGCGGGCTTTTTTGGACAGGTATAACGCTGGCGGCGCGTCGGCCGCTTCGGCGGCGGCCGCGCCGGGGCCGGGTGGTGGTTTACCGGACTCAAGAAACGGCGGTGGCGGCCGTAGAACGACCCAATGACAACAGGCGCGCCGCGCCCGGCGCCGGCTACCCGCCGGACAGGGCGCAGGACGCGCGGCATGGCCAGCCGTCGCGGGAACGCCGGACCGACCTTTCCGGCAGCGTGATCAATACGGGGATAGATCGATGAAAGCAGCATCTTTGCATCCACAGCCGGGTGCGGCCGCCGCCGCACCCGACGTTGCCGCCGGTCGCGCCGCCCGGCGTGCGCGCGCGGCGCGTCGCACGCGTCGGCCGTGGACCGTCAAGGCGACGTTGCGCGCCGCATTCGCGATCCTGCTGGCCGGCACGCTCGCGATCGGCGTGTTTTCGCTGTGGCAGATCAGCCGGCTGAACGCGTCGATCGCGTCGGTCTACGAGCAGGGGCACGTCGCGAGCCGGGCGGCCGAGGAAGTCCGCGCCGAAGTGCTGCGGGCGAGCCGCGCGCAGAAGATGCTGCTGACCGCGACCACCGCGAAGGAGCGCGACGAACTCGGCGCCGACGTGAGCGCGGGGCTTGCGTCGATCGGCCAGGCGCTCGGCACGCTGCAGCGCTATGCCGATCCGGCCGATGCCGGCGATTCGGCGCGGCTGCACGCCTTCTCGACGGCGGTCGGCACGTGGAGCACGCATCTGCGCGATTTCGTCACGCTGGTGCGCGCGCAGCCGCTCGACCTGTCGCAGATGAACTGGCAGGTCGGCACGCAGGACGTGTCGCTGCTGGTCGAAACCGGCAAGCTCGAAAAACTCGTCGCCGAACTCGTGAAGACGCGCGGCGAGAAGTCGAAGGCGACGCTCGATGCGTCCGCGACCATTTTTTCGTCGTCGTTCGCGATGATCGCGGCGATGACGGCCGCGCTGATCGTGCTGGCCGTCGCGATCGCCGAGCGCGTCGTGCGACGCCTCGCGTCGCAGCTCGGCGGCGAGCCCGCGCTCGCGAAGGAGATTGCCGCGGACATCGCGCGCGGCGACCTGACGCGGCCGATCACGCTCGGTCGCCACGACCGCGACAGCATGGTGCGCGCGCTGGCCGAGATGCAGACGGGGCTCGCGGCAACCGTGGGCGAGATCGCGGTGAGCGCCGAGGCCATCGCGGCCGCGTCCGGCGAGATCTCGACCGGCAACCTCGACCTGTCGCGGCGCACCGAGCAGCAGGCCGTCGCGCTCGAACGCACCGCGGCCAGCATGGAGCAGCTCACGTCGACCGTGCGGCAGAACGCCGAGAACGCGCGGCAGGCGAGCACGCTCGCGGCCAATGCGTCGGCGGTCGCGGAGACGGGCGGGGAAGTCGTCGGGCGCGTGGTCGCGACGATGAGCGAGATCGACGACAGCGCGAAGAACATTCGCGACATCATCGGCACGATCGAGGGGATCGCGTTCCAGACCAACATTCTCGCGTTGAACGCGGCGGTCGAGGCCGCGCGTGCCGGCGAGCAGGGGCGCGGCTTCTCGGTGGTCGCCGGCGAGGTGCGATTGCTCGCGCAGCGCTCGGCGACCGCGGCCAAGGAGATTCGGGAACTGATCGGCGCGTCGGTCGAGCGCGTGGCGAACGGCGCGGCGCTCGCGCACGACGCGGGCCGTACGATGGGCGACGTGGTACGCGCGGTGAAGCGCGTGACCGACATCATCGGCGAGATTTCGGCAGCGTCGGACGAGCAGAGCGCGGGGATCGACGAGATCGGCCGCGCGGTCACGCAGATGGATGCCGGCACCCAGCAGAACGCGGCGCTCGTCGAACAGGCGGCGGCCGCCGCGAACGCGCTCGACGAGCAGGCGCAGGCATTGAAGGCGCTGGTCGGGCGCTTCCGCATCGCCGCCTGAGCGCGCGGCGCGCGCCGGCGCTTACGACTTCTTCTGCTTGTCGGGGTCGATGATGACCGTGCAGGTCGTGCCCGCCGACAGCACCACGTCGGCCGGCACTTCGTCGATCTTGATGCGCACCGGCACGCGCTGCGCGAGGCGCACCCAGTTGAAGGTCGGGTTCACGTCCGCGACGAGGTCGCGGCTTTGCGGATTGTCGCGATCGTAGATGCCGCGCGAGATGCTCTCGACGTGGCCCTTCATCACGCCGCCGCTCATCAGCCGCATTTCGGCCGGTGCGCCGATCTTCACGCGCGGCAGCTTGGTTTCCTCGAAGTAGCCGTAGACCCAGAACGAGTGGCTGTCGACGATCGCGAGCTTCGCCTGGCCGGCCACCGCGTAGTTGCCCTTGAAGGTCTGCAGGTTCGTGATGTAGCCGTCGACCGGCGCGACGACGCGCGTGCGTGCGAGGTTCAGCTTCGCGGCGTCGAGCGCGGCGATGGCCTGCTGATACTGCGCGTCGGCGCTCGACGCGCTGTGCGCCGCATTCTCGCGGTTTTCCTTCGACACGACGAGCGCATCGAGGTCCGCGCGGCGGGCCGCGTCGTCGCGGCGCATCTGCAGTTCCGCGCGACGGGCGGCCACCGCCGCCTGCGCCTGCTCGACCGCGATCTGGTAATGCGACGGATCGATCTGCATGATCAGGTCGCCCTTCTTCACGAGCTGGTTGTCATGCACGGGCAGCTCGACGATCGCGCCCGACACGTCCGGCGCGACGTTGACGATCTCGGCGCGCACGCGCCCGTCGCGCGTCCACGGATCGTCCATGTAGTGCACCCACAGCGAGCGCCCGATCAGGATCGCGACGAGAAGGATGACGGCGGTCGCGACGAAGCCGAAGAGTTTTCTGAGAATCATGATGGTTCGGAATCAACGGTAAACGGCAAGACTCAGTCCGCCGCAAATGCAGACGAGAAGGCAGGCCCGGAACAGCGACGGGTGCCAGACGAGACGGTAGAGGCCCGTATAGGCGAGCAGGCGGTCGACAGCCCAGGTCGCGATCGCGCCGAGGACGAACATCAGCACCACCGTGGGCATGTAGGCATCGAGAATGGCGATTTCACGCGGCATCATGACGAGGCTCCTGGTTGGGGACGCACGGGGCGGTTGCGGTTGAGCGGCTCGAGCGGCGATTCCGGGTCGAGCAGCGCGGTCCGCACGAAATGCAGGTGGCTCAGGATGCGCTGCAGCCGGTGGCGCTCTTCGCGCGACGGCTCGAACGCATCCAGCGTTTGCCGGGTCGCGTCGATCGCCGCATTGGTCGCGGCGAGCGTCGCGTCGAAACGCGCGGCGCTCGGCCGGGTGAACAGCGCCGACAGTGCGCTGCGCATCGTCTCGATCGCGCGCCGCCACGGCATCGCGGGCGCATAGCGCGGGTCGGACGGCAGCATCGCGAGCTCGTGACGCAGGTCGATCGTCGCGTTGCCGGTTTCGAGCACTGCGAACATCCAGCGCAGCGCGTCGCGCTGCACGTCGGGCTGGTCGGCCGACAGCGTGTGCGCCTGGTACATCAGGTCGCGCGCGCCGCTTTCGAAGCGCGTGCGCAGGCCCGCGAGCCGCGCGTGGCCGGCCGCGACGGCCTGGTGGCGCAGGTCCGCGAACAGCCGCTTCTTGAGCCACGGCGCGGTCGGCGGGAACAGCACCGCGAACGCGATCGCCGACGCGAGCATCGACAGCACGAGCGCGAGCGAATCGTTCATGAAGCCGGTCGGATCGTAGTGCGTGATGTTGTCCGGGCCGGCGAGGAAGCTGAAGAAGATCAGGTAGCCCATCCCGTAGCCGGCGAGCTTCGGCTTCAGCGTCATGAAGATGCCGATCGCGAGCAGCGGCGCGAGCGCGACGCACAGCAGCGGAAAGCCGTCGATGTGCGGATAGATCCCGAACGTCAGCAGGAAGCCGGTGCAGACGGCGAGCGCCGTGCCCATGCCCATCTGCGCGGACATCGCGGTCGGGCGCGGCGTCGACGACGCGAGCGCGCAGGTGGCCGCCGCGGTCAGCGTGAGCGTCACGCCGCTCGGCCACGCGGTCTCGATCCAGAACCAGCCGAGCACGAGGATCACGGTTGCCGTGCGGATCGCCGCGATCACCATCGCCGTCGCGTTGGTGCGCGGCTCGTAGCGCTCGATCCAGCGTTCGCGTTCGTGCGTCGCGCTCGACAGCGACGCGTAGGTGGCCGCGTACTCGTGCAGGTCGGTGATGAAGCGGTACAGCAGTTCGGCGGCGGTGTCGAAGTCGAGCAGCGGAAAGTCCGGCTGCGTTTCGAGCGCGGCGCGGGTCGCGCGGATGCGGCGCGGCAGCGCGTCGCGCCACGCGAGTAGTTGCGCGGCCGCATGGCCCGCGTCGGCCGACGTGCGCACCGGTTCGCCGGCAGGGGTCAGCAGCAGCGGCGCGATCTCGCGAAAGTACGGTTCGATCGCGTCGATCGCGGCCTGCGCGCCGGCCGCATGCAGCCGGTTCATCAACTGGTGCAGCGCATGAAACCGGCTCGACGCGCTCATGAACTCGCTGTTCAGCCGCGCAAGGCGGCCGCTGCGCATCCGCGTGTCCGGATCCTCGAACACGGCCATGCTGCGCGCGGCCTCGAACCCGACCACGTCGGCGACGAAACGCGTATGGATGGTTTCGATATGCGCGCGGTCGAGCTGGCCCGACAGCGCCGCCGCGACGTAGTCGACGAAGCTGCCGAAGCGCTTGCGCACCGTCGTGCGCATCTGCTCGCCGGTGGTCTGCGGAAACACGAGCGCGCTGACCACGCCGGCCGACACGATCCCGACCATGATTTCGGCCACGCGCGTCATCGCGCTCATGAACGCGCCGTCCGGGTGCTGCGACGCGGGCAGCCCGATCAGCGCGGTCGTGTAGCCGGCCAGCAGGAAGCCGTAGCTGCGGAAGTTGCGGTTGCGCGCGGCGCCGGCCGTGCACAGGGCGACCCACAGCGCGACCGCCAGCAGGAACAGCTGCGGCTGCTGCGGGAACAGCCCGACGAACGTGAGCGTCGCGATCAGCCCGAAGATCGTGCCGGCGACGCGGTAGAAGCTTTTTGCGAGCACCGCGCCGCTTTGCGGCTGCATCACGATGAACACGGTCGTCATCGCCGTTTTCGGCGCGGGCAGGTCGAGCCGCATCGACACGCCGGTCGCGATGAACGCGGCGAGCAGCGCCTTGAACAGGTAGAGCCACGCGGCGCCGTCGGTGCGGGCCCAGTCGCCGAACGCGGCATACCAGGCCGCGAACGGACCGCCGGCGGGCGTGGAAGCGGGGGAGGAGGCAGACATGGCGACGCTCCGCGTTACCGTGCGGCCGGCACGCCGGACGCGCCGGTGGTGGCGACTTCCGCGGGCCGGGCGACCGCTGCCGCGGACTTCGTGCCCGGCACGGCAACCGCGGCGGCGGCTTCGTCCTTCGGCACGTCGCTGCCCGTCTCGACCCCACCCCCGAGCGCCGCCATCAACTGTGCATGCGCGGCGAGGCGTTCCGCATCGATGCGGGCGGCCGTCTCCTGCGCGCGCAGCAGTTGCTGTTGCGCGACCAGCACGTTCACGTAATCGGTCAGCCCGCGGCGGAAGCCTTCGCGCGACAGTTGATAGCTGCGATTGTTGGCCGCCACCGAGCGCGCGGCGTCCTTCTTCTGCGTATCGAGCGAGCGGATCCGCACGACCTGGTCGGCGATGTCCTTGAGCGCGCCGACGATCGTCTGGTTGTAGCGCTCGACCGCCTGGTCGTAGCCGGCATTCGCGGCGCCCAACTGCGCACGCAGCCGGCCGCCTTCGAAGATGGGCAGCGACAGCGCGGGGCCGGCCGTCCAGCCGCCGTTCATCGCGCGCAGGAAGTCGGTGAACGGCGCGGTCACGCCAAAGCCGCCGACCGTCGCGAGCAGGTCGATGTTCGGATAGAACGACGCCTTCGCGACGTCGATGCCGCGTGCCTGCGCGTCGACCGTCCAGCGCGCCGCGACGACGTCGGGGCGGCGGCCGAGCAGGTCGGCCGGCATCGCCGACGGCAGGCCGGCCGGCGCGTCGAGCGCAAGCTGCGGCCGCTTGATCGCGTCGCCGGCGCCCGGGCCCTTGCCGGCCAGTGCGGCGAGCTGATGGCGCGCGAGCTGGATCGCTTCTTCATAGCTGTCGATCTGGCGCTCGTAGTCGGGCAGCGTCGATTCCGCCTGGCTCACGTCGAGCTGCGTGCCGAGGCCGGCCTGCAGCCGCTTGCGCGCGAGATCCGCGAGCGAGCGCTGGCGTTCGAACGTCTCGTGCGCGAGATCCAGCAGCGCGTAGTTCATCGACATGCCGACATACGCGCGCACGACGTTGACTTCGAGTTCGAGCTTCGCCGCCCGTGCGTCGGCGGCGGTCGCATGCGCGGTGTCGAGCGCCCGCTCGGTCGCGTTCTTGTCCTTGCCCCACAGATCGAGGTGGTACGACAGGCCGAGCGAGCCGGTATTGTTCCAGGTGTCGGCGTTTGCGAGCGGGCCCGGGCCGTAGTACACGTTGTCCGGCCAGTGCTGGCGCATCAGCGACAGGTTGCCGTTGATCTGCGGCAGTTCGGCCGAACGGGCGACGCGCGCCATTGCCTGCGCTTCGCGCACGCGGGCCTCGGCGGCCGCGAGGGTCGGGTTGCCGGCCTGGGCGGCGGCAATCCACGCATCGAGCTGCGGATCGCGGTACGCGCGCCACCAGTCGGCGGCGGGCCAGCCCGCGTCGCGGTCGGCGGCGCGGATGGCCGCGCCGGCGTCGAGTGCGTTCGCTTCGATGCGAGTGGACTGGGGTTTGTTGTCGCCCATGCTCGCGCAACCGGCCATTATTAATGAGACTGCAAGAACCGCCAGTGCGAGCGTCCCTTTTGTCGCCGGAGACTGCACGATTTTCTCCCTTTCGGATATAGATGAGTCGGAGGCGATTATATTTTTCAGTGATTCCTGAATAAATGGACAACGGTGCAAGTCATTTTTACGAATCCTGAGATAATATTTGTTGGACCCTGTGCAACAATCCCTCCGGATTCACACGGGTAATGGGATGGATACGTTACAAAACATGCGGGTATTCGTCCGCGTGGTCGACGCGGGCAGCTTTACCGCGGCCGCCCAGCAGATGAATTCGACCACCGCCTACGCGTCGCGCGCGGTCTCGGATCTCGAGGCCCACCTGCGCACGCGTCTCCTGAACCGCACGACGCGCCGGATCGCGCTGACCGAGGCCGGCGAGCGCTATCTGCAGCGCTGCGAACAGATCCTCGCTTACGTCGACCAGGCCGAAGCCGAGGCGGGCGACGCGCACGCGCGCCCGTCCGGCAAGCTGAAGGTCCATTGCTTCACGAGCCTCGGCCAGCACTATCTGGTGCCGGCCATCGCGCGCTACCGCGAGCGCTATCCGGACGTGCACGTCGAGCTGACGCTCGCGCAGCGGATGCCCGACCTGCTCGACGAGGGGTACGACGTCGCGATCGTCGTCGGCCGCGACCTGCCCGATTCGGGGCTCGTGTCGCAGCGGCTCGGCGAGAGCTACAGCGTCGTCTGCGCATCGCCGGGCTACGTCGAGTCGCACGGCGTGCCGCAGCGGCCGGCCGATCTCGCACAGCACGTGTGCCTGGGGATGGTCGCGCCGGGCTTTCACTTCGACGAATGGGCGCTGGCGGGGCCGAACGGCGACGAGGTTGTGCCGATCACGGCGCCGCCGTTTCGCGTGAACGTCGCCGAGGCGCTCGCGGTGGCCGTGCGGGAGGGGATGGGCGTCGGCGGGCTGCCGCTCTATTCGGCGATCGGCTGGCTGCGTAGCGGGCACATCGTGCGCGTGATGCCCGAGTACCGGTCGCACGTGATGAACATCTACGCGCTGTATCCGTCGCGCCAGTACCTCGACGCGAAAATCCGCACCTGGGTCGATTTCCTGCGCGAAGAGCTGCCGCTCACGCTCGAAGCGGACGAAGCCGCGCTCGAGCAGTACACGCGTGCGACATGACAGCGCGGTCGACCGCAATCTGACGAGATTTGTCCTTCACGCAACATTTTTTTACGAACGTGTGTCAGACAGTTTGATACTGTTGGAATTAACGAGATACACCACACCGGAGTAGCGATGGATACGCACCTGATGATCGGCCTTGGCGTCCTGCTGGGCGCGGCTGCCGCCGCGGCGGCGACCCGCGACCTGCTGCGTGCGATGAAGGCGAAGGCGCAGATGAAGCCGGTGCCGGTCCGCGTGCGCGAGCCGCGCCGCCCCGGCCGCTGATCCCGCCGTCACGTTTCGGACGGGCACGGCCGCGCCACGCGGCCGCCCGGGCCGGCGCTCAGCCGAGCTCGACGACCTTGTCCCACGCGAACGCGGGGTTTTCCCGTTCGCCGGTGCGGCGATGAATGTAGCCGCGCGGATTGCACACCACGCGCGTGCCGCCGTCCGCAACGTAGTCGAATGACGTATGCGTGTGGCCGTGCAGCCACAGATCCACCGGCGGCCGTACCAGTTCCGCCATGTCCGTCACGAATCCCGCCGAAGCCAGATCGTCCGCATAGCGTTCCGCCAGCGAGCGCCGGTGCGGCGCATGATGGGTGACGACGATCGTCTTGCCCGCGAACGGCGCCGCCAGCTGCGTTTCCAGCCATGCACGGCCGTGCCGGTGCAGCGCGATCGCGTCGGCCGGTGCGAAATCCCGTTCCGGCTCGCCCGCTGCCGCATGCAGCGCCGCATCGTGCGGCCAGGTCACCTGGATCAATCCCTTGAAATCGAGCATCACGCGCAGCGCGGCGTCGATCGCGGCGGCCATGTCGGCTTCGTCCCGGCCGAACAGCGAAAAATCGCTCCAGAGCGTCGTGCCCAGCACGCGAAAGCGCTGGGCGGGATCGACGTAGACGCCGTTGTTCAGGTAATGCACGTTGTCGAGCGTATGCGCCGCGTCGCGCATCGCCGTCTCCAGCGCGCCGAATTCCCCGTCGTAGTACTCGTGGTTGCCCGGCACGTAGATCACCGGCACCGCCGGGTCGAACGTCTCGGCGGCCCAGCGCAGGCCTTCCGCGTGATTGTGGATGTCGCCGGCCAGCACGACGAGATCCGCATCGGCGTGCGGGATCGCGTCGGGCAGGTTGCTTTCGAGGTGCAGGTCGGACAGGACGCGGATTTTCACGGGCTTGGCTCCGGAGTGGGCGGCTTCAGCGCAGGACCTTGCCGGGATTCATCAGGCCGCGCGGGTCGAGCGCGGTCTTCAGCGTGCGCATCAGCGTCGTTTCGACCGGCGACTTGTAGCGTTGCGCGTCGTCGATCTTCAACTGGCCGATGCCGTGCTCCGCGCTGATCGTGCCGTGGTGGCGGTGCACGTTGTCGTAGACGATCCGGTTGATCGGCGCCTGGAACGCGGCGAGGAACGCCTTCGCATCGCCGCCTTCGGGCATCTGCACGTTGTAGTGCAGGTTGCCGTCGCCGAGGTGGCCGAACGTGACCATGCGCGCGCCCGGCGCGGCTTGCTGGATCGCCGCGTCGGTCTCGTCGATGAAGCGTGCGATCGACGAGATCGGCACCGCGATGTCGTGCTTGATGTTGAGCCCTTCGTCGGCCTGCGCGAGCGGGATGTGCTCGCGCAGGTCCCAGAACGCACGCGACTGCGCGAGATTCTCCGCGACCACCGCGTCGACCACGAGCCCGGCCTCGAACGCTTCTTCCATCAGCTTCTCGAAGAGTGCGCGCGCATGCGCTTCGCTTTCGTTGTCGGACAGCTCCAGCAGCACCGTTTGCGCGTGCGTCTGCGCGAACGGGTAGCGCAGTTGCGGATAGTGCTTGCCGACCAGCTGCATGCAGAAATCCGACATCAGCTCGAAGCCGGTCAACAAAGGCCCGGCCGCGCGCTGCGCGAGCGCGAGGAAATCGAGCGCCGCGTGCGGCGACTCGAGCGCGGCCAGCGCCGTGACCTGCGCGGCCGGCAGCGGATGCAGCTTCATCACGGCTGCCGTGATGATCCCGAGCGTACCTTCGGCGCCAATGAACAGGTCGCGCAGGTCGTAGCCGGTGTTGTCCTTGCGCAGTCCGCGCAGCCCGTCCCAGATCTCGCCCTGCGGCGTCACGACCTCGAGGCCGAGGCACAGCTCGCGCGCGTTGCCGTAGCGCAGCACCGCGGTGCCGCCCGCGTTGGTCGACAGGTTGCCGCCGATCGTGCAACTGCCTTCCGCCGCGAGGCTCAGCGCGAACAGCCGGCCGCCTTCGCGGGCGCGCGCCTGCACGTCGGCGAGGATCACGCCGGCTTCGACGGTGATCGTGTTGTTGTGCGGATCGAGCGCACGCACGCGGTTCAGGCGCGCGACGCTCAGCACGGCCTGGCTGCCGCTCGCATCGGGCGTCGCGCCGCCCGCGAGGCCCGTGTTGCCGCCCTGCGGCACGAGCGCGACGCCGTGTGCGTTGGCGAGCTTCACGAGCGCGGCGACTTCCGCCGTGTTCGCGGGCTTCAGCACCGCGCATGCGGCGCCCTGGTAGCGGCGGCGCCAGTCGGTCAGGAACGGTTCGGTATCGTGCGGATCGGTCAGCACGTGGTCGGCGCCGATCGCGTCGCGGCACGCGGAAACGAAAGCTTCGGAGGACATCATCACCTTGTCGCGTAAGGGTCAGGACGTGGCGCGCGGTTTTTTCGCCGCGCGCTTGAACGGCGCGACGTAAGCCAGCGCCGCCACGAAGAAGCCGACGGCGAGCGCGGTCTCGCACCAGCCGAGCGTCGCGGACAGCCCGCGATCGGACATGCCGCGCACGATGCCTTCGGCAAGATAGACGAGGACCAGCATGCTCGCCCATTGCATCGTATAGATGTTACGCCGCCAGACGCCGGGCAGCGCGAGTGCGAGCGGCACGGCCTTGAGCATCAGCGCGGAGCCGCCGGGGCGCAGCGGCGCGAGCCACAGCTCCCACGCGAGCGACAGGGCGATCAGCGCGACGAGACATGCGGCGGCGGCCAGCGCGTAGCGCGGCCGGGCCGCGACGGCGGGGCGGGCGGGGGCGTTCATGCCGCCTCGGCGGACCGGGCGCTGGCGAGCGCCGCGGCGGCGCGCGCGAGCCGTACGCCGAGCGCGGCCGCGAGCGCCTTCTCGTCCGCCGACAGCCCGCCCGACGCCGCGCGGTCGTGCTGCGCGACGTGCGATGCGCCGTACGGCGTGCCGCCGGTGCGCGTCGTGCTGAGGGCGGATTCGGTGTACGGGATCCCGACGATCATCATCCCGTGATGCAGCAGCGGCAGCATCATCGACAGCAGCGTCGATTCCTGGCCGCCGTGCAGGCTGCCGGTGGACGTGAACACGCTCGCCGGCTTGCCGGTCAGCGCGCCCGACAGCCATTGCGGCGTGGTGCCGTCGAGGAAATACTTGAGCGCGGCGGCCATGTTGCCGAAGCGGGTCGGCGAACCGAGTGCGAGGCCCGCGCATTCCTCGAGGTCGCGCAGTTCCGCGTACGGCGGGCCGTCGGCCGGGATGTCGGGGGCGGTGGCTTCGCAGACGGCCGACACGGGCGGCACGGTGCGGATGCGGGCCTGCATGCCCGGCACGCTGTCGATGCCGTTCGCGATCGCGAGCGCGAGCGCGAGATCGCGCGTGGCGCCGTGACGGCTGTAATAGAGGACGAGGATGTCTTTCATGGGCGACGGAGCCGCGTGCGGCCGCGCGCGTGCCCGGTGCAGTCGGCCCCTGCTGGAATCGAGCGGCTATTATAGGGGCTGAAGCCGTCGCGCAGCGCGGCGGCGGCGCGCCGTGACGCGCGCAGCATCAAGAAGGAGAAGCCGTTTGCCGAAGTTGAGCGTCGATCTCGACACCATCAAGCGCCTCGCGCAGTTCGCGGCCCGGCGCAGCGCCGAGGACCGGATCCCGCAGGTGGCGGGCAGCCTGACCTTCACGACGATGCTGGCCATCGTGCCGCTCGTGACGGTCGCGTTCGCACTGTTCACCGCGTTCCCGATGTTCGCGTCGTTCCAGATCTCGCTGCAGGGGTTCCTCGCGGATCACCTGATGCCCGCGCAGTTCAACATCCAGATCTTCAAGTACCTGAACCAGTTCGCGTCGAAGGCCAAGGGGCTGACGACGGCCGGCCTGATCGTGCTCGTCGTCACGTCGGTGATGACGATGATGACGATCGAATCGGCGTTCAACCTGATCTGGCGCGTGCGCAAGCCGCGGCCGTTCGCGCAGCGCGTGCTCGCGTACTGGGCGCTGATCACGCTCGGGCCCTTGCTGTTCGGCGTGAGCCTGTCGATCTCGTCGTACCTGTTCACGCAGTCGCTCGCGTTCACCGGCGCGGGGCCGTCCACGTCGATCGTCGAGTGGCTGCTCGCGCTCGCGTCGCTGCCGTTGACGGTGCTCGCGTTCACGCTGCTGTACGTGTACCTGCCGAACTGCGCGGTCGCATGGCGCGACGCGGTGATCGGCGGGCTGTTCGCGGCCATCGCGTTCGAACTCGCGAAGCGCGGCTTCGGCTACTACGTGCGGCGCATTCCGACCTATACGGCCGTGTACGGCGCGTTCGCGGCGCTGCCGGTGTTCCTGCTGTGGGTGTATTTGAGCTGGTTCATCGCGCTGCTCGGCGCGATGGTGGCGTCGGCGCTGCCGGCGATTCGCGTCGGGCAATTCCACCGCATCCACTATCCGGGCAGCGACCTGCTCGACGCGCTGGAGCTGCTCGCGCGGCTGGCCGAAGCGCGCGCGGCCGGCAAGCGCGGCTACACGGCGATGCGGCTCGCGACGATGCTGCGCTGCGACATGGAAACCGCGCAGCGGCTGCTGACGACGATGGAGGAGCGCGAATGGGTCGCGCGGCTCGATGCCGGCGGCGAGAGTACGCCGCGCTACATCCTGCTCGCGAATCCGGAGCAGTTGACGCTCGCGCAGTTGTTCGACGTGCTGGTGATCGATCGCACCGAGCTGACCTACCAACTCCAGCGACGCCGCAGCCACGTCGACGGGGCCGCGCTGCTCGACGTGCTGTCGAACGACCGGTTCGACGTGACGCTCGCGTCGCTGATCGCCGCGCACCGGCTGGCGGGCGCGCACCTGGCCGGCAGCGCCGGTCCGGCGCCGGGCGTGGCGGATCCGCACGCGCGACCGCCGCGGCCTGCCTGAAGGCAGGCCCGGCGGCTACAGCGGGATCTTGCCGGTGCAGATGTCCTTGAACATCACCCAGTCGCCCATCAGGCTGTAGATCGGGTGCCGGAACGTGGCCGGGCGGTTCTTCTCGAAGAAGAAGTGCCCGACCCACGCGAACCCGTAGCCGCAGACGACCGCGGCCGGCAGCCACAGCCAGTAGCCGGTCGCGACCGCCATCGCCACGCAGCCGATCACGCCGAGCGAGCCGATGAAGTGCAGCCGCCGCGACGTGAGATTCTGGTGCTCGTTCAGGTAATACGGGTAGAAATCAGCGAAGCTGGCGAATTGCTCCGTATGCGTATGCGCCATGGCCGTCTCCTCGGGCCGCTGTTCATGCGGCCATTGTGCGGCCGGCGGCCGGCGTCCGCAAGCGGCGGCGGGCCGCCGCGCCGGCCCGTGCTTTCCTTTTGACAGGCTTTCCGATAGGATCGAAAGAGATTTTGCATTCAAGCATGAGGGGACTACGATGCGCGTCAGCGATATTCTGAAAGTGAAGGGCAACACGCTGTTTACGGTGACGCCCGATAAGCCGCTGCGCGAAGCGGTCGATACGATGGCCGAACACGACATCGGTTCGCTCGTCGTGATGGAGTACGGTGATCTCGTCGGCATGCTGACGTTTCGCGAGATCATCCTGCGCCTGCACGTGAACGGCGGCGCGATCGGCGATGTGCAGGTACGCAAGGTGATGGACGAGCCGCTCACCTGCACGCCGGAAACGGACGTCAACGAAGTGCGCCGGATGATGCTCGAGCGTCACGCACGCTACATGCCGGTGCTCGACAAGAAGGTGCTGATGGGCGTCATTTCGTTCTACGACGTCGCGAAGACGGTCGTCGAGGCGCAGAGCTTCGAGAACCGGATGCTGAAGGCGTACATCCGCGACTGGCCGGAATCGGAAGCCGAAGCGCACAAACCGTGAATCGCGTCGCGCCCGGCACGTCGATGCATGGGCGCCGCCATCCGGCACGCGGCGGCGCAGGCATGTCCTGCGCCGCCGTTTTTTCAACGACAACACGAGGCCCGCGCAGCATCGCCCAGACGACGCGCGCGCATTCCGCATGAGCGATCACACGCAAGCCACTTCGGGGCGGCGCGACGAACGGCGCGCCCACGCATCGCAGTTCGACCTGCTGCGCGAGCGCCGCTTCGCGCCGTTCTTCACGACCCAGTTCCTCGGCGCGCTGAACGACAACGTCTTCAAGATCGGGTTCACGTCGCTCGTCACGTATCACACCGCGCGGTTCTCCGGCGTCGATGCGAAGACGGCCGCATTCCTGATTTCCGCGATCTTCATCCTGCCGTTCGTGCTGTTCTCGGCGACGTCCGGCCAGATCGCCGACAAATACGACAAGGCGACCCTCACGCGCTTCGTGAAGACCTTCGAGATCGTGCTGATGCTGGTCGGCGCGGCCGGCTTCGTCACGCACAGCGCGACGCTGCTGTATCTGTGCACGTTCATGATGGGGATGCACTCGACGCTGTTCGGACCCGTCAAGTATTCGTACCTGCCGCAGCATCTCGGTGAGCACGAGCTGGTCGGCGGCAACGGGCTCGTCGAGATGGGCACGTTCATCGCGATCCTGATCGGCACGATCATCGGCGGCGCGGCGGCCGGCATCGAAGGCAGCGGCGAGCGCGTGCTCGCGGTGAGCGTCGTCGCCATCGCGCTGGCGGGGCGGCTCGTCGCGCAGCGCGTGCCGTCGACGCCCGCGCCGCAGCCGGACCTCGTGATCAACTGGAACCCGATCAGCGAGACCTGGCGCAACCTCGGGCTCGCGCGCCAGAACCGCACGGTGTTCCTGAGCCTGCTCGGCATCTCGTGGCTGTGGTTCGTCGGCGCGACGTTCCTCACGTCGTTCTTCAATTTCGCGAAGGACGTGCTGTCCGCGAGCCCCGACGTCGTCACGATCCTGCTCGCGACGTTCTCGGTCGGCATCGGCCTCGGTTCGCTCCTGTGCGAGCGGCTGTCGCAGCGGCGCGTCGAGATCGGCCTCGTGCCCCTCGGCTCGATCGGCATCAGCGTGTTCGCGATCGAACTGTATTTCGCGAGCCACGCGCTGCCGTCACCCGGCCATCTGCTGTCGGTCGGCGAATTCCTGGCCGGCGCGCGCCACTGGCGCATCCTCGCCGACCTGTTCCTGCTCGCGATGTTCGGCGGTTTCTACAGCGTGCCGCTGTACGCGCTGATCCAGAGCCGCAGCGCGCCGACGCACCGCGCGCGGATCATCGCCGCGAACAACATCCTGAACGCGCTGTTCATGATCCTGTCGGCCGTGATGGCGATGGGGTTGACCAAGGCCGGGGTCGACATTCCGGGGCTGTTCCTCGTCACTGCGCTATTGAACGTCGTAGTCGCGACGTATATCTACCTGCTCGTGCCCGAGTTCCTGCTGCGCTTCGTCGCGTGGGTGCTCGTACATACGTTCTACCGGATCCGCCTCGTGCACGCGGAACGGATTCCGGCGGAAGGGGCGGCGGTGCTCGTGTGCAATCACGTCAGCTACGTCGATGCGCTCGTGCTGGCCGCCGCGAGCCCGCGCCCGATTCGCTTCGTGATGGATCACCGGATCTTCAAGACGCGTTTCGCGAGCTGGGTATTCCGGCATGCGAAGGCGATCCCGATCGCGCCGCGCCACGAGGATCCCGCGATGCTCGCGCGGGCGTACGACCTGTGCGAGGCCGCGCTGAAGGACGGCGAGCTCGTGTGCATCTTCCCCGAGGGCAAGCTGACGAAGACGGGCGACATCAACACGTTCCATCACGGCATCACCGAGATCCTGAGCCGCACGCCGGCGCCGGTGATCCCGATGGCGCTGCGCGGGTTGTGGGGCAGCTATTTTTCGCGCCATGCCGATGCGCGGATGCCGCGCCCCATCAAGCGCGGCGTGATGAGCCGGCTGACGCTCGCGGTCGGCGAACCGATCCCGGCGTCGGTGGCGACGCCCGAGGCGCTGCAGGCGGCGGTGACCGAGCTGCGCGGCGCGCGGAAGTAGGCGGGCGCCGAGCCCGGCGCGGAATGATCGATCCGCGCGCCGGGCCGGGATGGGGGCCGCGGTTCGGCGGCTCCCGCGCGTAACACCGAGGGCCTGCGATCGCCGTACCGCGTTGCCTCTGCCCTTATCCGCGCCGGCCCGTGTGGTCTGAACGGTTCACGCGGCCCGCGGGCCCGGGACGGCTGGCATAATAGCGGTTTACCTCTTTTTCTCGACCGGCAAACGATCGACCTGCCTGCGGCCCCGGCAGCGCATCGGTTTGCCCATTTCTCTTTGGGCGGTTCCATCATGTCCGGCAATACCCTCGGCACGCTTTTCACTGTCACGACCTTCGGCGAATCGCACGGTCCCGCGATCGGCTGCGTGATCGACGGCTGCCCGCCGGGGATGGGGCTGACCGAAGCCGACATCCAGGTCGAGCTCGACCGCCGCAAGCCGGGCACGTCGCGGCACGTGACGCAGCGGCAGGAGGCCGACGAGGTCGAGATCCTGTCGGGCGTGTTCGAGGGCGTGACGACCGGCACGCCGATCGCGCTGCTGATCCGCAACACCGACCAGCGCAGCAAGGATTACGGCAACATCGTCGAGACGTTCCGTCCCGGCCACGCGGACTACACCTACTGGCAGAAATACGGCATCCGCGACTACCGCGGCGGCGGCCGCTCGTCCGCGCGCCTGACCGCGCCGATCGTCGGCGCCGGCGCGGTCGCGAAGAAGTGGCTGCGCGAGCGCTTCGGGGTCGAGGTGCGCGGCTACATGAGCGGCCTCGGCGAAATCGACGTGCCGTTCGTCGATTGGTCGCACGTGCACGAGAACCCGTTCTTCTCGCCGAATGCAGCGGTCGTGCCGGAGCTCGAAGCGTACATGGATGCGCTGCGCAAGGAGGGCGATTCGATCGGCGCGCGCATCGACGTCGTCGCGTCGGGCGTGCCGGTCGGCTGGGGCGAGCCGGTGTTCGACCGGCTCGATGCCGATATCGCGAAGGCAATGATGAGCATCAACGCGGTGAAGGGCGTCGAGATCGGCGCGGGTTTCGACAGCGTCGCGCAGCGCGGCTCGGTGCACGGCGACGAACTGACGCCGGCCGGTTTCGTCGGCAACCACGCGGGCGGTGTGCTCGGCGGGATTTCGACGGGGCAGGACATCACCGTGTCGATCGCGATCAAGCCGACCTCGAGCATCCGCACGCCGCGCCGCTCGATCACGAAGTCCGGCGAAGAGGCGACCGTCGAAACCTTCGGTCGCCACGATCCGTGCGTTGGCATTCGCGCGACGCCGATCGCGGAATCGATGCTCGCGCTGGTGCTGATCGACCATGCGTTGCGCCATCGTGCGCAGTGCGGCGACGTCGAGACGCCGACGCCGAAGATCGCCGGCAGCGCGACCTGATACAAAGCAGGGGAGGCGCGGAGGCGCCTCCCCTGGTGGCCTGCCCAGCATGCAAAACGGGGCGCTGCTTCAAGCAGCGCCCCGTTTCGTTTGTGGCGGTGTGCCATGTCCCAAAAAAATGCGCCGCTCGTGGCGGCGCATTCCGGCGGGTTACATGTTCGGGTAATTCGGCCCGCCGCCGCCTTCCGGCGTGACCCACACGATGTTCTGCGTCGGGTCCTTGATGTCGCAGGTCTTGCAGTGCACGCAGTTCTGCGCGTTGATCACGAGGCGCTCGCCGCCGTCGTCGTTCTTCACGAACTCGTACACCGCCGCCGGGCAGAAGCGCGCCTCCGGCCCCGCGTACGTGCGCAGGTTCACGTTCACCGGCACGCTCGCATCCTTCAGCGTCAGGTGCGCCGGCTGGTTCTCCTCGTGGTTCGTGTTCGAGATGAACACCGACGACAGCCGGTCGAACGTCAGCTTGCCGTCCGGCTTCGGATACGCGATCGGCTCGCACTGCGACGCCGGCTTCAGCATCTCGTGGTCCGCATGCTGGTGATGCAGCGTCCATGGCACGTTGCCGCCCATCACCTTCTGCTCGAGCCCGACCATCAGCGTGCCCAGGTACAGGCCCTTGGCCATCCACTGCTTGAAGTTGCGCGCGCGGTACAGCTCCGTGTACAGCCACGATTGCTTGAACGCATCCGGATACGCATTGAGCTCGTCCGACTGACGGCCGGCCTGCACCGCATCGAATGCCGCATCGGCCGCCAGCATGCCGGTCTTGATCGCCGCGTGGCTGCCCTTGATCCGCGACGCGTTCAGGAAACCCGCATCGTCGCCGATCAGCGCGCCGCCCGGGAACACCGTCTTCGGCAGCGACAGCAGGCCGCCGGCCGTGATCGCGCGCGCGCCGTACGACACGCGCTTGCCGCCTTCGAGGAATGCGCGGATCGACGGGTGCGTCTTGTAGCGCTGGAATTCCTCGAACGGCGACAGGTACGGGTTCGTGTAGCCCAGGCCCACCACGAAGCCGACCACGACCTGGTTGTTGTCCATGTGATACAGGAACGAGCCGCCGTACGTATCGGACTTCAGCGGCCAGCCGGCCGTGTGGATCACGAGGCCCGGCTTGTGCTTGGCCGGATCGATTTCCCACAGTTCCTTGATGCCGATCCCGTACGCCTGCGGATCGGCGTTCGCGTCGAGCTTGAATTTCGAGATCAGCTGGCGGCCGAGATGGCCGCGGCAGCCTTCGGCGAACAGCGTGTACTTCGCGTGCAGCTCCATGCCGAGCTGGAAGTTCTCGGTCGGCTCGCCGTCCTTGCCCACGCCCATGTTGCCGGTCGCGACGCCTTTGACCGAGCCGTCGTCGTTGTAGAGAATCTCCGCGGCGGGGAAGCCGGGGAAAATCTCGACGCCCAAGGCTTCCGCCTGCTGGCCCAGCCAGCGCGTGACGTTGCCCAGCGAGATCACGTAGTTGCCGTGATTCTTGAAGTTGTCGGGCAGCGCCCAGTTCGGCGTCGTGACCGCGCTCTTCTCGGACAGGAACAGGAAGCGGTCTTCCGTCACCTCGACGTCGAGCGGCGCGCCGCGCTCCTTCCAGTCGGGAAACAGCTCGGTGATCGCGCGCGGGTCCATCACCGCGCCCGACAGGATATGCGCGCCGATCTCGGAACCCTTCTCGAGCACGCACACGCCGATCTCGGCGCCTTTCTCGGCGGCCAGCTGCTTGAGCCGGATCGCCGCCGACAGCCCGGCGGGGCCGCCGCCGACGATCACGACGTCGTATTCCATCGATTCGCGCGGGCCGTATTGCTCGATGAGGCTTGCGGGGGTCATTGGCGTTCCTCTAACCGTTAGAATGCTTTTATTCGGGAGCGTATTGTCTGCGAAACGAAACGCTTGCCGCAACAACATGCAGGTAGATTAGCACGATCGTTCTATTTTTTGTGCTAGGGTAATGCCGCTCGGGCTGTGCCGCCCGGGCCGGCGAAACGACATCGAAAGGGGATGTGCAAATGGGTCGATCGATCAATCTGGAAGGCAAGGTTGCGCTGGTCACGGGCGCGTCGAGCGGCCTCGGGCAGCGTTTTGCGCAGGTGCTGTCGCAGGCCGGCGCGAAGGTCGTGCTCGCGAGCCGCCGCGTCGAACGCCTGAAGGAGTTGCGCGCGGAAATCGAGGCGGCGGGCGGCGCGGCGCACGTCGTGTCGCTCGACGTGACCGACGTCCAGAGCATCAAGGCGGCCGTCGCGCATGCGGAGACGGAAGCCGGCACGATCGACATCCTCGTGAACAATTCGGGCGTGTCGACGATGCAGAAGCTCGTCGACGTGACGCCCGCGGATTTCGAGTTCGTGTTCGATACGAATACGCGCGGCGCATTTTTCGTCGCGCAGGAAGTCGCGAAGCGGATGATCATGCGCGCAAACGGCGGCGGCAACGGCAAGCCGCCGTGCCGGATCATCAACATCGCGTCGGTGGCCGGGCTGCGCGTATTCCCGCAGATCGGGCTGTACGCGATGAGCAAGGCCGCGGTCGTGCAGATGACGCGCGCGATGGCGCTGGAGTGGGGCCGCCACGGGATCAACGTGAACGCGATCTGTCCGGGCTATATCGATACCGAAATCAATCATTACCTGTGGGAAACCGAGCAGGGCCAGAAGCTGCAGTCGATGCTGCCGCGCCGGCGTGTCGGCAAGCCGCAGGATCTCGACGGGCTGTTGTTGCTGCTCGCGGCCGACGAGTCGCAGTTCATCAATGGTTCGATCATCTCCGCGGACGACGGCTTCGGCCTCGCGTGAGCGGATGACATTCAGCAACAAAGAAGACTGCAATGAGCGCAACAAACGATTACTCCCCCGTTTTTGAGATGTCGATGCCGATCCGCTGGGGCGACATGGACGCGTTCGGCCATGTGAACAACACGGTCTATTTCCGCTACATGGAGCAGGCGCGGATTTCGTGGTTCGAGCAGCTCGGCATTGCCGGCGGCAACGGCGAGGGGCAGGGGCCCGTCATCGTCACCGCGTCGATGGAGTTCCTCAAGCAGCTGCACTATCCGGGCGACGTGATCGCGAAGATGTCGGCCGCGAAGCCCGGCCGAAGCAGTTTCGACACCGGGTTCGAGCTCACGCGCGCGGACGATCCGCAGCATGTCTATGCCCGCGGCAACGCGCGTTGCGTGTGGGTCGATTACGCGCTCGGCAAGTCGGTGCCGCTGCCGCAACTGTTGCGCGACACGATCGAGCACGCGCTCGCGACGAAAGTCGGCTGAGCGCGGCTATCGGCAGGCCGCACCGGGTTGCCGGTGGCGCACCGTGTTCGTTGTTGCCCCGATGTTTCCCCGGATCGGCCGCCGTGTGCGGCCGATCGTCATTCGAGCGCCGCGATGCGACGCGCGTTCACTGTCCGAGCAGGCGCTGCAGCAGCTCCGGCGTATTGTTCGTTCCGTATTTGCGCATCAGCCGGGCGCGGTAGATGTCGACCGTGCGCGAGCTGATGTCGAGCACGCGCCCGATCTGCTTGCTGGTCTTGCCGGTCGCGAGCTGCGCGGCGATCTCGCGCTCGCGCGGGGTCAGCTCGACCGCGACGCGGCGCGTCGCGCTCAAATCCTCGAAGGTCCAGACGCCGGCCGCAAGCGGTGCGGTGCGGTCGAGCGCGCGGCCCGTCACGTGGCACCAGAACAGCTCGCCGTCCGCGCGTTTCATGATTCTGTCATCCGAGTAGATGCCGTTCGCGACCATCACGCGTGCGATGCGCTCGCCGATCCGCTGGAATTCGTCCGTCGACGGGTAGAGCACCGCGTACGATTTTCCGATCAGGTCGGCCCGCGCACAGCGGAAGATCGACGCGAGCGCGTCGTTGCAGTCCTCGATCACGCGGTCGCGCGACAGCACGAGGCCGAGCGGCGCGAGATGGAAGGCGGTCTGGTAATCGAGATCGGGCATGGCGCAGGCAAGCGGAGGCAAATGCTTATGTATTTTTGCGTATTGTGCCGCATCGGCGTCACATCGTACCCTTTCAGGCATCTCGCGGCGGTGTGTCGCGACATAAAAACAGCGCGCCTCGACGCAGGCTTTGCCGCGCATGCATAGAATGATGCGGCGGGCTTGCGCCACGTGGCGCGTGAACCGGTTTTGCTGGTTTCCATAGAGGAAGGGACAACTGATGAACAAAGTCTATCCAAGCGCGGCTGCCGCGCTGGAGGGGATCGTCCGCGACGGACAGACCTTCGCGGTGGGCGGCTTCGGCCTGTGCGGGATTCCCGAGGCGCTGATCGCGGCGTTGCGCGATTCGGCCGTCAAGGGCATCACCTGCATCAGCAACAACGCGGGCGTCGACGGTTTCGGCCTCGGTCTGCTGCTGGAAACGCGCCAGATCAAGAAGATGATCTCGTCGTACGTCGGCGAGAACAAGGAGTTCGAGCGCCAGTACCTGGCCGGCGAACTCGAGCTTGAATTCACGCCGCAGGGCACGCTCGCCGAAAAGCTGCGCGCGGGCGGCGCGGGCATCCCCGCGTTCTTCACGAATACCGGCTACGGCACCGTGATCGCGGAAGGCAAGGAAACGCGCCAGTTCGGCGATCGCCACTACGTGCTCGAGCCGTCGCTGACGGCCGACGTCGCGCTCGTCAAGGCATGGAAGGCCGACAAGTCCGGCAACCTCATTTACCGCCGCACCGCGCGCAACTTCAACCCGATGTGCGCGATGGCCGGCAAGATCACCGTGGCGGAGGTCGAGGAGATCGTCGAGAACGGTGCGCTCGATCCGGACCAGGTCCATACGCCGGGGATCTTCGTGCAGCGCATCGTGCTGAACGCGACGCCCGAAAAACGCATCGAACAACGCGTCGTACGCGCGAAAGGAGACTGACATGGCCTGGAATCGTGACCAGATGGCCGCGCGCGCGGCGAAGGAACTGCAGGACGGCTTCTACGTGAACCTCGGCATCGGCCTGCCGACGCTCGTCGCCAACCACGTGCCGGAAGGCGTCGAGGTGTGGCTGCAGTCGGAGAACGGCCTGCTCGGCATCGGCCCGTCGCCGACCGAAGACGAAGTCGACGCCGATCTCATCAACGCCGGCAAGCAGACCGTCACGACGCTGCCGGGCTCGTCGATCTTCTCGTCGGCCGATTCGTTCGCGATGATCCGCGGCGGCCACATCAACCTCGCGATCCTCGGTGCGATGCAGGTCAGCAAGCAGGGCGACCTCGCGAACTGGATGATCCCGGGCAAGATGATCAAGGGGATGGGCGGCGCGATGGACCTCGTCGCGGGCGTGGGGCGTGTCGTCGTGCTGATGGAGCATGTCGCGAAAGGCGATCAGCACAAGATCCTCGACGAATGCAATCTGCCGCTGACGGGCGTCGGCGTGGTCGACCTGATCATCACCGATCTCGGCGTGATCGAAGTGACGCCGGCCGGCCTGAAGGTGCTCGAACTCGCCGACGGCGTGAGCGCCGAAGAGATCCAGGCGAAGACGGGCGCACCGCTCGACGTCAGCGCCGTGGCCTGAGCATCACGTCGTTGCGTCATGCTCGACGCCCCGCGTTCCTCACGGAACGCGGGGCGTTTTGTCATGACCGCATGCGTCACGCAATCGCGCCGCCGCCGTCGATCAGTACCGTCGAACCGGTTGCATAAGGCGTGGCCGCCAGATACAGGACCGCATTCGCGACATCCTCCGGCTGGCCGACCCTGCGGGCCGGAAGCCGCCGGGCCGCGCCGGCGTACATCGCGTCGCGTGCATCGGGCGCGAGCTTGTCCCACAGCGGCGTCGCGATCAGGCCCGGCGACACGGTATTCACGCGAACCGGCGCGAGCTCGAGCGCCAGGCCGCGGGCGAGCGCCTCGAGCGCCGCATTGATCGCGCCTTGCAGCACCGACGACGCGCTCGGTCGCACGCTGAGGTAGCCCGACACGAACGTCAGCGAGCCGCCGGGCGCGATATCGATCGCGCGGGCGATGCGGTACGCGCCCCAGAACTTGCTGTCCATCGCAGCCTGCGCGTCGGCAAGCGGCAGCGCACGGACTGCGCCCGTGGCCGTCTTCGCGGCTGAAATCACGACGTGGTCGAACTGGCCGGCGCGCGCGCAGAACGCATCGACGTCCGCCGTATCGGTGATGTCGAGCGTTTCGGTCCGCACGTGCGCGCCCGGCATGGCATCGACGTCGAACCTGCCCGGATCGCGCGACGCGATCGTCACGCGCGCGCCGTGTCGCGCGAAAGCCGCCGCGGTGGCGGCGCCGATGCCGGAGCTGCCTCCGACGACGAGGACGTTCTTGCCGTGGAGCGGATCATTCATGAAGGTCATTCCTTGTGATGAGTTGAACGGCATCCGGTCAGATCGTTTCGGTCTCGCGCAGCGTCGACGGGCTGCGCAGCGCGAAGCGCGCAATATCGTCCTTGCGCATGAAAGCGACCCCCGGATGTGATCGCGCGTAGTGCAGGAAGTCGTCCCACGCGCGGACCATCTGCGGCGTGCCGCTGATCCGGTCGTGCGCACTGATCGACATCAGTCTGCGCCGCTGCCCGGCTTCCGCGTACAACTGGTCGAAATCGAGCTTGATCTGCTCGAGGAACATCGCCGGCGTGTAGTGGCGGCCTTCGATCAGCAGGATGTCGTTGTTGCGCAGCGTGTACGGGACCACGGCGAAATCGCGACCGCCGACGGTCTCGACGAACGGTTCGTCGCGACTGACGTCGTCGATGTGATACGTGTAGCCGAGTTCCTGCAGCAGCGACAACGTATGCGGTCCGCGCCGCAGCCAGTTGCAGTTGTAGCCGGTCGGACGCTGGCCGGTCACCGCTTCGACCATGTCGCGTGCTTCGGTCAGGAAGCGGCGCTCGTCGTCGCGGCTCATCGCGAATTGCGCGCGCCACGTCGGGCCGTGCGCGGCGGCTTCGTGGCCGCGCGACACGATCTCGCGCGCCAGATCGGGGTGCCGGCGCGCGGCTTCCCCGATCATGTGTGACGTCACTTTCACGCCGTGCCGGTCCCACAGATCGAGCAGGCGCGGAATCCCTTCCCGGTAGCCGTACGCGAACCAGGTGGCCGAGGCGAGATCGACCGGTACCGACGGCGGGAACGCGACGGTCGGAAACGGGCTGTCCGCGCCCGTGGGCGGCTGTCCGCCTGCTTCGAACTGCATCGAGATCGAGATCACGATGCGCGCGCCGTCGGGCCAGAACGGCGTGGCGCCCGGTGCGGCGAGCGCCGCCGTTGGCGCGGCGGTTGCCGGCAGGGAGGCGCCTGCGGCGGCCGCGACGCCGGCCGCGAGCCCGGCGCCGGCCTGGGCCAGGAACGTGCGGCGCGGCAGCGGCGTCGCGGGAGGGTGGTTGCCGTGAGTCATCGTTCCCTCCGTCAGCCGACGAGCCCGAGCTGACGCATCAGCGTCAGGTTGTCCTCGATGTGCCAGTTTTCCGCGATCCGGCCCTGGTCGATCCGGTAGATATCGGTCGCGATGAAGTCGATCGCCTGTCCGCGCCCCGCCGTTCCGTTGAAAGCGCCGGTGAAATGCCCGCGGAAATGCAGGTGCACGACGACCCGGTCGCCCGCGACGATCATCTGTTCGATGTCACAGCGCAGGTCCGGGATCGCGTCGCGCATCGTGCCCGAGGCCGCGAGCGGCCCCGGTACGCCTTGTTCGCGGCCGGGCGGCAGCGTTCGGTCGGTGAAGTCGGCGGCGAGCGCCGCGCGAGCCAGCGCAGGGTCGCCGGTATTCCAGAAGGTGCCGTAGCGGCGCGCGGCCAGGATTTGCGCGCGGGCCTGCGCGGCCGGCAAGCCTGTCGCGACGGTCAGGCTGTGCGGTGCGACGAGGTCGGCGGCACGGGAAGCGGCGGGCCAGAGCGCCACGACGCAGGCGGCTGCCGCGAATGCGTGCGCGAGGGGGCGGGCGGCCGAACGAAGGCGGATCGACATGGTTTCGAGGGTCCTGTGAAGGCGTCGTGCGACGACGCGGAACAGGTATGGTAGGTTTCCGTTCTGCATGCAAATACTGGAAAAATGCGAATGGATTATTCGAAAAAAGGAAAGGTTTGGGCGAGGTGCACGCCATGACGCTGATCGACGATTTCCCGGCGCTCGATACCTTCGCGCGGATCGTGTCGGCCGGCAGCCTGTCGGCGGCGGCGCGCGAGCTCGACCTGTCGTTGTCGGTCGTCAGCAAGCGGCTCGCGCATCTCGAGTCGCGACTCGGCGTGCGCCTGCTGCACCGGACGACGCGGCAGCAGACGCTCACCGACGACGGTGCGCAGTTTCATGCGCAGGTGCTGCGCATCCTGGCCGAGGTCGAGCATGCCGAAACGCTGATGCGCGATCGCCGCGGCACGGTCAGCGGCGTGCTGCGCGTGACGGCGCCCGGCGAACTTGGCCGCCTGCGGATCGCGCCGCTCATTGCGGCATTTCAGCAGCGACATCCGCAATTGACCGTGCAGCTGATGCTGACCGATACGGTCGTCGATCTGCTGGCAGCCGATATCGACGTCGCCGTGCGGATCGGCAATCTGGCCGATTCGACGATGATCGCGCGCGAGCTGGCGCCGAATCATCGCGTGCTGTGCGCGTCGCCGGGCTATCTCGCGGCGCACGGTTGGCCGGCCCATCCGGCCGAGCTCCGTGCACACCGATGCATCGTGATGGGCGATCAGCCGCGTGCCGAATGGCGGTTCGACGGCGCGCAAGGTGACGTGGCGGTCGAGGTGACGGCCACGCTGCTGACGAACGACGGCGGCGCGGCGCGCACGCTGGCGCTCGAAGGCGCGGGCATTGCGTTGAAGTCGATCTGGGACGTCGGCGCCGATCTCGACGCCGGTCGGCTCGTGCGCGTGCTGCCGGCCTTCGAGGCGCCCGCCGCGCCGTTGCATGCCGTCTATCCCGGCGGCCGTCACGTGTCGTTGCGCGTGCGGACGTTCGTCGATTTCCTGCGCGAGCAGTTGCGTCACGCGTGGCGCCGCCACGATTGAACCCGTTCCGGATGGTGGGCCGGGCGCGTCGCGGCCCGTCATTCCGAAGCGGTTTACAATCGTTTGCATCGGGCGCCGCAGGCGTTGTCCCGCGCGTCGCCCCCGTTCGACAGGATGCCAACGATGCCAACGACCCCAGCGAATCCCCCGGTTCCCCGCCAGCGGCGCGTGCAGTGTGCGAGCGCGGCCGGCCTTCACCACGTCGCCTATACCGAGTGGGGCGATCCCGCGAATCCGCGCGTGCTCGTGTGCGTGCATGGCCTGACCCGCTCCGGACGCGATTTCGACCGGCTTGCCGCCGCGCTGTCCGATACGTATCGCGTCGTCTGCCCCGATGTCGTCGGGCGCGGCCAATCGGACCGGCTGGCCGATCCGCGGCACTATGCGATTCCGCAGTACGTGGCCGACATGGTGACGCTGATTGCGCGGCTCGACGTCGAATCGGTCGACTGGTTCGGCACGTCGATGGGCGGCCTGATCGGCATGGCGCTGGCCGGGCTGCCCGGTTCGCCGCTGCGCCGGATGATCGTCAACGACGTCGGCCCGCGCATCGAGCCCGATTCGCTGACGCGCATCGGCGAATACCTCGGCGTGCAGCCGCGCTTTGCGACCGAGCAGGAGGGGATCGACTACCTGACGTCGCTGTCGCTGCCGTTCGGCGCGCTGAGCGCCGACGAGTGGCGCGAGATCAACGGGCCGCTGCTGCACGAGCTGCCCGAAGGCGGCTGGACGATGCGCTACGATCCGCGCATTGCCGAGCCGTTCAAGGCCACGACGCCCGAACTGGCCGCGCTCGGCGAAGCCGCGCTGTGGCACGCGATCGAGACGACGGATGCGACGCTGCTCGTCGTGCGTGGCGAGACGTCCGACTTGCTGTCGCGCGAGACGGCGGCCGAAATGGTCCGCCGCGGCCGCCATGTGACGCAGGTCGAGATTCCGGGCGCGGGCCACGCGCCCGCCTTCGTCAGCGCCGACCAGATTGCGCTCGCGCGGCGGTTTTTCGTCGAAGGCGACGCATAAACGCGTCATAATATGCGGTTCGGCGGCACGCGGGCCGTGCCGCCGTCCGATTCCTCACTCATCACGACCGGAACATTTTCATGGCAGTCATTCGTCACCACGTCGGGGCCCGGCTCTCCGAAACCGCGATCCACAACGGTACCGTGTATCTGGCCGGCCAGATCGCCGAAGACACCACGCAGGACATCCGCGGCCAGACGCGCGAAGTGCTCGGCCACATCGATCGCCTGCTCGCCGAAGCGAACAGCGACAAGGCGCATCTGCTGTCGGTGCAGATCTACATCTCGGATCTCGCGAACTTCGAAGGCATGAATGCGGAGTGGGATGCATGGGTCGCGCCGGGCAACACGCCGCCGCGCGCCACCGTCGAGGCGAAGCTTGCCGATCCGGCGCTGCTCGTCGAGATCGTGGTCGTCGCCGCGCAGCGGAGCTGAGCGTTATCCGACGATGACCGTATTCCGGCAGGCCGTGCAATGACCGAATCCGTTTCCGCCTCTCCCGTCGCGGCGCCGTCGTTCGACGACGTGCTCGCGTTCGTGCGCGAGCGGGCCGGCGACGCGCGCCTGTCGTCGGGCGAGCTGCTCGCCGACCACTCGGCGGGCACGGCGGCGATCATGCGCACGCTGAACGTCGATCCGTCCGCGATGCAGGCCGCCGCGCTGTTCGTGCTGACGCCGCACCTGAGCGAGCCCGAGCGCGAGCTGACCGAGCGTTTCGGCGACGAGGTCGCGCGGCTCGTGTCCGACGTGCGCAAGCTGTTGCGGCTCGGTACCGTGAGCCTGCGCGCCGCGCAGAACGCAAAGCCCGACTCCGGGCGCGACGCGGCGGAAGAGCGGCGCACGCAGATCGAGGCGCTGCGCAAGATGCTGCTCGCCTTCGCGCAGGACATTCGCGTGGTGCTGATCCGGCTCGCGTCGCGGTTGCAGTCGCTGCGCTATTACGCGGCCGCGAAGCTCAATCCGCCGCCCGACGTCGCGCGCGAGACGCTCGAGATCTATGCGCCGCTCGCGAACCGTCTCGGTATCTGGCAACTGAAGTGGGAGCTCGAGGATCTCGCGTTCCGCTTCGAGGATCCCGTCACCTACAAGCGGATCGCGAAGCTGCTCGACGAAAAGCGCATCGAGCGCGAGGCGTACGTCACGCAGGCGATCGCGCGGCTGCAGCACGAGCTCGCGGAAGCGCACATCCAGGCCGACGTGAGCGGCCGGCCGAAGCATATCTACAGCATCTGGCGCAAGATGCGCGGCAAGGAGCTCGATTTCTCCGAGCTGTACGACGTGCGCGCGTTCCGCGTGATCGTGCCCGACATCAAGGATTGCTACGCGGTGCTCGGCATCGTGCATCACCTGTGGCAGCCGGTGCCGAAGGAATTCGACGACTACATCTCGCGGCCGAAGCCGAACGGCTACAAGTCGCTGCATACGGTCGTGATCGGCGACGACGGCCGTGCGTTCGAAGTGCAGATCCGCACGCAGGAGATGCATCGCTTCGCCGAGTACGGCGTTGCCGCGCACTGGCGCTACAAGGAGGCCGGCGCGCGCGGCTATGGCGGCCAGTTCTCGGCGAGCGACAAGTACGACGAGAAGATTGCGTGGCTGCGCCAATTGCTCGCGTGGAAGGACGACGTCGAGGACGGCACCGAAGTGTCGGGCGACCAGGCGTGGGCGCAATTGCGCGAGACGTCGCTCGACGACGATCACATCTACGTGCTGACGCCGCAGGCGCGCGTGATCGCGCTGCCGCAGGGCGCGACGCCGGTCGATTTCGCGTACCACCTGCACAGCGAGCTCGGCCATCGCTGCCGTGGCGCGCGCGTCGACGGCGTGATGGTGCCGCTGAACACGTCGCTCGCGAACGGCCAGACGGTCGAGATCGTCGCGGTGAAGGAAGGCGGCCCGTCGCGCGACTGGCTGAACCTGCAGCTCGGTTACCTGAAGAGCCCGCGTGCACGGCAGAAGGTGCGCGCGTGGTTCAACTCGATCGAGCAGGAAGAAAACGTCGCGCATGGTCGCGCGCTGGTCGAAAAGACGCTGCAGCGCGAGGGCAAGACGTCGGTCAATCTGGACAACCTCGCCGCGAAGCTCGGCTTCAAGTCGCCCGAGGAGCTGTTCTCGGTCGTCGGCAAGGAAGAATTCAGCCTGCGTAACGTCGAGCACGCGTTGTCCGACGCACCGCCGCCGGAACCGGCGCCCGAGGCGCCGGCCGATTTCGAGAAGCGCAGCAGCGGCGCGAGCGTCGCGCACGGCGCGTCGACCGGCGTGCTGGTGGTCGGCGTCGACGCGTTGCTGACGCAACTGGCGCGCTGCTGCCGTCCGGCGCCGCCCGATCCGATCAGCGGTTTCGTCACGCGCGGCAAGGGGATGTCGATCCACCGCACCGACTGCCCGACGTTTCGCCGGATGGTCGAGCGCGCGCCGGAACGCGTGCTGCAGACGACCTGGTCCGCCGACGTGCTGGGCGGGCGCGGCGCGTCCGTCTATCCGGTCGACCTGATGATCGAGGCGAGCGACCGGCAAGGGTTGCTGCGCGATATCTCCGAAGTGTTCGCACGCGAAAAGATCAACGTCGTGGGCGTGAAGACGCAGAGCCGCCGCAATGCGGCATTCATGCAGTTCACGGTCGAGGTATCGAATTCGGCGCAGGTGCAGCGCGCATGTACGCTGCTCGGCGAGGTGCAGGGCGTCGTGCGGGCGGGGCGGAAGGTGTGATGGGGTTGGAACCGCATTATTTTGCTGCGACCGCATAAAAACACTTGCCAAGCCCGTAACGGCTCCATATAATCTTAGCTTCTCTAGGCTCGTAGCTCAGCTGGTTAGAGCACCACCTTGACATGGTGGGGGTCGTTGGTTCGAGTCCAATCGAGCCTACCAACGAATTGAGAATGCCCGGCCTCCGGGTGTTCGATGCAGTACGCAACTCAACGCGAACAAGGCGAATACGGTTATGACACCGCGAACGTTGACCGAAACCACTTCGGAGCGACGCTAGTCGAGGAACGTTTTCGCCCTTTCAGTTTGAGTGAAGTATCGAATGCGGCCCCTCGAAAGCGGGGCCGCATTTTTTTTGTCGCGAATTTTTCACGCGTGAGTTCGATCTCGCGTACCTGGTCTGCCGCCCACTGTCGGCATCACGGAGATTGCTATGGTTTCGATACGCTTGCCTGACGGCTCAGTTCGACAATACGAGCATCCGGTGACAGTTGCCGAGGTTGCGGCCTCGATCGGTCCCGGCCTTGCGAAGGCTGCGCTTGGTGGCAAGCTCGATGGCGAGCTCGTCGATACGTCGACGGTGATCGACCGCGACGCGTCGCTCGCGATCGTCACGGACAAGGATGCCGACGGCCTCGACATCATCCGCCACTCGACCGCCCACTTGCTCGCGTATGCGGTGAAGGAACTGTATCCGGACGCGCAGGTGACGATCGGTCCGGTGATCGACAACGGTTTCTATTACGACTTCTCGTACAACCGCCCGTTTACGCCGGAAGATCTCGAAAAGATCGAAAAGCGCATGCAGGAACTCGCGAAGAAGGACGAGCCGGTCACGCGCCGTGTCGTGTCGCGCGACGAGGCGGCCGGTTATTTCCGCAGCATCGGCGAGAAGTACAAGGCCGAGATCATCGAATCGATTCCGCAAAGCGACGAAATCAAGCTGTACTCGCACGGCGGCTTCACCGATCTGTGTCGCGGCCCGCACGTGCCGTCCACCGGCAAGCTGAAGGTCTTCAAGCTGATGAAGGTCGCGGGCGCGTACTGGCGCGGCGATTCGAAGAACGAGCAGCTGCAGCGCATCTACGGCACGGCCTGGACGAAGAAGGAAGACCAGGACCAGTACCTGCACATGCTCGAGGAAGCGGAAAAGCGCGACCACCGCAAGCTGGGCAAGCAGCTCGACCTGTTCCACATGCAGGAAGAGTCGCCGGGCATGGTGTTCTGGCATCCGAAGGGCTGGGCGCTGTGGCAGCAGGTCGAGCAGTACATGCGCCGCCGCGTCAACGAGGCCGGCTATCTCGAGATCAAGACGCCGATGATCATGGACCGCTCGCTATGGGAAGCGTCGGGCCACTGGCAGAACTATCGCGAGAACATGTTCACGACGGAGTCGGAGAAGCGCGACTACGCGATCAAGCCGATGAACTGCCCGGGCCACGTCCAGGTGTTCAAGCACGGCCTGCGTTCGTACCGCGACCTGCCGCTGCGTTACGCGGAATTCGGCTCGTGCCACCGCAACGAGGCGTCGGGCGCGCTGCACGGCCTGATGCGCGTGCGCGGCTTCGTGCAGGACGATGCGCACATCTTCTGTACGGAAGATCAATTCATCTCGGAATCGATCGCGTTCAACACGCTGGCCATGAGCGTGTACAAGGATTTCGGTTTCGATCACATCGACATCAAGCTGTCGCTGCGCCCCGATCAGCGTGCCGGTACGGACGAGACCTGGGATCGTGCCGAGCAAGGTTTGCGCGATGCGCTGACGGCTTGTGGTCTCACCTGGGAAGAGTTGCCGGGTGAGGGCGCGTTCTACGGCCCGAAGATCGAGTACCACATCAAGGACGCGCTCGGCCGCTCGTGGCAGTGCGGCACGCTTCAGCTCGACATGGTGCTGCCGGAGCGCCTGGGTGCCGAATACGTCGCGGAAGACAACAGCCGCCGCCGGCCGGTGATGCTGCACCGCGCGATCGTCGGTTCGATGGAGCGTTTCCTCGGCATTTTGATCGAGCACCATGCTGGTGCAATGCCGGTCTGGCTCGCGCCGTATCAGGCAATTGTGCTCAATATCGCCGAAAGTCAGGCCGAATATGCGCAGTCTCTGGCCCAATCGTTGCAAAAACAAGGGGTTAGAGTGGCGGCCGATTTGCGCAACGAGAAGATTAGCTATAAAATACGCGAGCACACGCTGGAAAAGGTGCCTTATCTCCTCGTCGTGGGCGATAAGGAGCGTGATGCGCAAACGGTAGCCGTGCGTGCCCGTGGCGGCGTCGATCTTGGCGTAATGCCGGTCGAAGCCTTCGTTGAGCGTCTGCAGGAAGACCTGCGCTCGTTCAAGTAACCGCCCTGGCAGCGCGGCTCGTTTTTTTAATTTTTAGAGGAAACGTAACATCGCTACTGATAAGTCGTCGCACCGCATCAACGGTGAAATCACTGCGCCGGAAGTGCGCCTGGTCGGGATCGAGAACGAACCGCTCGGTATCGTAAAACTCGCTGACGCTTTCCGTAAATCGGAAGAACTGGATGTTGACCTGGTGGAAATCGCGCCGCAAGCGGTGCCGCCGGTTTGCCGTCTGATGGATTACGGCAAGTTCAAGTACCAGGAATCGAAGAAGCAGCACGAAGCGAAGCTGAAGCAGAAGGTCATCCAGGTCAAGGAAGTCAAGTTCCGCCCGGGTACCGATGACGGGGATTACAACGTCAAGCTCCGCAATCTCGTGCGCTTCCTCGAAGAGGGCGACAAGACGAAGATCACGTTGCGTTTCCGCGGCCGTGAAATGGCTCACCAGGAAATCGGTATGCGGATGCTCGAACGTCTGCGCACGGATCTCGAGGAAGTCGGCCAGGTCGAGCAGATGCCGAAGATGGAAGGGCGCCAGATGATCATGGTGCTCTCGCCGAAGAAAAAGAAGTAACGGGCCCGCGCGCGTCGCGCGCAGGTTCGACAGTGGTTCGGCGCGTTGCCCGGTCAGGGCGGCGCGCCAACAATGACGGCGGCTGCGCAAGCGGGTCGCCGTACACAAGTGGACTGGGTTTCGAAGGGCGGGTCAAGGGCGCAAGCCAACCGCACACCCATCGCCATCTAATAAACTGGAGTTGTTCGTCATGCCTAAGATGAAGACCAAGAAGAGCGCTGCAAAGCGCTTCGTGGTGCGTCCGGGCGGTACCGTCAAGCGCGGTCAAGCCTTCAAGCGCCACATCCTGACCAAGAAAACCACGAAGAACAAGCGCCATCTGCGCGGCGCAACGGCAGTTCATGATTCCGATCTGAACTCCGTCCGCGCGATGCTCCCGTTCGCGTAACCCCTCAACTGATACTCCAAGGAGAGAAACATGCCTCGAGTCAAACGTGGGGTAACCGCACGGGCCCGCCACAAGAAGATCATCAACCTGGCCAAGGGTTATCGCGGCCGCCGCAATAACGTCTACCGCATCGCCAAGCAGGCGGTGATGCGCGCTGGTCAGTACGCGTACCGCGATCGCCGCAACAAGAAGCGTGTGTTCCGCGCACTGTGGATCACGCGTATCAACGCGGCAGTTCGCCAGCACGACATGACCTACAGCGTGTTCATCAACGGCCTGAAGAAGGCGTCGATCGAACTCGACCGTAAGGTGCTGGCCGACATGGCGGTGTTCGACAAGGCTGCTTTTGCTGCGATCGTCAAGCAGGTGAAAGCCGCCGTTGCAGCCTAATTGCGAAATTAGCACTGCGTGGTTAGTTGCAGCGAGGTTCCGGTAGTCTCGGCCGCTGCAGCGAAAACGGGGCTCTTCCGAGCCCCTTTTTTGTTTGGTGGGCGGTTTCGCTCGCCAAGACCGAATGACGTTGGAAATGATGGGATCTATGGATCTGGACCAGATTGTCGCCGACGCGCAGCAGTCCTTCGAACAGGCTGCCGACATCACCACGCTCGAAAACGAGAAAGCACGATTTCTCGGCAAATCGGGTGCGCTGACCGAGTTGCTGAAGGGCCTCGGCAAGCTCGATCCCGAAGCACGCAAGACCGAAGGCGCCCGCATCAACGTCGCGAAGCAGCAGGTTGAAGCCGCGCTCACCGCCCGTCGCCAGGCCCTGGCCGACGCGTTGCTGAATCAGCGCCTCACTGCCGAAGCGATCGACGTGACGTTGCCCGGCCGCGGCGCCGGCGCCGGCAGCCTGCACCCCGTGATGCGCACGTGGGAGCGGGTCGAACAGATTTTCGGCTCGATCGGTTTCGACGTGGCCGACGGCCCCGAAATCGAGACCGACTGGTACAACTTCACGTCGCTGAACAGCCCGGAGAACCATCCGGCGCGTTCGATGCAGGACACCTTCTACGTCGAAGGCAAGGATGCCGACGGCCGCCAGCTGCTGCTGCGCACGCACACGAGCCCGATGCAGGTGCGTTATGCGCGCATGAACCGTCCGCCGATCAAGGTGATCGCGCCGGGCCGCACGTATCGCGTCGACAGCGATGCGACCCACTCGCCGATGTTCAATCAGGTCGAGGGGCTGTGGATCGACGAAAACATCAGCTTCGCCGACCTCAAGGGCGTCTATACCGACTTCCTGAAAAAATTCTTCGAGCGCGACGACATCCTCGTGCGCTTCCGTCCGTCGTATTTCCCGTTCACGGAACCGTCGGCCGAGATCGACATGATGTTCGAGCAAGGCAAGAACGCCGGCAAGTGGCTCGAAATTTCCGGCTCGGGGCAGGTGCATCCGACCGTGATCCGCAACATGGGCCTCGACCCCGAGCGCTACATCGGTTTCGCGTTCGGCAGCGGCCTCGAGCGCCTGACGATGCTGCGCTACGGCGTTCAGGATCTCCGGTTGTTCTTCGAGAACGACTTGCGTTTCCTGCGCCAGTTCGCATAACGCCGCTCGCCGCGCCGACCTGTGCCCGCGCACGCCCCCGATGGACGTTTCCGACGGGGCCCGGGCGTCGATCTAACCTGTTTCGAACGTAGACATCCATGCAATTCCCTGAATCCTGGTTGAGAACCTTTGTCGACCCGCAGCTGACGACCGACGAGCTGTCGCACGCGCTGACGATGGCGGGGCTCGAAGTCGAATCGCTGAGCAAGGCTGCGCCGCCGACGTCGAAGATCGTCGTGGGCCGCGTGCTCGAAGTCGTCAAGCATCCGGATGCGGACAAGCTCAATGTCTGCCAGGTCGACGCCGGCACCGGCGCGACGCTGAACATCGTGTGCGGCGCGCCGAACGTGGCGCCCGGCATCAAGGTGCCGGTCGCGCTGGTCGGTGCGGAACTGCCGCCGGCGGAAGAGGGCGGCAAGCCGTTCGCGATCAAGCTGTCGAAGCTGCGCGGCGTGGAGAGCCAGGGGATGCTGTGCTCGGCGCGCGAGCTGAAGTTGTCCGAGGATCACAGCGGGCTGCTGATCCTGCCGGAAGACACGCCGGTCGGTCAGGACATCCGCGAGACCCTCAATCTCGACGACACGATCTTCGAAATCAAGCTGACGCCGAACAAGGCCGACTGCCTGTCGGTGTTCGGTATCGCCCGCGAGACGGCCGCGATCACCGGCGCACCGCTGACGCCGGTCGACATCCGCCCGGTGAACGTCGAGCTCGACGAAACACTGCCCGTGCGCATCGCCGCGCCCGATCTGTGCGGCCGCTTCTCGGGCCGCGTGATCCGCGGCGTGAACGCGCATGCGAAGACGCCGCAGTGGATGGTCGAGCGCCTCGAGCGTTCGGGCCAGCGCAGCGTGTCCGCGCTCGTCGACATCTCGAACTACGTGATGTTCGAACTCGGCCGCCCGTCGCACGTGTTCGATCTCGACAAGATCCACGGCGGCATCGAAGTGCGCTGGGGCAAGCGCGGCGAATCGCTGAAGCTGCTCAACGGCAATACGGTCGAACTCGACGAAACGGTCGGCGTGATCGCGGACGACCGTCAGGTCGAAAGCCTGGCCGGCATCATGGGCGGCGACAGCACGGCCGTCACGCTCGATACGACCAATATCTATCTGGAAGCCGCGTTCTGGTGGCCGGACAGCATCCGCGGCCGCGCGCGCAAGTACAACTTCTCGACCGATGCGGCGCATCGCTTCGAGCGCGGCGTCGATTACGCGACGACCGTCGAGCACGTCGAGCGCATCACGCAGCTGATTCTCGAGATCTGCGGCGGCAAGGCCGGCCCGGTCGACGATCAGGCGGTGAACCTGCCGCAGCGCGCGCCGGTGAAGATGCGTGTGTCGCGCGCGAACCGCATCATCGGCGTGAAGATCGACGCCGACGAGATCGCGGACATCTTCACGCGCCTCGGCCTGCCGTTCGAGCGTGAAGACGACGCGTTCCTCGTCACGCCGCCGTCGCATCGCTTCGACATCGAGATCGAGGAAGACCTGATCGAGGAAGTGGCGCGCATCTACGGCTTCGAGAAGATCCCGGCCCGGCCGCCGGTCGCGACGAGCGAAATGCGCGCGACCCACGAGACGCGGCGGTCGATCCATGACATCCGTCACGCGCTGGCCGCGCGCGACTACGCGGAAACCGTCAACTTCAGCTTCGTCGATGCGGAGTGGGAGCACGATTTCGCGGGCAACGACAACCCGATCCGCCTGCTGAACCCGATCGCGAGCCAGCTCTCGGTGATGCGTACGACGCTGTTCGGCAGCCTGATCGCCGTGCTGCGCCACAACCTGAACCGCCGTGCCGATCGCGTGCGCGTGTTCGAATCGGGGCGCGTGTTCGTCGCCGATCCATCGGTGAAGGCCGGCGAGCTGGCGGTCGAAGGCCATGCGCAGCCCAAGCGCGTCGGCGCGCTGGCGTACGGTCCGGCACTCGACGAGCAGTGGGGCGTGACGACCCGCGCGGTCGATTTCTTCGACGTGAAGGGCGATCTCGAAGCGCTGCTCGCGCCGGCGGTTGCGCGTTTCGTGAAGGCCGAGCATCCGGCCCTTCATCCGGGCCGCAGCGCACGCATCGAAATCGATGGCCGCGCGGTCGGCTGGATCGGCGAACTGCATCCGCGCCTGATGCAGAAATACGAGCTGCCGCACCCGCCGGTGATGTTCGAGATCGACGCGGACGCGCTGATCGCCCGTGCGCTGCCCGCGCCGACCGACGTGTCGAAATTCCCGCCGGTCCGTCGCGATATCGCCGTTGTCGTCGATCAGGCGGTCGAGGTTCAGGCACTTTTCGACGAAATGAAGAAGGCGCTTGCCGAAGAGGCCTGCCGATTCGTTCAGAAGGTTGTACTCTTCGACGAATTTCGTGCAAAATCAAATACTTCCGGTGGTCTTGCCGCGAACGAGAAGAGCCTTGCCTTTCGCGTGACGCTGCAGGATGCGGCTGGCACGCTGCAGGACGAGGTCGTCGACCAGGCGATTCAGACGCTGGTCGAGCGGATGGCTCGCGCCGGGGCGCGCCTGCGCGGCTAAGGAGAGGGCCCGCCCGTTCGCGGGCGGCTTTTTTCCATCGTAAGTTTTGATTCAACGCGCTGTATGGCAGATATGAACGACATGACCTCGAGTGAATTCGAAGCCCTCCTGACGGCGCAACGCAGCGCGATGAACCGCGACGCTTCGGCGCCGGCGTCCACCGAGACGCCGACGCTGACGAAGGCGGAACTGGCGGAGTTGCTGTTCGACAGCGTCGGGCTGAACAAGCGTGAAGCGAAGGACATGGTCGAGGCGTTTTTCGAAGTGATCCGCGACGCGCTCGAAAACGGTGAAAGCGTCAAGCTGTCGGGGTTCGGCAATTTCCAGTTGCGCGACAAGCCGCAGCGTCCGGGCCGCAATCCGAAGACGGGCGAGGCGATTCCGATCGCGGCCCGCCGGGTGGTAACCTTCCACGCGAGCCAGAAGCTGAAGGCGCTGGTCGAAAACGGCGCGGAGTAAGACGCGCGCCCACGCCCCGCGCGGCCGCCGCGCACCCTTTACCGACGGTTAACCGACGATGACCACCACGGTTGAGAAAGTCGTCTTGCCTCCGATTCCCGCGAAGCGCTACTTCACGATCGGCGAAGTCAGCGAACTGTGCGGGGTCAAACCACATGTGCTGCGTTACTGGGAACAGGAATTCACTCAACTGCGGCCGGTGAAGCGGCGCGGCAACCGGCGGTATTACCAGCATCACGAAGTGCTGCTGATCCGGCGGATTCGCGAATTGCTGTACGAGCAGGGCTTCACGATCAACGGCGCGCGCAACCGGCTCGATTCGCCGGGCAGCGAGCGGGCCGCGGCGGAGCCAGCCGAATCCGACGCGCAGGCCGTCGATGCGCGTGGGGCGGCCAAGCCGGGCGCAACCGTCGACGTCATCGCGTTGCGGCAGGCGTTGCTGGACGTGATCGACGGACTGAAACACGACTGAGCGCACGGCGCGCAGGCAGCATTGAAAAAGCCCGGTTGGCGACCTGCCACCGGGCTTTTTCATGCGGGTCGCGCATGCGGATCAGCGCGATGCGAGCGGATTCTTCTGCCCGATGTCGACGACCAGCGTGCCGTCCGGCAGCATCCGCACCGAGCCCTGCGCGACCTGGCTGCGGTATCCGTACAGGTCGAACCGCATCGGGCCCGCCTCGGCCGAATTCCGGATCAACGCGCGCACGTTCAGTTCGAGCACGTTGAACATCTTCATGTCGCCGCCTTCCATCCACATGTAGCTCGGTGCATCGATCTGCGGCCGCTTCGGCGTGGGTGCACCCGCTGCGCGCCGGAACGTGAGACGCAAGCCGTCGCGTTCGACCGTTGCCTGGCCGAGCTTGCCGTTCAGCACGGGCGGCGGGAACACGGTGTACTGGTCGAGTACGAGCGTGTCGCCGCGCAGTTCCGCGCCGCGTCGGCGCAACGGCGTCAGCGACGCGAGCTCGATGCCGAGCGAGCGCAGCAGCGTCGCCTGCGGGATGCCGAGCACCGACACCTGCGACGGCTTGAAGGCGAGGTGCCGGTCGTCGAGCACCGTCAGCGAGCCCTTCATGTCGGTCGGCAGCCAGACCCCCGGCACGTGATTCCACAGCTTGATGCCGCCCTGGACGCGCAGGTTCTGCCCGTCCGCGCTCAGTTGCAGGTCGTTCAGCGAACGCGGCGAATAGTCGAGCAGGTAGTTGTTGAAGAGCGCCGACATCGCCTTCCACGATTCGACGACTGTGCCGCCGAGAATGCGGATGTCGTACTGGTTCGGATCGTCGAGATCGACCGGTTCGCCGGGCCGCCTCGACACGAGTTCCACGTCGAGATCCTCGACATGAAAGCCGATATCGCCGGACAGGTTGAAGTCGACGTTGCGCAGATGGATCGTCGGGTTGCGGTTCGACACGTGCCGTTCGTTGAACGGCGTCGTCGACGTGCGCCGCATCGCGACCTTCTGCATGCCGGGCCGCATCGCATCCGCCGCGAGCGCGTACGCTTCCCAGTGCTGGCGCACGTCGCGCAGCGCAGTCTGCTGCGCGGCGAGGAAGCTGTCGTTCAGGCGCGCCGCCGCGTTGCCGAGCAGCGCGCCGCTCGCCGGGCCCGTATACGAAGGCATCCGGATCGCCATCGCGCCGCTTTCGTCGAAGTTGAAGTAACCGGCCGACACCTGGTCGCGATAGTGATACAGGTCGAACACGAACGTCTGCTCGCGCTTCGACGAATCGACCGGACCGATCAGGATGTCGGCGTTCATCGGCATCGAGCGCATGAACTTCACGTCGCCGCCGCGGATGTACATCGCCTGCTGCGGGGCATTCGCCGGCATCGCGAAGCCGGCATGCGTGCCGTCGTCGAGCTTCAGGTCGAGGCCTGCCGGCGTCACGCGCACGGCGGTGATCGTGAGCTTCAGGCGCGGTGGCGGCATCAGCTTGTCGACCGCCATCACGAGATCGTCGCCGGCAAGTTGCGCGATCGGGGTCTGCACCTTCAGCAGGTCGGCCATCTTCACGTTGGCCGCGCGCATCACCGGCTGCGCGTTGATACCCGACACGCGTACGCCGGTCGGGTGGAACACGAGCTGGCTGCCGTCGCGGATCGCGAGCGTGCCGGTCAGCGAGAACGGTACCCAGCCGTCGCGCTGCATCTCGCCTTGCAGATGGATGACGCCGTCGCCGGCCGACACCGCGAGCTTGCGCAGCGGCGCGTTGCGATAGCCGAAGATGTAGGTGTTGAAGAGGGCGGTCAGCTTCGCGTTGTCGAGCGTCACCGTGCCTTCATGTACGTCGATCTCGAAGCTCGTCGGATCGTCGAAGACGATCGGCGCGCCGGCCTGCGTCGGCACGAGCGTGGCCGACAACTGGTGGATGAAGAAGCCGAGGTTGTTGACGATGCGGAAATCGACGTCGCGCAGGAACGTCATCGCGCCGTTCTGGCCCGAGTCGCGCAGCGTGAACGGGCGCGGCTGCGTGAGGCTGATCGATGCGAGCGACGGCACGGTGCGCGCGATCTGCTGTTCGCGCGCGAGCCGCTCGGCCTTGGTGCGTTCGATCTTCGTCGATGCGATGGACGTGTTGCTGTCGCGCTGCGCGGCCGATTCCGCGCAGCCGGTGCAGAGGACTGCAAGCGCCAGCGCGCCGCAGCCGAACACGCGGGACGTCGTGGGCGATCCCGGGGCGACCGTGCGTCGCAGGCCGGAAAACCAGTCGAAAATTGCCAAAGGCGAGCGATGGCCGCGCCGGACCGCATTCCGCATCGTCTGTCTCCATGTCTTGTCTTGATCGACGGCGGCGCGCGCGACTGCACGGCGCGAGCGTCGATGCCGTGCAGTGTGTCATAGCGCGCTAGAGCGGCGTTACCAAACAACGGACGCCCGGGCGCGGGGCGCCGGCGGGCGGCCAGACAACGGATTCGCGGTGGATGAACGGCCGTATCAAACGGCCGTTTGGTTTGTGCGGGCCGGCGGTCGGCGTCTTTCGAGGCAGCCCTGAAAAACCGCGGCCGGCCTTGGCCGGCGCGGGTTTCACCGGATGCGCACAGCAACGGCCGGTCAGACCAGCAGGCGCTCCCGGATCGCGTTTTGCGTAGCCGGATCGAGTTGCAGGCCGTTCTCGAGGTACGACGCCATCGAGCCGTACGACGTCGCGACCTGATCGAAGGCCGCCTGCAGATAGTCGGCGTGTGCGCCTTGCAGTGCGGTCATCATGTCCGCCGCGTTTTGTCCGCCGGCTTGTCGGGCGTGGGCGACCGAAGCGGCGATATCGGCTGCGCTATAGACGTTGGTCAGCAGGTAGTCGGCCAGAATCGTTTGCCCGGAGATGCCGAGGATCGAGTGCAGAATGGCGGTCGCCCAGCCGGTGCGATCCTTGCCGGCCGTGCAGTGGAACACCCGGTTGTCGCCGCTGCCCGCGAAGCCGGTGAACAGCGCGTGGTAGCTGGCGTGCGCGCTGTCCGACGTGACGAATGCGCGATACATGCTCAGCATGAATGCCGTCGCGGTCGCGCCGGTCGTCGGAATCGGGTCGATACTGGCGGCCCCGAGCACGTTGAGGTTTTGCCAGGCGGCGCCGGCGAGCGGTACATCGGGTTGCGTCTTGATCTCGGCGGGCGTGCGCAGGTCATCGACCTGCGTGATGCCGAGCGTGCCGACGGTCGCGACGTCGGCGGCGGATAGCGCGAGCGCGGACGAGCGATAGATCGCGCCTTTCTTCATCTTCGCGCCGCTGGTCGTCACGTAGCCGGTTCCGTCCGGCCCGGCCGTGTCGCGAAAGTTCGACGCGGACGCCAGCCGCGGCGTCGTGACCGGCGCGACCGCTATCGCGTCGCCGCCGCATGCCGACAGCAGCGACGCGCTTCCCAGCGCGATGCCGATCGTGCCGGCGCCCAGCCGGAGAAAATGTCGACGGGAAATTTCGTTTTTCTGATGCATTCGATGCCCTGTGTCGGAGACGGTTACCAGGCGTCGCGACCGCGGTGCCGCTGCCCGCGCGCGACATGGCAAGGCCGGGGCGAGCCGGATCGATCGGCATGCAGTCGGACGGCTTGCCGGGCACGTCGATCTCGCGCCGGCTTACCGCACGGTAGCGATTTGCCGTCAAGCGGCCATCGTCCTTTTCGATTAGGGGCGAATGCCGGGTAGCGGCGCTGCCCCGGGCATCGACCGATACGCGCGGCGATGGCGGCGAGGTAAGATCGGCATCAGTGGCGGGTTCGATATCACGACACGGCAGCCATCACGGGGAAGCGCCATGGACCTGAAGGAAGTCGACGTACTCGGTGCGGGGGTGGGCGATCACTGGTACTACGCGTCGAAGGCGAGCGCGATTCGCCGGTTCCTGGGCGCGTCGGGCGCGAACCGGATACTCGACGTCGGTGCGGGCTCCGGTTTTTTCTCGAAGCATCTGCTCGAACGCACGCAAGCGACGGAAGCGTGGTGTGTCGATACGAGCTATGCCGACGACCGCGACGGCGAGGCGGCCGGCAAGCCCATCCACTTTCGGCGTGCCGTCGATCGATTCGATGCCGATCTCGTGTTGCTGATGGACGTGCTCGAGCATGTCGACGACGACGTCGGGCTGCTGACGCAGTACGTGCAGGGTGCGCCGTCGGGCAGCCGGTTCCTGATCACGGTGCCCGCGTTCCAGTTCCTGTGGAGCGGCCACGACGATTTCCTCGAACACAAGCGCAGGTATACGCTCGGCGGCCTCGAGGGCGTGGTGCGGCGTGCCGGGCTCGACGTCGAGCACGGCGCCTATTATTTCGGCCTCACGTTTCCGCTCGCGGCCGCGTTGCGGCTGGGCGAGCGGGCGCGTTCGCAGCCGCGCGAGCCTGCGTCGCAACTGCGTCGTCATCATCCGTTCGTCAACGGCTTGCTGAAGACGATCTGCCGCATCGAGCTGCCGATGTTCCGCTTCAATCGCGTCGCCGGCCTGACGGTCATCTGCGTCGCACGCAAGCGGTGACGACGATGCGCGGTGAGTGCCGCGGATTGCCTGCATCGCCGCCATCACGCCAAAAAATTGCACGAGAACATTCACAAAATGCATGCGACCCGTTCTAAATCGGGAAACTGTCTGTTATAATTTTTTTCTTTCGGGGCGTAGCGCAGCCTGGTAGCGTACCTGCATGGGGTGCAGGTGGTCGGAGGTTCAAATCCTCTCGCCCCGACCAGACAAGAACCCGCGTCAGCTCAAGCTGACGCGGGTTTTTTCTTGGCCGCCGCTTTTTTGCACATCGCAACGCGGCCCCGGTAAAATGCAAGGTTGATCCACGGAAAGCGCCGTGATTTAGCGGAAGAGGATTCCCCGAACATGACTGATCTTCGTCTTACCATGCGGTTCGCTGCAGTGCTCGCCACCGGCGCGCTCGTCGCCGGTTGCGGTACGTCGTCGCCCACGAAAGTGGACTACAAGAGCGATTCGAAATCGAAGGAAGCGTCGCTCGCAGTGCCGCCCAACATGCTCGACGAGACGGCCGATCAGCGTTCGCTGCCGCCCCAGGGCGGCGCGACTTCCCTGTCCGCGCTCCAGCAGGTCCAGCAGGCCGCGCCTGCGCTGGACACCGTCGCGCCGGCCGTCGCCGGCATGCATATCCAGCGCGACGGCACCGAAAGCTGGCTCGTGATCGACGGCAAGCAGCCGGCCGCGATCTGGCCGCAGGTTCGCCGTTTCTGGCAGGAGCAGGGCTTCCTGCTCGTCGTCGACCAGCGCGACAAGGGCGTGATGGAAACCGACTGGAACGAAACCCATCCGCAGATCAACGACGGCTTGATCCGCAGCGTGATCTCGAAGGCGATGGGCAATTCGTATGTGACGGCCGAGCGCAACAAGTACCGCACGCGTCTCGATTCGGCGCCGAACGGCGGCACCTACGTGTTCATCAGCCAGAAGGGCATGCGCGAGGCGATCACCGGCGCGAACAACGATTCGAGCAAGTGGGAACCGAAGCCGAACGATCCGGCGCTCGAGACGGAATACCTGAAGCGGCTGATGGCCGTGCTCGCGCAGAACGAGCAGCGCGCGAAGAACGGCGAACCGCCGATCGCGAACATCAAGGACAACGCGGTTCCGAAGGACAAGAAGGGCGATGCCGACGCGTCGTCGAAGGCTGCCGCAGCGATCGCTGCGCAGAACGTCTCGCGTACGTCGGCGCAAGGCAATGACGCGGCCGAAGCGGCCGTGCCGTCCGAAGTCACGCTCGGCGAGCCGTACGACCGGTCGTGGCTGCACGTCGGTCTCGCGCTCGATCGCGCGAATTTCACCGTCGACGATCGCGATCGCACGAAGGGCCTGTATTTCGTGCGCTATGTCGATCCGAAGGATCTGAGCTCGGCCGAGCAGGGCTTCTGGAGCCAGCTGTTCCACGGTAAGAAGGAAAAGCAGGCGAAGCAGTATCGCGTCAACGTGAAGGCGCTTACGGCCGATCAGACGCGTGTCGCGGTCGTCGACGATTCGGGCGCAATCGATTCGTCGTCGGCCGCTCGCCAGATCATGGGGTTGCTCGTGAATCAGCTCCGCTGATCCCGGCGTTTCCGCACTCCTTGAAAAGCCCGCCATTCGGCGGGCTTTTTTCATGTCCGCTTGCCAGTGTGTGCGAATGTTCGGCGGGGCCCGTCCCTTCTCGTGACGTTACGTAACATCCCCGCGTTACGACGACAGAACACGTGTCACATTGTCGCTGATCTAAAAATTTTCCCTTATAAATCAATGGAATATTGCGCGTGTAATGCCTGGCACGCAACCTGCTTTATAGGTTGGAATCGTTAGAGCAGGGAGGACGGCGTCAGGGACCGGGAATGCGCGGCGAGCGCATGAACAACGGGATCGACGCCTTCACATGCCGACGCGCCAAGCGTCGGCGCAACAGATGATGGTCCGCGCCAGCGTGCGGATCTCGATGGCCCCGTCGCCTATCCTCGTAGGGCGACGGTTTCGCCCGCGCTTCTCTGAAGCGCGGGCTATTTTTTTGGTGCCGTCGCCATGTCGTATCCGGGTAGCCGATGTGCGGCGCGGGATTCGCGTATTCTCGGACTTTTTCGGATGAAGGAGGCGGGAATGGCGGAAATTGCAGTCGTGGCGCTGATCGTGGCGAAGCCGGGGGCCGAGGAAAAACTGCGCGCCGTGCTCGAGGGAATCGTCGAGCCGACCCGCAACGAAGCCGGCGCGTTGCAGTACGACCTGCACCGCGATCTGAAAGAGCCCGCGCGGTTCGTATTCGTCGAGCGTTGGGAGAGCGAGGAGGCGCTGGCCGCTCATGCGCGTTCCGCGCATATTCTCGCTTATCGCGAAGCGGCCGCGGACTGGATCGAGCGTTCCGAAATCCGCGTGCTGTCGAAGCTCGTGTGAGCCTGAGCCGGGTGGGGCGACCGGACGTGTCCGGTCGCGGCGGCGCGTCAGTGCGACGCGCTGGGTACGTCGAGAATCAGGATGATCGTCCAGTCTGCGTCGCCGTCATGGTGATACTGGCGCTCGGCAACGATGAACGGTTGCTGCTTGCCTTGCGGGCCGAGGAACAGCACGTCGCCCTCCATCGGCAGGCACTCGATCGGCGGCAGCGCGAGGAACGCGTCGTCCGAGCCGCGGGGCATCAGTTGCTTGATCTTGCGAGTGGCGGCTTCGGTCCACTCGATGTCGAGTTGAATGTTGCTCATGCTGTCCTCCGCACCGGGGTGCGCACGGGTGGAAAATTTCGGTGCGCGACTTTAGCACAGCGCGCGGGCGCCGCAACCAAAAAAGCCGAACCCGGTTGCCCGGATTCGGCTTTTCGCTGATGCGGTGCCGCCGAACTTACTGGCTGGCAGCGTCTGCAGCCTTTGCCTTCTTGCCGGCCTTCTTCGCAGCTGCCTTGTGATGCGCAGCCTTCTTGCCGTGGTGATGCTCTTCCTGCGCCGCCGGCTGAGCCGCTTCGGCCGCTTGCTGCTGTTGCAGCGCTTGTGCACGCTGCTCGATCTCGGCGATCTTGGCCGGATCGGTGATGGTCTGGATCTGCGTGCTCTCTTGCGCATACGCTGCGCCAGTCAGCGCCGACATCGCTACCAGGATAGCCAGGGACGTCTTCTTCATTGCTTTACCTCCGCTAAGTGGTGATGAACCCGAGTGTTGCCGTTTTGTCTGGCGACTGCAATCGAGTGCGTGTCGAGTGTAACAAAAGTGACGGATCAATGTGCACCGGATCGCCGCACGACGCAAGGCCCCGTTGAAGTCGCGCAACACTTCGCGCGGTTCGTCACGCGCCTGCCATCCAGCGGAGTGCGGCGATTTCCGCGCCGTCGTCAAAACCAGCCGAGCCAACGATACACGTGGAATTGCGCGATCCCGACCAGCTCGTGCAGCGCGTGTTCGGCGTTGGCCACATTGCGCCAGCGCGGCAGCCACCCCGTCTGCGCGCGCCGGAGATTCGCATAAACGGGTTGCGGATCGATGCCGAAGCGGCGGAAATCGAGCAGCGCCCGGCGCATCTGGTACGACGACGTGACGAGAATGCGCGCGTCGTCATACTGTGAGCGTAGTATAGACGCAGTGAATTTCGCGTTTTCGTAGGTTGTACGGCTGTTCGGTTCGAGCACGAGGTCGGCCGGCGCCACGCCTTGCGCGACGAGCTGGCGCCCGTAGACGGCCGCCTCGGTATCGCCGTGATGCTGCGGATCGCCGCCCGACATCACCACGGTGCAGCGTTCGGCCTGCTGCCGGCACGTACGATAGAGCGCCGCAATCTCGCGGATGCGCGCGGCGCCGTCGGGCGGCGGCTGCAATCCGGCATCGGTGCGAAGCGTGCCGGCGCCGATGAGGATCAGCGTGGTTCGTCCATGCATGTCGGGATGCTCGACCGGCGTGACGCCGGCCTCGCTCCAGGCGATCAGCGGCGCGGCGAGCCAGCCCGTCGCGAGCAGCCAGAACAGCGCAGCGGCGACGATCGAAATGGTTCGACGCCGCTTGCGGCAGAGCATGAAACCGATGAAGAGAAGTACAAATGAATCGAACAGAATCAATTTGATTGGGGTATGGTGTCTTTTTATGGACGGCTGACGATCCGGCCCTGACGCGACGCCGAACAACGTCGGCCTCCAGAATCGGTGGCGGTTTCGGCGGGCGGAGACCCCGCCCGGCGCGCCGCTTCGCATTGTCGCTGCACTTTAAGAAAGAATCGAGATGGCCACGTATTCCAACGAAGCGGTGCTCGACGCATTGAGACGAGTGCAGTACCGCCAGGTACCGTGGGCACGCCGCCCGGGCGTGTTCGAGTATCTCCGTTCGCTCGGGCTGATGGACACGGTCAGGCAGAAGACCGTTGCCCCCGCACCGGGCTTCCATGCACCGGTCGACATCGCCGTACTGACCGACAGCGGTCGAGCCGAATTCTCGCGCCTCGAGCGCGACGAGAAATTACTGTCCTGGACTGATCGCCGCATGGACGACTACGCATTGAGCGAAGCGAGCGCCGTGGCGATTCTCGAAAGCCGCCTGTAGCGGTTCTTCATCCCGCCCCGTGCATCGCCGCGGCAGGCCGGCGACGCAAAAAAAGCCCGTATCGCGAGGATACGGGCGTACCGGATACTTTTGCTGCTGCCACGCTGTGCTCATGGCAACGATGTGACTCGCTGCATGCGGCGCAGTTCCCGGATGCGGGCATTTTCTTTGGCGAAACGTCGAAATCGGCAGGACTACGGATGACGCGGCACGCCCGGCGGCTGCGAGCCGATCCGCGCCCGTGCGTTGCTCGCGATGTCGCCACGCAAGTCGCCGCGCGGCACGGTTTGCCGGCTGGACGAGTTGGCGGACGGCGGCTGGCGGAGGGTGTTGCGATGATCCTGCTGGCGATGGGGCGGCTTCACGCGATCGTCGGCATGGACAGGAGCGGCGAGCGCCACGGAAACGACAATGCCGCATGCAACGAGCAGTGACATTGTTTTCATGGCGGGGCTCCCTTCAAGCCGTCCGTGCGGCCTGTTGATATGTCGCTAAGGTAAGCGTGGGAGTGCAGGCTTGCTGTAAATAATAGTAAATAGATGTTTCGCGGCACGACAACGGTAATCGACGGCAAGACATGCGTCGCGACAAAGTCGCATCGCAGAAAGAAACCGGGCGGCCGAAGCCGCCCGATCGAGCATGCGTTACGCCATCTTGACGGGCGCGCGCCAGGATTCCGGGTTGGTCCAGAAGGCGCCGCGCAGCCGGTCGCGGCTCGGCGGGGCAGGCGGCTTCGCCGCGCTTGCGCCGATGCGTCCGCGCAGCGAGATTTGCCGACCGCTCGTGCCGAGTCGCTTCACGATCTCGGCGAGCGTGCCGTCGGCCTGCCATTCGTCGAAGCGGCGGCGGCAGGTCGGCGGGGACGGATAGCGGCCCGGCAGTTTCGACCAACCTTCACCCGTCGACAGTACCCACAGTACGGCGTTGACCACCGACCGGGCTTCCACGCGGGGACGGCCGCGCCGCTCACTCCGTGCGGGCTCCGAGCAAAACAGACCCTCGACCAGCGCCCACTCGTTATCTCTCAAATCGTCGAACAGCATCATGTCCTCACCTCAGCGAAGCTAACTCCGGTGCGCTGCCCTGCGCCGCGCACTCTTCAGGCACTCGATCGGCGAGTGCCGGGTGGGGGCGTCCGGTTGGCCGGCAGCGGCGTTTCTGCTCTTCCGTCCGACGAAACCTGTGCCCTGTGCGCCAGGTAATGCACGAAGCGTGCCATGTCGGAGGTGAATCCCTCGAGAGCCGCTTGGCAGCGAGCTAACGGCTAAGTCAGCTAGGGGCGTATAAGACGCCAAAATAACCCGGCAGCAAATCGGGACAATCACCAATCTTGTGCAATTCGCCCGTGTCACGTGCGTTTGCGAACGTATTGCACCGCAGCGAAACATGTGCGGCGGGTGCCGGATTCGTTCGCCGAAGCCGGGTTCGCACATTAAAATCGCGCATCGATATCGACGATTGATGAGGTCAGGAGATGAACGTTACGCTGCGCCAGCTTCGCGTATTCATCGAAGTCGCGCGGCTCAGGAGCTTCAGTCGGGCGGGGGACGAGATCGGGCTCACGCAGTCCGCGGTCAGCCGCTGCGTGCGCGAGCTCGAGGCCGAACTCGGGCTGAAGCTGATCGATCGCACGACGCGCGACGTGCAACTGACCGACGTCGGCGCGAACCTGATCGCGAGCGTGTCGCGCCTGCTCGACGATCTCGACGACACGCTGCGCGAGATTCGCGAAATAGGGGAGCAGCGTCGCGGGCGCGTGATCGTCGCGGCAAGCCCGACGATCGCATGCAGGCTGATGCCGCGCGTGGTGGCGTCGTGCGAGCGCCAGTTCCCGTTCGTGACGCTCGGCCTGCGCGACGACGTGCAGAGCGACGTGCTGCGCAAGGTGAAGTCGAGCGAAGTCGACTTCGGCGTCGTGATCGGGCCGCTGACGGTCGCCGATCTCGTCTGCGAGCCGCTGATGACCGATTCGTTCTGCCTTGTCGCGCGCGCCGACCATCCGCTCGCGGCGCGGGCCGAGGTGCCGTGGACGGCGCTGGACGGCGAGCGCCTCGTGCTGCTCGATCATGCGTCGGGCAGCCGGCCGCTGATCGATGCGGCGCTGGCCACGCATCGCGTGAACGCGACGGTCATGCAGGAACTCGGGCATTCGGCGACCGTGTTCGGGCTGGTCGAGGCCGGTGTCGGCGTGAGCGTGCAGCCGTGGCTGTCGCTGCCGCTGCCCGCCGGCTCGACGCTCGTCGCACGGCCGCTCACGCCGCGCACCGAGCGTACCGTCGAGCTGGTGCGTCGTCGCGACCGGTCGTTGTCGCCCGCCGCGCAGGCGATCTGGGAACTCGTGCGGCAGATGCCGGCGAGGGCCGAGGATCTCGACTGACGCTTGCCAACGTGCGCGGTCCGGCTTGCCGGCCGGTACACTACGCGGATCGTGTTCCTCGGCGGTGGTGCTCGATGACGCAATCCGCAGGTTTTTTCCCGGCAAACGACGAGCCGGCGGCGCGTGCCGCGGTGCAGGCGCTGCGTCCGTCGCTGATCCGCGAGGTCGCAAACGCCGGCTTCGGCGTGCCGGACATGCTGCCGTTCTGGTTCGGCGAATCCGATCGCGTGACGCCGGACTTCATCCGCGACGCCGCAGCGGCCGCGCTGCGCGACGGCACGACCTTCTACACGCACAATCTCGGCACGGCGCCGCTGCGCGACGCGATCGCGACCTATGTCGGCGCGCGTCACGGTGCGACGCCGGCGGACACGGTGGCCGTGACGAGTTCGGGTGTGAGTGCGCTGATGCTGGCTGCGCAGATGCTGGTCGGGCCGGGCGAGCGGGTCGTCGCGATCACGCCGCTGTGGCCGAATCTCGTCGAGATTCCGAAGATCCTCGGTGCACAGGTCGACTGCGTGCCGCTCGACTATGGCGACGCGGGCTGGCAGCTCGATGTCGGCCGGTTGCTCGCGGCGCTGACGCCCGATACGCGGATGCTGCTGATCAATTCGCCGAACAACCCGACCGGCTGGACGATGTCGCGCGACGATCAGCAGGTCGTGCTCGCCCATTGTCGCCGTCACGGCATCTGGCTGGTCGCCGACGAGGTGTACGAGCGGCTTGCATTCGGCGACGGCGGCGCGCCGTCGTTCCTCGATATCGCGTCGCGCGACGAGCGCGTCGTGGTCGTCAATTCATTCTCGAAGGCGTGGGCGATGACGGGCTGGCGGCTCGGATGGCTGATTGCGCCGGCATCGATGATGGGCGACCTGTCGAAGCTCGTCGAATACAACACGTCGTGTGCGCCGGGCTTCGTGCAGGCCGCGGCCGAGGTCGCGTTGCGCGACGGCGAGCCGTTCGTGCGGTCGTTCGTCGCGGCGCTGCGCGACGCGCGCGATCACCTGGTTGCCGCGCTGCGGACCCTGCCGGGCGTCGAGGTGCCGCCCCCGCCGGGCGCGATGTACCTGTTCCTGCGGCTGCCGGGTGCGGCCGACAGCCTGGCGTTCTGCACGACGCTGGTGCGCGAAGCGGGGCTCGGCCTTGCGCCCGGGCGCGCATTCGGCCCGGAGGGAGAAGGGTTCGTGCGCTGGTGCTACGCGTGCGATCCGGCGCGGCTCGATGCGGGCGTCGAGCGGCTGCGCCGGTTCCTTGCACGCGGCACGGGCGCCCGCTGAAGCGGGGCCGGAGCGGGCGCGCCGCCCGGGCGGCGGCCTGTTCCACTCATCTTTACGCACCGGGCAATTTTGCGTAATATGGCGCTCAGTCACGCGGTTCCGTCGTTGAGCCGTGCTGTTCCGTCCGGTTTGGGCCTGGCCTGAAGTTGGTTCGCCGCCCCCGGTTCGTGCTCCCATCAATATGACCGATCAGAATCGGGCGAGCGCGTCTTCCGTTCCTTTCGTCTGTTTGTTGATCCGGTTCGTTTGACCACAGGGTCTGGCCTAGCTGCATGAATACCCAAGAGGCGAAGATCGTCCTCGAGACTGCTTTGATCTGCGCGCAGGAACCGCTGAAGCTCGGCGATTTGCGCAAGCTCTTTGCCGACGGCGTGTCGGCTGACACGGTCCGCACGTTGCTCGAAGATCTGAAACAGGATTGGTCCGGTCGCGGTGTCGAACTGGTGGCGTTGGCGACCGGATGGCGCTTTCAGAGCAAGCCGGCGATGCGTCATTATCTCGATCGCCTGCATCCCGAGAAGCCGCCGAAATATTCGCGCGCGGTGCTCGAAACGCTCGCGATCATCGCGTACCGGCAGCCCGTCACGCGCGGCGACATCGAAGAGATTCGCGGCGTCACGGTCAATACGCAGGTGGTCAAGCAACTCGAGGATCGCGGCTGGATCGAGGTGATCGGTCATCGCGACGTGCCGGGGCGTCCGGCGCTGTATGCGACGACCAAGCAGTTCCTCGACGATCTCGGCCTGAAGGCGCTCGACGACCTGCCGGCGCTCGAAGAGCCGGCCGCGAACATCGAGGCCGCGCTGCTCGCGCAGCAGGCCATGGATTTCGACGGTGACGTGCCGGTGGCCGACGATGCGGCGGGCGACGTACCGCAGGCACTGGCGAATGAAGTGCCCGCCGGCGAGTCGGCCGAGGCCTCCGGCGATGCCGCGGCCGACGTCGCGTCGACGCAGGAAATGCCGAGTCGCGATACGCTCGATGCTGATCGCGGGCAAACGGAGCAGACGGAACAGGTTGGCGCCGAAGCAGTGCCGACCGATGTGCAGCCCGAGCCGCAGCCAGCGGATTGGGGCGAGGAAGATCGCAAGCCGGCCGCCGAAGCGGCTGCCGGAGACGGAGCGGAAGCGGCCGGCGACATGCCCGGCGAGGCCGATCAGGCCGACGCCTCCCGTTCCCGTCCCGCGGACGACGAGACGCTGGACGACACGTCCGACAGTCTCGCGGATGCCGTACGAAGCGCCAGTGCGCCCATCGGCGCCGACGCGCTGCCGGACGACGAAGCAGAACCCGAACAGCGTCGCGCCTGATCGCGGCCAACTTCTTGCCGCGCCCGCGCCGGGCGCGAGACCTGACATTTTGAGGTTGTTTTGACAGATATCCACGATATTGAATCGTCCGCGCCTGCCGTGCAGGCAGCGCGTGCCGACGATGCGCCGGAGCAGGATGCTTCGGCCGCGGGTGGCGACGAGCGTCCCCGCCGCGGTCTGCGGCGCGGCCCGCGCAGCCTGATCGCGCGGCGTCGCGCGGCGGCCAAGTCGAAGGGCGCCGAAGGCGAGCAGCAGGGTGCCGAGGGCGCCGATGCGCAGCCGGCCGAGGCCGCCGATGCGCCGCCGGCGCGTGCGCCGCGCAAGGAAGGTGCGGCCAAGGGCGGTCGCAAGCCGGCCGGCAAGCGCGAAAGTGCGGCCAAGGGCGGTCAAGGCGGCCAGGGCCGTCGCGGTGCATCGAAAGCCGAAGGTGGCGCGGCGAAGGCCGTGGAAGGCGATGCGTCCCAGGACGAACTGTTCGCGTACGTGACGTCGCCCGCCTTCGACGCGGACAACTCCGCGGGCGGTAGCGGCGTGCGTGCGCCGATGCTGCGTCGCGGCCGCAACCAGCCGGCGAACAAGCGCGTGCTGTCGCCGGACGACGACGCGCCGAAGCTCCACAAGGTGCTGGCGGAAGCGGGCATGGGCTCGCGCCGCGAAATGGAAGAACTGATCGTTGCCGGCCGCGTGTCGGTGAACGGCGAGCCCGCGCACATCGGCCAGCGGATCATGCCGACCGACCAGGTGCGGATCAACGGCAAGCCGGTCAAGCGCAAGCTGCCGAACAAGCCGCCGCGCGTGCTGCTGTATCACAAGCCGACCGGCGAGATCGTCAGTCACGCGGATCCGGAAGGTCGTCCGTCGGTGTTCGACCGCCTGCCGCCGATGAAGACGGCGAAATGGCTGGCGGTGGGCCGCCTCGACTTCAATACCGAAGGCCTGCTGATGCTGACGACCTCCGGCGACCTCGCGAACCGCTTCATGCATCCGCGTTACAGCGTCGAGCGCGAGTACGCGGTGCGTGTGGTCGGCGAGCTGGCCGAAGGCATGCGGCAGAAGCTGCTGCACGGGGTCGAGCTCGAAGACGGTCCGGCGAATTTCCTGCGCATCCGCGATGGCGGCGGCGAAGGCACGAATCACTGGTATCACGTCGCGCTGGCCGAAGGCCGCAACCGCGAAGTGCGCCGGATGTTCGAAGCGGTCGGCTTGATGGTGAGCCGGCTGATCCGTACGCGTCACGGCCCGATTCCGCTGCCGCGCGGCCTGAAGCGTGGTCGTTGGGAGGAGCTCGACGATGCGCAGGTGCGCAAGCTGATGGCGACCGTCGGCCTGAAGGCGCCGTCCGAGGAGAAGGGCAAGCGCGGCGGTGCCGGTCCGACCGAGCGGCGCCAGCCCGATCCGATGCAGACGTCGATGGGTTTCATCGGCCGCGAGCCGGTGCTGACGACGCACGGGCAACTCGACCAGCCGCGTCGCGGTGGTGGCCGGCGCGGCGCGCCGGGCCTGCCGGGCCTGAGCGGCTACGGCAGCCTGCCGGTTGCACCGTCGGGCTACGGCAACCGCACGGGCGGCGGTCGTGACGGCAACCGCATGGGTGGCGGCCGCGACGGCAACCGCGCCGGCGGTGGTCGCGATGTCGACGGCAATCGCGCGTCGTATGGCGCGGGCCCCAAGCGCGATGGCGCGGGCGGCAAGCGCGGCGGCAGCAAGGGCGGTGGTAACCGCACGCCGAACGGCAATCGTGCCGATGGCGGCGGCAACGGCGGCCCGCGCGGCGGTCAGCGTCCGCAGCGCAGTCGTACGCGCAGCCGTTAAGCGCCTGTCGGTCGGCGTGCGGCGGCCCAAGGCCGCCGGCGCGTCGGCCAGGCCGGCATCCGGCCGGCTTTGTCGACGCGTTTCGGCTGATCCGTGTCGCGTGCCGCGACAACGACGATCACCGGCGCGGCACGGGAGTACCGGTCGATCGGGTAGCCCGATTTCGCATTTTTGGTCCGTAAAGGCTGTCGACGCGCTGCTTTTACCGGCTGGCTTGGCGTTTGCGCCAAAAATCGCTATAATCGCGGAGTCGCTGGGCGTACGGATTCAATGTGCGGCTCAGGTGCGACCACCAGTAAGAAGATGGGCGTTCCGCCCATTTTTTTTTGCTGAAACGGTTAGGCATCTCGGGTAGCGCTTCCTGCGCCGGCTAAGGCGCGCGCCCGCGGGTGAATCGCGAGCGGCGGGCGCGAACACCTGAGAGGACACTGTGCAACTGACGGAACTGATAGAAACCACGGTCACCGGGCTCGGCTACGAGCTGGTGGAACTCGAGCGCACCGGGCGCGGCATGCTTTGCATCTATATCGATCAGCCTGCCGGCATCTCGCTCGATGACTGCGAAAAGGTTACGCGTCAGCTCCAGCACGTCTTGACGGTCGAAAATATCGATTACGAACGGCTCGAAGTCTCGTCCCCGGGGCTCGACCGCCCGTTGAAGAAGCTGGCCGACTTCGAGCGCTTCGCCGGCAGCGAAGTTTCCGTGACCTTGAAAAAGCCGCTGGACGGGCGCAAGACGTACCGGGGCATTCTGCACGCGCCGAATGGCGAAACGATCGGTTTGGAATTTGAGGGGAAGAAGGGCGAGGCAGCCATGCTGGATTTCACGCTGGCCGATATCGACAAAGCCCGCCTGATTCCGCAAGTTGACTTTAGGAGCCGCAAATAATGAGTCGCGAAGTGTTGATGCTGGTGGATGCGCTGGCGCGCGAGAAAAACGTCGACAAGGATGTGGTGCTGGGCGCCCTCGAGGCTGCGCTCGCGTCCGCTTCCAAGAAGCTGTTCGACGAAGGCGCCGAAATCCGCGTCCATATCGATCGCGAAAGCGGCGAGCACGAAACCTTCCGTCGCTGGCTCGTCGTGCCCGACGAGGCAGGCTTGCAGGAGCCGGATCGCGAGATCCTGCTGTTCGAAGCACGTGAGCAGAAGCCCGACGTCGAAGTCGGCGAGTATGTCGAGGAACCCGTTCCGTCGATCGAGTTCGGTCGCATCGGCGCGCAGGCCGCGAAGCAGGTGATCCTGCAGAAGGTGCGCGACGCGGAGCGCGAGCAGATCCTGAACGACTACCTCGAGCGTGGCGAAAAGATCATGACGGGTACGGTGAAGCGCCTCGACAAGGGCAACTTCATCGTCGAATCGGGCCGCGTCGAGGCGCTGCTGCGTCGCGATCAGCTGATCCCGAAGGAAAACCTGCGCGTGGGCGACCGCGTGCGTGCGTACATCGCGAAGGTCGACCGCACCGCGCGCGGCCCGCAGATCGAGCTGTCGCGTACGGCGCCCGAATTCCTGATGAAGCTGTTCGAGATGGAAGTGCCGGAAATCGAACAGGGCCTGCTCGAGATCAAGGCGGCTGCCCGCGACCCGGGCGTGCGCGCGAAGATCGGCGTCATCGCATACGACAAGCGGATCGATCCGATCGGCACCTGCGTCGGCATCCGCGGTTCGCGCGTGCAGGCCGTGCGCAACGAGCTCGGTGGCGAAAACATCGACATCGTGCTATGGTCGGAGGATCCCGCCCAGTTCGTGATCGGCGCGCTCGCGCCGGCAGCCGTCCAGTCGATCGTCGTCGATGAAGAAAAGCATTCGATGGACGTCGTCGTTGACGAGAACGAACTGGCTGTCGCGATCGGCCGCAGCGGTCAGAACGTTCGTCTTGCCGGCGAACTGACCGGCTGGCAGATCAACATCATGACGCCGGACGAATCCGCCCTGAAGCAGGGTGAAGAGCGCGACCGGCTGCGTGCACTGTTCATGGCGCGCCTCGACGTCGACGAAGAAGTTGCCGACATCCTGATCGACGAAGGCTTCACGAGCCTCGAAGAGATCGCGTACGTGCCGCTCAACGAAATGCTCGAAATCGAAGCGTTCGACGAGGACACCGTGCACGAACTGCGCAACCGCGCACGCGACGCGCTGTTGACGATGGCCATCGCGAACGAAGAAAAGGTCGAGAACGCAGCGCTGGATCTCAAGAGCCTCGACGGCATCACGCCGGAGCTGCTCGCGAAGCTGGCCGAACACGCCGTGCAGACGCGCGACGATCTCGCCGAGCTGGCTGTAGATGAACTGGTCGACATGACCGGGATGGAAGAGGATGCCGCTAAGGCGTTGATCATGAAAGCACGTGAACACTGGTTCCAGTGAGAAATGACCATGGCGCACTGATTTGATGGCGGCCGTATGGCCTGACCCGATGCTAACCGCAAGGAATCGGTCCTTGCACTAAGAGGAATGAATGGCGAGTAACAACGTAGCCCAATTTGCCGCGGAACTGAAAATGCCTGCTGGTGTGCTGCTCGAACAGCTGCAGGCAGCGGGCGTCCAGAAAGCGAGTGAAGACGATGCGCTGTCCGAAGCGGACAAGGCGCGTCTGCTCGATCATTTGCGCAAGTCACACGGCGCAACCGACGGCGACAAGCGCAAGATCACGCTGACCCGCAAGCATACGTCGGAGATCAAGCAATCTGACGCGACGGGCAAGGCTCGCACCATTCAGGTCGAGGTTCGCAAGAAGCGTACGTTCGTCAAGCGCGACGACGTGAGCGAAGGTGCGGAACAGGGTCAGGCGCAGGTCGCCGAAGCGGACGACGATGCGGAACTGAAGCGTCGCGAGGAAGAAGCGCGCCGCGAGGCCGAGCTGCTCGAGAAGCAGGCGCAGGAGCTGCGCGAGCGTCAGGAACGCCTCGAACGCGAGGAAGCCGAGCGTCGCGCCCGCGAGGAAGCGGCCGAGGCCGAGCGTCGTCGCGCCGAGGAAGAAGCCGCGGCGAAGCGTGCCGCGGCGGAAGCCGCCGCAGCGCAGCAGGCGGCAGCCCAGCAGGCCGCCGCCGAGCAGGAAACCGCGCCGACGCAGTCCGCGCAGGACGAGGCACGCGCAGCCGCCGAACGTGCGGCGCAGCGCGAAGCGGCGAAGAGGGCCGAGGACGCTGCCCGCGAGGCGGCCGACAAGGCGCGCGCCGAGCAGGAAGAGATCAGCAAGCGTCGCGCGGCGGCGGAAGCCGAAGCGCGTGCGATCCGCGAAATGATGAACACGCCGCGCAAGGCCGTGGTCAAGGCAGTCGAGCCGCCGAAGCCGGCGGAACCGGCGAAGCCGGCCGAAGCGAAGGGCACGCTGCACAAGCCGGCGAAGCCGGAAGGTGCGCAGGCGCGTCCGGCCGTGAAGAAGCCGGCCGGCGCCGCGGCACCGGCCACGACGCAAGCGCCGGCAGGCGCGGGCGACCGCAACAAGAAGCCGGGCGCAGGCAAGGGCGGCTGGCAGGACGACGCGTCGAAGCGTCGCGGCATCAAGACGCGCGGCGACTCGAGCGGCGGCGTCGACCGCGGCTGGCGCGGCGGCCCGAAGGGTCGCGGCCGTCACCAGGACAGCGCATCGTCGTTCCAGGCGCCGACCGAACCGATCGTCCGTGAAGTGCACGTGCCGGAAACCGTGTCGGTTGCCGATCTCGCGCACAAGATGTCGATCAAGGCCTCCGAAGTCATCAAGGTGATGATGAAGATGGGCCAGATGGTCACGATCAACCAGGTGCTGGACCAGGAAACGGCGATGATCATCGTCGAGGAACTGGGCCACCGCGCGGTCGCCGCGAAGCTGGACGATCCGGAAGCGCTGCTCGTCGAAGGCGAAACCGGTACCGATGCGGAGCAACTGCCGCGTCCGCCGGTCGTCACGGTGATGGGTCACGTCGACCACGGCAAAACCTCGCTGCTCGACCACATCCGCCGCGCGAAGGTTGCCGCGGGCGAAGCGGGCGGCATCACGCAGCACATCGGCGCTTATCACGTCGACACGCCGCGTGGCGTCATCACGTTCCTCGATACGCCGGGTCACGAAGCGTTCACGGCAATGCGTGCACGCGGCGCGAAGGCGACCGACATCGTGGTGCTGGTGGTGGCGGCCGACGACGGCGTGATGCCGCAGACGAAGGAAGCGATCGCCCACGCGAAGGCGGGTGGCGTGCCGATCGTCGTCGCGATCAACAAGATCGACAAGCCGGAAGCGAACCCGGATCGCGTCAAGCAGGAGCTGGTCGCGGAAGGCGTCGTGCCGGAAGAATACGGTGGCGATTCGCCGTTCGTGCCGGTGTCGGCGAAGACGGGCGCAGGGATCGACGATCTGCTCGAGAACGTGCTGCTGCAGGCCGAAGTGCTGGAACTGAAGGCACCGGTCGAGGCGCCGGCCAAGGGCATCGTGATCGAAGCGAAGCTCGACAAGGGTAAAGGCCCGGTCGCGACGATCCTGGTGCAGTCCGGTACGCTGAACCGCGGCGACATCGTGCTGGCCGGTACGGCTTACGGCCGCGTCCGTGCGATGCTCGACGAGAACGGCAAGCCGACGAAGGAAGCCGGTCCGTCGATCCCGGTCGAAATCCAGGGTCTGTCGGAAGTGCCGGGTGCGGGCGAGGAAGTGATCGTGCTGCCGGACGAGCGCAAGGCGCGCGAAATCGCGCTGTTCCGTCAAGGCAAGTTCCGCGACGTGAAGCTCGCGAAGCAGCAGGCCGCGAAGCTGGAAAGCATGCTCGAGCAGATGGGCGAAGGCGAAGTGCAGAACCTGCCGCTCATCATCAAGGCAGACGTGCAGGGTTCGCAGGAAGCGCTCGTGCAGTCGCTGCTCAAGCTGTCGACCGACGAAGTGCGCGTGCAGATCGTGCACAGCGCGGTCGGTGGCATCAGCGAAAACGACGTCAACCTCGCGACGGCATCGAAGGCGGTCATCATCGGCTTCAACACGCGTGCGGATGCTCAGGCACGCAAGCTGGCCGAAGCGAACGGCATCGATATCCGCTACTACAACATCATCTACGACGCAGTGGATGAGGTGAAGGCGGCGATGTCGGGCATGCTGGCGCCGGAGAAGCGCGAAGTCATCACCGGCATGGTCGAGGTGCGCCAGGTCTTCAAGGTACCGAAGGTCGGCACGGTCGCAGGCTGTATGGTCACGGACGGTATCGTCAAGCGCTCGTCGTCGGTGCGCGTGCTGCGCAACAACGTCGTGATCTTCACGGGCGAACTCGAATCGCTGAAGCGTTTCAAGGACGACGTGAAGGAAGTGAAGCAAGGCTTCGAGTGCGGTATGTCGGTGAAGAACTTCAACGACATCATCGAAGGCGACCAGTTCGAAGTCTTCGAAGTGACCGAAGTCGCGCGGACGCTGTAATCGTCGCGTAATCGGCTCATGGGCGGGGCAGGCTTGGGCCTGTCCCGCCCATTTTCATGGTGGCGTGCCGAACATGGCCGCCGCTTCATCCTGATAAACGGATCACGGATCGATCATGTCCAGGAAACGTACTTCCCCCAATCGCAACGTTCAGATCGCCGACCAGATTCAGCGCGATCTGTCCGAACTCATCATGCGCGAGGTCAAGGATCCGCGCATCGGCATCGTAACGATCCAGAGCGTGGAACTCACGCCGGACTATGCGCACGCGAAGGTCTACTTCACGGCGCTCACCGGCGATCCGGACAAGACGCAGGAGGCGCTGAACCATGCGTCGGGCCACCTGCACAACCTGCTGTTCAAGCGCCTGCACATTCATACGGTGCCGACGCTGCATTTCCACTACGACCAGACGATCGAGAAGGCCGTCGAAATGTCGCGCCTGATCAAGGAAGCAAATTCGACGCGCGCGAAGGACGACGACGAGGCCGACGCGCCTGCCAAGGACGATTGAGCTCGACCGGCCTATGACGAATGCAGCACCCCAACGTCCGCGCGTGCCCCGGCGCGTGCTGGACGGCGTTCTCCTGCTCGACAAGCCGGTCGGCCTGTCGAGCAACGATGCGTTGATTCGCGCAAAGCGCCTGCTTCTCGCGAAGAAAGCCGGTCACACCGGCACGCTCGATCCGCTGGCTTCTGGCCTGTTGCCGCTGTGCTTCGGCGAGGCGACGAAGTTCTCGCAGGACTTGCTCGACGCCGACAAGACGTATGAAGCGACGATGCGTCTCGGCCAGCGCACGGCTACCGGTGACGCGGAAGGCGACGTGATCGACACGCGGCCGGTCGAATGCGATCGTGCGGCGGTGGAAGCCGCGCTCGTGCGCTTCACCGGCGACATCGTGCAGGTGCCGCCGATGTATTCGGCGCTCAAGCGCGACGGCAAGCCGCTGTACGAATATGCGCGGGCCGGCCAGACCGTCGAGCGGGAAGGCCGCAACGTGACGATTCATGCGCTCGATCTGCTCGCCTGCGAGCTGCCCGACGTGACGTTTCGCGTGACCTGCAGCAAGGGCACGTATGTGCGCACGCTGGCGGAGGATATCGGCGAGGCGCTGGGTTGCGGCGCGCATCTGACGATGCTGCGTCGCACGGGCGTCGGCGCGCTGACGCTCGAGCATGCGGTGACGCTCGATGCGCTGTCGGACGCTGCCGAAGCGGCGCGCGATGCATGGCTGCAGCCGGTCGATGCGTTGCTGTCGACGTTCCCGGCCATTCGGCTCGACGACGCGTCCGCGAAGCGGTTCCTGCATGGTCAGCGCCTGCCGCTGTCGGCGCTGGAGCCGATCGACGCGGCCGATGGCGAGCGCGTGCGTGTGTATGACGCGACGCGGTTGCTCGGCGTGGCGCGCAAGGCGAATGGCGTGCTCGCCCCGGAACGGCTGGTCGTGACGGCGCAATGATGTAGTCGTGCACGCAAGTGCATGCAGCGGCATGAAAAAGCCCGGTCGATTTCGACCGGGCTTTTTGTTTGGCGTGACCGCGCAGGGATGCGGCGTGCCGGTAGCGCTCAGTGCGCCGCCGACGCCGCCGCACCGGCATCGCCACCGCCCGCGCGTTCGGGCTTGGTGATCCAGATCAGTGCGATCAGCAGCACGAAGATGACCGCCGAGATGTAGAACAGGTCGTTCACGCCGAGCTGCGCGGCCTGTTGCGTGGCCATGTTGTTGATCAGTCCGTGTGCCTGGTTCTGCGACAGCCCGAGATTGCCCATCTGCGTGACGGCCTGGTTGAACGTCGGGTTGTACGGGTTCGCCTGCTCGACCAGTTGCGCGTGATGGAAGTTGTTGCGGTGGTCCCATGCGGTCTGGAAGATCGACGTGCCGATGCCGCCGCACATGATCCGCACGAAGTTCGACAGGCCGGACGCCGCGGGAATGCGGTGGCCGGGCAGGCCGGACAACGTGATCGACACGAGCGGGATGAAGAAGCCCGCCATCGCGATGCCCTGCACGAGCGTCGGCAGCGTCAGCGACCATTCGTCGACGCCCGTCGTATATCGCGAACGCATCCAGAAGCACAGCGCAAACGTCAGGAACGACGCCGTCGAGATGAAGCGCGGATCGGTGCGTGGCAGATACTTCCCGGTGAGGGGCGACAACAGGATGGCGAACAACCCGACCGGCGCCATCACGAGGCCGGCGTCGGTCGCGGTGTAGCCGATTTGCGTCTGCAGCCACAGCGGTAACAGCACGAGATTGCCGAAGTACAGGCCGTACCCGATCGACAGCGCGACCGTGCCGCCGGTGAAGTTCCGTATGCGGAACAGCGACAGGTCGACGACCGGGTGCTCGGCGGTCAGCTCCCAGATCACGAAGAACGCGAACGCGATGACAGCGGTCAGCGCGAGCACGACGATGGTCGTCGACGCGAACCAATCGAGATCCTTGCCCTTGTCGAGCATGATCTGCAGCGAGCCGACCCAGACGACCAGCAGCGCGAGGCCCACGCCGTCGATCGGCGCGCGGCGCACGGCCGACTCCCGATTACGGTAGATCGCCCACGTCGCGGCGGCGGCGGCGATGCCGACCGGGATGTTGACGTAGAAGATCCACGGCCACGAATAGTTGTCGGAGATCCAGCCACCGAGAATCGGACCCGCGACGGGCGCGATCAGCGTCGTCATCGCCCATAGCGCGAGCGCCATCGGCGCCTTCGCGCGCGGATAACTCGACAGCAGGAGCGCTTGCGACAGCGGAATCATCGGGCCGGCGACCGCGCCCTGGAGCACGCGCGAGCCGAGCAGGAACGGCAGGTTCGGTGACAGCCCGCACATCCACGACGAGATCACGAACAGGATGATCGACGCGAGGAACAGGCGAACCTGCCCGAAACGGTCGGTCAGCCAGCCGGTCAGCGGCACCGAGATTGCGTTCGCGACCGCGAACGACGTGATGACCCACGTGCCCTGGTCGGACGACACGCCGAGGTCGCCCGAGATGGTCGGGATCGCGACGTTCGCGATGGACGTGTCGAGCACGTTCATGAACACCGCGAGCGACACCGCGATCGTGCCGAGCACGAGTTGCCCGCCCTGCAAGGGCGGGTGGGAGACAGGAGCCTGTGCCATGTCGGTTGTCTTTCCGGAGTCGGAACGGTTACATCATTTTCGCGGCGCTGTTCTGCTTCGCCGCGACCGGCGCCGACGCGTTGCCGCCTGCGTTCTCGGCGATGATGCGCGCGATTTCGGCGTCGGCTTCGTCGCCGTATTTCGCGAACACGTTGGTCTCGTAGACGGTGTTCGGCGCGTTGACGAGCTGGTCGCCGCGTTCGTCCTTGATGTCCACGTCGACCTGCATCGACAGGCCGATGCGCAGCGGATGCTTGTCGAGATCCTTCGGATCGAGTTCGATCCGCACCGGCAGGCGCTGCACGACCTTGATCCAGTTGCCGGTCGCGTTTTGCGCCGGCAGCAGCGAGAACGCCGAGCCCGTGCCGGCCGAGAAACCGACGACCTTGCCGTGGTACGTGACCGACGAACCGTAGATGTCGGCCGTCATTTCGACCGGCTGGCCGATGCGCATGTGCTTCAACTGGACTTCCTTGAAGTTCGCGTCGACCCACACGGCATTCAGCGGCACCACCGACATCAGCGGGTTGCCGGGCGACACGCGCTGGCCGACCTGCACCGAGCGCTTCGCGACGTAGCCGGTGACCGGCGCCGGCAGCACGTTACGTGCGTTCGCGAGGTATGCGTCGCGCACCTTCGCGGCGGCGGCCATCACGTTCGGATGCGATGCGATCGTCGTGTTCGCGGTCAATGCGCGATTCGATGCGAGCTGCTGCTGCGCGGCGTCGACCGATGCCTGCGCGGCCTTCACCGCGTCGCGGGCGTGCGAGATTTCTTCCTGCGACACGGCGCCCGTTTGCGCGACGGCCAGGCGGCGACGCAGGTCGTCCTGGGCCTTCGACAGGTCGGACTGGCGCAGCGCGACTTGCGCGCGGTACTGGTCGTCGTTGACGAACAGGCCGCGCACCTGGCGTACCGTCTGCGCGAGGTTGGCTTCCGCCTGCTGCAGCGCGACCTGCGAATCGGCCGGGTCGAGCACGACCAGCGGGTCGCCGGCCTTGACCGTCTGCGTGTCGTCCGCCTTCACGGCGATCACGGTGCCGGTGACCTGCGGCGTGATCTGCACGACGTTGCCGTTCACGTAGGCATCGTCGGTGTCTTCATGGAAGCGCGCGACGAGGAAGTAGTACAGGCCGTATGCGATGGCCGCGATCACGATGACCGCGACGAGCAGCGTCATCATTCGTTTGCGCTTGCCGTTGTTCTGCGGCTGCGCGCTGGCGGCGTTTTGTTGGTCGCTCATGGCGATTTTCTCCGTCCGTTATTTCGAGTGTCTGCGTAGTGGTGGCGCCGGCTCAGTTGGCGGCCTGTTTGGTCGGCGTGGCGGCATCGGGCGCGGCGAGCGGCGTGCCGGTCGCGTCGAACCCGCCGCCGAGCGCCTTGATCAGGGCGAGCTGCATGTCGCGGCGACGCATCTTCAGGTTGGTCACCGTCTGTTCCGCTGCGAGGCGGTTGCTGTCCGCCGTCAGCACCTGCAGTTGCGGCGACAGGCCGGCCTTGTAGCGGATGACCGCGAGATCGTACGCGCGCGTCGACGCGTCCAGCGCGCGCTGCGCGTCGCCCATCTGGCGATCGATCGCACGGATCGACGCGACCTGCGTCGCGACGTCGTTCAGCGCGCTGATCAGCGTCTGGTTGTAGTTCGCGACCGACAGGTCGAAGTCCGCGTAGCGGCCCTTGAGCTGCGCGCGCAGCGCGCCGGCATCGAAGATCGGCAGGTGGATCGCCGGGCCGAACTGCGCCTGGCGGCTCGCGAAGTTCAGGAATTTGCCCCAGCCGAACGCATCGAAGCCGAAGCCGGCCGCGAGGTTCACGTCGGGGTAGAACTCGGCCTTCGCTTCCTTCACGTCGTGCATCGCGGCTTCGACCTGCCAGCGCGCGGCGACGATGTCGGGGCGGCGCGAGACGAGATCGGCCGGCAGGTTGCCGGGCAGCGTGACGTTGCCGCTCGGGTTCATCACGGGCGCCGCGATCTGCAGCCCGCGATCCGGACCCTTGCCGAGCAGCGCGGCAAGCTGGTAGCGCACCGTCGTGATCTGGCCGTCGAGGTCCGACAGCGAAGCCTGGGTCGTCGCGATGTTGCCGCGCGCCGTCTGGCGTTCGACGTTGGTGTCGAGGCCGGCGGATACGCGGCCGTCGGTGATCTTGCCGACCGTCTCGCGGTTGGTGATCTCGCGTTGCGCGATGTCGCGCAGTGCGTAGAGCTGCGCGAGCGAGTTGTAGGTGCGCGCGACCGACGACGCGAGTGTGATGCGCGCCTGCTGCATGTCGGCTTCGGCCGCTTTTTCCTGCGATACGGCCGTGTGCAGGCGTTCGCGGTTCTTGCCCCACAGATCGAGTTCCCACGACGCGCTCGCGAGCGCGTTGTTCTCGCTGTACCACTGGCCGCCGTACGGGGGCGGGAACAGCCCGTTCGCTGAATACAGCTCGCGTGTCCACGAATAGCTGGCTTCGGCCTTCGGCATCAGGTTCGAGCGCGACGATTCGATGTACGACGAGGCCTTCGCGATGCGCGCCTGCGCCTGCGCGATCGACGGGTTGCCCTGCAGTGCTTCGTCGATCAGCTTCGGCAGTTGCGGATCGCCGAACTGGCTGGCCCAGTCGAGCGCCGGCCACTGGCCGCCCTGGGCCGGCAGGCTCTGGGTGGATTCGAATTGCGACGCGGGGGCGATCTGCTTGTCGCTCTTGATGCCGATGTAATTCGCGCAGCCCGCCAGCGCCAGCGCGGCGACCGCGGCGGCGACGGCGGCGCGGCACGACCCGGCGCGCACGGACAACGGGGAGGTTTTCATCGCGCTAACCCCTGACTCGGAATGAATGATGGACACTGCAAGGATTTCCTTACATTAATCTGTCAAAAGTAATTGTTATGGCAACTATTACGTGATGCTACCGCCGGCCGTCTCGCAATAGTTGCTGAGAATGCGGCGCAGCATGCTCTTCAGGAACCCGACTTCTTCCGGCGTAAACCCGTCCAGCACCTGGTCGAGCACGCTGCGGAAAATCGGCGGCAGCCGTTCGGCGAGCGCACGGCCTTCGTCGGTGAGCTCGAGCCGCACGACGCGCCTGTCCTCGACGCTGCGCACGCGCGACAGCAGGCCGCGTTTCTCGACCCGGTCGAGCAGGCGCGTGACCGCGCTTGCGTCGATCCCGTATTCGCGCGCGAGTTCGGCGGCCGTCGAGCACTTGCCGACCGCGATCATGAACAACATGCTCGCCTGCGTGCCCGTGATGCCGAGCTCTTCCTGCGTGCGTTGCGTGACGAGGTTGGTCATCACGGACTTCACGCGCGACATCAGATAACCGACGCTGTCGTTCATCTGGTAAGAAGACAGCGGCGAAACGGGCGGTGGGGTAGGAGAATCCGACATAAAACCCTGAAGCTGCAATAGTTGACTAGGCAGCAGTATAGGCACAATTGCTTGCCGCGGCAAATGTTAATCGAACGGCAAAACGCGCGCTTTGTCCGGCGAGAGTCCCTTGTCGGGATAAGGTTTTTTCGGTCGTTCGATGGCGGCGCGCCGGGCGGTCGACCGGTTCGGAAGGGTGGCGGTGGCGCCCGTTTTGTTGCGTTGCACCGTGCGGGTCAGCTGTCGACACGCGCACGTGCTATAATTTGTAGCTTTCCAAGCTGCAACAGCGCGCGCCCGTGAAAACGAGCGCGCGCGTTTGCGCGTTCAAACGATTTCCAGGTTTCTATGACCCGCGCCCTTCGCAATATCGCCATCATCGCTCACGTCGACCACGGCAAGACGACGCTCGTCGACCAACTGCTTCGCCAGTCCGGCACCTTCCGCGACAACCAGCAAGTCGCCGAGCGTGTGATGGACTCGAACGACATCGAAAAGGAACGCGGGATCACGATTCTCGCGAAGAACTGCGCGGTCGAATACGAAGGCACGCACGTCAACATCGTCGACACCCCGGGGCACGCGGACTTCGGCGGCGAAGTCGAGCGCGTGCTGTCGATGGTCGACTCGGTGCTGCTGCTCGTCGACGCGGTCGAGGGCCCGATGCCGCAGACGCGCTTCGTCACGAAGAAGGCGCTCGCGCTCGGCCTGAAGCCGATCGTCGTCGTCAACAAGATCGACCGCCCGGGCGCGCGGATCGACTGGGTGATCAACCAGACCTTCGACCTGTTCGACAAGCTCGGCGCGACCGAGGAGCAGCTCGACTTTCCGATCGTCTACGCGTCGGGCCTGAACGGCTACGCGTCGCTCGACCCGGCGGCTCGCGAAGGCGACATGCGTCCGCTGTTCGAGGCGATCCTCGAGCACGTGCCGGTTCGCCCGGCCGATCCGGAAGCGCCGTTGCAGCTCCAGATCACGTCGCTCGACTATTCGACGTACGTCGGCCGGATCGGCGTCGGCCGCATCACGCGCGGTCGCATCAAGCCGGGCCAGCCGGTCGTGATGCGCTTCGGCCCGGAAGGCGACGTGCTGAACCGCAAGATCAACCAGGTGCTGTCTTTCAAGGGCCTGGAGCGCGTGCAGGTCGAGTCGGCCGAAGCGGGCGACATCGTGCTGATCAACGGTATTGAAGACGTCGGCATCGGCGCGACGATCTGCGCGGTCGACACGCCGGAAGCGCTGCCGATGATCACCGTCGACGAACCGACGCTGACGATGAACTTCCTCGTCAACTCGTCGCCGCTCGCCGGCCGCGAAGGCAAGTTCGTGACGAGCCGCCAGATCCGCGACCGCCTGATGAAGGAGCTGAACCACAACGTCGCGCTGCGCGTGAAGGATACCGGCGACGAAACGGTGTTCGAAGTGTCGGGTCGCGGCGAGCTGCACCTGACGATTCTCGTCGAGAACATGCGCCGCGAAGGCTACGAGCTGGCCGTGTCGCGTCCGCGCGTCGTGATGCAGGAAATCGACGGCGTGCGTCACGAGCCGTACGAGCTGCTGACGGTCGACGTCGAGGACGAACACCAGGGCGGCGTGATGGAAGAGCTCGGCCGCCGCAAGGGCGAAATGCTCGACATGGCATCGGACGGCCGCGGCCGCACGCGTCTGGAATACAAGATCTCGGCGCGTGGCCTGATCGGCTTCCAGAGCGAATTCCTGACGCTCACGCGCGGCACGGGCCTGATGAGCCACATCTTCGACTCGTATGCGCCGGTCAAGGACGGTTCGGTCTTCGAACGTCGCAACGGCGTGCTGATCTCGCAGGACGACGGCGCGGCCGTGGCCTACGCCCTGTGGAAGCTGCAGGATCGCGGCCGTATGTTCGTGAAGCCGGGCGACGCGCTGTATGAGGGCATGATCATCGGCATCCACAGCCGCGACAACGACCTCGTCGTGAACCCGATCAAGGGCAAGCAGCTGACCAACGTGCGTGCGTCGGGTACCGACGAAGCCGTGCGTCTCGTGCCGCCGGTCCAGATGTCGCTGGAATACGCGGTCGAATTCATCGACGACGACGAGCTCGTCGAAGTGACGCCGCAGTCGATCCGCCTGCGCAAGCGCTTCCTGAAGGAACACGAGCGTCGCCGCGCGAGCCGCGAAGGCGCGGTCGACTGAGCATCGGCCGTTCCCGACACGACGAAAAAGGCTGCCTTTGGGCAGCCTTTTTTGCATCCGCGCGTCGGGCAACCGGATTGCCTGCAAAACACTGTTCCCGCAGGTCGCGGCAATCCGGCAAAACCCCGCCGCGCGGTGCTTTCAGGCACATTTCGCCGTGAACTCCGGTATCGGTTCTGTGATATGCTGCGCGCACGCAAGTTTTAGGTCCTTCCAAGCAAGACTTGATTCGCAATCCGCTAAACGGTCAGGCCGTGTCGCGGAAGGTTGAGTAACCCGCTATTTCTCGAGAAGCTCGAAGAAAGGTGAGCGTAAAATGTCAGATGTAATGAAGCAGTTTCAGCTGAACTCCTATCTGTTCGGCGGCAATGCTTCGTACGTTGAAGAACTGTACGATGCATACCTCAACAATCCGGCGTCGGTGCCGGAGAACTGGCGAGAGTATTTCGACGCGCTGCAGAACGTGCCTGCAACGGACGGCTCCAACGCCAATGACGTTGCGCATTTCCCGATCGTCGAATCGTTCGCCGAGCGTGCTAAGGCCAATGCCTTCATCCCGCGCGAAAGCACCAGCAATCTCGCGACCGCACGCAAGCAGGTGCACGTCCAGTCGCTGATCAGCGCCTACCGCTTCCTCGGCTCGCAATGGGCCAATCTCGATCCGCTGAAGCGCCGCGAACGCCCGGCCATTCCCGAGCTCGAACCCGCGTTCTACGACTTCTCCGAAGGCGACCTCGACCAGACCTACAGCGCAAGCAACCTGTACTTCGGCTTCGACCAGGCTTCGCTGCGCGATATCGTCAAGGGTCTGCGCGACACGTACTGCGGCACGATCGGCGCCGAGTACATGTACATCAGTGATCCGGAACAGAAGCGCTGGTGGCAGGAGCGCCTGGAGTCGACCCGCGCGACGCCGTCGTTCTCGATCGACAAGAAGAAGCACATCCTGAATCGCCTGACGGCCGCCGAAGGCCTCGAGCGCTACCTGCACACCAAGTACGTCGGCCAGAAGCGCTTCTCGCTCGAAGGCGGCGAGAGCTTCATCGCGGCGATGGACGAAGTCGTCCAGCACGCGGGCAAGAGCGGCGTGCAGGAAATCATCATCGGCATGGCTCACCGCGGCCGTCTGAACGTGCTGGTCAACACGCTGGGCAAGATGCCGGCCGACCTGTTCGCCGAATTCGAAGGCAAGCACGTCGACGACCTGCCGGCCGGTGACGTCAAGTACCACAAGGGCTTCTCGTCGGACGTGTCGACGGAAGGCGGCCCGGTCCACCTGTCGCTCGCGTTCAACCCGTCGCACCTCGAAATCGTGAACCCGGTGGTCGAAGGTTCCGCGAAGGCGCGGATGGACCGTCGCGGCGATGAAGACGGCCTGCAAGTGCTGCCGGTGCAGATCCACGGTGACGCGGCCTTCGCTGGCCAGGGCGTCGTGATGGAAACGCTGAACCTCGCGCAGACGCGCGGTTACGGCACGCACGGCACGCTGCACATCGTCATCAACAACCAGATCGGCTTCACGACGTCCGACCCGCGCGATGCGCGTTCGACGCTGTACTGTACCGACGTCGTCAAGATGATCGAAGCGCCGGTGCTGCACGTGAACGGCGACGATCCGGAAGCCGTCGTGCTCGCGATCCAGATCGCGATCGACTACCGGATGCAGTTCCACAAGGATGTCGTGATCGACATCGTCTGCTTCCGCAAGCTGGGTCACAACGAGCAGGACACGCCGGCGGTCACGCAGCCGCTGATGTACAAGAAGATCGCGCAGCACCCGGGCACCCGTGCGCTGTACGCCGAGAAGCTCGTGCAGCAGGGCGTGATCACCGCCGAAGACGCCGACAACTACGTGAAGGCGTACCGCAAGGCGATGGACGACGGCCACCACACCGTCGATCCGGTCCTGTCGAACTACAAGAGCAAGTACGCGGTCGACTGGGTTCCGTTCCTGAACCGCAAGTGGACGGACGCAGCCGACACGGCCGTGCCGCTCGCCGAACTGAAGCGCCTGGGCGAACGCATCACGACCGTCCCGGAAAACTTCAAGGTCCACCCGCTCGTCGAGCGCGTGATCAACGACCGCCGCAACATGGCGCGCGGCGACCAGCCGCTCGACTGGGGCATGGGCGAACACCTCGCATTCGCGTCGCTCGTCGCATCGGGCTACTCGGTGCGCCTGACGGGCCAGGACTCGGGCCGCGGCACGTTCACGCACCGTCACGCGGTGCTGCACGACCAGAACCGCGAGCGCTGGAACGACGGCACGTACGTGCCGCTGCAGAACATCGCCGAAGGTCAGGCGAAGTTCACGGTGATCGACTCGGTGCTGTCGGAAGAAGCGGTGCTGGGCTTCGAGTACGGTTACTCGACCGCCGAGCCGAACACGCTCGTGCTGTGGGAAGCGCAGTTCGGCGACTTCGTCAACGGCGCGCAGGTCGTGATCGACCAGTTCATCTCGTCGGGCGAAGTGAAGTGGGGCCGCGTGTCGGGTCTCACGATGCTGCTGCCGCACGGCTACGAAGGCCAGGGTCCGGAACACTCGTCGACGCGTATCGAGCGTTTCCTGCAACTGTGCGCTGACCACAACATGCAGGTCGTTCAGCCGACGACGCCGGCGCAGATCTTCCACCTGCTGCGTCGCCAGATGATCCGCCTGTTCCGCAAGCCGCTGATCGTCGCCACGCCGAAGTCGCTGCTGCGTCACAAGGAAGCCGTGTCGGACCTGTCCGAACTGGCGAAGGGGTCGTTCCAGCCGGTGCTGGGCGAAACCGACGGCGGCATCGACGCGAAGAAGGTCAAGCGCGTGCTGGTATGCTCGGGCCGCGTGTATTACGACCTCGTTGCACATCGCCGCGAAGCGAAGGCGAACGACGTCGCGATCATCCGGATCGAGCAGCTGTATCCGTTCGCGCACAAGCAGTTCGAAGCCGAAATGAAGAAGTACGAGAACGCGACTGAAGTGGTCTGGGTGCAGGACGAGCCGCAGAACCAGGGCCCCTGGTTCTACGTCGAGCACCATCTGAAGGAAGGCATGAAGGAAGGGCAGAAGCTGGCATACAGCGGCCGTCCGGCTTCGGCCTCGCCGGCGGTTGGCTACTACGCGAAGCACTACGAGCAGCAGAAGGCCCTGATCGAAGGGGCATTTGGCCGCCTGAAGAGCGCATCGATCGCGAAATAACCGACGTCAAGCGAAACGGGAAGGCGCGCGGCGCTTTCCCGTCCCTTTTGGCCCGCCGGGCGCGTAGCGCGCCGCTCCGGCCGAAGGAATCGCACGAACCTCGTCACACCCCAGATTAAGCATCCAGGAAAATCACATGGCTATCGTAGAAGTCAAAGTCCCCCAGCTGTCGGAGTCGGTGTCGGAAGCCACCATGCTGCAGTGGAAGAAGAAGCCGGGCGAAGCAGTCGCGCAGGATGAAATCCTGATCGAACTCGAGACCGACAAGGTCGTCCTCGAAGTACCGGCACCGGCAGCGGGCGTGCTCGCGCAAGTGCTGCAGAACGACGGCGACACGGTCGTGGCCGACCAGATCATCGCGACGATCGACACCGAAGCGAAGGCAGGTGCTGCCGAAGCAGCGGCAGGCGCCGCCGAAGTCAAGCCGGCCGCCGCGCCGGCTGCCGCCGCACCGGCCGCTCAGCCGGCCGCCGCAACCGCATCGAGCTCGGCCGCCGCATCGCCGGCCGCAGCGAAGCTGCTGGCCGAGAAGGGCCTGTCGACGGGCGACGTCGCAGGTTCGGGCCGCGACGGCCGCGTCACGAAGGGCGACGCGCTGGCTGCAGGCAGCGCACCGAAGGCCGCTCCGGCCGCCGCACCGGCGAAGACCGCCGCTGCGAAGCCGTCGCTGCCGGAAGTGAAGGTGCCGGCGTCGGCCGCGACGTGGCTGAACGATCGTCCGGAACAGCGCGTGCCGATGTCGCGTCTGCGTGCGCGTATCGCCGAGCGTCTGCTCGAATCGCAGCAGACCAACGCGATCCTGACGACGTTCAACGAAGTGAACATGGCTCCGGTCATGGAACTGCGCAACAAGTACAAGGACAAGTTCGAGAAGGAACATGGCGTGAAGCTCGGCTTCATGTCGTTCTTCGTGAAGGCCGCCGTCCATGCGCTGAAGAAATTCCCGCTCGTGAACGCGTCGATCGACGGTAACGACATCGTCTATCACGGCTACTTCGACATCGGTATCGCGGTCGGTTCGCCGCGCGGCCTGGTCGTGCCGATCCTGCGCAACGCGGATCAACTGAGCCTCGCCGAGATCGAGAAGAAGATCGCCGAATTCGGCCAGAAGGCGAAGGACGGCAAGCTGTCGATCGAGGAAATGACGGGCGGTACGTTCTCGATCTCGAACGGCGGCGTGTTCGGCTCGATGCTGTCGACCCCGATCATCAACCCGCCGCAGTCGGCCATCCTCGGCGTGCACGCGACGAAGGAGCGCCCGGTCGTCGAGAACGGCCAGATCGTGATCCGCCCGATCAACTACCTCGCGCTGTCGTACGACCACCGCATCATCGACGGCCGCGAAGCCGTGCTGTCGCTCGTCGCGATGAAGGATGCGCTGGAAGATCCGGCACGCCTGCTGCTCGACCTGTAAGCCGAGTCTCACTGCATCGACCCGTTCCGCAGGGTCGCGCTCACACGCGAACCTGCGGGCGTACAAGTAGAAAGGATTGTCATGTCCAAGGAATTTGACGTCGTCGTGATCGGCGCCGGCCCCGGCGGCTACATCGCCGCGATTCGCGCCGCGCAGCTCGGCAAGACCGTTGCCTGTATCGAGAAGTGGAAGAACCCGGCCGGCGCGCTGAAGCTCGGCGGCACCTGCCTGAACGTCGGCTGCATCCCGTCGAAGGCGCTGCTCGCGTCGTCGGAAGAGTTCGAGAACACGTCGCATCACCTGGCCGACCACGGCATCACCGTCGACGGCGTGAAGATCGACGTCGCGAAGATGCTCGGCCGCAAGGACGCGATCGTCGAGAAGATGACGAGCGGGATCGAGTTCCTGTTCAAGAAGAACAAGATCACCTGGCTGAAGGGCCATGGCAAGTTCACCGGCAAGACCGACGCCGGCGTGCAGATCGAAGTGAGCGGCGAGGGTGAAACCGAAGTCGTCACCGCGAAGAACGTGATCATCGCGACGGGTTCGAAGGCGCGTCACCTGCCGAACATTCCGGTCGACAACAAGATCGTGTCGGACAACGAAGGTGCGCTGACGTTCGACTCGGTGCCGAAGAAGCTCGCCGTGATCGGCGCAGGCGTGATCGGCCTCGAGCTCGGCTCGGTGTGGCGTCGCCTCGGCGCCGACGTGACGGTGCTCGAAGCGCTGCCGGCATTCCTCGGCGCAGCCGACGAAGCGCTCGCGAAGGAAGCGGCCAAGCTGTTCAAGAAGCAAGGCCTCGACATCCATCTCGGCGTGAAGATCGGTGAAGTGAAGACGACCGCGAACGGCGTGTCGATCGCCTACACGGACAAGGACGGCAACGCGCAGACGCTCGACGCCGACCGCCTGATCGTGTCGGTCGGCCGCGTGCCGAACACCGACAACCTCGGCCTCGAGGCGATCGGCCTGAAGGCGAACGAGCGTGGCTTCATCGACGTGGACGACCATTGCCGCACGGCGGTGCCGAACGTGTACGCGATCGGCGACGTGGTGCGCGGCCCGATGCTCGCGCACAAGGCGGAAGACGAAGGCGTGCTGGTCGCGGAAGTGATCGACGGCCAGAAGCCGCACATCGACTACAACTGCATTCCGTGGGTGATCTACACGTACCCGGAAATCGCATGGGTCGGCAAGACGGAGCAGCAGCTGAAGGCGGAAGGCCGCGAGATCAAGACGGGCAAGTTCCCGTTCTCGATCAACGGTCGCGCACTCGGCATGAACGCGCCGGACGGTTTCGTGAAGATGATCGCGGATGCGAAGACCGACGAACTGCTCGGCGTGCACGTGATCGCCGCGAACGCGTCGGACCTGATCGCGGAAGCCGTGGTGGCGATGGAATTCAAGGCGGCGTCGGAAGACATCGCCCGCATCTGCCATCCGCACCCGTCGATGTCGGAAGTGATGCGCGAAGCGGCGCTCGCCGTCGACAAGCGCTCGCTGAACAGCTGAGCACGGGGTAGCGCCTGCCGGCCGTCGGCCGGCGCAGCCGTCTCATGACGAAGGCGGGCGGGGTTTCCCGCTCGCCTTCGTTCTTTCCGGTTTGCCCGATGAACGTCACCGAATACTACACGCGCGAACTGACCACGCGCGGCTATCAGTCCGATCCCGCGCAGCGCGCGGCCGTCGATCGCCTGCAGCGCTGTTTCGACGAATGGGTCGAATACAAGGCGCGCCGCTCGAACGCTTTCAAGAAGCTCATCAATCATCCGGATCTTCCGCGCGGCGTCTACATGTGGGGCGGTGTCGGTCGCGGCAAGAGCTTCCTGATGGACAGCTTCTACGCAGTCGTACCCGTGCAGCGCAAGACGCGCCTGCATTTCCACGAATTCATGCGCGAAGTGCACCGCGAGCTCGAGGAGCTGAAAGGGCAGGCCGATCCGCTCGACGAACTCGCGCGACGCATCGCGAAGCGTTACCGGCTGATCTGTTTCGACGAGTTTCACGTGTCGGACATCGCCGACGCGATGATCCTGTACCGCCTGCTCGATCGCCTGTTCAACAACGGCGTGCAGTTCGTGATGACGTCGAATTACGATCCCGACGATCTGTATCCGGACGGTCTGCATCGCGACCGCATGCTGCCGGCGATCGCGCTGATCAAGGAAAAGCTCGACGTGCTCAACGTCGATGCGGGGGTCGACTATCGCCAGCGCACGCTCGCGCAGGTGAAGATGTATCACACGCCGCTCGGCGCGGAGGCCGATCGCGAACTGCGCCATGCATTCGGCAAGCTCGCGGCGGTGCCCGACGAGAGCCCGATCCTGCATATCGAGAAACGCGAATTGAAGGCGCTGCGCAAGGCGGACGGCGTCGTGTGGTTCGATTTCGCGACGCTGTGCGGCGGCCCGCGTTCGCAGAACGACTACCTGGAACTGGCGAGCCGCTTCCATGCGATCGTGCTGTCCGAGGTGCCGCAGATGTCGCCGCGGATGGCATCCGAAGCGCGCCGCTTCACGTGGCTCATCGACGTGCTGTACGACCACAAGGTCAAGCTGCTGATGTCCGCTGCGGTGCCGGCCGAGGAGTTGTACGTCGAAGGCCCGATGGCCAACGAATTCGCGCGTACGGTCTCGCGCATCGTCGAGATGCAGTCGAAGGAGTATCTCGAAACACCGCGCCGCATCGTCGATACGTCGTTGACCTGAGCGGATGGTGAGCTTGGTAATTGGCGGGATTTAAACGTCAATTTCGGTTAAATTCTGCCGATCTCCGGGTATTTTCGGATTTGTCTTATATTCATCGTTGAGGTGAGCCGATATTGTGGTGTCATGGTTATTAAGGCTGGAGATGTCCATGACCCCGTATCGCGATTTGACCGACCACGAATGGCGCTGCGTCGCGCCGCTTCTGCCCGAAATGCAACCGCGCACCGAGTTGCGCGGCCGGCCGTTAGCCAATACGCGGGCCGTGCTGAACGGCGTGCTCTGGGTGATCTACAGTGGCGCAACATGGTCGGCCATGCCGCGCCGTTACCCGTCGTATCAAACATGCCATCGCCGCTTCAAGGTGTGGCACGAAACGGGTACGCTGATGAACGTGATGCGTGAGCTTTATGGCGACGCCGGCACGAATCTGTGCAATGAACTGTCCGCGCGGATGCGCAAGCACACGCAATCGAAGGCGGCGGAGGCGCGTAGCAACGCAGCGCCCGCGTATCGTGCACCGGGTAGCTATGCAGCGGATGCGATGAAGCACGCGGCGTGATGCCGTCGCGTTTCGTTGTGCGCGCACCAAAAGAAATCGGCCTGGCGACGTCGTCGCAGGCCGATTTCTTCATTGAGCCGCGCGTTTCGGCGCGTACGGCGTTATTGCTGGCGAACCCAGGTCTGCGAACGACCGAGCAGCGACACGCCGATGTAGCCGCGCACCACGAGCTTCTGGCCGCCGTCTTCGAGCGTCATCTTGCACTTGTAGACCTTGCCGTTCTCCGGGTCGAGAATGTTGCCGCCGTCCCAGTGGTCGCCGTCCTTCTTCATCGCCTTGATGATCGTCATGCCCTTGATGAGCTGATCCTTGCGCTCGTCCGTGCACGCGGTGCAGCGGCGATCGGGCGTATCGTTCGCGCCGAGGCCCTTGACGACCTTGCCCGTCAGCGAGCCGTCGCCATCTTCGGCGATCTGTACGAGTGCCTTCGGTTGATGGGTGTTGTCGTCGATCGTCTGCCACATGCCGATGGGGCTATCGGCTTGCGCGAACGTGGGGGCTGCGCACGCGAGCAGGGCGCCGGCAATGGCGATTGCACGCAACGGGCGGGTCAGTTGAATCATTGTCATCCTCCTTGTTTTGCATGTCTGTTCGATTCGCCCGCACGACCGTCTGCATGGGGCGGGCATGTTGCGAGCTTCGCCAGAATACGTGAAACCGCGCGCCACGTTTGATAGAGGGGACTCTAATCGAAACAGCCCGCGTGACGCGGGCTGTTTCGTGACTTGGGTGACCGATCAGTTGAGCTGATAGGAGAACGCCGCATTGATCCGAGGGCTGCGCGATGCGCTTTCGACCGGTGCGTCGCCCACCGGTTTGGCGACGTTCAGGTCGAGACTGTAGTAACGGCTGTCCGTGAGCCGCACGCCGATGCCGACCGACGACATGCGGTTCGGCGACGGCGTGCCCGAGTGCAGATACACGCGCGCCATGTCGTATGCGATGTACGGCGTGATCGATTTCAGATACGTCCAGCCCGGCGTGAAGCCGCGGTTGACCTCCAGCGACATCCCCCAGCCCGAGTCGCCCGATGTCTCGCCCGGCTGGTAGCCGAGCGCGTAACGGGTCGAGCCGAACGAGATCTGTTCGGACGTCGGCAGCGAGTCGGGACTGTATTGCCCGGTCAGCGAGACCGACGTGCCGATCCGGAACGGCCATTCGTTCGTCTGCGTGAAGGTCGCGCCGGTGCGCACGAAGGTCAGCGAGATCGGGCTGTCCACCGAGGTCGTGGTCGTGCCGACGGTGATGTCCTGCGCTTTCGATGCGCCGAGGATGTTGAAGCCTTTCGCGACGTTAACGCTCAGCTTCTGTACCTGTTTCGGCTGGACGCTCGTGTAGTCGAGCTGCATCTGCAGCACGCGGACCTGCGAGCGCGTATCGAGACTCGCACCGTTGATCTGGTTCTGGTAGCGGTCCTCGTTGTGCGACGCATAGCCCGACACGGTGCCGAGCAGGCTGCGCTGATTGTTCAACAGTATCGGATAGGAAGCCGAAAGACCGAGTTTTTCGTTCTTGACCGTCCGCTCGACGTACGACGGCAACCCCGGGTTGTCGGTCGGCTTGCCGCGATACGTGCTGGCGTCGAGGCGCGTGATCAGGCCGCTGCTGCCGACGGGCACCGCGCCGCTGAACGCGAAATAGGTTTGCTTGTCGCGTCCCGGCGGCGCGAGCGCCGAGATGCTCAACTGCTCGCCGAACCGCGTCAGGCCGTTTTCGGTCGCGGTGATGAGGCCCTGCACGCCGGGGTGGTTGAAGTCGATACCCGTGCTGACGTTGAACGGCTTGCGATCGACCGCGAGCTCGAGCGTCGTCGCGCCGTCGGTGGTCTGCGGCGGCGGGACATTCGCCTTCACCGTGAGGCCGGGCAGCAGGCCGAACGTGTTCACGTAACGCTCGAACGTCGCGCGGCGCAGCGGGCGATCGGCCGTGATGTGCGCGGCAATCGCGCGAATCTTCGGTTCCATCGCGCCGGGCTTGCCGGTGACCTTGACGTCCGACACATAGCCTTCGACCACCGTGATGCGCACGACGCCGTTCTCGAACGTTTGCGCGGGGACGAACGCGAACGACAGCGCGTAGCCGCGTTCCTGGTACAGCGTCGTCACGCCGTTGGCGGTTTCGATCAGTTCGCCGATCGTGATGTCCTTGCCGACGAGCGGTGTGAAGCGGCGCGTGATTTCTTCGAACGGTATCGACTTCACGCCTTCGACCTGGAACGTCTTCGGCGTCAGGTGCCGCGACAGCAGCTCCTGCAATTGCGGCGCCTGCGGCGCGACCTGCACGGTGACGTTCGGGCCCGTCTTCGGCGCGTTGATCTGGGGAAGGGAGTCGAGCGGGTTACCGCCGACGCGCGTTTGTGCCTGTGCCGTACCTGCTGCCGCGATGGCGAGCAGCATCATCCATCTGTCGAGTCTGGATTTCATTGTTCTTCCTCGTAGGCCTTGCTTTTCGTCTTCTTTGTAATGCCGGCGCGCGACACCGGGGTGTCGCGCGCCGCGTGCCGCAATGCCGGTTGTGTTTGTACGGCCGCGCCATTCGCTCCGGCTGCGATGACGCGACCGTCCTCCTTACTTGCCAACGCTACCCAGCGTACCCAGCAACCCCGTGACCGGTGCCAGCAGGCCCGTCGAACCGCTGCTCGACGATGCCGTACCCGACACGCTGCCGACCAGCGACGTGACCGGCGCGAGCGGGCTCGCCCCCCCGGACCCTGCCGCACCGCCAACTGCTCCGGTGACAGTATTCAGCAAACCGGTGACGGGCGCGAGAGGGTTTGCACTGCCTGCGCCGCCCGTGGCGCCGCCGAGCGTGCCCGTGACCGTCGACACGAGATTCGTGACGGGTGCGAGCGGGCCGCTGCTGCCGCCTGCTGCGCCGCCCAGTGCGCCGGTCACCGTGGAGACCAGGCCGGTCACCGGCGCGAGCGGGCCGCTGCCCGAGCCGCCTGCTGCGCCGCCGAGCGCGCCCGTGAGCGAGCCGAGCGGCGTCGAGCCCAGACCCGACAACAAGCCGCCGAGCGGGTTCGTCGAACCGGAACCTGACGACGAGCCGTTCTGGACGGTTGCCGTCGAGCCGCCGACGAGGCTCGTGATCAGGCCGGGGATCGGCGCCGCGCCATTCGGGCCGTTCGGATTGACGAGGCCGCCCGCGTTGGTCACGGTGTTGCCGACTGCCGTCACGAGCTGGCCGACGTCGCCGACGAGCGGCTGGCTCGACGTGCCGCCGACCTGCTTGCCGGCCGAGCTGATCGCGCCGCCGATCTGGCCGAGCAGGCCCGAGACGGGTTGGCCGAGGCCGGTCGTCGTGCCGACCTGCTGCGTGACTTGGCCGGCGGTGATCACGAGCGGCGTGATCGCCGAGCTGATCGGTTGCGTGACCTGCTGCACGGCGCCCGACGACAGCGTCGAGCCGATCGTCGTGCCGGCGGCCGTCAGGCCGTTGGCGACCGTGTCGAGCACGGTGCCGACCGGCGTCGTGACCGGCGCGAGCGGCGCCAGCGGGCCCGTGCCCAGCGCCTTGACCGTCGAGCTCAGGCCGGACACCGTGTTGCTGGTCGCACCGACGACGTTGCCGAGACCGGCCACCGTGGTGCCGACCGGGTCCTTGGTCGAACCGATCTGTCCCAGCCCGTTGCTCACCGCATCGGCTGCCGCACCGACGATCGTGCCGGTGCTGGACAGCGTGCTGCCGATACCCTTCGGCACGCCGTCGCCGAGGCCCGGCAGGCTGATGTTGCCGACCGTGCTGCCGAGGTCGGTGGCCGTCTGGCCGACCGTGCTGATGACACCCTTGGTGCCGGTCGACGAGCCGCTGGTGCCGCTCGTCCCGGACGTGCCGCTCGTGCTCGGGTTGTTGTTGTCGTTGCTGCTGGTCGGCGGCGAGCTGACGCCGCCACCGCCGCAGGCGGCCAGCAGGCACGCCGCGGCGAAGGCGGTGAGGGGCGCGCGCCAATGGCGCAGGGCGACCGTCGGGAGGGAACGTTGCTGGGACATGATGGACTCCTCGCTGTCTTTTCGATGAATGGATGTCGGATTACTTGCCGTGCGTGCCGCCGAGCAGGCCGCCGATCAGCGACGTGACGGGCGCCAGCGGATTCGACGACGAACCCGAATTCGTGACGGCACCCGTGCCGCCGCTCAGTGCCGGCACGCCCACCGTGCTCGTGACCGTGGAGACGACGTTCGTCACCGGGGCGAGCGGACTGCTGCCGCCTGCGCCAGCAGTCACTCCGCCGAGGGCGCCCGTGACTGCGCCGAGAAGACCGGTGACGGGCGCCAGAGGATTTGCGCTGCCTGCGCCACCCGTTGCGCCGCCGAGTGCGCCCGTGACCGTCGACACGAGACCCGTGACCGGCGCGAGCGGACCGCCGCTGCCGCCGGCTGCGCCGCCCAGTGCACCCGTGACCGTCGAGACGAGACCGGTGACCGGCGCGAGCGGGCCGCCGCTGCCGCCGGCTGCGCCGCCGAGCGCGCCCGTGACCGTCGAGACGAGACCGGTGACCGGGGCGAGCGGGCCGCTGCCGCCACCCGTTGCGCCGCCGAGTGCGCCGGTCACCGTCGACACGAGACCCGTGAGCGGGGCGAGCGGGTTGGTCACGCCGCCGGTGCCGCCCGTGAGCAGGCCGCCGACGGCCTTGACGGTGTTGCCCGTCGACGAGACGGTGTTGCCGAGGCCCGTGGTGACCGGGTTGCCGCCCGTCGATGCGAGCAGGGCGCCAGCCTGGTTCAGACCGTTGCCAACCGTGCCGAGCAGCGTGTTGACCGGCGCGCCGAGGCCGGTTGCGGTGCCGATCGTCTGGGTCGTCTGGCCGACCATGGTCGTGATCGGCGTGATGGCCGAGCTGACCGTCTGCGTGACCTGCTGGATCGGGCCGGTCGACAGCACGTTGGTGAGCGTGGTGCCGCCGTTCGACACGGCACCGCCGAGCGTCGTGGCGAGGCCGCCGACCGCGCCCGTGACCGGTGCGAGCGGTGACAGCGGGCCGCTGCCGAGGCTCGTGACCAGGTTGCCCGTTTGCGTGACTGCGCCGCCGAGCTGATTCACCACGCCGCCGGTGCTGGCGACCGTGGTGCCGACCGGATCCTTCGTCGCGCCGAGTTGGCCGAGCCCGCTGCCGAGGCCGTTGCCGAGTGCGGTAACCGCGCCGCCGACGCTTTGCACGATGCCGCCGGCGGCTTGCGTGGTGGCCGGATTGACGCCCGGCAGCGTCTGGCTGCCGATGACGGAGCCGAGGCCGGAGACGGTGTCGCCGGCATTCGTGATGATGTTGCTGCCTTGTGCGAGGACATTTCCCACCGGGTTCGCCGACACACCGGAGGTGCCGGACGTACCGCTCGTGCCCGAGGTTCCGCTGGTGCCGGACGTGCCGCTCGTGCCCGAGGTTCCGCTGGTACCGGACGTGCCGCTCGTGCCTGAGGTTCCGCTGGTGCCGGACGTGCCGCTCGTACCCGAGGTGCCGCTGGAGCCGTTGCCGCCCGACGTGGAGATCGTATCGCCGCCACCGGAGCTCGAGCCGCCGCCGAGACCCTGGCTGATGGAGCCGGAGCCGCCGCACGCGGAGAGGGAAAGCATGGCTGCAACGGTGGCCGCGATCAGAGTCGTCCGGAACACGCCATGAGGGATAACCTTGATGTCCATTTCGTCCTCGCATTAAAAATGTGTTGTGAACTGCGTTGTGTTGAGTGGTGCGAGGACTACTCTGCAACTGTCGTGCCATTTCGAGGCTCGACGGTTCGACAACCGGTTTTAAACGAGGCAATTCCTTGTCGGAAAAGGAAGTTCCGGAAATTGAAAGATTGTTGAATCTGTTTAAGTGCAGATGAATGAGAACGGTTTCGGCCGTTTCGTAACGTAACGTCACAACATTGGCGTTACGCGTGCGGCGTAACGTGGGGCCCGCGCAGGCTTGGTGGACGAGGCAATTGTTTTACTGGTGGATTAGGTGTGCACATCTAACCTATCGTAAATCCTATGTGTAAGTCGTACCGAAACGCCGTACAAATACGTTGTGCTCCTGGTCATTTTTTTCCGTCAGAGTGGTTAAAAGAGGTTGGAACTTAAATAGGATCGGATATAGAATCCGGAGCAGATGTAAGGAAATGTACGGTTCGGTACACTACGTTCGAGGAGGAGCGCTATCGCGAATGTTAACTTGCATCAAATCGTGAGCAAGGCCCTTCGGGGCGATCTATAAAGAAAGCGCACCCGGTTGTCGTTACAGCAGATGTGGCGAACGGTTGGGGCAAACGGCCAGATATGCGGGGACGTATACGTATAAAAGGCCAGAAAACGTAAATACAGGCACGAGGAATAAAATGAAAGCAATCATCAAGCGTTTCCTTAAGGAAAACGACGGGGTTACCGCGATCGAGTACGGGCTGATCGCGGGTCTGATCGCTGTCGCGATCGTCGCCGGGGTGACGAACATCGGTAGCAGTCTCGGTACCATGTTCACGAATCTTGGCACCTGCGTGTCCACTCCTTCCGCTACAAACTGTTCTGCCAACGCGATTCGCGGAAATGCGGCCTAAGTTGACTTCTTCGTTCGTGGAAGTCGTCGTGGCGTAGTAGCGGGCGGACTGCCTCGGTAATCCGCCCGCCCTTGCATCTGCTGCGGGTCGTGGTGTGATGGGACATCTCATTTCTAGCGGGATATTTCTGGCCTGGGCGGCTTTGGTCGTGGTCAGCGATATTCGTCTCCGCCGTATTTCGAACGTGCTTGTCGTGGCCGGATTAGTCGGTGGGCTCGGCGCCGCGTGCGTGGCCGCGAGTCCATTTGGTATTTCGGCGCATCAAGCAGTGGTCGGCATGCTGGTCGGCCTGATCGGGCTGATACCGTTTTTTCTTCTGCGCGTCATGGGCGCAGCAGACGTGAAAATTTTCGCTGTGCTCGGTATCTGGTGCGGTGCGCACGCGCTACTTTGGCTCTGGGTGGCTGCCAGTCTGGCTGCAGGGCTGCACGCGCTCGCACTGATGCTGCTGTCGCGCACGCTGTTGGGGGGGCTGTGGCGGCAGCGCCGACCGACGCTGATACTTGGCAGATATCGGGCGACGCCCTATGCCGCATGCCTCGCGGTACCGGCTGCTGCATGGTTGATCTATCTGATCGCAACAGGGGGCGTGCGATGAAACGACAGAACGCATGTCGGGGACGGCGACGGCAACGTGGAGCGACAGCGGTGGAGTTCGCGATCGTGTTTCCGCTGTTCTTCGTGATTTTTTACGCGATCCTGAGTTTCGGGATGATTTTCGTCATTCAGCAAAGCTTGACATTGGCTGCTAGCGAGGGGGCACGCGCAGGATTGAGCTACGCACCGAATCTCACGACACGCGTCGCGAACGCAAAAACAACTACGCAGAACGTCCTCGGCTGGCTGAACAGCAGTCCGCCCAACGTGGTGGCTCAGCAATGCAACTACAACAGCACGTCTACGCCGTTGTTGTATTGCCTGACAGTTACGGTGAGCTATACGCCAGATAGCTGGATGACGATCATGCCATTCCTTGGGGCGATCATCACCAAACCGCTGACCGGTACGGCAGTGGTGCAAATCCCGCAGTCCATGCTGTGAGTTGGGCATCATGACGCGATAGACCTGTCACACGCAAATCGCGCAACAAGAAGAAACTCATTGGATTTTTATTCCGGCATCCATACGACAACATGGCCAACAACTTAACGAAGATCATTGCGGGGCTGCTGATTGCAATCGCCGTTCTGCTCGGAATCTATGCATGGGTGCTCGGACGCAGCGCATCAAGTCCCCCGCCGGCACAGCCGATGACGGCGGTAACTGCCGTGCCGATTGTGATTGCAACGCGTACTTTGCCCGGAGGGCAGCCGATTCCGGCCGATGCGCTGAAGGTTCAACCAACGACTGTGCCGGCGCCGGCAGGCGCGTTCAACGATCCGGCCCTGCTTGTTGGCCGCATGCCGATTCGTGACGTTCCAGCCTCGACTCCGGTCGTTGCAGATGCCCTGGTGTCGGGGCTTGCCGAGGACGTGCAGCCTGGCGAGCGTGCGGTTGCGGTTCGCGTCGACGAAACGAACGCGGTCGGTAACCGGCTGCGGCCCGGAAATTTCGTCGACGTGTTCCTGAACCTGAAACGTGAAGTCGGCACCACGATGCTCGACGGCGAGGTTTCGCAGACCCAGGCGCGGCTTCTGTTATCGAAGGTTCGGGTGCTGTCGTTCGGCGATGCGACCGCCGAGCGCGACAGCGGCAACAACAACGGTGGTAACGGGCAGCCGACCGGCGCCCGCATCGCGGTGCTCGCGGTGCCGACCGCGCAGGTCGATGCGCTGACGCTCGGCGAGGCGAGCGGCCGGCTGACCTTTGCATTGCGTAATCCGCGTGACGAGGAGCTTGCGCTACAGACGGTTGCGGTGCGTACCGACAACAAACTGTCGCCGTCGGCGTTGGCCGCGGCAGGCGTCTCGCTGCAACAACTGTCTGGCACACCGAGAACGCCGGTAGCCAGCGCGAACGTGCCGCCGTTGCCGTCGCATTTGCCGCCGCCGGTGCGGCCAAGCGGGGGCGGCGGCAGTATCGAAGTGATTCGCGGCGGCCGGTCGGAAACGGTTGCCTATTGAACCAGGTCGACGGCCATCGATATCAGCGACGACAAGCAAAGGGCCGCGCGACGGTCTACCAAACGATGAAAAACACACTGATTGCATTCGCGATTGCCATCTGCACCATGACTTTCACCTCGTTCGCGAGCGCGAGCGCTACGATCGAGCTCGCGGTCGGCGCACAACGGCAGATTTCGGCGGGCCGCACCCTGCAGCGCGTCGCGGTCGGCGATCCGGCAATTGCCGACGTGCTGATCATGAAGGGCAGCCGCTCGGGTTCCGTGCTGCTTACTGCGAAGGCTCCCGGCGCAACCAACGTGATGCTGTGGGAGCGCGGCCGCGATGAACCAACGATCTGGAACGTCGAGGTGGTCGACGCGGCCGCGCAAGCCGTGCTCGACGGCGCTGCGCCGCGCGTGAATGCATACGGCGGCACGGCGGTGCTGCAAGGCTCGGCAGCGTCGCTCGAGGCGCATGCGCGGGCGGCCGCGGTCGGCAAGAACATGAGCGTAAAGGGCGCCGTGATCGACCGCTCGACGGTTCCCGGCAAGAGTGTCGTGCAAGTCGACGTGCGGGTCGTCGAATTCAGCCGTTCGGTGCTCAAGCAGGTCGGGTTCAATTTCTTCAAGCAAAGCAACGGTTTTTCGTTCGGATCGTTTTCGCCGGGAGGCGTGCAGTCTTACAGCGGCGGTTCGGGCCCGGGGACCGGCGGATACGTTCCGACGCTCGGATCGCCAGTCGCGTCCGCATTCAACCTGGTCGTGAACGCGGCCGGACGCGGCATCTTTGCCGACCTGTCTCTGCTGGAGGCGAACAACCTGGCACGCGTGCTGGCGGAGCCCACACTGGTCGCGCTGTCCGGGCAGAGCGCAAGTTTCCTCGCGGGCGGCGAGATTCCGGTGCCATCGCCGCAGGGACTCGGTTCGACGGCGATCCAGTGGAAGCAATACGGTGTCGGACTCTCATTGACGCCGACGGTCCTGAGTCCGAGCCGGATTGCACTGAAGGTCGCACCGGAATCGAGTCAGCTCGACTTCGTGAACAGCGTGACGATCAGCGGCGTTGCGGTGCCCGGCATTACGACGCGCCGGGCGGACACGACCGTCGAGCTGGGCGATGGGGAGAGCTTCGTGATTGGTGGCCTGATCGATCGCCAGACGATGTCTAACGTGAGCAAGGTGCCGCTGCTCGGCGATCTGCCGATCATCGGGACGTTCTTCAAGAATCTGAGCTATCAGCAGAACGACAAGGAACTGCTGATCATCGTGACGCCGCATCTCGTCGCGCCGATCGCGAAGGGCGCAGTGTTGCCCGCGACGCCTGGCGAGTTGTCCGAGCAGCGCGACGGGCCGGTCTGGAAATCGTATTTGGGCGGAGCCGCTTCGCCGGACGCTGCTCCCGGATTTTCGAAATGAGTGCAATGTCTCGCGGCTTGCGATGCATCGCCACGCCTTGTGTAATCGGGGGTGTCCGACATGAATGCGCGAATTCAATCATTGTGTGAACCCGCCGTGACCGACTATTTCGTGTGTGCGTCGCAGCATGAGGCGCATGTCCGCTGGCTGGCCGATACGCTCGTATCGGCCGGCGCGGTCGAGGCCGCGTCGCTTGAACCGGGTATGCTGGCGCAGCGCATTACCGGCCTCAATCCCGCGCTCGTCTTCATCGATTTCTCCGATGGCAGTGCGGCGGCGAGCATTGCTGCGGCTGCGATTCGCGCCACGCATCCGGGGCTGCCGATTGTCGCGCTGGGTTCGCTCGCACAGCCTGAGAGCACGCTCGCTGCATTGCGCGCTGGCGTCCGCGATTTCATCGACGTGTCGGCACCGGCGGAAGATGCGTTGCGCACGACGCGCGGGTTGTTGACTAACGTTGGCGAGCCGGCGAGCCGCCACGGCAAGCTGGTTGCATTGCTCGGCGCGCGCGCAGGAATGGGGGTGAGCACGCTCGCAGCGAATCTGGCCGTATGGTTGCAGAGGCGCGCGGTGGGTCCGGAGGGGGGCGGCGTGCCGAACGGTGGGACGCCGGCTGGTCGCCAGACCGCGCTCGTCGACCTCGGGTTGCCGGCAGGCGATGGCGCGCTGTTCCTGAATACCCGCTGCGAATTCCATTTCATCGATGCGGTTCACAATCTGCGCCGCATCGACCGCACCTTCGTGAATACCGCGTTGACCCGGCATGAGAGCGGCGTCGCATTGACAACGCTGCCGCCGGATCTCGGCGGGCTGCGCGACGTGTCGTACGCGTCGTGTGCCGGTTTGCTGAACCGGTTTCGTGCATTCTTCGATCAGCAGATCGTCGACCTCGGCGGTTTTTCGAACCGCGAATTCGTTGCACAGGTCACGAGTTCGGCTGATGAAGCGTGGCTCGTCTGCGACCAGGGCGTCGCGTCGATCGTGTCGGCGGCCGATCTGCTCACCGGGCTGCGCGATGCGGGTGTCGAGACGGACCGCATACGGCTCGTCGTCAACCAGTACGACCCTGCACTCGATCTGACGCCCGCACAGATTGCGGAGCGCCTAGGGCTGTCGCTGGCCGGCACGTTGCCCTCGCGCCGCGTCGTGATCGGCCATGCGGCGAACCAGGGCCGGCTCATCGTCGATATGGCGGAGCGCGACCCGTACGTGCGCGCGCTCGAATCGCTCGCCGCGCGGTTGCCAGGTGTGTCGATTCGTCCGGCTGCACCGCGTCCGGCGCCTGGCCTGTCCGCGCTGAAGCGTTTCATTCAACCCTCGTCCAAGCGGTCGTAAGCGATGGCACACGACATTCAATTTGCCGACGGCGCAGCGCCGTTCTCCCAGACGCAGCAATTCCACGACATCAAGAATGCCGCGCACGAACATTTGTTGACGCGCATCGAAGAATTGGGCGCCGAATTCGGCAGATGGTCCCGCCAGGCGATCAACCAGTTCGTCGATCTCGAGATCGACAGCTTCGTGCGTCTGCGTCGCATTCCGCTCAACGAGAACGAAGTACGGACGATCGCGGAGGCGCTGACGAAGGAACTCGCGGGTTTCGGACCGATCGAGGATCTGCTCGCGGACCCGGCGGTCGAGGACATCCTGATCAACGGCTACAACGACGTGTACGTGTCGCGTCACGGGATCCTTGCCAAGCTGCCGGTACGCTTCACCGATAACGCGCACCTGTTGCGGATCGTGCGGCGGATCCTCGCGCCGATCGGCCGCCGTCTCGACGAGTCGAATCCGATGGTCGATGCACGGCTGCCCGACGGCGGCCGCGTGAACGTGGTGATCGAGCCACTGTCGATCGACGGCCCGGTCGTGTCGATCCGGAAATTCCGCAAGGATCCGCTCAAGCCAGCCGATCTGCTCGGCAACGGGACGTTCAACGAAGAGATCAACACGTTGCTTCAGGCAGCAGTCGAGGCGCGCTGCAACATTCTCGTGTCGGGCGGTACGAGTTCCGGCAAGACGTCCCTGCTCAACGCGCTCGCCTTCCATATTCCGGAGATCGAGCGTGTCGTGACGATCGAGGATACGGCTGAGTTGTCGCTGAACCACCCGCACGTCGTGCGGCTCGAGAGCCGACCGGGCGGGTTCGACGGTACCGGCGTCGTGTCGATTCGCGACTTGCTGCGCAATACGTTGCGGATGCGTCCGGACCGGATCATCGTCGGCGAAGTGCGCGGCGGCGAGGTGCTGGAAATGCTGCAGGCCATGAACACGGGTCACGACGGCTCGATGGGCACCGTGCATGCGAGTTCGCCGCGCGAGTGTCTGTACCGTCTCGAGATGCTTGCCGGCTTTGCAGGTTTCCAGGGCACCGAGTCGAGCCTGCGCCGGCAGATCGCGAACGCCATCGACTTCATCGTGCAGATCGGACGCCTGTCGAACGGGCGGCGCCGGATTCTGTCGATCACCGAAGTGACCGGGCTGTCCGACAACATCATCGCGACCCAGGAGCTTTACCGTTACGAAGCGCGTGTGACACCGGAGGGCGAGGAAGTCGATCACTGGGAAACCCTGGGCATTCATCCGCATTCACCGAAGCTCGCGCGCTTCCGTCAGACGCTGACGAGCGGTGGGTTCGGCGATGGCGGATTCGGTGGCGGAGGCTTTGGCGGTGGCGGGTTTGGCCGCGGAGGCGGGGGCTTCAATGTATAGCGCGATGGTATGGGTGCTGGCGATCGCGATGCTGTGCGTCGCGGCTGCGATGATGCTGTGGCGTCACGCGGAGACCCGGCGCGTACGGACCGACGCAAAGCGCTTCATCGACAGCCGGCTCGAGCCGGGGGCACGCGTCGCCGCACAGGGGGCACGTGCGCGGGCCGCTGGTGCCGTGCGTGCCGCGGAGCAACCGGGTGCAGCACGAACGATATCGTCCGATGCTTTCTGGGCGCACTGGTATGCGACCGCTTCCGAATATCTGTCCAATCTTGCGAGTCGCGCGGGGATCGACGATGCGCGCGGCAAGGCGCTCGTCGCGCTTGGAGTGCTCGTCGCGGTTGCGGTCGTCGCGGGTAGTCGCGGCGGTATGCTGGCGTGTTTCGCGGCAATCATGTGCGGAAGCGCGATACTCGGCGTCTGGCTCGCGTCGCGAATTCAACGGCGCCGGTTGAAGATCGTTCGGCAGATCCCGTCGTTTCTCGACGGGATCGTGCGTCTCGTGACGCTGGGCAATAGCGTGCCGGCTGCTTTCCAGTCCGCGTTGCTGACGACCGAGGAGCCGCTGCGCGGCTGTCTCGACGTCGTGTCGCGGATGCTGCGCGGCGGTATCGAGATCGACCGCGCCATGATGCACATCGCGAAGATCTACCGGACCGAAGAGTTCGAGCTCGTCGGCTCGGTGCTGCGCTTGTCGGTCAAGTACGGTGGTCGCGCGGATGTGATGCTCGAGCGGATGGCCGTATTCATGCGCGACCTCGAACAGGCCGAGCGTGAATTGACCGCGATGTCGTCGGAGACACGGTTGTCCGCATTCGTCCTCGTCATGCTGCCGATCGCAATCGGGAGCTTTGTCGTGATGACCAATCCGAAGTATCTGTACGGGATGTGGGGAGATCCGAGCGGGCGATCGCTGCTCATGATCGCGTTCCTGGCTCAAGTGATAGGCAGCATATGGCTGTATCGAATGGCTCGGCTCAGGTGACACTATGACAGCAACTCAAATCGGAGCGATTGCATTGGCCGTGGGCGCGCTTGGGGTGCTGCTGCTCGGTATGGTTGCGATGTTGCGTGCGAATGCCGCGGCGCGTGCCGAACGAGCGTTGGTCGATGCGTTGGATCGGCGCATGGCTGCACTCGAGGCGGCGAAAGCGCGGCCCGCGCAGGATGGCGATGTGCCGGCGAAAGCCAAGGTGCGCGGCGGGCAACGTGTCGAACATTGGCTCGATCGCTTGTCGGTGGCAGGCATGCGCTGGCTGGACACCGGATTCGGAAAATACGCGGTCGCGGAGGAAGACCGCCGTCTGCTGGAGCAATGCGGATATGTCGATGCACGCACGCGAGGGCTGTTTCTGAGTGCGCGCGTCGCGTGCGGGATCGCGTTGCCGCTGCTGTTCGCGATCTGCGCGAGCGGGCGCATGAAAGGCAGTATCTGGATGGTCGGCTTGTGCATCGCCTTGGGGTTGGGTTTCATGCTGCCGAAACTTTATGTGCAGCGCCGTGCAGCATCGCGGCGACAGAGCGTCGTCGATGAACTGCCGCTGCTCGTCGACATGTTGCGCTTACTGCAAGGCGTCGGCCTGTCGCTCGATCAGAGCCTGCAAGTCGTGACGAACGATTTTCGCGGGATGCTGCCGGTCTTGTCGTCGGAAGTGGGAATCGCGCAGCGTCAGTTCGCCGCGGGCCGTACGCGCGAGCAGTCGCTGCAACGGCTGTCCAGTGGATTCGACAACGAGGATTTGCGCGCGATCGTGCGATTGATGATTCAGGTCGACAAGCATGGCGGTGCGGTCCAGGAACCGCTCAAACAGTTCGGGGACCGTTTGCGCGAGACGCGTCGTGCGATGCTGCGCGAACGGATCGGTAGATTGACGGTAAAGATGACGGGCGTAATGGTGTTGACGCTGTTGCCCGCTCTGCTGATCGTGACGGCGGGGCCCGGCATGCTGGCGGTGATGCGTGCGTTGTCGTCGCAGCATTGAAGGACGGAAGGACAGACGATGAAGCGAATCGACGAAGCGGTGACCCGGGCAGGCATGCTGGCGGCGGTGTTGATGCTCGGCGCATGCGCAACCAAGGAAAGCGGGTATGGCGTCGGCGCGCAGACCGAGCGTGCGGCACTGATGCAAGCAGCAGATCAGAAGCAGTCCGTACCGGATACGCCTGGGATGTATCTGGGGCTGATTCAGCGCATGCAAGCGCAGGGCCTCTATTACGCTTCACTCGCGCATATCGATGCATATGACAAGACATACGGTGTCATGCCGGAATCGATCCTGTTGCGCGCGGACGCACTACGGATGACCGACCAGCCGACCGCAAGCGCGGCTGTGTATGCACAGTTGCTGAAGACACCGCTTGCTGCGCGCGGCTATCGCGGATTGGGGCTGCTTGCGGGCGCCGCGGGTGATTTCGACCGTGCCGTGCAGGCGCTGACGCAAGCGTCGGAGCTCGCGCCGACGGATCCGTCGCTGCTGTCCGATCTCGCTTATGCGAAGTTGCGCAGCGGCGACGTCGTCGGTGCGCGAGTGCCGCTGATGAAAGCTGCCGAACTCGATCAGCGCAATCCGAAAATCGTCAGCAACCTCGCGCTGTATCTGTTTGCGGCAGGACGTGCGCAGGATGCGCAACGGCTGATGAACCAGCAGCATCTGTCGACGGAGATTCGCAAGGACATTAACGGTGATGCCGCGAAGATTGCTGCGGCAGTGCGTGCGCAGCAGCGCGCAATCGCGACGCCGCCGGTTGTGTCGCGGCGCGGCGCGACGACGCCGATCACGCCGATGGCGAACAACTTCGGTTACGACCAGACCGTGCCGTTGCTGCAACGATTTGCACAATGAACAGATATCCGGGGAACGACATGAACGACAACACACTCAATCGAAGCGCATGTGCGGGCCGGATCGCGACGCTGGTCGCGGTCGTCTGCATCTTAACGGGGTCGGGCGCCGCATACGGTCAAGACACCGTGGCACTGGGTGCGTCAGACGTCGGCCGCTCGACCAAAGACTGGCTCGCGATGCAGCGGGACAACCGCGCGGCGGCGCCGACGCAACCCGTGTTCGGCGACGTCGCGTCGCTTGCGTACCAGCGCTACCTCGATTCGTTCAAGAACAAGATTCCGGATTCGATGAGTTCACAGCTCGGTGCGGTGGGCGGCATGTCGGGCGGCGGGCAGGGCGCGCAATAAGCGGGATGACCATGCGCGCAGATCAATCGCACGCGACGCGGCGACGGAGCGCCGGCAGTCCCGGGAGAAGTCGCCAGCGCGGTAGCGTCGCGATCATGGCGACGATCTGGGCGCTGGTTGCGATCATCATCCTGGGCGCGATCGACGTCGGCCATTTCTATGCCGAAAGACGCCGGATGCAAGCAGCGGCCGATCTGGCCGCTTTGTCGGCGGTCTCTCAGGTTACGACCGACTCGACTTGCCAGGCAGCGAGGACCGCAGCCGGTCAAATCGCGAATCCGGCGACGAATGCATTGCCGACGGGTTCGAAAATTTCCGTGTCGTGCGGCATCTGGACCGCACCTCAAGGCAGCGGTAGCGCGCAGTTCACCTGGGTGTCGGGCGACCCGATCAGCGGCAATCAGTGCGCGGGTCTCTCGGCGGGAGCGGTCAATGGCCAGTCGACCAACGCCGTTTGCGTCACGGTGGCCGAGCCGGTCGACGGGATTTTTCGCGGTGGAGTTACGATTAGCGGCTCTGCCATTGCCAAGAGCGTACCCACCGACACTTTTACGCTGACCACGTCGCTTGCAGCGTTGAATGGTGGATTGGCCAACCAGTTACTCAAGGCGTTGACCGGATCGAACGACAATGCGTTGAATCTCCAACTGGTCGACTATCAGGGACTCGCACAAGTCAACTTGAAGCTGGCCGGCATTCTCGCCAATCTCCCGGTCGGCTCCAGTACCGGAGTGCTGAATGGCACCGTGACGCTCGGTCAACTGGCCAATGCCGCGGTGCAGGCGGCGACGCAGCAAAGCGTGGCCGCTGCGAACCTGAAGGTGCTGAACGCACTGGTCATCGCCCTTTGTCCGGGGGGAGTCTGTGGCGGGCCGCAGATCGCTCTCGGTCAACTGGTTTCCGCTGCGACCGCAACCGGAAGCTCTGCCGTCAATGCCAGCGTCAATGCACTCGGCTTGCTGTCGACGGCATTGCAGATCGCGAACGGCACGAATTCGGTCAACATTCCCAGCGTCACGGTTCAGACGCCTACGATACTGTCACCGCTACTGAACGTGACCGTGTCGGGTTCAGTCAAGTTGGGGGCAAATCCGCCATCCACCGCGAGCGGTCCGCCCGGGCCGTCGAATTGCGGGACATCCGATTGCATAACCAACACGTCGACTGCTCAGGGCAACGTGTTCCTCAATACGTCGATCTCGCTGCTGTCGACATGCTCAAACGGCTCGCTAGTCTTTCCGGGCGGCAGTTGTGCGTCGGGTGCCGCGACGCCGCTTGCAGCGGTGCAATTGCCCATCACTGCCTATGTGGCGCCGGCGAAGGCGGGTTTGACGTCTGTTACCTGTACTTCGGACGGCACGAAAAGGGCGCAGGTGAACGTGCAGACCGGGGTGGTGGCCGTCTACATCGGCGGTACGGCGAATACGCCGATCAACCTCAGTGCGCCCAGTGGTTATGCGCCCACCGGCAGCGCCACGCCCATTACGCTGGTGTCCGTCAAACTGCAGAGCCTGCTCAATTTGTTGAACCTTGGCGACTTGGTTTCCGGACTGACGACGTTGGTCAAAACCCTGACGCTGGGGATCGTCGACCTGACCGACGTTTCGATCAACGTTAACTTGTTGCCCGGGCAGTTGACGGTTCCCGTCGCCAATCAAGGTCCGACACCGCTGGTGTTCACGTATCCCGGGCCTGGATCGTCCGCTTCGCCGACCCCGGCATCACCCTATATGCTCGGCACGGGAACGGATCAGTTCCTGTCGCCCGCTATTCAAGGTATCTTGAACAGCGGCCTGTCGTTGGAAGTGAAGGCCAACAGTGGCTTGCTCCAGTGGCTGAGCGTCATCGCGAATCCTATATTAAACGTCGTGACCGGGCCGATCCTGAACGCGCTGGCAACCACACTCGTTCCGCTGCTGCTGCAACCGATCGATTCGCTCCTGACCTCCGTCACGGGGCTCCTCGGCCTGAGCCTCGGGAACGCCTATGTCACGAACACGCCGGATTCGATCAAATGTGGCGATCCCATGCTGGTTCAATAAATGCCTGAACGTTCCGTTATCGAAGCAGGCAGTATCGCCGTCGCTCGCATTCGCTCACTGATCTGCAACGCCAAGCAACCCGTCAATTACTCAAGCCGCACCTGAAACATGAGAACCACGCCCGCAATCGAAGAGCTCGACCTGTACGTCTGGGAAGGCAAGGCGGACATCGTCGACCGCGTCGCCCGGTGCATGGCGAGCTTCGACGTCGAAGTGATCCGCGCCGACAACGCGGCGGTCTCGCCCGAGCGCGCCGCGTTGCGGCGCTCGCTGGCGATCATCAGCGTGACGATGATCGAAGGCGGCGCGGCATTCCTGCGCGACTGGCAGGCCAACATCGGCATGCCGGTGGTCTGGGTCGGCGCGGCGCGCGACCACGACGCGTCGCAGTATCCGCCCGAGTATTCGCATATCCTGCCGCTCGACTTCACGTGCGCCGAACTGCGCGGCATGATCGGCAAGCTCGTCACGCAACTGCGTGCGCACGCAGCCGAGACGTTGCAGCCGTCGGAACTCGTCGCGCACTCCGAATCGATGCAGGCGCTGCTGCACGAAGTCGATACGTTCGCCGACTGCGACACCAACGTGCTGCTGCACGGCGAAACCGGCGTCGGCAAGGAGCGCATCGCGCAACTGCTGCACGAAAAGCATTCACGCTACCGGCACGGCGAATTCGTGCCGGTGAACTGCGGCGCGATTCCGGACGGCCTGTTCGAATCGCTGTTCTTCGGCCATGCGAAAGGGTCGTTCACGGGCGCGGTTGTTGCGCATAAAGGCTATTTCGAGCAGGCGGCCGGCGGCACGCTGTTCCTCGACGAAGTCGGCGATCTGCCGCTGTACCAGCAAGTCAAGCTGCTGCGCGTGCTCGAGGACGGCGCGGTGCTGCGCGTCGGCGCGACGGCGCCGGTCAAGGTCGATTTCCGTCTGGTCGCGGCAAGCAACAAGAAGCTGCCGCAGCTCGTGAAGGAGGGACTGTTCCGCGCCGATCTCTACTACCGGCTCGCGGTGATCGAGCTGAGCATTCCGTCGCTGGAAGAGCGCGGTGCGGTCGACAAGATCGCGCTGTTCAAGTCGTTCGTCGCCCAGGTAGTGGGCGAGGAGCGGCTCGCCGAGTTGTCCGACCTGCCGTACTGGCTCACGGATTCGGTCGCGGACAGCTATTTCCCCGGCAACGTGCGCGAGCTGCGCAACCTCGCCGAGCGCGTCGGCGTGACGGTGCGACAGACGGGCGGCTGGGATGCCGCGCGACTGCAGCGACTGATCGCGCACGCGCGCAGCGCGGCCCAGCCGGTGCCGGCAGAGAGTGCGGCCGAGGTGTTCGTCGATCGCAGCAAGTGGGACATGAACGAGCGCAACCGCGTGATCGCGGCGCTCGACGCAAACGGTTGGCGGCGTCAGGACACGGCCCAGCAGCTCGGCATCAGCCGCAAGGTGTTGTGGGAAAAAATGCGCAAATATCAGATCTTCGACGAAGAGCCCGAGACCCGCGAAAGCGAGTAATTAATGAGATAAAATCGCGGTGAATTACAACGACTCGGGCGGGAATAAAACTTCATGAGCCATATGACGGGGTTGGGGCGGGTGAGCGTAATGCTCGCCCTGGTGGGAGGCATGCAAGGCGCATTCGCGCAGGGGCTGGCAGGCGGCGATCCGTCGGCGGTGCAGCAGGCATCGGCGCCGGTGGCCGCGATTCCGGTGATCGATTCGCAGGCGCAGACGTCGGTGCAGCCGCAGGCCGGCGAGACGACGGGACCGAGCACGGTCGACGATTTGCAGCGCCAGATCCAGGCGCACTCGCTGACGGAAATGCGCACGAGCTACAACGGCAGCTACGGCGCCAGCCTGCTGTTCAACGTCAAGGACGGTGCGTATTTCGTCGCGTTGTTCCAGCAAAAGGCGTTCTGGCGCGTGATCAAGACTTACGACGAAACGCGCGCGGAAGCGATCTATCGCGATTTCTCGCATCAGGCGGAGCGGCTGGCCGTCAACGAACTGCGGGCGGCGAAGCTGGAATCGCAGAAGGCGCAAATGGACAAGCAGATCGAAGTCACGCAGGACCGCGCGCGGCGTCTGCAGGCGGACATCTCGATCGCCCGCCAGCAGCAGGCGGCGGTGGCGGATCGCCAGAAGAGCGTGCGGAGCGAAACGGCGGCGTTGCAGGCGCAACAGGCGCAGCTCCAGTCGCAATTGCGGGCGTTGCAGCAGCAGGTGCGTTCGCTGCAGCGCGAGGCCGACGCGGGCCTGCCGACGACGGCACGCTGAATTCGGTAACGGCGGTGCGGCGACATGCCGCGCCGGCCGTACAAGTGAAAAGGGCAAGCCGGTTGGCTTGCCCTTTTTGTTTTACTGGCCGTCCGGCACGATTCGCCGGCGGCGCGTCACGATGACCGGCCCGTTGCCGCCGCGGGAATCCGACGGCGCGGCGTTGCCGGATGCGTCGCCGGTGTCGCGCGGCGCGCCGTAGCTTTCGCGCGGTTCACGCGGTGCGCCGTAGCCTTCGCGCGGCTCACGCGAGCCGTAGCCCTCGCGCGGTTCGCGCGAACCGTAGCCTTCACGCGGCTCGCGGGAGCCGTAGCCGCCGTCGCCGCGCGATTCGCGCGGACCGCCGTGCGAGCCGTACGGGCTGTGGCCGCCGCCTTCACGGCCGCCGGGGCGACCGCCGGTGCGCGGGCCGCGGGGGCCGCCGCCGCCCGGGCGCGAACCGCCCGTGTCGAGCTGGATCGTGGAAATCGCACGCTTGTAGATGCCTTGCAGACCCACGGGGGTGCGCAGCATCACCAGATACTGGTCGAACGACTCGATACACCCCGTCAGACGAATGCCGTTGACGAGATAGATTTCAACACGCTTACGTTCCTTGCGCGCCGAATTGATGAAGTCGTTTTGCGGATGGGATTCTGCGGGATTGGCCATTGAGGTGCGGCAGGAGCCTGCGTCAGAGAATATGTTGTGCGTGTGTGTGGCGTGTTCGTCCACAAGCCGTTTGGCGGAATTCTACCCTGTTCGATAGGGGAGCGCGCAGTCGCGATTGTGTCGAACCGTAACCCACTATAGACGTTCCGGCGCATTTTCGCGATCCGGCCGAATGGCCAAAGCCGTTTCGTTACGTCGCGTTACGACTCTCGCAGCCCCGTATCACCTCGGCGCGGGCGGCGCGCTTACATTGGTTGCGTGAGCCGGGCGGGCCGGCTTATCAGGGATCCGGAGCATGAACAAGAGGCAAGTGGCAGGGGTAATCGGGGGCATGGCGTTGCTCGTTTCCGGCAGTGCAATGGCGGGGCATGTCGACCTGTCGGTCGGCATCGGCGTACCGGTCGCACCGGTCTATGTCGAACCGGCGCCGGTCTATGTGGCGCCGCAGCCCGCCGTCGTCGCCTATCCGGGCTACGGATACGGCTATTACGGCGATGACGACGACGATCGCTACCGCAAGTGGCGCAAGCACTACTACAAGCACTGGCATCGGCACCACGGCGACGACGATGACGATTGAGCCCGTGACCGGCCCCGTCAGCGCGTGTCAGAACGCGTAGTCGGGGTTTTTCGGGTCGAATGCGGTGTCGTCGAGGGTCGCGGGCGCGATTTTCTCGATGACGATCCGCTCGAAGATCTTGCCGTCGTTGTCATAGGACTCGACGGTCCGGAAATAGGGGGCGTGCAGGTCGAGCCCCAGCACTTCCTTTTTCGCATAGAACTGCGGCCGGCCGGTCGGCGTTTCGTAGGTGAGTGCGACGACGCGCACGCCGTCGATCGTTTTGGCCTGCACGTCGGTCGGCCGCTGCACGCCGGCTTCCAGGTATTTCTTCCCTTCGGTCAGGTACAGGTTCGTGATGAACTCGGTGCCGAGATCCTTCACCTGGTGATTCGACTGGGCACGCGCCAGCGCGCCGTCGATCGCCGTCCACAGCGGAATCTTGCCGAGCAGGCCGCCGAGATGGCCATACATCTCGTCCTTGCGCTGGGTCGTGTCGTAGATCGTCTCCTGGCCGGCATGCGCGCCGCCCGGCAGCCATTTCGCATACACTCGCAGCGGCTCGCGGGTCGTCTTCACGAGCATGCGGTCGGGCGTGTCGGACCATTTTCCGCTGATGCGCTCCTGGCGCACCATCGTGAACTGGTAGGCCGGATAGCCGTTCGGGCCGTTGCGGATATAGAGCGGCACGGCGAGCGGATCGAGTGCCTTGAAGAGCGCGGTGAGCGTCGCGTCGTCGAGTTGCGCGAGCGTGCCGCGCTGGGCCGCCGTGCGCAGCCAGCGCGCCTGTTGCTCGAGCGGCTCGTGCGTGACCTTCGCGAGATCCGCGGGCAGCGCGACGGCCGGTGCCGCGCTCGCGGCGCTCGCCGTTTCCTGTGCATGCAGGCCCGCCTGTGCGAGCGACAGCACGCACGCGAGCGCCGCCGCGGCGGCATGCCGCGCGCGGCGTTTCATTCCTTCGTTCATCGACAGCGTCTCCCGGAGCGATGGATCGTTCAGCCTTGCTTCGCGGCGTTGAGTTTGGCGAGTTCCTCGTCGCGCAGCGCGCGGCGCAGGATCTTGCCGACGTTCGTCTGCGGCAGCGCGTCGCGGAACTCGACGAATTTCGGCATCTTGTAGCCGGTCAGGTTCTTGCGGCAGTGCGCGAGCACGTCCTCGGCCGTCAGCGACGGGTCGCGGCGCACGACGAACACCTTGATCCGTTCGCCCTGCACCTCGTCGGGAATGCCGATCGCCGCGGCTTCGCTGATGCCCGGATGCATCACCAGCACTTCCTCGATCTCGTTCGGATACACGTTGAAGCCCGACACGAGGATCATGTCCTTCTTGCGATCGATGAGGCGGATGAAGCCGCGCTCGTCCATCACGCCGATGTCGCCGGTGCCGAGCCAGCCGTCGGCGTCGATCACCTTGGCGGTCTCGTCGGGGCGCTGCCAGTAGCCGCGCATCACCTGCGGGCCGCGCACGCACAGCTCGCCCGGCTCGCCGACGGCGGCCCAGGTGCCGTCCTCGCGGCGAAAGCGCACGAGGGTCGATGGCGCGGGCAGGCCGATCGAACCGCTGAACGCGGCCATGTCGTTCAGATCCACGGGGTTCATCGTGACGATCGGCGAGCACTCGGTGAGGCCGTAGCCTTCGACTACCGGCCGGCCCGTCACCTGCTGGAAGCGCTCGGCGACCGCGCGCTGCATCGCCATCCCGCCCGCCATCGCGAGCTTGAGCTTCGAGAAGTCGCGCTTGCGGAATTCCTCGTTGTCGAGGAATGCGTTGTACAGCGTGTTGATGCCGGTGATGCCCGTGAACGTCTCGTGGCGGATGATCTTCATCACCATCTTCATGTCGCGCGGGTTCGCGATCAGAATGTTGCGCCCGCCGAGCCCCATGAAGATGAACGCGTTCACCGTCAGCGAATAGATGTGATAGAGCGGCAGCGGCGTGAGCACGGTTTCGACGTCGCCCGACACCTGGTCGGCGATCCACGCCTTCGCCTGCAGCAGGTTCGCGATCAGGTTGCCGTGCGTGAGCATCGCGCCTTTCGCGACGCCGGTCGTGCCGCCGGTGTATTGCAGGAACGCGAGATCGTCGCGCGTGATCTGCACCGGTTGCGGCGTGCCGCGCGCGCCGAGCGCGAGGGCGGAGCGCAGCCGGATCGCCTGCGGCAGGTGGTAGTCCGGCACGAGCTTCTTCACGTGCTTCAGCACGAAATTGATCAGGCGTCCTTTCGCGTTGAGACCGTCGGCGAGCAGGTCGCCGAGCGCGGTGACGACGATGTGCTTCACCTGCGTTTCCGGCAGCGCGTCCTGCAGCGTGCGCGCGAAGTTCTCGAACACGACGATCGTCTGCGCGCCGCTGTCCTTCAACTGGTGCGCGAGTTCGCGCGCGGTGTAGAGCGGATTCACGTTGACGACGATCGCGCCGGCCTTCAGCGTGCCGAACAGCGCGACCGGATACTGGAACGTGTTCGGCAGCATGATCGCGACGCGGTCGCCGGGCTTCACGCCGAGGCTTTGCAGATACGACGCGAATGCGTCGACCTTCTGCGCGAGCGTGCGATAGGTCATCGACGCGCCGGCGCTGACATACGCGACGCGGTCGGCGAAGCGGGTCGTGCATTCGTCGAAGAACTGCACGAGCGACGCGTATTGCGTGACGTCGATCTCGTGCGGGACGCCGGGCGGGTACGACGCGTACCAGATGGCGTCGGTGTTCGGCGGAAGCTGGGCCGAGGTGGTTGCTGCGGATGATGACATGACGTGTCTCCGGTCTTGGCGCTCGGCGCGGGTCGGCGCGTCAGCGCCAGCCCATGCCCCGTGCTTCGCGGCCGGCCGGCGCGGGCGTCTCGACGCCGCGCCTGACCGTGCGTATCAATCAAATCGTGAACAGGAAGCCGCGCGTGGCCTCGCGCGTTCAGTTCGTGGAATGCAGCGTTGCCGCCTCGGCGGCCGTCGCGCCCGACTGCGGCAGCCCGAACGCTTCGCTGGCGCCGGCATCGTCGAGCACCGCCGCGAAGATCGACAGTTGCGCGCTGTCTGGCATCGGCGCTTTCAGCGCGGCGACGATCAGCGACGACAGCCGCGCGATCATCTGCACGTCGTTCATCGTGCGGCCTTGCGAGAATTCGTCGATCAGGCTTTCGGTTTCGGCACCCGCGAGCGCGCCGGACAGCGCGCCGATCGCGAAGTGCAGCCGCCAGCCGAGTTCGGTGCGCGGCAGGTGCGGCAGCGCGCGCTGGAACGCATCGAAGAAGCGGCCCGCGACGCTCGCGTAGTGCGCGGTCAGGAAGTTGCGGACGAACGGCGAAGGGTCGGTATACGCGCGGCCGATCAGCCGGAGGAACCCGGGCCCGCCGCGTTCGGGATCGCGCGAGGCCTTCAGCGCCGGAATGAACATCGCGCCGAGCACGTGCTCGCAGGTGATGTGGGTGCCGAGCTGCGCGTCGAAGCGGTCGAGGATGCCGAGGCGCTCCTGGTTCAGCTGATCGAGCCGGCGCGACAGCATCGCGTGGATCAGCGCTTCCTTGCTGCCGAAGTGGTAGTTGACCGCGGCGAGGTTGACCGCCGCGCGCGAGGTGATCTGGCGCATCGACATCGCCTCGAAGCCGTGTTCGATGAACAGATCCTCGGCCGCATCGAGAATGCGCGCCTTCGTCCCGCCGGTCTGCCGCGTGCCGGATGACCGCGCCCCGGACGGCCGTCCCGCCGATGGCCGCCCCTCCTGACTTACTGCCATGTTCCGCCTCCCATGCCGGTTTCCCGGCCGCGAACAGGTGATTTGATTATCTGATTCAAACAGTCGTTTTCATTAAGATAAAAAAACGCGGGCGGCGCGGGCAAGCGCGGCGTCTGGACCAATTCCTCTAGTTCGATGTGCAGGTGCGGAAAGCGCGGCACCCGCTCACGGCGGGGCGGGGCGCGCGCGATGATGCGGTGCCGCAACGCGCGGGTTCACCCGACGGTGCTACGCGTATTGACCGATTGCGTCATGTCGATGCCGCGCCGTTCGCGGCTGAACAGGATCAGCACGGCGATCGCGACGGCCACGATGCCGGCCACGAGCGCGAGCGCGAAGCCGTAGTTGTTGCCGTTCGACACGGCGAGTGATGCCTGCATCGTCGCGTTGCCCGACGCGAGCAGGTTACCGAGCTGGTAGACGACGCCGGGGAAGGTGGCCCGGATCTCGTCGGGCGAGATCTCGTTCAGGTGAACCGGTATCACGCCCCACGCGCCCTGTACCGAGATCTGCATCAGGAACGCGCCGGCGGCGAGCGCGACCGGGCCGCTCGAGAACGCCCACAGCGGCAGCACCGGCAGCGCGATCAGCGCGGCGATGAAGATCGCGCGGCGCCGGCCGAGCCGCTCGGAGATCGTGCCGAACGACAGGCCGCCGACGATCGCGCCGATGTTCAGCACGATCGTGATCCAGGACACGGTATGCGGATCGAAGTGATGCTGTTCGCGCAGGAAGGTCGGATAGAGATCCTGCGTACCGTGCGAGAAGAAGTTGAACGCGGTCATCAGCACGATCGCGTAGATCGTGAGTTTCCAGTTCTGTTTCAACGTGGCGCCGAGGCTCGGGCGCGGGCGCTTCTCCATCTGTTTCCATGCCGGCGATTCGGGCACGTGCGCGCGCACGTACAGCACGAGCAGCGCGGGCAGCACGCCGACCATGAACATCCCGCGCCAGCCGATGTATTGGTAGAACAGGCCGAACACGACCGACGCGAGCAGATAACCGCTCGGATAGCCGGCCTGCAGCAGCCCGGACACGAAGCCGCGCGCATGCGTCGGCACGGTTTCCATCGTCAGCGCGGAGCCGACGCCCCATTCGCCGCCCATCGCGATGCCGAACAGCGCGCGCAGCACGAGCAGCGCGGTCAGGCTCGGCGCGAAACCCGACGCGAGTTCGAGCAGCGAATAGCACGCGATGTTGACCATCAGCGTCGGGCGGCGGCCGAAGCGGTCGGCGAGCCGGCCGAAGATCAGCGCGCCGAGCGGGCGCATCGCGAGCGTCAGCGTGAGCGCGAACGCGACGGCGGGAATCGTCGACGCGAACTCCGCGGCGATGTCCTTCAGCACGAAAACCATCAGGAAAAAATCGAACGCATCGAGCGTCCAGCCCAGGTAGGCGGCGATCGTGACGTTGCGTTGCTCGCGGGTCCAGCTCATGTCCGGGGTCTCCTCGTTGGCTTGCGCGCTCACGATGTGCATGCGGATGCCGGCCCGGCTCGCGCGCGGCGCGGGGGCACTGATCGAGTGTAGGCTTCCGCGTCGCGCGATGTGGGGCGCGATAGCGCCGAATCGGGAATAATCCCTACGAAATGCACTGTTTCGGAAACGGAAACGGAGCCGCGCGAGGCACGCGTCGGGACTCTGTATCATTCCGGAAGGCTGTTTGTATCAATTCTGTAATGCGCTCGATGCGCATCGCCCCCGTATCAGGAGTCCAGATGAACGACCGTTCCGCCGACCCGCTGCCCGTGCTCGAAACCGCGCGGCTGTGGCTGCGTCCGCGCGTGCTGGCCGATCTCGATGCGTGCATCGAGATGGATCGCGATCCCGAGGTCACGCGCCACATCGCGGGCCCGTGGCACGACCCCGTCGAGCATCGTCGCTTCGTCACGCACCGGATCACGTGCGACTATCCGCCGGGCCTCGGCTACTGGTCGATCTTCGAGAAGGCCGCGCCCGAGGTGTTCATCGGCTGGATCCTGCTGATTCCCGATTACAAGGACGGATCGCGCGACGTCGAGATCGGCTGGCGGCTGGTGCGTGCGACGTGGGGGCGCGGCATCGCGAGTGAAGCCGCGGCGGCCGTCGTGCGGCACGCGTTCGACACCGTGCGCCTGCCGCGCGTGATCGCCGATATCGCGGAGGCCAACAGCGGCTCGCTGAATGTGGCGCGCAAGCTCGGCATGCGGCGCGTGAGCGTCGTGCACGACGGCATTCCTTACATTCGTCACCGCCTCGAACGCAACGATTTGCGGGCGTAGCGTAGCGTGGCGTCGTGCGTGCGGCAAGTGTCAGAGAGGGTCAACCGGACGCGCATCGCGGTGATGACGGATTAACGGCGCGCGCGATCCGGAGTATCGTTGCCGGAATTTCGCAACATGGGGTACGACCATGGCACTCGGCACCGACGTTCATCTCATTCCCGTCAGGCTCGACGCGCTGCGTCCGACCCAGATGACGGTGGGCTACCGCGAAGTCAAGGCGAAGCGCAAGCACTGGAAGGCGCTGAACAAGCGCGCCCGCAAGGCCGCGATCGAATCGCACTGGTTCCCGGCCGTCCTCGGCCCGGACGGGCTGCACTACATCACCGATCACCATCATCTGGGCCTCGCGCTGATCGAGGAGGGCGAGTCGCGCGTGAACGCGATGCTGCTGAAGGATCTGTCGTGGCTCGACGACACGATCTTCTGGCGGATGATGGAACACAACCAGTGGGTGCATCCGTTCGGCCCGGACGGCTCGCGGCGCGACTATGCGCATTTGCCGAAGGCGCTGACGGGGCTCGAGGACGATCCGTACCGCAGCCTTGCCGGCGAACTGCGCACGGCGGGCGGGTACGCGAAGGACGCGACGCCGTTCAGCGAATTCCTGTGGGCCGACTATCTGCGCCAGCACGTGTCGCTCGACCAAATCCGCAAGAATTTCGCGAAGGCGCTCGATGTCGCGCTGCATCGTGCGCACGACCAGGATGCGCGCTATCTGCCCGGCTGGTCGGGCGTGATCGCCGTCAAACCCTGACCGGCCCACGGCGCCGACCGCCTCATGACGACCGCCCCGATCCGCCCCGACGCCGGCCCGCAACATCCGGACCATTTCGCGGCGCTCGACACGCCGCCGGCACCGCGTACGCAACGGATCGGCCTCGATGCGCTGGCCGGCCTGTCGATTGCCGGCCTGCTGATTCCCGAGGCGGTTGCGTATGCGGGGCTCGCGAACCTGCCGCCGCAGGCCGGCCTGATCGCGCTGCTGTCGGGGCTCGTCGTCTATGCGCTGACGGGCAGCAGCCGCTTCGCGATCGTGTCGTCGACGTCGTCGTCGGCCGCGGTGCTCGCCGCGACCGTGCTCGCCGAATCGGGGATGGCGCTCGCCGCGCAGCTCGCGCTGGCGGCGGCGCTCGTCGCGATGACCGGCGTGCTGTTCATCCTGGCCGGCGTCGCGCGGCTTGGCGGCATGTCGGATTTCGTCGCGCGGCCCGTGCTGCGCGGTTTCACGTTCGGTCTCGCGCTGACGATCGTCATCAAGCAGCTACCGAAGATTCTCGCGATTGCCGTGCAGCACAGCGATGCGCCCCACGTCGCGCTCGATTTGATCACCGGCGCGCCGCACGCGAATCTCGCGAGCGTCGTGCTCGGCGCGACCGCGCTCGCGCTGCTGTTCGTGCTCGGCCGCGGCGCGCGCGTGCCCGCGACGCTCGTCGTGATCGTGCTGTCGATCGCGGCGGGTTACGCGATCGACTGGCAGCGGTACGGAATCGCGATCGTCGGCCATATCGATTTCCGGCACCTCGAATTCGGGTTGCCGCATCTCGGCCGCAACGCATGGATGCAGACGGTCGAGCTCGCGTTCGCGCTGATGCTGATCCTGTATGCGGAGTCGTACGGATCGATCCGCAACTTCGCGCTGAAGCACGGCGATACCGTGTCGCCGAACCGCGACCTCGTTGCGCTCGGCTGCGCGAATCTCGTGTCGGGCCTGCTGCACGGGATGCCGGTCGGCGCCGGCTATTCGGCGACGTCGGCGAACGAGGCGGCCGGCGCGCAGTCGCGCTTCGCGGGAATGTGGGCGGCCGGCGTGGTCGCGCTGATCGTCTGGCTGCTGCTGCCGCAGCTCGCGCGCACGCCCGAGCCCGTGCTCGCGGCCATCGTGATCTTCGCGGTCAGCCACTCGCTGCATCCGTCCGTGTTCCGGCCGTACTGGGCCTGGCATCGCGACCGGCTCGTCGTGATCGCGGCACTGCTCGCGGTGCTCGTGCTCGGCGTGCTGCACGGGCTGCTCGCGGCCATTGGCGTGAGCCTGCTGCTGACGCTGCGCAAGCTGTCCGAGCCGAACGTCAGCGTGCTCGGCCGGCTGCGCGACAGCCACGATTTCGTCGACGTCGCGAGCCATGCCGATGCGAAACCGGTGCCGGGCGTGCTGATCGTGCGGCCCGAGGCGCAGCTGTTCTTCGCGAATGCGGACCGGATGCTCAATCGCGTGCGGGCGCTGATGAAGGCTGCACCGGACACGCATACCGTGATGTTGAGCTTCGAGGAAACGCCGGATGTCGACGGCACGACGATCGAATCGTTGCGCACGTTCGCGGCCGAATGCGCGGCGCGCGGGCTGCGGCTCGCGCTCGTCCGGCTCAAGACGCACGCGCTGCATGCACTGCGCCGCGCGGCGGACGGCACGCTGCACGACGATGCGATGTCGGAACTGAGCGTCGACGAGAGCCTGCAACTGCTGCAGGCCGGCCGTCCGCCGGACGGCAGCGACGGCACGGCCGCCGCGTGAGGGCTGCATGACGGCGCGGCGCGTCGGCGCCGTCTAGTGCGACAGCGCGGCGCCGGCGCTGCGACCGATCATGTCGGCCACTTCCGCGGCCGTCGGCGCATACGCGCCCGCATGCGCACAGGCGACGGCCGCGCACGCGGCCGCGTAACGCAGATGCTCGGCGGCTGACGCATCGGGTCGAGCAAGCTGGCTCGCGAGCCAGCCGCCGATGCTCGCATCGCCGCAGCCGACCGTGTCGGCGACCGCGGTCGGGAACGCGGGCTGGAACAGCTCGGTATCGCGATGCAGCAGTTGCATGCCGGTTGCGCCGCGCGTGACGAGCATCGTCGCGGCGGGCGCCCACGCGCGCAGTTGCGCGAGCGCGGCCGCTTCGTCGAGTTCGGGAAACAGCCCGCGCAGATCCTCGTCGGAGACCTTGATCCAGTCGGCCAGCGCGGTCAGGCGGCGCAGCGTGTCGCGATACGACGGCGCGGCCATCGGTGCGCGGAAGTTCGGGTCGAACGAGATCCGCTTGCCGGCCGCCCGCGCGGCTTGCGCGAGTTCGATCAGGCGCGCTGCGAGCGGCTCGCGCACGACGCCGAGCGAGCCGACGTGCACGATCTCGGCCGCGTCGAACGCGCCGGCCGGCAAGTCGGCCGGATCGAACGCGAGATCGGCGCTGTTTTCGCCGATGAAGAAATAGTGGGGCGGCTGCTTCGATACGACCATCGCGAGGAGCGGCGCGCGGTCGACCTGCCGGATGAAGCGCATGTCGAGCCCCGCATCGGCGCTCTTGCGCATCAGCTCGTCGCCGAAAGTGTCGCGGCTGACCGTGCCGGCGAAGGCCGTCGGCACGCCGAGTCGCGCCCCGACGCGCGCGACGTTCCAGCACGAGCCGCCGGCGACGCTGTGCCAGTGCTGTGCGTCGTCGCGGATGAAATCGGTCAGCGCTTCGCCGAAAACGATCAGGCGGGGAAACGTCGTCGTCATGTGGAAACCTTGTGCCGCGGCGTCGCGCGCGGCCGTACAGCGGTTGATCTGAACAGGCGGCAGTACCGGCCGTCGCGCGCGGCGACGCGGCCCGGCGCCGCCCGGCTCGCAGACGGGCGGCGCGCTCGGCGCGATCAGCGCGGGGAGCTCCAGCCCTTGTAGGTCTTCACGTTGTCGCGCGTGACGAGCGTCGGCTCGATCAGGATCATCGGATTGGCCGGCTTCTGGCCGTTCATGATCCCGTAGCCGACGTTGACCGCCTGCTGCGCCATCGCCCACGGATCCTGGCTCGACGACGCCTGCACGAGCGTGTTCGACTTGAGCGCGACCTCGATGTCGGGCGCGCCGTCGACCGACGTGATCACGATGTTCGGGCGGTTCAGCTGTTTCGCCGCGAGATCGCTGCCGATCGCCTGCGGGTCGTTGATCGTGAACACGCCGTCGAGCTTCGGAAAGCGCGTCAGGTAGCCCTGCATCGCGTTCATCCCGCCTTCGCGCGAGCCCTTGCCGTCCTGGTCGCTCGACAGCAGCTTGATGCCGGCGTTTTTCGCAAGCACGGCCTTGCAGCCGTTCACGCGATCGATCACGGCCGACACCTGCGGGCCGTTCTCGATGATCACGTTGCCCTTGCCGTTCAGCTTCTTCGCGAGGTAGTCGCACGCGAGCTCGCCGGCCTTCACGTTGTTGGTCTGCACGGTCGCGTTCGCGCCGGCCGCCGCGACGTCCACCGCGACGACCGTGATGCCGGCCGCCTGCGCCTTCTTCACCGCCGGCTCGATCGCCTTCGGGTCGGTCGCGTTGAGCAGGATCATGTCGACGTGCGCGGAGATGAAGTTGTCGATCTGCGTGAACTGCTTGTTCAGGTCGTAGTCGGCCGAGACGGCCGTGACCTTCGCATTCGGGTTGAGCTGCTTCGCGCGCGCTTCGGCGCCTTTCACGATCGTGACGAAGTACGGGTTGCCGAGCGACCCGACCGTGACGCCGATCGATTTCAGCGGCTTGTCGGCTGCGTGGGCGGCGGCGGCGCCGAACGCGAGTGCGCAGGCGACGGCGGTCAGGGCGGCGGTGTGCTTGAACATGTCGTTGTGTCTCCGTGAGGTCTGTTGGCGAACGCGCGCAGGAGGACCTGCCTGCGCGCCGATGGTTGAATGGTCAGGAATGCGCGGTGAGGGAACGGTGTCAGGTACGGGCCGAGTCGCGCTGGCGATAGCGGTCGAGGGCGACCGCGCCGATGATCACGAGCCCCTTGATGATGTACTGCCAGATGTCGGACACGCCGAGCAGCACGAGGCCGTTGGTCAGCACCGCGATGATCAGCGCGCCGATCAGCGTGCCGACGATCGACCCGACGCCGCCGACGAAGCTCGTGCCGCCGAGGATCACCGCGGCGATCGCGTCGAGTTCGTACGACTGGCCGAGCTGCAGGCCGTTGGCCGCATACAGGCGCGCGGCCGACATCACCGCGCCGAGGCCGGCGAGCAGGCCCGACGCCGCATACACGAACATCTGGATCGCCCGTACGTTGATGCCCGACAGACGTGCGGCTTCCGGGTTGCCGCCGACCGAATAGATCCGCATCCCGAGCACCGTGCGGCGCAGGATGAACCACGAGATCGCGATCACCGCGCACGCGATCACGACGAGCCACGGCACGCCGAGGATCGAGCCGTTGCCGATGAACGCGAACGGCAGTTGCGGGTTGAACACGGTCGTGTCGTTGCCGATCAGGCGCGCGACGCCGCGCACGGCGGTCATCGCGCCGAGCGTGACGATGAACGGCGGCAGGCGCAGGAACGAGATCAGTCCGCCGTTGATCGCGCCGAACACGAGGCCGACCGCGAGCGCGAACGGCACGCCGAGCCAGCCCCAGCCGGGAAGGGTCGACGCGATGAGCGCCGCGACGGCCGCGGCGGCGAGCACCGAGCCGACCGACAGGTCGATGCCGCCCGTCAGGATCACGAACGTCATGCCGGCGGCGAGCACGATGTTGATCGACGCCTGCTGCGTGACGATCGACAGGTTCTGCAACGTGAAGAAGCCATCGGTCAGGAAGCCGAAGCCGACGCACAGGACCAGCAGCACCGGCAGCATGCCGGCCGTGCGGATCAGCGATTGCATGCGGGCGCGATGATCGGCGCCGCGCATCAGGGGCGTGCGGTTGGCGACCGGATGGGCGGTCGCGGAAGCGAGGTTCCGCTGCTTGGTCGGGTTGATCATTTCGGTAACCTGAAAGTGAGAGTGAAATGAAAAGGGCGGGGCTCAGTGCGCGTCGGCCAGTTCGGCCTGCGAGCCGGTGGCGAGCGCGATGATCGCTTCCTGCGTGATCGGCGTATGCGTGTGTCCGCCGAGTTCACCCGCGATCTCGCCCTCGCGCATCACGAGCACGCGATCGGCGACGCCGATGATTTCCGGCAGTTCGCTCGAGATCACGATCACGCCCACGCCGGCACGGGCCAATTCGTTGATGATCCGGTAGATCTCGGATTTCGCGCCGATGTCGACGCCGCGTGTCGGTTCATCGAGGATCAGCACGCGCGGCTTCGTCTCGAGCAGGCGCGACAGCAGCACTTTTTGCTGGTTGCCGCCCGACAGCGCGCCGACGTTCACGTTGGCGTGCGGCACGCGGATCGACAGCGACGCGATCGCGTCGCGCGCCCGTTCGGCGCCGCGCGCGAGGTCGAGCGCGCCGAGCCGCGCATCGCGGTTGCACACCGAGATGTTGATGTTGTCGCGCACGCTCATGTCGAGAAACAGGCCCTGGCGCTTCCGATCCTCGGTCAGGTAGACGAGGCCCGCGTCGATCGCGTCGCGCGGCGAGTGCGCGCCGAACGTGCGTTCGCCCAGCTTCACGTCGCCGCGCACGCGCGGCTCGGCCCCGAAGATCAGCCGCGCGAGTTCGGTGCGGCCCGCGCCGACGAGGCCGGCGATGCCGAGCACTTCGCCGGCATGCAGATCGAAGCTGCAGCCGCGTACGCGCGCGCCGTCGGCGACGTCGCGGACCGACAGCAGCAGGTGGCCGGGGTCGTACGGCGCGTGTTCCTTCTTGTAGAAACCGGAGATGTCGCGCCCGACCATCATCGCGACGAGCCGCTCGGCCGACAGCGCCGCGCGTTCGAGCGTGCCGACGTACGTGCCGTCGCGCAGCACCGATACGCGGTCGGACAGCTCGTAGATCTCCGCCATCCGGTGGCTGATGTAGATGATCGCGAGACCTTCCTCGCGCAACTGGCGGATCAGGCGGAACAGGTGCTCGGTTTCGCGCGACGACAGCGGCGTGGTCGGCTCGTCCATCACGAGGATGCGGGCGCGGGTGTGCACGGCGCGCGCGATTTCGACGAGCTGCTGTTCGGCGATCGACAGCGTGTCGACGAGCGTGTCCGGCCCGAACGGCGCGCCCAGGCGCGCGAGCACGTCCTGGCAGCCGCGCGCCATCGCCGCGCGGTCGATCGTGCCCCAGCGCCGGTTGCCGCGGCGCAGTTCGCGGCCGACGTAGATGTTTTCCGCGACGGTCAGGTTCGGCGACAGGCACAGCTCCTGGTAGATCACCGCGACGCCGGCATCGCGCGCGGCGAGCGGGCCGTCGATGTCGATGCGTTGACCGTCGATCAGGATATCGCCGCCGGCGTCGGCGCGGTACGCGCCCGACAGAATCTTCATCAGCGTCGATTTGCCCGCGCCGTTCTCGCCCATCAGCGAATGGATCTCGCCCGGATAGACGGTCAGGCTGACGTTGTCGAGCGCGCGGACGGCCGGGAACGTCTTGCTGATCCCGCGCATCTCGAGCAACGGACGGGGCGACTCAGATCGCGACATGGTTGACCTCCTGCGAGTCGGTGCGGGCGCCCTTGAGGATGCCGGCCCGCGGGGAGAAGTTGAAAAACATCGGCAGCGTGGCGGCGCCGATCGCGCCGGCGTCGGCGCCGAACGTGCCGCGCACGAGCACGGGCGTGCCGCGCGCTTCGGGTGCGGTCGCCACGAGCGCCGCGCGCAGGCGGCTCGTGACCGCGTCGAGCAGGCCCGCGTCGGTGTCGGCGTCGAGCACGACCACCGGCGCGTCGATCACGCACAGCACCGCGCGCAACGCCGGTGCGAGCGCGTCGACGCAGTCGTCGATCCATTCGTCGACGGCCGGCAGGCCGCGCGCGATGCAGGCTTCGAGATCGGCGCGGTTCTCGACCGTCTCGCCGTGATGGCGCAGGTGGCGCACGAGCGCATGCAGCGAGGCGCGCGCGAGCAGGATGTCCCACGGGCCGCGCGGCGGCGGCGCGGAGGCCAGCCGGCTCGGCGGCACCGGAATCACCGCGATGTCGCCCGCATTGCCGGTCACGCCGCGCAGGCAGTCGCCGTCGATCGCGATGCCGCCGCCGATCGCCGGCCCGATGAACAGGTAGACGAAGTCGTCGCACTGCCGGCCGTATCCGTAGAACAGTTCGGCGATCGCGGCCGCGTTGCCGTCGTTTTCGCCGAACACGGGCAGCGACAGCGTGCGGCCGAGGTCGGCCGCGAAGTCGACGTCTTCCCACGCGCGGAACGTGTCGGGTGCGAGGCCGAGCTCGCGCATCCACGCGCCGAGGTTGTATGGCTGCGCGACGCCGATGCCGGTCAGGCGTGCGCGTTCATGGTCGGGGAGCAGGGCCTGCATTGCGTCGATGTCGTGACGGACGATCTCGAGCACGTCGGCGGGCGGCGGCAGCAGCGTGTCGTGAGAGCGGCGGCCGAGCACGTCACCCGCGAAATTGACGAGCGCCGTCTCGATGCGCATCCGGTCGAGATGGACGCCGATGCCGAATGCACCGCGCGGATCGAGGCGGATCAGCGAAGCGGGTTGGCCGCGCTGGCCTTCGGTGCGACCCGCGAATTCGATCAGCTTCGCGTCGGCGAGCGCCCCGATGATGCTGCCGACCGCCGTGCCCGTCATGTTCGCGAGACGCGCGAGGTCGGCCTTCGACGCGCTGCCGGCGCGGCGCAGCGTCTTCAGCAGCAGGCGCTCGTTGTAACGGCGCACGTTGGCCGAATTGCTTCCCTGGCCGAAGTGCGGGCTTCTCATGGCGTCTCCTTCCATGTCGCACCGCTCGGCGGCGCATTAAATAAATCACGTTGATTTATTTAACCGCGTGAGGGACGGCCTGTCAGCCTAGGGAAATCCCGGTTTTTCTACGACGGAGGGTTCGCGTGGGGCGGAGTGACGTGAAGGGGCCGAATGCAGTCGTGTGCCGATCGACGGTACGTGAGGCGGGGAGAGGGAAGATACGCGATACGGAGATTCCGTAAGCGCGCCCGGTGCTGGGCGCCGGAAATGAAAAAAGGTCGGCAAAGCCGACCTTTTTTATAAATCGAGTGGTGCCCAGGAGAGGACTCGAACCTCCACGATGTTGCCACCGCTAGGACCTGAACCTAGTGCGTCTACCAATTCCGCCACCTGGGCACGTTTCGCTTGCTGCAGTGCGAAGACCGCTATTCTAGCGTGCCGGAAGAATCTGTCAATAGAATTTGAGGGGCGGACGAAAATATTAATCTGGCGGCGTGATTGTCCTGCAGGAGGGCGTGCGAGCCGCGACGACCGCCGAGTGTGATGTTGGGAGGGGATACGTCGACGCGAGCGCACATATTTATTTGAGCGCCGGAAATGAAAAAAGGCCGGCAAAAGCCGACCTTTTTTATAAATCGAGTGGTGCCCAGGAGAGGACTCGAACCTCCACGATGTTGCCACCGCTAGGACCTGAACCTAGTGCGTCTACCAATTCCGCCACCTGGGCACGTTTCGCTTACTGCAGTGCGAAGACCGCTATTGTAGCGTGCTGACGAAGTCTGTCAACACAATTTCATCCGGCACGCTAAAAATACTGCGCGCCTTGGCAGCCGACCGTCACCCGCCGATCGGCTCCGCGCGCTTCGTCGCAAAATTCCAGCGCTGCGCCTGGCCCGTATCGACGCGAGCGGGTAGCAGTCCGGCCGCCAGGAACGTGTCCGCGATCTTCTGTTGTTCGCCGAAGTTTTGCGGGGCCACCGCGCGGACGAGGTAGCTGCGTCGCGCATTCGCACGTGCGATCGTCGTGGCATCGAGTCCCCAGATCGGTGCGAGCGTGGTCGCGGCCTCCTGCGGATGGTCGCGCAGCCACGTACCGGCCAGCGACAACTGGTCGAACAGGATCTGGACGACGTCGGGGCGCGCCGCGGCAAAGCTGCTCGATGCGAGGTAATAGCGCTGGTACGACGCGAGTCCGTTGCCGTCGGCCAGAATCCGCACGTCGGGATTCCGGTCGACTGACGCGACATAGGGATCCCACGTGATCCATGCGTCCACGCTGCCGCGCTCGAATGCGGCGCGGCCGTCAGCGGGCGTCAGGTAATGGATCGCCACGTCGGCAGGCGCGAGCTTCGCGCGGGCGAGCGCGGCAAGCAGCAAGTAGTGGCTGCCGGCTGCCTTCGTGACCGCGATGCGTCGGCCCTTGAGATCGGCAAGCGTGCGCAGCGGGCTGTCCTGCTTGACGACGATCGCCTGCGCCTTCGGCGAGGGCGCCTCCTGTGCGATGTACACGAAGCGCGCATGCGCGGCCTGCGCGAAGACCGGGACCGTATCGGCCACGTCGGCGCTGAAGTCGACGGCGCCGACGTTGAGCGCTTCGGTCAGCGGCAATCCGCTCGCGAATTCGTGCCATGACACGCGCAGGCCGAGCGGCGTCAGCGCCTGCTCGAGCGTGCCGCGCGTCTTGAGTAGCGTGATCAGCGTCGACGACTTCTGGTAACCGATGCGCAGGGTGGCCGGCGCGTTCTCGGCGTGCGCGCGGACGCCGGCGGCAGTGAGGCCCGCGGCCAGCATCGCGCGCGCGAATGCGCGGCGGTTCATCGACGTCATGAAGGGGGCTCCTCGTTGGATGCGTTGAAAGCGAGGCGGCTAACGTAACAACGGGGACGACGATTGATAACCGATAAATTCTGCTATCGATCGGAGCGGCCGACATAAGGGCAGGGGACGGACGCTCGCGACGCAAGCGCCGAAATGAAAAAAGGCCGGCAAAAGCCGACCTTTTTTAGAAATCAAGTGGTGCCCAGGAGAGGACTCGAACCTCCACGATGTTGCCACCGCTAGGACCTGAACCTAGTGCGTCTACCAATTCCGCCACCTGGGCACGTTTTGCAGTAGCTGCTTGCTGCAAAGAAGCGAAATTATAGCGCCCCAATTATTCCTGTCAACACTTTTTTGCGATGCATCGCAAACCGGCCGCCGACGCCCGCGCCGGCGGCATTCCGGTCATTTGGCGACACAGGCGGGTGATAGAATGACCCGCCGCCGTCAATATAGAACTGTCTGACGGACACCTCTATGTTGATGCCGTGCACCATCAGTCAACGCAACGAGAACAATCATCGACAAACCCTTGAGCAAATATCCGTACCCCATTCCGAGCCGTGAAGAGATTCTCGGCGTGCTGCGTACGAGCGACGCGCCGCTGGCCGCCAACGACATCGCCGAAGCACTGTCGATCAAGCGTCAGGAGCGCGAGGGGTTCTTCCGGCGTGTCGCCGCGATGGAGCGCGACGGCCAGATCCGCCTCGACAAGCGTGGCCACTACCAGTTGACCCATCCGTCGAATTTCGTCGCCGGGCGCGTGCAGGGGCATCGCGACGGCTACGGGTTCGTGATCCGCGACGACGGCCAGGACGACCTGTTCTTGCCGAACGGCGAAATGCAGAAAGTGATGCACAACGACCGCGTGCTCGCGCGGATCGTCGGCTACGATCGCCGCGGCCGGCCGGAAGGGCATGTCGTCGAAGTCACGGACCGCGCGAACAAGCGCGTGATCGGCCGTCTGCTGAACGAGAACGGCGCGCTGATCGTCGCGCCGGAAGACAAGCGCATCGGCCACGACATCCTGATCACGCAGAACGTGAAGAAGGCGAAGGTCGGGCAGGTCGTCGTCGTCGAGCTGACCGATTTCCCGAGCCGCCATTCGCAGCCGCTCGGCCGTGTCGTCGAAGTGCTCGGCGATATCGACGATCCGGGCATGGAAATCGAAATCGCGGTGCGCAAGTACGGCGTGCCGCACGAATTCAGCCAGCCGGCGCTCGACGAAGCCGCCGCGCTGCCCGACAAGGTGCGGCCGGCCGACCTGCGTTTCCGCGTCGACCTGCGCGACGTGCCGCTCGTGACGATCGACGGCGAGGACGCGCGCGACTTCGACGACGCCGTCTACTGCGAGCCGGTCAAGGTCGGCCGCGGCGACGGCTTCCGGCTGATCGTCGCGATCGCCGACGTGTCGCACTACGTCCAGCCGGGTACCGGGCTCGACGCCGACGCGCTCGAGCGCAGCACATCGGTCTACTTCCCGCGCCGCGTGATCCCGATGCTGCCGGAGAAGCTGTCGAACGGTCTCTGCTCGCTGAATCCGCAGGTCGATCGCTGCGTGCTCGCATGCGACATGGTGATCACCGCGCGCGGCGAGATCAAGGCATACCAGTTCTACCCGGCCGTGATCCATTCGGCGGCGCGTCTCACGTACACCGAAGTCGCGGCCGTGCTGTCGAACACGAAGGGGCCGGAGGCCGCGCGCCGCGCGGATCTGCTGCCGCACCTGCAGGACCTGTACGGCGTCTACAAGTCGCTGTTCGCCGCCCGTCAGAAGCGCGGCGCGATCGACTTCGACACGACCGAGACCTACATCGTCTGCAACTCGCAGGGCAAGATCGAGCAGATCGTGCCGCGCCAGCGTAACGACGCGCACAAGCTGATCGAGGAATGCATGCTGGCCGCGAACGTCTGCGCGGCCGATTTCCTGAAGCGCAACAAGCATCCGGGCCTGTACCGCGTGCACGCGGGGCCGACGCCGGAGAAGCTCGAGAACCTGCGGGCGTTCCTGCGCGGCATGGGCCTGTCGCTCGGCGGCGGTGACAAGCCGCACGCGAGCGACTACGCGGCGCTGATGGCGCAGATTCGCGACCGCCCGGACGCGCAGATGCTGCAGCCGATGCTGCTGCGCTCGATGCAGCAGGCCGTCTACAGCCCGGACAACATCGGCCACTTCGGCCTGGCGTACGAGGCATACGCGCACTTCACGAGCCCGATCCGTCGCTATCCGGACCTGCTCACGCACCGCGCGATCTACGCGATCCTGTCGGGCAAGAAGTACACGCCGAAGGCGCCGGAAGGCTTCGAGTTGAACACCGCGTTGTCGCCGCGCGCCCGCGCGATGCAGCAGGCCGACGACGAAGCGCGCGGCCGCTCGCGCTCGAACACCGCGATCTGGGAAGAGCTCGGCCTGCACTGCTCGGCGAACGAGCGCCGTGCGGACGAAGCGTCGCGCGACGTCGAGGCGTGGCTCAAGTGCTACTTCATGCGCGACAAGCTCGGCGAGGAGTACGGCGGGATGGTGAACGGCGTGACGTCGTTCGGCATCTTCGTGCAGCTCGACACGCTGTTCATCGAAGGCCTCGTGCACGTGACGGAACTCGGCTCGGACTATTTCCAGTACGACGAGATCAAGAACGAGCTGCGCGGCGAACGCACGGGCATCCGCTATCGTCTGTCGGATCGCGTGCGCGTGCAGGTGAGCCGCGTCGATCTCGATGCGCGCAAGATCGATTTCCGCCTCGTGCGCGATACGCCGGTGAAGGCGCCGCGTCCGTCGCCCGCGCCGGCTGCCGGCGTCGATCGCAACGGCAACGGCAATGGCCCGCGCGTGCGCGCGCTGCCGCCGGTCGAGGAAACCGTGCCGCGTCGCAAGAAGGCCGCGAGCGCGCCGAGCGTCGCGGTGCAGGAAACGCGCGCCGCGCGTGGCGCCGCGAAGAAGAAGGGCGGTGGTGGCGCGCCGGCGAAGCCGACCGCGAAGAAGACCCGCGCCCGCAAGAAGTATTGAGCGTTCGGGGCGGCGTACGCGCACGCCCTGCAGTATCGAGAGACGCCGCGTCACCGGTCATCGGCCGGCCACGCGGCGCTTTCCTTTTCCATGGATCGCGGCTGCGCACGTCGCGCGACCGCACGTTTGATCGAAGGTTGTTCCAGTCATGTCACGTCTGAAGGTTCTTTACGGTTTTCATGCGGTGACCGCACGTTTGCGGCACGATGCATCGACGGTTGCGGAGGTGCTGTACGACCAGACGCGCCGCGACCGCCGCATGCAGGAGTTCCTGCACGCCGCGAAGGAAGCGGGCGTGCGGCTGATCGCAGCCGACGAAACGCGCCTGTGGGGCCTCGCGCACACCGAGCGTCACCAGGGCGTCGTCGCGCGCGTCGAGGACATGCCGCTTGCGCAGAACCTGTCCGAGCTGCTCGACGGCATCAACGGGCCCGCGCTGCTGCTCGTGCTCGACGGCGTCACCGATCCGCACAACCTCGGCGCATGCCTGCGGGTGGCCGATTCGGCCGGCGCGCACGCGGTGATCGCGCCGCGCGACCGGGCGGTCGGGCTGAACGCGACCGCCGCCAAGGTGGCGAGCGGTGCGGCCGATACGGTGCCGTACATCACGGTGACGAACCTCGCCCGCGCACTGCGCGAGCTGAAGGAAGCCGGCGTGTGGATCATCGGCACGTCGGACGAGGCGCCGGCGACGCTCTACGAAACGAAGCTCGACGGCCCGGTCGCGCTCGTGATGGGCGCGGAAGGCGAAGGGATGCGCCGGCTCACGCGCGACACCTGCGACGAAGTGATGAGCATCCCGATGGCCGGCAGCGTCGAAAGCCTGAACGTGTCGGTCGCGAGCGGCGTGTGCCTGTACGAAGCCGTGCGCCAGCGGCGCGTGAAGGGCTGATCTCGGGGCCGACCCGACCCGTCCCGCGCGCGATGCGCGGGCGTCGAATGACCCGAACGACGCGTGCCGCGACGCAAGGCGGCACGCGGTTCTCCGGAACCCGCGACCGATGACCCTGTTCCGCGTTGGCGTCTCCTGCACCGTGCTCGGCCTGCTGGCGGCCTGCACGTCGCCGTCGCTCGTCGAACGCGGCACCTACTACGCCGATACGAGCCTGCATGCGCGCGGCGCGGATTCGCGGATCCGCTTTCTCGTGATGCATTACACCGAAAGCGACGAGACGAAATCGCTGCGCACGCTGACCGGCGATTCGGTCAGCGTGCATTACGTCGTCCCGCCGCAGCCGCGCACCGAGCGCGGCATGCCCGTCGTCTACCAGCTCGTTCCGGAGGCGCAGCGCGCGTGGCACGCGGGCATCAGCGAGTGGCAGGGCACGACCGAGCTGAACGCGGTGTCGATCGGCATCGAGAACGTGAACCGCGGCCCGCTCGATCCGCAGCATCGCACCTGGCAGCCGTATTCGCCCGAACAGGTCGACGCGCTGACCCGCCTGGCGAAGGACATCGTCGCGCGCTACGGGATTGCGCCGACGCGCGTGGTCGGGCACAGCGACATCGCGCCGCAACGCAAGATCGATCCCGGCCCGCTGTTCCCATGGCATGCGCTCGCGCAAGCCGGCGTGGGCGCATGGCCGGACGACGCGACCGTCGCCGCGCGGCTCGGCGGCCGCGACCCGCATGCGCCGGTCGACGTGCGCGACCTGCAGCTCAAGCTCGCGCGCTACGGCTACGACGTGCCGACCGACGGCGTGCTCGACGCGCGCACGCGGCGCGTGTTCGCGGCGTTCCAGATGCATTTCCGGCCGTCCGATTACGCGGGCAATCCGGATGCCGAAAGCGACGCGATCGCGCAGGCGCTGCTCGACAAGTACTTCCCCGGCACGCAAGCGGCGGACCACGCGCCGGCGGCCGATACGCGCTGAATACGCGACGCCCCGCACGCCGAAAAACGCGGGGGCGTCCGCCGACTCCGGTAAACTGGCGGTTTTCCGCAATCCCGCAGCATTACCACGCCATGACTCAAGACGAACTCAAACGCCTCGTCGGCCAGGCCGCCGCCGATTACGTGATCCAGAACGTGCCGGAAGGCGCCGTGATCGGCGTCGGCACCGGCTCGACCGCCAACTGCTTCATCGACGCGCTCGCCGCCGTCAAGTCGCGCTATCGCGGCGCCGTGTCGAGCTCGGTCGCCACGACCGAACGCCTGAAATCGCACGGCATCAAGGTGTTCGACCTGAACGAGATCGACGCGCTGCAGGTGTACGTCGACGGCGCCGACGAGATCGACGCCGGCGGCGCGATGATTAAGGGCGGCGGCGGCGCGCTCACGCGCGAGAAGATCGTCGCGTCGGTGGCCGATACGTTCGTCTGCATCGCGGACGGCAGCAAGCGCGTGCCGGTGCTCGGCGCGTTCCCGCTGCCGATCGAGGTCGTGCCGATGGCGCGTACGGCGATCGGCCGGCGCGTGACCGCGCTCGGCGGCGTGCCCGTGCTGCGCGTGACGAAGGACGGCGCACCGTACATTACCGACAACGGCAACGAGATCATCGACGTGAAGGGCCTGCAGATTGCCGATCCGCGCGGTTTCGAAGCGCAGGTGAACGCATGGCCGGGCGTCGTGACGGTCGGCCTGTTTGCCGAGCGCGGCGCGAATCTGTGCTTGCTCGGCACGGAAAACGGCGTTGAAACGATCGTTTATCCGGCTGCTTGAATCTGAATGAGAAGCAGTCCGTAATGGCGCGGTAGCGCCGTCATGGATTGAATGTTTAAATCTTGTGTAAACCGGGGTCCGGCAGGCGCGGCGCGCTTCCCGGGCCTTTTTTTTAGCCGTATAAATCTACCCCGTTCAAAAGAGGGATAACCCTGTCAGGTGTTTACCAGATAGCGAAATATCCTCGAACTCATCAACTTATAGATCATAAGAACAGAGTAGTAACCAGGGCCGGCGGAACTGCGGAGCAGGTGTTCGCAAATCGACGCACGGGGAGGTGTCATGGAGCAGGGCAAAGACCGGTCACTGGTCGCCAAAGTGATGGATGGGCTTGTCTCGGGTATCGTCGAAGACAAGTATGGCGGCATCTTGCCGCCGCAGGACGTGCTGTCGAAAGAGTTCGATGTGAGCCGCACGGTGATGCGGGAAGCGTTGTCGATGTTGCTTGCGCGCGACATGCTCGACGTGCGTCCGAAAGTCGGTACGCGCGTGCGGCCGATGCGCGACTGGCGGATGATCGACGAAGACGTCGTGAGCTGGCGCTTTCGGGCAAAGCCCGATCCGCAGTTCATGCGCGACGTCATCGAATTCCGGATGCTGATCGAACCACGTGCGACCGCGCAGGCGGCGGTGCGTGCGACGGCGGCCGATATCGCCGGCATTCGCGAAGCGTTCGACGCGTTCAAGGTGCTGCAGCCCGGCGACCCCGGCTACGACACGGCGGACGAGTTGCTGCACACGCGGATCGTCCAGGCGAGCGGCAACCAGTTCTTCCAGCAGATGGCGGCGATCGTGCGCGGGGCCGTGCGTCTCGTGAATCCGCGCGTCGTGCAGAAGGAAGGCGCGCACGACATCGCGGTGAAGGCGCATGCGCGCGTCGTCGATGCGATCGAGCGGCGCGACCCGCGCGAAGCCGAAGCGGCCTCGCTCGCGCTGATCGACTTCAGCGCGGACGAGATTTCGCGCGATTTCTCGGTCGACGTGCCGGTGCGTGCCTGACGCGGCGCGTGTCGTTGCTCATCCTGGTGCCGCCGGGCCGTTTATCATGACGTCCGGCCGGCAGCGTGCCGGCTACCGTCATACGACCGACACGGAAGATCAGGATGAACGACAACGACCATCGCCCGGTGCGCTTCGGCATCGTCGGTGCAGGCAGCATTGCGCGCCGCTTCGCGCAAAGCCTCGCCCACGTGCCGGGCGCCACGCTCGCCGGCGCCTGGGCCCGCCGCGCCGACGCAACGGCCGCCTTCTGCGAGACATACGGCGGCACGCCTGCCGCGAGCCTCGACGCGCTCCTCGCGAGCGATCTCGACGCCGTCTACATCGCGACGCTCCATGACAGTCACGCGCAGTACACGCGGGCCGCATTGGCCGCCGGCAAGGCCGTGCTGTGCGAGAAACCCGCGGCGCTGAACGCCGCGCAACTCGACACGGTGCTGCACGCGGCGCGCGATGCCGGGCTGCTCTTCATGGAGGCGATGAAGCCGCCGTTCTTCCCGCTGTACCGTCAGCTACGTGCGCATCTGCGCGACGATCCGATCGGCGAGATCCGGCTCGTGCGGGCTGGCTGCGCATCGTCGTCGGTGCCGGAGGATCATTCCGTCTATCGCCTCGATCGTGCGGGCGGCGCATTGCTCGATATCGGCATCTACGAGGCGTTCCTGGCCGTCGACTGGCTCGGCGCGGCGCGCGACGTGCAAACGCTCGGTCGCGTCGGCGCGACCGGTGTCGACCTGTTCGCGAGCCTGAACAGCGTGCATGCGAACGGCGGGATCGCGCAGCTCTTTTGCGGGCTCGACGTGATGGGGCGCGGCGACGCGCTGATCGCGGCGGCGGGCGGTCACGTGACGATTCACGAGAAGTGGTGGAACCCCGCGCGTGCGACGATCCGCTACGCGGACGGGCGCACCGTCGAACTCGATGCGCCGGTCGAAGGCGGCGGGCTGAACTACGAAACCGCGCATTTCTGCGACCTGCTGCGCGCGGGCGAAACCGAAAGTCCGATCATGACGCACGATCATTCGCGGCAGATGATCGCGATGACCGATGCGGCGCGCGCCGTGCTCGGCGTGCGCTATTCGGGCGAATAGGCGGGACGGAGGGGCCGGGCCCGCGAGCGCGGCCCGGCGCGACTGCGTGGTTCAGTGCCGCGACGGCAGCGACAGGCGCTTTTCGTACCAGCGCTGCACCCATTCGAGGATCTGGCACAGGATCCAGTACACGGCCGCGGCGGCGAGATAGAGCGGCAGTGGCTGATAGGTCGCCGCGATCACTTCCTGCGCGCTGCGCAGCAGTTCGGTCACGGTGATCACGGACACGAGCGACGTGTCCTTGATCAGGCTGATCAGGCTGTTGGACAGGCTCGGCACCGCGATGCGCAGCGCCTGCGGGCCGATCACGTAGCGCAGCGTCTGCCCCCACGACAGCCCGAGGCTGTACGCGGCGAGCCACTGGCCGCGCGCGATCCCGTTGATCGCGCCGCGCATGCTTTCCGACATGTACGCGGCGACGTTCGCGGACAGTGCGATGACGCCGGCCGGCGTCGGGTCGAGCGAGATGCCGAGGCTCGGCAGCCCGTAATAGATGACGAAGATCTGCACGAGCAGCGGCGTGCCGCGCATCAGGCTCACATACGCGCGAGCCAGCCACGCGAGCGCGTTGACCCAGATGCGTTCGAAGCCGTCGAGCGCCTCGCTTTGCCGGATGCCCATCATCGCGAGCACGACCGCGCCAAGCAGGCCGAACACCATCGACAGCACGGCGAACTTGACGGTCAGTACGGCACCCTGGGCGAGCACCGGCAGCGATTGGACGAGCAGGGACGTTGTCGACATGGAATACGAATCGAATGCGTGCGCGAAAGCGCAATCATAAACCGGACCAATAAAACAAAGGGCGGCATCGTTGCGGATGCCACCCTTTCCGGCCCGCCGTCAGGCGGGAAATGCAGGCGTGCTTACTTGATCGGTTTCGTCACGTCGATGCCGAACCACTTGTCCGAGATCTTCGTGAACGTGCCGTCGGCCTCGAGTTGCGCCATCGCGTCGTCGATCGCCTTCTGGAACTTCGGGTTGCCCTTCTTGAACGGGATGCCGGACGGGTTCGCCGAGCCGACGTTCGCGCCCGGGCGCAGCGGCAGCTGGGAATTCTTCGTCAGGTACGCGAGCATCAGGCGGTCGTTGAGCGCGGCGTCGAGGCGGCCGGCCGCGAGATCGCGCAGGTACTCGGGCGCGCCCGGGTACGTCTTCACGTCGATGCCCGGCACGGATTTCGCCATGTCCATGTAGTTCGTGCCGAGCGCGACGCCGAGCTTCTTGCCCTTCAGGTCTTCCAGCGACTTGAACTGACGCGTGTCGTCCTTGCGCTGGATCAGCTGCGCGGACGAGTACGTGTACGCCGGCGAGAAGTCGAGCGTTTCCTTGCGCTTGTCGGTGATGCCGACCTGGTTCGCGATCACGTCGAACTTGCCGGCCTGCAGGCCGGCGATGATGCCGCTCCATTCGGTCGTCACGAATTCGGCCTTCACGCCGAGCTTCGCCGCGACGGCCTTCGCGATGTCGACGTCGAAGCCGACGAGTTCGCCTTGCGGGCTCTTCGAGTTGAACGGCGGGAACGTGCCTTCGAGGCCGACCCGCAGCGTGCCGCGTTGTTTGACCTGGTCGAGGAGGTCGGCCGCGTGCGCGGTCGCCGCAGCGAACGACGTGCCGATCACGCCGGCCACCAGCAGCTTCTTCAGCAGCGAAAATTTCATCGTGTGTTCCTTGCCCTGTCGGGGTCAATGGTTTTGGTCATGCGTCGATGATAGCAAAAATGCTATCGATGACTAAATATAGTTTGCTTATGGCTATATTACGCGGTGCGTTCGCGGGCGATCGCCTTCACGCATTCCGACACGAGTGCCGGACCGCGATAGATGAAGCCGGTATAGAGCTGGACGAGCGCCGCGCCGGCCGCCAGCTTCGCGCGGGCGTCCTCGCCGGAGAAAATGCCGCCGACGCCGATGATCGGCACGTCGTTGCCGACTTCCGCGTGCAGCTTGCGGATCACTTCGTTCGACGCGTCGAACACCGGGCGGCCCGACAGGCCGCCGGCTTCGTCCGCATGCGGCAGGCCCTGGACGGCCGCGCGCGACAGCGTCGTATTGGTCGCGATGACCGCTTCGATCTTGTGGCGCAGCAGCGTGTCGCCGATTTCCTTGACCTGCTCGTCGTCGAGATCGGGCGCGATCTTCAGCGCGAGCGGCACGAGCTTGCCGTGCAGATCGGCGAGGCGCTGCTGCTTGTCCTTCAACGCGGCGAGCAGCGCGTCGAGCTCGCCCGCGCCCTGCAGCTGGCGCAGGTTCTTCGTGTTCGGCGACGAGATGTTGATCGTCACGTAGCTCGCGAACGGGTACACGCGCTCGAGGCAGTACAGGTAATCCTCGGCGGCGCGCTCGATCGGCGTGTCGGCGTTCTTGCCGATGTTCAGGCCGAGGATGCCGCGATAGCGGGCGGCCTGGACGTTCTTCACGAACTGGTCGACGCCGTGGTTGTTGAAGCCCATCCGGTTGATCAGCGCCTCGGCCTGCGGCAGCCGGAACATCCGCGGGCGCGGATTGCCGGGCTGCGGGCGCGGCGTGACGGTGCCGACCTCGATGAAGCCGAAGCCGAGCGCCGCGAGGCCGTCGATGGCTGCGCCATCCTTGTCGAGGCCGGCCGCGAGGCCGACCGGATTGCGGAACGTGAGCCCCATCACGGTGCGCGGCGCGTCGGGCACGCGGGCCGACAGCGCGCAGGCGAGGCCCGTGCGGCCGGCCGCGCCGAGCGCGCGCAGCGTAAGGTGGTGAGCGTCTTCCGCATCCATTTTGAACAGGGATGCGCGGGCCAGCGGGTAGAGGGAACTGAACACGGGAATTGGGCGGACGGCCGGAATGAATGACAACCCGCTATTTTACCGGGAGTTGCGCGGCACGGGCGCGCTTCGCTTCGTAGCCGCCGCGGCGTGCATCAGCCCGAGCCGGAATGCCCACCCGGCAACGGCGCGCGCGCCAGCGCCGCGTCGACGGGCGGCAGGTCGACACGCTCCGGATCGAGCGTCTTCCAGCGGCCGTCGATCAGCCCTTCGAGCGGATGGAAGTTCGCCTTGTAGGCCATCTTCGGGCTCTCGCGGATCCAGTAGCCGAGGTACACGTAGGGCAGCCCGAGGCTCTTCGCCTGTTCGATCTGCCACAGGATGTTGTAGGTGCCGTAGCTCGTGTGCCGGTCGTCGGGCTCGAAGAACGTATAGACCGACGACAGCCCGTCGCCGAGGATGTCGATCATGCTGACCATCCGGAGCTTGCCGGGTTCGCCGCCCGGTGCGTCGAGGTCGCGGAATTCGACGAGGCGCGAGTTGATCCGGCTTTGCAGCAGGAACTGTTCGTACTGGTCGCGGCTGTCGCGGTCCATGCCGCCGCCCGCGTGGCGCGCGGACTGGTAGCGCATGTAGAGCGCGTAGTGCTCTTCGTCGTAGTGCAGCGGCGAGACCGTCGCCACCAGCGCGCGGTGCCGCTTCCACATCCTGCGCTGCGTGCGCGTCGGCGCGAACTCGCCGACCGGCACGCGCACCGGCACGCATGCGCGGCAGCCGTCGCAGTACGGGCGGTACGTGAAGACGCCCGAACGGCGGAAGCCGGCCTTCACGAGCTCGGTGTAGATGTCGGAATTGATCAGGTGGCTCGGCGTCGCGACTTGCGAGCGCGCGATGCGGCCGTCCAGATAGCTGCACGGATAGGGCGCCGTTGCATAGAATTGCAGCGCCGAAAGCGGTGAAAGCGGCAGCTCAGTCGGGTGAGTCATGGGCAGCTCTCGATGCAGGGAAGGAGTGCCGCGCTAGCGCTCGGTCCCGGAGGGCGCCGCCGTTTCGGCGGGGCTCGTCAGCGCGGCGAGCACGCGCTTGTCGAACTGCCACGGAATCGGCGGTTCGGCTACCGCGCTGCGCACGTGAGCGACAAAGGCCTTGCGTGCGATCTCGCGGCCGCCGAGCGACGCTAGATGCGACGTATTCTGCTGGCAGTCTATCATCTCCAGCCCCTGCTCGCGAAGGTGCGCGACGAGCGTGGCCAGCGCGATTTTCGACGCATCGGTCACGTCCGCATACATCGACTCGCCGAAGAACATCCGGCCGAACGACACGCCGTACAGGCCGCCGACGCGGCGCCCGTCGTGCCACGTCTCGATGCTGTGCGCGTTGCCGGAGCGGTAGAGCGACGTATAGGCGTCGATGATCTCGGCGGTGATCCAGGTGCCGCGCTGCCCGCGGCGCGGCGCTTGCGCGCAGGCGCGCATCACGCCGGGAAAGTCGTGATCGACGCGCACTTCCCAGCCCGGCTCGCGCAGCACGCGCTTCAGCGTCTTGCGCAGCGACGGCGATACCTTGAATTCGGCCGGCACGAGGATCATGCGCGGGTCGGGGCTCCACCACAGCACCGGCTGGCCGTCCGAGTACCACGGGAAGATGCCGCGCAGGTAGGCGTCGATGAGCCGCGACGGCAGCAGGTCGGCGCTCGCGGCGAGCAGCCCGGGCGCGCCGGTCGCGGGACCGAGCGCGCGTTCGATGGACGGAAACGGATCGTCCGGGCCGAGCCAGGGAACCATGGGAGCGGGGCTCAGCCGTTGCGCAGCGAGCGGAAGATATCGCCGGTGTGCACGCCGTAGTCGCCGGCGGCGCGATCGGCGAAGAAGAAGCGTAGCGTCTGGCTGACGGTCGGGAACGCGATCTCGTCCCACGGGATGTCGGCTTCGTCGAACAGTTTCACTTCGAGGCTTTCCTCGCCGGCTTCGAAGGCCGGGTCGGTGAGCCGTGCGAGGTAGAACAGGTGGACCTGGTGCACGTGCGGCACGTTGAGCAGCGTGAACAGGTTCTGCACCTCGACGCGCGCGCCGGCTTCCTCGAGCGTTTCGCGCGCGGCGGCTTCCGCCGTCGTTTCGCCCATTTCCATGAAGCCCGCCGGCAGCGTCCAGAATCCGTAGCGCGGTTCGATCGCGCGGCGGCACAGCAGGATCTGGTCGCCCCAGACCGGCACCGTGCCGACGACGTTGCGCGGATTCTGATAATGGATCGTGCCGCAGTGATCGCAGACGAAGCGCTCGCGGTTGTCGCCCGGAGGAATGCGCGCGAGGACTTCGTGACCGCAGACGGAGCAGAATTTCATGTCGAGTGGAAGGGACGAGGTGATGCGAGTGTATCACCGGGCCGCGGCATTCTCGAACGCCTGCGCGTGGAGCGGCACGTCGTGCGAAATGGCGAGTGCGCGAGCGGCGCGCCCGGACGCACGAAAACAAAAAGCCCGGCGCGAGGCCGGGCTTTTTGCGAAATTCTGGACGGTTGGTTGCGGGGGTAGGATTTGAACCTACGACCTTCGGGTTATGAGCCCGACGAGCTGCCAGACTGCTCCACCCCGCGTCCGTCGAAGAAATGAATTATATGGGGTTGCCCGGAGGTGCGCAAGTGTTTTCTGACAATCCCGTGGCGGGCGCTTGTGGGGCCGGTACGTGGGGGCACGTGCGCTAGAATCGAGCGGTTTGTGTCGTCATTCCGGCAGCGGCCCTGCGCGATCGCATCGGCGCCGTTGCGACTCTCATTACTGCATCGACGGATTCATGGACATCGCTCACGATCTGCAATCGATCGGCGCGCAGGAACAGGCGCTCGTGTTTCCCCATTTCGACCCGGCCCGCGCGTGGGCGCTCGGCAACCGGATGCATGCGCTCGCGACGTCGCGCGGCCATGCGATCGCGATCGACATCGCCACGTTCGGCCAGCCGCTGTTCTATGCGGCGCTCGCCGGTGCGACCCCCGACAACGCCGACTGGGTGCGCCGCAAGCGCAACGTCGTCGCGCATTTCCGTCGCAGTTCGTACGCGATCGGCCTGCGCATGCAGCAGGCCGGCGCGACGCTCGCGGACAAGCACGGGCTGCCGGTCGCCGAGTATGCGTCGCACGGCGGTTCGTTTCCGCTGACCGTCGCCGGCGCCGGCGTGATCGGCTCGATCACCGCGTCCGGGCTGCCGCAGCGCGCGGACCACGAGTTCGTCGTCGAGGCGCTGTGCGCGGAGCTCGGTCACGACTACGCGGTACTGGCCCTCGCAAGGAGCTGAGCGATGCAACTGCCCGGTTACGCATGGCTCGCGATCGCGATCGTCGCGGAAGTGATCGGCACGTCCGCGCTGCGCGCGGCGGACGGCTTCACGCGCTTCTGGCCGTCGGTGCTCGTCGTCGCCGGTTACGGCGTCGCGTTCTACTGCCTGTCGCTCACGTTGCGCACGATGCCGGTCGGCATCATCTATGCAGTCTGGTCGGGCGCTGGCATCGTGCTGATCACGCTCGTCGCGATGCTGCTCTATCGCCAGGTGCCGGACGTGCCGGCGGTGATCGGCCTCGGGCTGATCATCGCCGGCGTCGTGGTGCTGAACCTGTTCTCGAAGATGCAGGCGCACTGAGCGTGCGACTGCCGTTTGCCGGACGACTTTCATGACCGATTCCACTTCCGCCGCCGTTTCCGCCGAATCCCCCCAGCCCGACGTGCGCGCGTATGTCGCGAACCGCATCGGCTTTCTCGAACTGAACCGGCCGAAGGCGCTGAACGCGCTGTCGGTCGGCATGATCCGGCTGATGCAGCAGGCGCTCGACGCGTGGCGCGACGACCCCGCCGTCGTCGCCGTCGTCGTGCACAGCCCGCATCCGCGCGCGTTCTGCGCGGGCGGCGACGTGCGCTTCTTCCACGACGCGTGGCAGCGCGGCGACCGCGATGCGGTCGATACGTTCTTCATCGAGGAATACACGCTGAACCATGCGATCTTCACGTATCCGAAGCCGTACATCGCGCTGATGCACGGTGTCGTGATGGGCGGCGGCATGGGGATTTCGCAGGCGGCGCGGCATACCGGCGGCCTGCGCGTCGTGACCGACTCGACGAAGATGGCGATGCCCGAAACACGCATCGGCCTGTTCCCGGACGTCGGGATGAGCTGGTTTCTCGCGCGCACGCCCGGCGCGATCGGCCGCTATCTCGCGGTGACCGGCGCGACGCTCGACGCGGCCGGCGCGCTGTACGCACAACTTGCCGACGTCTATCTGCCCGATGCCGCGCTGCCGGCACTGCTCGATACGCTGCGCGGCGCGCGCATCGACAGCGGTGCGCAGGCCGTCGCGTGCGTGGCCGAGGCGGCCGCCGCGCACAAGGTCGTGCCGACGCCCGACACGTCGGCGCTCGCCGATGCGCGCGCCGGAATCGATCGGCATTTCGCGCAGCCGGACATCAACGCGATCCTCGCATCGCTCGACGCCGAGCAGGATTGCGCGGCGGTCGACGGGTGGGTCGAGAAGGCGACCCACGCGATGCGCGAGCAACTGTCGCCGCTGTCGATGGCCGTGTCGCTCGAAGTCGTCGAACGCGCGCGTGGCGCGACGATGGCCGATTGCCTGCGGCGCGATCTCGATCTCACGCGCTCGACGTTTGCGCGCGGCGACGTGATCGAAGGCGTGCGCGCGCTGATCGTCGACAAGGATCACCAGCCGGTGTGGCGTTTCAAGTCGGCCGCCGACGTCGATCGCGCCGACGTGCTTGCGATGTTCGACAGCCCGTGGACGCCCGACACGCATCCGCTGCGCAAGCTGCAGGACTGACGCCGCTCAGCCCGACCGCGCGGCCGATCGACGCGCGACGCAGAAACGAAAAGGCCGCGTGCACATGCACGCGGCCTTTTTGCAGGGATGTCGGCCGGGCCGACCCCGAAGGGTGTGTCGCCCGCGTCGGCGTTACTCGTCGCCCGCGTCGTCCGACATGAACGCGCGCATGAACACGAGCGCGCCGAAGCCCCACACCGCATTCGCCGCGAAGCCGGCCGCGAGTACCGGCATCATGTTGCCCGACGGCCAGATGCCGCGCAGCGGATCGATCGCGAACACGCGGGCGGCCGTCAGCACGATACCGCCGAACACGAGCGCGCCGATCCACGATGCTTCGCGTTCCGGCGACACGCGCAACAACCACGCCATCGGAATCGCGCAGCACGCGCTGATCAGCGCATTCGCGACAAATTCAGGAATGCCGAGCGGCGCGAACGGCTGTGTCGAGAAGCCGGTTGCGGCGATCAGGTCGGCCGTGTGGAGGAGGGCGAGCGTGGCCTCGCGGAAGAACAGTGCGGCCAGGAAGCCGGACAGGAAGGGCAGGATGACTTTCTGCATCGATGAGTGCACCGCAGGCGCGCACGGCCGAAGCCGTATGCGCGGAGTTATTCGGATAGGTGCGCCATTATAGGGCCCGGCCGCGGCGATATTCGCTCCAGCGTCGTGCTAATCACGAAAGCGGAAAACCTAAGCTCAAAAAAATCGTTCCAAAGCCCTGTACCGATCCCTAGACTGATTCCTCAGAAACAGCCGTGCGATCGCGTCCTCGCCCGCTGCACGGCCTGACCGGCGAGCCATCCCGATTCGAATGCACACCATGCATGCGTCGCTCCTCCGCGACGCGAGCAGGGCGACGTTTTTTTCAAATTTCGGCAGTGACAGTCAAGCAGGAGCAGCAGATGAATGTGTTCTGGTTTATTCCCACGCATGGCGACAGCCGCTATCTCGGCACGGCCGAAGGCGCGCGCGCCGCGGACTACGATTATTTCAAGCAGGTCGCCGTGGCGGCGGACACGCTAGGCTACGACGGCGTGCTGCTGCCGACCGGCCGTTCCTGCGAGGATGCGTGGGTCGTCGCATCGAGCCTGATTCCGGCGACGCAGCGCCTGAAGTTCCTGGTCGCGGTGCGCCCCGGCATCGCTTCGCCGGGGCTGGCCGCGCGGATGGCCGCGACGTTCGACCGCCTGTCGGGCGGCCGCCTGCTGATCAACGTCGTCACGGGCGGCGATGCAGCCGAGCTCGAAGGCGACGGCCTCTTTGCCGATCACGACACGCGCTACGAGATCACCGACGATTTCCTGAACATCTGGCGCGGGCTGCTCGCCGCATCGCACGACAACGACGGGTTCGACTACATCGGCAAGCACCTGCAGTCGAAGGGCGGCAAGGCGCTTTATCCGCCCGTGCAGCATCCGCATCCGCCGCTGTGGTTCGGCGGTTCGTCGCCGGCCGCCCACGCGATCGCCGCCGATCACATCGATACCTACCTGACCTGGGGCGAGCCGCCCGAGGCCGTCGCGAAGAAGATCGCCGACATTCGCGCTCGTGCCGACGCGCGCGGCCGCAAGATCAAGTTCGGCATCCGCCTGCACGTGATCGTGCGTGAGACCGAGGACGAGGCATGGCGTGACGCCGAGCGGCTGATCAGCCGGCTCGACGACGACACGATCGCGCGTGCGCAGAAGGCGTTCGCGAACATGGATTCGGAAGGCCAGCGCCGGATGGCCGCGCTGCACGGCGGCAAGCGCGGCGGCCGCGAGGCGCTCGAGGTCTATCCGAACCTGTGGGCCGGCGTGGGGCTCGTGCGCGGCGGCGCCGGCACGGCGCTCGTCGGCAATCCCGAGCAGGTCGCGGAACGCATGCGCGAATACGCGGATCTCGGCATCGAAACGTTCATCCTGTCCGGCTATCCGCACCTCGAGGAGTCGTATCGCTTCGCGGAACTCGTGTTCCCGCTGATCAAGGGCAAGGGCGTCGAGAAGGCGGCCGGTCCGCTGTCGGGGCCGTTCGGCGAGATCGTCGGCAACAACTATCTGCCGAAGACGAGCCAGAGCTGAGCGACGGAGGCCTGCGATGACAACGAAACCGTCGACGACCGGCGTAGCCGTGGCCGCCCGCGCATGGCGCGGCGTCGCGCCGTGGCTCGTGCCGCTCGTGTTGCTGGTGGTGTGGGAGGTCGGTGCGCGCACCGGCTGGCTGTCGACCCGCGTGTTGCCCGAGCCGGTGGCGGTCGTGCGCGCGGCCTGGTCGCTCGTGACGTCGGGCGAAATGTGGGCAAACGTGAAAGTGAGCACGTGGCGTGCGCTGTTCGGCTTCGCGATCGGCGGTGGCGTCGGCCTGGCGCTGGGGCTCGCGACCGGGCTGTCGAAGGCTGCCGAGGTCGCGCTCGACTCGACGATCCAGATGATCCGCAACATCCCGGCGCTCGCAATGATCCCGCTCGTGATCCTGTGGTTCGGCATCGACGAGAAGGCGAAGCTGTTCCTCGTCGCGCTCGGCGTGTTCTTCCCCGTCTACATCAATACGTATCACGGGATCCGCTCGGTCGACGCGAACCTGATCGAGATGGCGAAGAGCTACGGCGTGCGCGGCTTCGCGCTGTACCGCGACGTGATCCTGCCGGGCGCGTTGCCGTCGATCCTCGTCGGCGTGCGCTTCGCGCTCGGGCTGATGTGGGTGATGCTGATCGTCGCGGAAACGATTTCCGCGCAGTCGGGCATCGGCTACATGACGATGAACGCGCGTGAATTCCTGCAAACCGACGTGGTGGTGGTCGGCATCCTGCTGTACGCGGTGCTCGGCAAGCTGGCCGACGTGCTGGCGAAATGGCTCGAGCGCGTGACGCTGCGCTGGCACCCCGCCTATCAATCAGGAGCAAAAGCATGAATGCGACGACTTCGGCGGCCGCCTACGGCCCGCTCGCCGGCGCAGACCTCGAGGCCGAACTGGCGCAGGCCCGCGTCGCGGACGGCGACGCGCGCGACGCGGCGATCCTCGAACGTGACGGCAGCGCATCGGTCGTGCCGCTTGCGCGGCGGCGCGCGGGCGGCAGCCCTGCACCCGACGACGCGGTCACGCTGTCGGGCGTCAGCAAGCGCTTCGGCGCCCGCACGGTGCTCGACGACGTCGAACTCGGCATCGCGCGCGGCAGCTTCGTCGCGATCGTCGGCCGCAGCGGCTGCGGGAAATCGACGCTGCTGCGTCTCGTCGCGGGACTCGAGCAACCGAGCAGCGGCACGCTGGTGACGCGCGGCGAGGGCGGCGGCGCGCTCGATACGCGGATCATGTACCAGGATGCGCGCCTGCTGCCGTGGAAGACCGTGCTGCAGAACGTGATGCTGGGCCTCGGCCGCGGCGCGCGCGACCAGGCCCGCGCGGTGCTCGACGAAGTCGGGCTGCTGGAGCGCGCGAACGACTGGCCCGCGCAACTGTCGGGCGGGCAGCGGCAGCGCGTCGCCCTCGCTCGCGCGCTCGTGCACCGGCCGCAACTGCTGCTGCTCGACGAGCCGCTCGGCGCGCTGGACGCGCTTACCCGCATCGAAATGCATGCGCTGATCGAGCGCCTGTGGCGCGAGCATCGGTTCACCGCGCTGCTCGTCACGCACGACGTGCAGGAGGCCGTTGCGCTCGGCGACCGCATCCTGTTGATCGAGCAGGGGCGGGTGGCGCTCGACCAGTCGGTGCCGCTCGACCGGCCGCGTGCCCGCGCGTCGGCCGCATTCGCGGCGCTGGAGGACCGCGTGCTGAAACGCGTGCTCGCCGGCGGCCCCGGCGCGGCCGATCACGACGCCGAGCATCAAGCAGACAAGGTTCGACCGGTCGGGCAGATCCGCTGGGCCGTTTAATTCCGGGCGGCCCCGGCCGCCCGTTCTGAGACTTTTTTCTTCGGAGCGATCATCCCGATGAGCATCACTGCAATCAACGTACGTAACCAGTTCAAGGGCAAGGTCAAGGAGATCATTCGCGGGTCCGTGGTTTCCGAAGTCGACGTCGAGACGCCGTTCGGCATCGTCACGTCGGTGATCACCACCCGTTCGGTGGACGAACTCGAACTGAAGGTCGGCGCCGAAGTCGTCGCGCTCGTGAAGTCGACGGAAGTCTCGATCGCACGCCTCTGAGCGCATGTGCCGCGCACCCGTGCGGCGTCGGCGGGCAGCGTGCCTGCCGGCGCCGCATTGGCGTTCGCGCCGCGCGTTTGCCTCGGTATTCGACTTCCTGACGAAGTGCTAGGATGAAACGACACCGATGCCGGAGGCCAACGCATGACCCCCATCCTTTCCCCCGAAGCCATCGAGGCGCTGAAATGGATCGACCAGTTCGGCGACAGCCGGCCGGTTCCTGCCGCGTTCGATGACGTCGTCTATGCGTTGCTGAATGACGGACTGATCTATCAGGCGACGGCTGACCGGGTCGACCTGACGGCCGATGGCCGGTCGTTTTTGTCCGACGAATACGATTGAGCGCGCGGCGCCGGCTGCGCGGGCGGCCTGGCGCGGCGTCGCCACGGAGCGTGCGATGGAACCGAGAGGCAGCGACCTCGGCGATTTCAGCGAGCCGTACCGCGGCTTCGAGATCGAGGTGAAAACCGAGCAGGTCTGGGACGGCGAGCACGCGCACTATCGCGTGCTGCAGGGCGATGCCGTGCGGATCGACTGGCGGCGGGTCAAGGTCGACGGGATGCTGCTCACCGAACGGCGCGTGATCGAGCGCGTGTTCGACGAGGCGCGCCGGGCGGTCGATGCGGAGCTCGGCGGCGGGTAGCGCGCGTGTCGGGCGGGCATCGCCGGTATTGCGGTAAAATATCGGGTTGTTTCCGTGCCGTCTGGCCTGTACCCGAATTCCATGTCCGTTCCGTCCTCGCTTCCTCCCCGCCGTGTATCCGTCGCGCCGATGCTCGACTGGACCGACCGCCATTGCCGGTCGTTCCACCGCACGCTGACGCGCAATACGTGGCTGTATACGGAGATGATCACGACGGGCGCGCTGCTGTTCGGCGATGCCCAGCGGCATCTTGCGTTCACGCCGAGCGAATCGCCGATCGCGCTGCAACTGGGCGGCAGCGAGCGGGACGATCTCGCGCGCGCCGCAAAGCTCGGCGAGCAGTGGGGCTACGACGAAATCAACCTGAACTGCGGGTGCCCGTCCGAGCGCGTGCAGCGCGGTGCGTTCGGTGCATGCCTGATGAACGAGCCGCAACTCGTGGCCGACTGCGTGAAGGCGATGCGCGATGCGGTGGCGGTGCCGGTGACGGTCAAGCACCGGATCGGGGTCGATGCGGTCGAGGACTACGCGTTCGTGCGCGACTTCGTCGGCACGGTGGCCGAGGCTGGTTGCGAAACGTTCGTCGTGCATGCGCGCAACGCGATCCTGAAGGGACTGTCGCCGAAGGAGAATCGCGAGATCCCGCCGCTCAAGTACGACTATGCGTATCGGTTGAAGCGCGATTTTCCGTCGCTGGAGATCGTGATCAACGGTGGTATCACGACGCTCGATGAAGTCGCGCAGCATCTCGAGCACGTCGACGGCGTGATGCTCGGCCGCGAGGCGTATCACAACCCGTACGTGCTGGCGGAAGTCGATGCGCGCTTCTACGGATCCACCGCAGCGGTACCGACGCGCGAAGAGGCTGAAGCGCAACTGATCGCGTATTGCGCGGCCGAGCTGAAGCGTGGCACCTACCTCGGTGCGATCGTGCGGCACGCGCTCGGGCTGTATCGCGGCATGCCGGGCGCGCGTGGCTGGCGTCGCGTGCTGTCCGACAACAAGAAGCTGGCGCGCGGCGATCTGGCCGTGTTCGACGAGGCGCGCACGCATCTGAACGAAGCCGAAGAAATTTTTGAAAAAAAGGCTTTGCAAGATTCAAAAGTGTTCGTATAATCTTGTTCTTCGCTGCTGAAACAAAACAGCGAAACGAAGCAAGCAGTATCAGTGGTGGCTGTAGCTCAGTTGGTAGAGTCCAGGATTGTGATTCCTGTCGTCGTGGGTTCGAGTCCCATCAGCCACCCCAACAAATTCAAGCAAAAAGCCCGGTTCGTTGAGCCGGGCTTTTTGCTTTCTGGCGTTCGGATACAGCCAATGTGTGTCTTGGTCACGGCGTCTTTAACGAAGTAGCATCCCGTATTCAACGAATCGACCACGATGCCATTTCGGCCTCGTTCTCCAAAAGAACGATTGCGTAAAGCGCGCTTGCGCGGCAGCAACATCAGGCGCATGTGAGGGGCACCGTATGCACAAAAGAATCGAATGCCATCGCGATGTATTCGACGGTTACGAAATCATCGTCGAGTCCGTGCAGCCGGCACCCGGCAGCACGTGGATGGCGAACGTGCGGGTCCGCAAAGACGGAATCGAATCGCCCCGGCGATATGACTTCGATACCGAATATGAGACCTCGGACGAGGCGACGCGGGCAGGTATCGAAATCCGGCGCGCGATCGTGCAATCGTTGCGCAACGCGCAACGGGGTATCGACTGACGGCACCGCTTGTCCGGCATCGCCGACGTGGATGACGGAGAGGGCGACGCCCCGGGCCTGCTTCGTATCGTGTTCCCGTGTCGTTGCGCCAACAACGTTCACGCCACTTTGCCTGCGACGCTAGCTTTCCCCTCTAAGGTTCCCGCGCGCCGTGCCGTTATCTTTCCTGGACAGCCCTCGTGCCTCGAATGCTGATCCGTTTTCTTGCCTGCTCGCGCCACACGCGAGCAGGCTTTTTTCGTTTACGGCCGCTCATAACCAGCTGATTGGCGGAATAGGACAGGGGCTTGGCGCAAACCGACAAAGCGCAACAGTCTTACATGCGTGTAATGTGTGACCTTCCTCGTGCCCTCATGCTTTGCAGGGCCGTTCGATCCCGATGACCGATGACGGTGTCGGGATTTTTTTTGCCCGCAGTGCCGGCGCTCCGACAACGAACCCGGCGAAAGGCATTTCACAAAGCACGGTATATTTTGCGACGATACATGCCGATCAGGCGAACAGCAGAAGGAGTTGCTACCGATGCCGGACACACGGACCACACTGCGCGCCGCGACGCCGCACGACGCGAATCACATCGCTCGCCTGCATACGCTGAGCTGGCAAACCGCCTATAGCCACATCCTTCCGGCCGGCTATCTGTCCGACGAGGTACCGACGGAGCACGCGGTCCGATGGCGCAAGTATCTCGACCGCAACGAGAACGAGTGGGGCCTCGTGCTGATTGCCGAGGCGAACGGCGAGCCCGTCGGCTTCGTCAGTGCCGAGCGCCCCGTCGATCCGGCGCGTGGCGTGTTGCTCGATTGCCTGCACGTCCATCCTGCGCATCACGGCGGCGGCACGGGCAAGCGCATGATCGAAGCCGTTCGCGCGTGGGCCCGGTCGATCGGCGTGGACAAGGTCCATCTGCAGGTGCTGGACGGCAACGTGCGTGCGATCGGATTCTACGAGCACAACGGCTGGCAATGGATCGATGTCGAAACGAGTCGCATCGGCCAGACGGAAGTCACCGACCGGATTTACGCGATCCAGGCGTGAGGCTTGTCGGCGTCGACGCGAGCGGCCGCGCGCGAGTGCAAGCGCGCTTGGCCACGATGCATTCACATCGGGCGACAGCCTGGCGTCATTCGCCGCAATACCGCACAAGCAAATCGGCTTCGGTCTCGTGGATTTCGACGGGCAAGGTGGTCGCACCGGCATACGCGAGATAGCGCGCACGATGCTGGCCGTTACGGAACGATGCGACGCCGACTTTCGACAGGCCGGGAAGGCCGAGCAACGTTCGTGTTCTCGTCTCGCGAAACGTGATGAATGGCATGTCCGGAATCCGGTCCCGGTCCGGATCGAGAAATTCGCGAATGCCTGCGGCTTTTCCGGGCGCCCAGTACTGAACCGATGGCAGCACATAGTCCGTGGTGTCGCGGTCGGCGCAGGCCAGCAGCTTCTTCAGGTCGATCGTCACGACCCGATGCCGCGAGTCGTCGGACGCGAATACCCGCTTGAGGTGCGTATAGGCATAGGGCGCGTGCCCGGGAAGCTGGACGATCCAGACATCTACGCCGCTTTGTCGTGCGTGAGCGAGCGTCATTATTTCCTCTGGTGGCGCAAGCGGTCTTTGTGATCCGAGTTTAGCAGCGCGATTGCGGCTGCGGAGCAGGTCGATACCGGAAACAGGAAAACGGAGCGCTTGACGACTCAACCGGCACGGCAAAAAAGCATCTGGGCGGCCATACGTGGATGGTCCATATCGACAGGTCGCGAGAATATCGCGATACTGCCAGCGAAAATGATGCGCTGCGCGAAATTCACGCAAGCTTCACATTGTGTCGCAAAGCACGTGACGCGCCGGGCATCATCGAAATCGAGAGGGCAGATTGAGCGGAGAAGCCATGTCGTCGAAACTCGAGATCGAATATCTCGATTACCGTTTCACCGCAACGCTCGACATCACGGAGTCCGGCCGTGTCGCCGTCGTCGACCGGCAACTCGAATCCGAGGAGCGAAACAAGACGCTCGGGTGGATCGTGTTCGATCGGTTCCTGGCGCGAAATGATTTCACGGATGAGGAAGACGCACGCGCCAATATCGTCGAGTGGCTGGAGCGGCTTGCCGATCCCGGGCCCGTCGCATCGACCGGAATGGCGAAGGCGAGCGCGGTGGCAACCGGCGTGGTGACCGCAGATGTGTCGACAGCCGCAATGGTCGGCGACGCCGCCATTGAAATCGTCAGCAATCTCGACTGGATCGATATGGTTGCCGACTGGTTTTCCACTGGTTCGCTGTAGCGAAGAAATCGCGTTTTCGTGACGCAGATCATTGTAGGCGCGAAATTCCGCACGAAAAAAGTGAGGCGAAAATCATCGCGCATAAAAAAATAGAATAATCCTGCTTTGACAATACCCGAGACTTACCGGAAACTGCGCCCCGGGCTGAAAATTCCACTTGAATTAAAACAAAATAAAACACCGAAATGAAAAAACGAACGCTGTCGACGCCGGCGCAATGACGACTGTTGCCGGCCTGACAGGTTGTACTCCGATGCGGTACGACAGCGGCAGCTGCGAAGAAGCTGTCGGCCGGTTCCTCGTCGGCGAAGCCGGCAAGCCGCGCGCGGCGCTTGAATCGTGACGATATTCGCCGGTACGCGCGCATGCCGGTCGCCATCACATTGTTACTAAAGGGTGAGTTGCCGCACAGACCGTCGCACGGCCCGCGATCACAATTTGACCGGTTGACCGTTCTTCCCCGGCCCGGTCAACCATTTCCCCGCTCGCTCGCGCAGGAGCGGGGGCTTTTTGCCCCCCGACGCCGGAAGGTTGCGTCGGCGGAACCGGACAGGCGTCCGGCGGGCGGCGCAACGGCACTCGTTCGCACCCCGACATCCGTTCGCCTGATCCGTACGCATCGCTTTCCTCGTGCCTGAGCGAACCCTCAGGCCCATCGCCGGTTTTTGCCGGCGATGCCTTGATCCCGGCGGCGCGCAACCACGCTGCCGGGATGTTTTTTGCGTCAGATGGCGTGTGACGTCACATCACGCGCCGCGGGCATGGCGCTCCGCTCAGCCCGCCTGTTCGACGCTGGTTTCCCATCCGTCGTAGTCCCCGCCGAGTGCGCGCACCTCGCGATTGAGCGCGATCGTGTGGCGCGTGATGTCGGCGAGCGTCATCGTGCCTTCGTGCGAAAACCGTACCGCCGACTTGCCGTCTTCGGTCGGCGCGACCGATTCGACCGGATAGCCTTTCGCTTCGGCCCAGTCCGCGAACTGATGCGCGTCGCTCGGGTCGGGGAAATACGCCCAGTGCATCACGCGCCGGCTCACGTCGGGCACGTCGCCTTGCTGCCGCAGCGCATCCAGCGTGCGCATGTCGCGCATGATCTGCCAGTCGTCGTCGGTCGGGTAGAGCGTCTGCCAGTAGGTCGTCTTGTCGGGATCGTCCTGATGCGCGTACTGAAGCGCATAGGCCGTCTGGTCGGCCAGCGAGTCGACGATCTCCGCGGCGGCCTCTTCGTCGAACGGTACGTAGAATAGAAAATCCCGGTTGCCGTCGACGGTGATGCGGCCGACCTGCACGCCGCCTTTCGCGGTGATCGCGGCGTCGAGCAGATCCTCGATCTGCGCGAGATCGGCGAATTCGTCGCCGGTCGGCAAACCTTCGGGCGACGGATGCGCAAAGGGGACGCGCACGCTGAGCAGCGACGTGCGCGGATCGCCTTCGGCGATTTCCGCGAAGCCGTGGTTGAAGCTGATGAAAGCCTGATGGTCGCCCATTCTGGCAGGGAAGGTTCCCCAGGCGTCGTTCATGTGTTTCTCCCGTACACGATTGTCTGTTGACGGTTGCAAAGCGTCCCAATGTATCATCGAAAATCGCGTCGGCCGGCGCAGCGCACATGATCGCAGGCCGTGCTGGCTGCGCAGGCGGGATCCGGGCCGTTCACAGTCGGCCGGATGCATGCGACGAGCCGCAAAAATTCAAAGGAGAGGCCGATGTCGACGTTTGCGGTGAATGGTGTCCGAATCGATCCGCTCAGCGCGCGCGTGACGCACGTGCGCTGGGCGGCCGTGAACCCGGCCGATCGCTCGTGGGCGTCGACGCCCAGCGAGGCTCCGGTGGCCGACGTGGCGCGCGCTCTCGCGTCCGGTAACGATGTCCGCGCGATCTTCTCGGCAACGGATGCCACCGCAACCGGTCCCAGGCTGAAACGCGTGCTGTATCGCGATGCATCGGAAGGCATCGAACTCGACATCGATGCCACGAGCGAGTCGCGCACGTTGCGCGATCTGCCGCAGATCTGACTGCGGGCCGGTATCCAGAACGCATCATGCGAGCGCGCTCATGACCCTTTCCAGATCCGCCATCGTCCCGCTGGCAGTCGCGCTGTGTCTGGCGCTTGCCGCCTGCCAGACCGCATCCGGGCCGGCGCCCGTGCAACCGTCGCCCGAGACCGCGTCGGCGACCGTTCCTGCATCGTCTCCGCCGGCTGCACCGATTCGCGGCATCGGCGTCGCGCCTCATCTGACGGGGCAGAGCCATTGGGCCATGGGTCAATGCACGACCAACGGTACCGTCAAGGTATGCAACTGACCGGCGTCGGCGCCGTGGCGCGACGTCACGGCATTCCGGGTCGTCAGCGTCGCCGGTAATCATTACATCGGCTACCAATTCTCCGCGCATTCGTCGCGCGTGAAGGTGCCGGGCGGGCGTGATGCTGCCGATCGCCGGGTTTGCCGATCTTCCGCTCGATGCGGTGGCCGAGTTGCTGGAGGTGTGCCGCCGTCGATTCGGCCAGCCGGGCGAGCCGGCCGATCGAACGGGCCGATGACGCCTGACGCGGCGTCCTGTGCTCCCGTCCGTCAAGCAAGCAAAAAAATCCTGGGCGCCGTGTCGATTTCCGTCGGCGTCGTCCGTCGTAGCATCGGAGGCGTGCGCATCGCGCGTCCGTCCCGATTTTCGATACGACAACCGACTGAAGGAGCGACACCATGCCCACATCCGTCAAGCCGATCCCGGAAGGGATGCGCACGCTGACCCCGCATCTGATCTGTGCGGGCGCCACCGCAGCGATCGATTTCTACAAGCGAGCATTCAATGCGACCGAACAGTTTCGCCTCGCGATGCCAGACGGCCGGCTCGCGCATGCGTGCCTCGCGATTGGCGATTCGACGCTGATGCTGGTGGATGAAATGCCCGAGCACGGCGCGCTGGGGCCGAAGGCGCTGAAAGGCACGCCGGTCTGCCTGCATCTGTACGTGCCGGACACCGATGCGGCGATCGCGAAGGCGGTCGCGGCCGGCGCGACCGTGACGATGCCGGCCGCCGACATGTTCTGGGGCGATCGTTACGGGCAGGTCGAGGATCCGTTCGGGCATCGCTGGTCGCTGGCGACGCATCAGCGCGATCTGACACCCGAGCAGATCGCGGACGCGATGGCCAGCGCGCCGCCCTGCGGCAGTTGAACCGACGTCTTGGCACGACCGCGGAGAAGCGGCCGCGCGGCGGTTTGATCCCGTCGCGCCTGCCGACTCGTCCGCGGTTACGCGCCGGCCGCCTTGTCGCGCTGCTTGTGCTCGTACATCCGGCGATCGGCTGATGCGAGCAGGTCCGCGACGGTGAGATGGCGTGCGGGATCGTACGCAACGTGCCCGACGCTGAAGCGGATCGCGTAGCCGCGTGCGTCGGCTGCGTTGCGCTGCGCGAGCGCTTGCGTCACGCGTTCGACGGGCTCGGTGACATCAGCCGGATCGGTGGCGCTCAACAGCACGACGAACTCGTCGCCGCCGAGCCGGGCGATGACGTCGCTGTCGCGCAGCGCGCCCGTCAACGTGTCGGCGAACGCCTTGAGCGCGCGATCGCCTTCGGCGTGGCCGAAGCGGTCGTTGATCGCCTTGAAACCATTCAGGTCGAAGAACAGCAGCACGGCGTGACGGCCGACGCGATCGCACAGGCGCAGCACGTGGCGGGCGAGAATCTCGAAGCCGCGCCGGTTCGTGAGCTGCGTGAGCTCGTCGGTCGTCGCGAAATGCAGCGCGGCGATCTCGCGCTCGGTCATGTGGGCGAGATCGCCGAGGAGGGCGAGTTCGTCGGGTTCGAGCGAGCGGGGCCGCGTATCGATCAGGCACAGCGTGCCGATGGGCGCGCCGTTCGGTGCGGTGAGCGGCCGGCCGGCGTAGAAGCGGATGCCGGGCGCGCCGGTGACGAGCGGGTTGTCGTGGAAGCGATCGTCGTTCAGTGCATCCTGGATCACCATCGTATCGCCCGCGAGCAGCGCGTGCGCGCAGAACGACACGTCGCGCGGCGTCTGCGTGGCGTCGAGGCCCGCGCGACTCTTGAACCACTGGCGATTCTCGTCGACGAGACTGACGAGGGCGATCGGGACATCGAACAGTCGTCGCGCGAGGCGCGTCAGACGATCGAAGCGCTCTTCGGGCGGGGTATCGAGGATCGAGAGCGAATGAAGCGTATCGAGCCGGGTCGCCTCGTCGGCCGGTTTCGGTGCGATTTGCATGGGCCTTGTCTCTTGTCCCGGCCGTCGGGCCGGTCATGGGTCGTCCGTCGAACAGTATCGCGCATTCCGCGATGCATCGCCACGCTGCAAACCGTGGCGGTGGCGATCGGGTTCGTGAGGCGCAGGGAAGATGCGGCAAGAAGCGGGTGTCATCGGCCCGTGTTGCGTCGCGATGCGCGATCGGACCGGCGATACCTCAAGCTTGCGCGTCGCGCTGCCGTAAACAGGACGAGTCCAATCGTTCGTCATCTCCCATCGCACACCATGGTTCGAATTCTGTACGCGGGCTATCTCGCGTTTGCACTGTATCTCCTTTACCCGTTGGTGCAGAACACGCTGACGTTCAGTACCGATTGCGTGCGCAGTGCGCTGCCGATGGGCGACCATGGTCTCGCGGCGAATTCGGCAAGCAGTGCGGACGGGCACGCGAATCGCTGTGTGCCGGGCGCGCACGTCGGCATCGCGACCAGGCGGGGTGCCTGACATCCTTCGAACGCGGCGGTGTCGCGCGTGACGGGCGTTTCGCGAGGCGGCAGGCTGGCCATTGGGCCGAATTGAACATCGCGCCGCGCTCGCCGATCATCCGCAATACGGTAGCGTGCATGCGAGCGGTCGAGCGTCGGGCGAACGCGCGTGTCGTGCGTCAGTAGCTGGAGCGGTACGGCGTGCCCTGGTCGAAGCGGCTTTGCCAGTGCGTGAGGTAGCGCGATGCGAGTTGCGGATTGTTCCAGACCACGACGACGTTCTCGGAATTGCGGCTGGCCGCCGACGCGCTGTAGTTGAACGACCCCGTTTCGACGTGCTCGGCGTCGATCACGAGGTACTTGTCGTGATGGATCGCATAGGCGTCGATCGTGCGCGTCGGGATGCCCGCGTTGACGAGCAGGTTCAGTGCCTGCTTGCTGCTCTTCGCGCGATTGCCCTTGTCGTCGACCACCACCGCGACGTTGACGCCGCGGCGCTTGGCGGCAAGCAGCGCGCGCGTGACGGGCGGCGACGTGAACGAGTAGGCGGCGACCCGGATCGAGCTGCGCGCCGCCCCGATCGCTTTCAGCACGAGCGCCTCGGCGCCGCCGTCGGGCGAGAAGGCCGATTCGACGACCTGGGTCGCGGGGGCTTCGTGAGTGGGGGCCGGCAGCCATCGCGACACGAGATCGATCGCTTGCTGGAGCAGCGATTCGCTTTGTGTCTTGCCGAAGGCGGCGAAGGGTGTGGCGAGCAGGGAAGCGGCGAGACAGGCGGCAGCGAGGCGATTGCGCGACAACATCTTGGACAGCGAATAATTTCGAGACAGCGGGCCGAGAGTGTAACGCACGCGTGGCGGCCCGGTCACGTGCGGATGCGAAGCGATGGTCCGCGCGATGATCGGCAGGGGTGGAGAGGGTGATGCGAAGTTGCGTTGTGCAGTCCGTGCGTGCGCGCGGGGCGATCAATTAACGGATACGGAACAGGGCTGGCGATGGCGTGCGATTGCGCTTGCCGTTGCCGCTCACTCGCGTGCGAGCAACGCGCGCCCGCTCGGTCGGGCCCGGACGCCTTGCGGCCTGTGGCCCAAGTGTATGTCCGGCGGACGCATCAATTAGACAGGCATCCGCGCACGCAGCGGATCGTCAATCCTCGGCTGCAGGCGCCTCAGCCCCGTCGGACGCGATCCATCCGGGCCCGGGCTCGGGTTGCACGTCACGCGCGTCGAGCGGTTCGCCGCAGGCCGAGCATACGGTCACCGCGTGCATCAGCTGGCCGCAGGTCCGGTGACGCAGTTGCACCGGCGGCCCCTGGCCGTCGTCCTTCCAGCGATCGCCCCACGCCATCAGCGCGAGCAGGGCCGGGTAGAGGTCGAGGCCCTTGTCCGTCAGCCGGTATTCGAAGCGCGGCGGGCGTTCCTGATACGCGCGCTTGACGAGCACGCCTTCGTCGACGAGCCGCGCGAGCCGTTCGGCCAGCACGTGGCGCGTCAGGCCGAGTTGCGCCTGAAACGCGTCGAAGCGGCGGCAGCCGAGGAATGCGTTGCGGAGGATCAGCATGGTCCAGCGGTCGCCGAGCACGGCGAGCGTGCGCGCGACCGAACAGTTCAGCGTGCCGATGTCATCCCATTTCATCGTCGAGTCTCTTGCCTCATGCGGCGGTCTTGCGGCGGTTCAGCGAAATAGCGGGTTCGATTATAGAACCCGCGTTCGGCGGCAACGGGCGCAGTCGCGTTGACAACCGCCGGCATCGTTGACAATATTGAGTTCCAATTTAGAACTTACTCGCGCGGCGACGCGCTTTCAACCCGGAGACAACCCGATGAATCCGCTTTCCCTGTCTGGCCTCGATCTGCTGCGTGCCGCCGTGTCGGGCGACGCGCCCCTTGCGTCGATTTCGGAGACGATTCCGATGCGTCCGCTCGACGTCGAGCTCGGTTACGTGAAGTTTTCGGCGCGGGCGGACGGCCGGCACCTGAACCCGCTGGGCGGCGTGCACGGCGGGTTCGCCGCGACGGTGCTCGATTCGGTCACCGGGTGCGCGGTGCATTCGATGCTCGATGCGGGCGTCGGTTACGGCACCGTCGATCTGCATGTGAAGATGCTGCGGCCCGTGCCGCGCGACGTCGACCTGATCGCGGAAGGGCGCGTGATTCACCTGTCGCGTTCGCTGGGCGTCGCGGAGGGCACGCTGAAGACGCCGGACGACAAGATCGTCGCGCATGCATCGGCGACCTGCTTCATCCAGCGGCCGCAGTGACGGAAGGCGGCGACGCGGCCGTCCAGGCGGGCGCGCGAGGCGCATGGGGCAGCACCGAAGGCCGCTTGTAAGCGTGTGCGGGGCCCATCTGAAGCACGCGCTTCAATGTGATAGCGTTCCTGCTTTCCACCGACGCGACAGGAACAGCATGGAATACCGCACACTCGGCGATTCGGGCCTCGAGGTCAGCCTGATCGGTCTCGGCACGATGACGTGGGGCGAGCAGAATTCGGAGTGCGACGCGCACGAGCAGATCGACTACGCGCTCGGGCAGGGCGTGACGCTGATCGACGCCGCGGAGATGTATCCGGTGCCGCCGAAGCCCGACACGCAGGGCCGCACCGAGCAATACATCGGCACCTGGATCGCGCAGCATCGCGCGCAGCGCGACCGTATCGTGCTCGCGACGAAGATCGCCGGGCCGGCGCGGCAGCCGCACAATCCGCGCCATATTCGCGGCGAGGGCAACCAGTTCGACCGCAAGAACCTGACCGAAGCGCTCGACGGCAGCCTCAAGCGCCTGCAGACCGACTACGTCGATCTCTACCAGCTGCATTGGCCCGATCGCAGCACGACCACGTTCGGCCGTCCCGCGTATCCGTGGGTCGACGACGCGTACACGGTGCCGATCGAGGAAACGCTCGGCGTGCTCGCGGAATTCGTGAAGGCCGGCAAGGTGCGCGCGATCGGCGTGTCGAACGAAACGCCGTGGGGTGTCGCGCAGTTCCTGCGCGCGGCCGAGCGGCTCGGGTTGCCGCGCATCGCGAGCATCCAGAATCCGTACAGCCTGCTGAACCGCACGTTCGAGAACGGGCTGTCGGAATTCACGCATCGCGACGGCGTCGGCCTGCTCGCGTATTCGCCGCTCGCGTTCGGCTGGTTGTCCGGCAAGTACGAGAACGGCGCGCGTCCGGCCGGCGCGCGCATCACGCTGTTCGAGCGTTTCCAGCGCTACAGCAAGCCGCAGGCCGTCGAGGCGACGTCGCGTTACGTCGCGCTCGCGCAGCGTCACGGGTTGTCGCCCGCGCAACTGGCGCTCGCGTTCGTCAACAGCCGTCCGTTCGTGCGCAGCAACCTGGTCGGCGCGACGTCGCTCGAGCAGTTGAAGGAAAACATCGGCAGCATCGACGTGACGCTGTCCGACGAGATCCTCGCCGAGATTGACGCATTGCACGAACGGCAGCCGAACCCGGCGCCGTAAACGGCGCGCGGCCCGCGCGGCAGCGATGCCGCGGCGGGCCGCGTCGGCGGCGCACCGCTGCGCCGTCGTTTTCCGCGTCAGCGCATCTTCAGCCGGGTGCGCGCGACGAACAGCGCGGCGAGGCTCAGCAGCGCGCATCCCATCAGATAGAGCGCCGGCGACAGCCGGTTGCCGGTCGTGCTGATCAGCCAGGTGATGACGAACGGCGCGAAGCCGCCGAACAGCGTGACGCCGGTGTTGTAGCTGACCGCGAGGCCGGTGGCACGCGTCTGCGCCGGGAACAGTTCGGCCATCAGCGCCGGCAGCGCGCCGCAGTACATCGCCTTCAGCGCGCCGATCCAGACGAGTGCGGCGAGCATCGTCGCGAACGACGCGTGGCGCGTGAGCCACGCGAACGTCGGCCATACGGTGACGAGCATCAGCACGGCCGCGACCGCCATCATGCGGATCCGCCCGGTGCGGTCGGACAGATGGCCGACGACCGGCGTGACGAGCGTCAGCACGAAGCCCGTCGCGAGCGTCGCCGCGAAGCCGGTCGACGCAGGCAGTCCGAGCTGCTTGATCGCGTAGGTCGGCATGTACAGGATCATGTAGTTGATCGCGGTCGAGATCACCAGCGCGCCGACCGACAGCAGCAGCCGCAGCTTCTGGTCCGCGAACAGTTCGCGCACCGGCGCTTCGGAGCGCGCCTGCGTCTTGAACTCGACGCCTTCGTCGACGTAGCGGCGGATGTACAGCCCGACCGGGCCGATCGCGAGGCCGAACAGGAACGGCACGCGCCAGCCCCAGCTTTCGAGTTGCGCGGAGGTCAGCGTGGCCGTCAGCAGCGCGCCGAAGCCCGACGCGAGCAACGTCGCGAGGCCCTGGCTCGCGAACTGCCAGCTCGACATGAAGCCGCGCCGCTGCGGCGCGTGCTCGACGAGAAACGCGGTCGAACTCGCGAATTCGCCGCCGGCGGAAAAGCCCTGCATCAGCCGCGACAGCATGATCCCGAGCGGCGCGAGAATGCCGATCGATGCATAGGTCGGCATCAGCGCGATCAGCAGCGTGCCGGCCATCATCATCGCGATCGACAGCAGCAGCGACGCCTTGCGGCCCGCGCGGTCCGCGTACGCGCCGAGCACGAAGCCGCCGATCGGCCGGATCAGATAGGACAGCCCGAACGTGCCGAGCGTCAGCATCAGCGACGTCGCTTCGCTCGTGGCGGGGAAGAACAGCTTGGCGATCGTCACCGCGAAGAAGCCGTAGACGATCAGGTCGAACCATTCGAGTGCGTTGCCGATCGACGCCGCGAAGATGATGCGCCGGATCTTCGCGGCGCTGGGGCGCGCGGCGTCCTGCGAGGTCAGGGTGGTCGTATTCATCGTGTGTGCAGGTCCCGTGAAAGGGGCGAAGCGCGTTACAGGGCGGCGCCGGCCGCGGCGGATGCCGCGCGGCGAACGGGCGGCGCGTCGTCGCCGAGATCCCAGAAGAGGCCGGCCATCATCTGCAGCCCCTCGCTGACGACGCTCGCGAGCAGATGCTCGTCGGGCGCGTGCTGCGAGCACGCCGGGTACGAGTGCGGCACCCACAGCGTCGGCAGCCCGAGCGTGTCCGCAAACACGTCGTTCGGCAGCGTGCCGCCCAGATTCGGCAGGATCGCGGGCTTCTTGCCGGTCGTGCGCGCGAGCGACGCGACGGCCCAGCGCACCCACGGATCGTCCGGCGGCACGCGTGTCGCCGGTGCGCCGCGTTCGACGTCGATCTCGACGTCGGCGAAGCCGTGCGCATCGAGGTGCGCGCGCAAGTGCGCATGCAGCGCCTTCCAGTCGGTGCCGACGACGAAGCGCAACTGGCAGTGCGCATACGCGGCGGGCGGGATCGCGTTGACGGGATGCTCCGGATTGCCGGCCTTGAACGCGAGGATCTCGAAGGTGTTCCAGCCGAACACGCGTTCGGCCGCGGACAGGCCGGGCTCGCCCCAATCGGCGTCGAGCGCCGGGTCGCCGGGGCCGCCGCCGACCGCAAGATCGGCGAGCGCGTCGCGCACGGCGGCCGGGATCGGCGGCGGGCGCAGCCCCGCGACGCGAATCGCGCCGCGCGCGTCGACGAGGCTCGCGAGCGCATGCGCGAGCACGATCGCCGGGTTGCGCAGCAGTCCGCCCCAGTTGCCGGAGTGATGCGCACCGTCGCGGGCGCGCAGGCTCAGCGTGAAGTTGACCGAGCCGCGCGAGCCGAGGAATACCGTCGGACGCGCGGCGGCGATGCGCGGGCCGTCGGAGGCGATCAGCACGTCGGCCGCGAGCGCGTCGCGCTCCTGGCGGCACAGCGCGTCGAGGCCCGGCGACCCGGTTTCCTCGCCCATCTCGATCAGCAGCTTCGCGTTGAAGCCGAGCCGGCCGCCGCGCGCGGCGAGCACGCTCGCCAGCGCGGCCAGGTTGATCGTGTGCTGGCCCTTGTTGTCGGCGCTGCCGCGGCCGTACCAGCGGTCGCCGTCGGCCGTCAGCGTCCACGGCGACAGCGGCGCGCGCCACTGCGCGTCGTAGCCGCGCACGACATCGCCGTGGCCGTAGATCAGCACGGTCGGCAGCGCGTCGTCTTCGTGGCGCGACGCGAGCAGGAACGGGCCGCCGCCGTCGACGGGGTTGTCGACGATCCGCGACGTGAAACCGAGGCGGGCGGCCTCGGGCGCGATCTCGTCGGTCAGATAGGCGCGCAGCGCGGCGTCGCTGCCGCTTTCCTGGCTTTCGGTGCGCAGGCCGACGCGGCGGCTCAGGGTTGCGAAGAACGCACCGGATTCGAACTGGTTCAGCGCGTGCTGGATGGCGGCGGTACGGCTCAAAGCGTGTCTCCCGTGTGGTTCCGCTGCGCGCGGGCCGTGCACGCAACGTGAAGTGCGATCGATTCTAGAAAGCCCGGTTTTTTGTCACAATGATCGAATTTCGAACCTTTCTTTGCCGAAAAGGCAAAGCAGCGCGGCCGGATGCGGCGCGGAGACAGAACGATGGCGGCTTTCCTGCATGGGCTGGCGTTGCGGTATTTCGTCGAGGTGGCGCGTACCGGCTCGATCAGCGACGCGTCCGTGCGGCTGCACGTGGCCGTGTCGGCGATCAGCCGCCAGATCGCGAAGCTGGAGAGCGAGCTCGGCGCGCCGCTGTTCGAGCGGCGGCCGCGCGGGATGGCGCTGTCGGAAGCCGGCGAGCGGCTGCTGGCGTTCGCGCAGCGCAGCCTGCTGGAGGCCGAGCACGTGATGAAGGACATCGGCGGGCTCGACGCGCTGCACGGCAGCCTGCTGAAGATCGCATGCTCGGAAGGGTTCGCGATCGACTTCCTGCCCGGCGTGCTCGCGAGCTTCAAGGCGCGCCACCCGGGCGTCGATTTCACCGTGTGGGTCGTGTCGCCGGCGGATGCGACGCGGCGCGTGCGCGACGGCGACGCGGACATCGCGTTGACCTTCAGCCTCGCGCCGGAGAAGGGCGTGCGTGTCGACCACACGGAGCGCGCGCCCGTCTTTGCGCTGGTCCGGCACGATCATCCGCTTGCGGCGCGCGACGCGGTGTCGCTCGCCGATGTCGCGCGCCACGCGCACGTGCTGCCCGAGGCCGGCACGACGGTGCGCCAGCTGATCGACATCGCGTGCGCGCTCGACGGGCTGCTGCTCGAGCCCGAACTGACGAGCAACAATACCGCGGCGATGTATGGCTACGCACGGCGCACGGGCGCGGTGATGTTCACGGGGCTGCTGTCGGTGCGCGATCGCTCCGATGCGGACGGCTTCGTCGTCGTGCCCGTGACGAACCCGCAACTGCGCGAACGCAGCATCCAGGTACAGACGATGGCGGGGCGCGATCTGCCCGCGTCGGTGCGTGCATTTCGCGACCACCTGATCGACGCGATGCAGGCCGCCTCGCCGCCGCCGACTACCGCGCGCGGCCCGGGACGCCGGCCCGTGAGATAATCGTCAATCCGCCTTCCGTGCCCATGCGGCTCCACGAGCCGCATCGCCCCTGTTCGACGCCAAATTGAAGAACCTGATTGTCACCCTCGATCGCGCCGGCGAGTTCGACGAGATCATCGACGTGCGCACGCCGCTCGAGTTCGCCGAGGACCATATTCCCGGCGCGCTGAACGCGCCCGTGCTCAGCAACGAAGAGCGCGTGCTCGTCGGCACGATGTACCGCCAGGTGTCGCCGTACGAGGCGACGCGCGTCGGCGCGGCGATCGTCGCGCGCAACATCGCGCGCCATCTCGACACGACCTTCGCCGACCGGCCGCGCAACTGGCGGCCGCTGATCTACTGCTGGCGTGGCGGCAAGCGCTCGGGTTCGATGACGACCTGGTTCAACCTGATCGGCTGGAAGGCGCGCCAGCTCGACGGCGGCTACAAGGCGTACCGCCAGTCGGTGTGCGCGACCCTCGCGTCGCTGCCGACGCGCTTTCGCTACATCGCGCTGGTCGGCCACACGGGGTGCGGCAAGACGCGCCTGCTGAACGCGCTGCGCGACGTCGGCGCGCAGACGCTCGACCTGGAAGCGCTCGCGTGCCATCGCGGTTCGCTGCTCGGCGCGCTACCGGGCAAGCCGCAGCCGGCGCAGAAGGGGTTCGATTCGGGGCTCGTCGAGACGCTCGGGCGTTTCGACCCTCAATGGCCGGTGTTCGTCGAGTCGGAAAGCCGCCGGATCGGGCTCGTGCAGTTGCCGATCGCGCTGATCGAAGCGTTTCATGCGGGGCCGTGGGTGCAGGTCGAAGCGGCCCACGACGAGCGGATCGCGTTCCTGCTGGACGATTACGCGCACCTGTTCGACGAACCGGACGCGTTCAAGGCGCAGCTTCATCGGCTGATCGGCCTGCACAGCCGCGAAGAGGTGACGCGCTGGAAGGGGCTGATCGATGCCGGCGCGCGGGCCGATTTGTTCACCGAGCTGATCGACAAGCATTACGATCCCGCCTACGCGCGCACTTACCGTGCGACGTACGACAAGCCGAACCGGGCGCTGACGTTCACGTTCCGGCCCAACGCGGCCGACGTGCGCGATCAGGCGCGCATGCTGCTGGCCGAACTCGCGCGCGCCGGGTTGCCGGCATCGGCCGCGCTTGCTGGCGGCGCGACATCCGAAACCGACAAAGACCAATCGACGATCACCACACGATGACGACCACACGCACCCAACCCAGTCCCGCCCTCGGCTGGATGACCTTCCTGCTGATCGCGGTCGCGGGGCTCTTCTATGTGAAATGGTTCCCGTACTACAACAAGGCGTTCGTTGCCGCCGAGCATCATTCGATCGGCCAGTCGATCCTGATGGGTACGTCGGCGGCCGCCCCCGAGCCGTCGCTGAAGGCGGCGCTCGACTACGCGTGGGCATACGGCAAGGCGATCTGGCAGGCGATGGTGCTCGGCCTGCTGCTCGGCTCGGCCGTGCAGGCGCTGCTGCCCGCGCATTGGGTGGCGCGCGTGCTGGGCCGCACCGGGTTCGGCAGCGTCGCCGCGGGCGGGCTGCTGTCGCTGCCGGGGATGATGTGCACGTGCTGCGCGGCGCCGGTCGTCGCGGGGCTGCGGGCGCGTCATGCATCGCCGGGCGGCGCGGTCGCGTTCTGGCTCGGCAACACGGTGCTGAACCCGGCGGCGCTGGTGTTCATGGGCTTCGTGCTCGGCTGGCACTGGAGCGCGCTGCGCCTCGTGCTCGGCATCGCGATGGTATTCGGGATCGGCTACCTGCTGAACCGCATCGCGCGTCCTGAAGACCGCAATATCGACGATGCCCAGCTCGCCGCGCTGGCGGCCGAACAGGCCGCGGCCGGCAATCCGTTCGTCCGCTGGATGAAACTGCTCGCGCGCATGGCCGTGCGGCTCGTGCCCGAATACATCGTGCTCGTGCTGCTGCTCGGCGCCGCGCGCGCGTGGCTGTTTCCGCATATCGGCCCGGACATCGGCAATCATCTCGGCTGGATCGTCGCATTCGCGGTCGCGGGCATGCTGTTCGTGATCCCGACGGCCGGCGAGGTGCCGATCATCCAGGCGATGCTGTCGCTCGGCATGGGCGTCGGTCCGGCCGCCGCGCTGCTGATGACGCTGCCGCCGATCAGCGTGCCGTCGCTCGCGATGCTCGCGCGTTCGTTCAAGCCGACCATGCTGGCGATCGTCGCGACGCTCGTCGTCGTGTTCGGGATCGCGAGCGGCTTGCTCGCGATCGCGTTCGGGTTCTGACGCACGCAAACGGCGCGCCAGTCGCGCGCCGTCGTCGTATTCATCCGGCGCCGCGGCTTCACGCGTGCGGCGCCCTTTACAAGAAGCAAACAGGAAAACGCATGACCCAACCGAAGATTCATCCTCGACTCGAAAAGGCGCTGACGCGCGGCGATCTCGCGATCCGCCAGGCCAATTCCGCGCGGGCGACTGCCGTGCTGCAAGCGCTCGGCACGATGATCATCGAGGCCTCCGCAACGATCGGTGTCGAGGCCAGCGTCGACATTCCGCAAGGCGATCGCATCTACGATCCGGTCAACGGCCTGTGGCCGCAGAAGATGCTGGTGTCGTTCGACGGTCCGGTGGACGAAGCCGACAAGGAAGAACTGCGCACGGTGTATCTGGTGGCCGACGATCCGGGTACGCAGTTCCGCGTCGAATGGCATCGCGCGGACGGCAAGCTCGGCCGCCAGGAAGGCGGCCCGCTCGCGACCGTCGCGTTCCTGACCGACGTCGAAATTCCGTGGAGCGACGACGACGAGTAACGTCGTCGCATGAAGCCGGCGCCCGGTGCGCCGGCCGTCAGCGCATCATCCGCCGCCGGAACAGCCACGCGGACAGCAGGAATCCGCCGACCGCGTAGCCGGCGAGCACCGCGACGTGCAGCGCGATGTCGGTCGCCGGCCGGCCGAGCATCGCGGGCCGGATCAGCTCGACCGCATTCGCGAGCGGTAGCGCCCGCGCCGCGTGCTGCGCGATCGGCGGCAACTGCGTGATCGGGAAAAACACGCCGGACAGCAGCAGCATCGGCGTCAGCGCGAGCGTCTGATAGAACATGAAGAAATCGTAGGACGGCGCGAGCGCCGTGACGATCATCGCGATGCTGGCGAACGCGAGGCCGGCCAGCGCGATCACGGGCAGCACCGCGAGCATCGACGGAAACTGCGCGTAGCCGAGCCCGCCCGCGACCAGCATGATCGCGCCCCCTGACAGCATCGCCTTGCTGGCCGCCCACACGATCTCGCCGAGCACGATGTCGCCGAGCGCGAGCGGCGTGTGCATGATCGCTTCCCACGTGCGCTGCACGTGCATCCGCGAGAAACCCGAATACATCGACTCGAAGCTCGCGGACATCATCACGCTCGACCCGACCGTGCCGGCCGCGAGGAACGCGATATACGACACGCCGTCGACATGGCCGAGCATCAGGCCGAGTCCGAAACCCAGCCCGAACAGGTAGATCATCGGATCGGCGAGATTGCCGAACATCGACGCGAGCGCGAGCTTGCGCCACACGAGATAGTTGCGCCGCCAGACGGCGATCCAGTTGCTCGCGTTCGCGGGCATCGCGATCGCGAAGCGCGATTCGCGCGGCGGGGCCGATGGCGTGGTGGCGGAATAGTTGCGGACGTCCATGATCGATCAGTCCTGCATTTCGCGGCCCGTGAGCCGCAGGAACACATCTTCCAGATTGGCCGGCCGATGCAGATAGCGCAACCCCGCGCGGCCCTTCAGGCGCGCGCTGAGCGGTTCGGGGTCGCTCACATAGCAGAACAGCGTCTCGCCGCTGATCTCCGTGTGCTTCGCGAACGCCGACAACTCGTCGCGCAGCGCGGCCGGATCGGGCCCGTAGATCTCGATCACGTCGCAGCCGATCTCCGATTCGATCAGCGCATGCGGCGCGCCTTCGGCGATCTTGCGGCCTTCCTCGATCACGCACAGCCGATCGCACAGCCGCTCGGCTTCTTCCATGAAGTGCGTGGTGATCAGGATCGTCTTGCCGCGCGCAAGCAGCGAACGCAGCCGCTCCCACATCAGGTGCCGCGCCTGCGGATCGAGGCCCGTCGTCGGCTCGTCGAGCACCAGCACGTCGGGATCGTTGACGAGCGCACGGGCGAGCGTGAGGCGGCGCTTCATGCCGCCCGACAGCTCGCCGACCTTCGCGTCGGCCTTGTTTTCCAGCTTCGCGAATTCGAGCAGCGGCGGCACGAGCGCGCGTGCGGCGTGCGCCGACATCCCGAAATAGCGGCTGAAGACGAGCAGGTTCTCGCGTACGGTGAAGTCGGGGTCGAGATTGTCGAACTGCGGGACGACGCCGACCCGCTGGCGTGCATGTCGCGCCCGCGATGGAACCGGTTCGCCGCACAGCGAAATGGTGCCGGCATCGGGGTGCGCGAGGCCGAGCAGCATCTTCAGCGTGGTGGTCTTGCCGGCGCCGTTCGGCCCGAGCAGGCCATAGCATTCGCCGGCCTTCACGTTGAAGGACAGACCGTTGACGACCAGCTTGTCGCCATAGCGCTTTTCGACGTTGCGGAAATCGATCGGTGCGACGGACATGGGCAGGTTGTCGTTGTAAGCGGGCGCGTTCTGTTGCCCGAGCGTGGCCGGTTTGCGAACGGACCGGACGGATGCGTGTCACATGGGCATGACCGAAGCGCACGACGCCGGCGTACGGTGGCCCGCTGGAGTATGAACGGGCCATTCTAGTGCATCGGCTGCATCGCTTCAGGGCATGCCTGCCCGGTGCGATGCAAACGCGCACCGATCGTGCACCGCATCATCGCGCACGCGCCGCGCGGGGCGAATCAGCGTTTTCCATCCCTTGCGTCCTGAATTGCGGCGCACCATGATGAATGCGTAGGCTCGTTGTCGCGATAGGGAGGTCTCATGGCTAGCTACAACAAGATTTTGCTGTGTTACGACGGCACGCTCGAAGGGCGCAAGGCACTGCGCTGCGGGGCCAATCTCGCAATGGACCTGAAAGCCGAGACGCATTTGCTGTCGGTCGTCGACATGCGTTCGAGCATTGCGCAAAGTGCAGGTTTGCTGACCGATGTCGCATGCGGCCGCTTCGAGGAAACCGCGCGCGAAATCCTGCAGGAAGGCGTGAACTGGCTGCGTGAGCGCGGCGTACAGGCCGAAGGCCATTTCGCGTTCGGGTATCCGATCGACGAAATCGCGAATCTCGCGTCGGAACTGAAAGTCGACCTCGTCGTCGTCGGCCACCGGTGCCGCAGCGGATTGTCGAGATGGTGGATGGGGTCGGGCAATACGCAACTGCTCGATCGCGTGAACTGCAGCATCCTGGTGGCGTGTTCGTCGGCGGAAGAGCAGAAGGCCGAAATCGCGCGCGAGCGTGAGGCGGCCACGGCGAACGGCAAATGATCTAAAGCCTGGACGACTGCGTGACCGGCGATACGTGCCGGTCACGCACCGCGCTGCATCAGCACGGCAGGCGTCCAGAGCGGCCTGCTACGCATGCAGGTCGATCCCGGACAATTTCCACGAGAACAGCCCGAAGCGGTGAAAGATCGCCGCATAGCGTGTGCCGTCGGCACTGCGCTGATACGTCACGACGAATTCATCGATATTTCGGTAGCCCGCGCTGGTTTGCTGCTGGTGCGGCGCTTGCGTGGCTTCGCTCGGGCTGGCCGGTGCGGCAGGTGCGGCAGGTGCGGGCGCCGGCGACGATGCCGCCGAAGCGACCGCGTTGCTGCCCGATACCCCCGCACTTGCCGGCGCCGGATTGGCGGGCGGTGCGGCAGGCGTGGTGCCGGGTGCATTGCCTGCCGGCGGCTGATTCGACCACTCAGGCGGACGTTCGCCCGGATTGCCGCGCGGCGGCAATCCGCTCATCAGCGCGGCGACGCCTTCCGGCGTCGCGTACGCATCGACCAGCGGACCGATCAACGCGGACCCGATCAGCGCGCCGATCACCGCGAACGGGTTGTTCTTCTTCACTGCGTCGATCCGGCGCATCAACTCTTCCGTCACCTGCTGCTTCAGGCTGATGCGCAGCGATGGAAAGTCGACATACTCGCTGATCGCCTGCGCATCGCGCGCATCGATCGCCGATTTCAGGCGACCGAGCGCGACATACGGCGACGCGTACGCATAGCCGAGCGCCGCAATGACGGCGACGATCAGCGCGACGATCAGCAGGGGCTTGAGTCGCCCTGTACGGCGCGGCGATTCAGTCACGTTGCCTCCGGTGCGGGAAGGTTCCGCAATCAGAGACCGCCCGGCGTGGCCGATCGTTCCTCTGCGATGCAGCGATCGATCATTCGGCAGACGGCATCGATCGTGCCGACCATGATCAAGCGCGACCGGCCGTGATAGACGCGCACCGGCGCGCGGCGTGCGGGTTCCGCGTGATTCAGACCGGCGTTCAGCGATACCCGCGCGAACGCGGGCAGCGCTGACGGCAGCAGGGACGCCTGCCGTTCGACTGCGACTTCTTCATGCACAGGCGCCGCCGCGGACAGCGGTGCGCAGGGCGTGCGGCCGCGCAGATGACGCAGGCGACCGAATTGACGGAAAGGCAGCAGGCGGGCAAGGCGTTCCATGATGTTCTCCTGAGCGAGACGGAATGTCAGAGTTCGCCCGAGCGAATCAGCCCGACGGCGATGCCTTCCAGCGCGAAATCCGCGCTGCCGGCCTTGACGAAGATGTTTTCGTAATCCGGGTTCTCCGCGATCAGCTCGAGGCCGCCGGGCCGGCGCATCAGGCGCTTGACCGTGACGTCGTCGCCCAGACGCGCGACGATGATCTGGCCGTCCTTCGCTTCCGTGCGCTTCTGCACGGCGAGGAGGTCGCCGTCGAGAATGCCGGCGTCGCGCATCGACAGGCCGCGCACCTTCAGCAGGTAGTCGGGCTTGCTGGTGAACAGCGCGGGATCGCACGCGTAGTGCTGCGAGATGTGCTCCTGCGCGAGGATCGGGCTACCGGCCGCGACGCGGCCGACGAGCGGCAGCGACAGTTGCATCAGCGCGGCGTGCGGCAGCGTGAACTGGTGCGGGGCGTCGTCGACGCCGAGCAGCCGGATGCCGCGCGACGCACCGGCGGCCAGCTCGATCACGCCCTTGCGCGCCAGCGCGCGCAGGTGCTCCTCGGCCGCGTTCGGCGAGCTGAAGCCCAGTTCGGCCGCGATCTCGGCGCGGGTGGGCGGGAATCCGGAGCGCTCGATCGCGCGACGGATCAAGTCGAACACTTGCTGCTGACGGGCGGTGAGTTTGGTCATGGCTCAACTGTATGGATAGACAGTGAGCTGTATTTTTATACAGTACTTGGTGAATTTCAAGTGTTACTTGAGGTTCGACGCGATCGCGCCGGTTCCGGCGCGATTTCGCGACGCCCGGACGCCGGTTTATCCGCCGCAACCGTCCATCCCGTCTGCGTTAGCACTTTTGAGTATTAAAAAATGAGGAACGATTATTTTTAATCATGTAACCCGTTCGATAGACTGGCCCGACATCGCAATACCGACAACACTGGAGAACCAAGGATGGCGAAGCGCAACACGGGGCTGGTGGGCGGAGTGGGCCGCCTGATCGCAACACTCGCGCTGGGCGCGGCGGCGGCGCTGGGCGTCGTGACGCATGCCCAGGCCGATACGACTTTCCTGAACGTGTCGTACGACCCGACGCGCGAGCTGTATCAGGATTTCAACCAGGCGTTCGGCAAGGAGTGGAAGGCGAAGACGGGCGAAACGGTCAATTTCAAGCAGTCGCACGGCGGGTCGGGCGCGCAGGCGCGCTCGGTGCTCGATGGCCTGCAGGCCGACGTCGTCACGCTGGCGCTCGCCTACGACATCGACGCGCTCGCGAACAAGGGGCTCGTGGCCAAAGATTGGCAGAAGCGCCTGCCCGACAACGCGTCGCCGTACACGTCGACGATCGTGTTCCTGGTGCGCAAGGGTAATCCGAAGGGGATCAAGGACTGGGACGACCTGACCAAGCCGGGCATCTCGATCGTCACGCCGAACCCGAAGACGTCGGGCGGCGCGCGCTGGAACTACCTGGCCGCCTGGGCATACGCGCTGCACAAGCCGGGCGGCAACGAGCAGACGGCGAAGGAATTCGTCACGAAGCTCTACAAGAACGCAGGCGTGCTCGATTCGGGCGCGCGGGGCGCGACGACGAGCTTCGTGCAGCGCGGGATCGGCGACGTGCTGATCGCATGGGAAAACGAGGCGTTCCTGTCGGTCAAGGAATTCGGCACCGACAAGTTCGAGATCGTCGTGCCGTCGGTGAGCATCCTGGCCGAGCCGCCCGTCGCGGTGGTCGACAAGGTGGTCGACAAGAAAGGCACGCGCAAGCTGGCCGAGGCCTACCTGAATTTCCTGTACAGCCCGCAGGGCCAGGAAATCGCCGCGCGCAACTACTACCGGCCGCGTTCGAAGAACGTGTCGGCGGAGCTGACCAAGCAGTTTCCGAAGCTGAAGCTGTACACGGTCGACGACACGTTCGGCGGCTGGACGAATGCGCAGAAGACGCATTTCGCGGACGGCGGCGTGTTCGACTCGATCTACAAGCCGCAGTAACGCCATAACGACAAGCGGCGCGCCACGACAGCGCGCCGCATCCCCGACGGCCCGCCGGCGCGATTCACTGCGCCGGCGTTTGCGTCGGACCCGTGAGCAGCATCGACCCAGCAAGAGCATCCGATGACGACGTACACCTTTCGCAAGCCGAGCGCGCTGCCCGGTTTCGGCGTGACACTCGGCATCACGGTGGCCTATTTGAGCCTCGTGGTGCTGATTCCGCTCGCCGCCACGTTCCTGAAGACCGCGACGCTGTCGTGGGACCAGTTCGTCACCGCCGTCACGTCGCCGCGCGTGCTCGCGTCGTACCGGCTGACGTTCTCGGCAGCGCTCGGCGGCGCGCTGATCAACGCCGTGTTCGGCTTCCTCGTCGCGTGGGTGCTGGTGCGCTACACGTTCCCGTTCAAGCGCCTCGTCGACGCGATCGTCGACCTGCCGTTCGCGCTGCCGACCTCGGTGGCCGGCATCTCGCTCGCGGCCGTCTACGCGACCAACGGCTGGGTCGGCCAGTATCTGGCGCCGCTCGGCATCAAGATTGCGTTTACGCCGGCCGGCGTGCTGGTCGCGCTGACCTTCATCGGGCTGCCGTTCGTCGTGCGCACCGTGCAGCCGGTGCTCGAGGATTTCGAGCGCGAGCAGGAAGAGGCCGCCGCGTGCCTCGGTGCGTCGCGCTGGCTGACGTTCCGCCGCGTCGTGCTGCCGGCCGTGCTGCCGGCGCTGCTCACCGGTTTCGCGCTCGCGTTCGCGCGTGCGCTGGGCGAATACGGCTCGGTGATCTTCATCGCCGGCAACGTGCCGATGAAATCCGAGATCACGTCGCTGCTGATCATCACGAAGCTCGAGCAGTACGACTACGCGGGCGCGACCGCGCTGGCGGTCGTGATGCTGGTCGTGTCGTTCCTGATGCTGCTGCTGATCAACACGCTGCAGTGGTATCTGCAGCGCCGGACGAGCAAGGGCGCGAGCGGCCCGGCGCCCGCCGCTGTCGCCGCCGTCGCAGCAGGAGGCCAGCAATGAGCCAGGAGGCCACCGTCGTGCTGAAAACCCCGTCGCCCGCCGCGCGTGCCGCGAAGCGGCTCGATCCCGTCAGCGAGTCGCGCGTCGTGCGCTGGCTGCTCACGGGCATCGCGCTGGCGTTCCTCGCGTTCTTCCTCGTCGTGCCGCTCGCCGCGGTGTTCGTCGAGGCGCTGCGCAAGGGCGTCGGCTTCTATTTCGAATCGCTGGCCGATCCCGATGCATGGTCGGCGATCAAGCTGACGCTGACCGTCGCCGTGATCGCGGTGCCGCTGAACCTCGTGTTCGGCGTGTGCGCATCGTGGGCGATCGCGAAGTTCGAGTTCCGCGGCAAGGCGCTGCTGACGACGCTGATCGACCTGCCGTTCTCGGTGTCGCCGGTGATCTCGGGCCTCGTATACGTGCTGCTGTTCGGCGCGCAGGGCTGGCTCGGGCCGTGGCTGCAGGGGCACGACGTGCAGATCATCTTCGCAGTGCCGGGCATCGTGCTCGCGACGATCTTCGTCACGTTCCCGTTCGTCGCGCGCGAGCTGATTCCGCTGATGCAGGCGCAAGGCACCGACGAGGAAGAGGCCGCGCGCGTGCTCGGCGCGTCGGGCTGGCAGATCTTTCGCCGCGTGACGCTGCCGAACGTGAAGTGGGGCCTGCTGTACGGCGTGATCCTGTGCAATGCACGCGCGATGGGCGAGTTCGGCGCGGTGTCGGTCGTGTCGGGCCACATCCGCGGCGTGACGGACACGATGCCGCTGCACGTCGAGATCCTGTACAACGAATACAACTTCGCGGCGGCGTTCGCGGTGGCGTCGGTGCTGGCGCTGCTCGCGCTCGTCACGCTCGCGCTGAAGCTGCTCGCCGAGCGTCACCTCGCCGCCGAACTGGCCGACACGCACGACGCCGTTCCCGCACATGCCGGCCCTGTCGCCGCCGTTTCGTCGAAATCGTAAAGAGGCAACCAGAATGGGTATCACCGTCCGTAACCTTCAGAAGCGCTTCGGCGATTTCACGGCGCTCGACAACGTGTCGCTCGACTTTCCGCCCGGCGAACTGGTCGCGCTGCTCGGCCCGTCCGGCTGCGGCAAGACCACGCTGCTGCGCGTGATCGCGGGCCTCGAGCACGCGGACGCCGGCCAGGTCGTGCTGCAGGGGCTCGACGTCGCGTCGGTCGGCGCGCGCGACCGCCAGGTCGGCTTCGTGTTCCAGCATTACGCGCTGTTCCGCCACATGACGGTGTTCGAGAACGTCGCGTTTGGGCTGCGCGTGAAGCCGCGCCGCGAGCGGCCGTCGGAAGCCGCGATTCGCGACAAGGTGCACGAGCTGCTCAAGCTGGTGCAGCTCGACTGGCTCGCGCAGCGCTATCCGTCCGAGCTGTCGGGCGGGCAGCGTCAGCGTATCGCGCTCGCCCGCGCGCTCGCGGTCGAGCCGAAGGTGCTGCTGCTCGACGAACCGTTCGGCGCGCTCGACGCGAAGGTCCGCAAGGAGCTGCGCGGCTGGCTGCGTCGCCTGCACGACGACCTGCACATCTCGACGATCTTCGTCACGCACGACCAGGAAGAGGCGCTCGAAGTGGCCGATCGCATCGTCGTGCTGAATCGCGGCCACGTCGAGCAGGTCGGCAGCCCGCAGGACGTCTACGATCATCCGCAAAGCGCGTTCGTATACGAGTTCCTCGGCGCGGCGAACCGGCTGCCGGGCACGGTTGCCGGGCGCGGCTTCGTCGCGGAAGGCGCGGCCGCGCCGATCGAGGTCGACGCCGATTTCGCGGGCCCCGCGCACGCGTACGTGCGGCCGCACGATCTGCAGCTGTGGCCGGCGGGCGAAGGGCACCGCGACGGCATCGCGGTGGACGTGCGGCGCGTGATTCCGCTCGGCGGTTCGGTGCGCGTGGAGCTCGAGGCGCGCGCGGGCGGCGCGCTCGAGGCGGAACTCGACCGCGACGCATGGCGGGCGCTGTCGCTGCAGGTCGGCGACGGTGCGACGGCCGTGCCGCGCGCCGTGCGGGTATTTCCCGCGCGTTGACGAGACAATGCAGGGCAGAGGGCGGGCATCGCTCCGATTCGACAATCAAACAACGACAGCCTAAGAGGCATACCCATGAATTTTCAGCAATTGCGGTTCGTGCGCGAAGCGGTGCGCCAGAACATGAACCTGACGGAAGTCGCGAACGTGCTGTACACATCGCAGTCGGGCGTGTCGAAGCAGATCAAGGATCTCGAGGACGAGCTGGGCGTCGACATCTTCATCCGGCGCGGCAAGCGGCTGACGGGGCTGACGGAGCCCGGCAAGGCCGTGCACCAGCTGATCGAGCGGATGCTGCTCGACGCCGAGAACCTGCGCCGCGTCGCGCGCCAGTTTGCCGATCAGGATAGCGGCCACCTCGTCGTCGCGACGACGCACACGCAGGCGCGTTACGCACTGCCGAAGGTGATCCGGCAGTTCACCGACGTGTTCCCGAAGGTGCATCTCGCGCTGCGCCAGGGCAGCCCGCAGCAGATCGCACAGATGATCCTGAACGGCGAGGCCGATCTCGGCATCTCGACCGAGGCGCTCGACCGCTATCCGGACATCGTCACGTTCCCGTGCTATTCGTGGCACCACACGGTCGTCGTGCCGAAGGGCCACCCGCTCGTCGGCCGCGAGAACCTGACGCTCGAGGAGATCGCCGAATACCCGATCATCACGTACGACCAGGACTTCACGGGCCGCTCGCACATCGACCAGGCGTTCACGCAGGCGGGCGCCGTGCCCGACGTGGTGCTGACCGCGATCGATGCGGACGTGATCAAGACCTACGTCGAACTTGGGATGGGGATCGGCGTGGTCGCGGCGATGGCCTACGATCCGCAGCGCGACACGGGGCTCGTCGCGCTCGATACGCAGCACCTGTTCGAGGCGAGCACGACGCGGGTCGGGCTGCGCAAGGGCGCGTTCCTGCGTGCGTACGCGTACCGGCTGATCGAAATGTTCGCCCCGCACCTGAACGAAGCGGAAATCGCCGGGCTGTTGCGCGAAGCCGTTTGACCGGTGCACGTCGCGCGCCGTCCGGGCCGTTGCCGCGGATGGCGCGACTTGCACCCCGCGTGCGGTGCCGCATACGGCGCCGGGCGCGACAGGCGATGGCCGCCATCACGGCTGAAGCACCCGCCGAGCGATCCCGCGCCAGGCGACGATCGCCCCATGTTTCCGACCAACAGAAAAACAAGAACGACCTGCAACGCCGGGCCTCGGCGCGGAACGCACGATCGGCAGTCGTCCTCATTCACAAGGCCGCGCGTGCGAATCGCCGCGCGGTTCCGTCACGGTCGACGACATGTCGCGACAGCGAATGCGGCCGAGCTTCGTGCCGACGGTCGACGCGAGCGCGTTGTCCGGAACGATCCGCTTCCTCGCTGGCCAGCCGCCTGCGAAGCGCTCCGGCGAGCCGCCGTCGGCATCGCGAGTGTCGTATTTGCGCGTCGTGAAGCGCGCTCGCGCGCTCCGAATAAACCCTTAAATATTGATCAGACAGGTTGCGCGCCGAAGCGAATCGGTACAGCATAGCCTTCACTCCGCCGGCCTCCCGCCGGCGGTGGCGCGTCAACGACAGCACGCGCCAGGCAGTCGGCCGTCTGCCTCGCTTCCATTCCGTGGTACCGACAGCAGCATCGATGGCCATTGCCCGGGTAGTGTGGCGCAAACGTTTGCTCACATTAAAACAACAGTCAAACAACAATCCGGCCCTTCGGGCCAGTCGCCAGGAGATGTGTATGAATGTCCGCTTTCGCCGTCGCTTCCTGACCGCCGCGCTCGCCGCCGTCGCGGTGGCCGCCGCACCGGCCGTCCACGCGCAATCGGCGGGCAAGCCGAAGGTCGCGCTCGTGATGAAGTCGCTCGCCAACGAGTTCTTCCTGACCATGGAAACGGGCGCGAAGGAATACCAGAAACACAACGCGAACCAGTTCGACCTGATCACCAACGGCATCAAGGACGAAACCGACACCGCGAACCAGATCCGCATCGTCGAGCAGATGATCGTCTCGAAGGTCGACGCGATTGTGATCGCACCCGCCGATTCGAAGGCGCTCGTGCCGGTCGTGAAGAAGGCCGTCGACGCGGGCATCATCGTCGTGAACATCGACAACCGGCTCGACCCCGACGTGCTGAAGTCGAAGAACCTGAACGTGCCGTTCGTCGGCCCGGACAACCGCAAGGGCGCGCGCAAGATCGGCGACTACCTCGCGAAGCGGCTGAAGGCGGGCGACCAGGTCGGCATCGTCGAAGGCGTGTCGACGACGACCAACGCGCAGCAGCGCACGGCCGGCTTCCAGGACGCGATGAAGGCGGGCGGGATGAAGGTCGTGTCGGTGCAGTCGGGCGAATGGGAGATCGACAAGGGCAATGCGGTGGCCGCCGCGATGCTCGACGAATACCCGAACCTGAAGGCGCTGCTGTGCGGTAACGACAACATGGCGATCGGCGCCGTGTCGGCCGTGCGCGCGGCCGGCAAGCAGGGCAAGGTGCTCGTGGTCGGCTACGACAACATCAACGCGATCAAGCCGATGCTGAAGGACGGCCGCGTGCTCGCGACCGCCGACCAGTACGCGGCGAAGCAGGCCGTGTTCGGCATCGACACGGCGCTCAAGGCGATCGCCGAGCATCGCAAGCAGGCCGACATGTCCGGCGTGGTCGAGACGCCGGTGGATCTCGTGACGAAGTAACGCCGCCCCGGTGCGGCCGCTGCCCTCAAGAATCCGGCGCGGCGGCCGTTATCCGGTGTGAGCGCGATCACGGCCACTGCATGCACATGCACTTGTGAGCGTCATACCCGCGCGCCCCGTGCGCGCGGCCGCAACCAGGATCGCGATGGAACCGACCTTCCAACCCTCCCGTTCAGCCCATCCCGTGCTGTCCGTATCCGGCATCGGCAAAACCTATGCCGAACCCGTGCTCGCCGACGTCACGCTGACGCTCGACGCGGGCCAGGCGCTCGCGCTGACGGGCGAGAACGGCGCCGGCAAGAGCACGTTGTCGAAGATCATCGGCGGGCTCGTCGACCCGACCACCGGCACGATGCAACTCGGCGGCGAGGCCTATGCGCCGGCGAGCCGCACGCAGGCCGAGGCGCTCGGCGTGCGCATGGTGATGCAGGAGCTGAACCTGCTGCCGACGCTGACCGTCGCCGAAAACCTGTTCCTGAACCGCCTGCCGCGGCGCTTCGGGATCATCGACCGCGCGCGGCTGCGCGACGACGCCCGCGCCGCGATGGCGCAGGTCGGGCTCGACGCGGTCGATCCCGATACGCCGGTCGGCGCGCTCGGCATCGGCCACCAGCAGATGGTCGAGATCGCACGCAACCTGATCGGCGACTGTCGCGTGCTGATCCTCGACGAGCCGACCGCGATGCTGACCGCGCGCGAAGTCGAGCTGCTGTTCGAGCAGATCGACCGGCTGAAGGCGCGCGGCGTCGCGATCGTCTACATCTCGCACCGGCTCGAAGAGCTCGCGCGCGTCGCCGAGCGCGTCGCGGTGCTGCGCGACGGCCGGCTCGTGCATGCGGGCGACATGGCGGCGACGACGTCCGACGGGCTCGTCACGCTGATGGTCGGGCGCGAGATCGGCGAACACATCGATCTCGGCGAACGTCGTTTCGGCGCGCCGCGGCTCGCCGTATCGGGCCTCACGCGCGGGACGGCCGTGCGCGACGTGTCGCTCGAGGTGCGCGCGGGCGAGATCTTCGGCATCTCGGGGCTGATCGGCGCGGGGCGCACCGAGCTGCTGCGACTGATCTACGGCGCCGATACGCCGGATGCCGGCACGATCGCCGTCGGCCAGCCGCTGAAGCCGGCGCGGATCGCGTCGCCCGTCGACGCGGTGAAGCACGGCATCGCGCTGATCACCGAGGATCGCAAGGGCGAAGGGCTGCTGCTGTCGCAGTCGATCACCGCGAACGTGTCGCTCGGCCAGCTCGACCGGCTCGCGCGTGGCGGCATCGTCGATTCGGGGCGCGAAACGGCGCTGGCCGAGCAGCAGATCGACGCGCTGCGCATCCGCACGCACGGGGCGGCGCAGCCGGTCGGCGAGCTGTCGGGCGGCAACCAGCAGAAGGTCGTGATCGGCCGCTGGCTCGCGCGCGACATGGGCGTGCTGCTGTTCGACGAGCCGACCCGCGGGATCGACGTCGGCGCTAAATTCGAGATCTACACTTTGATGGGCGCGCTCGCGCGCGAAGGCCGCGCGCTCGTGGTCGTATCGAGCGACCTGCGCGAGCTGATGCTGATCTGCGACCGGATCGGCGTGATGTCGGCCGGCCGCATGACCGCCGTGTTCGAGCGCGGCAACTGGACCCAGGATGCGCTGCTGGCCGCGGCGTTCGCCGGCTTCGGCCGCGAGACGCCGGCGGCCGCCATGCAGCATCCGGACGCGGGGCAGGCGCACGGCGCCGCTCCGGGCACTTCGACGACAGGACCACAGCAATGACCCAGCCTCCCGTATCCCCGACCGACGCAGGCGCGCAGCAGGACGTGACGGGGCGCCGCGCGCGCACGCTGTCCGGCACGCGGCTCGGCCTGTCGAACTATCTCGGGCTGGCCGGCGCGCTGGCCGCGATGATCGCGCTGTTCTCGGTGCTGAGTTCGCATTTCCTGACCTACGACACGTTCAGCACGATCGCGAACCAGATTCCCGATCTCGTCGTGATGTCGGTCGGAATGACCTTCGTGCTGATCATCGCCGGGATCGACCTGTCGGTTGGCTCGGTGCTCGCGCTGGCCGCGTCGATGGTCAGCGTCGCCGCGCTGAAATGGCAGTGGGGGCCGCTGCCGGCCGCGCTGATCGGGATCGCGGTCGCGACCGCGACGGGCGCGCTGACCGGCGCGGTCACGGTCGGCTGGCGGATTCCGTCGTTCATCGTGTCGCTCGGCGTGCTGGAGGCCGCGCGCGGCCTCGCGTACCAGCTGACGAATTCGCGCACCGCGTATATCGGCGATGCGTTCGATTTCCTGTCGAACCCGATCGCGCTGGGCATTTCGCCGGCATTCCTGATCGCGGTCGCGGTGATGATCGCGGCCCAGTTCGTGCTCACGCGCACCGTGTTCGGACGCTATCTGGTCGGGATCGGCACGAACGAGGAAGCGGTGCGACTTGCGGGGGTTAACCCGCGGCCGTATAAAATTCTCGTATTCGCACTGATGGGCGCGCTCGCGGGGCTCGCGTCGCTGTTCCAGATTTCGCGGCTCGAGGCGGCCGATCCGAACGCGGGCGCGGGCCTCGAGCTGCAGGTGATCGCCGCCGTCGTGATCGGCGGCACGAGCCTGATGGGCGGGCGCGGCTCGGTGATCAGCACGTTCTTCGGCGTGTTGATCATCTCCGTGCTGGCCGCTGGGCTGGCGCAGATCGGTGCGAACGAGCCGACCAAACGGATCATCACGGGCGCGGTGATCGTGGTGGCGGTCGTGCTCGATACGTATCGCAGCCGGCGCGCACGCGTGCGGTAGAAGACAGACAGAACAGACCAGAGAGAAACGGGAAATGGCGACGATCAAGGATGTGGCGGCCATGGCGGGCGTGTCGTTTACGACCGTCTCGCACGTGGTGAACAATTCGCGGCCGGTGTCCGCGGATGTGCGTGCGAAGGTCGAGGGCGCGATCCGCGAGCTGAATTACGTGCCGTCGGCCGTGGCGCGCTCGCTGAAGGCGCGGGCGACGGCGACGATCGGCCTCGTCGTGCCGAACAGCACGAATCCGTACTTCGCCGAGCTTGCGCGCGGTATCGAGGATCAGTGCGCGGCCAACGGCTATTGCGTGTTCTTCTGCAATTCGGACGACGATCCCGTGAAGCAGCGCAACTACCTGCGCGTGCTGCAGGAAAAGCGCATCGACGGGCTGATCGTCGCGTCGGCGGGCGAGGACGCGGTGCTCGCGCAGACGCTCGCCGACACGCACGCGCCGCTCGTCGTCGTCGACCGCAACATCGAGGGGCTCGCGGCCGATCTCGTGCAGATCGACCACGAACGCGGCGCGTACCTGGCCACGCGCCACCTGCTCGAACTCGGGCACGCGAAGATCGGCTGCATCACCGGGCCGACCGACACCGCCGTCAGCGCGATGCGCGTGCACGGCTTCATCCGCGCGATGGCCGAGCGCGGGGTCGACATCGTGCCGGGCGCGATCGCCGAAAGCGATTTCTCGTGCCTGGGCGGCTATCACGCGGCATCGCGGCTGTTCGAATCGGTGCGGCCGAGCGCGATCTTCGCGGGCAACGACCTGATGGGCGTCGGCGCGCTGCGCGCGGCGGCCGAGCGCGGGATGCGCGTGCCCGACGACTGTTCGATCATCGGGTTCGACGACATCGAATTTTCCCGCTACACGTATCCGGCGCTGTCGACGGTCGGCCAGTCGGTGCGCGCGCTCGGCGAAATGGCCGCGCAGACGCTGATCGAACGGATCGGCGGCGGTTCGACCGCCGTGCCGAGCCGCCGTCGCGTCGTGTCGCCGCGCCTCGTGCTGCGCGAATCGACGGCGGTCTACCGCGAGCCGGCCGCACCGGGCGGTCGCGCATGACGGCGAACGCACCGGGCGCCGGCCGCGTGACGGTGGTCGGCAGCCTCAACATGGATCTCGTCGTGCGGGCGCCGCGGCTGCCGCTGCCGGGCGAAACGCTCGCCGGGCATGCGTTCGCGCAGGCGGCGGGCGGCAAGGGCGGCAACCAGGCCGTCGCCGCGGCCCGGCTGGGCGCGCAGGTCACGATGATCGGCTGCGTCGGCGCGGATGCGCACGGCGCGGCACTGCGCGCGGGCCTGGAAGCCGAGGGAATCGACTGCATCGGGCTCGCGACCAGCGTGTCGGCGTCGACCGGCGTCGCGCTGATCGTCGTCGACGACGCGAGCCAGAACGCGATCGTGATCGTCGCGGGCGGCAACGGCGAGGTCACGACCGACACGATCACGCGGCACGAAGCCGCGCTGGCGGCGGCCGACGTGCTGATCTGCCAGCTCGAGACGCCGCCGGACGCGGTGTTCGCGGCACTGTCGGCCGGGCGCCGGCTCGGCCGCACGGTGGTGCTCAATCCGGCTCCGGCCGTCGCACCGCTGCCGGAGGGCTGGCTGCCGCTCGTCGACTACCTGATCCCGAACGAGGTCGAGGCGGCCGCGCTGACCGGGCTGCCGGTGCGCGATCCGGCGGAGGCCGAGGCCGCCGCGCGGGCGCTGCAAGCCGGCGGCGCGCACAACGTGCTGGTCACGCTCGGCGCGCGCGGCGTGCTCGCGCTGACGGCCGACGGCGCCGCGCGGCATTATCCGGCGCCGGTCGTGCAGGCCGTCGACACGACGGCGGCCGGCGACACCTTCATCGGCGGCTTTTCCGCGCGGCTCGCGGCCGGCGCGGACGTCGACGCGGCCATCCGCTTCGCGCAACGCGCGGCGGCGCTGTCGGTCACGCGCGCGGGCGCGCAGCCGTCGATTCCGACCCGCGCCGAACTGGCCGACTAGGGTCGGATCCGCGGTTCTAAATTCCGACACGCGGCCGGTTCGCCGCACGAGACGGCCACTCGCGCCGCCGGCAACGCGTTCGCGTACCGGCGCGCCTTTCCTGCCCGCTTCACCATCCCGCCCCGAATTGCGTCAATTATTCAGTCGTCTGTAATAAACAGACGAATAATTCGAAATAATGACGCGAAAACCATCAAGTTATGCGCCGCACGGTCGTAAATGCACCGAGTGAAGCAATGCTTCGAGCCAACGGGCCTGGCCCGTTCATGACGACGCAACACAGGATGGATGATGGTGTTCAGGAACCTGACGATTCGTGCGCGCATCGGTTTGACGATGGCGTTTCTGGCGGTACTGCTGGGTATCACCGGCGTGCTCGGTCTGTACGGGATGACGCGTTCGAACGATTCGACGCGCGAAATTTTCACGAACCAGATGCCGAGCGCGGTCAACGTGGCGGTCTCGGAAATGTTCGCCGCGCGCGAGCGTCTCGCACTCGACCGGGCGGCGCTGCTGGCCGGCACGCCCGACTCGGCGGCGGCCGTCGAGCGCAGCCGCGCGATGCGCGTGCAGTCCGACGCGTGGTGGCAGAAATACCTGGCGCTGCCGCGCGGCGCGGACGAGGACCGGCTCGCCCAGGAGGTCGCCGCCCGGCGCAAGGTGCTGCAGGACAGCTGCGACGCGTTCGGGAGTGCGGTCGCGGCCGGCGATCACGACCGGATCGGCGAGGGCGCGAAGCAGCTCCAGGCGCGTTATAACGAACTGGCCGTGGCCGGCGAAGCGTTGCGCACCTTCCAGTTCACCGATGCGCAGGCGCGCTTCGACCGGGCGGAATCGGTATTCGAGACGATGCGCGTGCTGTCGATCGTCGTGCTGGTGGCCGGCATCGGCGCCGCGGTGCTGTCGTGGCTGACGCTGAGCCGCGCGATCGGACGCCCGATCGCCGACGCGCTGGCGCATTTCGACGCGATCTCCGCGGGCGACCTGCGCCGGCCGATCGTCGTCGACCGGCGCGACGAGATGGGCCAGTTGCTGGAAGGCCTCGCGCGGATGCAGCGCGGGCTCGTCGACACGGTGCGCACCGTGCGCGGCGGCAGCGAGTCGATCGCGACCGCGGCCCGCCAGATCGCGGCCGGCAACATCGACCTGTCGTCGCGTACCGAGGAGCAGGCGGCGGCGCTGCAGGAAACCGCGTCGAGCATGGAGCAACTGACCGGCACCGTGAAGCAGAATGCGGACAATGCGCGCCAGGCAAGCTCGCTGGCCGCGAACGCGTCCGAGATTGCAAACAAGGGCAATACGGTGGTCGGCCAGGTGGTCGGCACGATGGGCGAAATCAACGACAGCTCGGCGAAAATCGCGGACATCATCGCGATCATCGAGGGAATCGCGTTCCAGACCAACATTCTTGCGCTGAATGCGGCCGTCGAAGCCGCGCGGGCGGGCGAGGAAGGCCGCGGCTTCGCGGTCGTCGCGGGCGAAGTGCGCAGCCTCGCGCAGCGTTCGTCAAGCGCGGCGAAGGAAATCAAGGCGCTGATCGACGCGTCGGTGGAACGTATCCGGACCGGCTCGACGCTGGTCGACGAAGCCGGGCGCACGATGAGTGACGTGATCGGCGCGGTCCAGCGCGTGACGGACATCATGGGCGAGATCGCGGCGGCGTCCGAGGAGCAGAGCGGCGGGATCGACCAGGTGGCGCGTGCGGTCGCGCAAATGGACGAGGTCACGCAGCAGAACGCCGCGCTCGTCGAGGAAGCCGCGGCTGCCGCGCAATCGCTCGACGAACAGGCGGCGCGCCTGCGCGAAACGGCGGCGGTATTCCAGCTCGACGACGAAACGGCGCGCGCGGGCACCGCGGTTGCGGCGCGTCATGCGCCGCGCGCGCCGGCCGCGGCGCCTGCACCGGCTGCCGCGCGCGTCGAACGCGACGCCGCGCCGAAACGCGCGCCTGCCGCGATGCCGGCGCGCCAGCCTGTCGCCGCATCGGCCGCGCCCGCACAGGCTGCGGCGACCGCCGGCGGCGACGACTGGGAGACGTTCTGATCGGCGCGCGCCGTGTATCTATCCCCATTTGGTGACGAACGACGCCCGCGATCAGCGGGCGTCGTCGTTTCCGCACCGGACGAAATGTGACAGCGCGGACGATCGATCGTGCGTCGTCGCGTGCAGTGCGCGTCGCCGGTCGACGGAGACGCAGGAACGCGCTGCGTGCACGTCATGTTCCCGCGCTCGTCGTACGGGTATGTCCGTAAGGGACTGCGAAAAAAATTTGTAACGGTGCGCGCGACGTGTCATCGCACGCGACTGCTCGAACGTATAGGGATGAAGGGGCGAAGTGGCGACGTCGGCGGTGTCCAACGCACGAGACGTTTCGATGTTCGACGAGACGCGGCGGATGCAGTTTCTGCGGCTCGGGAGATCAATTGTAAAACGGCGAAATGCGTTGTCCAAGCGGTGTTGTCGAGAATGACGAACTTCATACGAAGAGTTCGTGAAAAAAAATAAGAAAGGGTTTAGGATGAATTCGAACGCGCTTGCTTCTGCGCAGTCATACGAAGGCAGGCACGTCTTCAGACTCAGGCGAGGGAGGTAGCATGGATATTTACAGCAGCTTCGCGAACCGCTTCGAAAAAACGCGAGAGGAAGAGCTCTCGCTGGAGGAGTATCTCGCGCTCTGCAAGAACGATCCATCCGCGTACGCGACGGCTGGTGAACGCATGCTGGAAGCAATCGGGGAACCTGAACAGATCGATACCCGCAACGACCCGCGCTTGTCGCGGATCTTCGCGAACAAGGTCATCAAGGTGTATCCGGCATTCCGTGAGTTCTACGGAATGGAGGAGGTGATCGAGCAGGTGGTCGCGTATTTCCGCCACGCTGCGCAAGGTCTTGAAGAGAAGAAGCAGATCCTCTATCTGCTGGGCCCGGTGGGCGGCGGCAAGTCGTCGATCGCCGAGCGCCTGAAGCAACTGATGGAGCGCGTGCCGTTCTATTCGCTGAAGGGCTCGCCCGTCAACGAATCGCCGCTCGGGCTGTTCGACTACGACGAGGATGGTCCGATCCTCGAGGAACAGTACGGCATTCCGCGCCGCTACCTGAAAAGCATCCTGAGTCCGTGGGCCGTCAAGCGCCTGCACGAATACAACGGCGACATCCGCCAGTTCCGCGTGGTGCGCCGCTATCCGTCGATCCTGCGGCAGGTCGGCATCGCGAAGACGGAGCCGGGCGACGAGAACAATCAGGACATCTCGTCGCTGGTCGGCAAGGTCGATATCCGCAAGCTCGAACAGTATGCGCAGGACGATGCCGACGCCTACAGCTACTCCGGCGGCCTGTGTCTCGCGAACCAGGGCCTGCTCGAATTCGTCGAAATGTTCAAGGCGCCGATCAAGGTGCTGCACCCGCTGCTGACCGCCACGCAGGAAGGCAACTTCAAGGGTACCGAAGGTTTCGGCGCGATTCCGTTCGACGGCGTGATTCTCGCGCACTCGAACGAGTCGGAATGGAAGGCGTTCCGCAACAACCGCAACAACGAGGCGCTGCTCGACCGGATCTTCGTCGTGAAGGTGCCGTACTGCCTGCGCGTGTCGGAAGAGATCAAGATCTACGAGAAGCTGATCCGCAACTCGTCGCTCGCCGAGGCCGTGTGCGCACCGGGCACGCTGAAGATGATGTCGCAGTTCTCGGTGCTGTCGCGGCTGCACGAGCCGGAGAATTCGAGCCTGTTCTCGAAGATGCAGGTGTACGACGGCGAAAACCTGAAGGACACCGATCCGAAGGCGAAGTCGTACCAGGAGTATCGCGACTACGCGGGCGTGGACGAAGGGATGACCGGCGTGTCGACCCGCTTCGCGTTCAAGATCCTGTCGCGCGTGTTCAACTTCGATACGAGTGAGGTCGCGGCGAACCCCGTGCACCTGATGTACGTGCTCGAACAGCAGATCGAGCGCGAGCAGTTCCCGCCGGAAACGGAGCAGAAGTACCTGTCGTTCGTGAAGGACGTGCTCGCGTCGCGCTACGCGGAGTTCATCGGCAAGGAGATCCAGACCGCGTATCTCGAGTCGTATTCGGAATACGGCCAGAACATCTTCGATCGCTACGTCACGTATGCGGACTTCTGGATCCAGGATCAGGAATTCCGCGATCACGATACCGGCGAGAGCTTCGACCGCGCCGCGCTGAACGCGGAGCTGGAGAAGATCGAGAAGCCGGCCGGGATCAGCAATCCGAAGGATTTCCGCAACGAGATCGTGAACTTCGTGTTGCGCGCCCGGGCGGCGAACGCCGGCAAGAACCCCGTGTGGACGAGCTACGAAAAGTTGCGCGTCGTGATCGAGAAGAAGATGTTCTCGAACACCGAGGAACTGTTGCCGGTGATTTCATTCAACGCCAAGGGTTCGGCGGAGGAGCAGCGCAAGCATGAGGACTTTGTGAACCGGATGGTCGCGAAGGGCTATACGCCGAAGCAGGTGAGGCTGCTTTGCGACTGGTACCTGCGCGTGCGCAAGTCGTCATGACGCGCGCGGTACCGTGCCCGTACGGCGAGTCCGTACGGGCGCTTTCAGAGACGCCGCCCGCATGACGGCAGACGGCATGTGCGGCGAGCGTCCCGGCGTATCGACTTTCGAGCGGGAGACCGGGAGTGCTTCATCAAATCATCGACCGCAGGCTGGCCGGCAAGAACAAGAGCATCGCCAATCGCGAACGCTTTTTGCGTCGCGTCAAGAACTACATTCGTCGTGCCGTGTCCGACGCGGTGCGCGACCGTAGCATCAAGGATATCCAGAGCACGCAGAGCATCACGATCCCGCGCAAGGACATCGCGGAGCCGAATTTCCGGCACGCGCCGGGCGGGCGTCGCGAGTACGTGCACCCCGGCAACGAGGACTACGTGCGCGGCGACAAGATCCCGCGTCCGCAGGGCGGCTCGGGTGGCGGAGGCAGTCAGGCGAGCAACGAGGGCGAAGGGCAGGACGACTTCGTGTTCGAGCTGTCGCGCGACGAGTTCATGCAGTACTTCTTCGACGACCTCGAACTGCCGCGCCTCGTGAAGACGCACCTGCTGACGGTGCCGAGCTGGAAGAACGTGCGCGCGGGCTGGTCGGCGGAAGGCACGCCGAACAACATCGACGTCGTGCGTTCGCTGCGCAGCGCGCTCGGCCGGCGCATCGCGCTCGGCTCGCCGCTCGTCAACGAGCTGCGCGAGCTCGAGGCGCAGCTCGAAGCGCTGAAGAACGACCCCGAAGACCGCCGCGCCGAAATCGCGACGCTCGAGGCCGAGATCCATCATCTGAAAGGGCGCATCTGGCGGATTCCGTTCATCGATCCGTTCGACCTGCGCTACATCAATCGCGTGAAGCAGCCGCAACCGTCGAGCCAGGCCGTGATGTTCTGCCTGATGGACGTATCCGGCTCGATGGACGAGCAGCGCAAGGATCTCGCGAAGCGCTTCTTCATCCTGCTGTACCTGTTCCTCAAGCGCAACTACGAGCGCATCGAGGTGGTGTTCATTCGCCACCACACGCGCGCCGAGGAAGTCGACGAGGACACCTTCTTCCATTCGACCGAAAGCGGCGGCACCGTCGTGTCGAGCGCGCTCGAACTGATGCGCAAGGTGATGAGCGAGCGCTACTCGCCGACCGAGTGGAACATCTACGGCGCGCAGGCGTCCGACGGCGACAACTGGACTGACGATTCGCCCAAGTGTCGCAAAATCCTGGAAGAGGATATCCTCACTCAGACGCGTTACTTCGCGTATATCCAGGTCGCGCCGGAAGAGCAGAATCTGTGGCTGGAATACGCGCAACTGGCCCTGTCGCAACCGCATCTCGCGATGAAAAAAGTGGAATCGGCTGCGGACATTTACCCGGTGTTTCGCGAATTGTTCGAAAAGCAGGTGGAAATGTCATGACGACCCGCCATCTGCACAACGAGTCGCGCGGCTACGAGCCGCGCCCTTCCGGCGACGACACGGCCGGTCCTGCCGCACCGCAGCAACACGGGCAGGCCGAACCGTCGCCGCCGGCCGCCGACTTGCCCGGTTCCGGGCAAAAGGAAGCGCGTATGAACGTTGCCGAACGCAAGCCGCTGCCGTGCCCGTCCGACTGGACGTTCGAATTGCTCGAGGAATACGACACGCACATCTCGCAGGTCGCCGAACAATACGAGCTCGACATCTACCCGATCCAGCTCGAACTGATCAGCGCCGAGCAGATGATGGATGCGTATGCGTCGGTCGGGATGCCCGTCAACTACCGTCACTGGTCGTTCGGCAAGCACTTTCTCGCGACCGAGAAGAGCTATCGTCGCGGCCAGATGGGCCTCGCCTACGAAATCGTCATCAATTCGAACCCGTGCATCGCATATCTGATGGAAGAGAACACGATGACGATGCAGGCGCTCGTCATCGCGCACGCGGCGTACGGGCACAACTCGTTCTTCAAGGGCAATTACCTGTTCCGCCTGTGGACCGACGCGCACGCGATCATCGACTACCTCGTGTACGCGAAGAACTACGTCGCGGAATGCGAGGAGCGCTACGGCCTCGATCGCGTCGAGGAACTGCTCGACTCGTGCCATGCGCTGATGAACTACGGCGTCGACCGCTACAAGCGGCCGCAGAAACCGTCGCTGTCGAAGGAAGCGGCGCTGCGGCGCGAGCGCGAGGCGTACCTGCAGTCGCAGGTGAACGAACTGTGGCGCACGCTGCCGGGCAAGAAGCCCGAGCTCACGGAGGAGCAGGAGGACCGCTATCCGCCCGAGCCGCAGGAGAACCTGCTGTATTTCGCGGAGAAGAATGCGCCGCTGCTCGAACCGTGGGAGCGGGAAGTGATCCGCATCGTGCGCAAGATCGGCCAGTATTTCTATCCGCAACGGCAGACGCAGGTGATGAACGAAGGCTGGGCGACGTTCTGGCACTACACGCTGCTCAATACGCTGTACAACCAGGGGAAGCTGGAAGACGGCTTCATGATGGAGTTCCTGCACTCGCACAGCAACGTGGTCTACCAGCCGCCCGTCACGAAGCCGTACTACAGCGGGATCAACCCGTATGCGCTCGGTTTCTCGATGATGAGCGACATCCGCCGGATCTGCGAAGCGCCGACGGAGGAAGACTACAAGTGGTTTCCGGAGATCGCGGGCACGCCGTGGCTGCCGGCGATGCACTACGCGATGCGCAACTTCAAGGACGAGAGCTTCATCGCGCAGTACCTGTCGCCGAACCTGATCCGCGAGATGCGGCTCTTCTCGGTGCTCGACGACGACATGCGCGATTCGCTCGAGGTATCGGCGATCCACGACGATTCCGGCTACCAGTACGTGCGGCAGGCGTTGTCTCGGCAGTACGACATCCATCACCGCGAGCCGAACATCCAGGTGTGGGCCGTCAACACGCGCGGCGACCGCAGCCTCACGTTGCGCCACTTCATGACCGACAACCGCCATCTGTCGAACGACAGCGACGAAGTGCTCAAGCACATGGCGCGGCTCTGGCAGTTCGACGTGTACCTGGAGAGCGTCGACGAGGCCGGCACCGTGCGCAAGCGCTACGAGTGCCGCTACGTGCCGCCGGAAGTGCGCGTGTGATCGTCGCGTCGACAATGTTTGCATCGGACGCCAGCCTGCGGGCTGGCGTTTTCATATGACGAACGCGTGGCGGGAGAAAAATTTTCTACATCCGGACGAACCCGGAGCGCTTGTTACTTTACATTTCGCTAAAATCCCGTAGCGCCGTGCGCCGGAACCGGTGCCACGTGCGACCGCACGCGGCGGCCCCGGCCGTCTCGCCCAGAAAGCACTAAAAGGAACAGACCAACCCATGGACGTCCAGACCGACCAAGCTGCGCTGTCCGCGCATGACACCCGGCGACGCGTGTTCGCCATCGTCGGCGCCTCATCGGGCAACCTCGTCGAATGGTTCGACTTCTACATCTACTCGTTCTGCGCGCTGTACTTCGCGCCGGCGTTCTTCCCGAGCGGCAACACGACGACGCAGCTGCTGAACACCGCCGGCGTGTTCGCGGCCGGGTTCCTGATGCGTCCGATCGGCGGCTGGCTGTTCGGCCGCATCGCCGACCGTCACGGCCGTCGCGCGGCGATGATGATCTCGGTGCTGATGATGTGCGGCGGGTCGCTCGTGATCGCGGTGCTGCCGACCTATGCGCAGATCGGTGCGCTCGCGCCGGCGCTGCTGCTGGTCGCGCGCCTGTTCCAGGGCCTGTCGGTGGGCGGCGAGTACGGGACGAGTGCGACCTACATGAGTGAAGTGGCGCTGAAGGGCCGTCGCGGCTTCTTCGCGTCGTTCCAGTACGTGACGCTGATCGGCGGCCAGCTGTGCGCGCTGCTGGTGCTCGTGATCCTGCAGCAGACGCTGTCGGCCGGCGAGCTGAAAGCGTGGGGCTGGCGCATTCCGTTCGTGGTCGGCGCGGCGGCCGCGCTGATCTCGCTGTACCTGCGCAAGTCGCTCGACGAGACGTCGACGAGCGCATCGCGCGACAAGAAGGACGCGGGCACGATCCGCGGCGTGTGGCAGCACAAGGGGGCGTTCTTCACGGTGGTCGGCTTCACGGCCGGCGGCTCGCTGATCTTCTACACGTTCACGACGTACATGCAGAAGTACCTCGTGAACACGGCCGGCATGCACGCGAAGACGGCCAGCAACGTGATGACCGTCGCGCTGCTCGTCTACATGCTGATGCAGCCGGTGTTCGGCGCGCTGTCGGACAAGATCGGCCGCCGCACGTCGATGATCCTGTTCGGTGCGTTCGCGGTGATCGGCACGGTGCCGCTGATGCATGCGCTGAAGGGCGTGACGAGCCCGGTGGCCGCGTTCGTGCTGATCACGGTGGCGCTGGCGATCGTCAGCTTCTACACGTCGATCAGCGGCCTGATCAAGGCCGAGATGTTCCCGCCGGAGGTGCGCGCGATGGGCGTCGGCCTGTCGTACGCGGTGGCGAACGCGATCTTCGGCGGCTCGGCCGAGTACGTCGCGCTGTGGTTCAAGTCGATCGGCAGCGAGGAAACGTTCTACTGGTACGTGACCGCACTGTGCGCGATCTCGCTGATCGTGTCGTGGCGGATGCGCGATCCGAGCAAGGAAGGGTATCTGCGTCACGAGCCGTGATCGGCCGCGCGTCGCGCGTACTCGCATCATGACGAACGTCCCGCCGGTTGGCGGGACGTTTTTTTTGCGACGAGCAATCGCGCATGTGACGGCACCCGCGGCTCGACAGGCCAGGTGCCGGCATGAACGCGCCGCGTCATATCGATATGGAAATCGATTCGTTGTCCGTGGCGGCCGATTTCCTTAATCTGACTGCGTAGTTCGTGTGACACCTCCTTGACTGGGATTCGCGCCCGCTGCGTGCAGCGGGCGTCTTTTTTTGCGCGGCGGCAATGCGTGCCCGCAGCCCGTCTGCTTCATCACGAAACCCGCAGAGCAAAGCACCATTTGTTGGTTCGGATTCACTGCACGCGCTGATACGTTAGCGGCTTCGCGACGACACACTCCGTCGCGATGTTCTTCGAACCGTGCCGCCGCGCGATCCGCGGCGGCCTCCATAACAAATCAGGTCGTGCTCATGAAAATCAACACGCTCGCTACGTGGCTCATCGGAGTCGCGCTCGTTACCGCAGGCACCGTCGCCCATGCGGACCGTCTCGACGACATCAAGAAGGCAGGGGTGCTGCGCGTCGCGACGTTCGACAGCAATCCGCCGTTCGGCTATGTCGACGCGAAAAGCAATCACATCGTCGGTCTCGACGTCGATTACGCGAAGGCGCTCGCCGACAAGCTCGGCGTGAAGCTGCAGCTGCAACCGACCAACCCCGCGAACCGCATCCCGTTCCTGACGTCCGGCAAGGTCGACCTCGTGCTCGCGAACTTCACGATCACCGACGAGCGTGCGAAGCAGGTCGACTTCAGCATCCCGTATTTCTCGTCGGGCCAGCAATTTCTCGCGAAGAAGGGCGTGCTGAAATCGGCCGACCAATTGAACGGCCTGCGCGTCGGCGCCGACAAGGGCACGACCAACGAAATCACGCTGCGCGAGAAATTCCCGAAGGCGACGATCGTCGCGTACGACGACACGCCGTTCGCGTTCGCCGCGTTGCGCGCCGGCAACGTGCAGGCCATCACGCAGGACGGCCCGAAGCTGATCGGCCTGCTCGCGAACGTGCCCGACAAGCAGAACTACGAGATCCCGGCGTTCACGATCTCGAACGACTACATGGGCGTCGGCGTGCCGAAGGGCGAGACGCGCCTGCTCGGCTTCGTCAACGACACGCTGAAGGGGCTCGAGGCGAACGGCCGCGCGACGCAGATCTACGACGCATGGTTCGGGCCGACGACGAAAACGCCGCTCACGCGCATTTTCCGGATCGGCGACAAGACCTGACCGCTGCCGCACGCGCGCCGCGTTTGGCCGGAACCTCGGCCGCGCGGCGCTTTTCGTTTTCATCCGACCGCGCGCGTCGTGCGCGCTCCCCAGCATGCTCGGGTTGGCTCCCAAATATCTGTCCTGGCTCTGGCAGGGTTTCCTGCTGACACTCGGCCTCGCGGCCGCGTCGGCCGTCGCCGCGACCGTCGGCGGGTTGCTGCTCGCCGTGATGCGGCATGCGCGCGGCAGGGCGCCGCGCACGGTCGCTGCCGCGTACGTCGTCGCGTTCCGCAACACGCCGCTGCTCGTGCAGTTGCTGTTCTGGTATTTCGGCGTCGCGTCGTTGCTGCCCGATACGTGGATCGCGTGGCTCAATGCGCGCCATGCGGTGAGCGTGGGCCCGGTCACGCTCGCGTGGCCGTCGTTCGAATTCGTGGCGGGCTGGGTCGGGTTGAGCGCCTATACGGCTGCCTTCGTCGCCGAGGAATGCGAAGCCGGTTTGCGCGGCGTGCGGCGCGCGCAACACGATGCGGCGGCCGCGCTCGGCCTCACGCCGATGCAGTCGCTGCGCTACGTGGTGCTGCCGCAGGCCGTGCGCATCGCGCTGCCGCCGCTGTTCGGCCAATACATGAATCTCGTGAAGAACTCGTCGCTCGCGATGGCGATCGGCGTGGCCGAGCTGTCGTATGCGTCGCGGCAGGTCGAGACGGAGACGTTCCAGACCTTCGCCGCGTTCGGTGTCGCGACCGTGCTGTACGTCGCGGCGGTGGCCGCGATCGAGGCCGGCGCGTATGCGGCCACGCAATGGCGCGACCGGCTCGGAGCGGGACGCTGACAATGGATCTTTCGCTGTTGCTCTCGAATCTGCCGTACCTGTTGGTCGGCGCGTTTCCGGACGGCCCGCTCGGCGGCGCCGCGCTTTCCCTGGTGCTGGCGCTCGCGTCCGCGGTCGCGTCGGCCGTGCTCGGCGTGGCGCTCGGCGTCGCGATGGCGCTCGCGCGTGGCCCGGCGCGCATGCTGCTGCTCGCGGTCATCGGCTTCTTCCGCGCGATTCCGGTGCTGATGCTGATCTTCTGGACGTATTTCCTGATGCCCGTGCTGCTGCACATGGACGTGCCGGGGCTCGCGACGGTCGTGTGCGCGCTGGCGCTGATCGGCGGCGCGTATCTCGCGCATGCGGTGCATGCGGGGATCGTCGCGGCGGGCGACGGGCAATGGCAGGCCGGGCTGTCGCTCGGGCTCACGCGCTGGCAGACGGTGCGCTACGTGCTGCTGCCGCAGGCGATCCGGATCATGACGCCGTCGTTCGTCAACCAGTGGGTCGCGCTCGTGAAGGACACGTCGCTCGCGTATATCGTCGGCGTGCCGGAACTGTCGTTCGTCGCGACGCAGGTGAACAACCGGCTGATGGTGTATCCGGCGCCGATCTTCCTGTTCGTCGCGCTGATCTATCTGGTGCTGTGCACGTCGCTCGATGGCGCGGCGCGCTGGCTGCTGTCGCGGGGGCCGCGCACGCAACGTGCGGCGCAGGCGACGGCCGAGCGCACGGAACCCGCAAGGTAACGGTGGGCCGGCGAGCCGCGTCCAATGCGTGCGCGCGCTTTCGGTGATGAAGATGGATGATGGGCGACCATCCTCAGCGGGCCGCGTCGCCGTGATTCGAGCGACGACGCGCGCGGTGGTGCCGATGAGGCCGAGGTGCCCGGACGCTTCAGGACGTCAGCGTCATGACGCGCTGTAGTGCGTATCGAAAACCGCGCGCAGCGTCGACGGGCCGGTCGCGAAATCGCCCCACAGCGGCCCGTCGTTCTGCGTGAACGCGAACGGCGTCGTATTGATCGACGCGAGGCGCAAGCGCCATTGCGCGGCTTCCTGGCGGAACGCGGTGAGTTGCATGTCCGACAGCGCCGTCTGCGCGCTGGCCAGCGTGACGAGCGGATCGACCGGATCGTTCGCGACCCGCACCTCGAAATGCAGGTGCGGGCCGGTCGCCGCGCCCGTCATCCCGACCGAACCGATACGTTGCCCCTGCTTCACCGTTTCGCCGGTCTTGAGCCCGCGAGCGAACGCGGACAGGTGCGCGTAGTAGGTCGAATAGCCGTCCGCATGATCGACGATCACATAGCGGCCATAGCCGCCCGGATCGGTGCCGACGAACGACACGACGCCGTCGGCCGCCGCATCGACCGGCGTGCCGCTCGGCGCGGCGAGATCGACGCCCGTATGGAACGCCATCGCCTGCGACAGCGGATGGATGCGCTCGCCGAAGAACGAGCTGATGCGCGTCCACTTGACCGGCATCGTGAACGCGGCGGCTTCGAGCGGCGAGCCGTCGAGCGTGTAGTACGCGCCGTGCTCGGCGCCCGGCGCGCGGAACCAGATCGCGCCGAACGTGCGGCCGGCGACGCGCAGCTCGAGCGCGGTGAGGCGCGGCGTGCCGTCGTGCGTGTCGAACGCGACGCGGTAATAGTCGCCGCGCTGCGCACTCGCGCGCATCGCGACCTTGCCGGTGACGAGATCGCCGAGCTGGATGCGCACCTCGGGCGGCACGTCGAGACGGTTCAGCGTATCGGACAGCGTGAGTTCGATGTCGCCGGCGCGCATGCCTTGCTGGTGGTCGGGCGCCGCGAACTGGAACAGGCTCGCATAGCCGAGCATGTCGTTGCGATGCGCGCTGAGCGGCGCGAACAGGCCCGGCTGCAGGCTGCGATCGTTGCGATCGAGGTGTTCGTTGCGCTCGCCGATCGTGCGGGCGAGCTCGCTCGTCACGAAATGCTGCGCGGTGGGAAACGGCGTATCGGACAGCACGCGCTGCGGCAGCGCGGCCGTGCCCGAGTCGACGGCGCCCGGCAGTTGCGACACGGCCGGCAGCGCGGCGGCGAGGCCGAATGCGGCGAGGGCGCCGAGCACGGCGGCCGGCACGAGCGCGCGCATGGCGCGCTGCGCGCGACCGGGCGCGACGGCATCAGGGGTTGCGACAGACTTGACCAAGGTGTCCACATCCAGGAAAGCGGTTCAAAGGGGTGTGGGCGGGGGCCGCCGGCGGCACACCGTCGAACGGCGACGGGGCGGGCGGCGGGCGTGCAACAAAACAGGCCCCGCCAGGGGCCTGTGTCGTTTCCGTTCGACCCAACCTGCGGGCAGTGCCCGCTTCGAACGGCGGCGTGCCTACCGGGTCGAACCCGGTTATCACGAAGACGCTAAAGAAAGATGACAGCGTCAGTCTACCGATGTTCCACAAAACGTTAAAAATTTTAAAGGGGGTCAGCTCATTCGTTTCGCAGTGCGGTAAATCGGGTTAAATCAGCATTTGTTACGACGATTTTCGTCAGTCCGGCAATTTTTGCGCGCGCCCACGCAGCGCGGCGGAGGTCCGGACGGCGTCGAAGCCGGCGTCGAGCATCGCCTCGGCGTCGTTCCACAGGTTGCCGCGCAGCCGGTTGGTCCAGATCATCGACGCGAACACGCCTTCGAGCAGCGACACCAGATAAACGGCGGCCAGATGCACGTCGAGATCGGCGGCGAGCTCGCCGGCGGCGATCGCGCGACGCAGCAGCGCCTTCGTGATCCGCAGCATCTGCAGCTCGAGCAGCATGCGGCGCCGCTGCAGCGCGCCGTTCTCCTCGCTTTGCTCGCACTTCGTATAGAGAATCACGAGTACGCGCTGCATCGGCCCCGGCTCGCCGCATTCCTGCAGGTAGTGCGACTCGGCGCGGCGCAGCGTCGCGAACGGCGGCAGGCCGTCGCCCGCGTCGAAGCCTTCCGACGTGCGCGCGAACGCGCGGTCGCACATCGCCAGACACACTTCCATCTTGTTGCGGTAGTGGCCGTAGACGGCGCCCCGCGACATCCCGGCGGCCTCGGCGAGGTCCGCCATCGCGGTCTGCGCGACGCCTCTTTCGAGCAGCACGAGCTCGGCGGCGTCGAGGATCCGGTGCTTGATGGCGAGCGATTCTTCCCGGGTCTTGCGGGCCATGTCGTGAAATTCCTTACAGTTCGCTGTCGTTTTATTGAGACAGTGTGTCGGTCAGATTGAAACAGCATGTATTTAATCAGTCGTGACTGATTATAATCGGCCACCCTGAGCCGCCGCATTGTATCGGCGGCGAATGATCCGAGGTCAGAACATGAATAACAAACGCACCCTGTGGCACCGCATGCGGCTGGCGCCGTTCGCGCTCGCGGCCCTGCTGGCCGTGGCTGGATGCGGAAAGGGCGACAAGGACGCCGCGCCGGAGACCGCGAAGCAGGCCACCGTCGTGACGGTGCGCCCGACGGCCGTGCCGATGACCGTCGAACTGCCGGGCCGGCTCGACGCCTACCGGCAGGCGGAAGTCCGCGCGCGGGTCGCGGGCATCGTCACCGCCCGTACCTACGAGGAAGGCCAGGAAGTGAAGCAGGGCGCGGTGCTGTTCCGCATCGATCCCGCGCCGCTGAAGGCCGCACGCGACGCCGCGCAGGGCGCGCTCGCGAAGGCGCAGGCCGCCGCGCTCGCCGCGACCGACAAGCGTCGCCGTTACGACGATCTCGTGCGCGATCGCGCGGTGAGCGAGCGCGACCACACCGAGGCCGTCGCGGCCGATACGCAGGCGAAGGCCGAGGTCGCATCGGCAAAAGCCGAACTCGCGCGCGCGCAGCTGCAGCTCGACTACGCGACCGTCACCGCGCCGATCGCGGGCCGCGCACGGCGCGCGCTCGTGACCGAGGGCGCGCTCGTCGGGCAGGACCAGGCGACGCCGCTCACGACCGTCGAGCAGCTCGATCCGATCTACGTGAACTTCTCGCAGCCGGCCGCCGACGTCGACGCATTGCGTCGCGCGGTGAAGAGCGGGCGCGCGACGGGCATCGCGCAGCACGACGTCGCGGTGACGCTGCTGCGCGCCGACGGCACCGCGTATCCGCTGAAGGGCAAGCTGCTGTTCAGCGATCTCGCGGTCGATCCGACGACGGACACCGTCGCGATGCGCGCGCTGTTCCCGAATCCGGAGCGCGAGCTGCTGCCGGGTGCGTATGTGCGGATCGCGCTCGACACGGCGGTCGACCAGCGGGCGATCCTCGTGCCGCGCGACGCGCTGCTGCGCACGACCGACCGCACGTCGGTGCGGGTCGTCGGCGCGAACGGCAAGGTCAAGGACGTCGAGGTCACGGCCGACCAGATGAGCGGCCATGACTGGCGCATCACGCGCGGCCTCGCGGGCGGCGAGCGCGTGATCGTCGACGACGCCGCGCAGTTCGCGCCCGATACGGCCGTCAAGCCCGTCGAGAAAGCGCCGTCGTCGAAGGCGGCGCCGCCCGCGGCCGCTTCGCAGGCGGCCGCCCGTCAAACCTGACCGGTTCAAACCAACATGGCACGTTTCTTCATCGATCGCCCCGTCTTCGCGTGGGTGATCGCCATCTTCATCATGCTGGGCGGCCTGTTCGCGATTCGCGCGCTGCCCGTCGCGCAGTACCCGGACATCGCGCCGCCCGTCGTCAGCATCTATGCGACGTACCCGGGCGCGTCCGCGCAGGTCGTCGAGGAATCGGTGACCGCGCTGATCGAGCGCGAGATGAACGGCGCGCCGGGGCTGCTGTATACGTCCGCGACGAGCAGCGCCGGCGCGGCGTCGCTGTACCTGACGTTCAAGCAGGGCGTGAACGCCGATCTCGCGGCCGTCGAAGTGCAGAACCGGCTGAAGACGGTCGATGCGCGCCTGCCCGAGCCGGTGCGCCGCGACGGCATCCAGGTCGAGAAGGCCGCGGACAACATCCAGCTCGTCGTGTCGCTGACGTCCGACGATGGCCGGATGACCGACGTACAGCTCGGCGAATACGCGTCGGCGAACGTCGTGCAGGCGCTGCGCCGCGTCGAGGGCGTCGGCAAGGTGCAGTTCTGGGGCGCCGAATATGCGATGCGGATCTGGCCCGACCCGGTGAAGATGGCCGGGCACGGCCTCACCGCGTCGGACATCGCGTCGGCCGTGCGCGCGCACAACGCGCGCGTGACGATCGGCGACATCGGCCGCAGCGCGGTGCCGGCCAGCGCGCCGATCGCGGCGACCGTGTTCGCGGACGCACCGCTGAAGACGCCGGCGGATTTCGGCGCGATCGCGCTGCGCGCGCGGCCCGACGGCTCGGCGCTGTTCCTGCGCGACGTCGCGCGCGTCGAATTCGGCGGCAACGACTACAACTATCCGTCGTACGTGAACGGCAAGGTCGCGACCGGAATGGGCATCAAGCTCGCGCCGGGCTCGAACGCGGTGTCCACCGAGAAGCGCGTGCGCGCGACGATGGACGAGCTGTCCGCGTACTTCCCGCCGGGCGTGAAATACCAGATCCCGTACGAGACGTCGTCGTTCGTGCGCGTATCGATGAACAAGGTCGTCACGACGCTGATCGAGGCCGGCGTGCTGGTGTTCCTCGTGATGTTCCTGTTCATGCAGAACCTGCGCGCGACGCTGATTCCGACGCTGGTCGTGCCGGTCGCGCTCGCGGGCACGTTCGGCGTGATGTATGCGGCCGGCTTCTCGATCAACGTGCTGACGATGTTCGGCATGGTGCTCGCGATCGGCATCCTCGTCGACGACGCGATCGTCGTCGTCGAGAACGTCGAGCGACTGATGGTCGAGGAAGGGCTCGGGCCGTACGACGCGACCGTCAAGGCGATGCGACAGATCAGCGGCGCGATCGTCGGGATCACCGTGGTGCTGACGTCGGTGTTCGTGCCGATGGCGTTCTTCGGCGGCGCGGTGGGCAACATCTACCGGCAGTTCGCGCTGTCGCTCGCGGTGTCGATCGGCTTCTCGGCCTTCCTCGCGCTGTCGCTGACACCCGCGCTGTGCGCGACGCTGCTCAAGCCGGTGTCCGGCGACCATCACGAGAAGGGCGGCTTCTTCGGCTGGTTCAACCGTTTCGTCGCGCGGGCGACGCAGCGCTATGCGACGCGGGTCGGCACGATGCTGAAGAAGCCGGTGCGCTGGCTCGTCGTGTACGGCGCGCTGACCGCGGCCGCCGCGCTGATGCTCACGCAACTGCCGACCGCGTTCCTGCCGGACGAGGACCAGGGCAACTTCATGGTGATGGTGATTCGCCCGCAAGGCACGCCGCTCGCGGAAACGATGCAGAGCGTGCGCGAAGTCGAGTCGGCCATCCGCCGCGACGAGCCGACCGCCTACACGTATGCGCTCGGCGGCTTCAACCTGTACGGCGAAGGGCCGAACGGCGGCATGATCTTCGTCACGCTGAAGAACTGGAAGGAGCGCAAGGCCGAGCGCGATCACGTGCAGTCGATCGTGGCGCGCATCAACGAGCGTTTCGCGGGCACGCCGAACACGACCGTGTTCGCGATGAACTCGCCGGCGCTGCCCGATCTCGGTTCGTCGAGCGGTTTCGACTTCCGGCTGCAGAACCGCGGCGGGCTCGACTACGCGACGTTCAGCGCCGCGCGCGAGCAACTGCTCGCGGCGGGCGGCAAGGATCGCGCGCTCACCGACCTGATGTTCGCGGGCACGCAGGACGCGCCGCAACTGAAGCTCGACATCGATCGTGCGAAGGCGTCCGCGCTCGGCGTGTCGATGGACGAGATCAACACGACGCTCGCGGTGATGTTCGGCTCCGACTATATCGGCGACTTCATGCACGGCACGCAGGTGCGGCGCGTGATGGTGCAGGCCGACGGGCTGCACCGGCTCGATCCGGACGACGTGAAGAAGCTGCGCGTGCGCAACGCGCGCGGCGAGATGGTGCCGCTCGCGGCGTTCACGACGCTGCACTGGACGCTCGGGCCGCCGCAACTCACGCGCTACAACGGTTATCCGTCGTTCACGATCAACGGCTCGGCCGCGGCCGGCCACAGCAGCGGCGAGGCGATGAGCGCGATCGAACGGATCGCCGCGAAGCTGCCGGCCGGCATCGGCTATGCGTGGTCGGGGCAGTCGTTCGAGGAGCGGCTGTCGGGTGCGCAGGCGCCGATGCTGTTCGCGCTGTCGGTGCTCGTCGTGTTCCTCGCGCTCGCGGCGCTCTACGAGAGCTGGTCGATTCCGTTCGCGGTGATGCTGGTCGTCCCGCTCGGCGTGATCGGCGCGGTGCTCGGCGTGACGCTGCGGATGATGCCGAACGACATCTATTTCAAGGTGGGGCTGATCGCGACGATCGGGCTGTCCGCGAAGAACGCGATCCTGATCGTCGAAGTCGCGAAGGATCTGGTCGCGCAGCGCATGTCGCTCGTCGACGCCGCGCTCGAGGCCGCGCGCCTGCGGCTGCGGCCGATCGTGATGACGTCGCTCGCGTTCGGCGTCGGCGTGCTGCCGCTCGCGTTCGCGTCAGGCGCCGCGTCCGGCGCGCAGATGGCGATCGGCACCGGCGTGCTCGGCGGCGTGATCACGGCGACCGTGCTAGCGGTGTTCCTCGTCCCGCTGTTTTTCGTGATCGTCGGCCGCCTGTTCGACGTCGGCCCGCGCCGACGCGGCGGCGCGCAGCCGACGACGATGGAGGGTTCGCAACCATGATGTTTGCGCTGAATGCACGCGGCGCGCTGCGGGTTCAGGTCGCGCTGGCCGCCGCGCTGGCGCTTGCCGGCTGTTCGCTCGCGCCGCGTTACGAGCGTCCGGCCGCGCCGGTGCCGGCGACCTATGCGCCGGTCGACGCCGGCACGGCGTCGGCGGCCGAACCGGCCGCGGCGCAGGATGCCGCGTTGCTCGACGACTGGCATGCGTATTTCACCGATCCGGCGCTGCAGGCGTGGATCGACGCGGCGCTCGCGAACAACCGCGACCTGCGGATCGCGGCCGGCCGGCTCGACGAAGCGCGCGCGCTGTATGGCGTGCAGCGCGCGGACCGGATGCCGTCGGTCGATGCGAATCTCGGCTATGAACGCGCGCGCCAGTACGACCCGGTCGTGCGCGAAAGCGCGATCAGCGGGCTGTATCGCGCGGGCGTCGGCATCAGCGCGTACGAGCTCGACCTGTTCGGCCGCGTGCGCAACCTGTCCGACGCGGCGCTCGCCGAATACTTCGCGACGGCCGACGCGCAGCGCACGGTCCGCATCGGCGTGATCGCCGAAGTGGCGGGCGCGTACGTTTCCGAGCGATCGTTGCACGAGCAACTGGCGCTCGCTCAGCGTACGCTCGAAGCCCGCGAGCGGATGGCCGCGCTCACGCAACGCCGCTATGCCGCGGGCACGAGCGACGCGATCGAGCTGCGCTCGGCCGAGATGCTGGTGGCGTCCGCGCGCGCGTCGCAGGCCGCGCTGCAGCGCGAGCATGCGCAGGCCGTACGGGCGCTGCAATTGCTGGCGGGCGATTTCGCGCGCAACGTGCCCGACGACGCGACCGCGCTCGACACGCTGTCGATCGCGCCCGTGGCGCCGGGCGCGCCGAGCCAATTGCTCGAACGACGGCCGGACATCCGGCAGGCCGAGGCACGGCTGAAGGCCGCGAACGCGAACATCGGCGCGGCGCGTGCGGCGTTCTTCCCGCGCATCGCGCTGACGACCGACTACGGCTCGGTGAGCGACGCGTTCTCGAACCTGTTCGCGGCCGGCACGAGCGTGTGGACGTTCGCGCCGCGCATCACGCTGCCGATCTTCGCGGGCGGACGCAATCGCGCGAACCTCGACGTCGCGCACGCGCGCAAGGATATCGCGGTCGCCGAATACGAGAAGGCCGTACAGACCGCGTTTCGCGAAGTGGCCGATGCGTTCGCCGCGCGCGACTGGATCGACCGGCAGCTTGCCGCGCAGCAGGACGTGTATGCGGCGGACGGCGCGCGGCTGAAGCTCGCGGAGCGTCGCTATGCGGGCGGCGTCGCGACGTATCTCGAACTGCTCGACGCGCAGCGCAGCACGTACGAGTCGGGGCAGGAGCTGATCCGGCTCAGGCAGCTCAGGCTCGCGAACGCGATCGCGCTGTACCGTGCGCTCGGCGGCGGCTGGGCGCCGGCAACGGCGGAGGCCGCGGCTTCCGTGTAGTCGGCGATGTGTTGCGTGGCACGGCAGCGTGCCACGCAACACGACGGCGGCCGCGCGATTCGACGTGCGGCCGCCATTTCAACAGGGCGTGCCGTGCCCGCCATGCCGCCGATCATCGTCGGCATTTCCTTTCGCTGTTCGGCGCCCCCGCTCTCCGCTCTTTCATCGCTCGGCGGGGCGGCGGCGCTGCTTTCGCGGCGTCCCGCATCCGTGGGTCGATCGTGTCATCTGCCGGCGCAAACGTATGCGCGGCGCTTCGTCGTTTTCATCCCGTCCAATCCGGCACGCCAGCCGCGTTCCGGCGACTGCACATGCATGCGATTCAAGATCGGCAATTGACGAAAGAATTAATCAATGTATTGGAATTAATGGTGGCGGCAAAATGTCGCGGTAAAACGTTTGTATGCTTTTCGCAATCGTTTGCGTGATAAGTCCGTATTGATGAAATGCCGTCTTTAATTTCCTGTCAGTTGAAAATGAGTCGATATTCGCGTTGCAATCGGGCAACGATGGCGGCGCAGGACAATGTTTTGTCTTTTGAGTGGCGGTTCCGCACGAGCCAATGTCGGCAAGGGAGAGCGGGGGTGGCGACGATTATCGGCAAGAAATTCCCTTAATCTTCAATCGGTTCCGAAAAATAAAAAAGGACTGCGGATAAAAATTTTGGGATTGTAAATTCAAAAGAAAGAGTGCCGTTTTGGAGTGCGGAATCGAATATTGTCAGAATCATTTGACAATGATTTACAGAAATCTTTCATGGTTATCTCGATAATGCCGCCTCGTGTCGGACGGGAGCCGCCATGCGCTGCCGTTTGTGTCCGCCACGTCGTCCATTCCATTTGCACTCCTTACGGGAAACGTCATGAAAAAATCCATCCTGACCGCTGTCGCACTCGCGGCCCTGTCCACCTCGGCCTTCGCAGCGGGCACCGGCACGATCAACTTCACGGGCGAGATCGTCGCGGGCGCATGCGGCATCGATTCGAACTCGGTCAACCAGACCGTGCAGCTCGGGAAGGTGCCGACCAACAAGTTCAAGCAGGCCGGCGACAAGTCGGACCCGGTGTCGTTCGACATCAAGCTGACCGACTGCGACACCAGCATCGCGCAGAACGCGTACTTCACGTTCACGGGCACGTCGAGCGCCGGCCAGCCGAAGCTGCTCGCCACGATCGGTTCGGCCACCAACGTCGGCATCCGCCTGCAAGCCGCGTCGGGCGAATACCTCGACAACGGCGCCGAGCAGAAGGCGCCGACGCTGCTGCAGAACGGCACGAACACCGCACGCTTCGCGGCGATGTACGAAGCGACGGCAGCCGGCGTGACGCCGGGTACCGCCGACGGCGTCGCGAACTTCACGGTCCGCTACCAGTAAGCGTCCGTACCGGAGGAGGGGTGCATGCATCCCTTCCTCCTTCCTCTTTCCTCCCGTTTTCCTTCTCCCTGGACTCTCGGTAGCGCCGCGTGCGAATCAGACATTCCTTCCTTTGCGTCTCCGTGCTGGTCGTCGGCAGCCAGAGCCAGGCGACGGAATTCAATTCGTCGTTCCTCGACATCGACGGAACGAGCAACGTCGACCTGTCGCAGTTCTCGCAGGCGGACTTCACGCTGCCCGGCGAGTACATGCTCGACGTGCAGGTCAACGACCTGTTCTACGGGCTGCAAGCGATCGAATTCATCGCGGTCGACGCGTCGGGCGCCGGCAAGCCGTGCCTGCGGCCCGAGCTCGTCGCGCAGTTCGGGCTGAAGCCGTCGCTCGTGAAGGATCTGCCGCGCTTCCAGGGCGGGCGTTGCGTCGACCTCGGCGCGATCGAGGGCGCGACCGTGCGTTACCTGAAAAGCGACGGGCGGCTCAAGATCACGATTCCGCAGGCCGCGCTCGAATTCACCGATTCGACCTACCTGCCGCCGGCGCGCTGGTCCGAAGGCATTCCGGGGGCGATGCTCGATTACCGCGTGATCGCGAACACGAACCGCAACTTCGGTGCGGGCGGCGGACAGACGAATGCGATCCAGGCCTACGGGACGGTGGGCGCGAACTGGGATGCGTGGCGCTTTCGCGGCGACTACCAGGCGCAATCGAACGTGGGTAACACGGCGTACGCGGACCGGACGTTCCGCTTCAGCCGGCTGTATGCGTTTCGCGCGCTGCCATCGATCCAGTCGACGGTGACGTTCGGCGACGACTACCTGACCTCCGACATTTTCGACACGTTCGCGCTGACAGGCGCGTCGATCCGCAGCGACGACCGCATGCTGCCGCCGTCGCTGCGCGGCTATGCGCCGCTGATCTCGGGCGTCGCGCGCACCAACGCGACCGTGACGGTGTCGCAGGCCGGCCGCGTGCTGTACGTGACGCGCGTGTCGCCGGGCGCGTTCGCGCTGCAGAACATCAACACGAGCGTGCAGGGCACGCTCGACGTGGCGGTCGAGGAAGAAGACGGCAGCGTGCAGCGCTTCCAGGTGACGACGGCCGCCGTGCCGTTCCTCGCGCGCGCCGGGCAGTTGCGCTACAAGGCCGCGGTCGGCAAGCCGCGCCTGTTCGGCGGCGCCGGCATCACGCCGTTCTTCGGCTTCGGCGAAATCGCGTACGGCCTGCCGTTCGACGTCACGGCGTATGGCGGTTTCATCGCCGCGTCGGGCTACACGTCGATCGCGCTCGGCGTCGGTCGCGATTTCGGCGCGTTCGGCGCGGTGTCGGCCGACGTCACGCATGCGCGGGCGAAGCTGTGGTGGAACGGCGCGACGCGCAACGGCAACTCGTATCGCATCAACTATTCGAAGCACTTCGACGGGCTCGATGCCGACGTGCGCTTCTTCGGCTACCGCTTCTCCGAGCGCGAATACACGAACTTCGCACAGTTCTCCGGCGACCCGACCGCATACGGCCTCGCCAACAGCAAGCAGCGCTACTCGGCGACGCTGTCGAAGCGTTTCGGCGACACGTCGACCTATTTTTCCTACGACCAGACGACCTACTGGGAACGTGCGAACGAGCAGCGCGTCGGCCTCACGCTGACGCGCGCGTTCTCGATCGGCACGCTGCGCAACCTGAACGTCAGCGTGTCGGCTTTCCGCACGCAGAGCGCGGGCGCAAGCGGCAACCAGGTCTCGGTCACCGCGACGTTGCCGATCGGCGGGCGTCACACCGTCACGTCGAACCTGACGACGGGCAGCGGCAGCACGAGCGTGAACGCGGGCTACATCTACGACGATCCGAATGGCCGGACCTACCAGATCAACGCGGGCGCGACCGACGGACGCGCGTCGGCGAATGCGAGCTACCGCCAGCGTTCGTCCGCGTATCAGCTGACCGCGCAGGCATCGACGCTCGCCAATGCGTATGCGGCCGCGTCGCTCGAAGTCGACGGCTCGTTCGTCGCGACGCAGTACGGCGTGTCCGCGCACGCCAACGGCAATGCGGGCGACACGCGGCTGCTGGTGTCGACCGACGGCGTGCCCGACGTGCCGCTGTCCGGCACGCTGACGCATACCGATTCGCGCGGCTACGCGGTGCTCGACGGCATCTCGCCGTACAACGTGTACGACGCGACCGTCAACGTCGAGAAGCTGCCGCTCGAAGTGCAGGTGACGAACCCGATCCAGCGCATGGTGCTGACCGACGGCGCGATCGGCTTCGTGAAGTTCTCCGCCGCGCGCGGCAGCAACCTGTACCTGACGCTGACCGACGCGGCCGGCAAGCCGCTGCCGTTCGGGGCGTCGGTGCAGGACGCGGCGAACGGCAAGGAACTCGGCATCGTCGGCGAAGCCGGCGCGGCGTTCCTGACCCAGGTTCAGCCGAAATCCACGCTGGCGGTGCGGGCGGGCGAACGCACGCTCTGCACGATCGCCGCACTGCCGAACCAGCTCCAACTCGAAGGCACGCCGATTCCGGTGACGTGCCAGCCGCCCGGCGAGTCGCATGCAGCGGCCGCGCGGGCCGAACGATGATTTCACGGATCCACGATGAAGCATTCCTTTTCCCGTTCTTTCCCGCGGCGCGCGCTGGGCGTGTTCGCGACCGTCGGCGCGATGCTGGCAGGTGCCGCCCAGGCGGCGATCGTGCCCGATCGCACGCGTGTGATCTTCAACGAAGGCGAGCAGGCCGCGATCGTCACGATCACCAACAAGAGCACGACGTATCCGTATCTCGTGCAGTCGTGGCTCGAAGATGCGAAGGGCAACAAGATCACGTCGCCGCTGATGGTCGTGCCGCCGCTGCAGCGGGTCGAGGCGAACGAGCGCAACGTGCTGCGGATCGCGAAGCTGCCCGGTGCGCAACTGCCGGCCGATCGCGAGACGGTGTTCTACCTGAACATCCGCGAAGTGCCGCCGAAGACCGACACGCCGAACACGCTGCAGATCGCGCTGCATACGCAGATGAAGCTGTTCTACCGGCCGAAGGCCGCGCAGCCCGCGCGCGACGAGGACTGGACGCTGCCGATGACGCTGCGGGTCGATGCGGCCGCGCACAAGCTGGTGTTCGACAACCCGACGCCTTACCACGTGACGGTGGTCGACGTGAGCGCGGGCACGCAGAAGACGCCGGTGCCGATCGAGCCGACGATGGTGAGCCCGATGAGCACGGCCGAGGTGCCGTTCAAGGCCGCGACGCCGTCGACGCTGTTCGTCACGCACATCGACGACTACGGCGGCCAGGTGGCGGTCGAGTATGCGTGCGAGGCTGGTGCGTGCAAGAGCGTGAAGAAATGAGCGGGGGCGCGAAACAACGCGTGTCGCCGTTCGCGACGTGGCTGCGCTGGGCCGTGCTCGCGATGCTGATCGCGGTCGCGCAGCCGGCGTGGGCGCTGCGCTGCCTGGCCGACGGCGGCGCCGATTCGCTCACCGAGCCGATCGGCGGCGTCGCATCGTATCCGACGGATGCGCCGGACGGATACGTGATCTGGGTATCGCCGCCACGCACGACGACGGGATACTGCTACAAGGACTACGGCGGGGCCGCACTGAACTTTGCCGAACAGGTTTACTTCTACGCGAACCCGAGATCGCAGGATCCCGCCGCCTGGGGGCTCGAGATCGGCATTCGCTATGGTGGCCGCGACTATTTCGGCCTGGGCAGCGGACCGGGCGCGCGCGTGGAAACCACCACCACCGTCGGCACGTGTTCGCAGTGGAACTTCGACCGGGGGCTGTGCCCGAAGGTGCCGCTCAGCATCACCTATCAGGTGGTGGTGCGCAAGAAGGGCCAATGGATGCAGCCGCCGAACGATATCTATGCGGTCTTCCAGTTCGACGGCAAGGGCGGCCTCAACGCGGCTCGATCGAGTTTCCAGTACCGGTTGAGCGGGTTGTCGCGTCTGAAGCCGACACCCTGCCTCGTCGACGTGCTGGTGACGCCCGAGCCCGGCATCGTCAATTTCGGTCAGGTGCAGACCACCGGCAACGGCTTCCTGCCTGCCGTGCCGCGTCGGCGGTTCTCGTTGTCGCTGTCGAAGAAATGCAGCATTCCGATTCGCGTCGACGGCTATTTCGAGGCGACCAAGGGCGCCGTGCAGAACGGTTTGCTGGTGCCGGCGAAGGACAGCAACTTCGGAATCGGTCTCGAGGACAGCCAGGGCAAGCCGATCGACTTCAACAAGCAGTTCACGCTCACGCAGTTCGCGGCCAACGTTGCGAATCAGACCGTGATGCTCGATGCGGTGCTCAAGTCGTTCGGACCACCGAAGATCGGGCCGTTCGACGCGGCCGCAACGATCCGGATTTTCCTGTATTGAGCGTGGTGCGGCATGAGCGGCGTGCACCGCGCAACATGCTGCCTGTACCGGATTTTCATTGATGTACGGACGGAGGAGAAGGGGATGCATCCGAGACGCAGTGTCGTCGCGGCCGTGCTGGCCGTGTCGGCGATGAGCGCGGTTCACGCGCAGACGGTATCGGCCGGCGGTTATTCGCTGACCGTGATCGGCGACCTGGGCGGGCCGCGCGACGTGCGGTACGACGGCAATGCCGTCAGCGCTGACGGCAAGACGATCATCGGTTCCTACTGGAGCGAAGCGCAGCCCGGTGGCTCGATGGCCTTCTCGTGGTCGGCCGCGACGGGCTGGCAGCGGCTGGCCGCGCCGGCGAATGCCTATGATTCGCAGGCACGGACGGTGTCGGCCGATGGGCAGGTGATCGGCGGGTCGATCAGTGCGCGCGAGACGGACGGCAGCAACCTCGATCGATGGGCGGTGCGATGGCCCGGCGACGGTCGCACGCAGAAACTCGTTCCGGATACGGCGGGCCGGGATGCATCGGTTGACGTTGCGAACCTCGCCGGCACGAGGATGGCGGGCAGCCTGACGACGACCGGCGGCCGGAATGCACGGTTCATGTGGGACCAGCCGAGGGGTTTTCGCGAGTTGCCGCCGGGCGGCGACTATCTCGTGCACCTGCTCGCGATGACCTCGTCCGGGAACGCGGCAGTCGGGTTCGCCGGCAATGTCGACGGCGTGTATGGCTCGCGTGCGCTTCTTTGGTCGGAACGAGCCGGCGAACGACTGTTGCCGACGATCAACGCGGGCGTGGCCAGAATGGATCTGGCCCGTGGCGTGACCGAGGACGAACGGACGATCGCCGGCGCGCTCGGCACCCTGGTGGTCACGCCGGATGGGCAACGGGTCGACTCGGAGGCCGTGCTGTGGACGAACGGCGGCGACGACATCCAGCGGCTCGGTTTTCTCGACGGCGACGACAATAGCCATGCGTCGTCGATCAGCACGGACGGGCGGGTTGTCATCGGCGAATCGAGCAACCGGCAGACCGGTGTCGCGCGCGTCTTCGTGTGGACGCCGCAAAGCGGCATGCGCAGCCTCGTTGCGTTGCTCGAAGCGGCCGGCCTGTCGGTCGGCACGCTGAACCTGGTCAACGTGATCGGCGTGAGCCCCGACGGGCAGACCATCACGGGGCAGGGTTATCGCGACGGCGATCCCGACTACCGGCCGCAGTTCTGGCAAGTGCACATCGATGCGGCGACACTGCGCGCGCTGCGGCCGGCGAGCCCGGGGGCCGACGCGTTGCGGGCGCGGGCGACGCAGCCGAAGGCGATGGCGGTGTCGCGCAGGCTGGCCGCGCGGCCGAAGGCAGCGATGCAGCGAAGCGCCTGCCGCCTGCCCGTCATCCCGGCGCGGCTCGCGTCGTGCCGGCTGCTGTTGCCGGCCGCGCGCTAGCGAGCAGGGTCGCATGCAGGTGAAGCGATGAAACGAGGCGCCGTTTTACGGCGCCTCGTTTTGTTTACCGCATCGCCGCGGCACACCTTGTGCCCGTGATGCTCGCTGCGGCACACGCAGTGCGGTTGCGCTTCCCCGATGGCCGGCGCGGGCAGTGCGGCGGCCATGGTGGCCGCGCTCACAGTTCGACGGCTCGGCTGTTTATCTGCCGATGCGAATCGGCACGGCCCGAACCAACGCGCGGGCCCTCGCTCGGGGACAGCACCACAGCGCCGGGGCGCCGGGTCGCGTCCCGACCACGCAAAGCCGTTGCATCGACAACCCTCTCCAGCGACGGCAGCGCACGAGCCCGGTGCCTGCCGGCCACGTCGTCGAGCCGTTCGAACCGGTACACGAAGGCCGGCGGAAAATTCATCCACGCGACGCCGATCCGGACGGCGCGCATGCGCATCGCCTCCAGATAGCGCGCCGGAATCGGGCAGCGCGGCACATAGGTGAACTGATAGAACGCGCCACCGGCAGCCAGGTGGCGCACGAACGCGCCGTGCACGATCGCGACGGCCCGTTCGACCGGCATCGCGACGAGCGGCAACCCGCTCACGATCGCATGCGCGCGCTCCCCGCCGAAGAAGTCGCCGGTCATCCCGAGCTGGGCCGCGTCCATCTGCATCACCCGCAACGCGGGAAACTGATGCCGCAGCGCGTTCGCGAACGCAGGGTCGGCTTCCACGAGCACCAGCCGGTCGCTCGCGACGCCGCGCGCGAGCAGCGCGCGCGTGAACACGCCGGTGCCCGCTCCGAGTTCGATCACGGACGCGCCGTCGCGCGGGACATGCGCGGTGATCAGCGCGGCGAGCGCCGGGCCGGATGGCGCGAGGGCGCCGACCCGGCGCGGATGGCGCAACCACGTACGCAGAAACAGCATCCATTCGGGGATTCGCATCGGCAGGCTCCTGGTGGATCGATCGGTCAATGACGGGCGCGGCTAGGCGGCCGCTTGCGCGGCGAGATAGCCGGCCGTGATGAATAGCGTGTTCCATAGCGCGATGCCGGCCGCGGCGCCGGATGCGAAACGCGTGAAGCTCGTTTCCAGCAATCCGGCGAGCGCCGGCGCAACGAGCCGGACGAACGGCACCAGTTGCGACCACAGGGCGAGCCGCGTGGGCCGCGCGCGGATACCTTCGATCAGCGCGTCGATTCGCGCGGGCTGCATCCTGCCCAGCGGCGCGAGGCGGCGCAGCAGGGTCAGCACGCCGTCTTCCGGCCACAGATTGCCGAGCGCGTAATGAAAGAGGCAGCCGGCGAAACTGCCGAGCACCGTGACGACGATCGCTTCCGGCAAGGTCCACGCACCTTGCGCACCGGCGACGCCGATCATCGCGAGCAGCACGTGCGACGGCAGCACGGGAATCAGCCGTTCGATCAGCGACAGCCCGGCGAGGCAGACGATGCTGTTGGCGCTGGCCAGGCTCAGCGCGAGGCCGAACGGGACGAGCGTGGCGAACTGGTTCATCGCACCGCTCCCGTGCGACGCGTGCACGACGCGCGGAACGTGCACGACGCGTGCGGTCTTCCATGCCAGAATGGCCCGTACCGGCCCGGCGCGAAGGGGGTGCACAGCGCCGTCTTGCATCGCAGCAACGGAATCGAACAACAGAACACGGTCATGGCGGGCCTCTCGGGAAAGCGCCGGATGCAGGGCGCCGGCAATGCGGCGATCGACACGCATCGTGGCCCTTCGGCTTTAAGAAGTTTTTAATCGCGGTCCGTCACGCTGGCGACCTCGCCATTCGAGGAGCGATACCGATGCATATCCTGCTGGTGGAAGACGACGTGATGCTGGCCGACGCCGTGCGGGCCGGCCTCGCGCAGAACGGCTGGCGCGCGGACTGGTCGGCCGACGTGCCGGCGGCACGGCTCGCGCTCGTCGGGCACGACTACGACGCGGTGCTGCTGGACCTGCAACTGCCGGGCGCATCCGGTTTCACGCTACTGGCCGCGATGCGCGCGAACTACGATGCGACGCCGGTGCTGATCGTGACCGCGCGCGATCAGTTGAGCGACCGTATCCGCGGACTCGACGCCGGCGCCGACGACTATCTCGTGAAGCCGTTCCAGCTGGACGAGCTTTATGCGCGGCTTCGCGCGCTGACGCGCCGCAGCCAGGGCCGCGTGTCGGAGCGGCTCGTTTGCCGCGATGTCCACGTCGATCCGGCGCGCCGGGAAGTCACGCGCGCCGGCGAACCGGTCGCGCTGAGCATCCACGAATACCGGACGCTGCTCGCGCTGATGGAGCGGCAAGGGCGAGTCGTCACGCGCGCGCAGCTCGAGGAGCGCGTGTACGGCAACGACGGCGCAATCGAAAGCAACACGATCGCGGTGTACATCCATCAATTGCGGCGCAAGCTCGGCGACGAACTGATCGTGACGGTGCACGGCTTCGGCTATCGCGTCGGGGAGGGCGCCGCATGAGGTCGCTGCGTATCCGCCTGCTCGCGACCGTGATGGCGACGGTCGTCGTGTTCTGGGCCGGCTGGGGCGCGTTTCTCGGCATCGCCCTGTGGCGCGAACAGCGCGGCTGGCGCGACGGCTTGCTCGAGGGCGCCGCGCAACTGCTGCTGTTGTCGTTGCCCGATACGATCGATCGCCTGCCGGAAGTGCGCGCGCAGGCGGTGGTGCCGAAAGCCGCATACGGCAAATACGACGTCGCGTTCCAGATCTGGGTCGACGGCCGCAACGTCATGCACAGCGCCGATGCGCCGGGGCCGGCGCTCAAGCCGGACATGCGCGACGGCTACGGCGTGAGTGCCGGGCGCGGGATCGCGCACGACGAGACCTGGCGGGTCTATTCGCTATCGGGTTCGACCGGCCGGATTCACGTGCAGACCGGCGGGCCGGCCACGACCTGGCAGGAGAAGGCCAGCAATGCGGTGCAGCTCGGCCTGTTCAATACGGCGGTGATGCTCGCGATGCTGGGCGTGGCGATCTGGTGGGGGATCCGCTGGTCGTTCGGGCCGGTGCGCGACGTTCAGCGGGCGATCCAGCACAAGGCCGCATTCGATTTCTCGCCGTTGCCGCTGCTGACGCTGCCGCGCGAGCTTCGACCGCTCGTCGAATCGTTCAATCGGCTGCTCGCGCGGCTGAGTCAGGCCGTCGATACCGAGCGCCGTTTCATCGGCGATGCGGCGCACGAGTTGCGCATTCCGCTGGCGGCATTGTCGGCGCAGGCGGAAGTGGCGTTGCGGGCGGACAGTCCGGCGGACAAGGACGCCGCGCTGCGCCGGCTGGCAACGGGCGTGGAGCGCAGCGCGCGGCTGTCGGCGCAATTGCTCGAACTGGCGCGGCTGGATGCCGGCTCGCGTGCGGAGCAGCATGGGCCGGTCGACCTGGCGCGGCTCGTTGCGCTGATCGCGAGCGACTTCGATGCGGCCGCGCATGCGCGCCGGCAGACGGTGCGGGTGGCGGTCGAGCCGGTATGCGTGTGGGGCGATCTCGACGAAATCGCGATCGCGGTGCGCAACCTGATCGACAACGCGCTGCGTTACGGCCGTGAAGGCGGACGGGTCGAGATCACGTGCGATGGCGCCGTGGAGGCGGGGCGGGTCAGGCTGCGGATCGCGGACGACGGGCCGGGCGTGCCGGTCGACCAGCGCGAGCGGATTTTCGAACGCTTTTACCGGGTGCCGGGTACCGCGCAGCCGGGAAGCGGCATCGGCCTGTCGCTGGTCGCGCGGATCGCCGAGTCTCATGGCGGAGCCGTCGACGTGACGGCCGGTATCGACGGGCACGGGCTCGCGGTGATCCTGTCGTTCCCGATCTGGCTCGCGCCGGAGCGGTGGCAGGATTAGCGGCGGACGCCGCCTGGCGTTCGCAACGAAAAAAGCGCCGGCAAGCGGCGCTTGTTCGCATCGGCGGCGCGATGCTCAACGCACCCAGCGGCACACCTTGTGATGGTGATGTTCGAAGTGACACACGCGGTGCGGATGCGCTTCGGCGATGGCCGGCGCGAGTATGGCAGCGGCCATGGCGGCGGCGGTAAGGGTTTTCAGTAGCGTCTTCATGTCGAGGTCCTGTCGTCGAATGATGGATCAAGGGCGCGTCGCGGCATCACCACTGCGGCCGCTGATCGTCGCGGCGGTCATCCGGGCGATCGTCGCGGCGGTCGCGGTCGTCACGCGGGCCGGCATGCCGGGCTTCCCAGTCGCGGCGCTCCCAGTAGCGATTTCCGTCCCAGTAACGATCGCCATGCCAGCCGATCGTGACTTCGGCAGGGCCGGGGTAGGCGACGCACCCGGCGAACATCACGCTCGACAGCGCGCCCACCATGACTGCGGATAACACGATGGCTTTCATGTCGTTCTCCCTTGGAAACGGCAGGTCGATCGTACGAGCCCCCAAAATTTCACGTGGTAAGAAGTTGCTACCGCCGATGACACGGGCGGGCGGTTCGTCAGGAACATGAAAGCATGCGTCGGCGGCGTGCGAACCGTCCGCGCGGCGCAGACGCACCCATGTCCGCTCCGGCAACGATTCGGATCATTGTTCAGACAAATCCTGACAACCGAAAGGGTCATCCTGTAATCGGATTGAGAATGATTTGCGTTTACGTTAAATTGCGCTATCTCGGAATTTGACGGAGCAGATCGATGGCCATGGCGGAAGTGCTCGACCGACCGGCGGCGGCAGCGGCAAACCCGTTCCTCGGCAGTTATCCGGACCTGCCGGCGCGCGCTGCGCCGCGTGCGCGCCGGGCGTCCGAGCCCCGCGCGCAGGGCGCGCTGCTCGACGTGCTGATCTCGCATCGCGCGATGCTCGTCAACGTCGCGCGCGGCTTCGTCGGCTGCGCGAGCCGCGCGGAAGACGTCGTGCACGACGTGTTCGTGAAGCTCGTCGAATTCCCGAACCAGGACGCGGTGCGCCAGCCGGTCGCCTATGTGACGCGGATGGTGCGCAACGCGTCGATCGACGCGTGCCGTCGGCAAAACCTCGAAAACGTCTATCACACGGAAGAGGACGACGGCTTCGACGTGCCGTCGCCCGAGCCGACGCCGGAAGCCGCGCTGATGACGCGCGACACGCTGCGGCGCGTGTGGGCCGCCCTCGACGACCTGCCGGCGCGCAGCCGCGCGGCCTTCGAGATGGTGCGGCTGCGCGAGGAAACGCTGCAGACCGCGGCGCGCGCGCTGAACGTGTCGCAGACGCTCGTGCATTTCATGGTGCGCGACGCGGAGCGCCACTGCGCGGAATGCCTCGACGCGTGCCATCGCGGCGTCGCCTGTCCGGTGTTCCTGGGCGGCCGCGCGCGGCGGCGGTAAAAAAACGCGCCGGCCAACCGTCTATCAGACAGGAGCGGCCGAATCCGCCGCTTCGCCTCCTTCAACCGCCCAGCGATTTCCGATCATGACGCAAGCCCCGACGCCTTCCGCCGACACCGACGATCTCGTCTATACGGTCGTCATCAACGACGAAGAACAGTATTCGATCTGGCCGACGTTCCGGCCGGTGCCGGCCGGCTGGCGCGAAGTCGGCGTGAGCGGCCCGAAGGCCGACTGTCTCGCGCACATCGAGACGGTCTGGACCGACATGCGCCCCGCGAGCCTGCGCCGCGCGATGGACGGCGAGCGCGCGACGCGCGCGTCGTGACCTGCTGCGCCGCGTGTGCGGCGCGCCACCTGAAGAGGACGTTGCATGACCCTGCTTTCGTTGCCGACGCTCGACGACCTGCGTATCGAGCCGGGGCTGCCCACCGTCGTGTCGCCGCGCGGCAACGACGGGATGTCGATCGACGACGTCGCGCCGCTGGCGCGCGAGATCGCGGCCGACACGCTCGAACGGGCGGGCGGCGTGCTGTTCACGGGCTTTCACGTGCCGTCGATCGATGCGTTCCAGCAATTCGCGGCCTCGTTCGGCGATCCGCTGATCGGCTATGAATACGCGTCGACGCCGCGTAGCCAGGTCGAAGGCGCGGTCTACACGTCGACCGAATACCCGCCGCACCGCGCGATTCCGCTGCACAACGAGCAGTCGTACACGCGCGAATGGCCGCTGCGGATCTGGTTCCACTGCGCGCTTGCCGCGCCGAAGGGCGGGGCGACGCCGATCGCGGACAGCCGTGCCGTGTACCGCGCGCTCGATCCGGCGCTCGTCGCGCGCTTCGAGAAGCGCGAGCTGCTGTATGTGCGCAATTTCGGGCAGGGGCTCGACTTGCCGTGGCAGCAGTCGTTCGGCACCGACGAGCCGGCCGAGGTCGAGCGGATGTGCGCGGCGCGCGGCATCGAATGCGCGTGGCGCACCGACGATGACGGCGAACTGCTGCTGCGCACGCGCGAACGCTGCCAGGCCGTCGCGCGTCATCCGCGCACCGGCGACCGCGTATGGTTCAACCAGGCGAACCTGTTTCACCTGTCGGCGCTCGACGACGACATGCAGGAAGCGCTCGTCGACGCGGTCGGGCTCGAGAACGTGCCGCGCAACGTGTATTACGGCGACGGCGAACCGCTGGAAGCCGACGCGCTCGCGCAGATCCGCGGCGTGCTCGACCAGCAGCGCATCGTGTTCCCGTGGCGCACCGGCGACGTGCTGATGCTCGACAACATGCTGACCGCGCATGCCCGCGACCCGTTCGAGGGGCCGCGCAAGGTCGTCGTCGCGATGGCGCAGAGTTACACGGTCCCGCGCGACCGAACGGAGGATTGATGACGCGTAGTACCGCCGCGCTTGCCGCGCGCGGGCTGTCGGTGGGATATCGCGACCATGTCGTGATCGACGGGCTGGACCTGTCGATCGCGGCCGGCCGCGTGACCGCGCTGTGCGGACCGAACGGCTGCGGCAAGAGCACGCTGCTGCGCACGCTGGCGGGCCTGCAACCCGCGCGTGCCGGCCATGTCGAAGTGAACGGCCGACCGCTCGCGTCGTTTCGCCGTCGCGCGCTCGCGCGCGAGCTGACGATGCTCGCGCAGTTCAACCAGATTCCGTCGGGCCTCACGGTCCGTGAGCTCGTCGCGTACGGGCGCTATGCGTACGGCGGCTTCCTGCGCGGCCTGTCGCGGGCCGATCAGGCGGCGATCGACGAAGCGCTCGACACGAGCGGCCTCGCGGACGATGCGGAGCGCGACGTCGGCGCGCTGTCGGGCGGCGAACGCCAGCGCGCGTGGATCGCGATGGCGCTCGCGCAGCAGGCGCCGATCGTGCTGCTCGACGAGCCGACGACCTATCTCGACATTCATCACCAGCTCGACATCCTCGATGCGCTGCGTGCGCTGAACCGCGCACGCGGACTGACGATCGTGTGGGTGCTGCACGACCTGAACCAGGCGGCCGCGTACAGCGACGAGATCGTGCTGATGCGCGCGGGCCGTCTCGTCGCGCAGGGCACGCCCGACGCGATGCTCGACCCGGCGCGGTTGCGCGCGGCGTTCGGCGTCGAGATGCTGAAGCTCGCGCATCCGCAGACGGGTGCGCCGATGTGCGTACCGGCCTACGGACCGTCGACCGACGGCGCGCCGCAGGCGTCCGCCGTCTTCGACCGGGATCTCGCGGTATGACGACGTTCGCGATGCGCAAGCGCCTCGCGGCGACCGGCAAGGGGACGACGACGGGGCGGGCCGGCGCGATTGCGTGCGGCCTCGTCGCGTCGATCGCGCTGCTCGCGGCGCTGCGGATTGCTCCCGATCTGCGCGTGTGGTGGGACGCGGCGCCCGGCAGCGATGCCGCGTCGCTTGCGCACGTGTTCCTGTTCGACCTCAATCTGCCGCGCGTCGCGGCCGCGCTCGTCGCGGGCGGCTGCCTCGGCATCGCCGGCGCGCTGTTCCAGTCGCTCACGCGCAATCCGCTCGCGTCGCCCGACCTGCTCGGCGTGACGGGCGGCGCCCAGCTCGGCCTGCTCGCGGCGATGCTGGTGCCGGCGCTGGCCGGCGTCGCGTCGGTGCCGCTGCTGTTCGTGTGCGGGCTCGCGGCGGCCGCGTGCGCGATCGTCGCGGCGGGTGGCTGGCGCGCGACGCCGTTGCGGCTCGTGCTTGCCGGCAGTGTGTGCATGCTGCTGTTCGCCGCGCTGTCGACGCTCGTGCTCGCGTTCTTCGAACAGAACATCGCGGGCGCCGCGCTGTGGACCAACGGCAGCCTGTACCAGCCGGGCGCGACGGGCCTCGCGCTCGCCGCGCGCTGGCTCGTCGTGCCGCTCGCCGCGCTGCCGTTCGTGATCCGGCCGTTGAATCCGCTCGCGCTCGGCGACGATGCGGCGGCCGCGGCCGGCGTGCGCGTCGATGCGACGCGGCTCGCCGCGACGATCGTCGCGGTCGCGTTCACGAGCGTGGCCGTCAGCATCGCGGGCCCGCTGTCGTACGTCGGCCTCGTCGCGCCGAACCTGCTGCGCCAGGTGCGCGGCGCGCGCGCGGCGCGGCTCGGCGTGCTGGTGCCGCTGTCGGCGCTCGCCGGCGGCGCGCTGGTGCTGGTCACCGACAGCGCGGTGCTCGCGTCGGGCCTCGACGCGACGCTGTCGACCGGCGTCGCGATCGCGCTGGTCGGCACGCCGCTGATGCTCGCGATGATCCGGCGCGGCGCCGCGTGGTCGGGCGTGCTGCATGCGGATGCCGAACGCGCGGCGGGCAGCGGCGCGACGCGGCTCGTCGGCTGGCTCGAACGGCTCGAACGGCTCGGCTGGCCGCTGCGTACCGCGTTGTTCGTCGTGGCGGGCGTGCTGGTGGTGTGGGTCGGCGTGTCGGCCGGCCCCGAGTGGCTGTCGCCCGCGCGCTGGTTCGCCGCGCTGTCCGGTCACGATGCGCTCGCGCGCATGCTGATCGACCTGCGCATGCCGCGCCTGCTGTGCGCGCTGCTCGCCGGCGCGTTGCTGGCGGTCAGCGGCGTCGCGATGCAGAGCGTCGTGCGCAATCCGCTCGCGGGCCCCGAAGTGCTCGGCGTCACGCAGGGCGCGGGGCTCGTCACGCTGTTCGCGTTGTCGACGTGGCCGCTGATGGGCCACGTGACGCTGGCCGCCGCCGCGCTGATCGGCGGCGGGCTGTCGCTCGCGATCACGCTCGCGCTGAATCACCGGCATCGCTACGCGCCGCTCGCGGTCGCGCTGACCGGCATCGTGATCGGCGCGTTGTGGACCACGCTCGCGCAATGGCTGATCACGCAGGAAAGCGTGCAGCCCGCGCGCTTCGTCGTGTGGCTCGTCGGCGGCACGTACGGCCGCAGCTGGGGCGAGGTGTCGATGCTGCTGCCGTGGTGCGTGCTCGCGGTGCCGGTGTTCGCGTGGCTCGCGAAACCGCTCGACATGCTCGCGCTCGGTGACGACCAGGCGGCCGCGCTCGGCCTGCCGGTGGCCGCGCTGCGACCGCTCGCGCTGACGATCGCGACGCTCGCCGCGTGCGCGGCCGTCGCGGCGGTCGGGCCGGTCGGCTTCATCGGGCTGATGGCGCCGCACGTCGCGACGATGCTCGGCGCGCGCCGGCATCGCACGCGGCTGTGGCTCGCGGCGGCGTGCGGCGCGCTGATCCTCGGGTTGGCGGATCTCGCGGCGCGCACCGTCGTCGCGCCGCGCGAAGTGCCGGCCGGCGTGCTGACCGCGCTGATCGGCGCGCCGTACCTGCTGGGGCTGCTGATTCTCGAGGGGCGCCGCGCCCGGCGCGCGGGACGATGACGCCGGCGCTCGACGGCGCGCGCGCCACGCGCTTTTCGGCGTTCGCGCCGCCACCGTTCGCCGAACACCTCGACGTCGTGTGGCTCGGCATGCCCGACGACGCGCATGGGCCGGGCCGCGTCGTCGTGCCCGTCAGCGCGTTGCCCGCGCACCGCGACGCCGTGCTCGCCGCGATGGTCGACCATTACGGCGGCGATCCGGCGCAGCATGCGCGCGCGCTGATGTCGCAATGGAGCAAATACTATTTCGGCCGCGCGGCACCGGCCGGTGTCGTCGCCGCGCTGACGCTCGGCCGGCCGCTCGACATGACGCCCGAGCGCACGTTCGTTGCGCTCGACGACGGGATGCCGGCCGCGCTGTATTTCGCGGCGGATGCGCTCGGCGCGCCGTGCGACGATCCCGCGCCGCGCTATGCGGGGCTGATCGCGCATCTCGGCGCGGTGATCGATCTGCTCGCGGCGATGGGCCGCGTCACGCCGCGCGTGCTGTGGAGCAACGCGGGCAATCTGCTCGACTACCTGCTCGATACCTGTCGTTCGTGGCCGTGCGCGGCCGATCCCGTCGGCGACGCGCACTGGCTGTTCGGTTCGACCTGCATGCGTGGCGAATCGAATCCGCTGCGCATGCCCGTGCGCGATGCCGTGCCGCGCTCGCCGCTGCTGCCGACGCCGTTTCGCGCGCGCCGCGTGTGCTGCCTGCGCTACGAAATTCCTGGAGAAACGCAACTGTGTGGAAGCTGCCCCCTGCTACTGACGATGGACGACGCGGCGCTGGCCGAGCAGGACGCGATCCGGTGACGCACGCCGGCCGCCGGCATGCGCTCGGCGCGCTCGCGGCGGCACTCGGCGCGGTGTGCTGCGGTGCGTTTTCCGCGGCGGCGGCCGGTTCCGTTTCCGTGGCCGGGGATGCCCGCGGTGCGCAGGGCGCCGTGTCGCTGGCCGGCAATCCCGTCGTGTCGCAGGCCAGCGCGAAGATGCCCGTGCGGCCGCAGCGCGTGGTCGCGCTCGACTTCATGTTCGCGGAAAGCGTGATCGCGCTCGACCTCGTGCCGGCCGGGATGGCCGATACGGCGTTCTACCCGGGCTGGCTCGGCTACCGCAGCGAGCAGCTCGCGCACGTGACCGACATCGGCTCGCGGCAGGAGCCGGGACTCGAGGCGATCGCGGCGGTCAAGCCGGATCTCATCATCGGCGTCGGCTTCCGGCATGCGCCGATCTTCGACGCACTCGACCGGATCGCGCCGACAATCCTGTTCCAGTTCAGCCCGAACGTGTCGGAAGGCGGCGTGCCGGTCACGCAGCTCGACTGGATGCGGCAGATCTTCCGGACGATCGGTGCGGTGACGGGGCGCGACGCGCGCGCGCAGGCGGTTGAAGCGCAACTCGACGCCGGCATCGCGCGCAACGCGGCGCGGCTCGCGGCCACCGGCCGCCACGGCGAGCGCGTCGCGCTGCTGCAGGATCTCGGCTTGCCCGATCGTTACTGGGCGTATACGGGCAACAGCACGTCGGCGGGCCTCGCGCGGGCGCTCGGGCTCGATCCGTGGCCGAAGAAGCCGACGCGGGAAGGCACGCTATACGTGACGTCGGCCGATCTGCTGCGGCAGCGCGACCTCGCCGTGCTATTCGTGACCGCGTCGGGGATGGACGTGCCGTTGTCGACCAAACTCGATTCGCCGGTGTGGCGCTTCGTGCCCGCGTTGAAGGACCATCGGATCGCGCTGATCGAGCGCAACATCTGGGGGTTCGGCGGGCCGATGTCGGCGCTGAAGCTGGCCGACGTGATGACCGATACGATGCTGAAGCTGCCGGCCGTGCGTTGAGCGCGCGGTGCGCGTCGAGCCGCAGGCGATGCGACGTTTGACGGGCAGGGCGTTGTGATCGGCCCGACGACGCATGGCGTCCGCCTTTCCTGGTCGCCACACGTCAGCGGCTGAATTCCCCGCTGAAACGACCATCGCCGGCACACTGCCACTGCAGCGTGCCGGCGATTTTTTCATCGACTGTCGTCGTGTTACGCGCTCATCGCATCGACGCCATCCTGCGCACGCAGGCGCGCCGGTTGCGTGTCGCTGACGATACGTCCGTTGTCGAGCTTCAGCAGGCGATCGGCGAGATCGAAGTAGCGGTCGTCGTGCGTGATCACGATCACGGCCTTGCCGCGCGCGCGCAGCTCCGGCAGCAGTTGTTCGTAGAACACCGCCTTGAACGACGGGTCCTGGTCGGCCGCCCATTCGTCGAACAGGTAGAACGGACGATCTTCCAGGTACGCGACGACGAGCGCGAGCCGCTTGCGCTGCCCGGTCGACAGCGCGCGCGTCGAGAACGCGCCGTCGACCACCTTCACCTTGTGGTCGAGCGCGAGTTTCGCGACGAGCGCGTTCGCTCGCGCATCGGCCTGCGCACGCGACGGATCGTCGGGATCGACGATGCCGAGCAGCGCATCGAACAGGTGGAAATCGTTGAACACCGCGCTGAAGCGCTGCCGGTAGGCCGCGCGCTCGCGCCAGCCGATCGTGCGGCCGTCGACCTCGATCGTGCCTTGCTCGGGCTCGTAGAGCCCCGTCAGCACCTTCGCGAGCGTGGTCTTGCCGCTGCCGTTGCCGCCGACGATGAACACGAGCTCGCCCGGCTTGATCGTCAGGTCGATCGGCCCGATGCTGAACATCCGTTCGTCGCGTTCGTGGAAGTACGCGTGCGTGACGCCGCGCAGCGTGACGGCGCCGGCCGGCGGCACGTCGGGCGCATCGGCCGCGGGCGGCACCGTGCGCAGCGCGCCGAACTCGGCCATCACGCCTTCGATCCGCGTGAGCGACACGCGCGCCGCGTTGACGGTCGGCAGGTTGTTCAGCAGGCCGTCGAGCGGCACCAGCATGAACAGGAACACGACGACGTAGCCGGCGGCCGCGGCCGGGTCGGCATGCACGCCGAGCTGCGGCCAGAACGACGCGACGCCGAGGAACACGTAGAACAGGAAGATGATCCAGCCGACCCCGACCGCATACGCGCTGAACGCGCGGCGGCGGTGGTCGCGCACTTCGCCGATCGCGGCGCCGAGCTGGCCGTCGACGAACTGGCGGGCGCGCGCATCGTGCAGCTTCAGCTCCTTCGCGCCGGAGAACAGCGAACCGAGATAGCCGAACAGGCGGTCCTGCGCTTGGCCGGCGGCTTCGAGCGACGCGATCGCGCGGCGGTCGCCGGTGTGATAGCCGAGCGAGCCGGCGATGATCGCGGCCAGCGCCAGCAGGCACACGGGCCACGACAGCCACGCCAGATAGCCGAGGCAGCCGAACACGATCGAGCCGTGCATGACGAGGTTCGGCAGCGCGAAGAACAGCATCGACACGTTGGTCGCGTCGTCGGTCAGCACCGACTGCACGGGCGCGGCGCCGATCCGCTCGATGTCGCGCAATTCGGCCGCGCCGACGCGCCGCGCCAGATGCACGCGCAGCCGCGCCATCGTGTCCTGCGACAGGCGGGCGAACAGCGTGCCCGACACGATCCGCGTGACGAGCGCGATCACCGCGCACAGCGCGAAGCGCCACGCGAGCGACGCATCGGCGGCGCCCGGTTGCGACAGCGCGCGGTTCAGCGTCGCGACGAGCAGCACGCTCGCGACGCCGTTCAGCACGCAGGCGGTGAGCGCCAGCGTGAGCGACACACGGCTTTCGCGCAGCAGCGCAAGGATCAGGCGCGCCGCGGGGCGGCCGGGGGAAGCGTCGAGGGACGGCGGGGAAGAAGGCTCGTGGGCGGCTGTCATCGGCAACGTCGGTAAAGGGAAGGCAGGCAATCAAGCGGAAACGGCAAATCTGACGCGAAAGCAGCGGGCGGGGCGCGCCCCATTTCCGGCTTTCCTCCCTGATAGACGAACGGGCCGCGCAAATATTTAGCCCCATCGTCAAAAAAAGCCGCCGTACGCACTTTGCACGCAAAACGGTAAAAAATCGGCCGCGCCGTTCGTCACACCAGTGAAGCCGCCCCAAGCGGCCCCGAGACTTGGCCGAAGCGGCCGGACCGAAGGACTTCACGCACATGACGAGTTTCCCGACTGCGCTGCATCACCGAATCCGCGAACTGGCGCGCCTCGCGCCCGACGCACCCGCCATCGCGGTGCCTTTCCAGAACCTGCGCCTGTCGCGCGGTGCGCTCGACGCACGTGCATCGCAGCTCGCGCGGCAACTGCGCGCGGCCGGCGTCGGCGCCGAAGTGCGGGTCGGCGTGTGCGTCGAGCGTTCGGGCGAACTGTTCGTCGCGCTGCTGGCCGTGCTGAAGGCGGGCGGCGTATTCGTGCCGCTCGATCCGCGCCATCCGGCCGCGCGCCTCGACTGGATCGTGCAGGATGCGCAACTGCGGCACGGCATCGTCGACGCCGCCGGCCGCGCGGCGCTCGGCACGCCGTTCGAACACGCGTTCGACGCGACCGCCGACGCATCGGGCGTCGCGCAGGATCACGCGTTCGATGACGACACCGTGGCCGTGCACCCGCGTTCGGCCGCGTACATGATCTATACGTCGGGCTCGACCGGCACGCCGAAGGCGGTGGTCGTCGAGCACGGGCCGCTCGCCGCGCACTGCGACGCGCTTGCCGCCGCGCTGCCGATCGAGGCCGGCGACCGTCTGCTGCATTTCGCGTCGGTCAACTTCGACGCCGCGCACGAATGCTGGCTCGCGCCGCTCGCGGTCGGCGCCGGCATCGTCGTCGCGCCGCCGCAGCCGTTCGCGCCGGTCGACGCGCATGCGCTGATGGTGCGCGAAGCCGTGAACGTCGCGGCGTTTCCGCCGGCATACCTGCGTGAATTCGCGGCCGTCGCCGCGCGCGACGGCGTGCCGCCGGCATTGCGCGTGCTCGCGTTCGGCGGCGAGGCGCTGCCGCAGCAGGCATTCGAATTCGTGCGCCGCACGTTCCCGGCCGTGCGCCTGATCAACGGTTACGGGCCGACCGAGGCCGTGATCTCGCCGATGCTGTGGCCGGTCGAGCCGGGCGAGACGCCGGTGCTGGCCGCGGACGACGCGTATGCGTCGTTGCCGATCGGTAGCGTGATCGGCCCGCGGGTCGCACGCATCGACGGCGCCGAAGCCGATGGCGTGGGCGAACTGCTGCTCGGCGGTGTGTGCGTCGCCCGCGGTTATCACGGCCGCCCGGCGCTCACGGCCGAACGTTTCGTTCCCGATGCGAACGGTGAGCCCGGCGCGCGCGTTTATCGCACCGGCGACCTCGCACGCCTGCGCGACGACGGCGCATACGATTATCTGGGCCGCCTCGACGATCAGGTCCAGGTGCGCGGCGTGCGCGTGGAGCCGGCGGAAATCGCCGCGTGCCTGCGCTCGCACCCGGCCGTGGCGGACGCGGCCGTGATCACCGAAACCGCCAACGGGCCGACGCGGCTGATCGCATGCGTCGCGCTGCGCGCGGCGGCCGACGATGCCGCGTTGAAGGCGCACGTGGCCGCGCAGTTGCCGGCTGCATGGCAGCCGCACCGGTTCGTGCGTTGCGACGCGCTGCCGTACACGCTGAACGGCAAGCTCGACCGTGCCGCGCTGCGCGAGCGGATTGCCGCCGCGCGCGATACGACGCAAGCCGCCGGCGATGCGCCGCGCACGCCGACCGAACGGCAGATCGCCGGTCTCTGGCAAACGCTGCTGAGCCTCGACGTCATGCCGTCGCGCGACGATCGTTTCTTCGCGCTGGGCGCCGATTCGCTCGCCGCGATGCAGTTGCAGGCCGCGATTCGTGCGGCCGTTCGTGTGAATCTGCGGCTCGATACGCTGTTCGCCGATCCGGCGCTCGCCGAGCTGGCCGACACGGTCGACCGTGCGGAACGCGAGACCGGCGAACCGCTCGCCACGATTACCACGCGCCGTGCGCCGGCCGCCGTGGCCGCGCCGTACGTCGATCGTGCGGCATCGCTCGCGCAGCAACGTTTCTGGGTGCTCGCGCAAACGCGCGACGCAAGCGCCGCGTATCACATCGCCGCACACTGGACGATCGACGGCGTGCTCGACCGCGACGCGCTGCAGCGCGCGCTCGATCACGTGATCGGCCGTCACGAAGCGTGGCGCACGACGCTCGTCGACAACGACGACGGCGTCGTGATGCAGCGGATTCATGCGCATCTGCCGGTGTCGATCGCCACGGTCGACCTGCGCGATCAACCGCCGGCCGCCCGCGACGCGCACGCCGCGCGTCTGGCCGAGCGCGATGCGGCCGAGCCGTTCGACCTCGCACGCGGCCCGCTGCTGCGCGCGACGCTGGTCGTGCTCGCCGACGACCGTCACCGGCTGCTGCTGACCGCGCATCACGCGATCACCGACGGCTGGAGCTCGCGCTGCGCGTTCGACGAACTGTCGGCCGCGTATTGCGCGTATGCCGAAGGGCGCGAGCCGTCGCTGCCCGATCTGCCGATCCAGTACGCCGACTACGCGGACTGGCAGCGCGACACGCTGGCCGGCGGCGAGGGCGAGCGTCAGCTCGACTACTGGCGCGGCGCGTTGCGCGACGTGCCGGGCCCCCTCGCGTTGCCGGTCGACCGCCAGCCGGGCGCCACGCGCACGCTGCAGGGCGCCCGCGTGTCGGTGCGCCTGCCCGATGCGGTCGCGGCCGACGTGCGGCAACTCGCACGGGACGCCCAGGCGACCGTCTTCACGGTGCTGCTGGCCGCGCTCGACGCGTGGCTGTCGCGCCTGACCGGTGAAACGGACGTCGTCGTCGCGGTGCCGGTCGCGCATCGCCAGCGCCCCGAAACGCGTGCATTGCTGGGTCTGTTCCTGAATACGGTCGCGCTGCGGGTACGCGTGGCGCCGACGCTGCCGTTCCGCGCGCTCGTCGACGCGGCGCGCACCGCGGCGCTCGATGCGGTCGCGCACCAGGACGTGCCGTTCGAGCGCGTCGTCGATGCGGTGAAGCCGCCCGTCAAGCGCGGCGACGAATGGCTGCGCGTGAAATTCGCGCAGCAGTTCGACGCACGGCACGACAGCGTGCTGCCGCGCGCCACGGCGGTCGCGACGCCGGGGCCCGATCTCGCCGCGCGCTTCGACTTCGCGCTGGATTTCACCGACGATGCGAACGGGATCGAACTGGTCGCGGCCTATGCGACCGACTGCATCGATGCCGATACCGCGCGTGCGTGGCTCGACAGCTATGCGGCGCTCGTCGGCGCGGCGGCGCACGCTCCGCAGCATACGACGGCCGCGCTGCCGTGCGATGCGTCGGCTGCATCGCGCCAGCCGCGCGACGGTCGCGCGCTGCGTATCGAGCATGCCGACATCGTCGCCGCATTCGCGCGGCAGGCGGCTGCCTATCCGCATCGCGTCGCGCTGTCGGACGCATCGACTTCGCTGACGTTCGCGGAACTCGACGACGCATCGAACCGCATCGCGCGGGCACTGGCGCAACGCGGCGTGGCCGCCGAAGCGGCCGTCGTGGTCTGCATCGAGCGCTCGACACGGTTCGTCGTCGGCCTGCTCGGCGCGCTGAAAGCCGGCGCGCTCGCCGTGCTGCTCGACCCCGCCCAGCCCGCCGCGCGTCTCGCCGCGGGTGCCGCCGACTGCGACGCGCGCTGGGCGCTCGTCGCGGAACCGGCCGCGTGGCCGGCCGGCATCGACGCGCAGCCGCTCGACGTCGACGCGCTCGCGCAGGACGCGACGCTCGCTCATGCGGCCGGCGTGCGCGTTGCGCCGCACCCGGAACAGGGTGCATACCTGATCTATACGTCCGGCTCGACCGGCACGCCGAAGGGCGTCGTCGTATCGCATGGCGCGCTGGCCGACTACGTGCAGGGGATGCTCGACGAACTCGCGTTCGCGCCCGATGCGTCGTTCGCAATGGTGTCGACGGTCGCGGCCGATCTTGGCCACACGACGCTGTTCGGCGCATTGTGCGCGGGCCGTACGCTCCATCTGCTGCCGGCCGCTTGCGCATTCGATCCGGACCTGTTCGCCGACGAAATGCGCCGCCGTGAAGTCGGCGTGCTGAAGATCGTGCCGAGCCATCTGCAGGCGTTGCTCGACGCGCGCGTGCCGGCCGACGTGCTGCCGCGCCACGCGCTCGTGACGGGCGGCGAAACGCTCACGTGGGCGCTCGTCGCGCGCCTGGCCGCGCTCGCGCCGGCGTGCCGCGTGATCAACCATTACGGGCCGACCGAAGCGACGGTCGGCGCGCTCGCGTGCGATACGGCGTCGATTGCCGCCGACGCGCGCGATCCCGCGAGCGGCGTGCCGCTCGGGCTGCCGCTGCCGAATGCGCGCGCGCTGGTGCTCGACGCGTTCGGCGCGTGCGTGCCGGCCGGCGCGACGGGCGAGCTGTATCTGGGCGGGCCGGGCGTCGCGCGCGGCTACCTCGGACGGCCGGCGCAAACCGCCGAGCGCTTCGTGCCCGATCCGTTCACGCCCGGCGCACGGCTGTATCGCACGGGCGACCGCGTACGGCTGCGTACGGACGGACGCCTCGCGTTCCTCGGCCGGATCGACGATCAGGTGAAGATTCGCGGCTACCGCGTCGAGCCGGGCGAGGTGAGTGCGGCCGTGCGTGCGGCCGGCCCGATCGCGCAGGCCGAAACGCTCGCGATCGAGCACGATGGCCGCCTGCGGCTCGCGACCTTCGTCGTGATGCGCGACGGCGCGGCATTCGACGAAGCCGCGGTGCGCGCCGCGCTCGCCGCGAAGCTGCCCGACTACATGGTGCCCGCGCAGTTCGTCGCACTGGCGCGCCTGCCGGTGACCGCGAACGGCAAGATCGATCGCGCGGCGTTGCGCGAACTCGCAGCCGTGCCGGTTGTAGTCGCATCCAGCGATGCGCCGCAGGGCGCGGTCGAAACGGTGCTCGCCGACGTCTGGCAGGCCGTGCTGAAGGCGCCGAAGGTCGGCCGCGACGACAACTTCTTCGAACTCGGCGGCGATTCGATCCTCGTGCTGCAGGTGATCGCCCGTGCGCGCAAGCGCGGCGTGCGCTTCACGCCGAAGCAACTGTTCGACGGGCCGACCGTCGCCGAACTCGCACGCGTGGCGAAAATCGACGACACGGCCGTTGCCGCGCAGCCGGCGAGCGCGGTTCCGACCGCGACTGCGGCTGCCACGGCCTCGCCGGCTGCCGCCGCGATCCTGACGCCTGCGCAGCAGCGCTTCTTCGCGCTCGATATGCCGCACCGCGGCCACTGGAACCAGTCGGTGTCGTTCGATGTGCGGGGCGCGTTCGATGCAGACGCATTCGCCCGCGCATTCGACGCGGTGCTCACGCATCACGATGCATTCCGCCAGCGCTTCGCACGCGGCGCCGACGGCACGTGGCACGCGAGCGATGCGGCGAAACCGTACGATGCGCTGCCGTTCGTGGAAGTCGCCGCACGCGACGAAGCCGACGCGCTGGCACGCTTCGACGCGCTGCAGCGCCGTCTCGACCTCGGCAACGGGCCGCTCGCGTGCGCGTGCGCGGCACGGCTGCCGGACGGTTCGACCCGGCTTTATCTCGCGATTCACCACGCGATCGTCGATGGCGTGTCGTGGCGCATCCTGCTCGACGACCTGGACAGCGCCTATCGCGCCGCATGCGAGCGCACGCCGGTTCGCCTGTCGCAGCCGGGCCTGCGTGCGGACGCCTGGGCCGCACGGCTCGCCCGCGCGGCAACGGAACCGGCGTCGCCGTTCGCGGCCGAAGCCGCCTACTGGGCCGGCATGGCTCAGGGCGACGACATCGTGGCCGATCACCCCGACGCGGCGGCGGCGAACGCCGATGCGGCCGTCGTCGTGCAGACGATCGACGCGGCATTGACGCGCGCCGCGCTGACCGACGCGCACGCGGCCTATCGCACGCAGACGATCGAGCTGCTCGGCGCGGCGCTCGCGTTGGCGCTGGCCGGCGCGCGCGGCGCCGCATCGTGCCGGGTCGAACTGGAAGGACACGGCCGCGAAGCGCTGTTCGACGATGCGGATGCCAGCCGCACGATCGGCTGGCTGACGAGCCATTACCCGGTGACGCTGCCGGTCGCAGCGACGGCCCGCGACACGCTGTGCGCGGTCAAGGACACGCTGCGCGCGGTGCCGCACAAGGGGCTCGGCTTCGGCGTGCTCGCGCACTACGGCGATGCGGCGACGCGCGCGGCGCTGGCCGCCGTGCCGCGCCCGCGCGTCACGTTCAACTATCTCGGCCAGTTCGACGCGCCGCGCGATGCGACGCTCGTGCCGCGTTTCGGCGGCACCGGCACCGAGCGCGATCCGAACGGACCGCTCGGCAACACGCTCGCGATCCATGCGTACCTCGACACGGACGGCGACGGCGCGCGCACGCTGAAGGTCCATTGGGTCTACGGTGCGCCGCAATTCGAACGCGCGACGATCGACGCATTCGCCGAACGCTTCGCGGCCGCGCTGCGCGAACTCGTCGACGCCTGCGCGTCACGCGTCGCGCATCGCGGCGCCGGCGCGACGCCGGGCGATTTCCCGCTCGCGCAGGCCGCCGGCCTCACGCAGGGCGCGATCGAACGCGCGCCGCTCGACTGGCGCACGATCGACGACGTGTATCCGCTGTCGCCGATGCAGCAGGGCATCCTGTTCCATGCGCTGTTCGCGCCCGGCCACGCGAGCTACGTGAACCAGCTCGTCGCGACCGCGACGGCGCTCGACGCCGACCGGCTCGCGGCCGCGTTCGACGCGTCCATCGCGCGTCACGACATCCTGCGCACGAGCGTGATGCCGGACGAAGCCGCGCCGCTGCAGTGCGTGCATCGTCACGCGCGCATGCCGGTCGAACAGCTCGACTGGCGCACGCGCGGCGACACGCTCGACGCCGATTTCGACGCCTGGCTCGCGGCCGACCGCACGCGCGGCTTCGACTGGCGCGAGCCGCCGCTGATGCGGCTCACGCTGATCCGCGTGACGGACGACGCGTGGCGGGTCGTCTGGACGCGTCACCACGTATTGCTCGACGGCTGGAGCACCGCGCGCCTGCTCGCCGACGTGCTGCGCGACTATCGCGACCCGGACGCCGTGTCGCCGTTCGCGAGCCGTCCGGCATTGCGCTATCGCGATTTCATCGCATGGCTCGGCACGCGCGACCGCGATGCCGACGAGCGCTTCTGGACCGGGCGCCTGGCGCGGCTCGACGCACCGACGCTGATCGCGGAACGCACGGCCGACCGCGCGGAAGCCGAGATGGCCACGTGGCGCGCGACGTTCGATGCCGACACGATGACGCGCGTCGCGCAGACCGCCCGCGCGCTGAAGCTGACCGTCAACACGCTGGTGCAGGGCGCGTGGGCGCTCGCGCTGCAACGGATGACGCACCAGCCGGCCGTCGCGTTCGGCGCGACCGTCGCGGGCCGTCCCGATGCGCTCGCGGACGTCGATTCGGTGCTCGGTCTTTTCATCAACACGCTGCCGGTCATCACCGCGCCGGCGCCGCAGCAACGTGCGGCCGACTGGCTGCACACGCTGCAGCGCGAGAACGCGGCCGCCGCCGAACACGCGCACACGCCGCTCGCCGACATCCAGCGCTGGGCGCGCGGGTCGGGCGGCGCACTGTTCGACACGCTGGTCGTGTTCGAGAACTATCCGGTCGACGAGTCGGTGCGCGACGCCGATCCGCGCGCGCTGGCGTTGAGCGGCGTGCGCAGCATCGAAGCGACCGATTTCGCGCTGACGCTCGTGATCGAGAGCGGCGCCGAACTGACGATCGACTACGGGTACGACACCGCACGTGTCGATGCGCGTCAAGTCGAGACCTGGCATCGCGCGTTCGCCTGCGCGCTCGATGCGCTGGCCCGTACGCCGGACGCGCGGCTCGGCACGTTGTCGATCGCCGATGAGGCGACCCGCGACGCGCTGGTACGTGCGCAGGACACCGCGCGGACCTGGCCGCCCGGGCAACGGCAGCCGCTGCACCTGCAATTCGTCGATGCGGCACGCGCGACGCCCGACGCGATCGCACTCGAGTACGCGGACACTCACGGCCGCGTGCAGCGCGCGACCTATCGCGAACTCGACGCCGCCACGTCGCGCATCGCGGCCGCGCTGCGCCGGCGCGGCGTGCGGCCCGACACACCGGTCGCGCTGTGCGTCGAGCGCTCGTTCGACATGGTGATGGCGCTCGTCGGCGTGCTGAAGGCCGGCGCCGCGTACCTGCCGGTCGATCCCGACTATCCGGCCGAGCGCATCGCATACCTGCTGCGCGACGCGCGGCCGGCCGTCGCGATCACGCAGGCGCATCTGCGCGAGCAGGTCGAGGCCGCGCTGGGCGAGGGCGCCGATACACAGCTGCTGACGGTCGCGGATCTGCTGGCCGACGAAGCGGGCGATATCGCCGATGAAACCGCGGCGATCGACGACGCGCAGCTCGCGTACCTGATCTACACGTCCGGCTCGACCGGCAAGCCGAAGGGCGCCGGCAACACGCACGGCGCGCTCGCGAACCGGATCGCGTGGATGCAGCATGCGTACCGGCTGACGCGCGACGACGTCGTGCTGCACAAGACGCCGTTCGGCTTCGACGTGTCGGTGTGGGAATTCGTGTGGCCGCTCGCGATCGGCGCGAAGCTCGCGATCGCCGCGCCCGGCGACCACCGCGATCCGGCCCGTCTGGCTGCCGCGATCCACGCGCACGGCGTGACGGTGCTGCATTTCGTGCCGTCGATGCTCGCCGCGTTCGCCGCGCATCTCGACGATTTCTCGGCCGCCGCGCAATGCGACAGCGTGCGCCTGATCGTCGCGAGCGGGGAGGCGCTGGCGCCCGAGCTCGTCGCGAAGATGGCGCGCCTGTTGCCGAACGCGACGCTCGTGAACCTGTACGGGCCGACCGAGGCCGCGATCGACGTGTCGCACTGGACCTGCGGGCCCGACGACGCGCAAGCGGTCGCGGTGCCGATCGGCCATCCGATCGCGAACCTGCAACTGCACGTGCTGGATGCCGCGTGGCAGCCGGTGCCGGCCGGCGCGACCGGCGAACTGTATCTCGCGGGCGCGGGCCTCGCGCGCGGCTATCTCGGCCGTCCCGCGCTGACCGCCGAGCGGTTCGTACCCGATCCGTTCGTGCCGGGCGCCCGCATGTACCGCACCGGCGACCTCGCGCGCCGGCGCGCGGACGGCGCGCTCGACTACCTCGGCCGGGTCGACACGCAGGTGAAGCTGCGCGGTCAGCGGATCGAGCCGGGCGAGATCGAGGCGCTGCTGCGCGCGGCGCCGGGCGTCAACGATGCGGTCGTGATCGTGCGCGACGAGCAACTGATCGGCTATGTCGCCCGCGGCGAGGCCGGCCCGCTCGACCGTGCGGCGCTGCTCGACGCGCTGCGCGCGCAACTGCCGGCGTACATGGTGCCGTCGCAGCTGATCGAGCTCGACGCTTTGCCGGTCACGCCGAACGGCAAGTGCGATCGCCATGCGCTACCCGCGCCGGTGCGTGAAGCGGCCGACGCCGTCGAACTCGCGACCGACACCGAGCGCGCGCTCGCCGACATCTGGCAACGCGTGCTGCACGTGGACGCGATCGGCCGCGATGGCGATTTCTTCCTGCTCGGCGGCCATTCGCTGCTCGCGACGCAGGCCCACGCGCAGGCCAACCTGCACTGGGGCCTGGCGCTGCCGCTGCGCACGCTGTTCGACACGCGCACGCTGGCGCGCTGCGCGGAAGCGATCGACGCGGCCTGCGCGGCACGCGGCGCGACCGATGCGGCGAGCGCGATCGACGCGCTGCTCGGCGAACTGGAAACCCAATAAGGACGACGGATGACGAAGGTGCAACCCGACTGGCTCGCGCTCGCGACGCGTTTCGCGCAACTGCCCGACGCGCAGCGCGCGGTCTTCATCGACAAACTCGGCGCGGCCGGCATCGACTTTCGCGTGCTGCCGATCCCGCCGCGCACGCCGCGTACCGACCGCGTGCCGGCGTCGTTCGCGCAGACGCGGCTGTGGCTGCACGCGCGGCTGATCGATGCGCCGGACGCGTATCACATCACCGAGCGCCTGGCGCTGACGGGCCCGCTCGACGTACATGCGCTGCGCCTCGCGTGCGACGCACTGATCGCGCGCCATGAAGCGCTGCGTACGACTTTCGACGAAGCGCAGGACGGCGTCGCGCAGACGATCCACGCACCGCTGCGCTGCCCGTGGCGCGAAACCGATCTCGAAGCGTTGCCGGACGCGCAACGCGTAGCGCGCGCGGAAGCCGTCGCGACGGCCGACGAGGCCGAACCGTTCGATCTCGGCACGGCGCCGCTCGTGCGCGCGCATCTGGTGCGCTTCGACGCGACGCATCACTGGCTCGCGCTGACCGTCCATCACATCGTGTCGGACGGCTGGTCGTCGGGCGTGATGCTGTCCGAACTCGCCGCGTTCTATCGTGCGTATGCGTCGGGCGAACCGGTGCCGCTCGCGCCGTTGCCGATCCAGTATGCCGACTACGCGCTGTGGCAGCGCCGCTGGCTCGATGCCGGCGAGCGCGACCGTCAGCTCGCGTTCTGGCGCGAACGGCTCGATCCGCAGCGCGGTGTGCTGACGCTGCCCGGCGCGAGCGCCCGGCCGGCCCGGCGCAGTGCGCGCGGCGCGCGTCATGTGTTTTCGCTCGACGCGCGCCTCGGCGCGCAGCTGCGCGCGTTCGCGGCCGCATCCGGCGCGACGCCGTTCGCGGTGCTGCTCGCCGCGCTCGATGCGCTGCTGGCGCGCGCGACCGGCGACGCGCGGATCTGCGTCGGCGTGCCGGCCGCGAACCGCGAGCGCGCGGAAGTCGCCGGCCTGATCGGCTTCTTCGTCAATACGCTGGCGATCGACGTCGACGTGCCCGCGCACGGCGATTTCTCGTCGCTGGTCGAACGCACGCAGCGCGCGCTCGTCGACGCGCAGATGCACCAGGACGTGCCGTTCGAACAGGTGGTCGACGCGCTCGGCGTGCCGCGCAGCGCGAGCCACCATCCGCTGTTCCAGGTGATGGCCGCGTATGGCGAACGCCGCGCGCTGCCGGCGCTCGGCGCGGCGTCGGCCGCGTTGCTGCCGTCCGGCACGCCGTCCGCGAAGTTCGACCTGACGCTGTCCGTCGAAGCGACGCCGGACGGCACCTTCGACGCCGCCTTCATCTACGCGCTCGACCTGTTCGATGCGGACGCGATCGCACGGCTGGCCGCGCGCTTCGTCACGCTGCTGACCGATGCGCTCGCGCGTCCCGACCTGCCGATCGGCGATCTCGACTGGCTGCCGGCCGACGAACGTGCGCAGCTGTTCGCATGGAACGCGCCGGCCGGCGCGACCGATGCCGAGCCGTTCGTGCCGGTGCATGCACGCATCGCCGCGCATGCGCACGCACGGCCCGACGCACGCGGCGTCGCCGACGTCGATCGCGCGTTGACGCGCGGCGAAGTCGATGCCCGCGCGGCGCGCCTCGCGCGCCATCTGGTGGCGGCCGGCGTGCGGCCCGAGATGCGCGTCGGCGTCGCGCTGCAGCGTTCGGTCGACCTGCTCGTCGCGCTGATCGCGGTGCTGAAGTCGGGCGCCGCGTTCGTGCCGCTCGATCCGGCGCATCCGCGCGAACGGCTCGCGCAGATCGTCGGCGACGCGAACATCGCGCACGTGCTGACCGACGGCGCGAGCGCCGCATCGTTGCCCGAATTGCCGGAACTGCGCGTGTGGCGCGCGGACGCAATCGATACGCTCGACGAAGCCGCGCACGTCGCGCTGCCGGACGTGCTGCCCGGCCATGCGGCATATGCGATCTACACGTCGGGTTCGACCGGCAAGCCGAAGGGCGTGATCGTCGACCACGCGTCGTTCGCCCTGCATTGCGCGGCGATCGCCGAGCGCTACGGCGCGGGCGAGAACGACGTGTTCCTGCTGTTTCAGTCGGTCAATTTCGACGGCGCGCACGAAGGCTGGTTTTCGCAATACATGTTGGGCGCCGCGGTGTCGGTGACGGCCGACGTGCTGTGGCCGCCCGCGCAGACCTGCGCGATGATGATGCGCGACGGCGTGACGATGACCTACGTGCCGCCCGGCTGCGCGGCACAGCTCGCCGAATGGGCGCTCGCGCACGGCGCACCGCCGACGCTGCGTTCGCTGACCGTCGGCGGCGAGGCGACGTCGCGCGAGGCGTTCGCGATGCTGCGCCGCGCGCTGCCGAACGTGCGCGTGGTCAACGGTTACGGCCCGACCGAAACGGTCATCACGCCGACGCTGTGGATGTTCCGGCCCGGCGACGATCTCGCGAAACTCGGCGACGCCGCGTATCTGCCGATCGGCACGCTGGTCGGCGCGCGCACCGCGCACGTGCTCGACGCGCGGCTGCATCCGCTGCCGGTCGGCGTGATCGGCGAACTGTACCTGGGCGGCGAGGGCATCGGCGTCGCGCGCGGCTATCTCGATCGCCCGGCGCTGACGGCCGAGCGTTTCGTGCCCGATCCGTACGGCGCGCCGGGCGCGCGGCTGTACCGTACCGGCGACCTCGTGCGGCGCCGCGCGGACGGCGTGTTCGATTTCATCGGCCGCGTCGATCACCAGGTGAAGCTGCGCGGCCTGCGCATCGAACTCGGCGAAATCGAAGCGCAGCTCGCCGCGCACGACGCGGTGCGCGAAGCCTGCGCGGTCGTGCACGGGCAGGGCGCGCTCGCGCAGCTCGTCGCGTATGTCGAATTGACCGCGGAGGCGCAGCCGGTCGAAGCCGAGACGCTCGACGCGCACCTGCGCCGCACGCTGCCCGATTACATGGTGCCCGCGCAACTGATCGTGCTCGATGCGCTGCCGCGCAACGCGAACAGCAAGGTCGACCGTGCGCGGCTGCCGGCGCCGGTGCGCGTCGAACGCGCGTACGAGGCGCCGCACGACGGCGACGAAGCCGCGCTCGCGGCGATCTGGTGCGACGTGCTGAACCTGGAACGCGTCGGCCGCGGCGATCACTTCTTCGATCTCGGCGGCCATTCGCTCGCGGCCGTGCGTGTCGCGACGCGCGTGGCCGAACGGCTCGGCCGCGACGTGCCGGTGCGTGCGCTGTTCGAGGCGCCCGTGCTCGCGCAATACGCGCGGCAGGTGGCCGATGCGCCGCGCGCCGCGCATACCGGCGCCACGGCGCCAGGCGTCGCCGTGGTCAAACCGGACGCCCACGGCGTGTGGCCGCTGTCGCCCGCGCAGCTCGGCCTGTGGTTCCTGTGGCGCGCGCAGCCGGACAGCGCCGCGTACAACATTCCGGTTGCGTTGCGCGTGCGCGGGCCGCTCGATGTCGATGCGCTGCGCGCCGCGTTCGCGGAGGTGGCCGCCGGGCATCCGGCGCTGCGGGCACGGCTCGTCGTCCGCGACGGCGCGCTGCCGGGCCAGCGGATCGACGCAGACGTTGCCGTCGCGCTGCCGGTGATCGACCTGTCGACGCAAGCCGACGCACTGGCCCGCGCGGCCGCGCTGACCGATGAGGATGCGCTCGCGCCGTTCGACCTCGCGACCGACGCGCCGCTGTGGCGCGCCCGCGTGCTGCGGCTCGCGGCGGACGATCACGTGCTGTCGGTGACGATCCACCACATCGTGTCGGATGGCGAATCGATCGAGCTGTGGCTCGACGCGGTGCGCGCCCGCTATGTCGCCCGCGTGCAAGGCAGCGCCGTGCCGGCCGACGAAGCCGATCAACCGGCCGTCCAACTGGCCGTCCAACCGGCCGTCCCGCTCGTGCTCCCCGCGCCGTGCCATCCGGCGCGTGTCGCGTACTGGCGCGATGCGCTCGCCGATCTGCCGTCGCGCGTGCTGCCACAGCGCGTCGACGCGCCGGCGGTGCCGCAATGGCGCGCGGCCCGCATCGCGTTCGAATTCGATGCGCAGCTGATTCGCGCGGCACGCGACGCCGCGTCGGCCTCGCACGCGACGTTGCCGATGCTGCTGCACGCGGCGCTCAACACCGCGCTGTTCCGCGCGACGGGCGTGGCCGACCAGCCGGTCGGCGTGCTCGCGTCGACGCGCGAGCTCACCGGCGACGCGGCCCGCGCGGCGCTCGGCCTGTTCATCAACTCGGTCGTCGTGCGCACGCGGATCGACCCGGCCGCGCGCCGCGCGGACGTGCTCGCGCAGGTGCGCGACACAGCGCTCGCCGCGTATGCGCATGCCGACGTGCCGTTCGCCGACGTCGTGGCCGCGCTGCGTGCGCCGCGCGCCGCGCAGGCCAATCCGCTGTTCCAGGTGATGTTCAACTACCTGCGCCCGACCGGTGCCGCCGCACGCGACTGGGCCGGCCTGTCGTTGGCCGAATTCGACGACGTGCGCCATCGCGTCGTGTTCACGCTGGAGCTGGACGTCGTCGAGCATCCGGACGGCCGCGTGAGCGCCGCGTTCTCGTATGCGGACGAACTGCTCGCGCGCGACTTCGTCGAGGCGCTCGTCGAGCTGTACCACGACGAAGTCGCGCGTTTCGCCGGCGCGTCGGAAGCGGCGCTCGGCGCGCCTGATGCCCGTGCAGCCGCGCAGGCTGCGTTCGGCGCCCACGTCAACGCGGTAACGCGGCCCGACGCCATGCCGTCGCATGCAGCCGCCGTGCTCGCCGCGCTGTGGTCGGACACGTTCGCGACGGCCGCTCCCGAGCCCGATGCGGATCTGTTCGAAGCCGGCGCGACGTCGTTCGACGTCGTGCGCTTCGTCGACGCGGCCGGCCGCGCCGGTCATGCGCTGACGGTCGCCGACGTGTTCGCGGCGCCGACGCTCGCGGCACTCGGCGCGCGGGTCGATGCCCAGGCGGAAACGGGGCAGGAGGCGCGCCATGCTGGCTGAGGTCCGTCCGGACGGATTCACGATGCTCGATACCTACCGCCTCGCATTCGCGGACGGCCTGTTCGCCGTGCGCGACGGCGCGGAAATCCGCGTCGCGCACGGCGACGGCATCGGCGCGCAGTTGCTGCGCGCGCAGCTCGGCGACGACGGCGCGCTGCGCCTCGTCGCCTACAACCATCGCGCGGCGCCGGCCGACCAGCGGCGGGCGCTGCTGGCCGCACTGGCCGCGGCGTTTTCGGACAGCGCGTGCCACGCGGCGATCCGGCTCGACCCGGCCGCCTGGCCGGCCGTCGCGCTCGACGCGCTGCGTGCGAGCGGCGTGCTCGCCGACGGCGGCCGCTGCCTGCGCGATGGCTGGGCGCAACAGGCCGACCTGTGGCGCGTCGGTCTGCATTTGCCGTGCGCGACGCTGCCGACGATCACCGACGGCCGGCGTCATCCGCGCCGGCCGCCCGCGCCGCGCGGCGAGGTCTACGCGCGCGACCTGCCGGCGCTCGGCGTGCGCTTCACGCTGCGCGGCTGGCAGCCGGCGGAGGACGCCGAGCGGCTCGCCCGCTGGTTCGACGAGCCGCGCGTGCGCGACGGCTGGCCGGGCGCACCGCCCGCGCAACGCGGCGCGGAAGACCGGCAGCCGCAGGAAGCCGATCCGCATGTGACGCCGCTGATCGGCTGTTTCGACGGCGAGCCGTTCGCGTATTTCGAGGCGTTCTGGCTGAAGGAGGACGCGCTCGGGCCGCACGTCGCGGCGTGCGACTACGACCGCGGGCTGCGGATGCTGGTCGGCGAGTCGCGCTGGCGCGGCCCGCACCGCGTGGCCGGCTGGCTGCCGTCCGTCGTGCATTACCTGTTTCTCGACGACCTGCGTACCGAAGCGGTCGGCTGTGCCGTGCCGGCCGGCCATACGCGGGTTGCCGACCATCTCGCGCGGCATGGTTTCGCGCGGCAGCGCCGTCTCGCGCTGGCCGACGCGCAGCCGCTGTGGATGCGCACGCTGCGCGAGACGTTCTTCTCCGGCCGTCACGTCTGACGGGCCGGATTCACCGACAAGGGAGCTGAGACATGCAGAGAGAAACCGTATTCGACCTGATCGGCGTCGGCTTCGGGCCGTCGAATCTGGCGCTGGCCGTGCGCCTCGCGGAGCGCGGCGGCGCGCACACGCTCGCCCATTGCTTCGTCGAGCGTCAGCCGGCATTCGGCTGGCATCGCGGGATGCTGCTCGACGACTGCCGGATGCAGATCTCGTTTCTGAAGGATCTCGTCACGATGCGCGATCCGAAAAGCCGCTACACGTTCATCAACTACCTGTTCGAACGCGGCCGGCTGAACGAATTCGTCAACCTGAAGAACTTCTATCCGACCCGCGTCGAATTCCACGACTACCTGAGCTGGGTAGCCGACGCGTTCGACGATCGCGTCCACTACAGCGAAACGGTGCTGGGAATCGAGCCGGTGCGCGGCGACGGCGCGAGGATCGACGCGCTGCGCGTGCTGTCGCGCGACGCGGCCGGCCACGAGCGCCAGCGCGTCACGCGCGCGCTGTCGGTCGGCGTCGGCGGCACGCCGGCGATTCCCGATGCGTTCGCCGCGCTCGGCCGCGACCGCATGATCCATTCGTCGTCGTACCTGACCGACATCGACCGGCTCGTCGCGTCGCCCGACGGCGAGCGCCGCCGCGTCGCGGTGATCGGCGCGGGGCAGAGCGCGGCCGAGGTGTTCATCGACCTCGCGCGCCGTTTCCCGCACGTCGACGCGAACCTCGTGATGCGCGCCGGCGCCCTGAAACCGGCCGACGACAGCCCGTTCGTCAACGAAATCTTCAGCCCCGAATTCACCGACGTCGTCTACGCGCAGCCGCAGGACGCGCGTCGCGCGCTGCTCGAGCGCTATCGCGACACGAACTACGCGGTGGTCGACCGGCCGCTGATCGAACAGATCTACGAAATGCTGTACCTGCAGCGCATCGACGGCACGCCGCGTCACGCGCTGCTCGCGAACAGCGCGATCGAGGCCGCGGTGCGCACCGCCGACGGCCGTATCGAGCTGACGCTGCGCGACCGGATGAGCGGCGCCACGCGCGTCGAGCGCTTCGACGCGCTCGTGCTCGCGACCGGCTACCGCCGCGACACGCATTCGGCGCTGCTCGAAGGGCTCGCGCCGCATCTGGGCGACGCGCTCACGCGCGGCGACGTGACGCGCGACTACCTGCTCGCGACGCCCGAGCACTTCGCGCCGCGCATCTACCTGCAAGGCTGCTGCGAAGACAGCCACGGCCTGTCCGACACGCTGCTGTCGGTCCTGGCGCGCCGTGCGGACGAAATCTGCGCGTCGCTCGAAAACGGGATCGCGCCCGCGCACGATGAAGGTGCGGCCCGGGCCACGCACGAAAAACGACTGAATAACGGGGTGAGCGCAGGCCGGATGGCTTTCGCTCTTTGACAAAGGCGCGGTCGGAGACCGCATGAAAAAACTGGAGCAGAAGAAGATGGAGTGGGCAACAGGCACGCGTTTGCGTGCGATCGCAGCCGCGGCAAGCGTGGCGTTCGGTACGGCGGCGGCAGGGCACGCATACGCCCAGACGGCGCCGGCCGTGAACGCGGGCGCCGCGGCGTCGGCCAGCAGTGCGCAAAACGGCGCGACGACGAATCCGTCGACCGGCGCGCAAAACGGCACGCTGCCGGCGATCACCGTCAACGCGGCCTCGGCAGGAGACGGCACGGTCGGGCTCGTCGCGAAGCGCAGCACGACCGGCACCAAGACCGACACGCCGCTCAGCGAGATCCCGCAGACGATCAACGTCGTCACCGCGCAGCAGATCGAGATGACCGGCGCCACCGACGTGAACGCGGCGCTGCGCTACGTGCCGGGCTTCTCGTCGTACGGTTCGGACAACCGCTCCGACTGGTACGCGGCGCTGCGCGGCTTCACGCCGACCGCCTACGTGAACGGGCTGCAGGTGCCGAACACGATCAACCTCGCGAGCTGGCGCGTCGATCCGTACATGATCGACAGCATCAGCGTGCTGCGCGGGCCGACCTCGGTGCTGTACGGCGCGGGCGATCCGGGCGCGATCATCGACGTGCACACCAAGCTCGCCGACGGCGAGCGCGTGCGCGAAGCGGGCGTGCAGATCGGCAACTACGCGCGCAAGCAGTTCATGATCGACGTCGGCGACAAGCTCGACCCGGACGGCAAGTATGCGTACCGGTTCGTCGGCGTCGCACGCGACGGCAACGCGCTGACCGGCCCGAACAACGACCAGCGCGTCGCGCTCGCGCCGTCGTTCCGCTGGCGCCCGGACGCCGATACGTCGCTGACGCTGTCCGCGACCTACCTGCAGGACTGGGGCGACATCTCGTCGAACTTCCTGCCCGCGCAGGGCACGGTGCTGCCGAACCCGAACGGTCAGATCAACAAGGACATCTACGAAGGCGACGGCAACTTCAACTACTACCGCAAGAAGCAGTGGTCGATCGGTTACCAGTTCGAGCGCAACCTGACGCCGGCCTGGACGTTCCGTCAGAACACGCGCCTGATGCACCTGTCGCTCGACAATGCGTCGGTGTTCGCCAACGGCTTCGCCGGCGATAGCCTGACCGACGTATCGCGCTGGGCCGGCCTGTTCCAGATGAACTACAGCCGCTTCGACATCGACAACAACCTCGAGGGCCGCTTCGCGACGGGCCCGCTGCAGCATACGCTGCTGCTCGGCTTCCAGTACAACCGCCAAACCGCGACCGACAGCGAATGGCTCGCCGCCGCGCCGACGCTGAACCTCTACAACCCGGTGTATACGCCCGTCACGATGGGCGTGTTCTCGGATCCGGACGCCACGAGCCGCACCAACACGTACACGACGATGAACACGTTCGGGCTGTACGCGCAGGACCAGATCAAGTGGAACCGCTGGACGCTGACGCTCGGCGGCCGCGAGGACTGGGTCAACATGCGGCAGGACGACCGCGCGGCGGGCACGTCGACGAAGGCGGACGTCACGGCGTTCACCGGCCGCGTCGGCCTCACGTACCAGGGCGATTACGGGCTGTCGCCGTACATCAGCTACGCGACGTCGTTCAATCCGCTGATCGGCGTGAACCTGCTCGGCGGCGGGCTGCCGCAACCGACGCGCGGCAAGCAGATCGAAGCCGGCCTGCGCTGGCAGCCGCCCGGCAAGAACCTGATGCTGAACGCGGCGATCTACCAGATCAACCAGACCAACGGGATCACGCCGGCGCTGCCGAGCCAGGATCCGGGCGGCACGAAGTCGGTGCAGTCGGGCGAGGTGCGCTCGCGCGGGATCGAGCTGAGCGCGACCGGCAAGGTCACGCCGAACCTGTCGGTGGTCGCGTCCTATGTCTACCAGGACGTGAAGGTCATCCAGGCCAACGACGTCTCGCTGAACAACTGGCCGGTCGACATTCCGCGGCCGCGTCAGATGGCGTCGCTGTGGACCGACTGGACCTGGCACACGGGGCCGCTCGCCGGCTTCGGCCTCGGCGGCGGCATTCGCTACCAGAGCGCGTCGGCCGGTGCGGCCGACAACTCGCTGACGGTATCGAGCGTCACGCTGTTCGACGCGGGCGTGCATTACGACACGCGTAACTGGCGCTTCGCGGTGAACGGGACGAACCTGTTCAATCGCCACTACATCAGCGGTTGCCAGTCGATGAACGTCTGCATTTTCGGGACCGACCGCACCGTGATCGCGACCGCGAAATACAACTGGTGACGTCGCGCGCCGCGGCGCGCCGGCCGGCCTCGCGGCCGGTGCAGGTGGGCCGCGGCGCCGTCGTCCGCTTTTTCCACGACGCATCCATGCCGAAGAAAAATCTCGTCTACATCCAGTCGCTGCGCAACGGCGCGGCCGATCGCGCCGGCCAGCCGGTCGCTTATCGCGGCGGCACGCGCTACATGAAGGCGCCGCTCGAATTCCTCGTCGAGCGCCTGAACGATTCGCCGCTCGGCGAACGCTACACGCTCCAGGGCGTGATCGTCGACGACGACGAAGGCTCGCCTGCCGACCGCGCGAAAGTGGCCGACTACGGGTTCGCACGCACGCCGGGCCGCCCGTGGATCCTGCCGGAAGGCCTGACGGTGCAGGGCCGGCCGGTCGACCCGCTGTTCTGTTCGATCCCGTCGACGTACCGGCGGCTGCCGCGCGACGCACGTGAGCGCGTGGCCGGCAAACAGGCGTTCGAGCGCCGCCTGCTCGAGCGCCTGCTGGAACTCGACGCCGACATCGTCGTGCTCGACGGGCTGCTCGTGATCCTCGACGAACTCGTGCGGCCGGGCGCGCGTTTTCACCGGCGCATCGCGAACATCCACCCGGGCATCACGGCCGACGGTTCGCCGTACCAGCGGCGCGGCGCATGGGCGACGCTCGACGCGCTGCACGGTGCGCGCGGCGAACGCGTCGACTGGGCCACCGGCGCGACGTCGTCGATCGAACCCGTGACGATGACGGGTGCGTCGTTCCACTACGTCGACAACGGTATCGATTCCGGCGAGGTGATCTGCGACGTGCTCGACACGCCGATCGCGCCGGACGACACGATTCTCGAACTGCGCTGGAACAACTTCCAGCGCAGCCTGTTTCCGGCGCTCGAGCGCGGGCTGCACGTCCTCGCCGATCGCCATGACGCGGGAGCATGCTGATGCAAGACACGCTGACGAAACCGGCCGGCGCAGCCGACGCCGTCGAAGGTGAAGTGGCCGCGGCGCTCGACAGCGCCGCGCACGGGCAGGCGGCGGCCGTCGTCGAGCATGCGCTCGACGCGTGGCGGCCCGACGACGCGCCGGACGCGCTGCTCGCGACGTTCGTCGCGCTGTTCAACACCGACACGCGGCACGACGCGGCGACGATCTCGGTGCCGCTCGGCGGCGCCGATGCGACGGCCGTCGCATCGTACGTCGCGCGGGCGGTGCGCGAAGGCGTGATCGACGGCGCGCAGATCGCGGGCGACACGCTGCGGCTCACCGTGTCGCGCACGACGTTCTGGCAGAACCCGCGGCCGTGGCTGAAGGCGCCCGCGTCGGGCGGAATGCCGCTGCGCTACGCGATCACGAACGGCCATCGGCATCCGGTGCGGCCGCCGTCGCCGGCCGGCGAGATCTATGCGCGCAGCATGCCGCAGGTCGGGATGACGTTCAGTCTGCGCACCGTCGACATCGACGCCCACGCGGACCTGTTCAGCGGCTGGATGAACCTCGACCGCGTCGCGCATTTCTGGGACCAGCGCGGCACGCGCGACGAGCACGCGGCGTATCTGGCCGAACGGCTGGCCGATCCGCACATGCACCCGATGATCGGCTATTTCGACGACACGCCGTTCGGCTATTTCGAGTTCTACTGGGCGAAGGAGGACCGCCTCGCGCCGTTCTACGACGCGCACGACTACGATCGCGGGCTGCACCTGCTGATCGGCGATTCGCGTTTCCAGAGCGCCGGCAAGCTGCACGCATGGTGGAGCGGGGTGTTGCACTACATGTTCGTCGACGAACCGCGTACGCAGCGGCTCGTCGGCGAGCCGCGCGTCGATCACGTGCGGCATATCGCGTACATGCACCGGCTCGGGTTCTACACGCTGAAGGAATTCGATTTCCCGCACAAGCGCGCGGCGCTCACGGTGATCGAGCGCGATACGTTCTTCGACACCTTCCGGTTGCCGTAACGGGGCGGGGCGCGCGGCGTCGATGCGACGGCGTGCGCGGCCTTGCAACAGGTAGCAACCATGAGTTGCCACCACGACGACTTTCCGTCTGCCCGGTTGCCGTCGAATCGACTATCGTTGCCTGCATGTTCCCCATCGCACATCAGGAGACGACACCGTGACGCACAGCGTGATCCCCGCAGGCCTCGCCGACGAAATGATCGAGATCCGGCACCGCATCCACGCCCATCCCGAGCTGGGTTTCGAGGAATTCGCGACGAGCGATCTCGTCGCGGAGCAGTTGCAGTCGTGGGGCTACACCGTGCATCGCGGGCTCGGCGGCACCGGCGTCGTCGCCCAGTTGAAAGTCGGTGACGGCAAGCGGCGTCTCGGCCTGCGCGCCGACATGGACGCGCTGCCGATCCACGAAACGACGGGCCTGCCGTACCAGAGCACGATCGCGGGCAAGATGCACGCATGCGGCCACGACGGCCATACGGCGATGCTGCTCGCGGCTGCGAAGCACCTCGCGCGCGAACGCCGCTTCTCGGGCACGCTGAACCTGATTTTCCAGCCGGCCGAGGAAGGGCTCGGCGGCGCCAAGAAGATGCTCGACGAAGGGCTGTTCGAGCAATTCCCGTGTGACGCGATCTTCGCGATGCACAACATGCCGGGCTTCCCGACCGGCAAATTCGGCTTTCTGCCGGGCTCGTTCATGGCGTCGTCGGATACCGTCGTCATCGACGTGCAGGGCCGCGGCGGCCACGGCGCGGTGCCGCATCGGGCGATCGATCCGGTCGTCGTGTGCGCGCAGATCGTGCTGGCGCTGCAGACGATCGTGTCGCGCAACGTGTCGCCGCTCGACATGGCGATCATCACGGTCGGCGCGATCCACGCGGGCGAAGCGCCGAACGTGATCCCCGATCGCGCGCAGATGCGCCTGTCGGTGCGCGCGCTGAAGCCCGACGTGCGCGACCTGCTCGAAACGCGCATCAAGGAGGTCGTGCATGCGCAGGCGGCCGTGTTCGGCGCGAGCGCGACGATCGACTACCAGCGCCGCTATCCGGTGCTCGTGAACGATGCGGAGATGACGGCGTTCGCGCGCGGCGTTGCCCGTGAATGGGTCGGCGAAGCCAACCTGATCGACGGCATGGTGCCGCTCACCGGCAGCGAGGATTTCGCGTTCCTGCTCGAGAAGCGGCCGGGCTGCTACCTGATCATCGGCAACGGCGACGGGGAGGGCGGCTGCATGGTGCACAACCCCGGCTACGACTTCAACGATGCGGCGCTGCCGACCGGCGCGTCGTACTGGGTGAAGTTGGCCGAGGCGTTTTTGCTGTGACTGAGGACGCGAGACATGCGGCACCGGGCCGACTATCGGCCCCGCTTTGGAGGAGCGGAACGAGAAATGTACCAAAAATTGGTATATGATGGCCGCATCTAAAGGAGGTGACTCATGTCGCGAAACACATCCGTTTCCCTTGGCGATCACTTTGCAGAATTTGTCGATGCGCAGGTGCGATCGGGACGATATGGTTCCGCAAGTGACGTCGTGCGAGCCGGGTTGCGGCTCCTCGAATCACACGAAACGCAAATGCGTGCATTGCAGGAAGCATTGAAGGCGGGTGAAGGGTCGGGGACGCCCAAGCCCTTCGACAGCGAGGCCTTCCTGGCCCGCATGCGGGCCACGCATGGCGGTTAAAGGCAGACAACTTCGGCTGACCCCGTTGGCTGAATGCGATCTTGAAGACATTTGGCGCTATACCGCCGAGCATTGGTCGCCCGAGCAGGCAGAGCACTATTACCGCGATCTGATTGGCACCATGGAAGCGCTGGCGCGCGGCAAAAAAGCGGGGCGGATTTGCGTTGTTCGCGACGGATATTTTCGCTACCCCGCTGGTTCTCACGTTGTGTTCTATCGCGAAACGGATGAAACCATCGACGTCATCCGTGTCCTGCATCAACGGATGGACATCGAACGACATCTGTAGCCTCGCACGTCGGATGCCGTAATCGCTGCAAAGCGCTGCTCGATACCGACAGCATTGCGCCACGTCGACGCGGACACGGCACCGATCAGTCTAGAACGCTTCCCCACTGAACAACGCCACGACCGCATCCGGATTCGACGGCCAGTACATGTGCATGTACGTCGCGACGATCGCGCCGCTGCGATAGACGGCTTCGCCGCTGCCGGCCTTGCCATCGGGGCGGGCGGCGGTCGCGACCGGCACCAGCGGCGTTTCCAGCCGCGAATAGTGAAACGTATGTCCGCGCATCGGCCCGGTGCGCGTATCGAGTTGCTGCATGCCGAGCGCCGCGAACCGGCGCTGCATCGTCGCATGGCCCCGAAGCACGCCGAGCATCGGCGTCGTCAAGCCGTCCACGTCGGTCAGCGATTCGCACAGATACACCATCCCCCCGCATTCCGCGACGATCGGCCGGCCAGCGGCCGCATGCGCGCGAATCGTCCGTGCGGCCGCGGCATTCGCCGCCAGCGTCGCCGCATGCAGTTCCGGATAGCCGCCCGGCAAAAACAGCGCGTCGCAATCGTCAGGCACGGGTTCGTCGGCAAGCGGCGAGAAGAACCGCAGCACCGCACCGAGCGCATCGAGCAGCACAAGGTTCGCCGGATAGATGAACGAAAACGCTGCATCGCGCGCCACCGCGATCCGCTTGCCGGCCAACGCGCGCGACAGCGGCGCCGCAACGTCCGGTTCCGCGAACGCGACGGCAGGCGGCAATTCGGCGAGCGCGGTTTGCGCGAGCACATCGGCCGCGCGCTCGAGCCGCGCGTCGAGATCGTCGATGTCGGCCGGCTGATGCAGGCCGAGATGGCGCTCCGGCAGCGCGATGCCCGCATCGGCCGGCACGTGGCCGAGCCAGCGCAGATCCGCGGGCAGCGCCTGTTGCAGCAGCTCCGCGTGCCGCGCCGAGCCGACGCGGTTGGCCAGCACGCCGTGAAACGGCAGCTCCGGCCGGAACCGTGCGAGCCCGAACGCGATTGCCGCGAACGTCTGCGCCATCGCCTTCGCCGAAATCACCGCGACGACCGGCACGCCGAATGCGGCCGCGAGATCGGCGCTGCTCGGCGTGCCGTCGAACAAGCCCATCACGCCTTCGATCAGGATCAGGTCCGCGTCGCGCGCGGCGTCGGCGAGCAGCGCCCGGCAACCGGCCTCGCCGACCATCCCGAGGTCGAGCGCATGCACCGGCGCGCCGCTTGCCCGTTCGAGCAGCATCGGATCGAGGAAATCGGGCCCGGTCTTGAACACGCGTACGCGACGGCCGAGCCGGCGGTGCAGCCGCGCGAGGCCGGCCGTCACCGACGTCTTGCCCTGGCCGGACGCGGGCGCGCTGACGAACAGCGCGGGGCAGGCCGGCATGCTCAGAACTCCACGCCGCGCTGCGCCTTCACGCCTTGCTCCTTGTACGGATGCTTGACGAGCCGCATTTCGGTGACGAGGTCGGCCGCATCGATCAGCGCATCGGGCGCGTGCCGCCCGGTGACGACGACGTGCACCGACTCCGGACGCGCGACGAGCGTGGCGAGCACTTCGTCGAGCGGCAGGTATTCGTACTTGAGCACGGTGTTCAACTCGTCGAGGATCACCATCCGGTAGTCGCCGCTTTCGATCATCCGGCGCGCCTCGTCCCAGCCCTTGCGCGCGGTCGCGATGTCGGCGTCGCGGTTCTGCGTGTTCCACGTATAGCCGTCGCCCATCGTCACGAAATCGCATTCCGCGACCGCGCCGAGGAAGTCGCGCTCGGACGTATGCAGCGCCCCCTTGATGAACTGCACGACACCGAGCCGCATGCCGTGGCCGAGCACGCGCACGGCCATCCCGAACGCGGCCGTGCTCTTGCCCTTGCCGTTGCCGGTGTGGACGATCAGCAGGCCTTTCTCCTGGGTGGCGGCGGCCTGCTTTTTCTCGTGGCCGGCGCGGCGGCGTTCGGCCATCCGCTGATGGGATTCGGAATCGGTCTTCATCGGGAATCGTCCTGTCGAAAGCGAAACAAGGGTTTTCAGAGCGGGCCGGCGAGCGCGACCGTCACGCCGTCCCGGATGGATTTGGGGCCGAGCAGCCGGCCATGCGGCGCGGCGAGCTGCGCGCACGGCTCGGCCACGCCCGCGATGCCGAAGCGGGCCAGCGCGGCGTCCGACGGGCCGCTCGCGGCCAGTTCCGGACGACTCGCGAGTTGCGCCGCGTCGAACGCGACGAGCGGCCAGCCGCGGCGCGCGCACAGCGTGCGCAGCGCACGGGCGCGAGCCTTGTCGACGAGCGTCGCGACGAGCGCCGGTTCGGCGGCCGGATAGCGCGCGAGCGCGGCGCGGATCGCGGCATCGAGTTGCGCGGCCGTGACGCCGGCGCGAAAACCGACACCGAGCGCGACGCGCATCATGCGTGGCCGCCGAGCGCCGCACGCACCGCCGGATCGTCGGCGAGCGCCGCGACGCGGCCGATCACGACGATCGCCGGCGATCCGATGCCGGTTTCGCCGACGCGCGCGACGAGCGTATCGAGCGTCGCGTGGACGTGGCGCTGTTCGGGCCGCGTGGCGTTCTCGATTGCCGCGCACGGCGTGTCGCCGGGCAGGCCGCCGTCGCGCAACGCCGCGGCAATCGCGTCGAGCCGGCGGATGCCCATGTAGACCACGATCGTCATGCGTGTGGCCGCGAGCGCGCGCCAGTCGGGCTCGTCGGCCCCCGCGCCGTGGCCCGTGACGAAGATCACGCCCTGCGCGTCGCCGCGGTGCGTGACCGGGATGCCGAGCGCGGCCGGCGCGGCGATGCCCGCGGTGATGCCGTTGACGACTTCCACCGGAAAGCCCGCCGCGCCGAGCGCGATCAGCTCCTCGCCGCCGCGGCCGAACACGAACGGATCGCCGCCCTTGAGCCGTGCGACGCTGCGGCCCGCGCGCAGGTGCGCGAGCATCGCGGCGACGATCGTCTCCTGCGGCGTCGACGCATGGCCGCCACGCTTGCCGACGTGCTCGATCAGCGCATCGGCGCGCGCATGGCGCAGCACGTCGGGGTTCACGAGATCGTCGACGAGCAGCACGTCGGCCGCGCCGATCGCGCGTACGGCCCTGAGCGTCAGCAGATCGGCGTCGCCGGGGCCGGCGCCGACGAGCCAGGCGCGGCTCATCGCGCGCGGCACGGCGCGCACCGTGTCGAAACAGTGGAACAGGGAAGGCGGGCGGCGCATCGGCGGCCGGCGGACAGGCAGTGCATGGCGGATCGGGCGAAACCCGCGCGAACGCGGGGGAATGCGCACCCGGTCCGTCCCCCGCGGATCGGGCGTTCGGCGAGCAGCGCGCTCGCCCCTTGCGTCGGCCGGTATCCGGGCTGGCCGCTTGCCAGACCGCAGCCTTCCCGCCCGGTCGAAGGGCAGTGGCATCGCGGGCGGCCTGGGCGCACGCGCGAGGAAGCGCGCGGCGCGGGCGGCGTACCGTTGCGGGGACAGCACAGGCCGGGCGGATGTCCGCCTCCTGTTTCCCGTTTAACTGCATGCACCGAATGCGCATGCGAGCACCGAACGCGGCGCATACGATAGCACAGGCCTGCAACGCGCAAGCCGCCCGGCGGAGCGGCTGCGCGGGGCGCCGGCGCCGCCCGCGAGGTCAGAACTTGTATGCCGCCGTCAGCGTGAACGTGCGTGGCGCGCCGGGCACGATCTGCGCGAGGCCCGTCGCATTCGCGTAGTAGTCGCGATCGGCCAGGTTGACGGCCGCCAGCGTCACCTCGAGGTCGCGCGTGCGATAGCCGGCCTTGCCGTCCCAGCGAAGGTACGCGGGCAGTTCGAGCAGGTTGTCGCGATCGGCGTAACGCGCGCCCTCGTACACGACCCCGAGTTCGGCGAAAAACCCGCGCAGCGGCGCATGGCTGACGAACAGGCTGCCGTTCGACGCCGACACGCCCGCCGAGCGCTTGCCCGCATACTTCGGCTCGGCGTCGACCACCCGCGCGTGTTGCCAGCCGATGCCGCCGCGGACGAACCAGTCGCCCGTGAGCCGGCCGGCGACGCCCAGTTCCAGGCCACGATTGCGTTCGAGGCCGGTGAGGTCGAAAAAGCCCGGGCGAACCGGGTCGGCGATGCGGCGGTTGTACAGGTCGAGCTGAAACAGCGCGAGCGTCGTGCTCAGCGCGCCATCGCGCCAGTCGCTTTTCACGCCGATCTCGTATTGGCGCGTGTATTGCGGGCCGAGATCGTTGGCGTTGCCGCGCGCGTCGGGCGTGATGCCGATCAGGTCGCCGCCGACCGGCGCGAAGTTCTTGCTGTACGACGCATACAGGCTGTGCGCGCCGACCGGCGACCACACGACGCCGAGCCGCGGGCTCCATGCCGTCGTCGTGCGCCGCGCATGCAGACCGTTCAGCGCGTTGGTCGAATCGACGTCGAAACGTTCCGCGCGCAGGCCGCCGAGCAGCTTCCACGCTCGCCCGAGGTCGACGCGATCCTGCGCGAACAGCGCGTAGTCGCTGACACGGTGGCGGTTCATCGCGTACGGGCGCGGCGTCGAGCCGACGAGGGCGAAGCGATCCGGTCCGGTCACCGGAACCGGCGCCGCGTCGGCCTGCCAGAGCGCCGGCGTGCGCTTCTGCCAGCCGTATTCGATGCCGAACAGCAGGTGATGCAGCGCCGGACCGGTCGCGACCTTGCCGCCCAGTTCGACGCCGGTCTGCACGTTGAGCTGCGTCATGTCCTGCAGGTAACGTGCGCGTTGCACGCGCCGGTAGTCGCGCGGCTTCGCGACGTAGCTTTGCGTGACGTAGGTATTGTCGAAGGTGCTGCGCAAATCCAGCACGCCGAGCGTATGGCGCAATTCCCAGTCGCCGTCGAGCGCATGCGTGAAGACCGAGCGCCAGTTCATGGTCTCGTCGCGGATCGTGTCGCGGCCCGCCGCGCCGAAGAAGGTTGCGCGTGGTGCGGACGGCAGCGAGAACGCGAGCGGCTTGCCGGCCGCATCGACCGCGGCGACCGGCGCCGGCATGCCGCGATCGGGCACGCGTCGGTACGTGTCGTATTCGAACTGCAGCAGCCAGCTTCGCCGCGCGTCGTGCCACTTGATCGACGGCGCGACGAACTGACGCGTACCGTCGACGTGGTCGCGGAAGCTGCCGGCGTGTTCGCGTCCCGCATTGAGCCGCATGCTCCACGCGCTGGACAGCATCCGGTTGAGATCGACCGACGCGCCGAGCCGTCCGTAGCTGCCGGTCGTCGCCGACACATGTCCGAAGTTTTCCGGCAACGGCTGCTTGGTGATCCGGTTGATGACGCCGCCGCCGCTGCCGCGCCCGTACAGCGCGGCAGCCGGCCCCTTCAGCACCTCGACGCGTTCGATGTTGCCGAGGCTGCGTACGTATTGCGCATCGTCGCGCATGCCGTCGAGCAGCAAGTCGCCCGCGCTGGAAAAGCCGCGAATGCGGAACGAATCGAAGCGCGTGTCCGACGTATTCGACACACCGGGCACGCCGGCCAGTGCGTCGGCAAGCGTGCGGCCGCCATAGGACAGCGTTTCCTCGACCGAGACGCTGTCGATGGTTTGCGGTACGTCGCGCGGATCGCTCGCGGTGCGGGTCGCCGTGCTCACGCTTTCCGCACGCGGATCATTCGGATGACGGCGGCTGCGCACCTCGACCGCGGGCAGTTCGTCGTCGAACTCGGCCGCCGCGGCAGGGCAGGAAGCAACGCCGGCAATCGAGCACAGCGACAGGGCCAGCACAGGAAAACGCCGCCCGGATATCTGTCGTTTCGACATGGAAATTTGAGGATGACTGAGTGATTGCCTCACATGGCCGTTGCGCGGTGGTTCGTGTTGTTATCGGGTGAAGTTTATCTCGTGTAGTTGAAAACGACAATCATTCGCGTTCGTCGCCGGTCGCTCGCCTTGACGCTCCCCGCACCGCCGCCTACACTCGCACGCGTTTTGGTGCTCGCGCGCGCCGCTCCGGCGTGCGCAGTTAAACGGGAAACAGGGAGCCTGCCTGCGCCGCAGTCGAGCCAACCTGTGCTGCCCCCGCAACGGTAAGCGAACGCGTCGCGCGCAAGCGCCACGCAGCGCCGCTTCGCCGCATGCCGCGCGCATGCGGACGACCGCCACTGGATGCCGCGCGTATCCGGGAAGGCGAAGCGGCGTGTTCGTCAGCCCGGATACCGGCCTAAACGTTGGGGTTCAGCGCCGCGGGGAGGCGGCGCATCGTCCACGGCCGCCGCAGGCCCGACGCCCGGTGTTTCCCGCTGTTTGCCCCGATCCGCCCGCCGCGCGAACGCGCCCGGGCCGGCACGGCGAACGGCAGGCGACACGGGCTACGCACGCGGCAGCCGTGTTGGCATTCACGATGTCGACCGTTCGCAAGGAAGCACCATGTCCGATTCGTTGTCCCGCCCGCCGCGCGGCTGTCCGCGCGGATCACGCGGCGAGCTTCCCGCGCACCGCCCGCTGAATTGCCGCGTCGCCGCCGACGCGACGATCCCGTCCTGATTCCCTCTTCGACACCGGACCTACCATGACCCTACGCAAGCTGCCCGTCACGATCGTCACGGGCTTTCTCGGCAGCGGCAAGACGACGCTGATGCGCCACATCCTGCAGCACGCCGAAGGCCGCCGCATCGCGGTGATCGTCAACGAATTCGGCGAGCTCGGCATCGACGGCGAAATCCTCAAGGGCTGCGGGATCGGCTGCGACGATGCCGACGGCGCGCAGGGCGAGGCAACGGGCCAGCTGTACGAACTCGCGAACGGCTGCCTGTGCTGCACCGTGCAGGAAGAGTTCTATCCGGTGATGGAAGCGCTGGTCGAGCGCCGCGCGGACATCGATCACGTGCTGATCGAGACGTCGGGCCTCGCGCTGCCGAAGCCGCTCGTGCAGGCGTTCAACTGGCCGACGATCCGCAACAGCTTCACGGTCGACGCGGTCGTGACCGTCGTCGACGGGCCGGCCGCCGCGAGCGGCCAGTTCGCGGAAAACCCGCAGGCCGTCGACGCACAGCGCCGCGCCGATCCGAACCTCGACCACGAATCGCCGCTGCACGAACTGTTCGCCGATCAACTGTCGTCCGCCGATCTCGTGATCGTAAACAAGGCCGACCTCGTCGGCGACGCCGAGTTCGCGCAGATCGAAACCGCGATCCGCGACGAAACCCCGCCGCAGGTCAAGATCGTGCGCGCGACGCGCGGCGAGCTCGACCTCGCGCTGCTGCTCGGCCTCGAATCGGCGTCGGAGGAAACGATCCACCTGCGTCACGACCATCACGGCTCGGCCGACGACAACGATCACGATCACCATCACGACGATTTCGATTCGGTGGTGGTATCGGGCGACGCCGGCACGCGCGAATCGACGATCGCCGCGCTGCAACGTGTCGTCGAAGCGCACACGATTTACCGCGCGAAGGGCTTCGCCGCGCTGCCCGGCGCGCCGATGCGGCTCGTGATCCAGGGCGTCGGTCGCCGCTTCGACAGCTATTTCGACCGCCGCTGGCAGGACGGCGAAACCCGCGCGAGCCGCTTCGTGCTGATCGGCGAGGATCTCGACGCGGCCGCGCTGCAACGCGCGTTCGACGCCGCGTGCGCGGCCGAGCCGCAACAGGCGTAACGCACGATGCATCTGCTGCGCACCACGCCGGGCGGCTTCGTCGACGATACGCAGGGCGTCGTCCGGATCGACCAGCAGCCGGCCGACATCGTGATCCTGAGTTCGGCCGACACGACGCTGTCGCTGCTCGCGAGCGTCGTGCCGCACTTGCCCGAAGGGTTCCCGAGCGTGCGGCTCGCGAACGTCACGTTCCTGCGCCAGCCGGCGTCGGTCGATTTCTACGTCGACGACGTGCTGCGGCACGCGAAGACGGTCGTGATCGATCATCTCGGCGGCGAAGCGTACTGGCCGTACGGGATCGAGCAGGCCGTGTCGCTCGCGTCGAAGCGCGGGCAGCAGCTTGCGATGTTCTCGGGCGACCTGCAGGAGGACCCGAACCTCGTCGCGAAGAGCACGGTCAGGCCCGAGCTGTGCCGGCTGTGGTGGCGCTATCTGCGCGAAGGCGGCGTGCACAACGCCGACGCGCTGTTGCGCAGCATCGCGTTTCACACGTTCGGCTTCGGCGACGAACCCGAACCGCCGCGGCCGCTGCCCGCCGCCGCGCTGTATCACCCGGCGCGCGACCGCGCGAGCGTCGACGACTGGCGACCGCGCTGGACGCCCGGCGCGCCGGTCGTCGCGATTCTGTTCTATCGCGCGCACTGGCAGGCCGCCAACACGGCGGTGTTCGACGCGCTGGCCGACGCACTGATCGACCACGGGCTGAATCCGCTGCCGATCGCGGTGACGTCGCTGAAGGACGCGGTGAGCCGCGAGGTCATCACGCAGCTCTGCGACACGCACGGCGTCGCGCTCGTGCTGAATACCACCGCGTTCGCTGCCGGCGCGATCGACAGCCCCGAGCCCGACGTGCTGGCCGGCGACGCGCCGGTGCTGCAGGTGATCCTGTCCGGCGGCAATCGCGACGCGTGGGTGGCCGACAACCAGGGCCTGCACGCACGCGACATCGCGATGCACATCGCGCTGCCCGAAGTCGACGGGCGCATCGTCACGCGCGCGGTGAGCTTCAAGGGGCTCGCGTATCGCTGCCCGCATACCGAGGTCGACGTCGTGCGCTACCAGCCGGATGCGGAACGGATCGCGTTCGTCGCGGCGCTCGCGCGCGGCTGGTGCCGGCTGCGCACGCTCGATAACGCCGACAAGCGCATCGCGCTGATCCTCGCGAACTATCCGCAAAGCGAAGGGCGGATCGGCAACGGCGTCGGGCTCGATACGCCGGCCTCCGCGCTGCGCGTGCTCGCGGCGCTGCGCGACGCGGGCTACACGGTGGCCGACCTGCCGCCCGACGGCGACGCGCTGATCGCGCAACTCACCGAAGGCGTGACCAACGATCCCGCCGTGCGCACGCTGCGTCCCGCGTTTCAGAGTTACGCGCTGGCCGACTACGTCGCGCGTTTCGCGCGGCTGCCGGCCACCGTGCGGGATGCGCTAAACGCACGCTGGGGGCCGCCTGAAGCCGATCCGACGCTGAGGCAGCAGCGCTTCACGATCGCCGGCTGGCGCGCGGGCAACGTGTTCGTCGGCATCCAGCCGTCGCGCTCGCGCGGCGAGAACGACTACGCGAGCTACCACGATGCGGATCTCGTGCCGCCGCATGCGTATCTCGCGTTCTATTTCTGGCTGCGCGATGCGTATCGCGTCGACGCGGTCATCCATCTCGGCAAGCACGGCAATCTCGAATGGCTGCCGGGCAAGAGCGTCGCGCTGTCCGACGCGTGCTGGCCCGACCTGACGCTCGGGCCGCTGCCGCACCTGTATCCGTTCATCGTCAACGATCCGGGCGAGGGCAGCCAGGCGAAGCGCCGTGCGCAGGCCGTGATCGTCGATCACCTGATGCCGCCGCTCACGCGCGCGGAAAACTACGGCCCGCTGCAGGATCTCGAACGGCAGGTCGACGAATACTACGAAGCGCTGATGGTCGATGCGCGGCGCGCGAAGCTGTTGCGCAAGACGATCCTCGCGACGATCGCCGAGCATCGCCTGCACGACGAACTGAGCGTATCGCCGCCGCGCGATGCGGGCGACGAGGATGCACTGCTCACGCGGGTCGACGCGTGGCTGTGCGAGTTGAAGGAAGCGCAGATTCGCGACGGGCTGCACGTGTTCGGCGCGTCGCCGGTCGCGCGCCAGCGGCGCGACACGCTGCTCGCGCTCGCACGCTTTCCGGTCGGCGACGGCAAGGGCGAACGCGCCGGGCTGATCGGCGCACTCGCGCGCGATCTCGCGCTCGGCGACGCTTTCGATCCGCTCGCGGCCGACTGGGCCGCGCCGTGGACCGGGCCGCGGCCGGCCGTCCTGCAAACGCTCGACGCGTCGCCGTGGCGGCATGCGGGCGATACGCGCGAGCGGCTCGAACGGCTTGCGCAGCATTGGCTCGACGCCGTGTGCGGAGCCGCGTCCGACGAACCCGGTATCGACATGCCGCCGCCCGGCGCATGGCGGCATACGCTCGCGGTGCTCGAACGCGTGCGCACGATGCTGCTGCCCGCCCTCGACGCGTGCGGCGGCGAGGAAATGCGTCAGCTGCTGCGCGGGCTCGACGGCCGCTTCGTGCCGCCGGGGCCGAGCGGTTCACCGTCGCGTGGCCGTCCCGACGTGCTGCCCACCGGCCGCAACTTCTACTCGGTCGATACGCGCGCGGTGCCGACGCAGGCCGCGTGGTCGCTCGGGTTGAAATCCGCGCAGCAGCTGATCGAGCGTCATCTGCAGGATCACGGCGACTATCCGCGCGCGATCGGGCTGTCGGTGTGGGGGACGGCGACGATGCGCACCGGCGGCGACGACATCGCGCAGGCGTTCGCGCTGATCGGCGTGCGCCCGAAATGGGCGCACGGCAGCCATCGCGTGACCGACTTCGAGATCCTGCCGATCGAGATCTTCGACCGGCCGCGCATCGACGTGACGCTGCGCGTGTCGGGCTTCTTCCGCGACGCGTTCCCGAACCTGATGCACCTGTTCGACGCGGCCGTGCAGGCCGTTGCCGCGCTCGACGAACCCGAAGCGTTGAACCCGATTCGCGCACGCATCGAGCGCGAACGCGGGAAGTGGATCGCGCAGGGCGTGGCGCCCGACGAAGCGCGCCGGCGCGCCGGCTGGCGCGTGTTCGGCGCGCGGCCGGGCAGCTACGGCGCGGGCCTGCAGGACCTGATCGACCAGCGCCGCTGGCAGACCGACGCCGATCTCGCGGACGCCTATCGTCAATGGGGCGGCCATGCGTACGCGCAAAACAGCGCGGGCGACGCCGCGGCCGACGTGTTCGGCGAGCGGCTGGCGACGATCGACGTCGTCGTGCAGAACCAGGACAGCCGCGAGCACGACATCCTCGATTCGAACGACTACTACCAGTTCCAGGGTGGGATGACGGCGGCCGTGCGGCACCTGTCCGGGCAGCAGCCGAGCATCTACCACGGCGACCATGCGAACCCGGTCGCGCCGAAGATGCGCACGCTGCGCGAGGAGATCGCCCGCGTGATCCGCTCGCGCGTCGTCAACCCGAAATGGCTCGACGGCGTGAAGCGTCACGGCTACAAGGGCGCGGCCGAACTCGCGGCGACCGTCGACTACCTGTACGGCTATGACGCGACCGCGCGCGTGCTGTCCGATCACCAGTACGCGCTCGTCGCCGACGCGTACCTGTTCGACGACGCCACCCGCGCGTTCCTCGAACGGCACAACCCGAAGGCGCTGCACGGCATCTGCGAACGCTTCGTCGAAGCGATGCAGCGCGGGCTGTGGCAGCAGCCGGGCCCCTATCGCGAGCGGATCGAAGCGGTCTGGCTCGCCAGCGAACAACGCCAGGAAGGAGGACGGCGATGACCGATCCGACGACGCCCCGCGCCCGCGCGGTTTTTCCGTTTGCGGCGCTCGTCGCGCAGGACGCGTTGCAGCAGGCGCTGCTGCTGGCCGCGATCGACCCGTCGCTCGGCGGCGTGCTCGTCAGCGGCCCGCGTGGCACCGCGAAATCGACGGCCGCGCGCGGCCTCGCCGAGTTGCTGCCGGAAGGGCAGTTCGTCACGCTGCCGCTGTCGGCGAGCGACGAGCAGGTGACGGGCACGCTCGATCTCGCGCATGCGCTGGCCGAAAACGGCGTGCGCTTCCGGCCCGGCCTGCTGGCGCGCGCGCATCTCGGCGTGCTGTACGTCGACGAAGTGAACCTGCTCGCCGACGGGCTCGTCGATACGCTGCTCGACGTCGCCGCGAGCGGCGTGAACATCGTCGAGCGCGATGGCGTGTCGCACGCGCACGATGCGCGTTTCGTGCTGGTCGGCACGATGAATCCCGAGGAGGGCGAGCTGCGCCCGCAGTTGCTCGACCGCTTCGGGCTGATGGTCGAGCTCGAGAACTGCTTCGACGCCGCCCAGCGCGAGCGGATCGTGAAGGCGCGGCTTGCGTTCGATCTCGATCCGGATGCGTTTCGCGCGCGTCATGCGGCGGCCCAGCGGACGCTCGCGGACCGGATTCATGCGGCGCGCGGGCGGCTGCCGGCGCTGGATTTCGACGATGCGGTCCATGCGCGCGTCAGCGCGCTGTGCATCGACGCGGCCGTCGACGGGTTGCGGGCCGATCTCGTGATGCTGCGCGCCGCGCGCGCGCTGGCCGCGCTGGAGCAGGCCGACGCGGTGACGGTGTCGCATGTGGCGCGCGTGGCCGAAGCCGTGCTGCGGCACCGGCGCCACGCGGGGCCGCCGTCGTCGCCCCCATCGTCGCAGCACGATGACGAACGCGACGATCGTTCGCCGCCGAACCCGCGCCAGCGGCCCGACGACCGGCCGGGCGAGACCGGCGACACGAAAGGCGATGCGTCCGCATCGCAGGGCGACTGGGGCTACCTGCCGCCCGAACCGGCCGGGCTGCGCGACGTGAAAAGCGTGGTGCCGCTGCCGCTAAAAAAACGCTGAGCCATCGAGCCGGCGCCGCCGCGAACGCGATTCGCGGTCCTCGATGGCAGTCAGGCGCAGCCGCACTCGTGCCGGGCACGGTGCGCGCCGGCACGGCCGTCGCGTGGCCGGCGACGCTCGCCGCGAAACGCGGCGGCCCGCTGCATCGCGAGCATCTGCGGTTCGGGAAACGCGCGGGCACGCCGCGTGCGCTGCATTGTTTCGTGCTCGACTGTTCGGCGTCGATGTTGTCGCACGAGCGGCTCGCGCTCGCGAAGGGGCTGATCGTCGCGTATTTCGATCAGGCCGCGCGGGCGCGGGTCGAAACCGCGCTGATCTGCTTCGGCGGTCAAGGTGCCGCGCGGCGCTTCGGCCCGGCCGTGCCGCGCTGGTGGAACGCGCGCTGGCTCGAGCCGGTCGACGGCGGCGGCGGCACGCCACTCGCGGACGGCATCGCGGCCGCCGCACGCTTGCTGGCCAGCGCTGCGCGCCGCGAGCCCGGCAAGCAGCGCTGGCTGTGGGTGCTGTCCGACGGGCGCACGCGCGAGATGCCGGCCAGGCCGGCGGCGGCCGATCACGTCGTGTTCGTCGACTTCGACGACGCGGCCGTGCGGATCGGGCAGGGCGCGCGGCTCGCCGCGGCGTGGGGCGCGCAGTGGGTGACGGCCGACGCGCTTTGCACGGATCGCGCCGGCTGATGGCCGGCCGGCGGTGCGCTATGATCGCCGCTTCTGCTTCTGTCCACTGGAAACCCCCGCCATGCAAGTACTGGTCGATGCCGACGCGTGTCCCGCCGTCATCAAGGACATGCTGTTCCGCGCCGCGCGTCGTGCCGAGATCTGCGTGACGCTGGTCGCGAACCAGTTTCTGCGCACGCCGCCGTCGCCGTTCATCAAGGCCGTGCAGGTGCCGGCCGGCTTCGACGTGGCCGACGCGCGCATCGTCGAGCTGGCGGAGCCCGGCGATCTCGTGATCACCGCCGACATCCCGCTGGCCGCCGCCGTGCTCGACAAGGGCGCGCATGCGCTCGACCCGCGCGGCAACTGGTTCAGCCGCGAAAACATCGAGGAGCGCCTGTCGACGCGCGCGATGATGGACCAGTTGCGCAGCGCCGGCATCGACACGGGCGGGCCGGCGCCGTTCAGCGCGCGCGACGGCAAGACGTTCGCGTCGCAGCTCGACCGGTTCCTGGCGCGGCACGGCAAGCCGTAACGGCACACGTCGGCGCCCGGCCAGGATGCAGGTTCGCGCCGACGCTGCTATCGTGGGGCGAGAACCCCAACACAGGAGCGCATGCGTGTCACCCACCCAACTTCTCGTTCCGACCTACACCCAGATGCTGCGCGCGCAGTCCGCGTGGCTCGACAAGGCCGTCGCACACCGGCAGGCCGCCGGCGACGACCCCGACGCGGCGATGACGCTGAGGCTGGCGCCCGACATGTATCCGCTCGCCGCCCAGGTGCGCTTCTCGTGTTTCCAGGCGATGGAGCCGGTTCACCGGCTGCGCGGCGAACCGCTGCCGGCGGCGTTGCTGGCCTTGCGCGAGGCGGGCTGGAATGCGGATGCGCAACCCGGTTCGCCGGCCGATGCGCAGGCGATCATCGCCGGCACGCTCGCCTTTCTCGGCGAACTCGCCCCCGATGCGCTCGATGGCGGCGCAGCGCTGCCGATCGCGCTCGAACTGCCGAACGGGATCGCGTTCGACATGACGGGCGAACAGTACGCGCGCGACTGGGCGCTGCCGCAGTTCTACTTCCACGCGATCGCCGCGTACGCGATCCTGCGCCATCACGGTGTCGAGCTCGGCAAGGCCGATTACGTGCCGCACATGCTCGCGTACGTGCGGCCGGGCACGATTCCGCAAGGTTGAGCCCCCTCGGGCGCCGCGCAGCGACATGACACGGGCACTGTTCATCTGCAGCCGCAACCGGCTGCGCAGCCCGACGGCCGAAGCGGTGTTCGCCGCGTGGCCCGGCATCGACACCGACTCCGCGGGCCTCGCGCCCGATGCGGACGTGCGGCTCTCGGCCGAGCAACTCGATTGGGCGGACATCGTGTTCGTGATGGAGCGTGCGCACAAGGCGCGACTGTCGGCGCAATTCGGCGCGCATCTGAAGCACCGGAAGATCGTCTGCCTCGACATTCCCGCTCGCTACGCGTTCATGCAGCCCGAACTCGTCGCGCTGCTCGAACGCAAGGCCGGCCCGTTCCTGCGCGCGTAGTCGCCGCAATCGGAGCCCGAGCCGGCGTCGACCTCAGCGAAGCGGCCCGCTCGCGAACGCCGAAAAACAGTCGAGCCGCAGCAGCTCGATGATCTTGCGCGTCGGCACGCTCGCCCGCAGCGTGTCGAGCCGGTCGATGGTGAACCACTTGCAGCGGGCGATCTCGTTGCTCGCCCGCGGCGTCAGGTGTGCCGGCACGTCGGCCACGAACACGTGATGCAGCTTCGTCAGCCCGCCGAACTGCACCGCGTAGTCGAGCGCGAGCCCCTCCAGCCGCGTCTCCTCCGCGAGTTCCCGCCGCGCGGCCTCGAGCGGCGTCTCGCCGCGCCGGATCGTGCCGCCGGGCAGCGACCAGCGCGCCGCGGTGCGGGCGACCAGCAGCACGCTGCTGCGCTGGCGGCACACGATCGTGGCGCGTTCCTTGATGACGGCGACGGTATCCGGCCCGATGCTCATGTTCGGCAAAACAGGTACTGAATCGTGGAGAAAAAGGCGCGTCGGCCGCGCGAGGGTCGGCGGCCGGCTGCCACGGCATGCACGCCGCCGCGCCGATGTTACCGGCCGTTCGTGACAGTTGCGTGCACCGCGGTCGCGCCACGGGCGACGGCTCACGCGTGCGTATGGATCCCGCTGCGCGCAGGCCTCGCGTGGCGCGAATGACGGCGCTTGTGAACGGCACGCCGGTGATGCGGCGACGGCGCAGTGACGTGCCGGCGTGCGGGCGCGGGCCGGGCCACCGGCGCGGCAGCATGCGGCGCGGCGCCCGATACCCCGGTTTGTCCCTCGCCGAAGTGGAAAGTCTGGTTTTGCGCGTGCGCGATGCCCAGCGTCGATGCGAGCAGGAAGGCCGCCAGCCACAACCGTTTCATGAATATTCCGCCTCGTTACTGATGGGGGTGAACGTTGCCCGCCAGCTTAGCGAACGGCGGGGCGCCCCCGCAACCGCCCGCGTTCGGTGTCGTCCCCCCTTGCGCGCGACGACGTTCTCCGCGCGGCAGCCGGGTCCCATCCGGGCTTGACAACATAATTCCTGAGTGTGAATATAAATTCACATACAAGAATTATTCGCCGAATCCGGAGAAGCCCAGCGCCAGTGCCGGGCCGCCGGAACCGGCCGTCCGATCAACCGGAACCAGGAGCGAGACGCATGGCGGAACACGAGCAGCAGGGCGCGCTGGCGGGATTGCGCATCATCGATCTGTCGCGGGTGCTGGGCGGCCCGTACGCGACCCAGATCCTCGCCGATCACGGCGCGGAGGTGATCAAAATCGAACCGCCGTCCGGCGACGAGACGCGCACGTGGGGCCCGCCGTTCGACGGCGACACCGCGTCGTACTTCCTCGGTGTGAACCGCAACAAGCTCGGCATCGCGCTCGACCTGACGCAGCCGGCGGATCGCGAGCGGCTGCTCGGGCTGCTCGAACACGCGGACGCGGTCGTCGAGAACTTCAAGATCGGCACGATGGAGCGCTGGGGGCTCGGCTTCGACGCGCTGCATGCGCGGTTTCCGCGCCTCGTCTATTGCCGCGTGTCGGGTTTCGGCGCGGACGGCCCGCTCGGCGGGCTGCCAGGCTACGACGCGGCCGTGCAGGCGCTCGCGGGGCTGATGAGCGTCAACGGCGAAGCCGGCGGCGCGCCGCTGCGAGTGGGCGTGCCGATCGTCGATCTCGTCACGGGGCTGAACGCGGCGCTCGGCGTGCTGATGGCGCTGCGCGAGCGCGACGCCAGCGGCCGCGGCCAGTTCGTCGAATCGACGCTGTTCGACTGCGCGCTGTCGATCCTGCACCCGCATACGCCGAACTTCTTTCATTCGGGCAAGGCGCCCGTGCGCACCGGCAACGCGCATCCGAACATCACGCCGTACGACAGCTTCCCGACGGCGGGCGTCGACATCTTCCTGGCAGTCGGCAACAACGGACAGTTCGCCGCGCTGTGCGATGTGCTCGGCACGCGCGACTGGCTCGACGATCCGCGTTTCGCGGACAACCGCGCGCGCAGCCAGCATCGCGCCGCACTGCGCACGCTGCTCGAAACGGCGCTGGCCGCGCACGACGGCGCCGCGCTCGCCGAACGACTGATGCGCCGCGGCGTGCCGTGCGCGCCCGTGCTCGGGCTCGACGCGGCGCTCGACCATCCGCATGTCGCGCATCGGCAGATGAAGGTCGAGCTGGGCCGGCATCGCGGCATCGCGTCGCCGATCAAGCTCGGCCGCACGCCGGCCACGTACCGGCGGCCGCCGCCCGCACTGAACGAACATGCGGCGCAGGTGTTCGCGGACGGCGACGATCACGACCACCGCCGGCGCTGACCGGCATCGCGGCCGCCGGCCGTGCCGCATCGCGGGGCACGGGCGCGCGCCGCACACCATCATTCGGACATCACGCCGGCCCGCGCATCGGCACGCCCTGCGCACCGGCTGCAGAGGAGACGCATCATGCTCGCATGGATCGGCGCGGTCGCCATCGTCGCGCTGTTCGGCCTGATCATCACGAAGCGGTTGTCGCCGCTCGTCGCGCTGATCGTCGTACCGGTGGCCGCGTCGCTCGCGGCCGGTTTCGGGCTGCAGACCGGCAAGTTCGTCGTGCACGGCGTACAGAACATCGGCCCGATCGCCGGCATGTTCGTTTTTGCGATTCTATTTTTCGGAATCCTCACCGACGCGGGGATGCTCGATCCGATCATCGCGGGCGTGCTGCGCGTGATCGGCTGTCATCCGCCGCGCATCGTGATGGGCTCGGCGCTGCTCGCGCTGCTGATCCATCTCGACGGCTCGGGCGCCGTCACGTTTCTCGTCACGCTGCCCGCGATGATGCCGCTCTATACGCGGCTCGGGATGGATCGCCGCATCCTCGCGTGCGTCGCATCGATGGCGGCCGGCGTCAACTTCCTGCCGTGGGTCGGGCCGATGCTGCGCGCGTCGGCCGCGCTGCACATTCCCGGCTCGGCGATCTTCACGCCGATGATTCCGGTGCAGATCGTCGGGCTCGCGTTCGTGTTCGGCACCGCGTACGTGCTCGGCGCGCGCGAGGCGAAACGGCTCGGGCTCGACCGCGCCGGCGCGGCTTCGCTCGCGATCGCGCCGCGCGCGCTGACCGACGCCGAACGCGCGTTGCGTCGGCCGGGCCGCTTCGGGATCAACGTCGCGCTCACGCTCGTCGTGCTCGTCACGCTGGTGTCCGGCATTGTCGACCCGATGGTGATGTTCATGCTCGGCACGGTCGCCGCGCTCGTGATCAATTACCCGGACGTGCAGGCCCAGCGCGAACGGATCGACGCGCATGCGAAGGCCGCGCTGATGATGGCGAGCGTGCTGCTTGCGGCCGGCGCGTTCACCGGCATCATGTTCGGCACCGGGATGCTGAAGGCGATGGCCGAGGTCGTCGTCGCGCACGTGCCCGTCGAACATGCGCGCCACATGCCGTTCGTGCTCGGGCTGCTGTCGATGCCGCTCAGCCTGCTGTTCGATCCCGATTCGTTCTACTTCGGCGTGCTGCCGGTGCTCGCGGAAAGCGGCAAGCTGCTCGGCGTGCCGCCGATCCAGATGGCGCAGGCCGCGCTGCTCGGCCAGATGACCACCGGCTTTCCGGTGAGCCCGCTCACGCCCGCGACGTTCCTGATCGTCGGGCTGACCGGCGTCGAGCTCGCCGAGCACCAGAAATTCACGATTCCGTTCCTGTTCGCCGCCACCGTGCTGATGGTCTTCGCCGCGGTCGCGACGGGCGTGTTTCCATTGTGAGCGGCGCGGCCGTTCACGCTTCCCGGGAGAGCAGTCCATGCAGTTCGACCTGACCGACGACCAGCGCGCGATCGAAAGCGCGATCGAGAAAATCTGCGAGCGCTTCGGCGACGACTACTGGCTCGAACGCGATCGCGCGGGCGGATTTCCGGCCGATTTCCACGCGGCGCTCGCCGAGGCCGGCTGGCTCGGCATCGCAATGGACCCGGCCTACGGCGGCGCCGGGCTCGGGATGACCGAGGCGGCGCTGATGATGCGCACGATCAGCGCGTCGGGCGCCGGCCTGTCCGGCGCGTCGGCCGTTCACATGAACATCTTCGGGCTGAACCCGGTGCAGGTGTTCGGCAACGACGCGCAGAAGACGCGCTTCCTGCCGCCGCTGATCGCCGGGCACGACAAGGCGTGCTTCGCGGTGACCGAACCCGACGCCGGGCTCGACACCACGCACCTGAGCACGCAGGCGCGCCGCGACGGCGATCACTACGTGCTGAGCGGGCGCAAGATCTGGATCTCGACCGCGCAGGTCGCGAACAAGATGCTGATCATCGCGCGCACGACGCCGCTCGACCAGGTCGCGAAGCCGACCGACGGGCTGAGCCTGTTCTATACCGACCTCGACCGTTCGCGCGTCGAAGTGCGCGAGATCGAGAAGATGGGCCGCAAGGCGGTCGATTCGAACATGCTGTTCATCGACAACCTGCGCGTGTCGCGCGACGACCTGATCGGCAACGAAGGCGACGGCTTTCGCTATCTGCTGCACGGGCTGAACCCGGAACGCATACTGATCGCCGCGGAGGCGATCGGGCTCGGGCAGGCCGCGCTGCGCCGCGCGACGCAGTATGCGTGCGAGCGCGTGGTGTTCGGCCGGCCGATCGGGCAGAACCAGTCGATCCAGCATCCGCTCGCGCAGGCGTGGATGCAGCTCGAGGCCGCATGGCTGATGGTGATGAAGGCCGCGACGCGCTACGACGCGGGCCAATCGTGCGGCGCGGAGGCGAACGCGGCGAAATACCTCGGCGCGGAAGCCGCGTTCCAGGCCTGCCAGACGGCGATCGCGACGCACGGCGGGATGGGGTACGCGAAGGAATATCATGTCGAGCGCTATCTGCGCGAGTGTATGATTCCGAGGCTCGCGCCCGTGAGTCCGCAACTGATCCTGTGCTACATCGCGGAGAAGGTGCTCGGGCTGCCGAAGTCGTACTGACCGTAGCGACCCGGCGGCTCGCCCGGCGCGCGGTTTCCCGTTCCGAATCAAGCGCTCGTCATGGACGTCAAACTCGTTGCCCGCACGCTCGACCTGTTCGAGCTGTTCGCCGCCGAACGGCGGCCGCTGCCGCTCACCGAACTCGCGCGCCTCCTCAACGTGCCGGCGTCGAGCTGCCTCGCGATGGCGCGCACGCTCGTGAGCCGCGGCTACCTGTACGAAGTGCGCAAGCGCGGTGGCTACTATCCGACGCGGCGCCTGCAGACGATCGCCGCGGCGATCGACGCGCCCGATCCGGTCGTCGACATCGTGCATCCGCACCTCGTCGCGCTGCGCGACGCGAGCCGCGAAACCGCCGTGCTCGGCAAGATCCAGGGCGCGTCGGTCACGTATCTCGACGTCGTCGAATCGGAGCAGGCGATCCGCTATACGCGCCAGCCGGGCGAGCTGCGCCCGCTGCACGCGAACTCGATCGGCAAGGCGATCTTCGCGGAACTCGCGGGCGACGCGCAGCAGGCGCTCGGCGGGCAACTGCCGTTCGAGCGCTTCACCGACGCGACGGTGGCCGACCTGCCGGCGCTCGTCGCGCAGACCGCGCGGTTTCGCGAACTCGGCTGGGCCGAGAACTTCGGCGAGAGCGCGCCCGAACTGTCGGCGATCGCGGTGGCGCTGATGCTCGACGGCGACTGGTACGGGCTGTCGGTCGTCGGGCCGACCGAGCGGATTCGCCTGCATCGCGACACGCATGCGGCGCTGCTCGTCGACGCGAAGGCGCGGCTGCTGGCCGAACACGCGCGCGGGTAGAGCAGCGGCGCGCGACGGCGCAGGCAGCGGGCCGTCGCCGGCGTTCGGTGCTGACACGCCGGAAACGGCCCGCCGCGCGTCACGCGCGAACGCGTCGCAGCGTCACGACTTCACCCACACGCCGCCCGCGCTCGGGTTGTCGCCCTGCGTCCACCATTTCGCGCAATACTTCGCGCCCTGGTACGTCACGCACGTGCCGCCCTGGTAGGCGGTCGTCGCCGACCACGCGGGCGTGCCGCCGCCGACCGGCTTCCACACGGCCGCCTGGCCGGGCACGTCGCCCTGCGTCCACCACTGCGCCTGATACGTCGTGCCCTGGTAGGTGACCGTCGCGCCGGCCGTATAGACCTGCCCGGCCGCCCACGGTGCGCCCGGCTGCGGCGTGCCGCCGTCCGAACCGCCGCCGTAGTTCGGGTCTTGCGTGACGCCCGCGCCCCACTTGCCGTCGAGCTTCTTGAAGATCGTCGCGAACGCGTACGGTTGCTGCGCGACGCCCGAGCAGGTCGGCGACGCATACGTGCCGCCGGACGGGCACGCCTGATCGCGGCCGACCGACCAGTTGCCGAAGAAGCCGTAGCCGTTCGCGATTGCCGCGTTCAGCACGGTCTGCGCATTCGCGAGCGTGAACGTTTCGCCTTGCACGTCGTTCACGCCGATCATCGGCGTCACGCCGACCATCTGCCACAGCTGCGCATTGGTCTTCGGCTGCCCGGCCGACTTGAACGCCGTGTCGAGCTGCGAGTAGAGCGCCTGCGCGGCGCTGATCGCGGCGGCGCCCATGTCGAGGTTCGCGGGGCCGTAATCCATCGCCATCACGTTGACCGCATCGAACGTGGCCTTGTTCGCGATGGCCGCGTTGACGACGTTCACGCCGTCCTGCGTGAGCCCGGTCGGCATCGTCGGCAGCGTCAGCGTCACGTGCAGCGGCTTGCCCTTCGCCGCGTAGTCGGCCTGCAGTTGCGCGACCGCCTGGAAGTTGCGCGCGACCGCAGCCGTGTCCTGCTGCGACGCGCCCTCGATGTCGAAGTCGATGTGCGTGAGGCCGTACGTGTCGATCACCGTCTGGTACGCGCTCTTCAGCGCGGGGACCGTCGAGCATGCCTGCATCAGCGGCGTGCCGTTCGCGCCGCCGAACGACACGGCGACTTCGCCGCCTTTCGCACGATAGCTCGCGATCGACGTGGACAGCGCGGTCAGCAGGCCGCCGCTCGCGCCGTTGCCGATCGGCTGGACGCCGCCCCACGACGGCACGCAGCCGTTGCCCGCGACCACGAATGCGAGCGTGAACTGCTGGATGCCCTGGCGCACGCCGATCTGGTCGACCAGCGGTGTCGGATAGAGCGTCACGTCGACATAGGGTGCATAGACGCCGGCACCGTGCGACACGCTCGCCATCGCGAGCAGACAACCCGCGGCAAACGCACGCGGAACGAAACGCGGCAACACATTGTTGTTCATTCTGTGTTCTCCAAGTGGAAGAGGGATACGCTGGCCTGCGTATCGCCGCCGGCGGGACAGGCACGTGTCCCGTCGGCGGCGTGCCTATCTTGGAGGATTCAGGTCGAATAGGGAATTTAGGTGTTCTTCTTTTTGTTATTCGATTCCCGATACGTAACGATCTTGCCGATTCGGTCGCGTTGCGAAACGCGGAGCGGGCACTTTTTCCGGCTGACCGGGAGGCAGCGCGTGCATGGACCGGTTCCAGCGAACCGGCGACGCGCCGGCGTGCCGGTCAGCGGCTCGCAGGCATGCGCATTCGCGCGAGCGCCGCCGGATTCGGTACGCGCGCCGCGACGTTCAGCGATACCAGCGCGGCGTGTAGACCCATTCGCGTGCGTTGCCGATCGCGAAGCGCCGCGTCGTCGACGAGCCGACGATCACCATCGTGCGCATGTCGACCTGGTCGCTGCGCAGTGCGCCGAGGGTCGTCGTCGCAAGCGTCGCGCCCGGCCGGCCGATGTCGCGGCCGAGCACGACCACCGTATCGGCCGCGCGATGCGCGCGCACGATGTCGAGTGCACGGTCGAGCTGCCACGGCCGCGCGCGCGAAATCGGGTTGTAGAACGCCATCACGAGATCGGCTTGCGCCGCGTGTTGCAGGCGCGTCTCGATCACGTCCCACGGCTTCAGGTTGTCCGACAGCGAGATCGCGCAGAAGTCGTGGCCGAGCGGTGCGCCGGCCTGCGCGGCCGTCGCGAGCGACGCCGAGATGCCGGGCTCCACGCGCAGGTCGACCGCGGCCCATTGCGGGTCGCGCGCTTCGTCGAGCGCTTCGAGCACGGCCGCGGCCATCGCGAACACGCCCGGGTCGCCCGACGACACGACCGCGACGCGCCGGCCCTCGGCCGCCAGTTCGAACGCATGGCGCGCGCGCTGCATTTCCTCGCGATTGTCGGTGCCGTGCACGCGCTGGTCCGCCCGAAACGGGCCGGCCATGTTCACGTAGGTCGTATAGCCGAGAATGTCGGTCGCGTCCGCGAGCGCCGCGCGCGCGGCCGGCGTGAGCCACGCGGCGGCGCCCGGGCCGAGGCCGAGCACCGTCAGGCGGCCGCGTGCGCGGCCGAGCGTGGCCGGGTCGACCGGCTGCGATGCGACCGCGCATGCCAGACCGTGCGATTCGCCACGAAGCGTATGCGCGACGCGCAACGCACGACCGAGCAGCGTGGCGGCGTCGGCTGCCGCGTTGCCGTCGCGATCGCTATCGACGAAACGCAGCGGCACGTCGAGCGTGCTCGCCGCGGCTTCCAGCGCGGCGTCGCCGATCGCCGACGCCGGCGCGACGATGGCCGCGAGCGCCAGCCGCGCGAGGCCCTGTGCGTCGAGCATGGCGTCGATGCGCGCAGCAAGCGCTTCGCCTGCATGCACGGCATCCGCGGCAACACCGACCACCACGCTGCGCGGATGAATCACAAGCTCGTCGCGCGCGCCGCGCCACGCATCGGGCGTCACGCGAATCGCGTGCGCAGCCGCGGCATCACGGGGCAGCGCGACGTCGTCGAGCCACGGCGCCGCGCCGTCGATGCGCGTCGACGCGCCCGCGAGCAGGTCGGACACGAAGCGCTTGCCCTGCGCGAGATCGGCGAGCGCATAGCCTTCCGGCGGATTGAGCACGCACGCGCCGAAGCGCAGTTCGCCGCTCGTCGTGATCGCCGGCGCGACACCGACGCATTCGGCGATCTCGCGCGCGATCACGTTGACGCCCGTCAGCCCGCCGAGCAGCGGCACGACGGCCGAACCGTCCTCCGCGACCGCGAGCACCGGCGGCTCGACGCCCTTGTCGGCAAGCGCGGGCGCGAGGCAGCGGATCACGATGCCGGCCGCGCACAGCGCGACGATCGGCAAGCCGCGTGCATAGAGTTCGCGCAGGTGCGCGCCGAGCTCGTCGAACGGCACGTCGGCGTCGACGCGCGACGCGAGACCGTGCACACGGGCGCCCGGGTAACGCGCCTGGATCCGCCGCGCGGTATCGAGCGCGCCCGCGCCGAGGATCACGATCGCGGGCGGCGTCATCATCCTTGCCATTTTTCCCCCGGCACGACGAGCAGCGAGAAATACGGCGACGCCATCGGATCGACCTCGTCGAGCGGTACGATGCGCTGGTTGGCCATCGTCGCGCGCTCGACGTACCGCGCGCGCTTCGCAAGCCCGAGTTCGTCGAGCACGCGTCGCACCTTGTCGAAATTGCGGCCGAGCTTCATCACGACGGCCGCGTCGGCCCGCGCGAGGCGCTCGCGCAGTTCATGCTCGGGCAGCACGCCCGACAGCACCGACAGGCTCTGGTTGCGATAGACGAGCGGCTGGCCGAGCACGGCCGTGCCGCCGAGCATCGCGCACACGCCGGGGATCACCTCGGTGTCGTAACGCGGCGCGAGGCGGTCGTGCAGGTACATGTACGAGCCGTAGAAGAACGGGTCGCCTTCGCAGATCACCGCGACGTCGCGGCCCGCATCGAGGTGCGCCGCGACGATCTCGGCCGCGGTGTCGTAGAAATCGGCGATCACCGTCTCGTAGCAGAGCGGCGGCGGCAGCACCTCGGTCGTCACCGGGTAGACCAGCGGCAGTTGCGTCTGCCCGTCGAGCAGGTGCGCTTCGACGATGCCGTACGCGTTGCCTTTCTTGCCCTTCGCGACGAAATACGCAACCACGGGCGCGGCCTGCAGCACGCGCAGCGCCTTGATCGTCATCAGCTCGGGATCGCCGGGGCCGACGCCCACCCCGAACAGCCGTCCGCGCGCGGTCGTCATTCGACCTCCGTTGCAAGCGCATTGACCGCGGCGGCCGCCATCGCGCTGCCGCCGCGCCGGCCGAGCAGCGCGACGTACGGCACGCCGCGGCTGTCGGCGTCGAGCATCGCCTTCGATTCGGCCGCGCCGATGAAGCCGACCGGGAAACCGAGGATCAGCGCGGGGCGCGGCGCGCCGGCGTCGATCATGTCGAGCAGGTGGAACAGCGCGGTCGGCGCATTGCCGATCACGACGACGCTGCCCGCGAGATGCGGGCGCCACAGTTCGAGCGCGGCGGCCGAACGCGTGTTGCCGAGCCGGCGCGCGAGCTCGGGCACCTCCGGCTCGCCGAGCGTGCAGATCACGCGGTTGGCCGCGGGCAGCCGCGCGCGCGTGATGCCTTCGGCAACCATCCTCGCGTCGCACAGGATCGGCGCACCGGCCGCGAGCGCCGTGCGGCCGGCCGTGCCGGCGCCGGCCGAGAAGCGCAGGTCGTACACGACGTCGACCATCCCGCACGCGTGGATCACGCGCACCGCGAGTTTCTCGAGATCGGGCGGAACCTGCGACAGGTCGGCCTCGGCGCGGATCGTCGCGAACGACTGGCGGTAGATTTCCTGCCCGTCGCGAATATAGTCAAGCATCGGTGGTGTCCTGGCTGTGCCGCGCGTCCATGAGTCGGACCGCGGCCTGGTCAATCGTCAGATGGCGCGCGAGCAGGGCGCCGAGGCCCGTGGTCGCGTCGCGCCGGTAAAGGTCGTAGTGTGCGGGCGCCACCGCGACGAGCGTATGCGTCGCGGGATGCGGCAGCGCGCAGTGGCGCGCGCAGCCGGTCAGGTGCACGTCGAGCGGCCGGCCGATGCGGGCGGCGAGCGCGAGTGCGTCGTGTTTCGTGTCGGCGTGCGCTTTCGCGCAGCCCGCGCTGCCGGTACAGGCGACGAGCGCCGCCAGCGGCTCGGACGCCGCGCCTACGAGGCCGAGCGACTTGAGTGCTTCGCGCATTGCCACCGCACGTTCGTTCGGCACGCCGTGCATGAACACGCCTTGCCACGGCGTCATCGACAGCGTGCCGTCGCCGTCGGCTTCGGCCAGCGCGGCGAGCCGTTCCAGTTGCGCCGCGTCGAGCCGCCCGAGCGCGAATTGCGCGCCGACGCTGCAGCGGGTCGCGGCGCGCGACGGCTGCGCGCCGAAACGCAACGCCGGGTCGGCATGCGTGCGCCGCCAGCCGGCAAGCGCCGGATCGGCCGCGAGCGGAAAGGGCAGGTAGCGCCGGGCGCGTTCGAACAGCGTGCGTTCGCCGCACATCGCGAGCAACGCGCGCATCCGCGTGACGTCGGCCGGCGCGAGATCGAGGAACGCACGCAGCAGCGCGCGCACCAGCGCGACGCCCTGATCGGGCGACACGTCGACCGACGCGGGCCGGTCGCCGGGCGCCACCGGCGGACAGCCGGCCAGCCCCGCCGCAAGACGTACCGCGCCGTCGGCGCGGCGCCACGCGGCGAGCCAGATGTCGTGCGGATGATCGAGCGCCGCGACCGCTTCGCCGCCATCGAGCTGGATCGAGAATTTCGGCGACAGTTCGCCGCGGCGCGGCTCGTTCGCCAGCATGTCGAGCAGCGGCACGGCGAGCGCGTGGCTATCGACGAGCGCGGCCGGGTCGTGCCCGGCGAGCGGGCTGAGCAGCACGTTGCGGACGTCGTCGCTCGCCGCGAGCGCGGCCGCCTCGGCGGCGGTGTCGCCGGCGCTTGCGCGCGGGCCGAGCCCCGCGTCGAGCAACGCGTGGGTCAACGCATCGGCCGCGCCGTCGCGAATGCCGCGCAACTGGAGATTCGCACGATTGGTCGCATCGATCGCGCCGGAACCGTACCGGCGCGCGGCGGCGGCGATCGCACGCGCCTGGCGCGCGTCGAGCCGGCCGCCCGGCAGCTTGATCCGGCACAACCCGCCGTCGGCGGCCGCGACCACGCGCACGAGCCCCGGGCAGGCCGACGGGCGCACGACGGGCGACGCAGGAATCGAATCGGGGGCGGAACTCAACGGGATACCGGAACAGTGTGGCGCCGCGGCCAACGCATCGGTACACCCCGCCCGACGCCGACTGGCACGCACGCACTTTCTGGCCGGCAGGTCTCCTGGCTGACAGGTCGGCGCCGACTCCCGGCCTTCCCGGTGAAACCAGTGGCATGAGGAGGGAGATCGGCTCGCTGTCTACAGTTGCGGGGGCAGCCACAGCGGCGCGCGGTGCGCCCTGTGTTCCCTCTTCGGCCCCGAAGGGCACCGGCGAACGAACGGCCGTAGGATACCCGATTTCGGTCGCGATTCGCGACCGGCTGGCGGTTCGCGGCGAGCGAAGCGGGCAACGGCCGCGCGCGGGCGGGCGGGCAGATGAAACGCGGGGTGGAACACGGTACCATGCCGTTTTTTGCAACGCGGACGGCTGCACCGGCGCTTTCACGGCCGCGCGGCGACACGATGGAATCGAACGATGGGGAAGGGTGCATGACGGCGTGGCTGACGGTAGTGGGCATCGGCGACGACGGTTACGCGGGGCTCGGACGCCACGCGCGGCGCGCGCTGCTCGATGCGGCGCACGTGGTCGGCGCGAAGCGGCAGCTCGACATGCTGCCCGCGCGACTGCGCGCGACGCGCGAAGCATGGCCGTCGCCGTTCGACCTGTCGGGGCTGCTCGCGCGCCGCGGCGCGCCGGTGTGCGTACTCGCGAGCGGCGACCCGATGCTGTTCGGCGTCGGCGCGACGCTCGCCCGCCAGCTTTCTCCCGACGAATGGCGCGTGCTGCCCGCGCCGTCGTCGCTGTCGCTCGCCGCGGCGCGCCTCGGCTGGGCGCTGCAGGACGTCGGCGCGGTCTCGCTGGTCGGGCGTCCGCTCGCGACGCTGGCCCGCCACCTGCTGCCGGGCCGGCGCCTGTTCGTGCTGAGCGCCGACGGCCGCACGCCGGCCGCCGTCGCGGCCGAACTCGCCGCGCGCGGCTTCGGGCCGACGCGCATCAGCGTGTTCGAACACCTCGGCGGCCCGCTCGAGCGACGGATCGATGGCCTCGCGCAAGACTGGCACGTCGACGAAACCGCCGCGCTCAATCTCGTCGCACTCGACTGCCAGGCGGGCCCCGACGCACCGCACCGCGCGCTCACGCCCGGCCTGCCCGACGATGCGTACCGCCACGACGGCCAGCTCACCAAGCGCGACCTGCGCGCGATGACGCTCGGCCGCCTCGCACCCGCGCCCGGCGAACTGCTGTGGGACGTCGGCGCCGGCAGCGGCTCGATCGGCATCGAATGGATGCGCGCGCATCCATCCTGCCAGGCGATCGCGATCGAAGCGCATGCCGAGCGTCAACGCTTCATCGAACACAACCGCGATACGCTCGGCGTGCCGGGCCTGCAACTCGTCGCGGGCCGTGCGCCTGCAGCGCTTGCGGGGCTCGCCGCGCCCGACGCGATCTTCATCGGCGGCGGCGCGACGGCGCCCGGCGTGCTCGACGCGTGCTGGGCGTCGCTGAAACCCGGCGGGCGGCTGGTCGCGAACGCGGTCACGCTGCAGGGCGAGATGGCGCTCGCCGCCTGGCGCGATGTGCACGGCGGCACGCTTACGCGCGTATCGTTCGCGCATGCCGAACCGCTCGGCCGCTTCGACACGTGGCGGCAGCCGCTGCCGGTCACGCTGTACGACGCGCGCAAGCCCGATGCCGCGGATGCGGCTGCCGTGGCCGGCGCGTCGCATCCGTCGAACCCAACGGACGCGTGATGCGCGACGAAACCCCCGAACAGCCCGCGCCGCTGCGCTTCGGCTACACGACCGGCAGTTGCGCGACCGCGACGTCGCTCGCGGCCGCGCGGCTGCTGCTCACGGGTCACGCGGACGACGCGGTCGAGATCGTGCTGCCGAAGGGGCAGCGCGTGATGATGCGGCTCGAGTTCTGCCGCACGACCGCCGACGGCGCCGAAGCCGGCACGATCAAGGATGCCGGCGACGATCCGGACGTCACGCATGGCGCGCTGATCTTCGCTCGCGTCGCGCGCGCGGCGGCGCCCGGCGTGCGCTTTCATGCCGGGCCGGGCGTCGGCACGGTCACGCGCGCGGGGCTGACGCTGCCGGTCGGCGAACCGGCGATCAATCCGGTGCCGCGCCAGATGATGACCACGCACCTGGAGGCGCTTGCGGCCGAGCACGGCTACGCGGGCGGCTTCGACGTGACGATCGGCGTCGAAGGCGGCGAGGCGCTCGCGCTGAAGACGATGAACCCGCGGCTGGGCATCGTCGGCGGGCTGTCGATCCTCGGCACGACCGGCATCGTGCGGCCGTTCTCGTGTTCGGCCTATATCGCGTCGATTCATCAGGGCATCGACGTCGCGCGCGCGAACGGCATCACGCACATCGCGGCCTGCACGGGCAACGCGAGCGAGGACGCGATGCGCGCGCACTACCAGCTGCCCGACATGGCGCTGATCGAGATGGGCGATTTCGCGGGCGCGGTGCTCAAGCATCTGCGGCGCGCGCCGGTCGCGCGCCTGTCGATGTGCGGCGGCTTCGGCAAGCTGAGCAAGCTCGCGGCCGGCCATCTCGATCTGCACAGCCGCCATTCGAGCATCGACCTGCCGCTGCTCGCGCAGTGGGCGGCCGAAGCCGGTGCGAGCGACGCGCTGCAGGCCGCGATGCGCGCGGCGAACACGAGCCAGGAAGCGTTGAAACTCGCGCAGGCCGACGCCGTGCCGCTCGGCGATCTGGTCTGCGCGCATGCCTTGCAGGTGGCGCGCGACATCGTGCCGCCGTCGGTCGCGGTCGAGATGTTCGCGATCGATCGGCAGGGCCGCTTCGTCGGGGCGGCGCGATGAGCGCGCGCATCCTGCTGCTCGGCGGCACTGGCGACGCGCTGAAAATCGCGCGCGCGCTCGGCCCGCATCATGTCTACAGTCTCGCCGGCCTCGGCAAGACGCCCGACGATCTGCGCTGCGACGTGCGCGTCGGCGGGTTCGGCGGCGCAGCCGGGCTCGCCGCGTATCTGCGCGACGCCGGCATCGGCCTCGTGATCGACGCCACGCATCCGTATGCCGCGCAAATCAGCGCGAACGCCGCGGCGGCGACGCGCGACGCGGGCGTGCCGCTGTGGGCGCTGCGCCGCGCGCCGTGGACGCCGCAGCCGGGCGACGATTGGCGGATGGTCGACGACTGGGCCGGCATCGAGGCCGCGCTCGCGCCGTTCCGGCGCCCGCTGTTCACGCTCGGACGCGAACCGCTCGCGCATCTCGATGCGATCCCGCCGCACCAGTTCTGGCTCGTCCGCTGCCTCGACGCGCATCCCGGCAACGCCCGTGCGCAGGTCGTCGCCGCGCGCGGGCCGTTCACGCTCGACGGCGAACGCGCGCTGTTCGCGCTGGCGGGCATCGACGTCGTCGTCAGCAAGAACAGCGGCGGCGCGGCCACCGAGGCCAAGCTCGACGTCGCGCGCGAACGCGGGCTGCCGGTCGTGATGCTGCGCCGGCCGCCGCTGCCCGATGCCGACCGCGCGTTCGACTCGGTCCCGGCGCTCATCGACGCACTCGATCCGGCCGCGCGCGCGTGACGCGACGCAGCGGCCACTCAACGAATTGACGGAGAAATTTCGATGACGGTGTATTTCATCGGCGCGGGCCCCGGCGACCCGGAGCTGATCACGGTGAAGGGCCAGCGCCTCGTGCGCACGTGCCCGGTGATCCTGTACGCGGGCTCGCTCGTGCCGGCTGCCGTGCTCGACGGTCATCGCGCGGAGCAGGTCGTCAACACGGCCGAGCTCGACCTCGACGCGATCGTCGCGCTGCTCGCCGCCGCGCACGCGAACGGGCAGGACGTCGCGCGCGTGCATTCGGGCGACCCGTCGCTGTACGGCGCGATCGGCGAGCAGATCCGCCGCCTGAAAGCGCTCGGGATTCCGTACGAAATCGTGCCGGGCGTGACGGCCACGGCCGCGTGCGCGGCGACGCTCGGCGTCGAGCTGACGCTGCCCGGCGTCGCGCAGACGGTGATCCTCACGCGCTTCGCGGGCAAGACGACACTGCCGGAAGGCGAGGCGCTCGGCGGGCTGGCCGCGCACCGCGCGACGCTCGCGATCCATCTCGGCGTGCGCCATCTCGCGCGCATCGTCGACGAAGTGCTGCCGCATTACGGCGCCGATTGCCCGGTGGCGGTGATCTATCGCGCGAGCTGGCCCGACGAGGCGCGCGTGACGGGCACGCTGGCCGACATCGTCGGCAAGGTGCAGGGCACGCAGATCGAGCGCACCGCGCTGATCCTGATCGGGCGCGTGCTCGACGCCGAAGGGTTCGCGGATTCGACGCTGTACGCGAGCGCAGGCTGAACACGCCAGCGCCGTGGAGCCGAGTATCTGGACGGGCCGCGAGGATATTGCCGGTGCGCGAGCGAGCATGACCGGGACGACACCGGGCATGCAGACGCCCGCGCCGCTGGTCCGCGGTGTCGCTCAGGCTCGCGCCATCTGCCGCACCCGCTTCGGCGCGAACCCGGCCGCGAGCACGAACAGCACGACACAGAGGCACGCCATCGCGATCCATGCGGGCGTCAGGTCGGCGAGATGCTGGCGCACGACGCCGGCCGCGAACGGGAACAAGCCGGCGATCAAGTAACCGATACCCTGCACGAACCCCGTCAGCGACGCGGCATCGGCCGGCGTTGCCGCATGGTCGACCGTGACGATCAGCGACAGCGGAAACAGCGCGCCGATTCCCGCGCCGACGAGCAGCGCGGCCGGCAATGCGAGCGCTTCCGGTGCGGCCAGCATCACCAGCAACCCGACGAACAGCGACGCGATCGCCGCATGCAGCGCGGGCCGGCGATCGGGCAGACGGTCGATCGTCGCGGAAATCGTCAGCCCCGCGACGACTTCCGCGAGCGTCACGCCGCCGAGCAGGCTGCCGGCCGCGGTCGGCGACCAGCCGAGCCGCATGTAGTACGGCGGCAGCCACGCGAGCACCAGCGTGTATGCGCCGGTCGCGATGCCGAAGAACAGCGCGAGCCGCCATGCGCGCGGCGAACGCGACGGCCGCGCATTCGATACCGACGCCGGCCCGGCGGCAAGCGCGTCGCCATCGCGGCTGGCCAGCGGCCAGGCCAGCGCGGCGAGCGCCGCCGGCAACGCCCAGCCTGCAAGCGCGGCGAGCCAGCCCCAGCGCGCCGCGGCAAATGGTGCGATGACGCTCGCGAGCACCGCACCGCCCATGATCGACGTCGAGTAGACACCCATCGCCCCGCCGATACGGGTTGCGAAATGCGCCTTCACGAAGCCGGGCAACAGCGCCTGCACCATCGCGATCCCGACGCCCGCGCAGCACGCACTCGCGAGCAGCAGCCACGCATGCTGCGCACCGACGCGCGACGCGCAAGCCAGCCCGATCAACGCGACACCGAGCCACACGCCGCCCGCGATCCCGGTGAGGCGCTGCAGGCGCCGCGCGCTCAGTGCGCCGAGCCCCATCAGCAGGATCGGGATCGTCGTCAGCAGGCTGGCCGCGCCGTCGCCGATCCCCGTCGCGCGCTGGATCATGTCGAGCAACGGGCCGACCGCGGCGAGCGCCGGCCGCAGGTTCAGCCCGACGAGCACGATCGCGGCGAGCCGCCATCCGGGGGAAGTGAAGCGATTCATTGCAAGGCCCTCTCTATCGGTACGCGGCTGCCAGCGAGGCGCCGCGCGTTTTTCAGGTAAAGTATCTCGACATCAAGATAAACGGTGATTTATCTCGACGTCAAGATAACTGGCAAGCCGAGGAGGGTTAATGGATCGAGCCGAGCATGCGCTCGCGCAATGGCGCGCCGAGCGTCCGGATCTCGACGCAACGTCGATGGTGGTGATGGGGCGGTTGCAGGAAGCCGCGCTCGTGATCGCGCGCGACCGTCTCAATCCGCTGTTCGCGCGCTACGGCATGCAGCCGGGCGAATTCGACGTGCTCGCGACGCTGCGGCGCAGCGGTGCGCCGTTCGCGCTGACGCCGACCGCGCTGTACGACGCGCTGATGATGTCGTCGGGCGGGATGACCGCGCGCATCGATCGGCTGCAGAAGGCGGGGTGGGTCGAGCGCCGGCCGAACCCCGCCGACGGGCGCGGCACGCTCGTCGCGCTGACGGATGCCGGGCGGGCGCTGATCGATGAAGCGGTCGTTGCGCACATCGACAACCAGCGTGCGCTGCTGGCGGCGCTGTCGGAGGCGGAACAGGTGCAGTTGTCGGAACTGCTGGGGAAGTTGCTGGCGGGGCTGAAAGGCGCAGCGGCGGACGTGTGACGCCGGCGCACCACGCGGGCAAAAAAAGCCCGCCGCGTAATGCGGCGGGCCCGAGCCGACGGCAGGCCGCACACGGCGGCCCGCTTGCTCAGCCGCGCGCCGGAATATTGAGCCCGCGCTCCACTGCCGGCCGCGCAACGAACGCGTCGAGCACCCGCTTGACGTGCCGGAATTCACTGAACCCGACCAGATCGCCCGCTTCGTAGAAGCCGACCAGATTGCGCACCCACGGGAAGATCGCGATGTCGGCGATCGTGTAGGTATCGCCCATCACCCACTGGCGGTTCGCGAGATGCGCGTCGAGCACGCCGAGCAGGCGCTTCGACTCGTCGACGTAGCGCTGGCGCGGGCGCTTGTCCTCATAATCGCGGCCGGCGAACTTGTGGAAGAAGCCGACCTGGCCGAACATCGGCCCGATGCCGCCCATCTGGAACATCACCCACTGGATCGTCTCGTAGCGGCCCGCGAGATCCTCCGGGATCAGCTGACCCGTCTTGTCCGCGAGATAGATCAGGATCGCGCCCGATTCGAACAGCGGCAGCGGCTGGCCGTCGGGGCCGTTCGGATCGATGATCGCGGGAATCTTGTTGTTCGGGTTCAGCGACAGGAATTCGGGCGAAAACTGGTCGTTCGTGTCGAAGCGCACGAGATGCGGCTCGTACGGGAGGCCGGTTTCCTCGAGCATGATCGACACCTTGACGCCGTTCGGCGTCGGCAGCGAATAGAGCTGGAGACGGTCGGGATGCTGGGCCGGCCATTTTTTCGTGATCGGGAAGGCGGACAGGTCGGGCATGAAGGTTCGCTCGTCGAAGTGGATGATCCGCGCAGCGTTGCGCTGCCGCGCCCGAACACGTTCCACGGCGCGGCGGCGGGCCGGAGCGCGCCGAAAAACGCCCACTGTAGCCGATCCGCGGAATCGATGCAGGGCTCGACCACGCGCGCCCGGTGCCGCCTCGCCCGGCGCCGTCAGAAGTTGTGCCGCAGCCCGACCATCGCGGCCGTGGTGCCGACGCCCGGTGCGACCGGCTGCCCGTACACGAGCATCTGGTCCATCGTGCCGCGATTGTTCACGTGGCCGACCTGCGCATAGACCATCGTCCGTTTCGACAAGCTGTAGTCGGCCGCGAGCACGACCGCCGTCGAGCGGTTTTCGGAACGGTTGCGATCCTTCAGGTAGTACACGGCGGACGTGACCTGCAACGCGGACGTGAAGCGGTAGCCGACGCCGGCCGACAGCATGTCGAGGTTCACCTTGTCCGCATGCGACGGATTCCGGCCGTTGCCGTACGACGCCGACACCGAGAAATCGCGGATCGTGTATTTCGCGCCGGCGTAGACGAAGCGATTGTTGTCGACGCCGGTCGGCGCGGCGCCCGGCGCCGGATTCGTGTCGTGACCGTTGTAGTAGACGGCCGACAGGTTCAGCCCGTCGTTCGCATACCTGAGCACGACCGATTCGCGCGTGCCGCCCTGAAACTGCCCGGCGACGCCGCCCGGCGCGTATTCGAGCGCGATCGACGCACCCGCGAACGTCGGCGACTGGTAGACGAGCGCATTGCTGTCGTACAGCGCGCCGATCGCGCCGTTGGTGCTCGTGCCCGGCCAGCCGGCGGCCGTGTTCAGGCCGAGCCACGCGGTCAGCACGCTGCCGAAGAACTGCGCATTGCGCACGTCGGTGTCGGCCATCGCGTAGATCATCGGCACGATCTGGCGGCCGGCCGTGAACGTGCCGAACGGGCCCGACACGCCGAGCGACGCGACCTGGTTGAAGATCGCGACGGCGCCCGGCGTGTCGCTCAGCTGCAGCTTGCCGGTACTGCTGTCGAACGAACCCTGCAGCTTGAAGTTGATCTTGTAGCCGCCGCCGATGTCCTCGCTGCCCCGGATGCCCCAGAAGCTCGAATAGATGCCGCCGTCCTTCATGCGGAACACCTTGCCGGTGTTCGGCGCGCTCGGGCTGAACGACGCGGCCGACGTACTCTGGTACAGCAGGCCCGTGTCGATCACGCCGTACAGCGTGACGGAGGATTGCGCGTGCGCGAGCGCCGAACAGCCGGCAAGCGCCGCGAGCGCGGCCAGTTTCGTCTTCATCGAAGTCTCCAGAATCGTCATGGACCGGACGGGATCGAGCCCGGCCGGGTGAAGCGGGGAAGCATCGGGGCAGGCGGGAACGCGCGACATGCGCGCCGCCGCGAGCCGTGCGGAAAGACTACGCAACGACGGGCGGCCGCTCCCCCCCATGCGCGGGGGGCAGGGTTGCGGAGAATCGAAAGGGGATGGACAGGCGACTGCGCAGCCGCGGGCGACGGGTTCAGGCCGGCATCAGGGCGCGCTTTCGAGCAGCCCGAGCACCAGCGCGCGGCGCACCGCATGCTTGCGCGAGCTGGCGTCGAGCTTGCCGAACAGGTTCTTCAGGTGCCATTTCACGGTTTCCTCGCCGACGGCGAGCGCGACCGCGATCTCCTTGTTCGACAGGTTGCGCGCGAGCAGCTCGAGGATCGCGCGCTCCTTCGGCGTCAGCACGACGCTCGGCACCGCGCGCGGGCTCGCCGCGCCGCGCGGGGCCGGCGGCACGATGCGCGGCTGCGGCAGCGCGTGCCGCGCGGGGCCGTCGCCGGCGGCCGCCTCGTCGCCGGCGCGGCGCGCCCAGTCGGCGACGGCCGGATGCGCGTCGGCGAGCGTGCGCGTGAGCCCGAACATGTCCGCGAGGTTCATCGCCTCGTCGAGCAGCGCACGGCCGCCGCGCCCCGACTGTTCGAGCGCGAACGCGCTGAGCGCCATGATCTCGATGCGCTCGCGGCCCATGCTCATTTCGCGGGCCAGCACGGCGGCTTCGTCGAGCACCGCACAGGCGTCGTCCCAGCGGCGCGCGGCGAGCGCCGCGTACGCATGCGCGCTCGCCTGCAGCAGCACGACGGGGCGCCGCCACAGCGGCCCGTGCGCCGGAAATTCAACCGCGGTGATCGTGTCGATCCGCTCGACCAGCGCATGGCAGGTTGCCTCGCGGTAACGCGCCGCGTGAATGCGCACCTGCTCGGCAAGGCTCGCGACCGACAGGCGCGGCAGCCGGCGGGCAACGCCCATCGCGTCGAGCGCCTCCAGCAAATCGATCGCGCGATGCTCGACGCCGCGCAGCAACGCGATGCGCGCGGCCGTGCGATAGCCGAGCAGCACGGTGTCGGGCGTGCCCGCGTGTTCGAGCACGTCGAGCCGGTTCGCGAGCAACGCGGCGGCCTGGTCGACGCGATCGGCCTCGTACGCGAGCGCTGCGCACATCGCCGCGAGCATGCAGGTCAGCGGATGGCGCCGCCCGAGATCGGCTTCCGCGCGCGCCAGCGCCGGCGACAGCACGTCGTCCGCGAGCCGGATCTGGCCTTCGCGCAGGTAGCTCAGGCCGGTGATCAGCTCGCCCCAGCGCGCGACGTAGCCGAACCCGGCCGCCGTCTCGCCGCGTGGCGCCGCCTGCTGGAACCGGCGCGCCTGCGCCGGTTCGCCGACGATGATCGCGCGCGCCGACAGCCGGTTCGCGTGCATTTGCGCGAGCCACGTCGCCGCCGGCGGCGTGAAGTCGGCCCACGGCTCGAACAGCGCGACGAAGCGGTCGATTTCGTCGGCGTAATACGCGGCCGCACTGAGGATCAGCGCGCATTCGTAGCGCATCGCGGCCGGCGTGCCGTCGTCGGCCAGGATGCCCGCGATCTGACGTTGCGCCTCGACATGGCGCTCGCCGAGCGCCAGCGCCCACGCGACCGCGATCCGCAGCGTCGGGCGCTTGTCGAGCTCCGTATCGGGCAGCAGCGCGAGCCAGTCGAGCACGTCGTTGATGCGGCCCTGCTTGATCGCATCCTCGAGGCAGCGCTGCGCGAGCGCGTACGCGGTCTCGAACTGGCCGGCCGCGTACGCGTGGCGCGCGGCTTCCTCGGTCATCCCGTGCGTGTCGAGCCAGGCGGCCGCGCGGGCGTGCAGCGTGCTGCGCTCGGCGTCGGGACGCGCAGCCAACCGATCGCGCAGCGTGTCGCGCACGAGCGGGTGCAGCCGGCACCAGTCCGAATCGTCCGACGCGGTGAACAGCGGCGTGTCGCGGGCGAGCCGCGCGAGGCGCTCGGGCGCGTGCACGTCGTCGAGCAACGCGGCGCACAACGACGGATGCAGCCGATCGGCGACGCTCGTGCGCGTCAGGAACGCGGTGTCGTCGGCCGACAGGTTCGCGAGCAACAGCTCGACGAGCCGGTCGCGCGTGCCGTCCACCCGTTGGGCGAGCGCGTCGACCGCCTGGCGCGGATCGGCCGAGCGCGCCATCGCGGCCATCGCGAGCTGCAGCCCGAGCGGCCAGCCGTCGACGCGCTCGAACAGCCGCGCGCACGCGTCGGCATCCACCCGTTGCGCGAAGCGCGCGCCGACCAGCGCGATCGTCTCGTCGAGCGTGAAACGCAGCCAGTCGGCGCCCGCCAGCGTGCATTGGCCGCCCGCGAGCAGGTCGCCGGCCGCGTGATCGAGCCCGCGTCGCGCGGCGACGACGACATGCAGGTTCTGCGGCGCGTTGTGCAGCACGTAGGTGAGCGCGTCGAGGCCGGCGGGCGGCAGCCGCTCCGCGTCGTCGACGATCAGCAACGCCTCCATCGACAGTTGCGCGACCTCGGCCAGCCACGCGGTCAGGCCGTCGAGCGCACGCGCCGCGCCGGCCGGGATCAGCCGCCCGAAACCGGGCCGCGCGCAGCCGGTCCGCACCGCCTGCACGAGCCCCTGCAGCAGCCGCGGCGCGTCGTCGCGCTCGTCGGCCGACAGCCACACGACCGCGCGGCCGAGCGCGACGGTTTCGCGGCGCCATTGCGCGAGCAGCGAGGTCTTGCCGTAACCGGCCGGCGCCTGCACCAGCGTGACCGGGCGGCCGTCGAACGCCGGCGCGGCGAGGCTCAGCCGTGCGCGCGCGAGCAACTGCGCCGGCACGCGCGGCGCGGTCGTCTTCAGGACCAGTTCGGTGGGGGGCGCGTCGGCGCGATCGGGTGGGTGGGCCATCGGGGCAGCAGTGGAGTCCGGCGGAGCCGTGCGGGCCAGCGTCCGGGGTGGGCGTGCGGCAAGGATCGGTCGAACCGCGTTCGTGCGTCAATCCCCCCCGCGACGAGTGGGGCCGCCCCGGCGCGGCGTCGATAGCATGGGTTCCGATGCATGACGAACGCCACGAGGAGGGCACCCATGAAGATCGTATCGACCGGCGCGACGCGTAGCACGCCGAACGCCGGCTGAGCGGAGCGACACGATGTACCGCCATCTGCTCGTGACGGTCGACGACGCGCCCGGCGGCATCGACGCGATCGGCGACGCGCTCGAACTGGCGCGCGCGGTCGGCGCGCGGGTCACGTTCGTGCTGCCCGCCGCCGCGCCGGACTCGCGTTTATCCGGAGCGCGGCTGCCCGGACACGGTGCGAAAGTGGAAGCCGCCGCGCGAGCGCAGGGCCTGTCCCATGGGATCGCGGGGGCCGGCCATCCGGGGGCCGGCGACGCGTCGCCGGGCGTGCTGGCCGGCAAACTCGGCTGCGACCTGATCGGCGTCGCGGCGCTGCCGCCCGACGCCGATGCGGTGGCCCGCGCGCAGCGACGGCAGTTGCTCGCGACGAGCGGCGTGCCGGTGCTCGTCTGCCCGTCGCGGCGGGCGCCCGCCGCGGCGCGCGTGATCGCGCGCTGCCTCGATGCGCATCGCATGGTCGGGGGGCTGCTGCACGCGCTGGCGGCGCTTGGCGACGCGACGAACGAGCCGCATCGGCAAGCGGCCGACGCACGGCGCGCGCTGGCTGCGCTCGCCGCGCTGCAGAACGCCCGGTTCGGCACGGCCACCGAAGCGCGGATCTTCGCGGCATTGCGCGTTCGTGCGGAGTGCGTCGCGGCCGAACTGGACGAACTCGACCGTCAGCGCCAGCGCGACACGCACGCCCTCGGCGCGCTCGCGCGGCTCGCCGAAGACGGGCTGCCGTCGGCCGCGTTCGACGCCGCGCTGGCCCGCTATGCGCACGGCGCGTTCGAGCAGATGGGGCGAATCGAAGGCGTGATTTTCCCGGCCGCGCGGCGCTACCTCGGCGACGCCGACTGGACCGGACTGGACGAACCCCCGGCGGACAACGCACCCGCGACGCCGCCGGACACGAACGAACCCGCCGATGCGCGACGCGCATCGGACTGACGATTGACGGAGAACAAGATGGCACATGCAGTGCGATTCCACGAAACCGGCGGCCCCGACGTGCTGCGCTGGGAGGCGGTCGACGTCGGCGATCCGGGCGCCGGCCAGGTACGCCTGCGGCACGAGGCGGTCGGCCTGAACTTCGCCGACACGTATTTCCGCAGCGGCCTGTATCCGGTGCCGCTGCCGGCCGGCATCGGCGTCGAGGCGGCCGGCGTGGTCGAGGCCGTCGGCCCCGGCGTGACGAACGTCGCCGTCGGCGACCGTGTGACCTACACGGGCTTCCTGAACACGCTGGGTGCGTACAGCACCGAACGGTTGATCCCCGCCGCGCCGCTCGTCCGGCTGCCGGCCGGCATCGCGTGCGAAACGGCTGCCGCGATGACGATGCGCGGCCTCACGTCGGCCTACCTGCTGCGCCGCATCCATGCGTTCGCGCCGGGCGACACGATCCTGCTGCATGCGGCCGCCGGCGGCGTCGGGCTGATCGTGTCGCAGTGGGCGAAGCTGCTCGGGCTCAACGTGATCGGCACCGTCTCCAGCGAACACAAGGCCGCGATCGCCCGCGCGCACGGCTGCGACCACACGATCGACTACAGCCGCGAGGACGTCGCGAAGCGCGTGCGCGAACTGACGGACGGCGCCGGTGTCGACGTCGTGTTCGATAGCGTCGGCAAGGACACCTTCGAAGGCTCGCTCGATTCGCTGAAGCGGCGCGGGCTGATGGTGTGCGTCGGCACCGCGTCGGGCCCGATCCCGCCGTTCGATCCGCAGCGTCTCGCGATGAAGGGCTCGCTGTACCTGACGCGCCCGGCGCTGGCCGACTACATCGCCGATCCGGCCGAGAAGAACGACCTGGCCGGCGAACTGTTCGCGCACGTCGCGGCCGGCCGCATCAGCATCGAGATCAACCAGCGCTATGCGCTGCAGGACGCCGCGCACGCGCACCGCGATCTCGAATCGCGCAAGACGACCGGTTCGTCGGTGTTCATCGTCTGAGGAGGCGCGCATGCGAGTCGAACCCCTGACCTGCGCGATCGGTGCGGAACTGCTGGACGTGAGCCTCGCCGACGCCGTGCACGACGACGACCTGTTCGCCGAGATCCGCGCGCAGTTGCTGCGGCATCGCGTGCTGTTCCTGCGCGACCAGGACATCACGCGCGCCGAGCACGTCGCGTTCGCGCGGCGCTTCGGCGAGCTCGAGGATCATCCGGTCGCCGGCAGCGATCCCGAGCACCCCGGGCTCGTGCGGATCTACAAGTCGCCCGACCAGCCGAACGACCGCTACGAGAATGCGTGGCACAGCGATGCGAGCTGGCGCGTGGCGCCGCCGTTCGGCTGCGTGCTGCGCTGTATCGAGGGTCCGCCGGTTGGCGGCGACACGATGTGGGCGAACATGGTGCTCGCGTACGAGCGCCTGCCGGACCACGTGAAGCAGCAGATCGCCGACTTGCGCGCGCGTCACAGCATCGAGGCGAGCTTCGGCGCGGCGATGCCGGTCGACAAGCGCCTCGCGCTGAAGGCGCAGTATCCGGACGCCGAGCATCCGGTCGTGCGCACGCATCCGGAAACCGGCGAGAAGGTGCTGTACGTGAATGCGTTCGCCACGCATTTCACGAACTTCCACACGCCGGCGCGCGTGCGCTACGGGCAGGACGCGAACCCCGGCGCCGGCCAGTTGCTGCAGTACCTGATCAGCCAGGCTTATATCCCCGAATACCAGGTGCGCTGGCGCTGGAAGAAGAACAGCGTCGCGATCTGGGACAACCGCAGCACGCAGCATTACGCGGTGATGGACTACCCGCCATGCGTGCGCCGGATGGAGCGCGCGGGCATCGTCGGCGACGTGCCGTTCTGAGCGCCACCGCGCGCCGACCGATTCGCCACCCGAGACACGACGCGCCGGGCTCGCCGCCCGGCGTGGCGGGGTACGCACGCCGGTACGGCCTCGTACGCCCGAACCACAACGATTCCCACTGGAGGACGACATGCAATTTCTCGACGATTCGCTGCACCCGGAAAACCAGGACAAGGTGGTCATCACGGTCGCGCCGTACGGCCCCGAATGGATGCCCGCCGATTTTCCGGAAGACATTCCGGTGACGATGGACGAGCACGTGCAGAAGGCCGTCGACTGCTACAACGCAGGCGCGACCGTGCTGCACCTGCACGTGCGCGAACTCGACGGCAAGGGCAGCAAGCGGCTGTCGAAATTCAACGAACTGCTCGACCGGCTGCGCGAAGCGGTGCCGGACATGATCCTGCAGGTCGGCGGCTCGATCTCGTTCGCGCCGGAAGGCGACGGCGCCGAAGCGAAATGGCTGTCCGACGACACGCGCCACATGCTCGCCGAGCTGACGCCGAAGCCCGACCAGGTGACGGTCGCGATCAACACCGTGCAGATGAACATCACCGAGTTGATGAGCCGCAAGGACATCGCCGGCACGTCGCTGAACGAGGCCGCGCTGTGGGACGCCTATCGCGAGATGACGGTGCCCGCCGGCCCCGGCTGGGTCGACGAACACCTGCGCCGCCTGCAGGCGGCCGGCATCCAGCCGCATTTCCAGCTGACCGGCATGCATGCGCTCGAAACGCTCGAACGGATCATCCGGCGCGGCGTCTATCGCGGCCCGCTGAACGTCACGTGGGTCGGCATCGGCGGCGGCTTCGACGGCCCGAATCCGTACAACTTCATGGAATTCGTGCGGCGCTGCCCGGACGGCGCCTGCATCACGCTCGAATCGCTGATGAAGAACGTGCTGCCGATCAACACGGTCGCGATGGCGCTCGGCCTGCATCCGCGCTGCGGGATCGAGGACACGATCATCGACCAGAAGGGCAAGCGGATGACGTCGGTGCAGCAGGTCGAGCAGTGCGTGCGGATCGCCCGCGAACTCGGCCGCGAGATCGCGACCGGCAAGGAGGCGAAGGCGATCTACCGGATCGGCGTGCAGTACGACGGCGTCGACCAAACGCTCGCGCAGCTCGGGATGGCGCCGAACCGCCGGCCGGGCCAGGTGAGCGTGCCGCTGCGCGCGGCCTGACGCGCAGCGCCCCGGGCGGCCGCGAGCGCCGCCCGCCGATCGAGGTGGCGCGGCACCCATCCTCGCGCGACGCGCGAGGGCTAGCTCCGGGACACGGAGCGGGGCCGCGCAAGCCGCGCCGGCGCATTGCCGCCCCGGTGCCGGAGGAGACACGCATGTTGATTCATCACATCGAGCCGTCGCTGCAGGACCGGACGGCCACCGAGCGGCGCGCGCCTGCGTATGCGTGGCTCGTGTTCGGGCTGACCGTCGGGCTGCTGCTGTCGGACTACATGTCGCGGCAGGTGCTCAACGCGGTGTTTCCGCTGCTCAAGCACGCATGGGCGCTGTCGGACACGCAACTCGGTTCGCTGTCCGGCGTCGTCGCGCTGCTGGTCGGGCTGCTGACGTTTCCGCTGTCGGTGCTCGCCGACCGTTTCGGGCGCGTGCGCAGCATCGTGCTGATGGCCGCGTTGTGGAGCGTCGCGACGCTCGGCTGCGCGCTGTCGACCAATTACGCGGAAATGCTGGTCGCGCGCGGCCTCGTCGGGCTCGGCGAAGCCGCGTACGGCAGCGTCGGCGTCGCGCTGATCCTCAGCATCTTTCCAGCCCGGCTGCGCGCGACGCTCACCGGCGCGTTCATGGCCGGCGGCGCATTCGGTTCCGTGTTCGGGATGGCGCTCGGCGGGCTGGTCGGCGCGCATCTCGGCTGGCGCTGGTCGTTCGGCGTGATGGCCGCGCTCGGCATCGTGCTGCTCGTCGCGTACCGCTGCGTCGTGACCGAGCGGCGGCTCGCCGCGTACCGCGTCGAACCGTGCCGGCGCGAGGCCGACGCACCGCGCGATCTGAGCGGCAGCGTGCGGGCGCTGATGTCGGGACTGTTCGCGTCGCGCTCGGTGATCTGCGCGTATCTCGGCAGCGGGCTGCACCTGTTCGTGCCGGGCGCGCTGTTCGCGTGGCTGCCGAGCTACCTGAACCGCTATTACGCGATGGCGCCCGACCGCGCGGCCGTGCTTGCGGCCGGCTTCGTGCTGCTCGCGGGCGTCGGGATGGTCGGCTGCGGCATCGTCACCGACCGCGTCGGCCGGGCCGACGGCTCGCGCAAATGGCTGACCGCGATCGCGTATTGCGTGCTCACCGGCGTGTGTCTCGCGGTCGCGTTCCGGTTGCCGCCCGGGCCGCTGCAGCTCGCGCTGATCTGCGCGGGCATGCTGGTCGGCGCGGGCGCGTCCGGCGCATCGGGCGCGATGGTCGCGAACCTCACGCCGGCCGCGATCCACGCGTCGGCGTTCGCGACGCTCACGCTCGCGAACAACCTGCTCGGCATGGCGCCGGGTCCGCTGCTGACGGGATGGGCGGCCGATCGCGCCGGGCTCGTCGGCGCACTGCAATGGATTCCGGCCGTGCCGCTCGCGGCGGCCGTGCTGTTCGCGATCGGACGCGCGAGCTATGCGGCCGATCTCGCGCGCGTCGAACGCGAACGGCGCGCGACACGACTGTCCTGAACCTTCTTCCTGAACGCTTCCTGGAGGCTGCATGACCCTGGCGACCGCTCCCACCATCCTGATCGTGCCCGGCTTGCGCGATCACGTCGAAGACCATTGGCAGACGCATCTCGAACGACGTCTGCCGAACGCACGCTCCGTCGCGCCGCTCGACGCCGACAAGCTGAGCCGCGCCGCGCGTGTCGCGGCACTCGATGCGGCGCTGGCCGCGATCGACGGGCCGGTGATGCTGGTCGCACACAGCGCTGGCGTGATGATCGTCGTGCACTGGGCCCGGCAGGCCACTCGCGCGATTCGCGGGGCGCTGCTCGCGGCGCCGGCCGATCTCGATACGCCGATGCCCGCAGGCTATCCGACGCCCGGCGCGCTCGCCGCGCACGGCTGGACCCCGGTGCCGACCGGGCCGCTGCCGTTTCCGAGCATCGTCGCCGCGAGCCGCAACGATCCGCTCGCGCGCTTCGAACGCGTCGAGACGCTGGCGGCCGGGTGGGGCAGCCGGCTCGTCGATCTCGGCGAGGTCGGGCACCTGAACCCGGCATCCGGCTACGGCGAGTGGCACGATGCGGAGCGGTGGATCGGGGAAGTGGCGACGCTTGGCGCGGCCTGACGGAAGATCCATCCGCCGTGCGCCGGCCCGACCGGGGCGGCGCGCGCCTGCCGGGGGCCGCCCTGGGCGCCATGCGACCCGACGCGATATCGTTTCGCCATGCGCTGAGATACGACGTCTTAACACGCCGCACCACGCGACCCCACGATCCCCGGCAAGCCGGTCGCCACACAATTCCTTAACAAACGGAAGGTTTTTGTCAGGGAAAGTCCCGCCCCGCAATCCGTGGTTTTTTGTTGACCGACATCGTATAACGCCGTCATGATTTCCTGACAAGAAAGGTCCCATCCACCGACCGAAGTGAGGAGACATGAACACCACCCCGATCGCTCGCCGTGTCCGCCGGATCGCACTCGCCCTGGGCTTCACGCTGTCGGCCGCAGCGGCCGTGGCGGCCCCCGTATCGCTGAACATCGTCGACGTGGCCGGCAACCTGCAGCTCACGCAGAAGGCCATCGAGGCGTTCAAGGAGAAGAACCCGACCCTCGTGTCGAACGTCACGTTCACGAATGCGCCCGCGCCGCAGTTGCCCGGCAAGATCAAGGCGATGCAGGCGGCGGGGCGCTCCGACATCGACCTCGTGCTGACGGGCACCGACGCGCTGGCCGCCGGCATCGAGCAGAACCTGTGGCAAAAGCTCCTGCCCGACAACGCGGGGGCGCTCCCCGGCGTGCTCGACAAGTACGCGCCGGGCCCGCGCAAGATGCAGGATCTCGCGCAGGGCTACGGCCTCGAAGTCACCTACATGCCGGCCGGCCCGCTGCTCGAATACAACCCGGCGAAGGTCAGCGACCCGCCGAAGACGCCCGACCAGTTGCTCGCGTGGTGCAAGGCGCACCCGAACAAGCTGATCTATGCGCGCCCGGCGAATTCGGGCCCCGGCCGCACGTTCCTGATGGGGCTGCCGTACGTGCTCGGCGACAAGAATCCGCAGGATCCGATCAACGGCTGGGACAAGACCTGGGCGTTCCTGAAACAGTTGAACGACTGCGTGCCGTATTACCCGGGCGGCACGTCGGCGGTGATGAAGGAGCTCGGCGAAGGCACGCGCGACATGACCGTGACCGTCACCGGCTGGGACCTCAACCCGCGCGCGCTCGGCATCGTGCCGGCCGAATTCAAGATCCAGGCGTTCGACAACATGACGTGGGTGAACGACGCGCACTACATGGTGATCCCGAAGGGGGTGCCGAAGGAAAAACTGGACGTGCTGTTCAAGCTGATGAACTTCCTGCTCGAACCGGCGCAGCAGGCGATGACCTACGACGACGGCTACTTCTATCCGGGCCCGGCGGTGAAGGGCGTGACGCTCGAAATGGCGCCCGCCCACAGCCAGGAAGTGATCAGGAAATTCGGCCGCCCCGAATACGCGAAGCTGCTCGCCGACCGTCCGCACGTGCAGCCGCTCAACGCGCAGGCGATGGTCGCCGCGTTCCAGAAATGGGATCGCGAGATCGGGTCGCAAAAATCGAAATGACGCCTGAACCGGCGGGCGCCGCGGCGCCCGCGTCGATGGAGTTCGCGCAATGAAGCACAGTTTCGAACGATTGCGGCTCGACGGTGTATGCCGCAGTTTCACCAATACGGAAGGCGCGCAGGTCGCCGCGCTGAACGGGCTCGACCTCGAGATCCGGCGCGGCGAGTTCATCGCGCTGCTCGGCCCGTCGGGCTGCGGCAAATCGACCGCGCTGAACTGCATCGCCGGGCTGCAGCCGCTCACGCGCGGCGGCATCTGGCTCGACGACGTGCGCATCGACGTGCTGCCGCCCGAGCGGCGTGGTTTCGGGATGGTGTTCCAGAACTACGCGTTGTTTCCGCACATGTCGGTGCTCGACAACGTCGGCTTCGGCCTCAAGATGCGCGGCGTGCCGAAACAGGAAACGCGGCGGCGCGCGCAGCAGGCGCTCGAACTCGTGCAACTCGTCGGCCACGAGGGCAAGCTGCCCGGGCAATTGTCGGGCGGGCAGCAGCAGCGTGTCGCGATCGCGCGTGCGATCGTGATCGAGCCGCCGCTCGTGCTGATGGACGAGCCGCTGTCGAACCTCGACACGAAACTGCGCATCGAGATGCGCGCGGAGATCCGCCGCATCCACACGCAGCTCGAACGCGCGACGATCTACGTGACGCACGACCAGGACGAGGCGCTGTCGATGGCCGACCGCATCGTCGTGATGAAGGAGGGCGTCGTGCAGCAGGTCGCGTCGCCGAAGGACGTCTACACGCGCCCGCACAACCTGCATGTCGCGCGCTTCATGGGCTATCGCAACGTGCTGCCGTTTACGCTCGCAGGAATGGCTGGCGATTACGTGAACGTCACGTCGGGCGGCGTGCGCCTCACCGGTGTGCCGATGGCCGGCTTCGACGCGAAGGAGGTCGTGGTCGCGCTGCGTCCGGACGACATCGAGCGCGCGGAAGCCGGTGCCGACAACGCGTTCGACGCGACCGTCGAGACGGTCGAATACGGCGGCCGCGACTCGCTGATCCGCGCGATCACGCCGTTCGGTGCGGTCTGGGCCCGTATGGCCGGCGAGTTCACGGAAGGTGAACCGCTGCGGCTGCGCGTCGCGCCGGCGCGCACGCTGGTTTATGCGGGAGACGTCCGATGACCGGATTGCGCCAACCGGCATGCGCGGCGACGTCGCGCCCGGAGGCCGCATGAGCACGCTCGCGACCGGCGGCGCGCCGCGCGACGCGAAAGCCTGGCTCGTCACGCCGGCGCTCGCGTTCATCGCCGCGCTGTTCATCTATCCGTTCGCGTACGGCCTCGTGCTGTCGTTCCAGCCGACGAACGCGACGAACGGCGGCGGCGCGCTCGCGAACTACGTGCAGTTCTTCACCGACACCGCGATGTGGCCGACCGTGCTCGTCACGCTGAAGCTCGCGGTGCCGGCGACGCTGCTCAACGTCGGCATCGCGGTGCCCGTCGCGTTCGCGCTGCGCCGCAATTCGCCGTACCAGAAATTCGTCACGACGCTGCTCGTGATTCCCGTCACGCTCGGCACGGTGCTCGTCGCGGACGGGATGCTCACGTATTTCGGGCCGAACGGCTGGTTCCCGCAGGCGCTGCAGGGGCTGCACCTGTACACCGACGAAGTGCGCCTCACGCACAACTACTGGGGCGTGCTGCTGTCGCTGATCGTGTCGGGTTTTCCGTTCGCGTTCCTGCTGATGCTGTCGTACATCAGCGGCATCGACCCGACGCTCGCGCGCGCGGCCGCGACGCTCGGCGCGAACCCGTGGCAGCAGTTCCGGCAGATCTACCTGCCGCTGCTCGTGCCGGGGCTCACGATGGCCGCGTGCCTGTCGTTCGTGCAGGCGTTCTCGGTGTTTCCGTCGGCCGTGCTGCTCGGCGCGCCGGCCGGGCCGACCCGCGTGATCTCGATCGCGGCCGCCGAAGCCGCGTTCGAAAGCTACGACTATTCGCTCGCGTCGGCGATCGCGATCGTGATGGGTTTCGTGCAGTTGCTGGTGGTCGCGTCGATGCTCGGCGCGCGCCGCTTCTTCTATACGGGCGCGGTGACGGGAGGCAAGGGCTGATGGCGACCGACAATCATGCCGCTCGCACGTGGCCGCCGAAACACGATGCGCCGGACGCGCGGCCCGTCGACACCGGAAAACCGCAGCGGATGAGCAACCACCTTGCCGGCCGCGCATGGAAGGCGCTCGTCTGGGGGCTGATGGCGTTCTTCCTGCTGAACGTGATGCTGCTGATCGCGACCGTCGCGGTGAACTCGGTCGCGACGCGCTGGTTCGGCACGCCGTTGCCGCAGGGCTTCACGCTGCGCTGGTATGCGAAGGCGTGGGAAGACTTCCAGCTCGCGAGCGTGCTGTGGGTGACCGTCGAGGTCGTCGGCGCGGTTGTGCTGCTGTCGATCGCGCTCGGCGTGCCGGCCGCGTATGCGCTCGCGCGCGTGCAGTTCCGCGGCAAGCGCTTCGCGCTGCTGGTGTTCCTGCTGCCGCTGATGGTGCCGCCCGTCACGTACGGGATTCCGATGGCGACCGTGATGTACAAGATCGGACTCGCGGGCACGCTGCCGGGCGTGATCCTCGCGAACCTGGTGCCGGCGCTGCCGTTCGTGATCCTCGTGATGACGCCGTTCATCGAGCAGATCGATCCGAACCTCGAAGCCGCCGCGCGCATCTTCGGCGCGAACACGTGGCGCTATTTCCGCTACGTGCTGCTGCCGCTGCTGGTGCCCGGCATGCTCGCGGCCGGGCTGCTCGTGCTGGTGCGCACGATCGGGATGTTCGAGCTGACGTTCTTCACCGCGGGCCCGAGCACGCAGACGCTCGTCGTCGCGCTGTATTACGCGGTGTTCTCGACCGGCGTGCGCGCGCCGCAGTCGATCGACGCGATGGCGATGATCTACATGGCCATCACGCTCGTATGGGTCGTGATCGCGCTGCAGTTCGTCAGTCCGACGCAACTCGTGAGCCGCGTGAAGCAGGAGCGGCAGTAGGCGAGGACGTCGCACGATCGCGCCGGGCCGCCGGACAGCGTGCAATTGGTTACAAATGGATACCGCGCACGACCCGGGGACGTTGCAGACTACGCGGCGTTCACCCGATCGACGGATATCCATGAAGTTTCATACGCTGCTGACACTCGCCGGCGCCTCGACGCTGCTGGCCGCCTGCAACCTGCTTCACGACGGCCCCGGATCGAGCGACGTCGACGCCGCCGTGCGCCGCGCGCTCGAAGCGGAAAACCACGGCGGCCTGAACGCGCTGTTCGGCCAGCCGCTGCCCGTATCGGCCGACGTCGTGTCGGCGAAACCCGACGGCGACTGCAAGAAGCTCGGCGATCGCACGTATTCGTGCGACGTCGTGGTCACGTGGCGCAACGCCGATTACTCGCCGTCGCGCGCGAACCTGACCTTCGTGAAGGCGGCCGACGGTTCGTGGCAGACGTCGGGCGTCGACGCGGCGCTCGTGACGGGTACCGCGAAGTCGCTGATCGACCATATCGGCAAGGCGTGGCCCGGCAACGCGGCGAGCGGTGCGTCGGCGTCGGCGTCGGAGTGACGTGACGCAGCGGGCCGGTAACGCATCGGCGGCAAGCCGCTTTCTCGTCCTCGAGCAGCCCGCCTCGGCCTTGCCGGCCGCCCCGGCCGCATGTCCTGAAAAAAGGGCGCAATCTTCGGTTCCATCTCGTTTGAACGCATCCTCGGTATGCGGGCAGGGTTATAGGGAAAACCCTTATCTCAAGGTATAATTACGGGCTGAGAGAAAGGTCCACATCATGCCTGAACGTTTACAAACCCTTGAAAAATTTGTGTTTTCCCTCGTCGTGATGTCCGCCGTCGTGTGCTCGGCCTTCCTTGCGTACGAGCGTCACCCCGAGATCAAGATCGCGCTGCACGAAGGCGAAGCGCTGATGCGCGAGAGCGCGAAGTACTCGGTCATCTGCTCGCCGTCCAAGGTCGATCCTTGCGTCGAGATGTCCGCTTACTGAGCCTGCTTTCCGCTTTTCGGACCTGCGCGACATCACTGCCGGTCTGAATACCCTGAAGTCGTCTGGTCACGTATTCGGAAACCCGCAGCAAGACAGCGCGAATGCACGAACCCGTTACGTGCCGGGTCGCTGGCGTGAGCACCCCTGCATCCTGTCGGCCCCGCTTCGAGCAATCGTGAACTGCACCCCAAAAGTTGGACTAGATCCAACCTTTGGGGTGTTTTTCATGACGAAGTACGACGAACGTTTTCGGCGTCGAGTGGTTCAGGCGTACCTGGCTGGAGAGGCCGGCACCAAGACACTTGCTCACCGTTACGGAGTGGGCAGGACGATGGTGCGACGTTGGGTGGCGAGCTATCGCGAGCATGGTGAACAGGGGCTGCGCAAGAAGCACAGCCACTACGACGCGCGATTCAAGTTGTCAGTCCTTCAGCGGATGCGGCGCGATGAGCTGTCGTATGCGCAGGTGGCAGCGCTATTCGGCATCCGCAATGAACGAAGCATCCCGATCTGGGAGCGTCTGTATCATGAGGGCGGTATAGATGCGTTGGCGCCTCGTCGCCGAGGGCGCCCCCCGAAAATGACCACCTCACCACCACCGAAATCCCTCGACGATACCGTGCAGAAAGAGCCGAGCCGCGAGGAACTGCTCAAGGAAATCGTGTATTTGCGCGCGGAGGTGGCATACCTAAAAAAGCTCGATGCGCTGCTGCAATCCAAGAAGCAGGCAGCGCCCAGGAAAAAGCGCAAATAGTGCGTGAGCTCAGGCAGTGTCATCCGGTAGCTGCGCTCCTGAAGGCGGCAGGCCTGGCGCGCAGCACGTTCTATTACCAGCTCAAGGCATTGGCTGCCGGCGATCGGTATGCGGATCTCAAAGCGAAGATCCAGACTGTATACGACCACCACAAGGGCCGTTACGGCTATCGGCGAATCACGGCGGCGATCCGGCAGACCGGAGATGCGATCAACCACAAGACCGTGCAACGGTTGATGGGACAGCTGCAGTTGAAATCTCTGGTGCGCCCGAAGAGATATCGTTCCTGGCGAGGCGAAGTCGGCCGCGTTGCCCCGAATCTACTGCGGCGTCAGTTTGATGCTGAACGCCCGAATCAGAAGTGGGTGACCGACGTGACCGAATTCAATGTAGAGGGCCAAAAGCTCTATCTATCGCCGGTGATGGACTTGTACAACGGGGAGATCGTCGCTTACCAAATGGATGAGCGCCCGAGCTTCGAGTTGGTCAGCTGCATGTTGAAGAAGGCGTTGGCCAAGCTCGATGATGAAGGACGGCCGTTACTGCATTCGGATCAAGGCTGGCAGTATCAGATGCCCGCCTACCGTCGGCTGTTGAAGCAGCATGCGCTCACCCAGAGCATGTCGCGCAGAGGCAACTGCCTTGATAACGCAGCCATGGAGAGCTTCTTCGGCACGCTGAAATCCGAGTGCTATCGGCTGACGCGCTTTGCGAGCGTGGAGCAGTTGCGAGATGCGTTGAGCCGTTACATCCACTACTACAACCACGAACGCATCAAGCTGAAATTAAATGGGCTGAGTCCCGTGCAATACAGGACTCAGCCCTTGGCCGCTTAGCTTTTAACCGTCCAACTTCGTGGGGTCAGTTCATCGAGCGGGGCCGTTCCGTTTGTACGTGTCACACGACGTGCCGCGGCTCGCCGTCGACGAACGCGGCGACGTTGTCGACCAGCTGATCGGCCAGCGCCTGCATCGCCTCGTCGCTCGCCCACGCGACGTGCGGCGTCAGGATGAACGCCGGATGCGACAGGATCGCGTGAAACGGATGCGCGGCCTGCAGCGGCTCCTGCGTGACGACGTCGAACCCCGCGCCCGCGATCTGCCCCGACTGCAATGCATCGACGAGCGCGCTTTCGTCCACGAGCCCGCCGCGCGCGGTATTGATCAGCAGCGGCCGGCGCGCCATCCGCGCGAATGCGTGCGCGTCGATCAGGTGCCGCGTCGCGGGCGTGAGCGGGCAGTGCAGCGTGATCACGTCGCTGTCGCGCAGCAGCGTGTCGAGCGGTACGTGACCGTCACCCGCTGCGTCGCCGTGCGCCGCGAACAGCACCCGCATGTCGAGCGCACGCGCGATGGCGGCCACCGCTCGCCCGAGTACGCCGTCGCCGACGATCCCGAGCGTCGACCCGGCCAGGTCGCGAATCGGATGATCGAAGAAGCAGAACTGTCCGCTGTCGAGCCAGCGCCCGGCGCGCACCGCGTCGCGGTAAGCGACGAGGCTGCGGCGCAGCGCGAAGATCAGCGCGAACGTGTGCTCGGGCACCGTGCGCACCGCATAGCCGCGAATATGGCTCACGACGATCCCGCGCGACGCACACGTATCGAGATCGACGATGTCGGTGCCGGTCGCCGCGATCGCGATCATCCGCAACTGCCGCGCGCCGGCGAGGGCCGTCGCGTCGAGCCGTACCTTGTTGGTCACGACGATGTCCGCGTCGCGGATGCGCGCCGCGACTTCGTGCGCGGCCGTCCGGTCGAACGTCTGCCGTGCGTGCGGAAACGGAAACGGCTTCAGCACCGTCTGCGGCGACAGCGTCGCGCGGTCGAGGAACACGATCTTCGCGGGAGAGGAAACGGAAAACATGGCGGGTCTCGCTGGCAGGCGCCGGTGGCGCGGAACGGCACCGATTGTGCCGGCGGCGCGCGCGCCGTCGTTTGACCGTTGCGCGAGCGCGCTTTCCCGCCAGGAAAGGCTGACGCCTCGCACATGGCCGCCGCCGTGCTCGCGCCAACGCGCACCTTTCCGTTTCGGAAAGGCGGGTTGACCATCGATCGATTTTCGCCGGGCGCGAACGCGGTCATGATCGCCGTCATCGACAACACGATTTCATCGGAGACAGTCATGACACGCCCCCTGGACGGCATCCGCGTGCTGGAGCTTGGCCAACTGATCGCCGGGCCGTTCGCGGGCCGGATGCTCGCCGAATTCGGCGCGGACGTCATCAAGGTCGAGCCGCCCGGCGTCGGCGATCCGCTGCGCAAATGGCGGCTGCTGCACGACGGCACGTCGGTCTGGTGGGCCGCGCAGTCGCGCAACAAAACCTCGCTCACGCTCGACCTGCGCACGCCCGAAGGGCAGGACGTCGTGCGCCGCCTCGTCGCCGACACCGACGTGCTGATCGAAAACTTCCGGCCCGGCACGCTCGAAGGCTGGGGGCTCGGCTGGGACGCGCTGTCCGCGATCAACCCGGGGCTCGTGATGCTGCGCGTGTCGGGCTTCGGGCAGACGGGCCCGTATCGCGACCGCCCCGGCTTCGGCGTGATCGCCGAGGCGATGGGCGGGCTGCGCCACCTGACCGGCGAACCGGGCCGCACGCCGGTGCGCGTCGGCATCTCGCTCGGCGATTCGCTGTCGGCACTGCACGGCGTGATCGGCGTGCTGCTCGCGTTGCGCCATCGCGAGCAGCAGGGCGGCAAGGGGCAGGTCGTCGACGTCGCGCTGTACGAATCGGTGTTCAACCTGATGGAAAGCCTGCTGCCCGAATATGCGGCGTTCGGCGCGGTGCGCGAGCCGGCCGGCAGCAGCCTGCCGGGCATCGCGCCGACCAACGCGTACCGTTGCCGCGATGGCAAGTACGCGCTGATCGCCGGCAACGGCGACAGCATCTTCCGGCGCCTGATGGAGCTGATCGGCCGCCCCGATCTCGGCCACGATCCGGCGCTCGCGCACAACGACGGACGCGTCGCGCAGGTGGCGCGCATCGATGCGGCGATCGGCGAGTGGAGCGCCCGCCACGACCTCGACGACGTGCTCGCCGCGCTGAGCGACGCGCGCATTCCGTCCGGACGCATCTACGACGTGGCCGACATCGCGGCCGATCCGCACTACCGTGCGCGCGACATGATCGTCGACGCCGCGCTGCCCGACGGCACGCCGGTGCTGGTGCCGGGCATCGTGCCGAAACTCGACGCGACGCCCGGACGCATCGAGCGGCCGGCGCCCGCGCTCGGCGCGGATACCGACGCGGTACTCGAATCGCTCGGCATCGACGCGGCGACGCGCGACGACTGGCGCACGCGCGGCGTGATCTGAAACGGCCACCGGAACGAAGACATGAACCTGCATCCGCACCGACTCCATCTCCACGAAGTCGCGACCCGCGACGGTTTCCAGAACGAAGCGGCATTCGTCGACACCGACGACAAGATCGCGCTCGTCGACGCGCTGAGCGCATGCGGCTACGCGAAGATCGAGGTCACGTCGTTCACGTCGCAGAAGGCGATTCCCGCGCTGCGCGACGCGGAAGCCGTGATGCATGGCATCGCGCGCGCACCGGGCGTCGTCTATACGGTGCTCGTGCCGAACGTGCGCGGCGCCGAGCGCGCGCTGTCGTGCGGTGTCGACGAGGTGAACCTCGTGATGTCGATGAGCGAGAGCCACAACCGCGCGAACCTGCGGATGACGCGCGAGCAGTCGTTCGCGCAATTGCGCGACGTGATCGACGCCGTGCGCGGCACGGGTGTCGCGATCAACGTGTCGCTGTCGACCGCGATGGGCTGCCCGATGGAAGGCGACGTGCCGGCCGAAACGGTGCTCGCGTGGATGCAGCGCTTCGCGGAGCTCGGCGTGCACGGCTTCACGCTGTGCGACACGACCGGCATGGCGTTCCCGTCGCAGGTGCGCGATTTGTCCCGCCGCGCACGCGAGCGCTTCCGCGCGCTGCAGCTCACGCTGCACTTCCACAACACGCGCGGGATGGCGCTCGCGAACACGCTGGCGGCGCTCGACGCCGGCATCGACCGCTTCGACGCGTCGCTCGGCGGGCTCGGCGGCTGCCCGTACGCGCCGGGTGCGACCGGCAACGCGTGCACCGAGGAACTGGTGCACATGCTCGAGCTCGACGGCTACGATACGGGCATCGACCTCGCGGCCGTGCTCGCCGCGTCGGCACGGCTGCCCGCGCTGATCGGGCACGACGTGCCGAGCCAGATCCTGAAGGCCGGCCGCCGCTCGGACCTTCATCCGCCGCCGTGCGCCGACGCCGGCGACATGCCCGCGCAACGCGCTTTCTCGTGAATCGTGAACCACCACAGGAACAGGAGCGAATTCCATGGCGCTGATTGACCACCTCGATCATCTCGTGCTGACCTGCGTCGATCCGGAACGGACCCGGCATTTCTACACCGAGGTGCTGCAGATGCAGCTCGAAACCTTCGGCGCGGGCCGGCTCGCGTTCCGGTTCGGCAACCAGAAGATCAACCTGCACGTGCGCGGCGCGGAGTTCGAGCCGAAAGCGCATGTGCCGGTGCCCGGCGCGCTCGATCTGTGCTTCATCGCGTCGGTGCCGCTCGACGACGTGATCGCGCACCTGCGGCGCGTCGACTGGCCGATCGTCGAAGGGCCCGTCGAACGCACGGGCGCGACGCAGAAGATCCGTTCGATCTACGTGCGCGATCCCGACCTGAACCTGATCGAAATCTCCGAGCCGATCTGACCCGTCGGATGCGGTTGCGCGCACGCCGCCATATTCGTTCGCCGAAAGCGGACAGGCACGCGCCGCGCCCGCCGATTCCGGATAGCCGCGCGCGGCCGCGCTGCGGATAATGGTGCAACGGCGTCGGCTAGGCCGCCGCCTTCGCCGCGCGCTCGGGACGACCGTGCCGCGCGCTTCCGCAACCCGATCCAGGCGCTTCCCGAATGACGATCCTCTATCGCGGTATGGACCGCGCGGCGCTCGACGCCGCGTACCTGAACACGAAGGCCGTTCCCGATTTCCCCGCATTGCTCGCGTCATGCCAGGCGCGCAGTGCGGCGCTGTACGCAGCGACGCCCGGCCGCCGCGACCTGCGTTACGGCGCGCAACCCGCGCAGCGTTTCGACTGGCTGCCGTGCGGGCAGCCCGACGCGCCGCTGTTCGTGTTCATCCACGGCGGCTACTGGCAGCACTGCACGAAAGAGGATTTCGCGTATGCGGCGAGCGGGCCGCTCGCGCGCGGCTACGACGTCGTGCTCGCCGAATACACGCTCGCGCCGGTCGCGACGATGACCGATATCGTCGGCGAGATCGGCGCGCTGCTCGACCATCTCGCGGCCGACCGCGACGGCCTCGGCATCGCGGGGCGACCGATCCATCTGAGCGGCCATTCGGCGGGCGGCCATCTGACGGCGATGCATCGCGCGCACCCGGCCGTGGCGTCGGCGCTTGCGATCAGCCCGCTCGTCGATCTCGAACCGATCGCACTGTGCTGCCTGAACGACAAGCTGCAACTCACCGCGCACGAAGTCGACGCATACAGTCCGCTGCATCACATCGGGCCCGGCGCCCCGACCGTCGTGGCGGTCGGCGAGGCCGAACTGCCCGAACTCGTCCGGCAGGCAGACGAATACGCGACGGCGTGCGAAGCCGCCGGCGAGCGGATCGCCCGCACGTGGCTGCCCGGCATGCAGCACTTCGCGGTGCTCGACGATCTCGCGACACCCGACGGCGCGATGCTCGCCGCATTGCACGCCATCGCGCCGCGTTAGCCGCGCCGTATCGCACGCGCACGGCCGGGCGTATGATCGGCGTCAGGCCGGCGCGATGACGGCGTCCCGCGCACGGCCTTCCAGGATTCCACGACATGGTGAACCCGCTTCATTTCGATCTGCAGTCGCTGCGCGTGTTCGCGCTCGTCGCCGAGCACGGCAGCCTGACGAAGGCGGCCGAACACGGCCAGCTCACGCTGTCCGCGGTCAGCAAGCGCATCGCCGAACTCGAAAGCGTGACCGGCAGCGCGCTGTTCGTCCGGCATGCGCGCGGCGTCGAGCTGACGCCCGCGGGCAGGGCACTGCTCGATCATGCGGCGAAGGTGATCGAGCAGGTCAACCGGATGGCGCACGAGATGAGCGACTACGTCGCCGGCGTGCGCGGCCATATCCACGTCTGGACCAACACGTCCGCGATCGTCCAGTTCCTGCCCGCCGATCTCGCCGCGTTCCTCACCGACAACCCCGGCATCAAGGTCAGCCTCGAGGAGCGGCTGAGCCACGAGATCGTCGACGCGCTCGCGTCGGGCAAGGCCGATCTCGGCGTATTCGCGGACAACGTGCCGGCGCCCGGCATCGAACGGCGGCTCTACCGGCGCGACGAGCTCGTGCTGCTCGTGCCGCGCACGCACCGGTTTGCCGCGCGCGACGGCATCCGCTTCGCGGATACGCTCGACGAGGACTACGTGGGCTTGAGCGACGGCAGCTCGCTGCTCGCGCGCATGACCGACGCCGCGTTCGCGGCCGAGCGCTCGCTGAAGTTGCGGATCCAGGTATCGAATTTCGACGGCGTGAGCCGGATGATCGAGGCGGGGCTCGGCATCGGCGTGTTGCCGCGCGATGCGGTGACCGGCGAACGCGCGGCGCGGCTCGGTGTCGTGAAGCTCGACGACGCGTGGGCGACGCGCACGCTGTGGGTCGGCGTGAAAGCCGGCACCGTGCTGACGACCGACGTCGCGAAGCTGTTCGATTTCATGTCGGCGCGGTGAATGCATGAAACGGCGACGCACGGGGGCACGCCTTCGAGCGCCCCCGTGCCGGTCGCCGCGTCAAACCGGATTGATGTCGTCCTGGCTGCGCCGCGTGGTCAGCGGTCCGAGCACGCGCAGCGTGACGGCGACGATGCCGAGCGCGACCGAGATCACGCCGAACATCGCGCCCGCGCCGTAGTGGCCGAGCACCGGCAGCAGCACGAACGGCAGCGCGCCGCTGACGATGCGCGACAGCGCATAGGTACTGCCGATCGCCGTCGAGCGCACGCGCGCCGGGAAGATCTCGGCCTGGTACACGTGATACGCGTTGCTGAACACGTTCGACGCGCACGTCGTCAGGAATCCGAAGCCGACGATCAGCACGGTATTGCCCGAATACGCGAAGCACAGCCCGAACACCGCGATCGACAGGATCGACACGATCACGAGCGTGCGGCGCTCGATCCAGTTGAGCAGCGGAATCGACAGCAGCGAACCGATCGGGTAACCGATGAACGACAGCGCGATGAACAGCGTGCTGTCCGTCACGTCGAAACCGCGGCTTTTCACGACCGTGCCGGCCAGCGTACCGAATCCGTAATAGCCGAAGCCCTGGAGCAGGTGAAAGATCGCCAGCATCACGTAGCGCGCGCCGTACGGTTGGCGGCGCAGCAGCGCGATGCGCTCGCCGAGCCCGAGCGGCCGCTGCGGCTCGACCGGTGCCGCGAAGTGTTCGGGCACGCGCACGCCGGCGCTATCCGCGAAACGCCGCAGCGCCGCGTGCGCGTCGGCCGTGCGGCCTTGCGCGAGCAGCCAGCGCGGGCTTTCCGGCAGCCGGTGCTGGACGCACAGCACGTACACGGCGCCGAGGCTGCCGATCGCGAGGATGATGCGCCAGCCGGCGACGCCGGCCACCTGCAGCGGGTTCAGCCACAGCGCGAGAAAGCCGACGAGCGGCACCGCGACATACGAAGTCGTGTAGGCCCACGCCGCGAGCCGCCCGCGCTTGTCCTTCGGCAGGATTTCGGACAGGAAGCTGTCGGCGACCGGATAGATCGCGCCGACGCCGATGCCCGTCAGGAACCGGCATGCCACGAGCATGTCGGCGTTCACCGAAAACGCACCGACCAGCGAGAACGCGCTGTACCACCCGAGCGTGAGCAGGAACGCCTTGCGCCGGCCGATACGGTCGGCCAGGCTGCCGAGGCACATCGCGCCGACGAACATGCCGATGAACGCGGACGCCAGCAATAGCTTGAAATCGGCGCTTTGCCGGCTCAGCCCGTATTCATGCTGCAACGCGGAGCCGATCGTACTGACGAGAAAGATCTCGTACATGTCGAAGAACAGCCCGATGCCGATCACCCAGACGACGAACCGGTGCAGCGCACCGACCGGCAGATCGTCCATGAAATCGCCGAGCGTGACGCGGCGGCCGGGAAGGGCCGCTGCATCGGCGCCGGCGCCTGCTGAAGCGGCCGGCGGCCGCGCGGATTCAGGTCCGCCGGCATGGCCGCCGAGGTCGAGGGATTGGCTGTTCATCGTGTCTCCTGATTATCGATATGCCGGAGCGCGGGGCCCGGCCGTTCGCGACCGGCGTCACGCGCCGGCCGCGCGACGCGACGGCAGGCATCGCCGGACTCGTGCAAGCGCCGGTCATGCCGGCTGCGCCGATCGTCCGACACATGGTGGGCAAATCGGCGGCACGTGATAATTGCGGATGTTTCAAGCGTCCTTTCCTGAGCAGAAAGGGTCGGGCGCCCGCGGCAGCCCGTATTCACCCGGCAGGCCGTTGCAGCCTGCGTAGCGGGCGGGGGCGTATCGAAAACGATGGGCCCCCCGCGCCATCCTGCGGGCCGGGAAAACCATGACGTCGGTTGCGTGGCCGCCGGCGCAACCGCCGCCGACGGCCACGCAACCGACGCAGCAAGCGAACGGCACGATGCCGGCGATCGCTTCGGCACCCGATGTGGCGAAAAACATACACATAGGATTCCGGATCATTCATGCGTCAATCACGCGTACGGCGCGTCGCAGCAGGCGCTCAACGCGTTCGAAAGGCCGTAACGAACTCGTCCGGTCGTGCTTGACACCGCCGGAATCGTTTCGTAGCATCCGCCTGCTTCATCCCTGAACCCTCATCGAATCGGTGATCCAAGTGCCCGCAATCATTCGTCCCTTCGCCTGATACGCCGACGACTGCCATCCCGGCCGCGTCGTCCTGCCCGGTTCCGCTCGCGCCATCGCGCCGGAACGGTGATCGCAGGGCCGCTGCCGGACTCGCACTGACACCGCAACGCACTCCTGTCCGTTCGTTCACGTCGTCGGCTTTTTCCCTGTTTCCGGAGAAAGACCATGACGCTGGATTTTCGCGCCTACGCGCAATCGCTCGACCTTGCACGCTACCCGCGCACGCCGCACCTTGAAGGTTCGCGCCTGCAGGACGGCGACGAAGGTCACGACCACGTTCCCTATCGCACCCTCGCGGGCGCGCACCTCGTCGTCGAGGAAAAGCTCGACGGTGCGAACACGGGCATCAGCTTCAGTCCGGCAGGCGAACTGCTGTTGCAGTCGCGCGGCCACTATCTGGCCGGCGGCGGCCGCGAGCGGCAGTTCGGCTTCGTGAAGACGTGGGCGGCGGCCCATGCCGGCTGGCTGCTCGAGCGCCTCGGCGATCGCTACGTGATGTACGGCGAGACGATGAGCAAGAAGCACGCGGTGTTCTACGACGCGTTGCCGCATCATTTTTTCGAATTCGACGTGTTCGACCGTGCGACCGGCCGCTTCCTGTCGACGCCTGCGCGGCGCGCGCTGCTCGCCGACGGCCCCGTACTGTCGGTGCCCGTGCTGTACGAGGGCGTGGCGCCGGCGCGGCTCGCGGACCTCAAGGCGCTGCTCGGCCCGTCGCTCGCAAAAACGCCGGACTGGCGTCGCGCGTTCGAGCACACCGTGCGACGGCAGGGGCTCGACCTCGCGCGCGCGTGGCAGCAGTGCGACAAGTCGGAGCAGTCCGAAGGGCTCTACGTGAAGATCGAGACCGACGACACGACGACCGCGCGCCTGAAGTGGGTGCGCCACGATTTCGTGCAGGCGATTCTCGATTCCGCGCGCCATCACTCGGAGCAGCCGTTCATCCCGAACCTGCTCGCGCCGGGTGTCGACCTGTATGCACCGCGTCCGACGGTGACGTGGGGGCCGAGCCCGGCAGCGCATCCGAACCAATGAATGCGAAGCGGCCGCCTGCCGCTTCGACAGGAGTCTCGATCATGAAGTACGAACATCTGCAGGCGCTCGTGCCTGCGCCCGGCCAGCAGCCGGACTATCGCGCATGCCTCGCGGCGTTCCCCGCGCTGGAACACGCGAAAACCACCCCGCAGGAGCCCGCGCATCACGGCGAAGGCGACGTGTGGACGCATACGATGATGGTGATCGATGCATTGCTCGCGCTGCCCGGTTATCGGACGGCGTCGCGCGCCGATCAGGAAATCGTGTTCCTGGCCGCGCTGCTGCACGACATCGCCAAGTCGAGCACGACGGCCGTCGATCCCGTCACCGGTGCGATCGGTCATCCCGGCCACTCGCGCAAAGGGGCGATCGACGCGCGTATCGCGCTGTGGGATGCCGGCGTGCCGTTCGCGGTGCGCGAGGCCATCTGCCGGATGATCGCCGTGCACCAGGTGCCGTTCTTCGCGATGAGCGGCTCGCGCCGCGGCACGCCCGAGTTCATCGCGCGCGAGCTGTCGTGGCAGGTCAGCCTGCCGCTGTTGTGCCTGCTCGCCGAAGCCGACATTCGCGGGCGCATCTGCAACGACACGCAGCGTGTGCTCGACAATATCGAGCTGTGGCGCGAACTGGCGCGGGAGGACGGCTGTTACGGCCAGCCGCGTGCATTCGCCGACGCGCATACCGCACTCAGCTACTTCCGCGGCGCGGACGTGCATCCCGACTATCCGCTGTTTCGCACGCCGGGCTCGCCGGTCGTCGTGATGGCGGGCCTGCCGGCATCGGGCAAGAACACGTGGGTCGCGCGGCATCATCCGGATCTGCCGGTCGTGTCGTTCGACGATGCGCGCGATGCGTTGGGGCTGCGTCACGGTCGCAACGAGGGCGCGGTCGCGCACCATGCGGTCGATGCCGCGAAGGCGATGTTGCGCGACCGGCGGCCGTTCGTGTGGAATGCGACGAACCTGTCGCCGCTGATGCGCAAGAAGACGCTCGACCTGCTGTATGCGTACGGCGCCGACGTGACGCTCGTGTACCTCGAACGGCCGCGCGCGGAACTGTTGCGCCGCAATGCGCGGCGCGACACGTCGCTGACGAACCGGGCGCTCGAGGCGATGCTGCTGCGCTGGGATCTGCCGCTGCCGACCGAAGCGCATGCGGTACGCTACGAAGTCTGACGGGCGATGTCGTCGTGCACGCCGGTACGCCGCCTGTCACCGCGGCGTACCGGCGGCGCACCTCATTTCAGTTCCGGATTCTGCTGCGTCGCGCACGCGCGCAGCGCGGCCACGCGCTCGCTGTCGCCGAGCTTCTCGAACAGATCGGCCATCTCCATCTGCGCGACCGGATCGCCTTCACGCGCCGCGCGCCAGCGCAACGACGCGATCATCCCTCTCACGCGTTCGCCGGGCGTTTCGCCGTCGTAGCCCGACATCGCCTGCATCACGTCCGCGAGCTTGTTGTATCCGGCCGGTACATGATGCGCGAGCAGCCACGCGACCGCCGGCTGCGCGCCTTCCCAATCCTCGTCCTCTAGCGAACTGTTGACGAGTCGCGCCGCCGCGCGCCACGCGCCGAGCGACGCGGCTTTCGCGTACGCTTTGTCGGCATCGCGACCGCGCGACGACGGCGCCGCGTCGAACGCCGCCTGCGCAGCGGCCGACGGCGGCGGCACCGCGAGCTTCGTGCAGCGGAACGCGCCGTCATCGGGCGCGTTGCCGGGCAGACGGGCCCAGCGCAGCTGGTCCTTCAGCGCGCGATCGAGCGTCGGCCGCACGTCGCTTTCCTTCATCGACGCGAATACCCAGGAAGTGCGCACCTGGCGGGCGGCGTCCCAGTCGTCGTCGGCCACGGCGTGTTGCGCGAATGCCAGGCAAGCGGCCGCGCAGCCGATCCGGAGCAGTTGTCGTGCAGGGGATGTCATCGTGGATTCCCCTCAGCTCGCGATGACGATGAAGGCCGTCAACGCAATCGGGAACAGTGCGAGGCCAAGCAGGCCCAGCGCGCCGTCCGCCGCCATCGTGATCGGCGACAGGGCGAGCTTGGCGCCCTTGCCGAGTACCGATGGCCGCTCGATGACCTTGACGTCATACTCGTGATTGAACGCCTGCGGGAGCGACGACGGCGTGACGTCGTTCGGCTGGTAGCGCTTGCCGCTGATCGTACCGCTCTCCGTCAGCTGGTGGCGCTGGTCCTTGAAACCGTCCGCGAGCGCACGCTCGCGAAGCTCGGAGCCGGGAGGCGCATCCTCGCGCGCAAGCCGCAGCACGTAACGCCCGGAGATCGTATCGCCGTGCGTCTCGAAATCGTCGAAGTCGGTATACAACTTGGGACGGTAGGGTGCCGTGAGGTTGATGGCGAGGGCCGGCGGCACATCGAAAATGTAGTGATACTGCTTGCCGATCACGACGAGCTTTTTCCCGTCCGCGCTGATCAGGAACGCCGAGAGCGTTTCCCGGTATTCAGGGTCCTTCATCAGGCGATGGGTGACGGGCCCCAGGTCGGCGCTGGAACAGCCGGCCAGCATGCCGGACGCCGCCACGGCGGGCAGCGCGAGAAATGTTCTTCTTTTCATGGATGGTGTAATGGTGTTGTTCGTTATTCGGCCAAACCGCATGAATGTCGGGTGAAGCGTTCGACGAACGCTGCACGGTGACGGCCTTGGACGCGGTTTCGCCGTCCGCTATTCTAGGGATGAAACCGGCAATGCGATACGTGCGGCCGGCATATCGGCTGCCACCAGGAGACCAGCACCATGCATCAACCGACCGACCGCCGGGCAACCCTGTTGCGCACGCTCGGCATCCGCGCGCCGATCGTGCAGGCGCCGATGGCCGGCGTCAGCACGCCGGCGCTGGCCGCCGCCGTCTCGAACGCGGGCGGGCTCGGCTCGCTCGGCGTCGGCGCAACCGATTCCGACGGCGCACGCAAGATGATCCGCGACACGCGCGCGCTCACCGACCGGCCGTTCAACATCAACGTGTTCTGCCACCGTCCGGCGCAAGCCGACGCGGCCGTCGAGCGCGCGTGGCTCGACTGGCTCGCCCCCGCGTTCCGCGCGTATGGCGCGACGCCGCCTGCATCGCTGTCGGAGATCTACACGAGCTTCGTCGCGGACCACGCGATGCAGGCGATGCTCGTCGAGGAAAAGCCGGCGGTCGTCAGCTTCCATTTCGGGTTGCCGTCCGCTGACGTGATCGCCGCGCTCAAGCGCGCGGGCATCACGCTGTTCGCCACGGCGACGAATCTCGACGAAGCCCGCCAAGTTGCCGCCGCCGGCATCGACGCGATCGTCGCGCAGGGCATCGAGGCCGGCGGGCATCGCGGCGTGTTCGACTCGACCGCGCACGACGATCGCCTCGGCACATTCGCGCTGACGCGCCTGATCGTGCGCGAATGCGCGCTGCCGGTGATCGCCGCCGGCGGCATCATGGACGGCGCGGGCATTGCCGCCGCGCTCGCGCTCGGCGCGCAGGCCGCGCAGCTCGGCACCGCGTTCGTCGCGTGCCCGGAGACGTCGATCGACGACGGCTACCGCCGCGCGATCCTCGGCGAGGCGGCGCACCGCACCACGTTCACGCACGCGATCTCGGGCCGCGTCGCGCGCGGCATCGCGAACCGGCTGACCGCGCTCGGCGACGACCCGCGCGCCCCGGCCACGCCTGCGTATCCGATCGCCTACGATGCGGGCAAGGCGCTGCATGCGGCCGCGAAAGCGCAGGGCGAATTCGGTTACGGCGCGCAATGGGCGGGGCAGGCGGCGCCGCTGGTCCGCGCGCTGCCGGCGGCCGAGCTGTTCGCGGCGCTCGAACGCGAAACGCGGGCGGCAATCGAGCGGATGCAGCACGTGCTGGACTGATCGCCTGCCGCGGATGTGCAATGTTCTGTATCCGCGCCGCGCGTGGATACAGTGCGATACAACGCCCGCGCGCGGCTTCGCTATAAAGCAGGCATGACCTCTTTCGGAGCCCGTCATGTCTGCCACCTGGTTCAAAGGGTCCTGCCATTGCGGGGCCGTCAAGTTCGAAGTCACGGCGGCCATTGCGCCGGCCGTCCGCTGCAACTGCAGCCTGTGCCGCCGGCGCGGCGCGCTGATGAGCCCGATGTTCGCCGCCGCCAACCTGACGATCGTCGAAGGCGAGGGCGCGCTGACCTGCTATCAGTTCAACACGCACACGGCCCGTCACTATTTCTGCAGCCGGTGCGGCGTCTATCCGTTCCACCAGACCCGCAAGGACCCGGCATGCTGGCGCGTCAATCTCGGCTGCCTCGACGGCGTCGATCCCTATGCGCTCGACGCGACGATCGCCGATGGGGCGAGCCTCTCGGTCGTGGAGGACGCATGAAACGCTGGCTGATGATCCTGCTGTTTGCCGCGGGCGGGCTCGCGACCGAAATCGCGCATCCGGTGCAGTGCACGTTACTGTCGGTCAGCCGTCAGCCAACCGGCAAGCGCCGCGAGCCGGGCTGAGCGAGCGCGGCGCGCGTCAGCCGATCGAGACCGATTATCATGCCTCCGATAAAATCGCATGCGATATATAATGCGTTGTCTGCGACCGTTCGCGTCGCTGGAGGACGTCCATGAAACCGACCGAAACCCCGTCGCCCGCCGCGCCGAAGCTGTCCGAGTTCCTGTGCTTTGCGATCTACTCGGCGAACCTTGCGTTCGGCAAGGCGTACAAGCCGATCCTCGACGAGCTCGGCCTCACGTATACGCAGTACATCACGATCATTGCGCTGTGGGAGCAGGACAACCAGACCGTCGGCCAGCTCGGCGAGAAGCTGTTCCTCGAATCCAACACGCTGACGCCGATCCTGAAGAAGCTCGAGGCAATGGGCTACCTGGAGCGGCACCGTGATCCGTCCGACGAACGCCAGGTGCTCGTCAGCCTGACGAAAAGCGGCCGCCGCGTGCGCGAGAAGGGGCTCGACATGAACCTCGTCGAAGCCACCGGGCTGAAGCCGGACGAATTCGCGAAAGTGCAGAAGGCGATCGTCACGTTGCGCGGCAACCTGATCCGGTCGACCGAAGCATAAGAACACTCAGGCCCGGCCAACGGCCGGCGCGGGAATCGCGCCGGCCGCGTTGTCACGTGTGCGCGTCGCCCAGCACCAGCAGGTGCATCTCGCGACGGACGACGAAACCGAGCGCGAGATAGCGCTCGATCGCCACCTGGTTCGTCGTGAGGACGTGCAGGAACGGCGTCTCCGCACGCGCGCCGATCGTCGCGATCAACGACCGGATCAACCGCGCGGCCAGCCCTTGCCGCCGAAACGCGGCGTCCACGCAGACGGCGCTGATCTCGGTATACCCTTCGACCTGCATCCGCTGGCCGGCCATCGCGGCCAGCCGGCCTTCGCTGCGCACGCCGATGTAGTGGCCAAGCTCGAACGTGCGCGGGCCGAACGGGCCCGGCTGCGCGGCGGCGGCTAGCGCGAGCATGTCCGGCACGTCGGCTGCGCCGAGCGGAACGGGTTCCGCTTCGTGCGCCGCGTCCAAGGTTCCTTGCCAGGTCATTTGAAGCAACGTCGCGCGCCGGATCGCCGACAGGCTCGCCGGCGCCTCGATCTCGTCCGGCGTGACGAGCGCCGCCGGCCCGTGTGCGGCGATCAGCTCGCACAGCGCGTCGAACGACGCCGGGCTCGTGTCGTCGATCGCGGCAAACGGCGCGATGGCCGTCGGGAACCGCCGCGCGCGCCCCTCGCCAAGCGCAAAGCGGCGCTGCCTGCCCGTGAGCGCATGCCAGACGACCCGGTCGAGCACGTGCGCATCGGCTGTCGCGTTTCCGGTCATGGCGTCCGGCATCGGCGGCTCCTTGGTGGAAGATGGGGAGCCGCACAGAATAATCCCGGACAGGGCGAACGGGTAGCGCTGGCGATACGGTCCGGGACAATACCAATAAAAAAGCGCACGCGATTACATCGCATGCGCTTTATATGGCAGAGGTCGGCGAGTGAATTCGCCGTACCGCGCTCAATGGCCGAAATAGATCGAGCGCTCGGCGGTGCGCACCGTGTTGCGGCTGCCGGACTGCGTGGCGCCGCCGGCATCGCTGCCGTAACCGGCTGCCTGCGTGTCGGCCGCGACGGCACCGTGGTCGCGAATCCGGTTCAGCGCCGCCTGGATATTGTCCGGATAGTTCGGATCGTTGGGACGATTCGGCTGGTAGCCGGCTTGCTGCAGCGCGGCCAGTTCCGCACGCACCTGCGCACGCGTGACGGTGCTTTCGCTTGCAAAAGCCGGCGCGGCGACGGCGGCCGACACGGCAACGAGAACGGTGGCAATCAGTTGGGTCTTCATCATTTACCTCGACAGGATTCGGGAATTCGGGAGTTGCGCACCACACGCCGACTATCGGCGTCGTTCGCGCGTTCGTTCAATGACCGAAGTAGATCGAGCGTTCGGCGATTCGGGTCGCCGGCCGGCTGCCCGACTGCGTAACAGCGGCGGCATCGCTGCCGTAGCCGGATGCCGACGTATCGGCCGCCACCGCGGGACTCGCGTGAATGCGCGTCAACGCGGCCTGCAGATCGTCCGGGTAGTGCGGATCGTTCGCGCGGCCCGGCCGATAACCGGCTTGTGCCAACTGGACGAGCTCGGCGCGTACCTCGGCGCGGGACACGACGGCTTCGTCGGCGAACGCCGGTGCGGCGGCGGAAGCGGAAACGGCAACGAGAAGGGCAGCGATCAGGCGGGTTTTCATCATGCACCTCGACAAAATGGAATCAGCGATAAAGGGAATCAGGTTCACGTACCGGGCGGGCGCTCAGTGACCGAAGTACACCGAGCGCTCGGCCACGCTGGCGACATGCCGGCGGCCGGATTGCGTCGCGGTGTCGCCGTTGCCGCCGTAGCCGGCCGCCGGTGCGTTGGCCGCGACGGCATCGTCGGCGCGGATCTGCGTCAGCGCGGCTTGCAGATCGTTCGGGTAGGTCGCGTCGGTCGCGCGGTTCAGCGGATAGCCGACGTGTTGAAGCTGCGCGAGTTCGGCGCGTACCTGCGCACGCGTCACGGTGGCTTCATTGGCAAACGCCGGAGCGGCAACGGCAGACGAAACAGCGACGAGAAGGGCAGCGATCAGTTGGACTTTCATTTTTTTCACCTCGATGGAAAAGGAATCGGGAATTCGGGAGGGCGGCGCTCGGCCGCCCGATGCAACGCTCAGGCGATCCGGATGTCGACGTCGATGTTGCCGCGCGTCGCCTTCGAATACGGGCAGGTCTGATGCGCAGCGTCGACGATGCGTTGCGCGACGTCGCGCTCGAGCCCCGGCACGCTCACGTTCAGCCGGGCCTGCAGGAAGTACGCGTTACCCGCCGTGCCGAGATCCACTTCGGCGTCGACCGCGAGATCGGCCGGCAGCGTCACCTTCGCGGCGCGCGCCGCAAGCTGCATCGCGCCGATGAAGCAGGCCGACCAGCCGGCCGCGAACAGTTGCTCTGGGTTGGTGCCGGTGCCGGCGCTGCCCGGCGACGACAACTGGATGTCGAGGCGGCCGTCGGAACTGCGCGCGGCGCCGTCGCGGCCCCCGGAAGTCGTATGCGTCTTGCCCGTGTACAGCACTTTGTCGATCTTGCTCATCATTTGCTCCGTCGGTTGGTTTGTCTCAGATGCGATTCGATCGCATGCGACGCAGTTTCCGCCTGACGGCCACCCACGTCAAGCGGATTCGATTAAATCGCATGCGATATTTTGTATTTCAATGTATCCGGATCGTGTAGCGCCTCGCGGGACAAGGCTTTCCGGCGATTCGACATCGATGGCCGGGCATCGACGAACGGCGACCGATTCCGGAAAGGCAGCGGGAGAGCAGGGTAGCCCGCCGATCGACGTTTCCAGAAAGCGAACAGGCTCCTTGTCATTATTTCGCTTTCTACAACGTACCGTCTCTTCTAACCTTGCCGGACCCGATCGCGAGCGGCCCACCCACGGCCAGCGCTCGCACGGACAACGAGCACATTCGAAACGGAGACATTACGTGTCGCGCGCCAGCCCTCTTGCAACGGCCACGGATTCCCGGCCGACCGGAACCCTCGCGAACCTGCGGTCCATCTTCAGCGGATCGGTAGGCAACCTCATCGAGTATTACGACTGGTACGTCTATTCGGCGTTTTCGCTGTACTTCGCGAAGGCGTTCTTTCCGAACGGCAACCTGACCGTGCAATTGCTGAACACGGCGGCCATCTTTGCCGTCGGTTTCATCATGCGTCCGATCGGCGGGTGGCTCGTCGGCATGTACGCGGATCGCAAGGGGCGCAAGGCCGCGCTGCTCGTGTCGGTGCTGGCCATGTGCATCGGCTCGCTGATCATCGGGCTGACACCCGGCTACGACACCATCGGCATCGCCGCGCCCGTGCTGCTGGTCATGGCGCGGCTGCTGCAAGGGCTGAGCCTCGGCGGCGAGTACGCCAGTTCGGCGACCTATCTGAGCGAAATGGCTGCCCCATCCAGCCGCGGTTTCTATTCGAGCTTCCTGTTCGCGACGCTGTCGCTCGGTCAGTTGCTCGCGATGGGCGTCCTCGTGGTGCTGCAGCAGTTTTTCCTGACCACCGCGCAGCTCGAAAGCTGGGGATGGCGCATCCCGTTCCTGCTCGGATCGCTGCTCGCCTGCAGCGCGATCTTCCTGCGCAGCAACATGAAGGAAACGGCCTCGTTCGAGCAGCATCGCCAGAGCAAGCGTCGCCACGCGTCGCTCGCCGACCTGTTTCGCCACAAGCGCGAATGCCTGATCGTCGCCGGCCTGACGCTCGGCGGCACGGTGGCCTTCTATGCGTACACGACGTACATGCAGAAGTTCCTCGTCAACAGCGCGGGGATGAGCAAGGCCGACGCGTCGATGGTCTCCGTGCTCAGCCTGCTTGCGTTCGTCGCGATGCAGCCGATCTTCGGCAGCCTGTCCGATCGCATCGGCCGTCGTCCGCTGCTGATCGCGTTCGGCATCCTCGGCACGCTGTGCACGGTGCCGATTTTCCAGGCGCTGCGCGGGGTCCAGACGACCGGCAGCGCGCTGGCGCTGATCATCGGCGCGCTGCTGATCGTCAGCCTGTATTCGTCGGTCAGCGCGGTGGCCAAGGCCGAGCTGTTCCCGGTCGGCGTGCGTGCGCTGGGCGTGGGGCTGCCTTACGCGATCACCGTCTCGCTGTTCGGCGGCACGGCCGAGTATGTCGCGCTATGGATGAAGAGCATCGGACACGAAGCGTGGTTCTTCTACTACGTGTCGGGATGCGTGCTCGTGTCGTTGCTCTGCTACCTGTGGATGCCCGACCCGAAGCGCGTCTCGCGCATCGACGAAGCCTGACGGCCACGCGCCCGTTCCTGGCCGCCCGCACGTGACGCGCGGCGGCCAATCGCGCATCAGCGGAAATCCGCATACTGCCGCACCAGCGACAGCATCGACGGTATCAACCCGCGCACGTCGCCGCGACGCCACTGGAATGCATACTGAAGCGGCGTCAGCGGCGGCTCGCTCGTCAGTTCGACGAGATCGCCGCCCAGGCGCGCACGCGCCCAGTCGACCGGCAGGAAGCCGATGCCGACGCCTTCACTCAACATCCCGGCCACCGCGCTCCAGTTGTTGCACGCGATCCGGCGCGCATGATTGATCCCGCATGCCAGCAGCCAGTCGTCGAGAATGCGCGTCACGCCCGAACCGGACGGCAGCAGTACCAGCGCATGACGGGCGATCAGCGCCGGCGTCAGATCGCGTTCGCTGCCGACCAGCGTCTCGGCCGCCATCCACGCGAACCGCGCTTCCGCCACCGGCTGCGACATCACGCTGCCGCGCGACGAACGGCCGGCGATCACCGCGAAATCCAGCTCGCCGGCGTCGACTTTCTCCTCCAGCGCCGCGCCCACGTCGACATACGGCTCGAGCGCCAGCTTCGGATGCAGCTTCTGGACCGCCGCGACGAAGCGCGGCAGCCACGTCAGCGCCGACAACTCGCCGACGCCGAAGCGCAGCCGGCCGCTCAACCCTTCGTCCCGCGCGACCGATTCCTGCAACGCGGCGACGGACTCGAGCACCCGCACCACGGCGGGCAGCAACGCCTCGCCGTCGTCGGTCAGCACGGCGCGATGGCCGCTGCGGTCGAACAGCGTGCGCTCGACCACCTGTTCGAGTTCGTTGATGCGCTTGGACAACGACGACACCGACAGATGGAGCCGTTGCGCGGCGGTCGAGAAGTTGGCGCAGGTCGCCGCCCAGTAAAACGCGTCGAGTTGCTTGAGAGTCGGAGTCGCCATGGTCTTTCGCTTTTATCGAACAAATTCCTTGGAAGATTATCGCTTTTTAAGCGCCTCGCGCGACCCTAAAATTCCCGCATCGATTCGACAACAGGCCGCAGAAATGACCCCGTCCGCCTCATCCCGTCCCGCAGCCAGCCGTCCGCTGGCCGATACGCGACCGCCGCGCGTGCTGCGCAACATGCTGAGCCTCCACGATTTCGAGGCGGCGGCGCGGCGTGTGCTGCCGCGCCCGATCTTCGGCTATGTCAGCGGCGCGGCGGAGGACAACCGCACGCGCGACGACAACCGCGCCGTGTTCGACGAGTACGGATTCGCGACGCGTGTGCTGCGCAACGTTTCGCAACGGCAACAGACGGTCGAGCTGTTCGGACGGCGCTATGCGTCGCCGTTCGGCATCGCGCCGATGGGTATCCATGCGCTGTCGACCTATCGCGGCGACATCGTCTTGGCGCGGGCCGCGCAGCGCGCGGGCATCGCCTCGATCATGAGCGGCTCGTCGCTGATCCCGCTGGAAGAGGTGGCGGCCGCCGCGCCGGGTACCTGGTTCCAGGCGTACCTGCCCGGCGATGCCGATCGTATTGCCGCGTTGCTCGAACGCGTCGCGCGCGCCGGCTACCGCACGCTGGTGATCACGGTCGACATTCCCGTGTCCGCCAATCGCGAGAACAACGTGCGGACCGGCTTCACCACGCCGCTGCGCCCCGGGCCGCGCCTGTTCTGGGACGGCATCACGCGGCCGCGCTGGCTCGCGGGCACCTTCGCCCGGACGCTGCTCGCGCACGGCATGCCGCATTTCGAAAACTCGTTTGCGACACGCGGCGCGCCGATCCTGTCGTCGACCGTGCTGCGGGATTTCTCCGCGCGCGACCATCTCGACTGGGGCCACCTGAAACGGATCCGGCAGGAATGGAAGGGCGAGCTGGTGATCAAGGGGATTCTCAGCGTGGACGATGCCGTGATCGCGCGCGACATCGGCGCCGACGGCATCATCCTGTCGAACCACGGCGGCCGCCAGCTGGACGGCGCGGTGTCGCCGATGCGGATCCTGCCCGACGCGGTGCGGGCGCTCGGAGCGGATTATCCGGTGATGATCGACAGCGGGTTTCGTCGCGGGTCGGATGTGCTGAAAGCGATTGCGATGGGCGCGAGCATGGTGTTCGTCGGGCGGCCGTTCAATTACGCGGCGGCCGTGGCCGGGGAAGCCGGTGTGCTGCATGCGATCGGTCTGCTGCGCGACGAAGTGGACCGGAACATGGCGATGCTGGGCGTCGGGCAATGCAGCGCGTTGACGCCCGACGTACTGATTCGGAAAAGTGGATCGTCGGCGGCGTAGGTGGCCAGGTCGCAGCCGGACGGGTTCGGCGGACGCTTCGACCGGTTCGCGGCAGGGCAGGTGAATCGAAGGTCTGCGGCTGTTGCCGCGTAAGCCGATGGCGGATGGCCGGTACCCGTCAGCGGGCGGCTGCCTGTTGCGTCTGCTGCTCGGCAAAGCGGCGCTCGACGTTGGGTTCGCGCGAGCGCGTCGACGCGCTACGCGCGAATATCGACGCGTGGTGGGAACGCATCGACGGAACCGGTTTTCCGGTGGTTTAACGCGCCGATCCTTTTATCGAGGAACATGTAGTTGGAGCATATGATGGTGCTATCAGGATAACTTTTCTTATCACAATAGATCGATTCAGTTTACAAACTGGCCGATTCGAAAACGCGCCGCTGCCGGTCACGAAAACCGCCGATGGCAGCGTCACCACCGGCGAAGGAGGGCGCGTCGTGGCCGACAGGCGCCGCTATCGCGCCGGTTCGCTCTCGCGCCAGCGCACCATCAGCGTATTCGACGGCAACGTTTCGTCGCGCAGCTTGCGCGCGACGTCGACGCCCCCGACCGGCAACCCGTGCGGATCGAGCAGCCCGAGCTGCACGAGCACGCTCGCCTGGTCCCAGTAGATGTGCTCGTTGTAGAGCTTCGGCCCGCGGAATTCGACGACGACGACCATCGGAATCTCCACGCGCTTGCCGGTCGGCTTCAGACGGTCCAGCTCCCGCATGCTCATGGTGATCAGTCCAGGTTGGCCCACGATGCGCTCCGGCAGTTCAAACCGCCGCCAGCATGCGCCGAAACCCTCGAACTACGACATTTCTATGTAGCCAAAAGCGGACATTTCAATCTAGCTACTACAACCAAATATTGTGATAATTATGATTATGTAAAATACGAAATTTACTCGGCAACCCGTCTAACATCGCCGCCAGACAAAGCCCCGAATCGCACCTCACCGGCCCCCCCGCAGCACCCATTTCCCCGGACACGCAACCATCCCGGGCGATCTCCGGACCGCCCCGAATCGACCGCCACAACCTGCCTGCATCAGGACAACATCATTCCCTGCATTCGGTGCGAAAAATGCGCGCGCTCGGCCGTCTCCATCAGCATCAGGAATTCGTCCTGCATCATGTGAATCAGCGCTTCATGGTCGCCGGCCTCGAAATAGACTTCCGGCTGCTGCGCGAGGCGTTCCTCGAGAAACGTCTTCATCCCGTACGCCATGCAGACCGGCGGCAGCGCGCCCATGTCGCAATCCTTGAACAGCTCGCGCAACTCGACCTCCCGGGCGAGCACGAGATGGCGCCCCGTCTTCACCCAGAGATCCGACAGGCGCACGGCGTGCGTCGTCGGCAATACGGCGGCAACGTAGCCTTCGGCGTCCTCCAGGAGCACGGTTTTCGCGAGGCGATCGCCGGGAATATGCGCGGCGGCGGCCGTCTCCATGCTCGTATGGCTATAGGGGTGGTACACGACTTCGTACCGCGATGACTTCTGGCGCAGGCAATCCTGCAGGGTGGCTGAGACCGGCATGGCGCACCTCGTCTGGACGAATCGGGCGAACGGCGTTCGCTCCGGATTCGTTCAGCATAGGTCGCATTCCGGCCCAATGGAAACAGCCTCGCACGGCGCCCGTCCAGCCGGCCCGGCAGCCGGCTCTGGTCGCTTTTTCGCCCCGTTCATCCGCCCTCGCCGGCATGCGAAATCCCGACCCGGAATACGCTTGGCAGACCCTCATTTCCTGTAGACAAATCGGGCGTGGGCGTGGCAAGCGCGAATGAGTCCGGCAATTTGTCGACGTGGGAAAACTAGACCGTTAGTTGCATTTCAGGAAAGCAACACGATACCGCCCGGGATACATCATTCAAAAAACGAGCGCAGCAACGCCCGCGATCACGCCGGCAAACCCACGCCGCCCACGGCTTTCCCACTGCCCTATACTGATCCCGCCGCTCACCCTCCCGCGGCAGAAACCGACTCCTGGAGCGATCATGCATTACCAGTTGATCTACGAACTCGTCGACGATTACCTGTCGCGGCGCGAACCGTTCCGCGCCCAGCATCTCGCACTCGCGCAAGCGGCGACCGAGCGCGGCGAACTGGTGCTCGCCGGTGCGCTGGCGGACCCGGCCGACCAGGCCGTGCTCGTGTTCGAAGGCGATTCGCCGGAAGCGGCCGAATCGTTCGCGCGCGCCGATCCGTACGTGCAGAACGGCCTCGTGAAATCGTGGCGCGTGCGACCATGGCGCGTCGTGATCGGCAAGCACGCGCCGCGTCCGGCCTGAAGCCGGACTACAGCCACCCTGCCCGTTTGAAACGCCACCACAGCGCGAGGTCGGCGATGGCCATCACCGCGATGCAGCCGTAGAACCCGTATTTCAGGTGCAGCTCGGGCATGTTCGCGAAGTTCATCCCGTAGATGCCGGCGATCATCGTCGGTATCGCGAACAGCGCGGCGAACGAGCCGAGCCGCTTGGTCACCTCGTTCTCCGCGAGCGAAATCATCCCGAGGTTGACCTGGATCGCCGTGACGACCATCTCGCGACGCCCTTCGATCGTCTTCACGATCCGCTGCAGATGGTCGTACACGTCGCGGAAGTAAGCCGCCATCCCGCTGCAGACCTGCGGCACGCGCCCGCCGGTGAGCTTCGCGAGCGGCTCCATCAGCGGCGCCGTGTGCTGGTACAGCAGCACGAGCCGGCGCTTCAGCGAATAGAGATCCTCGATGATCGCGCGCGACGACGCCGGCGTCGCCTTCGCGAAGATGCGGTCCTCGAGTTCCTCGAGTTCCGCTCCGAGCGTTTCGAGGATCGGGAAATACCGGTCGACGACCTGGTCCATCAACGCGTAGAACACGAACGCCGAACCCTCCCGCAACAAGTGCGGCTCGCGCTCGCAACGCTTGCGCACGTCGCGGAAATCGTGCTCGGTATGGTTGCGGATCGACAGCACGTAATTCGGACCGACGAATACGTTCAATTCACCGACCTTGAATTCGTCGTCCTCGTCGAGTTCGACCGTGTGAAGCACCGCGAACAGCGAATCGCCGTATTCCTCGATCTTCGGCCGCTGATGGCCCTTGCGGGCATCCTCGAGCGCCAGCTCGTGCAAGCCGAACTCCTCGCCCATCAGGTCGATTTCCTCGGGCGTCGGGTCCTTCAGCGCGACCCACACGAAGCATTCGGGCTTCGACACGTAATCGCTGATGGCGTCGATGTCGATATCGGCCAGCTTGCGGCCGTCCTGGTAAGCAGCACAGTTGATCAGCATGGTATTCGTGACGTTGCGGTTTGCGCATCAGTTTACCGGTTTGCTGCACGAACGGCCCGGCTTGCGCGGCACGCAGATATTGGTCATGATCGGGCTGCGTGCGCCGCAGCATGCGCGTCGACGCGCTCCCACAGGCCCGCCGGGCCTGCGTTGCGCGACGCACAACGGCCGCGCGGCCCAACCGTCAAGGAGACAGACCTATGTGGTATTTCTCGTGGATACTCGGCATCGGCGTGGCGCTCGGCTTCGGCATCATCAACGCGATGTGGCTGGAAGCGGAAGTATTCTCGCGCGACGACAAGCGCAGCGATACGTCGGGCCAGCGGTCGGGGAGCCGGTATTCGTGACGCATCTGGTGTTCTTCTGCGGTCACGCCGGCACCGGCAAGACCACGCTCGCGAAGCGGCTCATCGGGCCGCTGATGCGCGCGACCGGCGAGGCGTTCTGCCTGCTCGACAAGGACACGCTGTACGGCCGCTACAGCGCGGCCGCGATGGGCGCGCTCACGGACGATCCGAACGATCGCGACAGCCCGCTCTATCTGAAACATCTTCGCGATCCCGAATACCAGGGGCTGCTCGACACGGCGCGCGAAAATCTCTCGCTCGGCATCGGCGCGCTCGTCGTCGGCCCGCTGTCGCGTGAAGTGCGCGACCGGCGCATCCTCGATCGCGCGTGGCTCGGCATCGCGCCGGACGTCACGCTGACGGTCGTGTGGGTCCATACGTCGGAAGACGTCGCGCACCAGCGGATCGTCGCGCGCGCCAATCCGAACGATGCGTACAAGCTCGCGCACTGGGACGAATACCGGCAGCGCCGCTTCGTGCCGACCGGCCACGAATGCGACGGCATCGTGATGTTCGACAACACCGCGCCGTCGGACGCGGACGTCGACGCACTGCTGTACCGCATCGTGCCGCCGCCGCAACCGGCGACGATCGTCCCGCCGCTGCCGGCCTGATCGCGCCGCCCGGCACCCTTTCCCTTCCCGCAAAAAACAACGCCGGAAGCGCTGCTGCGCTCCCGGCGTCGTACGGCCCTCGTGCCAGAGGCTGGCGGAATGGTCTGGCAACCGCGGTCAGGCAACCGCGTGCACGCGCTCCATCGTGCCGCCGTCGTACAGCTTGCCGAAGCGGTTCGACAGGAACGCCTTCAGCGACACCTTCTCTTGCGGGATGAAACCGCTCTGCGGCAGCTTCTTTTCGCGGAACAGATCCAGCACCGCGCACATCGCGCCGGCCGTCGTGATCTGGATCGCGCTCATGTGCATCCCGCACACGTCCTTCGCGAAGATCTTGCGGGTGAACACGTCCTGCACCAGCTGGCCGTCCTTCACGCCCGTCACCGTGACGAACACGAGCACGACGTCCTGCTTGGTCGACGGCACCGCGCGGCGCATGATCGACTTCAGCGTGTCGCGATCGGTCGACAGGCGCAGGTCTTCCAGCAGGAACTGGACGAGCTCGCGGTGACCCGGGTAGCGCACCGACTTGTAGTCGAGCGTCTCGACCTTGCCCGACAGCGTTTCGCACAGCGTGCCGAGGCCGCCCGACGTGTTGAACGCTTCGTATTCGGTGCCGTCGAGCGAGAAGTGCTCGAGGCCTTCGAGCGGCTGCACCCACTGCTTGCGGCCGTCGCGGATCGCTTCGCACGGCTGGCAGTACTCGTTGATCAGGCCGTCGACGCTCCACGTCAGGTTGTACTTCAGCGCGTTGGTCGGATACTCGGGCAGCGCGCCGACGCGCATCTTCACGTCGCGCACTTCGCTGAAGCCGTTCACGAGCTCGTGCGCGGCGATGCCGATGAAGCCCGGCGCGAGGCCGCACTGCGGCATGAACGCGCGGTCGGAGCCGTCGGCCAGTTCGCGGATCGCGTGGGTCGCACGCACGTCTTCGGTCAGGTCGAAGTAGTGAACGCCGGCAGCCTTCGCGGCGGCGGCCACGTTGACCGCGAGGTAGTAAGGCAGCGCGTTGACGAGCGCATCGAAGCCCTTCACTGCTTCGCGAATCGCATTCGCGTCGGCCGAATCGACCCGTTGCGTCGCGATGCCTTCGCGCGACAGCTTCGCGAGCGCATCCGCATCGCGGTCGAACGCGACGACTTCGTAGTCGCCCGTTTCGCGCAGCATGTGAGCAATGGTGTGGCCGATCAGACCTGCGCCGACGATGGCGATTTTCATGCGCTTATCTCCTGATGATGGGTTTGATGTTGGTGTACGGCGTCGAGCCATGAACACAGTTTAGGGACGCTCAAAATCAGTTCCAAGACGAAGAATGATGCGAAACGACCGATAGTTTCGACGTTATGACGGCATATTTGGTCGAAACGACCAAATCATCTAAAAATCGTGTAGCAACGCGATCGCAAACCGGACGTTGGCGGTTGCATATTGCAAGGACGAAGACGCGGACACACCGCGTGACATCGGGCGCACGAACGGCCCGTGCGTCCGATGCGGCACGTCGGTCGAAGCGGAATACGAACGGAGATTCGGGAGAGACGCGCGCGATGCGCGAAGGGTCGACCACGGTCGCCCGTGCCGATCATGAAGTACAGCAAAGGCCAATACGCATGCGAGCGGACAGGTACCCGACTTCAAGCCGCGCATCCGTGACGCAACGCGCCCCGCGCGATGCAGGGACTTGCGCCGTCATGCGCGGCGACGCGCGCAACAGGTCAGCCGCCGATCGTCCCGCGATCGATCTTGCGCGACAGGATGATCGACGTCGTCGTGCGCTCGACGCCTTCGAGCGTGCCGATCTGGTCGAGCAGGTCGTTGAGCCGCTCCGGCGAGTCGGCGCGCAGCCACGCGACGTAGTCGTACTCGCCGCTCACCGCGCACAGCAACTGGACTTCCGGCATCCGGTCGAGCTTGCGCAAGACGTCCTTGCCGAACTTCGGCGTGAGGATGATCCCGACGTACGCATAGATGCTCGCGTCGAGCACGTCCTGCCCGAGTCGCACGCTGTATCCGGCGATCACGTTGGTGCGTTCGAGCCGCGCGATGCGTGCGACGACCGTCGTGCGCGCCACGTCGAGCTGGCGTGCGAGATCGGCGACGCTGGCGCGCGCATCGGCTTGCAGCAGCGCGACGAGTTGCCGGTCGAGATCGTCGAGTTGGTCGAGGCGGGGTGGACGCATGACGCTGGGCCGGCACGCGATGCGCCGGCGGAGTGGAAAGTGACGCGATGATAGCGCCGAACGCCGGCGCACCCAACCGGCATCGCCCGGCGGCGAACCTTTCAATTTCGATTCGTATCGGATGTAAGCAAGTGTCGCATTCCCTGCCGCGCTGCATGCAACGTGCTACTAATAGCGGGCGACGCGAGCGGCGCGCTGGCGGCAATGGCCGCCGCGCCCGCTCGCCAGACACCACCCCGGAGAGCCCACCATGAAGAAAATCTCGCTCACCCTCGCTACGCTCGTCGTTGCAGCCAGCGCATTCGCGCAAACCCCGGCGCAGCCGCAAGCGAGCGCCCAGGCGCCGGCCACGACGGCCACGACGGCCGCCACGCCCGCCGCGGCGTCGGCCCCGAGTGCCGAGCAGCGCGCGGCACGCCACGAAGCGCGCATCGAGCAGCGCATCAAGTACCTGCACGATCAATTGAAGATCACGTCGGCGCAGGAGCCGCAATGGAAGACGTTCGCCGACACGATGCGCGACAACGGCGCAACGATGGGCCGCCTCTACAGCGAGCGGATGGCCAAGCACGACGTGTCCGCGCTCGACGACATGAAACAGTACGCGGAACTGTCGCAGGCGAACGCCGACGGCGCGAAGAAGCTCGCCGACGCGTTCGCGCCGCTCTACGAGAGCTTCCCGGCCGAGCAGAAGGCGCTGGCCGACACGACGTTCCGCAGCTGGCTGCACCACGGCGGCGAGCACCGCGGCAAGGGCAAGACGAAGGGCAAGGAAGGCAAGGCCGCCGCCGCGCCGGCCGCGAGCGCACCCGCGCAGCCCTGACGCCCTCCCCACCGGCGCCGTGCCGGCCCGCCCGGGCCGAACGGCGCCGCGTCGCGATCGGCGACCGGCGCGCCACACGGCGCGCCGAATTCGGGATAAGCTCCCGGCTTTCCCGCTTTCCCGCCCTTCCCCGCCATGCTCGAACTCAAGCAACTCGATCTGCGTACCGATCCGCAGGCCCGTCGCGTCGTCAAGGACGAAACCGTCGCCGTGTCGTTCGCGGACGCCGACGGCGAACTGATGAGCCTCGAAGGCCCGAACCGCTATGTCGCGGGCGACGCGTTGATCACCGGCTCGACCGGCGACCGCTGGGTCGTATCGCGCGCGCGCTTCGACGCCAAATACCTGCCCGCCGATCCGGCGCTCGCGCACGGCACGCCGGGCGCCTATCGCAACCGGCCGGCCGTCGTGCTCGCGCGGCGGATGGACGAACCGTTTACGATCGCCCGCTCGGAAAACGGCGACACGCTGCGCGGCGTCGCCGGCGACTGGGTCATGCAATACGCGCCCGGCGACTACGGCGTCGTGCAGGCGCAGCGCTTCGCGCAGGTCTACCGCGACGCGTAATGCACCGCGCCGGCACGAGGCCGGCGCGGTCGCTCACGCAAAGTCTTCGTCGAGTTCGAGTTCCGCGTCGCGCTCGACGGCCTCGCCGGCCGCGTGCCGCTCCTCGAGCGAACCCAGCATCGCTTCCGTATACGCATGCAGCACCGCATGGCTGCGCGCGCGCTGCATCGGCTTGAGCGCCAGGTAGCGCGCGAGCGCGGCCGGCACGATCCGGATGTCGAGCGTCATCCGCTTCGGCGTCGCGCCGAACCGCATCGCCAGCCACTGCACGGACAGGAATCGCCCGCGCGCGTCGCTGTTTTCGACAAAGCGCGTCTGCTCCGGAAAGAGATCGCAGATCACGCGCGCGAGCGCGTCGAATTCCGCGCTCTGGCATTCGATCAGATAGTCGTCCATCGCGTCTTCCCCCGTCATGCCGCCGCGCGCGACGGCCGGCACGTCTTCACCAGCACGATCACCAGGATCGCGGCCAGCACGAAATACGCGGCCTCGACCCACGCGGCGGGCAGCACGCGCACCTGGTACAGCAGCGTCGGCGTCGCCGCGAGCGCATGCAGCACGATCGCGAGCGGCAACACGGCCAGTCGGCCGGCACGCACGCCGCGCCACACCAGCACCGACAACGCCAGTTGCACCGCGAACGCCGCGCAGCGTTCGAGCAGCAACAGCAGGATCGACTGGGCCGACAGCGTCGCGAGCATCATGTGCAGCCGCACCACGGTGTCGACCGGCAGGTCCGACAACTGCGTCTCGAGCTGGCCGCGGCTCGCGAGCCACGCGAGATACGACCACTGGCCCCACACGAGCACGCCGACGAACCACGCTTCGGCACCGCCATGGCCGATTCCGTAGCCGATCCCGCGGCCATCGCCGGCCGATGCGCCATAGCGACGGTTCAGGACGCGCATCCCGAGATAGCGGCCGACTTCCTCGAATACGGCGGTCGCGAGCGCGCTGTACGCGACGAACGCGAGCGGCTGCGTCAGCCAGCCGTCCTCGGGCGTGTGACTCAGCACGAGCCCGTGAAACGCGCGCTCGAGAATCATCGCGAACAGCGTGAAGACGGCGACGCCGACGATCGTGTCGCGGCGGTTGAGCGCAAGCGGCTTGCGCAGGATGCGGTAGAGGACGAGCGGCAGCAGCGCGATGATCAGCGTGGCGGCGATCAGCGCCGCCAGCGTGACGGGAGCGACAGTCATGGAGTTCCTTGGTTCGAAGCAGCGCGCCTGAAGCGCCGCGTGCCCCGAATGATACTCAGCTTGCGGTCGACGCGCGTGCAATCAGCTCGCCGGGCAGCATCGCGACGCGCACGTCGCCCGCCGCACCGTCGATCCGCTCGTGCACGAATTCGACGGCCTTGTAGCCGATTTCGTAGGTCGGCTGACGGATCGTCGTGATGCCGATCAGCTCGGCCCATTCCGGGTCGTCGATCGACAGCAGCGCCGCCTTCTGTTGCCACGCGGCGCCGAAGCGCGCGCGCAGGTGGCGCGCGATCGCCAGCGCGACCGGCGCATTCGCGGCGAACAGCGCCGCGCGCACGCCGCGCCGGGCCGCGTCGTCGATGCGGGCATCGACGTCGGCGAGCGCCGCCGCGGCCGCGTCGGGTTCGTTCAGGTCGAGCACGACCGTCGACGGCACCGCCAGCCCGCGCGCGGCCAGCGCCGCGCGGAACGCGGCCTCGCGCACGCGCCGCGAGCTGACCTGCTCGAACGGTTGCACGACGAAGTGGATCGCGTCGAAACCGCGCTCGACCAGGTGCGCGAGCGCCGTCTCGATCGCGTCGGTGTTGTCGAGGCCGATCAGGTCGGCCTCGAAGCCCTCGACCGTGCGGTCGACGAGCACGGCCGGAATGCCCGCGCCGCGCAGCGGCCGCAGCACGTCTTCCTCGGCGCCCAGCGCGTTGACGATCAGCCCTTCGACGCGGTAAGTCGTGAGCAACTGCAGGAAGCGGCGCTCCATCTCGACTTCGTTCGCCGCGTGACAGATGAGCGGCATGTAGCCGAGCGCATGGCACGCGGCCTCGACGCCCTGCAACACTTCGACGGTGTAGGGATTGGTCAGGTCGGCCGCGAGCATGCCGAGCAGCCGGTTGCGGCCGCGCTTGAGCCCGCGCGCCATCTGGTTCGGCCGGTAGTTGAGCCGCGCGATGGCCGCCTCGATCCGCTGGCGCAGATCGACGGACAGCACATGCGTCTCGCCGTTCAGGTAGCGCGAAACGCTGGTCTTGCCCGTGCCAGCCTCGCGCGCGACGTCGCTGATCGTCGCCGGACGCGTCGTGGAAGGTTGCGAATCGGTCACTGTCGTGCCTCGCGACGTACGATCCGCGCCGCTTCGTGAGCAGACGGACCTTTGTTGTTGGAAACGTAAGCCAACCGGCGGCCTTCCCTGTCCCGGCGCGTCGGCGCCTGCGCTGGCCCGGTGCTGCGCGGTCGATCAGCGCCCGCCCATCGCGTGCTACAGCAGTCGGCCGCACCGGACCTGGCGCGGATGCCCGCCGCGCGACGCCGCCGGCCGCGTGGCCGGTCGTCGATGCGGCGAGAGCGGGCGATCATAACGCAGCCAGCCCTCCGGCACCAAGATCATCGACTCTAACGGCGCCGGCCCCCTGCCGGCCCGTTGCCGGACGCGGTTCAGGCGTGCGCCAGCGCATCCGGATTGACGAGATTCGTGCGCAGCGTGCCGGCCAGCGCGCCGACCAGGTTTTCCGCGGCGCAGCGCGCCATCGCATGGCGCGTCTCGTGCGTCGCCGAGCCGATATGCGGCAGCGCGACGACGTTCTTCATTTGCAGCAGCGGCGAATCGGCCGGCAGCGGCTCCTTCTCGAACACGTCGAGCCCCGCGGCGCGGATCGTCCCCGCGCGCAGCGCGTCGACCAGTGCGGCTTCGTCGACGACGGGCCCGCGCGACACGTTGATCAGGATCGCGCTGCGCTTCATCTTCGCGAATTCGGGTGCGCCGATCAGGTGGCGCGTATCGGGCGACAGCGGCACCTGCAGGCACACGAAATCCGACTGCGCGAGCAGCGCGTCGAGCGTCACGCGCCGTGCGCCGTACTGCGTCTCGGCCTCGGCATGCGCGGACCGGTTCGCGTACAGCACCTGCATCCGGAAGCCGAGCGCCGCGCGCCGTGCGACCGCGCCGCCGATCCGCCCGAGCCCGACGATGCCGAGCGTCTTGCCCTGCACGTCGGTGCCGTACAGGTCCGGGCCGATGCTGCGGTGCCAGTGGCCGGCCTTCACCCACTCGGCCAGCTCGACCACGCGGCGGGCGGAGGCGAGGATCAGCGAGAACACCGTATCGGCCGTGGATTCGGTCAGCACGTCCGGCGTATGCGCGAGCACGATGCCGCGACGTGTGAAATCGGCGACGTCGAAGTTGTCGTAGCCGACCGAGATCGTCGACCACGCCTTCAGCCGCGGCGCGCGATCGAGCATCTGCGGCGTGACCTTCAGGCTCGCGCCGATCGCGCCGTCCGCGTCGCCGAGCGCGGCGGCGAGCGCGTCGGCGCCGTCGGCCTGCACGACGTCCGCATGCTCGCGCAGGTACGCGAGAACGTCATCGGGCAGCGGCTTGTACGCGACGATACGGGGCTTCATCGTTTCATTTTCCTTGCAGCGGCGCGGCGAGCGGATGCGCATCGCGCGCCTGGGGTTTGACGGACAGCGTGAGGATCACCGCGGCGACGAGCGCGGCGCTCATGAATGCGTACGACGCGACGGGCGACCCGGTCGCACCGTTCAGGTAGCCGACGAAGTACGAACCGACGAACGAGCCGAGCGCACCCATGCTGTTGATCAGCGCCATCGCGCCGCCGGCGACGTTCTTCGGCAGCAGTTCCGGCACGATCGCGAAGAACGGGCCGTACGGCGCATACATCGCGGCGCCCGCGACGACCAGCAGCGCATACGAGATCCAGAAATGCGACGAGCCGAGCGCGTACGACGCGGCGAACGCGGCCGCGCCGACCAGCAGGAACGGCCACACGAAACCGCGGCGCGAGCCGACCTTGTCGGACGCCCACGACGCGGCGAGCATCGCGATCGTCGCCGCGAGGTACGGCAGCGCGGACAGCCAGCCGGTCGCGACCATCCCGAGGTCGGAACCGTTCTTCACGATCGACGGCAGCCACAGCACGAAGCCGTACACGCCGATGCTCCAGCAGAAATATTGCGCGCACAGCTTGATCACGGCCGGCGAACGGAACGCCTCGCCATAGTTGCGCACCGGCTTGATCGCCGCCTGCTCGGCCGCGAGCGCGGCGTCGAGGTCGCGCTTTTCCTGCGCGCTGAGCCACGGCGAATCGGCCGGCTTGTCCTGCACGAGGCACCACCAGCACACGGCCCAGATGACGGCCGGCACGCCTTCGGCGATGAACATGTGACGCCAGCCGAACTCGTGCACGAGATAACCCGACACGATCGACATCCACAGCACGGTGACCGGGTTGCCGAGGATCAGGAACGTGTTCGCCCGCGAGCGCTCGTTCTTCGTGAACCAGTTGCTGATGTAGATCAGCATCGCCGGCATCACGGCCGCCTCGACGACGCCGAGCACGAAGCGGATCGCCATCAGCGACGGGATGTTGCTGACCACGCCGGTCAGGGCCGCGCACGCGCCCCACAGCACGAGGCTGACGAACACGAGCTTCTTCACGCTGCGGCGTTCCGCGTAGATCGCGCCGGGAATCTGGAAGAAGAAGTAGCCGAGGAAGAACAGCGCGCCGATCAGCGACGACAGGCCCTTGCTGATCCCGAGATCCTGGTTGATGCCGGCCGCCGCCGCGAACCCGTAGTTCGCGCGGTCGAGGTAAGCGAGGCTGTACGTGATGAAGACGATCGGCATGATCGTCCACCACCGGCGCGCTGCGAGATTGGCTGCCATGAGAGTGTCTCCGTATATGGACCGGAGTGGGCGCACTGGCGCCGGCCCGGCCTCGAACAAAATGACTGTGCGTCGCGCACGAAATGGATCCGCGGATTGTGCCGTGTCCGGCCTCTCATTGCGCGGTGACGGTTTCCTCTAAGCGATCGGCGCGATTGCTGACGTTTTCGAGCCGGTCGAGCGCGTCGCGCGTCGGCAATCCTTCCGAATCGCCGATCACCTGGATCGCGAGCGCGCCGATCCGGTTGCCCCGCGCGACCGCCTGCTCGATGCCGCGCCCTTCGAGCAGCGCGCTGACCACGCCGACCGCGAAGCCGTCGCCGGCGCCGACCGTATCGACGACCCGCTCGACGCGCTCGCCGGCGACCGTGCCCTCGCGGCCGTCGGCCGTGCGGAAATACGCGCCCTGCTCGCCGAGCTTGATCACGACGCCGCGCGCGCCCTGCGCGAGATAGAAGCCCGCGATGTCGGCCGGCGTGTCGTGGCCGGTGAGTTGCCGCCCTTCGGCGAGGCCCGGCAGCACCCAGTCGGCGAGCGTCGCGAGCGCGTTCAGCGTCTTCGCCATCACGTCGGCGGACGGCCACAGCGTCGGGCGCAGGTTCGGGTCGAACGAAATCGTCTTGCCGGCCGCCCGCATCTCGCGCGCGAGCTGGAACGCGAGTTCGCACGAGGTCGCGGAGATCGCCGGCGCGACGCCCGTCAGATGCAGGTGGCGCGCGCCGAGCACGTAGTCGGCCACGTAGTCGTCGCACGACAGGTGGCTCGCCGCCGAGCCCTTGCGGAAGTATTCGACGGTCGGGTCGCTGCCGTCATCGTTGCGCGACTTCAGCTGGAAACCGGTCGGGTAACGCGGGTCGACGGTCACGCACGACGCGTCGATGCCCTCGCGCGCCAGCGTGTCGAGCACGTAGCGGCCGAACGAATCGCGGCCGACCCGGCTCATCCAGCCGACCCGGAAGCCGAGCCGCGACAGGCCGATCGCGACATTCAGGTCGGCGCCGGCGATCCGCTTCGCGAATTGCCCGGCGTGCGCGAGGTGGCCCGGCTCCGTCGCGACGAACATCGCCATCGCTTCGCCGTAGGTCACGACATCGAGTGCTGCTTTCATGACTGAACTCCTCAGGATCCTGCTGCCGTCACGCGGTCGCGAGCCACGCGACGCGCCGGCAGGCATCGCCGGCCAGGTCGGCCGCGTCGAACGGAAACTCGATGCCGCGCGGCGCATGCTGCGGCAGCGCCGCGAGCACGCCGGTCACGAGCGGATCGTTCGGCGCCGGCGCGGCGGCGAAACGACGCGCGCCCTCGCCTTCGATGGCCTTGCAATGAATGTATTCCACATGCGGCGCGAGCACCTGCGCGCAGTCGAGCGGCGCTTCGCCGCGCCACTGCCAGTTGCCGATGTCGAACGTCATGCCGAGCGCGTCGGGCATGCCGGCGTCGGCCAGCGCGTCGAACAGCCCGCGGAACTGCGCGAACGCGCCGCCGACCTCGAGCTGGCCGTTCTCGACCACCACGCGGGCCCGCGCGCCGCGCGACAGCGCGACGATTTCGGCCGCGTGCGCGTCGCCGGCGAAGCCGCCGAGCTGGAATTTGACGAAGCGCGCGCCGAGCGCGTCGGCTTGCGCGAGCGCGTCGCGCAATGCGTCTGCGTCGAGCGCACCGGTGTCCGTATACAGCGAGTCCGGTGTCGAATAGACCGACCACAGCCCGTGGCCGCTGATCAGCGCGCCGAGCGCGGCCAGCGCGCCGGGCGCCGTGTCGTCGTCCGACGCGAACAGTTCACGCCGCACCTCGAAACCGGTCGCACCGGATGCCGCCACGGTCGCGATGAATGCACTGTGGCTCTCCCGGCGCACCCGGTCCATCCCGAATGCGCTCGCCACGATCACGATGTCTGCCATTTTGCCCTTTTTAAAACCGGAATGGAACCGGTTCCATTTGCTTGAGACGGATGGTGCGCTTCACGTCAGGCCCACGCCATAGAGGAAATCCCTAAGACTGCGCACCGCGCGAATCCGCGCCGCACGGCGCGCAACGCCCGTTCCCGGCGCGGCGTCGGCCGTCTACGCGAGATCCTGCGCGAGACTCATTTCGAGGAATTGCGCGGCGACCCGCGACGGGGCGCCGCCATGCGGCACGAGAATGGAGAAATGCCGCGTGAGCGGCGCGGGCGCGAGCGAGCGCAGCACGAGCGCCGCATCCTGGTGACGCAGCGACATCGCGGACACGAAGCCGACGCCCATCCCCGCGCGCACCGCCTCCTTCACGGCCTCGACCCCGGCGATCTCGAACGCGACGCGCATCGGCGCGCCGCCATGCGCGAACGCGCGCTCGACGAGTTGCCGCACCGCGGAGCCCGCCTCGCGCAGCACGAGCGGATGCGCGGCCAGCGCGTCGAGCGTCACGCCCGCGTCGTAGCCGGACGCCGCGAGCGGATGGCCGGCCGGCACGATCGCGACGATCTCGTCCTCGTGCCACGCGTGCACGGCGGTGCCCGGCGGCAGCGCCTCGCCGGGCGGCCCTTCGATCAGCGCGATGTCGAGCGACGGCAGCGCCGCGACCACGTCGGCCGTATTGCCGCTCATCGTCTGGATCGACACGCGCGGCGCGCGCGGCTGGAACGCCGCGATCAGGTACGGCAGCAGATAGCTCGCGGGCGTCGTGCTCGCGCCGATCCGCAGCGTGCCGGCTTCCAGTCCGCGCACCGCATCGCGAAACGCACGCGCCTGCGCGAACGTGTCGCGCTGCGCCTTCGCGTACTGCGCGAGTTGCTCGCCGACCGGCGTCAGGCGGATGCCGCGGCCGTCGCGCTGGTACAGCGGCTCGCCGAATTCGTCCTGCAGCAGCCGCAACTGGCCCGACACGGCCGGCTGCGACAGGTGCAGCGCCACGGCGGCGTGGCTGATGTTCAGATGCTCGGCGACGGCGGCGAACGTTATCAGTTGATCCGGGGTCATGGGGATAAATTATCGGCTTTCCGGATAGTTTACGTCACAAATCACAATTTTTCATATCGATATAACAAAATTAGGATTACAGCATCGCAACACGCTCCATCACGGTGCTTCCATGTCCACTGCTCCGACTCCCCATCTCAGCCATGCCGCGCCGTCGATGCGCGGCCAGTTGAACGGCGTGCTGTTCGTCGCGCTGTTCGCCGCCGCCGTCACGAGCCTGTCCCAGCTTCCCGCGATCGCGGGGCTCGGCCTGTCGCCGCTCATCGTCGGCATCGTCGCCGGTGCGCTGTACGGCAACGGCCTGCGCGACGGCATGCCGGCCAGTTGGGCAGCCGGCGTCAATTTCTCCGCACGCAAGCTGCTGCGCATCGCGGTCGCGTTCTTCGGGTTGCGCGTGAGCCTGCGGGAAATCGCGCAGGTCGGGCTGCCGGGCCTCACGGTCTCGGTGCTGGTCGTCGTCAGCACGCTCGTGATCGGCACCTGGGCCGGCATGAAGCTGATGAAGCTCGACCGCGACGCCGCGCTGCTGACCGCCGCCGGCAGCGCGATCTGCGGCGCGGCCGCCGTGCTCGCGTTCGAGTCGACGCTGCAGTCGAAGCCGCACCAGAGCGCGATGGCCGTGGGCAGCGTCGTGCTGTTCGGCACGCTGTCGATGTTCCTGTATCCGCTCGCCTATCACGCCGGGCTGCTGAACCTCGATCCGGCCGGCCTCGGCCTGTTCTTCGGCGGCACGATCCACGAAGTCGCGCAGGTGGTCGGCGCGGCGAGCGACATCAGCCCGGAGGTCGCGCACGTCGCGACGATCGTGAAGATGACGCGCGTGATGCTGCTGGTCCCGGTGCTGCTCGCGCTCGGCTGGTGGCTCGCCCGCTCGGCCCCCGCGGGTCACGACGCGGCCGGCGGCGCGCAAGGCAAGCGCAAGGTGGCGGTGCCGTGGTTCGCGCTCGGCTTCCTCGGCTTCGTGATCGTCAATTCGCTGAACGTGCTGCCCACGGACGTCACGCATACGCTGAACGTGCTCGACACCTTCGCGCTCACGATGGCCATGACCGCGCTCGGCATCGAGACCCGCGTCGCGCAGATCCGCGCGGCCGGCCCGCGGGCGCTGATGACTGGCCTGATCCTGTACGTGTGGCTGATCGCCGGCGGCTACGGGATCACCTGGGCCGTGCAGCACTGGCTTGGCTGAGCCGCATGTCCGTGACGGTTCGCGCGCCGCGCCCGCCGGGGAGGTCCCGCGGGCGCGGCGCAGTGCTATGCTTCGCGTCGTTTTCCATCGCCCCCTTTCAGCCGTGCTCTCGTTCCTGCTGAAGCTGCGCACTCGCGCCCAAACGCTGTTCCGCCTGTCGGACGCCCATACGATGCTGATCTGGTCGGCCATCGTCGGCGTCGGCGGCGCCTTTGCCACGATGGCGTTCCGCGAAGGCATCGACCTGATGCAGCGCCTGATCTCGGGGCACAGCGGCAGCTTCGTGCAGATGGCGAAGAGCCTGCCGTGGTACGTGCGGTTCTGGATGCCGGCCGCCGGCGGTTTCCTCGCCGGCTGCGTGCTGCTGCTTGCGACGCGCGGCGACAAGCAGGCCGCCAAGACCGACTACATGGAATCGGTCGCGCTCGGCAACGGCGTCGTGCCGGTGCGGCAGAGCCTGTGGCGCAGCGTGTCGTCGCTGCTGACGATCGGCAGCGGCGGCTCGATCGGCCGCGAAGGCCCGATGGTGCAGCTCGCGGCGCTCGCCGCGTCGCTCGTCGGCCGCTTCGCGCACTTCGACCCGCCGCGCCTGCGCCTGCTGGTCGCGTGCGGCGCGGCGGCCGGTATCACGTCCGCGTACAACGCGCCGATCGCCGGCGCCTTTTTCGTGTCGGAGATCGTGCTCGGCACGATCGCGATGGAAAGCTTCGGGCCGATGGTGGTCGCGTCGGTCGTCGCGAACATCGTGATGCGCGAATTCGCCGGCTACCGGCCGCCGTACGAGATGCCGGTGTTTCCGGCCGTGACCGGCCCCGAGGTGCTGCTGTTCGTCGTGCTCGGCGCGCTGTGCGGGGTGCTCGCGCCGCAGTTCCTGCACCTGCTCGACGCGTCGAAGACGCAGTTCAAGCGGCTGCCGGTGCCGTTGCCCGTGCGGCTCGCGCTCGGCGGCCTCGTCGTCGGGGTGATCTCGGTGTGGATTCCGGACGTGTGGGGCAACGGCTACAGCGTCGTGAACCACATCCTCCATGCGCCGTGGACCTGGCAAGCGCTCGTCGCGGTCCTCGTGTTCAAGGTGATCGCGACCGCCGCGACCGCCGGCTCCGGCGCGATCGGCGGCGTGTTCACGCCGACGCTGTTCGTCGGCGCCGTGTTCGGCTCGCTATTCGGGCTCGCGATGGACGCGCTGTGGCCCGGCCATACGTCCGCGTATTTCGCGTACGCGATCGTCGGGATGGGCGCGTTCATGGCGGGCGCCACGCAGGCGCCGCTGATGGCGATCCTGATGATCTTCGAGATGACGCTGAGCTATCAGGTCGTGCTGCCGCTGCTGGTGTCGTGCGTGTTCGCGTATTTCGTCGCGCGCGCGACCGGCACGACGTCGATGTACGAAATCACGCAGCACCACTACCAGGACGCGCAGGAGCGGCAACGGCTGCGCACCACGCAGATGCGCGAGCTGATCCAGCCCGCGCAGACGGTCGTGCCGCTCACCGCGAGCGTCGCCGACATGACTCGCGTGTTTCTCGAGTATCCGGTGAAGTACCTGTACGTGACCGACGACGCCGGGCGCTTCCGCGGCGCGGTCGCGCTGAAGGACATCACGTCGGACCTGCTCGACAAGCGCGACACGACCGACAAGACGGCCGCGCACTACGCGCACACGCCGTTTCCGCTGCTCACGCCGGACATGCCGCTCGCGACCGCGCTCGAACGCTTCATGGCGTTCCAGGGCGAACGCCTGCCGGTGATCGAAAGCGAAGCCGAGCCGACGCTCGCGGGCGTCGTCTACAAGACGTCGCTGCTCGACGCGTACCGGCGGATGACCGGCGAACGCTGACGCGCGCCGCCAAACCGCCCGCCCCGCCCGCGCCGGTCAGTCCGGCGCACGCCCCAGCACGACCCGTGCGAAGAACCCCGCGAGCACCGATTCGGCCACGTCGGCCGACACGTGCTGCGGATCGGCCGTGTAATACGACTGCACGCCGTCGCACAGGCACATCAACCCGAACGCGAGCGTGTCGGCCGGCAACAGCAGCGGCGTACCCGCGCGCTCGGCGAAGCGCTGGATGAATTCGGCCATCTGCACGCGCTTGCCGTGCAGGAACTGGTTGAAGCGCACGCGGAACTTCGCGTCGCGCGCCGCCTGCAGCTTCGCCTCGCCCCACAGCAGCGAGTACTCGTCGTCGCGAAACAGCGTCCGGTAATACGCGAGCGCCATCGATTCCATCTGCTCGCGCGTGCCGCCGCCTTCGAAAATCACCTCGAAGTCGGCCCGCACCGCCGCGTGATCGCGCTCCAGCAGCTCCAGCAACAAATCGGACTTGCTGCGGAAGTTCGAGTAGAACGCGCCACGCGTATAGCCGGCCGCCGCGGCAATGTCCTCGACGCTCGCGGCCACATAGCCTTTCTTCATAAAGATGCGATGCGCGGCTTTCAGCAGACGTTCGCGCGTCTGGTCCCTGCTCTGCTCACGAGTTAAGCGCTGTGGTTTCATGGCGCGCAGTCTAGCATCCTTTCCCTTTCGGATTCATTTTTGCATTCAGATACAGGTATGTATTAGAATCCGCCACAGTTTCTCAAAATGTTGTCCGTCTGTCCGCGTGCGCCGATGCCGGCGCCGTTCTGGGGCAAGCGCCCGCCGCGCTTGCCGGCCTCGTTCCGCTCCACCTCACCTGGGGGTTTCGTGAATCGCTCCGGTTCCCGCGCCGCGCTGCTGATCGGCGCCGCGCTCGTCCTTGCCGCCTGTCATCCAAAAGAATCCGCGCCGCCCGCCCCGCGCCCCGTCGTCGCGCTGCCCGCGCGGGCCGACACCGCCGCGGCCGCGCGCACGTTGCCCGGCGACATCCAGCCGCGCTACGCGACTCCGCTGTCGTTCCGCATCGCCGGCAAGATCATCGAGCGCCGGGTGCGGCTCGGCGATACGGTGAAAGTCGGCCAGGTCGTCGCGCTGCTCGATCCGTCCGACGTCGAGAAGAACGCCGCGAGTGCGCAGGCGCAACTCGATGCCGCGACGCACAGCCTCGCGTTCGCGAAGCAGCAGCTCGACCGCGATCGCGCGCAAGCCCGCGAAAACCTGATCGCGACCGCGCAGCTCGAACAGACGCAGAACAGCTACACGTCGGCGCTCGCGCAGCGCGACCAGGCGCAGCAGCAGCTCGCGCTCGCGAAGAACCAGCTCCGCTACGCGACGCTCGTCGCCGACCATGCGGGCACCATCACCGCCGAACAGGCCGATACCGGCCAGAACGTGTCGGCGGGCCAGCCGGTCTACCAGCTCGCGTGGTCGGGCGACGTCGATGTGGTCAGCGACGTGCCCGAAGCCGCGCTCGCGTCGCTCGCACCCGGCCACACGGCCAGCGTCACGCTGCCGTCGCTGCCGGGCCGCCAGTTCGCCGCGAAGGTGCGCGAAATCGCGCCGGCCGCCGATCCGCAAAGCCGCACCTACCGCGTGAAGCTCACGCTCGGCACGCCCGATCCGGCGATCCGGCTCGGGATGACCGCGGACGTCGCGTTCGACGGCGCACCGGTCGCCGGCGACGCGCAGCCGATCACGCTGCCCGCGACCGCGCTGTTCCACGACGGCGCGCAACCGGCCGTGTGGGTCGTACGCACGAAGGACGACACGCTCGAGTTGCGCCGCGTCGACGTCGCGCGCTTCAACGAGCGCACCGTTACCGTGTCGCACGGGTTGCAGCCGGGCGAGCGCGTCGTGCTGCAGGGCGTGCATACGGTCAGCGCGGGCGAGAAGGTGCGCGCGATCGCGCCGCTGCATCCGGAGGACTTCGCATCGTGAGCGTCTCCCACGAAGAAGGCCGCTTCAACCTGTCCGCATGGGCGCTGCGCCACCAGGCGCTGGTCGTCTACCTGATCGCGCTCGCGACGCTCGCGGGCATCCTCGCCTATACGCGGCTCGCGCAATCCGAAGACCCGCCGTTCACGTTCCGCGTGATGGTGATCCGGACCTTCTGGCCCGGCGCGAGCGCGCGGCAGGTGCAGGAACAGGTGACCGACCGGATCGGCCGCAAGCTGCAGGAAACGCCGGCCATCGACTTCCTGCGCAGCTATTCGCGCCCCGGCGAATCGCTGATTTTCTTCACGATGAAGGATTCGGCGCCCGTGAAGGACGTGCCCGACACCTGGTACCAGATCCGCAAGAAGGTGGGCGACATCGGCTACACGCTGCCGCCCGGCGTGCAGGGCCCGTTCTTCAACGACGAATTCGGCGACGTCTACACCAACATCTGGACGCTCGAGGGCGACGGCTTCACGCCCGCGCAACTGCACGACTACGCGGACCAGTTGCGCACCGTGCTGCTGCGCGTGCCGGGCGTCGGCAAGGTCGACTATTTCGGCGACCCCGACCAGCGGATCTTCATCGAGGTCAACAACGCGCAGCTCACGCGCCTCGGCATCTCGCCGCAGCAGCTCGGGCAGGCGATCAACGCGCAGAACGACATCTCGTCGACCGGCGTGCTGACGACCGCCGACGATCGCGTGTTCGTGCGGCCGAGCGGCCAGTTCGACAACGTCGCCGCGATCGCCGACACGCTGATCCGCATCAACGGCCGCACGTTCCGGCTCGGCGATCTCGCGACCGTGAAACGCGGCTACGACGATCCGCAGGTTACTCAGATGCGAACCAACGGCCATGCCGTGCTCGGCATCGGCGTGACGATGCAGCCGGGCGGCGACGTGATCCGGCTCGGCAAGGCGCTCGACGCCGAATCGAAGGACTTGCAGGCGCAACTGCCGGCCGGCCTGAAGCTGACGCTGGTGTCGAGCATGCCGCACGCGGTCGCGCATTCGGTCGACGACTTCCTCGAAGCCGTCGCCGAAGCGGTCGCGATCGTGCTGGTGGTGAGCCTCGTGTCGCTCGGGCTGCGTACCGGGATGGTCGTCGTGATCTCGATCCCGGTCGTGCTCGCGGTCACCGCGCTGTTCATGTACCTGTTCGACATCGGGTTGCACAAGGTGTCGCTCGGCACGCTCGTGCTGGCGCTCGGGTTGCTCGTCGACGACGCGATCATCGCGGTCGAGATGATGGCCGTGAAGCTCGAACAGGGCTACAGCCGCGCGCGCGCCGCCGCGTTCGCGTACACCAGCACCGCGTTCCCGATGCTGACGGGCACGCTCGTCACGGTGTCGGGCTTCCTGCCGATCGCGCTCGCGAAATCGAGCACCGGCGAATACACGCGCTCGATCTTCGAGGTGTCGGCGATCGCGCTGATCGCATCGTGGTTCGCGGCCGTCGTGCTGATCCCGCTGCTGGGCTATCACATGCTGCCCGAGCGCAAGCGCCACGCGCACGAGGCGCATCTGCCCGACGATCACGAGCACGACATCTACGACACCCGCTTCTACCGGCGGCTGCGCGGCTGGATCGACTGGTGCATCGAGCGGCGCTTCGTCGTGCTGCTGATCACGGGCGCGCTGTTCGTCGCCGCGCTGATGGGCTTCTCGCTGGTGCCGCAGCAGTTCTTCCCAAGCTCCGACCGGCCCGAGCTGCTGGTCGACCTGCGGCTGCCCGAAGGTGCGTCGTTCGCGGCGACGCTGCGCGAGACGGAGCGCCTGGAAAAAGTGATCGACAAGCGTCCCGAGATCGACCATGCGGTGAACTTCGTCGGCAGCGGCGCGCCGCGCTTCTACCTGCCGCTCGACCAGCAGTTGCAACTGCCGAACTTCGCGCAGTTCGTGATCACCGCGAAATCGGTCGAGGATCGCGAGAAGCTCGCGACCTGGCTCGAAACCACGCTGCGCGACACGTTCCCGGCCGTGCGCTGGCGCCTGTCGCGGCTCGAGAACGGCCCGCCGGTCGGCTATCCGGTGCAGTTCCGCGTGAGCGGCGACAGCATCGCGACGGTCCGCTCGATCGCCGAGAAGGTCGCGGCGACGATGCGCGGCGATGCGCGCACGGTCAACGTGCAGTTCGACTGGGACGAACCGGCCGAACGCTCGGTGCGCTTCGCGCTCGACCAGAAGAAGGCGCGCGAGCTGAACGTCACGTCGCAGGACGTGTCGAGCTTCCTCGCAATGACGCTGTCCGGCACGACGGTCACGCAGTATCGCGAGCGCGACAAGCTGATCGCCGTCGACCTGCGCGCGCCGCGGGCCGACCGCGTCGATCCGGCGAAACTCGCGGGCCTCGCGCTGCCGACGCCGAACGGCCCCGTGCCGCTCGGCTCCCTCGGCCGCTTCACGCCGACGCTCGAATACGGCGTCGTGTGGGAGCGCGACCGCCAGCCGACCATCACCGTGCAGTCGGACGTGCGCGCCGGCGCGCAGGGCATCGACGTCACGCATGCGGTCGACGCGAAGCTGAATGCGCTGCGCGCGCAGCTGCCGGTCGGCTATCAGATCAACATCGGCGGCTCGGTCGAGGAAAGCGCGAAGGCGCAGAAGTCGATCAACGCGCAGATGCCGCTGATGGCGATCGCCGTGTTCACGCTGCTGATGATCCAGCTGCAGAGCTTCTCGCGCGTGCTGATGGTCGTGCTGACCGCGCCGCTCGGGCTGATCGGCGTGGTCGCGACGCTGCTGCTGTTCGGCCAGCCGTTCGGCTTCGTCGCGATGCTCGGCGTGATCGCGATGTTCGGGATCATCATGCGCAACTCGGTGATCCTGGTCGACCAGATCGAGCAGGACATCGCGGTCGGCCACGGTCGCGTCGACGCGATCATCGGCGCGACCGTGCGGCGCTTCCGGCCGATCACGCTCACGGCCGCGGCCGCGGTGCTCGCGCTGATCCCGCTGCTGCGCTCGAACTTCTTCGGGCCGATGGCGACCGCGCTGATGGGCGGCATCACGAGCGCGACCGTGCTGACACTGTTCTACCTGCCTGCGCTGTACGCGACGTGGTTCCGCGTGAAGCGCGACGAACGCGACCCGCAGGACGGCCCGCCGCCAGGCGGCACGCCTGCCGCGCCGTCGGGAGCCTGACCATGGATCGATCGATGACCCTGAAAACGAAAGCCGCGCGCGCGCTCGCGCTGGCGAGCATCGCCGCCCCGCTCGCGGGCTGCGCATGGTTCGCGCCGAGCGGCGAGCCGCCCGCGATGCCGGCGCCCGCGCACTACGGCGCCGCGCCGCAAGTCCAGCAGACCGTGTCCGCGCACGGCGTCGCGCAGCAGTTCGAGGTCGGCGCGCAGCCGGTGCCGGACTGGTGGAAACAGTACCGTTCCGACGCGCTGAACGCGCTCGTCGACGAAGGGCTGCGCAACAGCCCGACGCTGAGCGCGGCGTCGCATTCGCTGGATGCCGCGCGCGAACAGTTGCGCGGGCAGATCGGCAGCTCGATGCTGCCGTCGATTGACGCGGGCGGCCAGGCCACGCGCCAGCGCGCGCTCGGCGTGCCGATTCCCGCGCTCGGCGCGCCGACGCTGCTGTACGACACGTTCGTCGGGCAATTGCAGGCGAGCTATACGGTCGACCTGTTCGGCGTGTCGCGCTTCGCGAACCGCGCGCTCGCGAAACGCGTCGACGTCAGCGCGTTCCAGCTCGAATCCGCGCGGCGCGCGCTGGCCGCGAACATCGTCACCGCGTCGATCACCGTGTCGGTGCTCAATGCGCAGATCGACACGACCGAGCGGCTCGTCGCGCTCGCGAACGACCAGGCGCACGACGCCGAGCGCCGCCACGCGCTCGGTTCGGCCTCGCGCGGCGACGCGCTGAACGCCCGGCAAAGCGCCGACACGTTCGCGGCGAGCCTGCCCGCGCTGCGCCAGCAGCGCGACTCGGCCCGCCATGCGCTCGCGGTGCTGGTCGGCCGCACGCCCGACCGGCCGCCGGCCGATCTCGCGCTCACCGATCTGCACCTGCCCGAGCAGGTGCCCGTCGTCGTGCCGTCGGACCTGCTGCGAAGCCGCCCGGACATCCAGGCCGCCGACGCGGGGCTGAAGGCCGCCGCCGCGGAAGTGGGCCTCGCGACCGCACAGATGTTTCCGCAACTGTCGCTGTCGGCGGCGATGGGCAAAGGCGGCTTCAGCTGGCCGGCGATGCTGTCGGGCGCCGGCGCGATCTGGAACGTTGGCGCGTCGCTGAGCCAGCCGATCTTTCACGGCGGTGCGCTGCTCGCCCAGCGCCGCGCGGCGAAGGCGACCTACGAGGCCGCGGTCGACCAGTACAAGCAGGCGGTGCTCGGCGCGTTCCAGAACGTCGCCGATTCGCTCGCGGCGCTCGAGCACGACGCGGAGGCGCTCGAGGCGTCGTCGCGCGCCGCGCTGTCCGCGCGGGGCGCGTACGACGACGCGGCGGCTCGCGTGCGGCTCGGCGCGCTGCCACCGTCGGCCGCGCGCGCGAGCGAGTTGCAGTACCGCAATGCGCGGCTCGACGAGATTCGGGCGACCGGCGCCCGGTTCGCGGATACCGCGCGGCTGTACCAGGCGATGGGCACGCCGCCGGCCGACACCGGCGACAAGTCCGCTGAAACCGGCCACGCAGCCGGCGACGGCACGGCCGGCACGCAGGCACGCGCCGCCACGCCCGCAGCCGCCCCTTCGGCGCAATAACCGGCCCCTTCGATCGGACGCGCGTACGGATTCCCGACACGCGCGTCCGATCGCCGATCTTCCGCTTGACCCTCACGTAGCGTAACGTTCGAGACTCCAGTGTGCGCACCGAACGGAGGAACGAATGCGGCTGAAAGTGGGAGAACTGGCGAAACGCAGCGGGCTGACCGTCCGCACGCTTCATCACTATCACGCAATCGGCCTGCTGACGCCTTCGGCGCGCGCCGACAACGGCTACCGGCTGTACGACCGCGACGACATCGCCCGGCTCCACCAGATCCAGGCCCTGCGTCGCTTCGGACTGTCGCTCGCCGAAATCGGCGACTACCTGAACCGGCCCGGCACCCCGCTCGTCGATGTCGTCGCGAAACAGATCGCGTCGCTCGACCGCCAGCTCGCGCAAACCGCGCAGCTGCGCGAACGGCTCGTGAGCCTGCATGCGCAGCTCACGGCGGGCACCGAGCCGGAACTGGCCGATTGGCTCACCACACTGGAGTTGATGACCGTGTACGACAAATATTTTTCCGAGGAAGAACTCGCGCGCCTGCCGATGTACCAGAAGAGCCAGGCGGGCGACGCGGAATGGATCGCGCTCGTTGCCGACGTGCGTGCGCTGCACGATGCGGGCGTGCCCGCCGAGGACGAGCGCGTCCGTGCGCTCGCCGCGCGCTGGATGGCGCTGCTGGTGCGCGACACGAACAACGATCCGCGCTTGCTCGCGAAGCTGAACCTGATGCACGAGCACGAACCGTCGATGCAGTCGAAGATCGGCATTTCGACCGCGTTGCGCGACTATGTGCTGCGGGCTTCGTCGGAAACGAAGATGCGGCTCTTCGAGAAATACCTCACGCCGGACGAGATCCGCTTCATGCGCGCGCACTACGCCGAACGCGCGATGGAATGGCCGCAGCTGATGGCCGACGTGCGCGACGCGATCGATGCGGGCACGCGGCCCGATTCGCCGCACGGCCGCGCGCTTGCGCAGCGCTGGCTCGAGCTGTTCTGCAGCTACGCGGGCCACGATCCGGCCACGCATGCGAAATTCCGCCACGCGCTGATGAACGAGCCGGCGCTGACGAAGGATTCGTGGACCGACGACACGCTGCTCGGTTTCGTGCGCGAAGCGATGGCGCAGCTGGCGCCGGCGCGCTGACCGCATGATTCGCGCGGGCGGCACATGGATTCCCGTGTGCCGCCCGTTTCACCATTGGCAGCCGGTATCGCGAACCGCGTCCAGCGCGAGCATCGGCAACGCGAGCAGGCCTGTACCCGCGTACGCATGCCGGCAATCGGCACGACGCGCGCCCGATATCCCGTCGGCCAGCTGTGCATCGACGGTGCGACGACGCGGCGCCGCGCCGCCCGACGATGCGCCCAACGCGCCGACCGCCGCCTGCGCCGGACTGCGCGCCGCGCGTTGCCGTGCACCGATCGCGTCCAGATCGCGACGCCAGTCGAGATCGGCGCTTGCAGCGTTGGCCGGAGGGCCATCGCGTGCGGCCGTGCTTGGGCCGGCGCGGGTTTCGCTTGGCCTGCGCGACGTACCCGGCGCATCCGGAAACGAACGCGCCGCCCTACGCGCATCCGCCACCGCCGCGGAACGTTTCGCCGATTGTCCGGTGCCGCGCCTGCCCGGGCTCGGGCCGGCCCGCCCGGTCTCGCGTGCGATCGCCTCGGGCGCCGGTCGCGCGGGAATCCACTCGACACGCAGCGCGATCCGCGGCTTCTCGCCGGTGTTCGGGCCGGCCGGCCGCGGCGCCCATTGCAGCACGAACCATCCGGCCACGTGGATCGATACGGACACCGCGACGGCCAGCGCAACCACGCGCGACCGACGGCGCCCGCCCGCATCGACGCGCCGCGTGCGCGCTGCGTCAGTCGGGCTCGCCGCCGCCGTCATCGCTGAATGCGAGCAGGTCGCCCGGCTGGCAGTCGAGATAACGGCAGATCGCCTCGAGCGTCGCGAAGCGGATGCCCTTGACCTTCCCCTGCTTGAGCAGCGACAGATTCTGTTCGGTGATGCCGACGGCTGCCGCCAGATCCTTCGAGCGGACCTTGCGCGTCGCGAGCATCACGTCGAGCTTGACTACGATCGTCATCGCGCGCCTCAGACGAATTGCCGATGCTCGGCGTCGAGCTCGCTCGCCTGCCGGAGAATGTGCGCGATGACCGCAATGCACGCGGCGGTGAACAACGCGACCACGTACGGCAGGGTGAAACCGACGCTGACCACCCGATGGCCGACCGGTTCGCGCAGCGTCGCCCACACGCTCAGCAGCGGCTCGCACAGCAGGCTCAGCACCACCCACAGGCCGATCGCCCGCCCCGTCTTGCCGAGGTGACCAGCCGCCTGTGCGGAGAAATAGTCGCGCCGCGCATAGGTGCGGAACAGCGCGCGCAGATGCCGCAGGCCGTTTGCAAGCGCGACGAGCGGCACGCTCGACAGCACGATGCCGACCGCCTTCTGCCACCACGGGAACGCGGCGACATCCACATGCAGGTTGGAGAGCACCGAATCCGTGAGGCCGAAGACGAAGCCGGGCCCCGAGGCCGCGTTCAGCGACGGAAACAGCCAGCACGCGGCGTTGAGCACCAGCATGCAGAAGATGAATCCCAGCGTGACGGTGGCCATCCGCTGGCTGATACGGGCGATGCGATCGGAATGCATGACGTGTCCTCGACGACGAATGAACGAGCGTCGATTGTACGTCGATAATTATCGTAAAACGATAATTAATTGTTGTTCCGTTGTGATTTTTTATCGCGAAGCGTGCTTGACTCGTACCGCCCCGCCCGTATCGCGCGCAACGGACCGAGCGTGGGCCCGGTCGTGGTCGCGCACCGTCCAGTCGGGGTGGGGCAAGGCCGCGTGCCGCGGCCCGCCGCGCGCGACCTGCCCGTTCAGCGCTCGCGCGTGCCGAGGCCGAGCGCCTTCATCCGCCGGTACAGCGTCCGTTCGCTCAATCCGAGCTGCTCGGCCAGCGCCTTGCGCGTGCCGGCGAACGTGCGCGCAATACGGACCAGCTCCGCATCCGACACGCCGCGCGCGTCCGCCGCCTGCGCCTGCGGCACCGCCGCTGCCGCGACGAGCTCGGCCGGCAGATGCTCGACGCGGATCGTCCCGTCATCGGCGAACAGGCACGCGCGTTCCAGCACGTTGCGCAGCTCGCGGATGTTGCCGGGCCATGCATATGCGTCGAGGCACGCACGGGCGCGCTCGGTCAGCACGAACGGCCGCGCATGTGCGTCGCCCGCGTTGCCGCGCGCGTTCGCGATCCGCCGCAGGATCGATTCGGCCAGCAGCGCGACGTCGCCCCGCCGTTCGCGCAGTGCCGGCAGCGGAATCGGAAACGCGTTGATCCGGTAATAGAGGTCCTGCCGGAACCGGCCGTCGTCGATCATCTCGCGCAGCGGCTTGTGCGTGGCCGCGACGAGCCGGAAATCGGCGCGCAGCGCCTCGACCCCGCCGACGCGCCGGAACGTGCCCGATTCGATCAGCCGCAGCAGCTTCACCTGCATCGGCAACGGCACGTCGCCGATCTCGTCGAGAAACAGCGTGCCGCCCTGCGCGGTTTCGACGAGGCCCGGCTTGCGCTGGTTCGCGCCCGTGAACGCGCCCTTCTCGTAGCCGAACAGCTCGCTCTCGAACAGCGTCTCGGCGATCCCGGAGCAATCGACGACGACGAACGGCCCCATCGCGCGATCGCTCGCCTCGTGCAGCGCGCGGGCGAACAACTCCTTGCCGGTGCCCGATTCGCCGAGCAGCAGCACCGGCAGCGTCGACGGCGCGACGCGCTGCAGCGCGCCGAGCGCCGCGTTGAACGCGTCGGCGCCGCCGACGAGCCCTTCCGCGCTCGGCTGCGCGGACGCGCTGCGCACCGTCGTCAGCCGCTCCACGTACGCGATCACGTTGCCGTCCGCGTCGAAGATCGGCCGCAGCTCGACGTCGACGTGCTCGGGGCCGCGCGGCGTGTGATGGATGTGCAGCACGCGGTTCAGCCCGCGCGACTCGAGCGCCTGCTTCATCGGGCAATGCTCGCCGGCCTGGTCGCACGGCACGTCGTAGTGATGCGACACCTGGAAGCAATGCCGGCCCACGTGCTCGACGCCGGCTACACCGAACTGGCGCCGGTACGCATCGTTCGCCGCGAGGATGCGGTAGTCGGGATCGACCACGATCATCGGCTGCGGGTCCTGCTCGAGATACGCGACGAGCGCGCGGACGTCCGGCATCGCGTCGCGGCGCGGTGCGGGAACGATCGGAATGGTGTCGTGCGGAGGCATGCGGAAGCTCGCTCGGCGAAGGGATGCCCGGACGGACTGCCAGGCTGACTGCCAATTCTGCCACGACACTGCCAGTTGTGGCAGTCCTGGGCCGCCACCGGATGCCGCCGTTTCGTCCACCGGGCCGCCACCGCGCCGAAAAACCGAGCCGAATCAAGTCCCTGCCACATCGGCCGGCGCCGCGCGGCCGGCTGGCACGCTTCTTGAGGTAAAGATCGCGATTGCAGATGCAGAACCCGATCGAGGACACCCCGTGAGCAACGCCCCCGCCCTGTCGGTCGAAGGCTTTTTCGACCCGGCCACCCACACCGTCAGCTATCTCCTGCTCGATACGGCGAGCCGCGCGTGCGCGCTGATCGACAGCGTGCTCGACTACGATCCGAAATCCGGCCGCACGCGCACCGCCAGCGCCGACCGGCTGATCGCGCGCGTCGCCGAACTCGGCGCGACCGTGCACTGGCTGCTGGAGACGCACGTGCACGCTGACCACCTGTCGGCCGCGCCGTACCTGAAAGCACGGGTCGGCGGCCAGATCGCGATCGGTTCGCACGTGCGCCGCGTGCAGCACGTGTTCGGCACGCTGTTCAACGCGGGGCCGGGCTTTGCGGAAGACGGCCGCCAGTTCGACAGGCTCGTCGACGACGGCGACACGCTCGCGCTCGGCGCCCTGACGATCCGCGCGCTGCACACGCCGGGCCACACGCCCGCGTGCATGACCTACTGCGTCGACGACGCGACGCAGCGCGCGGCGTTCGTCGGCGACACGCTGTTCATGCCCGACTACGGCACCGCGCGCTGCGACTTCCCCGGCGGCGACGCGCGCACGCTGTACCGCTCGATCGCGCGCGTGCTCGCGCTGCCGCCCGACACGCGCCTGTATCTGTGCCACGACTACCAGCCGGGCGGGCGCGACGTGCAGTTCGTGACGACCGTCGCCGAGCAGCGCCGCGCGAACGTGCACGTGAAGGACGGCGTGAGCGAGGACGATTTCGTCGCGATGCGCACCGCGCGCGACGCGACGCTCGACATGCCCGTGCTGATGCTGCCGTCGGTGCAAGTCAACATGCGCGCCGGCCACCTGCCCGAGCCCGAGAACAACGGCGTGCGCTATCTGAAGATTCCGCTCGACGCGATCTGAGCGCCCGCACCCCACCGAGAACTCCGACATGACCAACATCCGCAAGCTGACCGACGCGCTGTCGGTCTCGCCGCAGATCGCGGCGGCCGACCTGCCCGCGCTTCACGCGGCGGGCATCCGCGCGATCATCTGCAACCGGCCCGACGGCGAAGGCGCCGACCAGCCGACCGTCACCGAGATCCGCGCGGCCGCCGCGCCGCTCGGCATCGACGTGCATTACCTGCCGGTCGATACCGGCAAGGTGACCGACGACCAGGCCGCGCGGTTCGGCGCGCTGGTCGCGTCGCTCGACGGGCCCGTGCTCGCGTACTGCCGCAGCGGCACGCGCTCGGCCACGCTGTGGGCGCTGTCGCAGGCGGGGCTGCGTCCGCTGGACGACCTCGTCGCCACCGCCGGCGCGGCCGGCTACGACCTGAGCGCGCTTGCATCGCGTATCGCGCAGGACAGCCGCCAGAGCACGCCCGCCGTGGACGCACGGCACGACATCGTGATCGTCGGCGCCGGGGCGGCCGGCATCGCGGTCGCGTCGAGTCTGCTCGCGCGCGACGCGTCGCTCGACATCGCGGTGATCGATCCCGCCGACGTCCACTATTACCAGCCCGGCTGGACGATGGTCGGCGCGGGCGTGTTCCAGCCCGGGACCACCGCGCGGCCGATGACCGATGTGCTGCCGCGCGGCGTGCAGCGCATCCGCGCCGCGGTCGCGGGCTTCGAGCCCGACGCGCACGCGGTCGTGCTCGACGGCTGCCGGCGCATCGGCTATCGCAAGCTCGTCGTGTGCCCGGGGCTCAAGCTCGACTGGCACGCGATCGACGGCCTCGCCGACACGCTCGGCCGCAACGGCGTCACGTCGAACTACCGCTACGATCTCGCGCCGTACACGTGGGAACTCGTGCGCGCGTTCCGCGGCGGCAATGCGCTGTTCACGCAGCCGCCGATGCCGATCAAGTGCGCGGGCGCGCCGCAAAAGGCGATGTACCTGTCGTGCGATCACTGGCGGCGCACGGGGCGCCTCGACGCCGCGAACGTCGAATTCCTGAATGCGGGTGGCGCGCTGTTCGGCGTCGCCGACTACGTACCCGCGCTGATGGAGTACGTGAAAAGCTACGACATCGCGCTGTCGTTCGGCCACAACCTCGTCGCGATCGACGGGCCCGCGCGCCGCGCGACGTTCTCGCGCGCGCTGCCGGACGGCGGCAAGGAAACCGTCGAGCGGTCGTTCGACATGATCCACGTGGTGCCGCCGCAGAAGGCGCCCGACTTCGTGCGCGCGAGCCCGCTCGCCGACGCGGCCGGCTGGATCGACGTCGATCCGGCGACGCTGCGGCACAAGCAGTTTGCCGACATCTATGCGCTCGGCGACGTCACCAACACGACCAATGCGAAAACCGCCGCGGCCGCCCGCAAGCAGGCGCCCGTCGTCGCGCACAATCTGCTCGCGTCGCTCGGCCGCGCGCACGGCGACGCCGCCTACGACGGCTACGGCTCGTGCCCGCTCACCGTCGAGCGCGGCAAGATCGTGCTCGCCGAATTCCTGTACGGCGGCAAGGTCGCGCCGACCTTCCCCGCCTGGCTGATCGACGGCAAGCGCCCGTCGCGGCTCGCGTGGCTGCTCAAGGAGCGCGTGCTGCCGCCGCTCTACTGGAAGGCGATGCTCAAGGGCCGCGAATGGCTCGCGAAGCCCGCGATCGCAGGTTGACCGGAGCGCGATGACGTCATGCTGATTTCCCTCGTACTCGGCGGCTTCGTGGGCGCCGTGCTCGGCCTGACCGGCGCCGGCGGCGGCATTCTCGCGGTGCCCGCGCTCGTCGTCGGGATGAGCTGGCCGATGCAGCAGGCCACGCCCGTCGCGCTCGTCGCGGTGGCCGGCAGCGCCGCGCTCGGCGCGCTCGAAGGCTTTCGCCGCGGGCTCGTGCGCTACCGCGCGGCGCTGCTGATGGCCGTGGCCGGCGTGCCGCTGACCACCCTCGGCGTGCGGCTCGCGCACGTGCTGCCGCAGCGCCTGCTGCTCACGCTGTTCGCGCTGACGATGCTGGTCGTCGCCGGCCGCCTGCTGCGACAGGCGCTGCGGCGGGTCGCGGCGGATGCCGACGCGTCACCGCTGTGCGTCGGCCGCATCAATCCCGACACCGGCCGGCTCGTGTGGTCGTGGCCCGTGGGCGTCGCGCTGGCATCGACCGGCGCGGTCACCGGCCTGATGACGGGGTTGCTCGGCGTCGGCGGCGGCTTCGTGATCGTGCCGATGCTGCGCAAGTTCACGAACGTGTCGATGCACGGGGTGGTCGCGACGTCGCTGATGGTGATCGCGCTGGTCGGCACCGGCGGCGTGCTCGCGACGCTCGTGTCCGGCACGCGCGCGCCGCTCGACGTGACGCTGTGGTTCACCGTCGCGACCGCGCTCGGCATGGCCGCCGGCCGCGGCGCGTCGCGCCACCTCGCCGCGCGGCACGTGCAGGCCGGCTTCGCGGCCGTGCTCGTGTGCGTCGCGCTCGGGCTGCTGGCCAAGGCTGCGTTCGGCGGATAAACCCAGGCGACGTCACGCGCCGCCAAAACGAAACGCCCGGGCCGACTCGTCGTCGGCACCGGGCGTTTTTCATGACGGCCGCAATCGGCGCGTCAGGCCGCGAACCCCGCCATCCGCTTGCGCTCCTGACGCAGCATCACGAAGTTCGCGATCACGACGCCGGCCGTCACCGCGATGATGAACAGCGTCGCGAGCGCGTTCATCTCCGGGTTCAGCCCGAGGCGCACGCGCGAGAACACGACGAGCGGCAACGTCGTCGAGCCGGGGCCCGACAGGAACGCCGACAGCACGAGGTCGTCGATCGACAGCGTGAACGACAGCAGCCAGCCGGCGATCAGCGCCTGCGAGATCAGCGGCAGCGTGATCGTGAAGAACACCTTCAGCGGCGTCGCGCCGAGATCGAGCGCGGCCTCTTCCAGCGACGGGTTCAGCTCGCGCACGCGCGACTGCACGATGATCGCGACGTACGAGATGCACAGCATCACGTGGCCGAGCCAGATCGTGAACACGCCGCGCTCGGCCGGCCAGCCGATCCACTTCGCGAGCTCGATGAACAGCAGCAGCAGCGAGATCCCCTGGATCACCTCGGGGATCACGAGCGGCGCGTTGATCATCCCGCTGAACAGCGCGAAGCCGCGAAAGCGCCCCATCCGCGCGAGCACGAAGCCGGCCCATGTGCCGATGAACACCGATGCGAACGCGGTCAGCACGCCGATCTTCAGCGACAGCCACGCGGCCGTCAGCAGCTCGTCGTCCTCGGCGAGCGCCGCGTACCAGCGGAACGAGAAGCCCGACCACACGGTGACGAGCTTCGACTCGTTGAACGAATAGACGATCAGGCTGATGATCGGGACGTACAGGAACGCAAAGCCGACGAACAGCGCCGCGAATTGCAGGTAGCGATTCGGCTTCATCGACGCCCCCCCTGTTCCTTCGCCTGGAAGTGCTGGAACATCGCCATCGGCACGAGCAGCAGCAACACCATCGCACAGGTCACGGCCGACGCCATCGGCCAGTCCGCGTTGTTGAAGAACTCGTTCCACATCACGCGGCCGATCATCAGCGTATTCGCGCCGCCGAGCAGCTCCGGAATCACGTACTCGCCGACCGCCGGGATGAACACCAGCAGGCAGCCCGCGATGATCCCGTTCTTCGACAGCGGCAGCGTGATCTGCACGAACGCCTTCCACGGTTTCGCGCCGAGGTCGTACGCGGCTTCGAGCAGGCGCAGGTCCATCTTCACGAGGTGCGCGTAGAGCGGCATCACGAGGAACGGCAGGTACGAATACACCATCCCGATGTATACGGCGTAGTTGGTGCGGTACAGCTCGATCGGCGTATGCGTGAGCCCGATCCACATCAGGAAGTTGTTCAGCAGGCCGTTGTTCTTCAGGATGCCGATCCACGCATACACGCGGATCAGGAACGACGTCCAGAACGGCAGCATCACGCCCATCATCAGCAGGTTGCGGGTGGCCGGGTTCGAGCGCGCGATGTAGTACGCCATCGGATAGCCGAGCAGCAGGCACAGCAGCGTCGTGATCGCGGCGACCCACACCGAGTTCACGTAGGTCGCGAAATACAGGCTGTCCGTGAACAGGAACGCGTAGTGCGACAGGTTCAGCGCGATGTGCACGACGCCGTCCGCGTACGATGCAAGCTCCGTATACGGCGGGATGCCGAGCTGCAGCTCCGCGAAGCTGATCTTCACGACCAGCACGAACGGCACGAGGAAGAACAGCACGAGCCACGTGAACGGCCCGGCGACGACCGCCGTCGCGCCCGTCAGGTTGAAGCGCCGCACCGGCCACTCGAGCAGGGACTTGAACGCGTTCATGACGTCAGCACCACGCCGGCGGTCGCGCTCCAGCGCACGTAGATCTCGTCGCCGAGCGCCGGCGTGTCGAGTTCCGAAATCGCGAGGCTCGACACGTTCGCGATCACCGTCTTGCCGCCATCGAGCTTCACGTGATACAGCGAATAGCCGCCCATGTACGCGACGTTGCTGATCCGGCCGCGCGCCCAGTTGAACGCGCCTTCGGGCGGCTTGCGCGTGAGCGCGATCCGCTCGGGGCGCACCGACACCGTGACCGGCATCCCGAGCGGGCCGGAGATGCCATGGCTCACGTACAGCCGGCTCGGCAGTTCCGGCGATTCGATGTACACGTGATCGGGTTCGTCCTCGACCGTCACGCCGTCGAACAGGTTCGTCGAGCCGATGAATTTGGCCGAGAAGCGGCTGTTCGGGTATTCGTACACTTCGTTCGGCGAGCCGATCTGCACGATCTGGCCTTCGCTCATCACCGCGAGGCGGTTCGCCATCGTCATCGCCTCTTCCTGATCGTGCGTGACCATGATGCAGGTGACGCCGACCTTGTTCAGGATGTTGACGAGCTCGATCTGCGTGCGCTGGCGGATCTGCTTGTCGAGCGCGGACATCGGCTCGTCGAGCAGCAGCAGCTTCGGGCGCTTGACCAGCGAACGCGCGAGCGCGACGCGCTGCTGCTGGCCGCCGGAGAGTTGATGCGGCTTGCGCTTCGCATACTTGCCCATCTGCACGAGTTCGAGCGCGGACGCGACGCGCGCCTTCAGCTCGGCCTTCGGCGTGCCTTCCTGCTTCAGCCCGAACGCGACGTTCGACTCGACCGACATGTGCGGGAACAGCGCATACGACTGGAACATCATGTTCACGGGCCGCTTGTACGGCGGCATCTGCGCGAGGTCCTCGCCGTCGATCAGGATCTTGCCCGACGTGACCGTCTCGAGGCCCGCGAGCATCCGCAGCAACGTCGACTTGCCGCAGCCCGAGCTGCCGAGCAGCGCGAACAGTTCGCCCTGGCGCACGGTCAGGTTGACGCTGCGCACGGCTTCGGTGTCGCCGAATTTCTTGACGACGTCGACGATCTGGACAAAGTTCTCGGCGCGCGCATCGGCGCCGGAGGAGGAAACGGAGAACGGCGCGCCCGCGACCGGCGCGCCCGACTGGCTATTCATGATGTGCTGCTTCTCTCCTGCGTTAGACGAACAAAGCCCCCGGGGGCACCAGGGGCTTCATGACTGCTGATTCACTTCGGCTCGCGTCAGCGGCCCGACTTCAGCTCGGTCCACAGACGCGTCTGCAGACGCTGGATTTCAGGCGGCAGCGGCTTGAGCAGGAACAGCGTCTTCACGACGTCGGCCGGCGGGTAGACGGCCGGGTCGTTCGCGACGTCGGGCCGCACGTACTTGCGTGCCTCGGCATTGGCGCTCGGGTAGTACACCGCGTTGGTGATCGCCGCGTGCACCTTCGGATCCTCGATGTAGTTGATCCACTGCAGCGCGGCTTCCTTGTTCTTCGCATCCTTCGGGATCGCCATCACGTCGAACCACACCGGCGCGCCGCCCTTCGGAATGTAGTACTCGACCTTGTACGGCTTCTTCGCCTCGATCGCGCGATGCTTCGCGATCACGACGTCGCCCGACCAGCCGAACGCGAAGCAGATGTCGCCGCCGACCAGGTCGTTGATGTAGCCCGACGAGTTGAATTGCGTGATGTACGGACGGATCTTCTTCAGCACGTCCATCGCGGCCTTGTAGTCGGCCGGGTTCGTGCTCATCGGATCCTTGCCGATGTAGTGCAGCGTCGCCGCGAACATCTGGTCGGGCGCGTCGAGCACCGACACGCCGCAGGTCTTCAGCTTCGCGAGGTTTTCCGGCTTGAACAGGATGTCCCAGTTGTCGAGCGGCACCTTGCCGAGCGCCTGCTGCGCCTTCGTCAGGTTGTATGCGAGGCCGGTCGTACCGTACGCCCAGGGCACCGAGTACTTGTTGCCCGGGTCCGCGCCGGCGACGAGCGCCATCAGTTGCGGATCGAGGTACTTGAGGTTCGGCAGCTTCGACTTGTCGAGCGGCGCGAAGATGCCGGCGGCGATCTGCTTGCCCGCGTAGTTGCTGGTCGGCACGACGATGTCGTAGCCCGAGCTGCCCGTCAGCAGCTTCGCCTGCAGCGTGTCGTCGCTGTCGTAGTTGTCGTAGCGGACCTTGACGCCCGTCTGCTTCTCGAAGTTCGGGATCGTGTCCTTCGCAATGTAGTCCGACCAGTTATAGACATTGAGCTGCGTATCCTTCGCCGCTGCCGCCGATGCACCCACGCACAGCGCGAGCGCTGCGAACCGGCCCACTACCTTTGCTTTCATCCCGTTCTCCCTCCGGCCGGACACACTGCCCGGCTGCCGTCTGCCTCGTCATGGCGGCGCATTCGGGCGCGCCGCCCCTCGAAAACCCCGAAAACTACCATCATTCGCGCCCCGTCACAAAAAAATCATGCCGGTGTCGCGCAAACGGAACAGATTACCGCCGCCGGCCCGTCGGGCCGCCCGCGCGGCGGGGCGTTCCGGGGGAATTCTATCGGGTAATCGACGGCTGTCCACCCGGAAAAACGGACAGCGGCGAACCCGCGTTCGCATGCCCGGCGTGCCCGCCCGGCGCCCGCAGGCAACGCCCGGCCGTACTGTCCCGCTGCCGCGCCGGGACAGCATGCCGGCGCGAGCGACCGGCCGGGCCGCCGCGATGCATTAAAATGGCGGCTGACGATTCAACTGCGCGAACCCTCCCGATGGCCTCCAATCTTCACGACCTCCCCGACAGCCCCTGCATCGGCGTGTGCTCGACGCTCTTCGACGAAGTCTGCAAGGGCTGCGGCCGCACGGCCGCCGAAGTGTCGAACTGGGTGTTCCTGAGCGACGACGAAAAGCGCGCGGTGTGGGAACGCATCACGCGCGAAGGCACCGCGATGCGCTTCCAGTACGACAAGCTCTAAAGCGTCCCGCGTCGGCGCAGGCCGACGCGATGCGAACGATCGGGCAGCGCCGTCCGCTCACACGCCGCTCGCTCGCCCCCCGGCCGACTTCATCCGGCCAGCCTCCCTGCCCGCCTTCGCTGTTACACCGCCGCGCACCGACGCGACACCTTCCCTCTCTCCCCGCTCTTCCCGCTGCCGACGTACGCGACGGCCGCAATGACGTCACGCGTCCGCCGTCCCGAGCCGCCAATGCCGACCGCTCGGTGCGAACCGTTGGGCACTTCGTTCGTCAACATCGTCGGCGCACGCCGATTCCATATCGCTTCATCGTCGCCGAAGTTTAAAAATATCTGATCTGACATTCTTAACAATTAAAACACCGGCTTTCCGCATGAAAATCGAATTCCCCTCCCGACCAAAACTGGAAATCTCATAAAAAATATCCTCGAAAATTTATACAAGTCCGATTTCTTTTCGGAAATCGAGTTGATAAATTTCCTCCGCTCATCGGAAATAACCGCGAGCAAGTTTCATTTCATTAATCCAGACAAACCCGGATCGCCGAATCCATTTTCGGCATTCCGGATTGCCACCAGAAACACGTCCAGATGAAATTCGTTAAGATGACGAACCAGGCCTCGCGCCTCGTGATTGCAGGCCTGCTCGCATGGGGCACCACCGCGGCTTTCGCCGACACGTTCGACGTCAAGGTCACCGGCACGGTGAAGCCCGGCGCGTGCACGCCGACGCTGGCCGGCGGCGGCACGTTCGATTACGGGCTGATCGGCTCGGCCCAACTCAGCCCGACCGCGCCCACGCTGCTCGCGATCCTGTCGGATTCGATCACGATCACCTGCGACGCCGCCGCGCGCGTCGCATTGACGGCGCAGGATAATCGCGCCGGCACCGGCGCCCTTTCCGGCAATATCAATTTCTTCGGCATGTCGAAATCGGATAATGTTCAATTCGGCCTCGGCACGGCCAGCGGCAAGAATATCGGCGGCTTTGCATTCCGTTTCCGGAAGAATTCGTTCCAGGCCGACGGCGCGGCCGTCGATTCGATTTATTCGAGCACCAAGGGCACCACCTGGACGGCTTCCGACGGCGTGGTCGACAACACCGGCGGCTACGAGTCGTGGGCCAAGAAAGGCCAGACCGTGCCGGTCGCGGCGAAGGTGTTCTCCGGCACGCTCGACGTGCAGGCCGCGATCGACAAGACGTCGAATCTCGACCTCAGCCAGGAAATCAATCTCGACGGCCTCGCCACCGTGTCCCTCGTGTACCTGTAATGCCGGTACGCGTCGTGCCATTGATTGACTCGATCGCCTGACAGGCGTCGACCGCGCCGCCGCTTCACGAAGCGGCGGCGCGACACACGCTTGCACCAACAGCCAGCCGGTTCCATGACTCTCCCAGCCCTCCATTTCCCGCGGTTTTTCCCGCTCGCCCTGCTCGCCGGTTGCCTGCTCGGCCCGGCCGCCGTTCACGCGATGGGCGTCGTGCCCGAAACGTCGGTCGTGATCGTCGACGAAGCCGACGGCGAAGGCACGATCTCGGTCAAGAACACCGACGATCACCCGACGCTGCTGCATACGACGATCGAACCGATTCCCGAAGACGACGCCGTGCTCGTGGTCGTGACCCCGCCGATCGCGCGAGTCGAAGGCGGTGCGGTGCAGCTCGTCCGGTTCGTCCTCGCCAGCGACGCACCGCTCGCCACACAGCGCCTCGCCCGCGCGTCGTTCTCGGGCATTCCGCCGCAGCGTCCGGGCCGCAACGAGATCCGGACGATCATCCGCCAGAACCTGCCCGTGCTGATCCAGCCGCGCGATCTCGCGCGCAACGACGCACCGTGGACGTTGTTGAAGTGGTCGGTCGAAGGCGGCGAACTGGTCGTGCGCAACGACAGTCGCTACGTGGTACGCCTCGAACAGAAAGTGCAGCTGCTTCCGACCCGGCAGATCGTGTCGCTGCCGGCGCCGTACGTGCTGGCCGGGCAAACCCGCCGGATCGCGCTCGCCGAGCGTCCCGCAACGCTCGAACAGGTACGAATCTTCCCGGCCACCGTCTACGGCTACTCGGTCGATCACTACGACGCGGCGCTCGCGCCCCGTGCGGCCGATGCGGCCTCGCACCGGTAGACCGCACGGCATCGTTTTCGGACCGTCCATGTCGCGCACCGCTCATCGCCGAAACGCACTGCTCGCGTTCGGGCTGTACGTCGGCGCGGGCAGCGCGCCGTGCGCCGCGCCGGCCGGCCCCGGACACCCGTCGACCGACGCGCTCGAATTCGACGCAGGCGCGTTGCGCGAGCACGGTATCGACGCCACGACCAGCCGCTATTTCGCGCACGCACCGCGCTTCATGCCGGGTCTCTCGGCCGTCCGGCTGACGGTCAACGGCCGGCGCGCCGGCCGTGCCGATGCGCGTTTCGACACCGACGGCAACCTGTGCGTCACGCCCCAGTTGTTGCGTGCGGCCGGCCTCGTCGCGCCCGACACGTTCCGCGACGCGACCGCCTGCCACGATTACCGGCGCGCGTATCCGCAGGCGATCGTCACGTTGCGCCCGGCCGACGGCGCGATCGATTTCGTCGTACCGGCCGACGCCCTCGATACGCGCCCGCGCACGCCGGATACGTTCGCACGCGGCGGTCTCGCCGGCCTGGTCAACTACGACGTGCTTGCGATGACGACACGCAATCCGGCCGGCACGTCGCAGTACTGGCAGGCCGCGACCGAGGCCGGATTCAACGCATCGGACTGGATCGTGCGCAGCAGCCAGATCGTCACGTCGGTGGACGGCCGCGTGGGCGTCGAGCATCAGGCAGCATACGCGCAGCGCACCTTCGCCGCGCGCGGCACGACGCTGCAGGCCGGGCAGATCGTTCCACAATCGACGCTATTCACGGTGGGCCGGATGTTCGGCGTGCAGACGTTTCCCGACGAAGCGCTGGCCGCCGCGCCCCGGCGCCGCTGCCCGGGTGACCGGGATCGCCCGGACGCAGGCACGCGTGGAGGTGCGCCAGCTGGGCGTGCTGATCCACGCGTCGCAGGTGCCGCCCGGACCGTTTTCGCTGGGCGACCTGCCGCTCGTCAGCGGCGCCGCGGATCTCGACGTGACGGTGGTCGAGGCAACCGGCGGCGTTCAGCACTTCGTCGTGCCGGGCGCGTCGCTGCCCGGCGCCGGGCTCGCGGCGGCGCAAGGGCTGGCGATCGCCGTCGGCCGCCTGCAGAACGACGGATACGCGCAAGCGCCGTGGCTCGCGACCGCCACGCGCGGCTGGCAGATCCGGCAGCGTGCGCGGCTGAGCGCCGGCATCCTCGCGTCGTCGCCGTTGCAGTCGGGCGCCGCGCGCGTCGAATTCGCGCCGCTTGCCGGGCTCGGTGCGGCCGTCGGCATCGACGTCAGCCGCACCGCCGCTCGACGCGGCACCCAGGCCCGCATCGCATTGGCGAACACGCTCGACACGGCGCTGCGCGCCAGTCTGTCGTTCGTACGACGCACGCCCGGATACCGGGAGCTGACCGACGCCGTCCGGTCGCTGGACGCCTTCACGCCACCCTCGCATACCCAGTTCGCGACCACACTCGGCTGGCACGATCGCGCACTCGGCGCGCTGTCGTTCGACTACACGCGCGTCGGGCTGTTCGACGGCCCCGCGCTGCAGCGCGTGTCCGGCACGTGGACGCGTCCGTTCGGACGCGCATCGGTCGCGCTGAACGTGAACCGCACGCTCGGCAGCCGCGGCGCGGGCGGCACCCAGGTCTACGTGAACATGAGCGTGCCGATCGGCCGTCGCAACGTCGGCACCTATGCGAACCTCGACGGCCATGCGGTGCGTTCCGGCGCACGCTACGCCGACACGTTCGGCCGTACCGGCCACTACAGCGTCGCGGCCGACTACGACACCGCGAGCCGGTCGCCGTCGATCCGCGCGAGCGTCAGCGCGACGCCGAACCATGCACGCGCCACCGTCAACGCGGGCGTGTTCGGCGCCGGCCGCTCGATGCTCAGCGTCAACCTGCGCGGCGCGCTCGCGTGGATCGATGGCGCCGGCATGCTGTCGCCGTATGCGATTCGCGACACGTTCGCGCTCGCGCGCGTCGGCGAACAGCCGGGCATCGAACTCGCGACGCCGTCCGGCCCGGTCTGGACCGATCGGCGCGGCCGGGCCGTCATCGCGTCGCTGCCCGCATACGCGCAAACCTTCATCCGGATCAGGACGAAAGACCTGCCGCGCAATATCGATCTGAAGAACGGCATGCAGACCGTCGAAGCAGGTCGCGGCTCGGTGAGCCGTGTCGAATTCGCCGTCGAGACGACGCGGCGCGTGTTGCTGACCGTGACGCAAGCGAACGGCGCGGCGTTGCCGGTGCTGTCGACCGTCATCGACGACGACGACCGGTTCGTGACCGTATCCGCGAGCGCGGGCAAGCTGCTGCTCGCGGGCGCGCAGTTGAGCATGCCGCTGCGCGTCGTGCTGCCGGACGGCCAGCACTGTCGGCTGACGATCGCACTGCCGGACCAGCCGCCCGTCACGACGCGCTACTACGAGCGGGCCGACGCGCGCTGCGAGCCGGACCCCGATACCGCCCGCGACGCCCGCACATAAAAAAAGCGGCATGCCGACCGCCATGCCGCCAACCCCAACTCTGTTCTTGTTCCGTCGCGTCTAGAACTTCATCCCGACGCCCACGCCGACGATCAGCGGATCGATGTGCAGCGTGCCGATGCCCTTGTCGCCCAGCGTCGCATCGGTGCTCATCCAGATCTTCTTCACGTCGACGTTCATGAACACCTTCTTCGTCAACTGCACGTCCACGCCGAACTGCAGCGCGGGGCCGAAGCTGCTCTTGTTGATCGACACGCCCTCACCGCCGACGTTGAGCCCGTTGTTGTAGAAATACGTGTAGTTCAACCCGGCGCCGACGTACGGGCGCACCTTGCCCGCATGGTTGAAGTGATACTGCAGCAGCAGTGTCGGCGGCAGCACGCCCACGCCGCCGAGATTGCCGAGACTCGACGTCAACTGATGCCGCGACGTGCCGAGGATCAGCTCGACGCCGAGGTAGTCGCGGATCATGTACGTGAAGTCGAGCTCGGGCACGATCGCGTTGTTCACGCCCGTGTTGATCGCGCCGAGCGTGTCGCTCGCGCGCTCGTTCGGCTGGATGCTGATCGCCCGAAGCCGAACCAGTACGTCACCCTGATGGATGCCGTCGCCCGGCGACGCCGCGTGCGACAGCGACGGCATCGCGATGGTGGCCGCGACGGCGGCAGCGGTGACACAAGTTCGAATCGTTTTATGCATGGTACGGACCCCCAAAGAATGGTTTCCATTCTCCCTGTAGGGTCTTTTCGTCATCTTGATATTGGTCAAGCCAGCGTAAACGTGGGACGGTTTGCCGCAGGCTCGGTCGCACTGCCCGTCAGCAGCAGGTCGAGCAGATCGCGCACGCTGCGGATCGCGCGGCCGAACGGCAACGCCTCCCGGCCGCGGAAGAACAGACCGTTCGCGACATCGCCGCGCAACGCGGCCGCGAGCCGCGTATCGATGCAGAAGTGGCCGAATTTCTCGATGCCGTCGCGCAAGCCGCATACGCTCAGGCATTCGAGCGCGGTCGGGCAGCGCTGCTTCAGCGCGCCGAGCTTGGTCCGAATGCGTGTCTCGTTGCGCAGGTAACGATCGAGCCACGGCGTCTTCACCGCGCGTGCCGGCAGCCCCGTCACGCTGACGAATTCGACGATGTCGTCGGGCGTCGCATCGGCGAGCACGCGCTTGAAATGCGGATGCGCATCGCCTTCCTCGGTCACCGCGAACGGCGTCCCGACCTGCACGCCGTCCGCGCCAGCCGCGAACGCCGCGCGCACCGTATCGTGACTGTTGATCCCGCCGGCCACGATCAGCGGGATCGTGTCGCGGGCGATGCCGAGCGACGCCATCACCTGCGCGGTCTCGTCGAGCACGCGCGCGAAATCGAAACGGGCGTCGTGCATGTCGTCGATCTGCGTGACGCCGAGGTGGCCGCCCGCGTGCGCCGGATGCTCGATCACGATCGCGTCGGGCAGGCGCCCCTTCTTCATCCACTTCTTCAGCACCAGCGCGATCCCGCGGCTGTCCGACAGGATCGGGATCAGCGCGATGTCGTGCCCGTGCGTGAGGTCGGGCAAGTCGAGCGGCAGACCCGCGCCCATCACGATCGCGTCGGCGCCCTCGTCGCACGCGACCCGCACGTAGTCCGCATGCGCGCTCACCGCCTTCATCACGTTGACCGCGATCATCCCGCGCCCTTCGCTGTACGTTTTCGCGAGACGAATCTCGCGCGCGAGCGCGTCGAGGTTCGCCGCTTCGAGCGTCGCGCGATCGGGTTGCGCGCGGCAACGCTCGAGCAAATCCGCGTGATGGTGGCGCAGGTCGATGCTCGCGATCGTGCCGACCGCGCCTTCGCGCGCGACGCTGCCCGCCAGCCGGTGCGCGGAGATGCCGACGCCCATGCCGCCCTGCACGACGGGCAGCAAGGTGCGGCCGCGAATCGTCAGCGGCGGAAAGGAAGTGCGTACGGTCATCTGAAACCTCGTCGGAACATCGGAACCGCGATGATCGACGATCCACCGCCGCGCACCTTGACGGCCGTCAATAAAAAAACGGCACGCGAACGTGCCGTCTCCGGTTCGGGCCGCGCGCGGCGCTCAGGCCGGCTTCAACTGCATCGACTTGTATTCGAGATACTCTTCGAGCCCGTACACGCCGTTCTCGCGGCCGTGCCCCGACTGCTTGAAGCCGCCGAACGGCGCGGCGCCGTTCCACGTGCCGCCGTTGATGTCGACCTGCCCGGTGCGGATGCGGCGCGCAACGCGCATCGCGCGTTCGTCGCTGCCGGCCCACACCGCGCCGCCGAGCCCGTACGGCGAATCGTTCGCGATCCGCACGGCTTCGTCTTCATCGCGATACGTGATGATCGACAGCACCGGCCCGAAGATCTCTTCCTGCGCGATCATCGATTTCGGATCGACGCGGCCGAACACGGTCGGCTTCACGAAGAAGCCCTTCGCGAGCCCTTCCGGCAACCCGGTGCCGCCCGTCACGAGTTCCGCGCCTTCGTCGATCCCGCGCTGGATGTACGCCTGCACGCGCTGCTGCTGCACGGCCGACGCCAGCGCGCCGAGGCGCGTCGCCTCCTGCCGCGGGTCGCCCGCGACGTACGTTTCGGCCGCGGCCTTCGCGATCTCGCGCGCTTCGTCGTAGCGGGCTTCCGGCACCAGCATCCGCGTATGCGCGGAGCAGGTCTGGCCGGCGTTCAGGTAGCACGCGTTGACGGTGCCCTTCACCGCCGTCGCGAAATCGGCGTCGTCGAGGATCACCGATGCCGACTTGCCGCCGAGCTCCAGCGCGACGCGCTTGACGCCCGCGGCCGCCAGTTCGGCCACGCGCTTGCCCGCGCGCGTCGAGCCGGTGAACGACACCATGTCGACGTCCGGGTCGGTCGCCAACACCTCGCCGACGACCGGGCCATACCCGCACACGAGGTTGAACACGCCGGCCGGCAGCCCGGCCTCGTGGATCGCTTCGGCGAGCATGAACGCGTTGAGCGGCGCGACTTCGGACGGCTTCAGCACCACCGTGCAGCCGGCCGCGAGCGCCGGCGCGACCTTCAGCGTGATCTGGTTGAGCGGGTAGTTCCACGGCGTGATCGCCGCGACGACGCCGACCGGCTCGCGCACCACCAGCGAATTGCCGACCCGGGCCTCGAATTCGAACGATTCGGCGAGCTTCGCGTACGCCTTCCAGTTGTAGATCGGGCCGCCGACCTGGATCGCGCGCGACAGCTTGATCGGCATGCCGACTTCGCCGGTGATCGACTGCGCGAGTTCCTCGCTGCGCGCCTGCAGATGCTCGACGATCTTGCGCAGATAGCCCGCGCGCGTCGCGGCCGGCGTGGCCGCCCACGCGTCGAAGGCCGCGCGCGCCGCGCGGATCGCGTCCTGTGCGTCGGACGCGACGCCCTCGGGAATCCGGCCGATCACGGCTTCGGTGCCCGAGTCGATCACGTCGATCGTGCCGGTGCCGGCCGGTTTGCGCCATGCGCCGTCGATGTAGAACTGGTCGTAGATTTTCATCGTGTTCCGCCTCCAGGGAAGCCGCCATTCTAGCGAGCGTTTCGGTGACGGGTGTGACGAATGACAGCGATTCGAAAGGACCGGCGCCCCGGCGCCCCGTCGCCCCGTCGCCCCGTCGCCCCGTCGCCCCGTCGCGCCGGTGCTCCGCCGCCCGCCGCACACGGCCGGCGCGGCATCCGTCGGGTCGCCGCCACTTCAGCATCCGCCCGGGTGCGCGGCCGGGCCCGCATCGTGCTATGTTTTTAATATCGGCATCGGCCCATTGCGGCCGGCGCCGCCCGGAATCGACGCACTTCGTGAGCGCTGCCATGTCCGACGCATCCCATACCCTCGGCTCGCAAGACCGCCTGGAGCTGCTTTGCTGGCTCACCTGCGGCAACCTCGGCGCGTTTTACCTCAACGAATCATGGCCGGACGCCGCGTTCCAGGTGCAGGCCGCGCACCGCTGGCTCGACCGCCATCACCGCCAGGCCGACTGGCTGTCGGTCGCCAGGCTCGCGGCGCTCGCGCAGGACATCGCGAAGCGGCATGCGGGGTTCGTCGACGCGTCGTGGGCGCGCGACGCGGTCGAGGAAATCGTCGATACCGACGATCTCGACTATCGGGCCAAACTCGTGCAATGGGTGTACGAAGACTGCTGCAAGGCGCTCGCGGACAAGCGGCTGGCGGATTGAGCCGCGCGGACCGTGCCCGCGCGCGGGCCGCGGCATCGCCTGACGGGATACGCGCTGTTCGCCGTGACGAACGTCACGGCCTGAATGACTGCCGGGGCACGGCGCATGTGCGCCGCCCCGGCGCCGGCACGCGCAACGCGTGCCGATGCGTTTACAGCAGCGACTTGGCCTGCGTGAGCACCTTGTCGCAGATCTGCTTGGTCACCTGCTGCTTCAGGCCGCCGCCGCTCAGGTCGAGCTTGCTGCCGTTGCCTGCGTCGAGAATCCCGCTCGCACCGCTCGTATAGCCACTGTCGGACGACGCGGACGCGTTGCCGCCGAGCTTGCCGATCAGCGCGTCCTTCACCGACGCCGCGCCGCCGCCGGTCGCGCCGCCGAGATAGTTGTTCTGGATGCAGAACTGCAGCAGGCCCGCGACGTTGCCCGTGCTGCCCGGCATCAGCGACGCACCGCCGCCGCCCGTCAGCGCGCCGCCGAGGCCGCCGAGGTTGCCGAGCGCCCCGCCCGCGCTGCCGCCGGAATCACCGCCCCCGCCGACCTGTTTCAGGACGTCGCCCAGTTGCGCGTGGGCGACCGAAAACGGCGCGAGCAATCCGATCAGCGCGCCGGCAACGGTCGCGCGGTAAAGACGTGCATTCATGTAAAGCCTCCCGGTTGTGATTGCGTGAGTACCGCGAATCGCATCCAAGGATACTCAATCGACCGTGGCATGACAGCCTTCGACGCCGCGTGAAACGTCAGGCATCGTGATATCGCGGCGATTTGACAATGCTTGACGGGCGTTTCCGTGTCGCAGGCCCGCGCGAAGCGTCATAGAATCGTCGTCGGCCGCCTGACCGCTGCGATCCGACATCCACCTCGAACATGAATGACCCTCGCGTGGCGCTTGCCCATCGATTTTTGCTGATCGCCGGCGCATCGGCCGCACTCATGGCCGGCGCCGGTGCCACCGATGTCGCCGCTGCGGCGCCCGTAGCCACGACGGCTTCGGCCTGCACGTCGCCTTCGTTCGACCGTTATCCGGCACCGGCCGCCGCCCGTGCGCCGCGCAAGCCGGCTGCCACGCCTCGGCTCACCAGCAAGGAAGCGCGCCTGTACCGCACCGTCATTCGCGACGAATTCGCGCAACCGGCCAATTTTGCCGGTCACTACCGCGTCGCGATCTGGGGTTGCGGAACGGATTGCCGAAATTTCGCGATCGTCGACAAGGACACGGGCGCGACGTACACGATGCCCGGCGTGAAATCCATCTCGGGCGTGATGGGCAATGACGACGAACGTGTCGACTTCCGTGCCGGCAGCACGCTGCTGATCGTCGCCGGCTGCTTCAACGATGCGTGCGACGACGGCTACGCGAAAGCGGCCCGGTTCTTCTACGAATGGACCGGTTCGCGGCTGCGTCCAGTCGGCCGGTGTCCGCTGGCCATCGAGCCGGCTCAATAAGCGGCCCGGGCCAGCCATGACGACCATTCACCTCAGTTTCGACGACGGCCCCGGCCCCTCGACGCCTGCGCTGCTCGACGTGCTGCACGACGCATCGTGCACGGCGACCTTCTTCGTGCTCGGCAAGCATCTCGCGGGCGCGCTCGACGTCGCAACGAGAATCGCGCGCGACGGCCACCGGCTCGGCAACCACACGTATTCGCACGCGAAACCGGGCGCGCTCGCCGACGCCGCGCTGATCGACGAGATCGACACGACCGACGCGCTGATTCGCGACGTCTACCGTCGCGCCGGCCTTGCCGCGCCGGACACGATCCCGCTGCGCCTTCCATACGGGTTGATGCCGCAGGACGGTCGCGCGGCCGTGCTCGCGCGCGCGCAACGCGAACACACGGGCTGGACCGCGATACTGGACGACTGGCAACGGCCGGCGCCGTCGCCGCACGCGCTGTTCGACGCGATGTGCGCGCATGCCGATGCCTGCGCGGCGCAGCATCGCGACGTGCTGTTCTGCCTGCACGATGGATCGCGGCACGGCGACGCGCGGCCCCACACGGTCGAAGCGGTGCGGCTGTTCCTGAACCGGCAGCGCGCTGCCGCCACGCCCCGTTAGCCCGCGGGCACCGCCCCATCCAGCAACTGCCGCCAGCCGCCGAGAAATCCGATGCCGGGCCCGGGCATCCACAACCCGCGCTGCGCGGCTTCGAGATGGATCAGCGTCTGGTCCGCGCAGAACAGCGTCGTCAGCGCGTCGTGGTGGTCGCGCAGCCAAGCCGGCGCCGCATCCGGGCGCGTCGCCGCATAAGCGTCGAGACTGGCCACCCATCGCCCGCGGTCGAACACGAAGCCATCGTCCCGGTCCGCATCGCGCGACAGCGCGAACGACGCAAAGGCCGCCTCGAGCCATGGCGCGCCCTGGCCCACGTCGTCGAAATCCAGCACGCCGTTCACCGCGTTGCCGACGTACAGCAGGTTGCCCGCGTGATAATCGCCGTGCAGCCAATGCGCCGGCCCCGACAGCCACGCCGCCGCCGCGTCGAGATGCGCGCCGATCCGGCGGATCACCGTGTCGTAGGCATCGTTCAAATCGCCCGGCAGCGACGGCATCGCGCGCGCCGCGACGCGCGCATGCCGCGCGGACAGCCACGCCAGCGGCGCCGCTTCGCTCGCGGGTATCGCGGGTATCGCGGCCAGTGCCGTATGCAGATGCGCGAGCGTGCGCATCGCATCGGTCGCCCCCGCGTGCGGGTCGTCCGGCAGGCCGGGACGGCCGTCGATATGCTCGAACAGATGCAGCCAGCGTCCGTCGGGCAGCCGCACGCCGGTTCGCGCGTCGACGGTCGGCCGCAGCCGCGGCAGCGCGGGCAGCCGCGGCGCCGTCGTGCGTGCCGCGCCGAGACGGCCGAGGATCGACGCCTCGCGCTGCATCTGCCCGAGCGGCTTGCCGGCCCACGACACGCGCAGCACCGCGCGCCCCGCATCGCCCTCGACGAGATACGTTTTGTTAGTATGGCCCGACGCCAGCGCCTGCAGGCGCGCCGGCCCGATGTTCCAGTACCGGTGAAGCCACGGTTCCAGCGTTTTCACGTCACTCCTACTCGTTGCATTGACCATGTCAGAGCGTCCTTCGGCCCGCATGCGGGACATCAACATCGAATGGCTGACGCGCGCCGCCGAATTCGGCCACCTGTTCCAGACCCGCTGGCTCGGCGAGCGCTTCTTCCATCTGCCCGGCGACATGCTCGCGCTGCAGGAACTGATCTGGCGCGAGCGCCCCGACTGCATCGTCCAGACCGGCATCGCGGCGGGCGGCGGCGTGGTGTTCACCGCGTCGATGCTGGAACTCGCGGGCAATCACGGCCGCGTCGTCGCAATCGAGCCGCGCCTGCGCGACGAGGTCCGCCAGCGCCTGCAATCGCACCGCCTCGCCGATCGCATGGTGCTGATCGAAGGCGAATCGTGCGCGCCCGACACGCTTGCATCGGTACGTACGCAAATCGACGACGGCGCGCGCGTGATGGCGATCCTCGATCTCACGCATACGCACGCGCACGTGCTGCGCGAACTCGAATGCTATGCGCCATTCGTGACGCGCGGCAGCTACGCGATCGTGATGGACACCATCATGGAGTATCTGCCCGAGTCGATGTTCGACGGCAAGCCGTACGGCCGCGGCAACAACCCGGCCACGGCCACACGCGAATTCCTCGCCCGCGACGATCGCTTCGAAGTCGACCACGACATCGAGGACCGCGTGCTCATGACGCTGTCGCCAGGCGGGTTCCTGAAGCGAGTGCGCTGATCAGGCGCGCGGCTTGCGCGGAGCCGTCGCGCGCCGCATAGCTGTCGCGGATCCGCGCCGCGTGTTCGCGCAACGGTCCGGCGCGTAACAGGCGTTCGAGCGCATCGGTAATGTCCGCGACACCCGCCTGCTGCAGATCGAGCACGCAGCCCGCACCGGCCCGCTCGACGAAGTGCGCCGAATGAAACTGGTCGTTGCAGAACGGCGACAGCAGCATCGGCACGCCGCACGCGAGCGACTCCATCACCGAATTCGCGCCGCCGTGGCTGACGAACGCGTGCGTGCGCCGCAGCAGCGCCAGTTGCGGCGCGTAACGTACCGCGATCACGCGTGCGTCACCGGCCGGCAGCAGATCCGAATCGACCAGTTCACCCACCGACAGCAGCAGTTGCGCGGACGTCGCGCGCGTCGCGTCGATCACCTTCGCGAACAGGTCCGGATGGTAGTAAAGCTGGCTGCCGAGCGACATGTAGACGAGCGGGCGATCGTCATCGAGGCGCGCCCACGGGAACGCCGTCTCGTCGCCGCGCGGGCCCGACGGCATCGCAGGGCCGACCAGTTCGACACCCGCGGGCGGCGCACCGACCAGCGCGTCGGTCGCGAACGCGAGCGTCAGGTGCGGCGACAGCACGTCGCAGCCGCGAAAGCGTGCGTCGAGGCCGTAGCGCGCGAACAGGCGCGTGCGTTCCGGTGCGAGCCATCGCACCGTGCGCAGCAGCTCCGAATCGAGATCGTCCGGCAGCACCGGATTCAGCGAATTCGACATCGACACCCACGGCAGCCCTTCCAGCTCCGCGGCAATCGCCGCCGCATAGAGCAGCGGATCGATCACGACCACGTCAGGCTGCCATTCGCGCAGCACCGCGCGGATGCCGTCCACCTGCGCGGGCGCGAGGTCGATCAGCAGCGTGCGGATCCAGTGCCGCAGCCAGTCGGCGTCGCGAATGTTCGCGGCGAAGCTTGCGCCGCGCGACAGGTCGTGGCGCTCGGGCGTCTCGCGCGGCCCGACGAACGCGAAACCGCCGGCGCCGTCGAGCTGGTCGCTGATGTCGGCCGGCGCATAGAACGCGACGTCGCAACCGGCGGCGCGCAGATGCTGGGCCGGGCCGATGCACGGATTGACGTGGCCCTTCTCGGGCACCACGCAGAACAGGATGCGTTTCATGAACGGCTCAGGTGGGGCGATGCACGGAATCGGGATGAAGGCGATCGAGATGATCGAGATGATCGAGGATCAGAGTCAGCGTCGTCCACAGCACGCGTTCGGTATCCGTCTGCAAAGCGGGCGCGGCCACGCCGAGCGTGTCGGCCAGCGCATGCGTGCGGTCGCGATCGAGCAGCGTCGCGAGATCCATCGCCGGCGCGAGCCGCCCGCGCTTGGGACCGTGCACGAGACGGTCCGGCAGGTTCAGGCGCGCCCCGAGATCGCGCAGGCACTGCTTGTTCGGATCGGGCGCGATGCTCGTCAGATGCGCGACGACGGCGGCATCGACGAACGGCGGATGCAGATCCACCGACGCGGCGTCGAACAATGCGTGACACAGCGGCAGATAGTTGGCCGACCGGTCGCGGCGCAATACCTGATCCGCACCGTCGCCGGTTATCGCGACCTCGACGCCGTCCGCTGCCATCGCCTCGGCCAGCAGCAGCTTCGCGACCGGATGCAGGTTGAACATCGGCTCCTCGACCGCATGGGTCGTTCTCGGCAGCGCCGCGATGAAATCGGCCTCGGTCGCGCGCACGATCTTCACGTTCGCCTGCATCTGCGTGGCGAGTTCGAGCGCCGCGTCGCGTTCGCAGTAATCGGGCATGTCGGTCACGAGGATGTAGGCCGTCACGTGCCGCAATGCGCCGAGCTCGCGCAGCAACGCGAGCAGCAGCGCCGAATCGAGCCCGCCGCTCAGCGCCAGCGCGACCCGCTTGCCGCTGTCGAGCGCGCGCTGCAGCGACGCGCGCAGCGCGGTGCCCAGATCGGCGGGCTGCGGCCGCTCGGGCGCCGGCTGCACCGTCAGCCCCTGCGGCGACCGGATCAGTGCATGGCCGGGTGGCACCGCGAGCACGTCGCGCAGCACGGTGCGGCCGACGAGGCGCTCGCCGCTCAGGTAGCCCGCGATGGCGGCCGCGTCCGGCGCGCCGGCCGGTTGCCCCGACGCCCGCAATACGGCGCGGATACCCGACGCCGACACGCCGCTGCGCGGATGGTAGTGCAGACGATCGAAACCGAACGGGTCGCGCGTGCCGACGATCATGGATAACGAGCCTTCAAGGTGTCCACTTCAATGCGTTTGAGGATGCGATGCGGCGCCACCGGCGCGCTGCCACCCTGACAATGCAGGCACGCTTCGAGCGGCGTCTCGCGTTGCAGATAGGCGAGCATCGCGTCGAGCATGCCCGCATCGTCGCGCAGCGGCAGGCCATCGGCCTGAAAATCCTTCTCGCCCTGGTACAGCGTATGGAAATGCGCGGGGCGCGTGCACGTGTAGAACATGCCGTCGCGAATCATATGGCAGCGCTCGCGAATCCAGCAATCGTGATACAGGCGCTGGGCTTCGTCGAGATCCGTGCCCGGCTGGGCGCGGTTCATCGTCGTGAACACGTCCTGCATCTTCCAGTTCAGGCGCACGTCGAAGCGCGCGGCCTGGCGCTCGACATGCGCGACCAGGTCGGCGGAAAGCGCGGGCTTCGGATAGCGCGAGATCGTCAGCGCATCCACCGCTTGCCAGAACGCGTCGGGCATCTCGCCGAGTTTCAGGCCGTTGGTCGTGACCGAGATCACGGGCGCGATGCCGGTCGCGCGTACGCGCTCGATCATTTCGACGAGCGCCGGATGCAGCAACGGCTCGCCGCCGACCAGCTTGAACATGCGCGGGCGCAACACCTTCGCGGCCTTGCGCAGATCGGCTTCGATCGATGCGGGGCTCGCGTACCACTCGGGCAACAGCGGCGACAGCGAGCAGCATTCCGCGCAGGTCAGGTTGCAGTGATCGACGATATGCGCTTCCAGCGAGCGCGTCTGCACGCGCCCGTCCTCGACGCGGTAATCGCGATCCAGCGGCGGCGGAAACACGTGTTGCCGCTCGCCGGAGCGCGGCGGATTCGGGATCTGGTTCGGATTCGCACTCACATCAGCTTCCTGCTTCCACGCAACGGGAAAAGAAATCGATCAGATGGCCACGCGCGTCCACCATCGCGGACGCCATCGTCACCGCGCCATTCAGGTGCGACGCGAAGCACGACGGATCGTGAAGCCAGCCTTGCACGATCCACAGCTTGAGCGCGTGCTGCACGCACGCGGCATCGACCGCCCACGCGATGTGCGCGGGGTTCACCGGCCGCACCCGCTGGTAAGCACGCACGAACGCTTGCGCGAGGTGCGGCGCTTCCAGCGGCAAATGATTCAGGCAGCGCACCAGCTCGTATTCTCGAGGCGCGCCGATCGACGCTTCCCAGTCGACGATCAGCGGCGGCAGCGTGCCCATGAACAGATAGTTGAACTGGTTGTAATCGTTGTGGATCGGGTGCTGCGGATCGTCGGCCGGAAACGCTTCGATGCTGCCCGGATAGTAGCGGTCGAGCATGCGCAGCGCGAGATCGACGTAGCGGCGCAGGTTCGTGGCGTCGGCGGCGTTCGCATCGGCTCGATCGAGTGCATCCAGCAGGTTCCGGCGTACCGCATCCGCGTCGATCGACGTCAGCCGCGCACGGAGCGTATCGAGCGACGGCAGATGCAGTCGTTCGAGGCTCACGTGCAACGCGGCCAGACTCGCGCCGAGCGCATCCCATTCGGCTGGCGAGAACGTATCGTAGGTCTTGAATTGCCCGGCTTCCCAGCGCGTCAGCATCGCGTGCGCATGTTGCCCTGACCACAGCGATGCGCCGGACGTCGTGCGCTCAAGCGTCTGCACATGAAAACGGGGGTCGTCATGCGTTTCCAGATGCGCGAGCACGGCGGTTTCCTTGACTGCGCGCGCATGGTGTTCGAGCGCATAGAGTTTCACTGCCACGCCCGCGCCGCCGCTGGTCGGCAGATGCCACACCCGTTCGCTCACTTGCGTCGGCGGCCCGACGCGACCGAGGTCGTACGCGCCGCGAATCTCGTCGAAGGTGACGGCGAGCGAATCCATTCAGATGTGCTCGGCCGGCCCATGCCGATAAGGATGGCCCGTCAGAAACGTGTTGTGTCCGACGTAGCGCAGCTTGTACATCGCCGGCCGGAACAACACCGACGGATCGTTGTTCGCGATGCCGAGCAGCGGGTACAGGTCGTGTCGCACGAAAAACGCGTTATTGCCCATGTCGTCGCAGCAGACGAGTTCATAGCCTTTATCGCGGCCGAGATGCACGAGCGATTCGAGGCTCGCGCCGTAATAGGTCGAGCCGTCCCATTCGTGGTCCGGATTGAAGCACATGACCCAGCGCTCGGGCGGCGTGTAGTACGGGTTGTATTCGATCACGACGATGCGCGGCTCAAACGCTTGCAGCCCACGCCACACCCAGTAATCGTTGCCGTCGATGTCGATCGACAGCAGGTCGAAGTCGGCCGGTACGTTCGCGTCGGTGAGCAGTCGGTCGACCGTGTCGGGCTGCACGCGATCGTGATGCAAGCGGACGCGCTCCACGCCCGCGTAGTGGGCGGTGAGCTTGCCGAACCGGTATGTGCTGCCTTCCACGAGTACGCCGGCCCAATCGTGTTCACGCAGCAACCGCGCCGTGTTGCTGTTGCGCAGGCCGTCGCTCGCGCCGATATCGACACAGAAACGGTTGGTCGGCGCGATCCGCTCCATCAGGCGCGCCAGGATGCCCTCCTCGGTGCCCTGCGCGTACAGGCTGGGCGCAAGGCCGGACAGATCGAGCGGGAGAGGATGGTCCTGCATCGAGGGCAGCTCCGGGGTGAAATGGGGAATGATGGGGCGTTGGGTGCGTAATTTACCTGAAGTCGATTACGCGGAGGAAACTCGGATGCGCGATGCGGTCGCGTTTTACCGCAGTGGATATGAAAAAGCCCGCATCGACATTACTGTCGATGCGGGCTCGTAGCGGTTCCGGCGATTCGCTCCGTGCGGTAGGCCTAACGTGCTCCCACGACCGGAGAAAACCTCAGGACACTTACTCCTGCCCCTGGCTCGCCAAGAACTCCTCGTAATTCCCGCCGAAGTCGAACAGCGTGCCATCCGTCTTCACTTCGATGATCCGGTTCGCCAGCCCGCTCACGAACTCACGGTCGTGCGACACGAAAATCAGCGTGCCTTCGAACTGCTCGAGCGCGATCTGCAGCGACTCGATCGATTCCATGTCCATGTGGTTGGTCGGCTCGTCCATCAGCAGCACGTTGTGGCGGCCGAGCATCAGCTTGCCCCAGATCATGCGGCCCTTCTCGCCGCCCGAGAGCACCTTCACCGACTTCTTGATGTCGTCCGACGAGAACAGCAGGCGGCCCAGCGTGCCGCGCACCATCGTTTCGTCGTCGCCGTCCTTGCGGTACTGGTCGATCCAGTCCATCAGCGTGATGTCGTTCGGGAACTCCTCGTACGTGTCCTGCGGCATGTAGCCGACGTTCGCGTTCTCCGACCACTTCACCGTACCGTGATCGAGCGGCAGCGCGCCGAGCAGCGAGCGCAGCAGCGTCGTCTTGCCCGCGCCGTTCTCGCCGATGATCGCGATGCGCTCGCCCGGCTGCACCGACAGGTTGAAGTTCTGGAAGATCGTGCGCTCGTACTTCTTCGTGATCTCTTCTGCGACCACCGCGACGTTGTGCAGCTTCTTCTCGAACTCGAAGCGGATGAACGGGTTCTGGCGCGACGACGGCTTGAATTCCTCGATCTTGATCTTGTCGATCTGCTTCGCGCGGCTGGTGGCCTGGCGCGCCTTCGACTTGTTCGCCGAGAAGCGGCGCACGAAGTCCTGCAGTTCGGCCACGCGCTCCTTCGCACGCGCGTTCGCCGCAGCCTGGCGCTCGCGCGCCTGGGCCGACGCGAGCATGTAGTCGTCGTAGTTGCCCGGCCAGACCTTCAGCGTGCCGAAATCCATGTCGGCCATGTGCGTGCACACCGAGTTCAGGAAGTGACGATCGTGGGAGATGATGATCATCGTCGAGTTGTACTCGTTGAGCGTGTGCTCGAGCCAACGGATCGAGTTGATGTCGAGGTTGTTGGTCGGTTCGTCGAGCAGCAGCACGTCCGGCTTCGAGAACAGCGCCTGCGCGAGCAGCACGCGCAGCTTCCAGCCCGGCGCGACGTCGGCCATCGTGCCGTTGTGGAACTTCTCCTCGATGCCGATGCCGAGCAGCAGCGCGCCCGCGCGCGCTTCGGCGTCGTAGCCGCCGTATTCGGCGAACTTGCCCTCGAGCTCGGCCGCGTGCATGTAGTCGTCGTCGGTGGCTTCCGGGTTCGCGTAGATCGCGTCACGCTCGGTCATCGCGGCCCACATCTCGGTGTGGCCCATCATCACGACATCGAGCACGCGCACGTCTTCGTACGCAAACTGGTCCTGGCGCAGCTTGCCCAGGCGGACGTTCGGCTCCAGCGCGACGTTGCCGGCGCTCGGCTCGAGGTCGCCGCCGAGGATCTTCATGAAGGTCGACTTGCCACAGCCGTTCGCGCCGATCAGACCGTAGCGGTTGCCCTCGCCGAATTTGACCGAGATATTCTCGAACAAGGGCTTCGGCCCGAATTGCATCGTGATGTTGGCAGTAGAAAGCACGGCAGGTCCCGTTAAGAGAGAAATCGACGGAAAACCGTGTATTTTAGCAGGTGTCGGAGAAACTGCCGACCGCACCGTCCCGGCGGCGTATTCCCGGCCTCAGGCCCGGCGCCGGCGGCCCGTCAATACGACGGCACGCGCTGCACCGCCGTCTCACCGGAATCCCGCATGCTCGCCAGCCAGCTTCGCGAACAACTCGTCGGCGCATGGCGCCTCGTGTCCTACGAAATCCGCCCACGCGACGGCAGCACTGTCACCTATCCGCTCGGCCGCGACGCGCGCGGCTGGATCCTGTACACGCCCGACGGCTACATGTCCGCGCAGCTGATGGCGGCCGGCCGCCCGCCCTACGCGGACGGCGACCTGCAGGGCGGCAGCGTCGAGGAGCGCGCGGCCGCGGCGCGCGGCTACATCGCGTATTCAGGCCCCTTTAATGTCGACGACGACGGCATGTTGACCCATGAAATGGACGTCAGCCTGTATCCGAACTGGATCGGTAACGTCCAGCAGCGTGTCGTCAGCCTGGACGGCAACCGGCTGCAGCTCAGCACGGCCGGACCGGTTCGGATCGACGGCCGGGAGGTCGAGCCGGTGATCGTCTGGGCACGCGCCGGCCGCTGAGCGTGCCTGGGGCGCAGCACGGCCGTCGCGCGGCCGGCCGCGGCCATGATACCGATGCCGCACCATCGCGCATGCCGCTCCCGCGGCTGCGCGTCACTTGCCGGCCTTCTTGGCCGCTTGCTGCGCCGCCTTCGCCTTCATCTGCCCGAACAGTTCGGAGCACGGCACGTCGCGGTTGTTGCTCGGCGCGATCAGCGGGATCAGCGCCGCGAACGGGTTGATCAGCCCGAGGCCGACCATCGCGCCGGCGCGCAGGGCAAGCGCGCCCGCATCGACGCCGACCTTCGGGTTCTTGAACGTGCCCTTCGCATACAACGGCGAGCGCAGCGAGAAGATCCGGAAGCCCTTCGTGTGCGGATGGATCTTCAGGTCGAGCGATTCGTCGCGCAGGTTGATCGGGCCGTCGACGTTGATGAGCGCATCGTCGGTATCGAGCGCGAACACCTTCGGGTCGAGCATGCCGTCGGTCGCCGCGAAATCGATCGCCGCGCAGTTGATGTTGACGTCGCGGTTGCCGAACAGCTTCTCGTAGACCACGTTCGCAACGTTCAACCCCGCGGCCTCCATCAGCAAGCGGCTGATGCGGCCGTTGGTGATGAGCGCCTTCACTTCGCCGGTCGACGTCGCCGCGAGCGCGGCCGGCGAATTGCCCGTTGCCGACAGCGACGCGTCGCCGTTGATTTCGCCGAGCGCCGTCTGCATCACCTTCTGCGTCGGGAACAGCTGCTTGAGCTTCAGATGCCGCGCGGCCAGCGTGAAGCGGCCCTTGAGCGGCGTGCGGCTGCCGTCGAGATGCGCGTTGGTCGCGAGCGTGCCGCCCGCGACGCCGAACTGCAGCGGCTCGAGCGACAGCACGCCGTCCTGCAGCAGGATGTGCGTGTACAGGTTGGTGATCGGCAACTGCGGGCTCTTGATCAGCTTGCGGCCGGTGAACTTCACGTCCGCGTCGATCGCACTCCAGCGTTCGGTACGGAACGTCGCCACCGGCAGCACGCGGTCGGGCGGCTGACGCGTCGTGTCGCCGCGCTTGGCCTTGCTCGCGGCCGTATCGGCGCCGATCACCGGTGCGAGATCGGAGAACTGCAGCAGGTTCGACACGAGTTCGCCCGACAGCTTCGGACGCGGTTCGCGCTGCGCCCAGGTGAGCGTGCCGCCGAGATCGCTGCCGCCGACGCGACCGTTGAAGTTCTCGTAGCGGAAGGTGCTCGCATGCGGCTTGAAGTTGCCGATCAAGCGCCCTTCGGTCGCGTACGGCGGCGTATCGGGCAGCGTGATGCCGGTGAGCTGGTAAAGGTGCGACATCGACGTGCCCTGCAGCCACAGCCGCAAGTCGAGCGCGGCGAGATGCATCGGGTCGGTCAGCGTGCCGACGATCGCGAGCCGCGTATCGCCGGCCTTCACGTCGGCCTGCAGCGGGAACGGCCGCGACGTATCCTGGATCGCGAGCACGCCGCCGACCTTGCCGGTACCGTTGATCGGCACGTTCTTGTAGCGGCCGTCGACCTTCAGCCCGAATGCATAGGTCGGGCCGGACGGTTTCGCGGGCGCCGCGGCCCCGCTCGCGCCGGACGCGGCAGTCGCCGTCGATGCGGAACGCGCGGACGCGGCGGACGCACCCGACGCAGCCGATGAACCCGCCGAACCGGCAGCAGCCGAAGCAACCGCACGCGCACCCGACGCCCCCGACGACGCAGCCGCGCTCGGAGCCGACGCGCTCGACGCGGCCTGCGCATCGGCCTTCGCACCCAGTTGCGCGGCGCCGTGCTTGCCGACGCGCTGCGCCGACGCCGCACGCGACGTCTGCTCCTGCTCCTTCAGCACGTCGCCGAGCGGGATCGGCTGGCCGAGCGTATCGATCGCGATGGTCAGGTCGGCCTTCGTGATCGCGTCGCGATACGTGACGGTGCCCTTCGCGAACCCGAAGCTGTCGAGCCGCACCTTCCACCGCGAAGGCTGCGACGATTGCTTGAACTGGAAGGTCCACGTATTGGTGCCGTCCGCGCGCCGCTCGAGATCGACGGCAGGATTCACGACGTCGATCGACGGGATGACGATTTCATGTGCCAGCAGCGGCAGGATCGCGAGATCGAAGTGCGCGGCATCGAGCGTGACGAACTTGGGCGCCTTCGCCCAGTCGGGATTGCCGATCTCGAGCTGGGTGGCCGAGAAGCTCGGCCAGGGCACCCATGCGCGCCAGCCGGTCTCGCCATCGGGGCGACGCCAGCCGACCTTGAGGTCGCCGTTGATCGCGAACGGGCGGCCGAGTGCGGCACTCACCTGTTCGTTGACCCACGGTTTCGCGCGGTTCCAGTCGAACGTGAAGAGAAAGACGCCGGCCGCCGCGATGAGCACCGCGACGATACCGACGATCCATGCAGCCGATTTGCCGATGGCTCGGGTTAGCGTCATGGCGGTTCCGTTGTTGTTCTGAAGCGTTGCCGCACGATGCCGGGCCGCTTGCGTGGACGAACGGCGCACGACAACTGCGGCTTTTCAATCGGTATTATGACGCACGACGTGGCGGCCTTTCGGCGCCATTAACGCTTTTTTTCATTTGTGACATGACCTCCCCCACCGGCCTCATCGATGCGCGGCACATCACGCGGCGCGACGCCAGCAGCGGCAAGACCTTGCTGGCCCCGACCGATTTCAGTCTCGCCGCGGGATCGCGAATTGCTATCACGGGACCGTCCGGGTCGGGCAAGAGCGTGCTGCTGCGCGCGCTCGCGCTGCTTGATCCGCTCGATGGCGGCCAGCTCCTGTGGCGTGGCCGCCGGATCCGGCGCGGTGCGATTCCGCGCTACCGGCGCAGCGTCGCCTATGTCCGCCAGCGCCCCGCGCAGATGGACGGCACCGTCGAGTCGCAATTGCGCTATCCGTATTCGCTCGCGATCTATCGCGACGTCGCGTTCGATCGCGCGCGCGCCGAAGCGCTCGCCGCGCAGGCCGGTCGCGGCGCCGACTTTCTCGACAAACGCGCGAGCGACCTGTCCGGCGGCGAAGCGCAGATTACCGCGCTGCTGCGCGTGCTGCAGCTCGATCCCGACGTGCTGCTGCTCGACGAGCCGACCTCCGCGCTCGACCCCGAGTCGGCACGCGCGATCGAAGCGCTCGTCGGCGCGTGGTTCGACGCGGCGCCCGATGCACGGGCCTACATGTGGATCTCGCACGATCCCGCGCAGGCCGCGCGGATCGGCACGATGCGGCTCGTGATGCAGGCCGGCGTGCTGCACGCGGCCAACCCGACGGAGGCTGCACAATGAGCCCGGCACTGCAGGACCTGAGCCTCGTCGACGTCGGCATCGCGGCCGCGCTCGTCGCGGTCAACGGCGCGATCTCGGCGGCGCTGTCGCTCGGCCTCGGCCGCAAGCTCGCGCTCGCGGCCGTGCGCACCGTCGTGCAGTTGCTCGCGATCGGCTACGTGCTCGGCTGGGTGTTCGGCCATCCGCACTGGTACGTCGTGCTGCCGCTCACCGCGCTGATGACGCTGATCGCCGGTTTCGCCGGTGCGGGGCGCGGCAAGCGCACGTACCGCGGCCAGCGCCTCGACAGCATCGCATCGATCTGGTTCAGCAGCTGGTTCGTCGCGGCGGTCGGGCTGTTCGTCGTGATCCGCATCCATCCGTGGTTCGCGCCGCAATACGCGATCCCGATCCTCGGGATGATTCTCGGCAATACGCTGACGGGCGTATCGCTCGGCGTCGAGCGAATGATGGAAGAACTCACCGCGCGCCGCGATCGCGTCGAAACCGCGCTCGCGCTCGGTGCGACGCGCTGGGAAGCCGCGCAGGACGCCGCGCGCCAGGCCGTGCGCGCGGGCATGCTGCCGACGCTGAACCAGATGGCGGTGGTCGGCGTCGTGAGCCTGCCGGGGATGATGACGGGCCAGGTGCTGGCCGGCCAGTCGCCGCTGCAGGCCGTGCGCTACCAGATCGTGATCATGTTCCTGATCGCCGCGGCGTCCGCGCTCGGCACGGTCGGCGCGGTGCTGATGACCTATCGCCGGCTGTTCTCGGCCGATCACCGCTTTCTCGCATCGCGACTCGAAGAGCGCACGCATTGACGCGTCGCTGCAGCGCGCGAGGCGCGGCCAGCGCGATCAATGCGTGCTGCGTCGCTTGCCGATCGCCTGCCGGAGTGCGGCCGAGATATCCGCATCGGGCGCGAGCCCGTCGACCGAAGCGATCAGTCGCACCGCGCGCGACGTCGTCACATACGCCTGCGCGCCGACATAGCCGCCGCTGCCGGCCGAGCGCGTGGTCACGACGAGCGCCTGCGGCGCGCGGGCGCCGAGGTCGGCCGTGTACGCATCGACGATCGTGCCGTCGCGCGCATGCAGCGTGCCCGTCACGTAATCGTCGGTATCGAAGCCCGGGGCGGCATGCGCGGTCGAATACACGCGCACCGCGTAGCTGCCGGTCGAGCACGGTTCGAGTGCGCCGCTCGATATCACCGCCACCTGCTGCCGCGACGGCAGCTCGACCTTCTTCACGAAACCGCATTCGTCGGCCGCGTGAGCGTGCGCGACAACGAACGCAATGGCAGACAGCAGCGCGTGCATTCGAAGTTTCATCGGGAAATAGTGACCGGAAGGAGAGGATGCGGGCGAGCATAACGTGACATCCACATGACGTCACGCCTCGCCATTGCACGATCGCGGCACCGTTCCGCGAAGCAGGCGGCCAAACGCATGGCGACGACGGCACGACCCGCTCGCGTGCGGCCCTGCTCGCTCCGCCATCGAACCGGTTGCGCGCGCACCGACAGAAATGCCGGTCCGCGCGTGCCCGCTCAATGCTTGATCGACACCGTCACCTTGGTACCGTCGCTCATCGTCACGGACTTCGACCCGCCGTTGGTCGAGATCGACACCCACTTCACCTGGCTCACCGACACGACGTCGGGGCACTGCAGCGACTTGCCGCCGGCCGTCACGCTGCGCGTGCCCTTCGGCGCGGCCGCCTGGAAGCTCAACTGCACGTTGGCGACGCCCTTCGCATCGACCGACGGTGCGAGCCGCACCTGGGTCTGCCGCACCATCGCGCCGTTCGCGTCGCGCGGCAGGTTGTCGGCGTTCGGGCAGCCGTCCGGCATCGCGACCGCGCCGCTCGGCGGCACCGACTTCCAGTTGAAGTCGTCCGTCTCGCCCGAACGGATCTTGCGGGTCTCCTGCGTATTGCCGAAGGTCTTCGAGTCGACCTTGACGGTGTATTCGAGCTGTCCCGTACCGCCGCCCTTCAGGCTGCCCTTGACCGGCGGCGCCGCGAATACGCTCGCGCTGACGCACGCCGCCGCGAACACGACCGACCACGATGCGGCGACTGACAAGCTGCGTTGGCTCATGCTGACCTCCTTGTAATGCGGCGGCACGCGCGTGCCGCGCGGTTTTCGATGCATGATGCGTTGCCAGTCTACCGCCAAGCGCGTTGCAATGCGCCGCAAACGCATCGGGTGTTACCCCGCTTGCGTTCGCGGCGCCGCAACCTTACGCGCGCTGCCGCTCAGAAGCCGCTCAGCACGAGCTTGCCGATCGCGCGTCCGGCCTCGAGCATCCGGTGCGCGCGCCGCACGTTCTCGGCATTGATCGTGCCGAGCTGTTCGCCGAGCGTCGTACGCAGCGTGCCGCCATCGACGAGCCGCGCGACTTCGCCGAGGATCCGGTGCTGCTCGATCATGTCCGGCGTCTCGAACATCGCCCGCGTGAACATGAATTCCCAGTGAAACGCGGCGCTCTTCGCCTTCAGCAATTCGACCGGCACGGGCTTCCCGTTCTCGACGATCGTGCAGATGCCGCCCTGCGGCCGAATGACTTCCGCCGCGGCCGGGAAATGATGGTCGGTATCGTTGAAGATCAGCACGTAGTCGACGCTCGGATGGCCGGCCTCGCGCAACTGCGCCGGCAGGTCGCCGAAATGGTCGACCACCGCATCCGCACCGAGCGAGCGCACCCAGTCGGCCGACGCCGGCCGCGACGCGGTCGCGATCACGTGCAGCTTGCCGAGCGTCTTCGCGAGCTGGATCGCGATCGAGCCCACGCCGCCCGCGCCGCCGATGATCAGCACCGACTTGCCGGCGTCCGCGCCCTGCGGCGACACGCGCAACCGGTCGAACAGCGCTTCCCACGCGGTGAGCGCGGTGAGCGGCAGCGCGGCCGCCGCCGCGAAATCGAGCGTGCGCGGCTTCAGCGCGGCGATCCGTTCGTCGACCGCGTGGAATTCGCTGTTCGCGCCGGGCCGCGTGATGCTGCCCGCGTAGAACACTTCGTCGCCGGGCCGGAACAGCGTGACGTCGGCGCCGACCGCGACGACCGTGCCGGCCGCGTCCCAGCCGAGCACGCGCGGCGTCTCCTCGACCTGCGGCTTCGGCGCCCGCACCTTGGTGTCGACCGGGTTCACGGAAATCGCCTCGACCTTCACGAGCAGATCGCGCGGGCCCGGCACGGGTTGTGGCAGTTCGACGTCGAGCAACGCTTGCGGGTCGTCGATCGGCAGATAACGGGTGAGTCCAACGGCTTTCATCTCGATACTCCTTTCAGGGAATCCGGCAGGCTGCGGCGCAACCTCCATGCGTGCCATCGTAGGCAACCCGATCCTTCGAGAAAACCGCTATATTTCCTGAAACATTTTCAGGAATTTCAGAATAATGACGTCCGATCCGATTCCAGCGCCCGACAAGCCGCTCGACCTGCTCGACGTTGCGCTGTTCGTCCGCGCGGCGCTGCTGTCGAACGTCAGCGCGGCCGGGCGCGAATTCGGCGTGTCGGCCGCCGTTGCCAGCGCACGCATCGCGCAGCTCGAACGCCAGCTCGGCGCCCGGCTGCTGCACCGCACCACGCGCCGCATCAGCCTCACGCAGGACGGCGAAGTCTTCATGGCGCGCGCCGACGCGCTGCTGGCGGCCGCCGACGCCGCACGCGCGTCGGTGGGCCGCGGCCGCAGCGAGCCGTACGGGCGCTTGAAGGTGTCGATGTCGTCGTCGTTCGGCCGCCAGCACGTCGCGCCGGTGATTCCGGCGTTCCTGCGCCGCTACCCGTCCGTGTCGCTCGATCTGCGGCTGTCCGACGAGATCGTCGACCTGGTCGACGACGGCTACGACGTCGCGATCCGCCTCGGCGCGCTGAAGGATTCGACGCTCGTCGCGCGCAAGCTCGCCACGAACCGCCGCGTGCTGTGCTGCTCGCCCGCCTATCTCGCCGAACGCGGCACGCCGCGCCATCCGGCCGACCTGACGCAGCACGAGTGCGTGATCCTCGGCGACCAGCGCGACTGGTCGTTCGCGACGCCGCAGGGGCCGCTCACGGTGCGGGTCGGCGGCCGGCTGGTGGCGAGCAACGGCGAGGCGATCCGTGAAGCGCTCGTCGACGGCTTCGGGATCGCGATCAAGTCGACCTGGGACGTCGGCCCGCTGCTCGCGAGCGGCGCGCTCGTCAGCGTGCTCGACGACTATCCGTTCGCGGAAGACGTCGCGATCTGGGCCGTCTATCCGAGCCGCGCGCACGTGCCGCTGAAAACGCTCGCGTTCATCGCGTTCCTGGCCGAGCATTTCGGCGATCCGCCGTACTGGGATCGCGCGAACGGGTGACCCCGCTGCCGCGCACGGTTTCGTGCCGGCCCCGGCCGCCATGCGCGGCCAACCGGCTACAATGGCGCGTTCGCGACGCAATGGCCCGCCGCCGCACCGGGCCCGCGCTCGCAGGCGGCCGCCCGTGGGCCGCGCACGTCATTCATTCGTCTCCCAACCACTCGTCATGACCCACAATCTCGTCATCCAGAGTCTTGCGCCGCTGTCGGACGCCCATCACAAACCGCTGCTCGCGCTGTCGCGCGGCACCCGCATCGTGCAGACCGACGATCACGCGCTGCGCATCGAAAACGCGAGCCCGGCGCAGCGCCTCGACATCGACGCGTACTGCGGCACGCATGCGCTCGACTTCGGCTTCGTCGAGGCCGGCCGCACGCTCGGCGATTTCGGGCTCGCCGTGATGGACATGGATTCGACGCTGATCACGATCGAATGCATCGACGAAATCGCCGATTTCTGCGGGCTGAAAACGCAGGTCGCGGAGATCACCGAAGCGTCGATGCGCGGCGAGATCCGCGACTTCAACGAAAGCCTCACGCGCCGCGTCGCGCTGCTGGCCGGGCTCGACGCGCACGCGCTCGAGCGCGTGTACGAAGAACGGCTGCAACTGTCGCCGGGCGCCGAGACGATGCTGGCCGGCGTGAAGGCCGCCGGCATGAAGACGCTGCTCGTGTCGGGCGGCTTCACGTTCTTCACCGAGCGGCTGAAGGCCCGCCTCGGCCTCGACTACGCACATGCGAACACGCTCGAGATCGTCGACGGCAAGCTCACCGGCAAGGTGCTCGGCGAGATCGTCAACGCCGACGTGAAAGCCCGCCTGCTGCGCGAGACGTGCGCGTCGCTCGGCCTCGAACCGCACCGCGCGATCGCGATGGGCGACGGCTCGAACGACCTGAAGATGATGGCCGAAGCCGGGCTGTCGGTCGCGTTCCACGCGAAGCCCGTCGTGCGCGATGCGGCGACGGTCGCGTTCGACCATGTCGGCCTCGACGGGCTGCTGCGACTGTTCTGATTTCGCGGCACCGTCAATGAAAAACGCCGGCGCGACAGAGCATCGCGCCGGCGTTTCGTTTTTGTGCCGGACGTGGCCGCCCTGCGATCAACCCAGTGCGGCCTGCATCGCACGCTCGATGTCCGCGCGCAGATCGCCTTCGTCTTCCAGACCGACGTAGAAACGCACCAGCGTGCCGCGATGCGGCCAGTCCGGACGCATCGACGCGACGTCGTAAGGCATCGCGAGGCTGCACGCGCCGCCCCAGCTCCAGCCGATCGCGAACAGCTCGAGCGACTCGACGAAACGGTCGACCTGCTCCGCGCTGTAGCGTTCGTCGAACACCACCGAGAACAGCCCGCCCGCGCCCGTGAAATCGCGCATGAACGACGCGTGCCCCGGGCAGTCGGCGATCTGCGGATGCAGCACCGTCGCAATCTCCGGCCGCGCCTTCAGCCATTGCGCGAGCGCGAGCGCGCTCTTGCTGTGCGCGTCGAAGCGCACCTGCATGCTCGGCAGGCTGCGCAGCACGAGCGAGCAATCGTCGACCGACACGCCGATCCCGCAGCGCATCCGTGCGAGCTTCAGCTTCGCATGCAGCTCCGCGTTCGCGGTGATCGTCGCCCCCATCAGCACGTCGCTGCCGCCCGACTGGTACTTGGTCAGCGCCTGCACCGAAATGTCCACGCCGTGCTCGAACGGCTTGAACGCGAGGCCCGCCGAAAAGGTGTTGTCGATCGCGGTGACGATGCCGCGCGCCTGCGCGGCCGCCGTGATCGCCTGCACGTCGGGCACTTCCATCGTCACCGAGCCGGGCGCCTCGATCCAGATCAGCCGCGTGTTCGGCTGGATCAGCTCGGCAATGCCGGCGCCGATCAGCGGATCGTAGAAGCGCGCGGTGATGCCGAAGTCCTTCGCGAGCCAGTTGCCGAAATCGGCGTTCGGGCCGTACACGTTATGCGGAATCAGCACGTCGTCGCCCGCTTTCACGATCCCGAAGTAGACGTTCATGATCGCCGCGAGGCCCGATGGCTGCAGCAGCGCGTGCGTGCCGCCCTCGATCTCGGCGAGCCGCTGCGCGAGCGCGAGCGACGTCGGCGTCGCGTGCAGCCCGTAGCGCCACTGGTTGTCGTTGTGCCAGACCAGCGCGCGCATCGTCGCGAGATCGGGGAACACGACCGTCGACGCGCGCGCAACCGGCGGCACGAACGAACGGAAGCCTTCCGGAATGACGTCGTCGGGTTGAACGATGCGGGTTTGCAGCGCGCGCTTGGGAGTGGATGCAGTCATGACGGGGAGCCGGGCACGAGGCCGTTCGGTTGCGGAATATGTCGTTAGAGTAGCCAAAATCGGCGCGCTTGGCCCGGTACAATGCGCGCCGCGCACACCGAGCCAGCGCGTGCTCAGTCGTCGGTACGCAGGTTGACGACGCCGCCTACCGTCTCGATTTCGTGCACGCGACCGTCGCGCACCTGCAGCGCCGCGCGCTTGCCCGGCGCCAGGCGCAGCACGACCGGCTGCGGGTCCGATTCGTCCGAGTTCATCCGGTCGGCCTTCAGGTCGCCCGTCGCGTCGAAGCGGCCGATCCACACGCCGGTGATGTTGGTGCCGTCGTTCGATTCCTCGATCTCCAGCGTATCGCCGTCGCGGTCGCCCGCGAGCAGCACGACCTCGCCCGTGTCGGCGAACTGATATTCGCCGTGCACGCCTTCCTCGTCCGTCTTCGGGCCGAGATGCACGACGATCGGCCGGTCGCCGAGCGTGCCTTCATAGCGCGGCAGGCGGGCGAACTCGGGATTCGGTTTCAGCGGCCGCGCCGGCGCCGGTTCATCCTGCTGCACGCCCGGCGCGACTGCCTGCGCGGCGACGCTCCCCGGCATCGCGATACCTGCGACCAGCGCGCCGGCGACGAGCGCCCGTTGCCATTCCCAATATCGACCCACGTTGTGTTGCTCCTTGCTTCAGATTCGCCCGACATCGCGGACGGCACCGGGTCGAGACCCGGTTCCTGCGTAACCGCGCAAGCCTGCGCGGCGAATGCGCCGGCCTGCGCGTGTCGCGTCAGCCCTGCATCAGGCGTTCCACCGCATCGCGACGCGGAATCGGCGCGACCGCGCCGTAACCGGTCGTCGACAGCGCCGCCGCCGCGTTCGCATAACGCGCGGCCGCGAACGGATCGTCGCCCGCGACGATCCGCGCGACGAATGCGCCGCCGAAGCAGTCGCCCGCACCGGTCGCGTCGACGGCCTCGACCGCGAAGCCCGGCACGACGCGCCGCTCGTTCGGCGTCGCGACATACGCGCCTTCCTTGCCGAGTTTCAGCGCGACGACCTGCGGCCCGTGTTCGAGCATCGCGTCGACGATCGCGTCGCGATCGTTCGCGCCCGTGAGCGCCGTGACGTCGTCCCAACTCGGCAGGCAGATGTCGGTCTGGCGCAGCGCCTCGCGCATCACCGCGCGAGCGCGCGGCAGCGGCCACAGCTTCAGGCGCAGGTTCGTGTCGAAGCTGACCTTCGCGCCGTGGCGACGCGCATGGTCGATCGCCGCGAACGCCGCATCGCACGCGGCCGTGCTGATCGCAAGACTGATCCCCGACAGGTGCACGGCCTTCGCGGCCGCCAGCGCGTCGAGCGGCAAGTCGCCTGTCGCATAGCGGCTCGCAGCCGACCCCGCGCGCAGATAGTCGAACTGATGGCCGTCGGCGCCGTGCGTGACGAAATACACGCCGGTCGGCGCCGCGCGGTCGATTCGCACGTACGTCGTGTCGACCTGCTCCGACGCCCACATGTCGGCGAGCAGGCGGCCGAACGGATCGTCGCCGATCGCCGACACGAAGCCCGTCGATGCACCCTGGCGCGCCGCCGCGATGCAGAAGTTCGACGTGTCGCCGCCGAAGCCCTGCAGGAATTCAGGGCGTCCCGGCTGCGACTGGTTGAATTCGATCATCGCCTCGCCGAGCGCGAGGATCTCCGGAAATACCGCGGCCATCGCTTACACCTCGCCCCACAGATCGTGGCCGTCGGCGCCCGTGATCTTCACGGACACGAAATCGCCGACCTTGTAGCGCTTCGATGCCTTCGCCGCCGGTTCGACGTAGACGACACCGTCGATCTCCGGCGCATCGGCTGCCGTACGGCCGATGCCGCCTTCCTCGCCGACTTCGTCGATCAGCACCTTGAGCGTCTTGCCGACCTTGCGCTGCATGCGGTTCGCCGACACTTCCTCGGCGACTTCCATGAAGCGTGCACGGCGTTCCTCGCGAACCTCGTCCGGCAGCGCGCCGTCCAGGTCGTTCGCGGTCGCGCCTTCGACCGGCGAATACGCGAAACAGCCGACGCGATCGAGTTCCGCTTCGCGGACGAAGTCGAGCAGCGTCTCGAACTGCTCTTCCGTCTCGCCGGGGAAGCCCGCGATGAACGTGCTGCGGATCGTCAGGTCCGGGCAGATCTCGCGCCATTTCTGCACGCGCTCGAGCACCTTCTCCGCGTTCGCGGGACGCTTCATGCGCTTCAGCACTTCGGGGTGCGCGTGCTGGAACGGCACGTCGAGATACGGCAGTACGTGGCCCTTGAACGGACCTTCCGCCATCAGCGGAATCACTTCGTCGACGCTCGGATACGGATACACGTAGTGCAGACGCACCCACGCACCGTACTGCGCGGCGAGTTCGCCGAGCGCGGCGACCAGGTCGGTCATGCGCGTCTTGATCGGCTTGCCGTTCCAGAAGCCCGTGCGGTACTTCACGTCGACGCCGTACGCGCTCGTGTCCTGCGAGATCACGAGCAGTTCCTTCACGCCCGACTTGAACAGGTTCTCGGCTTCCAGCATCACTTCGGCGACCGGGCGCGACACGAGGTCGCCGCGCATCGACGGGATGATGCAGAACGTGCACCGGTGATTGCAGCCTTCGGAGATCTTCAGGTATGCGTAGTGACGCGGCGTGAGCTTGATGCCGGCCGCAGGGACGAGGTCGACGAACGGATCGTGCGGCTTCGGCAGGTGCGAATGCACGGCCTGCATCACTTCGCCCACCGCGTGCGGGCCGGTGACCGCGAGCACCTTCGGGTGGACTTCCTCGATCAGGTTCGAGCCGCTCGCGCTCGACTTCGCGCCGAGGCAGCCGGTGACGATCACCTTGCCGTTCTCGGTCAGCGCTTCGCCGATCGCGTCGAGGCTTTCCTGCACGGCTTCGTCGATGAAGCCGCAGGTGTTCACGACGACGAGGTCGGCGCCGTCGTAGGTGCCGGAGATTTCATAACCTTCGGCGCGCAGTTGCGTGATGATTTGTTCGGAATCGACGAGCGCTTTCGGGCACCCGAGGGATACGAACCCTACTTTGGGGGATTGGGACATCTGGAGTGTGGGGGCGTGGCAGCAAAAGCGTGAGTTTACAGGGATTTAGGGGTGGCGAGGCAAAATGAGCGACCGGGAAGGATCGTCGCGTGCCGGATTGGCTGAAGCGCCACATCGGCGGTGCCGGGCGGTGCGATCGACACATGCGGGCGCCTTCTGCTCGGCAATGGGTATCGCCATGCGGTTTCGAAGCTGCGCTGCAAAAAAACAGGGCCAAGGTGCGGTTTTTCGTTGCGCCGCCCGAGCACGGTCCATACCGAGCCACACCCGATGTACGCCGGCAGCCCGCGACAACGATATGCCGCCGCGCCGCCTTCCTGGCCAAGCCTGCCGCTTCCCGTCCAGACTCCTGTGCGTCGGACGCGCATGTTTCCGCCCGTCCGGCGATCGAGATTGACGCCGCGCGGCATCGCGCCTCATAATGAGACGAACTACTCCGTTTATTAATATTCGCGCAGCGAACCAAAGCATCTGCCAGCAGCGAGATGACCGCCCGGCGGGACTTCCGGTCGCGCAACGCCCGCGCAAACAAACCCTGCTCGATCCCCGTCAGAAGGACATGCGATGCCCCAATCGAAATCGAACATCAGAAAGAAAACCGGCCTGGCCCTACTGGGCGTCGTGCTGTTGTACTGGATCGCGGTGCCGATCCTTCCGTTTACGTCCATCCCGAACAAGGCGTTCGTGATCCCGGCGCTGGTCGTGATCGGCGAGATCGTGTTCGTGGCCGCCGTCGCGCTGCTGGGAAAGGAATACTGGGCCCAAATAAAAGGATGGGTGACTCGGCGCTTCTGCAGGAAAAACGCGAGTGGCATCGGGAAGTAACGCTCTGTCGCCGGCGGCCGGCGGTCTGGGAAGACATGCCACGCGGTCGGTCAAGCCCATCGCACGAGAATCGGCATGGACTCGCGAAGCCGCTATGCGAAAATCGCGGCATCCGCTCTCTTCAATCGACCCAACGGGGCTCGCATGACTACCCACCTCACGATCGAATTCACCGAACACGCCGCAGAAGCCATCGGCGAACAGACCAGCACCAGCTTTTCCTACGATCAGGGCGCCCATGTCCCGCAACCGGGCGACTTCGTCGAACTCGAAAACTCCCGGCAGACGTTTCTGGTGATCGGCCGCGTGTTCTCGCTGAAGGCCAACTACAGCGCCGTCAAGCTCGTGCTCGACCTGCCGCCGTCGGACGACGATCAGGATTTCGGCCCGGCGCACTGAGTCACGACGAAACGCGTCACGCCAGTCAAAGCCAACGCGCATGCAACGCCGGCCGCGGCGCTGCATGCGTCACCGCCATACGCGTCACTCCTGCGTGACGGGCACATACATGGCCTGCATCAGCCCGCTCGGCAACCGCTTCGTATCGTCGAGCCGCAACACCGTTTGCGGCAGGTCAGCACCGAACAGCGGAATCCCCGTGCCGAGCACGATCGGCACCCAGCTCAGCGTGATGCGATCAACGACGCCGGCCTTGAGGCCTTCTCGCACAGTCAAGCCGCCGTCCAGATAAACGTGACGATGGCCTTGCTTCGCCAGCCGCTCGAGCAGCGCCGCAAGCGTGCCGTCGAATGGTTCTTCGCCGTGGCGCGACGCCAGTTCGCGGCGCGTCATGACGACCATCCGCTTGCCCGCATACGGCCACGGGTCGAAGTTGATCACCGTGTCGTACGTATTGCGCCCCATCACGATCACGTCGATGTCGTTCATGAGCGCCGTGTAACCGGTGTCATCCGGCGAATCCGATGAAAACGGCTCCAGCCATGACAGATCGCCGTTGTCGCCGGCGATGAATCCATCGAGACTGAGCGCGAGAAACACACTGACGCGAGGGCGCATACGAAGCATCCTTTCATGAATGCAAGGATGGCGAGTATAGCGGCGATGCGCGTACCCTGCCGCTGCTTGCGCCACGTCGACAGAGCGGCGTCGCTCGGCTCGATCGCCGGCCGGATCGCGCTTCCATGATCGCCTTCGCCGCCAAGCGACCGAGCCACGGCGCCAGAATCACGCCGGGGTGCGCAACCACCGCATACACGCCTGCGACGCCGGGCAGAAAGCCATTGAGCGGCACGCCATCGCTCGTCATCGGACGAAGCGCCGACCTCGCGGACAACGGCGTGAGTGTCGCCCGCCCCGCATCGGCGCGGCATCGTACCGCTCGCCGTGCGCGGGAACCGCTCGCGCGTTTCGCGCCTCGCCGTGCAGCGCCGCTTATGGTACGACAGGCGAGCACGAGCCCACACCATCAGGCGCGGCGCGTCCCGGCTTTCGTTCGTATGGACTGGATCTCGATCGACTGGACAACGGCGATGCCCGCGCAGACGAGGCACGGGCATTCGATGCCGACGATCCTGGACGACCGTCGGCGATTTTTTCCGCAGGCGGCAGCCGCGCATCGTCGTGCCCGAATGCACGACCGCGAGCGGCCGCCCTGCTTCGCGGCGCCGACGTCCGACGGCTCGCGCCGCCGCGGCCGGCCTGCCGCGAAACCGTTACTTCTTTTCGGGCTCCGATGCGCCCGGCTGCTTGAACGGGAACGTGCTGAACATCGACTTCGCCTGGTTCTGCATCTGTTCCTGCATCTGCACGAACATGTTCTTCGACTGCTCGATGTAGCTCGTCATCATCCCTTGCATCATCGGCGCCTGCATGTTCATGAACTGCGACCAGACTTCCGGATTCATCGCGTTACCTTCGTAGAGGTTCTTCGATTGATCCGCGAGCTTGTTCTGGATGTCGATGAATGCCTGGATGTTCTTTTCCAGGTACGTGCCCATCATGCCCTGCATCGCATGACCGTAGAAACGGATGATCTGCGACAGCATCGACGACGAGAACATCGGCACGCCACCGCTTTCCTCTTCGAGGATGATCTGCAGGAGAATGCTGCGCGTCAGGTCTTCGTTGGATTTCGCATCGACGACCTTGAAATCCTCCTGCTCGAGCACGAGCTGCTTCACGTCGGTCAGCGTAATGTACGTGCTTGTCTCGGTATCGTAGAGCCGGCGGTTCGGGTACTTCTTGATGAGCCGTTCGGCCGTCTTCTTTGTAGTAGTCATGTAACGCCTTTGAGTGCAGCGTAGCGCAAGTGACGAATCCCCGCCGCCCGAATCCGGGAGGCGGGGGCCTTCGGAAAACGCCCGGCTGCGCGGCCACCCGGCCCGCGCAGCCAGGACGCTCAGCCCATGTGCAGGCCGCCGTTCAGCGAGAAGTCGGCGCCCGTCGCGAAGCCGGAATCGTTCGACGCGAGCCACGCGACGATCGAGCCGATTTCCTCGGGGCCGCCGAGACGCCGCACCGGGATCGTCGCAACGATCTTCTCGAGCACGTCGGGGCGGATCGCCTTCACCATGTCGGTGCCGATGTAGCCCGGCGACACGGTGTTGACCGTCACGCCCTTCGTCGCGACTTCCTGCGCGAGCGACATCGTGAAGCCGTGAATGCCGGCCTTCGCGGTCGAGTAGTTCGTCTGGCCGAATTGCCCCTTCTGGCCGTTCACCGACGAAATGTTGATGATGCGGCCCCAGCCACGTTCGACCATCCCGTCGATCACCTGCTTCGTGACGTTGAACAGGCTCGTCAGGTTGGTGTCGATCACGGCGGTCCAGTCTTCATGCGTCATCTTGCGGAACACGACGTCGCGCGTGATGCCCGCGTTGTTGACCAGCACGTCGATCTCGCCGACTTCGGCCTTGACCTTGTCGAACGCTTCCTTGGTCGAGTCCCAGTCGCCGACGTTGCCTTCCGACGCGATGAAGTCGTACCCGAGCGCCTTCTGGTCCTCGAGCCATTTCACCCGGCGCGGCGAGTTCGGGCCACAACCTGCGACCACCTTGAAGCCGTCTTTCGACAGACGCTGGCAGATGCTGGTGCCGATGCCGCCCATCCCGCCCGTTACGTACGCAATTCGCTGAGACATAAATCTCACTCCATTTTTTGGTTTCGAGAGCTGCCGGAGGCCCCCTCTGACTTCACGTGACGCCGGCCGAAGCCGCAATCGGCCGGCGCACGGATTCGGTACGCCGGTGACGAACGGCCGGTTACGGACGCTCGACCGCGAGCGCGACGCCCATCCCGCCGCCGATGCACAGCGACGCCAGCCCGCGCTTCGCGTCGCGCTTGACCATCTCGTGCAGCAGCGTCACCAGGATCCGGCAGCCCGACGCACCGATCGGGTGGCCGATCGCGATCGCCCCGCCGTTCACGTTCACCTTCGACGTGTCCCAGCCCATCTGCTTGTGCACCGCCAGCGCCTGCGCCGCGAACGCCTCGTTGATCTCCATCAGGTCCAGGTCGCCCGGCGTCCAGCCCGCGCGCTCCAGCGCACGGCGCGATGCCGGCACCGGGCCCATGCCCATCACGCTCGGGTCCACGCCCGCGTTCGCATACGCCTTGATCCGCGCCAGCGGCGTCAGGCCCAAGGCGGCTGCCTTCTGCGCCGACATCACCAGCACCGCGGCCGCCCCATCGTTCAGCCCCGACGCGTTCGCCGCCGTCACCGAGCCGTCCTTCGCGAACGCCGGCTTCAGCCCCGCCAACGACTCCGCCGTCACGCCGTGACGCACGAACTCGTCCGTCGCGAACTGCAGCGGCTCGCCCTTGCGTTGCGGAATCGACACCGGCACGATCTCGTCGTTGAAACGCCCGGCCTTCTGCGCGGCTTCCGCCTTGTTCTGCGACAGCGCCGCGAACGCGTCCTGCTCTTCGCGCGTGATCCCGTATTCCTTCGCGACGTTCTCCGCCGTGATGCCCATGTGGTACTGGTTGTACACGTCCCACAGCCCGTCGACGATCATCGTGTCGACCAGCTTCGCGTCGCCCATCCGGAACCCGTCGCGCGAGCCCGGCAGCACGTGCGGCGACGCGCTCATGTTCTCCTGGCCACCCGCGATCACGATCTCCGCGTCGCCCGCGACGATCGCGTTCGCCGCCAGCATCACGGCCTTCAGGCCCGAGCCGCACACCTTGTTGATCGTCATCCCCGGCACGGCGTTCGGCAGCCCCGCCTTGATCAGCGACTGCCGCGCCGGGTTCTGCCCGGAGCCGGCCGTCAGCACCTGGCCCATGATCACTTCGCTGACCTGCTCGGGCTTCACGCCCGCACGCTCCAGCACTGCGCGGATCACCGTCGCGCCCAGTTCGGGCGCCGCAACCTTCGCCAGCGAGCCGCCGAATTTGCCGACCGCGGTCCGCGCGGCCGATACGATCACTACATCCGTCATTTCCCTTTCCTCCAGGCCCGCACGACACGGCGCGTCGTTACCGGCCCTGTTAAAAAAACTGCGGTGCACCGGACAGCGTGCGCCGCTGTCCGGTTTTCGTCAATCGCGCTGCAACACGTAGCGCCCGGGCGCCGGCTCGATCACCGGGAATTGCGCGGAACCCGGCTGGGCCGGCGGCGCGACCTTGCGACCGCCGTACGCGTCGAGCCACTCGACCCACGTCGTCCACCAGCTTCCCGGCTGCTCGGTCGCCGCGGCAAACCAGTCGTCCGCGGATTCGGGCAGGTCGCCCTCGTTGACCCAGTAGCTGCGTTTCTTCTTCGCCGGCGGATTGATCACGCCCGCGATGTGTCCCGACGCGCCGAGCACGAACTTCAGCGGGCCCGACAGGATCGACGTCGATGCGTAGGCCGTCTGCCACGGCACGATGTGATCCTCGCGCGAACCGTAGATGAAGGTCGGCACGTCGATCAGCGACAGGTCGACCGACTCGCCGCACACGGTCAGCGCACCCGGCTCGCGCAGCTTGTTTTCCAGATAGGTATGGCGCAGATACCACGCGTACATCGGGCCCGGCAGGCTCGTCGAATCGCTGTTCCAGTACAGCAGGTCGAACGGCGCGGGCGTGCGGCCCTTCAGGTAGTTGTCGACGACGTAGTTCCACACGAGATCGTTCGGCCGCAGGAACGAGAACGTGTTCGCGAACTCGACGCCGCGCATCAGCCCCGGCTGCGCACCGTTCTTGCCGCCGATGGTCTGCTCGCGCATCTGCACGTGCGCCTCGTCGACGAACACGTCGAGGATGCCCGTATCGGTGAAGTCGAGCATCGCGGTGAGCAGCGTCATCGACGCGGCCGGATGTTCGCCACGCGCGGCGAGCACCGCGAGCGCGGTCGCGAGCATCGTGCCGCCGACGCAGAAGCCGAGCGTGTTGATCTGCTCGCGGCCGCTGATCTGCTGCACCGCGTCGATCGCCGCGAGCAGCCCTTCGTTCATGTAGTCGTCCCACGTCTTGTGCGCGACCGATGCATCCGCGTTGCGCCACGACACGAGGAATACCTGATGACCGTTCGACAGCGCGTGCGCGACGAGCGAATTCTCCGGCTGCAGGTCGAGGATGTAGAACTTGTTGATGCACGGCGGGACGATCAGCAACGGCCGCTCGAACACCTTGTCCGTCTTCGGCGTGTACTGGATCAGCTGGATCAGGTCGTTCTCGTACACGACCGAGCCTTCGGTACATCCGAGGTTCTTGCCGACCACGAACTGCGATTCGTCGGTCTGCGAAATCTTGCCGCGCTGCAGGTCGCCGAGCAGGTTCATCATCCCCTGCCGCAGGCTTTCGCCCTGCGTCTCGAGGATCGATTTCTGTGCGTCGGGATTGAGTGCGAGGAAGTTGCTCGGCGCGGCGGCGGCCGTCCATTGCTGGACCGTGAAACGGATGCGCTCACGCGTCTTCGGATCGGTCTGAAGCGCGTCGGCCAGCTCCTGCAGATAGCGCGCGTTGAGCAGATACCAGGCGGCCGCGAACGCATGCGCGGGGGACGCCTTCCACGCGTCGCCGCTGAAGCGGCGGTCCTTCAGCTCTGGCGACTCGAGCTTCGCGGCGGCCGCCTGCTGCATCAGCGTCATGCAATCGCGTGCGTAGTCGGCCTGCAATGCCTGGAGCCGTTCGGGCGGAATCGCGGCAACCGGCAGCTTCAGCCCCGCGAACGGCGACGCCATCGCGCCGAAGTCGGGCATCGACGGCATCTGGAACGGAAACGACGTCGGGAACTGGAATGTCGCGAACGGATTGACGGAGGCCGATGCCGTCGCGGCGCGCGCCGGATCTGCAAAACCGCGCCACGCGTTCAACCACGACTCGAACATCTGCTGCATCGGCTGGGCGGCCGGATCGAAACCGGTGCTGCCCGCGGAAGTGCCCGCATGCGCGGACGTCGACGAATTTTTCGATGCTGTCATTACCTGCCTTACCGGTGATTCGTGAGCGTCAATCGTGAAATCCTGCTCGCGCGCGGCGTGCCGGCTGCGAGCCGGGCCGTCATGCTCTGGAGAGGCGTCTCCAGATTCTGCCGCAGTGCGGTATTTTTATCATTATCGTTTTCCCCATGTGAAGCGCCCCGTCAAACCACTGAACATTTCGGCACGGAGATAATCCGCGCACAACAGACGGGACAAGGGTTCCGGCGAAACATAAAACATTTTGTTTAGCTTGACGTCGGGATTTTTCATTCAGTCGCGCATGCAACGCCGTATTGCCGCCTCAATATCGAGATAACTCGATTTCGCGGCGCAACAAAGCCGGCGCGCATGCGCATGCAATCAATCGGCCAGCCAGATTGCCGCGGCCATGCGCCCCGTCACGCGGTCGCGCCGGTACGAATAGAAGCGCGCACGCTCGGCGACCGTGCACGCCGTCCCGCCGCTCACGTGCGCCACACCCGCACGCGCGAGTCGCAGGCGCGCGAGCGCGTAGAGGTCGGCCAGGAACTTGCCGGGCGCGCCGTCGATCGCGACGAACGCATGACGGGTTTCATCATGCTCCGACTGCGGAGCCGTGTCGAGAAACGCATCGCGCACATCGGCGCCGACCTCGAACGCCTGCGGGCCGATCGCCGGACCGAGATACGCATGCAGCGCGTCCGTCGCGCCGCCCGCAAGCGCCGCGACGCGCGCCGCCGTCTGCTCGACGATGCCGGCCGCGAGCCCGCGCCAGCCCGCATGCGCGGCGCCGACCGCGCGGCCCTGCGCGTCGCACAGCAGCACGGGCAGGCAATCGGCCACCATCACCACGCAGACGGCGCCTGCCTGATCGGTCACGCTCGCGTCGGCTTGCACCGGCGCCGTGGCACCAGGCGCGGCGGCGATCACCGCGTCCGCCTGCACGATCTGCGCGCCGTGAACCTGCTCGAGCCATGCGGCGCCCGACTGGCCAGCGAGGGCCAGCACGCGCGCGCGGTTGGCGGCGACATGGCCGGGATCGTCACCGGTATGCAGGCCGAGATTCATCCCGCCCGGCAGCGCGGCGCCGTCCTGCCAGCGCCCGTACGGGCCTTCGCTCACACCGCCGTCGCGGGTCGTGATCAGCGCGCGCACGCGCGGCGACACCTGCCAGTCGGGCCGCACGCAGTCCTGCCACGTCAACGGCGCCAGGTTCGTCATCGGCACTCACTCCTCCTCATCGTCGTCCAGATACGGCTCGTCGTCGTGATACTCGCCGCCGAAATCGTCATCGTCGTAGACACCGTCGTCGTCGTCGAATTCCTCGTCGCCCTGCCCGAAGCCGAGCGCGGCGACCAGTGCGTTCATGTCGTCCGGCAGCGGGCAGCGCCACTGCATCGCCTTGCCCGTGACCGGATGCACGAGGCCGAGCCGCCACGCATGCAGCGCCTGTCGCGCGAACCCGTCCGGCAGCGGCGTGACCGAGCGCTTGCCGCGCGCGCGCCCGTAGACCGGATCGCCGAGCAGCGGATGTCCGGCATGCGCGCAATGCACACGGATCTGGTGCGTACGGCCGGTTTCGAGATCGCACTGAATCGCCGAAACCGGCTGACGTTGCCACAGGCATGTGTCAACCGTGCGGAAATGCGTGCGCGCGGGCTTGCCCGACGCGCCGGTGACGACGGCCATGCGCGTGCGCTCGCGCGGATCGCGGCCGATCGGCGCGTCGATCGTGCCCGCCTCGGGCATCGTGCCCCACACCAGCGCGAAATAGCGGCGCTTCACCGTGCGGGCCTGCAGCTGGCGCACGAGGTCCGTCTGCGCGGCCAGCGTGCGGGCGACCACCATCAGGCCGGAGGTTTCCTTGTCGAGCCGGTGGACGATCCCCGCGCGCGGCAGGCCGGCCGCCGCGTCGCCGTAGCGATGCAGGAGGCCGTTGAGGATCGTGCCGCTCCAGTTGCCGGCGGCCGGATGCACGACGAGGCCGGCCGGCTTGTTGATGACGACGAGCGCGTCGTCCTCGTAAATCACGTCGAGCGGCACGGGCTCCGGCGTGAACGCGAGCTGCTCGGGCAGCAGATCGGGCACGAGCGCGATCTTCGCGCCGAGCGGCACCGGCTGGCGGATCTTCGCCGGCGCGCCGTCGACGAGCACGCGCTGCGCCTCGATCCAGCTCTGCAGGCGGCTGCGCGAGAATTCGGGGAACAGTTGGGCAAGCGCCTTGTCGAGCCGTTCGCCGGCGAGCGACAGCGGCACTTCGACGATACGCGGCGCGTCATCGCCCGCCACGGACGGCACGACGGGCGGCTGCATCGCGTCGCCGGCCAGATCGTCATCGAGGGAATCCCCCGAGGCAGCGTCGGCGGGCCGATCGCTTGGGCTATAATCTTCGCGATTTGGTGTGCCCGGCTGGGCATTCTGCGAACTTGAACGGGTCATTTAGACTGGGTCACCGAGACTTGAAGCTAGGACATGCGAGCATGATGAATTCGACCAAACGCACGGCCAGAACCGTCGCCGCCCGGGCTGCGGCGGTAGCGGCCGCGGCCCTCATCGCCGGCTGCCACGGCTTGCCGCAGAAGCAGGACGAGACGGCTACCTGGTCGAACAACAAATTATACTCAGAGGCCCAGGACGCACTGTCCGGCGGCGACTGGGGCAAGTGCGCGAAATATTTCGAATCGCTGCAAGGCCGCGATCCGTTCGGCCATTTCGCACAGCAGGCGCAGATCAACGTCGCGTACTGCAACTGGAAGGACAACGAACCGGCAGCCGCCGACCAGGCCGTCGACCGCTTCATCCAGCTCCACCCGGATCATCCGGATATCCCGTACGCGTACTACCTGAAGGGGATGATCCACTTCAACGACGATCTCGGCCTGTTCGGGCGCTTCTCCGGCCAGGACATGAGCGAACGCGATCCGCAGGCGCTGCGCGAATCGTACGATGCGTTCAAGGTCGTCGTCGATCGCTTCCCGAAGAGCAAGTACGCGCCCGACGCGGCCGCACGGATGCGCTACATCGTCAACGCGCTCGCGTCGCACGAAGTGCACGCGGCCGACTACTACTACCGTCGTGGCGCGTATGTCGCGGCCATCAACCGCGCCCAGCTCGCGATCAAGGACTACAAGGGCGCGCCGGCGATCGAGGATGCGCTGCACATCATGATCCTGTCGTACGGCAAGCTGAACCAGCCGGAACTCGCCGAGGACACCAAGCGCGTGCTCGCGGGCACGTTCCCCGACAGCCCGTATGTGACGGGCCATTCGCGCCCCGGTGCGAAGAAGTCGTGGTGGCAGTTCTGAAGCACGGCGCGATGTAACATCCGTTGTGCACACAAAAAACCCGGCCATCGAGCCGGGTTTTTTATTGGCGCCGCATGCAAGCGGCACCGGGACAATCAAGCGACAAGCGCCGCGCGCGCGATCAAGCGCGCTTGTCCGAGCGGTGCTCGTCGAAGAAATCCTGCACGACCGCGATCTCGCGCGTGCGCTTGAACGGCGGCAGGCTTTGCCAGATCCGGCGCCCGTACGGCTTGTCGACGAGTCGCGTGTCGCAGATCATCAGCACGCCGCGATCCGTCTCCGCACGAATCAGCCGGCCCGCGCCCTGCTTCAGCGTGATCACGGCCTGCGGCAGCTGATGCACCGCGAACGGGCTCAGCCCCTTCTTCGTCAACGCATCGAGCCGCGCGGCCAGCACCGGATCGTCCGGCGGCGCGAACGGCAGCTTGTCGATCACGACCAGCGACAACGCATCGCCGCGCACGTCGACGCCCTCCCAGAAACTCTGGCTACCGACCAGGATCGCATTGCCGTACGCGCGGAAGCGGTCGAGCAGCTCGGTACGGCTTGCGTCGCCCTGCACGAGCAGCGGCGTGTTCCAGCCGCGCGCCTCGATCACGTCGCGCAGCTTCGAGGCGATCCGGTCGACCGCGCGCAGCGTCGTGCACAGCATGAACACGCCACCGCCGGACGCCTCGATCGCCGGCAACGCGGCATCGAAGACGGCATCGGTAAACGCCGGCGAAGAGGGCTGCGGCAGGTTGCGCGGCACGTACAGCAACCCCTGCGACTGGTAATCGAACGGGCTGGCGAGCGTCATCGAACGACGCGAGCTGAGGCCCATCTGCGCCGCGTAGTGCGTGAAATCGCCGCGCACCGACAACGTGGCCGACGTGAACACCCACGCACGCGGCACACCCGCACGCTGCTTCGCGAAAATCGGCGCGACCGACAGCGGCGTTTCGTGCAGTTGCACGGTATGCGCGAACACCTCTACCCAGCGCACCTTCTCGTTCGGATCGCCGTCAGTGGCCGCGTTGTCGCCTGCCACGGCCGCATCGGCCTGCGCGGCCGCTTCCGCCGCGCCGGGCGCGACCCAGCCGGCCAGCAGGTCCTGCAGCTCGCGGGCGCGTCGCAGGCACGCGCCGAGCGATTCCGCACGCTCGGCCTGGCTCGCGAGTGCCGAGGCGAGCGCATCGAGCGCAGCGTCGAGCGCGTCGAGCGCACCGAACATCGGGTGATCGTCGCCGAGCTGCGCGAGCGACATGCGCACGATCTGGTCGTTCGCGAACGCGAGGCGCAAATCGCGCGCCGCGCGCTCGAGATCGCCGCCGAGCTTCACCCACTCGACCGCGTCGCGTGCATGGCTCAGGCCTTCGGCCACCGTGTCGCGCGCGAGCTCGAGGATCTGCGTCGTCGACAGCGTCTCGCCGAAGAACAGCGTCGCCGTCTCCGGCAGCTGATGCGCTTCGTCGAAGATGATCGTGTTCGCGTTCGGCAGCAGCTCGGCCATCCCCGTGTCGCGCAGCATGATGTCCGCGAAGAACAGGTGATGGTTGACGACGACGATGTCGGCCTGCTGAGCCTCGCGCCGCGCCTGCATCACGAAGCATTCCTTGTAGTGCGGGCATTCCTGGCCGAGGCAGTTGTCGCGCGTCGACGTGACCATCGACCACACGGGCGCGTTTTCCGGCACGCTTGCGAGTTCGGCCTTGTCGCCGCTCTTCGTGATCTTCGCGAAGCGGACGATTTCCTGCAGATAGGCCGTGTCCTGCCGCGACGGCAGCCGGCCGTTGTCGGCCGTGCGTTGCAGGTAGTAGTGGCACAGATAGTTGGCGCGGCCCTTGAGCATCGCGACCGACACCGGCACCGCGAGCGCGTTGCGCACGGTCGGGATGTCGCGCTGGAACAGCTGGTCCTGCAGGTGCTTCGTGCCGGTCGACACGATCACCTTGCCGCCCCACAGCATCGCGGGCACCAGATACGCGTAGGTCTTGCCGGTACCCGTGCCGGCTTCGACGATCAGCGTGTTGTCGCCCGCGTCGTTGTCCGGTTCGGCTGCCGCGGCATCGTCCGCCGCCGGCCCGGCCGTTTTGTCGCCGTCGCCGAGACGGCGTGCCGGCCGCTTGCGGGTTTCGAAGATCTCGGGTTCGGGCATCCGGCGCGCGGACGCTTCCATCGCGGACGCGACCGCGCGCGCCATCTCGATCTGCGACGTACGCGGCCGATAGCCGTCGAGCGCGCGCGCCAGCAACCCGCCTTCGCCGAAGATCGTGTCGAGCTCGTCGACACGCTTGCGGCTCAGCTCGAAAGTGCCTTCGGGCGCACGAACGCGCCCGGCGGACGTCGTGTCACGCCGGGCATCGGGGGTGGCTTCAAGCGGTGAATTCAAGGCAAGCGTTCCTGTGTCCAGCGCCCGGGCGGCGCCGGCGCTTGCCAGGCCGCGCTCAGGCGCGCTTATCCGGTTCGAGCTGCGATTGCAGCAAAATGATTTTGTCCTTGGCCGCCAGCTTTTCCTTCTTCAGCCGGTGCAGCGTGATGTCGTCGATGTCGGAGTGTCCTTCCTTCAGCTCGATCTCCCGAGCGAGCTGCTGGTGCTGCTCCTGCAATGCAGCCAAACGGTTGTGCAATTCCTGCTGCTGTTCCGTGTGACGGTTTTGCATAGTTGCCTCCTCATCGAAGCAGCGCGACGGCCGGCGTGCCGACGCGCCCGAGACTGATCCCGATCAATTCAACACGTTACTGCCCCTGCTGCTGTTGCTGCTTGGCCTTCTCGGCCGCTTCCTGCTGACGCCGCTCGACATCGGCCTTGTGCTGCGCGGCTTCCTTCTGCTTCTGCTCGTAGCGCGTGGCGTTGTCGGCCCGTTCCTGCGCCTTCTGCGCCGCCTGCTGGTGCGCCTGGTCGAGCTTGCGCTGGAAATCCGCCTGCTTCTGGTCGTATGCCTGCTTGCTCGCCGCGCGTTGCGGTCCTTCCGCGCCGCGCTGCGCCTGTTTCAGTGCATTCTGCTCCTGCTTGTCGCGGAATGCAGCCGCGTTCGCCGCTTCGTTCGCCGCCCGCTGCGGCGCTTCCGCCGCGTTCCGGGCCTGCTTCAGCGCCTGCTGCTGGTCGCGCTGCTGCGCGCGCACCGCACGCTGCTCGTCGTTGAGCGCGAGCTGCTCCTGGCGAATGCTCGCCCGTTCCTCGCGCATCTGGTCGCGCGCCTTGCCGAGACAGTGATTGACGAAGAACTTGCTGTAACAATCGTGCTCCGCCACCGCATAACGATAATCGTTTTCCGCGGAGCGTTGATTGAGCACTTTTTGACGGGCGTCGAAATCCGGGACGGCGGAGGCGGCAACGGGCGCGGACGCGACGGCGTCCGGCGCGCTGGCGTCAGCGGCCTGCGCGAATGCGCCGGAAGGCCCGGCAGACAAAGCCGCGGCGAGCGCTGCGCCGAGCGCGACGAGAGAAATGCGGGAAGTTGGCAACGTCGTAGGAAAGCTGCGGGACATGTGTCAAATTCTATCACCCCCGGCTGGACGCTCCGCCATTTATGGCAAAATGCCCCGCTTCATTCATCCGCGGCCTCTGGCCCGTCGGGCCCGCCGGGCAGCCCGCCGCTCCGGGCCTGCCGGCCCGCGCCGCGATTTCAGCAGGCAGACAGACCATCCACGACATGACGGAAACCGTAGCACTCAAGATCGTACAGCGCATCGCCACCGAACTGTCCGTCCAGCCGCGCCAGGTCGCGGCGGCCGTGCAACTCCTCGACGAAGGCTCGACCGTTCCGTTCATTGCCCGGTACCGCAAGGAAGTGACCGGCAACCTGGACGACACGCAGCTGCGCCAGCTCGAGGAACGCCTCCTGTACCTGCGCGAGCTCGAGGATCGCCGCGCCGCGATCCTGTCGAGCATCGACGAACAAGGCAAGCTGACCGACGAGCTGCGTGCCGCGATCGACGCGGCCGACAGCAAGCAGGTGCTCGAAGACCTTTATCTGCCGTACAAGCCGAAGCGCCGCACGCGTGCGCAGATCGCCCGCGAGGCCGGCCTCGAACCGCTCGCGCAGGCGCTGCTCGCGAACCCGCTGCTCGACCCGCAGGCCGAGGCGGCCGCGTACGTCGACGCCGACAAGGGCGTCGCCGACGTGAAGGCCGCGCTCGACGGCGCGCGCGACATTCTGTCCGAACAGTTCGGCGAGACGGCGGAGCTGCTCGGCAAGCTGCGCGACTACCTGCACAACCAGGGCGTCGTGTCGTCGGCCGTCGTCGAGGGCAAGGAAAACGAGGAAGGCGAGAAATTCCGCGACTATTACGACTACGCGGAAACCATCAAGACCGTGCCGTCGCACCGCGCGCTCGCGCTGTTCCGCGGCCGCAACGCCGGCGTGCTGACGATCAAGCTCGGTCTGGGCGAAGAGCTCGACGCGCAAGTGCCGCATCCCGGCGAGGCGATGATCGCGCGCCATTTCGGCATCGCGAACCAGAATCGCCCGGCCGACAAATGGCTGTCCGACGTCTGCCGCTGGTGCTGGCGCGTGAAGGTGCAGCCGCATATCGAAAACGAACTGCTCACGCAGTTGCGCGAAACGGCCGAAACCGAAGCGATCCGCGTGTTCGCGCGCAACCTGAACGACCTGCTGCTGGCCGCGCCGGCCGGCCCGAAGGCCGTGATCGGCCTCGATCCGGGCCTGCGCACCGGCGTGAAGGTCGCGGTCGTCGACCGCACCGGCAAGGTGCTCGCGACCGACACGATCTACCCGCACGAACCGCGCCGCGACTGGGACGGTTCGATCGCGAAACTCGCGCGCATCGCCGCGCAGACGCAGGCCGAACTGATCAGCATCGGCAACGGCACCGCGTCGCGTGAAACCGACAAGCTCGCGAGCGAACTGATCGCGAAACATCCGGAGCTGCGCCTGCAGAAGATCGTCGTGTCGGAAGCCGGCGCGTCGGTCTACTCGGCGTCCGAGCTCGCCGCGAAGGAATTCCCGGAACTCGACGTATCGCTGCGCGGCGCCGTGTCGATCGCCCGCCGCCTGCAGGACCCGCTTGCCGAACTCGTGAAGATCGAGCCGAAGGCGATCGGCGTCGGTCAGTACCAGCACGACGTGAACCAGCGCGAACTCGCCCGCTCGCTCGACGCGGTCGTCGAGGATTGCGTGAACGCGGTCGGCGTCGACGCGAACACCGCGTCGGCCCCGCTGCTCGCCCGTGTGTCGGGCCTGAACGCGACGCTCGCGCGCAACATCGTCGACTATCGCGATGCGAACGGCCCGTTCCCGTCGCGCGAGCACCTGCGCAAGGTGCCGCGCCTCGGCGACAAGACCTTCGAGCAGGCCGCCGGCTTCCTGCGCATCAACGGCGGCGAGAACCCGCTCGACCGCTCGTCGGTGCACCCGGAAGCGTATCCGGTCGTCGAACGGATACTCGCGAAGATCAACAAGCGCATCGACGACGTGCTCGGCAACCGCGAAGCGCTGTCCGGCCTGTCGCCGACGGAATTTGTTGACGAACGTTTCGGCCTGCCGACCGTGCGCGACATCCTGGCCGAACTGGAAAAGCCGGGTCGCGATCCGCGTCCGGAATTCAAGACGGCCACGTTCCGCGAAGGCGTCGAGAAGGTCTCGGATCTCGTACCGGGCATGACGCTGGAAGGCGTCGTGACGAACGTCGCCGCGTTCGGCGCGTTCGTGGATATCGGCGTGCACCAGGACGGCCTCGTCCACGTGTCCGCGATGTCGACGAAATTCATCAAGGACCCGCACGAGGTCGTGAAGGCCGGCCAGGTCGTCAAGGTGAAGGTGCTCGACGTCGACGTGAAGCGCCAGCGCATTGCGCTGACGATGCGCCTCGACGACGACGCGACAGCGCCCGGCATGCCGTCGCGCGGCGGCCAGGATCGCGGCAACGCAGGGCGCGGCGCCGCCCGCCCGCAGCGTTCGCGCGAGCCGGAGCCGGCCGGCGCGATGGCCGCGGCGTTCGCGAAGCTCAAGCGCTGAACAAGCGAATAGACCCGCCGTCGCCGTACGAAAAAGCCCGCCGAAAGGCGGGCTTTTTCATTGTCCGGGTACCTGTGACGCGCGGCCGGACGGCCCGCGCGCCGGGCCCGTCAGATCTCGATCTTCGTCCCGAGCTCGACGACGCGGTTCGCCGGAATCGCGAAGAAATCGGTCGGCTTCGCGGCGTTCTGGTGCATCCATGCGAACACCCGCTCGCGCCAGATCGACATCCCCGGCAGATGCGTCGGCACGACCGTTTCGCGCGCGAGGAAGAACGACGTGTCCATCAGCTCGAACGTCATGTCGTGCGTGCGGCCGAATTCCTCGAGCACGGCCTTCACGTCCGGCGTCTCGTTGAAGCCGTACTCGGCCTTGACGATGTACAGCCCGCCGCCCGCATCGCGCGCGCTCTGGCGCTTGTCGTCGCGCACGTACGGAATGTCGCGCGTGACGAACGTCAGGAAAATGGTCCGTTCGTGCAGCACCTTGTTGTGCTTCAGGTTGTGCAGCAGGCTGACGGGCACGAGCTTGTCGTTGCCGGTCAGGTAGATCGCGGTGCCCGACACGCGATGCGGCGGATGCGCGAGCAGGCCCTGCAGGAACGGCTCCAGCGGAATACCGTCGGCCGCCGTGCGCTCCTTGACGATGTGACGCCCCTTGTACCAGGTCATCAGCAGGAAGAACAGCAACGCACCGATACCGAGCGGCAGCCAGCCGCCCTGCGCGACCTTCAGCAGGTTCGCGCCGAAAAAGCCGAGGTCGATCGCGAGGAACACCGCGATGATCGCGCCGACCAGCAGCCGGTTCCAGTTCCACACCTTCACCATCACGACGCACGCGAGCACGGTCGTGATCACCATCGTCGCCGTCACCGCGATGCCGTACGCGGCCGCGAGATTGTCCGAGCTCTTGAAGCCGACGACGATACAGAGGATCACGGCCAGCAGCAGCCAGTTCACGACCGGCACGTAGATCTGGCCGATCGCGAGCTCGGACGTATGCAGCACCTTCATGCGCGGCACGTAGCCGAGCTGGATCGCCTGCGACGTCAGCGAATACGCGCCCGAGATCACGGCCTGGGACGCGATCACGGTCGCGACCGTCGACAGCACGACGAGCGGCAGCAGCCCCCATTCGGGCGCCAGCAGGAAGAACGGGTTTTCGATCGCTTTCGGGTTCTGGATCAGCAGCGCGCCCTGCCCGAAGTAGTTCAGCACGAGCGACGGCATCACGAGCCCGTACGCGGCGTACCGGATCGGCTTGGCACCGAAGTGGCCCATGTCCGCGTAGAGCGCTTCCGCGCCGGTCAGCACCAGCACGACCGAGCCGAGCACGACGTAGGCCTGCAGCAGGTGGTCGGCCATGAACGATGCCGCGTAATACGGATTGATTGCCGCGATGATGCCCGGCACGCGAACGATGTGGTACACGCCGAGCGCCGCGATCACGACGAACCACAGCACCATGATCGGGCCGAACAGCTTGCCGACCAGCGCGGTACCGTGCCGCTGGATCCAGAACAGCGCGATCAGGATCACGATCGTGATCGGCAACACGAGATGGGACAGGTGCGGCGTCGCGATCTCGAGACCTTCGACGGCCGACATCACGGAAATCGCCGGCGTGATCACCGCGTCCCCGTAGAACATGCAGGCGCCGAATATCCCGAGCGCCATCAGCGCGCCCGCGACCCGGGTCTTGGAGTCGAGCGGGCGCAGCGACAGCGCCATCAGCGCGAGCACGCCGCCCTCGCCGTTGTTGTCCGCCCGCATCACGAACAGCAGGTACTTGACGCCGACCACCAGGATGATCGCCCAGAACAGCAGCGAGATCACGCCGAGAATCGAGCCTTCGGTCAGCGGGATGCCGTGCGCGGGGCTGAACGCCTCCTTGAGCGAATACAGCGGGCTGGTGCCGATGTCGCCGAACACGACGCCGATGGCTGCTATCGCTAGCGCCCGCATCGAGTGTTGTTGCGTCGAATGCGGCGCGTGTGCGGCGTCGGTCGCGTGAGTCGTGTCGTTCATATGAAGCGTAATAGTCGGGTCCGGGTCGGACAAAACGAGCGCTATTCTACTCGCGCCCCCGTGAAACGCCGTCCTGCCGTGTTGCCGTGGAACCACGTGATCCACGCCGCGCATGCAATCCGGCGCGACCTGTGGCAGGGCTGCCATCATAGCCGGGGCCGCGCCGCCTGCCTATCGGGTCCGCCGCACACGCCGCCCGGCGCCACCCGCGCGCCAATGAAAAACGGCGCCGCAAGCGGCGCCGTACAAGGCTTTCCTTCGATCGGCCGGACGCTTACGCGCCCGAACCGTCGCGCTGCGCGCGACCGCGCTTGATCCACGCCTCGAGGTTGTGCGGACGAACCGTGTCCCACTCCTCGAACGGCTGATGAATCCACGGATTCGTCGGCAGGAACTGCGTGTGATAGTCGGGCTTGACCTTCGAGCAACCCTTGTACCAGAGCACGGCCGAACGCACGGCCGTCACGGACGGATAGCGTTCCTTCAGGTGCTCCTGCACGCGTGCGAGCGTGACGCCGGAATCGACGAGATCGTCGACCAGCAGCACGTTGCCCGCCAGGTTGCCGCGCGTCATCGTGATGTACTGCGCGATGTCGAGCTCGCCCTGCTCGGTGCCGGCTGCTTCCCGGTACGAGCTCGTCGCGAGGATCGCGAGCGGCACGTCGTAGATGCGCGACAGCTGGTCGCCGACGCGCAGGCCGCCGCGCGCGAGGCACAGGATCTGGTCGAACTTCCAGCCCGAGGCGTGCACCTGGAGCGCGAGCAGCTCGATCAGCCGGTGATACTCGTCCCAGCCTACCCACAGGTTCTTGTCGTCGTTGCGCGGATCGGTCATCAAGTCTGCCGCCGTCATCGTGATTTGCTGCGTCATCTGGGAATTACACCTTGAACGGATGGCGGAGCAGGATCGTTTCGTCGCGGTCCGGGCCCGTCGACACCATGTCGACCGGCACGCCAGCCACTTCCTGGACACGGGACAGGTATGCCTGTGCATTCACCGGCAGCGCGTCCCACGTCTTGATGCCGACCGTGCTTTCCTTCCAGCCGGAGAACGTTTCGTACACGGGCTCGCAACGCGCGACGTCGACCGCGCCACGCGGCAGGATGTCCACGTCCTTGCCGTCGACCTTGTAGCCGACGCACAGCTTGACTTCGTCGAGGCCGTCGAGCACGTCGAGCTTCGTCATGCACAGGCCCGACACGCCGTTGATCTGGATCGAACGGCGCAGCGCAGCCGCGTCGAGCCAGCCGGTGCGGCGCGGACGGCCCGTGACCGAACCGAATTCCTTGCCGACGTTCGCGAGCGTGACGCCGACCTGGTCCTGGCGCTGCGGGTTGTCCGCATCGTACAGCTCGCTCGGGAACGGGCCCGAGCCGACGCGTGTGCAATACGCCTTCGTGATGCCGAGGATGTAGTTGAGCTTCTGCGGACCGACGCCCGCGCCTGCCGACGCCGCACCCGCGACGCAGTTGCTCGACGTGACGAACGGATAGGTGCCGTGGTCGATGTCGAGCAGCGTGCCTTGCGCGCCTTCGAACAGCAGGTTCTGGCCCGCGTTGTTCGCGTCGTACAGGCGGCGCGACACGTCGGCCACCATCGGCTTCAGGCGGTCGGCATAGCCGAGCATCGTGTCGAGCGTGGCCTGGAAGTCGACGGCCGCACCGCCCAGATACTGGGTCAGCACGAAGTTGTGGTAATCGAGATTTTCGCGCAGGCGATCGGCGAAGGTCTTCGCGTCGAACAGGTCCTGCACGCGCAGCGCGCGGCGGCCGACCTTGTCTTCGTACGCGGGGCCGATGCCGCGGCCCGTCGTGCCGATCTTGCCCGCGCCCTTGCGCGCTTCGCGCGCCTGGTCGATCGCGATGTGGTACGGCAGGATCAGCGTCGTGGCTTCGGAGATGAACAGACGGTCGCGTACGTTCACGCCGGCCTCTTCGAGCTCGCCGATTTCCTTGAACAGTGCTTCGGGGGACAGAACGACGCCGTTGCCGATGTAGCAGGCGACGCCTTCACGCATGATGCCCGACGGAATGAGGCGCAAGATCGTTTTCTTGCCGCCGATGATGAGGGTGTGGCCGGCGTTGTGACCGCCCTGGAAACGCACGACGCCTTGAGCGTGGTCCGTCAGCCAGTCGACGATCTTGCCCTTGCCTTCATCACCCCATTGCGTTCCCACGACGACGACATTGCGCCCGGGAGTCACGTTCACTGCGCTGGCAGACATGTTGATTCGTTAGCTGGTTAAAAACGTATTCTACCTATGTTCGCGGGCGATTCCGAATTTTTCCGTTTCGCTTCAACGATATGCACGCCGAAGCGCAGCCCGCGAACGCCTGTTTATCGGGGTTCGACCACCCATGCGCCGTTGCGCTCGACGAGCGAACGATCGCAGGCGAATTCGTCGAGCACGTGGTCGTGGCCCGGCAGCGCCTGGATCACGACCTCGCCCGCATCGCGCAGCGCCGCGACCGCCGCGCCGAGCGCGTCGTCCTGCGCCCACGGCGCGAGAATCGCGGTGCCGCGCGCCTCGACCGGCGAAATCCGCGCGAGCTCGCGCAGGTCGAGCGAAAAGCCGGTTGCCGGGCGGGCCCGGCCATAGGCCTGCCCCACGTGGTCGTAACGACCGCCGCGCGCGATCGCGTTCGGCACGCCGTCGATGTAGGCGCTGAACATCGCGCCGCTGTGATACGCGTAACCGCGCAAATCGGCGAGATCGATCGCGACTTCGACGCCCTTCGCCTGCGACGCAAGCTGCGCGAGATCGTCGAGCGCCCGCGTGATTTCGGGCAGCACCGGCAGGCGCGTGCGCGCCTCGGCGAGCACGCTCGCGTCGCCGTAAAGGTTCGGCAGCGCACGCAGCGCGGCGCGCGTATCGGCGCCGAGATCGTCGGTCAGCTCGTTCAGCAGCGGCACGTCCTTGCCCGACAGCGCGTCGTACAGCGACTCGCCGCGCTCCGCGGCCTGCGCGTCGCGCGCCAGCAGCGCCGCGAGCACGCCCGCGTGACCGAGGTCGAGGCGGATCCGCGACAGGCCCGCGAGATGCAGCGCGTCGAGCATCAGCTGCTGGATCTCGAGATCGGCTTCCAGCCCGGCGTGGCCGTAGATTTCCGCGCCGATCTGGATCTGTTCGCGCGTCGCGTGCAGCCCGCGCGGACGCGTATGCATCACGTGGCCCGCATAGCAGAGGCGCGTCACGCCCTGACGGTTCAACAGGTGCGCGTCGATCCGCGCGACCTGCGGCGTGATGTCCGCGCGCAGGCCGAGCGTCCGGCCCGACAACTGGTCGACCAGCTTGAAGGTGCGCAGGCGCAGATCGGCGCCCCCGCTCGTCAGCAGCGACTCGAGATACTCGAGCAGCGGCGGCATCACCATTTCGTAGCCGTACGAACGGAAGCGGTCGAGCAGCCTGCGGCGCAGCTCCTCGATCTTGCGCGCTTCCGACGGCAGCACGTCGGCGATATTCTCGGGAAGTAACCAGGTCGACATCGGTACGGTCCTACGACGGGAAACGGCGCGCGACACGCGCGCCGCGAGTTGAATCGGAACTTCGAAATCGGGCGGAACGAACGGCGGATGCGCCGTCCGGATCGGGGCTCCGGTCAGGTCGCGAGCAGCAGCAGCACGAGCCCGAGCACCATCACGATCAGCCCGCCGATCCGGATATGATGCGGCGGCCGCTCGGCTATTCTACGAAACGTGTCGCGCCAGGCGACGGGAAACACGAAGGGGAACGCCCCCTCGATGATCAGCATCAGCGCTACTGCGAGCAACAACGAGCCAGCCAGGTCCATGCGAGCGACGGCGCCGCTCGACGCGGCGCCCCAAGGTCAATGTTTGCGGGGAGCAGGCGCCGCCGGTGCGGCGCCGCCCGTCGGGCTGCGCATGAAGCGGAAGAACTCGCTGTCGGGATCGACGACGATGATGTCGTTGCGCTTGAACGTATTCCGGTAGGCCTGCAGGCTCGCGTAGAACTGATAGAACTGCGGATCGCGGCCGAACGCGTCTGCGGCGATCGTCGCGGCCTTCGCATCGCCCTCGCCCTTGATCGTCTGCGCGGACTTGTACGCGTTCGCGAGCACGGCCTGCTGCTCGCGTTCGGCGTCGGCCTTGATCTGCTCGACGTCGGCCGCGCCTTGCGCGCGCACTTGCGCCGCCTGATCGCGCAACGCACCGATCATCCGTTGATAGACGGCATCCGTCTGCGCGGCCGGCAGGTCGACGCGCGTCAGCTGGACGTCGACCACGTCGACGCCGAAACCGGTCGCATTCGCCTTCGTCGCATCGCGCGCCGCATCGGCGATCGCACGTTGACCGCCGAGGGCATCGTCGAGCGCCCGCTTGCCGAATGCGTCGCCGAGCGCGCTCTTCAGCGCGCCGGACAGCCGTTCGGCCGCCGCCGCCGGGTCGCCGCCCGTCGCCGTGAAATATTTCATCGGATCGCTGATCCGGTACTTCACCGCATACGCGACGAGCAGGTCGTGCTTGTCTTCGGTTGCCAGTTGCAGCGGATCGGACGACTCGAGCGACTGCAGGCGCGTGTCGATCAGCGTGGCCGTCTGCAGCGGCGGCGGCAGCTTGAAGTGGACGCCGGGGCCCGCGAGCTCGGGCTGCGTGCCGTCGCGGCCCGACAACACGGCCGCATGGCGCGGATCGACGGTGAGGACCGTCGACGATGCCGCGAAGGCGACGATCACGATTGCGACGACGAGCGCAATGATTCGGTTCATGTTCTGCGCTCCCCGTTACTTCGTATCGTCTTCACGCGACCGGCTGCGAAACGCTTCGCGCGATCGCAGCACGTCGACGCCCGACGCGGTGGCGGCCGGTGCGGCGCTCGCCGGCGCGGCAGCGGCTGCCGACGGCACGGTTGCCGCCGGTGCGGACGCCGCATCGGCGGCGGATGCGCCGGTCGACGCCGCGGTGTTTTGCCGCCCCTGCTCGACGAGCTTGTCGAGCGGCAGATACACGACGCTGTTGCCACCCTTGTTGCCGACGAATACCTTCGTCGCGTTCGAATAGATTTCCTGCATCGTCTCGAGGTACATCCGCTCGCGGATGACCGCCGGCGCCTTCGAGTACTGCGCGTAGACCTGCTTGAAGCGGTCCGCGTCGCCTTCGGCTTCGGTGACCACGCGGTCGGCATACGCCTTCGCTTCGTCGACGAGCTTCGCCGCATTGCCCTGCGCCTTCGGCAGCAGGTCGCTCGCATACGCCTGCGCGGCGCGCTTCGCGGCCTCGCGCTCGTCGCGCGCCTTCGCGACTTCGGCGTACGCGGCCTGGGTCTGGTCGGGCGCCGAGACGCTCTGCATCGTGACGGCCGTGACCTCGAGCCCCGACTGGTAGCGGTCGAGATCGCGCTGGATCGCGGTGGACAGCTGCTCGCGCAGCGCATCGCGGTCCTGGTTCAGCATGTCGGCCGCGCTGCGCGTGCCGACGATCGCGCGCACCGCGGCCTGCGCGGCCTGCGACACGCTGCGCTCGGGATCGACGCTGCGGAACAGGTAATCGGTGGCGGAACGAATCCGGTACTGGACGATGAAGCGCACGTCGACGATGTCGGCATCGCGCGTCAGCATCGCGGCTTCTTTCACGTTCGCGAGACGCACGACGTTGTTGCGGCCGATCTCGATCGAACGGACCTGCGACGTGTCGACGATCTCGTGCGACGCGAACGGATACGGCGCGCGCCAGTGCACGCCCTGGCCGACCGTGCCCGACAGCTTGCCGAGCTGCAGCACGACGCCCGTCTGGCCTTCCTGCACGACGAACAGCCCGCTGCCCGCATACACCGCGACCAGCACGCCGATCACGATGCCGACGCCGACCCGTGCGGCCCGGCCGTTGTCGGGACGGAAGCCGTTGCCGCCCTTGCCGCCGAACAGGCCGCTCAGGCGCCGGTTGAAGTTGCGCCACATCTCGTCGAGATCGGGCGGACCGTCGCCGTCGCCGCCTTGCGGACGCTTCGATTCGTTCGCGCGGGGGCGGGATCCGTCCTTGCCATTGCCTTCGCCGCGTCCCCAGCGGGGATCGTTGATCGACAGCAAGGCGCGCATCCGCCGCCAGGTACTCCGCTCGTTGTATTCGTTCACCAGAGTTTGTTCACCAGATTAGACGCCGGCGAACCGGCCGGGACCGGTTAGCGCCCGTGTTCGGAAATCGTGTGGTCTTCGTGCGGTTCAGCGGACGTGCCATCGAGCGCGTCGGGTAACGTCGCGCTGGAAAGGTGTTCCGCGGAGGCGATTTCGGCGATGGCGGCACGCAACGTATCGAGACCCTGACCGGTGCGCGCGCTCAAAAAGACGCGCGAAATATTACCATACTCGTCCCGCTCGACCGCGTCGCCGCGGGCCGCCAGCTCGGGCACGGCGTCGATCTTGTTGAAGACCAGCACCTGCCGGATCGTGTCCGCGCCGATCTCGTGCAGCACGCCGTTGACCTGCTCGATCTGCTCGAGCCGGACCGCGCTCGACGCATCGACCACATGCAGCAGCAGATCCGCATGGATCGTTTCCTCGAGGGTCGCGCGAAACGCCGCGACGAGCTGGTGAGGCAGCTCGCGGATGAACCCGACCGTATCGGACACGACGATCTGCCCGACCTCGTCGCCGAGGTACACGCGCCGCGACGTCGTATCGAGCGTCGCGAACAGCTGGTCGGCCGCGTAGGCCTGCGCTTTCGTCAGCGCATTGAACAGCGTCGACTTGCCCGCGTTCGTATAGCCGACGAGCGACACCGACATCGTGCCGCTGCGCGCGCGCTGCCGGCGCTGCGTGCTGTGCTGGCGACGCAGCCGGTCGAGCCGCGACTTCAGCATCTTGATGCGTTCGCCGATCAGCCGGCGGTCGGTTTCGAGCTGGGTTTCACCCGGACCGCGCAGGCCGATACCGCCCTTTTGCCGCTCCAGGTGGGTCCACGCGCGAATCAGCCGGGTCGACAGGTATTGAAGCTGCGCGAGCTCGACCTGCAGCTTGCCTTCGTGGCTGCGGGCACGCTGCGCGAAGATGTCGAGGATGAGGCTCGTGCGATCGACCACGCGCCTGTTAAGTGCCTGCTCCAGATTGCGTTGCTGGGCGGGCGCCAAGGCGTGGTTGAAGATGACGATTTCGACGTTGTGCGCATCGCAGGCGAGCCGCAATTCTTCGGCTTTGCCGCTGCCGATGAACATCTTGGCATCGGGACTGGCGCGTCGACCCGTGAGGGTGACGGCGGGACGGGCCCCCGCACTGGAGGCGAGAAGACTGAGTTCTTCGAGACTGGCTTCGAAATCGGTCTTGCCGAAATCGATGCCGACGAGCGCTGCGTTGATCAAATTATCGGGTGTCAAGATAAGGCGGCTGGCATCGGTCGCTCGCGGCGACCGGATGCCGGCCGCTGCGATAGGTTAGGACGAGGCTTCCGCGTCCGGGTGGAAATTCACCGGGCGCGCCGGCACGACCGTCGAGATGGCGTGCTTGTAAACCATCTGGGTCACCGTATTACGGAGCAACACGACGTACTGGTCGAACGATTCAATGTTCCCTTGAAGCTTGATGCCGTTGACGAGGTAAATCGAAACGGGAACGTGCTCTTTGCGCAGTGCGTTCAAAAACGGGTCTTGTAACAATTGCCCTTTGTTGCTCATGGCGTACTCCATCTTTTTTTGCAGGTTGATCTGGATTGGCGGCGAAGAAAAAGAGATCCGGCGCCAATCGCTACACTATAGCTGATTTTGCCTGCCCCGCCCGGGCGTAGGCCATGCGGCCTAGCCCTTGCGGGACGTGCTTCAGCCCTTGTCCGCGTACGGGTTGTTCGACGAACGGAACTCTATGCGCAATGGAGTCCCGGTCAGCGAGAAAGTTTCGCGGAACCGGTTTTCGAGGTAGCGCTTGTAGGTTTCCGTCACCGCGTCGAGCGCGTTGCCGTGGATCACGATGATCGGCGGATTCTGGCCGCCCTGGTGCGCGTAGCGCAGTTTCGGACGCACCGGGCCGCGACGGCGCGGCTGCTGGAATTCGACCGCCTCGATCAGCGCGCGGGTGAGCTTCGGCGTCGGCAGCTTCGACATCGCGGCCGCGTAGGCATCGTCGACCGAGCGCATCAGCGCGCCGATGCCCGTCTTCTTCGCGGCCGAAATGAAATGCGATTTCGCGAAGTCGAGGAATTTCAGCTTGCGGGTCAAATCCGCTTTCGCGCGGTCGCGCGCGTGGTCGTCGAGGCCGTCCCACTTGTTCACGCCGATCACGAGCGCGCGGCCCTGCTCGACGACGAAGCCGGCGATGTGCGCGTCCTGGTCGGAAATGTCCTGCTGCGCATCCAGCAGAAGAATGACGACGTTCGCGTCGGAGATCGACTGCAGCGTCTTCACGACCGAGAACTTCTCGATCGCCTCGAACACCTTGCCGCGGCGCCGCAGGCCGGCCGTGTCGATCAGCGTGTATTTCTTGCCGTTACGCTCGAAGTCGACGTAGATCGAATCGCGCGTCGTGCCCGGCATGTCGAACGCGATCACACGGTCTTCGCCGATCAGCGCGTTGACGAGCGTCGACTTGCCGACGTTCGGACGGCCGACGATCGCGATCTTGATGCCGCGCGACGGATCATCCTCCTCCGCTTCCTCGGGCTGGCCGGCGTACGCGACTTCGAGCGCCTCGTTGATCATGTCGGTCACGCCGTCGCCATGCGCGGCCGAGATCGCGCGCGGATCGCCGAGCCCGAGCTCGTAGAAGTCGGTCGCGACCGCCGTGTACTTCATCCCCTCGGCCTTGTTGACGACCAGGAAGATCGGCCGACCGGTCTTGCGCAGGTAGTCGGCGATCGACTTGTCCTGCGGCGCGAGTCCGTTACGGCCGTCGACGATGAACACGACGACGTCGGCCTCCTCGACGGCCTGCCGCGTCTGGCGCGCCATTTCGTGCAGGATGCCGTCCTTCGCGACGGGTTCGAAGCCGCCCGTATCGACGACCAGGTAAGGCCGTTCGCCAACGCGCCCTTCGCCGTAATGGCGATCGCGCGTCAGGCCCGGCAAGTCGGCGACCAGCGCATCGCGCGAGCGCGTGAGCCGGTTGAACAGCGTGGATTTCCCCACATTGGGGCGCCCAACGAGGGCAATGACCGGTTTCATCTGTGTTTTCTACGGTGAAGCGCAGCAGCGGGAGGCCCGCTGCTGCGGGCGGCTGCGCTGAATGAAAATATCACGAATTCGCGCCGCGCCGGATGCGCGCGCCCGGCGCGCGTTGCGCGCCGTCGTCTTTCGTCTCGAACTGCCTTTCAAATACCGAGCGGCCGGGAACGCCGGCCGCCTTCAAGTCGCGCGGCCGCGGCGCGCGGGACCTGCCCGACGCGCCACGGCCACGCCTGTTTCGTGCGCGTCAGCGCGGACGGAACCCGTACAGGCCACCGTCCTTCGTCTGCACGACGAGCGTATTGCCCGCGAGGACCGGCGCCGCCGTGATCGCGCTGCCGTCGGTCTTCATCCGCGCGATGAAGCTGCCATCCTCGCGCGACAGGAAGTGCACGAAGCCCTTGTAATCGCCCATCACGACCGCGTGCCCGAGCAGGTACGGCACGCCGACGTCACGGCTCTTCAGCTTGTCGTTGCGCCAGAGCTGGTTGCCCGTGGCCGCGTCGTACGCGGTGACGACCGACCAGTCGTCGCCGCCGGCGACCACCGAATCGTCCTGCGCGAGGCCGCTGCGGCTCGAGAACGGCTTTTCCCACAGCGGCCGGCCCGAGTTCGCATCGAAGCAACCGAGCTGACCCTGGAACGTCACTGCGCAGGTTTCCGCGCCCACGAGCGTCGGCGGACCGCTGACGTCGTTGATGCGCTCGACCTCGGTCACGCCCTTCGGGAACGACACCGGGGTCTGCCAGAACGGCTCGCCCGTCTGCAGGTTGATCGCGACGAGACCGCCGCCCGGGAAGCCCGCGAGCACGGCCGCGTCGCCCGCAAACGTCATGCCCGCCGACACGCGCAGGTTCAGCGGCACCGCACGATTGCGGTAGTTCCACTTCTGCTCGCCCGTCTGCGCGTTGAACGCGATCACCTGGCCGTCGATCGTGCGGACGACCACGAGGCCGTTGCCGACGAGCGGCGGCGAGAAGATCTCGCCCTGCACGCTGGTCTTCCACAGCTGCTTGCCGTCCGGGCCCAGCACGAACACGCCGCCCTTCAACGCACCGACCGCGGTCAGGTTGCCGTCGCTGCCGACCCCGGCCGACAGGTCCGAACCAACCTTCGAGCGCCACAGCGTCTGGCCCGTCTTCGCGTCGATCTTCTCGACCGAACCGTTTTCGCCCGCCGCATAGACGGCGTCGCCCACGGCCACCGGCGAGAACAGGTAGCGCCCGCCCTTGCCGACGCTCGCCTTCCAGACCTGTTGCACGTCCATGACGGGCTTGAACTCGGTGAGCGGCGTCGGCACGCGGCGCGCGTCCTTCGACGACGAGCAAGCCGCCAAAGCGAGGACAGCCGCCGCGCAGGCAACGGGCACAGCGTAACGTTTCAGCAAATTCATCGGTTAGCGAAGCAGAGTTAAGAGGTTGAGGGGACCGGAATTCAGCCGCCGAGCGCGTCCAGCTTGAACTGCACGAGCTGGCGCGCGGACTGGTCGTCCTTCGACAGGCCGTCGAGCGCGAGCTTGTAAGCGGCGCGCGCGTCGTCGGTCTTGCCTTGCGCGGCAAGCAGATCGCCGCGTCGATCGGCCACGAGGCCCTTGAATGCATCGACCGGCGTACCCGACAGCAGCGCGAGGCCCGCGTCGTACGCCTTCTCGTCGAGCAGCAGCGACGCGAGACGCAGCTTCGCGATCTGCTTGTACTCGTCGTCCTTGGCGTGATCGACGGCCCATTGCAGCTGTGCCTTCGCGCCGGCCGCGTCGCCGGCCGCATACAGCGTCTTCGCGGCCGCGAGCGCCGTCATCTGCGCATACGGCGTACTGCCGAACTTGTCTTCCATGTCGGCAGCCGCGCGGGCCATCGTCGCCTTGTCGTTCGCGGCGGCAGCCTTCTGGACCTGCTCGTACAGCCCGGACGCCTCGGCAGCCTGACGGCGCTGCCAGTAGTTCCAGCCGTTGAAACCGGCCGCGACGACGAGCGCCGCGAGCACGATCCACGTGGTGAGGTTGCCCCAGCGGGCCCACCACGCCTTCAGACTTTCAATCGATTCTTGTTCGTCGTGATAACTCATCGGCGAGCGATTCCTTCCTGTTCAGGCTTTTCTTGTCGAGCGGATGCCAGCGCGATCAGTCGTCGCCGTCTTCGGCGGATGCAACCATCGCATTGATTAGGAATTCGGTCAAGCTTTCGACCGGTACGGTCTGCTGAACGTTCTTTTCCCCTTCCGCACCCGCGCCGCGCAACGCTTTCACGCCCACCGTGCCGTTCGCGACCTCTTCTTCGCCGAAGATTACCGCGAACGCGGCGCCGCTTGCGTCGGCCCGCTTCATCTGCGACTTGAAGCTCGCCGGCGCGCCGTCGGCGCTGCAGTGGAAGATCACGTCGAGGCCCGTGTCGCGCAGACGCTCGGCCGCGATGAACGCCTGTTCGCGCGCGGTTTCGCCCTGGTGCACGACGTACACGTCGACGCCTTCCTGCTCGGGCGCGAGATCCTCTTCCTTCAGCAGCTCGAGGATGCGCTCGATGCCCATCGCCCAGCCGCACGCGGCGGTCGGCTTGCCGCCGAGCTGCTCGATCAGCGGATCGTAGCGGCCGCCGGCCGCGACCGTGCCCTGCGCGCCGAGCTTGTCGGTCACCCACTCGAACACGGTCAGGTTGTAGTAATCGAGCCCGCGCACGAGACGCGGGTTGATCTTGAACGGAATGTTGTTCGCGAGCAGCAGGCGCTGCAGCCCTTCGAAGTGCGCGCGCGATTCGTCGCCGAGGAAGTCGATCAGCTTCGGTGCGTTCTGCGCGATGTCCTGCAGTGCCGGATTCTTCGTGTCGAGCACGCGCAGCGGGTTCGTATACAGGCGACGCTTCGCGTCCTCGTCGAGCACGTCGGCGAACTGCTCGAGGTACTTGATCAGTTCGACGCGGTGCGCGGCGCGCTCTTCGGCGAGGCCGAGCGAGTTGATCTCGAGCTTGATGCCGGTCAGGCCGAGGTCGTCCCACAGGCGCTGGCACATCATGATGATCTCGGCATCCGCATCGGGACCCGCGAAGCCGAGCGCCTCGACGCCGACCTGGTGGAACTGCCGATAGCGGCCGCGCTGCGGACGCTCGTGACGGAACATCGGGCCGATGTACCACAGGCGCTTCGGGCCGTCGTACAGCATGTTGTGCTCGATCGACGCACGCACGACGGCCGCGGTGTTTTCCGGGCGCATCGTCAGGTTCTCGCCGTTCAGCGCGTCGGTGAAGCTGTACATCTCCTTCTCGACGATGTCGGTGACTTCGCCGATGCCGCGCGTGAAGAGCTGCGTATGTTCGACGATCGGCGTGCGGATGTTCTGGTAGCCGTACGCGCGCAGCAGCGATTTCACGGTAGCTTCGAAGAATTCCCACAGGCCGGCATCCTGCGGAAGGATGTCGTTCATGCCCTTGACGCCGGTGAGCTTCTCGATCTTGCGTTTCTGTTCGGTCATCGTTCGTGTGTGTGGACGAATTAGTTCAGGGCCTCGGTGCGGCCGTAATTGCGTGCGACGTAGTCGCTGACGATCTGCTGGAATTCCTCGGCGATCCGCTCGCCGCGCAGCGTCTTGACCTTCTCGCCGTCGATGAAGACGGGTGCGGCCGGGTTCTCGCCCGAACCCGGCAGGCTGATGCCGATGTTCGCGTGCTTCGATTCGCCCGGGCCGTTGACGATGCAGCCCATCACCGCGACGTTCATCTTCTCGACGCCCGGATATTCCTTGCGCCAGACCGGCATCTGCTCGCGCAGGTAGGTCTGGATCTGCATCGCGAGTTCCTGGAACAGCGTGCTCGTCGTACGGCCGCAGCCCGGGCACGCGATCACCATCGGCGCGAACGAGCGCAGGCCCATCGTCTGGAGGATTTCCTGGCCGACGATCACTTCGCCCGTGCGCGACGCGCCCGGTTCCGGCGTCAGCGAGATGCGGATCGTGTCGCCGATCCCTTCCTGCAGCAGCACGCCGAGCGCCGCCGTCGACGCGACGATGCCCTTCGAACCCATGCCGGCCTCGGTCAGTCCGAGGTGCAGCGCGAAGCCGCAGCGGCGGCCGAGTTCGCGGTACACGGCGATCAGGTCCTGCACGCCGCTGACCTTGCACGACAGCACGATGCGGTCACGGCCCAGGCCGAGCTCCACCGCGCGTTCGGCCGAGCCGATCGCCGACTGGATCAGCGCCTCGTACATCACGCTCTGCGCGTCCCACGGCTGCGCCCGCGCGCCGTTCTCGTCCATCATGCGCGCGAGCAGGTCCTGGTCGAGACTGCCCCAGTTCACGCCGATCCGCACCGGCTTGTCGTACTTCGCCGCGGCCTCGATCATCTGCGCGAACTGCGTGTCGCGCTTCGCGCCTTGACCGACGTTGCCGGGGTTGATCCGGTACTTCGACAGCGATTCCGCACAGCCCGGGTAGTCGCGCAGCAGCAGGTGGCCGTTGTAGTGGAAATCGCCGACGAGCGGCACGGTCACGCCCATCCGGTCGAGCTGCTCGCGAATCGCCGGCACGGCGGCCGCGGCTTCGGGCGTGTTGACCGTGATGCGCACCAGTTCGGAGCCCGCATTCGCGAGTTCCTTGATCTGGATCGCCGTGCCGATCGCGTCGGCCGTGTCGGTATTCGTCATCGACTGCACGCGCACCGGCGCGTCGCCGCCGATCGTCACGAGTTGCCCGCCCCAGCGGACATCCACCGCATGCGATACGCGGCGCGGCTGATGCCCGCCGAACACCGGCTCGGTTGAACAAATCTGACTGCTGCGTGGGGATTGAGCTTCGGATTGCATCGATAGATCCATTTACGCGGAATGCGCCGCGACGCGGCGCATGAATTGAAAAAGCGCCGTGCCCTCACGGCCTGCCGAGATCGACGACAGGCCTTCGCCACGGCGCTTGACGTCAGGGCAACGTGAACCGCGCCACGTTACCCCGCGCTGCCGAATATTTTGCCGGATCGACCGGTTTTCCGTCGAACGCAACCGCGTCGAGGCCGGCCTTGTTGCCGATCGTGACCTTGAACGGCCCGTCACCGGCCACCTGCTTCGTTTCGCCGGCGCGCACCAGCGCCGAGAACAGCTCCTTGCCGTTCTTGTCGCGCACGCTGAACCAGCAATCCTGCTTGACCTTCAGTTCGACCATCGACTGACCGGCCGCCACCACGACGCTGGCCGGCTGGGCCGGCGCGGCCGTGCTTGCCGCCGCCGTGGCCGCCACGGGCTGCGACGCAGCGGCAGTCGCGACCGGCGCCGCGGGCGCCGGAACAGCCGACGCGATCGCCTGCGCCGGGGCAGCCGATGCAGCAGCCGGGGCTGGAACCGCATTCGTCACCGCGCCCGATGCGGCGTTCGTGGCCGCTTCTTCAGCAGCCGACGATGCCGTCGCCGCGCTCGCGGCCGACGCATGCTCGGCGTCGCCGCCCTTGAAGCGTGCGAGCAGGCTCGACGAATCGCCGCCAGTGTGCCACATCAGTACGGCGACCACCGCGACGATGACGATCCCCGTCCCCCACAGCCACGGATGGTGACGCGACGAGCCGCCGAGCGGAATCGACACGCGGCCGCGCGGCAGATCCGTGCCCGACGACGCCGGCATCGACAGGTCGACTTCCGGCACCCCGCGCTCGCGGCGCAGCGCCTGCGCGAACGGTTCCGGATCGACGCCGAGCATCTTCGCATAGCTGCGCACGACCCCGAGCGCGAACGTCACGCCGGGCAAATGGCTGATGTCGCCGGCCTCGAGCGCCCGGAGCTTTTGCGGTGCGACCTTGAGTCGCGCCGACACGTCGTCGACCGACCAGCCCTTCGTCTCCCGAAGCTGCGCCAGCCGGCTGCCGACCGCCGCCAGCGATTCCAGTCCCGCCGGTGCCGGCTTCGCGGCATTCGTCTCTGCGCCGTTAGACGGCTGCGGCTCACTCATCCTTGTCCTCGCGTCGATTCTTCTTCACTGGCGGCCGCCGCCGACTCCCGCCGGCCGGCACCCGCAACTGTTCATACCCTGCGCGGCGCCGAGGCGCCGCGACCGATCGCTATTCGCGTGTTGCACCGCCAAAGGGTTCGGGCACCCCGGCCAGGTGCCCCCGTCAAACTGCCCGAACTTCGATGATTTTTCCTGCTGCGCCCGTTCGTTCCGCGAGGCGCGTGCGATCCTTCACCGCGCCGGCCAGCTGCCCGCACGCGGCGTCGATGTCGTCGCCGCGCGTCTTGCGCACGGTCGTGACGACACCCGCGTCGATGAGAACCTGCGCGAAGCGCTTGATCTGCTCCGGCTTCGAGCGGATGAGGCCCGATTCCGGAAACGGATTGAACGGGATCAGGTTGAACTTGCACGGCACGTCGCGCGTGACGGCCAGCAGTTCGCGCGCATGCGCTTCGGTGTCGTTGACGCCGTCGAGCATGCAGTATTCGAAAGTGATGAAGTCGCGCGGCGCGACCTTCAGATAACGCTGACACGCGGCCATCAGCTCGCGAAGCGGATACTTCTTGTTGAGCGGCACCAGCTCGTCGCGCAGCGCATCGTTCGGCGCGTGCAGCGAAACGGCCAGCGCGACCGGCAACTCGGCGCCGAGGCGGTCCATCATCGGCACCACGCCGGACGTCGACAGCGTGACGCGGCGGCGCGACAGGCCGTACGCGTTGTCGTCGAGCATCAGTCGCATCGCGGGGACGACCGCGCTGTAATTCAGGAGCGGCTCGCCCATGCCCATCATCACCACGTTGGTGACGACCCGTTCGGCCTTGCCGTTCGGGCCGGGCGCGCGGCCCAGCGACGCGCGCAATGCAAATTCGGCCATCCGGAGCTGGCCGATGATTTCGGCTGTCGACAGGTTGCGGGAGAAACCCTGCTTGCCCGTCGAACAGAAGCGGCAGTTCACCGCGCACCCGGCCTGCGACGACACGCACAGCGTGCCGCGCGTCTCTTCCGGGATGAACACGGTTTCGACCGCATTGCCGTTTCCGACGTCGATCAGCCACTTGCGCGTGCCGTCGGTGGAAACGTGATCGCTGGCGATCTCCGGCATCACGATCGACGCGCGGCCCTTGAGTTTTCCCCTCAGGGACTTCGCGAGATCGGTCATGCCGTCGAAATCGCCAGCGTTGTACTGGTGGATCCAGCGCTGCAATTGCTTGGCGCGGAACGGCTTCTCGCCCAGGCTGCCGCAGTACGCGACAAGACCCTCGGCATCGAAGTCGAGAAGATTGACGGAAGTTTCGCTCGTCATGATGTGCTGCCTTGCCGCGTGCGCTGAATCCTGCCTACTTGCTGTCAGCCAGGGCTTAACGCGAGTAAACGTTCATTTCCGGGAAGAAGAACGCGATTTCGACCGCTGCCGTTTCCGCAGCGTCCGAGCCGTGGACGGCGTTCGCGTCGATGCTGTCGGCGAAGTCGGCGCGGATCGTGCCCTTTTCCGCCTTCTTCGGATCCGTTGCGCCCATCAGGTCGCGGTTCTTCAGGATCGCGCCTTCACCTTCCAGAACCTGGATCATCACCGGGCCCGAGATCATGAAGTCGACGAGGTCCTTGAAGAACGGACGCGCTGCGTGAACTGCATAGAACTTCTCTGCGTCAGCACGCGACAGGTGTGCCATGCGCGATGCGACGATCTTCAGGCCGGCGCCTTCGAAACGGCTGTAGATCTGGCCGATCACGTTCTTTGCCACCGCATCCGGCTTGATGATCGACAGGGTGCGCTCGATTGCCATAAAAACTCCAAAAAATTAAGAAGTTACAGGTTCAAATGAATCCGCTATTGTAGCACGATCCCGTGTATCATTGCGATTGAACCCTTACACGAATGAAAGGTTCAGAATCCATATGTTTTGTGCCGCCGGGCCATTGAAACCTCCCGGCACGGAACGTATCTTAGCCATAGCTGCCCCGGTTTGCTGCGCCGCACATCGCGCGCGCCGAACCGGCCCCGGACGCCCACGCGTTCAATGTTAGGAGAAACCATGAACGACTATCCGTACAATTTCGGCCGCGGCGGTTCCGTCAGCACCGCCGAGGTTCGCAACCGCGTGCTGCGGAACACGTACTGGCTGCTCGCGCTGTCGATGGTGCCGACCGTGCTGGGCGCCTGGGTCGGCGTCGCGACGGGCTTCTCGCTGTTCGCGGCCACGAGCCCGATGATGAGCCTGCTCGCGTTCTTCGCGATCGCGTTCGGCTTCATGTTCGCGATCGAGCGGACGAAAAACAGCGCGGCCGGCGTGTTCGTGCTGCTGGGCTTCACGTTCTTCATGGGCCTGATGCTGTCGCGGCTGCTGAGCTTCATCCTCGGCTTCTCGAACGGCCCGTCGCTGATCATGCTCGCGTTCGGCGGCACCGGCATCATCTTCGCCGCGATGGCGACGATCGCCACCGTCAGCAAGCGCGACTTCTCCGGGCTCGGCAAGTGGCTGTTCATGGGCGTGATCGTGATCCTGCTCGCGTCGGTCGCGAACATCTTCCTGCAACTGCCGGCGCTGATGCTCACCGTATCGGTGCTCGCGATCGCGATTTTCTCGGCGTACATGCTGTTCGACGTCCAGCGCGTCGTGAACGGCGGCGAGACGAACTACATCTCGGCCACGCTCGCGATCTACCTCGACCTGTACAACGTGTTCACGAACCTGCTCGCGCTGCTCGGCATCTTCGGCGGCAACCGCAACTGACGTTCGCTGCGCACCACGAAAAAACCGGCCCGCGGGCCGGTTTTTTTACGTCCGCCGCCCGGCTCAATCGCGCTCGAACAGCGCGATCGATTCGACGTGCGACGTATTCGGGAACATGTTCACGACACCGGCGCCCTTCAGCCGGTAGCCGGCCTCGTGCACGAGCAGGCCTGCATCGCGCGCGAGCGTCGACGGGTTGCACGACACGTACACGATGCGCTTCGGCAGCGGACCTTCGCCGCTCTGCGCGATCTCGGCCAGCGCCTTCGACACCGCGAGCGCGCCTTCGCGCGGCGGGTCGATCAGGAACTTGTCGAATGCGCCGAGCGCGCGGAGGTCGTCGCCGGTCACTTCGAACAGGTTCCGGCACGCGAACGTCGTATGGCCGTCGACCCCGTTCTCGCGTGCGTTCGCCAGCGCGCGCGTGGTCAGCGTGTCGCTGCCCTCGATGCCCATCACTTCGCGCGACAGCCGCGCGAGCGGCAGCGTGAAGTTGCCGATCCCGCAGAACAGGTCGAGCACGCGATCGTCGCGCGACGGCGCGAGCAGGCGCAGCGCGCGGCCCACCAGCACGCGGTTGATCTGGTGATTGACCTGCGTGAAGTCGGTCGGCTTGAACGGCATGCGGATGCCGAATTCCGGCAGCGTGTAGTCGAGCGACACGTCGAGCGGATAGAACGGCGTCACCGTGTCCGGCCCCTTCGGCTGCAACCAGAACTGCACGTTGTGCTCGTCCGCGAACGCGCGCAGCAGCGCTTCGTCGTCCGCATTGATCGGCTCCAGCACGCGCAGCACGAGCGCGGTGACGGTCGAGCCGACCGCGAGTTCGATCTGCGGCATCCGGTCGCGAATCGACAGCCCCTCGACGAGCCGGCGCAGCGGCACGAGCATCGCCGACACGTGCGGCGGCAGCACTTCGCAGCTCGTCATGTCGGCGACGTAGCTGCTCTTCTTCTCGTGGAACCCGACCAGCACGCCGCCCTTCTTCGCGACGTTGCGCACGGTCAGGCGCGCCCGGTAGCGGTAGCCCCACGACGGGCCGTGGATCGGCGCAAACATCGTTTCCGCGCGCAGCTTCGCCAGATGCCACAGGTTGTCTTCGAGCACGCGTTGCTTGACCGCCACCTGCGCGCGCATGTCGAGATGCTGCATCGAGCAGCCGCCGCAGGTGCCGAAGAATTTGCACTTCGGCTGCGTGCGCAATACGCTCGGGCGCAGAATGTCGACGACCGTCGCCTGCTCGTAGCTCGGCTTGCGGCGGTAGCTCGAATAAGTCACGCGCTCGCCCGGCAGCGCGCCTTCGACGAAGATCACCTTGCCCGGCCCGCCGTCCTCGGTCACCGTGCGGCCAACACCGCGCGCTTCCATGTCGAGCGATTCGATCTCGAGAACCGGGGCGGGCCCGGGCGCGACGGGCGCATTTTTCGATTTGCGCGCAGAAGTGGGGACGGCTTCGGACACCAGCTTTTCCTGACAAACGTTGAAGAAGGCGAGATTGTAGACGACGAAAGCCTCCGTCGCGCGCTTTGGATGAGGCAGGCGTCGAACTTGCGCACGGACAGCCCGTGGCGCGACCGGGCGGCCATGCAGCGCCTGCGGCAATGCCCGGCCGCAAATCAGCCGGAGCAACGCCCGAGGCCCAAGGCCCGACATTTCGCCCGACAGGAGATTCGACCATGCGATTGATCGACTGGAACATCCAATGGGGTCGGGACGCGGACGGCGTCGTCGATCTTCCCCGCACCGTCGCGGCCATTCGCGAGCTCGGCGATTTCGACGTGCTGTGCCTGCAGGAAGTCACGCGCGGCTTCGACGCACTGCCCGGCCGGCCGGGCCCCGACCAGTTCGCCGAACTCGCCGCGCTGCTGCCCGGCTATACGGTCGTCGACGCGATCGGCGCCGACCTGCCGGCCATCCGGCCGGGCGCACCGCGCCGCCAGTTCGGCAACGCCATCGCGACAAGGCTGCCGGTCGGGCGCGTGCTGCGCCAGTCGCTGCCGTGGCCGGCCGACGCCGGCGCGCCGTCGATGCCGCGCGTCGCGCTCGACATCGAGTTGCAGGCGCCGTTCGGGCCGTTGCGCGTGGTCACCACGCATCTGGAGTATTACTCGGCGCGCCAGCGGCTCGCGCAGGTCGGCGCGCTGCGCGACCGGCATCGCGAGGCCTGTGCGCACGCGACCCACCCGGCCCGCGCCGAAACCGCCGAGGGGCCGTTCAGCGCGACCGGACAGCCACGCGATGCGATCGTCTGCGGCGATTTCAACAGTGCATTCGGCAGCGACGCATACCGGCGCTTCCTGGCGCCGCTTGCCGACGCGCCGGATTTCGTCGACGCGTGGGTTGCGCGGCACCCCGGCCGCACGCCGCCGCCGACGGCCGGCGTCTACGATACGGTGCAATGGTCGGACGGGCCGCTCGCGTGCGATTTCGTGTTCGTGACCGACACGCTGTTGCCGCGCGTCACCCGCTGCGAAATCGACGGTAACGTGCGCGCGTCCGATCACCAGCCGGTGCTGCTCGACCTCGGCTGATTCGGGCTGGCCGCGGCGCGGGCTGTCCGCGCTACGCGTCGAAGCCGGCCAGGTATTCGACCCAGTGTGGCGCCGGTTCCAGCGCAAGCGCGTTCTTCACGAGCAGGATCTCGTCCGCGTACTCGCTCGGCGTCAGGCCGCCGCGCATCAACTGGAACCTGCAATACAGCAGATAGGTATTGACGACGTCGGTTTCGCAGTAGTTGCGGATTTCCTCGATTCGCCCGTCCTGGAACGCCGGCCATACCTGGCTGCCGTCCATCCCGAGCTTGCCCGGAAAGCCGCACAGCTTCGCGAGCGCGTCGAGCGGCGCATTGGCGCGCGCCTGATACATCGCGAGCACGTCCATCAGGTCGGTATGCCGCGAGTGATAGCGCGAGATGTAGTTGTTCCACTTGAACTCGCGGTCGTCCTCGCCGAGATCCCAGTAGCGGGTGGCGGGAATGCCGTGCACGAGCGCGCGGTAATGGAGCACCGGCAGATCGAAGCCACCGCCGTTCCACGACACGAGCTGCGGCGTGTATTTCTCGATTACGCGGTAGAACGACTGGATCAGCGTGGCTTCGCTGTCCTGCGGCGTGCCGAGCGAGCGCACGCGAAAACCGTTGTTGTCGCGGAACACGCACGAAATCGCCGCGATCCGCTGCAGGTGATGCGGCAGGAAATCACTGCCGGTCTTCTCGCGGCGTGCGGCGAATGCATGCTCGGCCACCGCGGCATCGTCGAGCGTCGCGGGCAGGTCTTCCAGACGGCGAATGCCGTCGACATCGGGAATCGTCTCGATGTCAAAAACGAGAATCGGAGTCATCAGTTACAGAACGGCGTCCTTGCGCACGCCGTTGGAGGCAAAGAACCGCTTGAGGCGCACCAGCGCTTCCTGCTGGATCTGCCGCACGCGCTCGCGCGTGAGCCCCATCTCGTCGGCGAGCTCCTCGAGCGTCGCCGGTTCGATGTGGTTCAGGCCGAAGCGGCGCTCGATCACGTGCCGGTGCTTGTCGGACAGCCGCGACAGCCACGCGCGCGTCAGCGTTTCGAGCTCGCGGTGCTGCACCTCGGCGTCGGGCGACTGGCTCTGGTCGTCGGGCAGCAGGTCGAGCAGGCTGCTCGCGGGATCGAGGTCGAGCGGCGCGTCGAGCGACGCCGTGTGTTCGTTGAGCGCGAGGATATCGGTGACTTCCTCGGCGGTCTTGCCGGTGAGATAGGCGATGTCGTCGATGCTGGCTTCACGGCGTTCGGCCGCCTCGCCCGTCGACATCGAATTCTTTTCGAGGTGGCGCTTCGCGCGCAGCACCTGGTTCAGTTCGCGGATCACGTGCACGGGCAGGCGCACCGTGCGGGCCTGGTTCATGATCGCCCGCTCGATGCTCTGCCGGATCCACCACGTCGCGTAGGTCGAGAAGCGAAAACCGCGCGTCGGGTCGAATTTCTCGATCGCGTGCATCAGGCCGAGGTTGCCTTCCTCGATCAGGTCGAGCAGCGGCACGCCGCGGTTCAGGTACCCCTTCGCGATACTGACGACGAGACGCAGGTTGCGCTCGATCATCACCTGCCGCGCCTCGAATTCGCCGGCCTTCGCAAGACGCGAATAGCGCTGCTCTTCCTCGACGGTCAGCAGCGGCTTCACGCTGATGCGGTTCAGGTAATGCTGGATCGTGTCGGCCGTGAGTTCGGCCTGCAGCAGCGTGCGGAAATCGTCGACGTCGGGCGCGGCTTCCTGACGGCCTTCGCGCTCGTCGTCGCCACCTTCGGCCTCGGCGTCGCGTGCCTCGAGATCACGTTCGTTTTCCGCGACGTCGTCTTCGTCGTCCGTCGAAGCACCCACTCGCCCCACCGATGCTTGCGTGGCACGACTGATCTTCTCAGACTCGGCTTGCGGCTCGTGGCGCTTCGATTTCGGCATGGTCGTCTCGGTTATTGAGGCGGCAAATACTTCAGCGGATCGACAGGCTTACCCTGCCGGCGAACCTCGAAATGCAGCATCACGCGGTCGGCATCGCTGTTACCCATCTCGGCGATCTTCTGCCCCTTCGTTACCGCGTCCCCCTCTTTTACCATCAAAGCGCGATTGTGTGCATACGCCGTGAGGTAAGTTGCATCGTGCTTGATGATAATGAGGTTGCCGTAACCACGCAGACCGTTGCCGGAGTAAACGACTCGGCCGTCCGCCGCCGCCTTCACGGCCTCGCCGGCCGTCCCGCCGATATTGACACCCTTGTTCTTCGCGTCGTCGAACCCGTTCAGCACGGGGCCGCGCGCGGGCCACGCGAACGTCACGGGACCGCTCGGCGCCGCGGCCGTATCGCTCGATCCGGTTGCCGCAGCCGGCGGCGTGGCGGCCAGCGCCGACGACGTGCCGGCAGCTGGCGCGGCCGGACCGCTGCTCAGCGGTGCCGTCGCGACCGCACCACCGACGATCGGCGCGGCGGCCGGCGCACCCGCGACCGCGGCGCCGCCCGGCGGCGCCACGCGCAGCAGCTGGTCGACTTCGATCTGGTTCGGGTTCGCCAGGTTGTTCCACGACGCGATGTCGCGATAGTTCTGCCCGTTCTCGAGCGCAATCCGGTACAGCGTGTCGCCCGGCTTCACACGATAGAAGCCAGGCGGCGGCGGGCCGAGCGGCACCGCGGGCTGCGCGGTGGCGGTCGTGCCGAGCGACCCGGAGCGGTCGACGACGGGCGCGTTGTCGAGCCGCGTCGCACAGGCGGCCAGTAGCGTGGAGAACGCAGCCACACAGATCGCGCGCTGGGCGAGCGTGAGCGGTTCCCGGGATCGGTTGTTTTGCATCGCGCGCAACATACTCATCGGTTTCAAATCACTCCGGATTTTAAAGGGACAAAGAAAACGCGATCAAGCCGGGACTCTCGCCATTGCGCGTGCGCGACGCGCTCGACGAGCGTGAGCACCTGGTGCTGCCCGCTCTGCGCGCCGACCGGCGCGACGAGCCGCCCGCCGATCGCGAGCTGCTCGAGCAGTGCCTGCGGCACGTCGAGCCCCGCCGCCGCGATCACGATCGCGTCGAACGGGGCCGCGGACGGCAGGCCGACACGCCCGTCGCCATAGTGCAGACGGATGTTCGGCACGCGCAGCGGCCGCAGGTTCAGCTTCGCGCGCTCATACAGCGGCTTGATGCGTTCAATCGAATACACGTCGCGTGCCACGTGGCTCAGCACGGCGGCCTGATAGCCGCAGCCCGTGCCGATCTCGAGCACGCGCTCGAGTGTGCGGCCGGCCATCGCGAGCTCGATCATGCGCGCGACGACCGACGGCTTTGAAATGGTTTGCTGATGGCCGATCGGCAGCGCCGAATCCTCGTAGGCCTGCGTCGCGAGCCCCGGATCCACGAACAGGTGGCGCGGCACCGCGGCCATCGCGTCCAGCACGCGCGTATCGGTCACGCCGTTCGCGCGCAGGCGTTCGACCATCCGCTCGCGCACACGTTCCGACGTGAGGGCGAACGCGCCGGCCGGCGCGATCGTGGGCGCAGCCGGCTTCGGCAGCGCTGGCTTGAGCACGGTCGGCTTCGGTGCGGTCGCCGGTTTCGCGGCGCCGATACCCGGCAGCGGCGCCCGCACGGCGGCCGGCTTCACCGCAACCGGTTTCAGCACGGCTGCGGGTTTGTCGGCGGCCTTCGGCACCGCGCCCGCCGCCTGGCGTTCACCGGCCCGACCGTCCGACTTGCGTGGCGCTCGCTTGAGATCTTCGAGCGCGAGCGGGAACCGCTTCGCGCGCTCGCCGCTCATGAAGCCCGCCCTCCGGCGCGCACCCATTCGCGCGTCGCGGGCAGCATCTGCGTATGCGTGAGATCGAGCTGCAGCGGCGTGATCGACACGAAACCGTTTGCGACGGCGTGAAAATCGGTGCCCTCGCTGGCGTCCAGCGCGTCGCCCGCGGCACCGATCCAGTAGATCGGCTCGCCGCGCGGGTCGGTCTGGCGGATCACCGGCTGCGACGGATGACGCTTGCCGAGGCGCGTAACCTTCCAGCCCTTCAGCTCGTCGTACGGCAGGTTCGGAATATTGACGTTCAGCAGCGGGTTGCCCGGCAGCGGGTGCGCGAGGTAATGCGCGACGATTTCCGCGGCGACGCGCGCGGCGTCCGGCAGCTGGGCCCAGCCCTTGTCGACCAGCGAGAACGCAATCGCCGGCACACCGAACATGATGCCCTCGGTGGCGGCTGCAACTGTCCCCGAATAGAGCGTGTCTTCGCCCATGTTCTGGCCGTTGTTGATGCCGGATACGACGATGTCGGGCCTCTCATCGGCCATCCCCGTCAGCGCGACGTGCACCGAATCGGTCGGCGTGCCGTTCACGTAGAAGAAACCCGTACCCGCTGCGCGCTGCACCGACAGCGGCCGCGACAACGTGAGGGAGTTCGACGCGCCGCTGCAGTTCTGCTCGGGCGCGATCACCGTGAGCTCGGCCAGCGGCTGCAGCGCTTCGCTGAGCGCGGCGAGACCGGGGGCGAGATAGCCGTCGTCGTTGCTGAGTAGGATTCGCATCCGGCGATTGTAACCGAGGAAAGATGGCGCGAGAGCGACAGTCCGGCGGCCGCGGACGGGTGGGTATACGCATGGGCGCACGATGCGCCGCCGCATCGTGCGGCGGCATTCCACGTGCCGGGGAAAACACCGGGTCGCCGGGGTTTTTCGCCCCGACGAACGACTCGTCGGAAAAGGCGTCCGTCGGGCGGCCCGGCGCAAGGCGCCAGGCCGCGGGGCACTCAGATCGCGCCCGCCTCGCGCAGCGCGGCAATCGCCTGCGCGTCGTAGCCGAGGCCGCGCAGCACCTCGTCGGTGTGCTCGCCGAGCTCGGGCCCGAGCCAGCGCGTTTCGCCCGGCGTGTCCGACAGCTTCGGCGTGATGTTCGGCAGCGGAATGTCGGTGCCGTCGGCCAGCTTGAAACGCTGGATCATCTGGCGCGCGACGAACTGCGGATCGGTGAACATGTCGGCGGCGCTGTAGATGCGCCCGGCCGGCACGTCGGCCGCATTCAGCACGGCGAGCGCCTCTTCGATCGTGCGCGGCGCGAGCCACGCGGCGATCGCGTCGTCGATTTCCTGCGTGCGCGGCACGCGCCCGTCGTTTTGCGCGAGCGCGGGATCGTCGGCGAGGTCGTCGCGCTCGATCGCCTTCATCAGCCGCTTGAAGATCGGATCGCTGTTGCCGCCGATCACGATGCTGCCGTCGCGGCATGCATACGTATTCGACGGCACGATACCCGGCAGCGACGCGCCGGTGCGCTCGCGCACCATCCCGTACACGCCGTACTCGGGCACCACGCTTTCCATCATGTTGAAGACGGCTTCATACAGTGCAACGTCGACCACCTGCCCCGCGCCGCCGTTGACCTTGCGGTGATGGAGCGCCATCAGCGCGCCGATCACGCCGTGCAGCGCGGCGATCGAGTCGCCGATCGAGATGCCGATGCGCGGCGGCGGCAGATCCGGATAGCCGGTGATGTGGCGCAGCCCGCCCATCGATTCGGCGATCGCGCCGAAGCCAGGCCGGTCGCGGTACGGGCCCGTCTGCCCGTAGCCGGACAGGCGCACCATCACGAGGCCCGGATTGTCGGCCGACAGCACGTCGTAGCCGAGCCCGAGCTTTTCGAGCAGGCCCGGGCGGAAGTTCTCGATCACGATGTCGGCCTCGCTTGCGAGCTGCCGCGCGATCGCCTTGCCGGCGTCGGCCTTCAGGTTCAGCGTGACCGATTTCTTGTTGCGCGCCTGCACGGACCACCACAGCGACGTGCCGCCCTGCTCCGGATGGAGCTTGCGCCACTTGCGCAGCGGGTCGCCGCCGTTCGGATCCTCGATCTTAATCACTTCCGCGCCGAATTCGGCGAACAGCCGCGACGCGAACGGCCCCGCGATCAGCGTTCCGAATTCGAGCACTTTGACGCCCGCGAGCGGGCCCTGGCTGGTGCTCATGTGTCTCCCTGGCATGAGGAACGGCGCCGCCCGCAGGCGGCGCCCGGCTTACATCGTGCGGCGGTCGAGCATCGCGCGGGCGATGGTGCCCGCGTCGACGTACTCGAGCTCGCCGCCCACCGGCACGCCGCGCGCGAGGCGCGTGACCGCCAGCCCGCGCGCCTTGAGCGTCTGGCCGAGGTAGTGGGCGGTGGCTTCGCCTTCGTTCGTGAAGTTGGTCGCGAGCACGACTTCCTTGACGACGCCGTCGGACGCGCGCCGCACGAGGCGGTCGAAATGGATTTCCTTCGGGCCGATCCCGTCGAGCGGGCTCAATCGCCCCATCAGCACGAAATACAACCCGCGGTAGGTCATCGTCTGCTCGAGCATGATCTGGTCGGCAGGCGTCTCGACGACGCACAGCAGCGTCGGATCACGCTCCTCGTCGCTGCAGACCTCGCAGATCTGCGCTTCGGTGAACGTGTTGCACTTCTCGCAGTGCTGCAGGTGCTCGGTCGCGAACAGCAGCGACCGGCCGAGCCGCTCCGCGCCCTCACGGTCGTGCTGCATCAGGTGAACCGCCATGCGCTGCGCGGATTTCGGCCCGACGCCGGGCAGCACGCGCAACGCTTCGACGAGGGCGGACAGGGCGGACGGCTGTTTCATACGGCGGCAAACAGTGGCAAGGACGCCGCGCTCAGAACGGCAGCTTGAAGCCCGGGGGCAGCGGCAGGCCCGAGGTCATGCCGCTCATCTTTTCCTGCGACGTGGCTTCGGCCTTGCGCACCGCGTCGTTGAACGCAGCGGCGACGAGATCCTCGAGCATGTCCTTGTCGTCCGCGAGCAGGCTCGGGTCGATCGACACGCGGCGCACTTCGTTGCGGCACGTCATCGTCACCTTGACGAGGCCGGCGCCCGACTGCCCTTCGACTTCGATGAGCGCAAGCTGCTCCTGCATCTTCTTCATGTTTTCCTGCATTTGCTGCGCTTGCTTCATCAGTCCGGCGAGGTTGCCTTTCAACATGGGAATACTCCTTCTTGATCGTGTGAAAACCGGCACGCGGCGCGTGCCGGCCAATGTGTGCGGGGCGTGATTGTGCCTGTCGCGGGGCACTCAGTTCAATGCAGCGTCGGCGGCGCGCCGTCCGGCGCCGAATCGGCGAGCGGGCGCACCGACCCTTCGACGATGCGTGCACCGAACTCGCGCACGAGCTGCTGGACGAACGGATCGCCGTGAATCTCCTGCTCGGCTTCGCGCTGGCGCGCCGCGCGCGCGGCCGCATCGAGCGCCGCCGCGGTGCGCCGCGCGGGCCCGACCTCGACGGTCACCTCGACCGGCTTGCCGAGCGCATCGGCCAGTGCGGCCTTCAACTTCGCCACCTGTGCGGCGTCCGCATACTGCGGCACCGGCACGGACAATTTCAATGCGGTTGCATCGACGGCCGTCAGCTCGCTGTTGAACGCGAGCTGGTACGCGACACCCTTCAGCGGCAACCGCGCGGCCAGCGCCGGCCATTCGCCGTCGAAACCGATCGGATCGAGCGCGATCGCGGGCGGCAGCGGACGCGTGTCGATCGGCGCGGCCGGACGCGCGTCCGCCGGCTTCGGCGTCACGCGCACGTCGTCGGGACCGCTGTCGAACACCGGCACGAAGGCGTCGTCGGACCCGCCGAACATTTCGTCGGCGCTGAGCGGCACGTAGTCGTCGGGCGGGATGTCTTCCCACGGCGGCGACGGCTGGCGCGAATCGGCTGCTTGCGGCGCACGGGCGGCAGCACGCGGCGCCGGCACCTGGACGGCCGGACGCGGCGCGACCGGCTTTTCAGCAGCCGGCTGGGCCGCAGCCGGCTTGGCGGCAGCGCCTGCGCGCCCGCGGTCCGACGACACGCGCATCCCCGCATTGCGCAGCACGTCGAGTGCGGCGGCGGCACCGCCCGCGCGCGCCGCCGGCCGTGCGGCGGCCGGCTCGGGCGATGCGACGCGCGGCGCCGGTTCGGCCTGCGGAGCCGGTTCGTCGTTTCGCTGCACGACGGCAACGGCGGGCGGCTCGGGTTCCTTGCGCGCGGGAGGCGGCGTGTCGCCGACGGGCGCTGCCTTCGTTTCCGGCTGAGGAGGCTCGACAGCTTGCACGTCAGCCGCGACCGGTTCCGGCGCTGCTTCTGCCGGTGACTGAACGGCAGCCGGCTTGGCGGCCGGCCGTTCGGCTTCATCGCTCGATTGCACCGGCGCCGAACGGGCGACCGGCGCAGCCGGCGTCGCGGCTGGCGGGCGCGCTGCGCTTGCCGGCGCGGCCGATACCGGCTTCGCCGCGGCGGCGGCCGGTGCCGCCGTAGCACGCGGGGCCGGCACCGCACGCGGCGGCACGGACGGCTGACCGCCCGGTGCGCTGCCGGCGCCGACGGCCGGCTCGAACGCGAGCATCCGCAGCAGCGTCATCGTGAAACCGGCGTATTCGTCCGGCGCCAGGCCGAGTTCGGCGCGCCCGACCGTCGCGATCTGATAGAACAACTGCACCTGCTCGGGGCTCAGCGTCTCAGCAAACCGGCGCAGGTCGGCTGCTTCCGGCCATTCGTCGAGCACCGAGCCCGGCGCGAACTGCGCCCACGCGATCCGGTGCAGCAGGCTCGCGAGATCCTGCAGCGCGGTCGAGAACGACAGGCTGCGCAGCGACATCTCGTCGGCAATCGCGAGGATTTCCGGGCCGTTGCCGGCCGCGAGCGCGTCGAGCAGGCGCACCATGTAGGTCTGGTCGAGCGCGCCGAGCATGCCCGACACCGCCGACTCGGTCACCTCGTTCGCCGAATAGGCGATCGCCTGGTCGGTCAGCGACAGCGCGTCGCGCATGCTGCCCTGCGCGGCCCGCGCGAGCAGGCGCAGCGCCTGCGGCTCGAACGTGAGCCGTTCTTCGCCGAGGATCCGCTCGAGATGCGACACGATGTGCCCGGCCGGCATCTGCTTCAGGTTGAACTGCAGACAGCGCGACAGCACGGTGACGGGGATTTTCTGCGGATCGGTCGTCGCGAGGATGAACTTGACGTGCGGCGGCGGCTCTTCCAGCGTCTTCAGCATCGCGTTGAACGCGTGATTCGTCAGCATGTGCACTTCGTCGATCATGTAGACCTTGAAGCGCGCATCGACGGGCGCGTACACCGCGCGCTCAAGCAGCGCGGCCATTTCGTCGACGCCGCGGTTGCTCGCCGCGTCCATCTCGACGTAATCGACGAAACGGCCCTCGTCGATCTCGCGACACGCGCGACACACGCCGCACGGCTGCGACGTGACGCCGGTTTCACAGTTGAGCGCCTTCGCGAAGATCCGCGACAGCGTCGTCTTGCCGACACCGCGGGTTCCGGTAAACAGATAGGCGTGATGGAGACGCCCGCCGTCGAGCGCGTGCGTGAGCGCCCTGACGACGTGCTCCTGGCCGACGAGCGAAGCGAAATCCTTCGGACGCCACTTGCGTGCGAGAACTTGATAGGTCATCGGGAAATTGTATCAGTAACGCTGCGTCGCGCCGACACGCGAAGCGGTGCGGAACACGGGCAAGGTGGAGGTCGAACAGAGTGTGACGCAGAAATAAAAAACGCCCTGCGAACGGGGCGAGAAGGAAGGTGACGAGCCCAACCCTCGGCACTGGCGGAAAACGATTGTGGCTGCTTCGTTCCCGACCTGACCAGGTTCACCGCCCCACCATGCGAGGAGGCCCGTCACGGCATATTCTATCACCGCTTCCGGACGAATGCGACCGTTTGTTCGCATCAAAGCGAATATCGCCGGGCAAACCCGCGCATCGCCCGTTCGCGCGCACCGCATGCGGCCCACCCCCTTGTAATTTGCGGACCGGCCTCCACCTGCGTGGCACGACGGTCGAACGTCGCGTCGTACCCCTACTCGCGTAGCGGCTACTATCGCCGCCCGCAGCAGATAGCAATTTAGGCTAATATGACGCCCGAACGACCCGCGAGCCGCGGCATGCAGCGCTTACGCCCCCTCCCTTCCGGAAGGCGGAGTGACCTGCCGCAGCGGCCGGCAGCCTACGGCGGCCGGTACGCCGCAACGCGCAAGCAGGCAGTCCCCGAACCGTAAGAGGTATTGACCCAATGAGCGAACAGATCAAACACATCAGCGACGCATCGTTCGAACAGGACGTCGTCAAGTCCGACAAGCCCGTACTCGTCGATTTCTGGGCCGAATGGTGCGGCCCGTGCAAGATGATCGCCCCGATCCTCGACGAAGTCGCGAAGGACTACGGCGACAAGCTGCAGATCGCGAAGATCAACGTCGACGACAACCAGGCCACGCCCGCGAAGTTCGGCGTGCGCGGCATCCCGACGCTGATCCTGTTCAAGAACGGCGCGGCCGCCGCGCAGAAGGTCGGCGCGCTGTCGAAGTCGCAGCTCACCGCCTTCCTGGACAGCCACCTGTAATACCGGCAGTTCCACGGACGTGTTGTCAGTCGGCAACACGTCCGTCGTCAAGCCGCCGATCGCTCGCTCAAGCGCGAATCGGCCTATGCTAGAATTAAAAAACGTCGACAAGACGCATTTAAGTCTCTGAGCGCCTCCGCTCGCCCTCCTCCCTTATTTTCTTTCGTCGCTTCTCCTCCCTGGCGGGTTCTCCGTATGCATTTATCCGAGCTCAAGTCTCTGCACGTGTCCGAACTGATCGAAATGGCCAACGGCCTGGAGATCGAAAACGCGAACCGCCTGCGCAAGCAGGAGTTGATGTTTGCCATTCTCAAAAAGCGCGCCAAGACGGGAGAGACGATCTTCGGCGACGGTACGCTCGAAGTGCTGCCGGACGGCTTCGGCTTCCTGCGCTCGCCGGAAATGTCGTACCTCGCGAGCACCGACGACATCTACATCAGCCCGTCGCAGATCCGCCGCTTCAACCTGCACACCGGCGACACCATCGAAGGTGAAGTCCGCACGCCGAAGGACGGCGAGCGCTACTTCGCGCTGGTGAAAGTCGACAAAGTCAACGGGCAGCCGCCCGAGGCCTCGAAACACAAGATCATGTTCGAGAACCTCACGCCGCTGCACCCGAACAAGCCGCTGTCGCTCGAACGCGAAATGCGCGGCGAGGAAAACGTCACGGGCCGCATCATCGACATGATCGCGCCGATCGGCAAGGGCCAGCGCGGCCTGCTCGTCGCGTCGCCGAAGTCCGGCAAGACCGTGATGCTCCAGCACATCGCGCATGCGATCAAGCAGAACCACCCGGACGTGATCCTGTTCGTGCTGCTGATCGACGAGCGCCCGGAAGAAGTGACCGAAATGCAGCGCTCGGTCGCCGGCGAAGTGATCGCGTCGACGTTCGACGAACCGGCCACGCGCCACGTGCAGGTCGCCGAAATGGTGATCGAGAAGGCCAAGCGCCTCGTCGAAATGAAGCACGACGTCGTGATTCTGCTCGACTCGATCACGCGTCTCGCGCGTGCGTACAACACCGTGATCCCGGCATCGGGCAAGGTGCTGACGGGCGGTGTCGACGCGAACGCGCTGCAGCGTCCGAAGCGCTTCTTCGGCGCGGCGCGCAACATCGAGGAAGGCGGTTCGCTGACGATCATCGGCACCGCGCTGATCGAAACCGGCAGCCGCATGGACGACGTGATCTACGAAGAGTTCAAGGGCACCGGCAACATGGAAGTGCACCTCGAGCGCCGTCTCGCGGAAAAGCGCGTGTATCCGTCGATCAACCTGAACAAGTCGGGCACGCGTCGCGAGGAAATGCTGATCAAGCCCGAGATCCTTCAGAAGATCTGGGTGCTGCGCAAGTTCATCCACGACATGGACGAAGTCGAGGCAATGGAATTCCTGCTGGACAAGATCCGCCAGACGAAGAGCAACTCCGAGTTCTTCGACCTGATGCGCCGCGGCGGCTGATCGCCCCCGCCCCGCGACACGGCCGCCCGCGCATCCTGCCCGGCGGCCGTTTTTTCGGCCCCAACCTGAACGTGAACGTACAGGTTGATCTATAATCGCGTCATTGTCCCGCCGAATCCCCGATACCCGATGCCGACCGACGCCTCCACCCCGCTATTGACCGTCAGCGACGCCGCGTCGCGGCTCGGCGTCACGCCGCGCACGCTCAAATATTACGAAGAGCGCGGCCTCGTCACGCCGTCGCGCAGCGAAGGCCGCTACCGTCTCTACGACGAAGCCGACCTCGAGCGTTTCGCGCGCATCCTGCGGCTGCGCGCGCTGGGCTTCTCGCTGCACGGCATCACCGAAATGCTGAAGCGTCCGCTGGAAGAAACGGGCGACGGCCGGCGCCGCTATTCGGATGCGTCGCTGCGCGACATCCGCGCCGGCCTCGCCGAGCAGATCGACACGCTCGACCGGCGGATCGCGGCCGTCCAGCGCGAACTGAAGGAAGCCGTCGCGCTGCGCAAGGAGTTGCAGCACGACATCGACTACGTCGAGCGGCGCCTCGCCGGTGAAAACGCCGATGAACTGATCGCGCAGCGGCGGGCCGAAATCGGCGCGCGGCGCGCCCGCAAGGACCGCGAATGAACGCCGTGCCGGGCCGGCCGCCGCTATGGAGCCGCGCGAACCTGCGCGCGGACCTGTTTCCATGGGCGCTCGCGCTCGTCACCGGCATCGACTACTTCGACAACGCCGTCTTCTCGTTCTTCGCGAGCTACATCGCGGGCGGCATCAACGCGTCGCCCGACGAACTCGTGTGGTCGTCGAGCGCCTACGCGGTCACGGCCGTGCTCGGCATCCTGCAGCAGCAATGGTGGGTCGACCGGCTCGGCCATCGCCGCTACGTCGCGGGCTGCATGCTGATGTTCTCGCTCGGCGCGATCGCGGCGGCGCTGGCCGACACGTCGCTGGAGCTCGCGTTCGCGCGCGGCTTCCAGGGCTATTTCATCGGCCCGATGATGGGCGCGTGCCGGATCCTGATCCAGATCAGCTTCAAGCCGCAGGAGCGGCCGCCCGCGACACGCGCGTTCCTGATCATGATCCTGCTCGGCAGCGCGCTCGCGCCGATCGTCGGCGGGCTGCTGGTCGCGCATTCGACGTGGCGCGCCCTGTTCGCGTGCACGGCGCCGGCCGGCATCGCGTTCGCCATCCTCGCGTTGCTCACGCTGCCCGATTCGGGCCGCACGCCGGACGACGAGCGCGGCTCCGGACACTTCTGGCCGTATGTCGTGTTCGCGCTCGCGCAAGGGGCGCTGCAGATCGTGCTGCAGCAGGTGCATTACCAGCTCTACAGCGGCTCGCCGATGCTGATCATGCTGACGTTTGCCGGGCTCGGCGCGCTCGCGTGGTTCGCGTATCACCAGTGGAACCATCCGACGCCGCTCGTGCGGCTGCATGCGTTCCGCGAGCGCACTTTTCAGGTCGGGCTGCTGCTCTACATGTTCTATTACTACGAGACGACGGGCTTCAGTTACCTGACGTCGCGATTTCTCGAGGGCGGGCTCGGCTATCCGGTCGAGAATGCCGGGCGCCTGGTCGGCACGATGTCGCTGATCTCCGCCACCGCGCTGTTCGCGTACCTGCGCTACGCGAAATTCGTCCCGCACAAGAAGTGGTTCGTCGTGCCCGGGTTCGCGATCGCCGTCACGGCCGCGCTGTGGATGACGCGGATGACGCCGCAGGTCGGCGAAGCCGCGCTGATCGTCCCGCTGCTGCTGCGCGGATTGCTGCTGCTGTTCATCGTGCTGCCGGTCGCGAACCTCACGTTCCGGATCTTCGCGATCGACGAATACACGCACGGCTACCGGCTGAAGAACATCGTGCGGCAACTGACGATCTCGTTCGCGACGTCGTCGGTGATCATCGTCGAGCAGCATCGCGTCGCCGTGCACCAGACGCGGCTCGTCGAGCGCGCGAACCTGTTCGACCCGCTGTTCCAGCAGACCGTCGACGCGCTGACGCGCAGCTACGCGGCAGCCGGCCACGCGCTGAACGACGCGCATGGCCTCGCGATCGCGTCGATCGCGCGAATGGTCGCGCAACAGGCGTCGTTCCTCGCGTCGCTCGACGGCTTTTACTTCCTCGCGGGCGTGGCGCTCGTCGGCGGCCTCTTCGCGGCATGGCAAAAACAGATCGATTGAGTTAAAAGACAGGCTTTGGATTTTCGTCCGCAGCCTCCATGCTTTCGAAACTGACCCGCTGGTTCGACGACCGCCGCCGCGACCGCGCGCTGCGCAGCCATCCGATTCCCGATCCGCTGTGGCAGGAAACCGTCGAACGCCTGCCGTTCCTCGCCGCCCTGCCGCCCGACGCGCTCGGGCGGCTGCGCGAGCTGACGAGCCTGTTCGTCGCGAAAAAATCGTTTTCGACCGCGCACGGGCTCGAACTGACCGACGCGATGATCGTCGCGATCGCCGCGCAGGCCTGCCTGCCGGTGCTGAATCTGGACCTGTCGCTGTACGACGGCTGGGTCGGCGTCGTCGTGTACCCGGGCGAATTCGTGATCCGCAAGACCGTGCAGGACGAGGACGGCGTCGTCCACGAAGTCGAGCAGGATGCGAGCGGCGAGGCCTGGGAAGGCGGCCCGGTGATCCTGTCGTGGGAAGACGCGCAGATGACGGACGGCCGGGACGCGTACAACGTCGTGATCCACGAGTTCGCGCACAAGATCGACATGGTCAACGGCGCGGCCGACGGCTATCCGCCCCTGTTTCGCCGCTGGCATGCGCCGCACCTCGACGCGCAGGCGTGGGCCGACGTGTTCGAACATGCGTACGACCAGTTCTGCGCGCGCGTCGACGCGGTGCCGGATCGCGCATGGGCGCGCTTCGAGCGGGATTCGCTGATCGATCCCTATGCGGCCGATCACCCGTCGGAATTCTTCGCGGTATGCAGCGAGGCGCTGTTCGTGCGACCGAAAGCGTTCGAGTCCGAATTTCCGGAGCTGTACCGGCTCCTCGCGCGCTACTACCGACAGGATCCGGCCGGCACCGGCGCGCTCGACGCACCGTGAAAATTAATCGTCAACCGTCTGATTTTCTGGCATAATCGCCGTTTTTCGACCTTAGGCAAGTGGCTCGCGCCGGGCTTGACGTCAGCCGAATCGCTCCACCGGGGCGGCTCGACACGGCAAGCGGCGGGTTGGCTACCGCTATCACCAAGGAAAATCATGAAACCTGGCATTCACCCGGACTACCGCGAAGTCGTCTTCCAAGACATGTCGAACGGCTTCAAGTTCATCACGCGCTCGACGATCCAGACGCGCGAAAACATCGAACTCGACGGCAAGACCTACCCGCTCGCCAAGATCGAAGTGTCGTCGGAATCGCACTCGTTCTACACGGGTCAGCAAAAGATCATGGACACGGCAGGCCGTGTCGAGAAGTTCAAGAACAAGTTCGGCGTACGCGCCAACGGCAAGGCGAAGTAAGCTTCGCACCGTATCCGGTGGTTGCAACGTACCGGTATCGCACAAAAGGGCAGCCCAGGCTGCCCTTTTTTGTCTCTGCTCGCCCGACGACGCGCCGCCCGGCGCCCGGGCAACGACCTGACGCACAACAGCGGGCGCGACTACAATGCCGGATGCTCGAAACCGGCTCGACCGCGCGCAACCGCGCTGGCCGCCCGCCCATAACAAATCGCTCATCTGCATGAAGCCTGTCGTCCGTCTCACCGCCTCCGCCACGCGTGCGCTGCCGCGCTGGCTGCTGCTCACGCTCTGCCTCGTCTACGCGGCGTTCGGCCTGTTCGGCCGCGACCCGTGGAAAAACGAGGACGCGGCAGGCTTCGGCGTGATGTGGACGATGGCCAAGGGCGGCTGGCACGACTGGCTGCTGCCGAACCTGGTCGGCAAGTTCATCACGACCGACGGGCCGCTCGGCTACTGGCTCGGCGCGCTGTCGATCCGCGGCCTCGGCCCGTGGGTCGACGCGAGCAACGCGTCGCGCGTCGCGACCGGCGTGCTGTTCTGCGTCGCGTGCGCGTTCGTCTGGTATGCGGCCTACCTGCTCGGCCGGCGCGCCGAGGTCCAACCATTCAAGTACGCGTTCGGCGGCGAGCCCGAGCCGCGCGACTACGGCCGCACGCTCGCGGACGGTGCGCTGCTGGTGCTCGTCGCCTGCTTCGGCCTCGCGGAACGCGGGCACGAAACGACGCCGCAGCTCGCGCAGTTCGCGTGGATCGCGATGCTCGTGTACGGGATCGTGCGCGGCATCGACAAGCCGCTGCAGGGCGCCCTGTGGTGGGGCCTCGCGATCGGCCTCGTCGCGCTGTCCGGCAACCCGGTGCTGGTCGTCGCGCTGCTCGCGGGCACGGCCGCGCTGTGGCTCGTCACGCCCGAGATGCGCAACCTGCACCTGCCGCTGCTCGGCGTGCCGCTCGCGGCCGCGATCTTCGCGCTGTGGCCGCTCGCCGCCATCGTCGCGGCGCCCGACGACGCCGCGTGGTTCTTCAACCAGTGGATCCACGGCAGCCTGATGCGCTTTTCGGGCCCGCCGACGGCCGTGCTCGGCTATGCGGCGAAAAACCTGCCGCTGTTCACGTGGCCCGCGTGGCCGCTCGCGATCTGGGCGTGGTGGAGCTGGGCCGGCATGCGCCGTCGCGCGCACATCGCGATTCCGCTGTCGGTCGCCGTACCGCTCGTCGCGCTCGTGATCCTGCAAAGCCAGCAGTCGAACCGCATGTACATGCTGCTGCTGCCGCCGCTCGCGGTGCTCGCGACGTTCGCGCTGCCGACCCTCAAGCGCGGCGCGATCAACGCGATCGACTGGTTCGCGGTGCTGAGCTTCACGATCCTCGGCACCTTCGTGTGGCTCGTGTGGCTCGCGTCGCTCACCGGCTTCCCGCATCCGCTCGCGCGCAACCTCGCGCGCCTCGTGCCCGGCTACGAGCCGCATTTCAAGATCCTGTCGTTCATCTGCGCGGTGATCGTCACCGTGTGCTGGTGCTTCCTCGTGCGCTGGCGTGTGTCGCGCCAGCCGAAGGTGCTGTGGCGCAGCGTCGTGCTGTCGAGCGCGGGCACCACGTTGATGTGGGTGCTGCTGATGACGCTGTGGCTGCCGATCGTCAACTACGGCCGAACCTATCGCGATGTCGCGCAACAGATCGCCGTGCACCTGCCGTCCGACTACGAGTGCATCTCGCCGGTGCGGCTTGGCGACGCGCAGATCGCGACCTTCGCGTACTTCGGCGACATGCACTTCGATTTCTCCGGCGACTGCGACGTGATCCTGCGCCAGGACCGCGCCGACTTCGGCGAGCCGAGCGCGATGTCGCAATACGTGTGGCGTCTCGTCTGGGAAGGCCGGCGCGTCGCCGACCGCGACGAGCGCTTCCGCCTGTACGAGCGCATCGAACGGCCGAAAGCGCCCGTCAAGCGGCGTCCGCCGCGCCGCCCGACGGCCGATTGACGATGCTCGGCGACATCCGCCGGATCGTCGGTCTCGCGTGGCCGGTGCTGGTCGGCCAGCTCGCGATCATCGCGTTCGGCGTGATTGACACCGCGATGGTCGGCCGCTACTCGGCCGTCGATCTCGCCGCGCTCGGGCTCGGCTCGTCGATCTACGTATCGATCTACATCGGCCTGACGGGCATCCTGTCCGCGCTGCAGCCGATCACCGGGCAACTGTACGGCGCGCGGCGCTATGCGGAGATCGGCGAGGAAGTGCGCCAGGCGCTGTGGCTCGCGCTGCTGCTCGCGATTCCCGGCTTCCTGCTGCTGCATTTTCCCGAGCCGCTGCTGCGCGTCGCGCATGCGCCCGCCGCGCTGCACGACCGCACCGTCGACTACCTGCGCATCCTGTCGTACGGGCTGCCCGCCAGCCTCGTATTCCGCATCTACAACGCGCTGACCAACGCGGCCGGCAAGCCGCGGCTCGCGATGATCCTGCAGATCGGCGCGCTGCTGCTCAAGTTCCCGCTGAACGTGTGGTTCATCTTCGGCGGCTTCGGCGTACCGGCGCTCGGTGGCCCCGGCTGCGGGCTGGCCAGCACGCTGATCAACTGGGCGCTCGCGCTGATCGGCTACACGCTGCTCGCGAAGCTCGACGTGTTCGCGCCGCTCGCGATCTTCTCGCGCTTCTGCTGGCCCGTCTGGGAACGCCAGAAGGCGATCCTGAAGCTCGGCGTGCCGATGGGCCTGTCGTACCTGATCGAGGTCACGTCGTACACGTGCATGGCGCTGTTCATCGCGCAGTTCGGCACGACGACGCTCGCCGGCCACCAGATCGCCGGCAACATCGGCGCCGTGCTGTACATGACGCCGCTGTCGATCGGCGTGGCGGCGTCGACGCTGGTCGCGCGCGCGCTCGGCGCCGGACGCGCCGAGGAAGCCCGGCTGCTCGGCCGACACAGCGTGATCTTCGCGTGCGGCGTGGCGGCCGCCTACGGCCTGCTCGTGTTCGCGCTGCGCCCGCTCATCATCGGCGGCTACACGCCGAACCCCGCCGTCGCCGCGGCCGCGATGCCGCTCGTCGCGATCGTCGCGTGCTATCACGTGTTCGATGCGCTGCAGGTCACGTCGGCGTTCGTGCTGCGCGCGTACAAGGTGGCGGTCGTGCCGACCGTGATCTATGCGGTCGCGCTGTGGGGCGTCGGACTCAGCGGCGGCTACGTGCTCGGCTTCGACGTCGGCGGCATCGCACCCGCATGGCTGACCGGCGCGCGCGGCTTCTGGTTCGCGAACACGGTCAGCCTGATGCTGGCGGGCGTGGGGCTCGTGCTGTACCTGCGCCGCATCGGTCGCGCGCACGCCACCGCGGCTGCGTGATGCGCTACGCGTCCTCCAGCACGTCAGCCGCGTGATATGACGAGCGCACGAGCGGGCCGGCGACGACTTCCCTGAAACCGAGCGCAAGCGCCTCGTCGTGCCACGCGGCGAACGCCTCCGGGCTCACGTAGCGCCGCACCGGCAAATGATGCGCGGACGGCGCGAGATACTGGCCGAGTGTCAGCACGTCGACCTCGTGCGCGCGCAGGTCGCGCAGCGTGTCGCGCACCTCGTCGTCGCGCTCGCCCAGCCCGAGCATCAACCCCGATTTCGTCACGAGCGTCGGCCGCGCGGCCTTCGCCTGCGCGAGCAGCTCGAGCGAGCCGCGATAGTCGGCGCCCGGCCGCGCCGCCCGGTACAGCGACGGCACCGTCTCGATGTTGTGGTTGAACACGTCGGGCCACGCCGACGACAGCGCGTCGAGCGCGCGGACCGCGCGGCCGCGAAAGTCCGGCGTCAGCACCTCGACCCCGATGCCCGGCACGCTCGCGCGCACCGCCGCGATGCACGCGGCGAAATGCGCGGCGCCGCCGTCGCGCAGATCGTCGCGGTCGACCGACGTGATCACGACGTAGCGCAACCCGAGCGCCGCGGCCGCGTCGGCCAGCCGCGCCGGCTCGTCGGGATCGAGCGGTTCGGGACGGCCGTGCGCGACATCGCAGAACGGGCAACGCCGCGTACACAGCCCGCCCATGATCATGAAAGTCGCGGTGCGCTGCGCGAAGCATTCGCCGATGTTCGGACACATTGCCTCCTCGCAGACGGAATGCAGCCGATGCTCGCGCAGCACGGCGGCCATGTCGGCCACCGCCGCGCTCATCATCGGCCGCGCGCGCAGCCACGGCGGCTTCGGCAGTGCCGTGCCGGCCGCGGGCTCGACGCGCACCGGAATGCGCGCGAGCTTGTCGCGACTTCTGGCGCCGGGCTGGCCGAGCGCCGTGAGGCTGGGTCGTTCGAGCGCGGCGGCCATCGTCAGTCTCCGAGGAACGCGACGATCAGGCGGTTCACGTCGGCGGCCGCCTCCATCTGCACCATGTGCCCGCTGCCGGCGATCACCTCGGCACGCACGCCGTCCGGCAAACCCTGCGCATGCTGCGCGGGAATCACCTCGTCGCGCTCACCCCAGATCACCAGCGTGCGCGGCGCAAGCGTCGCGAGCCGGTCGCGGAACACGCGCCGCTGTGCGGCGCCGTCGAACGCGGCATCCGCGATCTTCTCGAGCGCGGCCTGCACGCCTTCGAGCCGCTTGTACTTGACGAGATCCTCGACGAGCTGCCGCGTGACCAGCGCGTGGTCCGCAAACAGCGCGCCGAGGTGCGGCTTCAGCGTGTTGCGGCTGTTGCCGGCGACGAAGCCGTCGATGTACGCGCGATTGATGTCGGTGCCGAGCCCCGCGCTCGCGATCAGCGTGAGCGACGCGACGCATTGCGGCGCGCGCTCGGCCACCGTCATCGCGACCGCGCCGCCCATCGAATGGCCGATCAGGTGCGCGCGCTCGATGTGCTGCGCATCGAGCAGCGCGAGCACCGCGTCGGCCAGTTCGTCGAGGCTGCCGTTCTCGACCGCCTTGCCCGATTCGCCGTGGCCCGGCAGATCGAGCGCCCACACCGGCCGGTGCGCGGCGAGCTCCGCGTGATTGAACAGCCAGTTGTTCAGGTCGCCGCCGAAGCCGTGGATCAGCACGGCCGGCGTGCCCGAACCGTCGCCCAGCTTCAGGAAGCGGATCGTGCGTCCGCCGATCTGCGCCTTCTCGGGCTGCGGGCCGGCCGCCTCGTCGGACGCCGCGCTCGGCACGAAATCGCGCTGAAAGTCGGCGATCGCCGCGTCGATGTCGGCATCGCTTGCATCGGCCGCCGCGACCACACCGAGCAGCGCGCCGACCGGCAGCGTCTCGCCCTCCTGCGCGACCTGCCGGCGCAGCGTGCCGTCGAACGCGCATTCGACGCCCGACGAGATCTTGTCGGTCTCGACGTCGAGCACCTCGTCGCCCTTCGTCACGCGCTCGCCGACTGCCTTCAGCCAGCCGTTGACCTGCCCCTGCTCCATCGACAGCCCCCACTTGGGCATCGTGATCATGTGAATCGACATCGTGTCAGCTCCTCGTCTTCAGGACCGCCTGCGCAATCGCATCGGCGGACGGGATATACAGGTCTTCCAGCACGCCGGCGAACGGCGCGGGCGTATGCGGCGCGGTGACGAGCTCGATCGGCGCCTTCAGCGACCGGAACGCGCGCTGCGCGACGAGCGCGGCGATGTCGGTCGCGATCGAGCAGCGCGGATTCGCTTCGTCGACGACCACCACGCGCCCGGTACGCTCGGCGCTGTCGAGGATCGTTTCCTCGTCGAGCGGCGACGTCGTGCGCAGGTCGATCACCTCGCACTGGATGCCGTCCTTCGCGAGCTTGGCGGCCGCGTCCATCGCGAGATGCACCATCCGGCCGTACGTGACGATCGTCGCGTCGTCGCCGTCACGCATCACGTTCGCCTCGCCGAACGGAATCGCATAGGATTCCTCCGGGACGTCGCCCTCGCGCGTGTAGAGCAGCTTGTGTTCGAGGAAGATCACGGGATCGTTGTCGCGGATCGCCTGGATCAGGAGCCCCTTCGCGTCGTACGGCGTCGACGGGCACACGACCTTCAGCCCCGGAATGTGCGTGAACAACGACGTGAGCATCTGCGAGTGCTGCGCGGCCGCGCGCAGGCCGGCGCCGTACATCGCGCGAATCACGACCGGCGTCACGGCCTTGCCGCCGAACATGTAGCGGAATTTCGCGGCCTGGTTGAAGATCTGGTCGAAGCACACACCCATGAAATCGATGAACATCAGTTCCGCGACCGGCCGCATCCCGCACGCGGCCGCGCCGACCGCCGCGCCGATGTAGCCGCCCTCCGACAGCGGCGTATCGAGCACGCGGCCCGGAAACTTGTGGAACAGCCCCTTCGTCACGCCGAGCACGCCGCCCCATGCGTCGTCCTCGCCCGGCGCGCCCGCGCCGCCCGCGTTGTCCTCGCCCATCACGATCACGCTGTCGTCGCGCGCCATTTCCTGCGCGAGCGCCTCGTTGATCGCCTGCGAATAAGTGATCTTCCTTGCCATGTCTGTCTCCTGGAATGTTCGGTTCGCCGTGCCGGCTGCTGGGTCAGGCCGCGCTCACGGATACGACACGTAGACGTCGGCCAGCAGGTCGGCGGCATCCGGCAGCGGCGCCGCCTTCGCCTGCGCGACCGCGTCGTCGATCAGCGCCTTCACCTGTGCGTCGACCGCGCGCAGGTCGTCGGTCGTCAGCACTTCGGCGCGCACGACGCGCGTTTCGAAATGCTTCAGGCAATCCTTCTCGTCGCGCAGCTTCTGCACTTCGCCCGGCGCCCGGTAGGTTTGCGCATCGCCCTCGAAGTGGCCGAAATAGCGCGTGAACTTCACCTCGACGAGCGTCGGGCCGCCGCCGTTGCGCGCACGCTCGACGGCCTCGCCGAGCGCCTCGTGCACCGCGAAGAAGTCGAAGCCGTCGACGATCACGCCCGGCATCCCGAACCCGTTCGCGCGATCGGCGATGTTGTCGGTCGCGACCGACCAGCTCGACGACGTCGCTTCCGCATAGCCGTTGTTTTCGGCGACGAAGATCGCGGGCAGCCGCCACACCGACGCGAGGTTCATCGATTCGAAGATCACGCCCTGGTTCGACGCGCCGTCGCCGAAGAAGCACACGCCGACGCCGCCCGTCTTCTTGTGCTTGGCCGCGAGCGCCGCGCCGCACACGAGCGGGCCGCCCGCGCCGACGATCCCGTTCGCGCCGAGCATCCCCATCGACAGGTCGGCGATGTGCATCGAGCCGCCCTTGCCGTGGCAGACGCCGGTCTTCTTGCCGTAGATCTCGGCCATCATCCCGTGCACGTCGACGCCCTTCGCGATGCAATGGCCGTGGCCGCGGTGCGTGGTGGCCACGTAGTCGTCGAGGCCGAGATGCAGCATCGTGCCGACGGCGGACGCCTCCTCGCCCGCATACAGGTGAACGAAGCCGGGTATCTCGCCGGTCGCGAATTCGACGTGCAGGCGCTCCTCGAATTCGCGGATCGTGCGCATCAGCCGATAGGCGTCCAGCAGCGTGTCCCTGCTGAGCTGTGTCGAAGCGGTCATGTGTGTCTCCTGGGTGGGTCTGACTGCGAATGCCGCCCCGGCCATGCCGTGGCGGCGGATTGCACGGCCTGCGGCCGTCAGTGGAACGTGAAGCCGCCGTCGACGTTCACGGCCTGGCCCGTCACGTTGTCCATCGTCGCGAAGAACAGCGCGAGCCGGCCCATGTCCTCCGGCGTCTGCGCGCGGCCCTGCGGAATCAGCGTCAACTGGTGCCGCTGCCACGACTGCTCGACCGATTCGCCGTCGGTCTTCCATTCGTCGGACAGCCGGTCCCACATGTAGGTACGGACGATGCCGGGGCAGATCGCGTTGACGGTCACGCCGTCGCGCGCGAGTTCCTTCGCCAGCGCATTGGTGAAGCCGACGACCGCGAATTTCGATGCGCTGTAATGCGCGAGATTCGGAAAGCCTTCCTTGCCCGCGATCGACGCGACGTTGATGATTCGGCCGCGCCCCTGCGCCTTCAGGTGGGCAAGCGCCGCCCGGCAGCCGAGGAACGTGCCCTTCGCGTTCACGTTCATCACGAAATCCCAGTCGCGCTCGGTCAGCTCGGCGACCGGATGAATGCTGATCACGCCCGCGCAGTTCACGAGGATGTCGAGCCCGCCGAGGTCGGCGAGCGCCTGCGCGACCATCGCGTCGACCTGCGCGGCCTGCGTGACGTCGACCTTCGCGATCGCCGCGCGGCGGCCGAGCGCACGCACCTCGCGCGCGGTGGCGTCGAGCGCGTCGTCGAGCAGGTCGGCCAGCAGGATGTCGGCGCCGGCGCCGGCGAGCGTCAGCGCGATGCCGCGGCCGATGCCGCGCGCGCCGCCGGTGACGATGGCGACCTGTCCTTCGAGAGGGGCTGTCATGGCGATGTCTCCTTGTTGATCGTGATGGATGGCGAAATGCCGTTGCGTACCGCGAAGCGTCAGTCGTGCCATGCGCCGGCGTCGCGCAGCAGTTGCCGCGACGACGCGTAGCGCAGCGTGCGGCCGACGTCGACCGTCAACGGTCCGCGCCAGTCGAGCGCAATCTCGTAGCGATCGCCGCGCGCGACCTCGATCTCGCGCTCGCCGTCGAACGCGAGCGTGCCGCGCTCGAACGGAATCGCGTGCCACGAACCCGGTTCGAGCCGCTCGCAACTGCGCATCACGACACGGTCGACGCGCCCCGGCGCGATCGGCGCGACGAGCGGCGTGCCGGCCGTCTTGCCGGCTTCCGCGAAGCGCATCGCGAGCCCGTGCGGTGCGCTGCGTTCAAGCGGCGCCCATGCGCCGCCGAGCGCGGACAGGCCGATGCCGTCCGGTTCCGCGAACGTCAGGTAGAGCGAATCGATGTCGTCGGAGCCGGAAATCGCGCGTGCGCCGATGAAGCGTTGCCGCGCGGCGCACACGTCGACGAGCGCGATCTCCTCGCGCCCGGGCTGCGCGCCCGCGACGCAGCGCACGACGAGCCGCTTGTTGCGCACGAACGCGACCTCGGCCGGCACGGCGCCGGTTGCAGCAAGCCCGGCCGCGACGCCGGCGACGGTCGCCTCGCGATGTTCGGGAAACGCGTTGTTGGTGCCGGTGGACAGCGCGACGAGCGGCGTCGCGCCGCAATGCGCGGCCACCGCGCGATGGGTGCCATCGCCGCCGAGCACGACGATCAGCGACACTTCCATCCGGTGCAGATAGGCCGCGCCGGCCTGCGTGTCGGCGACGGTATCGGTGATCGGCAGGTCGACGAATTCGACCTCGGGCCAGCGCTCGTGCGGCGCGACCGCGCGATGCGTGTCGATCGCGCGCAGCAGCAGCGTCGCGATGCCCGTGCGGTCGCGCAGCGTCAGCACGCGCTCGACGCCCATCGCGCCAAGGCCGGCCAGGAGGCGCACGATCATGTTCGCCTTCTCCGCAGTCGGGAACACGGATGCATGCGTCGTGAGGCGGCGGATGTCGCGCCCCGAGGCGGGGTTCGCGATCACACCGACGGTAACGGGCGTCGTCACGGGTTTGTCTCCATCCAGTCGGCGGGGCCGGCGCATTGGCGCGCGCGCCGGCTCCACCTGTTTCGTCCGCTGCCATCGACGAGCGGCGGATCGTCGTCGCCGACACGATCGCGCCGGCTTGCCCGTGATCTCTGCAAGCGGCGTGCCATCGTGCGTGCGATAGCCGTGAAACCCGCGTGCACGCTGGCGTGGCGGGTGGGTGCCCGTTCCGGATGGGCGGCCGGGACGACGCCGCGCGCGGCGAATTCATCGGTGCGTCTCACGTCGTCGATACGTCGACGCGATCGTCGCGGCCCCCGTGCAAGCCCGGCGTTCCGTCCGCAAACCCCTGCATTTGCGCGGCGTCACGCAGGCGATGCGTGGCCGGACCAGCGCCGCACGCCACGCACGCGGCCGTCTCAACTGCGCGAGACATGGCGCGATACCGGTGAGACGACCGTCTCACGCGCGCCGCGTGCTGCGATGCAATGTGATCTGCCGGAACGGATGTGCTACAAGAACAGCGACATCCCCGCCGTCCGGAACCGGAGCCGACCATGCCCTACGCCGTCCCCCAGGCCCAGCACGCCGACCGTGTCCTCGGCGCGCTCGCCGGGCGCCTGCCCGCGCCGGCCGATTCCGCGCGCCTCGTGTCGTCATGGCAACGATCGCTGGAGCGCTACCGTCTCGACCCCGCTTCGTCGATCGGCCCGCGCGTGCTGACCGCGGCCGAACTGCGCGAAGTGCGCGACAAGGAGGAAGCCTTCCTGCGCGCGTCGGGCCAGTGCCTGACGCGGCTGCACGACATGATCCGCGTCGCCGACTACTGCGTGATGCTGACCGACGCGCACGGCGTGACGATCGACTACCGGATCGACCGCGAACGCCGCAACGACTTCCGTCACGCGGGGCTGCACATCGGCTCGTGCTGGTCGGAAAGCGAGGAAGGAACCTGCGGCGTCGCGAGCGTGCTGACCGATCTCGCGCCGATCACCGTGCACAAGACCGATCACTTTCGCGCGGCGTTCACGACGCTCACGTGCAGCGCGGCGCCGATCTTCTCGCCGGGCGGCGAACTGATCGGCGTGCTCGACGCGTCGGCCGTGCATTCGCCCGACGGCCGCGACAGCCAGCGCCTCGTCTACCAGCTCGTGCGGCAGAGCGCGGCGCTGATCGAGGACGGCTACTTCGTGCACAGCACCGCGCAGCACTGGATATTGTTCGGGCATCCGAATCGTCACTACGTCGAGGCGCAACCGGAGTGGCTGATCGCGTTCGACGAATGCGGCAACATCGTCGCCGCGAACCGGCACGCGCGCGACGCGCTGCCGGCGCTGTGCGAGCCGCGTCATATCGACGAGATCTTCGACGCGACCGAGATGCCGCTGCGCGACGCCGCGCGGCTCGATGCGATCGTCGCGCTGCGGCTGCGCGCGACCGGCGCGCCGCTCTACGCACGGCTGCGTGCGCCGCTACGGCGCACCGGCCGCGAGCCCGGCGCGGCATCGCGCCGCCCGGGCAGCGCCGCGCCGCGTCACGTCGGCGCGCTGACGCCGTTCCTGCACAGCAGCGACCCGCGCATCGCGCAACAGGCCGAACTCGCGCTGCGCGTCGCGAGCAAGCGGCTGCCGATTCTCGTGCTCGGCGAGACCGGCGCCGGCAAGGAAGTATTCGCGCGCGCGATCCACGACGCCGGCGCGCGGCGCGCGCGGCCGTTCGTCGCCGTCAACTGCGGCGCGCTGCCCGAAGCGCTGATCGAGAGCGAACTGTTCGGTTACGCGGCCGGCGCATTCACCGGCGCACGCAAGCACGGCGCGCGCGGCAAGATCGCGCTCGCCGACGGCGGCACGCTGTTTCTCGATGAAATCGGCGACATGCCGCTCGCGCTGCAGACGCGCCTGTTGCGCGTGCTGGCCGACGGCGAGGTCGTGCCGCTCGGCAGCGATACGCCCGTGCGCGTCGATCTCGACGTGATCTGCGCGACGCACCGCGATCTCGCGCGGATGGTGGCCGACGGCACGTTCCGCGAGGATCTGTACTACCGGTTGAGCGGCGCGACGTTCGACCTGCCGCCGCTGCGCGAACGCGCGGACGTGCGCGACGTGATCGCCGCCGTGTTCGCCGAGGAAGCGCAGGCGACCGGCCACGTGCTCACGCTCGACGCGACGCTCGCCGAACAGCTCGCCGCCTACCCATGGCCGGGCAACGTGCGGCAACTGCGCAACGTGCTGCGCTATGCGTGCGCGGTGTGCGACGCCGCGCGCGTGACGCGGCGCGACCTGCCGGCCGACCTCGCCGCGCAACTCGGCGGCGCGCCGGCAGGCGCGCTGCCCGACGATGAACGCAGCCGCATCGTCGCCGCGCTCACCGCGCATCGCTGGCGGCCCGACGCGGCCGCCCGGGCGCTCGGCATCTCGCGCGCGACGCTGTACCGGCGCATCGCGAAGCACCGGATCGTCGCGCCGCACCGCGCGTGACGCACCGGCGCACGCGCCGTCATGCGGGCTGCCCGGCCGCTTCGTTCGCGTCGTCCGCCACGCGGGCCGCTGCGTCGCGCCGCGTGAACACCTCGTGCGCGGCGAACAGCGCGTTGAGCGCAGCCGGCATCCCCGCATACACGGCCATCTGCATGAACACCTCGACGATCTCGTCGCGCGTGCAGCCGACGTTCAGCGCGGCCTCGATATGCACCTTCAGTTGCGGCTGTGCGTTGCCGAGCGCGGCCAGCGCCGCGATCGTCGCGATTTCGCGCGCCTTCAGGTCGAGCTGCGGCCGGCTGTAAATGTCGCCGAAGCTGAATTCGACCAGCAGCCGTCCGAAGTCCGGTGCGATCGGCGCAAGCGCCGCGATCACGCGCTCGCCCACTTCGCCGTCGATTTCCTTCAGCTTGTTCCAGCCGCGCGTGTAGCGATCCTCAACGAGTCGTTCCATCGTGTCCGTCCTGTTCCGGTAAAGAGTGAGAAGGATTCGCCCGTCGTTCCATTTCCCGTTCCTGCGCCTCGTAGTACGCGATCTTGTCGCCGATCGCGTCGAGGCTCGCCTGCAGCTCCGCGATATGCGCGCGCACCGCGTCGCGATGCGCGACCAGCAAGTCGCGCCGCGCGCCGAACGTCGACTCGCCCTGCTCGCGCAGCACCGCGAACGCCTGCATCTGCGCGATCGGCATGCCGGTCGCCTTCAGGCGCATCACGAAAGCCAGCCAGTCAAGGTCGGCCGGCGCATAGAGCCGGTGCCCGGCCGCCGTGCGCGAGATCGCGCGCAGCAGCCCGGCCTGCTCGTAATACCGCAACGTATGCGTCGACACGCCCGTCAGTTCGGCGACTTGCCCGATCGTCAGCGGACCGGCGGCGGAGGGTTGGGATACGGTTTTCGACATGGCAGGAACGAGGTTAGGAGTTAGAGTTCACTCTAAGTCAAGCCCTGTCTGACGGCCAGCGCGACGTTCTCCCGGGACACCCCCTCGGACACCGTAAAGAATGGTCAAAATCGGCCCCCGGCACCGGTTTCGGCCTTTACAGCACCGCAAGCCTTCAGCAAGATTCGGTCAGCCTGTCTTAAAAAGGGCACGCATTTGTCCTATGCTTAACGGCGACGCCCGGCCACCTCGCGCGTCGTCATCCGTTGCAACAGCCATTCATCCGTCAGAACCAGGGAGCCTTTGCCATGCTGAAAAAGCTGCTGATGCTGTTCGTCGCGCTATCGCTGTCGCTCGCCGCCGGCCTTGCCGCGGCCGTCGAAGTCAACACGGCTGACCAGGCCGCGCTCGAATCCGTGAAGGGGCTCGGGCCCGTGAAGTCGAAGGCGATCATCGACGAACGCACCAAGAACGGCCCGTTCAAGGACGCCGACGATCTCGCGAACCGCGTGAAGGGCCTCGGCACGAAGTCGGTCGGGCATCTCGAGGAAAACGGCCTGACGATCGGCGGCGCATCGACGCCGCCGAAGGGCGTGAAGCTGTCGAAGCCGGCCGCGACGACGTCCGCGACCACGTCGACCACGACGTCGGCAGGCACCGCGTCGACGTCCACGACCGCGACGGCCGGCACGACGACCGCGGCGCCGGCGCCGACGGCAAGCGCACCGGAAGCGGCCGCCAAGCCGGCCAAGACCAAGCGTGCGTCGAAGAAGGAAAAAGCGGCAGCGGCGGCGGCGGCATCCGCCGACGCGGGTGCGAGCGCACCGGCGGCCGCGTCGTCCACGAAGGCGACGAAGGGTTCGAAGAAGAAGAGCAAGAAGGACAAGGCAGCCTCCGCCGCCGCGGCGTCGGGCGCCTGATGTGCGCCGCGCGCGCGACGGCGTGCGCGCGGCATTCGTTCAACGGGCGCCGTCGTCACGGCGCCCTTTTCAGTGAAGGTGAAGAACCATGGGTCTCCTCGACATCGTTGGCGGTCTGATCGGCGGCCAGGCCGGCGGCAACTCCCAAAGCGCGCTGATCACGACCGCGCTCGAATTCATCAACAACCAGCCGGGCGGCCTGAACGGGCTGATCGAGAAGTTCAAGGCCGGCGGCGCCGGCGAGATCATCGGTTCGTGGGTCGGCACCGGCGAAAACCAGCCGATCTCGGCCGATACGCTGCAGAACGTGCTCGGCTCGGACGTCGTCGGCTCGCTCGCGAGCAAGGTCGGCATCGATCCGTCGCAGGCGTCGTCGATCCTCGCGCAGGTGCTGCCGCACGTCGTCAACGGCGCGACGCCGAACGGCGAAGTGCCGGCCGGCGGCCAGGTCGACACGTCGAACGTGCTCGGCACGCTCACGCAACTCGCCGGCATGTTCGGCGGCAACAAGCAGGCGTAAGCCCGCCGCGCAGCGCGCCGACATCCCGCGCAGCGGTTTCGGTCGCTCCATATGCAAACACCCCGCCGAGGCGGGGTGTTTGTTTTTGCGCGCCCGGCGCGAACCGGGCACGCTGCCGATGGCAGGCGATCAGTGCACGACGCGGTCGAACACGAACTGGCCGTCGTTGACGTCGACCGGGATCACGTCCTTCGGACCGAAGCGGCCGGCGAGGATCAGCTTCGCGACCGGGTTCTCGATCTCCTGCTGGATCGCGCGCTTCAGCGGCCGCGCACCGAACACCGGATCGTAGCCGACCTTCGCGATCTGTTCGAGCGCAGCGGGCGACACGTCGAGCGCCATGTCCAGCTTCGCAAGCCGGTCGTGCAGGCGCGCCAGCTGGATCTTCGCGATCGACTCGATGTTGCTGCGGTCGAGCGCATGGAACACGACGACGTCGTCGATCCGGTTCAGGAACTCGGGGCGGAAATGCTGCTTCACCTCGAGCCACACGGCGTCCTTGATCTCGTCCTGCGGCGAGCCGGTCATGGCCTGGATCACCTGCGAGCCGAGATTCGACGTCATCACGATGACCGTGTTCTTGAAGTCGACCGTGCGCCCCTGCCCGTCCGTCATGCGGCCGTCGTCGAGCACCTGCAGCAGCACGTTGAACACGTCCGGATGCGCCTTCTCGATCTCGTCGAGCAGGATCACGCTGTACGGCTTGCGGCGCACGGCTTCCGTCAGGTAGCCGCCTTCCTCGTAGCCGACATAGCCGGGCGGCGCGCCGATCAGCCGCGCGACGCTGTGCTTCTCCATGAACTCGCTCATGTCGATGCGGATCAGGTGCTCTTCCGAATCGAACAGGAACGACGCCAGCGCCTTGCACAGCTCGGTCTTGCCGACCCCCGTCGGGCCGAGGAACAGGAACGAGCCGTACGGACGGTTCGGATCGGCGAGACCCGCGCGCGACCGACGGATCGCATCGGCCACCGCGCTGATCGCCTCGTCCTGGCCGACCACGCGCTCATGCAGCTTTTCCTCGATGTGCAGCAGCTTCTCGCGTTCGCCCTGCATCATCCGCGACACGGGAATCCCCGTCGAACGCGACACGACTTCCGCGATTTCCTCGGCGCCGACCTGCGTGCGCAGCAGGCGCGGGCGCGTCGGGTTGTGCTGCTCCTGCTCTTCGGCCTGCGTGACCTGCTTCAGTTGCGACTCGAGCTGCGGCAGCTTGCCGTACTGCAGCTCGGCGACCTTCTCGAGCTTGCCTTCACGCTGCAGGCGCGCGATGTCCGCCCGCACCTTCTCGATCTCCTCCTTGAGCTGCGCGCTGCCCTGCACCGCGGCCTTCTCGGCGGTCCAGATCTCTTCCAGGTCCGCATATTCGCGGCCGAGGCGTTCGATCTCTTCCTCGATCAGCTGCAGGCGCTTCTGCGACGCTTCGTCCTGCTCCTTCTTCACGGCTTCGCGCTCGATCTTCAGCTGGATCAGACGACGGTCGAGCTTGTCCATCTCTTCGGGCTTCGAATCGATTTCCATCTTGATCTTCGAAGCGGCTTCGTCGATCAGGTCGATCGCCTTGTCGGGCAGGAAGCGGTCGGTGATGTAGCGGTGCGACAGCTCGGCCGCGGCGACGATTGCCGGGTCGGTGATGTCGACGCCGTGGTGCAGTTCGTACTTCTCCTGCAGCCCGCGCAGGATCGCGATCGTCGCCTCGACGCTCGGCTCGTCGACGAGCACCTTCTGGAAGCGGCGCTCGAGCGCGGCGTCCTTCTCGATGTACTTGCGGTATTCGTCGAGCGTGGTCGCGCCGATGCAGTGCAGCTCGCCGCGCGACAGCGCCGGCTTCAGCATGTTGCCCGCGTCCATCGCGCCTTCGGCCTTGCCCGCGCCGACCATCGTGTGGATCTCGTCGATGAAGACGATCGTCTGGCCTTCGTCCTTCGCGATGTCGTTGAGCACCGCCTTCAGGCGCTCCTCGAACTCGCCGCGATACTTCGCGCCGGCGAGCAGCGCGGCCATGTCGAGCGACAGCACGCGCTTGCCCTTCAGCGTCTCGGGCACTTCGCCGTTGACGATCCGCTGCGCGAGCCCTTCGACGATCGCCGTCTTGCCGACGCCCGGCTCGCCGATCAGCACCGGGTTGTTCTTGGTACGGCGCTGCAGGATCTGGATCGAGCGGCGGATTTCGTCGTCGCGGCCGATCACCGGATCGAGCTTGCCCGCGCGGGCGCGCTCGGTCAGGTCGACCGTGTATTTCTTCAGCGCCTCGCGCTGGCTTTCCGCATCCTGGCTGTGCACCTGCGAGCCGCCGCGCACCGCGGCGATCGCGGCTTCCAGCGCCTTGCGCGTGAGGCCGTGCTGACGCGCGAGCTTGCCGGCGTCGCCCTTGTCGTCCGACACCGCGAGCAGGAACATCTCGCTCGCGATGAACGTGTCGTTGAGCTTCTGCGCTTCCTTGTCGGCCTGGTTCAGCAGCCCGGCCAACTCACGGCCGATCTGGATGTCGCCGCCCGTACCCGTCACCTGCGGCAGGCGCGAGATGGCTTCGTTCAGCGCGCCTTGCAGCGCCTGCACGTGCACGCCCGCACGCGACATCAGCGAGCGGGCCGAGCCGTCCTGTTGCGCGACCAGCGCCGCGAGGACGTGAACGGGTTCGATGTATTGATTGTCGCGGCCTGCCGCGAGACTTTGCGCGTCCGCGAGTGCTTCCTGGAACTTGGTGGTGAGCTTGTCGATTCTCATTTAGTCGAGACCTCCAATTTTCGATTAACACCAAGATGAGGATGGTTATGCGGCTTTCAAGCGAAATTCGGGTTGATTCAGCGCAAAAAATGCCGGATCGCCTGAAAACGGCCGGCGGCGTGACGGGATGGGCGGCGCCCGCGTGTCAGTGGGCCTTGGACGACGGCTCGGCGGCCGCCGACACCTCGTCCGGCTCCGGCGCCGCACGCACGAGCGCGACCGGGCGAATGCCGAGCAGCGCCACGAGCGGCGACGCAGGCTCGGCCAGTTCGCCGATCGTGTGACGATCGAGCTCCGCGAAGAAGGCATCGCGCGCGGCCGCGAGCACGCCCTTCAGCCGGCACTGCGGCTCGATCACGCAGCCACGCGACTCGCTGTCGTCGGGCGAAAAGCAACCGACCAGCGCGAAGTCGTTTTCGGTCGCCCGCACCACCTGGCCGACCGTCAGTTGCAGCGAATCGGCGAACAGCCGCAGCCCGCCGTTGCGGCCGCGAACGGTGTCGACCCAGCCCAGCTCGCCGAGCTGCTGCACCACTTTCATCAGATGGTTCTTCGAGATGCCGTAGGCGTCCGAGATCTCCTGGATCGTCGCGAGCCCCTCGCCGCGCACGGCCAGGTACAGCATCACGCGCAGCGAATAGTCGGTGTAGTCGGTGAGTCTCATGAGCGAATACGGAAAAGATCGATCGTGCCCCGATTACCTGAACCGAGCCGATCGCGATGCGTGCAGGGGCCGATCGATGGTGCCGTTGCGCGGCCCCGGGTTGCCGGGATCGCGTGCGCGCAATAAGATGCGTGACATCTACACGTTTTCCAGGGGTTATTGGACGCTATTTTGCGTCAAAATCCGGCCGGCGTCCTGCTCGTCACCCGTGCCGCCGCGCCGTCGCTGCCCCGATCCACCGGCCATTTTCGTCATGACTGCCCTGCCCGCCTCGCCCGAATCCGCACCGGCCCGCCCCCGCGACGCCGAGCCGACCGAAGACAACATCCGCGATCTCGTCTACGCGTTCTACGACCGCGTGCGCGCCGATCCGCTGCTCGGACCCGTGTTCGACGCGAAGCTGGCCGGCCGCTGGGACGATCATCTGCCGAAGATGGTGACGTTCTGGTCGAGCCTCGTGCTCGGCACCAAGGGCTATCGCGGCAACGTGCAGCAGGCGCACCAGCCGCTCGACGGGATCGAGCCGGCCCACTTCAGCCGCTGGCTGTCGCTGTTCCTGAAAACCGTCGAAGCGCGCTACGCGCCGCCGGCGGCGCTCCGTTTCATGGAGCCCGCGCTGCGGATCGCGCAGAGCCTGCAGTTGAGTCGGTTCGGCTGGGATTACCAGATTCCGCCCGAGCAGCAGGCGCTGCTCGACGCGATCGCGCCGCGCCGTCGCGACGCGGGCGACGATTCGCACGCGTTGCCGTCGCGGGCCCGCGGCGAGCCGTTTCCGACCAAGATCATCGGGCGCAGCGTCGACCCGGACGCGTAACGTCCGTCACCCGCGACGATCGCGTGCATGCGGCACATCGCCGCATCGTTCGCGCGCCGCGCTCAGCGCCGCGTGTTGCCCGACTCGACGCCCCAGCGCGCGAGCGCGGCGTCGTCGGTGCTGCGCGCATCGACCCAGCGCTCGCCGTCCGGCGTCGTTTCCTTCTTCCAGAACGGCGCTTCGGTCTTCAGGTAATCCATCACGAATTCGCACGATGCAAACGCATCGCCGCGGTGCGACGCGACCGTCGCGACCATCACGATCTGGTCGAGCGGCAACAGCCTGCCGACGCGATGCACGATCGCGACGTCGATGCCCGGCCAGCGCCGGCCGGCCTCGGCCGCGATCTTCTCGAGCGCCTTCTCGGTCATTCCGGGATAGTGTTCGAGCTCCATCGCGGCGACCGACTCGCCTTCGTTCAGGTCGCGCACCGTGCCGACGAAGCACGCGACCGCACCGATCTTCGGGTTGCGCGCCCGCAATGCCGCGACTTCGGCATTCAGATCGAAATCGTCGGTCTGGACTCGTACCGTTGCCATCGCCCGGCCCTCAACCGCCCGTCACCGGCGGAAAGAACGCGACCTCGCAGCCTTCGGTGAGCCGCGTGTCGGGATCGGTCATCTCGTGGTTGCACGCCATGCGCAACGCGCGCCCTTCGGCGAGCGTGTCGGCCCACGCGCCGCCGCGCACGCGCAGCCACGCCCGCACGTCGCCGACGGTCGTCACGCCGTCCGGTACGTTGGCTTCTTCATCGGCGACGCCCAGCGCTTCGCGCACGCTTGCAAAAAATTTCAGCTGAATCTTCATGGTTCGGGAAGCCGTCGCGTTACGACAGCAGTTCGGAAAACGGAATGAAACGCACGGTCTCGCCGGCGCTGATCGCGTGCTGCGGCGGATTGTCGATCAGGCCGTCGCCCCAGACCGTCGACGTGAGCACGGCCGAGCTCTGGTTCGGGAACAGGTCGAGGCCGCCGGCCGCATTCACGCGCGCACGCAGGAATTCGTTGCGCCGGTCGCCCTTGCTCTGCGAAAAATCGGCACGCAGCGACAACGCGCGCGGCGCGACGTCGCGCACGCCGGACAGGCGCAGCAGGAACGGCCGCACGAACAGCAGGAACGTGACGAAGCTCGAGACCGGGTTGCCGGGCAGCCCGATGAAATGCGCGTCGGCGCGCTCGTCGCCGCGGCGCACGGCACCATACGCGAGCGGCTTGCCGGGCTTCATCGCGATCTGCCACAGCGCGAGCCGCCCTTCCGCCTCGACGGCCGGCTTCACGTGATCCTCGTCGCCGACCGACACGCCGCCGCTCGTCAGGATCACGTCGTGATCGCGGGCGGCCTCCCGCAGCGTGTCGCGGGTCGCGGCCAGCGAGTCGGGCACGATGCCGTAGTCGGTCACGTGACAGCCCAGCCGCTCCAGCAGCCCGCGCAGCGTGAAGCGGTTCGAGTTGTAGATCGCGCCGGGTTTCAGCGGCTCGCCGGGCATCGTCAGTTCGTCGCCGGTGAAGAACACCGCCACGCGAATCCGCCGCGCGACCGACAGCTGCGCGCAGCCGACCGATGCGGCGAGACCCAGCGCCTGCGGCGTGAGCCGCGTGCCGGCCGGCAGGATCACCGCCCCCTGGCGGATGTCCGCGCCCTGCGCGGTGATCCATTCACCTGCCTTCGGCGTGTGCAGGATCTCGACCGCGTCGCCGTCGGCCGACGCCTGCTCCTGCATCACGACCGCGTCGGCGCCGGGCGGCACCGTCGCGCCGGTGAAGATCCGCGCGGCCGTGCCGGCCGCAAGCGGTTGCGCCGGATGGCCAGCCGGAATGCGTTGCGACACCGGCAACCGTCGATCGCCGTGCAGCAGGTCGGCGACGCGCACCGCATAGCCGTCCATCGCGCTCGTGTGCATCGGCGGCACGTCGAGCGGCGAGCTGACGTCGGCCGCCAGCACGCGGCCGAGCGCGTCGAGCGTGGCGACGGTTTCGGCGCCGGGCAGCGGCTTCGCGGCATCGAGCAGCGCGGCGAGCGCCTCGGCGGTCGACAGCATTGGCGCGCGCGGCGCCGCGGGATTCGGGTTCGACATCGATGGAATCGGGGATCGTTGGAATCAAACCGTCATTGTAGCGACGCCGTCACGCGCACGCGCGATATGGCGAGCATGCGAAGACTGTGATCGGCGCGAACGCGCGGGTCTGGCACTTGTTTCGCGCGGAGAACGATGCCCGGATGCCGAGCCCGCGAACCAAACGAAACGGCCGGAACCCCGATCCGTTCGACGAATCGGCGTTCCGGCCGTCCTGCGCCGCCGGGCCTGCGGGCCCGGCCGTGCGTCATGCGCCCGTATGGGCGGCGATGAAGTCCTTCACCTGCTGCGCGTCGGCCTTCACGACCTCGAAGCGCTGCGGCAGCGCCTCGAGCCCGTCGAATGCGGCCGGCCGCTCGGCTTCGCGGTCGAGCGCTTCGCGGATCGTCTCGCCGAACTTGATCGGCTGCGCCGTCTCGAGCACGACCATCGGCACGCCGGCTTCCAGGTGCTCGCGCGCGACCTTCACGCCGTCGGCCGTATGCGTGTCGATCATCGTGTCGTAGCGCGAGAACACGTCGCGGATCGTCGCGATGCGGTCGGTGTGGCTGCTGCGGCCCGACACGAAACCGAATTCGGCGACGCGCGCGAAATCGCCGCTCGCCGCGAGATCGAAGCCGCCCTTCTCCTCGACGTCGCGGAACAGCTGCATCACGCGGGCCGGATCGCGGCCGAGCAGGTCGAACACGAAGCGCTCGAAGTTCGACGCCTTCGAGATGTCCATGCTCGGGCTGCTCGTGTGATAGGTGTTCTCGGCGCTGCGCACGCGATACGCGCCCGTGCGGAAGAACTCGTCGAGCACGTCGTTTTCGTTGGTCGCGACCACCAGCTTCGCGATCGGCAGCCCCATCATCCGCGCGATGTGGCCCGCGCAGACGTTGCCGAAGTTGCCCGACGGCACCGTGAACGACACGCGCTCGTCGTTGGACTGCGTCGCCGCGAAGTAGCCCTTGAAGTAGTAGACGACCTGCGCGACGACACGCGCCCAGTTGATCGAGTTGACGGTGCCGATCTTCTGCTGCGCCTTGAATGCATGATCGTTCGACACGGCCTTCACGATGTCCTGGCAATCGTCGAACACGCCTTCGACCGCGAGGTTGAAGATGTTCGGATCCTGCAGGCTGAACATCTGCGCCGTCTGGAACGCGCTCATCTTCTTGTGCGGCGACAGCATGAACACGCGCACGCCGGCCTTGCCGCGCATCGCGTACTCGGCCGCGCTGCCGGTGTCGCCCGACGTCGCGCCGAGGATGTTCAGCGCTTCACCGTGCTTCGCGAGCGTGTACTCGAACAGGTTGCCGAGCAGCTGCATCGCCATGTCCTTGAACGCGAGCGTCGGGCCGTTCGACAGTTCGAGCAGCGACAGCGCCGCGCCGTGCTCGGTGCCGAGCGTCTTCAGCGGCGTGATGTCGGACGCGTTCTCGCCGTGGCGCGTGTTGCTGTACACGGCGGCCGTGTACGTGCGGCGCGTGATCGCACGCAGGTCGTCGGCCGGCACGTCGTCGCAGAACTTCGACAGGATCTCGAACGCGAGATCCGCGTACGACAGCGTACGCCAGCGCGCGAGCTCGTCGGCCGACACCTTCGGATACTCGGCAGGCAGGTAGAGCCCGCCGTCCTTCGCGAGACCGCCGAGCAGGATGTCGGAGAACGTATGGCGCTCGCCGATGCCGGCGCCGCGCGTGGAAATGTAGTTCATGTCGTCCTCGGCTCAGTTCAGCGCTTCCATGCGCAGCTTCGTGACCTTCGAGACCACCGTCGCCAGGCTCTCGATCTGCGCGATCGCCGCGTTGACGTTCTTCTCGACCGTCTCGTGCGTGATCAGGATGATGTCGGTCTCGCCGTTCGCGCCGTCGATCTGCTCCGATTCCTTCTGCAGCAGCGCGTCGATCGAGATGCCCGATTCGGCGAGGATGCGCGTAATCGCGGCGAGCACGCCGGTCTGGTCGGCGACGCGCAGGCGCAGGTAGTAGCCGCTCGTCACTTCCTCGATCGGCAAGATCGGCGTGTTCGACAGGCTGTCCGGCTGGAACGCGAGATGCGGCACGCGATGCTCGGGGTCGGCCGTGTGCAGGCGCGTGACGTCGACGAGATCCGCGACGACGGCCGACGCGGTCGGCTCCGCGCCCGCGCCCTTGCCGTAGTACAGCGTCGTGCCGACTGCGTCGCCGTGCACGACGACCGCGTTCATCGCGCCCTCGACGTTCGCGAGCAGGCGCTTTTCCGGAATCAACGTCGGGTGCACGCGCAGCTCGATGCCGTTTTCGGCGCGGCGCGTGATGCCGAGCAGCTTGATCCGGTAGCCGAGCTCCTCCGCGTAGCGGATGTCGGTCGCGTCGAGCTTGCTGATGCCCTCGACGTACGCGCGGTCGAACTGCACCGGCACGCCGAACGCGATCGCGCTCATGATCGTCGCCTTGTGCGCGGCGTCGACGCCTTCGATGTCGAAGGTCGGATCGGCTTCCGCGTAGCCGAGCTCCTGCGCGGCCTTCAGCGCGGTCGCGAAGTCGAGCCCGCGGTCGCGCATTTCCGACAAGATGTAGTTGGTCGTGCCGTTGATGATGCCGGCGATGTACTGGATGCGGTTCGCGGTCAGGCCTTCGCGCAGCGCCTTGATGATCGGGATGCCGCCGGCGACGGCCGCCTCGAACGCGACCATCACGCCCTTCTCGCGCGCGGCTTCGAAGATCTCGGTGCCGTGCACCGCGAGCAGCGCCTTGTTCGCCGTCACGACGTGCTTGCCGTTCGCGATCGCGCGCAGCACGAGCTCGCGCGCGATGCCCGTGCCGCCGATCATCTCGGCGATGATCGCGATCGACGGATCGTCGACGACCGCGTTGAAATCGTCGGTGATCTGCGCGGCGGCGGCGTCACCGCCGAGCGCAGCCTGCGCCTTGGCCGGGTTGCGCACGGCAATGCGCGCCACCTCGATGCCGCGCCCCGCGCGTCGCTTGATTTCTTCCTGGTTGCGGCGCAGCACCGTGAAGGTGCCGCTGCCCACCGTGCCGAAGCCCAACAGGCCAACTTTGATCGGTTCCATGCTGCGTGTGATCGATGAGTAAGAAGTAGTGAGTTCCGTGTGGTCCTGCCCGCTCAGACCGAATGGCGCTTGCGGTAGCCGTCGAGGAAGCGTGCGATCCGGTTGATCGAATCGGTCAGGTCGTCGAGGTTCGGCAGGAAGACCACGCGGAAGTGGTCGGGCGTCGTCCAGTTGAAACCCGTGCCCTGGACGAGCAGCACGCGCTCCTCGAGCAACAGGTCGAGAATGAACTGCTGGTCGTTCTGGATCGGATAGAGCGTCGGGTCGAGGCGCGGGAACATGTACAGCGCGGCCTGCGGTTTCACGCAGGTCACGCCCGGGATCGACGTCAGCATGTCATACGCGAGTTCGCGCTGCTTGTACAGGCGCCCGCTCGGCACGATCAGCTCGTTGATGCTCTGATAGCCGCCGAGCGCCGTCTGGATCGCGAACTGGCCGGGCACGTTCGCGCACAGGCGCATCGACGACAGGATGCCGAGCCCCTCGAGGTAATCCTTCGCGCGCCGGCGGTTGTCGCCGCCGAGGCCCGACACGGCCATCCAGCCCGCGCGGTAGCCGCACGAGCGATAGCTCTTCGACAGGCTGTTGAACGTGACGGTGATCACGTCCTCCGACAGCGCACCGAGCGCCGTGTGCTCGAGGCCGTCGTAGACGATCTTGTCGTAGACCTCGTCGGCGAACACGATCAGCCCGTGCTGGCGCGCGATCTCGAGCAGCTCCAGCAGCAATTCGTCGGAATAAAGCGCGCCGGTCGGATTGTTCGGGTTGATCACGACGATCGCCTTCGTGTTCGGCGTGATCTTGCGGCGGATGTCGTCGAGATCGGGCATCCACGCGTTCTGCTCGTCGCACACGTAGTGGACCGGCGTGCCGCCCGACAGGCTCACGGCCGCCGTCCACAGCGGGTAGTCGGGCGCGGGCAGCAGCACTTCGTCGCCGTCGTTCAGGAGCGCCTGGGTCGCCATCACGATCAGCTCGGACGCGCCGTTGCCGATGTAGATGTCGTCGAGGCCGACGCCGACGACGCCCTTTTCCTGCGTGTAGTGCATCACGGCCTTGCGCGCCGAGAACACGCCCTTCGAATCCGAATAGCCGGACGACGCCGGCAGGTTGCGGATCATGTCCTGGATGATCTCGTCGGGCGCGTCGAAACCGAACGGCGCGAGGTTGCCGATGTTCAGCTTGATGATGCGGTGGCCTTCTTCCTCGAGGCGCTTCGCGTGCTCGAGCACCGGGCCACGGATGTCGTAGCAGACGTTGAGCAGCTTGTTCGACTTCTGAATCGGTTTCACGACGACACGGTTCCTGGGTTGGCCTTGCGGCCGGGGGGACGGGATCAAAACTGGAAAGCGGCCGGTCTGTGCGCGCTGTCTAGACTGGGAAAAAGCGGCGGTCGGACGCGGCTTGTGGCGACGCACGACGCAAGTGGCGCCCGGGGGCGACCAAAAAGTTATAATTTAGCGGATTTTGGCCGACTTTCGCAATGCACCATAGCCGCGCCGGGCCCGCGCCGTCAGGCGTCCCCGCGTGCCCGGGCGCGCGAAACCGGCCAGCCGGGCCCGCACGGCCCGGCCAATCCATTCCCCTACGGAACCGCGGAATACCGATTTGAAACTGCACCAGGACGCGAGCGGCGCGCTCAACACCGTCACCGGCTACGGCCCCGATTATGTCGACGTCAATCTCGAACGCCACGAAACGAGCGTCATCGTGCTGCCCGGCGCGCCGGTCCAGGCCTGGCCCGTGTCGTCGTTCGACGCGCTCGCGCCCGAGCATTTCGCGATGCTGCTCGAGCCGACGCCCGAGCTCGTGATCTTCGGCAGCGGCGCGCGGCTGCGCTTCCCCCACCCGCGGCTCGTCGCGGCGCTCACCGCGCAGCGGATCGGCGTCGAAACGATGGATTTCCAGGCCGCCTGCCGCACCTACAACATCCTGATGGCCGAGGGCCGCAAAGTCGCCGCCGCGCTCTTAATTGAACGTTAATCCCCGATGCGGTAAAACTCGGGCCGGCGCAGCGGGTCGATCCCCCGATCGGCCGGCCAGGCCGCCCGCCCCCGGCGCCACCCGCCGGCGGCCCGTCACAACAACCAACAGGCTGAAAACCCATGAACGATACGCCGTCGAGGCTACCGCTCAATCGCATCACGCTCGTCCTCCTGCTCGTCGCGCTCGCGATCGTCTGGTTCGCGCCGCTCGGGCTGCGCCACCTGATCCCGAGCGACGAAGGCCGCTACGCGGAAATGGCGCGCGAGATGTTCGTCACCGGCGACTGGATCACGCCGCGCTACAACGGTTACAAGTACTTCGAGAAGCCGCCGCTGCAGACCTGGCTGAACGCGCTGACGTTCGCGTGGTTCGGCATCGGCGAATGGCAGGCGCGCCTCTATACCGCCGTGGCCAGCTTCGCCGGCGTGCTGCTCGTCGGCTACACCGGCGCGCGCCTGTTCAACCCGCTGTCGGGCTTCCTCGCCGCCGTCGTGCTGGCCAGCTCGCCGTACTGGAACCTGATGGGCCACTTCAACGCGCTCGACATGGGGCTCGCGTTCTGGATGGCGCTGTCGCTCTGCTCGCTGCTGCTCGCGCAGCGGCCCGGGCTGCGCCCGGCCGCGGTGCGCGGCTGGATGTGGGCGTGCTGGGCCGCGATGGCGTTCGCGGTGCTGTCCAAGGGCCTCGTCGGCCTGATCCTGCCCGGCGCCGTGCTCGTGCTGTACACGCTGATCGCGCGCGACTGGGCGCTGTGGAGGCGCCTGTACCTGGTCAGCGGCCTCGTGATCTTCTTCGCGATCGTCACGCCGTGGTTCGTGCTCGTCCAGCAGCGCAACCCCGAGTTCTTCAACTTCTTCTTCATCGTCCAGCAGTTCCGCCGGTACCTGACCCCGGAACAGAACCGCCCGGGTCCGCTGTACTACTTCGTGCCCGTGCTGCTGGTCGGCTTCCTGCCGTGGCTGTCGGTCGCGTGGCAGAGCATCCGCCATGCGGTGCGGATGCCGCGCCAGCCGAACGGCTTCGCGCCGATGCTCGTGCTGCTGATCTGGAGCGCGTTCATCTTCCTGTTCTTCAGCGCGTCGCATTCGAAGCTGATCTCGTACGTGCTGCCGGTCGCGCCGGCGCTCGCGCTGATCATCGGCGCGTACCTGCCGCTGATGACGGCCGACCGCTTCCGTCGCCACCTGCTCGGCTACCTCGTGTTTTTCGTCGCCGCGGCGTTCGGGATCGTCTTCCTCGCGTACCAGGGCGACGCCCGCACGCCGAACGCGCTGTACCGGGCGTTCCAGATGTGGCTGTACGCCGGCCTCGCGGTCGCGGCCGCGCTGACGCTCGTGGCCGCGTGGCTGAACCGTCGCGCGGGCGTGGCCGCCGCGCTCGCCACGTTCGGCGCCGCATGGCTCGTGTTCGGCACGATCGGCGGCACCGGGCACGACGAGTTCGGCCGCTACAGCTCGGGCGCGCTGCTCGCGCCGGCCGTGCGCGCCGAACTGGCGAAGCTGCCGCCCGACACGCCGTTCTACTCGATCGAAATGCTCGACCACACGTTCCCGTTCTACATGGGTCACACGACGATCATGGTGCAGCGCCAGGACGAGCTCGCGTTCGGGATCTCGGTCGAGCCGAACAAGTGGATTCCGACCGTCGGCGAATGGATCACGCGCTGGAAGCAGGAAACCCGCGCGCTCGCGATCATGCCGCCCGGCCAGTACGACGCGCTGGTCAAGGAAGGCGTGCCGATGCGCGTGATCGCGCGCGACAACCGGCGCGTGATCGTCGAGAAACCGCAATCGTAAGGACGCCTCCCGCATGAACCCCGTTTCGTTCGTCTGCATCGTCACCGGCGTGATGCTCAACGCCTGTGCGCAACTTCTGCTGAAAGCCGGCGTCAACGCCGTTGGACACTTCGAATTCAGCCGTGCGAACATCATCCCGGTCGGCCTGAAGATCGCGACCCAGTTGCCGATCATCGGCGGCCTCGGCTGCTACGTGCTGAGCGTCGTCGTGTGGATCGTCGGGCTGTCGCGGGTCGACGTGTCGATCGCGTACCCGATGCTGTCGCTCGGCTACGTCGTCAACGCGTTCGCGGCGTGGTACCTGTTCGGCGAGGTGCTGTCGGTCCAGCGGCTCGTCGGCATCGGCATCATCCTGATCGGTGTGCTCGTGCTCGCGCGCAGTTGAGCACGGCGCGCGGCGTTAAGCGTCCGCCTACAAAAAATCACGGTACGAATCCGCCAACCGGTGTTTAATGCCGGTTTCGGGCGGATCGCCCGACCCTTTTATTACACGCCATTACAGGCCAAACGCGTTCATGAGCCAGACTACCGCCCCGTTTCTGCCGTTCACCCGCCCCGAGATCGACGAGGAAACCATCCAGGGCGTCGTCGAGGTGTTGCGCTCGGGCTGGATCACCACCGGCCCGCAGTGCCAGAAATTCGAGGCGGCGCTGTCCGAGTACTGCGGCGGCCGTCCGGTCCGCGTATTCAATTCGGGCACCTGCACGCTCGAGATCGGCCTGCGCATCGCGGGCGTCGGCCCCGGCGACGAGGTGATCACGACGCCGGCGTCGTGGGTCTCGACCAGCAACGTGATCATCGAAACGGGCGCGACGCCCGTGTTCGCGGACATCGATCCCGTCACGCGCAACATCGACCTCGACAAGCTCGAGCAGGCGATCACGCCGCGCACGAAGGCGATCATCCCCGTGTTCCTGTCCGGCCTGCCGGTCGACATGGACCGCCTGTACGCGATCGCCCGCGCGCACAAGCTGCGCGTGATCGAGGATGCCGCGCAGGCGTTCGGCTCGACGTGGCACGGCAGGCGCATCGGCGCGATCGGCGACCTCGTGTCGTTCAGCTTCCACGCGAACAAGAACCTGACGACGATCGAAGGCGGCGCGCTCGTGCTGAACAACGAGGACGAAGCGGTGCTCGCGCAGAAGTACCGGCTGCAGGGCATCACGCGCACCGGCTTCGACGGAATGGACTGCGACGTGCTCGGCGGCAAGTACAACCTGACCGACGTCGCCGCGCGCGTCGGCCTCGGCCAGTTGCCGCACCTCGAGCGCTTCACCGCGCAGCGCCGCGCACTCGCGCGCGCGTATTTCGCCGCGTTCGACGGCGGCGCGGCCGCGAAGCTCGGCGTCGGCCTGCCCGTCGCCGAATTCGAGAACGGCAACTGGCACATGTTCCTGGTCACGCTGCCGCTCGAGCGGCTGACGATCACGCGCGCCGAATTCATGGCGCAGATGAAGGAACGCGGCATCGGCACGGGCATCCACTACCCGGCGATCCATCTTTTCACGCTGTACCGTGCGCGCGGTTTCAAGGAGGGCATGTTCCCCCACGCCGAACGGTACGGCGCGTCGACCGTCACGCTGCCGCTGTTTACGCAGATGACGGAAGGCGACGTGCGTCGCGTGGTCGACGCCGTCAATCAGATTTGCGAACAATACGGAAAATAAGCGTACATGAGTCACCTTGAAGCACGCGCCGGACATCCGGGCGCCGCGCATCTGGACACCGGCCGGCCCGAAGTCTCGGTCATCATCCCCGTGTACAACGAGGAAGACGGTCTCGCCGCGCTGTTCGCGCGGCTGTATCCGGCGCTCGACGCCCTCGACACGTCGTACGAAGTGATCCTGATCAACGACGGCAGCCGCGACCGCTCGGCCGCGATGCTCGCCGATCAGTTCCACGTCCGGCCCGACACGACGCGCGTCGTGCTGCTCAACGGCAACTACGGCCAGCACATGGCGATCCTCGCGGGCTTCGCGCAGTCGCGCGGCGAGATCGTCATCACGCTCGACGCGGACCTGCAGAACCCGCCCGAGGAAATCGGCAAGCTGATCGCGAAGATGCGCGAGGGCTACGACTACGTCGGCTCGATCCGCAAGCAGCGCCAGGACAGCCTGTGGCGGCGCAAGGCGTCGCAGATGATGAACCGGCTGCGCGAGCGCATCACGCGCATCAAGATGACCGACCAGGGCTGCATGCTGCGCGCGTACAGCCGCCGCATCATCGACACGATCAACGTGTGCGGCGAAGTCAACACGTTCATCCCCGCGCTCGCGTACACGTTCGCGCAGAACCCGACCGAAATCGAGGTCGCGCACGAGGAACGCTTCGCGGGCGAATCGAAGTACTCGCTGTACAGCCTGATCCGGCTGAACTTCGACCTCGTGACGGGCTTCTCGGTCGTGCCGCTGCAGTGGCTGTCGTTCATCGGCGTGATCCTGTCGCTCGGCTCCGCCGCGCTGTTCGTGCTGCTGCTCGTGCGCCGCTTCATCGTCGGCGCGGAAGTGCAAGGCGTGTTCACGCTGTTCGCGATCACGTTCTTCCTGCTCGGCGTGATCATCTTCGCGCTCGGCCTGCTCGGCGAATACGTCGGCCGCATCTACCAGCAGGTGCGCGCGCGTCCCCGCTACCTGATCCAGGCCGTGCTCGAGCAGCACGACGGCATGCCGCCGGTGCCGGCCGCCGCGAGCCGCCCGGGAGCCGCGCAATGAAGCCGCGCGCGGTCGTCTTCGCATATCACAACGTCGGCGTGCGGTGCCTGCAGGTGCTGCTCGCGCGCGGCGTCGACGTCGCGCTGGTCGTCACGCACGAGGACAATCCGAACGAGAACATCTGGTTCGGCAGCGTCGCGTCCGTCGCGGCCGAGCACGGCATTCCGGTCGTCACGCCGGCCGACCCGGCCGATCCGGCGCTGCGCCGCGCGGTGGCCGACGCGCAGCCCGATTTCATCTTCTCGTTCTACTACCGCCACATGCTGCCGGTGGACCTGCTCGCGATCGCGCCGCGCGGCGCGTACAACATGCACGGTTCGCTGCTGCCGAAATACCGGGGTCGGGTACCGACCAACTGGGCCGTGCTGAACGGCGAGACCGAAACCGGCGCGACGCTGCACGAGATGGCCGCCAAGCCGGACGCGGGCGCGATCATCGGCCAGACCGCGGTGCCGATCCTGCCGGACGACACGGCCGCGCAGGTGTTCGACAAGGTCACGGTGGCCGCCGAGCAGACGCTGTGGCGCGTGCTGCCCGCGCTGCTCGCGGGCGAGGCGTCGCACCTGCCGAACGATCTCGCGACCGGCAGCTACTACGGCGGGCGCAAGCCCGAGGACGGCCGCGTCGACTGGTCGAAGCCGGCCGCGCAGGTCTACAACCTGGTGCGCGCGGTCGCGCCCCCGTATCCGGGCGCATTCACGGACATCCACGGCGCCCGCTTCGTGATCGCGCGCGCGCGCCTCGCGGCGCCCGGCAGCGCGGCAGCGGCCGCCGCGGCAGATTTGCCGCCCGGCCTGCACGTAAGCGATAATGCGATATTCGGCGTCTGCGGCGACAGCCGCGCCCTATCCATTCTCGAGCTCCGGCAGCAGCGCGACGGCAGCGAAACCGTCGTGACGCCCGCGGAATTCGCGCAGTTCATTCATTCTTCCCGTCATTCATGAAAGCAAAAAAAGTCCTGATCCTGGGTGTGAACGGCTTCATCGGCCATCACCTGTCGAAGCGCATTCTTGAAACCACCGATTGGGAAGTGTTCGGCATGGACATGCAGACCGACCGGCTGGGCGACCTCGTCAACCACGAGCGGATGCATTTCTTCGAAGGCGACATCACGATCAACAAGGAGTGGGTCGAGTATCACGTGAAGAAGTGCGACGTGATCCTGCCGCTCGTCGCGATCGCCACGCCGGCCACCTACGTCCAGCAGCCGCTGCGCGTGTTCGAGCTCGACTTCGAGGCGAACCTGCCGATCGTGCGCTCGGCTGTCAAGTACGGCAAGCACCTCGTGTTCCCGTCGACCTCCGAGGTCTACGGGATGTGCTCGGACGAGCAGTTCGACCCGGACGCGTCGGCGCTCACCTACGGCCCGATCAACAAGCCGCGCTGGATCTACGCGTGCTCGAAGCAGCTGATGGACCGCGTGATCTGGGGCTACGGGATGGAAGGCCTGAACTTCACGCTGTTCCGCCCGTTCAACTGGATCGGCCCGGGCCTCGACTCGATCTACACGCCGAAGGAAGGCAGCTCGCGCGTGGTCACGCAGTTCCTCGGCCACATCGTGCGCGGCGAGAACATCAGCCTCGTCGACGGCGGCTCGCAAAAGCGCGCGTTCACCGATATCGGCGACGGCATCAGCGCGCTGATGAAGATCATCGAGAACAAGGACGGCGTCGCGTCGGGCAAGATCTACAACATCGGGAATCCGAAGAACAACTTCTCGGTTCGCGAGCTCGCGCACAAGATGCTCGAACTGGCCGCGGAATTCCCCGAGTACGCCGATTCGGCCAAGCAGGTGAAGCTCGTCGAAACGACGTCCGGCGCCTACTACGGCAACGGCTACCAGGACGTGCAGAACCGCGTGCCGAAGATCGACAACACGATGCAGGAGCTCGGCTGGGCGCCGCAGGCGACGTTCGACGACGCGTTGCGCAACATCTTCGAAGCGTATCGCGGCCACGTCGCCGACGCGCGCGCGCTCGTCGAACAGCAAGGCTGACCGGGACGTTCGCTTGGCTCGTATCGTCCTCAAGATCGACGTCGACACGCTGCGCGGCACGCGCGAAGGCGTGCCGAACCTCGCGCGCATCTTCGACCGCTTCAATGCGCGCGCGACCTTCCTCTTCAGCCTCGGGCCGGATCACACCGGCTGGGCGTTGCGGCGCGTGTTCCGCCCGGGCTTCCTGAAGAAGGTGTCGCGCACGTCGGTGGTCGAGCACTACGGCGTGAAGCAGCTGATGTACGGCGTGCTGCTGCCCGGCCCGGACATCGGCCGCCGTGCGATCGCCGACATGCGCGCGATTCACGAGGCCGGCTTCGAATGCGGGATCCACACGTGGGATCACGTGTACTGGCAGGACAACGTGCGCGTCCGCGATCGCGACTGGACCGCGCGTGAAATGCAGAAGAGTCACGCGCGCTTCGGCGAGATCTTCGGCGCGCCGCCCGTCACGCACGGCGCGGCCGGCTGGCAGATGAACGATGCCGCGTTCGAGCAGATCGATGCATGGGGGATGCGCTACGCGTCCGACGGTCGCGGCCATTCGCCGTACCTGCCCGTCGTCGGCGGCCGCACGCTGTCGCACGTGCAGATGCCGACCACGCTGCCCACGCTCGACGAAGTGCTCGGCATCGACGGCGTCGACACGCACAACGTCGCCGCGCACATCCTCAAGTTCACCGAAACCAATCCGCACGACCAGGTGTTCACGCTGCATGCGGAACTGGAAGGGCAGAAACTCGCGCCCGTGTTCGAACAGCTGCTCGCCGGCTGGCGTGCGCAAGGCCACACGTTTGCGACGATGGGCGACTACCACGCGGCGCTGGACCGCGACTCGCTGCCATCGTACCCTGTCACGTGGGGCGAAATCCCCGGCCGCTCCGGCGAACTGATCGTCCAGCCCGACTGAAGTTCGCACGCGAGCCGGCGTCGCCGCTCCGCCCCCCGCGGCGCGCTGCCGCGACGCCCCGCCGAACCGCGCCGCCGCAGCGGCGCCCTTCCATAACAACAGGAGAAACACGTGTCTGTCGAAGTTGACCGTCAAGTTCCCGATTTCACCGCACCGGCCACGGGCGGCGACATTTCGCTGTCCGACCTGAAGGGCAAGAAGCTCGTGCTGTACTTCTATCCGAAGGACAACACGCCGGGCTGCACGACCGAAGGGCTGCAGTTCCGCGATCTCTATCCGAAGTTCAAGAAGGCCGGTGCGGAAGTCATCGGCGTGTCGCGCGACAGCCTGCGCTCGCACGACAATTTCAAGGCCAAGCTCGAACTGCCGTTCCCGCTGATCTCCGATGCCGACGAAGCGCTGTGCGCGTTGTTCGATGTCATCAAGATGAAGAAAATGTATGGCAAGGAAGTGCGCGGAATCGAGCGTTCGACGTTCCTGCTCGACGCCGACGGCGTGCTTCGCCAGGCATGGCGCGGCATCAAGGTGCCGGGTCACGTGGACGACGTGCTAAAGGCTGTACAAGCGCTTTGAGGCGCGTTATATTGGGCCGCAATGAATGCCAGTTCGCCCCATATTTCTCGTAGCTGCGCCGGTGCCCGTTGCAATGCTTCCCGGCACCTGACGCGCATCACGACGGCATCAGCCGAGCCGCATGTCCCTGTCGACGGGGCAGCGGCTTTTTTTATGGAACGCGCGCCGGCCCTCCCCGGTCCGGCCCTTACCGCATCGAGGAGCTGATCGACACTTAGGCGAACCGGCTAGACGAAATTCCTGTGCGCCACCGCGCGCAAACTGCATGCGTCTACGTCACGCAGGATGCGATCAGCGGCGCACGCCATGCGACACGATTCCTCCCGAGGGACACCATGCCTTTGCCTACTCCCCCCAGCAAGCTCGGCAGCCTGCTGCCGCCCGACGAATACAAGGCGAAAGCGCGGCCCGCGAAAGCCGCGAAGAAATCCGCCGAAGGGGACGCATCCACAGCCGGTGACTATGGTCCGGCCAGCGTGGCCCAACCGATGATCGAAGCCGCGAACACGGCCGCGCCGCTGCGTGCCGTCGCGTCTTCGGCGCCCGACGCCGCGAGCGCACCCGCGCGCGGCCGCAAGACCAAACAGACGGCCGCGCTGCTGCAGCCGCTGCCGGCGCCCGCCGAACCCGCGGCGCCGGTCGTGGCACGCCACGACAAGCCGGCCGCCGGGAAACCGGCCACGGCGCCCGCGCGCGATGCCGGCGCCGCGACGAAGTCGCGCAGCCGCAAGCCCGCCGAAGCCGAACTGCAGAAACTGTTCGTGCTCGACACCAACGTGTTGATGCACGACCCAAGCAGCCTCTTCCGCTTCGAGGAACACGACGTCTATCTGCCGATGATGACGCTCGAGGAACTCGACAACCACAAGAAGGGGATGTCCGAAGTCGCGCGTAACGCTCGCCAGGTCAGCCGCACGCTCGACGCGCTCGTCGCCGACGGCGGCCCGATCTCGGACGGCATCCCGCTGTCGCGCCTCGGCAGCCGCGAGGCGCTCGGCCGCCTGTACTTCCAGACGAAGCTCGCCGACATCGCGCCGGTCGAAGGCTTGCCCGAGGGCAAGGCCGACAACCAGATCCTCGGCGTCGTGCGCGCGCTGCAGCGCGACCGGCCCGACCGCCAGGTCGTGCTGGTGTCGAAAGACATCAACATGCGGATCAAGGCGCATGCGCTCGGCCTGCCCGCGGAAGACTACTTCAACGACCAGGTGCTCGAGGACAAGGATCTCCTCTACACCGGCGTGCGCGAACTGCCGCAGGACTTCTGGACCAAGCACGCGAAGGGCATGGAGAGCTGGCAGGACACGAAGACGGGCACCACGTACTACCGCGTGACCGGCCCGCTCGTCGCGTCGATGCTCGTCAACGAGTTCGTCTATCTCGAGCCGCAGAACGGCGAGCCGACGTTCCACGCGATCGTCCGCGAGCTGAACGGCAAGACGGCGCTGCTGCAGACGCTGCGCGACTACAGCCACCACAAGAACAACGTGTGGGGCATCACCGCGCGCAACCGCGAGCAGAACTTCGCGCTGAACCTGCTGATGAACCCCGAGATCGACTTCGTCACGCTGCTCGGCCAGGCCGGCACCGGCAAGACGCTCGTCGCGCTCGCGGCCGGCCTCGCGCAGGTACTCGACGACAAGCGCTACAACGAGATCATCGTGACGCGCGCGACCGTGCCCGTCGGCGAGGACATCGGTTTCCTGCCCGGCACCGAGGAAGAGAAGATGCAGCCGTGGATGGGCGCATTCGACGACAACCTCGAAGTGCTGCAGAAGACCGACGATGCCGCCGGCGAATGGGGCCGTGCCGCAACGCAGGAGCTGATCCGTTCGCGCCTGAAGGTGAAGAGCATGAACTTCATGCGCGGCCGCACGTTCGTCGACAAGTACCTGATCATCGACGAGGCGCAGAACCTGACGCCGAAGCAGATGAAGACGCTCGTCACGCGCGCGGGCCCCGGCACGAAGATCGTGTGCCTCGGCAACATCGCACAGATCGACACGCCTTACCTGACCGAAGGCAGCTCGGGCCTGACCTACGTCGTCGACCGCTTCAAGGGCTGGGGCCACAGCGGCCACGTGACCCTCGCGCGCGGCGAACGCTCGCGGCTCGCCGATTACGCGTCGGACATTCTGTAACGCGCAGGCCGGCCGAGCGGCCGGCTGTCGACGCCACGCGGCGCTCCGTTTCCGGAGCGCCGTTTTTATTTGGGGTCGAAGACAAAGGTAACGCTTCGTCACGCAACAACGCAGTTTACGCGCGAAACTTCAAGTAAATTCTCAAGAATGGTTGCTTAAGCCCCGCCGGAGCGTCTACCATCGGGTCTGTCTGTTGTCATACGATTCGCGAGCGCGCCGCGCTCGCCCGCCTCGCCATGCTTCGAATCTGGGTTCCCGTCGCCGTCGTCTCCCTGCTTGCGGCCTGCTCCAGCGTGCCGCCGCAGTCGGCATCGCGCTCCGCTTCGGGGATGAAGATCACGACGCCGCGCGCCTTCCCGGCGTCGGCCAATTTCCCGAAATTCGTCGACCACAGCGTCGGCCAGGAAGAAATCTCGATCCAGGCGATGAGCCTCGTCGGCGTCCCGTATCGCTGGGGCGGCAACACGCCGACGAGCGGCTTCGACTGCAGCGGGCTCGTGCGCTACGTGATCGGCCGCGCGGCCGACGTGAACCTGCCGCGCACGACCGCCGACATGAGCGGCCGCGGCGTGTCGATCGAACCCGACCAGATCGCGCCGGGCGACCTGATTTTCTTCAATACGACCGGGCGGCCGCATTCGCACGTCGGCATCTACGTCGGCAAGCTGCGCTTCGTCAACGCACCGTCGACGGGCGGCACCGTGCGGCTCGACTACCTGACGAACCCGTACTGGGCCAAGCGTTTCGACGGCATTCGCCGCGTCGCGCCGCCGCGCTCGGCCCCGACGCCGTTCGATGCGCCGACCTACGAGGCCAAGCGCGACGAGCCGCGCAACCCGACCGCGGTCGCGGCCGCTCCGGTGGTCGTGACGGCCGCCGCCGCGCCGCGGCAGCCGACGTATGCGCCGTCGCAAGCAAGCGTGACGCAGGCGCAGGCCATTCCGACCACGCCGGTCGTGACGACGGCCGCAGCGGCACCGCCGGCAACGGCCGCCGATCCGTACGAACCGCCGCCCCCGCGGATGCAGGCGGCGCAACAGCAAGCGACGTCGGCGAATGGCGCCGCGCCCGCGATGACGGCCAATGCAGCACCGGCCGCCCCGGCCGAGGTCGGTACGCAGATTCCGACGACCGCACTGACGGCCGCCCAGGCCGCCGCCTTCGATGCCGAGCCGCCGCCCGCCACCGCGTCGACGCCGACACGCAGTATCGAGCCCGCGCCCGTGCAGGTATTGCGTGCGTCGACGCAATCCGCACCCGTCAGCCCGCGTACCAGTACCGCGGACGATCCGATCGCGCGGTTTGCGACCGGCAGTTACTGACCCGTTGCTCGACCCCGACCGTCACGACGTGGGCGGCATTTGCCACCCGCCACCGCTTCGCCGCCCCCCTCTCCCGCGCCCCCAAAAGAAAATGCGCCGCAGCCTTTCGGCTTGCGGCGCATTTCGTGTCAGCCGGAAAGCGTCGACGATCAGAAGATCTGGTGCCCGAGCCACCATCCGCCGGCCGCGAACAGCGCGGCCGCCGGCAGCGTCAGTACCCACGCCCACACGATGTTGCCGGCGACGCCCCAGCGCACGGCCGACAACTTCTGCGTCGCGCCGACACCGACGATCGCGCCGGTAATCGTGTGCGTGGTCGACACGGGAATGCCGAGGAACGACGCGACGAACAGCGTGATCGCACCGCCGCTTTCCGCGCAGAAGCCGCCGACCGGCTTGAGCTTCGTGATCTTCTGGCCCATCGTGCGCACGATGCGCCAGCCGCCGAACAGCGTGCCGAGGCCCATCGACAGGTAGCACGCGCCGATCACCCATGCCGGCGGCGCATCGGCGGTGGCCGACGCGTAGCCGCTCGCGATCAGCAGCATCCAGATGATGCCGATCGTCTTCTGTGCATCGTTGCCGCCGTGGCCCAGGCTGTACAGGCCGGCGGACAGCAGTTGCAGCCGGCGGAAGCGCCGGTCGACCTTGCTGGGCGCGGTACGGAAATACAGCCACGACACGCCGAGCATGAACAGCGAACCGAGGATGAAACCGAGCAGCGGCGAAATGAAGATGAACGCGATCGTCTTCAGCAGCCCGTCGACGTTCAGCGAACTCCAGCCCGATTTCGCGAGCGCCGCACCGACGAGACCGCCGATCAGCGCGTGCGACGAGCTCGACGGAATCCCGTAGTACCACGTGATCACGTTCCAGCCGATCGCGCCGACCAGCGCGCCGAACACGACGTAATGGTCGACGATTTCGGGATCGATCGTGCCTTTACCGACGGTCTGCGCGACTTTCAGGTGGAAGATGAAGTACGCGATCACGTTGAACGCGGCCGCGAACACCACGGCCTGCTGGGGCTTCAGCACCCCGGTCGACACGACGGTGGCGATCGAGTTCGCCGCGTCGTGAAAGCCGTTCATGAAGTCGAATACGAGCGCGACGAGCACCAGCGTCGCGACCATCCATAGGGCGAGTTGTATCGAATGCATCGTGGTCCGCTCAGGCGTTTTCCAGCACGATGCCTTCGATGATGTTCGCGACGTCCTCGCACTTGTCGGTGATCTCTTCGAGCAGCTCGTAGATCGCCTTCAGCTTGATGAGCGTCTTCACGTCGTCTTCCTCGCGGAACAGCTTCGACATCGCCGCACGCAGCACGCGGTCGGCTTCCGATTCCCAGCGGTCGATTTCCTCGCATTGCTTGAGGATCTGCGCCGACTGTTTCATGTCGGACAGCAATCCGACGGCCTGCTGCACGTGCTGCGCCGACTGGGTGACGATGTGCGCGAGCTGGCTCGCCTCGGACGTGACGGACTGCACGTCGTACAGCGATACGGCCGTCGCGACGTCTTCCATCAGGTCGAGGATGTCGTCCATCGTCGTGATCAGCTTGTGGATCTCGTCGCGATCGAGCGGCGTGATGAAGGTCTTGTGCAGCAGATCGATCGCCTCGTGCGTGAGCTTGTCGGCGGCCTTCTCGGCGATTTGCACGTTTTGCTTGTGAATCTCGGCGTCGGCGAGATTGTCGATCAGCAGTTCGAGCTCGCGGCCACCGGAAACGATGTGCTTCGCGTGCGAGTTGAAGAGTTCAAAGAACTTGCCCTCGGTGGGCATGAATCGACCGAACATGGGATTCCTGAGAGATTGTCAAACTACTGTCACGAAAACGGGCGACATTGTACCGGTTCCGGTCGCGACGCGACGTGCGCATATGCGCACGCCGGGATTGGATACAACATTTGGCGAAATAGGTGTTTACAACCGGCTTTACTCGCCGTAGAAGGTCTGCGCCCCGGCAAAATTGTCGAACTTCGTGTATTGCCCCAGGAACGTGAGCCGAACGGGCCCGATCGGGCCGTTACGCTGCTTGCCGATGATGATTTCGGCCGTCCCCTTGTCAGGGCTGTCGGGATTGTAGACCTCATCGCGGTAAATGAACAGGATCACGTCCGCATCCTGTTCGATTGCGCCCGATTCGCGCAAATCCGACATCACCGGACGCTTGTTGGGGCGCTGTTCGAGGCCGCGGTTCAGCTGCGACAGCGCGATCACCGGCACGTCGAGCTCCTTCGCGAGGCTCTTCAGCGATCGCGAAATTTCCGAAATTTCGGTTGCCCGGTTCTCGCCCTGCGACGAACCCGACATCAGCTGCAGGTAGTCGACGATGATCAGGCCGAGCTTGCCGCATTGCCGCGCCAGACGCCGCGCGCGCGAGCGCAATTCCATCGGATTCAGGCCGCCCGTCTCGTCGATGAAGAGCTGCGCCTCGCTCATCTTCTGCACCGCGTGCGTCAGTTTCGGCCAGTCCTCGTCCGTCAGGCGGCCCGTACGCATCCGGTGCTGGTCGAGGCGGCCGATCGAGCCGAGCATACGCATCACGAGCTGGGTGCCCGGCATTTCCATCGAGAACACCGCGACCGGCAACCCGTACTCGACCGCGACGTATTCGCCGATGTTCATCGAGAACGCGGTCTTACCCATCGACGGGCGCCCCGCGACGATGATCAGCTCGCCGCCGTGCATCCCGGACGTCATCCGGTCGAGGTCGACGAAGCCGGTCGGCGTGCCGGTGACGTCGCTCGGGTTCGCGGTGTGGTACAGCGTGTCGATGCGCTCGACCACCTGCGTGAGCAGCGGGCCGATCTCGAGGAAGCCCTGGTTGCCGCGCGCGCCCTCCTCGGCGATCGAGAACACCTTCGATTCGGCTTCGTCGAGCAGCTGGCGGACTTCCTTGCCCTGCGGATTGAACGCGTCGGCCGAGATCTCGTCGGCGACCGACACGAGCCGGCGCAGCACCGCGCGGTCACGCACGATTTCCGCATAGCGGCGGATGTTCGCCGCGCTCGGCGTATTCTGCGCGAGCGCGTTCAGGTATGCGAGCCCGCCGACGTCGTCGGCCTTGCCGGACGTGGTCAGCGCTTCGTACACGGTCACGACGTCGGCCGGGCGCGTCGACGCGATCAGGCGGCCGATGTGCTCGTAGATGATCCGGTGGTCGTAGCGGTAGAAGTCGCCCTGCGACAGGAAGTCGGCAATCCGGTCCCATGCCGCGTTGTCGAGCAACAGGCCGCCGAGCACCGACTGTTCGGCTTCGACCGAATGCGGCGGGACTTTCAGCGATTCGATTTGGGGATCTTGCGGCGCGTTCATGGGTTGGGATTATCGCGAATAGATGGCGGCAGCGCTACCACCGCTTGCCCGCGATCGGGCAATAAAAAAGGCAGGCCCCGGTTGCCCGGGCGCCTGCCCTTGTCCGGACGGCGGAAGCCGCCCGGCAAGCTTGCATACGCTTACGCGTGGTCGCCGATCACGTTGATCGTGACGTCGACGACGACGTCCGTGTGCAGCGCGACCTGGACGTTGTGCTCGCCGATCATCTTCAGCGGGCCTTCCGGCATGCGCACTTGCAGCTTCTCGACTTCGTAGCCTGCCTTCTTCAGCAGTTCCGCGACGTCGCCGTTCGTGACCGAGCCGAACAGACGGCCGTCGACGCCCGACTTCTGCGTGATTTCGAACGACTGGCCGTTCAGCTTCTCGCCGACTGCCTGCGATGCGGCCAGCTTTTCAGCGGCGATCTTTTCGAGTTCAGCGCGGCGCACTTCGAATTCGGCGATCGCTTCCTTCGTTGCACGGCGAGCCTTGCGGTTCGGGATCAGGAAGTTGCGAGCGTAACCGTCCTTGACCTTGACGATATCGCCGAGGTTACCCAGATTGGCGACTTTTTCCAACAGAATGATTTGCATTCGAATTCTCCTTATTGCGTCGCCTGATTACGCCTTGTGCTGATCGGTGTACGGCAGCAGCGCGAGGAAACGCGCACGCTTGATGGCCGTATCCAGCTGACGCTGATAGTGCGCCTTCGTACCCGTCAGACGAGCCGGCGTGATCTTGCCGTTTTCGCCGATGAAGTCCTTCAGCGTTTCCGTGTCCTTGTAGTCGATCTGCTCGACGCCTGCAGCCGTGAAACGGCAGAACTTCTTGCGCTTGAAGAGCGGGTTTTGTTGCTGACGACGCTTGTCGAATTTCTTACCAGTCGGGCGGGGCATGATTTCAGTCCTTTCCAATGTCCTGCAATGCTGTGATGTGAAACACCAAGGTTCTCGCGTTGCGGCTTTTCTTGGCCAGGAAGCCCGTGAACAGCGTTTCGACGCCCATTTCACGGCTTTCCAGCTTGCCGCTCGCCTCACCGGCCGCCACCGCCTCGATCGTCATTTCGACCTGACGGGGAATGCCTGCTTCGACGACTTCCGTGCGGTGATGCAACGTGGCGCTTGCGATCGGAACACCTGCCGGCGTATATCGCACCGGTGTGCGTTCGACGACGCTCGCCGTCAATTGCAACCTGTTCACGTGAGTGGCGCGCTCCTTGATGGCTTAATGAGTGACGAACTTAAGCCTGCGCTTCGGCCGGCTGAGCTGCAGCCGCCTTCTTGGCTTCTTCGCGCTGAACTTCCTTCATCATCGGCGACGGGCCGGTTTCGGCCTTCTTCATCTTGACGATGAGGTGGCGCAGCACGGCGTCGTTGAACTTGAACGCGTGTTCGAGTTCGTCGAGCGTCGTCTGGTCGCACTCGATGTTCATGCAGACGTAGTGAGCCTTCGCGAGTTTCTCGATCATGTAGGCCAGTTGGCGACGGCCCCAGTCTTCGACACGGTGGATCTGGCCGCCGTGCGACGTGATCGTGGACTTGTAACGCTCGATCATCGCGGGCACTTGCTCGCTTTGATCGGGGTGCACGATGAATACGATTTCGTAATGACGCATTACACACTCCTTGTGGATTAAAGCCACCCGGGCGTCTGAACCGGTGTGGCAAGTGAGAAGCCGAAGATTTTAACCCGGTTACGGAGCGCATGCAAGGCCAATCGACGATGCGCGGACGGATTCGGCCGTATTTTCAAAGACTTGAGCGCGTATGTCGGGCAAGCGGCCGCCGCTCGGCCCTTCTGCAGTCGGGGTCGGAGCGCAAGCACGCCGGTCCCGCGGCCGCAACGGTCACTCGTTATGCGTGCCGGCAAGTCGCGCGTCGAGCGCCGTCCGGAACGCCGCCAGCGCCGACGGCTCGGCGTCGGTCACGGCCCACCACGTCATCCCGGCCGCGTTCCAGCGGTCGAGCGCATAGCCCTGCGACACGGTCGTGTACGGGGCCGCCGGCCGCTCCCCGGCCGGCTGCACGTAGACGTCGACCACGTGCTGCCGGTGGCGGTAGACGAGCACCGCGACGCGGCGCCGCCCGACGTAGTCGAGCCGGCCGCCGACCAGCGCGAAGCCGCTCGCCGCGAGATCCTCGACCGGCGGCGCATAGTCGAGCCGGCCGTTGAACCACGGCTTGACCGTGTGCCGGTCGGTCGAGATCACGTCGATGTCGCGCGCCGACAGGTCGGCCCGCACGTGGCTCGCGACCAGTTCGTCGACCGTACGGGCGGTGTCGGCGTGGCGGCCCGACCATGCCATTCCGCCCGCCGCCGCGAGCGCCATCAGCAACGCGACGCCCCAGCCGAGGCCCGGCAGCGCGGCCACGCGCGGGCCGGTGCCGGTCGATACCGGGCGTGCCGCCCCGCCCCGCCCGGTCAGCCACGCGAACCAGTCGCGCCCGCGCGGCCGCCGGGGCGGCGGTGGCGGGGACTCCGGCCGCGGCTCGGCCCGCGACGGCGCATCGGCACGCGCGTCGGCCGCTGCCGGCAGGCTCGCGAGGAGGCTTGCCCGCAGCGCGTCCGGCGCGCGGTGATAATCGGCCTGCCGCACGGCCTGCACCAGCGTGACGATCCGCGCGCGTTCGCGGCGGCACGCATCGCACCCGTCGACATGCTGCTGGACCCGCAACGCATCGGGCGCCGACAGCTCGCGGTCGACGTCCGCGTCCAGCAACGCTCGCGCTTCGTTACAGTCCATCGATAGCCTCCGATGCGGTTCCGCCCGCCGGCGCACGGCCCGGCCGGCCTTCGGTCGCCGGCGCGGGCGCGCCGCCCAGCAGCGCGGCGAGCTTGCGCCGGCCGCGCGCGAGCCGCGACATCACCGTGCCGACCGGCACGTCCACGATCGCCGCGATCTCGCGGTAGCTCAGGTCCTCCATCTCGCGCAGCACGAGCACCTCGCGGTATTCGGCCGGCAGCTTCGCGAGCGCCGCATTCACGAGCCGCACATTCTCGCCGCGCAGCAGGTGCGCGAGCGGGTCCTCCGTCGCCGGCTGCCAGTCGTCCGGGACGTCGGCATCGTCGAGCGTGTCGGGCAGCGCGACCTCGTGCGCCTGCGTGCGCCGCCGCCACTCGGTGTACCAGGTGTGGCGCACGATCGTCAGCAGCCACGGCCGCGCGTTGTCGCCGCGACACGAATCGACGAAGCGCAGTGCGCGCATGCACGCGTCCTGCACGACGTCGTCCGCATCGCCGGCGCTGCCGCTCAGCCAGCGCGCGAGGTTGTACGCGGCGTCGAGATGCGGCAGCACGAGCGCGCGAAACCGCTCGCCGCGCGCGCGCGCATCGTCCGCCGCCCGGTCATCGACCGCCTGTCCGGCTTGCCCCACATGGCCTCCCTGGTCCCGGCGGCCGACGCCGCGCCCGTTCCGCGCACGGCACCCGGACAGACCGGCAACGTGCGCGCTCGATGACCTTACCGCTGCTGCGTCGAGTTTATTCCCGCGCCGTGCACATGAAGCGTAAAAAATCGCCGGACGGCCCAGCCGGCCGCCCGTTACGGCGTGGTGCTCCAGTAACCGGGGCGCGCGTACGCGGCGCGCAGATAGTCGATGAAATAGCGCACGCGCGCCGGCACGTAGCGCTGCTGCGGGTAGACCGCGAGGATGTCGTAGTCGGGCAGCGCGTATTCGTCGAGTACGGTCTCGAGCTCGCCCGTTTCGAGCTGCGCGGCGATTTCCCACGTCGAACGCCAGCCGAGCCCGAGCCCCTCGGCCACCCAGCGGTGCAGCAGCTCGCCGTCGTTGCAGTCGAGATTGCCGGTCACGCGCATCGTCGCGATCTTGCCGTGACGCTGGAAGTACCAGCCGCGGTTCTGCCCGCCCTGCAGGTTGAACGCCAGGCAGTTGTGCTTCAGCAGGTCGTCGAGCGACTTCGGCCGCCCGTGCTTGCGGAAATAGTCGGGCGTGCCGCACACGACGCGCCGGTTCGACGCGAGCTTCACCGCGACGAAGTTCGGATCGACCGCGCCGCCGATCCGGATCGACAGGTCGTAGCCTTCGCGCACGAGATCGACGACACGGTCGGTCAGGTTGAACGACAGCTGCATCTCCGGCTTGTCGGCCAGGAAGCCGGGCGCGTGCGGCGCGACGTGCTTGCGCCCGAACGCGGCCGGCGCCGACACGATCAGGTGCCCGCTGACCGCGCGCCGGCCGGCGGCCAGCTCGTTCTCGGCCTGATCCCATTCGGACAGCAGCCCGCGGCAGCGCTCGAGGAACGCGGCGCCCTCCTCGCTGACGACCAGCCGCCGCGTCGAGCGGTACATCAGCTTCACGCCGAGGCGTTTCTCCAGCGCGTCGATGCGCCGCCCGAGCACCACCGGCGACACGCCCTCCTCGAGCGCCGCCGCCGCGAGGCTGCCCGCGTCCGCGACCCGCACGAACGTCTCGATCTGCTTGAAGCGATCCATCTCCCGTCTCCGTCTCCGTTCCGACACCGGCGGGAAGCCCCGTCCGGCCGTCATTCCATACTTTTAGTTTCGAAATAAGCGACTTCGGCTGATCTTATCAAACCTTTCCTGCATCCCTAAAGTGTCCTCAACAGACCGATTCGCAAGATTCCACTATCCAAGGAGACATTCATGGCCAAGATGAGAGCCGTCGACGCAGCCGTACTCGTGCTCGAGAAGGAAGGCATCCAGACCGCGTTCGGCGTGCCGGGCGCAGCGATCAACCCGTTCTACTCGGCCATGCGCAAGTCGGGCGGCATCAGCCACGTGCTGGCGCGCCACGTCGAAGGCGCGTCGCACATGGCCGAAGGCTTCACGCGTGCGGCGCCGGGCAACATCGGCGTGTGCATCGGCACGTCGGGCCCCGCCGGCACCGACATGATCACCGGCCTCTATTCCGCGTCCGCCGATTCGATTCCGATCCTCGCGATCACCGGCCAGGCACCGCGCGCGCGCCTCTACAAGGAAGACTTCCAGGCCGTCGACATCGAATCGATCGCGAAGCCGGTCACGAAGTGGGCCGTCACCGTGCGCGAACCGGCGCTCGTGCCGCGGGTGTTCCAGCAGGCATTCCACCTGATGCGCTCGGGCCGTCCGGGCCCGGTGCTGGTCGACCTGCCGATCGACGTGCAGCTCGCCGAAATCGAATTCGACATCGACACGTACGAACCGCTGCCGGTCTACAAGCCCGCGGCCACCCGTGCGCAGATCGAGAAGGCGCTCACGATGCTCAACGACGCGGACAAGCCGCTGATCGTGTCGGGCGGCGGCGTGCTCAACGCGGCGGCCGAAGACCTGCTCGTACAGTTCGCCGAAACGGTCGGCGTGCCGGTGATCCCGACGCTGATGTCGTGGGGCGCGATTGCCGACGACCACCCGCTGATGGCCGGCATGGTCGGTCTGCAGACGTCGCACCGCTACGGCAACGCGACGATGCTCGCATCGGATTTCGTGCTCGGCATCGGCAACCGCTGGGCGAACCGCCACACGGGCAGCGTCGAGGTCTACACGAAGGGCCGCAAGTTCGTGCACGTCGACATCGAACCGACGCAGATCGGCCGCGTGTTCGGCCCGGATCTCGGCATCGTGTCCGACGCGAAGGCCGCACTCGAGCTGTTCGTCGCGGTCGCGCAGGAATGGAAGGCCGCCGGCAAGCTGAAGGACCGCAGCGCGTGGGTCGCCGACTGCCAGGAACGCAAGCGCACGCTGCAGCGCAAGACGCACTTCGACAACGTGCCGGTCAAGCCGCAGCGCGTGTACGAAGAGATGAACAAGGTGTTCGGCCGCGATACCTGCTACGTCAGCACGATCGGCCTGTCGCAGATCGCCGCCGCACAGTTCCTGCACGTGTTCAAGGCACGCAACTGGATCAACTGCGGCCAGGCCGGCCCGCTCGGCTGGACGATCCCCGCCGCGCTCGGCGTGCGTGCGGCCGATCCGAGCCGCCCGATCGTCGCGCTGTCCGGCGACTACGACTTCCAGTTCATGATCGAGGAACTGGCGGCCGGCGCGCAATTCAAGCTGCCGTACGTGCACGTCGTCGTGAATAACTCGTACCTCGGGCTGATCCGCCAGGCGCAGCGCGCGTTCGACATGGACTACTGCGTGCAGCTCGCGTTCGACAACGTGAACGCGCCGGAACTGAACGGTTATGGCGTCGACCACGTGGCCGTCGCGGAAGGCCTCGGCTGCAAGGCGCTGCGCGTGTTCAAGCCGGAAGAGATCGAGCCGGCGCTGCGCCAGGCGCAGACGCTCGCGGAAGAGTTCAGCGTGCCGGTGGTCGTCGAAGTGATCCTCGAGCGCGTGACGAACATCTCGATGGGCACCGAAATCGATGCGATCAACGAATTCGAGGATCTCGCCGAAAAGGCCGAGCATGCCCCGACCGCGATCTCGATGCTCGACTGACCCGCAAGACTTTTTTGACTGACCGACCGAAGAGGCTTAGCTCATGCCGAAGTTTGCTGCAAACCTGACCATGCTGTTCAACGAAGTGCCGTTCCTCGACCGCTTCAAGGCGGCCGCGGACGCGGGCTTCGACGCCGTCGAGTTCCTGTTCCCGTACCCGTATGCGAAAGAGGAACTCGCCGAACGGCTCGAGACCAACCGTCTGCGCCTCGTGCTGCACAACCTGCCCGCCGGCAACTGGGATCAGGGCGAGCGCGGCATCGCGTGCCTGCCCGATCGCGTCGGCGAATTCCAGGAAGGCGTCGGCCGTGCGATCGAGTATGCGAAGGCGCTGAAGGTGCCGCAGCTGAACTGCCTCGTCGGCATCCCGTCGGCGAGCACGGCGCGCGACAAGACGTTCGTCACGATCGTCGACAACCTGCGCTTCGCGGCCGACGCGCTCAAGCGTGAAGGCATCCGCCTGCTCGTCGAGCCGTGCAACAGCTTCGACATCCCGGGCTTCGCGCTGAACCGCTCGTCGGAAGGGCTCGACGTGATCCGCGCGGTCGGCTCGGACAACCTGTTCCTGCAGTACGACATCTATCACATGCAACGCATGGAAGGCGAACTGGCCGCGACGATCGAACGCAACCTCGCATCGATCGGCCACGTCCAGCTCGCGGACAACCCGGGCCGCAACGAGCCGGGCACCGGCGAGATCAACTATGCGTTCCTGTTCGCGCTGCTCGACCGGCTCGGCTATGCCGGCTACGTCGGCTGCGAATACAAGCCCCGTACCACCACGACGGAAGGCCTCGGCTGGCTGCAAAGCGTGGCCGGCTGCGCACCGGCCTCGGCGCGTCGCGCCGCCTGAGTCGCGCCCTTTCCGTTTTCAGCCCTATAGGAGACTTTCACATGGCAACCATCGGTTTCATCGGCCTCGGCATCATGGGCGCGCACATGGCGCGCAACCTGCTCAAGGGCGATCATCAACTCGTCGTGAACGGCGCGTTCCCGATCCCGGACGACCTGCGCGGCAGCGCGAAGGTCGTCGCGAACTCCACCGAAGTCGCGCAGCACGCCGACATCATCATCTCGATGGTGCCGGACACGCCGGACGTACGTAACGTGCTGTTCGCCGACGACGGCGTCGCGAAGGGCCTGACGGCCGGCAAGCTCGTGATCGACATGAGCTCGATCTCGCCGCTCGACACGCAGGCATTCGCGAAGCAGATCAACGCGCTCGGCTGCGACTACCTCGACGCGCCGGTGTCCGGCGGCGAAGTCGGCGCACGCGAAGCGACGCTGACGATCATGGTCGGCGGCCCGGAGAAGGCATTCGAGCGCGCGAAGCCGCTGTTCGAGAAGATGGGCAAGAACATCACGCTCGTCGGCGACAACGGCGCGGGCCAGACCTGCAAGGTCGCGAACCAGATCATCGTCGCGCTGAACATCGAGGCGGTCGGCGAGGCGCTGCTGTTCGCCGCCCGTTCGGGCGCCGATCCGGAGCGCGTGCGCCAGGCGCTGATGGGCGGCTTCGCCGCGTCGCGCATCCTCGAAGTGCACGGTGCGCGCATGACCAAGCGCACGTTCGATCCGGGCTTCCGCATCGAGCTGCACCAGAAGGACCTGAACCTCGCGCTCGACGGCGCGCGCAAGCTCGGCCTCGCGCTGCCGCACACCGCGAGCGCGCAGCAGCTGTTCAGCGTGTGCGCGTCGCACGGCGGCAAGGCATGGGATCACTCGGCACTCGTGCGCGCGCTCGAAATCATGTCGAACTTCGAGATCGGCCAGACGCCGGCCGCGTAACGCGGATGCCGCAACGCGCGTTTGTGCTGCGATGGCGCAGGCGTGCGACGGATACACGTGACTCGGCCGCGGCCGGTCGCATCGATGCGCGCCGCACGCGCGCATCACGGTGGGGCGCCCCGCCCTGCATCGCCAACGGCATGCGGGACGGGGCGAAAAACGCCGCTCTGGGCTGAGAGCGGCGTGGTGGGGTCCGCAGCGGCACCCGGCGGCGCCGGGGAAGCCTTGGTCGGTCAGACGTCGTCGTCGGGTGTCCGCCTGTCGGATTTCGCGTATTACATTTCTTTACGTTCGAGCGTGCGATTTTTCATGCAATCGTCGCGTTGAACGCCTACACTTTCGCCACGCCTTTCGAGAAAACCGCCGCGCTTGCGCGCCCTTCCGGGCCCGCCCCCAGCGCGGTGTTTTTTTCGCCACTTCACGGCGCGTTTTCTTTTCAACCACCTAAGGAGTGCAACGATGGGTCTTCTTTCGTTTATCAAGGAGGCGGGTGAAAAACTGCTGGGTCACGCCGATGCACAGGCAGCGGAAGATCCGAATGCCGCGAACCAGACTGCGGCCGATGCCATCAAGAACTACATCAGCTCGCAAGGCCTCGACACGTCGAACCTGACCGTCGCGTTCGACGGCGCATCGCGCACCGTCACGCTGTCGGGCAGCGTCGCCGATCTCGACACGAAGGCGAAGGTCAAGGTCGCGGCCGGCAACGTGCAGGGTGTCGCGGGCGTCAACGACGACGATCTGCAGCCGGACGATCCGGAAGTGCAGTACCACGACGTGAAGCCGGGCGACACGCTGTCGGCGATCGCCAAGGAAGTGTATGGCGACGCGAACAAGTATCCGGTGATCTTCGAGGCGAACAAGCCGATGCTGTCGAGCCCGGACCGGATCTACCCGGGCCAGAAGCTCGTGATTCCGCCGCAGTCCTGAGCGTTCGCGCAGCACTGACGCAAAAAATGGCAGGCCATTGGCCTGCCATTTTTTTATGCACGCTGCACGACGTCCGCGCGGCGACCGTCGGTCACAGCGTATCGAACGCGCGCTGCAGGGCGTCGCGATCGTGGATGCCGTTCGCGAGCGCGAGCATCAGCAGCACGCGCGCCTTGAACGGGTGCAGCGAGCCCGCGCTCACGAAACCGAGCGCATCGTCGCTCGCGGCGCCGTTGCGCATCACGTGCCCCGAACCCACGCGCGACGCGCGGACCACCGCCACGCCCGCGTTCACCGCATCGGCGAGCGCCGCCTGCAGCGTCGCATGGATCGAGCCATTGCCGGTACCCGCGACGACGAGGCCGCGCACGCCGGCCGCGACGAGCGCGTCGACGGCCGTGCGCGTCACGCCCGCATAGCTCGCGACGACTTCGACCAGCGGCCAGCTCGCCGCGATCGCCAGTTGCGTGTCGCGGGTACGCGTGACGCGGCGCGCGAATTCGACGCGGCCGTCCTGCACCCAGCCGAGCGCACCGAGCTCCGGCGACTGGAACGCGTCGACCGCATAAGTGCTCGTCTTGACGACATCGCGCGCGCCGTGGATCCGGTTGTTGAACGCGACCAGCACGCCCTGCCCGCGCGCGGCCGGATGGGCGGCCACCGTCACCGCGTTCAGCAGGTTCAGCGGGCCGTCGGACGACAGCGCGGTTGCCGGCCGCATCGCGGCCGTCAGCACGACCGGCTTGTCGCCTTTCACGACCAGATGCAGCGCATACGCGGTCTCCTCGAGCGTATCGGTGCCGTGGGTGATCACGATGCCGTCGATCGCCGGGTCGGCCATCAGCGCGTCGATCCGCGCGGCGAGCGTGTTCCACAGCGGCAGCGCGAGATCCTTGCTGTCGATGCTGGCGACCTGCTCCGCGTCGATGCGCGCGACGGACGCGAGCGCCGGCACGGCGTCGACCAGGAAACTGACGCCGAGCGCGCCGGCCTGGTAGCCGGCCGTGCTGGCCGCGTCGGGCGCGGCGCCGGCGATCGTGCCGCCGGTGGCGAGGACGGCGATGCGCGGCAGCGCCGGCGCGGACGAAGGGGATGCGGTGTTCGGTGTATTCATGGCCGCGATTGTAATGGCTCGCGGCCGCGAGCCGGCGGGTTCCGGCGCGGCAGCCGGCCGTTGCCGGCGCGCGTCATGGTTTGTCCCGATCCCCGCGCCGCACGCGCCGTCAACGGCCGTGGCGTCCGCAACGTTATAGGAAGTGCCGTTTTGGTGTTTTCACATTGATTTGCCATAATCGGAACGCGTGGTGCGATGTGGCCCTGTCCTCATCGCGTCGTGCGTCGTGACGGCGTCGATCACGCGCAATTCACCCCATGGGAGTGTCGAAATGAAAATCCAATCGCTCGTAGCCGCAGTGCTTCTCGGCGGCATGCTGGCTTCCCCCGCATTCGCGGCGAACAGCCAGCAGGACAAGATGAAGGCCTGTAACACGCAGGCAGCCGGCAAGACGGGCGACGAACGCAAGGCGTTCATGAAGGACTGCCTGTCGGCGAAGCCCGCAAAGGCAATGACGCAGCAGGAGAAGATGAAGGCATGCAACACGCAGGCCACCGGCAAGAAGGGTGACGATCGCAAGGCGTTCATGAAGAGCTGCCTGAGCAACCAGCCGGCCGCCTGAGTCCCGGCGCTCCCGTCCCGAATGCCGCGCCCCGCTTCGGCGGGCGCGGCATTTTCGTTTTCGTTGCACGCGCATCGACGTGCGCCATTCGGCCTTTCCCGCCCCGTTTTTCCGGCCCGCCGTCACGACGCCGCCACATGGTGCGGCAATTCGCCGCGTTTTCTTCTATGATGGCTGCAACGCGGCCCACCCAAGACCAAGAAGCGCCATCGGGCCGCCCTCGAGACGGACGCGCACGCGCGTCAAACGGAGGCTTTGGATGGCATGGAGACAACACCGCTGGTTCCGCCGCTGGCTGATCGTGATCGTGTTCTGGGCGGTGCCCGTCGCGATCATCGCCGTGCGCGAGATCCGCGAGGAAATGGCCTACAACAAGGCGGACCTGCAGCTCGCGCTGACCACCTGGCAGCTCACCGATGCGCAGCAGGCCGCCGGCGCCGCCGCGAAGTGCCACGGGGATCCTGACGACGCGCGCGCGGCCGGCTGCCCGGCCGACGTGCTCGCCGCCAACGCGCCGCGCCAGCAGGCGGCCCGCGACGAATACGTGGTGCGCCGCAATACGCTCGCCGGCTACCTGTGGCATGCGTTCGTCGGCTACTGGGTCGTCCCGGCCGCGTTCCTGTTCGCCTGCGGCGTCGTGATCGCGCTGATCCGCCGCGCGCTGCGCCGCCCGCCGATCAAGCCGCCCGTTCCGCCTGTCACGCACTGACCCCGACACGCGCCGCGGGCGCCGCCGCCCCCCGCTCGACCACTGCGTTCCCCGCATGCCGCCCCAGCGCGAAGCGCGCCTGGCGCTCGGGCGCCACTCCGTCCGTTGGCGCGCCGCGACACCCTCGCGCGATTTGACGCTTTTTCACGTGGCAACGAAAAGAGGCCGTAATCCGCTGTGATATAACTGCCGACGTGATCCGCTCCCTGAGCGAGACTCACTCCGAACATCATCCGATGGAGAACAACGATGCAAAAACGGAATCTTGTGCTGAAAGCCGCCGCTGCGCTCATCGTCGGTAGCCTCGCGCTCACCGGTTGCACCACCACCCCGGACAAGCCGGACAACGCCGCGACCAACGCGTCGAAGCGTCAGTCGATCGACGCGAGCGTCGACGCGACGCTGTCGCGCATGTACTCCACGGTCAAGGGCTCGCGCGAGCTCGTCGCGAAATCGCGCGGCGTGCTGGTGTTCCCCGAAGTGATCCAGGCCGGCTTCATCGTCGGCGGCCAGTCCGGCAATGGCGCGCTGCGCGTCGGCGGCAGCACGGTCGGCTACTACAACACGTCGTCGCTGTCGGTCGGCCTGCAGGCCGGCGCGCAGTCGAAGGCGATCGTGTTCCTGTTCATGACGCAGCAGGCGCTCGACGAATTCCGCGGCTCGGACGGCTGGGCAGCCGGCGCCGGCGCATCGGTCGCGCTCGTGAAGATGGGCGCGAACGGCGCGGTCGACTCCAACACGGCTACCGCGCCGATCCAGGTCGTCGTGCTGACCAACGCCGGCCTGATGGGCGACGTGTCGATCAACGGCACCAAGGTCACCAAGCTCAAGATCTGACGTTGACGCACTGCCCGCGCGTGCCGCGCGCGGGTCATGCGCAAACGGCGATGTCCTTGCGGGCATCGCCGTTTTTTTATCCGCCGGCGCGGCGCCGGGTCGGTCGGACTGCTCGGGCCGTTCAGGCCGCTCAGGTCGTCGAATCGATCACCTTGAAGCGCGAGCGCTTCTGCGCGCGGATCACCGACTGGTACACGTCGACGTACTGCTGCGCCATCCGGCGCGACGTGAAGCGCTCCTCGAAACGCTGCCGCACGCGCGCACGCGGCAGCAGGTGCAGCCGGTTCACGGCGGCCACTGCGCTGATTTCGTCCTCGACGATGAAACCCGACACGCCCTCGTCCACCACTTCGGGCACCGCGCCGCGGTTGAACGCGATCACCGGCGTGCCGCACGACATCGCCTCGATCATCACCAGGCCGAACGGCTCCGGCCAGTCGATCGGAAACAGCAGCGCATGCGCACCCGACAGGAATTCGGCCTTCTCGTGATCGGCGATCTCGCCGATGTATTCGACGTGCGGCAACGCGAAGAGCGGCTTGATCTCGCGGTCGAAGTATTCCTGGTCGGCCGCGTCGATCTTCGCGGCGATCCGGATCGGCAACCCGCACTGGCGGGCGATGCGGATCGCGGTATCGACGCGTTTTTCCGGCGAGATACGGCCGAGGAACGCGAGATAGCGCGGCTCGACGGGCTGCGGCATGTACAGCGTATCGGGCAGCCCGTGATAGACGGTCGTCAGCCATTTCGCCTGCGGCAACGGCTGGCGCTGCGAATTGGAAATCGAGATCACCGGCGCCGTGTTGAACGTGTCGAACACCGGTTGCTGCTCGGGCAGGTCGAGCCGGCCGTGCAGCGTCGTCACGTAAGGCGTTTCCTGCCGGTTGAAGACCGAGAACGAGTAGTAGTCCATGTGGAAATGGAGCACGTCGAAATCCTTCGCGCGGCGCGCGACCGTCTCCATCAGCAGCATGTGCGGCGCGACCCGGTCGCGGATCGACGAATCGAGCCGCAGCGCGCGCGGCCACACGGGCTCGAGCTTCGCCCGCGTCGTCGAATCGCCGCTCGCGAACAGCGTCACGTCGTGGCCGAGGTCGACGAGCGCCTCGGTGATGTAGGACACGACGCGCTCCGTGCCGCCGTACAGCTTCGGCGGCACGGATTCGGTCAGCGGGGCGATCTGGGCAATTCTCATGGTCCACGTCTCCTGTGTCCTGTCCGTTGCGGTACGGCCGGCGGAGTCCGCGCTTGCGCGCGCCCCGCCCTGCGTCCATGCCGCGCCGGCCGGCATGGCGCCAGCCGGATATCTCATTATTATTCGCGATCCCGATGAGCGGAACCGCAGGTCTTGCATTTTTTGGGCGTTGTTACAGACCGGATACATTCGACCGATCGGGCTCGCCGCGTCGCTCGGGGCCGGCTGGCGCGGATTCGGCGCGGCCGGGCGTCGAACACATGCCAACGATCGCGATCAGGCCGTCAACGCGACGGCCACTTCCATGCCGGCAGGTGGCGCGAGTCGGCATCGACGAGCGCGGTCGCGCCGAGCTGCTTGTCGAGCACCAGCGATTCGCAGCCCGCCTCGCGCTCGAGCGTCGCGATGAGCCGCGCCGCGTGCGACACGACCAGCACCTGCGAGCGCCGGGCGGCCTGCGCGATCAGGCGGCCGAGCGCCGGCAGCAGATCGGGATGCAGGCTCGTCTCCGGTTCGTTCAGCACCATCAGCGCCGGCGGCCGAGGCGTCAGCAGCGCGGCCGCGAGCAGCAGGTAGCGCAGCGTGCCGTCGGACAGCTCGGCCGCCGCCAGCGGCCGCAGCAGCCCCGGCTGGCGCATCAGCACGTCGAAGCGGCCACGGCCGCCCGGGTTGTCGATCTCCACCGACGCGCCGGGAAACGCGTCGTCGATCGCCGCGTCGAGCGCCGCCGCGTCGCCGATTTCGCGGATCGTCTGCAGCGCGGCGGCGAGGTCGGCCCCGTCGTCCGCGAGCACCGGCGTATGGGTGCCGATGTGCGACTGGCGCGCCGGCGCCTGCGCATCGGTCCGGAAATGGTCGTAAAAGCGCCACGAGCGGATCCGTTCGCGTACCGCGATCATCTCGGGCGCGCCGGTCGGATCGGCGAACTCGGTCATCATGCTGTCGAAGCTCGCGACCGGCTGCGGAATCGTCTGCCAGTCGCCCGATGCGGTACGCACGCGGATCTGCGCGCCCTGCCGGTCGACCAGCAGCGTGGACGGGCGCAGCAACGCGCCGCCCCAGACGCATTCGCGCTTGACCACCGGATCGAGCGCAAACTGCGAACTGCTCGGCAGCGGCAGGCCCAGATCGATCGAGTAGCCGAAATCGTCGCACGCAAAGCCGAGCTTCAGGCTCACCGGGCCCTTGCGCACCGTGCCCGTCACCGGCACGTCGCCGGCCAGCATCGCGCGCGAGAAACGCTCGGGGCCGGCCCACAACGTCGACGGCAAGCCACCCTCGCGGGCGAGCGACGGGATCACGCGGCCCTGCGCGGTGTCGGCGAGCAGCCGCAGCGCGCGGTACACGCTCGACTTGCCGCTGCCGTTCGGCCCCGTGACGACGTTGAGCGCCGCGAGCGGCACGATCAGCTCGCGCAGCGAGCGGTAATTGGCGATGGCGAGCGTCTTCAGCGCGGTCATGGAATTGGGCGACGGGGAATGGCAGGCAGGCGCCGGGCCGCGTTCAGCGGCCGTCGACGGCCTGCGGATCGGCCGCGGTGTTGGCCGCCGTGCTGGCCGCAGGCGACCGCGCGTGCGGCCGCTCGGGATTCGGCGCATCGGGCGCGGATTCGTGCGGATACAGCTCCATCCGGCTGCGCGGCAGGCATTGCGGATAACGGTCCTGCAGATAGGCGATCAATCCTTCGCGCACGCGGCAGCGCAGGTCCCAGCACGACGACGAATCGGCCGCGCTGACGAGCGCGCGCAACTGCATCGTGCGCTCCGTCGCGTCGGTCACCTGCAGCACCTGCACGCGGCCGTCCCATTCCGGCGCCGCGTGGACGAGCCGCGCGAGCTCCTCGCGCAGCGGCGCGAGCGGCGTACGGTAATCGACCGACAGGTAGACCGTGCCGATGATCTCCGCGCTGCTGCGCGTCCAGTTCGTGAACGGGTTCTCGATGATCCACTGCAGCGGCACGACGAGGCGCCGCTGGTCCCACAGCCGCACCGACACGAACGAACCGGTGATTTCCTCGATGCGCCCCCACTCGCCCTGGATCACGACCACGTCGTCGAGCCGGATCGGCTGCGTGAGCGCGATCTGCAACCCGGCAATCAGGTTGCCCAGCACCGGCCGCGCGGCGATACCGGCGACCAGCCCCGCGACACCGGCCGATGCCAGCAGGCTCGCGCCGATCTGGCGCACGTTCGGAAACGTCATCAGCGCGGCGCCGGTACCGATGATCACGATCAGCACCATCACGGTCCGTACGAGCACCTTGGCCTGCGTATGGACGCGTCGCGCGTGGAGGTTGTCGGCCGTATCGATCGGATGGGCCTGGATGATCGCGTCGCCGACGCCGGCCGCGAGCCGCACCAGCAGCCACGTGAGCGACACGATCGAGCCGACCGCCGCCGCGGTGCGCATGCCGCGCACGAACGACATGCCGTCGTCGGCCTGGACCCACACGAATTCGAGCGCCAGCAACGCCAGCACGACGAGCGACGGCTTGTCGATGTAGCGCAGGATCGCGCTCATCAGCGGATACGGCTGCGCGATGCGCTTGACGATGCGTGCGCCGAGGCGGTGCACGACCGTGACGACCAGTATCACGATGACCGACACGACCAGCGTGCCGAGCCACGAATGCAACGGCGCATCGGCGATGCGCTGCAGTTCCTCGATTGAAATCATCGGCGCCCTCGAGTGATGAAGCGCGCAGGCTTCGTCCTGGATGCGTCGGCGACGTCCGGGCCACGCACGCGCCCGGACACGGCGTCAGATCAGTTGCCGCTCCTGCAGGGAAACGCCTTGCCGAGACCGAGCGACACCGCGGTGCTCGCGTTGTAGTCGGCCAGCTTCGGATTTTCGGCGATGTACTTGCGCACCGCGTCCGTCATCTGTTGCGCCCGGATGTCGGGCGGCAGGCAGAAGTACTGGCCGACGCGCGGCCCCGTGGTGCCGCCGATCGCATCGATCGTGTTGTAGACGCCGTCGGCGGCGCCTTCGATATAGGCCGCGCACGACGCCCGCGACTTGACGTCCGTCTTCGCGCACAGCCGGTCGAGATCCGCGCCCGTGAAAGCCGCCGCCGACAACGGCACGGCAAACGCCGCGGCACAAAACATTGCGCGCAACATGGTGTTCCTTATGTCAATGCGGCCGGTGACCGCCTGCTGCGTTGGCCGGTGCGGCGCCGGCTGCCCTGCCGCGGCCGGAAGCCGGCCGGGCGGACAGGCGGCGCCGCACCAAAAACCGTTATTTTGCACTCTTTTGTGCATCTGCCGGCGTCGACGCACCGATACGCGTCGTCCGCTTGCTCAGGATCTCGATCGCGTCCGGCGCGTTGTAGTGCTTCGCGAACTCGAGCGCGGTGATGCCGAGCTGGTTCTTCACCTGCGGATCGGCGCCCTGGTCGAGCAGCAGCGTGACCGTCGACGCATGGTTGCCGCGCGCGGCCATCATCAGCGGCGTCGTGCCGTTCGGCGATGCGGTATCGATGTACGCGTCGTGGTCGAGCAGCACCTTGACGACCGCGTCCTGGCCGTTGGTCGCCGCGTAGTGCAGCGGCGCCCAGCCCTTCTTGCTGACTTCCGCGCCCTTGTCGATCAGCAGCTTGACGAGGCCGAGGTCGCCGTTCAGCGACGCGAGCATCAGCGCGTTTTCGCCGGCCTTGTCTTCCTTTTCGAGATCGACGTTCGGCGTCGTCGCGATCGCGGCCGCGACCTTGTCGGACTTCTCGCGCGCGGCGATCACGAGGATCGGGTCGCCGTTCGGCGCGAGCGTGTTCGGATCGAGCTTGCCGCTCTTGAGCTGCTTGCCGATATCGGCGATGTCGTCGAACTTGACGGCCTTGACGATCGCGTCGAGCGACTCGGCATGCGCGCCGGCGGCGGCGAACAGCCCGCTCGCGACGAATGCGGCCGCAACGAGTGCGCGTTTGGGCAGATGGTTGGTCGGCTTCGTCATTGTTGTGGGCTCCTTCCCTGGGTTGTCGGCTGCGCGCCCGTCGTTAGCGGGCGATCCTGAACAGCCGGAAAAAGTTCTGCGTCGTCGCATCCGCGAGCGCCTCGACGGCGATCCCGCGCTCGGATGCGATAAAGCGTCCGACATGGCTGACGTACGCAGGTTCATTCGGCTTGCCGCGATACGGCACCGGCGCGAGGTACGGCGAGTCGGTCTCGATCAGCAGCCGGTCGAGCGGCACGCGCCGCGCGACGTCCTGCACGTCGGTCGCGTTCTTGAACGTGACGATGCCCGACAGCGAGATATGGAAGTTCTGCGCGAGCGCCTGCTCGGCGACCGGCCACGGCTCGGTGAAGCAGTGCATCACGCCGCCCGGCACGTCCGCGCGCTCCTCGGCCATGATCCGCAGCGTGTCTTCCGACGACGAACGCGTATGGATGATCAGCGGCTTCATCGTCGCGGTCGCCGCGCGGATGTGCGTGCGAAAGCGGTCGCGCTGCCATTCCATGTCGGCGATCGAGCGGCCTTCGAGACGGTAATAGTCGAGGCCGGTTTCGCCGATCGCGACGACCTTCGGGTGCGCGGCCAGCTCGACGAGCTCCGCGAGCGTCGGCTCGCGCATGTCCTCGTGATCGGGATGCACGCCGACCGACGCGTACACGTTGTCGTGCGCTTCGGCGATCGCGAGCACGTCGGGCAGCGTCTCCAAATCGACCGACACGCACAGCGCGTGGGTGACGTCGTGCTCGCGCATGTTCTCGAGAACGGCCGGCAGGCGGTCGGCCAGGCCCTTGAAATTGATGTGGCAGTGAGAGTCGACGAACATCGTGTTTCCTGAATACGTGAGACGGACGCTCATGCGCCCGCCGGCATGCGGCAGCGGGCGACGTGGGCGGGCCGGCCGGCCACGGTCGCGCCGTCGCGTGATCCGTTCATCGTTTCGCAACCCATCGGAAACAATGCCGGATCAAGCAAACATTTCCCGATAGCCGAGAAACAATTCCTCGAATACGAGCCGCGCGTTGAGCGGATGGTTCTCGACGGTCCGCTGCCGCGTCACGGCTTTCATGAAGCGGGCGAATGCGTTCGCGTCGACCGCTTCCGCGCAGCGCGCCAGGGCCGCCGCGTGCATCGGGAAGTAGCGCGGCGCGCCGGCCATCCGCTGCGCGAGCACATCGTACAGCCAGCGTTGCAGCCAGCCGAGCACCAGCGGCACCGGCAGCTTCTGCAGCGTCTCGCCGCACGCGAACGGGTCGCAGGCCGCCCCGGCGGCCAGTTGCCCCAACGTGTAGTCGCGCAGCGGACGATTCTCGTCGCTCGCGAGCGCCAGCGCGGCGAGCGGCGCGCCGCCGGCTTCCGCGAGCAGCGCGCTGGCCTGGTCGACGCCCTGCGCCGCCAGCCACGCGGCGGCGGCCTCCGGTGCCGGCACGGTCATCGGCCACTGGCGGCAGCGGCTGATGATGGTCGGCAACAGGCGGTCGATGCGCGCCGACACGAGCAGGAACACGACGCCGGGCGGCGGCTCCTCCAGCGTTTTCAGCAGCGCGTTCGACGCGGCGACGTTGAGCGCTTCCGCCGGATACAGCACGACGACGCGCGCGCCGCCGCGGTGCGAGCCGACCCCGCAGAAGTCGAGCAGCGCGCGCACCTGCTCGATCTTGATTTCCTTGCTCGGTGCCCGGGTCTTCTTGCCGCCTTCGTCCGCGTCGGCCGGCTTCGCGTCGTCCGCGGCGCCCGGCGCCTCGCCCGCCAGCGCCTCGGGCAGCACGATCCGGTAGTCCGGGTGGTTGCCCTGCGAGAACCAGTTGCAGGCGGCGCAGGCGCCGCACGGCTCGCCGTTCGGCTGCGGCGATTCGCACAGGAAACCCTGCGCGAGATGCTGCGCGAACTGCAGCTTGCCGATCCCGGCCTGACCGTGCAGCAGCAACGCATGCGGCCATTGCGCGCGCAGTTGCTGCAGGCGGTTCCAGTCGTCGGTTTGCCACGGATAGATCATGGGGTGCGTCCTTGCGGGTTACAGCGCGGCGAGCACGCGTTCGAGCTGCTGGCGAATCTCGGGAATCGATCGCGTCGCATCGACGATCGCGAAGCGGTGCGGCGCCTCTTCCGCGCGCCGCAGGTATTCGGCACGCGTACGCGAGAAGAACGCGTCGGACTCGCTTTCGAACTTGTCCGGCATGCGCGCGGCCCCGCGACGCTCGCTCGCGACCTGCGGCGCGACGTCGAACAGCACCGTGAGGTCGGGCTGGAAACCGCCCTGCACCCAGCGCTCGAGCGTCTCGAGCTTGTCGCGCGGCAGCCCGCGGCCGCCGCCCTGGTACGCGAAGGTCGCGTCGGTGAAGCGGTCGGACACGACCCAGTCGCCGCGCGCGAGCGCCGGCTCGATCACGAGCGCGAGGTGCTCGCGCCGCGCGGCGAACATCAGCAGCGCTTCCGTCTCGAGATCCATCGGCTGGTTCAGCAGGATCTCGCGCAGTTTCTCGCCGAGCTGCGTGCCGCCCGGCTCGCGGGTCACGACGACCTGCCGGCCGGCCGCAGCCAGCCGGCCCTGAAGGCGTTCGCAGAACCATGCCAGGTGGGTGGTCTTGCCCGCCCCGTCGATGCCCTCGAACGTGATGAATTTACCGCTCGCCATTATTGACCTCGTATGTATTTGTCCACGGCCTTGTTGTGGTCGCCGAGCGTGTCCGAGAACACGCTCGTGCCGTCGCCCTTCGCGACGAAATAGAGCGCGCTCGTCGGGGCCGGATTGATCGCCGCCTGCAGTGCGGCGACGCCCGGCAACGCGATCGGCGTGGGCGGCAGCCCGCGTCGGGTGTAGGTATTGTAAGGAGTGTCGGCCTGCAGGTCGCGCTTGCGCAGCCGGCCGTCGTACGCGTCGCCGAGCCCGTAGATCACGGACGGATCGGTCTGCAGCGGCATGCCGATGCGCAGCCGGTTCGCGAACACGGCCGCGACGAACGCGCGGTCGGCCGCGTGGCCGGTTTCTTTCTCGACGATCGACGCGATCGTCAGCATCTCGTAAGGCGTCTTGTACGGCAGCCCCGGCGTGCGCGCGGCCCATGCCTCGTCGATGCGCGTCTGCATCAGGCGATAGGCGCGCCGGTAGATGTTCAGGTCGCTCGTGCCCTTGTCGAACAGGTAGGTATCGGGGAAGAACAGCCCCTCGCCGCTGCCGCGCTGCACCACGCCGTCCGGCGCGCCGATCGCGCGCAGCAGCTCGGCGTCGCTCATGCCGGCCGTCGCGTGCGCCAGATCGGGGTTCGCGTCGAGCTCCGCGCGCATCCGCTTGAAGGTCCAGCCCTCGATGACCGTCGCGACGTATTCGTTCACGTCGCCGCGCGCGATCTTCTGCAGCACGTCGTACGGCGTGATGCCGGTCTTGAATTCGTAATTGCCCGATTTGAGCCGGCTCGACAGCCCGAGCACGCGCGTCATCGCGACGAAGGCGAACGGCTCGACCGGCACGCCGCCGCGCTTGAGCTGCAGCGCGACGCTCTTCACGCTGCTGCGCGGCTTGATCGTGACGTCGAGCGATGCCGAGCCCAGCAACAGCGGCCGGGTCGCCCAGTAATACCCGCCGCCCGCGCCGGCAGCGGCCACAACGACGGCCAGCGCCACGATCGTCGCGGCGCATTTCTTCAGTAGGGACATGGAAACGTGACTCAGGTAAGACCCATATAATACTTGCTCGCCTTCGTCAAAGTCAGGGTTGACTGTTCCCTCATTCCATGAGCACACCGTTCGCTTCACCGGCTGCCCAGGCCGCATCTGCCTCGCTCCCCGTTTTCCCCCGCCCGTCCGCCGCCGATTTCGATGCGCCGGGCGCCTGCATGCCGCTGCCGCAGTTCGGCGTGATCGACGTGGCCGGCGACGACGCCGCGACGTTCCTGCACAGCCAGCTCACCAACGACATCGAACATCTCGATGCCGGCAGCGCGCGGCTGTCCGGGTACTGCTCGCCGAAGGGCCGCCTGCTCGCGTCGTTCCTCACGTGGCGCGCCGGCCACGGTGTGCGCCTGCTCGTGTCGAAGGACGTGCAGCCTGCCGTGCAGAAGCGGCTGTCGATGTTCGTGCTGCGCGCGAAGGCGAAGCTGACGGATGCGAGCGACACGCTCGCGGTGGCCGGTTTCGCTGGCGACGTGCGCGACGCGCTGTCGGGCATCTTCGATGCGCTGCCCGATGGCGTGCACGTGAAGGTCGACGGCCCGGCCGGCACGCTGATCCGCGTGCCGGATGCAGCCGGCCGCAAGCGCTATCTGTGGATCGGCCCGCGCGCCGAGGTCGACGCGCGCCTCGCCGCGCTCGCCGGCACGCTGCCGGTCGTGTCGCCTGCCGTGTGGGACTGGCTCGACGTGCGCGCGGGCGAGCCGCGCATCACGCAGCCGGCCGTCGAACAGTTCGTACCGCAAATGGTCAACTTCGACGTGATCGGCGCCGTTAACTTCAGGAAAGGGTGCTACCCGGGCCAGGAAGTGGTGGCGCGCAGCCAGTACCGCGGCACGATCAAGCGCCGCACCGCGCTCGCGCACGTCGCCGGCGAGACCGATACCGTGCATGCCGGCGTCGAGCTGTTCCACAGCGACGACCCGGGCCAGCCGTGCGGGATGATCGTCAACGCGGCGGCCGCGCCGGCGGGCGGCGTCGACGCGCTGGTCGAGATCAAGCTCGCCGCGCTCGACAGCGGCACGGTGCACCTCGGTTCGGCCGACGGCCCGGCGCTCGCGTTCGACGCGCTGCCGTACGCGTGGCCGACCGAAGCGTGATGCACTGACAACCCGTTCGCGCGCCGGCTCGCGAGTCGCAGCCGGCGCCCGATGTTTCCTGCGAGAGATTCGCCCGATGTGTCTGATTGCCTTCGACTGGCAGCCTGATGCCGCCGCCGGTCCCGTCTTTACCCTCGCCGCCAATCGCGACGAGTTCTTCCGCCGGACCAGCGCGCCGCTCTCGTGGTGGGAGGACGTGCCGGGCGTACTGGCCGGCCGCGATCTCGAAGCCGGCGGCACGTGGCTCGGCGTATCGCGCGACGGCCGCTTCGCCGCGCTGACCAACTACCGCGCGCCGTTCGACATCCGCGCGGGCGCGCCGACCCGCGGCAAGCTGGTATCCGACTTTCTCGGCGGACCATCGGTCGCACCGCTCGACTATCTCGCGCAACTGGCCGAGCATGCAGCCGTGTACAACGGCTTCAACCTGCTCGTCGGCGACTGGCGCCGGCGCGAACTCGCGTGGTTCTGCAACCGCGCGCCCGAGGGCGAAAGCCGTGTCGCCGCACCCGTCGCGATCGCGCCGGGCGTGCATGCGCTGTCGAATGCGCGGCTCGACACGCCCTGGCCCAAAGTGGTGCGCAAGCGCGCGGAGCTCGGCACGCTGCTCACCGACAATCCGACCCCGTCGCTCGACGAACTGATCGCGCTGATGCGCGACCCGCACGTCGCGGACGACGACGCGCTGCCGCACACGGGCATTCCGATCGAGCGCGAGCGCGCGCTGTCGGCCGCCTTCATCGAGACGCCCGAATACGGCACACGCGGCACCACCGCGCTGCGCGTAACGATGAAGGAAGGCGTGCGGCTGACGGTGGAGGTCAAGGAGCGCAGCGACGACGACGGCTCGCACCGCACCGTCCGGCCGGGCGCGTTCGAGCGCGCGTTCACGTTCGATATCGACGCGACGCGGCCGCGCTGAACGCACGCGTTGCGCGCTACGGCGCGCGCGCCATCTCGACGTGCGGCACGCCGGCTTCGACGAACGGTTCGCCGACCGCCGCGAAGCCGTGCCGCAGATAGAACGACACCGCCGAATCCTGCGCGTACAGCCGCACGACGGCTTGGCCGCGGCGCCGCGCGGCATCCAGCAGCGCATTCAGCACGGCGGACCCGACGCCCTGCCCGCGCATGTCGGCCAGTACCGCGACGCGGCCGATCGTGCCGGACGGCAGCAACCGCCCCGTCGCGACCGCGCGGCGCAACCCGGTCGCCGCGTCGGTCCGGTACGCGACCGCATGCAGCGACAGCGGATCGTCGTCGTCGAGCGCCCATTCCGGCGGAATCTGCTGCTCGCGCACGAATACCGCGTCGCGGATCCTGGCTGCGTCGCCGCCCAGTACCGTCCAGTCGCCCGTTTCCACTCCGCCCACGCCGTTCGTCATCGCAGTCCCTCCCACGGCGTGCGGCCTTCGGCCGCCCGCCGTCAAACCTCGTCGAATGCAGCCTTCAGCGCCGCGACCGCATCGGCATGCGCGGCCCGCACCTCCGGCACGTAGCCGCCCATCTTGAAGAATTCGTGGATCATCCCCGGATAGCGGACCAGCGTGACCGCGTTGCCGGCCGCACGCAACTTGTCCGCGTACGCGGCGCCCTCGTCGCTCAGCGGATCGTATTCGGCCGTCGCGATCCACGCCGGCGCAACGCCCGCGAACGACGGTGCATCGCGCGTGCCGTCGAGCGGCGCGAACCGCCAGTCGTCGCGATCCGCCCGATCGCGCACGTATTGCGCGAAGAACCACTGGATCGTGTCCTGCGTCAGCAGGTAGCCGTTGGCGAGCCGCGCGTGCGATTCGGTGTCCTGGTAGCCCGTCACGCCCGGATAGATCAGCATCTGCAGCGCAAGGCGAATGCCCGCGTCGCGCGCGAGCACCGCGCAGACCGTCGCGAGCGTCCCGCCCGCACTGTCGCCGCCGACCGCCAGCCGCGCGGCGTCGATGCCGAATGCGGCGGCCTCGCGATGCAGCCATTGCAACGCGTCGTCCGCATCGTTCACCGCGGTCGGAAATTGGTGCTCGGGCGCGAGCCGGTAGCCGACCGACAGCACCGCGCATTGCGCATCGTGCGCGAACATCCGGCACAGCGCATCGTGCGTGTCGACGCTGCCGACCGTGAAGCCGCCGCCGTGGTAGTACACGAGCGCGGGCAGCGGTTCCGCCAGGCTCGGCGCGACCGGTAAATACAGCCGCGCACCGATCGTGCGGCCGTCGCGCGTCGGCACGACGCACGCCTCCACCGAATGCATCGGCGCCGGCGCGACGTCGAGGATCGGCGCGCTCTTCTCGTACGCGGCGCGCGCCTGCTGCGGCGTCTGATGGTGATACGACGGACGTTTCGCGCGCTCGATCATGTCGAGCACCTGGGCGATCTTCGGATTCAGCGGCATCGGTATGGACGGCGCCGGCGTGGCGCCGTGAACGGACAAAGCGGACAAGCGTGACATGATGCCACGCGGCGGCCGGACCGGCGTACGCGCCGCGCCGTGTGCCGCCATCCCGTGCTGCCAAACAAAACGGCCCTGCCTCATCGAAGAGGCAGGGCCGTGCATGGCCGGTGCGTTTACGCGTCGCTCGGGCCCGGCTGGGCGTCCGGCGCGGTGCGCGAACGTTGCCGCTTGATGTCGCGGCCGACCGCGAGCCGCCGCATGTACTTGAACGTACCGAGCGCCTTCGCAACGAAATTGCCGTCGCTGTCGCGCACTTCGCCTTCGCAGTAGGCCATCGTCGTCGAGCGGTGCATCACGCGCCCGTAAGCGCGCAGTTCGCCGCGCCCCGGCTGCATGAAGTTCACCTTCATCTCGACCGTGACGACGCCGACGCCGTCGTCGGTCAGGCTGCGCGCCGCCATCGCGAGCGCGATATCGGCGAGCGTCATCGTCACGCCGCCGTGCGCGATGCTCCACGTGTTCATGTGCCGCTCCTCGAGCGGCAGCACGATCTCGCTCGCGCCATCCTTCGCGGACACCAGTTGCACGCCGAGCAGATCGACGAACGGGCTTTCGATCGACGGGCCTTCCGTCGGGGTTGCCGCGTCGCTCATCGTGCGTTGTCGACGATGTAGTCGACACATTCGCGCGATTCGGCCACCGCGACGACGAATTTCTTCACTTCCTGGTGAACCGGATGCACCTGGTACGCGTCGAGCGCGGCCTTGTCGGCGAAATCGGAGACGAGCACGATGTCGGCGGTCGCATCGAGGCCGGGCGTCGCCACGCCGACGTCGATCTGCAGGGTGCCCGGCACGAGGTCGCGGCAGCCTTCGAGCTTTTCCTTCAGCTTCAGCGCGTTCTGCGCACGCGTCGCGCCTTCGGCCGATTCCTTCAACTTCCACATCACGATATGTCTGATCACTTCGGTTGCTCCTGTTCGTGCTCGTTCGAAAATTTGCCGCAAACCCTTGCCAGTCGGCCGCTTTATGCCTTTCCACTGTTCGCTTACGTTCGCCGGAAATCGTGTCCAGCTGACAAAAAAAGGGGGTATAAGGGGGTACCATTTCGACCGTCCCGAGACGATACCCCCTTTTTCACCGCGCCACTTACCGACATCAAGATCCGACAAGCGAAGGCAGGCGACAAGCCTACCAAACTTACCGATGGCAATGGACTGTATCTGTTAGTAAAGCCGTCCGGCTCCAAACTCTGGCGATACAAGTACCGAATTGCCGGAAAGGAGAATCTCTTCGCGATCGGCGAATATCCGACGATCAGCCTTCAAGACGCACGCAGCGCGTGACGACGCCCGTGAACTCGTCAAGAAGGGACTGGCATCCGTCACATGCGCGGCAGGAAGTGCTGTCGGCGCGTATCAACGAAGGCAAAGCAACTTTTCGCGCAGTCAGCGACGAGTGGCTGGGGAAGAAGCGGAAGACTTGGACCGAGCGGCACTTTGGCGAGATTCTGCGCATGCTCGAAGCCGATGCGTACCCGTACATCGGGAGCCGCCCCATGCGGTCAGTTACCGCTCATGACGTGCTTGCTTTGATGCGGCGGGTTGAAGAGCGCGGCTCCCCTTCCGTAGCGATCAAACTGCGCCAGTACGTGTCCAACGTGTTCCAGTATGCGGTGATCACGCTGCGAGCCGATACAGATCCCGCATCGGTGCTGCGTGGCTCGGTCCTGAACCTCCGACGGAGAATGCTCGGGCGTTGAGCCGTGAAGAACTGAAGAGGCTTTTTCGCCAGCTTCCTACCTACAAGAGCAGACGAACCGCGATTGCGATTCGATTCCCCGCCTTGCTGTGCGTCTTTCGCCATATCGCTCTCTAGAAATGAAAAGCCCCGCTCGTGGCGGGGCAAAGTTATTGGCCAAGCAGGCCGGCTCAACGGGGTAGAGCCTGATCGAAATTCGGTCGCTCGACTGTCGTGATTTCTGCGCCATCAAGAGGCATTTGTACGGTATTACGGTCGTAGTAGAGCGCAACGTGTGTCGCTGACTGTGCAACGATGTAACCACGCACAACTTCCTTTCCGCTTTTGATTACTATCTGACATCGCGCTTCAGACACCCAGCATCCACGGTCAAAATCTCGCATCTGATCCGTGGCGACGCCGTTTCCCGCGGATTCGCCGATTACGGAAGGAATTGCCATCACTGTAGGAACGGACATTCCGAGAATCGAGCCAATCCCGACAGTCGTCCATATCCAAAACACGATAGTGAAGAATCGAACTACGATCGGCCAGAGCTTTATAGACCTTGTCGTTCCGTCTGCCCGCCTACTTGCGCGCTCGACCGCCCAAAGCAATCCTTTTTCAATCAAGACCCAAACGGCAACACCGAACAGAATCATTGCCACGAATTTCAGGATTGGAACCGTATTCTCGGTGAGCCAGGCCTGTACATTTGCGACCGTGTTTAGAGCGCCGTATAGCGACAGTACAAGATGCCGCGCCTTATCGATTGGGAACGCAGTAGGCTCAATCGAAAATTTCGCTAGATACGCGTTGTAATATGCATCGCCCAAGGAATACGCCACACCTAGCGACACCAAACCGACTATCGATACGATCACCGGCCACGGCCAATCGAGCATGGACTTCGGCTCGGGCAGCTTTCCGAGATCACTCTCGCGTCGTTCCACGGAGTGCTTCCCGTCCGTTTTCTCTGATTTTTGGTCCGACTCAACCGTGCTCATGCAAGCGCCCCGTTTCGCGAATATTGTTTCCAGCACAGCAAAATGCTGCGAAGAAAAGCTACATCACTTCGCGGCACGCGAGCACCTGACAAATCTGTCAGCTTGATCCTAGATTGGCTTACTTACCAACTCTCCATCACCCTGCTCCCGATGACGGTGCTGGCTGATTTACCGGTCGTAATAACATCGTCGGCGAATTCCGCACCGCCCACTACCTTCATCGCGACACCGTCACCGTCGCCCGGCTTGCCCTACATGCCTCCGTTGAACGTCAGCAGTTGTTCGGTCGTCGTGTTCCCTGTGAACGTTGAGTCAGGAACATCCGCCAGCAGCTTCGCGCTGCGTAGTGTTGCGCCGTCCGCCTTCAGCTCGAACTCCGTGCCACCGATGCGGAACACGATTCGACCACCGGCCGGCACCGGCAGCACGTATTCATGGCTCGCATGGTTGTACTGCTCGAATGCGCCGTCCGGGAAGTCGGTCGCGGTCTCGTCAGGACTCGACCGCCCGGATCCGCCGTCACGTTTCTTTTCCGAAACACATGTAGACAGAAATCGTCTCGCAGTTCAAAACGGGTTTCGATTGCCTGCTCGAGCGCCAAGCGGCGGATGGAGATTTGCCCCTGAAACCGGCGTCCTTGGTACAACGACGGGGAGAGTCTGGACCGTGCCCCGCCGACCCCGAGTACGCTCCCGCGCAGGTCGACCCGGTTCGCGTTTCGGTGCCCCCAATGCAAAAGCCCCGAGCGCTCTCGCGCCCAGGGCTTTGACAGCGTCACATCCGATCACGCCGGACTAGTCCCAAAACAGGTTCTCGAATGGCGTGAACCACCCGTACGTATCTGCGCCGACCACGACTTTCCCGCCGTACACACCGTAGCAGACGTCCTTGCCACCCACTTTCCCCACCACGGGCGCGCCACTGTCACCCGGTTGGGTCCGAGCCTCTCCGTCCAGGTTGAGCAGGACGACATTCTTGACTTGATCGTTGGTGTCCGGCACCGTGATATCGACATCTGTCCCGGCAACCGAGCAATTCACGAGACCAGAGAACGCACCCTGCAACCACAAACGCTGGTCCTTCGTGGGACGCACGTCTGAACCGAACGCCACCTGTTTTATACCGCTGTCCGTCCATATCTCGTTGGGTGTTGCGTCGACTCCCGACGATACCTTCACGATGGCGATATCCTGGTTGTCCTCCAGGAAGTTTTCAAGCAGGTCACCCACCGGGTTTGCGTCATCGGGCTGCCCCACCCTCGCATCTCCCTTTCCGAACACATGGCCCGCCGTCACAAAGCACATGTTGCCGTTGTATTTCACGACCAAACCTAAAGTGCCAATCTTGCTGCGGGTCACAATTTTGATCCCGCCGACCAAAGGACGAACTTTGAGATTGTTTGCAGGCATCACGGGCTCCACCAACGAGTGAAAAAAGCGATCGATAATTGCCGGATGACTATCAAGAACGTTGAAACGCGACGCTCGTGAACCCTGAAACAGGAGCCTGGGGCGCCAAAGGCGGATCATGGGCAACAACCGCAGGTGTCTCGCTCGAGACCAGGCTGATGCAACCTGGTTTCACAACGCAACTGGTGGCCGATAAAGAAAAAGGCACGTAGTGAGCGTGCCGGCGATGCAATGGTTGCGACTGCCGAACGATCAATCGACGACCGCGATCGCATCCACTTCGATCAGGTAACCGGGCGACAGCGCGGCCACGCCGAGCACCACGTCCGCGGGCTTGTGATCGCCGAACAGCGCCACCCGGGCGCTTTCGATGATCGGCAAGCATGCATCGCGCTCGTAGTTCACGACGTAGATGGTGATCCTCGCGACCTGCTCGGGCCGCGCACCGGCAGCGGCAAGGGCGCGACCGAGATTGCCGAATACCTGACGCGCCTGGGCCGCGAGATCACCGTGGCCCACCAGCTTGCCGTCGATGTCCTCGGGCTCCTGGCCCGAGATGAATACCATCTTGCTTCCCGTCGCAACGACGACCTGCGTGTACGTTTGCGGTGTGGGCAGATCCTTGGGATTGATGCATTCGAGCGTCATTGACGAGTCTCCTGCGATGATCGCATGCCAGCATCCCGACAGGGTTGTCGGAATCATCCGATGCTAGCAGACGTCGCAGTTCTTTCCGCTTTCGTCAGCGATCCGTCGTCGTGGAAAGCATGCGCAGGAACGCGGCTTGCTCGGCTTCGTGCGCGCCGTTTCAGCATGTCGGCATGTCACGGCATTGACCGACACCACGCGGCGATTCGTTCGCTGTCCGGCAACAATCGCCGGCGCGGCATGCCATTGCCAATTGCTTCGCCCTCGGACAGCTGCAGCACATTAATCGGCATCCATTAAATCGCACATTTTACCGGGGCGGCGGGTAATAATTGCGACCACTTTTCAATTCAATATTCAAAAACCAAAACATTATTGACTTCGGCTTTCCCGCAAATTTAGAATCGCCTACGATGGCTTACGCATCATTTTCTGCGCCGCCCCGGATTCGCCACCACCCGCGCGAAGGCCCGTCGCATAGCCTTTCCCGCGGGACATCGACGCGCACCCCTGTGGTTTTCAGCTTTCGACATTATCGGCCACTCGGTTATTTGCCAACCCATTTTCCTTTCGACGAATCGCAACGCCTCGATTAATTCCCGCCATTTGCCAGAATGAATACAAGACGGGATCAAACGGACTCAAGATCCGCCGATTAGAACATCCGGATAAAAAATCGCCAGTCATCAGGAGGGACATCAACATGCATCGCCTTGCGAAGTCGCTGTGTCTCGGGCTCGTCTGTGCCGGCCTGCTGTCGGCCTGCAACGACGACGACGTCCAGTCGAACACCCCGCCATCGAACACCGCCGCGTTGTCGTTCCGCATGGATACCGGCGGCCAGATCAACGCGTTCTACCGGCAGGACAAGGTCGCCGCGCACCTGCTGGTGCGCTCGTCGACGAAGCCGCGCCTGCTGGTGGTCTTCCCCGCCGGCAACAGCGGCACCGGACTATGGTTCGACGACACCGCGCAGCCGGTGAACTGGAGCCTCGACACGCCGCCGTCCGCGTTGTCGGCCCCGGACACGCATGGCCGCCCGCTGTACGGCATCGGCGCCGACGTGTCGGTCGACACCACGTCGCTGACGATCCGCCAGGGCATGCTCAGCAACGTGCGCTTCCTGCGCGACTTCAACGGCGGCGCCACGATTCCGCCGCAGATCCTCACCGCGCCGACGGTCCAGGGCAGCACCGCGCAATGGCAACGCGACCGCATCGACGGCGCACCGGGCTATGCGCTGCGCATCACGCTGCGCGACGGCGGCAGCATCGCGCCGGCTGCGGGCGGCAAGCTGGTGCTGAACGCGCCGGCGGGCGCACGCACGCTGAAGCTGCACATCGATGCGCTGTCCGGCGAGACGCCGCTGTCGCCGATCACGCACGCCGACCTGTTCGCGCCGTCCGTGAATCCCGACCCGGTCAGCCAGAACGTGCTCGAATTCCTGAGCTTCAACGACAAGCTGCTGGCCGGTTCGTGGCAATACGACACGTACTTCGGCCGCGACACGCTGATTTCGGTCCGCATGCTGATGCCCGTGCTCGAACCCGCGGCGATCGAGGCCGGCCTGTCGTCGGTGCTCAGCCGCCTGTCGGCGGACGGCAAGGTCGCGCACGAGGAAGGCATCGGCGAATTCGCGCTGATCGACAACCAGAAGAACGGGCGGCCTAACGATGCGACGCCGACCTACGACTACAAGATGATCGACAGCGACTACCTGCTCGCGCCGATCGCGGCCGCTTGGCTGATCGACGATACGCGCGGCCAGGCCCGCGCGGCCGCGTATCTGGCGCAGCGCGGCAGCGATGGGCAGACCAACGGCAGCCGCCTCGTCGTCAATCTGCTGCATGTCGCGACGACCGCGCAGCCGTTCGCGCAGCAGCCGTCGGTCGCGAACCTGATCCACCTGCGGCCCGGCGAAATCGTCGGCAACTGGCGCGACAGCACCGATGGCCTCGGCGGCGGCGTCTACCCGTACGACGTGAACGCGGTGCTCGTGCCGGCCGCGCTGCGCGCGGCGAACGCGTTCCTCGCCCGCGGCCTGCTCGATCCGTACCTCGATGCCGGGCAGCGTGCGACGCTCGCCAACACGGCGAATCAGGCGGCCACCTGGGAAACGCAGGCGCCGCCGCTGTTCCAGGTCAGTGTGCCGGCCGCACAGGCGGCCACCGACGTGTCGGCCTATGCACCGTCTGCCGGCGTGCCGGCCGGCGCCGCGCCCAACGCCCCGCTGGCCTTCTACGCGCTGTCGCTCGATCAGCAGGGCAACCCGATTCCGGTGATGAATTCGGACGGCGGCTTCGCGCTGCTGTTCGGCACGCCGCCGGACGATCAGCTCCAGCGGATCGTCAGCGACGTCACGCGGCCGTTCCCGACCGGGCTCGTGACCGATGCCGGGATGCTGATCGCGAACCCCGCGTATGCAAGCCAGACGCTGTGGCCGAAGTTCACGAGCTCCGCGTATCACGGCACGGTGATCTGGTCGTGGCAGCAGGCGATGTGGGTGGCCGGGCTCGATCGCCAGCTCGCGCGTCAGGACCTGTCGGCCACGACCCGCAGGCTGCTCACGCAAGCGCGGCAGACGATCTGGCAGGTGATCTCGAACGGGCGCGACATGCGCACGTCGGAAATGTGGACGTGGTCGTACGTGAACGGCAAGTACCAGACCGACGCATTCGGCACGCGCAGCGCCGATGCGACCGAAGCCAACGCGGCGCAGCTCTGGAGTACGACGTATCTCGCGATCCGTGATCCGCAGCAGCGCGCGGGCAAGTACTGGTGGCAGGCGTCGCAGCCGACGCAGGACGCACAGCCGAAACAGGCGACGGCGGTGGCGGCGCGCTAGCGCGTCGCCGCACGCATACCGACGGGCAACGGCATCGGCATGCAAAAAACCCGGCGGCACGCCCGCCGCCGGGACGTCGAAGGAATCCGGATCACCGCGACACCACGCGATTCCGCCCTTCCCGCTTCGCCTGATACAGCCGCTCGTCGACCACCCGCAGCAGCGTATCGACCGTGCTGCCGTCGACCCCGTACTGCGCGACGCCGACGCTGACCGTCACCTGCACGCGCTTGAAGTCGAGCCCGAACGGCGAACTCGAGATCGACGAACGCACGCGCTCGGCCGTCATCCGCGCACCTTCGAGCGGCATCTCCGGCAACAGCGCCATGAACTCCTCGCCGCCGACCCGCGCGAGCGCGCCCGCCGGCCGAATTGCCTCGAGGCACTGGCGCACGACGCCGCGCAGCACCTCGTCGCCGATCTGGTGCCCGTACGCATCGTTGATGTTCTTGAAATTGTCGAGATCGAGCGCGAGCAGGCAGAACGGCGTGCCGTCGCGCTCGGCCCGCACGATCTCGCGCTCGACTTGCGCGATCAACTGCCGGCGGTTCGACGCGCCCGTCATCGGATCGGTCGCGGCCATGTATTCGAGCTTCTGGTTCGTGCGCCGCAGCTCCTGCAGCGCGCTTTCGGTGCGCGCCATCGATTCCGACAGCCGGCTCATCAGGTCTTCCTGGCTGTAGATCGCCGAGAACGAGCGCGTCGTCTGCAGCGCCTGCACGACGCCGTAACTGAGCAGGAAGAATCCGCCCGCGAAGATCGCATGCGCGAGCCACCACATGTGATTCCACGGCTTGCCGAGGATGAACGCGAGCGACGACAGCGCGAACGCCATGATCGACACGCCGTAGATCACCATCAGCGGCGAGCGGATCCGCCGCGCGAGCAGCAGGCACACGTTCAGCAGCGAAAACACCAGCGCGCCGCCTTCCATCGACAGCCGCGTGCCCGGCGCGCCGGCGACCGGCGAATAGGCGATGTACGCGACCGCCACGTTGACGATCAGGAAGAACACGATCCACGGCAGCCAGGTGCGCACGCTCGTGCGCTTGTCGAGCCGGTCGGGCGGCCGCGAATACGACAGCAGGCCCGTGAGCAGCAGCGCCGACATCACGAACCGCGACGCGGGCCCGTACAGCAGGAACAGCCAGATATTGTGGTGCGCCATCCCGGTGAACGCCCCGTGCAGCGCATAGATCATCGCGAAGCCGAGGAAGCCGAGCGTGAGCCAGCGCAGCAGCGGCTCGCCGGACGACCGGTAGCACACCCACGTCACGTAGGTGACGAACGCGCCTTCGACCGTCGCCGCCGCAATCGCGATTTCATGGAAAGCGTGGCTCTCGAACACGACGCCCGGGTCGCTGAAGAACCACAGATAGGCAATCAGATAGGCGGGCAGCAACGCGAATCCGACCAGCAGGCATTTCGCGTAGAGCCTCGCGGCCGCGCTGACGACGCGCGGCGGTTCCCCGGCTGCATAGGTCGTACTCATTCGGTCCCCGGTCGGTCTGCTGCGTTGGTTCGATTCTTCGCGGCACGGATCGCACGACGCACGATCTGGCCCATCGTGCCGAAAGGCAAATGTCAGAGCAAGTATAGGTGGGGCAATTCGTTTGACAAGTCAGGGGAAACGGCATTGCCGGGCGCATGCCTTTTACTTCCCGATCGTTGCGAATCGCGCGTGCGCCGCGCCGATTCACCACGGCGGCGGGCGGTGACGCGAAAGCGCAACCGCGGCCGCCGCCGGTCAAAGATCAGAGGATTTCGAACAGGCCGGCCGCGCCCTGCCCGCCGCCGATGCACATCGTGACGACCACGTACTTGACGCCGCGCCGCTTGCCTTCGATCAGCGCATGGCCCGTCAGGCGTGCGCCCGACACGCCGTACGGGTGGCCGACCGCGATCGCGCCGCCGTTCACGTTCAGGCGATCCTCAGGGATCCCGAGCGTGTCGCGGCAATACAGCACCTGCACCGCGAACGCCTCGTTCAGCTCCCACAGGCCGATGTCGTCGACCTTCAGCCCCGCCTGCTTCAGGAGCTTGGGCACCGCGAACACCGGGCCGATGCCCATTTCGTCGGGTTCGCAACCGGCCACCGCGAAGCCGCGGAACGCACCCAGCGGCTGCAGCCCTTCGCGCTGCGCGGCCTCGGCGCTCATCACGACGCACGCCGACGCGCCGTCCGAGAACTGGCTCGCGTTGCCCGCGGTGATCACGCCGCCCGGCACCGCCGAACGGATCTTCGACACGCCTTCGAGCGTCGTGTCGGGCCGGATGCCTTCGTCGGCCGACACCGTCACTTCCTGCGTGAACAGGCGGCCCGTCGCCTTGTCGGCGATGCCCGCGAGCACGGTGATCGGTACGATCTCGTCGCGGAACAGCCCGGCTTCCTGCGCGGCCGCCGCGCGCAGTTGCGACTGCACGCCGTACGCGTCCTGTCGCTCCTTCGAGATGCCGTAGCGCTTCGCGACGTTCTCGGCGGTCTGCAGCATGTTCCAGTAGATCTCGGGCTTGTGCTGGACGAGCCAGCCTTCCTGGATCATGTGCCGGTTCATCTCGTTCTGCACGCACGAGATCGACTCGACGCCACCGGCCACATAGATCTCGCCTTCGCCCGCGACGATCCGCTGCGCGGCCAGCGCAATGGTCTGCAGCCCTGAAGAACAGAAGCGGTTCACCGTCATCCCCGGCACGCTCACCGGCAAGCCGGCGCGCAACGCGATCTGCCGCGCGATGTTCGCGCCCGTCGCGCCTTCGGGGTTCGCGCAGCCCATGATCACGTCCTCGACGCGGGCGGGGTCGAGCTTCGCGCGCTCGAGCGCGGCCGCGACCACGTGGCCGCCGAGCGTCGCGCCGTGCGTCATGTTGAATGCACCGCGCCAGGATTTCGCCAGCGGCGTGCGTGCGGTCGATACGATTACGGCTTCGGTCATGCGAGTCTCCTTCGGTCCTGCTTCATGTCCTGAATCGGATGGGAAATGCGCTACGCCGCCGGGCGCGCGCCCGCGGACGTCGCATGCGCGACACCCGCTGCCTGCATCTGCTGCCATGCGTGCGCGAGCGACCCGTTCAGGTCGATCGCACGGCACGCATCGTTGATCACCGCGGCTTCGAAGCCTGCCGCGCGCGCATCGAGCGCCGACCACGCGACGCAATAGTCGGTCGCGAGCCCGCAGCACCACACGCGTTTCGCGCCGAGTTCGCGCAGATAGCCCGCGAGCCCGGTACGCGTCGTGCGGTCGGCTTCGACGAACGCGGAATAGCTGTCGACCTGCGCGTCGCCGCCCTTGCGGATCACGAGCCGCGCGTGCGGAATGTCGAGGTCGCGATGCAGCGCCGCGCCGTCGGTGTCCTGCACGCAGTGCACGGGCCACAGCACCTGCTCGCCGTACGGCAGCGCGAGCGTCGAGAACGGCTCGCGGCCCGGATGGTTCGCCGCGAACGACACGTGTTCGCGCGGATGCCAGTCCTGCGTGAGCACGACCTGGTCGAAGCGTTGCGCCAGTGCGTTGATCACCGGCACGACCGCATCGCCGTCGGGCACCGCGAGCGCGCCGCCCGGCATGAAGTCGTATTGCACGTCGATCACGAGCAGGACGTCGTCGGTGCGTTTCATTGCGTGTCTCCAGACAGGATCGGTCGCGCCGCGATACGGCGGCGTCAGCCGTTGAACCCGCGGCCGGCCTTCGCCAGTTCCACGATCGACGGCGCGAGCTGCCATGCGTCGCCGTTCGGCGCGGCCGCATAACGGCGAATCGCGCGCTCGACGTTGTAGAGACCGACCGTATCCGCGTACAGCATCGGGCCGCCGCGCCACAGCGGGAAGCCATAGCCGGTCAGGTAGACCATGTCGATGTCGGACGCCTTCGACGCGATCTTCTCTTCGAGGATCTTCGCGCCTTCGTTGACGAGCGCGAACACGAGCCGCTCGACGATCTCGTCGTCGCCGATCTTGCGCCGCTCGACGCCGCGCTCCTTCGAGTACGCGACGACCATCTCGTCGACGAGCGACGACGGCTTCGCCTTGCGGTCGCCCGGCACGTAGTCGTACCAGCCGGCGCCCGTCTTCTGACCGAAACGGCCCTGTTCGCACAGACGGTCGGCGATCTTCGAATACTGCAGGCCGGGCTGCTCGACGTAGCGCCGCTTGCGGATCGCCCAGCCGATGTCGTTGCCGGCGAGGTCGCTCATCCGGAACGGCCCCATCGCGAAGCCGAATTTCTCGATCGCGCGATCGACCTGCGCGGGCAGCGCGCCTTCCTCGAGCATGAACAGTGCCTGGCGGATGTACTGCTCGATCATCCGGTTGCCGATGAAGCCGTCGCACACGCCCGACACGACCGCCGTCTTGCGGATCTTCTTCGCCACCGCCATCACGGTCGCGAGCACGTCCTTCGCGGTCTGCGCGCCGCGCACGACCTCGAGCAGCTTCATCACGTTCGCCGGGCTGAAGAAGTGCATGCCGACCACGTCCTGCGGACGCTTCGTGAACGCGGCGATCTTGTCGACGTCGAGCGTCGACGTGTTCGACGCGAGGATTGCGCCCGGCTTCGCGACTTCGTCGAGCTTCTTGAACACCTGCTCCTTCACGCCGAGTTCCTCGAACACGGCTTCGACGATCAGGTCGGCGTCCTTCAGGTCGTCGTAGGACAGCGTCGGCGTGATCAGCGCCATGCGCGCGTCGAGCTTCTCCTGCGTGAGCTTGCCCTTCTTCACCTGCGCGTCGTAGTTCTTGCGGATCGTCGCGAGGCCGCGCTCCAGCGCGTCCTGCTTCGTCTCGAGCAGCGTGACGGGCAGCCCGGCGTTGATGAAGTTCATCGCGATCCCGCCGCCCATCGTGCCCGCGCCGATCACGCCGACCCGGCGGATTTCGCGCAGCGGCGTGTCGGCCGGCACGTCGGGAATCTTGCTCGCCGCCCGCTCGCCGAAGAACGCGTGGCGCAGCGCGCGGCTTTCCGGCGTCATCATCAGCGCGACGAAACCTTCGCGCTCGGCGACGCTGCCCTTGTCGAAACCGTTCAGCACGCCGGCCTCGATCGCGTCGATGCACTTGTGCGGCGCGGGGTAGTTCGGCGCGGCGGCCCGCGCGGAATTGCGCGCGAACTGGATGAAACCGGCCGCGTTGTCGTGGACGATCTTGCGATCGCGCACGCGCGGATGCGGCCCCTTCTGTGCGCCGACCTTGCGGGCGAACGCCACGGCCGCGTCGAGCAGGTCGCCGTCGGCCATTTCGTCGAACAGCCCGCTCTTCGCGAGCTGCTCCGACGGCACCGGCGCACCCGACACGATCATGTTCAGCGCGGTTTCGAGCCCGACCGCGCGCGGCAGGCGTTGCGTGCCGCCCGCGCCCGGCAGCAGCCCGAGCTTCACCTCGGGCAGCGCGACCTGCGCGCCCGGCGCCGCGACGCGGTAATGCGCGCCGAGCGCGAGCTCGAGGCCGCCGCCCATCACGACGCTGTGCAGCGCCGCGACGACCGGCTTCGCGCTCGCCTCCACCGCGCGGATCACGGTGTGCAGCGTCGGCTCCTGCAGCGCCTTCGGCGTATTGAATTCGGTGATGTCGGCACCGCCCGAGAACGCGCGGCCCGCGCCGGTCAGCACGATGGCCGTGACCGACGGGTCCTGCGCGGCGCGATCGAGCGCGTCCATGACGCCCTGGCGGGTCGACAGGCCGAGCCCGTTGACGGGCGGATTGTTGAGCGTGATGACGGCCACGCCGTCGCGAGTCGAGTAATCCACTGCCATCTGCCTGCCTCCATGCATCGCGCGCCGGATTGGCTGCGCTTCATTGTGCGCGGTCGAACAGCCGCATGTCCGGATGAACGGAGGCAGCATACAACGAAAAAGCACGGTCGTTCAATTTGAATTTTGTTCCCGATCCGGGGACGGATCGGGCGACCGGCAGCGGGCGACCGGCGTCGGGCGACCGTTCGCGGGCCGGCGCCGGCCCGACTCGGGGCTTACGGCTCGCACACCGCCGTCGGCAACACGTAGTCGCGGAACGTCTCGCGCAGCTTCAGCTTCTGCAGCTTGCCGGTCGCGGTGTGCGGCAGCGATTCGACGAACACGACGTCGTCGGGAATCCACCATTTCGCGACCTTGCCCTCGTAGAACGCGAGCAGCGTGTCGCGGCTCAGGTTCGCGCCTTCGCGCGGCACCACGACGAGCAGCGGCCGCTCGGTCCATTTCGGATGCGCGCAGGCGATGCAGGCGGCCTCGGCCACGCCCGGATGCGCGATCGCGACGTTCTCGATGTCGATCGAGCTGATCCACTCGCCGCCCGACTTGATCACGTCCTTGCTGCGGTCGGTGATCTGCAGGAAGCCGTCGGGGTCGATCGTCGCGACGTCACCGGTCGGGAACCAGCCGTCCGCGAGCGGCGACGCGTCGCCGCGAAAGTAGTGGTCGATCACCCACGGCCCGCGCACCTGCAGTTCGCCGAACGCGACGCCGTCCCACGGCAGTTCGCGGCCATCGTCGCCGACGATGCGCATGTCGACGCCGCAGATCACGCGCCCCTGCTTCTCGAGCAGCCGGCGCTGCGCGTCGAGCGGCCGCTGCGACTGCGCCCAGTTGAGCTTCGCGAGCGTGCCGAGCGGCGACAGTTCGGTCATCCCCCACGCATGGATCACGCGCACGCCGTATTCGTCCTCGAACGTGCGCAGCATCGCGGGCGGGCACGCGGAGCCGCCGATCACCGTGCGGTTCAGCGTCGAGAAACGGACACCGGCTTCGCGCATGTAGTTCAGCAGCCCGAGCCACACGGTCGGCACGCCCGCGGAAAACGTCACGCGCTCGGCCTCCATCAGCTCGTACAGCGATTTCCCGTCGAGATCCTTGCCCGGCAGCACCAGCTTGCCGCCCGTCAGCGGCACCGCGTACGGCAGCCCCCATGCGTTGACGTGGAACATCGGCACGACGGGCAGCACGGCGTCCATCGCGGACAGGTTCATCGCGTCGGGCAGCGCGGCGCCGTACGCATGCAGCACGGTCGAACGATTCGAATACAGCACGCCCTTCGGGTTGCCTGTCGTGCCGGACGTGTAGCAGAGCCCCGACGCCTGCTGTTCGTCGAGGCGCGGCCAGTCGTAGTGGCCGTCTTCCGCTTCGACGAGCGTTTCGTAGCAGAGCAGCGGCGTGGCGGCGGACGGCAGGTGCGCGGCGTCCGTCATCGCGATCCAGCCCTTCACGTGCGGGCATTGCGGCGCGATCGCGTCGACCAGCGGCGCGAAATTGATGTCGAACAGCACGTAGCGGTCTTCCGCGTGATTGACGATGTACGCGATCTGTTCGGGAAACAGGCGCGGATTGATCGTGTGGCACACGGCGCCCATCCCGCCGATCCCGTAATACGCTTCCAGATGCCGGTAGCCGTTCCACGCCAGCGTGCCGACGCGGTCGCCGGTTTCGACGCCGAGCCGCGCCAGCGCCTGCGCCAGCTGCTTCGCGCGGCGTTCGCAATCGCGGTACGTGTAGCGATGCAGGTCGCCTTCCACGCGCTTCGACACGATCTCCGTGTCGCCGGCGTGCCGCGCGGCATGCGAAATCAGCGACGACACGAGCAACGGCACATCCATCATCTGGCCCAGCAACGGCTTACCCATCGTCTTGTTCTCCCTGAGGATGCGAATCGGTGACCAGCCTGGGGGCTGTTTCCGTAGCGAAGCAGCCCTGGTGTGCGCCCGTCAGCGGCCCCGGACGGGCGTGGCGCACGGCGCGCGGGCCGCCATGCGGGCGGCGCGGCGCCGCCTTACAATATCGGCTTACCCAGAGGCGCTCAACATGTCGTTTTCCCGAAGCGCAGCCGATGCGGCTGACACCCTCCCCGACCTCGCCGCGACGCTCGGCGCGCCCGCCGAGCGCGCGTTCGTCACGCTCGGCGACGCGTTTCATACGCGGCTGCCGGCCGCGCCGCTTGCCGCGCCGTACGTCGTCGGCTTTTCCGACGAAGTCGCGCAGCTGCTCGATCTGCCGCCCACGCTCGCCGCGCAGCCCGGCTTCGCCGAGCTGTTCGCCGGCAACCCGACGCGCGACTGGCCCGCGAACGCGATGCCGTATGCGTCGGTCTATTCCGGCCACCAGTTCGGCGTGTGGGCCGGCCAGCTCGGCGACGGCCGCGCGCTGACGATCGGCGAATTGCCCGGCACCGACGGCCGGCGCTACGAACTGCAGCTCAAGGGCGGCGGCCGCACGCCGTATTCGCGGATGGGCGACGGCCGCGCGGTGCTGCGCTCGTCGATCCGCGAGTTCCTGTGCTCGGAAGCGATGCATCACCTCGGCATCCCGACCACGCGCGCGCTGACGGTGATCGGCTCCGACCAGCCGGTGGTGCGCGAGGAGATCGAGACGGCGGCCGTCGTCACGCGCGTGTCGGAAAGCTTCGTGCGCTTCGGCCACTTCGAGCACTTCTTCTCGAACGATCGCCCCGACCTGCTGCGCCAGCTTGCCGATCACGTGATCGACCGCTTCCATCCGGCCTGCCGCGACGCGGACGATCCGTACCTCGCGCTGCTCGAGGCCGCGACGCTGCGCACGGCCGACCTCGTCGCGCAATGGCAGGCCGTCGGTTTCTGCCACGGCGTGATGAACACCGACAACATGTCGATCCTCGGCGTGACGATCGACTACGGTCCGTTCGGCTTCGTCGACGCGTTCGATGCGAACCATATCTGCAACCACTCCGACACCAGCGGCCGCTATGCGTACCGGATGCAGCCGCGCATCGCGCACTGGAACTGCTACTGCCTCGCGCAGGCGCTGCTGCCGCTGATCGGGCTGCAGCACGGCATCGCCGACGACGATGCGCGCGCCGAGCGCGCGGTGGACGACGCCCAGGCCGTACTCGCGAAGTTTCCGGAACGCTTCGGCCCCGCGCTCGAACGCGCGATGCGCGCGAAGCTCGGCCTCGCGCTCGAGCGCGAGGGCGACGCCGAACTCGCGAACAAGCTGCTCGAGACGATGCATGCGAGCCACGCGGATTTCACGCTGACGTTCCGCCGGCTCGCGCAGATCTCGAAGCACGACGCGAGCCGCGACGCGCCCGTGCGCGACCTCTTCATCGACCGTGAAGCGTTCGACGCATGGGCGAACCTCTATCGCGCGCGGCTGTCCGAGGAAACGCGCGACGACGCGGCACGCGCGGTTGCAATGAACCGCGCGAACCCCAAATACGTGCTTCGCAACCATCTGGCCGAAGTCGCGATCCGGCGCGCGAAGGAAAAGGATTTTTCGGAAGTCGAGCGGCTCGCGCAGATCCTGCGCCGCCCGTTCGACGAACAACCGGAGCATGAAGCGTATGCGGCGTTGCCGCCCGACTGGGCCGGCTCGCTCGAAGTGAGCTGCTCGTCCTGAGCCCGCAACCCGCGCATCTCGACCGACCGATCAGGAGAACCCCCATGTCCCACGATTCCGACGACAAGACCTTCCCGTACCAGAAAGACGACGCCGAGCTGCGCCGCCGGCTCACGCCGATGCAGTACGAGGTCACGCAGCACGCGGCGACCGAGCGCGCGTTCACCGGCGAATACACCGACACCGAGGATGCCGGCATCTACAAGTGCGTCGTCTGCAGCACGCCGCTGTTCGAATCCGGCGCCAAGTTCCACTCCGGCTGCGGCTGGCCCAGCTACTTCAAGCCGCTCAACGGCGAGGTGATCGACGAGAAGATCGACTACTCGCACGGAATGGTGCGCGTCGAGGTGCGCTGCAACCACTGCGGCGCGCATCTGGGCCACGTCTTCGAGGACGGCCCGCGCGACAAGACCGGTTTGCGGTACTGCATCAATTCGGCTGCGTTAAACTTCGAGTCCCGACCCGAAAACGAATGAGCGGCGCCGGGCGGATCGCCGCGGCAGCCAGCCCCGGGCTGGCCGCCCCGATCCGCGACGGCGATGCCTGGCGGGTCCCTACAACGGTGACAGGCCGCGCCCGCGGCCCGTCACGCAGCTGCGAGCGCCATGAAATTCCTGTTCGATCTGTTTCCGATCATCCTGTTTTTTGTCGCCTTCAAGGTCTGGGGCATCTTTACCGCCACCGCCGTCGCGATCGTCGCGACGCTGGCCCAGGTCGCATGGGTCGCCTTCCGGCACCGGAAGGTGGACACGATGCTGTGGGTCAGCCTCGGCGTGATCGTCGTGTTCGGTGGCGCCACCCTCGTCCTGCATGACGAGAAATTCATTCAATGGAAACCGACTGTGCTGTACTGGCTGTTTGCGATCGGGTTGCTCGCCGCGCGTTATGCGTTCAGCAAGAACCTGATCGAGAAGATGATGGGCAAGCAGCTCACGCTGCCGTCCCCCGTGTGGGACAAGCTGAACCTCGCATGGGCGCTGTTCTTCGCGGTGCTCGGCGTCGCGAACCTGTACGTGGTGCACAACTTCACCGAATCGCAATGGGTGAACTTCAAGCTGTTCGGGACGACGGGCGCGATGGTCGTATTCATCATCCTGCAGAGCCTGTGGCTCACGAAGTACCTGAAGGACGAGTGACATGACCGACGCCTTTCTCCACGCCTCCGCCGACGAACGCATCGCGCTGATCGAAGCGCGCCTCACCGCGTCGCTCGCGCCGCTGTCGCTCACCGTGCGCGACGACAGCGCGCAGCACGCAGGCCACGCCGGCGCGGCCGCCGGCGGCCACTTCACGGTCACGATCGTGTCGTCCGCGTTCGCGGGCAAGCCGCGCGTCGCGCGGCACCGGCTGGTGTATGATGCGCTCGCTGATGCGATGCAGCGCGGCATTCACGCGCTCGCGATCGTGGCTTACACGCCCGAAGAATTCAACGAATCTTCAATCTAGTCTCATTAGGAATTCCCGATGATCCTGACATCCCCCCGCCTGTGGGTCGCGGCGGCTGCATTTGCAGCGGCACCGGCATTCGCCCAGAACATCGCCGTCGTCAACGGCACGCCGATTCCGAAGTCGCGCGCCGACGCGATGGTCGCGCAGCTGGTCCAGCAAGGCCAGACCGACGGCCCGCAACTGCAGCAGGCCGTGCGCCAGGAGCTCGTGAACCGCGAAATCCTGATGCAGGAAGCGATTCGCGAAGGCATCCCGAACCGTCCGGACGTAAAGGCGCAAGTCGCCGTCGCGCAGCAGACCGTCGTGCTGCGCTCGATGATCGAGGGCTTCCTGAAGAAGAACCAGCCGACCGACGCCGAAGTGAAGGCGCGCTACGACGAGCTCGTCAAGGGCGTGGGCGGCAACCGCGAGTATCACCTGCACCACATCCTCGTCGACAACGAGCAGCAGGCGAAGGACCTGATCGCGAAGATCAAGGGCGGCGCGAAGTTCGAGGATCTCGCGAAGCAATACTCGAAGGATCCGGGCTCGGGCAAGAACGGCGGCGATCTCGACTGGTCCGATCCGAAGGCGTACGTGCCGGAATTCGCGGCGGCCGCGCAGAAGCTGCAGAAAGGCCAGATGACCGACACGCCGGTGAAGACGCAGTTCGGCTGGCACATCATCCGCGTCGACGACATCCGCGATATCGCCCCGCCGCCGTTCGACCAGGTGAAGGCGCAGATCGCGCAACAGCTCGTGCAGCAAAAGCTGCAGGCGTTCGAGGAAGGTCTGCGCCAGCAGGCCAAGATCCAGTAACGCCGGCGCGCGTCACACGCGCATCGCCAAGCCGCTCTTCGGAGCGGCTTTTTCTTTTGGCGCGCGCGAACAGGTATGCCGCGATGCGATGGGGCTTAGCCGACGCACAATAAAAAACCGCTCCGAGGAGCGGTTTTTTATTGTGCCAGGCCGTCACCCGCCCGCAGCGTTCGCTACGCGGGATAAAACACGTCGTGGTAACGCACGTCGCCTGCCGGCAGCGGCGCGGAATCATCGAGCGACAGCGCGAGGAAATACTCGGCCGGCACGCCCGCAAACACGATGTCGCCGTGCGGTTCGAATCCGAAACGCGCGTAATACGCCGGCTCGCCGAGCACCACGCAGCCACGCGCGCCGAGCCGGCGCAATGCGTCGAGCCCCGTGCGCACGAGCCCCGCGCCGATGCTCTGCCGCTGGCAATCGGGCCGCACCGCGAGCGGCGCGAGCCCGTACCACTGCTGACTGCCGGCCGGCTCGCCGCCGATCGCGACCGGCGAGAACGCGACGTGCCCGACGATGCGCCCGTCGCGCTCCGCGACGAGCGATACGCTCAGCGCACCGTCCGCGCGCAGCGTGTCGACGATGCGCTGCTCGAACGCGCCGCCCTGCGGCTCGCCCGCGAACGCCGCACGGATCACGCGGCCGATCGCGTCGGCCTCGCTCGCACGCTCGTCACGCAGCGTGACGACCTCGACCGGCGCGTTCGGGTCGAACATCATCCGGATCAGCCGATCCAGCGACGTGCGTTGCGGAACACCCGCATCCACGGGCTCGCGTCACCCCAGCCTTCCGGGTGCCAGCTCATCGTCACCGTACGATGCACGCGCTCCATGTGCGGCATCAGCACCGAGAAGCGGCCGTCAGCCGTCGTGACCGACGTGATGCCGGCGGGCGACCCGTTCGGGTTGAACGGATAGCGCTCGGTCGCTTCGCCGCGGTGGTCGACGTAACGCATCGCGACCGCGACGCGGTCGATGTCGCCTTGCTGCGAGAAGTCCGCATAGCCTTCGCCGTGCGCGACCGCGACCGGAATCCGCGAGCCTTCCATTCCCGCGAAGAAGATCGACGGCGATTTCTCCACTTCGACGAACGAGAAACGCGCCTCGAACTGCTCGGACTTGTTGCGCGTGAACTTCGGCCACGCTTGCGCGCCCGGGATCATCGACGCGATGCTCGACAGCATCTGGCAGCCATTGCAGATACCGAGGGCGAACGTATCGGGACGCGCAAAGAAGGCCGAGAACATGTCGGCGAGGTTCGCGTTGAAACGGATCGTCTTCGCCCAGCCTTCGCCCGCGCCCAGCACGTCGCCGTACGAGAAGCCGCCGCACGCGACCGCACCCGCGAAATCGGCCAGCGTCGCGCGGCCCGCGAGCAGGTCGCTCATGTGCACGTCGTGCGCATCGAAGCCGGCGCGGTCGAACGCATACGCCGTTTCCAGATGCGAGTTCACGCCCTGCTCGCGCAGGATCGCGACGCGCGGCCGTGCGCCCGTCGCGATGAACGGCGCGGCGATGTCGTCGGCCGGATCGAACGTGAGCACCGGCGAAAGGCCCGGGTCGGCCGCGTCGAGCAGCGCGTCGTATTCGGCATCCGCGCAGGCGGGGTTGTCACGCAGGCGCGCGATGCGCCAGCTCACTTCGCTCCAGGCGCGATGGAGCTCGGTACGCGGCGCGTCGAAGATCTTCTTCGCATCGCGGTACACCTCGATCACGTCGCGATCGTTGACCGAGCCGATCACGTGCGAGCACGTCGACAGGCCGAATTCGCGCAGCGCGCCGAGCACCGCGTCGCGGTCGGACGCGCGCACCTGCACGACGGCGCCGAGCTCTTCGGAGAACAGCGCGCGCAGCGTGCGGTCGTCGCGACGGCCGCTCGTCTGCTTCGCCCAGTCCTTCGCGTCGCCGTAGTCGGATTCGTGGTTCGGGTCGAGCGTCAGCATGTCGACGTTCAGCGATACGCCCGCGTGGCCCGCGAACGCCATTTCGCACACGGTCGCCCACAGGCCGCCGTCCGAGCGGTCGTGGTACGCGAGCAGCTTGTCCTGCGCATTGAGCGACTGGATCGCGTTGAAGAAGCGCTTCAGGTCTTCCGCGTCGTCGACGTCCGGCGTCGTGTCGCCGACCTGCTGCGTCACCTGCGCGAAGATGCTGCCGCCCATCCGGTTCTTGCCGCGGCCGAGGTCGATCGCGATCAGCACGCTGTCGCCCGCATCCGCCACGCGGCGCAGTTGCGGCGTGAGATGGCGGCGCACGTCCTCGACCGGCGCGAACGCGGAGATGATCAGCGACACCGGCGACACCACTTCCTTCGCGACGCCCTGCTCGTCCCACTTCGTCTTCATCGACAGCGAATCCTTGCCGACCGGGATGCCGATCCCGAGCGCCGGGCACAGCTCCATGCCGATCGCCTTGACCGTGTCGAACAGCGCGGCGTCTTCGCCGGCCGTGCCGCACGCGGCCATCCAGTTCGCGGACAGCTTCAGCTTGTCGAGCGACGCGATCGGCGCGCTCGCGATGTTCGTGATCGCTTCGCCGACGGCCATGCGGCCCGATGCGGGTGCATCGATCACGGCGAGCGGCGTGCGCTCGGCCATCGTCATCGCCTCGCCCTTGAAGCCCGCGTAGTCGAGCGCGGTGATCGCGCAGTCGGCCACCGGCACCTGCCACGGGCCGACCATCTGGTCGCGCACCGACGTACCGCCGACCGAACGGTCGCCGATCGTGATCAGGAACGACTTGCTGCCGACCGTCGGGTGCTTCAGCACGTCGAGCGCGACCGCCGACAGCGCGATGCCGGTCACGTCGACCGGCGCACGCTCGGTGTTCACGCGCGTGACGTCGCGGTGCATGCGCGGCGGCTTGCCGAGCAGCACTTCCATCGGCATGTCGACCGGGTATTCGTCGGCGCCCGTCGCTTCGTCGTCGACGAGCTTCAGCTGGCGTTCGTCGGTCGCGACACCGACCACCGCGAACGGGCAGCGCTCGCGCGCGCAGATCGCCTCGAAGCGCGGCAGGTCGGCCGGCGCGATCGCCAGCACGTAGCGCTCCTGCGCCTCGTTCGACCAGATTTCGCGCGGCGACAGGCCCGATTCCTCGAGCGCGACCTTGCGCAGTTCGAAGCGCGCGCCCTTGCCCGCGCCGTCGACGATTTCGGGGAATGCGTTCGACAGGCCGCCCGCGCCGACGTCGTGGATGCTCAGGATCGGGTTTTCCGCGCCGAGCTGCCAGCAGCCGTTGATCACTTCCTGCGCGCGCCGCTCGATTTCCGGGTTGCCGCGCTGCACCGAGTCGAAGTCGAGTTCGGCCGTGTTCGCGCCGGTCGCCATCGAGCTCGCGGCGCCGCCGCCCATGCCGATCCGCATGCCGGGGCCGCCGATCTGGATCAGCAGCGAGCCCGCCGGCACGTCGTGCTTGTGCGTGTGCTGATCCGCGATGTTGCCGAGGCCGCCCGCGATCATGATCGGCTTGTGATAGCCGTGCACCGTGCCGCCGACGTTCTGCTCGTAGACGCGGAAGTAACCGCCGAGGTTCGGGCGGCCGAATTCGTTGTTGAAGGCGGCGCCGCCGAGCGGGCCGTCGATCATGATCTGCAGCGGCGACGCGATGCGGTCCGGGCGGCCGTACGGGCCGTGCTGCTCGTTCGGGTTGCGCTCGGCCACCGGCTGCGCGGCGTCGCGCGCGTTTTCCCACGGCTGGCGGGCGTCCGGCAGGTCGAGGTTCGACACGGTGAAGCCCGTGAGGCCGGCCTTCGGGCGCGCACCGCGGCCCGTCGCGCCTTCGTCGCGAATCTCGCCGCCCGCGCCGGTCGCCGCCCCCGGGAACGGCGAGATCGCCGTCGGGTGGTTGTGCGTCTCGACCTTCATCAGCGTGTGCGTGAGTTCGGTGTGGCGGCCGTAGCGCTCGCCCGGCTCGCCGGGCGCACCGGCCTTGCGCGGGAACCAGCGCTCGGCCTCGGCGCCGACCATGATCGACGAGTTGTCCGAATACGCGACGATCGTGCCCTGCGGGCTCAGCTTCTCGGTGTTGCGGATCATCGCGAACAGCGACATGTCCTGCGCTTCGCCGTCGATCGTCCACTGCGCGTTGAAGATCTTGTGGCGGCAGTGCTCGCTGTTCGCCTGCGCGAACATCATCAGTTCGACGTCGGTCGGGTTGCGTTCGAGCTTGCGGAACGCGTCGACCAGATAGTCGATCTCGTCGTCGGCGAGCGCGAGGCCCAGCTCGACGTTCGCGCGCTCCAGCGCGCCGCGGCCGACGCCCAGCACGTCGACGGTCGACAGCGGCTTGGCCGGCAGTTCGTCGAACAGGTGCTTCGCGTCGTCGCGCGCCGCGACCACGCTTTCGGTCATCCGGTCATGCAGCGCGGCCGCGACGGCCGCGCGCGCGTCGTCCGACAGCGCCTTCTTGCCGCCGAGCAGGCCCGACTTCAGCGTGACCGTGAATTCGACGCCGCGCTCGATGCGGCGCACCTGCGTGAGGCCGCAGTGCTGCGCGATGTCGGTCGCCTTGCTCGCCCACGGCGAGACCGTGCCGAAGCGCGGCAGCACGACGAAGGTCTCGGTCGTGCCCTTCTCGCCCGCCGGCTGGAACGGCTCGCCATAGTGCATCAGCGCATCGATGCGCGCGCTGTCGTCGGCCGACAGCGGCTCGGCCGCATTGACGAAGTGCAGGAACTGGCCGCGTACCGCGACGATGTTGGCGTCGATTTGCCTGAGCGTATCGAGCAGACGGGTTTGACGGAAATCGGAGAGGGCCGAAGCGCCGGGAAAACACGAGAAGTGAGCCATGGGCTGGACTGACGTCGATGAGTCGCGCGAGGTGGCGACGTGGGGCGAAAGGAAGGCCGTAATTATACCCGGAAGTCGGCCGCCCAAGACCGGCCGATCGGTAGTCCGCATGCACCGCGACGGTGCCGGGACGCGTGGCGCGCACGGCCGCCCGCCGGGCCGGCCTGCGCGGGCCCAGGATGCCCGCCGCCGTGGCCCGACCGCACGACCCATGCTCGGCCGGCGCCGGCTCGCGCACTTTTGGCGCTATCATTCCGGGTTCACCGGGCCCGGCCCTCAGCGAATTCTCACCGGGCGGCGTGCGCGCCGCCCGTCATCGAAGCACTCCATGGATGTCATCGTCATCGGCGGCGGAATCAGCGGCGTCGCCACCGCCTACCAGCTGCGCGCGGCCGGCCATCGCGTGTGCGTGGTCGAACGCCACGCGACCGTCGCGCAAGGTGCGACCTACGGCGACGGCGGCGCGCTGCTGCCGAGCCCGCTCGACGTCTGGTTCGGCCCGACTTTCATGCGCCAGCGCCAGCCGCGCGACAGCGGCATCGTCTACAAGCCGGGCTTCAACGGCGGCGTGCGCCGCTTCGTCAAGCAGCTCGGCACGCTGCGCGAGCCCGACGCGTTCGCCGCGCAGTACGCGCGGCTGCGTCCGCTGATCGACGCGTCGCGCGACGCGCTCGCCGATATCGACGCGCGTCTCGAGCTCGAATTCGAACAGAAACCCGGCATCCTGCACGTCGTGCGCGATCCGCGCGACTGGGATGCGCTGCAACCGGCGCTCGACCTGCTGCGCACGCTCGACCAGCCGTACCGCACCCTCACCGCCGACGAATGCGCGGCGCTCGAACCGTCGGTGCCGGCCGAACCCGGCTTTGCCGGCGGCGTGCTGCTCGAAACCGAGCGCACCGGCAATTGCCCGCTGTTCGCGAAACTGATCAAGCAGACGCTGGACGAGCACGGCGTGCAGTTCCGCTTCGGCGCGGACGTCGCCGCGATCCGCGTCGACAGCGGCCGCGCCGCGGTCGAGCTCGTGCCGCCGGGCAACCGGCGCGCGGCGCAGGCGCGCGAGGTCGACGTGATTTCCGCGGACGCGATCGTGGTCGCCGCCGGCGCCGGCAGCCTCCCGCTGCTCGAACGGCTCGGCTGGCGCCTGCCGCTGCACCCGGCGCGCGTCCATACGCTCACCGCACCGGTCGCGTACGAGGAACACTCGCCGCACCTTTGCGTCGTCGATTCGATCAAGCGGATCTCGATCACGCGCACCCACCAGCGGCTGCGCGTCGGCGGCGCCGCCGTGCTGCAGAGCGTCGCCGATACCGCGAAACCGCTTGCCGAGCCGTTGTCCGAGGCCGCGCTCGCGTTGCTCGGCCAGGCCGTCCATGACTGGGTGCCCGGCGCCGCCAAGATCTCCGCCGCCCTGCCGTGGCGGGGCATGCAACTGCTGTCGCCGGACGGCCTGCCCGTCGTGGGTCCGACCCCGCACCCACGCGTGTTCGTCAATTTCGGCCATGGCCCGGCCGGCTGGGGCCTCGCGTGCGGGTCTGCTAAAGTGGTGACCGACTATCTGGGCGGCAACGTCCAGCACTGGCCCGCCGACACGCTCGCCGCGCTGAGCGCCGGCCGCTTCACGATCTAACCGCCGCGGGCCGACCCGTGGCGGCCTCCTTGCCCGCCGCCACGATCCCGCGATGACCGTTACCCGCCCGCTTCCCGATTCCGATCCGATCGCACTGCTGCGCGTCGCCGACCTGCGCGCGGCCGAAGCCGACGCCGCCGCCGCGCTGCCGCCGCACACGCTGATGGGCCGCGCCGGCGCCGCCGCCGCGCACTGGCTGTCCGAACGCGTCGCCGGCGACGATCGCCCCGTCTGGTTCGCGGTCGGCCCCGGCAACAACGGCGGCGACGCGCTGGTGGCCGCCGCGCAGCTCCAGCAGCTCGGTGTCGCCACGCATGCGTGGATGCCGGTGCCGGTCAAGCCGGACGACGCGCAATGGGCGCTGGGCCTCGCGCGCACCGCCGGCGTGCCGTTGTCGGCCACCGCGCCCGCGTCGCTGGAGGGCTACGCGTGGGTCGTCGACGGGCTGTTCGGCATCGGCCTCGGCCGTGCGCTCGACGGCGCGTTCGCGGAGCAGGCCGCACGCATCGCCGCCCATGCGCGCAGCGGCGGCCGCGTACTCGCGCTCGACGTGCCGAGCGGGCTCGACAGCGATACGGGCCGGATCGTCGGCGCGGGCGTCGCCGTCGCGGCCACCCACACGCTCACCTTCATCGGCGCGAAGCCCGGCCTCTACACGGGCGACGGCCGCGATCTCGCCGGCGAGATCCACGTCGCGTCGCTCGACGTCGCGCCGCCCGCCGCGCCGGCCATCGTGCTGAATGCGCCCGCGCGCTTCGCCGCGGCGCTGCCCGCGCGCGCCTTCGCGTCCCACAAGGGCACGTACGGCAGCCTCGCGGTGCTCGGCGGCGACACGGGCATGTGCGGTGCGCCGATCCTCGCCGCCCGCGCCGCGCTGTTCGCGGGCGCCGGCAAGGTGCACGTCGGCTTCCTTGGCGCGGGCGCGCCGCCGTACGACCCGCCGTTCCCCGAACTGATGCTGCATCCGGCCGACACGCTCGACCTCGGCGCGATGACCGCGATCGCGGCCGGTTGCGGGCTCGGCACGCGCGAGGCCGCGGCGACGCTCGTGCGCGACGTGCTCGCGCACGACCTCCCGACGCTGCTCGATGCCGACGCGCTGAACCTCGTCGCGACGCACGCGGACCTCGCGGCCGCCGTCGCCGCGCGCGGCGCACGCGGCAAGCCGTGCGTGCTGACGCCGCATCCGCTCGAAGCCGCGCGCCTGCACGGCAGCGACACGGCCGCGGTGCAGCGCGATCGCGTCGCGGCCGCGCAGACGCTCGCCGCCCGTTACGCCGGCATCGTCGTGCTGAAAGGCTCGGGCACGGTGATTGCCGCGCCCGACGGACGCGTAGCGATCAACCCGACCGGCAACGCGGCGCTCGCCACCGGCGGCACCGGCGACGTGCTCGGCGGCCTGATCGGCGCGCTGCTCGCGCAACGGGTCGCGCCATACGAAGCCGCGCTGGCCGGCGTCTACCTGCACGGCCTCGCGGCCGACACGCTGACCGCGAACGGCACCGGCCCGGCCGGGCTCACCGCGGGCGAGCTCGCGCCGATGGTGCGCACGCTGATCAATCGCCTTTTTTATCCGTCGCCGCGCGCCGACACGTAACGCCGCTATACTGACTGCCCCGCCGCACGGCGGGCCTTCTCGTCCGCCGGCTTTCCGATCCCGATGAGCCGGCGCGGCATTCCTCCCGATTCACGCTTCACTCGAACCGTCATGACGCTGAAATCGCTCCCCGCCTGGACTGCCCTTCAATCCCACTTCGAACAGATCCGCCACGCGCGGCTGCGCGACTGGTTCGCGCCGGAAAACGACCGCGCGCCGACCCGCGCCGAACGCTTCACGATTCCGGGCGGCGGTCTTGCGGCCGATTTCTCGAAGAACCGCATCGACGACGAAACGGTGCGCCTGCTCGTGCAGCTCGCGCGCGACGCGGGCGTCGAAGCGCGCCGCGACGCGATGTTCGCGGGCGAGATCGTCAACCCGACCGAAGGCCGCGCCGCGCTGCACACCGCGCTGCGCGCGACCGACCCGCAAGCGCCGTTCCACGCGCAGGTGAGCGCCGAGCGCGCGAAGATGGCGACGTTCGCGCGCGCCGTGCGCAGCGGCACGTGGACGGGCTATACGGGCAAGCGGATCCGCCACGTGATCAACATCGGCATCGGCGGCTCGGATCTCGGGCCGAAGATGGTCGTGCATGCGCTGCACCACGTCGCGACGCCCGAGATCTCGACCCACTTCGTGTCGAACGTCGACGGCGCCGATCTCGCGCGCGTGCTCGAACAGGTCGATCCCGAGGAAACGCTCGCGATCATCGTGTCGAAGACCTTCACGACGCTCGAGACGATGACGAACGCACGCTCGCTGCGCGACTGGTTCGTCGCGCGCGGCTGCCCCGAGGACGCGCTCGCGAAGCACTTCGTCGGCGTGTCGGCGAACCCGGCCGAAGTCGTGAAGTTCGGCATCGCCGCGGACAACGTGTTCGAAATGTGGGATTGGGTCGGCGGCCGCTATTCGCTGTGGTCGGCGGTCGGCCTGTCGATCATGATCGCGGTCGGCCCGGAGCAGTTCGACGAGCTGCTGGCCGGCGCGAACGACATGGACCGCCACTTCCGCGAAGCGCCTCTCGAGCGCAACCTGCCGGTGCTGCTCGGCCTGATCGGCATCTGGTACCGGAACTTCTTCGGCTCGCAGAGCTATCTCGTCGCGCCGTATTCGGAAGCGCTGCACTACCTGCCGTCGTACCTGCAGCAGCTCGAAATGGAGAGCAACGGCAAATCCGCGCGGTTGGACGGCACCTTCGTCGACTATCCGACGTCGGCCGTCACGTGGGGCGAGCCGGGCACCAACGGCCAGCATGCGTTCTTCCAGATGCTGCACCAGGGGCCGACGATCGTGCCGATCGACTTCATCGCGGTGCTGACGCCCGAGCATCCGCTCGCGAGCCACCATCCGAAGCTGCTCGCGAACTGCTTCGCGCAGAGCGAGGCGCTGATGCTCGGCCGCACGCTCGAAGAAGCGCGCCAGGTCGCCGGGCCCGGCAAGGAAGCGCTCGCGCCGCACCTGACGTTCCCCGGCAACCGCCCGACCACGACGCTGCTCGTCGATGCGCTGACGCCGCGCGCGCTCGGTGCGCTGATCGCGCTCTACGAGCACAAGGTGCTGGTGCAGGCGACGGTGTGGGACATCAATCCGTTCGACCAATGGGGCGTCGAGCTCGGCAAGATTCTCGGCAAGGTCGTCGAAGCCGACCTGTCCGCCGAATCGGTCGACCCGGCGAAGCACGACTCGTCGACCACGGCGCTGATCGAGCGCGCCCGTGCGGCGCTCAAGCGTTGAAGCACTGACGCATCAACGCCCATGCCCATGCGGGCCGCGCCACTCAGGTTGCGCGGCCCGCACGACCCTTCACGCGTTGCGCGATGCCGCGTGCGGCGCGACGATGCGCCCCGCTTCGATCGTCACCGTCGTCGCACAGCGGCGCGCGAGTTCGGCATCGTGTGTGACGAGCACGAGTGTCGCGCCGTGCGTGCGGTTCAGTTCGAACATCAGGTCGATGACCGCGTGGCCGGTGGCCGCGTCGAGGCTGCCGGTCGGCTCGTCGGCGAACAGGATCGCCGGACGCGTGACGAACGCGCGTGCGAGTGCGACGCGCTGCTGTTCGCCGCCCGACAGCAGCTTCGGATAATGCGTGGTGCGTTCGCCCAGACCGACCTGCACGAGCAGCGCCCGGGCACGCTCGGCCGCCTCGCGCGCGCTGATGCCGCCCTGCAGTTCGAGCGGCAGCATCACGTTCTCGAGCGCCGTCAGGTGCGGCATCAACTGGAACGACTGGAACACGAATCCGACCGCGCCGTTGCGCAGCGCCGCGCGCTCGTCCTCGTCGAGCTGGTCGAGCGCGCGGCCGAGCAGGCGAACCGTGCCGCTCGTCGCGCTGTCCAACCCCGCAAGCAGGCCGAGCAGCGTCGATTTGCCCGACCCCGATGCGCCGACGATCGCGAGGCTGCTGCCCGGTTGCACGGCGAGCGTGATGCCGTCGAGGATCGTCAGCTCGCCCGTTGCATCGGCAACCCGCTTGCACACGTCATGGACTTCGATGATCGGATCGGTAATCTTGAACATGGACACGACATTTCGCTGGAAAAGACGCGCGGCGGCCGCCGCGCTGCTGGGCACCCTGCTGGCCGTCACCGTACCCGCGCGCGCCTCGACGGCGTCGGCATCGAGCCAGCCCGTGATCGTCGTGCTCGGCGACAGTCTCTCGGCCGAATACGGACTGCCGCGCGACACAGGCTGGGTTGCACTGCTGCGGCAACGGCTCACGACCGAGCGAATCGATTATAGCGTCGCGAACGCCAGCGTCAGCGGCGACACCACGAGCGGCGGCCGTGCGCGGTTGCCCGCGGTGCTGCAGCGACTCAAGCCGTCGATCGTCGTCGTCGAACTCGGTTCGAACGATGCGCTGCGCGGCGTGCCGCTCGCGACGACCGAGCAGAACCTGCGCGACATCATCGCCAGCGCGCAGCGTGCGCGGGCGAAGGTCGTGCTGGTCGGCATGTACGTGCCGCCCAATTACGGCCCCGACTACACGCAGAAGTTCCACGCGGTCTATACGCGGCTGTCGAAGGACCTCGCCGTGCCGCTCGTGCCGTTCCTGCTGGCCGGCATCGAGAACAAGCCGGAGATGTTCCAGGCCGACCAGATGCATCCCGCGCAGCAAGCCCAGGGCATTCTGCTCGACAACGTGTGGCCGGCGCTGAAGCCGTTGCTCGGCAAGCCGCACGGCTGAGCGCAGCCGCGCACCGGAAAACAAAAAGCCCCGCTTCGAGCGGGGCTTTTTGATGGTTGCGGGCGAAACGACGTTCAGTTGTCGCCGTCTTGCTGCTGGCTGGCCGTCGTGCCGTACAGCTTCACCTTCGAGCGATCGCGCAGCGCGGCGAGATACGCCTCGCCTTCGCTTTGCGCGTCGACCTGCGCCATCTGCTGCTGCGCGGCCGCCAGTTGCTGCGGATCGACCGCCGACCCCGGGATCACCGCGTTCACGCGATAGATCGCATAACCGTCCGCACCAAGATCGACCCCGACGTACGCCGGCAGCGTCTTCGCATCGACCTTGTAGACGGCGCTCAGCGCAGCCGGCGTCAGGCCCTGCGATTGCGTGCGCGACACCTTCTGCGCGGCCGCGAAGCCGTCGGTCGACTTCGACTTCTGCAGCTCGGCCAGCTTCGCCGCCCCATCCTTCTTCGCGAGTTCCGCGGCTTGCTCGGCGATGACCTTCTGGCGCACGACGTCCTTGATCGCATCGAGTGCGGGCACGGCAGCCGGCTTGTAGTCGGTCACGCGCGCGGAGATCAACGTATTGTTGCCGACGTCGATCGCCTGCGTGTTGTTCTGGTTCTTCACCGAGTCGTTCGCGAACACGGCGGCGAGGAATTTCGCGTTGTTCAGCGGGCTCGTCGCCGGCAGTTGCGGATTCGGCGTCGGCGTGACGGTGGCCGTCTGGATCGTCAGCTTGTACTTGTCCGCGGCCGGCTGCAGCGTCTTCGCCTTTTCGTAGACGGTCGACGTGAACCCTTCCGCGTTGTCCGAGAACGCCTTCGATGCGTACTGCTGCTTCAGGTCGATCGCGATCTGGTCCTTCACTTCCGCGAACGGTTTGACGACCGCCGGCTTCACTTCGGTCGCCTTCAGGATGTGGAAACCGAGGTCCGACTGCACGATACCGCTCACGTCGCCCTGCTTCAGCGAGAACGCGGCATCGTCGAACGCCTTGCCGCCCGCGGTCGAGCCGCGCGTGATGAAGCCGAGGTCGCCGCCCTTCGCCGCCGACGGCGCGTCCTGCGAGCTCTTCTGCGCGATCTGCGCGAACTGGTCCGGATGCGCCTTCACGTCGGCGAGCAATTGCTCGGCCTTCGCTTTCGCGGCCGCCTTGTCGGCCGCGCTGGCGCTGCCCGGCGCGGCGATGAAGATGTGGCTCACGCGCACCTGCGCTTCGGTACGGAAGTGCGTCGGATTGTCGTCGTAGAACTTCTTGATGTCCGCTTCGGTCGGCTGCGCGCTCGCGGCCGCTGCGGCCGGCGAATAGACGAGGTACTGGATCGTCGCGGTTTCCGGCGTCGCGAAGCTCTGCTTGTGTGCGTCGTAGTATGCGGCGAGCTGCGCGTCGGTCGGCTGCACCTTCGCTGCGAAGTCGCTCGTCTTCAGCACGAGCGCCTGCACTTCACGCTGTTGCGCGGCGAGTTCGGACAGGCGTTGCGCGAGGCTCTTCGGCGTGAACGCACTCGACACGATGCTCGCCGGAATCTGCTGCAGCGCGAGGCTGTAACGCACGCGCTCCTGGTACTGCTCGGGCGTCATTCCCTGGAACGACAGCAGCTGTGCATAGCGTTCGACGTCGATCGATCCGTCGGGCTTCTTCAGCGACGCGATCATCGGGTCGCTCATCAGCGCGTCGCGTACGGCGTTGTCGGAGGCGGTCAGGTGCAGACGTTGCGTCTCGTCGGCCAGCACGCGTTGCTGGATCAGGCCGTCGAGGACCTGCTTGCGATGCTCGGGCGTGTCGAACATCTTGATGTCGAACTGCCCGCCGAGCGCCTGTCGCGCCTGGTCGATCTGCTGGCGAAACGCGCCGTCGAATTCGACCCGCGTGATCTTGTGCCCGTTGACTGCCGCGACGTTCGCACTGTCGTCGAAGAAGCCGCGGAAGCCTTGGATCCCGACGAAACCCAGCCCCGGCAACACGATCAGGAGCAGGAGCGCCATCATCAGGCGCTGGTGATTACGGAAGAAATCGAGCATGCGTGACGGGAAAATTGGACAAAACGTCCGATATTACAACATACGGGGTGGGACGGGAAAAAACGCAGGCGTACCGTGCGCGAGCGGGATGCGACAACGGGACACGCGAAATGAAAAAGCCGGCACGAGAGACGGGCTTCTTCACGCACCCGCCAGCGGGCGCAAAACCGAATGCCCGAATGCACAAACGACAATGCCCGCACGACGCGGGCACTGTCGTTTGTTTGGCGGAGCGGACGGGACTCGCCTGCATCCCGCAGGCCGCGGATGCGCGTACACGCGCATCCCTGCTCGTCCCGCCGCAAGCCGCGCAGGCGGCTTCCTCCGCCCCGCCGTCACACTGCCCGCAAGCGGGCACGACGAACGATGCAAATGAAAAAGCCCGCACGAGGCGGGCTTCTTCATTTTCTGGCGGAGCGGACGGGACTCGAACCCGCGACCCCCGGCGTGACAGGCCGGTATTCTAACCGACTGAACTACCGCTCCTTGGTCTGGCTGAATCGGGAAACTGGTGGGTGCTGAGGGGTTCGAACCCCCGACCTACGCCTTGTAAGGGCGCCGCTCTACCAGCTGAGCTAAGCACCCGTTTCCGATTCGTTCTGACTGCGATCTGCGTTTCCGCATCAACAATCAGCGAGCCCGCAAGTTTAATTCATCCCCGATCATTTTGCCAAGCCCGCACGCGAATTTTTTTAACGCGCGCGCGCACGATTCCGATACGCATAAAAAAACCCGCGGACAGCGCCGCGGGTTTCGTGAACGACCGTCAGCAACGACGGCGTTCAGGGCTTCAGTGCTTGACCACTTCGGTCGAGCCGGCATCCTTCGCCGCCTCACCGACCGGCGCTGCTGCCTTCGCTTCTTCTTCCGGCGGCAGCGGCGTCGGCGAACGCTCGAGCGCGAGCTCCAGCACCTTGTCGATCCAGCGGACCGGCACGATCTCGATCGCGTTCTTCACGTTGTCCGGAATGTCCGCGAGATCCTTCACGTTTTCTTCCGGGATCAGCACGAGCTTGATGCCGCCGCGATGCGCAGCCAGCAGCTTTTCCTTCAGCCCGCCGATCGGCAGCACTTCGCCACGCAACGTGATTTCGCCCGTCATCGCGACATCGGCACGCACGGGGATACCCGTCAGCACCGATACCAGCGCGGTCGTCATCGCACCGCCGGCGGACGGACCGTCCTTCGGCGTCGCGCCTTCCGGCACGTGGATGTGGATGTCCTGCTTCTCGAACGCTTCGTCCTTGATGCCCAGACGGCGCGAACGCGAGCGCACGACCGAACGTGCGGCCTCGACCGACTCCTTCATCACGTCGCCGAGCGAACCCGTACGAATCACGTTGCCCTTGCCGGGCATCACCGCGGCTTCGATCGTCAGCAGATCGCCGCCGACTTCCGTCCACGCGAGGCCCGTCACCTGACCGACCTGGTTTTCCTTCGCCGCGAGGCCGAAGTCGTACTTGCGCACGCCGAGGAACGTGTCGAGATTTTCGCCATCGACCTTGATCGCGCCCGATGCCTTCTTCAGCAGCAGCATCTTCACGACCTTGCGGCAGATCTTCGACACTTCCCGCTCGAGCGAACGCACACCGGCTTCGCGCGTGTAGTAGCGGATGATGTCGCGGATCGCCTGCTCGGTGACGTCGATCTCGCCTTCCTTCAGCCCGTTGTTCTTCTTCTGCTTCGGCAGCAGGTAACGCTGGGCAATGCTGACCTTCTCGTCTTCCGTGTAGCCCGACAGACGGATCACTTCCATCCGGTCGAGCAGCGGCGGCGGGATGTTCAGCGAGTTCGACGTCGCGACGAACATCACGTCCGACAGATCGAAGTCGACCTCGATGTAGTGGTCGGCGAACGTGTGGTTCTGTTCCGGATCGAGCACTTCGAGCAGCGCCGACGACGGATCGCCGCGGAAATCCATGCCCATCTTGTCGACTTCGTCGAGCAGGAAGAGCGGATTGCGCACGCCGACCTTCGCGAGGCTTTGCAGTATCTTGCCCGGCATCGAACCGATATACGTGCGGCGGTGGCCGCGGATCTCGGCTTCGTCACGCACGCCGCCGAGCGCCATCCGGACGAACTTGCGGTTCGTCGCACGGGCGATCGACTGGCCGAGCGAGGTCTTGCCGACGCCCGGAGGCCCGACGAGGCACAGGATCGGCGCCTTGACCTTGTCCACGCGCTGTTGCACCGCGAGGTACTCGAGGATCCGTTCCTTGACCTTCTCGAGGCCGAAGTGATCCTCGTCGAGCACCTGCTCGGCGTTCGACAGGTCGTTGTTGACCTTGCTCTTCTTGCGCCACGGCAGGCCGATCAGCGTGTCGATGTAGTTGCGCACGACGGTGGCTTCCGCCGACATCGGCGACATCAGCTTCAGCTTCTTCAGCTCGGCGTCGGCCTTCTTCTTGGCTTCCTTCGGCATGCGCGCGGCGTTGATGCGCTTCTCGAGCTCCTCGAGATCCGCACCTTCTTCGCCTTCGCCCAGTTCCTTCTGGATCGCCTTGACCTGTTCGTTCAGGTAGTACTCGCGCTGGCTCTTTTCCATCTGGCGCTTCACGCGCCCGCGGATGCGCTTTTCGACCTGCAGGATGTCGATCTCGGCTTCGAGTTGCGCGAGCAGGTGCTCGAGGCGCTCGATGACCGGGAACATCTCGAGGATGTGCTGCTTCTGGTCGAGCTTCAGCGGCAGGCGCTCGGCGATCATGTCGGCGAGGCGGCCTGCTTCGTCGATGCCCGACAGCGACGTGAGAATCTCCGGCGGGATCTTCTTGTTCAGCTTCACGTACTGATCGAACTGCGACACGATCGCACGGCGCAGCGCTTCCGTTTCGGCGCTGTCGGCGTGATCGGGCTCGAGCGGCATCACTTCGCAGGAGAATTGGGTCTCCTGTTCTTCGATGGACAATGCCTTCGCACGCTGCAGGCCCTCGACGAGCACCTTCACGGTGCCGTCCGGCAGCTTCAGCATCTGCAGGATGTTGGCGATACAACCGACCTCGTACATGTCCTTTTCGGTCGGTTCGTCCTTGGCCGCGGTTTTCTGGGCGACGAGCATGATGTGCTTGCCGCCTTCCATCGCTGCTTCGAGGGCCTTGATCGATTTCGGCCGGCCCACGAAGAGCGGAATGACCATGTGCGGGAAAACGACGACGTCCCGCAGCGGCAGCAGCGGGAGCGTGATGCGTTCCGGCGGGAGAAGTTGGGTGCCTGACATTTCATTTCCCCATGAGTGGAATCAATTGTTCGGTAATTGAGGCCGCCACAACGAATTGCAAGCCTTCAAGTGCGGGAAATATTCGGTAAGAAAGTAACCACCGCGTGTCGAGTCAGAGTTACCCACAAGATAAACGAAAAAAAGCCGCCCACGGACTCATGAACGGCCTTTTTCGCTGAACATCGTCGGCAAGCCGGTCAGTTCGAACCCGCCACCTTCGGCGTGTCCTCGTAGATCAGCAAGGGCTTGCCGTCCCCATCGATGACGTTCTCGTCGATGATGACCTTGCTGACCCCTTTCATCGTCGGCAGCTCGTACATCACGTCGAGCAACGCCTGTTCGATGATCGAACGCAAACCGCGCGCGCCGGTCTTGCGGCGAATCGCCTTGCGGGCGACTGCCTGCAACGCGCCCGGCCGGATTTCCAGCTCGACACGCTCCATCGCGAACAGCTTGTGATACTGCTTGACGAGCGCATTCTTCGGCTCGACCAGGATCTTCATCAGCGCGGCTTCGTCGAGCTTGCCGAGCGTCGCGACCACCGGCAGGCGGCCGATCAATTCGGGGATCAGACCGAATTTGATCAGGTCTTCCGGTTCCGTTTCGCGCAGCACTTCGCCCGCGTCGCGTTCCTGCTTGCTCTTGACCGTCGCGCCGAAGCCGATGCCGGTCTTCTCGGTGCGATCGGTGATCACCTTTTCGAGACCGTCGAACGCGCCGCCGCAGATGAACAGGATGTTGGTCGTGTCGACCTGGATGAAATCCTGGTTCGGGTGCTTGCGGCCGCCCTGCGGCGGCACCGACGCCATCGTGCCCTCGACGAGCTTCAGCAGCGCCTGCTGGACGCCCTCGCCCGACACGTCGCGCGTGATCGACGGGTTGTCCGACTTGCGGCTGATCTTGTCGATTTCGTCGATGTAGACGATCCCGCGCTGGGCCTTGTCGACCTCGTAGTTGCAGTTCTGCAACAGCTTCTGGATGATGTTCTCGACGTCCTCGCCGACGTAGCCGGCTTCGGTCAGCGTCGTCGCATCGGCAATCACGAACGGCACGTTGAGCAACCGCGCGAGCGTCTGCGCGAGCAGCGTCTTGCCGGAGCCCGTCGGGCCGATCAGCAGGATGTTGCTCTTCGACAGCTCGACGTCGTCCTTCTTGTCGAGATGCTTCAGGCGCTTGTAGTGGTTGTACACGGCCACCGCGAGGATTTTCTTCGCGCGCTCCTGGCCGATCACGTACTGATCGAGGATGTCGCGAATTTCCTGCGGGCTCGGCAGATCCGACCGGGACAGGCTGGCCTCGACGCCGGCGGCAGCCGCCTCGTCGCGAATGATTTCGTTGCAGAGGTCGATACATTCATCGCAGATGAACACCGACGGGCCCGCGATGAGTTTTTTCACCTCATGCTGGCTCTTCCCGCAAAACGAGCAATACAACAGCTTCTCGCTGTTCGAACCTTTTTTGTCCGCCATGAATGTAGAGCCTCCGGACAGGTAAATGACATGATACGCCGATTGCTCCGAACGCCGCGCCTAGGGCGCGACCGGAGCCGGCTGGATGCGCTTGCCGCAGATGCTCAGGGCACTCGGGACGTTGCGGGGCGCCGCGCGAGTCGGGGCGGCACCCCGTTTAAGCTCACGGGCGCTTCAACAGCACCTGATCGATCAGCCCGTACGCCTTCGCGTCCTCGCTCGACATGAAGTTATCACGGTCGGTGTCGCGCGCGATGCGCTCGACGTCCTGGCCCGTGTGCTGCGCGAGCAGGTTGTTCAACCGTTCCTTCAGGTAGAGGATCTCGCGTGCCTGGATCTCGATGTCGGATGCCTGGCCGCGCGCGCCGCCCAGCGGCTGGTGAATCATCACACGCGAATTCGGCAGCGCGAAGCGCTTGCCCTTCGCGCCCGACGCGAGCAGGAACGCGCCCATGCTGGCCGCGAGGCCCATGCACAGGGTCGACACGTCCGGCTTGATGAACTGCATCGTGTCGTAGATCGCCATCCCGGCCGACACCGAGCCGCCCGGGCTGTTGATGTAGAGGCTGATGTCCTTGTCGGGATTCTCGCTCTCGAGGAACAGCAATTGCGCGACCACGAGATTGGCGGTCTGGTCGTTCACTTCGCCGACCATGAACACCAGGCGCTCCTTCAGGAGACGCGAATAGATATCGTACGAACGCTCGCCGCGGCCGCTCGTTTCGACGACGATCGGCACCAGCCCCAGCGCTTGCGCCTCGAAACCCTGCGGCGCGTTCGAAGCAAGCATGTCCAGCAATTCAGCGCGAGTGATCATTCAATGAACCTTGTTCGAATGGAAAATTGAACGGAAGGAAGCCGCCCGCTCAATCGCCATATTAATGGCAACCGTGCGCTTGACGTAAAAACGGCGTGCGGGCCGTCGCTCCGACAGCCGGCACGCCGCTAGAGCAACACTTACGCTTGCGCCGATGCGCTCGCGAGTGCCTCGAAGCTCACTTCCTTGTCCGTCACCTTTGCCTTGCCCAGCACGAAGTCGACGACGTTGCTTTCAACGACGAACGCTTCCATCTCGGCGAGGCGCTGCTGGTTGGAATAATACCAGCGGACCACTTCCTTCGGGTCTTCGTAGCTCTTCGCGAACTCGTCGACTTCCGCGCGGATCTGTTCCGGCTTCGCTTCGAGGCCGTTCGCCTTCACGAGTTCAGCCAGCACGAGGCCCAGCTTCACGCGGCGCTCGGCCTGCTCGGCGAACATCTCGGCCGGGATCGGTGCGTCCTTCGCGTTCGGCACGCCGCGCTGCGCCAGATCCTGGCGAGCCATTTCGACGAGACGTTGCTGGTCCTGCTCGATCAGCGCCTTCGGCACGTCGAGTTCGGAAATCTTCAGCAGCGCGTCCATCACCTGGTTCTTGACGATCGACTGCGTGCGACGCTTCGCTTCGCGCTCGAGGTTTTCCTTGATCTCGGCGCGCATCTTCGTGAGGTCGCCGTCTTCGATGCCGAGCGACTTCGCGAATTCAGCGTCGATTTCCGGCAGGTGCGGCCACTCGATCTTCTTCATCGTGACCGTGAACTGTGCCGTTTTGCCGGCGACGTCCTTGCCGTGGTAATCATCCGGGAACTTGAGGTCGAACGTACGCTGTTCGCCGACCTTCAGGCCCAGCGCCGCCGTTTCGAATTCCGGCAGCATGCGGCCTTCGCCGAGCACGAACGGGAAATCTTCGGCCGTGCCGCCCTGGAACGCGACATCGTCGATCTTGCCGACGAAGTCGACCGTCACGCGGTCGCCGTTCTTCGCTGCGGTGTCCGCGCCGCCGTCGCCGTGCTCGCCGGCTTCGCCGCGTGCGTGGAAGTGCACGCGCTGCTTGCGCAGGATGTCCAGCGTGCGGTCGATTTCGGCGTCGCCGATCGTCGTCGTCGAGCGCTCGACTTCAGCCGTCGCCAGATCGCCGATCTTCACTTCCGGGTAAACCTCGAACGTCGCGTCGAACGCGTATGCATCCTCAGCCTGCTCCTGCTTCGGCTCGAAGCTCGGCTGGCCGGCGACGCGCAGGTTTTCCGCGCGGCTGATCGTGAAGAATTCCTGGCCGATCTTGTCGCTCAGCACTTCCGCTTCGACCTGGCCCGAGTACTGTTGCGCGACCATCTTGAGCGGCACCTTGCCCGGGCGGAAACCCGGCATGCGCACGTTCTTCGCGAGTTTCTGGATACGGGCGTCGATTTCCTTCTGCACGGTGTCTTTCGGCAGGGAAATCGTCACGCGGCGTTCAAGCTTGCCGAGGTTCTCAACAACGTTAGCCATGGCTTCAATCGTCCTAAAATTATTCGAGCGAATCGGGTTTTCCTTGCCGTGCCTGCCTGCAGCGTGCGGTGCGTCGCACTCGCACGCCGCGCCGGAGCGCCACGCCATCCCTGCACGCGCCGGATGGCTAGCGCAAGCGGCTCGGAGCACGGCTTTGGCCGGAAGAATCGACTATTCTAGCAAACAATTTTCCTCGTACCGCCAGATCTGCGCGACACGCGTGTGTCCCCGCCACGTCGACGGCCCGTTGCACGGCGATGCATGCAGATCGCCGCTATGCCGAACGGCGTATCCACCACGGGCCCGCCATCCTGTAAGCTCCGATTGCGTGTGAGCCCGCTCGTCGCCTCACCGCGCATTCTTCACACCAATCACGCCTTCCGGAGACACCATGCCGCAACACCCGTCCGCGCCTGTCGTCGTCATCGCGCCCGATTCGTTCAAAGGCTCGCTTTCCGCCGAGCAGGTCGCGGACGCGATCGCCACCGGCATCCGCCGCGCCCGGCCCGACGCCGTGGTGCGCTGCTGCCCGATGGCCGACGGCGGCGAAGGCACGCTCGACGCGATGCTGGCGGGCGGCGGTACGCGGCGCACGCTGCGGGTGGCCGACGCGTCGCTGGCGGCACGCGACGCGGCGGTCGGCGTGATCGATGCGCGCACCGCGATCGTCGAAACGGCCGAGATCGTCGGCATTACCGATCCGGTCGGCATGAGCGTGCCGGTCGACGCGCGCAGCACGCGCGGAATGGGCGAGGCGATCCGCGCGCTGCTCGACGACGGCGTGCGCCGCTTCTTCGTCGCGCTCGGCGGCAGCAGCACCAACGACGCGGGCGCCGGGCTGCTCGCGGGCCTCGGCCTGCAATGCTTCGACGCGAGCGGCCAGCCGGTCGAGCCCGTGCCGTCGCGGCTCGCCGACATCGCGCGCATCGACGCGTCGGGGCTCGATGCGCGCCTGGAGGAAACGGAATTCGTCGGCATGTCCGACGTCGACAACCCGCTGACGGGCGCCCACGGCGCCACTGCCGTGTTCGGTCCGCAAAAGGGTGTGACGGCCGCGCAGGTTGCGACCCTCGATGCCGCGCTCGGCCACTTCGCCGATCTGCTCGAAGCCGCGCTCGACCGCCGCGGCCGCGATCTGCCCGGCGCGGGCGCCGCCGGCGGCCTGGGTTTCGCGCTGCACATGCTCGGCGCGCGGTTCGAGGCCGGCGCCGAAGTCGTCGCGCGCCAGGTCGGGCTCGACGCCGCGCTCGCCGGCGCCGACTGGCTGATCACCGGCGAAGGCCGCTCCGACGTTCAGACGCTGCACGGCAAGGCGCCGTTCATCGCGTGCCGGCACGCGCAGGCCGCTGGCGTCCCCGCCTCGCTGCTGTCGGGCGCGGTCGACCCGGCCGCGCTGCCGCGCCTGTCCGAGCATTTCTCCGGCTGCTTTTCGCCGGCCCCCGGGCCGATCACGCTCGACGTCGCGATCCGCGATGCGGCCGATCTGCTCGCGAACGAAGCGGAACAGTTGACACGCCTGAAGTACGGTGCACACTGACCGTTGACCCGAGCGCGCGATACAGGAACAATCGGGCCCGCCCTTTTTCTTCAGGATTCGACATGAAAGGCCGTCAAGCCGGGCTCGATCAGTTTCTGACCTATCGCCTCCATGCGCTCACGAAACGCTCCGACCGCGGGATCGGCGAGGTGTACCGGCACAAGCTCGACATCTCGCTGCCCGAGGCGCGCGTGATCGCCGCCGTCGGCGCATTCGGCCCGTTCTCGATCATGGAGCTCGCGCGCCACACCAACCTCGACAAGAGCCAGGCGAGCCGCGCGGCCGAAGCGCTGCTGCGTCAGGGGCTGCTCGAGCGCAGCGCGAGCGACGAGGACGGCCGGATCGTACTGATCGCGCTGACCACCGACGGCCGGGCGCTGCATCGCAAGATCATGCCGATCGTGCGCAAGTGGAACGACGGCTTGCTCGCGTGCCTGTCCGACAGCGAGCGCCAGACGTTCGAGCGGCTGCTCGACAAGGTCGTCGCGCACGCGACCGAACGCGACGACTGAGCCGCGCGCCGGCCCGGCATCGCGCGATGGCCGGGTGCTGCGCGCAGCATTGATCCGACGAATCAGACAGGCCGCCGAGTCGCGTCATGCGCGATCCGGGCGGCCCGTTTTGCATCATGCGGCGGCATCGCGTGAAGCGCGCGTTGCCGCGTTATCGGCCGGCGGCCGCGTATTCAGCGGCCTCGTCGCGCTACAACCCGCTGTTCGTCGCGCGCTGGCGCAACAACCCCAGCACCGCGTCGCAATACGGCGTCGGCACGCCAAGCTTGCGGCCGAGCTCCGGAAACACGCCGAGGATCGGCCCGATCTCGAGCGAGCGCCCCGCTTCGAAATCCTGGAGCATCGACGTCTTGAACGCGCCGAGCTTGCGCGTGACCGCGATCCGCTCGGGGCCGCTCATCCCGGTGGACAGGCCGAGCTTCGCACCAATCGCGGCCGCCTCCTCCATCATCCGCAGCGCGAGATCCTGCGTGAACGGATCGTCGAGCAACTGCTCGGCCGTCGACCCGGTCAGCGCGCTCAACGGGTTCATGTTCATGTTGCCCCACAGCTTCGTCCAGATCTCGGTCCGGATCGCGCGCGTCGACTCAACGTCGAAACCGCCCGCCGCGAGCGCCGCGGCGAACCGCGCCGTGGCCATGTCGAGCCGCGGATCGGGCGTGCCGACGATCAGCCGGTTGCCGCGCCCGCGACGCACGACGCCGGGCGCGTCGGTACTCGACGACAGGTGCACGACGCAGCCGATCGCCTGCGCCGGCGGCAACGCGGCCGACACCGCGCCGGCCGGATCGACCGCATCGAGCGGCACGCCGTCGATCGCGCCTCCGAGCCCGTGCGTGAACCACCATGGCAGCCCGTTCATCGCCGCGACGATCACGGTGTCCGGCCCGACCAGCGGCGCAATGCGCCTGGCCAGCGCGGGCAGCGCCTGCGCCTTCAGCGCGATCACCACGTAGTCCTGCACGCCGAGCGCGGCCGCATCGTCGCTGGCGCGCACCGGCACCGACGAGATTGCGCCCGCCTCGTCGATCACGCGCACGCCGTGCGTATTCAGCGCATCGAGCGTCGCGCCGCGCGCATATGCGCTCACGGTCATGCCGGCTCGCGACAGCGCGGCCGCGAGCAGACCGCCGATCGCGCCGACGCCGACCACCGCCGCGCGCACCGACCCTGAATTCGTGTCGTTCATGATGGCATTCCGTCTCCTGGAAGCTGACGAGCATAACGCTCAATGGTTGCGGGCACAACCATTCGGGCAGCGTACCGCGCACCGCGCGGCCCACGCGTGCGTTCGCCTCAGCGCGGCACGCCGCCGGCTTCCACCGCCTCGTCGTCGGTCGCGCCGCCCGTCGCGCCCAGCACGCCGGCGATCTGGCTCTTGTCGTGCATGCCGAGCTTGCGGTACGCGCAACGCAGGTAGTGACGCACGGTCGTCGGCGAGATCGCCATCTGCTGCGCGACCTCCTTGTGCGAACGCCCGGCGCCGTAATAGCGGATCGCCGCGAGTTCGCGCGGGCTCAGCCGGTCGAGCAGCGAGCGCGGCCGCGCCTCGATCTGGAACAGCCCCGCGACCGGCACGCACTGGATGCGCAGCGCGTCGCCGACGAACGGCTGGCCCGACTGGCGCCGCAGGTGTGCGACGAGCGGCTCCGGCACGCGCGCGCCGGCCCACGACGGCCATTCGGTGCGCAGCACGTCGTCGAAACCGTGATCGGCATGGTGCAGCACCCCGAAGTTGTCGCACAGCGCCCGCGCTGCCGGCGCGACCGTGTCGGCGCGCTCGCGCGTGAGTTGAGCCGCGCGATTGATCGTCAGCGCGGCGGCCAGATGCGGGATCACTTCCTCGAAACGTCGCGCGTCGTCGTCGCTGAACGGCCGGTTCAGGCCCTGGCGGTAGATCGACATGAACGTCGTCAGGCCGAAGCGGCGATCGAGCGTACACACGCACATCAGCTGCGCGAGCCCGTACTTCACGCACCAGTCGCGAAACCGCGCATCGAGCCCCGGCTCGACGACCGTCAGCCGCACCGCGCGGCCGTGCGCGCCATGCAACGTGCGGTGCGCCAGCGGGTCGCAATCGCGCACGCGCTTCCAGTCGGTGAAGAACGCATGCGGCAACCGGTACAAAAAGCTGTTGTGCATCACCGGGCCGGTCGGCACATGGGTCGCGACGCCCGTCCACGCCGCATCGAACGGCATGAGCGCCTGCAGCAGCGAAAAGAACCGGCATTCGAATTCGCCGATGCCGGACTGCGCGGCCACCGCGTACAGGTCGAGCAGCATCAGCCCGAGTTCGCGCTGCGCTGCGTCGCCGCGCGTGACGCCGTCGAAGTCGGCGCGCCGGGACGGCAGCGGCGGCCACGCGAACTCGTCGAGGACGATGGCGGCCGGCACGTCGCGCAGCGCGTCGAGATCCTGCCCGATATCCGTCGTGATCCTCACCTTCCGCTCCCCTGCCCGGTCGGGCTGCTGATGTGCGCAACGACACCGGCCGATTATAGCCAGCGGCTTTTTTGGCGGGCCACGGCGCCGGAACGCGCGCCAGCCCCATCCATTTGAACGGTGCGCCGCCCGTTGCTGCTGCGCAGCACGGCGCGCGACGGCATCGCGCGGCGCACATGCCGTGCACCGCGGGTTTTCCGCACCGTTCATCTGGACGACTGTTCGACTGTTTTCCCGCTGCGGACACTGCGTCGCGACAACACCAACGACAAACCGATGCAGCACGGTATGGAGAACCCCACGTGACGACACCCCGCTTCATCCGCACGGCCGCGGCCGCCGCGACGCTGGCCGCCTGCAACGCCGCCGCGCACGCGCAGTCCGCCCTCACGCTGTACGGCGCGCTCGACGCCGGCGTGCAATACCTGACGCACGCCGACGGGCATCGTTCGGCCGTGCGGTTGCAGAACTACGGCATCCTGCCTTCGCAGGTCGGGATCAAGGGCCACGAGGATCTCGGCGGCGGCTGGCGCGCGCTGTTCAAGCTCGAACAGGGCCTCAACCTCAACGACGGCACCGCGACCGTGCCCGGCTACGCGTTCTTCCGCGGCGCATACGTGGGCCTCGCGGGGCCGGTCGGCACCGTCACGCTCGGCCGCCAGTTCAGCGTGCTGTTCGACAAGACGCTGTTCTACGACCCGCTCTGGTACGGGTCGTACAGCGGCCAGGGCGTGCTCGTGCCGATGTACGCGAACTTCATCGATCACTCGGTCAAATACCAGTCGCCGACGTTCGCCGGCTTCGACGTCGAAGCGCTCGCCGCGACCTCCGGCGTCGCCGGCAATACGCGCGCCGGACGCGTGCTCGAGCTCGGCGGGCAGTACACGAGCAATGGCCTGTCGGTCAGCGCGGTGCTGCACCAGGCGCACGGCGAGGTATCGGCAGCCGACGACGCGTCCGCGCGGCGTCGCGAACTCGGCACGCTCGCCGCGCGTTATGCGTTCGCCACGCTGCCGCTCACCGTCTATGCCGGCGTCGAACGCCTGACCGGCGACCTCGACGCGGCGCGCACGATCGTCTGGGGCGGCGCGCGCTACCTGGCGTCGAACGGGATCGGCCTGAACGCGGGCGTGTACCACACCGATTCGCGCACGCCGGCGATCGGCCACCCGACGCTGTTCATCGCGAGCACCACCTACGCGCTGTCGAAACGCACCGTCGCGTACGTGAACCTCGGCTATGCGCGCAACAGCGGCCAGAGCTCGCAGACCGTCTACGAATACGACCCGACACCGCTTGCCGGCGCGTCGCAGTTCGGCGCGATGGTCGGCATGTACCACCTGTTCTGATTCCCTCCACGAGACCCCGCCATGAAGACCTTGTCCCCGGATGCCGCCCTCTCGCCCGACGGCCACGCGTCGCCGTTCGCGCGCTCGACGCTCGTCGCGCTCGTCGTGTTCGCGGCCATCACACCGTTGTTGCTGCTCGTGGCGCCCGCCGTCGCCGGTCAGCTCGCGACGCAGCTCGGCTTGTCCGCGTCGCAGATCGGCACCTACTTCTTCGTCGAACTCGGCGCGTTCAGCCTCGCGACCGTGCCGTCGTACCTGTGGCTCGGCCGTGTCGACGCGCGCCACATCGCGGCGCTCGCCATCGCGCTGTTCGGCGCGGGCAACCTGCTGACCGCGCTGTGGATGCCGGGCTTTGCCGTGCTGCTCGCGCTGCGCGCCGTCACCGCGCTCGGCGGCGGCTCGCTGATGGTGCTCTGCATGACGAGCGCCGCGACGAGCAGCAACAGCGACCGCGTGTACGGCCTGTGGGTCGTCGGCCAGCTGATCGCGGGCGCGATCGGCCTGTTCGTGTTGCCGCACGTGTTCGCCGCGTTCGGGCTGCGTGCGCTGTACGTCGCGCTCGCCGGGCTCGCGCTGCTCGCGGCGCCGCTGTCGCGCGGCTTTTCGCCGTCGCTCGGCACGCGAGCCGCGGCTGCGACCAGCGCACGCGGCGACGCGCCGCAAACGCCGCGACACTTCGTCGTGCTCGCCATCGGCGCGGTGCTGACGTTCTATCTCGCGATCGGCAGCGTATGGACGTTCGCGAGCCGCGCGGCGGCCGAGGCCGGGCTCGATCCGCAGTCGACCGGCAACGTGCTCGCGATCGCGAGCGTGATGGGGATCGCCGGCGCGGCGCTTGCCTCGTGCGCGGGCGGCCGGCTTGCGCGCCGCGCGATGCTGGCGACCGGCTACGCACTGCTCGCGGCGTCGCTCGTCGCACTCGCCGCGATGCGTCATACCGGTGGCTACAGCGCGGCGATCTTCGCGTTCAAGTTTGCATGGACCTTCGTGCTGCCGTTCATTCTCGCGACGGTCGCGCAGATCGACACGTCGGGCCGCCTCGTCGCGACGCTCAATTTCGTGATCGGCGCGGGTCTCGCCGCCGGCCCGCTGCTGGCCGGCCTGATGCTCGACGCCGGCGGCACGATGCGCACGCTGTTCGTGGCCGCGACGGCCGTCGCGATCGTGTCGTTCGCCGCGCTGCGCCACATCGATCGCCGCGCACGCCCTTCCGTTTCCTCCCAACCGTGACAGGTCACGCCTCCATGAATCGCACTGCCTTTTTCACCGACGAACGCACTTTCTGGCATACCGGCGGCACGCACGCGCTGTTCTTCCCGGTCGGCGGCTGGGTCCAGCCGCCGTCTAGCGCCGGCTACGCGGAATCGCCCGATTCGAAGCGCCGCTTCCTGTCGCTCGTACAGGCGTCGGGCCTCGCCGCGCAGCTCGACCTGCGCGGCGCCGCGCCCGCGACGACGGCCGACCTGCTGCGCATTCATCCGGCGCACTATCTCGACGCGTTCCGCGCCCTCAGCGACGCGAACGGCGGCGACCTCGGCGATCTCGCGCCATTCGGCAAGGGCAGCTACGAGATCGCCGCGCTGTCGGCCGGCCTCGCGATCGCGGCGGTCGATGCGGTGGTCGGCGAGCGCGCGGCGAATGCGTTCTCGCTGTCGCGGCCCCCCGGCCATCACTGCCTGCGCGACCGCCCGATGGGCTTTTGCATGCTGGCGAACATCCCGATCGCGATCGAGGCCGCACGCGCGAAGCACGGCATCGAGCGTGTCGCGGTGATCGACTGGGACGTGCATCACGGCAACGGCACGCAGTCGATCTACTACGACGATCCGGATACGCTGACGATCTCGCTGCACCAGGACCGCTGTTTCCCGCCCGGCTACAGCGGCGCGGACGATCGCGGCGAAGGCGCGGGCATCGGCGCGAACCTGAACGTGCCGCTGCTCGCCGGCAGCGGCGACGACGCGTACCGGTATGCGTTCGAGCGGATCGTGCTGCCGGCGCTCGCGCGCTTCCGCCCCGAGCTGATCGTCATCGCGAGCGGCCTCGACGCGAGCGCGGTCGATCCGCTCGCGCGCATGCAGCTGCATACCGACAGCTACCGGTTCATGACGCGCGCGGTGAAGGAAGCCGCGCAGCGCCATTGCGGCGGGCGGCTCGTGATCGTTCACGAAGGCGGTTATTCGGAGGCGTACGTGCCGTTCTGCGGGCTCGCGATCGTCGAGGAACTGGCAGGCGTGCGCACCGAGGTCGCCGATCCGATGCTCGACCTGGCGATCGCGCAGCAGCCGGGCGAGCGGTTCGTCGCGTTCCAGCGCGAACTGCTCGACGAACTGGCCGCGTCGTTCGGGTTGTAACGCGCGGGAACGGGCGTGACGGGGCCGGCCCGCGCCGGCCCTTGCGCGATCCGTGCGGATGGGGTTTCCTGTGGCTTTACCCCTGTTCCGGCCCGAGGCCACACTCTTCCGATGAAATCGTCCCCGCGCGATAACAACGACAACGCCAAAACGCGCCGCCAGCCGTCGAAGCTGGCCCTGAACATCGCCGCCGTGACGGTCGGCCTCATCACGTTCGCAATCGGTGCGGCGTGGGTGATCTATAGCTGGGTCGTCGATCGCGAAGCGCAGTATTTCGCGATTCCGCTGGTGTTCTCGGTACCGGTGATCGTGGCCGTCGCGATCCGCAGCTTCTGGGAATAGGCGCGCCGGAAACGACGAAGCGCAGCGGTCGTGCGACGCGCGGGGAGGTTTGTCGAGCCGGGCATGTCAGTTGAAGCGGTGCGCCCGGCGATTCGACTGCACGCGCGTCACAGGCCCGGACGCTGGCACGGATTGGGGACTGCGCCCTGATATCCGCCGGCGACGGCGCCCAGCGCGGCGCCGGCCAGCGACGTGCCGAGCGCTTTGAGCACACCCTCCGTCGACAGCGGCTCGCCGCTCGACATCGCCCGTCCCGAGTACGCCGTGCACGCCGACGACGATGCGACCGTCTTCACCGGTTTGGCGCTCCAGACGACATTGTCGGCGGGCGTATTGGCGACGGCCGGCGCGGCGAGCATCAGCGCCAGAACGAAAATCGGATTGCGGACGGTGTGTTTCATCGGCGGCCCCTCGGGTGTCGTGGTGCTTCTTGTATGAAAAGTGAGCACGATATTACACGCGGGCGTTTTTTCGGGCGAATGCGGACGCCTGGCGAGGAAACCGGCATCAATGGACGATAAAAAAGCGCTGCGGTCAGCCGACCGGCAGCGCTTTTTCGCGAACGAGACCCTGACAGGGGCTCGTTCGACTTCTGGTGCGTGAGGCCGGACTCGAACCGGCACACCCTTGCGGGCGTCAGGACCTAAACCTGGTGCGTCTACCAATTTCGCCACTCACGCGCATTTCCGTCGCCTGACCGCGCGGGACGCAAGATGCGTGCTCCACGCGCCCGGGACTTCACGCCGGCCCGAAAACCGGCACGCCCGATCAGGCGAGCGCGAGATTCTACCCGATCCGTGCGGCCTTGTCTCGCCCTGCCGGCACCCGTCGTGCCGCGGTGCTAGAATGCCGCGCTCGACGTTTCGGCAGCGCGCCGCCGCGCGTCCCCCGAACCCGCCCCACACGATTTCGCCCGTGAACTTCGACGACTACTGTCAGCAAAAGGCCGCCCCCGCAGGCTCCAGCGTCTACTACGCGCTGCGCCAGGCGCCGCTCGCCACGCAGCCGCGCCTGACCGCGCTGTTCGCGCTGCGCCGCGAACTCGAGGAAACCGTCAAGGAAACCAGCGATCCGACCGTCGGACACACGAAACTCGCGTGGTGGCACAAGGAACTCGCGGCACTCGCCGACGGGCAACCGTCGCACCCGGTCACGAAGGCGCTCGCACAGCATCACCCGGCGATCGCCGCCGAGGCCGATGCGCTGCGCACGCTCGTCAACGGTTACGGGATGGACCTCGAACAGGCGCGCTACCTCGACTTCGCGAACCTGCAGCGCTATATCGCGCAGGTCGGCGGCACCTTCGCGTCGCTGGTTGCGCGCGCCAGCTCGGCGGACCCGACCGACCCGCAGCCGTGGGCCGAGGACGTCGGCCGCGCGCTGATGCTCGCGCAATTCGTGCAGGAACTCGGCAACGACGCACGCCACGGCCGCATCTATCTGCCGATCGACGAACTGCAGCGCTACAACGTGACCGCCGCCGATCTGCTGAACCGTCGCTATAGCCCGGCCTTCACCGAATTGCTGCAATTCCAGACGACCCGCGCGCGCGACGCGCTCGCGGCGGCCGGTGCGGCGATTCCCGCCGCCGAACGCCGTGCACAGCGCACGCTGCGCGCGCAGATCGCGCTGGCCGGCGCGCTGCTCGACGAAATCGCGCGCGACGGCTACCAGGTGCTGCACCAGCGCATTGCGCTGACGCCGATCCGCAAGCTGTGGATCGCGTGGCGCGCCGCGCGCCGCCGCTGAGCCGCGCGCATCACGCCTTCAGCAACGGCAGCGTGTCGAAACGCTGCTGCAGCACGCGCGTCGCATCGAGCCCCCACCACGGCCCAAGCACGGTCGCATAAAGCTGGCGGAAATCGACCGCGACCGGCAGGTTGCCGTTGCCGTCGAGCCGCCCGAGCGCCGGCGGCGCACCGTACAGGCCGCCCGCCACGCGGCCGCCCATCACGAAATGCGGCGCGGCCGTGCCGTGATCGGTGCCGTTGCTCTGGTTCTCGCGCACGCGCCGCCCGAATTCCGCATACGTCATCACGAGCGTCTCGTTCCAGCGCCCGAGTTCGACCAACGCCGCGCGCATCGCGCTCATCCCTTGCGCGAACTGCTTGAGCAGCGCGGCCTGCTGCCCTGGCTGGTTCTGGTGCGTGTCGAAGCCGTTGAGCGTCAGGCGCAGCACCGCGACCCCATCCTGCGCGCCGGGCCCGGACGCTTCGCACGCGGCCAGCACCTGCATCGCGGTCTTGACCGACGTGCCGAACGCGCCGGCCGGAAAGGCCGTCCTGAATTCGCGCATCCCGCCGCGCGGGCGCAGCCGGTCGGCCGCCTTCACGATGTCGTTCTCGACGTCGATGATGTGCGCGAGCGCCGGGTTCTGCTCGCGCAGCGACGACGGCTCGGCGAGCCGGGCCGCCCGGATGAACTGCGCGGGATTGACGAGCGCGATCGCGCGCGCGCCGTTCGACAGCGGCCCCATCTCGGCGCTGCCGAGCACGACGCCGTCCGCCGCGAAACCGGGCGGGACCGGCGCCTGCGCGAAGGTGCGCGTGAGCCAGCCTTCGTGGAGGTACTGATCCGAGCGCGATGCGGTGTCCCAGATCTCGATCGAGCGGAAATGCGACAGGTTCGGCTGCGGATAGCCGACGCCCTGCACGACCGCGACCTGCCCGTCGCGCCACAGCGGCATCAACGGCGCGAGCGACGGGTGCAGCCCCGTCTGCGCGTCGAGCTGCAGCACCTGGTCGCGCTTGATGCCGATGCTGCGCCGGAACTGGTAGTACAGCGGATCGGCATACGGCACCACCGTGTTGAGGCCGTCGTTGCCGCCCTTCAGCTCGACGAGGACCAGCACGTTCGCATACCCGGCCGCCGGCTTTCGCCCGGCCTGCGGCACGGTGGCCGCCATCGCGGGGGCTTGCCACATCGACACGCCGGCCGCCGCCGCCGCAGCGCCGGTCAGCGTCAGAAAATCACGTCGGTTCATCGCACATCCTTTGGTTCGCCGCCGGGCACCTTTGCCGCGGCGGCTGCCCGCTTCGTCGTCGTTCGCATCATTTCAGTTGATAGGCGGGATCCATCAGCAGCGCCTCGAGATACGCGCTGCCGGTCGAATCCGTATCGATCGCCGCGACCGGCGAGAGTTGCAGCACCGCATGCTGCAACTGCAGCTCGGTCGACAATCCCGCGATCGCCTGCGGCCGCGCACGATACTGGGCCAGCCAGCGCTCGAGGTCGAAGCGCAGGCCGCCGCGCGCCGGCTTCGCGGGCGTGTCCCGCAGGCCGGCGGCGGACGCCGCATCGGTCACCGGCATCGCATGCGCCCGCGCGTTCGGCGGCGGCGCGATCGCGCGAGCCGGCGGCCGCATGCCGACCGTTTCGGTCGCGCGGAACAACTGCTCGACGAACTGCTTGCGCGACAGCAGCGTGGTGCTGTTGATCCACAGCGCGCCGCCCGGCCAGCCCTTCACGTTCGGCGGATAGAACAGGTTCTGCCCGAGCGTGCGCACGGTGTTCGCGAGCAGCTGCGGATCGCCGTACGCGACGTCGAACAGCCGCACCGACCCGACGACGAATTCCGCCGGCGACTTCACGAGCACGCCGCGGTTGCGCGGATCCCAGAACGCGTCGGTCGACCACAGCGCGGCGAGCGCCGCGCGAATGTCGTAGCCGCTCGCGCGAAACCGCTCGGCCACCGCATCGACTGCGCCCGGTTCCGGCGTATCGGACACGAACTCGCGCCACAGCTTGCCGGCGATGAAGCGCGCGGTGCCCGGCCGCTTCAGCAGGATGTCGAGAAAGCCGTCGCCGTCGAACGGCCCGGTTTCGCCGAGGATCGTCTTGTCGCCGGTATCGTGCCACTCGGGCTGCACCGTGAAGCGCAACGTGTCGGGATCGACCGTCCAGCCGGTCATCGCGCGCGCGGCTTCGGTCACGTCGGATTGCGTGTAGTGCCCTTCGCCGAGCGTGAACAGCTCCATCACCTCGCGCGCGAAATTCTCGTTCGGCCGCCCCTTGCGATTGCTCGCGCCGTCGAGATACTGGAGCATCGCCGGATCCTTCGCGACCGCGTGCAGCAGCGTGCCGAAGTTGCCGAGCGCCTCGCGGCGAAACAGCGCGTTCTGCGCGGCCATCGTCTGCGGGTACGGCACCTTGTCCTGCCCGGACGTGAAATGCCCGTGCCAGAACAGCGTCATGCGCTCGGTGAGCGGCGACGGCGTCGCGACCATCTCGTGGACCCAGGCCGCGCGCAACGCATCGTAGCGGCGATTGCGCTCGCGCTGCTCGTCGCGCCGCATGTCGGGCGTCAGCGCCTGGCGCTGCGCGCGCGTCGGCGGCAACTCGCCGAGCCAGTCGGGCCACGTCGTGACGGGTTCGTGTCGCGCATTGCCGAGCGTGTCGGCCACGACCTGCGCGCGCGTCATGCCGACGATGCGCGCGACCTCGGCGGGCGCGGGAGAAAAACCGGTGCGACTGAGGAAAAACAGCGCGTCGTCGGCATCGAGCGTCGCCTGCATCGCAGGCGACGGCGCCGGTGCGGCAGCGTTCGCTTTCATCGTCATGGACTCCCGGAACGCACCGGCGGTGCGGATGCCCGTACAACGGCATTCGGCGCCTGAAAGTTGACGGCAAAAGTGCTACGAATTTTTTCCGCGCGGAGATTTCCGCGCAAGACGAACGACGACACGCGTCAGCGCTTGTACAGCTCGCGAACGGCGTCTTCGATGTGCTGGCGCAACAGGTGCCGCTCTTCGGGCGTCATGTGCCCGTCGCGGCGGCGCTGTTCGAGATCGGGAGGCACGGCGGAACGGACCGTCATATCGGCGGCACGATCGGACTGCGGCGCTTTGCCGCGCGGCAGCTTGCGCGACGATGCGCCCTGCTCGGGGCGCTGCGCATACGCGAAGTTCGACGCATATGGACCGGCAAGCGCGATCGTCAGCATCAGTGCAATCCGGGCAGATCGCATGACCGTCCTCGCTTCTTTGGTCGATTTGTTCCCTTCGTCACGCGGCAACCGGCTACCTCTGGTACTTGAAAAACCCTGCGGAATTCGGGTGTGCAAAGATGAAAGATGGAGTGCAGGGGAGTATCTACCGAATTTCGGCTTCGAGTAAAGGAATCTCTATAGCCTGCCTTTACTCGGCGCGACACTACGGGTAAATTTTGTAACCGACTGTAACGCACGAAAATACGCGGCCGTGCGTCAATTCCCATTCGCGATAAGATGCCGATCATGGAAACGAAAAACCCCTCCAAGATTCTCGTCGTCGACGACGACCCTCGCCTGCGCGATCTGCTGCGCCGTTACCTCGGCGAACAGGGTTTCAACGTCTATGTCGCGGAAAACGCGACCGCGATGAACAAGCTCTGGGTACGCGAGCGTTTCGACCTGCTCGTGCTCGACCTGATGCTGCCCGGCGAAGACGGCCTGTCGATCTGCCGCCGGCTGCGCGGCAGCAACGACCGCACGCCGATCATCATGCTCACCGCGAAGGGCGAGGACGTCGATCGCATCGTCGGCCTCGAGATGGGCGCCGACGATTACCTGCCGAAGCCGTTCAACCCGCGCGAGCTGGTCGCGCGCATTCATGCGGTGCTGCGTCGCCAGGCGCCGGCCGAACTGCCGGGCGCCCCGTCCGAAACCACCGAGGTGTTCGAGTTCGGCGAATTCTCGCTGAATCTCGCCACGCGCACGCTGACGAAGTCCGGCCAGGAAATTCCGCTGACCACCGGCGAATTCTCGGTGCTGAAAGTATTCGCGCGTCATCCGCGCCAGCCGCTGTCACGTGAAAAGCTGATGGAACTCGCACGCGGCCGTGAATACGAAGTGTTCGACCGCAGCCTCGACGTGCAGATCTCGCGCCTGCGCAAGCTGATCGAACCCGATCCGGGCAGCCCGCGCTTCATCCAGACGGTCTGGGGCCTCGGCTACGTGTTCATCCCGGACGGCGCCGCCTGAGCTTTTTCCTTTCCGGTTTCGCCCCGTCCACGGCCCGTCCCATGCGTATCGACCGGCGCCTTCTGCAGCTCGCGTTCGGCGGGCTGTTCTGGCGCACCTTCCTGCTGATCGCGCTGCTGATCTCGGTCAGTCTCGCCGCGTGGTTCCAGAGCTTTCGCGTGATCGAGCGCGAGCCGCGTGCGCAGCGCGTCGCGCTCCAGCTCGTCGCGGTCGTGAAGCTCACGCGCACCGCCCTGCTCTATTCCGATCCCGATTTGCGGCGCGCGCTGCTGCAGGATCTCGAGAGCAACGAGGGCGTGCGCGTGTACCCGCGCGAGAAAACCGACAAATTCAAGCTGCAGCCCGACGAATCGCTGAACCGCCTGATCGAACACGACATCCGCAGCCGCCTCGGCGACGATACCGTGATCGCGCAGTCGGTCAACGACATTCCCGGCGTGTGGATCAGCTTCAAGATCGACGACGACGATTACTGGGTCGCGCTCGACCGCGACCAGCTCGACAACGTCACGGGCCTGCAGTGGGCCGGCTGGGGGCTGTTCGCGCTCGCGCTGTCGCTGTTCGGTTCCGCGTTCATCACGAGCCTCGTGAACCGGCCGTTCTCGCGGCTCGCGCTCGCCGCGCGCCAGGTCGGGTCGGGCCAGGCGCCCGAGCCGCTGCCCGAGCGCGGGATGGGCGTCGCGGCCGAGACCAACCGCAGCTTCAACCAGATGGTGCGCGACCTCGAACAGCTCGAAGCCGATCGCGCGCTGATGCTCGCGGGCATTTCGCACGACCTGCGCACGCCGCTCGCGCGGTTGCGGCTCGAAACCGAGATGAGCCCGTCCGACCAGGCGACCAAGGACGCGATGGTCGACGACATCGAACAGATGGACCGCATCATCGCGGCCTTCATCGACTACGCGCGCCCGTCGCAGCGCAAGCCGGAACCCGTCGACCTGTCGTCGATCGCGCACGAAGTCGCCGCGCGCGTGTCGGGCGAGGACGGCGTCGAGATCCGCACGCGGCTCGCGCCGAGCGCGATCATCGAAGCCGACGAGACCGACATGCGCCGCGTGATCGGCAACCTCGTCGAGAACGCGCGCAAGTACGGCCAGAGCAAGCAGGACGGCATCTCGCGCATCACGCTCGAGACGCGCGTGTCGCATGCGCGCGTCGAGCTGTCGGTGAGCGACGAAGGCCCCGGCATCCCCGAGGATCAGCTGCCGCTCGTGATGCGGCCGTTCTACCGCGTCGACACCGCGCGCACCAAGGCCGACGGCACGGGCCTCGGGATGGCGATCGTGCTGCGGCTCGTCGGCCGCTACCGCGGCGCGCTGCGCCTGCGCAATCGCCAGCCGGAAGCCGGCCTCGAAGTCACGCTCGAATTCCCCGGCGCCGGCAAGGCGCGTGCGACCGCGTGACACGCGCACGCACGCATCTTGCGCGTCACACTATCGAGGCGGTTGACAAAAGCTATGAGGATGGTTAGTTAAAATCTATTGAAGCGTCTTGCTAATAGTGTTATAGTTTTGCCCATGCTGTCACATCATCGTTGCAGCACCGAGGTAGCTTGACTCAGTCTTCTTCCCAACTCACACAGGAGTATCCGCATGAAAACCGTGGGCGATAAACTCGAAGCTTTCACCGTCGTAGCCGCGAAGCCGGGCTTCAACAATCACGAGGAAAACGGCCAGTCGGCGTTCGAGACCGTCACCGAAGCGTCGTTCCCGGGCAAGTGGAAGATCATCTACTTCTATCCGAAGGATTTCACGTTCGTGTGCCCGACGGAAATCGTCGAATTCGCGAAGCTCACGAAGCAGTTCGAAGAGCGCGACGCCGTCCTGCTCGGCGGCAGCTCGGACAACGAATTCGTCAAGCTCGCATGGCGCCGTGAGCACAAGGACCTGGACAAGCTGAACCACTACTCGTTCGGCGACGTCAAGGGCGAACTGATCGACCAGCTCGGCGTGCGCGACAAGGAAGCCGGCGTGGCCCTGCGTGCAACGTTCATCGTCGACCCGGACAACACGATCCAGCACGTTTCGGTGAACAACCTGAACGTCGGCCGCAGCCCGGAAGAAGTCCTGCGCATTCTGGACGGCCTGCAAACGGACGAACTCTGCCCGTGCAACCGCGCAGTCGGCGGCGCAACGCTGTAAGCGCAGCAATGCACGAAGCCCGCGGCGCGCGTTCTGCCTGCGGGCTTTTTTAACGGCCAACCCATAGGAGATATCAATGGAATTCATCGACTCGATTAAGGCACGTATCCCCGACTACGCGAAGGACATTCGCCTGAACCTCGACGGCACGATCTCGCGCTCGTCGCTCGAAGGCACGGACGCGGTCGGCGTGGCGCTGGCGGCGGCCATCGCGGCGAAGAGCACGGTGCTCGTCAAGACGATTCGCGAAGCCGGCGTCCTGTCGCCCGAAGAGACGAACGCCGTGCTGACGGCGGCCGCGCTGATGGGGATGAACAACACCTGGTATCCGTATGTCGAGATGGCCGACGACGCCGACCTGAAGACGCAGCGCGCCGAATTGCGGATGGGCGCGTACGCGACGCACGGCGGCGTCGACAAGCGCAAGTTCGAGATGTACGCGCTGGCCGCATCGATCGTCGGCAAGTGCCACTTCTGCGTGAAGTCGCACTATGCGCTGCTGAAGAACGAGCAAGGGATGACCGTCACGCAACTGCGCGACGTGGGCCGCATCGCGTCGGTGATCAACGCCGCCGCGCAGGTGATCGCCGCCGAAGGCGAATGAGCGAGCCGGCCGCGCGGCCATGAGCCGCGCGGCGGCTGCAAACGAAAATGCCACGCATTCGCGTGGCATTTTTCATTCCGGCGGCGCGGCGCGCGGCACGAACCGCACGCCGCAACGGCCGGACGTCAGCCGCCCTGCTTCACCAGCAGCGCGGCGGCCTGCGCCTCGATCCCCTCGCCGCGGCCGAGATAGCCGAGCTTCTCGTTGGTCTTCGCCTTCACGTTCACGCGCTCGAGCGGCAACCCGAGATCCGCCGCGATGTTCGCGCGCATCCCGTCGATATGCGGCGCGAGCTTCGGCGCCTGCGCGATCACGGTGCTGTCGACGTTCTGGATCGTGAAACCGGCCGCCTTCACGCGCTCCGCGCACGCGCGCAGCAGCACGCGGCTGTCCGCACCCTTGAACGCCGCGTCCGTGTCGGAGAAATGGCGGCCGATGTCGCCGAGCGCCGCCGCGCCGAACAGCGCGTCGGTGATCGCATGCAGCAGCACGTCCGCGTCCGAGTGGCCGAGCAGGCCGCGCTCGTACGGAATCGTCACGCCGCCGATGATGAGAGGGCGTCCTTCGACGAGCTGGTGCACGTCGTAGCCTTGTCCGATTCTGAAATCCATGCGTGTTCCGATTGAGATGGGGTGAAAGTCAGGAAGCGTTCGCGGGACGCGCGAGGATCGCCTCCGCGAGCGCGAAATCTTCCGGGTACGTGACCTTGAAGTTGCGCAGGCTGCCCTGCACGACGCGCGGCGTATGGCCGGCCCATTCGATCGCGCTCGCTTCGTCGGTCAGGTCGTGCCCTTCGCGCTGCGCGCGCAGGATCGCCTCGCGCAACATGCCGATGCGGAACATCTGCGGCGTCTGCGCCTGCCACAGCGCATCGCGCGATTCCGTGCGCGCGATCGCGTCGCCGCCGGCCGGCACGCGCTTGAGCGTGTCGGCCACCGGCAGCGCGACGATGCCGCCGACCGGGTCGTCCTTCAGCGTCGCGACGAGCGTGCGGATCAACTCCGGCGTGATGCCCGGGCGCGCGGCGTCGTGCACCAGCACCCAGTCGTGGTCGGTCGCGCCGAATTCGGCCAGCTCCAGCAACCCGTTCAGCACCGACGCCTGCCGCGAGCCGCCGCCGCAGCGGCGCACCGCGAAACGCAGGCCAGCGAAACGGCGGGCGTCGAAATGGGAATCGTCGGGCGCGAGCACGACAAGCGTCTGCGCGAATTCGCTGCACGCGTCGAACGCGGCGAGCGTGTAGTGCAGCAGCGCGCGGCCGGCCAGCGTGCGGTATTGCTTCGGCACGGCCGAGCCGGAACGGCTGCCCGTGCCGGCACAGGGAATCAGGGCGAAAAGTCGGGGAGTCACGAAGGGAAACGCCGGAAAGGTGAAATCGAGAAGCGGATTTTATAATAGGTCTTTCGTCTCGACCGGCGCACCGCGCTGCGCCCGTGCACGCCACCCCTGTCGTCCCTATGCCAGATAACGCTTCCACCCCGTCCGCTTCACCCGTTGCCCGCGTCAAGCCCGGCCAGCGTTTCGCCTTCGACGGCGCGCACGGCTCCGCCGACGCGCTCGCCATCGCCCGTTATCTCGCCGACAACCGCCAGGACGTGCCGCTCCTCGCGGTGATCTGCGCGAACGCGGTCGATGCACAGCGGCTGTCGCAGGAAATCCGCTACTTTTCGCCCGACGCGCGCGTGCGCCTGCTGCCCGACTGGGAAACGCTGCCGTACGACACCTTCTCGCCGCACCAGGACCTGGTGTCCGAGCGGCTCGCGACGCTGCACGACCTCGGCGAGGGCCGCTGCGACATCCTGCTCGTGCCCGCGACCACCGCGCTGTACCGGATGCCGCCCGCGTCGTTCATGGCCGCGTACACGTTCGCGTTCGCGCAGGGCGAGCGGCTCGACGAGGCGAAGCTGAAGGCGCAACTCACGCTGGCCGGCTACGAGCACGTGAGCCAGGTCGTGCGGCCCGGCGAATACTGCGTGCGCGGCTCGCTGATCGACCTGTACCCGATGGGCTCGCCGCTGCCGTACCGGATCGACCTGTTCGACGACCAGGTCGATTCGATCCGCGCGTTCGATCCCGATACGCAGCGCAGCCTCTACCCGGTGCGCGACGTGCGGCTGCTGCCCGGCCGCGAGTTTCCGTTCGACGAAGCCGCGCGCACGGCGTTTCGCAGCCGCTGGCGCGAAACCTTCGAAGGCGACCCGAGCCGCGCGCCGATCTACAAGGACATCGGCAACGGCGTGCCGTCGGCCGGCATCGAGTATTACCTGCCGCTGTTCTTCGACGAGACGGCCACGCTGTTCCACTACCTGCCGCAGGACGCGCACCTCGTGTTCACCGGCGACCTCGAGGCGTCGATCCGCCGCTTCACGGCCGACACGAAGCAGCGTCACGCGTTCCTCGCGCACGATCGCGAGCGGCCGATCCTCGAGCCGCAGCGCCTGTTCCTGTCCGACGAGGATTTCTTCGCGTTCGCGAAGCCGTTCGCGCGCGTCGTGCTGCCCGCGCAGCCGGCCGGCGGCTGGGCGACCGCCCTGCCCGAGCTCACCGTCGACCGCCATGCGGACGATCCGCTCGCGTCGCTGCGCACGTTCGTCGAATCGTCGGGCAAGCGTGTGCTGCTGACGGTCGAATCGGCCGGCCGCCGCGAGACGATCCTGCAACTGCTGGCCGAACACCACCTGCGCCCCGCGTCGAACGACGACTTCGCGAGCTGGCTTGCAAGCGACGAACGCTTCGCGCTCGGCGTCGCGCCGCTCGCGAACGGCTTCGCGGTGCCGGGCGAAGGCTATGCGATCGTCACCGAGACCGAGCTGTACGGCGCGCTCGGCCGCCGCGCGGGCCGTCGTCGGCAGGAGCAGGCAAGCAACGTCGACGCGATGGTGCGCGACCTGTCCGAGCTGAAGGTCGGCGACCCGGTCGTCCACGCGCAGCACGGCATCGGCCGCTACATGGGCCTCGTGTCGATGGATCTCGGCGAAGGCGAAACCGAATTCCTGCATCTCGAATACTCGGGCGACAGCAAGCTCTACGTGCCGGTCGCGCAACTGCACGTGATCTCGCGCTACAGCGGCGCCGATCCCGACAGCGCGCCGCTGCACGCGCTCGGCTCCGGCCAGTGGGAGCGCGCGAAGCGCAAGGCTGCCCAGCAGATCCGCGATACGGCCGCCGAACTGCTGAACCTGTACGCGCGCCGCGCGGCCCGCGAAGGCCACGCGTTCTCGCTCGACCCGCGCGACTACGTGAAATTCGCGGAAAGCTTCGGCTTCGAGGAAACGCCCGACCAGGCCGCGGCGATCGCGGCCGTGATCGGCGACATGACGAGCGGCAAGCCGATGGACCGCCTCGTGTGCGGCGACGTCGGCTTCGGCAAGACCGAGGTCGCGCTGCGCGCGGCGTTCATCGCGGTGCTGGGCGGCAAGCAGGTCGCACTGCTGTCGCCGACCACGCTGCTCGCCGAGCAGCACACGCAGACCTTCGCCGACCGCTTCGCGGACTGGCCGGTGCGCATCGTCGAGCTGTCGCGCTTCAAGACCGCGAAGGAAGTGAACGCGGCGATCGCGCAGATCAACGAAGGCAGCGTCGACATCGTGATCGGCACGCACAAGCTGCTGTCGTCGGACGTGCAGTTCAAGCGTCTCGGCCTCGTGATCATCGACGAGGAACACCGCTTCGGCGTGCGCCAGAAGGAAGCGCTGAAGGCGCTGCGCGCGGAAGTCGACGTGCTGACGCTCACCGCGACGCCGATCCCGCGTACGCTCGGGATGGCGCTCGAAGGGCTGCGCGATTTCTCGGTGATCGCGACCGCACCGCAGAAGCGGCTCGCGATCAAGACCTTCGTGCGCCGCGAGGAGGAAAGCGTGATCCGCGAGGCGATGCTGCGCGAGCTCAAGCGCGGCGGCCAGGTGTACTTCCTGCACAACGAAGTCGAAACGATCGAGAACCGCAAGGCGATGCTCGAGGCGCTCGTGCCCGAGGCGCGCATCGTGATCGCGCACGGCCAGATGCACGAGCGCGAGCTCGAACGCGTGATGCGCGATTTCGTCGCGCAGCGCGCGAACGTGCTGCTGTGCACGACCATCATCGAGACCGGCATCGACGTGCCGAGCGCGAACACGATCATCATGCACCGCGCGGACAAGTTCGGCCTCGCGCAGCTTCACCAGTTGCGCGGCCGCGTCGGCCGCTCGCACCACCAGGCCTACGCGTACCTGCTGGTCCACGATCCGCAGTCGCTGACCAAGCAGGCGCAGCGCCGCCTGGAAGCGATCCAGCAGATGGAGGAACTCGGCTCGGGCTTCTATCTCGCGATGCACGACCTCGAGATCCGCGGCACCGGCGAAGTGCTCGGCGACAAGCAGTCGGGCGAAATCCACGAGATCGGCTTCCAGCTCTATACGGACATGCTGAACGACGCGGTGAAGGCGCTGAAGAACGGCAAGGAGCCCGACCTCACCGCCCCGCTCGCCGCGACGACCGAAATCAACCTGCATGCGCCCGCGATCCTGCCGGCCGACTACTGCGCGGACGTGCAGGAGCGGCTGTCGCTGTACAAGCGGCTCGCGAACTGCGAGCACGGCGACGCGATCGACGGCATCCAGGAGGAACTGATCGACCGCTTCGGCAAGCTGCCGCCGCAGGCGCACGCGCTCGTCGAGACGCACCGGCTGCGGATCGCCGCGAAGCCGCTCGGCATCGTGAAGATCGATGCGAGCGAGGTCGCGATCGGGCTGCAGTTCGAGCCGAATCCGCCGATCGACCCGATGCGGATCATCGAGATGGTGCAGAAGCATCGCCACATCAAGCTCGCGGGCCAGGACAAGCTGCGCATCGAGACGCGCTCGCCCGATCTCGCGATCCGCGTGTCGACGATCAAGGAAACGCTGCGCGCGCTCGGCCCGAAACAGGGGGCGGCCGTCGCGGCCCGCTGATGCAATCCTGACGGGCGCGACGTTGCTGCACCGCATCGCGCCCGACGAAGGCGGGCGGGCGCGTTTTTGAGTATGATTTCCCATTCATCAGACGGAGTTTTGCCATGTCCACTCTCGACGCGCCGGCGCCGTCCGCCGCAACCGAAGGCGACGCATCGCTCGTCAGCCTGCCCTGGGTCAAGCAACTCGTGTCGATGGACACGACGAGCCGCGTGCCGAACCTCGGCCTGATCGAAACGGTGCGCGACGCGCTCGCCGCGAAGGGCATCGTGTCGACGATCACGCACGATCCGCGCGACGGCTGGGCGAACCTGTTCGCCACCGTGCCCGCGCACGACGGCTCGACGAACGGCGGCATCGTGCTGTCGGGCCACACCGACGTCGTGCCGGTCGACGGCCAGCAGTGGGACAGCAACCCGTTCGCGCCGGAAATCCGCGACGGCCGCCTGTACGGCCGCGGCACCTGCGACATGAAGGGCTTCATCGGCGCGGCGCTCGCGCTGCTGCCCGAGATGCAGGCGACGAAGCTCGCGAAGCCGATCCATTTCGCGCTGTCCTACGACGAGGAAATCGGCTGCGCGGGCGCGCCGTTGATGATCGCCGATCTCGTGAAGCGCGGCGTGCAACCGTCGGGCTGCATCGTCGGCGAACCGACCAGCATGCGGCCGATCATCGCGCACAAGGGCATCAACGCGTACCGCTGCTGCGTGCGCGGCCACGCGGCGCATTCGTCGCTGACGCCGAAGGGGCTCAACGCGATCGAGTATGCGGCGCGCCTCATCTGCCACATCCGCGACATCGCCGAGCGTTTTCGCGCCGAAGGCCCGTTCGACGAACTGTACGACGTGCCGTTCACCACCGCGCAGACGAGCACGATCCAGGGCGGCAACGCGATCAACACGGTGCCGGCCGAGTGCCGCTTCGACTTCGAATTCCGCAACCTGCCGACCCTCGATCCCGAGCAGATCTTCACGCGCATCGAAGCGTATGCGCAGGAAACGCTGCTGCCGCAGATGCTGCGCGAACATCCGAACGCCGCGATCGAATTCTCGAAGATCGCCGCGGCGCCCGGCCTCGACGCGACCGAGCAAGCCGCGATCACGCAGCTCGTGCGCGCGCTGACGGCCGACCAGGACAAGCGCAAGGTCGCGTACGGCACCGAGGCCGGCCTGTTCGCCCGCGCGGGCATCCCGAGCGTCGTGTGCGGGCCCGGCAACATCGAGCAGGCGCACAAGCCGAACGAATATGTCGAGCTCGCGCAGCTCGCCGGCTGCGAGCAGTTCCTGCGCAAGTTCATCCGCAGCATGTCGGTCGACGCGCACTGACTGCCTCCCGCCACGCCGGCCCGCGTGTGCGGGTCGGCCCACTCCGCCACCCGCCACGTCATGTCGACTGAACAACAGGGCACCGCCCACACGACGATCGACGGCGAGCCGATTCCGACGCTCGACGAAATCGCCGCGCAGCATTTCGCGTTGTCGCCGTGGGTCGCGCGCACGCCCGTGTTCGAGCGCGCCGACCTGCCCTCCCTCGAAGGCACGCACGTCAACTTCAAGTTCGAGCTGCTGCAGGCGAGCGGCAGCTTCAAGGCGCGCGGCGCGTTCACGCACCTGCTCGCGCTCGACGAAGCCCGCAAGAACGCGGGCGTCACCTGCGTGTCGGCCGGCAATCATGCGGCAGCCGTCGCGTATGCGGCGATGCGGCTCGGCAGCAGCGCGAAGGTCGTGATGTTCCATACCGCGAGCCCGACGCGCATCGCGCAATGCAAGCAGTACCGCGCGGAAGTCGTGCTGGCGGGCAGCGCATCGCAGGCATTCGACCTCGTGCGGCGCATCGAGGCCGAGGAAGGCCGCTTCTTCATTCATCCATTCAACGGCTATCACACGATCCTCGGCACCGCGACGCTCGGCTACGAATGGGCGACGCAGACGCCCGACCTCGACGCGGTGATCGTGCCGATCGGCGGCGGCGGGCTCGCGGCCGGCATGGCGACCGCGCTGCGGCTCGCGAATCCGCGCGTGCACGTGTACGGCGTCGAGCCGGAAGGCGCCGACGCGATGAGCCGCAGCTTCGCGGCCAATCACACGATCAAGATGAGCGCGATGCAGACGATCGCCGATTCGCTGATGGCGCCGCATACCGAGGAATACAGCTACCAGCTGTGCCGGCGCCACCTCGACCGCATCGTCACCGTCTCCGACGATGCGCTGCGCGCCGCGATGCTGTTCCTGTTCTCGCACCTGAAACTGTCGGTCGAGCCGGCCTGCGCGGCCGCGCTCGCCGCGCTGCTCGGCCCGCTGCGCGAAACGCTGCAGGGCAAGCGCGTCGGCGTGCTGCTGTCGGGCACGAATACCGACCCCGCCACGCTCGGCATGCATCTCGCGCACGCAAAACTGCAGCACTGACCCCGACTCGGCGCGTGCGGGCCAACCTAGGGTTATCCCCAGATTATGTTGACAGCCCTGTTGATAACCCGCCGGACCCGCACGCAAGTGGTTGAGCGCGCAGCGTTTTGCGCGCGCGAAGGTCGATCGTCACGAAATGGGCAGATGCGGCGGCTGGCCGCATGCACGGCGGTGCTCGCGCTGCTCGCCGGTTGCGCGGCGCCAGCCTCGTCCACCGCCGGCGCGCAATCCGCGTCCTGCACGCAACCGGGTGAAAGCCGCATGCTGCAGGCCGATCTGCTGTTCGGGCGCGACGTCGCCGGGCGCGGCCCCGTCACCGATGCCGAACGCGCGGCCTTCCTCGCCGACACGGTCACGCCGCGCTTCCCCGACGGCCTCACCTACTGGGACACGCACGGCCAGTGGCACGACCGCTCGACCGACAGGATCACGCACGAAGACAGCTTCGTGATCCGCATCATCGCCGACGATACGCCCGACACGCGCGCACGGCTCGCCGCGATCCGGCAGGCATACGTCCAGCGGTTCCATCAGCAATCGGTCGGCATCGCCATCGTGCCGGCCTGCGCGTCGTTCTGATTCACCGCGCTCCACTGCCGGCCGCGCACGACAAAACGGGCGCCCGAAGGCGCCCGTCGGCATGTCTGAAGCACGGCGTAGCGCTTACCTGTTCTCGAACATGTCCATGATCTGCTGCTTCTCCTGCGGCGTGACGGGCGGCGGCGCCAGCCCGGCCGCGCCGGCCGAACCCAGTGCGTCGTTCGCGCTGATCGCGTTCTCCGCCGGGTTGATGTCGACGTTCGCGACGAAGCCGTTGCCCGGCGTGCGATCGGCGTAGTACAGCTCCCCGTCGATCGTGGTCAGGCCGTCCGGCATCGGCATCTGCTGCTCGGGCACGCCGTTCAGCGCGGTGCGCATGTAGTTCACCCAGATCGGCAACGCGAGCTGCGCACCGAATTCGCGGCTACCGAGGCTCTTCGGCTGGTCGAAGCCCATCCACGCGACCGCGACGAGCGACTGCTGGTAGCCGGCGAACCAGCCGTCCTTCGCATCGTTCGTGGTACCCGTCTTGCCCTGCAGGTCGTTGCGGCCCAACGCGTTGGTGCCCGCGCCCGTGCCGGCCGTCGCGACCGAATGCAGCAGGCTGTTCATCACGTACGCGTTGCGGCCTTCGATCGTGCGCGGCGCCGTGCCGCCCGCGACCACCGGCTGCGACTTCTGCAGCGGCTGGCCGCGTGCGTCGTCGACTTCGGCGATCAGGTACGGGTCGACCTTGTACCCGCCGTTCGCGAACACCGCGTAGCCGGTCGCGAGCTGCAGCGGCGTCACGAGGCCCGCGCCGAGCGCCATCGGCAGGTACGGCGGCGTCTTCGCCGGATCGAAGCCGAAGCGCTGTGTCACGTACTGCTGCGCATACTGCGTGCCGATCGACGCGAGGATCCGGATCGACACGAGGTTCTTCGAACGCTGCAGGCCGGTGCGCATCGTCATCGGGCCGTCCGGCTGGTCGTCGTCCTTCGGCTCCCATGCGGTGCCACCCGGCACGCTCGGCGGGAAGTACAGCGGCGCGTCGTTGATCATCGTCGCCGGCCCGAGCCCCTTGTCGAGCGACGCCGAATAGATGAACGGCTTGAACGACGAGCCCGGCTGCCGCCACGCCTGCGTCACGTGGTTGAACTTGCTCTTGTTGAAGTCGAAGCCGCCGACGAGCGAGCGGATCGCACCGTCCTGCGGCGCAATCGCGACGAGCGCGCCTTCGACCTGCGGCAGCTGCACGACCTGCCAGCCCGTCTTGCCGTCCTTCAGCACGCGCACGACCGAGCCCGGCTTGATGCGCAGCGTGTTGTTCGCACGGGCGCCCAGCGCGGCCGCGACGAAACGCAGCCCGGCCGGGCCGATCGTCGTGGTCGCCCCGCCGACGAACTGCACCTCGACCGCGTTCGGCGACGCCGACAGCACGACCGCCGACTGCAGGTCGCCGTTGTCCGGGTGATCGGCGAGCGCATCGTCGATCGCCTCGTCGCGTTCGTCGCCGGCCGCGGGCAGGTTGATCGATGCCTCGGGGCCGCGATAGCCGTGGCGGCGCTCGTAGTCGAGAATGCCGCGACGCACGGCCTGGTACGCGGCTTCCTGGTCGGCCGAGTTGATCGTCGTCGTGACGGTCAGCCCGCGCGTATAGGTTTCGTCCTTGTACTGCTGGTACATCATCTGCCGCACCATCTCGGCGACGTACTCGCCGTGCACCGCGTACTGGTTGCCCGGCGTGCGCACGTGGATCTCTTCCTTGATCGCTTCGTCGTACTGCGGCTGCGTGATGTAGCCGATGTCGAGCATGCGCTTCAGGATGTATTCCTGACGCACCTTCGCGCGCTTCGGATTGACGACCGGGTTATACGCGGACGGCGCCTTCGGCAGCCCCGCGAGCATCGCCGCTTCCGCGAGCGTGATGTCCTTCAGGTCCTTGCCGAAGTACACGCGCGCCGCGGCCGCGAAACCGTACGATCGCTGACCGAGATAGATCTGGTTCATGTACAGCTCGAGGATCTGGTCCTTCGTCAGGGCCTTCTCGATCTTGTACGCGAGCAGCATTTCGTAGATCTTGCGCGTGTAGGTCTTCTCGCTCGACAGGAAGAAGTTGCGCGCGACCTGCATCGTGATCGTGCTCGCGCCCTGGCGCGCGCCGCCGTGCATCAGGTCGGCCACGCCCGCGCGCAGGATGCCGACGAAATCGACGCCGCCGTGCTCGTAGAAGCGGTAGTCCTCGATCGCGAGCACGGCCTTCTTCATCACGTCGGGAATATCCTGGAAGCGCACGAGGCTGCGGCGCTCCTCGCCGAACTCGCCGATCAGCACGTGGTCGGCGGTGAACACGCGCAGCGGCACCTTCGGCTGGTAGTTCGTCAGCGCGTCGAGCGACGGCAGTTGCGGCGCCATCACGACCAGCGCGTAGCCGACGATCAGCGCGCCGACCACTGCCAGGGTCGCGAACAAGCCGACGAACCACAGCGCGACGCGCGAGCCGAACGTACGGCGGCGCCCTCCGCCACCGCCGCTGCGCTGCTGCGCGCGGCGGCCGTCGTCGCGATCGTCGTCATCGGGGTAATAGGCTCCGGACGGCGAACGGCGCAGCGTGTAGTGGGGCTCGTTCCTGTCGGAAGAAGAAGGCGGTCGTTTGATAATTGGCATGTCGGAATGGCGGGCGTACGTGGCGCCCTCGGACGCATGCGGAAATGCAAGCGGATGAATCAGAGTGGGTGCATCGAGATGCGGCTGTCACGTCGACAGACCCCGCCGCGCGGCGATCCGTTCCCGCGACGTGACAGCGCATTTTAATGAAATCGCCCGGGGGCCTTCGCGATTTTTTGTAAAAATTCCCGCAATGCCGTGATTTGCGGAACGTATTGTCGGCATCCTCGGCCTATGATGGACACGCGATACGGCGTGCGCGGGCATTTTTCTTTCAGTCGCGAAAGGTTTGGCGTCCTGATGCGTGTGCCGCTTGAACTCGCGCGTTTAAGCCGTATTTAAGTGAACCGGTGGTGTAATATCCGCCGGCTCACGCGGGCCGGAACCGGCTCGCGACGGGCATTGCCGCGGTCACGCGGCGCCTTTCAACCACGGAGGATTTCATGTCGCTTTTCGACTCTATTTCGCGCACGATCAAAGGCCTGCTGAACGATGCGGCCGATTCGGTACAGGATCCGTCGCGCGACGCACGGCAGATCGTGCGGGAGCTCGACGACAGCATCGGCCGTGCCGAGAATTCGCTGATCGAGATCGAGGCACAGGTCGCGACCCAGCGCAGCAAGCGCGATGCGGCCGACGACAAGGTCAGGAAGTACGAGGACGGCGCGAAGCGCGCGCTGCAGGGCGGCGACGAAGCGCTCGCGCGCGAGGCGCTCGCGGCGCAGTCGAACGCGGAAGCCGAGCGCGATGCGCTCGCGGCCGAACTGACGACGCTCGAGCCGTCGGTCGACAAGCTGAAGGGGCAGATCGCCGACATGCGCCAGCGCCGCAACGACCTGAATGCGCGCTCGAACATCCTGCAGGCCAAGCAGGAAATCGCGCAGGCGAAGGACGTGGCCGCCAGCGCGCTGGGCGGCATCGGCGGCAAGAACCTGTCCGAGGACTTCCAGAAGCTCGAGGACAAGGTCGCGTTGCAGAACGCGCGCTCGGACGCGCGCCTCAACTCGGCCGACACGTCGAGCGGCAAGGCGCTCGACGACAAGCTCGCCGCGCTGAACAAGGGCCCGTCGGTGGAAGATCGCCTCGCCGCACTGAAGAAGCAGCTCGATACGCCCGCGCAGTAACCGCCATCGCGGGCCACCGCGCCGCGCCCCGGCCCGGGCGCGCGGCGCGAACCGATCGTCAGGAGACGGGCGCCTGCGCCCGGTTCGACCATGAAGAAATCTCTCGCCGCACTCGGCCTCTCGCTGATGTTGCTGTCGTCCGCCGCGTTCGCGGTACCGTCGCTGCAGCAGGTCGAGCAGTCGATCGCGCAGCGTGACTGGCAACGCGCCGACACGCAGCTGTCGCAAGTCATCGACGCCCATCCGAACAACGCGCACGCGCGCTACCTGTATGCGCAGGTGCTGGACCGCGAAGGCCGCGCGTCCGACGCGCTCGTGCAACTGCAGCGCGCGAAATCGCTCGATCCGCAACTGCGCTTCACCGACGCGTCGCGTTTCGCGCAAACGGAGTCGCGCATTCGCGCCGACGCCGCGCGCGTGAGCGGCAACACGCCGTCGGCCACGCAGGCCGGCACGCTGCAGCCGGGGCTCGCCCCCGCCGTCGCGCCGGCCGAAAAACACGGCCCGTCGACCGGCATGTGGATCGGCCTCGGGCTGATCGTCGCCGTGATCGCGCTGGTGCTGCGCTGGACGCTGCGGCGCGCGCGCACAGCCGACAACGGCCGCGCCGACGACGAACGCCGCACGCAGCTCAAGCGCGCGACCGACGTGCTGAACGACATCCGGCCGCTCAAGCTCGATGCGAAGCTGTCGACGGCGCCCGGCGCCGCGGCGCTGACCGGCGAACTCGAAGCGATCGAGAACGACGCGCGTACGCTCGTTGAAACGCTGTCGAACGGCAAGAATCCGGTGCCGCCGTATCGCGTCGACGAACTCGAACAGCGTCACGCCAGCGTGAAGGCGCGCGTCGAGGGCCGCCCCGACCCGGCCGCGCAGCCCGCGGCGCCGACGAACGGCAGCGGCTCCGTGTACGCGCAGGAAGCCGATCGCGTGACGGGCGCCCAGGGCCAGCCCTATCAGCAGCAGCCCTACCCGCCGCAACAACCCTATCCGCAACAGCAGCCGCCCGTCGTGATCCAGCAAGGCGGCGGTTTCGGCGGCGGGATGGGCGGACTGCTGACCGGCGTGCTGCTCGGCCAGGCGATGTCCGGCGGCCGCGATCGCGTGGTCGAACACGACGTGATCGTCGACGGCGAGCGCCGCCGGCAGGAAGCCGACCCGGGCTTCGACCTCGGCCGCGGCGACGATTCGAACTGGAGCGACGGCAACGGCGGTGGCGGGATGGACCTCGGCAGCAACGACGACGGCTGGACCGACGACAACACCTGAGCCCCTGCCCACCGGGCGTCGACGTGCATGTCGACGCCCTGACACGCACGCCACGCCCCGTTGCATGACCGGCCGCGCCGACGCGCGGATTTGTCAATCATTTCAAGATGGACTACCGGCAATGGGGCACGTTCGCTATCATGCGGCCATCGGCGTGCCACCGACCCTGATTCGACGCAAAGCAATCCTGCGCGTCGCGGCACGCCTCCTCTCGCCCCCAACCAGGAGAAAGCCGCTCATGAGCATCATCAAGGAATTCAAGGAGTTCGCCGTCAAGGGCAACGTGATGGATCTCGCCGTCGGCGTGATCATCGGCGGCGCGTTCTCGAAAATCGTCGACTCGGTCGTGAAAGACCTCATCATGCCGGTCATCGGTGTGCTGACCGGCGGTCTGGATTTCTCGAACAAGTTCGTTCTGCTCGGCACCATCCCCCCGACGTTCAAGGGTAATCCCGACTCGTTCAAGGACCTGCAGGCCGCAGGCGTCGCCGCATTCGGCTACGGCTCGTTCATCACCGTGGCGATCAATTTCGTTATCCTCGCGTTCATCATTTTCCTGATGGTGAAATTCATCAACAAGCTGCGCAAGCCGGAAGAAGCCGCGCCGGCCGCGACGCCGGAAGACACCGTGCTGCTGCGCGAGATCCGCGATTCGCTCAAGCAGCGCTGATCGCCACGCGCTCCGCCCCCCAGGCCCGCCTCGTGCGGGCCTTTTTATTGCGTACACGATGCACCGCCGCATGCGGCCCATCTCATTTTTTTGTGACGAGCGAATGCACGCGCGGGAAAAGCAGGTCTATGATGGAGACTAAACGACAGTACGGGCGCCAAGACGCTGGCTGTGTCGATCATGGCGAGCAGGTCGACGGGAGACATTGATCGTCGTACTGCACGAATGCAGCATTTTCGTGTGCTATAAAGGATCGACATGCGGCGTACATAGCCGGGAGTGGGTCGCATGAAAGTGCCGCATTTCTTGCAATTGTTTTTGAGGCGAGTGTTTATGTCCTTCCCGAAAAAACGTCGGCGTGCGCCGCAGGATGGCCAGGAGTCGTTCCTCGCGGTCCTGCGTCACTCGAAACCGTTTGCCCAGCTCGACACCAAGATTGCCCGCGCCCGCGCGCAGGACGAACCCGTCCTCTATGCGCATGTGCTGCCCGGCCTCGACGTGCTCCTGTGCAGCGTGCGCGGCGCACAGCCGCCTTATCCGGCCATCGCCGAATTGCGCAAGCGCTGCATCGAATCGATCGCCAACGCGCTCGAGCAGCCGCTCGACGGCCTCGAGAACGGCGGATACTGGTACGAAGCAAACGGCTTCGGCTTCCTCGTCTTCGCGAGCCGCGCCCGTGCGCGCATCCTGCCCGAGTTTGGTGCAGGCACGAAAGCGAGCCTGCGCGGCGGCCTCGGCCGCCAGAACGCGGGCGACACGACACCCCGCTCGCTCGGCTGATCCGCCAGTCATTCGATGGGCCGCCTTTGGGCGGCCCATCTGCCATTCACACGCTCCGCTTGCCCGTCACGACACCTGTTGACGGCCGTTGTTCGGCCGCACGATGTCGATGAACGCGGCGAAATCGGCGCCGGCGAGCCCCTGTGCCGCGCCGAGCCTCAGCACCTGCTGCACGGTGGCCGACACGGGCATCACCGCGCCCGTGTCGCGCGCGGCGTCGGCGATGGCATCGACATCCTTCTGGAACGTCGCGAGCGCGCCGATCGGCGGATGCCCGCCCGACGTCATGCGCGGCACGAACGTCTGCAGCAGCACCGAATCGGCCCAGCCGCCGGCCAGTGCCTCGGCCAGACGCGCGGCGTCGATGCCGCTCGCCTGCGCGAGGCCGACCGCCTCGGCGATCGCGGTGACCGTCGCGGTCACGATCGCCTGATTGCACAGCTTCGCCGTCTGGCCCGCGCCCGCGTCGCCCATGTGCGTGATGCGCGACGCGTACGTATCGATCAGCGGGCGCACCGCGTCGAGATCGGCCGCGCGGCCGCCGGCCATCACCGCGAGCGTGCCGGCCTGCGCGCCCGGCACGCCGCCGGACACCGGCGCATCGACCCAGCCGACCCCGAGCGCGGCCGCGCGCGCCGCGTAGTCGCGCGTGGCGGCAGGCGGAATGCTCGAATGATCGACGATGCGCTGCAGGCGACGCGCATTCGCGCCACCGGAAAGCAGCCCGTGCTCGCCGAACACGACGTCGCCGACCGCACGACCGTCGAGCACGCACACGAATACCGTATCGACGCGCTCGGCCAGCTCGCGCGGCGTGCCGACTACCTGCGCGCCGTCCTTCACGAGCGCCTCGGCCTTCTCGCGCGAGCGATTCCACACGCTGACGCGATGCCCGGCCGCCAGCAAATGCCGAATCATCGGCGCGCCCATCAATCCCGGTCCGCAAAATCCGACTTCCACGATGTTCCTCGTCTCCGATATGGGTTGCACTTGCCGCCCATCATACCTATCACTCAAGAAGCCGGGCACGCACGGCGCCGTTGCGGGCGCGCGCCTTGCACCGGCCCATCATGCGAACGTCCCAGGGAGGCATCATGAGCGACCACGTGTACAAGATGATCGAACTGACCGGCTCGTCGCGGCAATCGAGCGACGACGCGATTCGCAACGCGATCTCGAAAGCCGGCAAGACGCTGCACAACCTGCACTGGTTCCAGGTGACCGAAACGCGCGGTCACATCGAAGGCGACCAGGTCGTGCACTGGCAGGTCACGCTGAAGGTCGGCATGCGCATCGACGACTGACGCGCGCACCGCCGCCCCCGCCGCGCCGCGATCCGGATCCGCGCAAGGCGGAGCCGTGCGGCGCCGCGCGCCCCGCATTGCATCCCGTTCGGGCCCCTTGTCGCGGCCCGGCCGCCGCGTGCCTGCGGGTATCCATCTCTTGACGCTGATTTTCGTTCATATTAAAAACGATATACCCCACCTGCCCCTCGATCAGCCCAGCCATATAAACCGGAGATAACATGAGTCAGCAACGCGAGGCGATCGACACGTACCTCTTGCGCGTCTTGCATACCTTGTTGATGGAGCGCAGCGTCACGCGCGCGGCCGTCAAACTGAACCAGTCGCAACCGGCGATCAGCGCCGCGCTGCGGCGCCTGCGCGACATCACCGGCGACCCGCTGCTGGTGCGCGGCAAATCCGGCATGGTGCCGACCGAATACGGGCTGCGCCTGCTCGAGCCCGTGCAGAACGCGCTGCGTGAAATCGAGCGCATCAAGTTCCAGCAGCACAACTTCGATCCGGCCACGTCGATCCGCTGCTACCGGATCGGCTGCCCCGACTACCTGAACGTGCTGTTCGTCCCGACCGTCGTCGAACGCTTCCGCCAGGCCGCGCCGAATGCGACGCTCGAGTTCCATTCGCTCGGCCCCGCGTTCGACTACGAGCTCGCGCTGGAAGACGGCAAGCTCGACATCGTCGTCGGCAACTGGCCCGAGCCGCCCGAGCAACTGCACCTGTCGAACCTGTTCGTCGACGAAATCGTCTGCCTGATGAGCAATACGCACCCGTTCGCGAAGCGCGGCGGGCTCACGCTCGACCAGTACCTGAACGCACCGCACCTCGCGCCGACGCCGTACTCGGTCGGCCAGCGCGGCGCGATCGACGTGCATCTCGCGCGCGAGCGGCTCAAGCGCCACGTGGTCGTCACGCTGCCGTACTTCAACCTCGCGCCGTACGTGCTCGTGAAGTCGGACCTGATCTTCACGACCACGCGGCTGTTCGCCGATCACTACGCGAAGTTCCTGCCGCTGTCCGTCGTGCCGGCGCCGCTCGACTTCCCGCCGATGCAGTACTACCAGCTGTGGCACGAACGCTGCCATTACTCCGACGAAGTGCGCTGGCTGCGCAGCCTCGTCGCCGAAGCCACCCGCACGCTGATCGAGCCGTAACGGCCTGCACGCGCCCGCGTTTTCACGGCGCGGGGCGACGATGGCCGGGGGCGGCGCGCCCGGCCTGGCCGCCGCCGCGCGGCTTCAGCGCCGCTTCAGCGCGATGCCTCGACGAGTGCGTGCGCGAGCGCATTGTGACGCTCGATCACGGGCGGCAGATCGAGCGTCGCCAGCCGCCCTTCCCGCACCACCACCTTCCCGTTCACCACCGTGTACGCCGTCTGCGACGGCGCGCAGAACACGAGCGCCGCGACCGGATCGTGCAACGCGCCCGCGAACAGCGGCTGCCGCAGGTCGAACGCGGCGAAATCCGCGGCCATGCCGGGTTTCAGCGCGCCGATGTCGTCGCGGTTCAGCACCTTCGCGCCGCCGAGCGTCGCGATCTCGAGCGCTTCCCGCGCGGTCATCGCATCGGGCCCGAAGCCGACCCGCTGCAGCAGCAGCGCCTGGCGCACTTCCGCCACCATCTGCGCGCCGTCGTTCGACGCGGAACCGTCGACGCCAAGCCCGACCGGCACGCCCGCGAGCCGCATCTTCTTCACCGGCGCGATGCCGGACGCGAGCCGCATGTTCGAACACGGACAGTGCGCGACGCCCGTGCCGGTACGCGCGAACAGGCCGATGCCCGCATCGTCGAGCTGCACGCAGTGCGCATGCCACACGTCGTGGCCGACCCAGCCGAGATCTTCCGCATATTCGGCAGGCGTCATCCCGAACTTCTCGCGGCTGTACGCGATGTCGTTGACGTTCTCCGCGAGGTGCGTGTGCAGCGACACGCCGTATTCGCGCGCCAGCACGGCCGCGTCGCGCATCAGCTCGCGGCTCACCGAGAACGGCGAGCACGGCGCGACCACCACGCGCAGCATCGCGTAGCGGCCTTCGTCGTGATAGGTCTCGATCAGGCGCTGCGCGTCGCGCAGGATGTCGGGTTCGCGCTCGACGACCGAATCGGGCGGCAGCCCGCCGTCGCGCTGGCCGACGCTCATCGCGCCGCGGCTCGCGTGAAAGCGCATGCCGATCCGCTGCGCGGCGCCGATGCTGTCGTCGAGCCGGCTGCCGTTCGGGTAGATGTACAGATGGTCGCTCGACGTCGTGCAGCCCGACTGCAGCAGCTCGGCCATCGCGGTGAGCGTCGACACCTCGATCATCTCGGGCGTCAGGTGCGCCCAGATCCGGTACAGGTTCGTGAGCCAGCCGAACAGCTCGGCGTTCTGCGCGGCCGGCACCGCGCGCGTGAGGCTCTGGTACATGTGGTGGTGCGTGTTCACGAGCCCCGGGATCACGAGGTGGCCGCGCAGGTCGAGCACTTCGTCGGCCGTGTCCGGCAGCTCGGCGCTCGGGCCGACCGCGACGATCCGGTTGTCTTCGATGTAGAGCCCTGCGTCGCGCAGCTCGCGACGCGTGTCGTCCATGGTCACGAGCACGTCGGCGTGCTTGACCAGCAGGGTCGTCGGGCGGGATGAGGAGGGGTTCGGCGCGCGTGCGCCAGCGTGCTGCTCGAGATTCATGCGTTCTCCGCGTCGGTCTGCCTCCAGGGGCTGTCCTGGAGGCGGTCACACAGCCGTTCGAACGCTGAATCGCGGCACGCCCCGGTGCCTGCGTCCGTTCGAACGCCCTGGCCCGGTTACCCGGCGTGCTCGCCGTCTTCGGGGTACGCGCGGGCCACGGGCCGACGCGCACGGCGGGAGGATCGCCCAAGCGCGCGCCGCACACAATGCGCGATCCGGAATACCGCCCTTCAGGGATTCGGTATGGTACGCCGCCCGCCGCCCTGCCGGGCGCCCGCAACCGCCGCTCGAAGCCCTATCCGGCGGGCCGTCGACAGCCGCTCATGCGCGGCGCATTATCTTTGATATCGCGCCCGTATTTGCGTGGGGAACCTTTTTACAATGCCTGCACGGCGCTCGCTTCACTCTCGCCGACGGGTATGTAGCCACGTGACGTGGAGCCTCGATCCGCCGCACAGTCATGGATCGAGCCGCCGCCGAACCTCGCATTCACACAAGGAACAACGAATGGGAAAGCTCACTACCCACGTACTCGATACGGCGCACGGCCGTCCCGGCGCCGCCATCAAGGTGGACCTCTACGCGCTGGACGGCGAATCGCGCCGCGCGATCAAGACCGTGCTGACCAATAGCGACGGCCGCTGCGACGAACCCCTGCTCGAAGGCGCGGCGCTCGCCGCCGGCGAATACGAACTCGTATTCCATGCCGGCGACTACTTCGCGGCGCTCGGCGTGAAGGTGCCCGAACCCCGCTTCGTCGACCGCGTCGTGCTCCGCTTCGGCATCGCCGACACCGCATCGCACTACCACGTGCCGCTGCTCGTGTCGCCGTGGTCGTACAGCACCTATCGCGGCAGCTGACATACGCATCAGCGCCCGCATCAAGACAAAATCTGAGTCTGGAGGAGTTTCATGGAAGGCTTCATCACCGACTGGCTGAACCTCGCGCTGCGATGGCTGCACGTCATCGTCGCGATTGCGTGGATCGGCGAGTCGTTCTATTTCGTCGCGCTCGACAACAGCCTGAAACCGCCGACCGACCCGAACCAGCGCAAGCGCGGCGTGTTCGGCGAGCTGTGGCACGTCCACGGCGGCGGCTTCTACAACATGCAGAAGTACACGGTCGCCCCGCCGGAAATGCCGGATGACCTGCACTGGTCGAAGTGGCCGTCGTACACGACGTGGCTGTCGGGCTTCACGCTGTTCTTCGTGCTGTACCTGCTCGCCCCGAACACGTACCTGATCGACAAGAACGTGCTCGACATGGGCCCGGTCGTCGCCGTCGCGTCCGCGCTCGGCTTCCTCGCCGCCGGCTGGATCGTCTACGACTCGCTGTGCCGCATCCTCGGCACCAACGACCGCGTGCTGGGCATCTGCGTCGGCCTGTACGTCGTCGTCGCGGCGTACCTCGCGTGCCACATCTTCTCGGGCCGTGCCGCCTACCTGATCGTCGGCGCGATGCTCGCGACGATCATGTCGGCGAACGTGTTCTTCGTGATCATCCCCGGCCAGCGCAAGATGGTCGACAAGATGCTCAAGGGCGAAGAGCCGAACCCGATCTACGGCAAGCGCGGCAAGCAGCGTTCGGTGCACAACACGTACTTCACGCTGCCGGTCGTGTTCGCGATGCTGTCGAACCACTATGCGATGACGTACACGAACAAGTTCAACTGGGTCGTGCTCGTGCTGATCATGCTGGCCGGCGCCCTGATTCGCCAGTTCTTCGTGATGCGTCACCGCGGCAAGCAGCTGTGGTACCTGCCGATCGGCGGCGTCGCGCTGCTGTCGGGCGCGCTGGTGTGGACGATGCCGAAGCCGGTCGCACCGGAAGCGCAAGCGGCCAACGCACCGAAGATCGTGATCAACGACATCATGCCGATCCTGCAGCAGCGCTGCGTCGAGTGCCACTCGGCCAAGCCGACGCTGATGGGCAGCGCGCCCGCGGGCGTGATGTTCGATACGCCGGACGAAGTGTCGAAGAACGCGCAGCGCATCTACGACCAGGCCGTGCGCCTGAAGGCGATGCCGATCGGCAACGTCACGCACATGACCGACGACGAGCGGACCAAGCTCGCCGCCTGGTTCGAGGGCGGCGCGGTCAAGTAAGCCGCCCGGCGCCGGCACGGTCATGCGCCGGCGCCATCCTCTCCGTTCGCGGGCCCGGTCACGGGCCCGTTTTTTTGCCCGCTCAGAATGCCCTGCGCGCGTCAGCCGCGCATCGCGTCGCGCTGCAGTGCGACGAGTGCATCGCGGGCGCGCGGGCCGTCGTCGAACGGCACGAAGATGTGATCGTGGTACGCGGCGGCCATCACGTTGCAACTGATGCCGGCCGCACCGAGCGCGCGTGCGAACGCGGCCGTGAGGCCGACGGCCGCGAGGTCGGAATGCACGGTGAGCGTGATCCAGGCGGCGCGGAACAGCACCGGCCAGCCGCGCCGGGCGGCCGTCTGCTCGTCGACCACGACCGTCAGCCCTTCCGCTTCGCGGAACGTCGCGATCACGTCGGATACCGATACGTCGGCGTCGTGCGGCAGCGCGATGAACGCGAACGCGCCCGGATGCAGTTCGGGCCGCATCGTGCGCAGCAGGACCGCGAGGTCGTTTTCAGGCTGGCTCATCGGAAGATCGCGCCCGGAAGCGGGCGTCGTGCAGTGGCGCTGCGGGCACGATAGCACGCGCTACACGCGCACCGTCGCGACTTCGTCCGCGAGCCAGCCGCGCAACGCGACGATGCGCGGATCATCCTGCAGGTGCGCCGGATATACGACGTGATACGCGAGCGCCGGCGCCACGTCGACGCTCACGTCGAACAGCCGCACGAGGCGCCCGTCCGCGAGATCGCGCACGATCATGTGCGGCTCGGCCAGCCCGACCGCCGCGCCGTCCGCCACGGCCTGCACGACGTGGCTGGAATCCGGAAACGCGACGCACCGGCTGTCGTCGAAACCTGCGACCCCGGCTGCCGTCATCCATGCCGACCAGCGCGGCCAGCGCACGCCGTCGACTTCGCAGTCGGCGTGGCACAGCGTGTAGCGCAGCAGGTCGCGCGGCACGCGCGGCGGCTGCCCGGCCGACAGCAGCGCCGGGCTGCAGACCGCGACGACCGACGTGCCGAACAGGCGCTGCGCACCTGCATCGCGGTAACGCCCGGTGCCGAAGCGGATCGCGACGTCCACATCGTCGTCGGCGAAATCGCGCAGGCGATCGGTGATGTCGAACGTGAGTTCGAGCGCGGGATGGGCGGCCCTGAAACGCGGCAGGCGCGGCAGCAGCCAGTGCGTCGCGAAGCGTGCGCCGACCGACACGCGCAGTTCGGTCTGCTCGCGCGCGAGGCGGCGCGCCCGTGCGGTCGCACGTTGCAGGCCCGCCAGCGCGTCGGCGGCCGCGCCGGCCAGCACGACGCCGGCGGGCGTCAGCCGGATGCTGCGGCTCGTACGGACGAACAGGTCCATGCCGAGTTGCGCTTCGATTTCCTTGATCTGGTGACTGACGGCGGCCGGCGTCAACCCGACCTCGTCGGCCGCCCGCGAGAAATTCAGGTGCCGCGCCGCTGCATCGAACGTCCTCAGCGCGCGCGTACCGGGCCACATGCGTTCCATCGATCTTCAAAAGGAATTTGATGACCGTCCGAAAACTACTCGTTTTTCATGACGCCATCAATGAGCAAACAATAGCCGTTCTTGAAGATGCCGCGCGCCGCCCCGTGCCCGCGGCCGAACCCGGAGATTTGCCGATGACCGCCGTATCGTTCCCGTCCGTCACTCAACTCAACGGCACGACCGCCGCGCCGGATGCACTCGCCGCGCTGGCCTTCGCGGGCCACGCGCATTTCACCGCGATGCAGGTCCGCGACGGGCGCGTGCGCGGCCTCGACCTGCATCTCGCCCGGCTGCGCGAAGCATCGAATGCACTGTTCGGGCAGGCGCTGCCCGACGCACGAATGCGCACGTTCCTGCACGCCGCGCTCGAGCACGCGCCATCGGCGCTGTCGCTGACCGCGACCGTTCATGCGACGAGCGGCGAATTCGTCGCGCCGCGCGCCGATGAAACGCTCGACGTGCTGGTGCGCACCGCGGCGCCGTCGTCGGGGCCCGCAGGCCCACTCGATCTCGCGCTGTTCGACTACGAGCGCGTGCTGCCGGCGATCAAGCACGTCGGCGAAGTCGCGAAAACGCACTTTCTGCGCCGCGCGGTCTCACGGGGTTTCGACGATGCGGCGTTCATCGATCGCCACGGGCGCATCAGCGAAGGCTCGATCTGGAATCTGGCGTTCTGGACCGGCGACGCGGTCGTGTGGCCGGTGGCCGGCATGCTCGGCGGTGTCACGATGGGCATCCTGCGGCGGCAACTGGCACGCCTCGGCGTCGCGCAGCACGACCGTGAAGTCAGGCCGGCCGACCTGCCGTCACTGGCCGGCGCCGTCGTGATGAATTCATGGACGCCGGCCATCGCGGTGCGCCGGCTCGGCACGGCGACGCTGCCCGATTCGTCGTCGTTCGTCGCGCTGCTGCATCGCGCGTATGAACACGAGCCGGCCGTCGCGCCGTGATGCAGGCCAAGCTGAAACCCAGGCGCCGAATGCTCATGCGTCGCCCGTCTCCGGCAGCCGCGCAATCACCTTGATCTCGAACTGAAACCCATACAGCCAGGTCACGCCGACGGCGGTCAGCGTCGGATGCGGTGCGTCGCCCCAGTATTCGGGCACGATCTCCCAGACCCGCTTGAACGTCGCTTCGGGATCGACGAGGAACACCGTCACGTCGACGACGTCGTCGAACGTGCAGCCGGCCGCGCGCAGCACCGCATTCAGGTTGTCGAACGCACGGCGCACCTGCGCGCCCAGTTCCGGCTCGGGCGAGCCGTCCTCGCGGCTGCCCACCTGCCCGGATACGAACAGGAAGCCGTTCGCGCGCAGCGCCGGCGAATAACGGTTGCGGTCGTACAGCGCCTGGCGACCCGGCGGAAAAACTGCGCTACGCTTTGCCATTCGACACCTCCATCGGTCTTGGGCGGCATGCCCGTGCATCAACGATGAAGGCACTTTAAGGACCGTTGCGCGGCGGATAAACCGGCAACCCTGTCCAACACTGTTTGCACATCCCAAACAATCCTGCGACCGACGCGGAGCCCCGACCCGATGGATCGATTCGACGCAATGCAGGCGTTCGCCCGCGTGGTGGAAGCCGGCAGCTTCACGAAGGCAGCCGACACGCTGCACATGAGCCGCACCACCGTCACGCAACTGGTGCAGCAGCTCGAAGCGCGGCTGCGCGTGAAGCTGTTCAACCGCACGACCCGCAAGGTCGTCGTCACGGCCGACGGCGCCGCGTACTACGAACGTGTCGTGCGGCTGCTGGCCGACATGGACGATGCCGAAACGAGCCTGTCCGCGGCGTCGGCGTCGCCGCGCGGGCGGCTGCGGGTGGACGTGCCGAGCCCGTTCGCGCGCCTGATCCTGATCCCCGCGCTACCCGCGTTTCATGCGCGCCATCCGGACATCCAGCTCGACATGGGCGTGAGCGACCGCGTGGTCGACGTGATCGGCGAGAACGTCGATTGCGTCGTGCGCGGCGGCGAGCCGACCGACCGCTCGCTGGTCGCGCGCCACATCGGCGACCTGCGGCTCGGCGTGTACGCATCGCCCGCCTATCTCGCGCGCGCCGGTACGCCGTCGCATCCGGCCGAACTGGACGACACGCATCATCGCGTCGTCGGCTTTCTGTGGGCGCGCACCGGCAAGACGCTGCCGTTCGCGATGGCATGCGACGGCGAGCAGGTCCACGTGCGTGGGCGCTACGTGCTCGCGGTCGACGACGGCAATGCGTACCTCGCAGCCGGCCTCGCGGGGCTCGGCATCCTGTGGCTGCCCGACTACATGGCCGCCGCGTATCGCGCGAACGGCGAACTGGTGCCGCTGTTCGCGCAATGGCAACTCGAACCGATGCCGATGTACGTCGCCTTCCCGCCGAACCGGCACGTCAGCGCGAAGCTGCGCGTGTTCGTCGACTGGGTGGCCGAGCTGATGGCGCAGCATGCGCCGGTCGCCAGCCGGCGGCGCGGCGGCCAGGGTTCGCGCGCGATGCGCCAGTCCTCGTCCATCTGATTCGCGCGCAGGCGAGCGTCCATGAAAAAACCCGCGCAGGCCGCGCGGGTTTCGACGGGAGGACGATCGGATCGGCCTGACTCAGGCCGTCACCGCATCCAGTGCATCCTCGGTGAGCCACAGCGATTCCGGCAGATCCTGCTCGTTCAGGTTCAGGCCGTCACCGCCGCGATCGACGACGATGAAGTCGCTGACGCCGCCGAGCGCGATCAGCGGGTGATGCCACACGCCCTTCGCGTAGTTGACGCCCTGCCAGCCGCTCGTCACGAACGCACGGATCTTCGCCGGGTCGAGATCGCCCGCGGGCGCGACGACGACGAGATACGGCTGGTCGTTCAGCGGCACGAACGCCTGGCTGCCGAGCGGGTGCCGCTCCAGCATCTTCACTTCGAACGGCAGCGTGCGCGGCTGGCCGCGGAACAGGTTGACGAGCGTGCGGCCGCCTTCATCGGTCACGTCGACTTTCGCGAGATCGTGAAAGCGGATCGTCGTGCCGAGGTTGATCGGGATCTGCTTCGCCCCTTCCGTTTCGATCACGTCGCCGAACGGCGCGAAGGCTTCCTTGGTCAGCGGTTCGATGGCAAGCGTCTTCATTTGTCGAGCGTCCCCCACAGACGCAGGCGCGACACGCCGCCGTCCGGAATGATGTTCAGTCGCACGTGCGTGACGGGGCCGAGCGACGCGATGTCCTGTTCGAAGTAGTGCTGCTTGTCCATCTGCAGCTTCTGTTCGCCGAGCAGCACCGGCCAGAACATCGACTGCGTGATCAGCGAGCTGTCCGTGCCGCCCGACACGTACGCGGCCTGGATCGAGCAGCGATCCGGATAGTTGCCCTTGAAGAACGCGGTATCGACTTCGATCTTGCGGATCACGCCCGGCTGCGCGAGCGCGATGATCGCCCAGTCGTTGCCCGGCTCGCGGCGGCGGCGGGTTTCCCAGCCGTCGCCCATGTTCACGCCGCGGCCCGGCAGCAGCAGGTTCGACGCGACGCCGAAGTGCTGGTTGTTCGCGGCCACCACGTAACCGCCGTTTTCCATCGCCGCGAGGTCGAACTGCTCGGTCGCGCTCGCGCCGGCCCAGTCGAGCTGCGGCTGGCCGTACACGCGCAGGCGCGCGATGCCGCCGTCCGGGTAGATGTTTACGCGCAGATGCGTGAACGCCCGTGCGTCGTGCGCTTCGACGTAGTGATGGCTGTTGCCCTGCAGCGTCGTCGACGGCACGATCTCGACCCACTCGGTCGCATGCGTCGGCGCGCCGTCGGCCACGAACGCGGCCTCGATCGACGCGGCCGGCGGGAAGTTGCCGGTGAAATGGCTCGTGTCGATGTCGAAGCCCTTGATCACGCCCGGGCGCGCGAGCTTGACGATGCACCAGTCGTAGCCGGTCGTACGCTTGCGGCGCGTTTCCCAACCGTCCATCCACTTGCCGTGGTCGTCGTACTTGCCGGGAATGAAGACGGCCGGCTCGGGGTTCAGCATCCGGTCCTTCGGCGCGAAGAAGTCGTCGCTGGCCTCGAGCGCCTGCGCACCGAGACGCGGGTCGGCAAGATTCACGTAGCGCCGCGTGAAATCGGGTGCGTTCGGATCGAGAAGCGGAACAGCCATGATGTTTCCTTGTTTCAGTGAGGCGATCAGGCCGCTGCGACGCAGCAGGCCGTATTGCGGTGTCAGGCGTCGATCAGGTCGTCGAGGCGGAAGCGCGCGATCCGGTAGATCTGGTCGAGGCTCGTGCGCAGTTCCTCGGTGCGCGAATGATTCACGCGCGACTCGAAGTTCGCGATGATGCCGTGGCGATCATAACCGCGCACCGCGAGGATGAACGGGAAGCCGAACTTCTCGCGATACGTGCGGTTCAGCGTCAGCAGCTTGTCGAATTCTTCCTGCGTGCACTGGTCGAGGCCTGCGCCGCTCTGTTCGCGGGTCGACTCGGCCGTCAGCTCGCCGCGCACGGCGGCCTTGCCGGCCAGCTCCGGGTGAGCGTTGATCAGCGCGAGCTGGCGCACTTCGCCGCCGTTTTCCACCGCGCCCGACATCGTCTTGTGCAGCGCGTCGATGCTCGCGAACGGCCGCTCGCCCGCGGCGACTTCGGCCACCCACGGCGAATGTTCGAAAATCCCCGACAGCGCCGCGACAAATGCGCTCGGCGCCATCGTGTTCAGTTGCTCCAACGTGTAGCGCATCGCCTTCATGCTTTCCCTTCGTTTCGATGATTGGGCTGATACGGATGATGTTCACGCCAGTGACGCGCGATATCGACACGGCGCGTCACCCATACGCGATCGTGCTTCTCGATGTGATCGAGGAAACGCTGCAGCCCGCGGAACCGGCCCGGCCGGCCGAGCAGTCGGCAGTGCATGCCGATCGACAGCATCTTCGGCGCCTCGTCGCCTTCCGCGTACAGCACGTCGAATGCGTCGCGCAGGTAGTCGAAGAAGTGGTCGCCGGTGTTGAAGCCCTGCGGCGTCGCGAAACGCATGTCGTTCGTGTCGAGCGTGTACGGCACGATCAGCTGCGGCGACGTGCGGCCGCCCGACACTTCGACGTCCATCCAGAACGGCAGGTCGTCGCCGTAGTTGTCGGAGTCGTACAGGAAGCCGCCGTATTCGGCGACCAGGCGGTGCGTATTGGGGCTGTCGCGGCCGGTATACCAGCCGAGCGGGCGCTCGCCCGTCACGCGCTCGATCGCCTCCATGCCGAGGCGCATGTGCTCGGCTTCGAGCTCCGGCGCCATGCTCTGGTAGTGGATCCAGCGCCAGCCGTGGCATGCGATCTCATGGCCGAGCTCGACGAAGGCGCGCGCGAGTTCCGGATGCCGCTCGATCGCCATGCCGACGCCGAATACCGTCAGCGGCAACCCGCGCTTCTCGAATTCGCGCAGGATGCGCCACACGCCGGCCCGCGACCCGTATTCGTAGATCGACTCCATGCTCATGTGGCGGTCCGGATACGCGGCCGCGCCGACGATTTCGGACAGGAACTGCTCGGAGCCCGGATCGCCGTGCAGCACGCAGTTCTCGCCGCCCTCCTCGTAGTTCAGCACGAATTGCACGGCGACGCGGGCGCGCCCCGGCCAGTTCGCCTGAACGGGATGGCGGCCGTAGCCGATCAGGTCGCGAGGATAGTTGGGATCGAGTGACATGGTTCGAAGTGCAACGAAAACGGGCTGAATGAGCGGGCTGAAATAATGGGTTCGCATCGACCGCGCGGTGCCGGAGGCCGGCCGCACAAGCCGATGCGATGACGGCCCAGTGTAGCGAAAAGGTTCATACGCGCCCATACAGCGGCGCAGATAGTGCGTGTCAGACGGTGTGTATGTGCGGTTGCGGCAAATTCGGGACCGGTTCCGCCGCATCCCCGTCCGACGGGCTGAAGCGGGCGAACGCGCCGTCGTAGCGCTTCGGCAGCGGCCGCGCGTAGTCGCCGCGTTTCGCGGTCGCGAGGCGCAGCGCGACCAGCGCCTCGGCCCACTTCACGGCCGCCGTGACGCCCTCGACCACCGGCGCGCCGATCTGCTGCTCGACCTCGTGCGCGAATTCGGCCATCCCCGCGCAGCCGAGCACGATCGCGTCGGCGCCGTCCTCGTCGAGCGCGCGCCGGCATTCGTCGACGATGATCCGGCGCGCGGCCGAGCCGGGCCGGTCGAGTTCGAGCACCGCGACGTCGGTCGCGCGCACGTTGCGGCAGAACCGCTTCATCCCGTAGCGCTCCGCGAGGTGCCACGCCATCCCGCAGGTGCGCGCGAGCGTCGTGACGACCGAGAAGCCCGGCGCGAGCACGCTCGCCGCATGCATCGCGGCCTCGGCGATGCCGATCACCGGCCCGCGCGCGAGCTCGCGCGCGGCGTACAGGCCCGGATCGCCGAAACACGCGATCACGTATGCGTCGCAGCCGTCGCGCTCGCCCTGCGCGATCTCCGCGAGGAGGCCCGGCGTCGCGAGCGCCTCGTCGTAATATCCTTCGATCGACGGCGGCCCCATCGGCGGGCTCACGGCGACGATCTCCGTGCCGGCGGCCGCGACCTCGCGCGCGCAGCGGCCCATCGCGTCGGTCATCCGCTGCGTCGTGTTCGGATTGATCAGTCGGATCTTCATCGCACGCTCCTTACGCCTTCGCGCTCGCGAGCAGCCGGTAGAACACGAAGCCGAGCCCCGCGCCGATGAACCACGAGAAATTCGCGACACCCTGCCAGCCCGGCACCATCACGCAGGCCACCGCGATCACCGCGGCCGGCAACAGCGCGGCGAGCGCGCGGCGGTTCACGCCGCCCGTGTACCAGTAGCTGCCGCTTTCCGACATCGTGTACAGGTCGTCGCGCACGAGGCGGCCGCGCTTGACGAGGTAGAAGTCGGCGATCAGCACGCCGTACAGCGGGCCGATGAACGCGCCGAGCACGTCGAGCGTGTAGTGGATCACGGCCGGGTTGTTGAACAGGTTCCACGGCGTGATGAAGATCGACGCGACGGCCGCGAGCATCCCGCCCGCGCGCCAGCTGATCAGGCGCGGTGCGACGTTCGAGAAATCGAACGCGGGCGACACGAAGTTCGCGACGATGTTGATGCCGATCGTCGCGATCGTGAACGTCAGCGCGCCGAGGATCACCGCGGTCGGATGGTCGATGCGGCCGACCGTCTCGACCGGGTCGGTGATCAGTTCGCCGAACACCGGCAGCGTCGCGGCCGTCGTGATCACCGTGACCAGCGAGAACGCGAGGAAGTTGACCGGCAGCCCCCAGAAATTGCCGCGCTTCACTTCGCCGAACGAGCGGCAGTAGCGCGAGAAATCGCCGAAGTTCAGCATCGGCCCGGAGAAGTACGACACGACGAGCGACACGGCGGTAATCATCACCGGAATCACTTCCGCGCCGTGATACTTGACGCCGCCGAGGTTGATGCCGATGTTGCGCCAGCCCGCGCGCCACACCATGTAGCCGGCGAGGATGAACATCACGACGTAGACGGCCGGGCCCGCGAAGTCGATGAACTTCTTGATCGTCTCCATCCCGTTCCAGAACACGAACGCCTGGAGCACCCACAACAGCATGAAGCCGGCCCAGCCGACCGCCGACAGCCCGAGGAAGCCGTAGCGATGGACGTCCGCATACGGCAGCCATTGCGGGAAGAATTTCAGCACGACGATCACGAGCGCGCTCGACGCAAGATAAGTCTGGATGCCGTACCACGCGATCGCGATCAGCCCGCGGATCACGGCCGGCACGTTCGCGCCGAGCACGCCGAACGTCGCGCGGCACGCGACCGGATACGGCACGCCGATCTGCTGGCTCGGCCGCGCGATCAGGTTGCACAGCGCGTTCACGAGGCCGATGCCGACGATCAGCGCGATCAGCACCTGCCAGCTCGTCAGCCCGAGCGCGAACAGGCTGCCCGCGAACACGTAGCCGCCGACGCTGTGCACGTCCGACATCCAGAACGCGAAGATGTTGTACGAGCCCCATGTCTGATTTTTAAGGGGTGCCAAATCTTCGTTGTACAGACGTTCGCTGTAACCATCCGGCAACGCCGGACCGCCGCCCTCGCCGCCTTCTTCCGCCGGATAGGCGCTGTCGTGCGCCACACTGAACTGAGCCATGACTTCTCCTTGACGCGGCCGGAAGGCCGCTCCACCGTCATCGATATCGCTCCGGATCGTCGCCCGGAGTCGGACCAGCGGCCCGCGGCAAACACCGCGGGCCCGCATTTCGCTCGTTCTGTGGCGCGCGGCCGGGTTCGCGTCGCCGCTCAGGCGCCGCCGAACACTTCGCGCAAATCGACCTGCCCTTGCGCGGGCCGGTCCAGCATCTTCAGTTCGACATGCTGCAGGTGGCGCGCCATCAGCGTCACCGCCTGCATCGGATCGCCCGCCTCCAGCGCGGCGAGGATTTCGTCGTGGTCGTCGCACGAGCATGGGCTGCGCCCGTGCGATTCGTACAGCGCCGACATCAGCGTCGAGCGTGCGACGAGCCCTTCGAGGCACTCGCTGAGCGTCGCATTGCCCATCAGCGTCGCGAGCGCCGTATGGAATTCACCCGACAGCCGGATCCACGCGGCGAAGTCGTGCCGCTCGAACGCCTTGCGCTCCTTGTCGATCAGCGCGGCGACGCCCTTCAAGCGCCTGGCACCGGGGCCGGTGGCGAGCCGCTCGACCACGGCCAGCTCGATGATCCGGCGCATCTCGAACACTTCGTGCACGTCCTGCAGCGTCGGGCTCGCGACGAACGCCCCGCGGTTCGGCTCGAGGTCGACCAGCTTGTCGGTCGCGAGCTGCGCGAGCGCCTGGCGGATCGTCCCGCGCTTCACACCGAACACGTCGCAGAGCTGCGCCTCCGTCAGCTTCGCGCCGGGCGCGAGCCGATGCTCGAGGATCGCCGTGCGGATGCGCTCGGCGATCGCTTCGGGACCGGCTGCACCGGACGGAGAGGAATCGGGCTCGTTCATGATCTGCATCGTGTGATGGTCCTCATCCTAGGGCGGACATAAAGATTGTCAACAATTCTTTTGCAGGATTCCGCACAATCGGCGTGCGCCGGCATGTCTCCATTCGGTGCAGTGCGCACGAATTCCATGCACGACAAGCCTGACAGGCAATGCGGAGGCCCTTCTCGTCGTATACCCTTCCGGCCATTTTGTTGACAAAAATGGTGCACAGACGGGCGAAAGTCGCGTGGACGTCGACGAAAAATATGGACCGTTAGTTGCGCGTTTACATGAAGAAAAAGGCGGGAAAACCCGCCTTTCGATCGATCGCGCCGGCATCAGCCGAGATGCGGATAGTCCGACACCGTGAGCCGGAACCCGTGCGCATTCGCGACCAGTTGCGCCTGCGCGCCGAACGGCAGCGTCAGCAGGTCGGGCACGTGGCCGAACTGGAGCCCCGTGACGACCGGAATCCCGACCACCGCGCGCACCTGGTCGATCATCGCCTGCATGTCGTAGCCGTTGTCGTACTCGAACGGCCGCGCGCCGGTGAACTGGCCGAGCACGAGCGCCTGCTGGCGTGCGAGCAGCCCCGACAGATGCAGCTGATAGATCATCCGCTCGATCCGGAACGGCTGCTCGTTGACGTCCTCGATGAACAGGATGCCGCCCTCGATGTCGGGCATGTACGGCGTGCCGACCAGCGACGTGAGGATCGCCAGGTTGCCGCCCCACAGCGTGCCGGTCACGTTCACCGCCTGCACCTGCGGTGCGTCGGCGACGATCGTCGTGCTCGGCTGCGTCAGCGTCTGCCAGAAATGCCGCATCGTGAAGTCGCTCGGCGTTTCGGCGCCGAAGTCGGCCGACAGCATCGGGCCGCCGAACGTCTTGATGCGCGCCTTCGCATACAGCGCCAGCTGGATCGCCGTGAAGTCGCTGTGACCGACGAGCGCGACCGGCTGGTCGCGCAGCCGGCGCTCGAGGCCGCGATAGTCGAGCCCATGCAGGATGCGTGCGGCGCCGTAGCCGCCGCGCACCGCGAGCGCGATGTCCGGCAGCGGCCGCTCGGGATCCGCGAGGCGGTTCAGGTCGCCTGCGCGCTCGCCGTCGGTGCCGCCGAAGCGCTGGAAGCGCCGCTGCGTCGCCTCGATGTTCTCGATGCGCTGCTGCGCGGTGCTGAGGCGCTCGAGCGCGCGGTTGATCGCGTCGGGGTCGTGCGGATAGCCGGACGGCGCCAGCAGGCGGATGGTGTAGGACGCGGCGGGCTGGAAGGACATGGCGAAAGGTATCGGGATCGTCAAACCTGCTTAGAGGGTCCGAACCGGGTCCGGTTCACGGAAACCGTGCGCGCCCGGAACGACGGGCGCGGCGGCGTCTATGACGCGCCGGATTCGGCGTCGCGGGCGAGCCGTGCCTCGCGCAACGCGCGACGGCGCTCGGCGAAGAACGACTTCAGCGCGGCGCCGCATTCGTCGGCGAGCACGCCGCCCGTCACTTCGGTGTGGTGGTTCAGCTGCGGATTCGCGAATGCGTCGATCACGCTGCCGCACGCGCCCGTCTTCGGGTCGGCCGCGCCATAGACGACCCGCGCGATGCGGGCGTGCATGATCGCGCCGGCGCACATCAGGCATGGCTCGAGCGTCACGTACAGCTCGCAGCCCGGCATCCGGTAATTCTGCAACTGCTGCGCGGCCATGCGCAGCGCGGCCATTTCGGCATGCGCGGACGGGTCGTGCCCGCCGATCGGATGATTGAAGCCGCGTGCGATCACTTCGTCGCCGCGCACGAGCACCGCGCCGACCGGCACTTCGCCCGCCGCACGCGCCTCTTCGGCGGCGGCTTGCGCAAGACGCATGAAATGGAGGTCGCGCGCCGAGATGGGCGCGGCTTCGTGAACGGGAGAATCGGCGACGGGTTCAGCGGCCGGGGCGGCTGCCGCGCGGGCTGCGTCGTGCAGCGCGTCGGACGTCACATCGTCCCCGCTTCGGCGGACGCGTCGTCGAGCCCGCGCTCGCACAGGCGTTCCGCGATGCGCCGGCAGTAGTCGCGCGGCATCACCATCGGGCCGCCGCGCAGCGATTCCAGCGCCATGTCGAGCGCGAGGATCTTCGCCTGCAGCCGGCAACGCGCGGCACGGTCGCTGACCGCCTGCACTTCGTCGTGCAGATTGCGCAGCGCGCGCAGTTGCTCGACGGCCGGCGGCACGAAGCCCGCGTTCTTCAGGATACGGTTGGCCACCCGCACCTCCTCGGGCACGAGCAGGTCGTCATCCAGCGCCTGCGGCGCGCCGGTACCCGGCAAATCGTCGAACTCGCCCCGCGCGGCGGCGGCGGCAATACGTTGTTCGACCAGGGCGTCAAGCAATCTCATCAGTCAATCGGAACAATGCGGCAGGCCGAATTCTAGCAGGGTGACGCCGGTATGACAGGCCCTTCGAATATATGCTCGATATTGCGTTTTTTAGGGGCCGAATCGCTGCGCATGCGCGCCGATCGCCGTCAGTTGCCGCTCTGCTGCGCCGCAGCAGGCTGAGCGCCGTTCGCACGCTTCCAAACGCATGCGCTGCCCGGACCCATTTTTTAATTCGCGACGAGACGATCGGCCCCTGTCGACCCGGCGAAAACACCCGCCGCCGCCACTTCCGCCGTCGCATCCGATGGCATGGCCCGATTACGCAGTCACCGTTTCCGGCCGCGCTTTCGCGAACGGGCGGAACATCGTCGCGATCAGGAACGCGCCGATCCCGATCGCGAACGACCCGAGGTACAGCCAGCCGTAGCTGCCGAACGCATCGACGATCAGCCCGCCCGCGACCGGGCCCGTGGCCATCCCGAGGCTGCCCGCCATCGCGCAGCCGCCGATCACGGTGCCCATCATCCGCAGCGGGAAATTCTCGCGCGCGAGCACCGAATACAGCGGCATCACGCCCGCATAGATGAAGCCGAACAGCGTCGCGACCGCGTAGAAGCCGTCGAGCGTGCGCACGAAGTAGTAGCCGAGCGCGCCGAGCGCCTGCGCGAGCAGCCCCGCCACCAGCATGCGCTTCGCGCCGAGGCGATCGCCGAGCAGCCCGAACGCGATCCGGCCGCCCATCCCCGCCAGCCCTTCGACGCTGTAGATCGACACCGCGACGATCAGCGGAATCCCGCAGGTCACCGCGTAGCTGACCGTATGGAAGATCGGGCCGGAATGCGTCGCGCAGCAGAAGAAATTGGTCAGCAGCAGCACCATGAACTGCGGCGAGCGCAACGCATCCGCGACCGACATCGCGGCGGGCGCGCCGCCGGCCGCAGGCGCCGCGTGCGCGGGGGCCGCGTCGAGCGCGGGCGCCCGGCGCACCAGCAGCGACACCGGAATCATCACGGCGGCCGCCAGCGCGGCAATCAGCAGCATCGACGTGCGCCAGTCGCGCACCGACACGAGCCAGGCGGCGAGCGGCGCCATCGTCATCGGCGCCATCCCCATGCCGGCCGACACCAGCGACACCGCGAGGCTGCGGTGCGTGTCGAACCAGCCGGTCACGCACGCCATCATCGGCGCGAATATCGCGGCCGTCGCGCTGCCGACGGCCAGGCCGAAGGTCAACTGGAACACGAGCAACGACGGCGCGCGGCTCGCCAGCGCCAGGCTCGCCGACAGCAGCACGGCGCCCGCGATCACGACCGGCCGCGTGCCGACGCGGTCCGACAGGCTGCCCCACGCCATGCTCGCAAACGCCATCGCGATGAAACCGAGCGTCATCGCGGCGGAAATACCGGTCATCGACCAGCCCGTATCGCGCGCAATGGATCGCAGGAACACCGGTAACGAAAACATCGCGCCGATCGCGACGCAGCCCATCAGGCCGCCCGCGGCGACGATCACCCAGCGGTATCGGGAATCCGGCATGTGGCGTGTCATGGGGTCTCTCCTCGTTCGTTGCGCCAATCGCGGAAGCCGGGTGGCGGCCGCCTGGCGCGGCGCACTGCCCGGTCGATATCGATACGACGGGCGACGCAGCGGGAAATCGACACGCGCGGCGCACGAAACCGCGCTTTTTTATTGTCGACGATTGCGCACGGCTCGCAAGGGCCGGATCACCCGCTCGCCGCGCCGCCTGCCGCCCCGCTTTTCCGCAACCGGAAATTCGAAATCACAAATAGTTGGTTGGGGCGCGCCATCGCGCTGGCTACACTCGTCCCATCTTGTCATAACAAGTTGACCGATGCCCCCACCCAACGTCGTGCCGCTGTCCGCGGCCCCGCTCTACGTGCAGATCAAGGACACGCTGCGCGCGCGCATCCTCGACGGCACCTACGCGCCGCACAGCCGGATGCCGTCCGAGCACGAGCTCTGCGCGATGTTCGACGTCAGCCGCATCACGGTGCGCCAGGCGCTCGGCGACCTGCAGAAGGAAGGCCTGCTGTTCAAGCTGCACGGCAAGGGCACGTTCGTGTCGAAGCCGAAGGCGTTCCAGAACGTGACGTCGCTGCAGGGGTTCGCCGAGGCGATGTCGTCGATGGGTTACGAGATCGTCAACCAGTTGCGCAGCCTGCGCACGGTGAAGGCCGATCGCCATCTCGCGACGAAGCTGAACGTGCCCGAAGGCGCGCCGCTCGTCGAGATCCATCGCGTGCGGCTGCTGAACCGCGAACCCGTGTCGCTCGAACAGACCTGGGTGCCGGAAGCGCTCGGCAAGCGCCTCGCCGGCGCCGATCTCGCGACCCGCGACATCTTCCTGATCCTGGAGAACGACTGCGGCATCCCGCTCGGCCATGCCGACGTGTCGATCGACGCGATCCTCGCGGACGACGAAATCGTCGACGCGCTGCACGTCGAGGAAAGCAGCCCCGTGCTGCGCATCGAGCGCCTCACGCACGACGCGTCGGGCGCGCCGATCGACTACGAATACCTCTACTTCCGCGGCGACGCCTTCCAGTACCGGTTGCGCGTCGACCGGCAGAAGGCGCGCAAACCTGCAAGGAACCCGCGATGAATACCCATGTGCATGAATACGACATCGTCGTGGTCGGCGGCGGCACGGCCGGCCCGATGGCGGCCATCAAGGCGAAGGAGCGCGATCCGTCGCTGCGCGTGCTGCTGCTCGAGAAGGCCAACGTGAAACGCAGCGGCGCGATCTCGATGGGGATGGACGGCCTGAACAACGCGGTGATTCCCGGTCATGCGACGCCCGAGCAATACACGCGCGAGATCACGATCGCCAACGACGGGATCGTCGATCAAGAGGCCGTGTACGCATACGCGACGCACAGCTTCACGACGATCGAGCAGCTCGACCGCTGGGGCGTGAAGTTCGAGAAGGACGGCACCGGCGATTACGCGGTGAAGAAGGTTCACCACATGGGCTCGTACGTGCTGCCGATGCCGGAAGGCCACGACATCAAGAAGGTGCTGTACCGGCAACTGAAGCGCGCCCGCATCGCGATCACGAACCGGATCGTCGCGACGCGCGTGCTGACCGACGCGCAGGGCCGCGCGAGCGGCGTGCTCGGCTTCGACTGCCGCACCGCCGACTTCCACGTGATCCGCGCGAAGGCGGTGATCCTCTGCTGCGGCGCGGCCGGCCGCCTCGGCCTGCCGGCATCGGGCTACCTGATGGGCACGTACGAGAACCCGACCAACGCGGGCGACGGCTATGCGATGGCCTATCACGCGGGCGCCGCGCTCGCGAACCTCGAATGCTTCCAGATCAATCCGCTGATCAAGGATTACAACGGCCCGGCCTGCGCGTACGTGACCGGCCCGCTCGGCGGCTTCACCGCGAATGGCAAGGGCGAGCGCTTCATCGAATGCGACTACTGGAGCGGCCAGATGATGTGGGAGTTCTACCAGGAACTGCAGAGCGGCAACGGCCCCGTGTTCCTGAAGCTCGACCATCTCGCGGAAGAAACGATCCAAACCATCGAGCAGATCCTGCATACCAACGAACGGCCGAGCCGTGGACGCTTCCATGCCGGGCGCGGCACCGACTACCGCAGCCAGATGGTCGAGATGCACATCTCCGAAATCGGCTTCTGCAGCGGCCACAGCGCATCGGGCGTGTACGTGAACGCACGCGCGGAGACGACCGTGCCGGGGTTGTACGCAGCCGGCGACATGGCGGCCGTCCCGCACAACTACATGCTCGGCGCATTCACGTACGGCTGGTTCGCCGGACAAAACGCGGCCGATGACGTGGCCGGCCGCGACCACGCGCCGGTGGACGACCAACAGGTCGATGCCGAGCGCACCCGCGTGCTCGCGCCGCTGCTGCGCGAGCGCGGGCTGGCGCCGGCGCAGGTCGAGTACAAGCTGCGCCGCATGGTGAACGACTACCTGCAACCGCCGAAGGTGACGCGCAAGATGGAAATCGGGCTGCAACGTTTTGACGGAATTATTGAGGATATCGAAGAAATAAAGGCCGACAACCCGCACGAACTGATGCGCGCGGCCGAAGTGCGCGCGATCCGCGACTGCGCGGAAATGGCCGCACGCGCGTCGTTGTTCCGCACCGAAAGCCGCTGGGGGCTGTACCACCACCGCGTCGATTTTCCGCACCGCAACGATGCCGAATGGTTCTGCCACACGTGGCTGCGCAAGGACGCCGCGGGCGCGATGCGCAGCGAGAAGCGGCCGGTCGAACCGTACGTCGTGCCGCTCGCCGACGACGAACGCGGCGCCTATGCGCAGTTGCGCATCCGCGAACCGGCCCCGCTCGCGGCCGCCCTTTGAGGAACCTTGCCATGCCCCATACCCCGCACGACATCTTCCAGCGCAGCAGCGCGCCCGTGACGATCGACGAGTCGCTGTGCATCGCCGACAAGGGCTGCACCGTGTGCGTCGACGTGTGTCCGCTCGACCTGCTCGCGATCGACGTCACCAAGGGCAAGGCCTATATGCAGTTCGACGAATGCTGGTACTGCATGCCGTGCGAACGCGACTGCCCGACCGGCGCGGTCAAGGTCGACATCCCTTACCTGCTGCGCTGACACGGCGCGCCGACCCGCGCCCCGCTTCCCCCTACCGGACTCACGACACATGAACACCACGCTACGGATGTTTCACCTGCTCGCCGCGTCGCTCGCGGTCGCGACCGCCGGTTTCGCGCATGCGGAGACGATCCGCGTCGCGATCGGCACGCAGGACACGACGATCAACTGCGCGACCGGCGGCCTGTTGATCCGCGAACTGCATCTGCTCGACAAGTACCTGCCGCGCACCGGCAAGTACCAGGACGTGAAGTACGACGTGCAGTGGAAGGACTTCACGTCCGGCGCGCCGCTGACCAACGAGATGGTCGCCGGCAAGCTCGACTTCGGCGCGATGGCCGATTTCCCCGGCGCGCTGAACGGCGCGGCGTTTCGCAAGGCCGGCCGCAAGAGCGTGTTCATCACGGTGCTCGACGGCAGCATCGACGGCAGCGGCAACGGGATCGTCGTGCCGACGAATTCGACGGTGCGCGGGCTGGCCGACCTGAAGGGCAAGACGATCTCGGTGCCGTTCGCGTCGACCGCGCACGGCATGCTGCTGCGCGCGATCAAGGCCCAGGGCTGGAACCCCGACACCGACGTGAACATCGTCACGCAGGCGCCGGAAGTGGCCGGCAGCGCGCTGAAGGCGAACAAGATCGACGCGCATGCGGACTTCGTGCCGTTCGCCGACCTGTTCCCGTACCGCGGCATCGCGCGCAAGGTCTACGATGGCGCGCAGACCCACGCGCCGACTTTCCATGGCGCGCTCGTTGACGCGGACTACGCGCAGCGCTATCCGGAAATCGTGGTGGCCTATCTGCGCGCCGCGATCGAAGCGAACCGCCTGCTCGCGCAGAATCCCGAAAAGTACAGCCTGCTGATCGAGAAAGTCACCGGCATCGAGGCGCCGGTCGACTACCTGTATCACGGGCCGCTCGGCATCCAGACCCGCGACCTGACGTGGAAGCCCGAATACCGGCAAGCGGTCGCGACGGCGATCGATACGCTGAAGCTGCTGAAGAAGACCGACTCCGCGCCCGACCCCGCGACGTTCGTCGACGATCGCTATATCCGCGCGGCGTTCAAGGCGTCCGGGCTCGACTACGACGCGGCGCTGAAACACTACGGCAAGCAGCCGCTCGTCGCGAACGATGCGTCGACCGGCAAGCCGATCCGCGATTTCAACGACGTCGCGCAGGTCTGGCTCGCCGGCGACGAAGCCGTGCGTCACTATGCCAGCCCCGCAGCCGCCTTTGCGGCGCTCGGCAAGCTCGGCCCGTCCGCGAAGGTGCGCGCGGTGTTCGTGCACGACCACGGCAGCGGCCTGAAGCTGTTCGCCGACCAGGCGTGGTACGTGAAAGACGCACACGGCGTGCTGACCGCGTTCCTGCTGAAGTCGGGCGCCGATGCGTACGCGCAGCAGGTATCGGGCGCGGTGGTCGACTACGCGGCCGCGAAGACCGTCACCGCGCAGGCGCTCGCCGCGCGCTGAGCATCGCGCCCTTCTCTTTCCATTCGTCGACACCGGACTCCCGCATGGCTGCCACCCTCGACCTCGTCAAACGCCGTCACGCCGACGCACCGCGCGCCGCCGACGCCCGCTCGCCGCATTCGGCCGCGCGCCGCCGCCCGACACCGATGCGCCGCCGCGCGTGGCGCATCGCATCGCTCGCCGCCTGCATCGCGCTGTGGCAGGCGGCCGTCCACTGGCGGCTGTCGCTCGGCATCGTCACGTTCGCGAACGTGCCCGCGCCGGCCGACGTGGGCCCCGCGCTGGCCTTGTTCCTGCAATCGCCGAAGCTGCCGATGCATCTGTTCGCGAGCATCACGCGCGTGCTGGCCGGCTTCGTCGCGGCGGCGTTCGCCGGCATCGGCCTCGGGCTCGCGATCGGCCGCTATCGCGCGCTCGAGGACACGCTGCTGCCGCCGCTCGAGATGCTGCGGCCGATTCCGGCCGTCGCGTGGATTCCGCTCGCGATCCTGATGTTTCCATCGTCCGAGCTGAGCATGATGTTCATCACGTTCGTCGGCGCGCTGTTCCCGATCCTGCTCAATACCGTGCACGGCGCCGAAGCCGTCGACCCGCGGCTCGTCGCGACCGCGCGCAGCCTCGGCACGCGTGGCCTCGCGCTCTATGCGGAAGTGATCCTGCCCGGCGCCGCGCCGTCGATCTTCACCGGCCTGTCGATCGGGATGGGCACCGCGTGGTTCTGCCTGGTCACGGCCGAGATGATCGCGGGCCAGTACGGCATCGGCTATTTCACATGGGAGTCCTATACGCTGCAGAACTACCCGGACATCGTGGTCGGCATGGCGCTGATCGGCCTGCTCGGGATGGGCAGCAGCCTGCTCGTCAAGCGGATCGGCGCGGTGCTCACGCCGTGGTACGCGCCGCGTGGAGGCCGGTCATGAGCACCGCCGAGATTACCGCACCCGCTCCCGGCCGTGTCGGCGTGCGTGCGCTGACGATCGAACTCGGCCCGCCTCATGCGCGCTTCGCGGCGCTCGATGCGCTCGACGTCGATATCGCGCCCGGCGAATTCGTCTGCGTGCTCGGGCCGTCCGGCTGCGGAAAATCGACGCTGCTCGGCGCGCTCGCCGGCCACGTCGCGGCCACGCACGGCGAGATCGTCGTCGATGGCGAACCGGTCGACCGCCCGCATCCCGATCGCGGGCTCGTGTTCCAGCAGCACACGTTGTTTCCGTGGAAGCGCGTGATCGACAACGTCGCGTTCGGCCTGAAGATGAAGGGCGTGCCCGCGCACGAGCGCCGCCGCGAGGCGGCCGAGCTGCTCGAACTCGTCGGGCTCGGCGGCTTCGGCGCGCACTACCCTTCGCAGCTGTCCGGCGGCATGCAGCAGCGCGTCGAGATCGCCCGCGTGCTGATCAACCGGCCGCGCGTGCTGCTGATGGACGAACCGTTCGGTGCGCTCGACGCGCAGACGCGCCGGATGATGCAGACGCTGCTGCTCGATATCTGGTCGCGCATCGGCACGACCGTGCTGTTCGTCACGCACGACATCGAGGAAGCGCTGTTTCTCGGCGACCGCATCCTGATGCTGTCGCCGCGGCCCGCACGCATCGTCGCCGACATCCGCGTGCCGCTCGCGCGGCCCCGCACCGACGACAGCACGACCGAGCCCGCGTTCGTCGAGATCAAGCGCCGCTGCCTCGCGCTGCTGCGCGACGCCGCCTGAGCCCGTGCCTGCCCATTCACCGTACCGACTTTTTTCCATGACCGCTTCTTCTTCCGCTTTCCCGCTGCCCGGCGTGCCGGCCGCCGATCATGCCGCGCTCGTCGCGCGCCTCGCCGCAGGCGATGCATCGGTGCGCCGCATCGCGCTGCTCGAACTCGCCGATCTCGAGGCGCCCGAACTCGTGCCGTCGTTCGTCGCGGCACTGCGCGACGACCCGTCCGCCGACGTGCGCAGCGAGGCCGCGCGCGTGCTCGACGCGTGGGAGCAGCCCGATGTCGTCGACGCGCTGTGCCACGCGCTGCTCGATCCGGACGACAGCGTGCGCGCGACGGCCGCGCAAAGCCTGTCCGAACTGAAGGACGCGGCATCGGGCGCCGTGCTGTGCCGATGGGCCGACCGGCCCGAGCCGTTCGTACGCGGCGCCGTGCTGCGCGGCTTGCGCGAGTTGCGCGACCCCGGCGCGTTCGCGCCCGCGCTGCGTGCGCTCGACGCGTGCACCGCGGCCGTACGCGCCGAGGCGGTCGTCGTGCTCGGCTGGCTCAAGGACGGCCGCGCGCTGGCGCCGCTCGCCCGCATCGCGACCACGGACGCCGATGCGGACGTGCGGCGCGCCGCGGTCGGCGCAATTGGGTTTGCGGCGCCGGGCGACGCCGCCGTCGTCACCGCGTTGCTCGCGGCGCTGCGTGACGCCGAATGGCAGGTGCGCGAGGAAGCGGCGACTACGCTCGGCAAGCTGCGCATCGCGACCGCACGCGAGCCGCTCGTCGCCGCGCTCGACGACGACTACTGGCAGGTGCGCCTGCGCGCCGCGCGCGCACTCGGGCAATTGCGCGATGCGGCTGCGGCGCCGGCCGTCGTCGCGCTGCTCTCGCATGCGATCAGCAACCTGCGCAAGGAAGCCGCGCTTGCGCTCGGCGAACTGCGCCACCGTGCAACGCTGCCCGCGCTGAGCGCTGCGCTCGACGATCGCGACCCCGAAGTCCGCAAGGCCGTGCGGATAGCGATCGGCCAGATCGACGAGGCGTCGCGATGATCGCGCCGATCGAAATCGCACTCGATCACCCGGCGCGCACACTGACGCTGCGCTGGTCCGACGGCGCGTCACAACGTATCGACTATGCGCAATTGCGCGGCGGTTGCCCATGCGCGGAATGCCGAAAGATCCGGCTCGACGGCGGCCACGTCGACGCGCGGCCCGACCTGACGCTCGACGGCGTGGAAGCGCTCGGCTACGGTGTCCGCTTCCTGTTCGGCGACGGCCATGCCCGCGGCATTTATCCGTGGCCGTACCTGGCGGACCTCGCGTAGCGACGACGACGCGGCTTGCGCGCTCGCGCGGGCCGGATGGCGGGCATGCGAAAACGCTGCGATACTGACGCCCACGATCGTCGCCACCTACCGTGGGAGCCGCACCATGCAAACCGCAGTCGGATTCATCGGCCTTGGCGTGATGGGCACGCCGATGGCGCTCAATCTCGCGCGGGCCGGCACGCCGCTCGTCGTGTGGAGCCGTTCGCACGGCAGCGACGATGCGCTGCGCGACGCCGGCGCACGCGTGGCCGACGACATCGACGACGTATTCGCATCCTGCCGCACCGTGATCCTGATGCTCGCGAACGATGCGGCAATCGATGCCGCCCTCGCACGCGGCACGCGCGCTTTTGCCGCCCGGGTCGGCGCGCACACGATCGTCAACATGGGCACGAATGCGCCGGACTATTCCCGCGCGCTCGCCGACGAAATCGCCGCCGCGTCCGGCCGCTACGTCGAGGCGCCCGTATCGGGCTCGCGCAAGCCGGCCGAAGCCGGTCAGCTCGTCGTGATGCTGGCCGGCGCGCCGGACGACGTCGATGCCGTCCGCGCGCTCGTGAAGCCGCTGTGCCGCGACAGCTTCGTGTGCGGCGACGTACCGTCGGCGCTGACGATGAAGCTCGCCGTCAACCTGTTCCTGATCACGATGGTCACCGGTCTCACCGAAGCCACGCACTTCGCGCAACGCCACGGTATCGATCTCGCGCGCTTCGCCGACGTGCTGAATGCCGGCCCGATGGCGAGCGACGTGTCGCGCGTGAAGCTCGGCAAGCTCGTCGCGGCAGATTTCTCGGTGCAGGCCGCGATCACCGACGTGCTGAAGAATGCGCGCCTCGTCGCCGAATCCGCGCGCGGCATCGGCATCGCGTCGCCGCTGCTCGACATTTGCCACGCACTGTACGGCGAAACCGAGCGGGCCGGACACGGCGCGGCCGACATGGTCGCCGTGATCCGCGCGATCGAACAGCGTACCGGGGACGTGCGATGAGCCGCGTACACGTAGTACCCGCGTTCGTTCGAACCGACAGGTAGGCGCGACCATGTCCGCAACCGGCAACGCTACGCCCTTGCGCCCCGTTCCCGCGGTGATCGGCATCGTGCTGCGCGAACGCGACGTGCTGCTCGTGCGCCGCGCGAATCCACCCGATGCAGGCTGCTGGGGCTTCCCCGGCGGCAAGATCGAGCCGGGCGAGCCGTTCGCGGATGCGGTCGTGCGCGAAATCGCGGAAGAAACGACGGTCGACGTGGAAGCGCTCGACGCCTTTACCGCGCTGGACGCGTTCGATTACGATGCGCACGGCGCCGTGCGCCAGCATTTCGTCATGGTCGCCGTGCTGTGCAGATGGCTGCGCGGCACGCCGGCCGCCGGCGACGATGCGCTCGACGCGCGCTGGTTCGGCATCGACGAACTCGACCGCGACGATTTGCCGATGAGCGCCGGCGTGCGCGACGTCGCGCGGCGAGCGATCGAGCGGGCTGCGGCGCTAGGCCACGCGCGGCCACCATCCGCCTGACACACTGCCGTCGCTGGCGCACTACCTGCGCGCGACGCATTCGATCTATCCTGGCGCCCGCTACCCGCCGAGCGCCGGATCACCCCACGTCAAACCATGATCAGAATTCGACAATCCACCGAGGCCGACGGCACATGCGTGCTGGATATCTGGCGCAACGCCGTCGATGCCACGCATCACTTCCTGAGCGACGACGACCGTCGCGCGATCGAATCCGAAGTCGTCGCATTTCTGCCGGGCGCGCCGCTCGATCTGGCCGTCGACGAAACCGATCGCCCGATCGGTTTCATGCTGCTCGACGGCGGCCACATGGAAGCGCTGTTCGTCGATCCTGCCCACCATGGTGCGGGGGTCGGGCGACGGCTGGTCGAAGAAGCGCTCAAGCGCCATCCCGACCTGTCGACCGACGTCAACGAACAGAACCAAGCGGCAGCGGGATTTTATGAGCGCCTCGGATTCGAGCGCTGCGGACGATCGGAACTCGATGGACAGGGGCGGCCTTATCCGCTGCTTCATCTTCGTTATCGCGGGGGTGGTCGGGACTGAGCTGGAGTCCGGGCGAGCACGGAACGCGGCACCGACCTGGTCCGGATGCGCTGAAACGGCACCGCCCTTACAACATCGCGATCATCCCGGGGAGCGGCCGGTCGCCAGCGGCCAGCGCCCCAACACGTCATAGTGCGACTTGCCGAGCCAGCTATCGACCAGGACGAAGTCGAACGCGGTCCAGGCAATCGGCTCGATCCGATACTCATCGGGCCGCTGCGGGCCATACAGCAGCGTCACGTGCGGGGTGAAACCCGAGGGAAAAACAGGTACGCCTACCCGTTTCAACGCATCTCGCAACTGCCGCCGAAAGTCGATCAAGTCTTCCAAACCGGCCTTCCCCGTCAGCACCAGCGGCTGATGACCGGGTCGGCCCTTGAAGCACATGATCTTGTCGAACCTCACAGAGAAAGACGGCACATCCATGCGATCCGCGACCGCGCGGGCCCGTGCAAGCGTAGCGCCCGGCACGTAAGCGAAGTCGCCTAGCGAGCCCAGCGTGATGTGCAGACGCTCGGTGCCCACCGGACTGTCCTTCTTCTGCTGCAAGCTTTTGGCGATACCGGCAATGCGCGCGGCCGTGGCCGTATCCGGCATCACGGCGAAAAAGAAGCGGTGCACGGGAACCGGCGGCGGCGCATCGAATCCGGGTAGCGTCAGTTGAGTCACGGCAACATGTCCGACTGGCCTGGAGCGAGATTTCATTATCGTCAATCGGCAGCCGGCCCGCTCGCCGCTCCACGAATCCGCCGTTTGCACGCCCGAAGATGCTACCCTCTCGGGCCAAACTCGACACCCTCTGATGACGCCCCCGAATTCAACCATGCAAACCGTCGCGGTACTGGACTTCGAAACCACCGGCCTGTCGCCGAATCTGGGCGACCGTGCGACCGAAATTGCCGTCATCCTGCTGCGCGACGGGGAAGTCGTCGACCGTTTCCAGAGTTTGATGAATGCCGGCCGACGCATCCCGTCCGATGTCGTTGCGCTCACCGGCATCACGAACGACATGATCGCGGCGGCGCCACCCGCGTCCGAAGTCATGAAGGAAGCGGCCGCGTTCGTCGGCAAGCATGCGGTCGTGGCCCACAACGCCGGTTTCGACAAGCGCTTCTGGCAGTCGGAACTCGGGCTGCTCGGCATGTCGGCCGACCATGCGTTTGCGTGCACGATGCTGGTGGCGAGACGGATCTACCCGGACGCCCGGAGTCACCGCCTGTCGAGCCTGGTCGAGATGCTGCGGCTGCCGCAATCGGGCCGTGCGCACCGTGCGATGGTCGATGCCGAGATGGCTGGGCATCTGTGGTGCCGGTTGCAGCAGGATATTTCCCGGACTTATGGGCTGGATCGGATCGATCACGCGCTGATGTCGCGGGTTCAGGCGACGACCAAGGCGAAGGTGCCGATGTATTTGCGGTCGCTCGGGCGGGCGTGTGCGTGATGAATCCGGTCCGGGACTGCGAACACGGCGCTTCTTGACCGACTTCGCGCGTTAACGCAAAACGGCCTGGCAATCGCCAGGCCGCTTCTTGCCCACGCGTGAACCGGGGCAGCACGCCAACCGAACCGGCAGCCCGCTTGCGAATTATCGCGACATCAAACGACGCGCAACAACGCAGGCGAGACCGATGCCGCTTCGGCCGGAAAGCTTATTCCCACTCGATTGTGTTTTGCGTGACAAACAGCAATTAAATCAATGGCTTGCAAAATAGCTCAGCATGGATGCCATGAAAAATGCCATTTCTCATAACTTTGCAGATCGCTTAGATCAACACCCAGCCATCTAAGGCGAAGCACGGGGCCATGTCTCGCCCGTTGTCCGTCGCGGTATTGAGGCATGACTTCACCTGGTCAAGTGCAGCTCCTACGACGATGGCGCGGGCAAAATCCACGGTTACGGCGATCTTCTTGGGGACCGTGAGAACAAAACGCATGTGGCCCCACTGGTCATGCTCCGCATCATAGGTCGCTTGCCAGTAGTCGTATTCCGCAGGCAACTCGAACAGTCGTGCCGTCAGCTTGAACTTCTGCCCGTCCACACGTTGGTGGGCGCCAAGGGAAATATCGTGCTGAGGGACTCTTCCAAGCTGCATGCTTTGCCTCACTTCGTGGAGTCGATGAACGCACCAAGCTTGTCGAGATCATGCGACCAGAAAAGGGAGAGGCCGCGCGCCTGTGCCTGTTCAAGGTTCAGCACCTTGAAGACGCCGGCCAGCGCAGCGGCCGGCACGACCTGCGCAGTGCCGAACTGTTTGATCCAGTACTCGGCCTTGACGGCCGCGTCGTTGTTCAGACGCTTGACGCTGTTGGTTGCGCTGTTCGACACCTTGCACTCGATCGCCATGAGGCGCGTGTCGTGCAAGCGCACGACAACATCGGCCTTACGCTCGCCGAGCTGGCATTCAGCGCAGAACTGCATGGCCTGCGGCCCTTTGACGATCGTGTTGATCGCCACGGCCGGGGCCTCGGTGAAGCCCAGGCTGCGAAGGTAGTCCTTCACCGTCGTCTCTTGGTTCTCCTTGCCCTCGTTGCGTCGCTCGGTGGCGATGCGCTGCGCGGCCAGGAGCACCGACGAAGCCAACAAGGCCGCTTCGCGTTGCTGATCGGTCGGTGCGCCGCCGGCCTCCATCCACGGGAACCGATGCGGATCAATCACGCGCTCGATGACCTCGAACACCTTACGCAGCGCCTCGGAGTTCTTCTTCAAGACGCCCGGGGCGATCGACTCGACATCGGCGATGACTTGAAGATCGTCATCGGAGATCGGCGGGCCGGCCAGGTAGCGCAGCGCTTCGCCGAGTCCCAGGCCGTAGGCTTCGGCCAGGTTGTCATCGGTGATCGCACCAGGGTTGAGGTCGCTCAGCTTCTTGAACAGCAACTCGAACTTACCGCGCGCCTGGTTGTAGTGGGTTGCCCAGGAGTCAGTGACGGCCAGGCGCTCGGTCCGGAACTGCGCGGCGGAGGTTGCGGCGTCTTCAGCCAGTTCGGCAGTGGTCCATCGAGGCGGTGCGCTTGTCATGCAAGAAGTGTTTCCAGGCTTGGGATGCGCAGGCGCTCGATCTCCTTGGGCTCAAACTTGGTCAAGCCGCCGGCATAGGTTCTGCCGCTCCCGGTGTTGATGTTCTTGTTGAGCCACGTCACCAGGCGGGCCATCACTCCATCGGCCAGCGGCTGGCGAGGGTAGAGGCCGTGCGCGACGTTGATGTGTCGCGCGTCGCATGCGTTGAGCGTGAACTGAGGCGGCCGGCGGGCCATGTAGGTGCACAGGATCGGGGCCGGGGCTTTGAGGCCCACGGACCACCAAGCTTTGCGGTGCTGTGCGATATAGCTCTGATCCGCGCCGTTGATCTTCGCCCAGGACAGGAAAGCGCTGATGCGTCTCCGCTCTTCCTTGGTGAAGTCGTCCAGCTCGGCCGGCAGGTCGATGACACGGCGCAGAACCTCGGCCGAGTGCAGATGCGCACCGGCCTGTATCAAGTCTTTGGCTTTAGTGACGGCCGGCAGCTTGACGCGATCGGGCAAGCCGTTCGCATGCTCACCAGCGATCCAGATGTCGTTTGCGCCTGTGACCTGGCCGCGATGCACACGGAACAGCTCGCCAAGCTCGATGTCGCCAGCCGCTGCTGGCTCGGACGGGCGGACGATGATCGACCAGCGCGGCGCGGCATGCAGCCGTTCGCGCGGGATGTCGGTTCCCTTGGTCAAGCCGTTGAGGCGTTCCAGCTCGTCGACGGCGCGCACTCGAACCGGCTCGGCCGTCTCGCCGACGCGGAAGCAGGTGATCGCCGCCGTTGTCGCCGTGCCGGGGAAGGCTTCGACGGTTGGCTCAAGCACGTGCAGGGCGGTCCCGCCCAGCTCGTCGAGCAGCAGCCGGCGCAGCGCCGAACCGTAGTTCACATCCATCCACTCGGCCGAGGTGATGAATGCACCCACGTCGCCCGCCTTGGCGAGCAAGCGCGTTTGCAGGAAGAAGTGCAGATGCAGGCCGGCCAGCGCACTCGCCTTGATGCCGAAGTCGGCGAAGTTCGAGGCATACCAGGCTTTCCAGTCCTCGGCGATGTCGTGATGTCGCACGTAGGGCGGATTGCCGATGAAGGCCGTCATGCCGGCGCAGCGCGGCAGCTTGACCTCCCGATAGTCCTTGACCAGCACGGTCGCCCGATCGGTCCAGCCGCGAGCGCTCAGGTTCGCGCGCAGCATCAGCGCGGCCAGGGGGTCCATCTCCACAGCCACGAGCTGCGCGTCAGGAAAGGCAAGGCCCGCGGCCAGGATGAAGCGACCCGACCCCGCCCCAGGATCGACGATGCGGGCCGGCGTTCCTTGGCTGGCCAGCCAAGTCATCATCGAGCGGACGATCGGCGCAGGCGTGTAGACGGCACCGGCCGCACGACGCTCAGCCGCAGAGCGAATCGACGAAAAGGCTTCGCCGAGCGGGTCGGTGCCGCGCGAGATCGCCTTGCGGATCGCCTCGATGTCCCGAAGCTTGAGCGCCGATGCCGGCGCGGTCTTTACGAGCTTGCGCTCGGCCGCAGACAGGCCGCCATGTCCTCCGATGAGGGCAAGGCAGAGGGCTACTAGCTCTTGTTCTGTCTGCACGTTCATTTCTGTTTTCCCTTGGAACCGGCGAACAGGTCAGCCTGGCCTTGCAACTGCTTCTCCGTGAAGGTGCGCATGAAGTCGCGCAGCACGTCAGAGGCGTGTCGATCTTGGGCACGGCAAGCCTGCACGAACGCCTCGCGCAGCTCTTTCTCCACCCTGATGCGCATCCCAGAGTCTTTGAGTGACATAGGCATAGGATAGCACAGTGGATACACATTGTGTATCCACTGTGCTGGGGTCAGCTTGTCGAAATGACCCGATCACACTCCAGGACAACATATTCCGGCACATTGTCAAACTTGTGCGGATTTAGCTGCATCACATATTCATTTTCGATATGAAAGGACTCATTCACGAAGATGTTGCAGACAGGAATACCCCGTCCCGAAGTCATCGGCGGCGAAGCGCACACCGATCTGCCGCAAGGCGTCCAGGGCGGGGAAGATCGCCGGATCACCAAACGCGACCGATTCGGTCAGCTCGATTTCGAGATACTCGGCGGGCAACTCGGCATCAGCCAGCACGCCCTTTACCCACCCGTCGAAGTCCGGTCCCACTTGGCTCGCCGAAACATTGACGGCCAGCCGGAACGGTCGCCATGCCAGCATTCGCCAGTCACGCATCTGGCGGCAGGCTTCGCCCAGCACCCAAGCGCCGATTTCAGGCATCAGGCCGGACGATTCGACCACGGGCAGGAACTGGCCCGGTGGCAATAGTCCAAGCGTCGGATGACGCCAGCGCAACAGGGCTTCCGCGCCGACAATCCCACCACTGCGCAGATCGACGACGGGCTGGTAGTGCAGTTCAAGCTGCCCGCGCTCGACCGCTTGGGCCAGTTCCGGCGTCGTCCATCCATCCGGCCGGAAAGCGCTCATTCTCTTTCCCTGAATGCCCGCAACGCCCGCGACAGGGACAGAAGGAACAGGCCGGTCAAACCGAGCGCCGCGATGACCCAATGCTCGCCGAGGAAAGCACCGGCGGTTGTGCCGGCCAGCACGACAGCGAGGATGGGCAGGTGGCAGGGGCAAGTCAGCACAGCCAGTCCGCCCCACAGGTAGCCGGTGATCGGTTTGTGCGTCTCGGACGGCAAGCGCTCGGGGTTGTTCATGGCAGACTCTCCGCGTGCTGTGCCGGCTCGGTCGGCAGGGTGGCCAACTGCACTTCCAGATCGGCCAACGCTTCGCGCCGACGCTCGACGAACTGACGCAGCAGGGCAAGCTGCGCGGCCGCTTCGTCGCCGTCCGCCGCATCCAGCGCCCGGCACAGCCGCGCCAGCGCGTCGAGGCCGATGCCCGCCTCGAAGGCCGCCCGCACGAAGCACAGCCGTTGCAAGGCGGCGTCATCGAACAAGCCGTAGCCGCCTGGTGTGCACGCCACCGGGCGCAGCAATCCGCGCAGCAGGTAGTCGCGCACGATATGCACGCTCACCCCGGCATCAAGAGCCAGCCGGGACACCGTGTAGGCGTTCATTGAACACCTCCTTTTTCTCACCCGGCGCAGCAGGAAAGCTGCTTCACATCCTTGTTGAAGGTCTGCGCCGCGAGCTTCAACCCCTCGACCATCGTCAGGTAGGGGAACAACTGGTCGGCCAGTTCCTGCACCGTCATGCGGTTGCGAATGGCCAGAGCCGCCGTCTGGATCAGTTCACCCGCTTCCGGCGCGACCGCCTGTACGCCGATCAGCCGATGGCTGCCTTCCTCGATAACCAACTTGATGAAGCCGCGTGTGTCGAAGTTGGCGAGCGCACGCGGCACGTTGTCCAAGGTCAAGGTGCGGCTGTCGGTCTCGATCCCGTCGTGGTGGGCTTCCGCCTCGCTGTAGCCCACGGTCGCCACTTGCGGATCGGTGAACACCACGGCCGGCATTGCGGTCAGGTCGAGCGCCGCATCGCCGCCGGTCATGTTGATCGCGGCACGGGTGCCGGCCGCTGCCGCCACATAGACGAACTGCGGCTGGTCGGTGCAGTCGCCGGCCGCGTAGATGTTCGGGTTGCTCGTGCGCATGCCTTGGTCGATGACGATGGCACCTTGCGCATTGACAGTGACCCCCGCTGCGTCCAGCGCGAGGCTGCGCGTGTTCGGTGTCCGACCGGTGGCAACCAGCAGTTTGTCGGCGCGCAATTCACCGTGCGTGGTGGTCAGCACGAATTCACCGTCCATATGGGCGACCTGGCTGGCTTGCGTGTGCTCCAGCACCTCGATGCCCTCGGCACGGAAAGCGGCTGTCACCGCCTCGCCGATGGCCGGGTCTTCACGGAAGAACAAGGTATTGCGCGCCAGGACCGTGACCTTGCTGCCCAGCCGGGCAAAGGCTTGCGCCAGCTCCAGCGCCACCACCGACGAGCCGATTACGGCAAGGCGTTCGGGAATGGTGTCGCTCGCCAGGGCCTCGGTGGAAGTCCAGTAGGGTGACTCTTTCAAGCCCGGAATCGGCGGGACCGCCGGGCTGGCACCCGTGGCGACCAGGCAGCGGTCGAACATCACGACGCGCTCGCCACCCTCGTTCAAACGGACGGTAAGGCTCTGGTCGTCCTTGAAGCGCGCCTCACCGTGCACAACGGTGATGGCCGGATTACCGCCCAGGATGCCTTCGTACTTGGCGTGCCGCAGTTCGTCGACGCGGGCCTGCTGCTGGGCCAGCAGCTTACTGCGGTCAATCGTAGGCACAGTTGCCGCAATACCGCCATCGAACGGGCTTTCCCGGCGCAGATGGGCGATGTGGGCGGCGCGGATCATGATCTTGGACGGCACACAGCCGACATTGACGCAGGTGCCGCCGATGGTGCCGCGCTCGATCAGCGTGACCTGCGCGCCTTGCTCGACGGCCTTCAGCGCCGCCGCCATCGCGGCTCCACCGCTGCCAATGACCGCTACCTGCACCGAGGGCTCGTTGCCACTGTGCTTTTCGGCGGCGGCCATCCATCCCCGCACCTTGTCGAGCAGTCCGACGCGGTTGTCCGCCAGTGGCGCATCGGCTAGCGTTGCCTTGTAGCCCAGTCCGGCCACGGCGGCAGTCAGCGCGTCCGGCGATGTGCCCGGCACGATGGCGAGTTGCGCTGTGCCCTTCGGATAGGACACCAGCGCCGACTGCACGCCTGGCACTTTTTCCAGCGCTTCCTTGACGTGCGCCGCGCACGAGTCGCAAGTCATGCCGGTGATTTTTAGATGGGTCATGCAACAGATCCTTTATCGTTTGTGGCGCCAGACAATGACGTCCGTTGTGCTGCGGTGCCGTTTTCAGTGACTCACTGCTTGACGCTGGACGGATAGCCCGCGTCTGCGGTTGCCTTGGTCAGCTTCTGCACGCTGGTCTTGGCATCGTCGAAGGTGACGACCGCTTGGCGTGTCTCGAAAGTCACGTCAACTTTGCTGACGCCTTCGACCTTGGAAATCGCCTTCTTGACAGTGATCGGGCAGGCGGAGCAGGTCATGCCCGGTACGGACAGCGTGACGGTCTGGGTGGCGGCCCAGACGGGGGCAACAACGGCGGCGAGGGCGAGGGAGGCAAACAGTTTCTTCATGGTGAACTCCGATCAGTAGAAAAATGGCATGACGTAGGGAAATCCGAGCGCGACCAGAACCAGCGCGGCCACGATCCAGAAAATGAGCTTGTAAGTAGCTCGCACTTGGGGAATCGCGCAGACCTCACCCGGTTTGCAGGCCGCTGCCTGCCGGTAGATGCGCCGCCAGGCGAAGAACAACGCCACCAGCGCCACGCCGATAAAGATGGGGCGATAGGGTTCCAACACCGCCAAGTTGCCGATCCAAGCGCCGCTGAACCCCAAGGCGATCAGAACCAACGGCCCGAGGCAGCAAGCCGAGGCGAGGATGGCGGCAAGCCCTCCAGTGAAGAGCGCGCCGCGCCCGGTTTTTGGTTCAGACATGCGCTTGTCCTTTCGAATTGAAATTGGATAGCGTAACCTTACTTCCGTACTCATGTACGGAGTCAAGCGATATGGAAAACAATTTGGAGAACCTGACCATTGGCGTTTTCGCCAAGGCGGCCGGGGTCAATGTGGAGACCATCCGTTTCTATCAGCGCAAGGGCTTGTTGCTGGAGCCTGACAAGCCCTATGGCAGCATCCGCCGCTATGGCGAGGCGGATGTAACGCGGGTGCGCTTCGTGAAATCAGCCCAGCGGCTGGGCTTCAGCCTGGATGAGATCGCCGAGCTGCTGCGGCTGGAGGATGGCACCCATTGCGAGGAAGCCAGCAGTCTGGCCGAGCACAAGCTCAAGGACGTGCGCGAGAAAATGGCTGACCTGGCGCGCATGGAGGCCGTGCTGTCTGAGTTGGTGTGCGCCTGCCATGCGCGAAGGGGGAACGTTTCCTGCCCGCTGATCGCGTCACTACAGGGTGGAGCAAGCTTGGCAGGTTCGGCTATGCCTTAGCGTGCTTTATTTTCCGTTTTCTGAGACGACCCCTATCTCCTCCTTTGACACTCGACCGGGCAAGGCCGCGAGTTCGGCGTCAGTGAGGCTCGCCAGCACGTCGCGCAGACGCACAGTGGACACATGAGCCGGAGGGGCCATTGGGCCCTCATCATCCACGAATGCAGGCTCAGGAAGCTCGGCAGCACCCTGCTCCACGTCGGCCGCCGCTCTAGCATCCGGTTCGCTCAAAGCGTCCTCCACGAAAGCGCCGTGCCTGGCCGCCTCGGCTTGGCTTACATCACGGGTGGCCCATATCCTTTTGACCTGGGCCATGCTGCACCCAGCCAGTTTCGCCGTATCCGCGATGCTGCGGCCTATGCAGCGCAACGCGATGACCTGGGCGCGCAACTTCGGATCAGCCCGTCGGCCCTTATAGCGGCCAGCCTTCTTCGCCAGATAGATGCCCTGGCGCTGCCGCTCGCGCCTGTCCTCGTAGTCGTCGCGGGCCATCTGCAGGGCCAGCTTCAAAAGCATGTCCTGGACAGATTCCAGGACGATCTTGGCAACGCCCTGGGCCTCGGCCGCTAGGTCGGACAGATCGACAACGCCAGGGACGGCCAGGCGTGCGCCCTTTGCTCGGATCGAGGCCACCAGGCGCTCGGCCTCGGGCAGTGGCAAACGGCTGATGCGGTCGATCTTCTCGGCGATGACCACTTCGCCCGGTTGCAGGTCAGCCACCATGCGCAGAAGCTCGGGCCGGTCGGCGCGTGCGCCGGATGCCTTCTCGCGGTAGATGCCGGCGACGTAGTACCCGGCGGCCTTCGTGGCCGTGATGATCCCTTCCTGGCGTTCCAAGTCTTGCGCGTCCGTGCTAACGCGCAGATAGACCCGTGCCACCATTGGTGCGGTTGCGGGCTTCATCCTGCTCATGCCGGCTCCTTTGAGCATACCTAAATGCGCCCACTATAGATCGACAGGCTCATTTAATAAAGGTCGATCTATATGAGCCTAGCTCAAGGTGATAACCTCAACGAGCCAAGCAAGACAATTTCAGCGTGAGGACATGATGGGCAAGAAGGAAACCGAGGAAGCCTGGCTGCATGCACAAGTTGGCCCGGCCTTTGATGCGCTGAAAGCCGACCCAGGCCGTGCCGTTACCGCTGACCAGGTGCGCGCCCGTCTGGCTGACATCGCCCAAGCTATGGAGCTGGTCCGCCGCGTCGATGCGGGCCTAGAATCCCTGACGCCCTTTGACCCGGCGGAGGACCTGACCACCGCCGAAGCCGTGGCCGCATTCCTGGCCGACGCCGAGGCCACGGCCGACCCGGCCTATATCGAGCACGCTCACCAGGTCGCGGCACGTGCGCGAACCACGCACGGCATCGCGTCGTGAGCGAGCTGGCCAGCGTCGCCATTCCTGGCGGTGCTGCAGGTGGATCTCATCGCCGGGAATGACGATGCGAGATCCACGCCAAGGGGAAGAGTAAGACGGGGCATCATCGCCCGATCTGGCGATGATCGAGCGCCGGCGCGCATCGCCACTTCCGACGATGCAGGCCCGGAAACGACAAGGGCGGCCAATGGCCGCCCTTGCTGTTCCTGGTGTCTAGCTTACGCGGGGTGAAGCGACTGGCGCACGGCATTCAGTGCCTCACGGAAGTCGGCCGGCGTCGCTCGGCCCGTCTCGGCCTGGTAGAACACGACCATGAAGGCATTGGCGACTGCTTCGGCCAGCGGCCCGAGCTGCCGGGCTGCGTCCTGGTCAATCCAGTCTAGGGCCGCGAGCTGCACGGCCGCATGATGCACTGCCTGAGTTGCGTTGGTAGGATTCAAGGTTGCCATGATTCACCTCTCCATCAGGTGGGTTAGTGGAAGTGTCGGCCGGCCCCACGCCGGCCGACGCGCCTTTCACGCCGGCGTCGAGCGATTCACGAAAGCAGCGACTTCATCATCGGGATCGGCCGCCTGATTGCCGGTCTGTTCGCCGGCCAAGCTGTCGCCGTCGAAGGCCGGAGCCTCTGCTGCTGTGCTGGCCCGGATCGCCGTTGCCACTTGGCCGCCGATCGTTTGGTCCATGCGCTCCTGGAAGCCCTCCGCGAGCTGCACGGCCTTGCCTTTGAGTACTGCACCTGCGCCCTTCGCCAGCTCGCCGGCCGTGCCCGCTGCCAATGCTGCGGCACGAGTCAAACCAACGGGGCCGGTGCTGCCTGGTGCGGCCTGCGGCCCCTGTCCTGCCCCGCCAGCGGGCTTGGGTTCGCTCTTGGCGGCCTTGTCGGCACCGTTGCCGGTGCTGGCCGTCGAGCTGCTGCCTTTGTCGCCGGCGCTGGCCTTGTCGCCAGCGGCGGCACACGATTGACCAGCATCAGCAACGCCACGCAGAAAACCAGCATCACGCCCAGCTCTTCAAAGTTCAGCGTGCCGGTGTTCATCCTAGCGTAGAAGCTGGAAAGCAGGTCGTTCCCGATGCCGACCAGGAGCACCATCGTCATGATCTGCACCGCCACGCCCAGGACCGTCTTGTAGTAGTTGATCGCCATGTCGGAAGTCCAACGAGAGCCACCGAAGCCGAGGAAGAAGATGCCGGCGTACATCAACAACCACCCTGACACGAGCAGCAGGAGCATGTTCACAGCGACAACCGCCAGCAGGATCAAGATGCCGACGCTCAAGGCCACACCGATGAAGCTATCCACGGGCGACCAGATTGACGAGTTCGTGAATGCCTGCTTCAAGATCATGAAACCGATATCCACGATGCCCGAGGGTGTCACCGACGCCACCCCGGATGCCTGCTCACCGATCCGGGCCAGTGACTGGATGATCGAGTTGGCGAAGGCAGGGCCATTGCGCAGCAGCCAGAGGAAGAAGCCGAAAAACAGGATGAAGCGGATGAACTCGGCGAAGAACTCGCCAATGTCAGCCTTGCGCAGCGCCATGAAACCGAACGTCCAGACGAGCGAGATCGTGCCCAGCGGCCAGAACAAGAACGTCGCGGCGTTCATCACCACTGTCTGCCAGGCCGTGGCCCGCGTGGCGAACTCCGTCACCACCTGGTCAAGCATCCCCTGGTTGGTGAGCTGGGCCGATGCAGCGGTGGAGTAAAGCGCGAGAGTGACGCCGATCAGCGCCGCCTTGTGCAGTGCTTTCATGGTTTCACCTCCTGCCCCTTCGAGCCTTTCGGATCGGCCAGCTCCAGCCAGTTCATCGGCTTCTCGGTCGGGGCGATGCCGCCGCCGGCCGGCGACCGGCGCGAGCACAACCCGGCGAAGGTTTCGCGCGTAGCCCTGTCCTCGATCTTCTTGATCGCCTCGATCTGGCAATTGGTGTCATTGACCTCGGGCATGGGCGGAATGGCCGGCTTGTTGTCGCAGCCGGCCAGCATCGCCGCCGCGAGACCGGCAAGCAGCATCGTCTTTTTCATGGTGCCGGGCCTCCGTCAGCGGGTCAGTTCGAGCCAGTTTTTCGGACTGGCCGTGCGCTCGATCCTGGATTCCCTGGAAGTCGCCCCGGCTGCCGCCTGCTGGGCTTCCTTGTCGGCGTCGGCCTGCATCTTGGTCGCCACCGCGTTCTGCTGCGCGATCAACAGGCCGCGAATCTGCAAGAGCTGGTTGGCCTGCTGGCTGGCGAGCTGGTTGGCGTAGCCGATGGCCTGCATCTGCCCGGTTGCGCCCTGCGCCGAGGACTGGAGCCGCTGCAACGTCGCGGCGTCGGCGGTCAGGTTGTCTTGCTGCTTGTCGAGGCCCTTGAACAAGGCATCGTTGGCCTTCTTCTGCGACTCGCTGGCGAGCTGCTGCACGTTCTTCATGGCCGCCCACTCGGACGCAGAGCAGCCGGTGGCCGTGAAGCACGGCGACCCCTTGTAGTAGTTCACGTCCTGGAACTTGCCGATGTAGCTGTCCAGGCTGCCGAGCTGGTTCTTGTAGTAGTTCAGCGTGTTGGTGGCGTTCATCAACCCGTTGATGGTCGATTGCGCCTGATCCCAGATATACGCGGCCGGGGCCATCGTGTTCTGGAGCTGGTTCTGATACTGCTGGAGCTGGGTGCTGTACTGCTCAATTTGCTTGAGCGTTTGGGCCACCGATTCGATGGCCGTCATGATGTTCTGCGACAGGTTGGTGCCGTCGATGACGGGGATACCAGCCCGTGCGGGCGTGCTGACGATGCTGCCTGCCAGGACGGTGGCAAGCGCGGTTTTAGCCGCTAAAAGGCGAACGTGCTTCATGGTCGATAACCCTTTCTGAAAGTGGCTTCAGGGTCATCGAATAGCTGCGCCACGTAGCTAATCGGTAATTGACCAGAGCGACACCGAAGCCCGGCCTTTTGGTTCATGTCACGGTGTCATTGCGTGTTGATGCCTCTATACCTCCGATTGCTCGATCCGAACACAGCCCATTGAATTTTTAGCCGCTAAAGCGCTCAAGGCTTACCTCTTCTTTCCTGCCGGTGGAGCCGGCTGCCTCGCAGAGCAGGATGTCCTCGTTGAGCACCCAGTGCGAATAAGGGGCAGTGAAGATAGATAGCCGGCTCGCCGGTTAGCTAACTTCACACATCCTGCCCGCACCATCGCATTGATTCTCGATGATCGACTCACTGATTCTCACGCTATAAGCACACCATTGAAGTGCAATAGCGCACCAGCAGCACGGAAATGAACAAAAATTATCGGTTTTCGTGCGCGTGCTGTCATGCAGTTGCCGCTTGCAGCGTTTCGCTCGGTGCTTACAGCGATTGAACATCGGCTTTTTGATAGATCTTCACAGCGAACAAGTTGACCTCAATTCCGCGTCACTGAACCACGGGCTTTGCCTTTTGGTGCTGGCCTTGCGGGCCCTGCCGGAGCATTGGTGATGTGCTTTCGCACGTATTTCAGGAACGTTTCGTAGCGAAACGGAATGCGCCCAATCTCGTGCATGTGCTCCCAGATGATCCTTAATGCAAAGCCAGCGGCCATAGCCTCCATCACGTTCGAGCGCGCCGCCATGAACGCTGGCAAGTAGTCCTTCCGCGTCAGTCGCCTGGCCTTCTGCTCGCGCTTGAGGCGCGCGGCCAGTTCCTGTTCAATCCCTGCTGCCATTTCCGTAAACCTCCGTTATCAACTGAACTACTCCGAAGGTTACGAACTGGCAGCCCGCACAACATCCCAATAATTGGCCGAACTGGTTGACATGAAGCGCGCAACCCGGCAGCGCCTATCGAAGCATTGCGATAGGTGACGTTCAGCACTCCCGAAAAAAGTTGAACGCCAAGAGGGGCCGAGAGATCGGCCTGCGGGTTCAGCCTCCTCAACGGTCAATACTCAGCCGGCCGCCATCGTCGGAGAAGAGAACCGCGCTGAAGATGACGGATGCGCAGCTTGATGAGCGCGAACAAGAAGGGAGCCCAGTTGCGACCGTGATACCGAATTGGAACTGTTGTATGTTGTAGCGCGCTACAACATACAACACCAGTCTATAGACACTTGAGGGGCGCTGCGTTTTAGCCGCTAAAAAGAGGCGATCAGACTGCCTTCCCTTTTGGCGTACAACTCATCGGCCGAAGGCCGACCATCGGCAAGGGCTTGGCGTCGCCCTACAGGGCGGCGGCAAATGCCGCGCCTAGTGGATGATCTTGGAAGATCATGGATGGAATTTGCGAACTGGCCGCAAGCCCGCGCCGTTACTGTGTTTTCCAGTTCTGGGCGGGGAACGTTGCTACGGGTGGCGGGGAACGTTGCTACGGAGACTGGGGAACGTTGCTACGGGCTTCGGCCTCCCGATTTCCCACTTTCCTTCCGCATACTCGTTCACCTTCCAGCCCACGGCATCAAGCTCGGCCAGGGCCTTGCGAGCCTTCTGCCGGCGCTTCTTCATGGCCTCAGCGTTCGCTTCGTCCGGCCAGACGTAACCGCAAAGCGTATCGAGTTCTGCGCGCCCGGCCTTGCCAGGGTCGATCCAGCCGCACAGCCGTTGATGAATCAGGCGAGCCGGGTCGGTTTGGAGCGCTCGCACCTCGGCCATTTCGATGCGGGTGTACGGGCGCCGACCAAGAATTGCCTCTGCAATCTGAGGATTCAACGCGACGAATAGCCGTCCGTCCTCCTCATCGAAGGCATAGCTCATCAGGTGAAAAGACCTTTGCCGGCTTCCCTTGGTGACCACCACCGTCACGTTTGCCATGCGCAGCAAGCACGCCTTGATCGCCCTGATGTTGTCGCCGCCATCGGTCAAGCCGATTTCGGATAGCAGGCTTGTCATGCTCTCGCGCACGACAAGCGCATCCTGCCCTGCCGCATCGAACTTCGGCTCAAGGAATAGACGGAGTTGCCTCGGCAAGTCCGCTGTTGGCTCTGGCGTCAGGATGATGCCCTTCGGCCCTCCAAGAGCCACAAGACCTTGCAGCAGCCGCATGTCATCTGCACCAAGAGGCTCGAAGCCGACGAACCGCGCTTGCTCATTCTCGGCGTAGTGATACGTCACATCGAGCTTGAGCTTCTTCCGTTCACCGCGCTTGAGACTGCGGAACAAGCCGGGGACCAAGCAGTGCATTGGGTCGTGCCTGGCATGTGTGAGGTCAAAAGCCATCGCCTCGCCTCCGACCATCACGTCCCTTTTCCTCATTCCTGCTGGCCTCATACAGCTCCACCGGCACCAGCACTCCGCCGGCGTGCCGCATGTACCAGCGATCAAGCGGTGTGGCGTCGTAGTTCTGCTTGCTGACGCCGAAACGCACGAAGTAGCCGCGCCGATCACTGCCTATGGGCTGCCGATCATGGGCGCGATCGCTGAGGCGCTTGGCCTCATCCTCGGTCATACGGGCGACGTAACCGCACCATCTGGCGTTGTCGATCAGCGCGGACGCGCCACGCGCGGCCTGCTGCTGGTCGGTCTGCCCTTCGCGGGCGCTGCCCTTGCTGACGTGGTGCAGGTAGAGCACGGATGCGCCCGTAGTGGCCGCAACGTGCTCCAGCACGGCCACGAGGTGGGCCATGTTGCCGTTGCTGTTCTCATCGAGCGTGTGAATGCGGCTCAGGGTGTCCAGCACGATCAGGCGCGCCCCGGCACCGTCCTCAATAACGCGGCGCAAGTGGGCCTTTTTCATGATGTCCAGGCGCTTGCCCATGATCGGCTCAAGCACGAGGTTCTCGCCGATGGCTTGGCGGGCTGTATGCCCGAGGTGCTGGCCGATGGCGTGGATGCGCCGGACAAGCGCGGGCGGCGGGTCTTCTCCGGCCAGATAGACCACGCGCCCGGTGTGTGCGGGGGCAAGGCCCACAAGGTCGCCGCCGGCAACACTGCATGCGATGCTCATGGCCGCTTCTAGCGCCCAGAAGCTCTTACCGGTGGCTCCTGGAGCAACGAGCGCGCCCACGGTTCCCGCTAGGAAGCCCGGCCATATGAAGTCCAGCACCGGCGGTTCGCACTCGAACGCAGCCAGGACGTCAATCGCCACGACTCAGTTCCCCGTTCCGTACAGGGATTCGTCGCTCAGCACCTCGGCGATCTGCGAGGTTCGAAAGTAGACGCGCCGACCGATCTTCAAGCGAGCCTTGTTGATTCGCCCCGCCCATTCACTCGTCGTGCGCAAGCTGACCCGCAGGCCATCCGGTGATCGATCCAGGACGGAGGCGAGCTGTGCCATGCTCAGCAGCGGGCCGAAGCGTTGCAGTAGCGTGTCTTCTATCGTCATTGCGTAAACCTCCGTTATCAACTGAATTGCTACGAAGGTTAGGCGTTATTGGGGGTTGCCTACATCTTATTAGTTGTCCAAAATGGTTGACATGAAGAACGATCCAACCATTCTCATCTGGGAAGGCTGCGACCCCACTGTCTCGGAAGCCATCGGGCAGTTTGAGGATCGCTGGCGGCCGTATTCCGCCTCCTCGCGGCGCTACCCCATCGTTGGGCTGTTACAGGAACTCATTGACCCCGCCGTGGCTGCGTACACGGCGACGCTGCCACAACGCTACTTGGGCCATATCCCCGGAGCAGGAACAGGGGTGAGCTTCAGCGGAATCATTCGACTGGTTGGACTTGATGCGATGGTTCGCATGCAGCGGCAGTTGCTGCGCCAGTTCATCAAAACGGAGGATAGGCAGACGCCAAGAGATCGGCGGTTTGTTGCAACACTCGAATCGTTGATCGGGCTTGTATGGGACTGCGCCTGCAAACGGCCGACGAAGTCAAAGGTGCGCGACACCCGACTGAATGGCGAACGCCTCCAGGGGTTCTGCCGGTTCTGCGGATCACTCGCCGAGCTGACCTCATTCGCCGGCGGGAGCGATGATCCGAAGGCGGACGATCCAGAGGAAAAGCTTCGACTAAGCAGCCTGTATTGCCTGGATCACCGGCCTAAATTGCCGAGCGGCGCATGGAACCCTGTCTACAGACAAGCAAGGCGATCCCTCGCGCAATTCGACCTCGAACTGGCGAGACTCACCCAGCAATGCGCGAAGCCGGCCACTGCCCAAGTGAAATCGGGCGATCAACTGGTTGACAGCTACTTCTTCCACTATGTCGCGGGCCAGACCTTACAGCCGGCGGACAAGGCAGAGCTGCGCAATCAAGCACGGCTGATGGTGGACTCGAAGCTATCGGACCGCAAGAAGCAGATGCTGATGCTCCAATGGTCTGGACTCAATCAGTCGGAGATTGCGCGAAAGCTCGGCATCGAGCGCCAGGCGGTATCGAAGGCGCTGGCGGCGATCCCCGCAATGTTCCGCTTGAGTACAAAGCCGCGCTCACGGCGTCAACCTAATTGACCAACTAATAGGACGAAACAATCCGCATTGCCAGGCACCATCAGGCACATGTTCGCAAGTGACTGAAAGAGGCCAGGGGATGCAGGCAACGGCAAGCAAGACGCTCATTAATCGGAAGAAGCTACTGGCGATGATCCCGCTGTCTGAGCGCACGATCTTCAACATGGAGCAGCGCGGGGAGTTTCCGCGCCGGATCGCACTCACCAGCCGAAACGTCGCCTGGGACTTGGCCGAGGTCGAGGGATGGATCGAGGCGCGGAAGTCGTCGGGCACTCAGGCCATGCGCCCTGGCTTCACTCCGTCTGCCGTGGCCGGCGGCTCTGCTGCCCCTTTTAGCGGCTAAAACGCTGCGCCCCTCAAGTGTCAATGAAACCCGAGGCCATGCCTCGATGTTCGGGCGGCGCTGCCTAACCTGCCTTTCTCTGGCTTACGCCTTCGGCCGTCTCAGCGTCCATTCGTCGATCATGTCCGCCCAGTCCTGCAACATCGCCGTGCGCTGCTCGCGGTACTCGGCCTTGTTGTAGACGGCCCTGACGCCTCTCTGCTCGTGCGCCAGGCACTTCTCGATCCAGTCCGTGTTGTAGCCGGCTTCATGCAGCAACGTGCTGGCCGTGCGCCGCAAGTCATGTGGCCCGAACTTGGCGAGCGACTTCCCTTCCTTCTGCGCCAGCCGATACGTCAGCGTCAGCACCTGGTTAAGCGTGGCGCTGCTCATGGGTAAGTCCGAGTCATACCGCGACGGAAGCACGTAGTCCGATCCCCCCGCGAAGGTTTTCAGGGCAATGAAGATGTCCAGCGCCTGCCGGGACAGGAACACCAGGTGCGGATTGCGCCGCTTCATCCGCTCCTTCGGGATCGTCCAAAGCGCGTCGCTGAAATTGATCTCGCTCCAGGTCGCGTTGGTCAGCTCGCTCTTGCGCACCATCGTCAACAGCAGCAGCTTGGCCGCCGCCCGAATGGATGGCGCTGTGCCGATGCGCTCCATGTACTGGTACATCAGGCCGATCTCGTCGGGCGTCAGCGCACGGTCGCGCGGCTCGAACTTGGCAATGGTCGTCGGGCGCACCAGCTCGGCCGGGTTCTCGACCTTCTGGCCGCGCTCGATAGCCCAGCGATAGACCTGGAGCACCACCTCGCGGACATGCACGGCCGTCGCCGGCGCGCCGCGCTCGACGATGGCATCGGTCAGCGCGCGCAGGTCTTCGTGGGTGATCTCCACCAGCTTCTGATTGCCAAACTTCGGCTTCAGCTCGCGCTCGTAGACCGAGCGGCGCATGTCGCGGGTGGAGTCGGCCATCTGGTAGCCGCGCAGCCACTTTTCCGCCCAGGCCCCGAACGTCTCCGCGTCCTTGACGCGGGCCTTGTCCCGCGCCTTTTCCTTGGCCGGTGACTTCCCGGCCGCGACCATCTTCTTGGCCTCACCCAATCGCTCGCGGGCTTCCGCCAAGGTGATGCCGCCGACACCGTAGCGGCCGAAGGTGATGGTCTCCTGCCTACCGTGGATCGAGTAGTTGTAGCGGAACGAGATCGCTCCGGCGGCCGTGACGGCTACATAGAGGCCGTCACGGTCATTCACCTTGTAGAGCTTGTCCTTCGGCTTGAGGTTGCGCAGCTTGGTATCGGTCAACATGGTTCTCGCCCTGATTCAGCTCAAATACCACGATCCGAAAACCGGCCAATCCTGGCGCAAAACAACAATAAAATCATTGTGTTACGCAATTTCAATACCATGCACATCCGCAAGGTGGTTGCATGGTATCGGCGACAGTCTCATGGCATAGAAGCATTCAATGCCATCCATCATGCCATGAAAAAACGGTGCTTGGCGATGCCAAATGTTGCCAGGCGGTGCCGAACGAAATCACAAAAAAGCCCGCAGTGACGCGGGCTTAGGTGTGTTTTCGTGCTACTAGATGCCAGCCAGTGCCAGACGCCGAATCACTCCCACTCGATCGTCGCCGGCGGCTTCCCCGAGATGTCGTACACCACACGATTGATCCCGCGCACTTCGTTGATGATCCGGTTCGACGCGCGACCGAGCAGCGCGTACGGCAGGTGCGCCCAGTGTGCGGTCATGAAGTCGGTCGTCTGCACCGCGCGCAGCGACGTCACATAGTCGTACGTCCGGCCATCGCCCATCACGCCGACCGACTTGACCGGCAGAAACACCGCGAACGCCTGGCTCGTCAGGTCGTACCAGCTCTTGCCGACGTCGGCCTCGCCGCACAGGCCGGCAGCCGCATCCTGCGCGGTTGCCGTCGTGCCGCGCAGTTCCTCGATGAAGATCGCGTCCGCGCGGCGCAGCAGGTCCGCGTACTCGCGCTTCACTTCGCCGAGAATCCGCACGCCCAGGCCCGGGCCCGGGAACGGATGGCGGTACACCATCTCCGGCGGCAGGCCGAGCGCGACGCCCAGCTCGCGCACTTCGTCCTTGAACAGGTCGCGCAGCGGCTCGAGCAGCTTCAGGCCGAGCGTTTCCGGCAGGCCGCCGACGTTGTGGTGGCTCTTGATCGTCGTCGCCTTCTTCGTCTTGGTGCCGCCCGATTCGACCACATCCGGGTAGATCGTGCCCTGCGCGAGCCACTTCGCCTTCGACAGCTTCTTCGCCTCGGCCTGGAACACCTCGACGAACTCGCGGCCGATGATCTTGCGCTTCGCTTCCGGATCGGTCACGCCGGCCAGATGGCCGAGGAACTGGTCGGATGCATCGACGTGCACGACCTTCGCATGCAGGCGGCCCTCGAACATGTCGAGCACCATCTTGCCTTCGTTCAGGCGCAGCAGGCCGTGGTCGACGAACACGCAGGTCAGCTGATCGCCGATCGCGCGATGGATCAGCGCGGCCGCGACGCTCGAATCGACGCCGCCCGACAGGCCGAGAATCACTTCCTCGTCACCGACCTGCTCGCGAATCTTCGCGACGGCTTCCTCGATGTGGTTCTTCATGATCCAGTCGGGCTTCGCGCCGGCGATCTGCAGCACGAAGCGTTCGATGATCTGGCGGCCCTTCACGGTGTGCGTGACTTCCGGGTGGAACTGCACCGCGTAGTAGCCGCGCGCCTCGTCGGCCATGCCGGCGATCGGGCAGCTCGGCGTCGACGCCATCAGCGCGAAGCCCGGCGGCAGCTCGGCAACCTTGTCGCCGTGGCTCATCCAGACTTTCAGCATCCCGTGGCCTTCGGCCGTCGTGAAATCCTCGATGCCGTCGAGCAGGCGCGTATGGCCGTGCGCACGCATTTCCGCATAGCCGAATTCGCGATGGTCGCTCCACTCGACCTTGCCGCCGAGCTGCACGGCCATCGTCTGCATGCCGTAGCAGATGCCGAGCACCGGCACGCCGAGATCCCATACGGCCTGCGGCGCGCGCAGTTGGTGGTCTTCGTACGTGCTCGCGTGGCTGCCCGACAGGATCACCGCCTTCGGCGCGAACTCGCGGACGAAGTCGTCGGACACGTCGTTCGGATGGATTTCGCAGTAGACGTGCGCTTCACGCACGCGCCGTGCAATCAGTTGGGTGACTTGCGAACCGAAGTCGAGAATCAGGATTTTGTCGTGCATGGCTGCGGACGGGATGAAGAGAATAAGAAAAGCAGCGCATCGAGCGCTGCGTCAAAAGCATGGACAGCGGCGTCGGGCGGCAGGCGGCACGCGCGACGCATCGCCGGTCAATCCTGCATCGGCGGGCGTTCGTCGAGGGCGACGCCGCCGCCCGACGATGCGCGGGAACCGGACGAGGCCGGCGACGATCCGGCCGGCGCCACGGGACGGCCGACGACCGGCTCGACACGCTGCGCGGCAGGCGCCGACGCCGGCGCCATCGCCGGTTCGGCCGGCCGCTGCGCCGGTGCGCGCGCCTCGAGCGCCTGCGCTTTCTCGCGCCGGCGCACGGCCGATGCGAGCCGCACGCCGCCGAGGCCCAGCACGATCAGCGCGACCCCGGCCACGGCCGACAGCACCCGGCCGGCGGCCGCGAGCGCGGGCCCGTTGCCGGTGCCGATCGACCACACGACCGTCAACACACCGGTCAGCCAGTACACATGGCCGACCGAGCGCGCGACGGGCGCCGTGAGATCACCGTTGAACGCCGCATGAAACGCGAGCCACGCGAGCCCGAGCAGCGCGATGCCGAACGCCTGGCCGAGCATCGCCGGCTGGATGTTCGCCAGTTGCAGCGCATTGAACAGCGCCTGCCAGGGCGTCAGCACGAACAGCACGCCGAACGCCAGCAGCAGCACGGCGTCGACGATCAGCACGGCTCGCAGCAGCGGTTTCATCGGCGCTCAGTCCACGTGGTAGTTCGGCGCTTCCTTCGTGATCTGCACGTCGTGCACGTGCGACTCGCGCATGCCCGCCGCGGTGATCTGGACGAATTCGGCCTTCTCGTGCAGCTCGTCGATCGTCTTGCAACCACAGTAGCCCATGCTCGCGCGCACGCCGCCGACCAGCTGGAACAGGATCGCGTTGACCGAACCCTTGTACGCGACGCGGCCTTCGATGCCTTCCGGCACGAGCTTGTCGATGTTCGCCGAATTGTCCTGGAAGTAGCGGTCAGCCGCGCCGTCCTTCATCGCACCGACCGAACCCATGCCGCGGTACGACTTGTACTGGCGGCCCTGGTACAGGAACACGTCGCCCGGCGCCTCTTCGGTGCCGGCGAACATGCTGCCCATCATCACGGCGTTCGCGCCGGCCGCGAGGGCCTTCGACACGTCGCCCGAGAAGCGCACGCCGCCGTCGGCGATGCACGGCACGCCGGTGCCCTTCAGCGCTTCCGCGACGTTCGCGATCGCGCTGATCTGCGGCACGCCGACACCCGCGACGATCCGCGTCGTGCAGATCGAGCCCGGGCCGATACCGACCTTGACCGCGTCCGCGCCGTATTCGACCAGCGCCTTCGCGGCGGCGGCCGTCGCGATGTTGCCGCCGATCACCTCGACGTGCGGGAAGTTCTGCTTGACCCAGCGCACGCGCTCGAGCACGCCCTTGCTGTGGCCGTGCGCGGTATCGACGACGATCACGTCGACGCCGGCCTGCACCAGCAGCTCGACACGCTCTTCGTTGTCCGGACCGACGCCGACCGCCGCGCCTGCGCGCAGCTTGCCGTGTTCGTCCTTGCACGCGTCCGGGTGTTCGGTCTGCTTCGTGATGTCCTTGACGGTCATCAGGCCGCGCAGTTCGAACGCGTCGTTGACGACCAGCACGCGCTCGAGGCGGTGGCTGTGCATCAGCGCCTTCGCTTCGGCGAGCGGCGTGCCTTCCTTGACCGTGACGAGGCGCTCGCGCGGCGTCATGATCGACTTGACCGGCTCGTCGAGGCGCGTTTCGAAACGCAGGTCGCGGTTCGTGACGATGCCGACCAGTTGCGGGCCTTCGACGACCGGGAAGCCCGAGATGCCATGCTGGCGCGACAGCGCGATCACGTCGCGCACCTTCATTTGCGGCGGCACCGTGATCGGGTCGCGGACGACGCCCGACTCGAAACGCTTGACCTTCGCGACTTCGCGGGCCTGTTCGGCCGGCGTGAGATTCTTGTGGACGATACCGACGCCACCCTGCTGCGCCATCGCGATCGCGAGGCGACCTTCGGTGACCGTGTCCATCGCGGCGGACACGAGCGGCATGTTCAGGGAGATGTTGCGGGTCAGCTTGGTCTTGAGGCTGGTGTCGCGCGGGAGAACGTCGGAGAAGGCGGGAACGAGGAGCACGTCATCGAAAGTGAGTGCTTTTTGGATCAGACGCATGGCAAATCCTATGGGCGCAAAAGCGAATTATACGCGAAGCGCCGCGAATTTTCACAACACGAACAACGGCTTAGCCGGTTTCGGCCGTTCGGGGGCCGAATCGTTCGGATCGCCGTTCGGTTCGTTTTCGATCGCCTTTCGTTTCACCGCCGCATCGCGCCATTCGCGCAACCGGCCGCCGGGCGGCGAGTGTCCGTGTCGCGGCGGGGCCACACGGCCGCGACGGCGGCGGCCGCGCGCACGGCCCGGCGCCCCGCCGAAGCGGCTTGCCCGCCCTGCCTCACGCCAGCCCGGCCGCACGGGCGATCATCGCCATGCCGCCCGCCACCACCCCGCAACCGACGATCCGCGCGACGCGCCCGCCGATCGACGCAGCGCGTTCGGCGGCGATTGCGACCGTCACGACGGCCATCACGCGCAGATCCATCATGCCGGCCGCCAGCGCGACGGCCATCAGGTTCCCGCAACACGCGCCGCACCGGATCGCGGCGCGCACGCCGTACCGCCACGCCGTGACGACCGTCACCCGCGACGGGTGCACGCCATGTGCCGCCGCGTGCCGGCAACCCGCCAGCCGGCGCGCCTTCCACGCGGAGAATTGCAACGCACCCGCGGCCAGCACGACGACGCCCGCCGCGACCGGCATCGCACAGGCAAGCGCCGGCAGCCGGGCGGCGGCCGTCGTCAGCACCGCGCCGGCCGGAAACACGAGTGCCCCGAGCGCCATCCAGACCGAGAAATACCCCGCGCCCGCGACGACGACGAGCCAGGCCGACCGCGCCGCCGCCGCCGGACCGATGCGCTGGCGGTAGCACCAGAGCATCGGCGCGAGCACGGGCAGCATCATCGTCACCGTCATCGCGCCCCACATTCCGGCGAACGCCGCGAATGCGCGCCCGGCGCTCTGGCCGCACGGCCGCAACCAGGCGGCCGAGGCCATCCAGCCGCCGGTCATCGGCTCGCCGCCCATCGCCGCCATCGACGTGTGCTGGGCCAGCGTCGCCGCCGCGGCGACCGCGAACACGGCCGCGACCGCCGCGCCGAATGCGCGCGGATCGGCGGCCGCCTCACCGGTGGTCGTTCGTATCATCGCGCGCGCCCGTCCGTGGCCGGCCCGCTCAGCCGCGCGCGTACTCATCGTGACGACGCCACCACGGGCCGGCCTCGTTGCGTCCGCGCGGCGCGCGGTCGAGCCACTGGTACATCCCCCACAGCCCGTCGAGGCCGCGCGCGTAGGTCGAATACGTGTGATAGATCGCGCCATCCTCGCGCACGAACGCGCTCATCCCCGGCCGGTCGAGCGAATACGTGACCGCGTCGGTGCCGCACGTGGCCGCGAACTGCACGACGGGCGCCGGCGGCGGATCCATGTCCATCGCGTGACCGGCCCGCGCGTAGTTGTATTCGACGTCGCCCGCGCGCTGCTGCGTTTCGGTGAACGACACGTTGAAGTCGAAGTTGAAATCGCTGCCGACCGACGACGCCCACGGGAACGTCCACCCCATCCGCTGCCGGTACGCGAGCAGTTTCGCGAGCGGCGCGCGCGACACGGCCGCGAGCGTCACGTCGTGGTGCGCCAGATGCACGGCGAAGCCGTCGAAGCCGTCGGCGAGCGCCGAGCACGACGGGCAGCCGGCCTTGTAGTCGGGGCCGAACATGAAGTGATAGACCAGCAGTTGCGAACGGCCGCGAAACAGGTCGTCGAGCGTCGCCTGCCCTGCCTCGGTATCGAACCGGTAAGTCTTGTCGACGCGCACCCACGGCAGCGCCTGGCGCCGCCGCGCGAGTTCGTCGCTTTGCCGCGTCAGCGCCTTTTCCGCGTCGAGCAGCGCGCGGCGTTCGACCAGCCATTCGTCGCGGGTTCCGGTGAGATGGGTCGTCATTGCGGGTTCCTCCTTCCGATGGGTATCCGGGCACGGCGTACGGGGCCGTGTGCGTGGTGCTAGATTAGTGCCGGGCATCGGACCGGAGGGAGTGACAACTGTGTCGGGATTCGGATGGATTCGCTGATCACGGCGGCCGCGCGCGCGCTCGCGGCCGGTGACGCGCTCGGTGCGCTGAACCGCGTCGCGCTGCGCGACGATGCGCCGGCGCTCGCACTGCGCGGGATCGCGCTCGCGCAGCTCGGCGATTTCGAACGCGCGCGCGCGCTCGTCCGCGGCGCCGCGCGTGCGTTCGGTGCGAAGGAAGCGGTTGCACGGGCGCGCTGCGTCGTCGCGGAAGCCGACATCGCGCTCGCGTCGCGCGACCTGCGCTGGCCGACGCGTGCGCTCGAGGCGGCCTGCGCGACGCTCGACGCACACGGCGACCGCGCGAACGCCGCGCATGCCCGCTATCTCGGGGTACGCCGGTTGCTGCTGATCGGCCATCTGGACGAGGCCGAGCAGCTGCTGGCGCATCTCGATCCCGCACCGCTGCCGCCCGCGTCGCGCGCCGCCCATGAATTGATCGCGGCCGGCATCGCGATGCGCCGCATCCGCACGCACGCAGCCCGTGCGGCGCTTGCCCGTGCCCGCGCGGCCGCCCGCGCCGCCGGCATTGCCGCGCTGACGGCCGAGGTCGACACCGCGGCGCGCGTGCTCGACGCACCGGCCGCCCGGCTCATCGCACGCGGCACGTCGCGGCTCGTGCCGCTCGACGAAGTGGAGACGCTGTTCGAATCGAATGCGCTCGTCGTCGACGCGTGCCGCCACACGGTGCGCGATGCGCGCACGACCGTGTCGCTCGCGCGCCGCCCGGTGCTGTTCGTGCTCGCCCGTGCGCTCGGCGAGGCGTGGCCGGCCGACGTGTCGAGAAACGCGCTCGTCGCCGCCGCGTTCCGCGCGAAACAGGCGGACGAATCGCATCGCGCGCGGCTGCGCGTCGAGATCGGCCGGCTGCGGGCGGTGCTGCGCCCGCTCGCGAACGTCGTCGCGACGCCGCGCGGCTTCGCGCTCGAACCGCTCGGCGTGCGCGAAACCGTCGTCCTCGCGCGCCCGGTCGACGATCGCCATGCGGCCGTGCTCGCGCTCCTCGCCGACGGCGAAGCGTGGTCGAGTTCCGCGCTGGCGCTTGCGCTCGGCGCCAGCCAGCGCACGGTGCAGCGCGCGCTCGATTCGCTCGCGGAAACCGGCAAGGTACAGGCGCTCGGCCGCGCACGCGCGCGCCGCTGGCTGACGCCGCCGCTGCCCGGATTCGCGACGACCTTGTTACTCCCGGTTGCGCTGCCGGGAGATTAGGATGGCCGCATCGAACGACGAGGTGACGAACATGAAACGCTCCACTGCAGACATCCTTCACGAGTACGGTCCGTTTCCGGGCGTCGACGGCGTGCACGGCGTCACGTTCGACGGGCAGCACGTGTGGTACGCGTCCGGCGACAAGCTGAACGCGCTCGACCCCGAGCGCGGCACGACGGTCCGTTCGCTCGACGTCGCCGCGCACGCGGGCACCGCGTTCGACGGTCGCCACCTGTTCCAGATCGTCGAGGACCGCATCGAGAAGATCGACCCCGAATCGGGTCGCGTGCTCGCGACGATCCCGGCGCCCGGCGGCGGCGCCGATTCGGGGCTCGCGTGGGCGGAAGGCACGCTGTGGGTCGGCCAGTACCGCGAACGCAAGATTCATCAGGTGGATCCGCAATCGGGCGCCGTGCTGCGCACGATCGAATCGAACCGCTTCGTCACCGGCGTGACGTGGGTCGACGGCGAGCTGTGGCATGGCACGTGGGAAGGCGACCAGAGCGACCTGCGGCGCATCGATCCGCGCACGGGCCAGGTGCTCGAGCAGATCGACATGCCGGCCGGCGTCGGCGTCTCGGGGCTCGAATCCGACGGTCACGACCGCTTCTACTGCGGCGGCGGCAACAGCGGCAAGCTGCGCGCCGTGCGCCGCCCGGCGCGCACGCATGCCGACGGCGACGGCACGGCGGCGACACCCGATCCGGCGGACGGCTGATCCACCGCGCGCCCACGCTGCCAGGACGCGCCGCCCTGCGCCGAGTGCAGAAATGAACAAGACGCCGCCGCGACGGCATCGCTAAGATGCGCGCACGTCAATCATTTGTTCGGAGCGGTCGATGCAGCGCGGCGTGGTGTACGGTGTCCTGGCAGGCGCCCTGTGGGGCATGGTGTTTCTCGTGCCGCGGCTGCTGACCGATTTTTCGCCGCTGCTGCTGAGCGCCGGCCGCTATACGATGTACGGACTCGTGTCGCTCGCGGCCGCGTTGCCGGCCGCCCGCTCGCTGCTCGCGCGGCTGACCCGCGAGGATCTCGTCGCACTGGTGAAGCTCGCCGTCGTCGGCAACGTCGCGTATTACATGCTGCTGTCCGGCGCCGTGCACCTGATCGGCATCGCGCCCAGCTCCCTGATCGTCGGCGTACTGCCCGTGACCGTCACGCTCGCGGGCCTCGGCGACCACGGCGCCGTGCCGCTGCGGCGGCTCGCCGCCCCGCTCGCGCTGGTGATCGCGGGCATCGTCTGCATCAACGTCGACCTGTTCACGTCCGAAGCCGCGCACGCCACGACGCTCGCCCAGAAGCTCGCGGGCATCGCCTGCGCGGCGGGCGCGCTCGCGAGCTGGACCTGGTATGCGGTGGCGAACGCGCGCTACCTGCAGCGCCATCATCGCTTCGGCGGCAACGAATGGTCGGTGCTGTGGGGTGTCGTGACGGGTTTGATCGGCGGGCTCTGCTGGCTCGCGATCCTCGCAGTGCCCGCCGGCACGGTGCAGGCGGCCGTCCCGGCATCGCGCTGGCAATTGTTCTGGCTGCTGAATCTCGTGCTCGCGATCGGCGCGTCGTGGCTCGGCAACGGGCTGTGGAATGCCGCGTCGAAGCGGCTGCCGCTCACACTGTCGGGCCAGTTGATCGTGTTCGAAACCGTGTTCGCGATGCTGTACGCGTTCGTGTACGACCAGCGGATGCCGCACGCGCTCGAGATCGCCGCGCTCGTACTGCTGCTCGCCGGCGTGTACGGCTCGGTGCGACGGCACGGCGACACGCCGGGCAGCGCATCGACAAATGCAAACGCCGCGGCGCACTGAGCGCCGCGGCGTTTGATCAGACCAATCCGAGCGAACCGCGCGTCAGCGCGCGTCCTTGTGCATCCACTTGCGGCCCTCGATCGAGCCGGCGCGGCGGGATTTGTCGACGCGCCGCTGGCGCGCGAGCTTCGGATCGACGATCAGCGGGCGGTAGATCTCGACGCGATCGTGATCGACGAGCGGCGCATCGAGCGGCGCGAGCTTGCCGTAGACACCCGTCTTCGCGTGCGCGAGATCGATCTCCGGGTGCAGCGCGAGCACGCCGCTCGCATCGATGGCCGAACGCACGGTCGCGCCTTCGGGCAGCGACAGCGGAATCAGCGTCTGGCGGTCCGGCAGTGCGTAGCAGACTTCGATCGACAGCATCGCGTCACCCCTTCCCGTAGCGCTGATCGGCGCGCTTCACGAACGAATCGACGAACGTGTTCGCGATGTGGCTGAACACCGGCCCGATGATTTTCTCGAGCAGGATGCTCGAAAACTCGTAGTGCAGCGCGAATTCGATCTTGCACGCATCGGCACGCAGCGGGATGAAGCGCCATGAGCCCGTGAACTTCTTGAACGGCCCGTCCGCGAACTCCATGTCGATCCGGGTCGGACGCTGCTGCGTGTTGCGCGTCGCGAAATGCTGCTTGATGCCCTTGAAGTTGATGTCGATGCGCGCTTCCATCCCGCTCTCGTCCTGACGGCGAATCTCGACACCGCCGCACCAGGGCAGGAAATTGGGGTAGTCGGCCACGTCGGTGACGAGGTCGAACATCTGTTCCGCCGAGTGGCGGATCAATACGGTTTTCTGGACATCTGCCATAAATCGCGCGGCATCGCTTAAAGTGGGAACGCCAAGCCGGGCGATTCCCGCCCTGCTTTGCTAAAATCGTGATTTTAAACGAGTTGGCCCGATCCTTTCATGAGCATCATCGACAACAGGAAAGCGCACTTCGATTATCACATCGAGGAGCGCTACGAGGCGGGGCTCGTGCTGGAGGGCTGGGAAGTCAAGGCGCTGCGCGCCGGGCGCGGCCAGATCAAGGAAGGCTACGTCGTGGTGAAGAACGCCGAGATCTTCCTGATCGGTACCCATATCAGCCCGCTGCCCGAAGCCTCCACGCACATCAAGCCCGACCCGGTGCGCACGCGCAAGCTGCTGCTGCACCGCGAGGAAATCAAGAAGCTGATCGGCAAGGTCGAGCAGCGCGGCTACACGCTCGTGCCGCTGAACTTCCACTACAAGGGCGGCCGCGTGAAGTGCGACATCGCGCTCGCGAAGGGCAAGAAGCTGCACGACAAGCGTGAAACCGAGAAGAAACGCGACTGGGAACGCGAGAAGGCACGCATCATGCGCGCCGGCACCTGACACACCCCGCGCGCATCGCAAACGACACGGCCCGCTCGAAGCGGGCCGTGTTGCTTTGAACTGCCTGAATCGCGCGGCGGGTCGCCCGGCCGCGCGACGATTCGCCGCACGACGATGCGTGCGCGGCAACCGCGCGCGCATCGATTTCGGGCTCAGCCCTTCGCGACCGGCGCCGCGCCCGCGCTCTTGACGATCGTCAGCGCCGACGAAATTGCAGTGCCGAGATCCGACAGGTTCGACGGCACGATCAGCGTGTTGCCCTGCTTCGCGAGATTCGAGAACGCGCCGACATACTGCTCGGCGACCTTCAGGTTCACCGCATCCATCCCGCCTTGCGACTGGATCGCGCTCGCGATCTTCTGGATCGCCTGCGCGTTCGCCTCGGCCACCGCCAGAATCGCGGCGGCTTCGCCCTGCGCCTGATTGATCGCGGCCTGCCGCTCGCCTTCCGACTTCTGGATCGCGGCTTCGCGCGCACCCGACGCGAGGTTGATCTGCTCCTGCTTGCGACCTTCGGATGCGGCGATCAGCGCACGCTTTTCGCGCTCCGCGGTGATCTGCGCCTGCATCGCGTGCAGGATCTCCTTCGGCGGCGTCAGGTCCTTGATCTCGTAGCGCAGCACTTTCACGCCCCAGTTCGCCGCGGCCTGATCGAGCGCCGACACGATGTTGTGGTTGATGAAATCGCGTTCCTCGAACGTCTTGTCGAGTTCGAGCTTGCCGACCACCGAGCGCAACGTCGTTTGCGCGAGCTGCGTGATCGCCAGCACGAAGTTGCTCGATCCATACGATGCCTTCATCGGATCGGTCACCTGGAAGTACAGCACGCCGTCCACCTGCAACTGCGTGTTGTCGCGCGTGATGCAGACCTGGCTCGGCACGTCGAGCGGAATTTCCTTCAGCACGTGCCGGTACGCGATGCGATCGACGAACGGCAGCACGATATTGAGGCCGGGCGACAACGTCGCGTGGTAGCGCCCGAAGCGCTCGAGCACCCATGCATGCTGCTGCGGCACGATCTTCACCGTCTTCGACACGATCACGATCGCGATGACGAGCAGGACAACCCAGATGATCAGCGAATCCATGAAATATTCCCTCCTTGTTGTATCAGCGGACGATCAGCCCGCGGGTTTCGCCACGACCACGAGGCAATTGCCGCGCACGGCGCTCACCTGGTACACGTGCGCATCGTCGCGCTCGCCGGCCGCGAGTTCGACGTCCCAGTCGGCGCCGCGATACTGCACGCGTGCGCGGCCGTCACGCCACGCGTCGACCGTGACGGTCGAGCCGATATCGAGATTGACGTCGGGATTCGTCGACGTGTCGCGCTTCTGCTTGCGACCGAGCCCCGAGCGGCGCAGCACGATCATCGCGACGATCGCGACCGCGGCCGCCGCGCCGAACTGCACGTGCGGCGCGAAACCGGCCAGTTGCAACAGCCCGCCGGCGAGAAAGCCGAGCGCGATCATCAGCAGATAGAACGTACCGGTCAGCAATTCGGCCACGACCAGCACGCCGACCCCGACCCACCAGAAGAGATGCCCCGACATCATTGTGGTCTCCAGAAAAACGTCCCCGATGCTCACTATATTCGTTGCGCTCGCAGCTGTGCGAAGCGGTCGGCACGCTTGGGACAGCCCGGCGAGTACCGACGAAAAAAAACACCCCGGTGCTTACCGGGGTGTTTATAGCACGAACCTTGCATTTTGCCTTCAACGAAAGTGCGGCGGACCGCCCTTTCGCCGAAGTTGCATCACGAATCGTTACTTGCGGTTGGCGGCGAGCGCCTGCCACGTATCGATGATCGTGTCGGGGTTCAGCGAGATCGACACGATGCCTTCGTCCGTCAGCCATTGCGCGAAGTCCGGGTGATCGGACGGGCCCTGGCCGCAGATCCCGACGTACTTGCCCATCTTGCGGCAGGTATCGATCGCCCGCTTCAGCAGGAACTTGACGGCCGGGTCGCGTTCGTCGAAGTCGACGGCCAGCAGCTCCATGCCCGAATCGCGGTCGAGGCCGAGCGTGAGCTGCGTGAGGTCGTTCGAGCCGATCGAGAAACCATCGAAGTGTTGCAGGAACTCCTCGGCGAGAATCGCGTTGGTCGGGACTTCGCACATCATCACGAGGCGCAGGCCGTTTTCGCCGCGCTTCAGGCCGAACTTCTCGAGCAGGCCGACGACGCGCTCCGCCTGCTTCACGGTCCGCACGAACGGCACCATGATCTCGACGTTGGTCAGGCCCATCTCGTCACGCACGCGCTTCAGTGCACGGCATTCCATCTCGAACGCCTGCGCGAAGTCCTCGGCGATGTAGCGCGACGCGCCGCGGAAGCCCAGCATCGGGTTTTCCTCGTCCGGCTCGTAACGCGAACCGCCGATCAGCTTCTTGTACTCGTTCGACTTGAAGTCGGACAGACGCACGATCACGGGCTTCGGATAGAACGCCGCCGCGATCGTCGCGACGCCTTCCGTCAGCTTGTCGACGTAGAACTGGCGCGGCGACGCGTGACCGCGCGCAACGCTCTCGACCGCCTTCTTCAGGTCCTGGTCGATGTTCGGGTACTCGAGGATCGCCTTCGGGTGCACGCCGATGTTGTTGTTGATGATGAACTCGAGACGCGCGAGGCCAACACCGCCGTTCGGCAGTTGCGAGAAGTCGAACGCGAGCTGCGGGTTGCCGACGTTCATCATGATCTTGACCGGGATTTCCGGCAGTTCGCCGCGCTGCACTTCCGTGACTTCCGTCTCGAGCAGCCCGTCGTAGATCTTGCCTTCGTCGCCTTCCGCGCACGACACGGTGACGAGCGCGCCGTCCTTCAGGATGTCGGTCGCATCGCCGCAGCCGACGACGGCCGGCACGCCGAGTTCACGCGCGATGATCGCCGCGTGGCAGGTGCGGCCGCCACGGTTCGTGACGATCGCCGCCGCACGCTTCATCACCGGCTCCCAGTTCGGGTCGGTCATGTCGGCCACCAGCACGTCGCCCGGCTGCACGCGTTCCATTTCCGACGGGTCCTGGATCACGCGCACGGGGCCCGCGCCGATCTTCTGGCCGATCGCGCGACCCGTCGCGAGCACCTGCGACTGGCCCTTCAGCTTGAAGCGCTGCTCGGCCTTGCCGGTTGCCTGGCTCTTCACCGTTTCCGGACGCGCCTGCAGGATGAAGATCTTGCCGTCGCGGCCGTCCTTGCCCCACTCGATGTCCATCGGACGCTGGTAGTGCTTCTCGATGATGACCGCGTACTTCGCCAGCTCGATCACGTCTTCATCCGTGATCGAGTAGCGGTTGCGCTGCTCGTGCGGCACGTCGACCGTCTTCACGCGGCCCGGTTCGCCCGGCTGCGTGAATTCCATCTTGATCAGCTTCGAGCCGATCGAGCGGCGGATGATCGGGTACTTGTCCTGCGCGAGCGTCGTCTTGAACACGTAGAACTCGTCCGGGTTCACCGCGCCCTGCACGACGGTTTCGCCCAGGCCGTAGCTCGACGTGATGAACACGGCGTCCTTGAAGCCCGATTCGGTATCGATCGTGAACATCACGCCGGCGGCGCCGACGTCCGAGCGGACCATGCGCTGCACGCCGGCCGACAGCGCGACTTCGGCGTGCGTGAAGCCCTTGTGCACGCGATACGAGATCGCGCGGTCGTTGTACAGCGACGCGAACACGTGCTTCATGCGGTCGAGCACGTCCTCGATGCCGACGACGTTCAGGTACGACTCCTGCTGGCCGGCGAACGATGCGTCGGGCAGGTCTTCCGCGGTTGCGGACGAGCGCACGGCGAACGACAGCTCGCTCGGCGAGCCGTTCTTCAGCACTTCGAACTGCGCGCGGATTTCCTGCTCGAGGCGCGGCTGCAGCGGTGCGTCGACGATCCACTTGCGGATTTCGGCGCCGGCTTCGGCGAGCGCCTTCACGTCGTCGATGTCGAGCGACTCGAGACGCTTGGCGATGCGATCGGTGAGGTCGTTGTGCTTGAGGAAATCGCGGAACGCGAGCGCGGTCGTGGCGAAACCGGTGGGTACGCGAACGCCTGCTTCGGAAAGCTGGCTGATCATCTCGCCGAGCGACGCATTCTTGCCGCCCACGATCTCCACATCGGTCATCCGCAACTGCTCGAACGGAATTACATACGCCTGGTCCTTTGCGACGTTTGCTGCGTTAGTCATACAAGCCCCTAAGTGTGAAAAAAATGCTCGATCGCGCAAGTGGGCTCGAACGCGGGCGCTTGCAAAAAGGCGCGGCGCGTCTTGCGCAACCTGTTAGATAAACACTCGCAGCGGCGAAAATCTTCCGACCCGATTTGCAAAAATCCCGGCAGAAGGGCGATATTTGCAGACAAATCGCCAGACTTGCCGGGAATTCTGGAATCGCGCGGCCCAGCCACGGGCGCCGTTCGCGCCCCGCCCCCGCAATTGCTTATCCAACAGGTTGCCGCTATTCTACCGTGCCGGCTGCCGGATGTGGCGCGACCTTGTCACTGGGTCTGGAGGCGAACCTCCAGCCGCCCGCGCAACCGCCCTTCACGCTCGACGCCCAGATTCATGCTGCCTACCGTATTCATCGTCTCCGACGGCACCGGGATCACTGCCGAAACCTTCGCGCATTCGATCCTCTCCCAGTTCGACCAGAAATTCCGCCTCGTGCGCGTGCCGTTCGTCGACTCGCTCGACAAGGCCTATGCGACCGTCGAGAAGATCAACGAGGCCGCCGTGCACGACGGCCGTCGCGCGATCGTGTTCACGACGCTCGTCGACAGCGAGTCGAACGACATCGTCAAACGCTCGAACGCGCTCGTGCTCGACATGTTCCAGCGCTTCGTCGAACCGCTCGAGCAGGAACTGGAGCTCAAGTCGAGCCATGCGATGGGCCGCGGCCACCAGAACGCGGACACCGAGGAATACAAGACGCGGATCGAGGCGATCAATTTCTCGCTCGCGCACGACGACGGCCAGTCGAACCGCAACCTGTCGGAAGCCGACGTGATCCTCGTCGGCGTGTCGCGCAGCGGCAAGACGCCGACGAGCCTGTACCTCGCGATGCAGTACGGCGTGAAGGCGGCCAACTATCCGCTGATTCCGGAAGATTTCGAGCGCGGCAAGCTGCCGTCGGCGCTGTCGCCGTACAGCGAGAAGCTGTTCGGGCTGTCGATCGACCCGCAGCGCCTGTCGGAGATCCGCAACGAGCGCCGGCCGGGCAGCAAGTACGCGGCGCCCGAGAACTGCCGCTACGAGATCAACGAGGCCGAAGCGATGATGCGTCGCGAAGGGATCAAGTGGCTGTCGTCCACGCACAAGTCGATCGAGGAAATCGCGACGACGATCCTGCAGGAAATCCGTCTCGACCGGCAGTCGTACTGAGCGTCGGTGCGCTGGCGGCCGTCTGGCCGCCGCCCAAAGCAAAAAGGCCGCGTCGAACGCGGCCTTTTTCGTATTACGGCACCTGCCGCGCATGCGGCGTCACGCCGGCCGCTGCTGCCGCACCTGCTCGAACAGACACACCGCTGCTGCCGCGGCAACGTTCAGCGACTCCATTCCGCCCGGCTGCGGAATCGTCACGCGATGCGTGGCCGCATCGCGCCAGAAGGCCGACACGCCTGCGCCTTCGTTGCCGAACACCCATGCGACGGGCGCCGACAGGTCGCAGTCGTAGACGGCCTGCGCGCCGTGCGAGTCGGTCAGCGCGACCGGTACGGCGAGGCGTCCGGAGAGCTCGCCGGCATCGACGTCCTCATGGATCGACAGCAGGAAATGCGCACCCATGCCCGAGCGCAGCACCTTCGACGACCACGCGTAGGCCGTCCCCGGCGCGCAGAACACATGACGCACGCCGGCCGCCGCCGCGCTGCGCAGGATCGAGCCGACATTGCCGGCGTCCTGCACGCCGTCGAGCACGACCGACGTCTCCGTCACGCGCGCGGGCAGCGGGTGCGCCGGCCGATCGACCAGCAGCAGGAAGCCGACGCCGTTGACGACGTTCGACAACTGTCCGAACAACGCGTCCGGCAGCGTGACGATCCGCTGCGCGTCGATACGCGCGACGATCGCCTGCGCCTCGGCATGGCCAAGCGCACCTTCGGTCGTGACGCACAGCTCGGGCGTCGCACCCGTGTCGAGATACGCGCTCGCGAGATGGAAACCTTCGAGCAGCGCCTGGCCGCTGCGGCGCTGCTGGGGCGTCGAACCCGCGAGCGCCTTCAGGCGCTTGTACAGCGGGTTGTCGCGGGAAGTGATGCTTTTCATCGAATCAGATCAAGCGCCGCACGAACCGGCGCGAACGAGCGCCGGTGCGCTTCGCACGGGCCATGTTCGCGCAATGCGGCGAGGTGTTTCGCGGTGCCGTAGCCCGCATGCACGTTGAAGCCGTACACCGGGAAGCGTTCGTGCAGGTCGACCAGCATGCGGTCGCGCGTGACTTTCGCGAGGATCGAGGCGGCCGAGATGCTCGGCACGAGCGCGTCGCCGCTGACGATCGCCTCGGCACGCACGCTCAGCGTCGGGCAGCGGTTGCCGTCGATCTGCGCGAGCGTCGGCAGCACCGACAGCCCTTCCACGGCTCGCTTCATCGCGAGCATCGTCGCGTGCAGGATGTTCAGCGTATCGATCTCGTCGACGCTCGCCGACGCGACGCAATACGCGTGCGAACGCGCGACGATCAGGTCGTACAGCAGGTCGCGCTTCTTCGCGGAGAGCACCTTCGAATCGTCGAGCCCGTCGATCGGCCGCGCCGGATCGAGGATCACCGCGGCGGCCACCACCGGCCCCGCGAGCGGGCCGCGGCCCGCTTCGTCGACGCCGCACACGATCTCGTCCGGGCGGCTGAAATCGAAACCGCCCTGCCCGTCGCTCGGCGCGCTGCGGCGCGGTGCACGGACGGCGGTCATGCGCGCCCCTTGCGTTGCTCGAGCACGCGCACGACGGCCTCGGCCGCCTTCGCGGCCGTGTTCTGCCGCAGCGAAAGATGCATTTCGGTAAACACTTCGGTCAGCGTACGGCGATTCGCGTCGTCGCGCAGCTGCGTGAGCGTCGCATCGGCGAGCGCCTCGGGCGTCGCGAAATGCTGCAGCAGCTCGGGCACGACGAAGCGCCCCGCCAGGATGTTCGGCAAGCCGACATACGGCAGGTAGCCCTGCCGGCGCATGATCTGCCCGGTCAGCCAGGGCACCTTGTACGAGATCACCATCGGCTTCTTCAGCAGCGCGGCTTCCAGCGTGACGGTGCCACTCTTCACGAGGATCGCGTCGGCGGCCGTCATCGCGACCTGTGAGCGGCCGTCGGTGATCGTCAATGCGAGTTGCGGATGGGCGTCGACGAGCGGCTGCAGCAGCTCGCGCAGCGCGGGCGTCGCCGCCGGCATCACGAACCGCACGCCGGGCTCGCGCTGCTGCATCAGCGCCATCGCCGCGAAGAACGTCGGGCCGATCAGTGCGATCTCCGAGCGCCGGCTGCCCGGCAGCACCGCGATCACGGGGCCGTCGGCCGGCAGACCCAGCGCGATGCGCGCGCCGTGCGTGTCGGGTTCGAGCGGGATGTCGTCGGCCAGCGGGTGGCCGACGTAGGTCGAGGCGACGCCGGCCTTGTCGAGAATCGCCGGTTCGAACGGAAACAGGCACAGCATGTGATCGACGGACTTCGCGATCTTCTTGATCCGGCCACCGCGCCACGCCCAGATCGACGGGCACACGAAGTGGATCGACGGGATGCCCGCGTCGCGCGCGGCCTGTTCGACGCTGAAGTTGAAATCGGGGGCGTCGACGCCGATGAACGCGTCCGGCCGCTCGGCGAGCAGCTGGCGCTTGAGTTCGCCGCGAATCCGCAGGATCTCGGGAATCTGGCCCAGCGCCTCGACATAGCCTCGCACGGTCAGCTTGTCCATCTGCCAGTGCGAGTCGAAGCCCTGCGCGATCATGCGCTGCCCGCCGATCCCGTAATACTGGGCCGATTCGGGCAGCCGCTCGCGCAGCCCGCCGAGCAGCGACGCCGCGAGCAGGTCGCCCGACGGCTCGCCAGCCACCATCGCGAGCCGGAGCTGATTGGTCGGGAGCGGCATCGCTTAGCGGATGATGCCGCGTTGCGACGCGTCGATGAACTCGACGAGCGCCTTCACCGGTGCATCGCCGTCGCCACCCGCTCCCGCGAGCTCGCGCAGTTGCACCTTCGCCTCCTCGAGCGACAGGCCGTTCTTGTACAGCACGCGGTACGCGCTGCGCAGCGCCGAGATCGCATCGGCCGAGAAGCCGCGCCGGCGCAGCCCTTCGACGTTGATCCCGTGCGGCTCGGCCTTGTTGCCCGCCGCGATCACGAACGGCGGGATGTCCTGCACGAGCGCCGACGCGCCGCCCAGCATCGAGTGCGCGCCAATGCGCACGAACTGGTGCACGCCCGACATCCCGCCGATGATCGCGAAGTCGCCGATCTCGACGTGACCGGCCATCTGCGCGTTGCTCGACAGGATCACGTTGTTGCCGACGCGGCAGTCATGGCCGATGTGCACGTAGGCCATGATCCAGTTGTCGTCGCCGAGCGTCGTCACGCCGACGTCCTGCACGGTGCCCGTGTGGATCGTCGTGAATTCGCGGATCGTGTTGCGGTTGCCGATCACGAGCTTCGTCGGCTCGTCCTTGTACTTCATGTCCTGCGGACGGCCGCCGACCGACGCGTAGTGGCCGATGCGGTTGTCCTCGCCGAGCGTCGTATGGCCTTCGATCACGCTGTGCGAGCCGATCGTCGTGCGCGCGCCGATCGTGACGTGCGGGCCGACGATCGCGTACGGGCCGATCTCGACCGATTCGTCGATCTGCGCGCCCGGCTCGACGATCGCGGTAGGATGAATCCTGGTCATGCGCCGTTGCCTCTCGATATGATGTGTCGCGTTGCTCGCGTTACGTTATCCATGCGTGCCGCGTCGCTCAGGGCGCCGCGTCGGCCGTCTTGACCGTGCACATCAGTTCGGCTTCCGCCGCCACCTTGCCGTCCACTTCCGCCACCGCCTTGAACTTCCAGATGCCGCGGATGTAGCGCTCGAACGTCACGTTCAGAATCAGCTGGTCGCCCGGTTCGACCACGCGCTTGAAGCGCGCGCCGTCGATCCCGACGAAGTAATACAGCGTGTTCTCCGGATCCTTCGGCTGCTCTTCCGCGAACGTCAGCAGCGCCGCGGCCTGCGCGAGCGCCTCGAGGATCAGCACGCCCGGCATCACCGGCCGCTTCGGGAAATGCCCCTGGAAGAACGGCTCGTTGATCGACACGTTCTTCAGCGCTTTGATCCCTTTGTGCGGTTCGAGTTCGAGCACGCGATCGACGAGCAGAATCGGGTAGCGATGCGGCAGCAGCGTGAGGATCTTGTGGATGTCGAGGTTGATTTTTTCAGTGCTCATGATGGTTCGTCTCACGCAGAGGCTGCGCGGTGGTGATGCAAAGGCTGAAGCGGGCCGCCGCGCGGCCCAGTCTGGCAAACCGGGCCGGTTGCGCTGGCCGTGCCCGGTTCGTGGTCTCGCATGATGCGCTCAGGCGTGGGTGCCGCCCTGGGCGGCGAGCGCGGCTTCGAGCGCCTTGATGCGCTCGCGCAGCTTGTCGAGGTTGCGCACGAGCGCGGCGCTCTTGTTCCATTCGCCGTGGTCGACGGCCGGGAACGCGCTGGTGTAGATGCCGGCTTTCGGCAGCGACTTCGATACGCCCGACTTCGCGGTGATGATCACGTAGTCGCCGAGCGTCACGTGGCCGGCGATCCCGGCCGCGCCACCGATCATGCAGTGGCGGCCGATCGTCGTGCTGCCCGCGATGCCGGCGCTGCCGGCGATCACGGTGTACGCGCCGATCCGGCAGTTGTGGCCGATCTGGACCTGGTTGTCGATCTTCACGCATTCCTCGATGACGGTATCCGCCATCGCGCCGCGATCGATCGTCGTGTTCGCGCCGATTTCGACGTCCGGGCCGATCGTCACGCCACCGACCTGCGGGATCTTGACCCAGCTGCCGGTGCGCGCGTCGCCGTCGCCGACGAAATCCGGTGCGAAGCCGAAGCCGTCGGAGCCGATCACGGCGCCCGCATGGACGATCGCGCGCGGGCCGATCTTGCAGCCGTGGTACACCGATGCATTCGGATAGAAATGAGAGCCGGCGCCGATCGTCGTGCCGCGGCCGACGAATACGTTCGCGTCGAGCTGCACGCCGTCTTCGATCACCGCGCCGGCCTCGATCGTCACGTGCGGGCCGATCACCGCGGTCGCGGCGACCATCGCGGCCGGATCGATCGTCGCGCTCGGATGCACGCCGGCCGCGCGCGGCGGCGTGGCCAGATCGATGAACATCTGCGCGACGCGCGCGAAGTACGCGTACGGATTCGGCGTCACGATGAAATTGCGACCGGCGGCGGCCGCACCCAGCTTTTCCAGATCCTTCGGTGCGATCAGGACCGCACCGGCACGGGTCGATTCGACCTGCGACAGGTACTTCGGGTTCGCGAGGAACGCGAGCTGTTGAGGGCCCGCCTGGTCGAGCGGTGCGAGCCCGCCCACCTTGCACTGTGCGTCGCCGGCGATCTCGCCGCCGAACCGTTTTACGAGTTCCTCAAGCGTCAATGCCATTCGTCGTCTGCTCCGTTCAGTTCGTCGAGCCGGACGCGAGCGCCTTGAGCACCTTGTCGGTGATGTCGATGCGCGGGCTGACGTACACGGCTTCCTGCACGATCAGGTCGTAATTCTGCTGCTCGGCGATCTGCTTGATGACCTTGTTCGCCTTGTCCAGCACGGCCGCCAATTCTTCGTTGCGACGCTGGTTCAGGTCTTCGCGAAATTCGCGCTGCTTGCGCTGGAAGTCGGTATCGAGCTGCGCCAGATCACGCTGCTTCTGCGCGCGATCGGCCGCCGACAGCGACGTGCCGTTCTTGTCCAGCGAATCGGACATCGACTTCAGGCGTGCCGCCAGGTCCTGCAGATCCTTGTCACGCTTCGCGAACTCGGCTTCGAGCTTCGTCTGCGCCGCCTTCGCGGGTGCCGACTCGCGCAGGATCCGATCCGAATTGACCGCCGCGATGCGGGCGACGTCCTGTGCGTGCACCGTTGCCGCGCCCAGGGCCAGCGCAACGGTCAGCGCGCACATCACTCGTTTCGAAAACTTACCGGTTAGCAAAATTACCCTCTCGTTGCTGTTGTCATGCGTTCGTTCAGAACGCCGTCCCGATCTGGAACTGGAATTTCTGGTACTGGTCGCCTTCGTGCTTCTGCAGCGGGAAGCCGAGGCTCAGCTTCAGCGGGCCGATCGGCGAGATCCACGCGAGACCCACACCGTAGCCGTAGCGCAGGCCGTTGGCGCCCGTACTCGTGCCGCCCGGCGCGTTGCCCCACACGTTACCGCCGTCGAGGAACGTGAACACGCGCAGCGTGCGGTCGTAACCGGTGCCCGGCAGCGGGAACGTCAGCTCGATGTTGCCGACCAGCATCTTCGAACCGCCGATCGGGTCGTTCGTCTTCGTGTCGCGCGGGCCCAGCGAGCTCGGCTCGTAACCCCGCACGGAGCCGATACCACCCGCGTAGTAGTTCTTGAAGATCGGGTACGGGTTGCCGATACCGTTACCGTAGCCGCCTTGCAGGTTCAGGCCCAGGATGAAGCCGCGCGAGAACGAATAGTAGTACTGCGCCTGCAGGTCGGCCTTGTAGTACTGGATCTTGCCGACCGGCACGCCGTATTCGATGTTCGCCTGCGTGAAGTAGCCGCGGCTCGGAATCAGCGCGCTGTCACGCGCGTCGCGCGACCATGCCACCGTCAGCGGCACCGTGTTCGACACGCGGCCGAACTCGTTCACGTAGTCCTGGTAGCTCTGCGGCGTGTTCGAATCGACGTCGAGGCGGTTCTGCTCGAAGCCCGCACCGAAGTACACGGTGTCGACTTCCGAGAACGGAATGCCGAACTTCAGGTTGCCGCCCGCGCTGATGATCCGGAAGCTCGAGCTCGTCGAGTAGTAAAGCGGCTGGTACGTGCGGTAGTAGACGTCCGTGATCCGCTTGATGCCGTCGACCGTGAAGTACGGGTCGACCTGCGTGACGGTCAGCGTGCGGTAGCTCTTCGCGGTGTTGACGTTCACCGACAGGCTCGTGCCCGAACCGAACACGTTGTCCTGCGACACGCCGGCCGACAGCACGACCTTGTCCGTCGACGAGAAACCGGCACCCAGCGTGATCGCGCCGGTCGGCTTTTCGTCGACCTTCACGTTCACGTCGACCTGGTCGTTCGTGCCGTCGACCGGCACCGTCGTCACGTCGACGTTGGTGAAGTAGCCGAGGCGGTTCACGCGGTCCTTCGACAGCGCGAGGCGGTTCGAGTCGAACCACGAGCTTTCGAGCTGGCGCATTTCGCGGCGCACCACTTCGTCGCGCGTGCGCGTGTTGCCGACCACGTTGATGCGGCGCACGTACACGCGGCGGCTCGGATCGACGACGAGGTTCAGGTTGACCTTGTGGTTCGCCTGGTCGATGTCCGGCTGCGCGTTGACGGTCGCGAATGCGTAGCCGTATTCACCGAGCTTGTCGACGATCGACTTGGTGGTCTGCTGCAGCTTTTCGGCCGAGAAACGGTCGCCCGGCTTGATCTTGATCAGCTTGTTGAGTTCGGCCTCGCGATCGAGCAGATTGCCCGACAGCTTGATGCCCGACACCGTGTACGGCTCGCCTTCGTGCAGCGTGACCGTCAGATACATGTCCTTCTTGTCCGGCGAGATCGACACCTGGGTCGACTCGATGTTGAACTCGAGGTAACCGCGGTTCAGGTAGTACGAGCGCACCGCTTCGAGGTCGCCCGTGAGCTTTTCCTTCGAGTACAGGTCGTTCTTCGTGTACCAGGAGAACCAGTTCGGCGTCGACAGCTGCATCTCGTCGCGCAGCGTGCTGGTGCTGAACGCCTTGTTGCCGATGAAGTTGATCTGGCGGATCTTCGCGCTCGGGCCTTCGGCCACCGCGAACAGGATCGACACGCGGTTCGCGTCGACCGGCGTGATCGTCGTCTTGACCTCGGCCGCATAGAAGCCGCGCGTCAGGTACTGGCGCTTGAGCTCCTGCTCCGCCTTGTCGACGAGCGCCTTGTCGTAGTAGCGGCCATCGGCGAGGCCGACCGCGCGCAGCGCCTTCGTCAGGTTGTCCTTGTCGAATTCCTTCGTGCCGGTGAAGTCGATCGACGCGATGGCCGGACGCTCCTGCACCTGCACGATCACGACGTTGCCCTGCGTGGCGATGCGCACGTCGTTGAAAAAGCCCGTCGCGTACAACGCGCGGATTGCTTCGGATGCCTTGTCGTCCGTGAAGGTATCGCCCTGCTTGATCGGCAGATAGGCGAACACCGAACCCGCTTCGACGCGCTGCAGCCCCTCGATCTTGATGTCTTGCACCACGAACGGTGCCGCTGCATGCGCCGCGAGGCCGTGCGCGGCGAGCGCGGCCGCTGCAACTGTCTTAGGTACAAAGCGATGAGGTTTGAACAACATGCATCCCCAATATTTAGCTGCATCAAATCGGGCGGCTGGCCAGCGGCCGCCGCCTGACGCTTCAGAAATGGATTAACCGAGCCAGATCGTTGAACAGCGCGATCGCCGACAATGCGACGATGCAGATCAACCCGGCTCTTTGCAGAATCAGCTGCCAGCGCTCCGAGACGGCTTTCCCGGTCGCGGCTTCAACCGCATAATATAACAGATGCCCCCCGTCCAAAACGGGAATCGGCAACAAGTTCAGGACGCCAAGGCTAATGCTGACAAGGGCGAGGAACGACAGGAACGCCGACGGACCGAGCCGCGCGCTCTTGCCTGCGTAGTCGGCGATCGTCACCGGGCCGGACAGGTTCTTCAGCGACGCGTTGCCCGTGATCATCCGCCCGAACATCTTCAGCGAATACACGGAAATGTCCCACGTGCGGCGCGCGCCGAGCCGCAGGCTCTCGATCGGCCCGTAGCGCACGTCCACCGACGGCGCGTGCATCGACAGCGCCGCGCCGATGCGGCCGACCTGCTGCCCCGATTCGTCGTCGCGCTGCATCTGCGGCACGATCGCGACCGTCTGCGCGGCGCCGTTGCGTTCGATCTGCAGGTCGAGCGGCTTGCCCGCATGGTGCTTCACCGTGTCGATGAAGCGCGACGCGCCGCCGATCGGCTTGCCGTCGAGCGCGACCAGCTTGTCGCCGACCTTCAGGCCGGCCTGTTCCGCCGCGCTGCCCGGCTGCACCGACGCGACCGACAACGTGCCGCCGCCGGCCTCGAAGCCCAGATGGGCCATGAAGTCGTCGTCGAGCTGGCTGTCGGGTACGTTGCGGAGATCGACGCGGAAATCGAACGTCGCATTGCCGTCGCGCGCGCCGAGCACGACCTCGCGATGGTCGAACGCGGCCGACAGCAGCTTCCAGCGCAGGTCCGACCACGATCGCACCGGTTCGGACTCGCCGCCCTGCGCATTGCGGATCGACACGATCGTCTCGCTGCCGTCGAAGCCCGCGCGGGCCGCCGCGGTGCCGACGGCCGGCGGCGCGACGATCGCGGTCGGTTCGGTCACGCCGGTGGCGAATACGAGGGAGAACAGCGCGATTGCCAGCAGGAAGTTCGCAATCGGCCCGGCCGCGACGATCGCGATGCGCTTGTAGACCGACTGGCGGTTGAATGCCTGGCCGAGCACCTCGGGCGGAATGCCGGGGCCCGGATCGCGCTCGTCGAGCATTTTCACGTAGCCGCCGAGCGGCAGCGCGGACAGGGTCCACTCGGTGCCCGTCCGGCGGCTGACCCAGCGCGCGACGGGCTGGCCGAAGCCGATCGAGAAACGCAGCACCTTCACGCCGCACCAGCGCGCGACGCGATAATGTCCGTACTCATGCACGACGACCAGTACCCCGATCGCCACCGCAAACGCGACCAGTTCGACCAGCACGTTCATGAGCACCCCATTCAGACAGTACGCTCCACGCGTGGCGCAGGCGCTTTCGCAATGATCGCGGCGGCGAGGCGGCGAGCCTCGGCATCCGCCGCGAGGACGTCGTCGAGCCCGTCGGGCGCGCGGTTCGGCAGCGTGTTGAGCACGGCGTCGACCGTCGCCGCGATCGCCATGAAGCCGATCCGGCGCTCGAGAAATGCTTCGACCGCGACTTCGTTCGCCGCGTTCAATGCGGCGCTCGCGATACCGCCTTCCTCGAGCGCCTTCAGCGCGAGCGCGAGGCACGGGAAGCGCGCGTAATCGGGCTTCTCGAACGACAGCTGGGCGATCTGCGCGAGGTCGAGCTGGTCGACGCCCGCGTCGACGCGCTCGGGAAACGCAAGCGCGTGCGCGATCGGCGTGCGCATGTCGGGGTTGCCGAGCTGCGCGAGCACCGAGCCGTCGCGGTACGACACGAGCGAATGGATCACGCTCTGCGGGTGGATCAGCACGTCGATCCGGTCGCCCGGCAACCCGAAGATCCAGTGCGCCTCGATCACCTCGAGGCCCTTGTTCATCATCGTCGCGGAATCGACCGAGATCTTGCGGCCCATCACCCAGTTCGGGTGCTTGCACGCTTCGTCCGGCGTGACGTCGACCAGCGTGGCCGGTTCGCGCGTACGGAACGGGCCGCCCGACGCGGTCAGGATGATCTTCGAGATCCCGCCGTGCTCAGCTGCGTCGCGCGGCATGCACTGGAAGATTGCGTTGTGTTCGCTGTCGACCGGCAGCAGGATCGCGCCATGGTCGCGTACGGCGTCCATGAAGATCGCGCCCGACATCACGAGCGCTTCCTTGTTCGCGAGCAGGATCCGCTTGCCGGCGCGTGCGGCCGCCAGGCTCGGCGCGAGGCCGGCCGCGCCGACGATCGCCGCGACCACCGTGTCGCAGCCGTCGCTCTTCGACACGTCGACGAGCGCCTGCGGCCCGTGCAGCACGACCGTCTTGCTGCCGGCCGCGCGCAGTTTGGCGTCGACGTGCGCGGCCGTCGCGGCATCGCCGACCACCGCCACTTCAGGCGCGAAGCGCAGACACTGCTCGACGAGCTTGTCGCCGTTGCGGTGCGCGGTCAGCGCATAGACCGAGAAGCGCTCGGGATGGCGCGCGACCACGTCGAGCGTGCTGTCTCCGATCGAGCCCGTGGAACCGAGCAATGTCAGACGTTTTTGCATAACAGGAATAATGGTTTAACCAAGCAGCAGCATCGCGAGCGGCAGCACCGGCAGCAGCGCGTCGACACGATCGAGCACGCCGCCGTGGCCCGGCAGCAGTCCGCTCGAATCCTTCACGCCCGCCTGCCGCTTCAGCAGCGACTCGAACAGGTCGCCGATCACGCTGTACGCGACCAGCAGCGTCAGCGCGGCCCACGCGCCGGGCATCCCGTAGCGCATGGCGAATGCAGAAAACAGGGTCGGTTCGAACGCATGCACGGCCATCGCGACACCGGCGACGACCATCACCGCGAACCAGCCGCCGATCGCACCCTCCCAGCTCTTGCCGGGGCTGATCGTGATGGCCAGTTTACGCTTTCCGAAGGCCTTGCCCGCGAAGTATGCGCCGATATCGGCCAGCCAGACGACCAGAAGCAGCGACAGCACGAACGGCACGCCCTGCGCGCGGGCTGCCACGAGCGCATGCCAGCAGGCGGCGAACACGACGAGGCCGGCGGCCAGCAGGAACGGCCGCCACACGCCGCCCGCGAGTTCGGGCTTGCGCCGCAGCGCGAACGGGCCGACCAGCAGCCAGAACACGCCGGCCGCCATGAAAAGGGGACGGGACGATGCCGCATCGACGCCGAGCGGCGCGGTGGCCGCGAGCGCGAGCGCCGCGACGAGCGCATAGACGACCGGGCCGGCGCCGCCGAGCTTGAGCAGGCGCGCCCACTCCCACGCGGCGAACACGAGCACGACGCCGATCAGCGCACCGAACCCGGCGAGCGGCGCGAACAGCGTCACCGGCAGCAGCACTGCCAGCATCACGATCGCCGTGATCACACGGGTTTTCAGCATGAAAGGGAGTCGGCGTTCTGCGATTGCGGTTCGAGCTGCGCACTCGTGCGCCCGAAACGGCGCTCGCGCTCGGTATACGACGCCATCGCGTCGGCCAGTGCCGCGCCGTCGAAATCCGGCCAGTACTTGTCGGTGAAATAGAATTCGGCGTACGCGAGCTGCCACAGCAGGAAGTTGCTGACGCGCTGCTCGCCACCGGTGCGGATGAAGAGATCGGGCTCCGGCGCATAGGCCATCGCCAGGTGCGGCGCGAATGCATCCTCGGTCACTTCGACCTCGCGACCTTCGCGCACGGCCTGCTCGACGAGCTTCTTCGTCGCCTGCAGGATGTCCCACCGGCCGCCGTAGTTGGCCGCGATGGTGAGCGTCAAACGGGTATTGCGCGCCGTCTTGGTTTCGGCGCGGCGAATCAGTTCGCGGATGCGCGGCTCGAAACGGTCGAGATCGCCGACGACACGCAGGCGGATCCCGTTCGCATGCAGCTTGCCCACTTCGCGCTCGAGCGCGGTGATGAACAGCCGCATCAGGAACGACACTTCGTCGTTCGGCCGGCGCCAGTTTTCCGAACTGAACGCGAACAGCGTCAGGTACTCGACGCCGGCGCGCGCGCAGCCTTCGACCACCGCCCGCACGGCATCGACGCCGCGGGTGTGCCCCGCGACGCGCGGCAAGCGGCGTTCGGTCGCCCAACGGCCGTTGCCGTCCATGATGATCGCGATGTGACGCGGCACGACGCCGACGTCAGGCACGCGAACGGTAGAGCTGGTATAGGTCATGGCCGTTGAGACAGTAATGCGGGAAGAAGGCGGCGCGCGAGGACGGTCGTCAGACCGTCATGATCTCGGCTTCCTTGGTCTGCACGAGCTTGTCGACTTCGGCAACGTGCTTGTCGGTCAGCTTCTGCACGTCGTCGCTCGCACGGCGCTCGTCGTCTTCCGAGATTTCCTTGTCCTTCACGAGCTTCTTCAGCGCTTCGTTCGCGTCGCGGCGCAGGTTGCGGATCGCGACCTTGGCCGTTTCGCCTTCGCTCTTCACGACCTTGGTCAGCTCGCGGCGGCGCTCTTCCGTCAGCGCGGGCATCGGCACGCGGATCAGGTCGCCGGCCGTTGCCGGGTTCAGGCCCAGATCGGCTTCGCGGATGGCCTTCTCGACCTTCGCGACCATGTTCTTTTCCCACGGCTGCACGCCGATCGTGCGCGCGTCGACGAGCGTCAGGTTCGCGACCTGCGAGATCGGCACCATCGAGCCGTAGTAGTCGACCTGCACGTGATCGAGCAGACCGGTGTGCGCACGGCCCGTACGGATCTTGGCCAGATCGTTCTTGAACGCTTCGATCGAGCGCTGCATCTTTTGCTCGACGCCCTTCTTCACATCAGCGACACTCATTTCAACCTCCGAACCTTCAAACCTTCAAAGAACGCGGGCCCCGCCCGGCGCATGTCGCGCGCCGCGGCCGGCAACCCGCGCCGGTCGCCCGCATCCGCGGGAGTTTACACGTGGACGAGCGTACCTTCGTCCTCGCCCAGCACGATGCGCTTGAGCGCGCCCGGCTTGTTGATCGAAAACACGCGAATCGGCAGCTTCTGGTCGCGGCACAGCGCAAACGCCGTCGCGTCCATCACCTGCAGGTTGCGGCTGATCGCCTCGTCGAAGCTGATCGTCGTGTAGCGCGTGGCCGACGGATCCTTCTTCGGATCGGCAGAATATACGCCATCGACCTTGGTCGCCTTCAGCACGACTTCGGCGCCCACTTCCGAGCCGCGCAGCGCGGCGGCGGTATCCGTCGTGAAGAACGGGTTGCCGGTGCCGGCCGCGAAGATCACGACGCGGCCTTCCTCGAGCTGACGGATCGCGCGGGGCCGGATGTACGGCTCGACGACCTGGTCCATGCGCAGCGCGGACTGCACGCGCGCCTCGATGCCCGCGTGGCGCATCGCGTCCTGCAGCGCCAATGCGTTCATCATCGTCGCCAGCATCCCCATGTAGTCGGCCGTCGCGCGGTCCATGCCGGCCGCGCCGCCCGCGACACCGCGGAAAATATTACCGCCACCGATCACGACCGCGAGCTGCGTGCCGAGACGCACGACTTCGGCGATATCGGCCACCATCCGTTCGATCGTCGCGCGATTGATGCCGAAGGCATCGTCGCCCATCAGCGCTTCGCCGGAGAGTTTGAGGAGGACGCGTTTATAGGCATTGGACATAGGGGCTTCCGAGCGACGAGAGGATGACAACCACGAACTGTAGGGGCGAAATACTGATTCGGGCAAGCGCCGCCGACCGGACCGGGGTTCCCGGCCGGCCGGCGACGCCGCCGGCCGCGGCGGAGCGGACGCCCGCCGCGGATACTGCCTGACTGCTTACTGCTGCTTTGCTGCTGCGACTTGCGCGGCCACTTCGGCGGCGAAGTCGTCCTGGCGCTTCTCGATGCCTTCGCCGACGACGAACAGCGCGAACTTCTGCACCGCCGCATTCGCTGCCTTCAGCATCTGCTCGATCGTCTGCTTGTCGTTCTTCACGAACGTCTGGTTCAGCAGCGACACTTCCTTCAGGTACTTCTGGACGCTACCGTCGACCATCTTCGCGACGATTTCGGCCGGCTTGCCCGATTCCGCGGCCTTCTGCTCGGCCACGCGGCGTTCCGTCTCGATCAGTTCCGCCGGCACGTCGGCCGACGACAGCGCGACCGGCTTCATCGCCGCGATGTGCATCGCGACGTCCTTGCCGACCTGCTCGTCCGCGCCCGTGTACTCGACGATCACGCCGATACGCGCGCCGTGCAGGTACGTCGCGATCTTGTTGGCGGTTTCGAAACGGACGAAACGGCGGATCGACACGTTCTCGCCGATCTTGCCGATCAGCGCGAGGCGGACTGCGTCGACGGTCGAGCCGTCGAGCGGCAGCGCCGACAGCGCGGCCACGTCGGCCGGGTTCTGCGTCGCGACGAGTTCCGCGACCGTCTTCGAGAATGCGAGGAAGTCGTCGTTCTTCGCGACGAAGTCGGTTTCGCAGTTCAGCTCGACCAGCGCGCCCGCGTTGCCGCCGACGAACGAGGCGACGACGCCTTCAGCCGTCACGCGCGATGCGGCCTTGCTCGCCTTGTTGCCGAGCTTGACGCGCAGCAGTTCTTCAGCCTTGGCCAGATCGCCGTCGGCTTCCGTCAGCGCCTTCTTGCACTCCATCATCGGTGCGTCGGTCTTCGCGCGCAGTTCTGCCACCATGCTTGCGGTAATTGCCGCCATCATTCGCTCCTTGAGTCTGTATTCACAACGCCGCCCGCTTGGACGCGAACGGCCGAGATTCGTTTCCGGACCCGCGCCGATTCGGCGCGATCAGGTCCGGCGCACAAGCTTAAAAAAAGGGGGCCTGTTGAGAGCCCCCTTTTTGCGCCGGCTCGGGGCCAGTTACGCGTTTTCCTCGACGTACTCGTCGTCGCCGCGTGCGGCCTGGACCACTTCGTTGACCGCGTTCGCACGGCCTTCGAGGATCGCGTCGGCCACGCCTTCGGCGTACAGCGCGACTGCCTTGCTCGAGTCGTCGTTACCCGGGATCACGTAATCCACACCTTCCGGCGAGTGGTTCGTATCGACCACGGCGATGACCGGCACGCCCAGCTTGTTCGCTTCCGTGACGGCGATCTTGTGGTAGCCGACGTCGACAACGAAGATCGCGTCCGGAATGCCGCCCATGTCCTTCACGCCGCCGATCGACTTCTGCAGCTTGGCAATTTCGCGTTCGAACAGCAGCGCTTCCTTCTTGCTCATCTTCTCGAGCTCGCCCGCCTCGACTGCCGCTTCCATGTCCTTCAGGCGCTTGATCGACACCTTCAGCGTCTTGAAGTTGGTCATCATGCCGCCGAGCCAGCGTGCGTTGACGTACGGCATGCCCGCACGTTGCGCTTCCTGGGCGATCGTGTCACGCGACTGGCGCTTCGTGCCGACGAACAGGATCGTGCCGCGGTTCGCTGCCAGCTGGCGCACGTACTTCTGTGCGTCCGTGAACATCGGCAGCGTCTTTTCGAGGTTGATGATGTGAATCTTGTTGCGGTGACCGAAAATGAACGGAGCCATCTTCGGGTTCCAGAAGCGCGTCTGGTGACCGAAGTGGACACCCGCTTCCAGCATTTGGCGCATCGTAACTGCCATGTAAATTCTCCACGAGGGTTGGGTCTTAAGCCGGCTGCCGTACCGCCGCGCGAACCCGCCACGAAGGCGTGAATTCCGCACGGACGGCACCCTGGTTGCGCCGGCTTGCGATTCGGCACGCGCAAAACGCCCGTGCCGTAAGCCTTTCACCGCGATGCCGCCCCAACTTGGGGCAAATTCGGCATTTGGATATCGACTTAGCCAAAGAGTATAGCACGCGGATTTGTCCGCTCTCAAGTCGCTCGGCACTTTCGCTTGCCGCGCGGCAGCGGGCCGGGCAATCCGCGAAAACCCGCATCCGCGCGGCCCGCAGGGGCTGCGAGGCCCGCCATAAGGTGCGATAATCCGTCAATTCACCGCATTCCAGGCATACCTCGATGGCTATTACGCTCAAAAACGAACACGATATCGCGGAGATGCGCGTCGCCTGCCGTCTCGCGAGCGAAGTGCTCGACTTCATCACGCCGCACGTCGTCGCGGGCGTCACGACCGCCGAACTCGACCGCCTCTGCCACGAGTTCATGCTCAACGAGCAAGGCACGATCCCCGCGCCGCTGAACTACCAGCCGCCCGGCTATCCGCCGTACCCGAAGGCCACCTGCATTTCGGTCAACGACGTGATCTGCCACGGCATTCCCGGCGAGAAGGTGCTCAAGAACGGCGACGCGCTGAACATCGACATCACCGTGATCAAGAACGGCTATTTCGGCGACACCAGCCGGATGTTCATCGTCGGCGAGGGCTCGATCCTCGCGAAGCGCCTCGTGCAGACCACCTACGAATGCATGTGGCTCGGCATCGACCAGGTCAAGCCCGGCGCGCATCTCGGCGACATCGGCCATGCGATCCAGAAGCACGCGGAGGCGCAGGGCTACAGCGTCGTGCGCGAATATTGCGGCCACGGCATCGGCACGGTGTTCCACGAGGATCCGCAGGTCGTCCACTACGGCCGTCCGGGCACCGGCATCGAACTGAAGGCCGGGATGATCTTCACGATCGAGCCGATGATCAACGCCGGCAAGCGCGACATCCGCACGATGCCCGACCAGTGGACGGTCAAGACCCGCGACCGCAGCCTGTCCGCGCAGTGGGAGCACACGGTGCTCGTCACCGAAACCGGCTACGAAGTGCTGACCGTGTCTGCCGGCACGCCGGCGCGCCCGGTGTTCGCACAGCCGGCCGCCGCCGTCTGAGCGCCGTCGCGCCCCGCCCGCCCCACTTTCGCACCTGAACGGCCGCCCATGAGCGCTCACGCTGCCCCCTCGCCCGAAGCGCTGTCGCGGCGCGCCGAATTCAAGGCCGCCAAGACGGAGATGCTCGAGCGCTTTCGCCGCGCGGCGAACGTCGCGTCGCTGATGCACGCGCTGTCGAAACTCACCGACGATGCATTGAAACGCGTGTGGGACGACTGCGGACTGCCCGCGACGCTCGCGCTCGTCGCCGTCGGCGGGTACGGGCGCGGCGAGCTCGCGCCCTATTCCGACGTCGACATCCTCGTGCTGCTGCCGGATGCGCACGACGCGGCGCTCGACGCGCGCATCGAGCGCTTCATCGGCATGGCGTGGGATCTCGGCCTCGAGATCGGCAGCAGCGTGCGCACGGTCGCGCAGTGCATCGAGGAGGCGTCGCAGGACGTCACGGTGCAGACCTCGCTGCTGGAAGCGCGCCGCATCGTCGGCAGCACCGCGCTGTTCGAGCGCTTCACCGTGCGCTACCACGAAGCGCTCGACGCCCGCGCGTTCTTCACCGCGAAGGTGCTGGAGATGCGCCAGCGCCACGCGAAGTTCCAGGACACGCCGTACAGCCTCGAACCGAACGTGAAGGAAAGCCCGGGCGGGCTGCGCGACCTGCAGACGATCCTGTGGATCGCACGCGCGGCCGGCTTCGGCAGCAGCTGGCGCGAACTCGACACGCGCGGCCTGATCACCGACCGCGAAGCGCGCGAGCTGCGCCGCAACGAAGGGTTCCTGAAGACGCTGCGTGCGCGGCTGCACGTGATCGCCGGGCGTCGCCAGGACATGCTCGTGTTCGACCTGCAGACGCAGGCCGCCGAAAGCTTCGGCTACCAGCCGACGCAGGCCAAGCGGGCGAGCGAGCAGCTGATGCGTCGCTACTACTGGGCCGCGAAAGCGGTCACGCAGCTCGCGACGATCCTGATCCAGAACATCGAGGCGCAGCTGTTCCCCGCGACGAGCGGCATCACGCGCGTGCTGTCGGCCGATCGCTTCGTCGAGAAACAGGGGATGCTCGAGATCGTCGACGACGGCGTGTTCGAGCGCCATCCCGACGCGATCCTCGAAGCCTTCCTGCTGTACGAAACGACGCGTGGCGTGAAAGGCCTGTCCGCCCGCACGCTGCGCGCGCTGTACAACTCGCGCGAGATCATGAACAACGCGTGGCGCCGCGATCCGCGCAACCGCGACACGTTCATGCGGATCCTGCAGCAGCCCGAAGGCATCACGCACGCGTTCCGGCTGATGAACCAGACGAGCGTGCTCGGCCGCTACCTGCTGAATTTCCGCCGCATCGTCGGGCAGATGCAGCACGACCTGTACCACGTGTACACGGTCGACCAGCACATCCTGATGGTGCTGCGCAACATCCGCCGCTTCGCGGTAGCCGAGCATGCGCACGAATACCCGTTCTGCAGCCAACTGATCGGCAACTTCGAGCGCCCTTGGGTGCTGTATGTCGCGGCACTGTTCCACGACATCGCGAAGGGCCGCGGCGGCGACCACTCGACGCTCGGGATGGCCGACGCGCGGCGCTTCTGCCGCGAGCACGGCATCGCCGGCGACGATGCGGCGCTGATCGTGTGGCTCGTCCAGCATCACCTGACGATGAGCCAGGTCGCGCAGAAACAGGACACGAGCGACCCCGAAGTCATCAAGCGCTTCGCCGAGGTCGTCGGCAACGAGCGCTATCTCACCGCGCTCTACCTGCTGACCGTCGCCGATATCCGCGGCACGAGCCCGAAGGTGTGGAACACGTGGAAGGGCAAGCTGCTCGAGGATCTGTACCGCATCACGCTCGCGGTGCTCGGCGGCGCGAACCCCGACGCGCATTCGGAGCTGAAGTCGAGACAGGAGCAGGCGCTCGCGCTGCTGCGCCTGGAAACCGTGCCGGACGATGCGCACCGCGCGTTGTGGGATCAGCTCGACGTCGGCTTCTTCCTGCGTCACGACGCGGCCGACATCGCATGGCAGACGCGTGTGCTGTACCGGCACGTGAACGCCGAAACCGCGATCGTCCGCGCGCGGCCGTCGCCGATCGGCGACGCGCTGCAGGTGCTCGTGTACGTGAAGGACCGCCCCGACCTGTTCGCGGGCATCTGCGCGTATTTCGACCGCAACGGGCTGTCGGTGCTCGATGCGCGCGTCAGCACGACGCGGCACGGGTATGCGCTCGACAACTTCATCGTCACGCAGACCGAGCGCGACGTGCGCTACCGCGACATCGCAAACCTCGTCGAGCAGCAGCTCGCGGCGCGGCTCGCCGAAACCGCCCCGCTGCCGGAACCGTCGAAGGGCCGCCTGTCGAGGCTGTCCCGGACGTTTCCGATCACGCCGCGCGTCGACCTGCGGGCCGACGAGCGCGGTCAGTACTACATCCTGTCCGTGTCGGCCAACGACCGGCCGGGCCTTCTCTATTCGATCGCGCGCGTCCTCGCCGAACATCGGATCGGCGTCCATGCGGCGCGGATCAATACGCTCGGCGAGCGCGTCGAAGACATCTTCCTGCTCGCGGGTGCCGGCCTGTCCGATAACCGCCTGCAGATCCAGCTCGAAACCGAATTGCTGCGTGCGATCGCAGTCTGAATGAATCCCAGCGTTTATGCGCACCAAATTAACCGTCAAGAATCCGAAGCCGGCGTCGCCGACTCGCGCCCCTGTCCGCTCCGGCAGCCTCGTCGCCCGCAAGGCGGTGCGTCCCGCCGCGCCGCCCGCAGGCGACAAGCCGGCCCGCCCGAAGAAGGCGCCCGCGGCCGCCGCCACCGGCGAGCGCTCGTTCAAGCCGCGCGGCGCCGCCGGCGCCGAACGCCCGGGCGCGGATCGCGCACCGGCCAAGCGCGCGCCGCGTGACGGCGGTGCCGAGCGCGGCACGCGCGCGCCGTACCGCGACAATGCAGCCGGTGAAGGCGCGAAGCGCAGTTTCGGCGACCGTCGCACGTCGTCGGATCGCCCGCCGCGCCGCGATGACGATGCGCGTCCGCGTCGCGCGGGTGGCGACGAAGGCAAGCGCCCGTCCTATCGCGACAACGCATCCGGTGAAGGCGCGAAGCGCGGCTTCGGCGAGCGTCGCACGTCTTCCGATCGACCGCCGCGCCGTGATGACGACGCACGTCCGCGCCGCGCAGCGGGCGCCGACGACAGCAAGCGTCCGTCCTACCGCGATAAGGCCGCCAGCGAAGGCGCGAAGCGCAGCTATGGCGACCGCCGTACGTCGTCGGATCGCCCGCCGCGCCGTGATGACGACGCACGTCCGCGCCGCGCAGCAGGCGGTGACGACAGCAAGCGCCCGTCGTACCGCGACAAAGCCACCGGCGAAGGCGCGAAGCGCAGCTATGGCGACCGCCGTACGTCGTCCGATCGCCCGCCGCGCCGCAGCGACGACGATACGCGTCCGCGCCGTGCAGCGGGTGGTGACGACAGCAAGCGCCCGTCGTACCGCGACAAGGCCGCCGGCGAAGGCGCGAAGCGCGGCTTCGGCGACCGCCGCACGTCGTCCGATCGCCCGCCGCGCCGTGATGACGACGCACGTCCGCGCCGCGCAGCAGGCGCCGACGACAGCAAGCGTCCGTCCTACCGCGACAAGGCCGCCAGCGAAGGCGCGAAGCGCAGCTTCGGCGACCGCCCCGCCCGCCCGGCGCGCGACGGCGACCGCCGTTCGTTCGGCGCGGTGAAGACCGCGCAACCCGTCAAGCGCGCGACGGCCGACGTCGACTACGGCGACGAAACGGGCCTGATGCGCCTGTCGAAGCGGATGTCCGAGCTCGGCATGTGCTCGCGCCGCGAAGCCGACGAATGGATCGAAAAGGGCTGGGTGCTCGTCGACGGCGAACGCATCGACACGCTCGGCACCAAGGTGCGCGCCGACCAGAAGATCGAGATCGACGAGCGTGCGAGCGCCGCGCAGGCCGCGCAAGTGACGATCCTGCTGCACAAGCCGGTGGGCTACGTGTCGGGCCAGGCGGAAGACGGCTACGAGCCGGCGGCCGTGCTGATCACGCGCGCGAACCGCTGGAGCGGCGATCATTCGCCGGTGCGCTTCTCGCCGCAACACCTGCATGCGCTTGCGCCGGCCGGCCGTCTCGACATCGACTCCACCGGCCTGCTGGTGCTGACGCAGAACGGCGTGATCGCGAAGCAACTGATCGGCGAGCAGTCGGACATCGACAAGGAATACCTGGTGCGCGTGCGCTTCGGCGAACGACTGATCGACATCGACCAGCACTTTCCGGCGGAATCGCTCGCGAAGCTGCGCCACGGCCTCGAACTCGACGGCGTCGCGCTGAAGCCCGCGATGGTGAGCTGGCAGAACGGCGAGCAGCTGCGCTTCGTGCTGCGCGAAGGCAAGAAGCGCCAGATCCGCCGCATGTGCGAACTGGTCGGCCTCGACGTGATCGGCCTCAAGCGCGTGCGGATGGGCCGCGTGATGCTCGGCGCGCTGCCGCAGGGCCAATGGCGCTACCTGTCGGCCGACGAGACGTTCTGACCGCAGGCATCCGGTACGCCATCCAATGAAAAAGCCCGCTCGAGCGGGCTTTTTTCTTGTCTGCCGAAAACGGGCCGATCAGTCGTCGTCGGCCGGATCGAGCCCCGGGAACAGCACCTCGGTGAAGCCGAAGCGCGTGAAATCGGTGATCCGCATCGGATACAGCTTGCCGATCAGGTGATCGTATTCGTGCTGGACCACGCGCGCGTGGAACCCCTCGGCGACACGATCGATCTTCTGGCCGAACTGGTCGAAGCCGCTGTAGCGCACCTTCGCGTAGCGGCTGACGACGCCGCGCATCCCCGGCACCGACAGGCAGCCTTCCCAGCCCTCTTCCATGTCCGGCGGCATGTACTCGATCTTCGGGTTGATCAGCACGGTTTCGGGCACCGGCGGCGCATCCGGGTAGCGGTTGTTGTTGCCGAAGCCGAAGATGATGATCTGCAGCCCGATGCCGATCTGCGGCGCGGCCAGCCCGGCGCCGTTCGCGTGGTGCATCGTCTCGAACATGTCCGCGACGATCTCGTGCAGCTCGGGTGTATCGAACCGCTCGACCGGTTTGGCGACTTCGAGCAGGCGCGGATCGCCCATCTTCAGGATCTCGCGAATCATGGCGTATTACCCTCCAGGAGTTGGTGCAGACCGTCTTCGTCCAGCACGGGGATGCCGAGTTCCTCGGCCTTCGCGAGCTTGCTGCCGGCTTCGGCGCCCGCGACCACGTAATCCGTCTTCTTCGATACCGAGCCGGCCACCTTGGCGCCCGCCGCTTCGAGCATTTCCTTCGCCGCATCGCGCGTCAGATTCGGCAGCGTGCCGGTCAGCACGACCGTCTTGCCGGCTAGCACGCCCTGCGGCGCTTTCGGCGCGGGCGGCCCTTCCGGCCACGTGACCTTGCCCGGCGCGCGCAACTGCTCGATCACCGTCCGGTTGTGCTCTTCCGCGAAGAACTGGTGAATCGACTCGGCGACGATCGGTCCGACGTCGTTCACTTCGAGCAGTTCCTCGATCGACGCGTCCATGATCGGCGTCAGAGAGCCGAAATGCTTCGCGAGATCCTTCGCGGTCGATTCGCCGACATGGCGGATGCCGAGCCCGTAGATGAAGCGCGCGAGCGTCGTGTGCTTCGCCTTCTCGAGCGAATCGAGCAGATTCTGCGCGGACTTCTCCGCGAACCGGTCGAGTTCGGCCAGCGTCGCGAACCCGAGATTGAACAGGTCGGCCGGCGTGCGCACCAGATTCAGTTCGACGAGCTGATCGATGATCTTCTCGCCGAGACCGTCGATGTCGAGCGCGCGGCGTTGCGCGAAATGCCACAGCGCCTGCTTGCGCTGCGCCGGGCAGAACAGCCCGCCGGTGCAGCGCGCGATCGCCTCGTCCGGCAGGCGCTCGATCTTCGAGCCGCACACCGGGCATTCGGTCGGCATCACGAATTCGGCCGCGTCTGCCGGGCGCCGGTCGAGCAGCGCGCCGACCACTTCCGGAATCACGTCGCCCGCGCGGCGCACGATCACGGTGTCGCCGATCCGGATGTCCTTGCGGCGCACTTCGTCCTCGTTGTGCAGCGTCGCGTTGGTCACGGTCGCCCCGCCGACGAACACCGGCTCGAGGCGCGCGACCGGCGTGATCGCGCCGGTGCGGCCGACCTGCACGTCGATCGCGACGAGCTTCGTCAGCGCTTCCTGCGCGGGGAACTTGTGCGCGAGCGCGAAGCGCGGCGCACGCGACACGAAGCCGAGCCGCTCCTGCTCGTCGCGCCGGTTGACCTTGTAGACGACGCCGTCGATGTCGTATGGCAGCGACTCGCGCTTCTCGCCGACCTTGCGGAAGAAGTCGAGCAAACCTTCGGCGCCGTGCACGACCGCGCGCTCGCGGTTCACCGGCAGGCCGAACGCCTCGTACCAGTCGAGCAGCGCGCTGTGCGTGTCGGGCATCGGCATCCCGTCGAGCACGCCGATCCCGTACGCGAAGAACGACAGCGGCCGCTGCGCGGTGATCTTCGAGTCGAGCTGGCGCAGGCTGCCGGCCGCCGCGTTGCGCGGGTTCGCGAATTCGCGCTGCTCGGCCGCGCGCTGGCGTTCGTTCAGGCGTGCGAAATCGCGCTTGAACATCAGCACCTCGCCGCGCACGTCGAGCACGGCCGGCACGTGCTTGCCCTTCAGTTTCAGCGGAATCGAGCGGATCGTGCGCACGTTCTCGGTCACGTCCTCGCCCGTCGTCCCGTCGCCGCGCGTCGCGGCCTGCACGAACACGCCGTTCTCGTAGCGCAGCGAAATCGCCAGGCCGTCGAACTTCAGTTCGCACGCGTATTCCACGGGGTCGGTCACCGAGCCGGCGAGATCGGTCGCCTTGGCGAGCGCATCAGCGACGCGCTTGTCGAACGCGACGATGTCCTCGTCGGCGAAGCCGTTGTTCAGCGACAGCATCGGCGCATCGTGGACGACCGGCGTGAAGCCGCCGGCCGCTTCGCCGCCGACGCGCTGCGTCGGCGAATCGGGCGTCACGAGTTCGGGATGGTCGGTTTCGAGCTGCTGCAGCTCACGGAACAGCCGGTCGTATTCGGCGTCGGGCAGATCCGGCTGGTCGAGCACGTAATAGGCGTAGTTCGCCCGCTCGAGTTGGTCGCGCAGCCACGCGGCGCGCGCGTCGGGCTGGCTGGCTGGCGGTTCGGCTTGGGTTCGGGCCATGCTGGCGGCAGAGTCGTTCTGAAAAAAATCGGATGCCCGATTATCTCAGTTTGACGCCGCAGCGGGGCACGCAATGCGGGCCGGATGACGTGCTGCAGCGCACATGAAACGTGCTCGCCGCAGCGACGAACGACGGTGTCGAATACCGCCGTCCGCGCCCGGCGCGTTACTGGCTGAAGAGGCGGCGCGTGACCGGCGAACCGGCCGGGATGCCCGCTTCCTCGAGCTTCGCGTACAGCTTCATCAGTTGCTGCTCGATCGCGAGCAGCGTCGACTCCGGCAGCGGCCGGCGCGAGTCGTCGACGACGCGTGCGCCGATCCGCTCGGACAGCGACTTCGCGTAATCGCACATCAGCCGGAACGGCAGGATGTCCTCTTCGGCCACCGGCACGTCGAGCACCAGCGTGATCATGTTGCCGCCCTTGTACGTCAGGTCGTCGCGCAGGAAGTTCGTATCGCCGAACTGCAGCATGAACACCGGGTTCTGCTTGGCGTCGAGCTTCACGAAGCGCGTGCCGTCGCGCGACAGCAGCAGCCCGTCCTGCGACGCGACCGCCTGCACGTAGTTCGCGGACCACGGCGCACCGTCCGACATCACGTTGATCGACAGTTGCGCGTCGCACTGCGCGGCAAACGCGTCGAGCTCGCGCGCCATCGCGACCGTTTCCATCATGTCCGGGAATTCCGGCGCGCCGTCGATCGCGTCGGCGAACTGCTGGACGCCCGTCACGAATTCGGAGAATTCGAGCTCGTTCAGTGCGCCGCTGCGGTTCGCAAGCTGCGCGGCCGCGCGCAGCTCTTCGTAGCGCACGCCGTTCTGCAGCAGCTCCCACTGGCCGCCTTCCGGCTTGCCTTCGATGTGCACGGGCTTGCTGCCCGCGCGGCGCAGCCGCTGCGCGACCGGCAGGATCTTGTCGCCCGGCAGCGGGCCGGTGAGGCGGATCGGCACGATGCAGTCGATCCGGCGATCGACGATCGCGGGCGGCGCCGACGAGACCGTCGTCGCGGCCGGCATCACCGGTTCGGTCGGCTCGGCCGGTTCGGCCGCCGCGTCATGCGTGGCGGCGGGCACGGCCTCTTCGCCGGCAGCCGGTTCGCTCGATTCGGCCGACGTGTCGACGCCCGTCGCCTCTGCCTGCAGGTCGGCCGGCGTATCGGCCGGCGCGGCCCCGCCGAACGTCGGCTCGACGCGCGCGGTTTCGGCCGCCGCCGTCGCCGCCGCGACCGGCGCCGCGGGCTCGCGGCGCACCGGCTGACGCACCGGCTCGATGAACGGCAACTCTTCGTCGCGCTCGGGGCGGTTCATCGCCTCGGCCGCTTCTTCCGGCATCGGGCGCGGCATCCTGCGCCGCACTTTCGCGCCCTGCCATGCGTTGTAGACCACGACGCCGCCCACCACGACGGCGCCCGCGCCGATCAAACCGAGTGTCAACTCGTCCATGCACGCTCCATCAGCAATTCTTTTTCGTCAGGACCGCGAACGGGCGCCCATGCGCCGCGCGAACGCGGTCCGGTTTCGTCAAACGTCAATTCTGGGCAAAACCCGCGGCGGTTTCCATGTCCACTGCAACGATCCGCGACACGCCCTGTTCCTGCATCGTCACGCCGATCAGTTGCTGCGCCATTTCCATCGCGATCTTGTTGTGCGAGATGAACAGGAACTGCGTCTTGTCGGACATCGCGCGCACGAGATTCGCGAAACGCTCGGTGTTCGCGTCGTCCAGCGGCGCGTCGACCTCGTCGAGCAGACAGAACGGCGCCGGGTTCAGCTGGAACATCGCGAACACCAGCGCGGTCGCGGTCAGCGCCTTTTCGCCGCCCGACAGCAGGTGAATCGTCGCGTTCTTCTTGCCGGGCGGCTGCGCCATCACCTGCACGCCGGCATCGAGGATCTCGTCGCCCGTCATGATCAGCTTCGCCTGGCCGCCGCCGAACAGGCGCGGGAACAGGTCGCTGAAATGACGATTGACCTCGTCGAAGGTACCCTGCAGCAGCGTGCGGGTTTCCTGGTCAATCTTGTGGATCGCATCCTCAAGCGTCGTGATCGCGTCGATCAGGTCGGCCGATTGCGCGTCGAGGAACACCTTGCGCTCGCTCGCGGCCTTCAGCTCGTCGAGCGCGGCCATGTTCACCGGGCCGAGCGCGTTGATCGCGTTGTTCAGGCGCGTGACTTCGCCCTGCAGGTACGACGGCTTCAGATCCGGCGTGAGCTTCGCGGCCAGCGCGGCCTCGTCGACCTCGGCGGTCGCGAGCTGCTCGGCGAACTGCTCGACGGACAGGCGCGCGGCCTGCTCCTTCAGTTGCAGCTCGGTGATGCGGTCGCGCAGCGGCTGCAGCGAACGCTCGGCGACGAGCCGCTGCTCGTCCGACGCGCGCAGCTTCGCGGTCAGGTCGTCGAGCTCGATCCGCGCGGCCTGCAGCGCCTCTTCCTTCACCGCGCGAATCTCGAGCGCGTCCTGCAGGCCGGTGTGCGCGGTCTGCTCGTTGATCGTCTCGAGTTCGGCGCGCGCGTCTTCCAGCGACGCGGCGACGCGCTCGCTCTGTTCGTGCGCCACCTGGATCGTGCGCTTGAGCTCGTCGATCCGGGTCACCGCATTGCGGGCGGCGAAGCGCGCGTCGTTCGCTCCGCGCTCCAGGTCGCGCGCTTCCTGACGCGCCTGCGTCAGCGATTCGTCGAGCGACTCGAACGCGAGCTGGTTGTCCTCGATACGCGCCTGCAGTTCGGCGAGCTCGCCGTCGAAGCGCTCGAAATTCGCTTCCGATTCCGCGCGCAGCGCACGCTGCTCTTCGATCTGCGCGCCGATTTCCTCGAGCTCCTCGCGGATCTGCGTGCTGCGCTGCGTATAGCGTTCATGCGCCTGCGCGAGCTTCAGCACGTCCATCTGCAGCGCATGCACGCGCTGCGTCGCCCGTTCGGCCTGGGCCCGGACGTCGCCGAGCGCCTGCGTGGCCTGCGTGTGCGCGGCTTCCGCCCGCACGGCGGCCGTGCGCGCCTCGTCGGCGAGCAGCGCCTGCGCCCGCACCTGGCGCGCCAGGTTCTCGATTTCCTGCTGGCGGGCCAGCATCCCGGCCTGCTCCGAATCGGCGGCGTACAGCTGCACGCCGACACGCGTGACGATATGGCCGGCCTTGACGACGAACGCGCCGCCTGCCGGCAGCTGCGTGCGCGTCGCGAGCGCCTGCGCGACGTCGTCGGCGACATAGACGTTGCCGAGCCAGTCGTTCAGCACCGCGCGGATGCCCGCGTCGTCGATGCGCACGAGCGACAGCACCGGCCGCAGCCCGGCCACCGCGGCAGGCGGCTCACCGGCCGCGGGCGGCGCGTAGAACGCGAGCTTCGCGGGCGGCGCATCGCTCGCGAAGGCCTTCACCCAGTCGAGATTCGATACTTCGAGCGCGGCGAGACGCTCGCGCAGCACGGCCTCGAGCGCCGCTTCCCAGCCGGCCTCGACGTGCAGCTTCTTCCACAGACGCGGCAGTGCGCCGAGCTCGTGCTTGTCGAGCCACGGCTGCACCTTGCCTTCGGTCTGCACGTTCTCCTGCAGTTGCTTCAGCGCGGCGAGGCGCGCTTCGAGCTGGTGGATCTGCGCGGCCTCGGCCTGCACACGCTCCTGCGCGGCGCGGCGTTCACCGTCGAGACGCGGCACCGTTTCCTGCGCGTCCGCCAGGCGCGCCTGGGCTTCCGCGAGGATCTCTTCCTGTTCGGCCAGCTGCATGCGCAGCTCTTCGAGTTGCGTCTCGTCCGGCGCGTCGAGCCCGCCCGCTTCGCTCTTCAGGCGCTCGTGGCGCTGCTGAAGCTGCTGGAGCTGCTGGTCGGCGTTGCGCTGATGCGCGGCTTCGAGCTTCAGCGACTGCTCGGTCTGCGCGATCCGCGCGCGCTCGTCGTTGAGCTGCGCCTGCGCGTCGCGCCACTTCGCTTCGAGCGCCGGCAGCGCATCGTGCTTCGCGGCCGCGTTGTCCTCGGCGAGCGCGGCCTTTTCGTCGGCCATCGCGCGCGCCTCTTCGGCTTCCTCGAGCTCGTCCTGCGACTTCTCGGCCTGCGCGCGCCACTGCTCGCGCTGCGCGTTGAGGGCGGCGATCTGCGCCTGCACGCGGTTGCGCGATTCGACGATGAACTTGATCTCGGCTTCGAGGCGGCTCACCTCGGCATTCGCCTCGTAGAGCGCACCCTGCGCGCCCTGCATCGCGTCGCTCGCCGAGTAATGCGCGACGCGCAGCGTCTCGAGCTGCGCCTCGACTTCGCGCAGCTTCGCCGTCTGCGCCTCGAGGTCGATCTGCGCCTGTTCGATCGCGCGCTGCTGCTTCTGCTGCTCGCCGGCCGCCTCGTTCTTGCGCAGCAGCCACAAGAGGCGCTGCTTCTCCTCGCCGTCGGCGACGAGTTCCTTGTACTTGGTCGCGACCACCGCCTGCGCCTCGAGCTTCTCGAGGTTCGCGCCGAGTTCGCGCACGATGTCCTCGACGCGCGTCAGGTTCTCGCGCGTGTCGTGCAGGCGGTTCTCGGTTTCGCGGCGGCGTTCCTTGTACTTCGACACGCCGGCGGCCTCCTCGAGGAACACGCGCAGCTCTTCGGGCTTCGCCTCGATGATCCGCGCGATCATGCCCTGCCCGATGATCGCGTACGCACGCGGGCCGAGGCCGGTGCCGAGGAAGATGTCCTGGATGTCGCGGCGGCGCGCCGGCAGGTTGTTGATGTAGTAGCTCGACGTGCCGTCGCGCGTCAGCACGCGCTTGACGGCGATCTCGCCGTACTGGCCCCACTGCCCGGCCGCGCGGCCGTCGGAGTTGTCGAAGATCAGTTCGACGCTGGCCCGGCTGCCGGGCTTGCGGGCGGTCGAACCGTTGAAGATCACGTCCTGCATCGATTCGCCGCGCAGCTCGGACGCGCGCGACTCGCCGAGCACCCAGCGCACGGCATCGATGATGTTGGACTTGCCGCATCCGTTCGGGCCGACCACGCCGACGAGCTGGCCCGGAACCTGGAAATGCGTGGGATCGACGAAGGATTTGAAGCCAGCGAGTTTGATCGAGCTCAGACGCACGGCGGTATCGGATGTGAAGAAGGTGTGAAACGGACGGGGCCGCACGGCGCGGGGCCGGAGAGCCCCTGCGCGCCACGCGCCCCGGAATTCAAAAACGGGGCCGCGCGCATCCCGCGTTGGCCCCGCAAACGGCTTCCATCATACCATCGCGCGTGCGCCGTCCCGACCGTCGCCGGGTTTGCCCGGTGCCGGCGCGGCACGATGGACCCGGCTCGACAGCAGCGTCGCCAGCACGATGCACGCGCCGCCCGCCCACTCGCGCGCGGTCGGCAACTCGTTCGCGAACACCCACGCCGACAGCGCGGTGATCACGATCTCGAACAGCATGATGATCGACGCGCGGTTCGCCGGCACGCGCGCGAGGCCGTACTGGACGAGCAGGTTGTTCGACGCCATCGTCACGCCGATCGCGGCGATGATCAGCGCGGCCACGCCGAGCTGGCCGCTCGCCGGCACGGCCGGCAGCCCTTCGAACAGCGACGCGATCGCGCCGAACACCGCCGCGCCGCCGAACAGCGTCGCAGTGCGCATTTCCGCGCGCATCTCGGGCAGCTCGCGGCTCGCCTTGATCACGAGCACGTTGCTCATCGCGAAGCTCAGCCCGGCGGCGAGACCGGCCCATTCGGCCGGGTTGGCCGGCAGCGGCAAGCCGAGCTTCGGCGACCACAGCATCAGCATCGCGCCGCCGATCGACAGCGCCGCCAGCCCCGCGCCGGCCCAGGTCAGCCGTTCGCGCAGCAGGAAGTGCGCGTAGATCGCGGTCCAGGCCGGGGTCAGGTAGAACAGCAGCATCACCCGCAGCACCTCGCCGTGGATCGTGCCCCATACGAACCCGAGGTTCGTCACGCCGGCCGTCACCGCGATGCCCGGCAGCACCCAGTGCCAGCGCAGCGTCGCGATCGTGCGGTGGCGCGCGACGATCACGAACAGGAACGCGACGAGGCTCGTCAGCGCGCTCGCCAGCGTGCCCGTCACGCCGAGCGACGCGAGGATCCGCAGCGGATACCAGATCAGGCCCCATACCGACGCGCCGATCAGGATGGCCAGCGTCGGCAGACTGCCGCGTACCGCGTTGTTCATTTGGTTCGATACCCTTTATTCGACCGGCCCGGCCGCCGTTCCGGCAGGCCGTGACCGCATTCCGTCACGCTATAATCGTCCGCTGCGACCCGCGCGCCCGACGCGCCCGTTCGCAGCCGCGCGGCGCGCCCGCCGCTTCTTTCGCTCCAACCGGCCGCGATGGCCGCTTCGCCCGTGAACCCTCGACTCGACTCGCTCCAGCCCTATCCCTTCGAAAAGCTGCGCGCCCTGTTCAAGGACGTGACGCCTTCCGGCGACCTCAAACCGATCAGCTTCGGCATCGGCGAGCCCAAACACGCGACGCCGGCGCTGATCCGCGACGCCGTGGTGGCCGCGCTCGACGGCCTCGCGTCGTACCCGGCCACCGCCGGCTCGGACGCGCTGCGCACGTCGATCGCGCACTGGCTCGAGCGCCGCTACGGGCTGCCGGCGGTCGATCCGGCCACGCAGGTGCTGCCGGTGTCGGGCTCCCGAGAGGCGCTGTTCTCGCTCGCGCAGACGGTGATCGACGCGCGCCCGGCCGCGGACGGCAAGAAGGCGATCGTACTCTGTCCGAATCCTTTCTATCAAATTTACGAAGGCGCGGCGCTGCTGGCCGGCGCCGAACCCTATTTCGCGAACAGCGACCCGGCCCGCAACTTCGCGTGCGACTACGCGGCCGTGCCCGATGAAGTCTGGGCGCGCACGCAGCTGCTGTACGTGTGCTCGCCCGGCAACCCGACGGGCGCCGTGCTGACGCTCGACGACTGGCGCGAGCTGTTCGCGCTGTCCGACCGCCACGGTTTCGTGATCGCGTCCGACGAGTGCTATTCGGAAATCTATTTCGATGAAGCGGCGCCGCCGCTCGGCGGCCTCGAGGCCGCGCACCGCCTCGGCCGCGGCTTCGAGCGGCTCGTGATGCTGTCGAGCCTGTCGAAGCGCTCGAACGTGCCGGGCATGCGTTCGGGCTTCGTCGCCGGCGACGCCGCGCTGCTGAAGCAATTCCTGCTGTACCGCACGTACCACGGCGCCGCGCTGTCGCCGGTCTGGCAGCACGCGAGCATCGCCGCGTGGAACGACGAGGCGCACGTGCGCGAGAACCGCGCGCTGTACCTGCAGAAATTCAATACGGTCACACCGATGCTCGCCGACGTGATCGACGTGAAGCTGCCCGACGCCGCGTTCTACCTGTGGGCCAACGTGTCGCGCACCGGCCTGTCGGACACCGAGTTCGCCCGCCGCCTGTACGCCGACTATAATGTGACGGTTCTGCCCGGCTCGTACCTGGCGCGCGATGCGCACGGCACGAACCCGGGCCGCGATTTCATCCGGATCGCGCTCGTCGCGGGCACCCCCGAATGCGTCGAGGGCGCGCAACGCATCGTCGATTTCTGCCGCGCTCTCGCGCGGTAAGACGTCCATCCCGATCAATTCCATCCATCTCCTGCGAAAACGAACATGTCGCAACAACTTCAGCAAATCATCGATACCGCCTGGGAAAACCGCGCCGAGCTGTCGCCGAAGGCCGCGCCCGCCGACGTCCGCGAAGCCGTCGCTCACGCGATCGAGCAGCTCGACAAGGGCGCCCTGCGCGTCGCCGAGAAAATCGACGGCAACTGGACGGTCCACCAGTGGCTGAAGAAGGCCGTGCTGCTGTCGTTCCGCCTGGAGGACAACGCGCCGATGCCGGCCGGCGGCTACTCGCAGTTCTACGACAAGGTGCCGTCGAAGTTCGCGAACTACACGGCCGAAGACTTCGCCGCGGGCGGCTTCCGCGTCGTCCCGCCGGCCATCGCGCGCCGCGGCTCGTTCATCGCGAAGAACGTCGTGCTGATGCCGTCGTACACCAACATCGGCGCGTACGTCGACGAAGGCACGATGGTCGACACGTGGGCCACGGTCGGTTCGTGCGCGCAGATCGGCAAGAACGTGCACCTGTCGGGCGGCGTCGGCATCGGCGGCGTGCTCGAGCCGCTGCAGGCGAACCCGGTCATCATCGAGGACAACTGCTTCATCGGCGCGCGCTCGGAAGTCGTCGAAGGCGTGATCGTCGAGGAAAACTCGGTGATCTCGATGGGCGTGTACCTCGGCCAGAGCACGAAGATCTACGATCGCGAGACGGGCGAAGTCAGCTACGGCCGCATCCCGGCCGGCTCGGTCGTCGTCGCCGGCAACCTGCCGTCGAAGGACGGCTCGCACAGCCTGTACTGCGCGGTGATCGTCAAGAAGGTCGACGCGAAGACGCGTGCGAAGGTCGGCCTGAACGAGCTGCTGCGAGGCGACTGATGGCGAAGCCGCACACCGTGGTCGTCTACGGCATTCCGAACTGCGACACCGTGAAGAAGGCCCGCGTGTGGCTCGACGATCACGGCGTCGAATTCGAGTTCCACGATTTCAAGAAGCTCGGCGTCAGCGCGCCGCTGATCGAAGACTGGCTGAAGGACGTGTCGCTCGACGCGCTCGTGAACAAGCGCGGCACCACGTGGCGCGGCCTGGACGACGCGATGAAGGCGGCTGCCGAAACGAAGACCGGCGCGGTCGCACTGATGATCCACAAGCCGTCGGTCATCAAGCGCCCCGTGCTCGTCGTCAACGGCCGCGTGAAATCGCTCGGCTTCGTGGCCGATCAATACGCGGCGCTGTTTACCGCATAGGGTTGCCCGCGCTGCGCCCACGGGCGCCGCCCTGTCGCTGCCGGCCACCGCGCCGGCATTTTTTATCGAAAGTGGTCCGAACCATGTCCGCCACCCTAGCCCTTACCGAACAGCTGATCGCCCGCGCGTCCGTGACGCCCGACGACCAGCACTGCCAGCAGATCATGACCGAGCGCCTCGCCGCGCTCGGCTTCGAATGCGAGACCATCGCGTCGCACGGCGTGACCAACCTGTGGGCCGTCAAGCGCGGCACCGATGGCCGCGACGGCAAGCTGCTCGCGTTCGCGGGCCACACCGACGTCGTGCCGACCGGCCCGCTCGAACAGTGGACCTCGCCGCCGTTCATCCCCGCCCATCGCGACGGCAAGCTGTACGGCCGCGGCGCGGCCGACATGAAGACGTCGCTCGCGGCGTTCGTCGTCGCGTCCGAGGAATTCGTCGCGGCCCATCCCGACCATCGCGGCGCGATCGCGTTCCTGATCACGAGCGACGAGGAAGGCCCGGCCACCGACGGCACCGTGAAGGTCGTCGAACTGCTGCAGGCACGCGGCGAACGCCTCGACTACTGCATCGTCGGCGAGCCGACGTCGACCACCGAGCTCGGCGACGTCGTCAAGAACGGCCGCCGCGGGTCGATGTCCGGCGAACTGGTCGTCAAGGGCGTGCAGGGCCACATCGCGTATCCGCACCTCGCGAAGAACCCGATCCACCTGCTCGCGCCGGCGCTCGCCGAGCTCGCCGCCGAGCAATGGGACGCCGGCAACGAATACTTCCCGCCGACCACCTGGCAGGTGTCGAACCTGCACGCCGGCACCGGCGCGACCAACGTGATCCCCGGCCACGCCGACCTGCTGTTCAACTTCCGCTTCTCGACCGCGAGCACCGTCGAAGGCCTGCAGGCCCGCGTGCACGCGATCCTCGACAAGCACGGCCTCGAATACACGCTGAAGTGGTCGGTGAGCGGCCTGCCGTTCCTCACGCCGCGCGGCGAACTGTCGGGCGCGCTGGAACACGCGATCCGCACCGAAACCGGCATCACGACCGAGCTGTCGACAACGGGCGGTACGTCGGACGGCCGCTTCATCGCGCGCATCTGCCCGCAGGTGATCGAATTCGGCCCGCCGAACGGCAGCATCCACAAGATCGACGAGCACATCGAGGTGCGCTTCGTCGACCCGCTGAAGAACGTGTACCGACGCGTGCTCGAACAACTGATCGCCTGACGGAGCCTCGCATGACGACACCTTTTGCCACAGTCCGCGACCTGCTGCGCTACGCGGTCACGCGCTTCTCGAAAGCGAAGCTCGCGTTCGGCCACGGTTCCGACAACGCGTACGACGAAGCGGCCTACCTCGTGCTGCATACGCTCGATTTGCCGCTCGACACGCTCGAGCCGTTCCTCGACGCGCGCCTGTTGCCCGACGAAATCGCGGCCGTGCTCGCGGTGATCGAACGACGCGCGACCGACCGCGTGCCGGCCGCGTACCTCACGCATGAAGCGTGGATGCACGGCCACCGCTTCTATGTCGACGAACGCGTGATCGTGCCGCGCTCGTTCATCGGTGAACTGCTCGACGACGGACTGCAACCGTATGTCGCCGACCCCGAGCAGGTCGGCGCGGTGCTCGAACTGTGCACCGGCTCCGGCTGCCTCGCGATCCTCGCGGCGAGCGCGTTCCCGAACGCCGAGATCGACGCGGTCGACCTGTCGGACAAGGCGCTCGAAGTCGCGGCAATCAACGTGCGCGACTACGGCCTCGAAGACCGCATCGGGCTGCATCGCGGCGACCTGTACGCACCGTTGCCCGCGTTCCGCACCGACCCCGACTCGCGCTACGACGTGATCCTGACGAACCCGCCGTACGTGAACGCCGCGTCGATGGCCGCGCTGCCGCCCGAATACCGGCACGAGCCGGAGATGGCGCTCGCCGGCGGCGACGACGGGATGGACATCGTGCGACGTATCGTCGCCGAAGCGCACCGCTGGCTGCATGACGACGGCGTGCTCGTCGTCGAGATCGGCAACGAGCGCGAGCACGTCGAAGCGGCATTCGGCGGCCTCGAGCTCACGTGGCTGCCCACCAGCGCGGGCGACGACGCCGTGTTCCTGATCCAGGCGTCGGACCTGCCGCGCAAGGCCTGAGCGTTCCCCGCCCGCCCGCCGTGCGGCGCACCACTGCGTTGCACGGTTGGGTAAGATGCGCGTAGGCGGCCGCCCGGCCGCACGACCTGCGGAATCCCCTCGGGAGTCCGCTCGGGAGTCCTTTGCGCGCCCATGACCCTCGACTGGCTACATCTCGGCACCCTGATCCTGACCGTCCACGTGCTCGGGATCGTCGCGGCGTGCCACGCAATCATGAACACGCGTACGTCGCAAGGCGCGATCGCGTGGGCCGTCTCGCTCACGGCCATGCCGTACCTGACGCTCGTCCCGTACCTGTTCCTCGGCCGCAGCAAATTCTCCGGCTACGTCGACGCCCGGCGCCACGAGCTGGAAATGTTGCGCACGCACACACCGCGCTCGCCGTGGCGCACCACCGACGCGACCGACGGGCCCGCCGCCGACGCACTCGGCCAAGCTGCCGTACTCGCGCTCACGCGGCTCGGCGGCATGCCGTTCCTCGGGGGCAATTCGGTGCGCACGCTCGTGAACGGCGACGCGACGTTCTCCGCCATCCTGTCGGCGATCGACGCCGCGCGCGACTACGTGCTCGTCCAGTTCTTCATCGTGCGCGACGATGCGCTCGGCCGGATGATGCGCGATGCGCTGCTTGCTCGCGCGGCGGCCGGCGTGCGCTGCTGCCTGCTGTACGACAGCATCGGCAGCTTCGACCTGCCGCACAGCTACGTCGACGCATTGCGCCGGGGCGGCGTCGAGGTCCATCCGTTCGCGACCAACCGGAAATTCGTCAACCGCTTCCAGCTGAACTTCCGCAACCATCGCAAGATCGTCGTCGTCGACGGCAATCGCGCGTTCGTCGGCGGCCACAACGTCGGTGTCGAATATCTCGGCGCGAAGCCGCGCCTGTCGCCATGGCGCGACACCCACATCGAGATACGCGGCCCCGTGGTGGCGAGCATCCAGTACGTGTTCGCCGAAGACTGGCACTGGGCGACGCAGAAGCTGCCGCCGATCGCGCTACCGCCGCCCGCGCAGCCCGGCGACGGCATGCACTGCCTCGCGGTGCCGATGGGGCCGGCCGACAAGCAGGAAACCGGCTCGCTGTTCTTCGTCGAATCGATCAATGCCGCCCGCGAGCGGGTCTGGATCACCACGCCGTACCTGGTTCCGGACGAAGCCGTGGTTTCCGCGCTGAAGCTCGCCGTGATGCGCGGCGTCGACGTGCGCATCCTGATCCCGAGCCGGCGCGATCACTACGTCGTGTTCGAGGCGTCGAAGCTCTACGCGCGCGACCTCGTCGATGCCGGCGTGAAGGTGTTCCGCTACCGGCCCGGCTTCCTGCACCAGAAAGTCGTGCTGATCGACCGCATCGCGGCGGCGATCGGCAGCGCGAATCTCGACAACCGCTCGTTCCGCCTCAATTTCGAGGTCATGGTCATGACCGTCGACCGCGCGTTCGCCCACGAAGTGGAGGCGATGCTCGATGCCGACTTCGCGCAGGCCTACGAGGTCGATGCGGACGAATACCGGCAGTCGCCCGCCTGGCGGCGCATCGCGATGCACGTCGCGCGGCTGTTCGCGCCGATCCTTTGACGGCCAGCGCGAGCCGCCCCCGCACGATCCGCATCGGCGCGGCGCACGCCGCCCCGCGCCGTCACAGCAGCTTGTCGATGTCCGCGGCGATTTCGTCGGGCTTGGTAGACGGCGCGTAGCGCTTGACGATCCGCCCTTCGCGGTCGATCAGGAATTTCGTGAAATTCCACTTGATCGCCTTGAGGCCGAGAATGCCGGGCGCCGCGTCGGTCAGATAACGATACAGCGGATGCGCATGGTCGCCCTTCACGTCGATCTTCGCGAACATCGGAAACGTGACGCCGTAGTTGCGTTCGCAGAACGCGCCGATCTGCGCGGCGTCCCCCGGCTCCTGCTTGCCGAACTGGTTGCACGGGAAGCCGAGCACGAAGAAACCGCGCGCCGCGTACTGGTCGTACAGCTTCTGCAGACCCGCGTACTGCGGCGTGAAACCGCACTCGCTCGCGGTATTGACGATCAGCAGCACCTTGCCGCGATACGTGTCGAGCGATACCGGCGCACCGGCGAGCGTCTCTGCGCTGAACGAATACAGGGTGGACATCGGGCACTCCTTTTACGAAACCGGATCGACGTGGAGTCTAGGCGAAATTGCGCCGTTGCGGCATCCGCCGGACGGCCGATGCCCGGCGCGACCGGCGCGCAGTCTAGAATAGCGGTTTTGGCCAGCCATTTCCGCCGTGATCCGTTTCAATCAGTTCAGCCTTGCGCGCGGCACGAAGCCGCTGTTCGAGTCGACCTCGTTCGTGCTCAATCCCGGCGAGAAAGCCGGCCTGATCGGCGCGAACGGCGCCGGCAAGTCGACGCTGTTTTCCGTCCTGCGCGGCGAGCTGCACTCGGACGCCGGCGATTTCTCGATGCCGCCGTCGTGGCGGATCGCCCACGTGTCGCAGGAAACGCCCGCGGTCGACCGCTCGGCGCTCGACTACACGCTCGACGGCGATACCGCGCTGCGCGAGATCGAGGCCCGCATCGCCGCCGCATCGGCCGCGCATGACGGCGCCGCCGAAGCCGACGCGCACGCGGCGTTCGCCGATGCCGACGGCTACACCGCGCCGGCCCGCGCCGAAGCGCTGCTGCTCGGCCTCGGCTTCACGCTCGCGCAGACGCGCGAATCCGTCGCGAGCTTCTCCGGCGGCTGGCGCATGCGGCTGAACCTCGCGCAGGCGCTGATGTGCCGCTCCGACCTGCTGCTGCTCGACGAACCGACGAACCACCTCGACCTCGATGCGATCGTCTGGCTCGAAGACTGGCTGCATCGCTACCCCGGCACGCTCGTCGTGATTTCGCACGACCGCGAATTCCTCGATTCGATCTGCAACGTCACGCTGCATCTGGAAAACCGCCAGGTGAAGCGCTACGGCGGCAACTACTCGCAGTTCGAAGTGCTGCGCGCGCAGCAACTGGCGCTGCAGCAAAGCGCGTACGAAAAGCAGCAGAAGACGATCGAGCACCTGCAGAGCTTCGTCGACCGCTTCAAGGCCAAGGCGACCAAGGCCAAGCAGGCGCAAAGCCGGATGAAGGCGCTCGAGAAGATGGAGCTGATCGCGCCCGCGCACATCGCGTCGCCGTTCACGTTCGAATTCCGCACGCCCGATGCCGCGCCGAACCCGATGATGGTGATGGAGGACGTCCGCTGCGGCTACCATGCCGACGACGGAACGGACATCCCGATCGTCGAGCGCGTCGCGCTGTCGATCCAGAACGGCCAGCGCATCGGCCTGTTGGGCGCGAACGGCCAGGGCAAGTCGACGCTGATCAAGACGCTGGCCGGCACGCTCGCACCGCTGTCGGGGCACGTGCGCGACGGCAAGGGGCTGACGATCGGCTATTTCGCGCAGCACCAGCTCGAAACGCTGCGCGAGGACGACTCGCCGCTCGCGCATCTGGCGCGGCTCGCGCCCGACACGCGCGAGCAGGAATTGCGCGACTTCCTCGGCGGCTTCAATTTCTCGGGCGACATGGCGACGAGCCCGGTCGGGCCGTTCTCGGGCGGCGAAAAAGCCCGCCTCGCGCTGGCGCTGATCATCTGGCAGAAGCCGAACCTGCTGCTGCTCGACGAACCGACGAACCACCTCGACCTCGAAACGCGCCACGCACTGACGATGGCACTCGCGCAGTTCGAAGGCACGCTGATCCTCGTGTCGCACGATCGCCACCTGCTGCGCGCGACGACCGACCAGTTCATGCTGGTCGCGAAGCACCGGCTGCAGCCGTTCGACGGCGACCTCGACGACTACCGCGACTGGCTGCTGCAGCACGCGGCCGAGCAGCGCGCGGCCGCCAAGGCCGACAGCGCGGCCGCCGCGGGCGCCGATCCGGGCGTCAACCGCAAGGATCAGAAGCGCCAGGCGGCCGAGGAACGCCAGCGGCTGTCGCAGTTGAAGAAGCCGCTGCAGAACCGCATCACGAAGCTCGAAAAGGAAATGGAAACGCTGCACGCGGAGAAGGCGCGCCTCGATGCGTTCGTCGCCGATCCGGCCAGCTACGAGGCCGCGCGCAAGACGGAGCTGACCGAGGCGATTCGCAAGCTCGGCGAGGTCAACACCCGGCTCGAGACGGTCGAGGCGGACTGGCTCGCCGTGCAGGAAGAACTCGAGCAGATCGGCTGAGCGCGGCCGCCGGCGCGCCATCAGCCGATGATCGCTTCATCGGTGGTGCAGCGCGTCGGGACGTCACCGCCCCACGAATCCGCCGGGCCGCGCCGCATCCGGAAACGATGAGGCCGGGCGCGCTGGCCCGGCCTCGTTTTCATTGCGTTTGACGTAGTTGCCCGGCCCGTCGGCCGGCCGCGCGAGCCGCTCAGCGGCGCGGCAGCGTGTCGCGCGGCATCTGCTCGTCGTCGCCCATCAGGTGCCGGCGCCCTTTGATCGGCCGGCGGATCGCCGCGGCGACTTCCGCTTCCGTCACATCCTCGGATACGACCTTGCGCGCCAGGCGCCCTTCTTCGTCGATCCATTCGACGATCCGGCATCCGCCGCCCCACGGCTGGCGAATCGGCTCCGACACGCGGCAGCCGCGCAGGTTGTAAAGGCGTCCGCCAGGCGCTTCCCCGTACGATTTCAACATAGGTTCCCTTCGCATTGCGCGGTTCGACAATCCGGCAAAGGATAGGGAAAAGCGATGTCCGGCGGGTTACAGCAGCCTACATATTCTTTACAGCGAATTACGCGACAGATCGCCGGGCGATGTACGGTCCGCGCGCGGGCCCGCGCCGCTCATTCAAGATCGCGCACGCGGTCGATCGCCTGCTCGAGCCGCTCGACGGCCATCACGTTCAGCCCTTCGATCGGCTGTTTCGGCGCATTCGCCTTCGGAATCAGCGCGGACGTGAAGCCGAGCTTCGCCGCTTCGCGCAGCCGTTCCTGCCCGCGCGGGGACGGCCGGATCTCGCCCGCCAGCCCCACCTCGCCGAACACGATCAGCCCTTTCGGCAGCGCCTTGTTGCGCATCGACGAGTGAATCGCCAGCAGCACCGCGAGGTCGGCGGCCGGCTCGGTGATCTTCACGCCGCCCACCGCATTGAGGAACACATCCTGATCGAAGGCCGCGATGCCCGCGTGGCGGTGCAGCACCGCGAGCAGCATCGCGAGCCGGTTCTGTTCGAGGCCGACCGCGAGCCGGCGCGGGTTCGGCACGTGCGCGGTATCGACCAGCGCCTGGATTTCGACGAGCAGCGGGCGCGTGCCTTCCTGCGTGACGAGCACGCACGACCCGGGTACGACCTGCTCGTGCTGCGACAGGAACAGCGCGGAGGGGTTGGCTACGCCGCGCAGCCCGCGCTCGGTCATCGCGAACACGCCGAGCTCGTTGACCGCGCCGAAGCGGTTCTTGAACGCGCGCACGAGCCGGAACGACGAGTGCGTGTCGCCTTCGAAGTACAGCACCGTGTCGACGATGTGCTCGAGCACGCGCGGGCCGGCCAGGTTGCCCTCCTTCGTCACGTGCCCGACCATGATGATCGCGGTGCCCGACTGTTTCGCGATGCGCGTGAGCTGCGCCGCGCATTCGCGCACCTGCGCGACCGAGCCGGGCGCCGACGTGAGCGCGTCCGAATAGACGGTCTGGATCGAGTCGATGACGGCCACGTCCGGCCGCTCCGTATCGATCGCGGCCTGGATCTTCTCGAGCTGGATCTCGGCGAGCAGCTTCAGTTCGGCAGCCGGTGCGCCGCCGTCGAGCAATGCGAGCCGTTGCGCGCGCAATGCGATCTGCGCGGCCGATTCCTCGCCACTGATATAGAGCGCGCGCCGCTCGCTCGCGATATCCGCGAGCGACTGCAGCAGCAGCGTCGACTTGCCGATGCCCGGATCGCCGCCGATCAGCACGACGCCGCCCGGCACCAGCCCGCCGCCCAGCACGCGGTCGAATTCGCCGATGCCGGTGGAGAAGCGCGGGACGTCGGCGGCCTCGATGTCGGCGAGCCGCTGCACCGGCGCCCGCTTCGCGAGCGACTGGAACCGATGGGCGGCCGGCGACTCGGCGACCGATTCGACGAGGGTGTTCCAGGCCTGGCACGACGGGCACTGCCCCTGCCACTTCGGGGTCTGTCCGCCGCACTCGCTGCAGACGTAAACGGTTTTCTGTTTGGCCACGCGCGACGCCCTTATTCCGCTCGCACCGGCACGCGGCCGGCGACCGCGCACATCAGCTCGTAGCCGATCGTCCCGCAATGGCGCGCGACGTCGTCGATCGGCAGCGCGTTGCCCCACAGTTCGACCCGCGCGCCGACGCCGGCCTGCGGGCACGGCGTCAGGTCGACGGTGATCATGTCCATCGACACGCGACCGACGATCCGCGTACGGATGCCGTCGACGATCACGGGCGTGCCTTCCGGCGCAACGCGCGGATAGCCGTCCGCGTAACCGCACGCGACCACGCCGATCCGCATCGGCGCCTGCGCGGAAAACGTCGAGCCATAGCCGATCGCCTGGCCCTTCGCGATCGTCTGCACCGCGATCAGCTCGGACGCGAGCGTCATCGCCGGCTTCAGCCCGGTATCCGCGATATCGGACGACAGCCCGGACGGCGACGCGCCATACAGGACGATCCCCGGCCGCACCCAGTCGAAGTGCGTATCCGGATGCCACAGCACGGCCGCCGAATTCGCGAGGCTGCGCGCGCCGGCGATGTTTTCCGCGCCGCGCTCGAACGTCGCGAGCTGCTCGGCGACGCCGCGCTCGTTGTCCGCGTCCGAAAAATGGGTCATCAACGTGATCTGGCCGATGCCGGGGCACGCGCGGGCGCGCTCCCACGCGGCGCGGTATTTCTCCGGCACGTAACCGAGCCGGTTCATCCCGCTGTTCATCTTGAGCTGCACGTTGACGGGCTTCGACAGCCGCGCCGTTTCCAGCATCCGCATCTGCTCGTCGTTGTGGACGGTCGTGGTCAGGCTGTAGCGGTCGATCACGTCGATGTCGGTCGAGCGGAAGAAGCCTTCGAGCAGCAGGATCGGGCCGGCCCAGCCGAGCTCGCGCAGCTTCACGGCCTCGTCGAGGTCGAGCAGGCCGAAGCCGTCGGTGCCGCGCAGGCCCGGAAACACGCGGGCGAGACCGTGGCCGTACGCGTTGGCCTTGACGACCGCCCAGACCTTGGACGGGCCGGCAAAGCGGCGGACGACGGAGAGATTGTTCGCGAGAGCGGCGGTGTGGATGGTGGCGGAGATCGGGCGCGGCATGGGAAATTTACGTAAAGACGCTTGCGAATCATCAGCTTACCGCGCCTTTTGAGCACCGAAGCCGACAATTTGCGGAACGATCGGGGAATCTTGCTAGTCCGAATTCGCGTATTTTCATGTTATAAAGCCGTGCGCACAACCCATTTCGAACGGAATAAGCCGATCGCATACCAGGCGGCCTACGCGGCCCTGCCGCAGCGACGAAAGCATCGCATCAGATGAAAAAAGGTTTTTACACCATCATGGCCGCGCAGTTTTTCTCGTCGCTGGCCGACAATGCGCTTCTCATCGCCGCCATCGCCCTGCTGAAAGACCTCCACGCCCCCAACTGGATGACACCGCTGCTGAAGCTGTTCTTCGTGTTGTCGTATGTGGTGTTGGCGGCGTATGTCGGTGCCTTCGCGGATTCGCGCCCGAAGGGCCGCGTGATGTTCATCACCAACTCGATCAAGGTGATCGGCTGCCTGATCATGCTGTTCGGCGCCCACCCGCTGATCGCGTACGGGATCGTCGGGTTCGGCGCGGCGGCCTACTCGCCCGCCAAATACGGAATTCTCACCGAGCTGCTGCCGGCCGACCGGCTGGTCGCCGCGAACGGCTGGATCGAAGGCACGACCGTCAGCTCGATCATCCTCGGCACCGTGCTCGGCGGCGCGCTGATCAGCCCGCACATCGCGTCGCACGTGATCGCGCACACGCCCGCCTGGATCGGCACGCCGGCCGAAGCCGCGATGGCGATCATCATGGCCATCTACGTGGTCGCCGCGCTGTTCAACCTGCGCATTCCCGACACCGGCGCCCGCTACCCGAAGCAGGAACGCGGCCCGGTCAAGCTGCTCACCGATTTCGCCGACTGCTTCATGGTGCTCTGGCGCGACAAGCTCGGCCAGATTTCGCTGGCGGTCACCACGCTGTTCTGGGGCGCGGGTGCGACGCTGCAGTTCATCGTGCTGAAGTGGGCCGAGGTGTCGCTCAACATGTCGCTGTCCGAAGGCGCGATCCTGCAGGCCGTGGTCGCGGTCGGCGTCGCGGCCGGCGCGATCGCCGCGGCCGCCCGGATTCCGCTGAAGAAGTCGCTGACCGTGCTGCCCGTCGGCATCGTCATGGGCATCGCGGTGATGCTGATGGCGTTCTACACGCGCGACCTGTTCCCGTCGCACTGGGCCGTGCACTTCGGCCATCTGCGCCTGCCGTTCTACCTGATCGTCGCCTACATCTTCCTGATCGGCGTCGGCGCGCTGTCCGGCTACTTCGTCGTGCCGATGAACGCGCTGCTGCAGCATCGCGGCCACGTGCTGCTGTCGGCCGGCCACTCGATCGCGGTGCAGAACTTCAACGAGAACCTGTCGGTGCTCGTGATGCTGTGCCTGTACGCGGTGCTCGTGTGGCTCGACGTGCCGGTCGGCGTCGTGATCGTGCTGTTCGGCACGTTCGTGTGCCTGACGATGTGGCTCGTGATGCGCCGCCACCAGGCGAACCAGCGTCAGTTCGACTCGGTCGCGCTGATCGGCGAATCGCGGCACTGACGCTACACTCTCCGTTTCCGTCCGCCGGCGCCGGGCCTCGAACCGGCGCGTTGCCCTCATGACGCACCCGATACCCAACATCCTGACGATCGCCGGCTCCGATTCGGGCGGCGGCGCAGGCATTCAGGCCGACCTGAAGACGTTCTCCGCGCTCGGCGCGTACGGCGCGAGCGTGATCACCGCGCTGACCGCGCAGAACACGCGCGGCGTGACGGGCGTGCATGCGCCGGACGCCGCGTTCGTGACCGCGCAGCTCGACGCGGTGTTCGGCGACATCCGCATCGATGCGGTCAAGATCGGGATGCTCGCGAACGCAACGATCGTGCAGGCGGTGGCCGACGCGCTGCGCCGTTACGCGCCGCGCTTCGTCGTGCTCGACACGGTGATGATCTCGAAGAGCGCCCACGCGCTGCTCGCACCCGATGCCGTCGACGCGCTGCGCGACACGCTGCTGCCGCTCGCGACGGTCGTCACGCCGAACCTGCCCGAAGCGGCCGCGCTGCTGAACGACGCACCCGCCACCACCGAAGACGAGATGGTGCGGCAAGGCCGCGCGTTGCTGCAGACGGGCGCCCGCGCGGTGCTGATGAAGGGCGGCCACCTGCCCGACGCGTCCGCCAGCCCCGACTGGCTCGTCGAAGCGACGCGCACCGTGCGGCTCGACGGCGCGCGCGTGCCGGTCAGCAATACGCACGGCACCGGCTGCACGCTGTCGTCGGCGATCGCCGCGCTGCTGCCGCAGCAGCCCGACCTCGAAAGCGCGGTACGCGAAGCAAAGACCTACCTGACCGGTGCGATCGCCGCGAGCGGCCACCTCGACGTCGGCCACGGCGTCGGCCCGGTCCATCACTTTCATCGCTGGTGGTGAGCGCCCGCTGACGCGGGGTCAGTGATCCTGCGCCGCGAACGCCTGCGCGCGCACCGGCCAGTCGTCGGGCACGACGAAACCGCGCGCCGTCTCGCGCCACGTGCCGTCACTACCCTTCTCATGGACCGCGATCAGATCAGGCGCTTGGCGCGTCGCCAGCACGGGCGGCAACGCCAGCGCGCGCGCCAGCGGCTCGGGCGCGAAACCCGCGTCGGCGGCAGCCCGCCGCGGCGCCAGCCACGCCAGTCTCGGCAACACGCTCCATGCCGCGCCGTCCCGCTGCGCGGCCGCCCACGCCGGCCACTGCGCGTGCGTCAGCCAGAAACCGCGCGGGTGATCCGGCGCGATTTCGGCGGACACCGGCGGCACCGGCGCACCGTGCGGATGGAACAGCCAGCCCTTGATGAACATCTGCGCATCGGACGGCGCGCCGTAGCCGAGCCGGGCAAAGCCGTCGTGTTCGCCGAGCCGCAACTGATGGTCGAGCAGCCGGCTGCGCTTGCGATCGAACCGGTCGACGAGATTGGGGCCGACGAAATCGGCGAGCGACGCGCCGTCGCGGACCGGCGCGCACAGATAACACTTCACCGCGAGTTCCCAGTGCAGGCGCCGGCCGTCCGGCGCATCGACGAGAAAATCGACTTCGCCGAGCGTGCGGCCGTTGCTGCGCAGTGGCAGATTGGCCGCGACGAGCCGCAGCGACGGCCCGTGCGTCAGGAAGTACTCGAGCAGGCATTCGGCGTAGCGGCCCAGCCGGGTGGGCCGAAATCCGTCGAGCGCGCGATGCAGCGGCCCCGGCTGCGCATCGAGCGCGGCGAGCCACGCCTCGACGGCCGCTTGGCCCGCCGCATCCGGCCATGGGCACGCGAGCGGCGCGCCCGGTACCGCGGTGAGCAGGCTCGGGCTGGCCAGCAGCCAGCCCAGATCGCGCACCGCGACGTCATGCAGCGTGTCGACGAATGCGAACGCCGCGTCGCTCGTCATTGCCCGGCCGGGCCGTTCGCGTCGGCGCCTTCCGCACGCCGGAACGTATTGCGCGCGAGGCACAGGTCGGCCCACGCCTTCGACTTGTCCTGCAGGCTGCGCAACAGATAGGCCGGGTGGTAGGTGACGATCACCGGCACGCCTTCGTACGCATGCACGCGGCCGCGCAGCGACGCGATGCTCGCGTCCGTCTTCAGCAGCGTCTGCGCCGCGAAACGGCCGAGCGCGACGATCAGCTTCGGCTTCACGAGCGCGACCTGGCGCTGCAGATACGGCTCGCAGCTCGCGACTTCGTCCGGCTCCGGGTTGCGGTTGCCGGGCGGCCGGCACTTGATCACGTTCGCGATGTAAACGTTGTCGCCGCGCTTGAGCGACAGCGACTGCAGCATGTTGTCGAGCAGCTTGCCGGCCTGGCCGACGAACGGCTCGCCCTGCTTGTCCTCGTTCTCGCCCGGCGCTTCGCCGATCAGCATCCAGTCCGCTTCGCGATCGCCGACGCCGAACACGGTGTTGGTCCGCTTCTCGCACAGACGGCACAGCGTGCAGTCGGCCACGCGGGCGGCCAGCGCATCCCAGTCGAGCGCGGCGACCGGTGCGCCGGCGGGGCGCGATTCGGCGGCCGGCACGGGCACGGATTCGCCCGGCGGCGCCGCGTCGAACCACGCGAAATCGTCGTCTGCCGCCGGCGGCGCATCGCCCGTCGGCGGCATCGTATCGGTCGATGCGGGCGATGCAGCCTGCGCGCGCGGACGATCGCCGTCGACGACACCGTGCGCCGGCGCCCGCGACTCGCGCGCCGGCAAGCCCTCGGCAGCGCCACGCGGGACCGCCGTCGGCGCATCGCCCTGCACCGGCGCATGCGCTGCACGCACCGGCCGCTCGACCGCGACGGCCGAACCGTCGTCGGCCGCCGCGGTTGGTGCGACGGCAGGCGCTTCGGCTGCCGCGCCTTCATCCGCGCGCTGCCCGCGCCGCACCCAGATCTGCGCGAGGCCCAGTTCCTCGAGCGCCGCTTCAGCCCATGCCATGCGCGTCCCCCTCGTCCTTGTTCAGCGTCAGACGCATCACGATCGCGTCCTCCCGGCTGCGATGCTTCGCCGGATAGTAGTTCTTGCGCCGGCCGATCGTCACGAAGCCGAAGCGCTCGTACAGATGGATCGCTCGCGGATTCGACGGCCGCACTTCGAGCAGCACGCCGTCGAGCCCCTCCGCGCGCGAAATGCGCACGGCCTCGCGCAGCAGCGCGAGGCCCGCGCCCGCATGCTGCGCGGCCGGCGCGACGCACAGGTTCAGCAGATGCATCTCGTCGATCACGGGCATCAGCACGCAATAGCCGACGAGCGACCCCGTCACGTGCCGCAGGCATACGCCCAGATAGCCGTTGCGCAACGAATCCTCGAAGTTGCCGCGGCTCCACGGGAACTCGTACGCGACGTGCTCGATCGCGACGACCTCGTCGAGATCGGCGTCCGTCATCGGCGCCAGATAGCGGTCGCTCAGCAGGACGCCCGTCATCCCTTCGCTCCGCCCGTCTGCGCGGCCCGTGCCGCGATGCGCTCGGCAGTCGTCTGCGCGACCTTGTCGCGCACGTACTCGGGCGCGGCCTGGTCGGCCGGCACCGCACGTCCGGCACGGAACGCACGCAGCGCCGCATGCGCGACCGCCAGTGCGTGCGGCATCGCGTCGCCGTCGATCGCGGCCGCCCGTGCGGCGGCCGGCAACTGCGCGCCGAACGCGGCAGCCGCATTGCCGGCGAGCGTGAACGGCACGTCGGGTACGCCGACGGCGCCCGGTGCGTCGAGCGACGCCGGCTGCAGCGTGCGCCAGTCGCCGATGCCGTCGTCCCACGCGAAATCCGCCCAGTACGCTTCATCCATCCGCGCGTCGAGCGCGGCGAGCACGCGGGTCGTGCCGGGTGCGCGCAGGCGCGCATGCTCGGCGCACGCGAGCAGCGTGCCGATCGGCACGACCGGCAGCCCGGCCCCGAACGCGAGGCCCTGGGTAATGCCCGTCGCGGTCCGCAGGCCGGTGAACGAGCCGGGGCCCGCGCCGAACGCGATCGCGTCGCAATCGGCGAGCGTCAGCCCGGATTCGGCGAAGAGTTCCTGGATCGCCGGCAGCACGCGCGTGCTCGACACGGCGCCCGTCGGCTCGTGACGGACCCAGGTTTGCGGGGTGGAAACGGCGTCATCGGCGTGGGCCGAGCGCAGCAGCGCGACCGAGCAGTATTCGGTCGACGTATCGATGGCGAGGAGCACTGTTTGCGTCATGGCCGACATTGTAATGCGCCGCCCCGCTCCCACGGGCGATCGGGCCCGATCTGTGCGCACGGGCGGCGCCGGCGGCGGTTTGGAAGGATCGCTCGACCCCGCGCGACGGTCCGCTTGTTAAGATCGGCCGATCTGAAACCCTTACGGAGACACCCGATGAGCGAACTCACCGCCCAATTCGACCAGGCCCAGATCGACGTCAAGCAACTGACGGAACGGCCGGGCAACCTGACCTTGCTGCGCCTGTACGCGCTCTTCAAGCAGGCGACCGACGGCGACGCGCACGGCGACAAGCCGGGTTTCACCGACATCGTCGGCAAATACAAGTACGATGCCTGGGAAGCGCTGAAGGGCACATCGCAGGATGCGGCGAAGCAGCAGTACATCGAACTCGTCGAATCGCTGAAAAACGGCACGGCGTCCTGACGGAATCGACGCCGCCGCAATCGGCAATCAAATCAGTGGCGCAGCGCAGCAAATTTCTTTATAATGCGGCCTGCGTCACCTCCCGCGCTCGGCTCGCAAGCCGTTCCGGCCCGACGCCTCGTAGCGTTAAGCTCCAATCCGGTTTAGAACCTGTCCCCTCCTGCTTCGACCCTTGCGGTCGTCAACTAGGCTGGCGGCCCCGCTCCTGAAGCGCGCCGCACCCAAAACAGCTTCTAATGCCTCATCCGCCGACGGTTCGGCGGATTGCACCCGTTTCCCGATTTGCTCGCTGAATCCGACGACTTGGGTATGCGCGATTGGCGCCGACGTTTCACCCACTGTGTTTCAAGGATTGTTATGACTTCGAGCATCAACTCCAGCCCGCTCAACGCGATCGCCGACCAGGCGCTCGGTCTCGACGACGCCGCCGCACCGGCCGCGGTCGAACCGGCGTCGGACGAGCCGAGCTTCGCGTCGCTCGGGTTGTCGCCGGAGATCGTCTCCGCGCTGCAGGCCGCCGGCTACGTGAAGCCGACGCCGGTCCAGCAGCGCGCGATTCCGGCCGGCATCGCCGGCCGCGACCTGCTGGTGTCGAGCCCGACCGGTTCGGGCAAGACCGCCGCATTCATGCTGCCCGCGATCGAACGTTTCGCGCAGCTCCAGAAGACGCAGGCGCAGCAACCGCGCGCGCCGCGTGAACCGAACCAGGGCGACCGCCGCGCGCGCCGCCCGCAACCCGTCGCGCGCCCGGGCCTGCTCGTGCTGACGCCGACCCGCGAACTCGCGATGCAGGTCACGACGGCCGCCTCGACGTACGGCAAGCACCTGAAGCGCCTGCGCACGGTCAGCATCCTCGGCGGCGTCGCGTACGGCCAGCAGCTGATGCTGCTCGCGAAGAACCCGGAAATCCTGGTTGCCACGCCGGGCCGCCTGCTCGATCACCTCGAGCGCGGCCGCATCGACCTGTCCGAACTGAAGATGCTCGTGCTCGACGAAGCCGACCGCATGCTCGACATGGGCTTCATCGAAGACATCGAAACGATCGTCGACGCCACGCCGGACACGCGCCAGACGATGCTGTTCTCGGCCACGCTCGACGGCAAGATCGGTTCGCTGACGAGCCGCCTGCTGAAGGACCCCGAGCGCATCGAGATCCAGCAGCGCCTGGAATCGCGCGCGAACATCGCGCAGACCGTCCATTACGTCGACGACCGCGATCACAAGGATCGCCTGCTCGATCACCTGCTGCGCGACGACGCGCTCGACCAGGCGATCATCTTCACGGCGACCAAGATCGATGCCGACCAGCTCGCCGGCCGTCTTGCCGACGCAGGTTTCGAATCGGCCGCGCTGCACGGCGACCTGCCGCAGGGCGCGCGTAACCGCACGATCCGTGCGCTGCGCGAGCGCCGCGTGCGCGTGCTGGTGGCCACCGACGTCGCGGCACGCGGCATCGACATCCCGGGCATCACGCACGTGTTCAACTACGACCTGCCGAAGTTCGCGGAAGACTACGTGCACCGTATTGGCCGTACCGGCCGCGCGGGCCGTTCGGGTATCGCGGTGAGCCTCGTGCACCACGCCGAGCAAGGCGCGCTCAAGCGCATCGAGCGCTTCGTGCGCTCGCCGCTGCCGGTCAACGTGATCGAAGGTTTCGAGCCGCGCAAGGCGCCCCCGCGTAACGGCGGCAACGGCGGCCGCGGCCGTCCGGGCGGCGGTAACGGCGGTCGTCGTTTCGGCGGCAAGCCGGGCGGCGGTTATGGCGGCAACGGCAACGGCCGCAGCTACGGCGGCGGCAATGGCGGCGGCTGGAGCGGCAAGCCGGGCGGCAGCCGTGACGGCGGCCCGCGTCGCGACGGTCAACGCAGCGGCGGCCCGCGCCGCAGCAATTCGGCATCGTAAGCACACCCGGGCGGCCCCGCGGCCGCCCCGCGGATCGGCGCCCTGCCCATCCAGCCAACCGGCGCATCCGCGCCGGTTTTTTTTCGCCTTGTCGAAATTTCACGATGCGGGAAATTTTTTTGTGTCGTAAAAAATCATGCTGCACGGCACAACCCGTGTGATTGCGGGATAGGAAAATGCATTTCTTATCTCGAAATGATGCAAGCAACCCATTGATTCAAAACAACTAAAAAAATCGACACTTCCCGCGATAGCCCCTGTTTCGCTCCCGACGATTTGCCTAGACTCTTATACAAGACCTCGCGGAACGGAACGCCTCGCTTCCCTCGCGAACAGCATCACCCCGTCGGATTCGGACCGTCACGCATACCTCGCATCAAGGAGCTCATCATGTCGCGTCAGCAACAGGCACAGGAACTGCAGCAGCAATGGGAAACCGATCCGCGCTGGAAGGGCATCAAGCGCGGCTACTTGGCTGAGGACGTGGTCCGCCTGCGCGGCTCGATCCCGATCGAGCACACGCTGGCCAAGCGCGGCGCGGAAAAACTGTGGAACCTCATCAACAACGAGCCGTTCGTCAACGCACTCGGCGCGCTGACCGGCAACCAGGCGATGCAGCAGGTCAAGGCCGGCCTGAAGGCCATCTACCTGTCCGGCTGGCAAGTCGCCGGCGACGCGAACGTCGCGGGCGAAATGTACCCGGACCAGTCGCTGTACCCGGCGAACTCGGTGCCGCTCGTCGTCAAGCGCATCAACAACACGCTCACGCGCGCCGACCAGATCCAGTGGTCGGAAGGCAAGAATCCGGGCGACGAAGGCTACGTCGATTTCTTCGCGCCGATCGTCGCCGATGCGGAAGCCGGTTTCGGCGGCGTGCTCAACGCGTTCGAACTGATGAAGGCGATGATCGAGGCCGGTGCGTCGGGCGTTCACTTCGAGGACCAGCTCGCGTCGGTGAAGAAGTGCGGCCACATGGGCGGCAAGGTGCTCGTGCCGACGCGCGAAGCCGTCGCGAAGCTGTCGGCCGCGCGTCTCGCGGCTGACGTGATGGGTACGCCGACCGTGCTGGTGGCCCGCACCGACGCGGAAGCCGCCGACCTGATCACATCCGACGTCGACGACAACGACAAGCCGTTCCTGACCGGCGAGCGCACGGTCGAAGGCTTCTTCCGCACGAAGCCGGGCCTCGAACAGGCGATCTCGCGCGGCCTCGCGTACGCACCGTACGCCGACCTGATCTGGTGCGAAACCGGCAAGCCGGATCTCGAGTACGCGAAGAAGTTCGCGGAAGCGATCCACAAGCAGTTCCCGGGCAAGCTGCTGTCGTACAACTGCTCGCCGTCGTTCAACTGGAAGAAGAACCTCGACGACGCGACGATCGCGAAGTTCCAGAAGGAGCTCGGCGCGATGGGCTACAAGTTCCAGTTCATCACGCTGGCCGGCTTCCATGCGCTGAACTACTCGATGTTCAACCTCGCGCACGGCTATGCCCGCACGCAGATGAGCGCATTCGTCGAACTGCAGCAGGCCGAGTTCGCGGCCGCCGACAAGGGCTTCACGGCCGTCAAGCACCAGCGCGAGGTCGGCACGGGCTACTTCGACGCGGTCACGCAGACGGTCGAGCGCGAAGCGTCGACGACCGCGCTGCACGGGTCGACCGAGGACGAACAGTTCTTCGACGGCAAGAAGGTCGCGTAACACGCCCAGGCGTGACGCCGATGCCTGCCGCGTCTCGCGCCGCCGCGGCATCGGCCACCGGAACAACAATCAGGGAGGAGACGGCAGGCGCGCGACACCGATCGCGCGACCGGCCGCGCGGCCTGCGGGCCGCCAGCAACGATGCGCGCCGGCTTCGTCCGGCGCGCCCTTTTTCTACGGTGCAGCCCGCCTGGCCACGGCCGGCGCTGCCCTACCGATAGACGATCACCGGAATTTTCGTATGGGTCAGCACGCGCTGCGTCTCGCTGCCGATCAACAGGCTGCCGAGCCCGCGGCGTCCGTGGGACGCCATGAAGATCACGTCGCACCCCCCGCGTTCGGCCGCCTCGATGATGCCGAGATACGGCGACGGGTGCACGCTCGTCCACGTGTCGCACTCGACCCCGGCCGCCTGCGCGGCCGCTTCCACCTCGTCGAGATGCGCACGCGCCTCGCGCTCGCTGCGCGCGCGGAAATCGGCGGGCGGCTCGATGATCACTTCGGAAAACGGCGAGTACGGATATTGCGGCAGGCACGCGTAGGCCGTCACGCGCGCGCTGACCGCACGAGCCAGGTCGATCGCACCGTCGATCGCCTTCTGCGACAGTTCGGAACCGTCGGTTGGAACGAGGATGTGCCGGAACATCGCGCCCTCCTTCGTCAATCGCACGCCGCGCGCCGCGGCTCCAGCCGAGCCCGCCGCGACACGACGCGCATGCCTCTTACGATTGTAGTGTGCGAAATCGCGCCAGCCGCACCGCCAGCGGGTTCGCCCTCATATCGGAAACACGCGGGCGCGCGTCGCCCCCGCCTATTCGCCCCAATAACCGGGCCGCTCGTACGTGTGCTTCAGGTAATCGAGAAACAGGCGCACCCGCAGCGGCAGATGCCGGCGCTGCGGAAACACCGCGTGGATGCCGATCGGCGGCGCGGCGAACGCGTCGAGCACGCTGACGAGCCGCCCGGCCGCGATGTCCTCGCCGACTTCCCACCACGAGCGCCACGCGAGGCCATGGCCTGCGAGGCACCACTCGTGCAGCACCGCGCCGTCCGAGCATTCCATCGTGCCGTTCACGCGGATCGACACGACCTTGTCGTCCTCCTGGAACGCCCAGCCGCGCTGCTGGTTCGCGTTCGCCGCCAGGGCCAGGCAGTTGTGCCGCGCCAGTTCCGCGAGCGTGACCGGCGTGCCGCGCCGCGCGAGATATGCGGGAGACGCGACGCACACGCGGCGATTCTCGCCGAGCTTCAGCGACACCAGCGACGAGTCGGGCAGCTCGCCGAGCCGCACCGCGCAATCGAACCCTTCGTTGACGAGATCGACCATCCGGTCGGACAGGTCGAGCGTGACCGACACGTCCGGGTGCCCGACGCTGAATTCGGGCACGAGCGGTGCGACGTGCCGGCGGCCGAAGCCGGCCGGCGCGGAAATCCGCAGGTGGCCGCTCGCCTTGACGCCGCCGGCGGACACGCTCGCTTCCGCGTTCTGCATGTCGTTGATGATGCGCTGGCAATCCTCGAGGAATGCCGAGCCCTCGAACGTCAGCGTGAGCTTGCGCGTCGTGCGCACCAGCAGCTTGACGCCGAGCCGCTCCTCGAGCGCGTCGAGGCGGCGCCCGATGATCGCCGGCGCGACGCCTTCCGCATGCGCCGCCGCCGACAGGCTGCCTTTCGCCGCGACCGCGGCGAACGTTTCGATCTGTTTGAACCGGTCCATGACTCTCGGCGACGGCATCGCCGCCCTTCAAATAGCGTGAGCCGCTCAAGATTAGGTATATGAAAGTAAAAGATCAAGTGATGATTAGCGTCTTTTTTAGCACCTTCGATCACGAATAGAATCGACCCGACCTCTGAAACTGGAGCGCAAGGCTATGTCGGCCACAACGACACTCTCCTCTCCCGACGCCATTCTCTTCGACGCTTTCGGCACGTTGTTCGACGTGCGTGCCGTGCTGGCCGCGGCAGAGCAGATGTTTCCCGGTCACGGGGAACGGTTGTCGCAGCTGTGGCGACGCAAGCAGATCGAATACTCGCAGTTGCGCACGCTCGCCGATCCGGCCGGCGCCCGCTACCGCCCGTTCCGGGACATCACGCTCGATGCGCTGCGGTTCGCCGCGCGCCGGCTCGGGCTCGCGCTGAACAGCGCGGCCGAGAAGCGCTTGATGGACGAATACGCGTGCCTGTCGACCTATCCCGACACGGTGCCCGCGTTGCGCAAGCTGCGCGCGCTCGAACCGCGCCCGCCGCTCGCGATCCTGTCCAACGGCACCCCGCAGATGCTCGACATCGCGATCAAGAGCGCCGGCATGTCCGGGCTGTTCGATCGCGTGCTGTCAGCCGACACCGTGCGCGCGTACAAGCCGAGCCCGGCCGCCTACGCGCTCGGCACCGCCGCGTTCGGGGCGAACCGGCGCGGCATCGTGTTCGTGTCGTCGAACGCGTGGGACGTCGCCGGCGCCACCTGGTTCGGCTACACGACGTTCTGGCTCAACCGCACGGGCGCGCCCGCCGAGGAACTCGGCGCGCCGCCCGACGGCACGGGCACCGGCATGGCCGACCTGCTCGCCTTCCTCGCCACCCCGGCTCCGTCCGGCAAACCTGCGAACCGCACGCGCCCCGGCCCGGGTGCATGACGCTCGCAGCTGCCGCCTTCCCCCTTCACCGAAACCGCAACTGACCGACCAAGGAGATGAGACTCATGAGCACCCCGATCACGCTGCCGCAAGGCATGACGATCACCGGCGAAATCAAGCCGGGTTACGAAGCCATCCTGACGCCCGACGCGCTGGCACTCGTCGCGGCGCTGCACCGCACGTTCGAGCCCCGCCGCCAGGCGCTGCTGCAGGCGCGCGTCGAGCGGACGAAACGCCTGGACGCGGGCGAGCGCCCCGACTTCCTGGCCGAGACGAAGGCGATTCGCGAAGGCGACTGGAAGGTCGCGCCGCTGCCGGCGGACCTGCAATGCCGCCGGGTCGAGATCACGGGCCCCGTCGAGCGCAAGATGATCATCAACGCGCTGAACTCGGGCGCCGATTCGTACATGACGGACTTCGAGGATTCGAACGCGCCGAGCTGGACGAACCAGATCGACGGCCAGATCAACCTGAAGGACGCGGTCCGCCGCACGATCTCGCTCGAACAGAACGGCAAGTCGTACAAGCTGAACGACAAGGTCGCGACGCTGATCGTGCGTCCGCGCGGCTGGCACCTCGACGAAAAGCACGTGACGGTCGACGGCCAGCGCGTGTCCGGCGGCATCTTCGATTTCGCGCTGTTCCTGTTCCACAACGCGAAGGAACTGCTCGCGCGCGGGTCGGGCCCGTACTTCTACCTGCCGAAGATGGAAAGCCATCTCGAGGCGCGCCTGTGGAACGACATCTTCGTCGCCGCGCAGGAAGCGGTCGGCGTGCCGCGCGGCACGATCCGCGCGACGGTGCTGATCGAGACGATCCTCGCCGCGTTCGAGATGGACGAGATCCTGTACGAACTGCGCGAACACAGCTCGGGCCTGAACGCCGGCCGCTGGGACTACATCTTCTCGGCGATCAAGAAGTTCAAGAACGACCGCGACTTCTGCCTGGCCGACCGCTCGAAGATCACGATGACGGTGCCGTTCATGCGGGCGTACGCGCTGCTGCTGCTGAAGACCTGCCACAAGCGCAACGCGCCGGCGATCGGCGGGATGAGCGCGCTGATCCCGATCAAGAACGATCCGGAAGCGAACGACAAGGCGATGGGCGGCGTGCGCTCGGACAAGCAGCGCGACGCGACCGACGGCTACGACGGCGGCTGGGTCGCGCACCCGGGCCTCGTGCCGATCGCGATGGAAGAGTTCGTCAAGGTGCTCGGCGACAAGCCGAACCAGATCGCGAAGCAGCGCGACGACGTGCAGGTCGAAGGCAAGAACCTGCTCGACTTCCAGCCGGAAGCGCCGATCACCGAAGCCGGCCTGCGCAACAACATCAACGTCGGGATTCACTACCTCGGCGCATGGCTCGACGGCAACGGCTGCGTGCCGATCCACAACCTGATGGAAGATGCGGCGACGGCCGAGATTTCCCGCTCGCAGGTGTGGCAGTGGATCCGTTCGCCGAAGGGCGTGCTCGACGACGGCCGCAAGGTCACGGCCGAACTCGTGCGTGAATTCGCGAAGATCGAGCTCGACAACGTGAAGCGCGCGGTCGGCGGCAACACGCAGCCGTACGAACGCGCCGCGGCGATCTTCGAGCAGATGTCGACGTCGGAAGGCTTCACCGAATTCCTGACGCTGCCGCTGTACGAGGAAATCTGACGCGCCTGTCCGATGCGCTCGACGGCCGGCCCACGCCGTGCCGCCGCTCGCACGCGGTGACGGCATGAAAAAAGCGCCCCGCGGGGCGCTTTTTTTCTTGTGTGGCGAATTCAACCGCCGCCGGCAGGCGCGCTCAGGCGGCTTCCTGCTCGCGCCGGTGCTGAACCCAGTCGCCCGACGCGATGCGCGGACGCCCGGCTGCCGCATGTGCGGCGACCGGATAATACAGGCAGGCATATTGCCGGCCGCCGAGCTCGACGATCACCTCTTCCGGCTTGAACAGCGAGTCGACGCCCGGATACACGCGCTCGATCTCGTCGAGCACCGGGACGAGCTGCTCGTCGACCTCGTAGACGTCGCCCCACACCAGCGACTTGCCGGCCGGCCCGGCGATCATGCCCGGATACGTGCCGAAATCGTACAGTTCGCCCGGCAGCGCGGCCGCGCCCAGCAGCGTCGGCGCGGCGATGCCGTGGCGGGCGGCCGCATGGCCGATGTCGTTGGCCTGTCCGGCTCTCAAGGTGCCATAGACGAATACGTGGCGCATCGTGGTTCTCCTCTTCGATTCGTGTGTTGCCGTATTTGCGTGCGATCGGCGCGCGATGGGCCCGACATGGCGCACGCATCGATAGACCCCGATACCGGCCCGATGGTTCGAACCGTCGGCGCGCGCCGACGTGGGGAGCCGCCCCGCATGCGCCAAGGCCCACACAAAGTTCATTTGCACCCGGCATGATGGCCCGAAAACCGCCGCATGCGCTTGCGCTGCGCCTTCTAAAATAACGGCATCGCCGCCGCGCCGCCCGAACCGTTCATGAATCCGCCCGCCCCAGCCGACGTATCGAAACCGTACGACGTCATCGACATCCCGCCGGAATTCGCGCCGACCGCCGTCCATCCGATGCGTGTGCGCGCGCGGCAGGTCGATGCCGGCCGCCGCATCCCGCTGCACACGCATGCGTGGGCGCAGCTCGCATACGCGTCGCGCGGCGTGCTGCGCGTCGCGACGACCGGCACGACCTGGATGGTGCCGCCGTCCCGCGCGATCTGGGTGCCGCCGCACGTGACGCACGAGGTCATGATCGTCGAAGAGGCCTATTTGCGCACGCTGTATATCGACGAGTCGATCGTGCCGGACGGGCTCGATGCATGCCGCGTCGTCGAGGTGACGGGGTTGCTGCGCGAACTGATCGTCGCACTCGACGCACGCGACCTGAGCACCGCGCGCGAGCGCCTGCTGTGCGGGCTCGTGCTCGACGAACTGAGTCATGCCGAGCCGCTGCCGCTCGCGGTGCCGATGCCCGACGAGAAACGGTTGCGCCTGCTGTGCGAATCGGTACTCGCGCATCCCGCGCATGCGGAGTCGCTCGAACACTGGGCGAGCGAGGTCGGCGCGAGCACGCGCACGATATCGCGGCTCTTCAAGCAGGAACTAGGCGTGAGCTTTTCGCAGTGGCGCCAGCAGGCGCTGCTGGCGCGGGCGATTCCGCTGTTGAACCAGGGGCGTCCGCTGTCGCATATCGCGCGCGAACTCGGCTACCAGAGCCAGAGCGCGTTCTCGGCCATGTTCCGCCGCGCCTTCGGCGAAAGCCCGCGCGCGTTCATGCTGCGCGGCTACGAGCATCGCGGCCCGGAAGGCAGCGTCGCGGATAACGAGACGCCGGACGACGACGACGGCGCGCTCGACACGATGCGCTGAATGCGCGCCGTGGCGTGCCGGATCGTCAGACCGGCCGCACCATATGACGGATCGAGCCGAGCTGCGCGAGCCGCGGCCCGGTGACCTGGTAACCCATGCGCAGGTACAGACGCGCGGCAGGGTTGTCGACGAATACGCGCAACTGCAGTTCATGCAGACCGCGCGCCCGTGCCCAACGATGCGACATCTCGAGCATGTAGGTGCCAGCGCCCTGGCCGCGATGGCCGGCCGCGATCTGCACGTCGCGGATGTGCAGCGAATCGCCCTCCTCGGTCACGCGCAGCACGCCGATGCGCTCGCCGTCGGCCTCGAGGATGAAGTTCTCGGATTCGCGCCAGCTCGCATAGAACAGGTCGCTGCGCCACACGAGCCCATGGCGCTTGTAGTAGCCGCCCATGTTGCCGTGCGTCAACGCTTCGGCATACGGAAAATCGCCGGGCTCCGCGGGCCGGAGCTGATACAGGAGTCGCAGGTCGGTCGGATCGAGCATCGCGCAGGAGTCAGAAACGCATCCCGCCACGATAGCGCAGTCGCGTGCGGATGCAATCGCGAATTTCTCGTAGGACGCGGTGCGCGATGTAGCACGCGTGGTGAGGGGCGAACGGAAGGCACGACGCACGATGCAAATGAAAAAGCCCGCACGAGGCGGGCTTCTTCATTTTCTGGCGGAGCGGACGAGACTCGCCTACATTCCGCAGGCCGCGGCTGCGCTTGCAAGCGCAGCCCTTCGAGTCCCGCCGGAAGCCGCGCAGGCGGCTTCCTCCGCCCCGCCGTCACACTGCCCGCAAGCGGGCACGACGCACGATGCAAATGAAAAAGCCCGCACAAGGCGGGCTTCTTCATTTTCTGGCGGAGCGGACGGGACTCGCCTACATTCCGCAGGCCGCGGCTGCGCTTGCAAGCGCAGCCCTTCGAGTCCCGCCGGAAGCCGCGCAGGCGGCTTCCTCCGCCCCGCCGTCACACTGCCCGCAAGCGGGCACGACGCACGATGCAAATGAAAAAGCCCGCACAAGGCGGGCTTCTTCATTTTCTGGCGGAGCGGACGGGACTCGAACCCGCGACCCCCGGCGTGACAGGCCGGTATTCTAACCGACTGAACTACCGCTCCAGTCTTGCTGCTTGCCTGGCAGGCGTCGGTTACTTCCTGCCGGCGCGTCGTTTGTTCGAACGACGCCGAAATCTGGCGTCCCCTAGGGGATTCGAACCCCTGTACTCACCGTGAAAGGGTGATGTCCTAGGCCTCTAGACGAAGGGGACAACGTACTGCTTACATCTTTAACGAGAAAGCCCGTTCAAAAACGCTTTTTGAACGGGCTTCGTTCTGGCGGAGCGGACGGGGCTCGAACCCGCGACCCCCGGCGTGACAGGCCGGTATTCTAACCAACTGAACTACCGCTCCAGCTTTCTGCACCATCGCCTGCAGGATCTCGTCACGTTCCTGCACACGCTGCGACACTTCTACGAAACGCCGCTGAATCTGGCGTCCCCTAGGGGATTCGAACCCCTGTACTCACCGTGAAAGGGTGATGTCCTAGGCCTCTAGACGAAGGGGACAACGTACTGCTTACATCTTTAATACAAAAGCCCGCTCAAAAACGTCTTGAACGGGCTTCGTTCTGGCGGAGCGGACGGGACTCGAACCCGCGACCCCCGGCGTGACAGGCCGGTATTCTAACCGACTGAACTACCGCTCCAGCTTTCTTACCCAACCTGCAGGACGTCGGTTACGTTCCTGCAAGCCTCGCGACACTTCTATGAAACGCCGCTGAATCTGGCGTCCCCTAGGGGATTCGAACCCCTGTACTCACCGTGAAAGGGTGATGTCCTAGGCCTCTAGACGAAGGGGACAAAATCTTTTCAGATTTGTCTGACTTTCGCTATTCACTTCTGGTCAACAGCGAAGGCCGAAATTCTAACTGCTTTGAATCATTTTGTGAAGCATTTATTACTACCGCTGCTTCGCCAATCAATTCGGTTTGTTCTGTTGGTGGAGGTAAGCGGGATCGAACCGCTGACCTCTTGCATGCCATGCAAGCGCTCTCCCAGCTGAGCTATACCCCCCTTGCAGAACAGAAATGAGATTATATGGACCGATTTCGAACTTGTAAATACCCTTTTTACGATTCGCACGAAATTTTTTGCGAAGCCGCCGCGCGCGCATGCGCGGACGGCTTCGCGCACGCACGAACGTCAGGCCAGCGCGGCCTCGATGCGCGACACCACGACGTCGCGACCGAACAGCACGAGCACCGCGTCGATCGACGGCGTGTGCGTCGTGCCCGCCACCAGCAGGCGCACCGGCATCGCGAGCTGCGGCATCTTCAGCTTGTGTGCGGCGAGCGTCGCCTTCAACGCCGCGGATACTGCTTCCTTCGTCCAGTCGGCCGCCTTCAGCGCGGCGACGAGATCGGCCAGCGCCGGGCGCACCGCATCGGTCACGTGCTGCGCGAGCGCATCGGCCTCGGGCGCCGGCACGCGGTAGAACATCGTCGCGCCTTCCGCGATCTCCTTGACCGTCGTCGCACGATCCTTCATCAGGCCGACCACCGCGTCGAGCGCGGGGCCCGTCGCGATCGCCGCGTCATCGATGCCGAGTGCGTCGAGGAACGGCTTCGCGAGTTCGGCAAGGCGCGCGTTGTCGGCTTCCTTGATGTAATGCGCGTTCAGCCAGCTCAGCTTGCTGTGGTCGTACTGCGCGGGCGACTTGCCGAGATGCTCGAGATCGAACCATTCGACGAACTGCTCGCGCGAGAAGATCTCGGCGTCACCGTGCGACCAGCCGAGACGCGCGAGATAGTTGACGACGGCTTCCGGCAGGAAGCCCGCGTCGCGGTACGCCATCACGCTCATCGCGCCATGCCGCTTGCTCATCTTCTCGCCCTGCTCGTTCAGCACGGTCGGCAGGTGCGCATAGACGGGCGGCTCGCCGCCGAGCGCATTCAGGATGTTGATCTGGCGCGGCGTGTTGTTCACGTGGTCGTCGCCACGGATCACGTGCGTGATGCCCATGTCCATGTCGTCCACCACCACGCAGAAGTTGTAGATCGGCGTGCCGTCCGGGCGCGCGATCACGAGGTCGTCGAGTTCCTCGTTCGAGATCTCGACACGCCCCTTCACCGCGTCGTCCCACACGACCGTGCCCGTCAGCGGATTGCGGAAGCGCAGCACCGGCTTCACGCCGGCCGGCGGCTCCGGCAGCACCTTGCCGGGCTCCGGACGCCACGTACCGTCGTAGCGCGGCTTCAGGCCGGCTTCGCGCTGGCGTTCGCGCAGCGCGTCGAGTTCCTCGGCCGACATGTAGCACGGATAGGCGAGACCCTTCTCGAGCATCTGCGCGAGCACTTCGCGATAGCGATCCATCCGCTGCATCTGGTAGATCGGGCCTTCGTCGAAATCCAGCCCGAGCCATTGCATCCCTTCGAGGATCGCATCGACCGCTTCCTGCGACGAGCGCTCGACGTCGGTATCCTCGATGCGCAGCACGAACGTGCCTTTCATCTTGCGGGCGAACGCCCACGGATAGAGTGCGGAGCGGATGTTGCCGAGGTGGATGAAGCCGGTGGGACTCGGCGCGAAGCGGGTACGGACAGGACGGGTCATAAACGGTAACTCGAACGCCTGGGGCGCATGAATGATTCGACGCGGGACGACGACGGCAGCCCGGACAGCAACGGAGCCGGCGGCGCCCGGAACGGGAAAGAAGCCGGAATTATACTCGCGCCGGACATCGCGCCAAGCGCACCGCTTGCTTTATGATGTGCGCGCCGCGGCCGCCAGCCGGCGCGGCGCCGGCCGCACGGAACCTCCTGCGCGGCCGCTCGGAACCTATCGCCGCCGCGGGCCGTGTAACCCGCCGCCAAGCCGCCGGAGAACCATTCGATGTCGTCCCCTCGCCTGTCGCGCCGCCACTTCACGATCGCGTGCGCGTCCGCCAGCCTCGCCGCCTGTACGTCCTTCGGCGACAAGTCCCGCCCCGGCACGGCACCGCCGCAGGAGAAACCCGTCAAGATCGGCATCGCGCTCGGCGGCGGCGCCGCGCGCGGCTTCTCGCACATCGGCGTGCTGAAGGCGCTCGAGGCGCGCGGCATCCCGATCGAGCTCGTCGCCGGGACGAGCGCGGGCTCGGTGGTCGGCGCGCTCTACGCGTCCGGCATGAACGCGCTGCAGATCAACAAGATCGCGCTCGACATGGACCAGGCGTCGATCAGCGACTGGGCGCTGCCGTTTCGCTCGCGCGGCCTGCTGCAAGGCGTCGCGCTGCAGAACTTCCTGAACAAGACGCTCAACAACCGACCGATCGAGAAGATGGCGAAGCCGCTCGGCATCGTCGCGACGGACCTGCAAAGCGGCCAGCCGATCCTGTTCCAGCAGGGCAACACCGGGCTCGCGGTGCGCGCGTCGTGCAGCGTGCCGTCGGTGTTCGAGCCGGTGAAGATCGGCAATCGCGAATATGTGGACGGCGGGTTGGTGAGCCCGGTGCCGGCGTCGTTCGCGCGCAAGATGGGCGCGAGCTTCGTGATCGCGGTCGACATCTCGGCCCGACCGGACGGCGCGGCGACCAACAACCCAATCGAGATGCTGCTGCAGACCTTCACGATCATGGGCCAGACGATCAAGACCTACGAGCTCGACAAGTACGCGGACGTCGTGATTCGCCCGAACCTCGCGGCGATGGGCGGCAGCGACTTCAACCAGCGCAACGCGGCGATCCTCGCGGGCGAGGAAGCGGTCGCGCGCATCATGCCGGAACTGCAGCGCAAGCTCGCGGCGGCGCGCGGCGTGACGGCCGCCGCGTAAGCCACGATGGGCGGGCGGCCACGGCACACGCCGCGTCCCGGCCACCGACGGAAAGGCTTCGGCTTCGTCGCCAACGCCCGCCCCAAAACAAAAAACCCTGCCACCTTTCGGTGACAGGGTTTTTTATCGTCCGGCCCGACCGACCGGCAAACGTCAGTTGTTGCCGTTCGCCGAATCGTCGCCGATCGTCGCGCGCACGCGCTGACGCAGGTCTTCGGGCTTCATCGGGAATTCCGATTCGATCCGGCGCGCGCCGGTGAAACGCTTTTCCCAGTAGCCGCTGTCGAGATCGTCGACGCGCACCGTGCTGCCCGTCGACGGCGAGTGCACGAACTTGTTGTCGCCGATGTAGATGCCGACGTGCGAGAACGTGCGGCGCATCGTGTTGAAGAACACGAGATCGCCCGGCTTCAGGTTGCTCATGCTCACCTTCTCGCCGACGCGGCTCATTTCTTCCGCGCGACGCGGCAGCGACATGCCGAGCGTGTCCTGGAACACGTAGCGCACGAAGCCGCTGCAGTCGAGGCCCGAATCCGGCGAGTTGCCGCCCCAGCGATACCGCACGCCGATCATGTTCAGCGCGCCGACCACCACGTCGCCGGCCTTGCCCGCCATGCCGGCAAGGAACGACTTCGCGCCGCCGCTCGACGGCTGCGCGCTGGTCTGCTGGAGGGAGGAACCCGACCCGATCTGAGTCGAATTGGTGACATTCTGGTTAAAACTGCTGACTTCGTCGGCGAACGCGCCGGGAGCTGCTGCGAACAGGGCGCCGATGAACAGCCCGGCGATGGTGCGCGCGCATGCCTGGGTCAGGGATCGATGCTGCATTGGTCGATGGAATTTGCTTAAAAATCAGCTGATTGGCGGAAAATTTCGGTCGATACTAGCCAGCGCGTAATCGTTTGTCAAAACAAATTAAAAAATACAATCGAGATGGTCAGACCATTGGACGCCTATCACGCTTTCCAGACCGCTTTCAACAGCTTTTGTGTGTAAGGATGTGACGGTCTGGTGAAGACGTCGGACACCTCCCCCGACTCGACGACCGCGCCGTCCTGCATCACCGCGACGCGGTGCGCCATCGCGCCAATCACCTCCAGGTCGTGACTGATGAACACGTAGCCGAGGTTGTATTTCTGTTGCAAATTCGCGAGCAGCTTCAGCACCTGCTGCTGGATCGACACGTCGAGCGCCGACGTCGGCTCGTCGAGGATCAGGATGCGCGGCTCCAGCACCAGCGCGCGCGCGATCGCGATCCGCTGGCGCTGCCCCCCCGAGAATTCGTGCGGATAACGGTGCAGCACCGTGCGGTCGAGGCCGACTTCGCGCAGCACTGCGAGCGACTTCGCGCGGCGCGCGTCGGGCGTCATGTCCGGGCGATGCAGCTCGAGCCCCTCGCCGACGATCCGCTCGATCGTGTGACGCGGCGAAAGCGAACTGAATGGATCCTGAAAGACCACCTGCATGTTCGAGCGCAGCGCGGTCTGTTCACGGCCGCGATAGGTCGACAGCGCGCGCCCCTGGAATTCGATCTCGCCGCCGGCCGTCTTCTGCAGCCCGAGCAACGCCATCGCGAGCGTCGACTTTCCAGAGCCCGATTCGCCGACGATGCCGAGCGTTTCGCCCTGCCGCACCGACACCGACACGTCGGCCACGGCCGTCACCGGCACCGTGCCGAACCAGCCGGCGAAGCCCGGCCGCTTGCGCGCGAACTGCACGCTCACGTGGCGCGCGTCGAGCACCACGGGTGCGATCGGCATCACCGGCGTGACCGCGCGTTGCGGCCGGCTGTTCAGCAGCCGCTGTGTATACGGATGCTCGGGCGCCGTGAAGATCCGCTCGACCGGCCCGCTCTCGACGAGCCGGCCGTGCTCCATCACCGCGACGCGCTGCGCGAAGTGCCGCACGAGATTCAGGTCGTGCGTGATCAACAGGATCGCCATCCCGCGCTTTTCCGCTTCCTCGCGCTGCAGCTCCAGCAGCAGATCGACGATCTGCGCGCGGATCGTCACGTCGAGCGCGGTGGTCGGCTCGTCGGCCAGCAGCAGGCGCGGCCGGCACGCGAGCGCCATCGCGATCATCGCGCGTTGTCGCTGGCCGCCCGACAACTGGTGCGGGTAACTGTCGACGCGCTTCTCCGGCTCCGCGATACCGGTGCGCGCGAGCAGCGCGATCGCGCGCTTGCGCGCCTCCACGGCCGAGACGCCGTCGTGCAGCACGATCGTCTCGCCGATCTGCACGCCGATCGTATACAGCGGGTTGAGCGCCGTCATCGGCTCCTGGAAGATCATCGCGATGTCCGAGCCGCGCAGCCCGCGCATCTCGCGCTCGCTCTTGGCGACCAGATCCTGCCCGGCGAAGCGGATCGCGCCGCTCACTTCGGCGTCGCGCAGCAGCCGCAGGATCGACAGCGCGGTCACGCTCTTGCCGGACCCCGACTCGCCAACGAGCGCGACCCGCTCGCCGCGCCCGATCGCGAGCGTCACGTCCTCCACCGCGACCGTGTCGCCGAAGCGTACGTGCAGACGCTCGAGCGACAGCAGCGGCTCGTGCTGCGTCGATACGGTCGATGTGCTCATCGCTGGCCTCCCGCGGCGCGCACCGAGTCGGCGATCCGCGTGTCGAGCGCGTTGCGCAGCGCGTCGCCCATGAAGGTCAGCAGCAGCAGCGTCGCGACCAGCACGCCGAAGGTCGACAGCGAGATCCACCATGCGTCGAGGTTGCCCTTGCCCTGCGCGAGCAGTTCGCCGAGGCTCGGCGTCGGCGGCGGCACGCCGAGCCCGAGGAAATCGAGGCTCGTCAGCGCGAGGATCGACCCGCTCATCCGGAACGGCAGGAACGTGATCACCGGCGTGAGACTGTTCGGCAGGACGTGGCGCCAGATGATCTGCCAGTTCGTCAGCCCCATCGCGCGCGCCGCGCGCACGTAGTCCTGGGTGCGGTTGCGCAGGAATTCCGCGCGTACGTAGTCGGCGAGCCCGATCCAGCCGAACAGCGACAGCAGCACGATCAGCAGCAGGAAGCTCGGCTCGAAGATCGACGCGAAGATGATCAGCAGGTACAGCTCCGGCAGCGAGCTCCAGATCTCGATCAGCCGCTGCCCGACGATGTCGATGCGTCCGCCGAAGAAGCCCTGCACGGCGCCCGCGGCGATCCCGAGCAGCGTGCCGATCACGGTCAGGATCAGCCCGAACTCGACCGACACGCGGAACCCGTACACGAGCCGCGCGAGCAGGTCGCGGCCCTGCGCGTCGGTGCCGAGCCAGTTCTCGCGCGACGGCGGCGCCGGGTTCGGTACGTTCGAGAAGTAGTTCAGCGTGTCGTAGTAATAGCGGTTCGGCGGATAGACGACGAAGTTGCCGGGCGCCTCGAGCCGCTTGCGCACATACGGATCGAGATAGTCGGCCGGCGTCGGGAAATCGCCGCCGAAGGTCGTCTCCGGGTACGCATGGAACATCGGGAAATAGGTCTGGCCGTCGTAGCGCACGACGAGCGGCTTGTCGTTCGACCACAGCGGCGCCGCGAGGCTCGCGGCAAAGGCCACGACGAAGATCACGAAGCTCCAGTAGCCGACGCGCTGCTGCCTGAAGCGCTGCCACACGCGGCGGGCGGGCGACGGCGACACGCGCGCCCGCGCGGCGTCGATACGGGAAGAGGCGACGGCCCGGTTCATCGCGCTCCTCGCCCGCTGGCGCCGGGCATGCGCATGGCTCGTTTCATGTCAGCGCTCCAGGTTGTCGAATTGAATGCGCGGATCGACCCACACATAGCAGAGATCGGAGATCAGCTTGGTCGCGAGCCCGATCAGCGTGAACAGATACAGCGTGCCGAGCACGACCGGATAGTCGCGCCGCACGACCGATTCGTACGACAGCAGCCCGAGGCCGTCGAGCGAGAACAGCGTCTCGATCAGCAGGCTGCCGGTGAAGAACGCACCGATGAACGCGGCCGGGAAACCGACGATCAGCGGCAGCATCGCGTTGCGGAACACGTGCTTCCACAGCACGCTGCGCTCGGAGAGCCCCTTCGCGCGCGCGGTCAGCACGTATTGCCGGCGGATCTGGTCGAGGAACGCGTTCTTCGTGAGCATCGTGACGACCGCGAAGCTGCCGACGACCGACGCGGTGATCGGCAGCGCGATGTGCCACAGGTAGTCGAGCACCTTGCCGACGAGCGACAGCTGCGCGAAGTTGTCCGACGTGAGGCCGCGCAGCGGAAAGAGTTGCCAGAACGAGCCGCCGCCGAACAGCACGAGCAGCAGCACGCCCAGCACGAAGCCTGGAATCGCGTAGCCGACGAGCACGACGAGGCTCGTCGCGACGTCGAACGGCGAACCGTTGCGCACCGCCTTCGCGATGCCGAGCGGCACCGAGATCAGGTACGTGAGGAAGAACGTCCACAGCCCGATGCTGATCGACACGGGCAGCTTCTGCACGACCAGCGACCACACGCTCTGGTGGCGGAAATAGCTGTCGCCGAGATCGAAGCGCGCGAAGCGCTTCAGCATCAGCCAGTAGCGTTCGAGCGGCGGCTTGTCGAAGCCGTACAGCGCCTTCAACTGCGCGAGCTGCTGCGCGTCGACGCCGGTGTGCGCGCGCATCCCGAACGGCGTCGCGCCCTGCTCCGTCGCGCCCTTGCGCAACTCCTGCACGGCCTGCTCGACCGGGCCGCCCGGCACGAACTGGATCACCGCGAACGTGAGCGTCAGCACGCCGACGAGCGTCGGGATCATCAGCAGCAGGCGTTTGAGGATGTAGCTCCACATAGGGCGTCGACTCGTGATCGGGTGGCGGGGTTGAACAGAGGGCCGGCGCGGGTCAGTGATCGGGCTTCGCCCACCAGGTCGACACGACCCAGCCCTCGGCCGAATAGTACAGCGGCAGCGTCTGCGGATAGGCAAGCGTGCGCTTGTACGCGATGCGATGCGTCGTGCTGTACCACTGCGGGACCGCATAGTAGCCATGCATCAGCACGCGGTCGAGCGCGTGCGTCGCGTCGAGCAGTTCCTCGCGCGTCTGCGCGGTGCCGAGCGCATGCAGCAGCGCGTCGACGGCCGGCGATTTCAATCCGATGAAGTTGTCGGAGCCCGGCTCGTCGGCGAACTTGCTCGCGTAACGCGAGTATTGCTCGGCGCCCGGCACCTGCACGCCCGGCAGGCGGATCGTCGTCATGTCGTAGTCGAATGCATCGAGGCGCTTTTGCAGCAGTGCGTAGTCGGCCGTGCGGAACCGCACGGCGATGCCGAGCTTCGCGAGGTTGCGCTGGTAGGCGGTCACGACGCCTTCCATCGCGCCGCCTGCATCGTCGAGGATCTCGAACGCGAACGGCTCGCCCTTCGCATTGCGCAACGCGCCGTCGCGATAGGTCCAGCCGGCCTGCGCGAGCAGCGCGCGCGCCTTCAGCAGGTTCGCACGCAGCGAGCCCGGCGGATGGGTGTCCGGCTGCGTGACCATCGGGCCGAACACGGCCGGATCGAGCTGCGCGCGCAGCGGCTCCAGCAGCTTCAGCTCGCCCTCGCCCGGCGTACCGGTCGCCTGCAGGTCGGTGTCGGCGAAGTAACTGTTGAGGCGCGTATACGCGCTGTAGAACAGCTGGCGGTTCAGCCATTCGAAGTCGAACGCGAGGTCGAGCGCCTGGCGCACGCGCACGTCGCGAAACAGCGGCCGGCGCAGGTTCATGAAGAAGCCCTGCATGCCGGCGCCGTTATGTTGGCGGAATTCGCGCTTGACGAGCTCGCCGCTATCGAAACGCTTGCCGACGTCGCGCCGCGTCCAGTTGCGCGCGATGTACTCGACGAGCACGTCATATTCGCCGGCCTTGAACGCCTCGAGCCGCGCGACGCCGTCGCCGTACAGCTTGTACACGATCCGCTCGAAGTTGTTGGTGCCGACCCGTACCGGCAAGTCGGCACCCCAGTACGCGGGGTTGCGCCGATAGGTGATCGTGCGGCCGTTGTCGTAACGCTCGATCAGGTACGGGCCGCTGCCGATCGGCTGCTCGAACGCGAGCTGGTCGAACGGGATGCGCGAACCGTCGGCGCGCAATCCCCACTTGCGCGAAAACACCGGCACGCCGCCGGCGATCAGCGGCAACTCGCGATTCGCGCTGCGGAACTCGAAGCGCACGGTCGCCGAATCGACGACCACGGCCTTCGCGATCTCCGCGAAATACGCGCCGAACTGCGGCGCGGCCTGCTTGCTCTTCAGCGTGTCGAACGAAAACTTGACGTCGTCGGCCGTGACGCGATCGCCGTTCGAAAAGCGTGCGCGCGGATTCAGGTGGAACGTGACCGAACGGCGGTCGGGCGCCACGGCGATGTCGTCGGCCAGCAGCCCGTACGCGGACGCCGGTTCGTCGGAACTGCCGGTCGCGAGGCTCTCGAACAGCATGTCGATGCCGGGCGCGGCGTTGCCGCGCATCGTGAACGGATTGAACTTGTCGAACGACGTCAGCCGGTTCGGGTTCGCGAGCACCAGCGTGCCGCCCTTCGGCGCGTCGGGGTTCACATAGTCGAAATGCTTGAAGCCCGGCGGATACTTCGGCTCGCCGTACTGCGCAATGGCGTAGGCCGCGTGCGCGGCCGGCACGGCCAGCGCCGCGTGCAGCGCCAGCACCGCGGCCACGCGGCCGGCGGCCCGCAGCACGCCGAGGCGGGCGCGCGCGGCGGCGGCCCGGGGCGAACCCTTCGTCATAGAGGCCCTGTCGGTCGAATGAGGGTAGTAACGTGAACGATTCTACCCATTCAATCCGTCGAGCCAAAAGAAAACCGCCACGCGGGCGGTTTCCTCACGAGCGATCGTCGCGCGCGCATCACGCACGCGCGACCGGTCGATCAACGCCAGCCGTTGTGGCGGCCGTGATCCCAGTGACCGCGATCGCCGCCCCAGCCGCGGCCATGGCGGCGGTACCACTCGTCGCGGCCCCAGTAGCGGCGGCCGTCCCAGTAGCGGTCGCCGTGCCAGCCGATCACGATCGCCGGCGCCGGCGCGTACACGGGCGCCGGTGCATAGACAGGCGCCGGCTGGTAGACGACCGGCGGAGGCGGCGGCGCATACACGGGCGCGGGCGCGACGTAGACGGGTGCCGGCACGCCGACGTTGATCCCGACATTGACTCCCGCCATTGCTGCGCCCGACACGAGCAAGGCCGTCATACCGGTCAGGAGCGAGGCAACACGCAAAGTCTTCATGGATTCCTCTTCTGGTTGTGTCATGTGTGATTCGACTATAACGGCAAGCACCGTCCCCGCATATTTCAAGTTTGTAAGAACTGATGCGCGGCATCGCAACTGGAAGCCCGCGCTAACGTCTTGTAACAATCGACGTCGATTGCCCGTCCATACCCTTTCCTAAAACATCTTTCATGCTGCGTCGCGCCCGGCGTTAAGCGGCGCGCCGCACACTGCGCGAGCCGAATCGGGCTCCCGCCGCGCTTCGGCACCTCGCTGACAGGCCGGCGCGTCGCGCCGGCGGAGACCTCGCCGATGCTGAAACTCGTCCGACTCGCGCTCGCGCGCCCCTATACGTTCATCGTCCTCGCACTGCTGATCCTGATCGCCGGGCCGCTCGCGGCGCTGCGCACGCCGACCGACATCTTCCCCGACATCCGGATTCCGGTCATCAGCGTCGTCTGGAACTACGCGGGCCTGCAGCCGGCCGACATGTCCGGGCGCATCGTCACCTACTACGAGCGCACGCTCGGCACGACGGTCAACGACGTCGCGCACATCGAGTCGCAGTCGTTCCGCAGCTTCGGGATCGTCAAGATCTTCTTCCAGCCGAGCGTCGACATCCGCACCGCGACCGCGCAGGTCACGTCGATCTCGCAGACCGTGCTCAAACAGATGCCGCCCGGCACCACGCCGCCGCAGATCCTCAACTACAACGCGTCGACCGTGCCCGTGCTGCAGCTCGCGCTCACCAGCGACACGCTGAACGAACAGCAGCTCGGCGACTACGCGACCAACGTGATCCGGCCGCAGTTGCTGTCCGTCGCCGGTGTCGCGATTCCGTCGCCGTACGGCGGCAAGGTGCGCCAGGTGCAGATCGACCTCGATCCGCAGGCGCTGCAGGCCAAGGGACTGTCCGCGCAGGACGTCGCGACCGCGCTCGCGCAGCAGAACCAGATCATCCCGGCCGGCACGCAGAAGATCGGCGGCTTCGAGTACAACATCCGCCTCAACAACAGCCCGTTGACCATCGACCAGCTCAATGCGCTGCCGATCCGCACCGTGAACGGCGCGGTGATCTTCATGCGCGACGTCGCGCACGTGCGCGACGGCTTTCCGCCGCAGGGCAACATCGTGCGCGTCGACGGCCGCCGCGCGGTGCTGATGAGCGTGCTGAAGAGCGGCTCGGCGTCGACGCTCGACATCATCGCGGGCGTCAAGGCGCAGCTGCCGCGCATCGAGGCGACGCTGCCGCCGTCGCTGCGGCTCGTCGTGATGGGCGACCAGTCGGTATTCGTGAAGGGCGCCGTGAGCGGCGTGGCGCGCGAAGGGCTGATCGCCGCCGCGCTCACGTCCGCGATGATCCTGCTGTTCCTCGGCAGCTGGCGCTCGACGCTGATCATCGCCGCGTCCATCCCGCTCGCGGTGCTGGCGGCGATCGCCGCGCTCGCGGCCGCGGGCGAGACGCTCAACGTGATGACGCTCGGCGGGCTCGCGCTCGCGGTCGGCATTCTGGTCGACGATGCGACCGTCACGATCGAGAACGTCAACTGGCATCTCGAACAAGGCAAGGACGTGCGCAGCGCGATCCTCGACGGCGCGTCGCAGATCGTCGCGCCGGCCTTCGTGTCGCTGCTGTGCATCTGCATCGTGTTCGTGCCGATGCTGCTGCTCGACGGCGTCGCCCGCTTCCTGTTCGTGCCGATGGCCGAAGCGGTGATCTTCGCGATGATCGCGTCGTTCGTGCTGTCCCGCACGTTCGTGCCGATGATGGCGCGCTACCTGCTGAAGCCGCATGCCGCGCATCCGGAAGCCGTGCTCGCGCCGCACGGCGCGCCGTTCGCGCCGCCGCGCGCGCGCAATCCGCTGGTGGCGTTCCAGCAAGGGTTCGAGCGCCGCTTCGCGGCGCTGCGCGCGGGCTACCGCGTCGTGCTCGGCCTCGCCCTCGTCCACCGCGCCCGCTTCGTCGCACTGTTCCTCGCCGCGGTGGCGGTGTCGTTCGCGCTGGTGCCGTGGCTCGGCCGCAATTTCTTCCCGTCGGTCGACGCCGGCGAAATCGCGATTCACGTACGCGCGCCGATCGGCACGCGCATCGAGGAAACGGCCGCATTGTTCGATCGCGTCGAGCGCACGGTGCGCGGTGTCGTGCCGCCGCATGCGCTCGCGAGCATCGTCGACAACATGGGCTTGCCGAACAGCGGGATCAACCTCACGTACAGCAACAGCGGCACGATCGGCCCGCAGGACGGCAACATCCTCGTGTCGCTCACCGGCGACCACGCGCCGACGGCACGCTACGTGAAGCAGTTGCGCACCGTATTGCCGCGCGCGTTTCCGGGCGTGACGTTTTCGTTCCTGCCCGCCGACATCGTGAGCCAGATTCTCAATTTCGGCGCGCCCGCGCCAATCGACGTGCAGGTGACGGGCCCCGACCGCGCGGCCAACCGCGCGTATGCGACCGAGCTGTTGAGGCGCATCCGCACGGTGCCCGGCGTCGCCGACCCGCGCGTGCAGCAGGCGTCGACCTATCCGCAATTCACGGTGTCGGTCGATCGGGCCCGCGCCGCGCAGCTCGGCGTCACCGAGCAGGACGTCACCAATGCGGTGGTCGCGAGCCTGTCCGGCACGAGCCAGGTGTCGCCGACCTACTGGCTCGATCCACACAACGGCGTGTCCTATCCGATCGTCGCGCAGACCCCGCAGTACCGGATGACGTCACTGTCGGACCTGCGTGCGCTGCCCGTCACCGGCCGCGCGGGCGCGCCGCAACTGCTCGGCGGCCTTGCGACGATCGTGCGCGGACAGACCGATGCGGTCGTGTCGCACTACGACATCGCGCCGCTGTACGACATCTTCGCGACGACGCAGGACCGCGATCTCGGCGCGGTCAGCGCCGACATCGAACGCGTGCTGCACGCGAGCGCGGCGGACCTGCCGAAAGGCTCGCGCGTGACGATGCGCGGCCAGGTGCAGACGATGAACAGCGCGTTCGGCGGCCTGCTTGCCGGCCTGGCCGGCGCGGTACTGCTGATCTACCTGTTGATCGTCGTGAACTTCCATTCGTGGCGCGACGCGTTCGTGATCGTGAGCGGGCTGCCCGCCGCGCTCGCCGGCATCGTCTGGATGCTGTTCGTCACGCGCACGCCGCTGTCGGTGCCGGCGTTGACGGGCGCGATCCTGTGCATGGGCGTCGCGACCGCGAACAGCATCCTCGTCGTCACCTTCGCGCGCGAACGGCTCGCGCATACCGCCGATGCGGCCGTCGCCGCGCTCGAGGCCGGCTTCACGCGCTTTCGGCCCGTGATGATGACGGCGCTCGCGATGATCATCGGCATGGCGCCGATGGCCCTCGGTCTCGGCGACGGCGGCGAACAGAACGCGCCGCTCGGCCGGGCGGTCATCGGTGGCCTGCTGTGCGCGACCGCCGCGACGCTGGTGTTCGTGCCCGTCGTGTTCAGCCTCGTTCACCGGCGCGATCGCGCGCCGCGCTCCGAATCCCTTTCCGTCACTCCGGGAGAACAGCATGTCCACTGAATTCGAAGTCCGTCCCCCCGGCACGCCGCGTTACCTGAAACCACTCGCGATCGCGGGCGCCGTGGTCGCACTCGTCGCCGCGGCCGCCGGTGTGTTTGCCCGCCAGCACGATGCGCACGCGGTCGCCGCGTGGACGGTGCAACAGGCGGTCCCGACCGTCGCGACGGTCGCGCCGCAGCCGGCCGCGGCCGACGCGCTCGTGCTGCCGGGCCGCCTCGACGCGTATGTCGACGCGCCGATCTATGCACGCGTGCCGGGCTACCTGCATGCGTGGTACGCGGACATCGGCGCGCACGTGAAGGCCGGTCAGTTGCTGGCGTCGATCGACACGCCCGATCTCGACCAGCAGTTGCAGCAGGCGCGAGCCGACCTGCAGAGCGCGAACGCGAACGAGCGGCTCGCGGCCGTCACGGCCGCCCGCTGGGCCGAGATGCTCGCGCAGGATTCCGTGTCGCAGCAGGAAGCCGACGAGAAACGCAGCGACCTCGACGCGAAGCGCGCGGCCGTCGCGGCGAGCACCGCCAACCTGCGGCGGCTCGAAGCGCTCGAATCGTTCAAGCGGCTCACCGCGCCGTTCGACGGCGTCGTGACCGCCCGCAAGACCGATGTCGGCGCGCTGATCGACGCGGGCAGCGGCAACGGCGCCGAACTCTTCACCGTGTCGGACGCGCGGCGTCTGCGCCTGTACATCCACGTGCCGCAAGACGACGCGGCCGCGATCCGCGCGGGCATGCATGTCGCGCTGACCGTGCCCGAGCGCCCCGGCATGACGTTCGACGCCGTGCTCGCGGATTCCGCGCAGTCGATCGATCCCGCTTCCGGCACGCTGCTCGCGCAGTTTTCGATCGCCAATCCGGCCGGCACACTGTTTCCCGGCGAATACGCGCAGGTGCGGATCGCGATGCCCGGCGCCGCGCATGGGCTGACGATTCCGGCCAGCACGCTGATCTTTCGTCACGACGGGTTGCAGGTCGCCGTGCTCGATGCACACGGGCACGCGCGGCTGCGCAACGTGTCGATCGGGACCGACCTCGGCACGCGCGTCGAGATTGCGTCGGGGCTCGCGGCGGGCGATCGCGTGATCGACAATCCGCCCGATTCGCTCGCGGACGGCGACCCCGTGCGCGTCGCCGGCGCGGCCACGACGGAGCACGCGCATGGCTGACCGTCTTCTCGCCGCGTTGCTGGGCAGCGCCGCACTGCTGGCCGGCTGTTCGCTGGCGCCGACGTATCGCGCGCCCGACGTTCCGGTGCCGGCCGCGTTTCGTGAAACGGGCCCGTGGATCGACGCCGCGCCGGCCGACCGCCTGCCGCGCGACGGCTGGTGGCGCGTGTACGGCGACGCGACGCTCGACCGGCTCGAACCGCTCGTCGCGCGCGCGAATCCCGATCTCGCCGCCGCCGTCGCGCGGCACGACGAAGCTGCCGCGCTGTTCGACGAAGCCCATGCGGCGCTGCTGCCGACCGTGGGCATCGGGGCCGAGACCGACCGCGACCGGCAGTCGGCGCGCCGGCCGTTGCGCGGCAGCGGCCAGCCTGACGTCTACGAATCGAACACGCTCGCGGCCGGCATCGGCTACGACGTCGATCTGTGGGGCAAGGTCCGCAATACGGTCGCGGCCGGCCGCGACGACGCGCAGGCGGCCGCCGACGATCTCGCGTCGGTCCAGCTGAGCCTGCAGGCCGGCGTCGCGAGTACCTACTTCGATCTCGCGGGTCTCGACCGCGAAGCCGACACGCTCACGCAAACCATCGACACGTACCGCCGCGCGTGGCAACTGACCGTCAGCCGCCATCGCGGCGGCCTCGCTTCGGGGCTCGACGTGGCGCGTGCGCAGACGCAACTCGCGCTCGCCCAGGCCCGCGCGTCCGACATCGCCGCCCGCCGCGCGCTCGACGAGCACGCGATCGCGGCGCTCGTCGGCGCGTCGGCATCGACGTTCACGCTGCCGTCCGCCGCGGCACTGCCCGGCGTGCCACCGATCCCGACGGGACTTGCCTCGACGCTGCTCGAACGCCGGCCGGACGTCGCCGCCGCCGAGCGCCGCGTCGCGGCCGCGAACGCGCGAATCGGCGTCGCGCGCGCGGCTTTTTTCCCGGACCTGTCGCTCGGCCTCGACGCGGGCTTCCAGAGCGATACGTTCTCGCCGTGGCTCGCCGCGCCGAACGAGATCTGGTCGATCGGGCCGCGTCTCGCGATGACGCTGTTCGACGGCGGCCTGCGCGCGGCCGGCGTGCGCCACGCCCGTGCGCAGTTCGCCGAACAGGGTGCGCGCTACCGGTCCGTCGTGCTGCAGGCGTTCCGCGAAGTCGAGGACGATCTCGCGCTGCTGCACCGCCTCGGCGACGAAGCGGACCAGGACGACGCGGCGCTCGTCGCGGCGCGGCAGTCGCTGATGCTCGCGATGTCGCGCTATCGCGACGGCGCGGTCAGCTATCTCGACGTGGTCACCGCGCAGACGACCGAACTCGATACGCAGATCGCGGCGCTCGATGTCGACACGCGGCGCCTGCAGGCATCCGTCGGGCTCGTACGCGCACTCGGCGGCGGCTGGCGCGGCGCGCGTTCATGAACGTTTCTTCATCGGCACGCCCGGCGTCCGTCGGGGTGTGCCCGATAACGTGTGTCATGCCGGCATCGCCATCGCGGCGACGGCCCCTGCCACCTGAAAAGGATCACGCCATGAAAACCTTGATGTTCGCCACCCTCCTCTCGGCGCTCTGCGTCGCCCTGCCCGGCCAGGCCAGCGCAACGCAAGCCGACGCGGCAATTGCCCCGCAGACGCTCGCATCGTCGACGCCCGCACCGGTGTCGCAGCAATCGGCATGGAATGCACCGCAGGCCGCCCCGCTGACGCGCGCGCAGGTCTATCGCGAACTGGTCCACGCCGAGCGCGATGGCCAGCTCGAGCGGCTCAATCGCGAGCTCTATTCGCATTGAGTGGTCCCGCCTCACGTGACCGGGCATGCCGCGCGACGTGCGGCATGCCTGTCTTGACGAAACGGGGCGCGGCACCCCTCCGTCAGCCGCCCGTGTCGAACCGGAAGCCGTATCGCGCCACCGTTTCGATCCGCGCGGAGAACGCATGCGCGACCAGCTTGCGCCGCAACCGTACGACGAGCGCATTGACCGTTTCGGGTTCGATGTCGGCGTCGCCCCACGCATAGCGCAGCACCGCGTCGCGGCCGACCGGCCGCCCCGCTTCCCGCAGCAGGCATTCGACCACGCGAAACTCCCGTGCGCTGAGCGCGAGCCGCCGGCCCCGCTCCTCGAGTGCGCGCGTCGCCGTGTCGAGCCGGATCGAGTCACGCATCGCGATCACGCCCGCACGGCGCCACAGCGCGCGCAACCGCTCGTGCAATTCGACGAACGAGCATGGATGGGCCAGGCATACGTCGCAGCCCGCCTTCAGCATCTGCGCGCGCTGGGCGGACGTGGCGCCGGCAACGATCGCGGCGATCGTCGCGCTGCCGGCCGATGCGGCGAGCAGCGGCAAGCCATCGAGAACCGCCGGCGCGGCCGCGCCATCGGTGGCGACGATCACGATCGCGTCGAACCGGTCCTGCGTCGCCGCGAAACAGCCATCGCGCCATTCGTCGACGCGTTCGACGCCGTGCATGCTTTCCCGAAACGCCTTGTCGAGCCGCGACACGTCCGGATTCGGCGGAGCAATCAGCAGGATGCGCATCGATCGGTCTCCTGCGCGCTCATGCGAGCGAACGCGGCCAGCATTCGACCGTGATCGCCGCGCCGGCCGGCTGCGCATCGCCGATCCGCAGCGCGAAACCATGTACGCGCATCACCGCCGACACGATGCTTAATCCAAGTCCCGAACCGTTCACGTGGCGGGTGCGCTCGCCGCGATAGAAGCGTTCGAGCACCGCATTGCGCTCACCGGGCGGAATGCCGGGCCCGGTGTCCTCGAACCGGACGAGCGGACCATGCGGCGTCGTCTGGAGCACGACGCGCACGCGGCCGCCCGGCGGTGTGAACTTGATCGCGTTGTCCGCGAGATTGCTGAACGCCTCGAACAGCAACGCACGATCGCCATGGATGCCGTCGACCGTGGCCGCCTCGAGCTCGAACGACACGTCGACGGCCTCGGCCAGCGGCTCGTACAGCTCGCACACGTCGCGCAGCAAGACGGCGACGTCGACCGCGGCAAAGCCGCCGCGCCGGCTCAGCGTGCCGATCTCGGAGATGCGCAGCATCGCGCGAAAACGTTCGAGCAGCCGGTCGGTCTCGTCGCGCGCCGAAGCCAGCAGCGCCGCCGACGCGGGATCGTGGGCGCAGACCGGCTGGTCGGCGAGCCGCGCCAGCATCGTATGCACGCGAGCGAGCGGCGTACGCAGGTCGTGCGCGATCCCGTCGCAGGCATGGCGCACCTCGCCCATCAGCCGCTCGACTTCGTCGAGCATGTGGTTCACGAGATGCGCGAGCAGATCGAGTTCGTCGTAGCGGCCGACCGGCAGCCGCTTGCCGAGATCGCCTTCGGCGATCTGCCGCGTGACGCGCCGGATCGCGGCGACGCGGCGCATCTGCCGCATGCCGAGCATGCTGCCGCCCGCGATGCCGGCGATCAGGATCATCACGCCGCCGACCACGAGCCCGCGGATCGCGACGTCGCGGATCTGGATGAAATGCGACAGGTCGCGCGCGACGACCAGCGTCATCCCGTTGTCGCGGCGCACGGCCATCGCGCGCGCGATCGGCGACGATTGGCCGTCGAGCGGCGCAAGCGTGCGGTTCAGCGTCCGGCCGTGGCGATCGGTGCGCAGCGCCGGCGGCGTCGCGATGTCACCGGCCACGCGGCGCCCGCTCGCATCGAACAGCCCGTAGAAATTCGTGTGCATGTGCTCGTGCTCGAGCCGCCGATGGATCGCGAGCGGCAGCTCGGCATCGGGAATCGAATCGAAATAGATCAGTTGCCACGCGAGCACGTCGTCGGTGTCGCGTGTCATCGTATGCGTCGCGGCGACGCTGATCACGCCCGCGAGCAGCAGCAGCGACACCGAGAAGATCGCCGCGTACGCGCACAGCCAGCGAAACGTCGTCGTATGCCAGCGGCGCGTGAAATTCGCCGCGCGAGCTGCGTCCATCCGTGCCTCCGTCAAGCGAGCATGTAGCCCGATCCGCGCACCGTCTGGATCATCGGGTTCGCGCCAGGCGGATCGATCTTCTTGCGCAGCCGGCCCATGTGGACGTCGATCAGGTTGGTGCCGGGATCGAAGTGATAGCCCCACACGGCCTCGAACAGCATCGTGCGCGTGATCGTCTGGCCCGCGTTGCGCATCATGAATTCGAGCACGCGGAACTCGGTCGGCAGCAGCGGAATCTCGTCGGCGCCGCGACGCGCGCAGCGCGAAATGAGGTCGAGCTCGAGCGCGCCGACCTTCAGCAGCGTCTGCTGCGGCACGCCCGAGGCTTGCCGGCGGCGCAGCAGCACTTCGATGCGCGCGCTCAGTTCGCCCGAATCGAACGGCTTCGTCAGGTAATCGTCGCCGCCCGCGCGCAGCCCGCGAATCCGCTCGTCGACGTCGCCGAGCGCGCTCAGCATCAGCACCGGCGTGTCGATGCCGACCGTGCGCATCGCGGTCAGGATCGCGAGGCCGTCCGCGCCCGGCAGCATCCGGTCGAGCGTGATCGCGTCGTACGAGGCACTCATCGCCCGCATCATCCCTTCGCGACCGTTGTCGATCCAGTCGACCTCGAATCCGCGCGCGGTCAGTTCGCCGACGATTTCGTTCGCGGTCACCGCATCGTCCTCGACCGTCAGTACTCGCATGATTGCCCTCGCAATGAACCTCAAGACGGGCGCGCACGACGCGCCCGACGCTATCGTAAGTGCCGCGAGCGCCGTGCGGCGCCAGATGAAAATAGCTTCATCCGGCCGCGCGGCCGCACGCGTGAAACATGTTTCATCCAGGCGTCGCCCGCCCCGCGGCCGGTGCCGCCTACGCTCACGTCATGCGGCATCGGGCCGCGAAACCAGGAGCTACCGGATGAAACCGTCGACCACCCTCGCCTGCATGCTGCTCGCCTGCGCCAGCACCGCCGCGTTCGCGGGGCCGCACCTCACCCCGCAGGAATGCAATGCGTACCCGTTCGTGCACACGGGCCACGACGTCACGCGCGCGGACCTCGTGCGCGAGCTGACCGAGCTCGAACAGGTCGGCTACGACCCCGCCCATGCGAGCCCGTATTACCCGGACGATCTCGACGGCGCGAAGCATCGGCTCGCCGCCGAGTACCGCGCCGACTGCACGCATGCGTTGACCGCCGACGCGGGCACGCCGCACTGACTGTACGGTCCGGCGCGACGCAGCCGGAAAAGCAAAAAGGCGGCACGTGCGTGCCGCCTTTTCTTCATGAACACGCATGGATACGAACCCGATGCGCGACGCTGCCGCTCACCGCGACATCATGTTCATGCTGACGTTGTGCATCACCCACAGCGTGCCGACGATCACGATCGCGGCGGTCAGCACCGTATAGCTGAACGCCATCACGTTCCAGCGCTGGCCCGACGAGCCGTTCATGTGCAGGAAGTACACGAGGTGCACGACGATCTGCACGAACGCGAGCACGGCCAGCCCGATCAGCGACGCATGCGGCGACAGCACACCGCCCATCACCAGGCCGAACGACGCGGCCGTGAGCAGCACCGACAGGATGAAACCGGCGACGTAGCCGCCGACACTGCCGTGCCCTTCTTCGAGTTGAGACGAATGCGAATGGGCCATTTAGATCACGCTCGCGAGATAGACAAAGGAAAACACGCAGATCCACACGATGTCGAGGAAGTGCCAGAACAGGCTCAGGCACGTCAGGCGCCGCAGGTCGCGATCGGTCAGGTCGCCGCCACGGAACACGATCTGCGCGGCCAGCACGAGCATCCACAGCAGGCCGGCCGTCACGTGCAGCCCGTGTGTGCCGACCAGCGTGAAGAACGCCGACAGGAACGCGCTGCGCTGCGGGCCCGCGCCTTCCGCGATCAGGTGCGAGAACTCGCGCAGTTCCATCGCGAGAAACGCCGCGCCGAGCACGAACGTCACCGCGAGCCACGCGAGCAGCGCGCCGCGTTGCTGCTTGTATGCCGCGAGCATCGCGAAACCGTACGTGATGCTCGACAGCAGCAGCGCGGCGGTTTCGACCGCGACGCCCGGAATGTCGAACAGCTCTTTGGCGGTCTGCCCGCCCGCGTACTGGTGACCGAGCACCGCGAACGTCGCGAACAGCGCCGCGAAGATCACGCAGTCGGTCATCAGGTACAGCCAGAACCCGAACACCGAATGCGACGGCGGATGGTCGTCGTGCTCGAGCAGGGTCGCGCTCAAGGTTTTCTGCAACATCAGTTGGCCTCCAGTTCCACGTCGTCGACGCGCGCGGCCGTGCGCTGCGTCGGCTGCTTGTCTTCGGTCTTGCGCACCGTCGACGCAGGGATGTAATAGCCGTCGTTATCGCGCGAGCTGTAGATCACGAGCGTCGCAATGATTCCGATGAGCCCGCCGATCGCCATCCACCAGATGTGCCACACCAGCGCGAAGCCGAGCACCAGGCTGAAGATCGCGATCACGAGGCCCGCGCAGGTATTCGACGGCATGTGGATGTCGCGAATCGCCGCCGGGTTCGGCCGGCCTTCGCCGCGCGCCTTCATGTCCGCGTACGCGTCGAGCGTGCGCACCTGCGGGATCACCGCGAAGTTGTAGTCGGCCGGCGGCGACGACGTCGCCCATTCCAGCGTGCGGCCGCCCCACGGATCGCCCGTGGTGTCGCGGTATTCCGGCAGGTGACGGTTGCGGATGCTGACGACCAGTTGCAGCAGCTGGCATGCGATGCCGATCGCGATCAGCACGGCGCCGAATGCGGCGACCAGCAGCCACGGATGCCAGGCCGGGTTGTCGTAGTGGTTCAGGCGACGCGTCATACCCATGAAGCCGAGCACGTACAGCGGCACGAACGCGACGTAGAAACCGACCTGCCAGAACCAGAACGCGGCCTTGCCGAGCTTCTCGTTCAGCTTGAAGCCGAACGCCTTCGGGAACCAGTAGTTGAAGCCCGCGAGATAGCCGAACAGCACGCCGCCGATGATCACGTTGTGGAAGTGCGCGATCAGGAACAGGCTGTTGTGCAGCACGAAGTCCGCGCCGGGGATCGCCATCATCACGCCGGTCATGCCGCCGAGCGTGAACGTGACCATGAAGCCGATCGTCCACAGCACGGGCGTCGTGAACTCGATCCGGCCGCGGTACATCGTGAACAGCCAGTTGAACACCTTCACGCCGGTCGGAATCGCGATGATCATCGTCATGATCCCGAAGAACGCGTTCACGTTCGCGCCCGAGCCCATCGTGAAGAAGTGATGCAGCCACACGAGGAACGACAGCACCATGATCGCGCAGGTCGCGTACACCATCGTCTTGTAGCCGAACAGCGGCTTCTTCGCGAACGTCGCGATGACTTCCGAGAAGATCCCGAACGCCGGCAGGATCAGGATGTACACCTCCGGATGGCCCCACGCCCAGATCAGGTTCAGGTACAGCATCGCGTTGCCGCCGGCTTCGTTCGTGAAGAAATGCATGCCGAGGTAACGGTCGAGGCCGAGCAGCGCGAGCGTCGCGGTCAGGATCGGGAACGACGCCATGATCAGCACGTTCGTGCAGAGCGCCGTCCACGTGAACACCGGCATCTTCATCAGCGTCATGCCCGGCGCGCGCATCTTGATGATCGTCACGAAGAAGTTCACGCCGGTCAGCAGCGTGCCGACCCCGGAGATCTGCAGCGCCCACAGGTAGTAGTCGACCCCTACCCCCGGACTGAACTGCAGCTCCGACAGCGGCGGGTACGCGAGCCAGCCCGTCTGCGCGAATTCGCCGATCACGAGCGACACGTTGATCAGGATCGCGCTGACCGCCGTCATCCAGAACGACAGCGAGTTGATGAACGGGAACGCGACGTCGCGCGCGCCGATCTGCAGCGGCACGACCAGGTTCATCAGGCCGACCATGAACACCATCGCCATGAAGAAGATCATGATCACGCCGTGTGCCGTGAAGATCTGGTCATAGTGGTGCGGCGGCAGGTAGCCGGGCGCGTTGTACGCGAGCGCGAGCTGCATGCGCATCATGATCGCGTCGGCGAAGCCGCGCAGCAGCATGATCAGCGCGACGATGATGTACATCACGCCGAGTCTCTTGTGGTCGACCGTGGTCAGCCATTCCGTCCACAGCCATTTCCAGCGGCCGGTGATCGTCAGCGCGGCGAGAATGCCCAGCACGACCAGCCCCATGAAGGCGCCGGCCCCCATGATGATGGGCTGATCGAACGGGATCGCCGAAAGTGTGAGTTTGCCGAACATGCGTTACCCCTTCGTGCCGCAGGCGGCGTCCTTCAGGTCGAGGACGTGGCCATCGTTGTATTTCGCGATGATGTTGTGGAAGAGCCGCGGATCGACCGACGAGAAGTAGCGCACCGGCGCCTTCTCGCTCGGCTGCGCGACGCTGCCGTACAAGGTCGCGTCGAGCCGGTCCGGCGACGCCTTCACCTTCTGCACCCACGCATCGAACTGCTCGCGCGGCTCGGCGAGCGTGCGGAACTTCATGTCGGAGAAACCGCGGCCGCTGAAGTTGGCGGACGTGCCCGCGTAGTTGCCGGGCTCGTCGGCGATCAGGTGCAGGCGCGTCTGCATGCCGGCCATCGCGTAGACCTGGCCGCCGAGCTGCGGGATGAAGAACGAGTTCATCACCGAATCCGACGTGATGCGGAAGTTCACCGGCGTGCCGACCGGAATCGCGAGCTGGTTCACCGACGCGATGCCGAGTTCCGGATAGATGAACAGCCACTTCCAGTCGAGCGCGACCACCTCGACGTCGAGCGGCTTCACCGCCGATTCGAGCGGCTTGTACGGATCGAGCTCGTGGGTGGTCTTCCACGTGAGCACGCCGAGGAACAGGATGATCAGCGTCGGTACGGTCCAGATCACGACCTCGATCGCGGTCGAGTGCGACCAGTTCGGCGCATAGGCGGCGTTGCGGTTCGACGCGCGGTAACGCCACGCGAACCATAGCGTGAGCAGAATCACCGGCACGACGACGATCAGCATCGCCCAGGTGGACGTCGCGATCAGCGCCTTTTCGGCCGCACCCACGCTTCCTTTCGGATTTAGTACATCTAAATTACAACCTGACAGGCTCAATGCCGCGCCCATGGACATCAGCGCCGACCAGCCTCTTGAAGCTCTTCTTTTCATCACACAGCCCGAGGGTCATTGAATCCGTTCGCGTACGCCCGATGCGCATTCGATTCACGAAATTGGCCGAATCATACGTCGCGCGAGTGCGATGAAAAACCGGTGCATGCGGCAAATCATCATTGCAAAATCTGCCGTGAGTCACATTGTCGCGGGGCAATTTCACGCAGCCGGAAGCGAGCCCGGCACACGCCGTGCCGGACCGCGATCGATGCGCGCGCAACGATGCGCGCCGCGTGAGGCGGCGCGCTTGCGCGGCTCGACGTGCCGGGATCAGTCGTGCGTCGACGCCATGTACGACGGCAGCGCCGGCGTGGGGCCATCCCCTGCCGGCACCTTCGAATGGCTCGCTTCCTGGATCAGCCTGCCGACGGTCGGATCGATCGCATCGGTGAACGGCTTCGGATCGATGCCGACCGCGAGCACGATCAGCGCGAGCGACGCGAACATCACGATCTCGCGACGGTTCAGGTCGGCGAGCTTCGCGATCCGCTGGCTCGCGACCTTGCCGAACACGACGCGCTTGAGCATCCACAGCGTGTACGACGCGCTGAGGATCAGCGTGAGCGCCGCGATCGCGCCGATCCAGAAGTTGAAGCGGATCGCGCCCATGATCACCATGAACTCGCCGACGAACCCCGACGTGCCCGGCAGGCCGACGTTGGCCATCGCGAACAGCAGCGTGAAGGTCGCGAAACGCGGCATCACGCCCGCCACGCCGCCGTACGCGGCGATCTCGCGCCGCTTGGTGCGATCCACGAGCACGTTCACGCACAACAGCATTGCGCCCGCCACGAAGCCGTACGACACGAGCTGCACGATCGCGCCTTCGACGCCGATCCGATTGAACAGGAACAGGCCGAGCGTGACGATCCCCATGTGCGCGACCGTCGAATACGCGAGCAGCTTGCCGAGGTCGGTCTGCGCGAGCGCGACGAGGCTCGCGTAGACGATCGCGAACAGCGACAGCGCGATCACGGCCGGCGCGAAGAAGTGACTCGCGTCCGGCGTGATCGGCAGCGCGAAGCGCAGGAACCCGTAGCCGCCGAGCTTGAGCATCGCGAGCATCAGCGCGGCGCCCGTCGGGCCGTCCGTGTAGACGTCGCTCAGCCACGTGTGGACCGGCCACATCGGCACCTTGACCGCGAACGCGGCGAAGAAGCCGAGGAACACCAGCAACTGCGGCGCGAAACCGAGCTGCAGCGTGCGCCACACGGCCATGTCGAACGTATGCGACTGCGCGTACAGGTACAGCATCGCCATCAGCAGCAACAGCGAGCCGGCGAACGAGATGAAGAAGAACTTCACGGCCGCATACACGCGTCGCTCGCGCCCCCACGTGCCGATCAGCAGGTACAGCGGAATCAGCGTCGCCTCGAAGAAGATGAAGAACAGCAGCCCGTCCTGCGCGACGAACACGCCGACCATCAGCCCCGACAGGATCAGGAATGACGCGTAGTACTGCGCGACGCGCACCGTGACCGACTCCCACGACGCCACCACCACCACGAGCGTCGTGAATGCGGTCAGCACGACGAGCCAGAGCGACGCGCCGTCGATGCCGACCCGCCACCCGGAATTGAATGCCGCCAGCCAGTCGCGTCTTTCGACGAACTGCATCGCGGCCGAATGCGCATCGAAGCCGGCAACGAGCGGAACCACGGCCGCCAGCCCGGCAATCGCGCCGACCAGCGCGATCAGTCGTATCCGGCGTGCCTGCTGGTCGGAACCGGCGCGCAGCAGGCCCGCGCCGAACAGTATCGGAACCCAGATGGCCAGGCTCAGGAAGGGGAAATCATGCATGTCAACAGGGCCTTGAGGAGGTCGCGCGCTGCATCGGGGACAGGCGCGACGAAAGGAACGAAATCAAATCGACAGGTAGATTTCGTGAATTGCCAATGTTGGCAAAATGTAAAGTGGCATCACCGGAAAACTTGACGCCGCTCAAACGCGATCGGGTTAACCAGCATAAGACGATTGATTATTTTCTGCAGCGCAGCAGAGCATCGATTTTCGGCGGCAGCGTAGTTCACTGATTTGTTTGAGTAATTTTTCGTATTGCTTGATGCCGCGTGCGATGAAAATCGACGCAGCGCCGCATTTTTGATGTCAACCGGTCATTTCGGAGGGCCGGAACAGCATGATCGGTGTTCGGCTGTGTCCCGGTCGCTCAGCGCCTCGCTCCTTACAAATAACCTTTCATTGTTATTTCATTTCGTGCCGCGTGCATTTGAGCGAGGATCGGCCGGGCAAGCACGATCCGGCGCCGGCTCGAAGTCTGGAAGCATGCCGCCGGCATGAACGGGCGGATCGAACAAACCGAAGTGCGCTTCGTCGCCGCTGGCAATCGCAGCCTCGGCTCGATTCACGCGCTTCACGAACGGAAGGCTCTCTATCGTTCGGATACCGAAGCACTGCTGTCGGTTGTCTCTGCGCGCTATCAGGTCATGCAATCAGAGGAGATCGGGAGTGTTATCGAGACCTTGCGGAGATCGGCGGCTTACCGCTTGAGACCGCAGCTGTGCTGCTCAGCAGCCGCATCCGCCGCTTCAGGCGCGTTCCGAAGCATCTCGGATGGGTCTTTTCCCCGGCGTGCCCGGGACGAGCAATCGTCAAGCGCTGCCCTCGCGCGCGACGGCAGCGCGCAATACCAGCGGCGTCAACCGGTACCCACCTACGTCCAGCGCATTCTTGCTGATGGGCCCGCTGAGAACTGAAAAAGAAAAAGCCCCGCAAGTCCGAGAACTTGCGGGGCTTTGTCACCGCTTTTGGCGGAGACGGAGGGATTCGAACCCTCGATCCAGGTTTTGGCCCAGATGCTCCCTTAGCAGGGGAGTGCCTTCGACCTCTCGGCCACGTCTCCCAAACTTTCGCTCGCACCAGGGAGGCAGTGCGACGAGAACGAAATAATATAGGGTTTCGAACCGCCCGTCAATTTCCGTGATGCATTTTCTTCAATGCATCACGAAAAATTCACGATGCCTGGTCGAGTTCGAATGCCTTGTGCAGCGCGCGGACGGCCAGCTCCATGTATTTCTCGTCGATCAGCACCGAAATCTTGATTTCGGACGTCGAGATCATCTGGATGTTGATGCCCTCTTCCGACAACGTGCGGAACATCTTGCTCGCGACGCCCACGTGCGACCGCATGCCGACGCCGACGACCGACACCTTCGACACCTTCGGGTCACCCTGCACGCGCTCGGCGCTCACATGGCCCTGCACCTGGTTGGTGAGGATATCCATCGCCTTCTGGTAGTCGCCGCGACCAACCGTGAACGTGAAGTCGGTTTTGCCTTCGACGCTCTGGTTCTGGATGATCATGTCGACGTCGACGTTCGCATCGGCCACCGGCCCGAGGATCTGATATGCGATGCCCGGCTTGTCGGGCACGCCCATCACAGCAATGCGTGCTTCGTCGCGCTGGAACGCGATGCCGGAAATGACTGCCTTTTCCATGGTCTCGTCTTCTTCAAAAGTAATCAGGGTGCCCGAGCGCATTTCTTCGTCGAGCGCAATCAGCGGATCGGTCAGGCTCGACAGCACACGCGTCTTCACCTGGTATTTGCCGGCGAATTCGACCGAGCGGATCTGCAGGACCTTCGAGCCGAGGCTGGCCATTTCCAGCATCTCCTCGAACGTCACGCGATCGAGGCGGCGCGCCTCTTCGACGACACGCGGATCGGTCGTGTAGACGCCGTCGACGTCGGTATAGATCAGGCACTCTTCGGCACCCAGCGCAGCCGCCACCGCCACCGCCGACGTGTCAGAGCCGCCCCGGCCCAGCGTCGTGATGTGGCCGTCCGGATCAACGCCCTGGAAGCCCGTGATGATCACGACCTTGCCCGCGTTCAGATCGTCCTTCACACGCTCGTCGTCGATCGAGTGAATGCGTGCTTTCGTAAACGCGCTGTCGGTCTTGATCGGCACTTGCCAGCCGGCATAGCTCACGGCCTCGACGCCGATTTCCTGCAGCGCGATCGACAGCAGGCCGACGCTGACCTGCTCGCCGGTCGACGCGATCATGTCGAGCTCACGCGGGCTCGGCTGGCTCGAAATCTCTTTCGCGAGACCGAGCAGACGGTTGGTTTCGCCGGACATCGCCGACGGCACGACCACCATCTGGTGCCCGGCCTGATGCCATTTTGCGACGCGTTTCGCGACGTTCTTGATGCGCTCGACCGAGCCCATCGAAGTGCCGCCGTATTTGTGTACGATGAGTGCCATTGTCGTTCTGAACTGGAGGAGAAACCGCACGGGCGCGCTGGGCAGGCCGCGTAGCCGTTCGGTCACGCGGCTTGTGGCTGTGGACGGACGACGAGGGGGACGGCTGGGACGCAACACGCAAGCGTGACGGATTTTGCCCGGAAGGCCGATCAGGCCGCGCAAACCGGGTACGTCACGCGGAAAACCTGCACAAAACGCTCAAAAATCGAGCCGAGCAAACGACCGAGCGTACCCGATAGAAGCCCGCTTGACAAGCCGCGCGCCGTGTCGGCGGCCGTTCCGGCGCTGTTTACCAAATGGTGAAAACGGGCACGCCATCGCGCCGCCGGCAGGCTGCCCGCCGCTACGCGATCAGCAGGTCGGGACGCCATTCGATCCGGCGCCATGCGGCGGCGCCGGACGTCGCGCCGTCAGGCACGTCGATGTCGCGATTGACGCCCAGCCGCGGCACGTAGATCAGCCGGTCGCCCGCGAACAGCAGCGGCACGTCGCGCTGCCAGGCCGGCACGCCGCGCTCCTGGAACAGGTTCTTCAGCGTCCGGCCCGGCCCGCCCGGCGACGTACGCATCCGTTCGCCGCCCGCCCGGGCGCGCGCAGCCAGCCGCGCACCGCGCAGCAGCGCCTCCGGTACCGCATCGGCGCTCCCCGCGTCGGCCGGCGCGAACACGAACGTGCCGCGCCATCCCGGCAGATGCCACACTTCCTGCCCGTCCCATGCAAGCGCCGCCTCCGGGTGCGGCGTACCGGTGCCGTCGTCGGCCGGTTCGCTGCTGTCGCCCGCTTCCCAGTACACGACATCGCGATAGAGCCTCAGGCACTGCCCCGCGTGATCGACGCGCAGCGCATGCGCGTCGTGCGCGGCACGCAGTTGCCGCATCATGTTGGCGAGCCGCGCAGCCGACGCGCCCGGCAAACCGAGCCGGCGCATCCAGAAGCGCAGCAGATTCGCACCGCGCGTATCGTCGAATCCGATCAGCGCGTCGCGCGACAGCGCCCGCCCGTCGTCGCGCGCGGCGACGGCGAAATCCAGCTCGGCCAGATCGTCGAGCAGCCGCTGCGCGGCGGCCGCATGCTGGGCCGCGCGACCGAGCGCATCGCGAAAACCCGGAAAATGCACGGCCAGCGCCGGCAGCACGTCGAGGCGCAGCGCATTGCGCGCATAGCGCGTATCGCCGTTCGATTCGTCATCGATCCAGGCAAGCGCGTGCTGCTCCGCATAGCGCTCGAGTTGTGCGCGCAACAGCCGCAGCAACGGGCGCACACGCTCGATGCTCACGCCGTCGGGGCGATAACGCGGCGCCATCGCGGCAAGCCCCGCGATTCCCGCCCCGCGCAACAGTTGCAGCAGCACCGTCTCGGCCTGATCGTCCGCATGTTGCGCGAGCCACAGCGTCGCCACGCCGTGGCGTTCACCCATCGCGTCGAGCGCCGCGTAGCGACGCTCGCGCGCGGTCGCCTCGATGCCGAGCCCGCTGTCGCGCGGCACGTCGACGCGCATCGATTCGAATGCGACACCGAGTCGCGCCGCATCCGCTTCGGCATGCGCGACCCAGGCGTCCGCGTTCGCGCTCAGGCCGTGATGCACGTGCAGCGCGACGCAGCGCGAGGCGCCCGCGACGCGCACGGCCGCGTCGAGCAGCACGGTCGAATCGAGGCCGCCGCTGTAGGCGATCGCGATGCGCGCATCAGGCGGCAGGCTGGAAAGCGCAACGCCGACCGCGTCGAGTACGGCGCGGTCGGCGGAGAATTCGGTGGGCGGGATCACGAGCGGGACACGCGCGCAACGGCGCGCGAATTGAATACGCAGCCGGTCATGCGCCCGGCGTGGTTTCCTTGAACTTGCCGTAGGCCATCAGGCGCTCGAAGCGACGCTCGCGCAGCGCGTCGATGCTCATGCCCTGGAACTGGCGCAGCGAATCGGCCAGCGCACGGCGCAGCAGCGCGGCCATGCCCTTCGGATCGCGATGCGCGCCGCCGAGCGGCTCGTTGATGATCTTGTCGATCAGGCCAAGCGCCTTCAGGCGGTGCGCGGTCAGGCCGAGCGCTTCCGCGGCTTCCGGCGCCTTCGCGGCGCTCTTCCACAGGATCGACGCACAGCCTTCCGGCGAGATCACCGAGTAGGTCGAGAACTGCAGCATCATCACGGTGTCGGCCACCGCGATCGCCAGCGCACCGCCCGAGCCGCCCTCGCCGATCACCGTCGTGATGATTGGCGTCTTCAGCTCGGCCATCACGTACAGGTTGCGGCCGATCGCCTCCGACTGGCCGCGCTCTTCCGCGCCGATACCCGGGTACGCACCCGGCGTGTCGACGAACGTGAAGATCGGCAGCCCGAACTTCTCGGCCAGACGCATCAGCCGTTCGGCCTTGCGATAGCCTTCCGGGCGCGGCATCCCGAAGTTGCGCGCGGCGCGCTCCTTCGTGTCGCGGCCCTTCTGATGACCGATCACCATGCACGGATGGCCGCCGAAGCGCGCGAGACCGCCGACGATCGACAGGTCGTCCGCGAACGCGCGGTCGCCATGCAGCTCGTGAAAATCGGTAAACAGTTCCGCAACGTAATCGAGCGTGTACGGACGCTGCGGATGCCGCGCGATCTGCGAAACCTGCCATGGCGACAGGTTCGCGTAGAGGTCTTTCGTCAGTTGCTGGCTTTTCTTCGACAGCCGCTCGATTTCTTCCGAAATATCGACAGCCGAGTCGTCCTGCACGAATCGCAGCTCTTCGATCTTGGCCTCGAGTTCGGCGATCGGCTGTTCGAAATCCAGAAACGTGGTCTTCATGTGTTCGAATCCTTGGGTCTTGCGGCAGCGCGTATTCTACCCGCGCGGGCGACGCTCAAAACCGGCTCTCAACTATTGATGTTTAAAACCCGATAGCCGACACTCAGGCGTCGGCGTCGGGCGCATCGAGGCTGCGCCACATGTACCAGGTCGCGACGGTGCGCCACGGCTCCCAGTTGGCCGCAACCTCGCGCGCCTCGCTGCGCGTGACGGGTTCCCCGCTGAAGTAGTTGACGCTGATCGCACGGATCAGGCCCGGGTCGTCGAGCGGCAGCACGTCCGGCCGCGACAGGTTGAAGATCAGGAACATCTCGGCCGTCCAGCGGCTGATGCCGCGGATCTGCGTGAGTTCCGCGATCACGTCCTCGTCGTCCATCGACATCCATTTGTCGACGTGCAGCGCCCCCGACACGAAATGCTGCGCGAGATCGAGGATGTATTCCGTCTTGCGCTTCGACAACCCGCACGCGATCAGCTTGTCCGCGCCGAGCCGGATCACCGGCTGCGGTGCGAGTTTCGGACAGGCGTCCTCGATGCGCGCCCACAGCGACTGCGCGGACGGCACCGAAATCTGCTGGCCGACGACCGAGCGCGCGAGCGTGACGAACGGGTCGCCGCGCTTCACGAGATGCGCGGGACCGAACTTCGGAATCAGTTTCTTCAGGATCCGGTCGCGCTTGACGAGGTCCGCGCATGCCTTGTCCCAATAGGCAGGACGCACGACGACCTCCTCGCCGTCCGCTTCGGACGCACGTGTCTTGCGGGCCGCGTCGGCGGCCGGCAGCGCGGCCGCCGGCTGCGCATGACCGTTCAGCGCGCCGTTCGGCACGGCGCGCGTCGCGTCCGACTTCGCCGCCGGTACACGCTTGGCTGCCGGACGCGCGGCGACCGGGGTCGCGCGCCTGACCGGCGCTTTTCTGGCCGTTGCCATCTTGCCTCCTACCTGACGGATCGGTCAGTGGAACGCACCGCGCTCATACGCGACGCCATTCGGTCGATCCGCCCGGTTTGTCTTCAAGTGCGATACCGGCTTCGAGCAATTCCGCCCGGATCCGGTCCGCTTCGGCATAGTCCTTCGCTTGCTTCGCCGCGACGCGCGCGGCGATCTTCGCTTCGATCTCGTCGGCCGCGAGCCCGCCCGCCTGCGCGGCGCCCGACGCCTGCTGCAGGAACGCGCGCGGTTCGCGGCCCAGCAGGCCCAGCAGGCCCGCCAGCTGTTTCAGTTGCCGCGCGAGCGACGCGTCGCGCGTGCGATTGACTTCGCCCGCCAGCTCGAACAGCGTCGCCACCGCGACCGGCGTGTTGAAATCGTCGTTCATCGCGGCCGCGAAACGCTGCGCGTGCGGCTCGTTCCAGTCGAGCGCGAGCGTATCGGCGTCGACGTCCTTCAGCGCCGTGTACAGACGCGTGAGCGACGCGCGCGCATCGTCGAGATGCACGTCGCTGTAATTGAGCGGCGAACGATAGTGCGTGCGCACGATGAAGAAGCGCATGACTTCCGCGTCGTAACGCTCGAGCACCTCGCGGATCGTGAAGAAGTTGCCGAGCGATTTCGACATCTTCTCGTTGTCGACCTGCACGAAGCCGTTGTGCATCCAGTAATTGACGAACGTCTCGCCGGTCGCGCCCTCGCTCTGCGCGATCTCGTTCTCGTGGTGCGGGAATTGCAGATCCTGCCCGCCGCCGTGGATGTCGAAATGATTGCCGAGCAGCGAGCAGCCCATCGCCGAGCACTCGATGTGCCAGCCCGGGCGACCCATCCCGTACTTCGACGCCCACGACGCGCCTTCCGGATCTTCCGGCTTCGCACGCTTCCACAGCACGAAATCGAGCGGATCTTCCTTCGCGTCGTTCGCGGCGACGCGCTCGCCCGCGCGCAGATCGTCGAGCGACTTGCCCGACAGCTTCCCGTAGTTCGTGAACTTGCGCACCGAGTAATTGACGTCGCCGTCGCTCGCCTGGTACGCGTAGCCGTTCGTCTCGAGCGTCTCGATCATGCCGAGCATCTGCGGGATGAACTGCGTCGCGCGCGGCTCGATGTCGGGCCGCTGGATGCCCAGCGCGCTTTCGTCCTCGTGCATCGCGCCGATGAAGCGGTCGGTCAGCGACTTGATCGTCTCGCCGTTCTCGACCGCGCGGCGGATGATCTTGTCGTCGATGTCGGTGATGTTGCGCACATACGTGACCCGATAGCCGATCGCACGCAACCAGCGCTGGACGAGGTCGAACACGACCAGCATGCGCGCGTGGCCCACGTGACAATAGTCGTAGACGGTGATCCCGCATACGTACATCCGCACTTCGCCGGACTGGCGCGGCACGAAAACTTGCTTGTCACGCGCGAGCGTGTTGTAGATGCGCAGTGATTCCATAGAGATGAACCGTGAGCCGAAGGAAACCGCCCTGGCGAAGCTCGCCCAGCATGTGAAACGGACGGACCATCTGCTGCGGCGCCAGGCCGCGCGTCCTCGATATCACATGGGGCGGTCAGGCTGCAAGCACAGCGGTGACGGCCACGAGAGGCTAAGAAAGACTGTCTGCCGCTCGCCGGAACGCGCAGACGTTTTGTTAGAATGGCTCGGAGTATAACATTCCGATTTACGCCTATGAAACCTCATCGCGGCCGCGCGCCGAGCGCTGCGACCCTCGTTGCGACCACCGTCATGGGCGTCGCGCTGACGCTTTTCGCGGCTCCCGCGGCGCATGCGCAGAAGGCCCCGGCGGTCGCCGACGGCACCCCCGAAATCGACGCGTCGATCGCCGGCAAGCAGTGGAAGCAGGCGCTCGCGCAGCTCGACGCGCGCATCGCGTCGAATCCGCACGACGTGCAGGCGCAGTTCAAGCGCGGCACCGTGCTGGCCCGCCTGAACCGCGACGACGACGCGATCCAGCAGTTCGTCGCGATCACGCAGGCGTACCCCGAACTGCCCGAGCCGTACAACAACCTCGCGGCGCTCTACGCGAAGCACGGCCGCTATGACGAAGCGCGCACCGCGCTCGTCACCGCGACGCAATCGAACCCGAGCTACTCGCTCGCGTACGAGAACCTCGGCGACCTCTACCTGCGGCTCGCTTCCGAATCGTACAAGCGCGCGCAATCGCTCGGCCGCACGAGCGGCGCGACCGCGCAGCGCCTCGCCGATCTCCAGAAGATCGTGTCGGCGCCGAAAGCCGCGCCGAACGCCCGCGCGACGACGCCGGCCACGCGCGCCTACACCGACCGCGCCGCCGCGAACGTGAGCACCACCACGCTGCCGATGTCGCCGACGTTCCAGTTCAACGGTCCGTCGGGCGCACTGGCGGCACCGTACGTCGCGCCGTCGCAATAAGCGGCGCGCCCTTCCTTCCCTCCCAACCTGAGGATCGCAATGAAACGTCTGTTGCTGGCGCTTGGCGGCGCCGCCCTTCTCGCGACCGCGCCCGCGTTCGCGCAAACGGCCACCGCGCACCCCGTCGTGCAGCTGAAGACCTCGCAGGGCGACATCCGCGTCGAGCTCTATCCGGAGAAGGCGCCGAAATCCGTCGCCAACTTCCTCGATTACGTGAAGGCCGGCCAGTACAACGGCACGATCTTCCATCGCGTGATCAAGGGCTTCATGATCCAGGGCGGCGGCTACAAGACCAACTTCGAGGAAAAGCCGACCCGCGCGCCGATCCCGCTGGAAAGCCGCAATGGTCTGAAGAACCTGACCGGCACGATCGCGATGGCGCGCACGAGCGATCCGAATTCGGCCACCGCGCAGTTCTTCATCAATACGGTCGACAACAGCGGCCTCGACTATCCGAACCCGGACGGCAACGGCTACGCGGTGTTCGGCAAGGTCGTGTCGGGCCTCGACGTCGTGAAGAAGATCGAAGGCGTGGCGACGACCTCGCGCGGCCCGATGCAGGACGTGCCGGCGCAACCGGTCGTGATCGAATCGGCGAGCATCGTCTCGAAGTAAGCACCTGCCGGCACGTCCGGCGCCACACGCGGCCGCGTCGCACGACCGGCCGCGTGCCATTTAAACCGCCTCACCGAAGGAATTCATCATGGTTGAACTGCATACGAACCACGGCGTGATCAAGCTCGAACTCGACGCCGCGAAGGCACCGAAGACGGTCGAAAACTTCCTGAACTACGTGAAGAAAGGCCATTACGACGGCACCGTGTTCCACCGCGTGATCAACGGCTTCATGATCCAGGGCGGCGGCTTCGAGCCGGGCCTGAAGCAGAAGCCGACCGACGCGCCGATCGACAACGAGGCGAACAACGGCCTGAAGAACGACAACTACACGATCGCGATGGCGCGCACGAACGATCCGCACTCGGCGACCGCCCAGTTCTTCATCAACGTGAACGACAACGACTTCCTGAACCACTCGTCGCCGACGCCGCAGGGCTGGGGTTACGCGGTGTTCGGCAAGGTCGTCGAGGGCCAGGACGTGGTCGACAAGATCAAGGGCGTCAAGACGGGCAACGCGGGCTTCCATCAGGACGTGCCGACCGACGACGTCGTGATCGAAAAGGCCGTGGTGGTCTGACGCACCAGCCGTCACGGAGGCACTTCGATGTTGCAGGAGAGTCCGCCGCGAAGCGTCTCCGCGGGCGTGCCGGGCGAGCGCGAGTACGCGCAAGCCGCACGCCCGTTCCTGTTTCTCTCCGATCTGCACCTGAGCGAAGCGATTCCGAAGACGGTCGCCGCGTTCGAGCATTTCGTGAAATACACCGCCGACAGCGCCGATTCGGTGTTCATCCTCGGCGACCTGTTCGAATACTGGATCGGCGACGACATCCTCGACGACGATCCGTTCGCCGCGCGCATGGCCGCGCTGATGCACACGTTCTCGGAGCGCGGCATCGCGCTCTACGTGATGCACGGCAACCGCGATTTCCTGCTCGGCCGGCGCTTCATGAAGGCGGCCGGTGCGATGCTGCTGCCCGACCCCTCGCTGATCATGGCGTTCGGCCAGCGCATCGTGCTCGCGCACGGCGACGCGCAATGCACGGCCGATCGCGGCTATCAGTTGTTCCGGCGCGTCGCGCGCAACCGCGTCGCGCAATGGCTGTTTCTCGCATGGCCGTTCCGCTGGCGCCGCGCGCTCGCGCAGCGCATGCGCTCGAACAGCGAAGCCGGCCGCATGCGCCCCGTGTCAGCGATCTACGACGTCACGCGGGAAGGCGTGGCCGCGCTGTTCCGGAAAAGTCGCGCAAGCGTGATCATTCACGGCCACACCCACCGCCCCGCGCGCCACGCGGAACCGGGCGGAATCCGCTGGGTACTGCCCGACTGGGATCTCGATCACGGCACGCCGCGCGGCGGCTATCTGCGCGTCGACGCGGAAGGCATCCACGCGATGCCGCTCGACTGACGCCACCGCTGCCGCTGTCGTCGCATCGACCGGCAGCCGTGGGCGCCCTGCTCGTTCGTTACATCTGGCGTTCGACCGTCTTGCCTTCCAGCACCGCGGACAGCCTGCGCAGGTCGAGGCGCGCCGCATCGGCGCCCTGCAGCGTTTCCAGATGCGTGCCGAGCCGTTCGAGCGCCGCGACGATCTCGTCGACGCGACGGCTTTCCTTCGCCGCGTGATCGATCAGCCCGTGAATCGCAAGCGACATCGGATCGTCGGCGTTCGGCGTGATCCCGTACGCGCAGAATGCCGCGCGCTCGGCTTGCGGCTTCGGCTGCGCCGGCATCACGATGCGCGCCGGGTTGCCGACCGCCGTGCCGCCGGGCGGCACCGGCTTGACGACCACCGCGTTCGAGCCGATCTTCGCGCCCGCGCCCACCGTGAAACCGCCGAGCACCTTCGCGCCAGCGCCGACGATCACGCCGGCCTCGAGCGTCGGATGGCGCTTCGCGCCGCGCGTGAGCGACGTGCCGCCCAGCGTCACGCCCTGATAGATCGTGCAGTCGTCGCCGATGATCGCCGTCTCGCCGATCACGACACCCATGCCGTGATCGATGAACACGCGCCGGCCGATCGTCGCGCCGGGGTGGATCTCGATCCCGGTCAGGAACCGGCCGGCCTGCGACGCGAACCGCGCGAGCCAGTAGCGCTTCGCGCGCCAGCAGGCGTGCGCGAAACGGTGCAGCACGAGCGCATGCAGCCCCGGATAACAGGTCAGCACTTCCCACGCACTGCGAGCGGCGGGATCCCGCTCGCGAATCGTTGCAACGTCTTCGCGCAGTCTCGTGAACATGATGTGATCTGGGAAAAGGCCGGCGCGCATCGCCGGCAATGCCGGCCGTTATCGCGCCGGGTAATTTGCTTATGACGTCCGGCGATTGTAGGGCCAGTCGCGCGCCGCCGCACGCGGTCGCGCGTTCACCCCGCCACCGGCGCGGGTATTCGGCCGGGACGGATTTCCGGGGAGGCCCGTCGGGCGAAACTGCAGGGTTCGTCGCTTCCGGCGGATCACCGCATGGCCTGCCCGCCACCCACCACCCGCCGCATCCGTCGGACGCCCCGCACCCCGCGATCAGCGCGCCGGCCGCTTACGCGTCGCCGCCCGGTTTGCCCGACTTCAGCAGGATGTGCTTCGCGACGCCGCGCAGGATGTTGACCTCCTCGCGCTCGAGGCCCGTGCGCGCGAACAGCCGCCGCAGCCGCGGCATCAGCTTCTTCGGGTTGCGCGGATCGAGGAAGTCGAGCGCGATCAGCGCATGCTCGAGGTGCACGTACATCCGCTCGATCTCGTCGCTCTGCGCGAGCGTGCCGGCTTCGGCCGGCGGTTGCGCCGACGGCTCGCTCGCCTGCTCGAGAAACGCGACGCGCAACTCGTACGCGAGCACCTGCACGGCCTGCGCGAGGTTCAGCGAACTGTAGGCCGGATTCGCCGGAATGTGCGCGAGCGCGCTGCACTGCTCGACATGCTCGTTCGCGAGACCCGTACGCTCGTTGCCGAACACGAGCGCGATGTCGCCCGTGCCGACCTGCGCGCTCGCCTGCGCGGCGGCCGCGCGCGGCGCGAGCCGCGGCGGCCCGTATTCGCGCGTACGCGCGGTCAGCGCGATCGACCAGTGCACGCCGGACAGCGCTTCGCCGAGCGTCGACACGACATGCGCGGACGCGAGGACGTCGTCCGCGCCGCTGGCCATCGCGATCGCCTCCGGATCGCTCTGCACGTGCGGCACGCGCGGTGCGACCAGCACGAGGCGCGAGAAGCCCATCGTCTTCAGCGCGCGGGCGGCCGCCCCGACGTTGCCGGGATGGCTCGGCTCGACGAGCACGAAGCGGGTGGACGTGAAGCCGCCGGACGGCGGCGGGGACGAGGCCGCGCCCGATTCGGACGGCGCGGCGGTGTTCTGCGGGGTTTCCACTACGAGACGACTCGGTTCATCAGAATGGCCGTATGGTATCGCCATCGCTCCCGCAAACCCACTCGTCCGGATGGCCAGTGGGGGTTTCCCCGCATTCCGGTCGCCTGAAACCACCAAAAATCGGGTAAAATCATGCCTTTATGCGTTGCGCCGCGGCGCAGCGCGGGTCGTACCCCGCTCTTTGTCAATTCGCGTCTCACCTCGCCCCGGCACGCTTGCGCCGTTCCGGGCGGTTGTCCCACTTCGTGGCGGCCCGTGCCGCCGGCTACAGGATCCAGGCTCATGCATCCCATGCTCAACATTGCTGTCAAGGCTGCGCGCCGCGCCGGACAGATCATCAATCGCGCGTCCCTCGATCTCGACCTGATCGAGATCCGCAAGAAGCAGCAGAACGACTTCGTCACCGAAGTGGACAAGGCCGCCGAAGACGCGATCATCGAGACGCTGAAGACCGCCTACCCCGACCACGCGATCCTCGCGGAGGAATCGGGCGAATCCGACAACGAATCCGAATTCAAGTGGATCATCGATCCGCTCGACGGCACGACCAACTTCATCCACGGCTTCCCGTATTACTGCGTATCGATCGCGCTCGAGCACAAGGGCGTCGTCACGCAGGCCGTCGTCTACGATCCGAACAAGAACGACCTGTTCACGGCCACCCGCGGCCGCGGCGCATACCTGAACGACCGCCGCATCCGCGTCGGCCGCCGCGACCGCCTGGCAGACGCACTGGTCGGCACGGGCTTCCCGTTCCGCGAGAAGGACGGCCTCGACGCCTATGCGCGCCTCTTCACCGAAATGACGCAGGCCTGCACGGGCCTGCGCCGTCCGGGCGCGGCGGCGCTCGATCTCGCGAACGTCGCGGCCGGCCGCCTCGACGCATTCTTCGAGCAAGGCATCAACGTGTGGGACATGGCAGCGGGCAGCCTGCTGATCACCGAGGCCGGCGGCCTCGTCGGGAACTACACGGGCGACGCCGATTTCCTGCATCGCCACGAGATCGTCGCCGCGAACCCGAAGATCTACGCGCAGATGATCCCGATCCTGAACCGCTACAGCCGCGTGCATCCGGCAGCGGAGTAAGCCCGGGCCGCGCCCGCGTGGCGCGGCTTTCGCGCAAACCGCTCGCAGGCATCGTCACGCTGGCGCGCCGATCGCCCCGGAACGCGGGACAATCTTCCGTGCACACGGGTCGCTTCGTGCGCCTATCCTGAAGTTGCCCGAGTTGCCTGGGGCCGGCCGGCGTATCGCCGCCCGCGCCGCTGGTCGCGCAATGCCAGCGAAGGGTTTGCGTCCGGCATGCCCGCGCGGCGAACAACGCCGCCGCCGGCATGCCGGCCCCGCCTGTATCAACACCGCCACGGCGCCGTGGCAATCGCATCCGAGTCCTCATGTTACGGCTAAGCGAAATTAAACTCCCCCTCGACCACCCCGAGAGCGCGCTCGAGGCCGCAATTCGCGCGCGCCTCGCGGAGCTTGGCGTGGCGGCAGACGGGCTGCTCCGTTACACCGTGTTCCGCCGCGCGCACGACGCGCGCAAGCGCGCGGACATCAAGCTCACGTATATCGTCGATGTCGAAGTCAAGGACGAAGCGGCCGCGCTCAAGCGCATCGCCGGCAAGCCGCATTGCGGCGTGACGCCCGACATGGCGTACCACTTCGTCACGAAGGCGCCCGAACACGCCGATTTCCTGCGCCCGGTCGTGATCGGCATGGGGCCGTGCGGCCTGTTCGCGGGGCTGATCCTCGCGCAGATGGGGTTCCGTCCCATCATCCTCGAACGCGGCAAGGCCGTGCGCGAACGCACCAAGGACACGTTCGGCCTGTGGCGCAAGAGCGTGCTCAATCCCGAATCCAACGTGCAGTTCGGCGAAGGCGGCGCAGGGACGTTCTCCGACGGCAAGCTGTACAGCCAGATCAAGGATCCGAACCACTATGGCCGCAAGGTGCTCGACGAATTCGTCAAGGCCGGCGCGCCCGAGGACATCCTGTACCTGAGCCGCCCGCACATCGGCACGTTCCGCCTCGTCAGCATGGTGGAAAAAATGCGCGCGTCGATCCACGAACTCGGCGGCGAAGTGCGCTTCGAAACCCGTGTCGACGATATCGAAATCGACCAGGGCAAGGTGCGCGCGCTCAAGCTGTCGAACGGGGAAACGTTGCGGTGCGACCGCGTGGTGCTGGCCGTGGGCCACAGCGCGCGCGACACGTTCCAGATGCTGCACGACCGCGGCGTCTATATCGAAGCGAAACCGTTCTCGCTCGGTTTCCGCATCGAGCATCCGCAGGGGTTGATCGACCGCAGCCGCTTCGGCAAGTTCGCGGGTCACAAGCAGCTCGGCGCGGCCGACTACAAGGTGGTCCACCACTGCAGCAACGGGCGCGCGGTCTACAGCTTCTGCATGTGCCCGGGCGGCACGGTGGTCGCCGCGACCTCGGAGCCGGGCCGCGTCGTCACCAACGGGATGAGCCAGTATTCCCGCGCCGAGCGCAATGCGAATGCGGGCATCGTCGTCGGCATCACGCCGGACGACTATCCGGGCGGCCCGCTCGCCGGCATCGCGTTCCAGCGCAAATGGGAAGAACGCGCGTTCGAACTCGGCGGCGGCGATTACCGCGCGCCGGGCCAGCTGGTCGGCGATTTCATCGCGGGCCGGCCGTCGACGTCGCTGGGCTCCGTGGAGCCGTCGTACAAGCCCGGCGTGAATCCGACCGACCTCAGCACCGCGCTGCCGGACTACGTGATCGAAGCGATCCGCGAGGCGCTGCCCGAGATCGACAAGAAGATCGCCGGCTTCGCGATGCACGACGCCGTGCTCACCGGCGTGGAGACACGCACGTCGTCGCCGATCCGGATTCGCCGGAAGGACGACTACCAGAGCATGAATGTCGAAGGCCTGTATCCGGCCGGCGAAGGCGCCGGCTATGCGGGCGGCATCTATTCGGCCGCGATCGACGGTATCGAAGTCGCGCAAGCGGTGGCGCTCAGCCTGATGTCGGGACACGCGTCCTGAACTGCGGGACAGGGCCGGCGCACGCAGGTTCGTGACCTGGGCGCGGCCGGCCTGCCTGCGCCGCGACAGCGCGGGCGCCACGCCATACGCGGATGCGGTGCCGGGCGATAGCCGAACCTCGGTCAGTCTTCCGAACGCTCCACGACCACCTCGCTGATTTGCAGCACCGGTTGTATATCCGTGTAATTGGCGATGTCGGCCATGATCTCCTGCGCGTGCGGGTCGCGGGCTGCCTGGAAAGCTTCGACGGACGTACAGACGAAGTCACACTTGGCCACGTAAACCGGGTCGGTGCCAGGCGCACCGCCTGCGATGCCCTTGTCCACCGTGTAGTACAGACATGCCGCGCCGAGTCGCTGTTTCACCATCGGCATATGCGTCTCGCGGTAGTACGCATGGTCGAATCGCGCGCCTGCGGTGTACGGATACATGACACTGACTTTGATCATCGGATTGGTTCTCCTGTTGCGGCACGGTAATCGAGGCGCCGCCGCCCGCGAGACGAGGCCGAGGTCGCCGATACAGGCATGGCCGACCTTTGTTCCGGAATCGGTGTACTCGTTCTTGCGATTGTAAGCACCGGTGAACCCGTCTTGCCAGTTCGGTGGCAACGGGTGCCCCATGATGCCGCAGCGGCTCGGTGCTGTCAGATGCTTTGCAGGTCGGCAGCCGGGAGAAGCCGTCTTTCAAATCGCGACTGCCCGGCACCACCGGCAATCGGCCGAATGGCCAACTTCGCACGTTCACGTCGACGCCACTGGTAAACTCGGGCAACCCAAGCAACAACTTCATGCCTGACCTATGACCACGCTGTCGCCCGAGGCCTTTGCCGGCCACACCCCAATGATGCAGCAGTACCTGCGCATCAAGGCCGATCATCCGGACACGCTCGTCTTCTACCGGATGGGCGACTTCTACGAGTTGTTCTTCGAGGATGCGGAAAAAGCGGCGCGCCTGCTCGACCTGACCCTCACGCAGCGCGGCGCGTCGGCCGGCACACCGATCAAGATGGCCGGCGTCCCGCATCACGCGGTCGAGCAATACCTGGCGAAGCTCGTGAAGATGGGCGAATCGGTCGCGATCTGCGAGCAGATCGGCGATCCGGCCACGTCGAAGGGCCCGGTCGAACGCAAGGTCGTGCGCGTCGTCACGCCCGGCACGCTGACCGATGCCGCGCTGCTGTCCGACAAGAACGACGTCTACCTGCTCGCGATGTGCACCGGCCACAACAAGCGGGGCGTCGCGGTCAATATCGGCCTCGCATGGCTGAACCTCGCGAGCGGCGCATTGCGGCTCGCCGAAATCGAGCCCGAGCAGCTTGCCGCCGCGCTCGAACGCATCCGGCCGGCCGAAATCCTGACGCCGGACGGTGCAACCGACGCCATTCCGGCCGGCGCGGGCGCCAGCAAGCGCGTGCCGGCCTGGCACTTCGACATCGCGTCGGGCACGCAGCGCCTGTGCGACCAGCTCGATGTCGCGAGCCTCGACGGATTCGGCGCGCATTCGCTGACGAGCGCGTGCGGCGCGGCCGGCGCGCTGCTGCTCTATGCCGCGGCCACGCAAGGCCAGCAACTGCGGCACGTGCGCAGCCTGAAGGTCGAGAACGAAACCGAATACATCGGGCTCGACCCGGCCACGCGCCGCAACCTCGAACTGACCGAGACGCTGCGCGGCACCGAGTCGCCCACGCTGTATTCGCTGCTCGACACCTGCTGCACGACGATGGGCAGCCGTCTGCTGCGTCACTGGCTGCATCACCCGCCGCGTGCGTCGGTCGCCGCGCAGTCGCGCCAGCAGGCGATCGGCGCGCTGCTCGACGCGCCGGCCAACGCGAGCCTCGATGCGCTGCGCAGCGCGCTGCGCCAGATCGCCGACGTCGAACGGATCACCGGGCGGCTCGCGCTGCTGTCCGCGCGCCCGCGCGACCTGTCGAGCCTGCGCGACACGTTCGCCGCGCTGCCGGCGCTGCGCGAGCGCATCGGCGCGATCGTCGCGAACGCGGATGCGCTCGCGCGCGTCGACGCGGCGCTCGCGCCGCCCGCCGAATGCCTCGACCTGCTGACGAGCGCGATCGCCACCGAGCCGGCCGCGATGGTGCGCGACGGCGGCGTGATCGCGCGCGGCTACGATGCCGAGCTCGACGAGCTGCGCGACATTTCGGAGAACTGCGGTCAGTTCCTGATCGATCTCGAAGCGCGCGAGCGCGCGCGCACCGGCATCGCGAACCTGCGTGTCGAATACAACAAGGTGCACGGCTTCTACATCGAGGTCACGCGCGGCCAGACCGACAAGGTGCCCGACGATTACCGCCGCCGCCAGACGCTGAAGAACGCCGAGCGCTACATCACGCCGGAACTGAAGACCTTCGAGGACAAAGCGCTGTCCGCGCAGGAACGCGCGTTGGCGCGCGAGCGCGCGCTGTACGACTCGGTGCTGCAGGCGCTGCTGCCGTTCATCCCCGAATGCCAGCGCGTCGCCTCGGCCCTCGCCGAGCTCGACCTGCTCGCCGCCTTCGCCGAACGCGCACGCGCGCTCGACTGGGTCGCGCCGACCTTCACCGACGAGATCGGCATCGAAATCGAACAGGGTCGCCATCCGGTCGTCGAAGCGCAGGTCGAGCAGTTCATCGCGAACGACTGCCGGTTCGGTCCCGAACGCAAGCTGCTGTTGATCACCGGGCCGAACATGGGTGGTAAGTCGACGTTCATGCGGCAGACCGCGCTGATCGCGCTGATGGCGTACGTCGGCAGCTACGTGCCGGCGAAGTGGGCCTGCTTCGGCCCGATCGACCGGATCTTCACGCGCATCGGCGCGGCCGACGATCTCGCGGGCGGCCGCTCGACCTTCATGGTCGAGATGACCGAAGCCGCGGCGATCCTCAACGACGCGACGCCACAAAGCCTCGTGCTGATGGACGAGATCGGCCGCGGCACGTCGACCTTCGACGGCCTCGCGCTCGCCTGGGCCATCGCGCGCCACCTGCTGGCGCACAACGCGTGCTACACGCTGTTCGCGACGCACTACTTCGAGCTGACGCAACTGCCGGCCGAGTTCCCGCAAGCGGCGAATGTCCATCTGTCGGCCGTCGAGCACGGCCACGGCATCGTGTTCCTGCACGCGGTGAACGAGGGCCCGGCGAACCAGAGCTACGGCCTTCAGGTCGCGCAGCTCGCGGGCGTCCCGGCACCGGTGATCCGCGCCGCGCGCAAGCACCTCGCGTATCTCGAACAGCAGTCGGCGTCGCAGCACACGCCGCAACTCGACCTGTTCAGCGCGCCGCCGGCGGCAATCGACGACCTCGAATGCGCGGACGCGCCGGCGCTGCCTGACACGCCACATCCGGCGCTCGAAAAGCTGCGCGACATCGATCCCGACGATCTCAAGCCGCGCGAGGCGCTCGACCTGCTGTACGAGCTGCGCACGCTGGTCCGGTCGCACGATGCCGACGGGCACGCGTAAGCGCATGCCGCAGGGCCTGCCAGCCCGCGCCGCCGCCGCGCTCGTCACGGCGGCGCTTGCCTTCGCGCAGGCGGATGCGCTGGCCGCGCCACCCAAGCGCAGCGCGGCGCCCTACTCGTTCGCCGTCGTGTCGGGCGTCATCAACGTCCCGGCGGACGAGCCGGCCGCGCAGCGGCTGCTCGATGCGATCGCACGCGAACGCAACCTCGCGTTCGTCGTCTACGCGGGCGATCTCAAAGGCTCGAAGGAAGCATGCCGCGACGCGCTGTATTCGCAGCGCGGCGCGATCCTGGATTCAGCACGCGTGCCGCTCGTGTTCATTCCCGGCCACGACGACTGGATCGCCTGCAACACGGCGGCCGGCGGCGGCTACGACCCGGTCGAGCGGCTCGATTTCCTGCGACAGACGCTGCTCGCCGATTCGGCGCTGCCCGACCCCGGTGCGCTGCAGATCACGCGCGAGAGCGAAGTCGCGCGGTTCCGGCCGTATCGCGAGAACGCACGCTGGATGCGCGACGACATCGTCTACGTCGCCCTCAATGCACCGGCGCCGAACAATCATTATTTGACGGCGGGCGGCCGCAACGGCGAATTCGAGGATCGCATCATCGCGAACGGCTTCTGGATCGACCACGCAGCCGAATATGCGAAGCGGCGCGAGGCGCGCGCGATGGTGGTGATTTTCGAAGGCGATCCACAGTTCGAACGCTATGAACGCGCGGAGCGCTTCGCATGGCTGCGTTTCAACCGGCCGCGCGTGCGCGACGGCTTCCGTGAGCTGAAACGAACGCTGGTGAAAGCGGCAGCGACATTCCACGGCCCGATCCTGGTGATGCATGCGAGCGGCGAACCGCTGGCGAACGGCTTTCTGATCGATCGTCCGCTGCATGCCGACGACGGCGAACTGGTAGGAAACGTGACGCGCGTCGCGATCGGACCGCGCCATCCGGCGAATCAGTGGGTGAAGGTGAGCGTCTCGCCGGCGCGGCAGACGATCTTCAACGTGAGCCTCCAGGAGGTGCCGAAGAACCTGCCGGTGCCGCCCACGCTGCCGCTCGTGCCGCGCGACGACGTGCCGCTGCCGCAGATGCCGGAAATTCCTGCGCTGCCGGCGCTGCCCGACTCGTCGTCGGTCGCGCCGCCGCTGCAGGGCGACGGCGCCGCACCGGGCGGCGCGTCGTGGCCGGCACCGCCTCCCGCATCGGGGCCGGCGCCGGGCCTGCCGGCAAGCTCAGTGCAGAGTACGCCCTGACGGCGCTTCGCCGTCTTCGTCTTCGTCGTCGTCCTCGTCAACGATCTCGAGCCCTTCCGCGCCATGCGCGTGCTCGTGCTCGATTTCGTCTTCGGTGGCTTCGCGGACGTCCTTCACGGTCAGCGCGAAACGCAGCGCCATGCCGGCCAGCGGGTGATTGCCGTCGAGCACGACCTTGTCTTCGGCGATATCGGTGACCGTGTAGATCAGCGAGTCGACTTCCTCGTCACCGTCTTCCGGCGTGCCTTCGAACTGCATGCCGACCTCGAGCGGCTCGGGAAAACGATCGCGCGGCTCGATCTTCACGAGTTCGGGATCGTAGTCGCCGAACGCGTCCTGCGGCTCGAGCTGAACCTGTGCTTGATAGCCCGCCTCGTGGCCGTCGAGCTGTTCCTCGATCTTGGGGAACGTGCCATCATAGCCGCCGTGCAGATAGACCATCGGCTCGTCGCTTTCCTCGATCAGATTGCCCTGTGCGTCCGACAGCTTGTAAGTGACCGACACGACGGTGTTTTTTGCGATTTTCATCCAATTCTCCCAAATACAAGTCTCATTATACGATGCGCAACCGGTCTCAAGCCGAACCGCGGGATGCCGCTGCCGCCCCGCTCGGCGCGCCGCCTTCCGATCTCCCCACGCCGCTGCTCGGCGGCCTCACGCCGGCGCAATTCATGCGCGGCTACTGGCAAAAGAAGCCGCTGCTGATCCGCCAGGCGATCCCCGGCGTCACGTCGCCGGTCACGCGCGATGCATTGTTCGAGCTCGCCGCCGACTATGACGCGGAATCGCGATTGATCACCCATTTTCGTAACAAGTGGCAACTGGCGCACGGTCCGTTCGAGCCCGATTCGCTGCCTTCGGTCACGCGCAAATCCTGGACCCTGCTCGTGCAGGGGCTCGACCTGCACGTCGACGCCGCGCGCGCGTTGCTAGACCGCTTCCGTTTCATCCCCGACGCGCGGCTGGACGATCTGATGATCTCGTATGCGACCGACGGCGGCGGCGTCGGCCCGCACTTCGATTCGTATGACGTATTCCTGCTGCAGGTCGAAGGCCGGCGCCGCTGGCGGGTCGGCGCGCAGAAGGATCTGTCGCTGCAGCCGGACGTGCCGCTGAAGATCCTCGAAAACTTCGAGCCGAGCGACGAATGGGTGCTGGAACCCGGCGACATGCTGTACCTGCCGCCGCACATCGCGCACGATGGCGTCGCCGAAGGCGAATGCATGACCTGCTCGATCGGCTTCCGGGCCCCGTCCGCCGGCGAGCTGGGCGCCCAGTTCCTGTACTACCTCGCGGAGCGCGGCGGCCTGCGCGACGCGAACGGGGACGACCTCTACCGCGATCCGAAGCAACCGGCCGTCGACGCGCCCGCGCAACTGCCGCCGGCCATGGTCGAACGTGTCGCCGAGATCGTCGATGCGATCCGCTGGCGCAAGCGCGACGTCGCCGAATTCCTCGGCTGCTACCTGAGCGAGCCCAAATCCAACGTCGTTTTCGACCCGCCCGAGCGCCCGCTGTCCGAAGCCGCGTTCGTCACGCAAGCGTCACGCCGTGGCGTGTGTCTCGACAGAAGGGCCGCATTGATGTATAACGCGCGCTCGTACTTCATTAATGGCGAGGAAGGACCGCTCGAGCAAGCCGGTGAATGGCTGCCCGAACTGGCCAATCAACGCCAGATGGAGGCGAAACGGTTTGTAACACTATCCCGGGTTCCTTCAATGACAGCCTTGTTGCACGAGTGGTATCGTGCGGGCTGGATACGGGTCGGAAACCGGAATTAGTGTGAGTCGCCCCGTATGCCCGTACAGATCAAATTCTGTATGGGAAAGACAACGTATTGACCCCGCATTTGTCGACGGTCGATAGGAAAGTGCATATAATTTCCGCCCAAGCCGTAGGGAAGATTCACGCTCTAAGAAGTGCATCTCCACCAGCGGCCCAGGTCGGTGTTGGAGCACATTACCGGTATTGTTTCGCGCTGTTGCTTACCTTTAACCATAAAAGGACGTGATCATGAAGAAATCCCTCCTCGTAGCTTCCCTGTTGGCTGCTGTTGCACTGGCTGCTTGCAACAAGAGCGCTGATCAAGCTGCTTCGTCGGCTGCAAGCGACGCGGCTGCTGCTGCTTCGTCGGCTGCTTCGGCAGTTGCTGGTGCTGCGAGCGACGCTTCGGCTGCTGCTTCGTCGGCAACGGCTGCTGCGAGCGACGCTGCTGCTGCAGTGGCGTCGGCTGCTTCGGCAGCGACGGCTGCTCCGGCTTCGGGCGCAAGCCAGTAAGCCTTCAGCATCAGCTGAAAAAAAACCGGCCCGAGGGCCGGTTTTTTTACGTCTGCCGCTTTCGAATCGAGCACGCGGCAGCCGTGTCGAGCCGCCGCGGCGGCCCTCCCCCGCTCATCCGAGCATCAGCCAGTCGAAGCCCGCGTCCTGCGAGGCCACGATCACGTCTTCCCCGTCCGTCCCAAGCACACCGCCAAACGCCTGGCGGGCCAGTTCCGGCAGGTTGTTCTGCTGGCTCAGATGGGCCGCCACCAGGTGCTGGAGACGGCTGCGTTCGAGCGACGCGAGAATCTCGGCCGCCGCGTGGTTGCTCAGGTGGCCGTGGTTGCCGCCGATCCGCGCCTTCAGCGACTGCGGATAGCGGCTGGCGGCCAGCATCGCGGTATCGTGGTTGGATTCGAGCACCAGCGCGTCACAGCCGCTCAGGACGGCCGTGATGTGCGGCGTGGCCATTCCGACGTCCGTCAGCACGCCGAGCCGGCGGCTTCCGTCCATGAAGACGAACTGGAGCGGCTCCCGCGCGTCGTGGGGGACCGTATAGGGCATCACGGCCAGATCGCGTATCGCGGCCGTCTCGTCGCCCCACAGCACGTGGAGATCGACATCGGCCTCGTCCGCGGCGACCGCACGCGCGGTGCCCCAGCTCATGTAGAGCGGCAACGACGCGCGACGCGCGAGCGTCAGCGCGCTGCCGACGTGGTCGCTGTGTTCATGGGTAATGAGGATCGCGTCGAGATCGGCGACGCCGAGATTCAGCCGGCCGAGCCGGCGCTCGACCTCCTTGGCGGAAAAGCCGCAGTCGAGCAGCACGCGGGTGGTCGTCGTGCCGCTCGAGGCCTCGACGACCAGCGCGTTGCCTTCGCTGCCGCTTCCGAGGCTGGCGAATCGCACGCGCTCAGTTCAGCTGCGCGTGCAGCAGCGAAATGAGCCGCTGCGCGTCCGACGAGTTGTCGATCTGGCCATTCGCGCCGACCACCGCGACCTGCGTGCCGCCATTGCCCTGTGCACGCACGTTGATCAGATATTCCTTGCCGGGCTTGGCTGCCGACGGGCCGCCGTAGAACAGCTTGCCGAACAGGCCGTCACGCTTGAGCTCTTCCATCGAATTCGCGTAGCGCACGGTGTACACGCCCTTCTCGCGATCGCGATTGTCGACCGTGAAGTTGGTCCGGTCGAGCGCCAGGCCCACGCGCAGCCACGCGCGGTCGAACGACTCGGCCAGTTGCAGCGTCGCCGCGCCGCCGCTCGTATCGCTGACCTGCGCCGGCGCCGTCGCGGGACGCGCATCGGTCAACAGCTGCTTCGCCTGCGCGTCGGTCAGGCCGAACTTCTGCATCAGCTTCGACAGGAACACGGCTTCGAGCACCGGATTGCGCGGACGCTCTTCCCAGCGCGACGACGTGCCGCCCTGCGGGCCGACCATCATTTCTTCCATCGCGCTGTGCGTGATCGAGATGTCGGTGTTGCCGTCCGACGTGCGGTTCACGAGCGTGCGGAAGCGGTCGCGCGTGCCCGACGAATACGCGAAATCGATGACCCGGCCGATCGTGCGGCGGAACCAGTCGTCCGGAATGTTCGCGCGGTTCTCGGCCCAGTCGGTGGCCATGATGCCCGTCGACGGCGCATCGGTCTTCAGCGAGAAGCCGTTCTCCTGCCAGAATTCCTTCAGGATCGGCCACAGCTGCTCGGGCGTACGGCCGTCGACGACGAGCCAGCGGCGATCGCCGTCGCGCTCGATATGCATGCCGAGCGGATCCTGCGCGCTCGGGATGCCGTCGGTCGCATTGCCTGCTTGCGTCGTGGCCCGCGGCGGCAGCGTGCCGAGCCCGGCGTTGGTCGGCGGCGCGACGAACTGCTGCGTCGTCGGGACCGGCTTCAGGTCGCTCGGCACCGCGAGCGGCGGCGCCGACCCGGTGTTCTTGTAGTTGACCCGGTCAGGGGCCAGGTAGTCGTTCAGCGTATCGCAGCCAGCGAGCGCGCCCAGCGCCAGCGCCACCACCGACAGCTGGATGGCGCGAGAGGAAAAGGCGAAACGTTTCATGAAATCCTTCGTCTTGCTAGAACGCTCGTCAGGAGCGGCGCCGGACGGAGCCGGCCGGTGCGGGTTGATCAGGGGTCGAGCCGGCGGCCGCAGGACGCGGCCGCCTCGGCATCAGAGGACGCCGGCCTCGACGAGGGCCGAACGCACGACATCGTGGCAGCGCTCGTCGAGCGCCGTGAGCGGCAGCCGGATGCCGCCCTGCATCTTGCCCATCGCCTGCAGCGCCCACTTCACCGGGATCGGGTTCGCTTCGATGAACAGGTTCTTGTGCAGCGACAGCAGCTTCATGTGCAGCGCGCGGGCCGTCTGCACGTCGCCGGCCAGCGCCGCGCGGCACAGCTCGCTCATCGCGCGCGGCGCGACGTTCGCGGTCACCGAGATGTTGCCGTGGCCGCCGAGCAGCATCAGCGCGATCGCGGTCGGATCGTCGCCGCTGTAGATCGCGAAGTGCTTCGGCGCGGCCTTGATCAGGTGCGCGGCACGATCGATGTTGCCGGTCGCTTCCTTCACGCCGATGATGCCCGGCACGTCAGCGAGGCGCAGCGTCGTCTCGTGCGCCATGTCCGCGACCGTCCGGCCCGGCACGTTGTACAGGATCACCGGCAGGTCGACCGCTTCGGCGATCGTCCGGAAGTGGCGGTACATGCCTTCCTGCGTCGGCTTGTTGTAGTACGGCACGACCTGCAGCGTCGCGTCCGCGCCGACGGCCTTCGCATGCTTCGTCAGCTCGATCGCCTCGGCGGTCGAATTGCCGCCCGCGCCCGCGATGATCGGGATGCGTTTCGCCGCATGCTCGACCGCCGTGCGGATCATCAGGATGTGCTCTTCGACGTTGAGCGTTGCCGATTCGCCGCTCGTACCGACGACGACCAGCGCATCGGTGCCTTCCGCGATGTGCCAGTCGATCAGTTTGCGAAACGCCGGCAGGTCGAGACTGCCGTCTTCGAGCATCGGGGTGACGATCGCGGGGATGCTGCCGCGGATTTGAATGCCGTCTTGGGTGCCGTTAGCCATGAAACGCGATTGATTGTGTACCGGTAAACGTTGAGATTGTAGCGGATTAGCCGGGCAGTTCGTAACGTGGAATTCCCGCCCCCGCCTTCGGGGTCGCGCCCTCGCGCACTGCGCTCAGACGCTGGACGAACGCCTCGCGCGGCGCGGCGATGAAACCGTCCTCGTACGCGACCACCCGCAGGTGGCCGTGCACGGCATCCAGCAGCTCGCCCGGGGCGAGCAGGAACGCGGGGTTGGACGGTTTTCCGACCGTTTCGTTTCCTTGCGCGAAAGTTTCGTAGATCAGCACGCCGCCCGGCGCCACGGCATCGCGCAGATGGGGCCAGAGCGGGCGATGCAGATAGTTCGTGACGATCACGGCCGCGAACCGCTCGCCGGCCGGCAGCGGCCATGGCGCGCCTTCGAGATCGGCCTCGCGGGCGTCGACGCCGGGAATCGCGCGCAACGCGGCGAGCGCGGCCGGATCGCGGTCGAGCGCGACGACCGGATGCCCGCGCGACGCGAACCAGCGCGCATGGCGGCCGCCGCCCGCGGCGACGTCGAGCACCGCGCCGCCGGCCGGCACGAGCCGCGCCCATTGCGCGACCCAGCGCGACGGCCCGGCCTGGCCGACGTGACCGCCCGCGGCGGCGATGACGGATTCGCTCATGCGCCGGATCAGTTGTACGACAGGCCCATCGCGTCGCGCACGTCGCGCATCGTTTCCGTCGCGTACTTGCGCGCCTTGTCGCAACCGTCCGCGACGATCGCGCGCAGCAGCGACGGATCGTCCATGTACTTCTGCGCACGCTCGAGCATCGGCTGCTGTTCGCGCAGGATGCCTTCGACGACCGGCTGCTTGCAGTCGAGGCAGCCGATACCCGCCGAGCGACAGCCCTTCTGCACCCACTCGTGCGTCGCTTCGTCCGTGTAGACCTGGTGAAGCTGCCACACCGGGCACTTGTCGGGATCGCCCGGATCGGTGCGGCGCACGCGCGCGGGATCGGTCGGCATCGTGCGGACCTTCTTCGTGATCGTCTCGGCGTCTTCGCGCAGGCCGATCGTGTTGCCGTACGACTTGGACATCTTCTGCCCGTCGAGGCCCGGCATCCGCGACGCTTCGGTCAGCAGCGCCTGCGGCTCGACCAGGATGATCTTGCGCGCGCCTTCGAGATAGCCGAACAGGCGCTCGCGGTCGCTCATCGACAGGCTTTGCGACTCCTGCAGCATCGCGCGCGCCTGTTCGAGCGCCTCGTCATCGCCCTCCTGCTGGTACGCATTGCGCAGCTCGTGATAGAGCTTCGCGCGCTTGCCGCCGAGCTTCTTCGCGGCTTCGAGCGCCTTCTCCTCGAAACCGGGCTCGCGGCCGTACAGGTAGTTGAAGCGGCGCGCGATCTCGCGCGTCATCTCGACGTGCGGCACCTGGTCCTCGCCGACCGGCACGAGCGAGCCGCGATACAGCAGGATGTCGGCGGCCATCAGCACCGGGTAGCCGAGGAAGCCGTAGGTGGACAGGTCCTTGTCCTTCAGCTTCTCCATCTGCTCCTTGTAGGTCGGCACGCGTTCGAGCCAGCCGAGCGGCGTGCTCATGCCGAGCAGCAGTGCGAGTTCCGCGTGCTCGGGCACCTTGCTCTGGATGAACAGCGTCGCCTGCGCCGGATCGATGCCGGACGCGAGCCAGTCGATCAGCACGTCCCACACGTTCTTCTCGATGACCTCGGGCGTCTCGTAGTGCGTCGTCAGCGCATGCCAGTCGACGACGCAGAAGAAGCACGGGTACTCGGACTGCAGCTTCACCCAGTTTTTCAGCACGCCGTGGTAATGACCGAGGTGCAGCGACCCGGTGGGTCGCATGCCGGAGAAAATACGTTCTGGGAACATGATTGTCGTTAGAAAAGCGAGGCGAAGGGAGACAGGATGGCGCTCAGGACGGCGTAGCCGACATTGACGAGCGGACGCAGCCAGAAGTTCGTCAGCACGCCCGTCGTGACGAGCACGAGGACGATGATGAAACCGTACGGCTCGATGCGCGACAGCGCGAGCGATTGCCTGGTCGGCAGCAGCGCCGCCAGGATGCGGCCGCCGTCGAGCGGCGGCAGCGGAAACAGGTTCAGCACGCCGAGCACGAGGTTCGCGCTGACGCCGGCGAGCGCCATCCGCGTGAAGAACGGCTCGTCGACACCCACGGCCGGCAGCACGAGGGTCAGCAGGCCCCAGACGAGCGCCTGCACGAAGTTGCACGCGGGCCCAGCGAGCGCGACCCACAAACTGCCCCAGCGCGGATTGCGCAGGTTGCCGAACGACACCGGCACCGGCTTCGCATAGCCGAACAGGAACGCGCCGCCGGTCAGGAAGTACATCGCGAGCGGAATCGCGATCGTGCCGAGCGGGTCGATGTGGCGCATCGGATTGAACGACACGCGCCCCATCACGTAGGCGGTATTGTCGCCGAGCAGGCGCGCGGCGTAGCCATGCGCGGCCTCGTGCAGCGTGATCGCGAAGATCACGGGCAGCGCGTAGACGGCGATGGTCTGTATCAGGGAAGCATCCATATCGCGTTATTGTAACAAGCGCACTCGCGCAAAAATGGCACCGCGCGTCATGCGGCCGAGAGTCCGAACGGTTCGAGTGCCCCGCGCCCCGCGCGGATGAGTTCGGGCGCGTCGCCGGTCAGGTCGATCACCGTCGACGGTTCGCGCGGGCACGCGCCGCCGTCGATCACGAGGTCGACCTGTTTCTCGAGCCGCGTGCGGATTTCCTCGGGATCGTTCAGCGGTTCGTCGTCGGGCGGCAGGATCAGCGTGGTGCCGAGCAGCGGCTGGCCGAGCGACTCCAGCAGCGCGAGCGTGATCGCGTGATCGGGCACGCGCAGCCCGATCGTCTTGCGCGACGGATGCGACAGCCGGCGCGGCACTTCCTTCGTCGCCTGCAGGATGAACACGTACGGGCCCGGCGTCACCGACTTGATCTGCCGGTACTGGCGGTTGTCGACCATCGCGAAGTTGGCGAGCTCCGACAGGTCGCGCACCAGCAGCGACAGGTGCTGCTTCTCGTCGAGGCCGCGAATCCGGCGCACGCGCTCGACCGCGTCCTTGTCGTCGAGATGGCACGCGAGCGCATAGCTCGAATCGGTCGGCATCGCGATCACGCCGCCCTTGCTGACGATCTCCACCGCCTGCTTGATCAGGCGCGGCTGCGGATTATCCGGATGAATCCTGAAGAACTGGGACATGGGGATACGTAAAGAGGGAGAAGTCGGATGCGCGCATCGGCAACGCGGGCGGCCCGAAGCCGCCCGGCGTCAGAGCCAGCGCTCCCAGACCGGTGTCAGGTCGGGCGGCAACGGCGGCAGGCTGCCGAGCTCGATGCGGCCCTCGCCGGGCGCATGGAAATCCGAGCCGCGCGACACTTCGAAGCCGAAGCGGCGCGCCACGTCCGCGTATTCGCGGTACTGGTCGGGCGTGTGGCTGCCCGTGATGACCTCGATCGCGCGGCCGCCGAGATCGATGAACTCGCCGAAGAATGCGTCGAATTCGACCGACGTATAGCGATAGCGGCCCGGGTGCGCGACCACCGCTTCGCCGCCCGCCGCGCGGATCCAGCCGACCGCGTCGGACAGGGACGCCCAGCGATGCGGGACGAAGCCGGGCTTGCCGTCGCCGAGCAGGCGGTCGAATACGTCCGACGTCGATTCGGCATGGCCGTTTTCAACGAGAAAGCGCGCGAAGTGCGTGCGCGAAATCAGGTCGGGATTCGATACGTATTTCAGCGCGCCTTCGTACGCGCCGGGAATGCCGAGCGTCGCGAGCTGCTCCGCGATCGCCAGCGCGCGCGCCGCGCGGCCGTGGCGCGTGCGGTACAGGCCGTCGACCAGCGCCGGATGGGCGGGATCGATGTGCAGACCGACGATGTGCACGGTGCGCGATGCCCACGTGACCGAGATCTCGACGCCGCTCAGGTAGCGCATGCCGAGCGCTTCCGCCTCGCTGCGCGCCGCCGCCTGGCCGCCGATCTCGTCGTGGTCGGTCAGCGCCCACAGGGTCACGCCGCCCGCATGCGCGCGGCGCGCGACGTCGGCAGGCGACAGCAACCCGTCGGAAACATTGGAATGGCAGTGGAGATCGGCGTTCATTGTCGGCATGGCAGGTAAGGCCTCATTCTACTGCAACGCGGCAATTGCGCCGCCTGCCTGCCGTGCCGCGGCGCCACGCGCCTACGCGCAGAACGCCTCGATCAACGCCGCGATCTGCTCGGGCTGGTCGTGATGCACCATGTGGCCGGCATCCTCGACGAGCTTCTCGCGCCAGTCGGGGAATGCGTCGAAGCGCGCCTTGAATTCGGGTAGCGGGATGTCGCCGGCGAGATGCGCGAGCGTCGGCGAATTGACCGCCTCGACGTGCAGTACCTTCGCGCGCACCTGCTTCCAGATCGCCATCACTTCGTCGAGCCGGTACAGCAGCGGGCCCGGCATCTTGTGCGCCGGATCGGCCAGCAAGTGGTAGAGGCCGTCGTCGCCGCGTTTGGACCAGTGCGCGGCGAGAAACGCGGCGCGGCGCGGGTCGAGCCGCGGATTGGTCTTGATCAGGCGCGCCGCCACGTCGTCGAGGGACGCATACGGCCGCAGCGCGGGCGGCTCGCGCAGCTCGTCCAGCCAGCCGCGCAGCCGGCGCGGCGCCTGTTCGGCGCGGGCCGGCGCGAGCCCGAACCCTTCGAGGTCGACCACCCGGCGCACGCGTTCCGGCCGGGCGCCGGCGTACAGGCACACGACGTTCGCACCCATGCTGTGTCCGACCAGGTTGACCTCGCCGGTCGGCGCGTAGCGGTCGACGAGCGCATCGAGGTCACCGAGGTATTCGTGGAACCAGTAGTGGCCGCCGCCCTGCCGCGCCACCGGCCAGTCGGACAGCCCGAAGCCGCGCGCATCGGGCGCGATCACCTGCCAGTCGCCCGCGAGCGCATCGACGACGAACTGGAACGACGCCGCGACGTCCATCCAGCCGTGCAGCATGAACAGCGTCGGCGCATCGGGCCGGCCCCAGCGCCGCACATGCAGCTGGACGCCGCGCACCGTGACGAAATCGGAAACAGAACTCGAGGCACTCATTGCAGCCGCCAAAAAAAGAATGGTCGTTCGATTATAGCGGCGGCGCCCCGGTTCCGGCGGCCGGCAATCGAGGTACCGCTCTAGCGGCGAGGTCTTACGGAGCCTGGCAGGAAGGCGCCATGGGCCGGCTGCGCAAGCCGGCCGGCGGCCAACCCGGCCCAGCCGGACGGGATCCGGCTAATGCGCGGCGCGCCCGTCCGCCGCGTCCTGCGCGGCCAGTTCGTCGAGTTCGGCCTGCTCGAAGCCGGCATCGCGCCGCGCATCGAAATTGAACGGGCCGCGCAGCCGTGGCGCGTGGTATTGCTCGGCGAGCTGCCGATAGGTCGGCACGGGGTCGCGGCCGGCAGCATCGCACAAATGGCGGAACCAGCGGTTGCCGATCGCGACATGGCCGATTTCGTCGCGCAGGATCACGTCGAGGATCGCGGCCGACGCATCGTCGCCCGCCTGCACGAGCCGCGCGCGGATCGGCGGCGACGCGTCGAGCCCGCGGGCCTCGAGCGTCCGCGGCACGAGCGCCATTCGCGCGAGCACATCGCCCCTGGTTCGCTCGCACATCTCCCACAGCCCGTTGTGCGCGGGAAAATCGCCGTATGCGTGCCCGAATGCCGCGAGCCGGTCGGACAGCAGCGTGAAATGATAGGCCTCCTCGGCCGCGACCTTCAGCCAGTCCGCATAGAACGCGTCGGGCATGCCCGCGAAGCGCCAGACGGCGTCGAGCGCCAGGTTGATCGCATTGAATTCGATATGGGCGAGCGCGTGCAGCAGCACGGCGCGCCCTTCGGGCGAGCGCATGCTGCGCCGCTCGAGCTGGCGCGGCTCGACGAGCGGCGGCCGCGCCGGGCGCCCGGGCAGATCGGCCGGTTCGCGCAGTTGCAGCGACGGCGCGATCGCGGCCTGCCCGGCCCGCAGCGCATCGTGCAGCGCGCGCACCTGCGCGGCCTTGGCCGCCGGCTCGGCAATACGCAGCGCGTCGAGCGCCACGCGACGCACACAGGCCGGCGCCTGGCCGAAAGAGGAAGACTCCATGCTCATAAACGGGGACACCTTGCGTACGCATCGCGGGAGCATCGGCACGCGACGGTTTACAATATGCGTTTGTTCCGCGGCGCCAGGCGCCGGGCAAACCGGACGCGCCATTCTACCGGCGCCCATCATCGAAGAGACAAGGAGACTCCGTGACGATCTACAAGCTGGGCGAGACGGCCCCGACGATCCACGAAAGCGTATTCGTCGCCGACACGGCGGCCATCATCGGCAAGGTCGTGCTCGAGGAAAACGCGAGCGTGTGGTTCGGCGCGACGATTCGCGGCGACAACGAGACGATTACGGTCGGCGCGGGCAGCAACGTCCAGGAAGGCGCGGTCCTGCATACCGACCCGGGCTTTCCGCTGACGATTGCCGAGAACGTGACGATCGGGCACCAGGCCATGCTGCACGGCTGCACGATCGGCGAAGGTTCGCTGATCGGGATTCAGGCGGTGGTCTTGAATGGCGCGGTCATCGGCCGCAACTGTCTGGTCGGTGCCGGCGCGGTCGTGACGGAAGGCAAGACGTTCCCGGACAACTCGCTGATTCTCGGCGCACCGGCAAAAGTCGTGCGCGAGTTGTCGGCGGAAGACGTCGCGCGGCTGCGCGCCAACGCGAAGACCTATGTCGAGCGACGCGCGCATTTCAAGGAGCAACTCGTGCGGATCGGGTGATTCGCACGGATTTCAAGGAAGAAGAGTGAGCGACCAGTTACAGAAATTCATGTTCAATGCGGCGCCCGTGCGCGGCGAGATCGTTTCGCTGCGCAACACGTGGCAGGAAGTGCTCGCCCGCCGCGACTACCCTGCCCCGGTGCGCACGGTGCTCGGCGAGATGATGGCCGCGTGCGCGCTGCTGTCCGCGAACCTGAAATTTCACGGCACCCTGATCATGCAGATCTTCGGCGACGGGCCGGTCCAGATGCTGGTCGTCCAGTGCGGGTCCGATCTGTCGATGCGGGCCACCGCGAAGTTCTCCGGCGACGCCGCGCAGACGATCGGCGACGACACGAGCTTCGCGGCGCTCGTCAACGCAAGCGGCCACGGCCGCTGCGTGATCACGCTCGATCCGGCCGACAAGCTGCCGGGTCAGCAGCCGTACCAGGGCATCGTGCCGCTGAACGGCGTCGACGGCCCGCTCGAATCGGTGTCGCAGGTACTCGAGCACTACATGCACCACTCGGAGCAGCTCGACACGCGGCTGTGGCTCGCGGCCGATCGCGACCGCGCGGTCGGCATGCTGCTGCAGAAGCTGCCTGGCGACGGCGGCATCGTGCCGCGCAACGCCGAAACCGATATCGACACGTGGGAACGCGTGTGCACGCTCGGCGGCACGCTGTCCGCGAAGGAGCTGCTCGAGGTCGAACCGGAAGTCGTGTTCCGCCGGCTGTTCTGGCAGGAAAACGTGCAGCACTTCGAACCGGCCGGCACGCGTTTCCAGTGTTCGTGCTCGCGCGAGAAGGTCGGCGCGATGCTGCGCATGCTCGGTCGTGAGGAAGTCGACAGCGTGATCGTCGAGCGCGGCCACGTCGAGATCCACTGCGAGTTCTGCAACCAGCGCTACGAATTCGATCCGGTCGACGTCGCGCAGCTGTTCGCGGCGCCCGGTGTCGAGACCGGCATCGCGCCCGCGACCGACCAGCGTCACTGAGCCGCGCGCCCGTGCCCGCCGCCGGCGCGGCACGGGCGCATAATGACGCACGAGCGCCGCACGCGCGGCTCCGGCGCCGGAGGCCCGACCTTCGGCACGAGTCGTTTTCCACGGTCGGCGCGCTGCAGGAGAAACACATGAGTCACCTCCGCCCCTTTGGCACCCTCCGCACCATCGCCCTGGCGAGCATGGCCGCCGGCACGCTCGCGCTTGCAGGCTGCGCGATGCCGCCGCCGACCTCCACGATCCTGAGCCGCCTGCCCGAGCCGGGCGCGTCGGGCGGCCAGCCGCCCGTGCTGTCGAGCGCCGAACGCAAGCGCTACGACGAGATCGACCAGCAGGTCCTGCGCGAGCAGAACAGCGCAATGGCAGCCGAAGCGGCCGCGCGCGCGTGGGCCTATTACTCGCCGCCGCCCGTGACGGTCTACGGCGGGTACTACGGCGGATGGGGCAATCGCTGGGGCACGGGCGTCAGTTACGGCTACCCGGGCTGGTGGTGGTGAGCAGGCGTCGCCCGATCGATTGACGACTTGCAGGAAATAAAAAAGCGCGGCATTTCCCGCGCTTTTTCAATGGGTTCGAGGTATCGCGCTCAGTGATGCGCCGCCTTGCCCTTGTCGCCGCCGTGATGCCGCGACGGCTTCGCGATCGACTGCGGATTCGGCACGACCCGCACCGGCGCCGCGGACACAGCGCCGCGCGTCGACGTATTCGACGGCGTGTTGTTCACCGGCCCCGCAGGCGCATTCGGCGACACGAACTGCACGAACACTTCGCCGTCCTTCACCATGCCCATCTCGTAGCGCGCACGCTCCTCGATCGCCGCGGTGCCGCTCTGCAGATCCTGCACTTCGCCGGCCGTGCGCTCGTTGCGCAGCTTCTCGTCCGCGTTCTTCTGAAGCTGGTCGTCGAGCTGCTGACGCAATTCATGCACCCGCAGCCAGCCGCCGTGTCCCCACCATAGGGGGTACTGAATGAGCGCCAGCAAGGCAATCAGGACGACAGTGACAAGCCGCATGTAAGAGACGCAGATATAAGAAGCGCCGCTCCGCGCACAGGCACAGAGCGGCGTCGAGATGACGAACCCGATAGTAGCGCGTTAGCGCAGGTTATAGAAAGCCGATTTGCCCGGGTAGCTCGCGATGTCGCCGAGATCTTCCTCGATGCGCAGCAGCTGGTTGTACTTCGAGATACGGTCGCTGCGCGACAGCGAACCCGTCTTGATCTGACCGGCGTTCAGGCCGACCGCGATGTCCGCGATCGTCGAATCTTCCGTTTCGCCCGAACGGTGCGAGATCACGGCCGTGTAACCCGCGCGCTTCGCCATTTCGATTGCCGCGAACGTTTCGGTCAGCGTACCGATCTGGTTGATCTTGATGAGGATCGAGTTCGCGATGCCCTTCTCGATGCCTTCCTTCAGGATGCGCGTGTTGGTGACGAACAGGTCGTCGCCGACCAGCTGCACCTTCTTGCCGAGGCGGTCGGTCAGCAGCTTCCAGCCGTCCCAGTCGCTTTCGTGCATGCCGTCCTCGATCGACACGATCGGGAACTTGTCGGCGAGCGTCGCGAGGTAGTCGGTGAATTCGGCCGACGACAGTTGCAGGCCTTCGCCCGCGAGCTGGTACTTGCCGTCGTGGTAGAACTCGGATGCCGCGCAGTCGAGCGCGAGCAGCACGTCTTCGCCCGCACGGTAGCCGGCCTTCTCGATCGCCTGCAGGATCGTCGACAGGCATTCGTCGTTGCTGCCGAAGTTCGGTGCGAAACCGCCTTCGTCGCCGACGGCCGTGCTCATGCCGCGATCGCTCAGGATCTTCTTCAGCGCGTGGAACACTTCCGCGCCGCAACGCAGCGCTTCACGGAACGTCGGCTGGCTGACCGGAACGATCATGAATTCCTGGATGTCCAGGCTGTTGTTCGCGTGCGCGCCGCCGTTGACGATGTTCATCATCGGCACCGGCAGTTGCATCGCGCCCGAACCGCCGAAGTAGCGGTACAGCGGCAGGCCGGCCTCTTCGGCGGCCGCCTTCGCGACGGCCATCGACACGGCCAGCATCGCGTTCGCGCCGAGGCGCGACTTGTTGTCGGTGCCGTCCAGCTCGAGCAGCGTCTTGTCGAGGAACGCCTGTTCCGACGCGTCGAGGCCCATGATGGCTTCGGAGATTTCGGTGTTGATGTGCTCGACCGCCTTCAGCACGCCCTTGCCGTTGTAGCGGCCGGCTTCGCCGTCGCGCAGTTCGATCGCTTCACGCGAGCCGGTGGACGCGCCCGACGGCACCGCCGCGCGGCCCATCGTGCCCGATTCGAGCAGCACGTCGCATTCGACGGTGGGGTTGCCGCGCGAATCCAGAATCTCGCGGCCGATGATATCTACGATTGCACTCATGGGTTTCCTCTGAGAATGACGATGGATTCTTCAAACTGCGACGGCGTGCGTGCCGGAACCGCTTTCGCTACAGACGCGCGAAGCCGTCGCAAGGTTCATTCGATCTTTAATTGAAATCGTTTTCCAGGAACGGATTGCGCTTCACCGCCTGGTCGAGCGTGACGAGGGTCTCCAGCAACGCGCCCATCCGGTTCAGCGGCACCGCATTCGGGCCGTCCGACTTCGCCTCGGCCGGATTCGGATGCGTTTCCATGAAGAGGCCCGCGACGCCCGTCGCGACCGCCGCACGGGCGAGCACCGGCACGAATTCGCGTTGGCCGCCCGAGCTCGTGCCCTGCCCGCCCGGCAATTGCACCGAGTGGGTCGCATCGAACACGACCGGCGCGTTCGTCTCGCGCATGATCGCGAGCGAACGCATGTCCGACACGAGATTGTTGTAGCCGAACGAGACGCCGCGCTCGCACGCCATGAAACGGTCTTCCGACAGACCGGATTCACGTGCGGCGTCGCGCGCCTTGTCGATCACGTTCTTCATGTCGTGCGGCGCGAGGAACTGGCCCTTCTTGATGTTGACCGGCTTGCCCGAGCGCGCGCACGCATGGATGAAGTCGGTCTGGCGGCACAGGAACGCCGGCGTCTGCAGCACGTCGACGACCGACGCGACCTGCTCGATCTCGTCGATCGAATGCACGTCGGTCAGCACCGGCAGGCCGAGCTGGCGCTTCACCTCGGACAGGATCCGCAGGCCCTCGTCCATTCCGAGGCCGCGAAACGACTTGCCCGAGCTGCGGTTTGCCTTGTCGTAGGACGACTTGTAGATGAACGGAACGTTCAGCTTCTCGCAGATCTCCTTCAGGCGGCCCGCCGTGTCGATCGTCATTTGCTCCGATTCGACGACGCAGGTCCCCGCGATCAGGAAGAAAGGCTGGTCGAGACCGACCTCGAAATCGCACAGCTTCATGCTTGCACTCCGCGCGCTTGCTTGTTGGCGAGCGCGGCTTCGACGAACGACTTGAACAGGGGATGGCCGTCACGCGGCGTGGACGTGAATTCCGGGTGGAACTGGACGCCGACGAACCACGGGTGCATCGAACGCGGCAGCTCCATCATTTCCGGCAGATCCTCGCTCGGGGTACGGGCGCTGATGATAAGGCCGCCGGCTTCGAGCTGGGGCACGAAGCGGTTATTGACTTCATAACGGTGGCGATGGCGCTCGTTCACGTCCTTGCCGTAGATTTCTTCCGCCATCGTGCCCGGCTTGATCGGGCAGCGCTGCGAACCGAGGCGCATCGTGCCGCCGAGGTCGGATTCCTCGGTGCGCGTCTCGACCTTGCCTTCGCGGTCGTACCATTCGGTGATCAGCGCGACCACGCGCTCCGGCGTGTCCGGATCGAATTCCGTGCTGTTCGCCTGCTTCAGGCCGACGACGTCGCGCGCGAATTCGATCACCGCGAGCTGCATGCCGAGGCAGATGCCGAGGTAGGGCACCTTCGACTCGCGCGCGTAGCGAACCGCGGCGATCTTGCCTTCCGTGCCGCGACGGCCGAAACCGCCCGGCACCAGCACGGCGTCGAGATGCTTGAGGCTGTCGACACCGTTCGTCTCGAGCTCTTCCGAGTCGATGTATTCGATGTTGACCTTGGTCGACGTGTGGATCGACGCATGACGCAGCGCCTCGATCAGCGACTTGTACGACTCGGTCAGGTCGACGTACTTGCCGACCATGCCGATCGTCACTTCCTGCTTCGGGTTCTCGAGCTTCTCGACGAGCGCCGACCACATGCTCAGGTCGGCGTCCTTCGGCGACAGCTTCAGCTCTTCGCAGATGATCCGGTCGAGGCCCTGGTCGTGCAGCATCTGCGGAATCTTGTAGATGCTGTCGGCGTCCCACACCGAGATCACGGCGTCTTCGGGCACGTTCGAGAACATCGAGATCTTCTTCGATTCGTCGTCGGGGATGCGGCGATCCGCACGGCACAGCAGCACGTGCGGCAGGATGCCGATCTCGCGCAGCTTCTGCACGCTGTGCTGGGTCGGCTTCGTCTTCAGCTCGCCGGCCGTCGCGACGTACGGCACGAGCGTCAGGTGCACGAAGCACGCGCTGTTGCGGCCGAGGCGCAGGCTCATCTGGCGCGCGGCCTCGAGGAACGGCAGCGACTCGATGTCGCCGACCGTGCCGCCGATCTCGACGATCGCGACGTCCGGCTCGCCGCAGGTGGCCGATGCCGCCCCGCGCTCGATGAACGCCTGGATTTCGTTCGTGATGTGCGGAATCACCTGCACGGTCTTGCCGAGATAGTCGCCGCGGCGTTCCTTGCGGATCACCGATTCGTAGATCTGGCCGGTCGTGAAGTTGTTGGCCTTGCGCATCTTCGTGCTGATGAAGCGCTCATAGTGGCCGAGGTCGAGGTCGGTCTCCGCTCCGTCTTCCGTCACGAACACTTCGCCGTGCTGGAACGGGCTCATCGTGCCGGGGTCGACGTTGATGTAGGGATCGAGTTTGAGGAGGGTGACTTTCAGACCGCGCGATTCGAGGATCGCGGCGAGGGAAGCGGCGGCAATACCCTTGCCAAGGGAAGAAACTACGCCGCCGGTGACGAAAACATATTTGGTCATCGCTGGATGCTCGCGGGAAAAACGGATTATACCGTAAAGCCCGCCCTTCTCTCAGCAATTGACGTGATGATCGCGCCCTTTCGTGCAGACCCGCGCCGGCCGTGCGCGGCGGCGCGAACCGGCCGCCCGGTCGCGCCGCGCGCATGCGCCGACAAGCGTTCCGGCCGGCCGACGAAACGTCAGGCGCGCTTCGCGAGCGGCGCGCCGGCCTGCGAAACGCCGCCCTCGTCGGCCTTCAGCGAATTCAGCATCCGCTGCAATGCGCGGGCGGTCTCGATCGGCCGCTCCATCGGGAACAGGTGGCTGCCCTCGAGCCATTCGATGCGCCCCCGCGTCGCGCGGCGCGTCGCATCGAGCCCGACCTGCCGCACCTCGCGCGAGCGCGTGCCCGCGAGAAAGCCGAGCGGCACCGGCGCGCCGTGCGCGAGCCGCGGGCCGAGCGTGTGCGGCAGCGTCCGGTAGATCAGGTATTCGACCTGCCGGTCGAACGCGAGCGCGCGCTCGCCGTCGGCGCCGGCCTGCGGGATTCCGTAGTCGATATAGTCGGCCAGCATCCGCTCGTCCCAGCGCGCGAACGCGGGCTTCTCGCGGAAATGCCGCCAGACTTCGTCGCGGCTCGTCCAGCGCGTGCGCCGGTTGCGCGTCGCCGCGGCCGGCGACAGCCGCTCGTCGAGCCCCGCCCACTGGCTCGCGCGCAGCGCGCCGGCACGCCAGCCCGCGATGATCGGCGAATCGATCATCACGACGCCGCGCACCCACTGCGGCTTCTTCAGCGCGGCCATCAGCGACAGGTAGCCGCCGAGCGAATGGCCGACGAGCCAGACCGGGCGCTCGTAGCGGCGGCCGATGTCGTCGAGCAGTTGTTCGACGAGATGCGGCCAGTCGCGCGTCACCGGGTAGCGGCGATCGTGGCCGATCCGTTCGATGTAGCGCAGCTCGTAGTCGTCGGCCAGTTCGGCGAAGATCGTCCGGTACGTCGACGCCGGGAAGCCGTTCGCATGCGAGAAGTGGAGGATGTCCTTCAAACGCCGATGTCTCCTTTGTCGACGGGAGTTAGCGCTTTAGCGGTTACTCCCGTCCCATGCTTCGCGGTCGGTGGGCGTCGGTGCTTCAGCACTTGCTCCCACCCCATGCTTCGCGGACGACGGGAGTCGGGCTTCAGCACTTGCTCCCGTCTTATGCTTCGTGGTCGACTGGCGGTGGCGCCTCGGCTCTCACGCCAGTCCCATGCTTCGTATTCCGTCGGCACCACGCACGGCACGCCGGCCCCGAGTTCTCTACCCTGATACGCCGGCCTTCGCCGCGCTCACCGGTCCATCCAGTAGCGGCGCCGCTCGTCGCGATAGCGCGCGAATCCGAACCCGCCGCCGGCCGGCGCGACATCGAACCGCACGGCGCCGTCGCGATCGGTACGCGGCAGCGGAATCCCGCGCGCCTCGTAGCGGGCCAGCACGGTCCGGTGCGGATGCCCGAAACGATTGCGATAGCCTACAGGAAATACCGCGACGCGCGGCCCGACCGAATCGAGGAAAGGCTCCATCGACGACGTGCGACTGCCGTGGTGCGGAACGACCAGGATCTGCGCGGCCAGCGCATCGCGCGCATCGGCCACCAGCCGGCGCTCGGCGCCGGCCTCGATGTCGCCCGTCAGCAGTGCCGACGTGCCGCCCGCGTCGATGCGCAGCACGCACGACTGCCCGTTCGATGAACCCGCGCTCCGGCCGCCCGGCGGCCACAACATCGTGAAGCCGACGCCGTCCCAGGTCCAGCGCTGTCCGGCCGCGCACGGCAGCCGATCGGCCACGCCGGCGGCCTGCGCGTCGCGCCACAGCCGGCTCTTCGGCGCAATGCCGGCCAGCAACTGGCGCACGTCGGCCGCCGCATAAACGGCCGCCGCGCCACCCGCATGATCGGCATCCGCATGACTGAGCACGAGCGAATCGATCGTCGAGATGCCGCGCGCCCGCAACGCCGGCGCGACGATCCGCGTACCGGCGTGGGACGATTCCGCACCCGGGCCCGCATCGAACAGCAAGGTCCGCCGCGCGGTTTCGACCAGCACCGCCGCGCCCTGCCCCACGTCGAGCACGGTCATCCGGAAGCCGCCGGGCGGTGGCGCATCGGGCGCAGGCGCGACGAGCGGTAGCCACGTGAGCGGCGCCGCCCAGCGCAACGGCCAGCCGCGCGGCATCAGCACCCACGCGACGCCCACGCATGCGAGCGCCAGCACCGGCCAGTCGGGCATGCGCAGCCAGAACACGCCGGCCGGCCAGTCGGCCAGGTGCCCGAGCAGCGTCATCATCGGTTCGAGCGCCGCATGCGCAAGCCGGAAGGCCGCCGCATCGAGCGGCGGCGGCAACGCGATGCCGGCCAGCACGACCGGCGTCACGACCGAGCTGACCCACGGAATCGCGAACGCATTGCCGAACGGGCCCGACAGCGAAACCTGCGCGAACCACGCGGCGGTGAGCGGCGCGAGCCCGATCGTCACCGCGTACTGCACGCGCGTCGCGTCGGCGAGGCGGCGTCCGCAGCGCGTCGTCCACGCGCGCAACCGGCTCCGCCAATCGGCCGCGCCGCCTTCCATGCCGGCTTCGTCGGCTTCACGCACCGCGCGCCAGCCGGCGACGGCCAGCAGGATCACGGCGACCGCGCCGAACGACAGCCAGAAGCCGGCCGACAGCACGGCCCACGGATCGGCGAGCAGCACGCCGCCGAGCGCCGCGCAGAGCACCGCGGACGTCGGCACGCTGCGGCCGGCCAGATACGCGATGCCGCCGCCGGCGATCATCCACCACGCGCGCTGCGCCGGCACGTTGAAACCGGCGAGCGCCGCGTAGCCCGCCGCGGCGACCAACGCGGCGAGCGCGGCCGCATACGGCGCCGGCAGCACGAGCGTCGCGGCCCGCCCGCGCCAGCGCACGCGGCGCCAGACCATCGATACGAGCCAGCCGGCGAGCGCGCCGACCAGCCCGACGTGGAGACCGGAAATCGCGACCAGGTGGCTCGTGCCCGTGTTGCGCAGTACGCGCCAGTCATCCTCGCCGATGCCCGACTGCTCGCCGATCGCCAGCGCGGCGACGATGCCGCGATGCGCCGCATCGGTACCGAGCACCTCGCCGATGCGCGTGCGCAGCGCGTCGCGCACCCGGTCGATCGACGCGCGCCATCCCGAGGCGCGCGCGTCGAGCAATGCCGCCCGACGCGGCGCACTGACATAGCCGATCGCACGAATGCCCGCGGCGAGCCACGCCGCCTCGCTGTCGCGCACGCCCGGATTGGCCTCGGCATGCGGACGCTTGAGACGCACGACGAAACGCCAGCGCTGGGCCGCCCGCCAATCGGGAAGCGCGTCGCGTGGCGCGGCTGCGCCATACGCGCGCCACGACAACCGGATCAATGGCGGAAAACGCGCGAGCCCCGCATCGTTCGATTCGACCGCGAACAGCAGTCGCGCGCCTGTCTCGTCAACGACGGGCAGCCCGCGGATCACCCCCGTGACGACGATGTCGCGCCCTTCCCATTCAGCCGGCAGGTTGTCGCTCAGGCGCCATTCCGCTCGCGCGGCCGCATAGCCGAACCCCGCGACGCAGGCCGCGAGCGCCCACAGCATCCATCCGCATGCAACGACCGCACGCGTGCGCCTTCGACGCACGCACCACGCGCCCAGCACCGCGCAGCCCGCGAGCACGGCTGCTCCGACCGTCCATGCGACCGCCCCCGGCAACGCCGCCTGCCGCTGCAGCACGACGACGCCGAGCGCGAACGCGATCCACCCCACGCGCATTCCGCCTCCTCGTCGACCCGGCGCCACCCTGCCAACAAGGTGCCTTCCGGCAACGATTATGCGGACGAAAGTGCGAGTCGCGGCAGCGCGGCGAGCGCGTTAGCCGAAGTGCAGACGGCCAATTCGCCAGTATCGAGGCCGCGCAATTCGGCGAGCACGACGCCGATGCGCGGCACCTGGTCGGGCGTATTGCGGGATTTGTATGCCCATTCGGGCGCGATGTCGGGCGCGTCGGTCTCGACGACGAGCGCGTCGAGCGGCAACTCGGTGGCGAGCCGGCGAATCTGCCGCGCGCGCGTGAAGGTCACGTTGCCGCCGAAGCCGAGATGCAGTCCCTGCGCCAGATACGCTTCGGCCTGCTGGAAACTGCCGTTGAACGCATGCGCGATGCCACGCCGCACGCCGAAACGGCGCAGCCCGGCCAGCACGCGGTCCTGCGACTTGCGCACGTGGCACAACACCGGCAAGTCGAATTCCCGCGCCAGCCTGAGCTGCCCCTGGTAGAAGAACTGCTGCCGGTCTTCGTCGAGCCCCGGCACGAAATAGTCGAGCCCAATCTCGCCGATCGCGACGAAACGCGGATCGTCGAGGCTCGCCTCGATCTCCATGCGCAGTCGATCGAGGTCGGCATCGCGCGCTTGCGGCGTGTACATCGGATGAATGCCGAGCGCATAGACGGCGCCCGGCGTGCGCTGCGCGAGTTCGCGCACCGTCGTGAAGTTGTCGCGCCCGATGCTCGGGATCACGATGCGCGACACGCCGGCCGCGCGCGCAGCCTGCGCGACCGCGTCGCGGTCGGCGTCGAACTCGGCGGCATCGAGATGGCAGTGCGTGTCGATCCACATGGCAGCAGTCCCGCGCCCTTGCGCCGTGCCGGACGAACCGGCGGCCGGCCCAAAAGGCGCTGCTTTTTTACACCGGCAGCGCCGGCTCCTCGTGCAGCACGCCGTCGCGCAACCGCATGATGCGGTCGCAGCGCGCGGCGAGATCGGGATCGTGCGTGACGATCACGAAACTCGTTTCGAGCGTCTCGGACAGTTCGAGCATCAGGTTGAACACCGTGTCGGCCGTCGTGCCGTCGAGGTTGCCGGTCGGCTCGTCGGCGAGCACGCACGCGGGCTTCGTGACCAGCGCGCGCGCGATCGCGACGCGCTGCCGCTCGCCGCCCGACAGCTCGCCCGGCCGGTGCTTCGCACGCGGGCCGAGACCGACGCGCTCGAGCATCGCCTGTGCCTGCGCGCGCGCGTCCTCGGTCGTCATCCGGCGGATGCGCAGCGGCATCGCGACGTTGTCCAGCGCGGTGAACTCGGGCAGCAGGTGGTGGAACTGGTAGACGAAGCCGAGCGCGCGGTTGCGCAGCTCGTTGCGCTCGCGCTCGGCGAGCTGCGTAAACGGCTTGCCGAGCAGCGACACTTCGCCGGCGCTCGGCTCGTCGAGCCCGCCCAGCACGTGCAGCAGCGTGCTCTTGCCGGAACCCGACGCGCCCACGACCGCGAGCTTCTCGCCGCGCCGCACCGTCAGCTCGGTGTTGTTGAGCACCTGCACGTTGAAGCCGCCCTGCACGAACGCCTTCGTGATCCCGCGCGCCTGAAGCACGTATTCCTGCATACCTGCCGAATCCTGTCTGTTGTGTTGTCGTGAATCCGCGAATGCGGTCGCGCGGTCATTCATAGCGGAGCGCCTCCGCCGGCTTCACCTTCGCGCCGCGCCAGCTCGGATAGAGCGTCGCGACGGCCGACAGCGCGAACGCGATCAGCCCGATCCGGATCACGTCGCTCGCGACGAGTTCGGACGGCAGCTCGCTGATGAAGTACACCGACGGCGGCAGGAACTGCACGCCGAACAGGTGCTCGATCATCGGAATCAGCCACGGGATGCTCCATGCGATCAGGCAACCGAGCGCGACGCCGGACGCCGTGCCGACGAAGCCGATCGTCACGCCCTGCACCACGAAGATCTTCATGATCGACCCCGGCTGCGCGCCGAGCGTGCGCAGGATCGCGATGTCGGCCTGCTTGTTGGTCACGGTCATCACGAGCGACGACACGAGGTTGAACGCGGCCACCGCGATGATCAGCGTGAGGATGATGAACATCATCCGCTTCTCGATCTGCACGGCCGAGAACCACGTCTTGTTCTGCTGGGTCCAGTCGCGGATGTACAGGCTGCCCGACAGCGTATGCGACAGCTCGACCGCGACCTGCGGCGCCTTCTGCATGTCGGTGAGCCGCAGCCGCACGCCGGTCGGCGCGCTCATCCGGAACAGCGCCTCCGCGTCGCGGATGTTGATCATCGCGAGCGTGCTGTCGTATTCGTAGTGGCCCGATTCGAACACGCCGACCACCGTGAACTGCTTCAGCCGCGGCATCATGCCGGCCGGCGTGATCGAGCCTTCGGGCGCGACGAGCGTGACCTTGTCGCCGACCGTCACGCCGAGGTTGCCGGCGAGCGCGTCGCCGAGCACGATGCCGAACTGGCCCGGCACGAGCGCGCCGAGCTGGCCGGCCTTCATGTCCTTGCCGATGTCGGACACCTGCGGCTCGAGCGACGGCTCGACGCCGCGCAGCATCACGCCGCTCACCGCGTCCTGGCGCGTGAGCAGCGCCTGCGCGTCGACGTACGGCGCGGCGCCGATCACCGACGGATTGCGGCGCGCTTCCTGCGCGGTCAGTTGCCAGTCGGGCATCGAGCCCGTCGGCGAGAACACCTCGACGTGCGCGAGCACCGACAGCATGCGGTCGCGCACTTCCTTCTGGAAGCCGTTCATCACCGACAGCACGACGATCAGCGCCGCGACGCCGAGCGCGATCCCGAGCATCGAGACGAGCGCGATGAAGGAAATGAAGCCGTTGCCGGTCGTGCGTTTGCCGGCGCGCGTGTAGCGCCAGCCGATCTGCCATTCGTACGGAAGTTTCAAGCGAATCCTTTCTGCTGGTTACGGCGGGAGGCGCGCCGCGGCCGGACCGCCGCCGGGTGGCGGCCGGCAGCCCGGGCACGGTCGAAAAACGGCCGCCGGACGCGATCGGGCCGTCAGCCGGCCCGATCACGCGCGCAGTTTGCCATACAATGCGCACCATCATGCACGACCGACGCCTCCATTTTCTCGTCCCGTTCGCGCTGCCGTCGGCGGCCGATGCGGCCTCGTCCCTGCACACGCTGGACAGCCCCGCGCTCCAGAAGTTGCTCGCCCGCGCGAGCCTCGTCGAGCGCGTGGCCGGCGAGGACTTCCAGCGCACGCTGCCGCACGAGCGCTGGCTGGCGAGCCGGTTCGGCGCCACCCACGGCAACGCCGCGGACGAAGCGCCGCTCGCGCCCTACATGCTGCTGGCCGATGGCGGCGATCCCGGCACGCACGCATGGGCGTGCGTCGAGCCCGTGCACGTCGAAATCGCGCACGATCACCTGGTGCTCGTCGATCCGGCGGCCCTCGCGCTCGACGACGGCGACGCGGCCGCGCTGCTCGCGGTCGCGCGGCCGCTGATCGAGGAGCTCGGCGTGCGGCTCGAAGCGCCGAACCCGGCGCGCTGGTATCTGTCGAGCGACCAGCTCGCTCGCCTCGCCGGCGCCGCGCCGCTGCGCGCCAGCGGCCGCAACATCGAGATCTGGCTGCCGCACGAGGCGCATACGGGCGAGCGCTCGCGGATGTGGATGAAACTGCAGAACGAAGTGCAGATGGCGTGGTTCCAGCATCCGGTCAACGAAGCCCGCGAGGCGCGTGGGCTGCCGGCCGTCAATTCGATCTGGTTCCATGCGCAAGGCACGCTGAAGCCGGTCGGCAAGCCGTTCGCGCGCGTGCTGTCCGCGTCGCCCGCCGCGCTCGGCCTCGCACGCGCCGCGCAAACCGAAGCCGCCCGCCCGCCCGCGACGTTCGGCGCGCTGCCGGCCACTGATGGCGCGACGCTCGTCGAGCTGCCGGCGCTGACCACCCCGTTCATCGAGCAGGACTGGGCGCGCTGGCACGACGGGCTCGCCGCGCTCGAGCGCGACTGGTTCGCGCCGGCGCTCGCCGCGCTGCGGAACGGCGAGCTGGCGGCCGTCGATGTCACGCTGTGCGGCGACACGAGCTCCGTGACGCTGCACGCGACGCGCGGCGACCTGCGCAAGTTCTGGCGCCGCCGCGCGCTCGCCTCCCTGTTCGAATAACCAGCAGACCCCGAATGACCCGGATCGTTACCCGCCCCGTCGCGCCCGCCGACGCCGAAGCGCTTGCGCGCCACGGTCTGCACCCCGTCCTCGCGCGCCTGTACGCGTCGCGCGGCGTGCAGTCGCCCGTCGACATCGAGACCGCGCTCGCGCGCCTCGTTCCGCCCACCGAGCTGAAAGGCTGCGCCGATGCGGCGGTGCTGCTCGCCGACGCGATCGCCGACAAGCGGCGCCTGCTGGTCGTCGCCGACTACGACTGCGACGGCGCGACCGCCTGCGCGGTCGCGGTGCGCGGCCTGCGGATGTTCGGCGCGCAGATCGACTACCTGGTGCCGAACCGCTTCGAATACGGCTACGGCCTCACGCCCGAGATCGTCGAACTCGCGGCCGCGCGCCAACCCGACCTGCTGATCACCGTCGACAACGGGATCGCGAGCGTCGCCGGCGTCGAAGCCGCGAACGCGCGCGGCATCGACGTGCTCGTGACCGACCACCACCTGCCGGGCGACGCGCTGCCCGCCGCGCGCGCGATCGTCAACCCGAATCAGCCCGGCTGCGCGTTCCCGAGCAAGCACCTCGCCGGCGTCGGCGTGATGTTCTACGTGCTGCTCGCGCTGCGCGCCGAGCTGCGCCGCCGCGGCGCGTTCGCGAGCAAGGAAGCCGAGCCGCGCCTCGACGGCCTGCTCGACCTCGTCGCGCTCGGCACCGTCGCCGACGTCGTGCGGCTCGACGGCAACAACCGCGTGCTGGTCGCGCAGGGGCTGCAGCGCATCCGCAACGGCCGCATGCAGCCGGGCATCGCCGCGCTGTTCCGCGCCGCCGGGCGCGAAGCGCGCACCGCGTCGGGCTTCGACCTCGGCTTCGGCCTCGGCCCGCGCCTGAACGCCGCCGGGCGGCTATCCGACATGTCGCTCGGCATCGAATGCCTGATCACCGACGACATCGGCCGCGCGTGGGATCTCGCGCAACAGCTCGACGTGATGAACCGCGAGCGCCGCGAAATCGAGGCCGGCATGCAGCAGCAGGCGCTCGCCGATCTCGCCGACGTCGATCCGGCCGACGCATGCACGATCACGCTGTTCAATCCCGCGTGGCACCAGGGCGTGATCGGCATCGTCGCCGGCCGGCTCAAGGAGAAATTCCACCGCCCGTCGTTCACGTTCGCGCACGCCGACGACGAAGGCCGGCGGGTCAAGGGGTCGGGACGGTCGATCGCCGGCTTCCACCTGCGCGACGCGCTCGACCTCGTGTCGAAACGCGAACCGGACCTGATCGTCGCGTTCGGCGGCCACGCGATGGCGGCCGGTCTCACGCTCGACACCGACAACGTGCCGCGCTTCGCGGCCGCGTTCGAGGCCGTCGCGCGCGAATGGCTGTCCGACGACGCGCTCGCCCGCGTGATCGAGACCGACGGCGAACTCGAGGACGCGTACTTCACGCCGCAGTTCGTCGGCCTGCTCGACGAAGCCGTGTGGGGGCAAGGGTTTCCGGCCCCGCTTTTCTCGGGCGAATTCGACGTCGTGTCGCAGTCGCTCGTGAAGGAAAAGCACCTGAAGCTGCAGCTGGCGCGCGGCCGTCAGCGCTTCAACGCGATCTGGTTCAACCACACCGAGCCGCTGCCGGCGAGCGCGCTGGTCGCGTACCGGCTCGTCGCCGATACGTGGAACGGCGTCACGCGCGTGCAGCTGATCGTCGAACACGCGGCCGGCTGAGCGGGCCGACCGTCCGCCACCGCGCCGCCGCACGCGTGCGCGCCGCGCCGGACGGGGCCGTCGACACGCGTGCGAGCACCGTTTGCGTCACCGGGCAACCCCGCCGATCGGCTATAATTCCGCTTTTTTACGAAGCCGGAACAGCGAACGATCATGGAAGCGGAACGTCTCAACGCGATCGAAAGCTCCCTGCTCGACCTGCGCAATCGCGCGGGCGAGCTTCGGGGGTATCTTTGACTACGACGCCAAAGCTGCGCGTCTGACCGAAGTCAACAAGGAACTCGAAGACCCGAACGTCTGGAACGATTCGAAGAACGCCCAGGCGCTCGGCCGCGAGAAGAAGCTGCTCGAAGGCGTCGTCACGACGCTCACCGCGCTCGATAGCGACCTGCGCGACGCGCTCGACCTGTTCGAGCTGGCGCGCGAGGAAGGCGACGAGGACACGCTTCTCGCGTCGGAAGAAGACGCCGCGAAGCTCGAAGCGCGCGTCGGCGACATCGAGTTCCGCCGGATGTTCTCGAACCCGGCCGATCCGAACAACTGCTTCATCGATATCCAGGCCGGCGCCGGCGGCACCGAGGCATGCGACTGGGCGTCGATGCTGCTGCGCCAGTACCTGCGCTACTGCGAGCGCAAGGGCTTCAAGGCCGAAGTGCTCGAAGAGTCCGACGGCGACGTCGCCGGCATCAAGAACGCGACGGTCAAGGTCACGGGCGAATACGCGTACGGCTTCCTGCGCACCGAAACGGGCATCCACCGCCTCGTGCGCAAGTCGCCGTTCGACTCGTCGGGCGGTCGCCACACGTCGTTCTCGTCGGTGTTCGTCTATCCGGAAATCGACGACTCGATCGAAGTCGAGATCAACCCGGCCGACCTGCGCATCGACACGTACCGCGCGTCGGGCGCGGGTGGCCAGCACATCAACAAGACCGACTCCGCGGTGCGGATCACGCACATGCCGACCGGCATCGTCGTGCAGTGCCAGAACGACCGCTCGCAGCACCGCAACCGCGCCGAAGCGATGGCGATGCTGAAATCGCGCCTGTACGAAGTCGAAATGCGCAAGCGCCAGGCCGAGCAGGACAAGCTCGAATCGAGCAAGACCGATGTGGGCTGGGGCCACCAGATCCGCTCGTACGTGCTCGACCAGAGCCGCGTGAAGGACCTGCGCACGAACGTCGAAATGAGCAACACGCGGGCGGTGCTCGACGGCGATCTCGACGACTTCATCAGCGCGAGCCTCAAACAGGGCGTGTAAGCGCCGCGGCGCGGCCGGCCCGCGCCGCCCTTTCCGTTTGCGTTGCCGCACCCCACTCCGAATTCCGACCATCATGACCGAACCGACCCAAACGCAGCCCGCCGTCACGGCGGACGAAAACCAGATCATCGCCGAGCGCCGCGAGAAGCTGCGCGCGTTGCGCGAGCAAGGCGTCGCCTACCCGAACGACTTCCGCCCCGAGCACCACGCAGCCGACCTGCAGGCGAAATTCGCCGATTCGGACAAGGCCGCGCTCGAAGCGAACCCGGTCGAGGTGTCGGTCGCCGGCCGCATGATGCTCAAGCGCGTGATGGGCAAGGCGAGCTTCGCGACGGTGCAGGACGGCTCGGGCCAGATCCAGTTCTTCGTGACGCCGAACGACGTCGGCGCCGAGACCTACGACGCGTTCAAGAAGTGGGACCTCGGCGACATCGTCGCCGCGCGCGGCGTGCTGTTCCGCACCAACAAGGGCGAGCTGTCGGTCCAGTGCAAGGAGCTGCGCCTGCTGTCGAAGGCGCTGCGGCCGCTGCCGGACAAGTTCCACGGCCTGTCCGACCAGGAAATGCGCTATCGCCAGCGCTACGTCGACCTGATCGTCACGCCGGAAACGCGCGACACGTTCCGCGCCCGCACGAAGACGATCGCGTCGATCCGCAAGTTCATGGACAACGCCGACTTCATGGAAGTCGAGACGCCCATGCTGCACCCGATCCCGGGCGGCGCGGCCGCGAAGCCATTCGTCACGCATCACAATGCGCTCGACATGCAGATGTTCCTGCGTATCGCGCCGGAGCTGTACCTGAAGCGCCTGATCGTCGGCGGTTTCGAGCGAGTGTTCGAGATCAACCGCAATTTCCGGAATGAAGGCGTGTCGCCGCGTCACAACCCGGAATTCACGATGATGGAGTTCTACGCCGCGTACACCGACTACCGCTGGCTGATGGACTTCACCGAGCAACTGATCCGCCAGGCGGCGATCGATGCGCTCGGCACCGCGACGATCCAGTACCAGGGCCGCGAGCTCGACCTCGCGAAGCCGTTCCATCGCCTGACGATCACGCAGGCGATCCAGAAGTACGCACCGGACTACACCGACGGCCAGCTGTCGGACGACGCGTTCCTGCGCACCGAGCTGAAGCGCTTCGGCGTCGACGTGTCGCAGCCGGCGTTCCTGAACGCCGGCATCGGCGCGCTGCAGCTCGCGCTGTTCGAGGAAACGGCCGAAGCGCAGCTGTGGGAACCGACGTTCATCATCGACTACCCGGTCGAGGTGTCGCCGCTCGCACGCGCATCGGATACGGTGCCGGGCATCACCGAGCGTTTCGAGCTGTTCATGACCGGCCGCGAGATCGCGAACGGCTTCTCGGAGCTGAACGATCCGGAAGACCAGGCCGCGCGCTTCAAGAAGCAGGTCGAGCAGAAGGATGCGGGCGACGAGGAAGCGATGTTCTTCGACGCCGACTACATCCGCGCGCTCGAATACGGGATGCCCCCGACCGGCGGCTGCGGGATCGGCATCGACCGTCTCGTGATGCTGCTGACCGACAGCCCGACGATCCGCGACGTGCTGCTGTTCCCGCATCTGCGCCGCGAAGACTGACGGCCGCGACCGCGTGTGCGCCGCGCCCCGTGGCGCGCACGCGTCGGCTTTGTAACGACGCGTAAATCCCGCCAGCCGGCGTCTGCCGGCCCTCGATCCTTCCCCGTTTTATTCCCTCGTCGCGACGCGCTTCTCCGGGTTTTCCCGGAAACGGCCGCCAATGCCCCGCTGCAATTCGTTACACCTTGATACGGCGCGCCGTCTGGCGGTGGACGACACTCCTTTTGCGTCACCACGCATGACCACGGGACCAGAACGAGGCGCAGGAACGCCAAGTCTGCTCGCTCCCGAGCGTGGGATCCTGCTCCGGCGCAGCGCGCCGATCCGGATCGACCTTGGAGAAGAAAATGGACAACCAGACTCAGACCACGCCGCAAAAGCAACGCCTCCACCCGCTCATCGCCACCGCGGCGGGCGCCGTCATCGTCGCCAGCCTCGCGGCGACGGCAGCGATCACGGGCGTCTTCCCGAAAGCCACCAGCAGCAACGAACAGAACGGCCAGACCCAGGCCGCGCTGATCGCGTCGCAGCCGGCCGTCGATACGGCCGCGGCCGCCAGCGCCGCGCTGGCCGCGCAAGCGCAGCGGCAGGCCGCGGAACAGGCCGCCGCGCAGCAGAAGGCCGCCGTCGCGCAGGCCGAGCCGAAGCCCGCGCCGCGCCCGGCTGCGCCGCACCGCCGTCACACGACCGCCCCGCAACCGCCGCAATACGCGCAGCAGCCGTCGGCGCCTGCGCAAACCTACTGCCAGAGTTGCGGCACGGTCGTGTCGATCACGCAGATGCGCACGCCGGGCCAGAGCTCGGGGATCGGCGCCGTGGGCGGCGCGGCGGCCGGCGGCCTGCTCGGCAACCAGTTCGGCCACGGCAACGGCCGCACCGCGATGACGATCATCGGCGCGCTGGGCGGTGGCCTCGCCGGCAACCAGGTCGAGAAGCAGGTTCGCGCGGAAACCGACTATCAGGTGCAAGTGCAGATGGAAAGCGGCGCGACCCGCACGTTCACGTACCGCAACCCGCCGCCGTTCGGCCAGGGTCAGCGCGTGCGGATCGAGAACGGCACGCTGGTCGGCGCATGAAGCGGATCATGTAGTCGCCGGCGCCCCTGCCCGCCTGTCGTGTGCGGGCTCGCCGAAAACGCAAACGGCTCGTGAGCAAACGCTCACGAGCCGTTTTTCATGGGCGCGGCGTAACCGTTGCCGCGCACGCGCTGGCCGGTCGGTCAGTCCTCGTCGTCGAAATCCGATTCGTCGATCCAGTGTGCCTGGATCGCCTCGAGGATCTTCTCGCCCGAGTGCGTCGGATCGTCGTCGAAGCCGTCGAGCTCGAGCACCCACTGGCGCAGGTCGACGAAGTTGATCCGCTGCGGGTCGATGTCGGGGTGCTTGTCCGCCAGCGCAATGGCTATTTCACGCGAATCGGTCCATTTCATCGCCTGCCTCCGGTTTCGGTCAGTGGTTTTCCTTCGCGTGGTTGATCGAGTACTTCGGGATCTCGACCACCAGGTCCGAATCTTCCTTCACGATCGCCTGGCACGACAGGCGCGACGTCGGCTCGAGGCCCCACGCCTTGTCCAGCAGATCGTCCTCGTCCTCCTCGGACGGCGTCAGATCGTTGAAGCCCTCGCGGATCACCACGTGGCACGTCGTGCATGCGCACGACTTCTCGCATGCATGCTCGATCTCGATCCCGTGATCGAGCAGGTTGTCGCAGATACTCTTGCCGGGCGTCGCGTCGATCACTGCGCCATCCGGGCACAGTTCGACGTGAGGCAGCACCACCAGTTGAGGCATGTCCGTTCCGTCAGTCAGGGTGCGGCGCGACGCGCCGCACGGTTCATCATCGCGCAGGCCGTTGCCGGCCGATGCGCGGTTCGTGGATTCAGATCTCGTCGAGCCGGCGGCCCGACAGCGCGCGCTTGATGCTCTTGTCCATCCGGCGCGCCGCGAATTCGTCGGTGCCGTCGGCCAGCGCCTTGGTCGCCGCTTCGATCGCATTCGTATCGTCGCCCTGCGCGACCGCGCGCAAGGCATCGGCCAGCGCGTCGACCTGCGCGCGCTCGTCGGCATCGAGCAGTTCGCCGTCGGCCGCCAGCGCGGCCTGCGTCGCCTCGAGCATCCGCTGGGCTTCGACCTGCGCTTCGCGCAGCGCGCGGGCGCGCATGTCGATTTCAGCGGTCTTGAAGCTGTCTTCCAGCATCTTCGCGATGTCGTCATCGGCGAGGCCGTACGACGGCTTCACGACGACCGATGCCTCGACGCCCGACTGCTGCTCGCGTGCAAATACCGACAACAGGCCGTCCGCGTCGACCTGATAGGTCACGCGAATGCGCGCGGCGCCCGCCGTCATCGGCGGAATGCCGCGCAGCTCGAAGCGCGCGAGCGACCGGCAGTCGGCCACGAGCTCGCGCTCGCCCTGCACGACGTGGATCGCCATCGCGGTCTGGCCGTCCTTGAAGGTCGTGAATTCCTGCGCACGCGCGATCGGAATCGTCGAATTGCGCGGAATGATCTTCTCGACGAGGCCGCCCATCGTCTCGACCCCGAGCGACAGCGGAATCACGTCGAGCAGCAACCAGTCGTCGCCGGTGCCGCGATTGCCCGCGAGCAGATCGGCCTGGATCGCCGCGCCGAGCGCGACGACCTGGTCCGGATCGAGGTTCACGAGCGGCGACTGGCCGAAATACTTCGCGACCGCGTCGCGGATCACCGGCATGCGCGTCGCGCCGCCGACGAGCACGACGCCCTTGATGTCGGCCGGCGTGACCTGCGCATCGCGCAGCGCCTTGCGGGTCGGCGTGAGCGTGCGCTGCACGAGCGGCTCGACGAGCGATGCGAACGTGTCGTGCGAAATCGTCTGCGCCAGGTGCGCGCCACTCGACAGCGTTACGTCGAGCGCCGCTTCGGGCGCCGACGACAGCGCTTCCTTCAGCACGCGCACGCGATCGAGCAGCAGGCGCACGTCTTCGGGCGCGAGCGTCTTCGCGTCGATACCGGCCTGCGCGAGCACATGGTCGAACAGCACGTGGTCGAAATCGTCGCCGCCGAGCGCGGAATCGCCGCCCGCGGCCAGCACCTCGAACACGCCCTTCGTCAGCTTCAGGATCGACAGGTCGAACGTGCCGCCGCCGAGATCGTACACCGCGTAAAGACCTTCGGCCGCGTTGTCGAGACCGTAGGCGATCGCCGCGGCAGTCGGTTCGTTCAGCAGGCGCAGCACGTTGAGGCCCGCGAGACGCGCGGCATCCTTGGTCGCCTGGCGCTGCGCATCGTCGAAATACGCGGGCACCGTGATCACCGCACCGACCAGCTCGTCGCCGAGCGTGTCTTCCGCGCGATAACGCAGCGTCGCGAGAATCTCGGCCGACACCTCCACCGGGCTCTTCACACCGTCGATCGTGCGGATCTGCACCATGCCCGGCGCATCGACGAATTCGTACGGCGCGTTCGCCGCGCCTTCGACCTCGGCCTTGCCGCGGCCCATGAAGCGCTTGACCGACACGATCGTGTTGCGCGGATCGGTCGCGGCTTGCTCCTTCGCTTCGTGGCCGATGCGGCGGCCGCCCTTCTCGAGATAACGGACCACGGACGGCAGCAGCACGCGGCCCGCTTCGTCCGGCAGTACTTCAGGCACGCTGTTGCGCACGGCGGCGACGAGCGAGTTCGTCGTGCCGAGATCGATCCCGACGGCGAGTCGCCGCTGGTGCGGCGCCGGCGCCATGCCCGGTTCGGAAATTTGCAGTAAAGCCATCTTGGTTCGTTCGGGCGCTCGGCCCGTTTGCTGCGCGTGCCGCAAGGCACGCGGTTAAGTTTCGAGGCGCTCGATCTGCGCGCCCACTTCCGACGCGACCCGTTCGATGAACATCAGCTGACGCACGGCTTCCGCGGCGGCCTGGTCGGCGCCGCTGTCGAGCAGCGTGCCGAGGCGCTCGACGCGCATGCGCTTCTCGTCGCGCAACTCGGCGAGCAACGCATCGAGCGCGTCGACGTTGCGGGCGGCCGCGGCATCCTCGATGCCCTCGCGCCACTCCATCTGCTGCATCAGGAACGCAGGCTCCATCGCCGTGTTGTTTTCCGCGCCGATGTCGACGCCGCGCAGCGACAGCAGATAGGACGCGCGCTTCAGCGGATCGCGCAGCGTGCGGTACGCCTCGTTCGCGCGGGTGGCCCATTGCATCGCGATACGCTTTTGCGCGTCGCCGGCCGCCGCGAAGCGGTCCGGATGCACCTGCGTCTGCACCGTCCGGTAGGCGGCGTCGAGCGCCGTCTCGTCGAGCGCGAATTGCGCCGGCAGGTGAAACAGGTCGAAATGGCTGTCTTTCAGCGAAACCATCGTCGCGTTCAATTCCGGTTCGTCGCGCGGCAAACGCCGCACATTAAAAAGGCGGCCCGTGCCGCCTCTTGCCCGCATCGCGCGGAGCGCGCCGCGTCACACGCGGAACGATTCCCCGCACCCGCACTCGTCCTTCACGTTCGGGTTGTTGAACTTGAACCCTTCGTTCAGGCCTTCGCGGGCGAAGTCGAGCTCGGTGCCGTCGATATAGGCGAGGCTCTTCGGGTCAACGATGACCTTCACGCCATGGCTCTCGAACACCTGATCCTCGGGCGCCAGCTCGTCGACATACTCGAGCTTGTACGCGAGTCCCGAGCACCCGGTCGTGCGAACGCCAAGCCGCAGGCCCATACCCTTACCGCGACGGACGAGGTATTTCTGCACGTGCTGTGCTGCTTTTTCGGTCAGTGTAATTGCCATGATGTCCTTGCCGCGGCGCCCCACCCGGAGGCACCGCGTTTCCTTCCCTAGCCGCTCGGTGCCGCTCAGGCTGCTGCCTGATCGCCTTCCTTGGTGTCGTGGCGCTTCTTGTAGTCGGCCACGGCTGCCTTGATCGCGTCTTCCGCGAGGATCGAGCAGTGAATCTTCACCGGCGGCAGCGCGAGTTCCTCGGCGATCTGCGTGTTCTTGATCGACAGTGCCTCGTCGAGCGTCTTGCCCTTCACCCATTCGGTGACGAGCGAGCTCGATGCGATCGCCGAACCGCAACCGTAAGTCTTGAACTTCGCGTCTTCGATCACGCCGTCCGCGCCGACGCGGATCTGCAGCTTCATCACGTCGCCGCAAGCCGGCGCGCCGACCATGCCCGTGCCGACCGTGTCGTCGTCCTTCGCGAACGAACCGACGTTGCGCGGGTTTTCGTAGTGATCCAGAACCTTGTTGCTGTAAGACATGACTCAGACTCCTTGACTCGTTACGTCTGCGTGCGTCAATCCGCCCGCGGTTGCATTCAATGCGGTATCAGTGTGCGGCCCATTCGATCGTCGACAGATCGATGCCTTCCTGGTGCATTTCCCAGAGCGGCGACAGTTCGCGCAGCTTCGCGATCTTGCTGTTCAGCAGATCGATCACGAAGTCGACTTCCTGCTCCGTCGTGAAGCGGCCGACCGTGAAGCGGATCGAGCTGTGCGCGAGTTCGTCGTTGCGGCCGAGCGCCCGCAGCACGTACGACGGCTCCAGCGACGCCGACGTGCACGCGGAGCCCGACGACACCGCGACGTCCTTGATCGCCATGATCAGCGACTCGCCTTCGACGAAGTTGAAGCTGATGTTCAGGTTGTGCGGGACACGGTGATCCATGTCGCCGTTCACGTAGGTTTCCTCGATCTGCGACAGGCCGCGCAGCAGCTTGTCGCGCAGCATGCGGATGCGCTCGTTCTCGGTCGCCATTTCCTCGCGGGCGATACGGAACGCTTCGCCCATGCCGACGATCTGGTGCGTCGGCAGCGTGCCCGAACGCATGCCGCGTTCGTGGCCGCCGCCGTGCATCTGCGCCTCGATGCGCACGCGCGGCTTGCGACGCACGTACAGCGCACCGATGCCCTTCGGGCCGTAGGTCTTGTGGGCCGAGAACGACATCAGGTCGACCTTCAGCTTCGCGAGATCGATCGCAACCTTGCCGGTCGACTGCGCGGCATCAACGTGGAACACGATGCCCTTCTCGCGGCAGATCTCGCCGATCGTCTCGATGTCCTGGATCACGCCGATCTCGTTGTTCACGTGCATCACCGACACGAGGATCGTGTCCGGGCGCAGCGCGGCCTTGAACACGTCGAGATCGATCAGGCCGTCATCCTTCACGTCGAGGTAGGTGACTTCGAAACCGTCGCGCTCGAGCTCGCGGCACGTATCGAGCACGGCCTTGTGCTCGGTCTTCACCGTGATGATGTGCTTGCCCTTGCCCTTGTAGAAGTTCGCGGCGCCCTTGATCGCGAGGTTGTCCGACTCGGTGGCGCCGGACGTCCAGATGATCTCGCGCGGATCCGCGTTCACGAGCGCGGCCACTTGCTCGCGTGCTTCCTCGACCGCACGCTCCGCGTCCCAGCCATAGGCGTGGCTGCGCGACGCCGGGTTGCCGAACTGCTCGCGCAGGTACGGCACCATCTTGTCGACCACGCGCGGATCGACCGGCGTCGTCGCGCTGTAATCCATATAGATGGGCAGGTGGAGAGTCTCTTGGGTCATCTGTCGCTCCGGGTATTCTGTGCAGGGACTATGTGCGTTATGGGGTATGGCGGGCGCCTTCGCGCTCACGAACTCGCGATGTTGAACACCGAATTGGGGCCGAGCGGCATCGTGCGCGCGGGCTCGGCCGGTGCGGCGACGGGCTCGGGCGCGCGACGATCGCGCAGCACCGCGGGGGCGCCCTCGCGTGCGCGCTGCTGATCGACGAGATCCTGCAGCGACACCGAATCGAGGTATTCGACCATCTTCTGGTTCAGCGTCGACCACAGCTCGTGCGTCATGCAATGGCCGTCGGGCTGCTTCGAGCCGTCGCACGTGCCTTTGCCGCCGCACTGCGTGGCGTCGAGCGGTTCATCGACCGCGATGATGATGTCGGCAACGGTGACGTCCTGCGCGCGACGCGCGAGGTTGTAGCCGCCGCCCGGGCCGCGCACGGATTCGACGATTTCATGCCTGCGCAGCTTGCCGAACAGCTGTTCGAGATACGAGAGCGAAATCCGCTGGCGCTGGCTGATGCCTGCAAGCGTCACCGGGCCCTGCTCCTGGCGCAGTGCCAAGTCAATCATCGCCGTGACGGCGAAACGGCCTTTGGTGGTGAGTCTCATGGTGTCTAGGGGACTGCAATCTTGACGATTTTGGTCAAGTATAAATATTTGACGTTTTTAGTCAAGTATCCATGTCTTTGAAAGGGTATTCGCAGACCGCTGAATACCGTGCGATCAGCGCGCCGTGCGGGCCCGGAGCGTCTCCAGCAGGCCCGCGCACGCGCGCTCGACCTGGTCGAGCACCTGTTCGAAGCCCTGCGCACCGCCGAAATACGGATCGGCCACTTCGGTTTCGGTCGCGCCCGGCGCGAACTCCATCAGCAGACGCACCTTGTCGCGATGCTGCGGCGGGCAACGGCGGCGCAGTTCGGCGAGATTCGCCTCGTCCATCGCGAGCAGCAGATCGAACCGCTCGAAATCCGCCGCGCTCACCTGCCGCGCGCGCAGCGCCGACAGATCGTAGCCGCGGCTCCGGGCGGCCGCCTGCGCGCGCGTATCGGGCGGCTCGCCCACGTGCCAGTCGCCGGTGCCGGCCGAATCGATCGCGATCCGGTCGGCCAGCGCGGCCGCGTCGACCTGGTGGCGCATCACCCCTTCCGCGGTGGGCGAACGGCAGATGTTGCCGAGACAGACGAAACAGATCGCAACGCGGGTCATCGCACTATCGGAAAGCCGCGGCGGACCGCGTGGGAGAAGAACACGCCATTATACAAAGGCGACCGGAATCGCGCCGCCGCGCCAAGCGACGGCGCCATGCCTTACAGCGCCTTCGGCGCAGCGAGCGCAATCTCGCCGGATGCCGCCGGCAGCGGCGTCGCCGCGTCGCCGACCAGCCCGAACGACACCGCGCGCGCCAGTTCGGCGGACGCCTGGTGAACCGCGAGCGGGCCGCGCGACGGCGCACCGGCCGTCGCATGCAGATAGGCAACCGCTGCCAGCGGGACCACGATTGCCAGCGGCCAGTACATCGATATTGTCTTTTTCATGATGCGGACCTCCTTGACCTCGTACCCCGAAACCCAATTCCGGGGACTACAGACGAGATTCTATAGACCGCATCTATCGAGATAAATATACAAATAGCGAACGCACTGTTGCTGCCCGCTGAACAGTGTCAGCCGAGGTGACTTTGCGACGCCGCGTACAGCTCGCGGAACGTGCGCCCGGTCGGCGTCGGCATGTCGCGCGTGTCCATCCAGCCGCCCATCATCGGCAGGCGCCGCAACGTGCCGCCGTTGCCGCCCAGCCGTTCGAGGATGCGCACGGCGAGCTTGGTCGTCAGCGCATACAGCATCGGCCGCCGGGCGAAGAAACCCCACGCGGCGAGCGCCGCCCGCTCGCGCCACGGCCGCAGATGGCGCTCGACCTGCTTCTCGCGCAGCGTGCGCAGCAGGTGCGACAACGGAATCCCGGCCGGACAGACGCTGTCGCATTCGCCGCACAGCGTCGCGGCCTGCGGCAGGTCGAGCGTGCGGTCGAGCCCGACGTAGCTCGGCGTCAGCACCGAGCCCATCGGCCCCGGATAGACCCAGCCGTACGCATGACCGCCGACCTTCTGGTACACCGGGCAATGGTTCATGCACGCGCCGCAGCGGATGCAGCGCAGCATCTCCTGGAATTCGCCGCCGATCAGGCCGGTGCGGCCGCCGTCGACGAGCACCACGTAGTTGTGCTCGGGGCCGTCCTCGTCGCCCGGCCCGCGCGGCCCGGTCAGCAGCGAGAAGTAGTTCGACGTCTTCTGCCCGGTCGCGGAGCGCGGCAGCAGCCGCATCGCGGTCGCGAGATCCTCGAGCGTCGGCAGCACCTTCTCGATGCCCGTCACCGCGACATGCACGCGCGGCATGACCGTGCACATGCCCTCGTTCCCTTCGTTCGTCACGATCGCGACCGAGCCCGTCTCCGCGATCACGAAATTGCCGCCCGTCACGCCCATGTCGGCCGACATGAAATGCGGGCGCAGCACCTCGCGCGCCTCGCGCGTCATGTCCGGAATCTCGGTGAGCCGCTCGCGCCGGTGCGTGCGCGCGAACAGGTCGGCGATCTCGTCCTTGTCCTTGTGCACGACGGGCGCAATGATGTGGCTCGGCGGCTCGTTGTCGTTGATCTGCAGGATGTATTCGCCGAGGTCCGTCTCGATCGACTGCACGCCCATCTCCGCGAGCACCGCGTTCAGGCGCATTTCCTCGGACACCATCGACTTGGTCTTGATGACCTTCTTCACGTCGTGCCGGCGCGCGATGTCGGCCACGAGCCGCGCGGCGTCCGCGGTCGTCTCGGCGAACAGGACCGTCGTGCCGCGCCGCGTCGCCTCGCGCTCGAATGCCTCGAGCCACACGTCGAGATGCTCGAGCGCGCGGTTGCGGCGCGCCTTGAGCGCGGCGCGCGTGGCCGGGAAGTCGATCAGGGTCATCGCGTCGGCGCGGGCGGACACGAACTTCGTCGACAGCTTCTTCAGGTTCTGCTGCAGGCGCTGGTCGGCCAGCTTCTGGCCGGCGCGCGCCTTGAAATGCATCGATTGGACTTGCATCGCGGTATCGGGGAAAAGTGAGCGGAACCGGGCGTCAGACGTCGCCCGCCAGCACCTGCGCGACGTGCAGCACGCGCGTGTCGCGGTCGCCGGTGCGGCGCAACCGCCCTTCGATGTTCAGCATGCAGCCGAGATCGCCGAGCACGACGGTGCCCGCGCCCGACGCGCGCACGTTCGCGCATTTCTCGTCCGCGATGGCCGCCGAGATGTCGCCGTACTTGACCGCGAACGTGCCGCCGAAGCCGCAACAGTGCTCGCAGTCCTTCATCTCGGTCACCGCGACGCCGCGCTGCGCGAGCAGCGCGCGCGGCTGCGCCTTCACGCCGAGCTCGCGCAGGCCCGAGCATGAATCGTGATAGGTGACCGGCCCGGCGAATTCGCCCGGCGCGAGCGACACCTTCGCGACGTTCGCGAGGAAATCGGTCAGTTCGTGGACTTTCTGCTGGAATCGCGTGTAGCGCCCCATCAGTTCGGGGTCGTCGCGGAACAGGTCGCCGTAGTGCGCGCGGATCATCCCGCCGCACGAACCCGACGGCGCGACGACGTAATCGAACTGCTCGAATTCGCGCAGCGTCTTTTCCGCGAGATCGCGCGCGAGCGCACGGTCGCCCGAGTTGTAGGCCGGCTGGCCGCAGCAGGTCTGCGCGGGCGGCACGATCACCTCGTAGCCGGCGTCGCGAATCAGCTTGAGCGCCGAAAAGCCGATTTCGGGGCGCATCAGGTCGACCAGGCAGGTGACGAACAAACCGACTCGCATACGTGCTCCTTCGAGAAAACGGCTCTCATTATCCGACGTTTGGCCAGCAAGACCAACGCCGGCCCGCGCGCAAGCCCGCACTGCGCGAAACGAGGACTTCCTCGAACGGCGTTCGCTTTTTTCACAATACGAGATACAATCGTTGCAACACCGCTTGACGCGTCAACCGATTCCTCCCCCGACATGAGCCAACCCACCCCGGATTCAAAAACGTCGATCCAGGTGATCGAACGCATGATGCGGTTGCTGGACGCGCTCGCCGCGCACAGTGACCCGGTCAGCCTGAAGGAACTTGCGCAGCGCACGGAGCTGCACCCGTCGACCGCGCACCGCATCCTCAACGACATGGTGACCTGCCGCCTGGTCGACCGCTCCGATCCCGGCACCTACCGCCTCGGCATGCGGCTGCTCGAGCTCGGCAATCTCGTGAAGGCGCGCCTGTCGGTGCGCGATGCGGCGCTGATGCCGATGCGCGAGTTGCACCGCCTCACCGGGCAGACCGTGAACCTGTCGGTGCGCCAGGGCGACGAGATCGTCTATATCGAGCGCGCGTACTCCGAGCGCTCGGGCATGCAGGTCGTCCGCGCGATCGGCGGCCGCGCGCCGCTGCACCTCACGTCGGTCGGCAAGCTGTTCCTCGCGGCCGACGAAACGTCGCGCGTGCGTGCCTATGCGACGCGCACGGGGCTGTCCGGCCATACGCAGAACAGCATCACCGACATCGCGAAGCTCGAGCGCGAGCTGACGATCGTCCGCCAGCAATCGTGCGCGCGCGACAACGAGGAGCTCGAGCTCGGCGTGCGCTGTATCGCGGCCGGCATCTACGACGATTCGGGCAAGCTCGTCGCGGGCCTGTCGCTGTCGGCGCCGGCCGACCGCCTGCAGGACGCGTGGCTCGGCCAGTTGAGCCGCACGGCGCTCACCATCTCGGAATCGCTCGGCTACCGGCCGGCGCCCGAGAAGGACGTGGACGGGTTGCAACGGCAGGCGTAAGCCGCGCCGTCGGCCCGGTTCCCGCTCCGGTGTGTCGCCGGACGAAAAAAGCCCCGCGATTGCGGGGCTTTTTCGTTGAGGCGATCGATACGGCGGCGAACCGCCGCACACGATCAGGTGCCGCCGCTCGGCGTGTTGGCCGCCGTCAGGCGTTCGCCGCCGCCGGCATCGAGCCAGTTGCGCAGGCGCGACGCGTCGGCGAAGCGCGAGTACTTGCCGAACGAATCGAGCAGCACCATCACCATCGGCCGGCCGTGGATCGTCGCCTGCATCACCAGGCATTCGCCCGCTTCGTTGATGAAGCCCGTCTTCTGCAGGCCGATGTCCCACGAGCCGTTGCCGCGGATCAGCGCGTTGGTGCTGTTGTAGACCAGGTTGCGCTTGCCCGTGTACACCTCGTAGGTGCGATCGGTCGAGAACTGGCGGATCATCGGGTACTGGTACGCCGCATTGACCATCTTCACGAGATCGCGCGCGCTCGACACGTTCGAGCTCGACAGGCCGGTCGAATTCTCGAAGTGCGTATCGGTCATGCCGAGCGACTTCGCCTTCGCGTTCATCGCCGCGATGAACGCCGGACGGCCGCCCGGGTAATAACGCGACAGCGCGGCGGCCGCGCGGTTTTCCGACGCCATCAGCGCGATGTGCAGCATGTCCTCGCGCGACAGCACCGAGCCGACCGACAGGCGCGAGCCCGTGCCCTTCTCGTAGTCGCGGTCTTCGTCGGTGACTTCGAGCTGGTCGGTCATCGGCGACTTCGAGTCGAGCACGACCATCGCCGTCATCAGCTTCGAGATCGACGCGATCGGCACGACCGCGTGCGAATTCTTGTCGAACAGCGGCTCGCCGGAATTCTGGTCGACGACGTACGCGACGCTGGAGCGCAGCGCGAGCGCGTCGGGCGTGTCGTGCAGGCCGAACGCCTGGCCGACCGTCGGACGGCGCGGCTGGAACGCGACCTTGCGCACCGCGCCGCGATGGCCGCCGTGCACGTTGTTCGCCGCGAGCGTCACGCGCTTTCGCGACGCTTTCGCGCGCGGCGCATCGGCCGCGGCGACCTTGGCGGATTTATCGGGGGTCGCCTTGGCCGACTTCTTCTTCGCTGACGAAGCAGGAGCGACGGCTTTTTTCTTGGCGGCTTGGGTCTTCGCAGTGGCGGCGAAGGCATCGGCAGGCGTGACGGACGCGGTGGTCGCCAGCAACGCGACTGCGACCGACACAGCCGTGCCGAGCGTCATGCTCTGCAACAATCTGCGCGGTGAAAACGATTCGGCTTTCATTGGGGTCTGGACAAAGCGGGCGGGAGGTTTCCGCAAGTGTAGTTAAAGCTGAAAAAAAGAGCAATATTAGGCACTTACCGATCGTCGTTAAACCGGAATGTAAGGGTCGGCCAACCTCCGGCCAATCGACCCTTCCGCTCCCATCGAAAAAATCCATGGGATGCACTGCCCGACAGCGCCCGTCTCCCGATTACCACACGGTTAATTGAGATAACGTCACTTCGGAGGCAATTTAAAGCGGGGAAAGTACGTATCCGGCGCTCGGCGTGCCAAAGGCGCCGGCCTCGACCGTGGCGGCGGCACGTCGCCACGGCACGCGCATCAAAACGGCGCGCTTTTCGACAGGAACAGAAGGATAACGTTCCATGGGCCTGTCAGGTTTACCTGTGCGTGATCATGGTGCGGCGCGCTTGCCCCGCCATCGTGCGCACCATCTGGGAACAAGCCTGAAACCGATTCCGAACCGCTACGATAACTCGTTGTTTTATCGATAATTTGTCGCGATTGTGCAACGCACAAAAAATACTTGACATCCGTTTTCTCTGCCCTAAAATAGGCCTCATTGCTGCGTTGCACAAAGCACGCATCGCCGAAGTTCCCCAGCGTAGTGCCCTTTACCCTGCGATCGACGCGATCGCTTTTCAGGAGCTTGACATGTCCTTGCTGACCCCCGAGCAAATCGCCGCCGCCCAGAAAGCCAACCTCGAAAGCCTGTTCGGTCTGACGACCAAGGCGTTCGAAGGCGTCGAAAAGCTGATCGAACTCAACCTGCAGGTCGTGAAGTCGACGCTGGCCGAGGGCCAGGAAAACGCGCAGCGTCTGCTGTCGGTGAAGGACGCGCAGGAACTGATCGCGCTGCAGGCGAGCCTGTCGCAGCCGGTCGCGGAAAAGGTGCTGTCGTACGGCCGTCACCTGTACGAAATCGCGTCGTCGACGCAAGCCGAGTTCGCGAAGGTTGCCGAAGCGCAATTCGAAGAGCAGAACAAGAAGGTCCAGGCACTCGTCGACAACGTCGCGAAGAACGCCCCGGCCGGTTCGGAAACGGCTGTCGCCGCACTGAAGTCGGCACTGAACGCTGCGAACACCACGTACGAAACGGTTCAGAAAGCCACGAAGCAAGCGGTCGAAATCGCTGAAACGAACTTCAACGCCGCTGCTGCCGTCGCAACGAAGGCTGCCACCGCCGCTGCCGCACGTCGTTCGAGCAAGCCGGCCGCGTAAGCGTCCCCTGCTCCTGAAAGAGCCGCGCCCAGCGCGGCTTTTTCGTTTCTGGCGCCGGAACATGGGGGCGTGGGCGAGCGGCAACGGCGCTCCGCCTTCTAGCCTGTCGCGCGCACACCAAAGAAAACGCCGCCGCCCGGATGATCCGGGCGGCGGCGTTTTTTCCGGGCCGGCGCGTGGCCGGCCGCGCCGTTCGCGTTACTTCTTGCGCTGCGGCGGCAGGTCCGTACAGACGCCTTCGTACAGCTCGGCGGCCATGCCGACAGATTCGCCGAGCGTCGGGTGCGGATGGATCGTCTTGCCGATGTCTTCCGCGTCCGCGCCCATCTCGACCGCGAGGCACACTTCGCTGATCAGGTCGCCCGCGTTCAGGCCGACGATCGCGCCGCCGATCACGCGATGGGTTTCCTCGTCGAAGATCAGTTTCGTGAAGCCTTCGTCGCGGCCGTTCGCGATCGCACGGCCCGAAGCGGCCCACGGGAACACGGCCTTGCCGTACTTGATGCCTTCGGCCTTGCACTGGTCTTCCGTCTTGCCGGCCCACGCCACTTCCGGATCGGTGTAGGCCACCGACGGAATCTGCAGCGCGTCGAAGTACGCCTTCTCGCCGTGCGCGGCTTCCGCGGCAACGTGGCCTTCGTGCACGGCCTTGTGCGCGAGCATCGGCTGGCCGACGATATCGCCGATCGCGAAGATGTGCGGCACGTTCGTGCGCATCTGCTTGTCGACCTCGATGAAGCCGCGATCCGTGACCGCGACGCCGGCCTTGTCGGCACCGATCTTCTTGCCGTTCGGGCTGCGGCCCACCGCGACGAGCACGAGGTCGTAGCGCTGCGCTTCCGCCGGCGCCTTCTCGCCCTCGAACTTCACGTAGATGCCGTCTTCCTTCGCTTCCGCGCCGACCGTCTTGGTCTTCAGCATCACGTTGCCGAAGCGCTTCGCGTTGTACTTTTCCCAGACCTTCACGAGATCGCGGTCGGCGCCCATCATCAGGCCGTCCATCATTTCGACGACGTCGATCTCGGCGCCGAGCGTCGAGTACACCGTGGCCATTTCGAGGCCGATGATGCCGCCGCCGATCACGAGCATGCGCTTGGGCAGCTGGCGCAGTTCGAGCGCGCCCGTCGAATCGACGACGCGCGGGTCTTCCGGCATGAACGGCAGCTTCACGGCCTGCGAGCCCGCGGCGATGATCGCCTGCTTGAACTTGACGACCTTCTTGCCGTTTTCGCCCTGCACTTCCATGTGGAACGGATCGACGAACGCGCCGACGCCGGTCACCACTTCGACCTTGCGTGCCTTCGCCATGCCGGCGAGGCCCGTCGTCAGCTTCTTGACGACGCCGCCCTTGAAGTCGCGCAGCTTGTCGAGATCGACTTGCGGCTTGCCGAACGTGATGCCGTGCGACGCGAGCGCCGCGGCTTCCTCGACGACGAGCGACGTATGCAGCAGTGCCTTCGACGGGATGCAACCGACGTTCAGGCACACGCCGCCGAGCGTCGAGTAGCGTTCGACGAGCACGGTCTTCATGCCGAGGTCGGCCGCGCGGAACGCGGCCGAGTAACCGCCGGGGCCGGCGCCGAGCACGAGCATGTCGCACTCGATGTCGGCCGCGCCGCTGTAGCTGCCGGCTTGCGGCGCGGGTGCCGGCGCGGCGGCCGGGGCCGGTGCAGCTGCTGCGGCCTTCGGCGCTTCGGGTGCTTTCGCGGGTGCGGGCGCGGCTGCGCCTGCCGATGCTTCGACGATGGCGATGACGGTGCCTTGCGAGACTTTCTCGCCGGCCTTGACCTTGACTTCCTTGACGGTGCCGGCGACGTCGCTGGGCACTTCCATGGAGGCTTTATCGGATTCGAGCGTGATGAGCGTTTGCTCTTTTTCGATCACGTCGCCGGGTTTCACGTTGACTTCGATGACATCGACGCCGCTGAAATCGCCGATATCCGGAACCTTGACTTCGATGAGACTCATGACTGTCCCCTTCTTGATTGACTGCAGACAGAGGGGGAGGAACCCGCGAAAGAACCTGACTACGGCCGGGCAAAAACCACAACCCTGGGCATGACCACCTTTGCCGTCCGCCCAAGGACGCGCCTTTCTTTTGGTTACTTTTCTTTGGAAGACAAAGAAAAGTGACCGCCGCCCCGCGCAGGGGCGACGCTAGCAGACCGTTAGCGCAACAGGTTCAACGAAAGGGCGTAGAGAACCAAAAACAAACCCACGCCCCCGCGAGCCACCTCCCCGCTCATCAAAGAATGATGCGACGGAAATCGCCGAGCAACGCGCCGAGATACGCATTGAACCGCGCGGCTTCCGCGCCATCGATCACGCGATGGTCATACGACAGCGACAGCGGCAGCATGAGACGCGGCACGAACTGCTTGCCGTCCCACACCGGCTTCATCTGGCCGCGCGACAACCCGAGGATCGCCACTTCCGGCGCGTTGATGATCGGCGTGAAGTTCGTCCCGCCGATCCCGCCGAGCGACGAGATCGAGAAGCAGCCGCCCTGCATCTGGTCCGGCTTCAGCTTGCCTTCGCGCGCGGCCTTCGACAGGTCGCTCATTTCCTTCGCGATGTCGACGAGGCCCTTCTTGTCCGCATCGCGGATCACCGGCACGACGAGGCCGTTCGGCGTATCGGCCGCGAAACCGACGTGGAAGTACTGCTTGAACACGAGGTTGTCGCCGTCGAGGCTCGCATTGAAGGTCGGGAATTTCTTCAGCGCGGCGACGACTGCCTTGATCACGAACGCGAGCATCGTGAACTTCACGCCCGCCTTTTCGTGCTCCTTGTTCAACTGGACGCGCAGCGCCTCGAGCTCGGTGATGTCCGCTTCGTCGTTGTTCGTGACGTGCGGAATCATCACCCAGTTGCGATGCAGGTTCGCGCCCGAGATCTTCTTGATGCGCGACAGCGGTTTCGCCTCGAACGGGCCGAACTTCGAGAAGTCGACCTTCGGCCACGGCAGCAGGTTCAGCTCGCCGCCGCCTGCCGGCGCGGCTGCCGCGCCCGGCGCCGCGCGCTGGCCCGTCATCACGCCCTTCACGAAGCCCGTGACGTCTTCCTTCGTAATGCGGCCCTTGGGACCCGAACCCTGCACGCGTGCGACGTCGACGCCGAGTTCGCGTGCGAACTTGCGGACCGACGGCGATGCGTGGCTGGCGCGGTATTCGCCCGACGGCGCGGCGGCCGGGGCGGCGGCTGCCGGTGCCGGCGCAGCCTTCGCGGGTGCGGGCGCCGGTGCAGCGGCAGGCGCGGGCGCGGCAGCGGCCGGAGCCGGTGCGCCGGCGGCTTCGAGCAGCACGATCAGCGTGCCTTCCGACACCGAATCGCCCACCTTGACCTTGATGTCCTTCACGACGCCGGCGGCCGGGCTCGGCACGTCCATCGTCGCCTTGTCCGATTCGAGCGTGACGAGCGACTGTTCCTTCTCGACCGTGTCGCCGACCTTCACGCCGATCTCGATCACCGGAACGTCCTTGTAGTCGCCGATGTCGGGCACCTTCACTTCCAGCGTGCCGCCGGATGCTGCCGGGGCGGCAGCGGGCGCAGCGGCGGCCGGCGCCGCTGCGGGAGCCGGCGCTGCTGCCGGCGCGGCCGCGCCGTTCGCCTGGGCGCCTGCGCCGCCTTCGAGCAGGACGATCAGCGAGCCTTCCGACACGGAATCGCCGACCTTGACCTTGATTTCCTTCACGACGCCGCCGACCGGGCTCGGCACGTCCATCGTCGCCTTGTCCGACTCGAGCGTGACGAGCGACTGCTCGGGCTCGACCGTATCGCCCACCTTCACGCCGATCTCGATGACCGGCACGTCCTTGTAATCGCCGATATCCGGCACCTTCACTTCGATCGCTTGACTCATCTGTTTCTGTCTCCATGGCCGCGCGCGCTCCTCGCGGGAGCGGCGCGCGGCATCACACGGCGTGTGCGTTAAACGGTCATCGGGTTGGGCTTGGACGGATCGAGGTTGTACTTGGCGATCGCGTCCGCGACCACCTTGCGCTCGATCGTGCCTTCGTCGGCCAGCGCGTTGAGCGCGGCGACGGTGACCCAGTGACGGTCGACCTCGAAGAAGTGACGCAGCTTCTCGCGGGTATCCGAACGGCCAAAGCCGTCGGTGCCCAGCACGACGAAGCGGCGATCGATCTGGCCACGGATCTGGTCGACCAGCGCACGGACGTAGTCGGTCGATGCGATGACCGGGCCCTGCGTGTCCTTCAGGCACTTCTGCACGTGCGACAGGCGACGCTCCTCGGTCGGATGGAGCAGGTTCCAGCGCTCGACCTCATGGCCTTCGCGCGCGAGTTCCGTGAAGCTCGGCACGCTCCACAGGTCGGCGGCGACGCCCCAGTCGTTCTTCAGCAGGTCGGCGGCGGCGATCACTTCGTTGAAGATCGTGCCCGCGCCGAGCAGCTGGACGCGCGGCGCCTTCTTGTCGGCGTCGGCCTTCTTGAACGCGTACATGCCCTTGATGATGTCGGCTGCCACGTGCTCGCCCTGCGGAATCGCCGGGTGCTCGTAGTTTTCGTTCATCACCGTGATGTAGTAGTACACGTCTTCCTGCTCCTGCACCATGCGGCGCAGGCCGTCCTGGATGATCACCGCGAGTTCGTAGCCGAACGTCGGGTCGTAGCTCACGCAGTTCGGCACCGAGGCCGCCCACAGCAGCGAGTGACCGTCTTCGTGCTGCAGGCCTTCGCCGTTCAGCGTCGTCCGGCCCGCCGTGCCGCCCAGCAGGAAGCCGCGCGAACGCATGTCGCCCGCGGCCCACGCGAGGTCGCCGATCCGCTGGAAGCCGAACATCGAGTAGAAGATGTAGAACGGCACCATGATCTCGCCGTGCGTCGAATACGACGTCGCCGCCGCGATCCAGTCGCACATGCCGCCCGCTTCGTTGATGCCTTCCTGCAGGATCTGGCCGGTCTGCGATTCCTTGTAGAACATCAGCTGGTCGGAATCTTCCGGCACGTACTTCTGGCCTTCCTGGTTCCAGATACCGATCTGGCGGAACAGGCCTTCCATGCCGAACGTACGCGATTCGTCCGGGACGATCGGCACGACGCGCTTGCCGAGCGCCTTGTCCTTCAGCAGGATGTTCAGGATCCGCACGAACGCCATCGTCGTCGAGATCTCGCGGCCTTCGCCCGTGCCCTTCAAGAGCGGCTCGAACGCGTCGAGCGCCGGCACCGGCAGCGACGTCGCCTTCTCGCGGCGGTGCGGCAGGTAGCCGCCGAGGTCCATGCGCTTCTGGCGCATGTATTCGAGTTCCTTCGAACCTTCCTCGAACTTGAGGTACGGCACGTCGGCGATCTGCTCGTCGGTGATCGGCAGGCGGAACTGGTCACGGAACTTCTTCAGTTGCTCGACCGGCAGCTTCTTCTGCTGGTGCGTGATGTTCATCGCCTGGCCCGACTCGCCCATCCCGTAGCCCTTGATGGTTTTCGCGAGGATGACGGTCGGCGCGCCCTTCGTGTTCGTGGCTTCGTGGAACGCCGCGTAGATCTTGTGCGGATCGTGACCGCCGCGGTTCAGCGCCCAGATGTCGTCGTCCGACCAGTCGGCGACCAGCGCCTTCAGTTCAGGCGTGTTGAAGAAGTGCTCGCGCACGTACGCGCCCGACTCCGACTTGTACGTCTGGTATTCGCCGTCGACGCACTCCATCATGCGGCGCATCAGCGCGCCCGACTTGTCGCGCGCGAACAGCGCATCCCAGCGGCTGCCCCAGATGACCTTGATCACGTTCCAGCCGGCGCCGCGGAATTCCGATTCGAGTTCCTGGATGATCTTGCCGTTGCCGCGCACCGGGCCGTCGAGACGCTGCAGGTTGCAGTTGATCACGAACACGAGGTTGTCGAGCTTCTCGCGGCTCGCCATGCCGATCGCGCCGAGCGATTCCGGCTCGTCCGTCTCGCCGTCCCCGAGGAACGCCCACACCTTGCGGCCTTCCGTCTTCGCGATGCCGCGCGACTCCAGGTACTTCATGAAGCGCGCCTGGTAGATCGCCATGATCGGGCCGAGACCCATCGACACGGTCGGGAACTGCCAGAAATCCGGCATCAGCCACGGGTGCGGGTACGACGAGATGCCCTTGCCGTCGACTTCCTGGCGGAAATTGTCGAGCTGCTCTTCCGACAGACGGCCGAGCAGGAACGCGCGCGAGTACACGCCCGGCGACGAGTGGCCCTGCACGAACACGAGATCGCCGCCGTGCTGGTCGGACGCTGCGTGCCAGAAGTGGTTGTAGCCGACGTCATAGAGCGTCGCGGCCGACGCGAACGACGCGATGTGGCCGCCGACGTTCGTGTCCTTGCCTGCGCGCAGCACCATCGCCAGCGCGTTCCAGCGCGTGTACGAACGGATGCGGTGCTCGATGTCCTGGTCGCCCGGAATCTTCGCCTGGGCTTCGACCGGAATCGTGTTGATGTACGGGGTATTGGCGGAGAACGGCAGGTGTTCGCCGTGCATGCGGGCGAATTCGATCTGCTTTTCGATCAGGTAATGCGCACGGCCAGTGCCCACGGAGGAGATCACGCCATCGAGCGACTCCAGCCACTCGACGGTTTCTTGCGGGTCGTCGTCACGTTCGGCGGCGACATATTTCATCACTTCGTTCGGTACAGCGGACATTCTCGTCTCCTGGGTCCTGGAATGTGAGGATCGCTCTCGTGCAGACGACGCGACGCGGCCGGCTGCGGGCAAGCTCCAGCGGATTGTAATGAGCGTGGACGGGCCCGCGCAACAAAATTTTCGAATTGTGAGATCTTTTCTCGTAATGCGGAATATTGCTGCGCTGCACCCATATTTCGGGGCTCTCCGGCACGTCTCGTCGGAACAAAACCGTTTCCGTTCAACATATCCGGTATAGGTTTTCCATGTATTGCGCTGCGCTACAATCCTGCCATGTTGACCGATCGGCTTTTCGCACGCTCGGCGCGACCGCCGGGCCCGCCGGCGGAGTCGCAGCCGTCCCGTTGGCACCACGGACCGTGGTGGTCCAATTCCTATTTGCTGACGCCGCTGCTGTCGATCCTGGTGTTCCTCGTGGTGATGAGCCTCATCCTGTGGAGCCTGAACCGGCGCGAACAGCAGCAGCAGGAAGACACCCTGTTTCGCAACGTCGCGTGGGCCCAGCAGCAGATCCGCCTGTCGATGACGGGCGCGCAGGAACAGTTGCAGGCGCTGTCGCGCGATCTCGCGTCCGGCCGTCTCGACCAGAATGCATTCCAGATGGCCGTCGCGGACGTGATGCAGACGCATCCGGAAATCCTTTACCTGAACTGGTATACGGCGCCCGGCGTGCAACGCTGGCCCACCGTGCATCCGCCACTGCTCGGCCAGCGCCTCGCGAAGCCCGGCGACGCGCAGATGCAGGACGCCGTGCGCGGCGCGTACGACGAGGCGCGCAGCACGCGCCGCCAGGCCTATTCGCCGCTGATCTACGACGACTTCGGTAACGGCTTCATCACGTTGCAGACGCCCGTGATGCGCGGCGACCGCGACTATCTTGGCTCGATCGCCGCGGTGTTCTCGGTCGAGGGCATCCTGAAGCACGACATCCCGCAGGAACTGTCGTCGAAGTACAAGATCTCGATCACCGATTCGAACAACCGCGAACTGTCGTCCACGTCGACACGCCCGCGCCTGCCGCGCGACTCCCACTACGATCTGCCGCTCGACCCGCCCGGCCAGGGGCTGACGGTGCGCGTGTATGCGTTCCCGCAGCTCACCAACCTGACCAACAACACGCTCGTGTGGCTCGTCGCCGGCCTGTCGTGCTTCGTGCTGTGGAGCCTCTGGAGCCTGTGGAAGCACACGCGCCAGCGCTTCGAGGCGCAGCAGGCGCTGTACGCGGAAGCGTTCTTCCGCCGCGCGATGGAAAACTCGGTGCTGATCGGCATGCGCGTGCTCGACATGCACGGCCGCATCACGCACGTGAACCCTGCCTTCTGCCGGATGACGGGCTGGGACGAAACCGATCTCGTCGGCAAGGTCGCACCGTTCCCGTACTGGCCGCGCGACGCGTACCCGGAAATGCAGCGCCAGCTCGACATGACGCTGCGCGGCAAGGCGCCGAGCTCGGGCTTCGAGCTGCGCGTGCGGCGCAAGAACGGCACGCTGTTCCATGCGCGCCTGTACGTGTCGCCGCTGATCGACAGCTCGGGCCGCCAGACCGGCTGGATGTCGTCGATGACCGACATCACCGAGCCGAAGCGCGCACGCGAGGAACTCGCCGCCGCGCACGAACGCTTCACGACGGTGCTCGAAAGCCTCGACGCCGCGGTGTCGGTGCTCGCCGCCGACGAAGCCGAGCTGCTGTTCGCGAACCGCTACTACCGCCACCTGTTCGGCATTCGTCCGGACGGCCACCTGGAGCTGTCGGGCGGCGGCTTCGACCGCGCGCAGGCGTCGTCCGACTCGATCGACATGGTCGACGCGTTCGCGGGGCTGCCGGCCGCCGCGCTGACGAGCAGCACCGCCGATGCGCAGGAGGTGTACGTCGAGAGCATCCAGAAGTGGTTCGAGGTGCGCCGCCAGTACATCCAGTGGGTGGACGGCCACCTCGCGCAGATGCAGATCGCGACCGACATCACGACCCGCAAGAAAGCGCAGGAGCTCGCCCATCAGCAGGAAGAAAAGCTGCAGTTCACGAGCCGATTGATGACGATGGGTGAAATGGCGTCGTCGATTGCTCACGAATTGAATCAGCCGCTCGCCGCGATCAACAACTACTGCTCGGGTACGCTCGCGCTCGTGAAGAGCGGCCGCGGCACGCCCGAGACGCTGCAGCCCGCGCTGGAAAAGACCGCGCAGCAGGCGCTGCGCGCGGGGATGATCGTCAAGCGGATCCGCGAATTCGTGAAGCGCAGCGAGCCGAAGCGCCAGCCGGCACGGGTCGCGGACATCGTCGCCGATGCGGTCGGGCTGGCCGAAATCGAGGCCAGAAAGCGCAGGATCCGGATCGTCACGGAAATCCTCGCAAGAATGCCTATTATTTATGTCGACCCCGTGCTGATCGAACAGGTGCTGATGAACCTGATGAAGAACGCAGCCGAGGCGATGGCCGACGTGAAGCCGGCGTCGGCGGACGGCGTGATCCGCGTCGTCGCCGATATCGATGCGGGCTTCGTCGACATCCGTGTGATCGACCAGGGCCCGGGCGTCGACGAAGCGACCGCCGAGCGCCTGTTCGAACCGTTTTACAGCACCAAGTCCGATGGCATGGGCATGGGGCTGAACATCTGCCGTTCGATCATCGAATCGCATCGGGGGCGTCTGTGGGTGGTCAACAACGTCGAGCCGGATGGCCGCATTTCCGGCGCGACGTTCCACTGCAGCCTGCCCATTGGGGAACCCGCTGATCTCGGCCAAGGGGGGCGCGAGGCATCGGCATCACATACCGTTACGGGAGAACTATGAATAGCCCTGTCACCACCACTCAGGAAACCGTCTTTGTCGTCGACGACGACGAGGCCGTACGGGACTCGCTGCGCTGGCTGCTGGAGGCGAACGGCTATCGCGTGCAATGCTTCTCGAGCGCCGAGCAGTTCCTCGATGCCTACCAGCCGGCGCAGCAGGCCGGCCAGATCGCGTGCCTGATCCTCGACGTGCGGATGTCGGGCATGAGCGGCCTCGAATTGCAGGAACGCCTGATCGCCGACAATGCCGCGCTGCCGATCATCTTCGTCACGGGTCACGGCGACGTGCCGATGGCCGTGTCGACGATGAAAAAGGGTGCGATGGACTTTATCGAGAAACCGTTCGACGAAGCCGAGCTGCGCAAGCTCGTCGAGCGGATGCTCGACAAGGCCCGAAGCGAAAGCAAGAGCGTCCAGGAACAGCGTGCCGCGAGCGAACGCCTGTCGAAGCTGACCGCGCGCGAGCAGCAGGTGCTGGAGCGGATCATCGCCGGCCGCCTGAACAAGCAGATCGCCGACGACCTCGGCATCAGCATCAAGACGGTCGAGGCGCACCGCGCGAACATCATGGAAAAGCTCAACGTCAACACGGTGGCCGACCTGCTGCGCCTCGCGCTGTCGAAGAAGCAGGCCTGAGCGGGTGCTCCGGCCGCGGCGGCACGGCCCGCCCGGCCCGCAACCGGTATTTGCCGCCCCGCGCGATGCGGCCCACTCGCGCGGCGGCGGCCGTTCCTCCCGGCGCGCACGCGCCGCGGCCATGACGCTTCCCGTTGATTCGCTGTCGGACGGCAGCAGGCGAACGGTATAATTACGTGCTTTGCTACGGCGCTTCGCGCGTCGTACGCCCGCATTCCAACTTCCCGGCAGGACCCACCACCATGACAGCCCTCCTCATCGACGGCAACGCCCTCTCGAAGACCCTGCGCGGTCAGGCCGCCGAGCGCGCCGCCGCACTGACCGCCCGCGGCCACCAGCCCGGTCTCGCGGTGATCCTCGTCGGCGAAAATCCGGCGAGCGAAGTCTACGTGCGCAACAAGATCAAGGCGTGCGAGGACAACGGCTTCTTCTCGCTGAAGGATGCGTACCCGGCCACGCTGTCCGAAGCCGACCTGCTCGCGCGCATCGACGAACTGAACCGCGACCCGAAGATCCACGGCATCCTCGTCCAGTTGCCGCTGCCCGCGCACATCGACAGCCACAAGGTGATCGAGGCGATCGCGCCGGAAAAGGACGTCGACGGCTTTCACGTCGCGAACGCCGGCGCGCTGATGACCGGCAAGCCACTGTTCCGCCCGTGCACGCCGTACGGCGTGATGAAGATGTTCGAAGCGCACGGCATTGCGCTGCAGGGCGCGAACGCGGTCGTGATCGGCCGCTCGAACATCGTCGGCAAGCCGATGGCGATGATGCTGCTCGACGCCGGCGCGACCGTGACGATTTGCCACAGCAAGACGCGCGACCTCGCCGCGCATACGCGCGAGGCCGACATCGTGGTCGCCGCGGTCGGCAAGCGCAACATCCTGACCGCCGACATGGTGAAGCCGGGCGCGACGGTGATCGACGTCGGCATGAACCGTGACGACGCAGGCAAGCTGTGCGGCGACGTCGATTTCGCGGGCGTGAAGGAAGTCGCCGGCTACATCACGCCGGTGCCGGGCGGCGTCGGTCCGATGACCATCACGATGCTGCTGATCAACACGATCGAATCCGCCGAACGCGCCGCGGCCGCCGCGGCCTGACGCGCCACCCGCCCAGCCGGCGCGCGCTTCCGTGCGCCGGTGTCTCGCCAGCCGCAATCGCCCGGCTGCATCGCGCCAGCCGGCGCGCCCCGCTGCGCATCCGACCCTGCGTCAATCGCGTCATTAGAAACTAACGATTGGAAAGCGCACGATGCGCCCCAATAATGTCGGTATCGGGCGCGTTCGCGCGCCGCCGCCGTTACCCTTTTCATCCCGGTTCATCCGGCAACAGACAGGGAGTCTTATGTCCGCCAGCGCCAACACCAATCCGCTCCTCGACTTCTCCGGCCTGCCCCGTTTCGGCGAGATCCGCCCGGAACACGTGACGCCCGCGCTCGATACGCTGCTCGATGCCGCCAGCCGCGCCGTCGAAGCCGCGAGCGCGAGCGACACGCCGTCGACGTGGGCCGCCGTCGTCGAGACGGTCGAGCGGGCCACGGAGCCGCTCGGCCGCGCATGGGGCATCGTCGGCCACCTGAATGCGGTCGCCGACACGCCCGAACTGCGGGCTACGTACGGTGAAAACCTGCCGCGCGTGACCGAATTCTGGTCGAGCGTCGGCCAGAATCTCGCGCTGTACGAAAAGTACAAGGCGATCGCCGCGAGCGCCGAATACGCGACGCTGTCGGCCGAGCGCAAGAAGATCCTCGACAATGCGCTGCGCGACTTCCGCCTGTCGGGCGCCGAGCTGCCGGAGGACCAGAAGCCGCGCTTCGCGGAACTGCAGGAACAGCAGGCCGCGCTGTCGAAGGCGTTCTCCGATCACGTGCTCGACGCGACCAACGCGTACGCGTACTTCGCCCACGACGAAGCCGAGCTGGCCGGCCTGCCCGGCGACGCGATCGAGGCCGCCCGCGAAGCCGCGCAGAAGGACGGCAAGGAAGGCTGGAAATTCACGCTGCATTTCCCGTCGTACTTCCCGGTGCTGCAGTACGCGGACAACCGCGCGCTGCGCGAGACGCTCTACCGCGCCTATGCGACGCGCGCGTCGGAGCTCGGGCCGCAATACGGCGACGGCAAGGCCGAATGGGACAACACGGCGATCGTCGCCGACGAGCTGAAGCTGCGCCGCGAAGAGGCGCAGATGCTCGGCTACCGCAATTTCGCCGAAGTGTCGCTCGCGCCGAAGATGGCCGAATCGCCGCAGCAGGTGATCGCATTCCTCGAGGATCTCGCGACGCGCGCCCGCCCGCACGCGGACAAGGACTGGGACGAACTGCGCACGTTCGCCGCGAAGGAGCTCGGCCTCGCCGAACTCGCCCCGTGGGACGTCGCGTACGCGGCCGAAAAACTCCGCCAGCAGCGCTATGCGTTCTCGGAAAACGAGGTCAAGCAGTACTTCCCGGAACCGGCCGCGCTGAAGGGCCTGTTCACCGTCACCGAAACGCTGTTCGGCGTGCGGATCAAGCCGGACGACGCGCCGGTGTGGCACAAGGACGTGCGCTTCTTCCGCGTCGAGAACCGCGACGGCTCGCTCGTCGCGCAGTTCTACCTCGACCTGTACGCCCGCGAAGGCAAGCGCGGCGGCGCGTGGATGGACGACGCGCGGTCGCGCGCGAAGCGCGGCGGCGACGTGCAAACGCCCGTTGCGTACCTGACCTGCAACTTCTCCGCGCCGGTCGGCGGCAAACCCGCGTGCTTCACGCACGATGAAGTCATCACGCTGTTCCATGAATTCGGCCACGGGCTGCACCACATGCTCACGCGCGTCGACGAGCTCGGCGTGTCGGGCATCAACGGCGTCGAATGGGATGCGGTCGAACTGCCGTCGCAGTTCATGGAAAACTTCTGCTGGGAATGGGACGTGCTGTCGTCGATGTCGTCGCACGTCGACACGGGTGCGTCGCTGCCGCGCGAACTGTTCGACAAGATGATCGCCGCGAAGAACTTCCAGAGCGGGCTCGGCACGCTGCGCCAGATCGTGTTCTCGATGTTCGACATGCTGCTGCACGTCGACTTCGACCCGGCCGGCACCACCGGCGTGACCGCGTTCGCACGCGAGATCAACGAGCGCTATCACGTGATCCCGCAGGCGCCGTTCTCGCGCTGGCCGAACACGTTCAGCCACATCTTCGCGGGCGGCTATGCGGCCGGCTACTACAGCTACAAGTGGGCCGAAGTGCTGTCGGCCGATGCGTACGCGGCGTTCGAGGAAGCGGCCGCCGCCAGCGGCAGCGTGCTCGACGCGGCAACCGGCACGCGCTATCGCCGCGAAATCCTCGAGGTCGGCGGCAGCCGTCCAGCGATGGAATCGTTCAAGGCGTTCCGCGGCCGCGAGCCGCAGATCGACGCGCTGCTGCGCCACAACGGGATGGCCGCGTCCGCGCACTGAGCGCGCGTAGCCCGGCTCGTCCGGCCGCATCGACAGGCACCGCTTCGGCGGTGCCTTTTTCATGGCGCGGACGTGCCGTCGCCCACTTCGTCGTCGAACAGCAGGAATTGCCCGTGGCGCTCGGCCGTGTCCTCGTCGATGCGCACGCCGACGCCCAGCAGCCGAACCGGCTGCGCGCGCCGCAGCAACCCCTTCGCGAGCAGCGTGACGGCCGTCTCGGCGTTAGTCGCATCGGCCACGCACTCGACCGTCGTGCGCTGGAAATCGGCGAAGCGGATCTTCACGTACAGCTTGCGGATCGACCGCACGGCGCCCGCGCGCTCGATCCGCGCGTCGAGTTGCACGACGAGGCGGCGGATTTCGTCCGCGCATTGCTCGAGCGTCGTCAGGTCGGTCACGTAGGTCGTCTCGACGCTGACCGACTTGCGCTCCTGGTCGGCCTGCACCGGCCGCTCGTCGATCCCGCGCGACAGCTGGTACAACCGCCGCCCGAACGCGCCGAACTCGCGGTGCAGGTCGATCAGCGGCCAGTCGCGCAACTGCGCGCAGGTCTGGATGCCGAGCCGGTCGAGCCGCGTGGCCGTCACCTTGCCGACGCCGTGCAGCTTGCGCACCGGCAGCGCCGCGACGAACGCATCGATCTCGTGCGGCCGCACGACGAACAGCCCGTCGGGCTTGTTCCAGTCGGACGCGATCTTCGCGATGAACTTGTTCGGCGCAACGCCCGCCGACACGGTTACGCCGACCGTCTCGCGCACCCGCTCGCGGATCTCGCGCGCAATCAGCGTCGCACTGCCCTGGCAACGTTCGGACCCGCTGACGTCGAGATAGGCTTCGTCGAGCGACAGCGGCTCGACGTCCGGCGTGTAGTCGCGATAGATCGCCATGATCTGCCGCGACGCCGCGCGATACTTGTCCATCGCGGACGGCAGGATCAGCAGGTCCGGACACTTGCGCATCGCCAGCGCCGACGACATCGCCGAATGCACGCCGTAGCGCCGCGCCTCGTAGTTGCAGGTCGCAATCACGCCGCGCTGGTCGGGACGGCCACCGACCGCGAGCGGCCGGTTGCGCAGCGACGGGTCGTCGCGCATCTCGACCGACGCGTAGAAGCAGTCGCAGTCGCAATGAATGATCTTGCGCATGCGCGGCGGCGCGTCGCCGGGCGGCGGCGCGTGCGGATCGGCAGGCGGAATGGTGGTCGGGCTCACGGTGCCGATACTGTACAAAAACACAGTGCCGGTTTCAACTGCCGCGTGCGGCCGAAGCCGGCCGCCCGTAGCCGGCCACGCGCAACCGGCTGCGCCGTACCGGCCCGGTTCGCGCGGATCGTACCGGCCGGGCACGGGCAGCGACACCTATACTCGTCTGCCGCGAGACACGAAACGCAAAGGTGACGGATGAAGACGATCGGACTGATCGGCGGCATGAGCTGGGAATCGTCGGCCGAGTACTACCGGATGATCAACCGGCACTCGAAGGCATTGCACGGCGGGCATCACAACGCGAAGAGCGTGCTGGTCACGGTCGACTTCGCCGACATCGAGGCGCTGCAACGCACGCACGACTGGGCCGCGCTCGGCGAGCGGATGGCCGACGCCGCGCGGCAACTCGAAGCAGCGGGCGCCGACCTCGTCGTCCTGACGACCAATACGATGCATCGGGTGCACGACGCGATCGAGGCCGCGGTGACACTGCCGTTCCTGCACATCGCCGATCCGACCGGCAGCGCGCTGCGCGCCGCGGGCGTCGAGCGCGTCGCGCTGCTCGGCACGCGCTACACGATGGAGTTGCCGTTCTACGCGGCGCGGCTGCGCGAGAAGTTCGGGCTCGACGTGCTGGTGCCGGACGAACCCGGGCGCGACGACGTGCACCGGATCATCTACGACGAGCTGTGCCACGGCGTCATCTCGGCGCAATCGCGCGCGACGTACGTGTCGATCATCGACGCACTGGCCACGCGCGGCGCACAGGCGGTGATCCTCGGCTGCACGGAAATCACGCTGCTGATCGGTGCGGACGACTCGCCGCTGCCGGTATTCGATACGACCGCGCTGCATGCGAAAGCGGCCGTCGAGTGGGCGGCGCGCTGAACGACACACGCCGTCGCGTACCGACACGCGTCGCCGAATGGCGTCGCCGCATTGTTTCGTGCGCCGGGATTCACTCTCCCGACGTACGCGTCGCGGCTCGCCCGACGCCCCGCTCTCGCCCGTCACACGGGGCCCGGCACGAACGACCCGCGCATCACGCGCCCGGTTCACACGGACGCGTCGACACGACGGCTTGTCCCTTGGTAATAAAGTGACTGCAAATTGGTACGCGAGCAGCGCCACCGCAATCGACGCTGCTCGTCGCGGTCTCTTTTTCCACCAACGGGAAACAGGAACATGAAAAGACTCAGCACCGTATTCGGCGCGCTGCTTGCCGTGTCGGCCACGCTCAACGCGCATGCCGACCCGAATATCGCCGCATCGGCCGCCACGACGCCCAGCGACGGCTTCGATCGCATGACGTGGGACATCACGCCTGAAGTCGTGCCGACCGAGGTCAACGCCAGCTACTACTGGGCCAACCAGTTGTCGTCGCAACATGGCGGGCACGCGATGTACACCGGCATCCAGCCGCGCACCCGCGGCACCAACGTGGTGATCTTCAGCGCGTTCGGCACCGGCACGGCGCCGCTGTCGGCGAATTGCCGCGGCGGCGCCGACGGCGGTTCCGGCACGTCGTGCTCGATCGCCTACCCGTGGAAAACCGGCCATGCCTATCGGCTGCAGGTCACCGTGACGCAGGCCAATCGCAGCGATGGGCGCTCGACCGTCGACGGCTTCATCACGGACGTCGCCACCGGCGCCACGACGCCGACCGGCAGCATCGCGGTGCCGGCGGACTGGGGCGGCCTGTCGAGTTCGGCTTACCTGTTCGACGAATACTTTCCGTTCAATGCTGCGTCGAAGGACCCGATGCAGCGGCCATGCGTGCCGTACGCGCGCTACATGACGTCACTGCCGCATTTCTACCTGAAGGACGTCGACTACCCGACGACCGAGCGGTCGATCCGGCTGAATACGGGGAAGGACAAGTGCGCGGTACTGTCGGGCACGCCGAACGCACGGGCCACGCTGGTCAACACGACGACCTATCAGCTCGAGAACGGCTTCCTGCCCGGGAGCCCGGGCGCGCCGAAATAACAGGCGGACGCGGAAAACAAAAAACCCGGCACGGAGCCGGGTTTTTCGTGGACGAAGTGCGCATCGGTCAATTGCGCCGCACATCGTCTGGTGTGCTTGGTTGCGGGGACAGGATTTGAACCTGTGACCTTCGGGTTATGAGCCCGACGAGCTGCCAGACTGCTCCACCCCGCGTCAGAGAAATAAATTATAGGGTGAGGAAGTACTCACGTCAATACTTTTGTCACAATTTCCGGTTCTGCTGCCCGAGCGGCGATGCGTGACACATGCGCGAGCCTGCATGACCTTGTGCGTTCGCACCCCATGCTCGCGGTAAGATGGCGGCCTTCGCATTCACGCCGCACGCACCCTCCCGTTCATGAAAATCGCCACCTGGAACGTCAATTCGCTCAACGTCCGCAAACAGCACGTGCTCGACTGGCTCGCGCAAAGCGGCACCGACGTACTGTGCCTGCAGGAGCTGAAGCTGCCGGACGAGAAATTCCCGCGCGCCGATCTCGAGGCGGCCGGCTACCGCAGCTGGTTCACGGGCCAGAAGACCTACAACGGTGTCGCGATCCTCGCGCGCGACACGCTCGTCGTCGACGAATCGGACGTCGTGCGCAACATCCCCGGCTTCGACGATCCGCAGCAGCGCGTGATCGCCGCGACGGTCGACGGCGTGCGCATCGTGTCCGCCTACTTCCCGAACGGCCAGGCGCTCGACTCCGACAAGTTCGTCTACAAGATGCAGTGGCTCGACGCGCTGCAGGCGTGGCTGCGCACCGAGCTGCAACGCTACCCGAAGCTCGCGCTGCTCGGCGACTACAACATCGCGCCGGAAGACCGCGACGTGCACGATCCGGCGAAATGGGAAGGCCAGAACCTCGTGTCGCCGCAGGAGCGCGCGCACTTCGCGCAGCTGATCGAACTCGGCTTCGTCGATGCGTTCCGCCGCTTCGAGCAGCCCGAGAAAACCTTCACGTGGTGGGACTACCGGATGATGGCATTCCGCCGCAACGCGGGGCTGCGCATCGACCACATCCTGCTGTCGCCGGAACTCGCGGCGACCTGCGCGTCGTGCGAAGTCGATCGCACGCCGCGCACGTGGGAACAGCCGTCCGACCACACGCCCGTCGTCGCGATCGTCGGCTGATCTTCCGGCCCGCGCGCGATCAGCGCCGCGCGGGCGCCGGCCCGAGATGGGCCCACAGGAAGCCGAATTCGGCCGCATCGGCTTCCGCGCGTTCGAGATCGTCCGCGCTGCCGTGGCCGCCGTCGGTGTTCTCCCAGTACCACACCCGTCCGTGACCGAGCGCCTGCATGCGCGCCGCCATCTTGCGCGCATGCGCGGGATGCACGCGGTCGTCGCGGGTCGACGTCGTCAGCAACAACGGCGGATACACGACCCCTTCGCGCACCCGGTGATACGGCGAATACGCGGCCAGCGCCGCGCCTTCGCGCGGATCGTCCGGGTCGCCGTATTCGTCGAGCCATGCGGCGCCCGCGTGCAGCTTCGGATAGCGCTGCATGTCCAGCAGCGGCACGCGGCACAGCACCGCGCCGAACAGCTCCGGCCGCTGCATCATGCACGCGGCGACCAGCAGCCCGCCGTTGCTGCCACCCTCGATCCCGAGCTGGGCGGCACTCGTCACGCCGGTCGCGGCCAGATCCTCGGCGACCGCGATGAAATCGTCGAACGAACGCTGACGATGTTCACGCTGCGCGTCGGTGTGCCAGCGCGGCCCGAATTCGCCGCCGCCGCGGATGTGCGCGAACGCCATCACGCCGCCGCGTTCGAGCCATCCGATGCCGAACGCATCGCTGTAGCCCGGCAGGTTCGGGATCGCAAAACCGCCATAGCCCGACAGCAGGCATGGCCGGGCGACGCGCGCCCCGCCCGGCGGTGCGTCGAGCGCATCGCGCGGCCCGATCAGCGTGTACGGCACCACCGTGCCGTCCCGCGAACGCGCGCTCGCGCGGCGGACGACCAGCCCGGCCGCGTCGAACTGCACCGGCGGCCGGTCGAGCAGCACGCGGCGCGACGGCGCATCGTCCGCGCGATCAGCCAGATCGGCCAGCCAGCATTCGGGCGGATCGAGGTAGGTGTCGACGTCGACGTACACCTCGTCGTTCAGCGTCGACTCGACGGGCTCGACGTCGATCTGTGCATCTCCCGGCCAGTCGAACGGCCGCGCATCCCACGTCCACGACCCGTCGTCGGCCTGCCGCGGCTGCCACAGCATCGTACGGTTGTGCACGTCGTCGAGCCAGCTCGCGATCAGCGTCGTGCGCGTGTGCGTCCACGTACAGGCGGATGTGGTCGGCCGCGGTGCGAACAGCGTCGTGAATTCGCGCGCGCCGGCGAGGAACGCCTGCTCGCGAATCGCCAGCAGCGAGCCGCCCGCGTGGCACACACCGTCGCAATCCCAGTCGAGGCGCGGCTCCAGCACGAGCCAGCCTTCCCAGAACCCGACCTCGACATGCGTCGGCACGTCGTAGCGCGCCCATTCGCCCGCGTCGGTCAGCCGGTACGCGTGCGCGTCGAAGAAATCGACGCTGCGCCACGCAACGTGGCGGCGGTCGATCGGGTCGTACCACGCACCCGCGCTGATGTCGTCCGGCTCGCCGCTGAACACGACGGGCGCGTCGGCGAGCGCCGTGCCGCGCACCCAGCGCCGCGCTTCATACGGATAGCCGGCTGCAGTCGCATGCGCTTCGCCGCGATCCCAGCTCACGTACACGGTGTCGCGGTCGATCCAGCCGACCGTATGATGGCCCGGCGCGTCGATCGTGAAGCCGCCGTCCACGAACCGGCGCTCGACGAGATCGAATTCGCGCACGACGACCGCATCGGCGCCGCCCGGCGACAGCGACAGCAGCACGCGATCGCCGTCCGGATACAGGATCGCCTCCTGCTCGAACACCCACGACTCGCCCTCTTCGGCGCCGAGCGCGTCGACGTCGAGCAGCGTCTCCCACGCAGGTTGGCCGGCACGCCAGTCGGCCCAGCGCGTGCGGCGCCACAGTCCCTTCGGATGAAGATCGTCCTGCCACAGGTCGTACGCCCAGTCGCGCCAGCGGGTCGGAATCACCGGGCGTTCACGCGGCAGATACGCTTTCGCGAGACGCGCGGTCAGCGCGCGATAGGCATCGTCGTCGCGCAGCGCGGCGCGCGTACGCGCATTCTGCTCGTCGACCCACGTGCGGGCGCGCTTGCTGTCGAGCGCTTCGAGGAAACGGAACGGGTCGGCCCCGGCGGGCCAGCGGAAGGATTCGGACATGGAGGATCGGCGGAATGGCAAGCTGCATGCAAACCGCGATTATGTCCGATCGCGGCAGGCGCGGGCCCGCGCCTGCCGCGAATCGTGCTCAGGGCTCCAGATGGAGCTCCTGGATCTTGCGCGTGATCGTGTTGCGGCCGATGCCGAGCCGCTCCGCGGCCTCGACCTTGCGGCCGCGCGTGAAGTCGAGCGCCTCGCGAATCACGGCCGCCTCGAAGCGGCGCGCGAGTTCGTCCATCACGTCGGCCGAGTTCTCGCGCAACAGCCGCGCGACTTCGGTGCGCAGCCCGTGCTCCCACAACGGGTAGCCGGCCGGCACGCTGCCGTTCGGCGCGCTCGCGGCGGGCGCGGCGGCCAGCGGCGTCGCGCCGATCGCGGCAGGCACCGCTGCAACATGGCCGCCGCTGCCGTGCGCGTCCGCACCGTCGCCCGTCGCGACGACGGGCGCCACGGGCGCGCCGGCCGGCACGAGGTCGGGCGGCAGATCCTTGATCTCGACCGTCTGCGCGGGCGCCATCACGGTCAGCCAGTTCGCGAGGTTCTCGAGCTGCCGCACGTTGCCGGGAAACGGCAGCGACGTCAGGTACGCGAGCGCGTCGTCGGACACGCGCTTCGGCTCGACGCCGAGATCGCGCGCGCTCTTCTGCAGGAAGTGGCGCGTGAGCAGCGCGATGTCCTCGCTGCGTTCGCGCAGCGGCGGCAAGCGCAGCCGGATCACGTTGAGCCGGTGGTAAAGGTCCTCGCGGAACAACCCCTGCCGCACGCGCGACTCGAGATTCTGGTGTGTCGCGGCGATCACGCGCACGTTCGCGCGCAGCGGGTTGTGCCCGCCGACGCGATAGAACTGCCCGTCCGACAGCACACGCAACAGGCGCGTCTGCAGGTCGAACGGCATGTCGCCGATTTCGTCGAGGAACAGCGTGCCGTTCTCGGCCTGCTCGAAGCGGCCCTGCCGCGTCGTCTGCGCGCCGGTGAACGCGCCGCGCTCATGGCCGAACAGCTCGGATTCGAGCAGGTCCTTCGGAATCGCCGCCGTGTTCAGCGCGATGAACGGGCCGTTCGCGCGCGGGCTGTGACGGTGCAGCGCCCGGGCGACCAGCTCCTTGCCGGTGCCCGATTCGCCGGTGATCAGCACGGTCGCGGCCGAATGCGACAGGCGGCCGATCGCACGGAACATGTCCTGCATCGCGGGCGCCTGGCCGAGCATCTCGGGCGCCTCGGCCACGCGCTCGTCCTGCGGCGCGCCGCCGCGCAGGCTTTCTTCCACCGCGCGGCGAATCAACTCGACCGCCTTGTCGACGTCGAACGGCTTCGCGAGGTATTCGAACGCGCCGCCCTGGAACGCCGCGACGGCGCTGTCGAGATCGGAGAACGCCGTCATGATGATGACGGGCAGGCCCGGCAGCCGCTCGTGCATCGCCTGCAGCAACTCGAGGCCCGAGCCGCCCGGCATCCGGATGTCGGACACGAGCACTTGCGGCGTCTCGTGGTCGAGCGCGGCCAGCGCATCGCGCACGTTCGCGAAGCTCTTCGTCGCGAAGCTGTCCCGGGCGAGTGCCTTTTCAAGCACCCAGCGGATCGATTGGTCGTCGTCTACTATCCAGATCGGCTTCATAGGTCGGTCAGATATGGGTGAATCGCAATGTCGCCGCTCAATGGTCGAGCGGCAGCAGGATCTGAAATTCGGTACGTCCGGGCCGGCTTTCGACCTCGATCATCCCGTCGTGCTGCTGTACGAACGTCTGCGCGAGCGTGAGGCCGAGGCCGCTGCCGTCTTCGCGTCCGGACACGAGCGGGTAGAAGATCCGGTCGCGGATCTCTTCCGGAATGCCGGGCCCGTTGTCGATCACGTGCAAGTCCAGTGCCAGCCGGTACAGGCGCTTGGCGATCGTCACCTTGCGCGCGATGCGCGTGCGCAGCTCGATCTTCGCGTCGCCCTGCGCGATCCGTTCGCGCAGCGCCTGCGCGGCGTTGCGCACGATGTTGAGCAGCGCCTGGATCAACTGCTCCTTGTCGCCGCGCAGGTCCGGCACGCTCACGTCGTAGTCGCGCTCGATCGTGAGCCCCCGCGGGAACTCCGCGAGCATCACCGCGCGCACGCGTTCGCACACTTCATGAATGTTCACGTCGCCGACGATGTGCGGATGCCGGTGCGGCTCCAGCAACCGGTCGACGAGCGTCTGCAGGCGGTCGGACTCCTTGATGATCACCTGCGTGTATTCGCGCAACTCGCCGCGCTCGCGCTCGCCCAGCTCGAATTCGAGCAGCTGGGCTGCGCCGCGAATGCCGCCGAGCGGGTTCTTGATCTCGTGCGCGAGGTTGCGGATCAGTTGCTTGTTGACCGCGGTCAGGTCGTGGATGCGCTCTTCCCGATCGGTGCGCGACTGCCGTTCGTTCTCGAACAGCTCGACGAGCACGAAATCGGGCGCGTTCTCGAGGAAGCCGACGATCGCATGCACGTGCAGCGGTTCGCGGCCGGGCCGGTCGAGCACGGTATCGAGATGCGTCGCGTGAAAGCGTTCCTCGCCGATCGCGGTGATCGTCGAGGCCAGCTCGTTCGCGTTCGGAAAAATCTCGCCCCACGGCCGCTGCGCGAGCTGCCGCCGCGAGATGTCGAGCATCGCCTCCGCGGACGGGTTCGCGAACGCGATCCGCAGCGTCTTGCGGTCGAGTACGATCACGACCGTCGGCAGCGCTTCGAGCCCCGCCAGCAGACCCGAGCGCGAGAGCCGCTCGTCGTCCGTCAGTCGTTCGGGCTGCCCCGTTTTCGCCTTGATCAGATTCTTCAGAACCATCTGCGTGCTTGTCGCGCCTCAACGGGCCAGAAAATGAAAATCGTCGGAACAAAAAAGGGACGGCTGGACGCCGTCCCCTTTCAGACTCCGCCGCTCCCGCCGCAAGCCGCGCGGCGGGAACGAACCGGCATGACGGCGCTGAATCGAAGCGCCATCGCCGATTAGAGCGAGTAGTACATCTCGAACTCGATCGGGTGCGTCGTCATGCGGAACTTCGCCAGCTCCTGCTCCTTCAGCGCGAGGTATGCGTCGAGCATGCTGTCCGTGAACACGCCGCCACGGGTCAGGAACTCGCGATCCTTGTCGAGTGCTTCGAGCGCCTGGTCGAGGCCCGCGCACACGGTCGGGATCTTTGCATCTTCTTCCGGCGGCAGGTCGTACAGGTTCTTGTCCGCTGCTTCGCCCGGATGGATCTTGTTCTGGATCCCGTCGAGGCCGGCCATCATCAGCGCCGAGAACAACAGGTACGGGTTCGCCATCGGATCCGGGAAGCGCGTTTCGATGCGGCGGCCCTTCGGGTTCGACACGTGCGGAATGCGGATCGATGCCGAACGGTTGCGCGCCGAGTAGGCGAGCTTGACCGGCGCTTCGAAGTGCGGGACCAGACGCTTGTACGAGTTCGTCGTCGGGTTCGTGATCGCGTTCAGCGCGCGAGCGTGCTTGATGATGCCGCCGATGTAGAACAGCGCCAGTTCCGACAGGCCGGCGTAGCCGTTGCCCGCGAACAGGTTCTGGCCGTCCTTCCAGATCGACTGGTGAACGTGCATGCCCGAACCGTTGTCGCCGACGACCGGCTTCGGCATGAACGTCGCCGTCTTGCCGTACGAGTGCGCGACGTTGTGGATGATGTACTTCGACCACTGCGTCCAGTCGGCGCGCTCGACCAGCGTCGAGAACTTCGTGCCGATTTCGTTCTGCCCCTGGCCCGCCACTTCGTGGTGGTGCACTTCGACCGGGATGCCGAGCTGTTCGAGCAGCAGGCACATTTCCGAACGCATGTCCTGGAACGTGTCGACCGGTGCGACCGGGAAGTAGCCGCCCTTCGTGCCCGGACGGTGGCCCGTGTTGCCGCCTTCGAATTCCTTGCCGGCCGACCACGGTGCTTCTTCCGAGTTGATCTTCACGAAGCAGCCCGACATGTCCGTGTTCCACTGGACCGAGTCGAAAATGAAGAATTCCGGTTCCGGACCGAAGTAGGCCGTGTCGCCGATGCCCGTGCTCTTCAGGTACGCTTCCGCGCGCTTCGCGAGCGAACGCGGATCGCGCTCGTAGCCCTTGCCGTCGGCCGGCTCGACCACGTCGCAGGTCAGCACGAGGGTCGACTCTTCATAGAACGGGTCGATGAAGGCAGCGTTCGGGTCCGGCATGAGCAGCATGTCCGACGCCTCGATGCCCTTCCAGCCCGCGATCGACGAACCGTCGAATGCATGGCCGCTTTCGAACTTGTCTTCGTCAAACGCCGAAACCGGCACCGACACGTGCTGTTCCTTGCCGCGCGTATCCGTGAAGCGGAAATCGACAAACTTGACGTCCTCGTCCTTCACGAGCTGCATGACGTCGGCGACGGTTTTACTCATAACCTCTTCTCCTGATTGAACAATTCCGGCGGACTGGGAACCGCCTCGTTTATCGAGCTGACCGGGGTCTTGCTTTTGGCGCAGCGCGCCCCGATTCGACCGAATTCTATATAGCAGCTTCCGTGCCAATCATCGCAAAACCGACGCGGATCGCGCCGTCCCGCGCCGCAGCGGGGCTCGCCTGCGCAATTGCAGGGCTCGGGGCCGCACCGACGCCGACGACATCGCACCGCATTGGTGCAATCGGCGAGATGCGGCGGCGCGTCCGAATCATTCTGGTGCATGCGCGCCATTCTGCACCCTTTTGGTGAACCCGTGGCCCGCGCGTGCGCCGCAGGTCGCGCGGACGTCCGTGCCGTGCCGCCGCGCTAGAATGATCGTTTGACCGATACGGAGACTCCCTGCCATGAGTACGCTCGACCAGCTTTACGCGAAGGCCGACGAACGCCGCGCACAAGGCGCGCTCAACTACGCCGGCGCGCTGCTGCCGGTCGAGGCATTCGAACTGCTGCAGCTCGACCCGTCGGCGCGCCTCGTCGACGTGCGCACGCGCGCCGAGCTGGACTGGATCGGCCGCCCGCTCGTCGGCGACGGCCAGTACCTGCACCTCGAATGGACGCGCTACCCGGGCGGCGTGCCGAATGCCGAATTCGTCAACGAACTGAAGGCGGCCCTCCCGGCCGTCGATACGCCGATCCTGTTCCTGTGCCGCAGCGCCGCGCGCTCGAAGCTCGCCGCGGTCGCGTCCGCGCAGGCCGGCTACACGAAGGCGTTCGACCTGCTCGAAGGCTTCGAGGGCACGAAGGACGCCGAAGGCCACCGCAAGACGGTCGACGGCTGGTGCTTCCGCAAACTGCCGTGGATCGGCGCCTGAGCGCGCGCCGCACCCGCCGGTTGCGACAGCCTCATCGTCGAGCCGGGCGATGACATGCCGATGACGGGCCGCGTTGCGCGGCCCGTTGCTTTTGGCATTGCCGCGTTGCAGGCCGCTCAGGGGCGCGGCGTGTCGGGCTCGACGACGTCGCCGCCGAGCAGATGCACGCCTTCGCGCAGCTTCACGAACGCGGCCGCGACCGCTTCCGGCTCGCCCTTCACGCCGAGATCGATGTGCCGGCGCGCGTAGATGCCGCCGCGCTCCGCGTCGCCCACGCTCGGCAGGCTGAACACGCGCACGCCCGGGAAATCGCGCTCGATCTTCTCCATCAGCGGCGTGAGTGTCGATTCCGGCAGTTCGAACACGTACAGCGAGCGCTCCGCATGCGGCGTCGCGTGATGCAGATGCGCGTACTTCGTATCGAGCACCCATTCGATCATCGGCCACGCCATCACCGGGAAGCCCGGCACGAAATGGAGATCGCCGACCGAGAAGCCGGGAATCCGGTTGTAGCCGTTCGGGATGATCGTCGCGCCCGCCGGGAACACGCCCATGTTGAAGCGATGCTGGTTCTCCGGCGACTCGAAGTCGACCGGCGTGGCCGGATCGGTGTGCGTTTCGCGAATCCGCTCCGAAATCAGCTCCTTCGCTTCCGGATGCAGCGCGAGCGGCACGCCGAGCGCGGCGGCCGCGCACTGGCGCGTATGGTCGTCCGGCGTCGCGCCGATGCCGCCCGTCGAGAACACGATGTCGCCCGACGCGATCGCGCGCGCGAGCGTCGCGGTGATGCGCGCCGGATCGTCGCCGACGTATTCCGCCCAGTCGAGCGCGAGGCCGCGCGCGCCGAGCAACTCGATGACCTTCGCCAGATGCTTGTCCTGCCGGCGGCCCGAAAGGATTTCGTCGCCGATGATGATGATGCCGATGCTCATGCCTGCCCCATGTCGATTGCGGTGGCGCGCGCGCTGGCGCGCAGGTCTTCCAGCGCGCGCAGGCAGTAGTGCCCGAACCACAGCGCCGAGAAGACGAGGATGAAAGCGTAAACCCAGATCATGGCGGCCGCGACGAACGGGAACAGCACCATCATCCAGACCGACGAGACCCACACGAAGGTCGGCACGGTGCCGAGCAGCCCGGTCGCGACGCCGATGCCGATCAGCGGCCAGCGGTGCCGGCGCACCAGCGCGCGGCGCTCGTCGCGGCTCGCGTGCAGCGCGAGCGCGTCGTAGGTCATCACGCGGTACGTGAGCCAGCCCCAGATCACCGGCGGCAGCAGCGCGAAGAACGGCGGAATCAGCCACAGCGGGATCGTGACGACGAGCAGTACGACGCCGACGATCGCCGCGCCGAGCGAATTGACTACGCTGCCGAAGAAGGTGCCGCCCCGCTTCGCTTCGAGTGCCGCGAACTGGCGATTCGAAAGGTGCTTGATCACGACCGGCATCGAGATCGTCGCGATCAGCAGCAGCACGGTCAGCACGATCAGCGGGATCGCGAGCGACACGACCACGAACGGCGCGACGACCGCATGCAGCTGCGACATGCCGATCGCGTCGAACGCGCGATACAGCATGGCCGTCAGCACGAAGCCGTCGAGCGCGCCGCGCGCGAGGTCCAGCAGCGTCTGCCACGAGAACCACAGCACGGCGCCCCACAGCAGCGCGGAGACGACGAACGGCATCAGGGTGAGCCACAGCATGCGCGGGTGCAGCGCGCTGGCGAGCGCCCGGACGAAGGAACGCAGCAAGTCGTTCATGCGGACCTGTATCGATGGAGAAAAACGGGGAAAGGATAAACCACGCGGCCCGCATGCGCCAAAGCGCATGCGGGCCGCGTGGGAAAGTCGTTCAACGGGAGAACGGCCGGATCGGGTCAGGCCGACGCCGCGCCGCGCTTGGCGGGGAACAGGCGCCGGAAGATCCGCACGAACGCCAGGCCGTGCTGCGACCAGAAGCCGTCGCCATAGGACACGCCCTCGACCTGCTCGCGGATGCCGGTCGGCTCGACCGTGCGGTTCCACGACGCGGTGCCGAACATCATGTCCCACCACGGGAACAGCACGCCGAAGTTGCAGCCGTACTTGGTGCCTTCGTGGCCGTAGCCGACCGCATGGTGGCGGCGATGGAAGATCGGGCTGACGAGCAGGCGCTCGCCGATGCGGCCGTACGACAGCCGCGCATTCGTGTGCTGAATGCTCTGCAGGAAGTTCGTGACCGCGGTCAGCACGACGAACTGCGACGGCGTCACGCCGATCACGAGCGCGATCGCCGCGAAGAAGCACGACTGCAGTACGTCGTCGAGCAGGTGGTTGCGGTCGTCGCACCACAGCGACATCTGCCGCTGGCTGTGATGGACCGCGTGCAGCTCCCACCAGATACCGAACTTGTGCTGCCAGCGGTGATACCAGTAGCCGGCGAAATCGAGCACGACGAGGTAGATCGCGAACGCGACGATCGGTTGCGACGTCACGCCCGGCCACAGATAGTCGAGGTTGACGTTCGCGACGCCGTGCAGGCGCAGCCACGCCTGGAAGCTGTCGAACACCGGCTGCAGCGCGAAGAAGAAGAACAGCGTGTAGATGCCGAGCTTCGAGATCGCCGTGTAGATCACGTCGACCCGCACCGCGCGGCGGTTCTTCCAGCGCTCGACCGGCAGCAGCGCCTCGAGCGGGCGCAGCAGCGCGAACATCAGCACCATCTGCAGCGCGCCGATGATCACCCAGTACAGCGCGTCGTAGGTGTCCTCGTCATAGTCCATCAGGTTGAACTTGAAGAGGAGCGGCTGCACGACATCGACGTACAGCCAGGTCTGGATGTCCGACACGAACGCATCGATCAGGTGCAGCATCGTTCGCCTCCGCCCGTCACGCGCCGTTCGCCGCCTTCCACGGCGCGCGGTCGTAGAAGTAGATGCCGTGCGGCGAGCGGCCGACGGCGATCGTCTGCACCAGCTTGCGCGACGCCAGGTCGATGATCCCGACCTTCTTCGCGAAACGGAACGTCACCCACAGCGTCTTCTTGTCGGCGGACAGCTCCATGTCGTCCGGGCCCGGCAGCAGGCCGGTGATGTCGCCGACGTTGGTGAGCGTGTTCTCGTCGATGATGCTGATCGTGTTCGCGACGCGGTTGGTCACCGCGACGTGCGTGCCGTCGGCGAGCGAACGGAAGTTGTGCGCGCCCTTGCCCGTGTAGATCTGCTTGACGACCTTCTGGTTGCGCCAGTCGACGACCGCGACGTAATCCGCGCCGGTCATCCCGACGAGCAGGAACTTGTCGTCCGGCGTGAGCCACAGGCCGGCCGGCACCTTGCCGACCTTCATCTTCCATTTGACCGTCTGCGTAGGCAGGTCGATCGCCGCGATCTCGCCGGACACCTGCAGCGACACGAGCAGCGTCTTGCTGTCCTTCGTGAACGCGAGGTGGCTCGGCATCACCGCGAGCGGCACGCGCTTCACGAGCTTCAGGTCGCGGCCGTCGTAGCCGTAGATGTCGACGCGGTCGAGCCGCAGGCCGGCCGCCGCGAACCACTTGCGATCGGGCGAGAAGCCGAGCTGGTAGGGATCGTCGATCCCTTCGACGGTGCGCTGCAGCTTGCCCGTCTTCGGATCGAGGAACATCAGGCTGTTCGAGACCGAATTTGCAACGATCAGCGACGCATTGTCGGGCGTCGCCATCAAATGGTGCGGTTCCTTGCCGGTCGGCATCGTGGAAACGACTTCGCGGGTCTGCTGGTCGATCAGGGAAAGCGTCGCTTCGGCCGAGTTGAGAACGATCACGTTATTCGCGTGGGCGGCGGGCGCCAGTACGGCGGCGGCCAGCGCGAGCGTGCGGCCGAGGGAAAGGAAAGTGCGCATGAAGACTCACGTCGTGGAACAGCAGTCATTGTAGAACGTTCGGCGGGCCCCTCCGGTTGACCCATGCCGGTATTGCGCCGCTTCGCCGCACGCCCCGCCTGCCGGACGCGCCGCCGCGGCAGGCGCCGTGCGGCCGGCCGGGGCAGCCAGGGCCAGCCGCCGGGGCGGACGCGGTCAACCGATGCCGCGCTAGCGCTGCATCGACTCCCAGACCTTGTGCAGACGCTTGACAGAGACCGGCATCGGCGTGCGCAGTTCCTGCGCGAACAACGAAATCCGCAATTCCTCGAGCAGCCAGCGGAATTCCGCGAGCCGCGCATCGGCGACGCCGCCGCGCTGCGACACCGCGCGCTGGTACTGCTGGGCGAGCGGCAGCAGCTCGGCCGACTGCTTCGCGTCGCGTGCCGGATCGGCCTTCAGCTTGTCGATGCGCAGCGCGATGCCCTTCAGGTAGCGCGGGAAATGCGCAAGCTGCGCGTAAGGCGTGTCGATCACGAAGCGCTTGCCGACCAGCGCAGCCAGTTGCTGCTGCAGATCCGCATGCGCCTGCGCGAACGGCTTCGCCTGCGCGAGCTTCTTCACGAGCCCCGCGTATTCGGCCAGGATCTGCCCGACGAGCCGCGCGATTTCCTGCGCGAGCAGGTTCAGGCGGCTGCGGCCCTCGTCGCGGCGCGCGTGGAAGCTCGCGTCGTCGTCGGGCAGCGGATCCTGCAGGCACGCGCGGTCGAGCGCCGTGTCGATCAGCTGGTCGCGCAGTTCGTCCTGCGTGCCGAGCGACATGTACTGCATCGCCATCTCGCGCAGGCCCGGCAGATTCTTCTCTAGGAACTTGATCGGCTCCTTCAGCTGCAGCGCGAACAGCCGCCGCAAGCCGGCCCGGTGAATGCGCGCGGCCTCCTCCGGCGAATCGAACACCTCGACGTCGCAGTGCGTGCCGCGGTCGACGAGCGCCGGATAGCCGTACAGCGTCTGGCCGCGCCGGCGGATTTCCAGCAACTCGGGCAGCTTGCCGAAATTCCACGTCGTCAGGTTTTCATACAGCGCGGTCGCGCCGGTTTCCGCCGGGACGGCCGTCTGCGGCGCGGCGCCCTTGCCGGCCTTCGCGCCGCGAGCGGCAACCGCGGGCGTGGCAGCCGACGCGGACGCGTGGCCGAGCGCGTGACCGGCGTCGGCGTCGCCGCCGGTCGCGATCGTCGACGCCGCCGCGATCTTCTGGAACTGCTGCTGCGCCTGCGCGCCCAGCTCCTGGCGCAGCTGCGCGAGATTGCGCCCCATCGCGAGCTGGCGGCCGTGCTCGTCGATCACCTTGAAGTTCATGAACAGGTGCGCGGGCAGCGTCTCGAGCTTGAAGTCGGCCGTTTTCATCGCGACCTGCGTCTCGCCGCGCACGTCGGCGATCAGCGCCTCGACGAGCCCGCCCGCACCGAAGCGCTCGCGGCCCATCCGCTCGACGAAGCCGGCCGCGTATTCGGGCAGCGGCACGCAGTGCCGGCGCAGCTTCTGCGGCAGCGACTTCAGCAGCAACTGGACCTTTTCCTTCAGCATCCCCGGCACGAGCCACTCGCAACGGCGCGCGTCGACCTGGTTCAGCGCGAAGAGCGGCACCGCGAGCGTCACGCCGTCGCGCGGCGTGCCCGGCTCGAAGTGATAGGTGAGCGCCATTTCGACACCCGCCATCGTCGCGCGCTTCGGGAACAGGTCGGTCGTGACGCCGGCCGCCTCGTGACGCATCAGGTCGTCGCGCGACAGGTACAGCAGCCGCTGCTTGTCCTCCGCCTGGCCGCCCTTCTTCACCTCGTCGCGATACCAGCGCTCGAACGCGGCGCCCGTGTGGATGCCTTCCGGAATCGCATGGTCGTAGTACGCGTAGATCAGTTCGTCGTCGACCAGCACGTCCTGACGGCGCGACTTGTGCTCGAGCTGCTCGATGTCGGCGAGCAGCTTGCGGTTGTGCGCGAAGAACGGCAGCTTCGTGTCGAATTCGCCTTCGACCAGCGCGCCGCGGATGAACAGCTCGCGGGCGCGCGCCAGGTCCTGCTTGCCGAACGCGACGCGCCGCCGGTGGTAGATCGGCAGCCCGTACAGCGTCGCGCGCTCGAATGCGCTGACCTGCGCCGGACGCTTTTCCCAGTGCGGCTCCGACAGCGATTTCTTCAGCAGGTGCGCGCCGATCTTCTCGACCCACTCGGGCTCGATCTTCGCGAGGCAGCGCGCGTACAGCCGGCTCGTCTCGACGAGTTCGGCCGCCATCACCCAGCGGCCGGCCTTCTTCGCGAGCGCGGAGCCCGGCCACAGGTAGAACTTGATGCCGCGCGCGCCGAGGTAATGCGGATCGTCGTCGGCCTTCATCCCGAGGTTGCCGAGCAGGCCCGTCAACAGGGCCAGATGAATCTGCTCGTAGGTGGCCTCGACTTCGTTGAGCCGCCAGCCGTGCTCGCGCACGACCGTCAGCAGCTGCGAATGGACGTCGCGCCACTCGCGCAGCCGCAGGTGCGACAGGAAGTTCTGCCGGCATGCATCGATCAGCTGGCGATTCGATTTCTTGTGCGCGACGGCCTCTTCGAACCACGCCCAGATCTTCAGCCACTGCAGGAATTCGGAGCGCTCGTCGGCGAACCGGCGGTGCGCCTGGTCGGCCTGCTCCTGCGCTTCGATCGGGCGGTCGCGCGGGTCCTGCACGGACAGCGCGCTCGCGATGATCAGCACCTCGCGCAGCGACTGCTGGTCGCGCGCGGCGAGAATCATCCGGCCGACGCGCGGGTCAAGCGGCAGGCGCGCGAGCTCGCGGCCGAGCGGCGTCAGCGCGTTGTCGTCGTCGACCGCGCCGAGTTCGTTCAGCAGTTGATAACCGTCCGCGATCGCGCGGCCGGGCGGCGGCTCGAGGAACGGGAACGATTCGATCGCGGTCAGGTGCAGCGACTTCATCCGCAGGATCACCGACGCGAGCGACGAGCGCAGGATTTCCGGGTCGGTGAAGCGCGCGCGCGCCTGGTAGTCGCTTTCCTCGTACAAGCGGATGCAGACGCCGTCGGCCACCCGGCCGCAGCGGCCCGCGCGCTGGTTCGCGGCGGCCTGCGAGATCGACTCGACCTGCAGCTGCTCGACCTTGTTCCGGTACGAATAGCGCTTCACGCGCGCGAGGCCGGTGTCGACCACGTAGCGGATGCCCGGCACCGTCAGCGAAGTTTCGGCCACGTTGGTCGCGAGCACGATGCGGCGCGCGTTCGACGCCTTGAACACCTTGTCCTGGTCGGCCGCCGAGAGCCGCGCGAACAGCGGCAGGATCTCGGTATGCGGCGGATGGTGCTTGCGCAGCGCCTCGGCCGCCTCGCGGATCTCGCGCTCGCCGGGCAGGAACACCAGCACGTCGCCGGGGCCTTCGCGGCACAGCTCGTCGACCGCGTCGACGATCGCGTCCATCAGGTCGCGCTCGGCTTCGCGCGCGGTCTTCACGCGGTCGCGGCCGCCCGTGCCTTCGGCGTTCTTCACGGCCGGGCGATCCTCGGCCACCGGGCGGTAGCGCATCTCGACCGGATACAGCCGCCCGCTCACCTCGATCACGGGCGCCGGGCGCGCGTCGGTGCCGAAATGGCGCGCGAAGCGGTCGGCGTCGATCGTCGCGGACGTGACGATCAGCTTCAGGTCCGGCCGCCTCGGCAGGATTTCCTTCAGATAGCCGAGCAGGAAGTCGATGTTCAGGCTGCGCTCGTGCGCCTCGTCGATGATCAGCGTGTCGTACGCCTTCAGCAACGGGTCGGTCTGCGTCTCCGCGAGCAGGATGCCGTCCGTCATCAGCTTGACGGACGCGCCCGGCGCGAGATTGTCGGTAAAGCGCACCTTGTAGCCGACCACCTCGCCGAACGGCGTGCCGAGTTCCTCGGCAATCCGGCGGCCGGTCGACGAGGCGGCCAGGCGCCGCGGCTGCGTATGGCCGATCAGGCCCGTGCCGCCGGCGCCGAGGCCGCGGCCGAGATCGAGACAGATCTTCGGCAACTGGGTGGTCTTGCCCGAGCCGGTTTCGCCGCAGACGATCACGACCTGATGATCGGCGATCGCGCGCGCAATCTCGTCGCGCTTGCCCGAGACGGGCAGGCTTTCCGGGTACGTGATCGGCGGAACGGGATTCGGTGCGACCGGGGCGCGCGGCGGACGCTCGCGGCGCGGGGCGCGCTCGCCCGTTGCCTGGGGCGCGCCCTTCGCGGCCGGCTGGCGCGCGCCGCCGCGCCGTTCGTCGCCGCGCGGTGCGGGTGCCGCCGTGCCCGCCGGCTTGTCCTGCTGCTGGCGGGGCGGCTGGCCCTGCTGCTGGCCCTGCTGCTGGCGCGCATCGGCCGCACCATCCGGGTGCTGCGCCGACGGCGTATTGGCCCGCGTCGGCGCGGGACTTTTAGAAACATTCGACATGGGGGCGCATTATAATCCCGCCCATGAATTCCCAAACCGACCTCCCTCCCGCCCAGACCGGCGCCGCGACGCCGCCGGCCGCCGACGATTCGGCCGCCAGCCACGCGCAGTTCGTCGACTGGATGCGCTCCGTCGCGCCCTATATCCACAAGTTCCGCAACAGCACGTTCGTCGTGGGGTTCGGCGGCGAGGTGGTGCAGCAGGGGCTGCTGAATGCGCTCGTGTCCGACATCGCGCTGTTGCAGGCGATGGGCATCCAGATCGTGCTGGTGCACGGCTCGCGCCCGCAGGTCGAGGAGCAGTTGAGCCTGCACGGTGTCGAATCCGAGTTTTCGCACGGGCTGCGCATCACCGATGCGCGCGCGCTCGAATCCGCGAAGGAAGCGGCCGGCGAGGTGCGTCTCGACATCGAGGCCGCGATCAGCCAGGGTCTGCCGAACTCGCCGATGGCGCACGCGCACATCAGCGTCGTGTCGGGCAACTTCGTGACCGCGCGGCCGGTGGGGATTCTCGACGGGGTCGATTTCGCGCACACGGGCATCGTGCGCAAGATCGACGCCGAATCGATCCGTCATTCGCTCGCGAGCCGCAAGCTCGTGCTGCTGTCGCCGCTCGGTTTCTCGCCGACCGGCGAAGCGTTCAACCTGTCGATGGAAGACGTCGCGTCGGCGGCCGCGATCGCGCTGCGCGCCGACAAGATCATCTTCCTGACCGAAGGGCCCGGCATCGTCGACGACGAAGGCGAGCTGGTCCGCGAAATGTCGCTCGACGCCGCGGCCGAGCTGCTCGATTCTGGCAACATCCAGGGCGACGACGCGTTCTTCCTGAAGCATTCGATCCGCGCGTGCCGCGGCGGCGTGACCCGCGCGCACCTGATCCCGCAGTCGCTCGACGGCAGCATGCTGCTCGAACTGTTCCTGCACGACGGCGTCGGCACGATGATCTCGTACGAGAATCTCGAGAGCCTGCGCGAGGCGACGCCGGACGACGTCGGCGGCATCCTGTCGCTGATCGAGCCGCTCGAGTCGGACGGCACGCTGGTGCGGCGCGGCCGCCACCAGATCGAACGCGACATCGACCACTTCTCGGTGATCGAGCACGACGGCGTGCTGTTCGGCTGCGCGGCGCTGTACCCGTACCAGCAGGAGAAGATCGGCGAGATGGCGTGCCTGACGGTCGCGCCGGAAGCGCAGGGCTCGGGCGACGGCGAGCGCCTGCTCAAGCGCATCGAGCAGCGTGCCCGCGCGCGCGGCCTCACGCACATCTTCGTGCTCACGACGCGCACCGAGCACTGGTTCCTCAAGCGCGGCTTCGTCAAGGTCAGCGTCGACGACCTGCCGGAAGACCGTCGCAAACTCTATAACTGGCAGCGCAAGTCGCTCGTGCTGATGAAGCAGCTCTGAGCACCGGCACGACTGCCCTTCCCCCCAGACACCGATTACAGGAGAAGTACACGATGGCTCGAATGATCCAATGCGCGAAGCTCGGCAAGGAAGCCGAAGGCCTCGATTTCCCGCCGCTGCCGGGCGAACTCGGCAAGCGCATTTACGAGAGCGTCTCGAAGGAAGCGTGGCAAGGCTGGCTCAAGCAGCAGACGATGCTGATCAACGAAAACCGCCTGAACATGGCCGATCCGCGCGCGCGTCAGTACCTGATGAAGCAGACCGAGAAGTACTTCTTCGGCGACGGCGCGGACCAGGCGTCCGGCTACGTGCCGCCGACGGAAGGCTGAAGCGACGCGACTCGCGACGGCAGGCCGCGCCGGCCTCGTCGCGACGTGAAGCCAACGCCCAGGCAAACGGCACCGTGTCTCGCACGGTGCCGTTTGCTTTTGGGAAGCGTGATCCGGTGCGAGCCGACGCCGCGCGACGCACGCTCGGTCCGGCACGCGATGCCGCCGGAGCGCCGAATTACCGCGCGACCGCGCCGGCGGATTGCCGCCTCACCGAATTACCGCGTCGCCAGCGTGCCGAATCGCGCCGGCCTCCCCGCGTCACCCCGCCGGTTTCAACGTGCCGCGATCGTCGGGCTGTGCCGGCGCGCCGGCCGGACAATCGGCCCCGGCGCCTTCGGTGCCCCACTCGGCCGCATCGCTGCGCTCGGCGCTCGACAACTCGTCGGCGCGATACCCGGTGCGGTTCAGCAGCGCCAGCATGCACGCCAGCGACACGAGCGCGTACAGCCCCGACGCGATCGCGACGCCGACGATGCTGCCCGTCGCATTGAGAATCGCCTGCGCGAGCACCGGCGTGCCGCCGCCGACGACCAGTGCGCTCAACTGATACGCGAGCGACAGGCCCGTATAGCGGATGTTCGCCGGGAACACGCGGGCGAGCACGCCGCCGACCGCCCCGTAGAACATCGCCGACGGAATCGTCGAGATGCACATGCCCGCGACGGCGACCCAGTAAGAACGCGTCGCGAGCGCGTGGAACATCACGGGCATCAGCACGATTTCCGGGATCAGGATCCAGCCCATCGCGCGCCGCATGTCGACCTTCGACACGAACCACGCACCGACCGGCTGCATCAGGAACTGCACGACGAGCGAGATCGACAGGATGCCGAGGAACGTGCCCTGCGCGTAGCCGAGTTCCTTCGTCGCCCACGACAGCGCGAACGTGCTGCGGAAATACGTGACGTTGATCACCGGCAGCGTGCCGGCCGCGAGCAGCACGACGACCCAGTGGTCGCGCACGACGTCGCGCAGCGGCAGCTTCACCGTGCGCTTGCGCGCGAGCACGCGCTGCATGTCGATCGACTCCTCGAGCCGCAGCCGGATCACCATCCCGATGACCACGAGCACGGCCGACAGCAGGAACGGAATGCGCCAGCCCCACATCAGGAACGACGGGGTCGGCAGCGCGCTCAGCGCGAAGAATGCCGCCGTGGCCAGCAGGTTGCCGGTGGGCGAGCCTTGCTGCGCGAACGCCGCATACAGGATGCTGCGATGCTTCGGCGCATTCTCGCTCGCGATCAGCACCGCGCCGCCCCACTCGCCGCCGACCGCGATGCCCTGCAGCACGCGCAGCACGACGAGGCCCGCCGGCGCCCACACGCCGATCGACGCGTAACCGGGCAGCAGGCCGATGCCGGTCGTCGCGAGCCCCATCATCACCAGCGTGATCACGAGCGCGGTCTTGCGGCCGACGCGATCGCCGAGATGCCCGAACACGATGCCGCCGAGCGGCCGCGCGGCGAAGCCGGCCCAGAACGTGACGAACGCGAGCAGCGTCGCGACGCCGGGATCCATCGTGCCGGAAAAGAACACCTTGCCGAACACGAGCGCCGCGGCCGTGCCGTAGATGTAGAAGTCGTACCACTCGATCGTGGTGCCGACGAACGCCGCGAGGGCGGCGCGGCCGGGCCGCGGTTGTGCGGCGGGCGGGGATTGAGGACGGCTCATCGATGTCTCCATATTGGGGTGATCGGGGGCGCGACTCGCGCGCGCCTTTCCCGGTGGCCGGCATCACGCCGCCGGCCAGCGGCGTCGTGTCAGTCGGGCGGCGATTCGCCGGCCGCCGTCTTCAGCACGCCGGCATCGAGCAGTTGCTGCTGAAGCGCGCGATCGACGCCGAGCCGGTCGAGCACCGCGCGCGTGTCGCGGCCGAGCGCGGGCGGCGCCGACCGGTAGGTGGCCGGCGTGCGCGACAGCTTCACCGGCGACGCGGTGCCGCGATACGCGCCGATCTCGACGAACAGGTTGCGGTGCAGCGCATGCGGATCGTGCGCGACGTCGGCCACCGTGCGCACCGGCCCGCACGGCACGCCGGCCGCCATCAGGTCACGCGCGAGCGGCTCGCATGCGTGCGCGGCGAGCCGCGCTTCCAGCTCGGCCTTCAGCGCGGGCCGGTGCGCGCAGCGGCTGCGGTTGTCGACGAAGCGCGGATCGCCGGCGAGCGCCGGCGCGCCGAGATGCGCGACGAGCCGCGCGAACTGCCGGTCGTTGCCGACCGCGAGGAAAATCGGCACGGTGGCCGTGCGGTAGCTGTCGTACGGCGCGATGTTCGGGTGCGCGTTGCCGCTGCGCTCCGGCACGCGACCCGAGCCGAAGAAATTCGGCAGGTGCGGATGCAGCAGCGACACGCCGCAGTCGTACAGCGCGACGTCGATCGACTGCCCGCGCCCGCTCTTCTCGCGCTCCGCGAGCGCCAGCAGGATGCCGGCGAGCGCGTTGAGCCCCGTGACCATGTCGACGATCGGCAGGCCGATGCGGGTCGCGTCGCCGTCGCGTTCGCCGTTCACGCTCATCAGCCCGGCCATCGCCTGGATCACCGCGTCGTAGCCCGGCAGCCCGCCGAGCGGGCCGTCGTCGCCGAAGCCCGTCACCGCGCAGTGGATCAGGCGCGGAAAGCGCGGCTGCAGGTCGCGTGCGTAGTCCATCCCCCAGCGCGCGAGCGTACCCGGCTTGAAATTCTCGACGAGCACGTCGGCTTCCTCGAGCAGGCGCCACAGGATCGCGCGCCCTTCGTCGCGCGACAGGTCGAGCGCGAGCCCTTCCTTGTTGCGGTTCACGCCCATGAAATACCAGGCCGTGTCGCCGAGGAACGGCGGCCCCCAGCCGCGCGTTTCGTCGCCGGCGGGCGGCTCGATCTTGACCACCGTCGCGCCGTGATCGGCGAGCGCCTGCGTGCAGTACGGGCCGCCGAGCACCCGGCTCAGGTCGACGACCTTCAGGCCGTCCAGTGCGCCACGCGTCGCGCTCATCGCTCGACCTCCGGCAGCAGGTCGAGCGCCGTGTCGAGCGCGACCGGCAGACCGCGCAGCAGCGCGTCGGACGCGGCCGATTCGTCGTCGCGCGGAGCCGGCGCGAGCGGATCGACCGGCAGCAGCTTGTGACGCACGATCAGGTGCGCCAGCGCGAGACGGCGGAAATCCGGCGCGAGCCGCGCGCCCTCGCAGGCCATCAATACGGCCGCGCTCGCGTAATACAGCGCGGACGCGGCTTGCCGCACGCGCGCGTCGTCGCCTTCGTCAGCGACCCGCGCGAGCCCGTCGCACGCCCGCGCCAGAATGCGCCGCAACGCCGTGCGGCTCGCCTCGGGCAGCGGCGCCGCGCCCAGGCGATCGCCGAGGAACGTGCGCAGCGCGTCGAGCGCATGCTCGCGCTGCGCGGCGCGCGCGACGTCGAGCGCGACGATGTTGCTGGTGCCCTCCCAGATCGAGCCGAGATGCGCGTCGCGCACGAGCCGCGCATCGCTCCATTCCTCGATATAGCCGGTGCCGCCGCGCACTTCCATCGCGTCGCCCGTCACGCGGCGCGCGTCGCGGCACGCGCGGAACTTGATCAGCGGCGTCAGGATCCGCACGCACCGCGCGGCCTGCTCGTCGCCCGCGTCGGCCTGCGGCAGCAGCAGCGCGATCTGCATGAACATCGCGCGCGCGGCCTCGGCCGGCAGCAGCATCTTCATCAGCTGGCGCTGCATCAGCGGCATCTCGATCAGCTTGCGGCCGAACGCCTCGCGATGCGCGGCCACGTGCAGCGCTTCGTTCAGCGCGCGCCGCATCAGCCCCGCCGCGCGCACGCCGTTCGACAGCCGCGACATGTTGATCATGTCGGCCATCTGGTGAAAGCCGCGGCCGATCTCGCCGATCAGGTACGCCTGCGCGCCTTCGAGCGCGATCTCGCCGCTCGCCATCGAACGGCTGCCGAGCTTGTCCTTCAGCCGCACGATCCGGTAGCGGTTGCGCGTGCCGTCCGGCAGCGTCTTCGGCAGCAGGAACAGCGCGAGGCCCTTGATGCCGTCCGGCGCGCCGTCGGGCCGCGCGAGCACCATCGCGAGATCGGCGTCCGCGTTCGAGCAGAACCACTTGTCGCCGGTCAGCCGCCAGACGGTCTCGCCGTGCACGTCGGTTTCGCAGGTCGCGCGCGTCGCGATCCGGCCGACGTCGGAGCCGGCCGCCTGCTCGGTCATGAACATCGCGCCCTGGTACAGCGTGTCGAAGTCGCGCGACGCGAGCATCGGCAGGTAGCGCGCGACCAGCGCGGGATCGCCGAAGCGGCGCAGCGTGCGCGTCAGCGAATCCGTCATGCTGACCGGGCAGCACAGCCCGAATTCCGCCTGCACGAACAGGAACGTCAGCGCGTACTTGACGAGCGGCGGCACGGTTTCGGCTCCGTGGCTCAGCGACGCGAGCCCCAGCTCCGCATACGCGACGCGTTCGAGCGCGACGTACGCCGGGTCCTTGTCGATCCGCTGCACGGCCTCGCCGCGCCGGTTGCGATGCTCGAGCACGGGCGGATGCTTGTCCGCGCGCGACGCCCATTCGTCGAGTTCGCCCGACACGCGCGCACCGAGCGCGTGCAGCTGCGGCTCGAGTTCGGCATAGCGCGCATCGCCGAGATGCAGCTTCAGCAATGCGCCGAGATCGGGGTCGACGGTGAAGAAATTGATGCCCCGGCTGTCGGGGATATTGGATGCGCCGGTGTCGGGCGTGCGAGCGGTGTCGTTCATGCATGCGTCTCCTGGGTTGCCTGCGCGGCGACCGGGCCGCGCGCCGCGGCGTCCGGCCGATCCTGCGTCAAGCCTCCCGCAGAGCGTAGGCGCGCGATCGATAAGCGTCCAATACAGGATTTGTCCGGTACGATAGATATCGCTTATCGATGCCGACGCCGGGAGGAGACACCATGGAACTGAGGCAGTTGCGCTACTTCGTGGCGGTCGCCGAGGAGCTGCATTTCGGGCGCGCGGCGAAGCGCCTGTTCATCTCGCAGCCGGCGCTGAGCTTCGACATCCGCAAGTTCGAGGACGCGCTCGGCGTGCAGTTGTTCTCGCGCACCAACAAGACGGTCGCGCTGACCAACGCGGGCGAGGTGCTGCTCGGCGAAGCGCGCCGGCTGCTGCTGCAGGCGGCCGAAGCCGAGCGCCTGACGGTGCGCTCCGCATCGGGGCTCGCGGGCCGGCTGCGGATCGGCTTCGTCCACTCGATGCTGTATCGCGGGCTGCCCGACGCCGTGCGGCGCTTCGAGGCCGACTATCCGGGCGTCGAGGTCGTGCTGAGCGAGATGAACACGCACGCGCAGGTACAGGCGATCCAGCGTGGCCAGATCGATCTCGGCTATGCGCACTGGGGCCACTTCCCGCCCGAGGTGGAATCGGTGCCCGTCTATGCGGAGCCGTTCGTGTGCTGCCTGCCGGCCGCGCATCCACTGGCGCGGCGCAGGCAGGTCGCGCTCGCCACGCTCGCGACGGAACCGTTCATCCTGTTTCCGCGCGACGCCGCACCGCACTATCACGACCTGATCATCGCGCAGTGCGTGAACGCGGGATTCAGTCCGCTGATCCGTCACGAGGCGCGGCTGTGGCAGACGGTCCTGTCGATGATCGAATTCGGGATGGGCATCGCGCTGGTGCCGCGCGTGCTGCAGCAGGCGAAAAGCGACCGGCTTGCGTTCCTGCCGCTGAAGGATGCGTCGCTCGAATCGCGCACGCTCGCGCTGAAACGCAGCGGCACCGCCGAACCGGTGGCGCTGCGCTTTGCCGGCTACGTACGCGCGTCGATCGATGCGCTGCCCGCGCTCGCGGGCTGAGCGCGCGGCTCGCGAACCGGTGCTTGCGGCTATTTGAAAAAATTTGCAGAAAGGGCTTTACGAGCCCCAAAATCTCTGACATAATTTGATTCTTCTTTGGGCGGTTAGCTCAGCGGTAGAGCACTGCCTTCACACGGCAGGGGTCACTGGTTCGATCCCAGTACCGCCCACCAAAGAATTCAAGGGCCTGCGTCTCACGACGCAGGCCCTTTTCGTTTTGGGCGTCGCGCGTGCCCCGAGCGACGCGGGCGCCACGTCATACGCCGCCCACGTCCGCACGCAGCTACCGGCTTACCGTGCGCGCCCCACCCGCTCCGCCGTCGCGTCGAACGCGCGCTTCGCCTTGTCGACGATCTCGTCGACCTCCGCCTCGCGAATCACGAGCGGCGGCGACAGCAGCATCCGGTCGCCGGTCGCGCGCATGATCAGGTTGCCGTTGAAGCAGAAGTCGCGGCAGATCGTGCCGATATCGACGTCCGCGCCGAAGCGCTCGCGCCGGCTCCGGTCGCGCGCCAGCTGAACGCCGGCGACGAGTCCCGCTCCCGCGATCTCCCCGACGATCGGGTGGTCGCCCAGCGCGTCGCGCAGCCGGCGCTGGAAATACGGCCCGATGTCGGTCTTCACGCGCTCGACGATGCCCTCGTCGCGCAGCAGCTTCAGGTTCGCGACCGCGACGGCGGCTGCCACCGGGTGACCCGAATACGTGAGGCCGTGATTGAATTCGCCGTTGTCGATGATCGGGCGCGCGACGCGCTCGTGAATGCCGACCGCGCCCATCGGCACGTACCCCGACGTGAGGCCCTTGGCCATCGTGATCAGGTCCGGCTCGAAGCCGAAGTGCTGGTGCGCGAACCATTCGCCGGTACGGCCGAAACCGCCGATCACTTCGTCGGCGACCAGCAGGATGTCGTACTTGCGGCAGATCCGCTGGATTTCCGGCCAGTACGTCGACGGCGGGAAGATCACGCCGCCCGCGCCCTGGAACGGCTCGCCGATGAAGGCCGCGACGTTCTCCGCGCCGAGTTCGAGAATCTTCGCTTCGAGCTGCTGCGCGCGCGCGAGGCCGAATGCTTCGGGCGTCTCGCCGGCTTGCGCTTCGCCGAAGAAGTACGGCTGGTCGATGTGCACGATGTGCTCGACCTTCGACGGCATCTGCTCGTGCATGTAGCCCATCCCGCCGAGCGTGCCGCCCGCGATCGTCGAGCCGTGATAGCCGTTCTTGCGCGAGATCACGTATTTCTTCTGCGGCTTGCCCTGCACGCGCCAGTACTGGTGCACGAGACGCAGCACGGTGTCGTTGCCTTCCGAGCCGCTGTTGCAATAGAAGAAGTGGTTGAAGCCGGCCGGCGTCACTTCCGCGAGCATCGCGGAAAGTTCGATCACCGGCGGGTGCGTGGTCTTGAAGAACGTGTTGTAGAACGGCAGTTCCTGGATCTGGCGATACGCGGCGTCGGCGAGTTCCTTGCGCCCGTAGCCGACGTTCACGCACCACAGGCCGGCCATCCCGTCGATCACCTTGTTGCCGTCCGAGTCCCACAGGTAGACGCCGTCGGCCTTCACGATCACGCGGCTGCCGGCACGATTGAGCGCGCCCATGTCCGAGAACGGATGGATGTGGTGCGCGGCGTCGAGCGCGCGAAAATCGGCGGTCGAGCGCGGCGAAAAAGCTTCGTTTCGATCGGTCATGTCTTCTCCGTCAAACAGCGCCGCACGCTCACACGTGCAGCAGCAGATGCCTGCGTTCCCACGAGCTGATCACGCGGAAGAACGCTTCGTATTCGGTTTCCTTCAACGCCAGGTAGGCCTTCACGAACTTGTCGCCGAGAATGCCGGCGAGCGGCTCGCATGCGGCCATCAGCGAGATGCCCTCCTCGAGATTGCGCGGCAGCTGATACGGCAGGTCGTAGCCGTCCGATGCGATCGGCTCGGTCGGCGCAAGCTGTTGCGTCATGCCGAGATAGCCGGCGGCAAGCGTTGCCGCGAATGCCAGATACGGATTGCAGTCGACGCCCGGAATCCGGTTCTCGATGCGTCGCGCGACGGGGCTCGACTGCGGAATGCGAAAGCCCACCGTGCGGTTGTCGTAGCCCCACTGCACGTTGATCGGCGCGGCCATGAAGCGCGACAGGCGGCGGTACGAATTGATGTACGGCGCGAAGATCGGCATCAGCGCCGGCGTGTACTTCTGCAGTCCCGCCAGGTAGCTGTGGAACAGCGGCGACACGGCGCCGCCTTCGTCGGCGAACAAATTGCGCCCGGTGCGCGCATCGGCCAGGCTCTGGTGAATGTGCATCGCGGAGCCCGGCTCGCCTTCCATCGGCTTGGCCATGAACGTCGCGTACATGTTGTGACGCAGCGCGGCCTCGCGCACCGTGCGCTTGAACAGGAACACCTGGTCGGCGAGCGGCAGCGCGTCGCCGTGCACGAAGTTGATCTCCATTTGCGCGGCGCCGACTTCGTGAATCAGCGTCTCGATGTCGAGGCCCTGCATTTCGCAGTATTCGTAGATGTCCTCGAACAGTGGATCGAACTCGTTGACGGCCTCGATCGAATACGACTGGCGGCCGGTTTCCGCCCGCCCGGTGCGGCCGACGGGCGGACGCAGCGGCAGGTCGGGATCGGCGTTCATGTCGACCAGGTAGAACTCGAGTTCCGGCGCGACGACCGGCTTCCAGCCCTTCGCCTCGTACAGGTCGAGCACGCGGCGCAGCACGTAGCGCGGCGAGATCTCGACCGGCGAGCCGTCGAAGTGCACGCAGTCGTGGATCACCTGCGCGGTCGGGTCGACCGCCCAAGGGATCAGGCAGATCGTCGACGGATCGGGCACGCACACCATGTCGGGATCGGTCACGCCGGTCAGCGTGCCGTCCTCCGGATAGTCGCCGGTGACGGTCTGCACCATCACGGCCTGCGGCAGGCGCATCGATTCGCCGGATTCGAACTTGTTGCGTGGAATGATCTTGCCGCGCGCGATGCCAGCCATGTCGGGAATGATGGCCTCGACTTCGGTGATGCGGTGCTGTCGCAGGAATTCGCTCAGTTCGGGTTGCATGATCGGCCTCGTTCAGTCGATGTCGGATGCGGCCGGCGACGGCATCGCGCCGCCGGTCGCATGAATGCGATGTGTCATGTGCGCGCGGCACGCCGCGCCGAATGCCGCGAAGATGTCGCGCGACAGCGGCTGTTCCGCGTAGCGCCATTCGGGATGCCACTGCACGCCCAGCGCGAACGCACGCGCGCCGCGCACGCTGACGGCCTCGATCAGCCCGTCGGGTGCGCTCGCTTCGACGGCGAGCCCCGCGCCCAGACGCGCGATGCCCTGGTCGTGCAGCGAGTTGACCGTCGCCTCGTGCGCGCCGCGCGCGACCCGCTGCAGCAGACCGCCGGGCGCGAGTTGCACCACGTGCGCGGGACCGTACTGCCGCTCGAGCGGATCGGCCGGCCGTTCGCGATGATCGTCGAAGCCGGTCGTCGCGTGCAGCCGCTGATGCAGCGTGCCGCCGTACGCGACGTTCAGCTCCTGCATGCCGCGGCAGATCGCGAGCACCGGCACGCCCGCGTCGATCGCCGCGCGAATCAGCGGCAACGCGGTCGCATCGCGCGCCGGATCGTGCAGCGTGTCGGGCGCGCTCGCGGCGCCGCCGTAATGATGCGGTTCGACGTTCGAATAGCTGCCGGTCAACAGCAGCCCGTCGATTGCCGCGACGATCGCGTCGGCCGGCTGCCGCGTGCCGAGCGCAGGCAGCACGAACGCCAGCGCACCGGCGCCGTCGACGACGGCGGCGAGGTACTTCTCGCCCGCCGTGTGGTTTGGATGGGCGCCGCGCAGGATGCGGTCGGCGGTGACGGCTACGATCGGTCGTGCGCGCATCGGCGTCTCTCCGGTAATGGCGCGCGACATGCTTGCGCGCGCAACGAGGCGGGTTCGCGGGTACGCCGCACGCGCGTGCCATCCCGCCGCGCAGGCGCAGGCGCGATCCTGCCGCGCGGATGCCGCGGCAACAGGCGGTACGGCCCGGGACGGAAGCGGAAAGGGACGCTAGGGCAACAACGATGCGCTGCCGTCGCACTGCACCGCGCTGCACAGGTGCGCGGTCACGAGATTGAAGCGGCGCGGGCCGCGATGAGAAATGGCGAAGAAGCGAGGCTCGCGTAACGGGGCGGCGCGCGTGCCGCGATCAGCATGCCGGTTCGGCCCGGCCTGAGGCGGCGCGCCCGCCGACGGACTTCGGGTCCGGCGTATCGAAGGGCTGGCGGCTTTCACGATCGTACTCGACTGACTGATGGAGACAGGACACGTGTCGCAATGCCGCGTGGCGACACGTCAGCAAGATGTCTCGCAGCGGATTCGGCGTAGCACGGCCATCGTCGAGGGCCTCGCCGCCGGTGCGCGCGTGACGACTTCCTGACATTCAGCTTATATCACCTAAAAATTGCGTCAACTTTTCGGGGGCGGACGACGATATCGATCAGACGAAAAAAATGGCATCGACCGCGCGGATCGATGCCGTTTTGTGCGTTGCATCGGCTTGCCTGCTACGTGCCGACGGGGCGGCACGCATCGTCGCGCCGCGCCGCCGCATGGACGCGGCCCATGCTCAACGATGCGCGAGTGCGGTTTCGACGAGCGTCTGCAATAGCGGCGCGATCCGCGCTGCACGCGCTTCGTCGTACGCGTACGGACGCGTCTCTTCCATGTAGGTGATCTGCGACAGTTCGAGTTGCACGGCCTCGACGCCGGTATCGGGCACGCCATAGTGTCGCGTGATGTAGCCGCCCTTGAAGCGCCCGTTCGCGACGGCCGTATAGCCGCCGTGCGCGAGCACGCGCGCGGCCAGTGCCTCCGCGAGGCCCGGCGCCGCACTCGCGCCGCTCGACGTGCCGAAGTTGAAGTCCGGCAGGCGGCCGTCGAAGAAACGCGGCACGTGCGAGCGGATCGAATGCGCTTCCCACACGAGCACGCGGCCGTGTTCGCCCTTCAGCCGCGCGATCTCGCGTTGCAGCGCGTCGTGATACGGCACCCAGTAGCGGTCGCGGCGACGCATGATCTCGTCGTTGCCGGGCAGCGCGTTCGCCGGATACAGCGGCGCCTTGTCGAACGTATCGATCGGCACGAGCCCCGTCGTGTCCTGCCCCGGATACAGGTTCTCGTTGTCGGGCGGACGGTTCAGGTCGACGACGTAACGCGCGTGCGACGGCACGAGGATCGACGCGCCGAGATCGGCCGCGAACCCGTACAGCCGCTCGAGATGCCAGTCGCAATCGTCGACGAAGCGCGCGTCGGGCGTCATCGTCGCGGCGATGTCGTCGGGGATGTGCGTACCTGCGTGCGGAATCGAGATCAGCAGCGGCAACGTGCCCTGCTTCAGCGTGAATACAGCCGGTTGTTCAGTCATGTCGCCTCACCGTAAGAGTCGGCCGGCGCACGCATGCGGCGTGCGCCGGTTGCCGCGCGTCAGCGCAGCAGTTGCGCCAGCGCGGCGCGGTAGTCGGCATACGCGGCGGCTTCGTCGCGATGGCGGCGGCCGCTCACGACGCGCTCGCCGCCCGTGTAGACGTCGAGCACCGGCGTCTCGCCGTGCTCGGCGAACACGATGCCCGACAGCCATGCCGCGCTGCCGTGTTCGGCGATCGCCGGGTGATCGGGATCGAGCACGAGCCAGTCGGCGCGACAACCTTCGCGCAGCGCGCCGATGCGTCGCCCGCTCGCCTGCGCGCCGCCCGCGAGCGACGCATCGAACAGGCGATCGGCGACGTGCGCCTGCGTGTCGCTTGCCAGCACGTTGCGCGCGCGGTGCACGAGCCGCTGCCCGTATTCGAGCAGGCGCAGCTCCGAGCGCCAGTCGACCGACGCGTGGCTGTCCGAGCCGATGCCGATCACGCCGCCTTGCGCGAGATAGTCGACGGCCGGGAACACGCCGTCGCCGAGGTTCGCTTCGGTCGTCAGGCACAGCCCGGCGACCGCGCGGCGCTTCGCGAGCGCCGCCGTCTCGGCCGCGTCGACGTGCGTCGCGTGCACGAGACACCAGCGCGCATCGACGTCGAAGCGATCGAGCAGCCATTGTACGGGGCGTGCGCCGTACGCGCGAACGCAGTCGTCGACTTCGGCCGTCTGCTCGGCGATATGGATATGCACCGGCGCATCGTCGGGCAATCCTTCGAGCAGCGCACGCAACCCGTTTTCGGATACCGCGCGCAGCGAATGCGGCGCGACGCCGTAGCGCAGCCCGCCATGCTCGGGCGCCGCGCGACGCATCGCGTCGAGCAATTCGAGCACGCCGTCGGGCGTGTTGATGAAGCGGCGCTGGTCGTCGCGCGGCGGCTTGTTGCCGAAGCCGGCGAACTGGTACGACACGGGCAGCATCGTGATGCCGACGCCGGCCGAGCGCGCGGCATCGATCACGCGCGTGCCGAGCTCCGCGATCTGCGGATAGCGCGAGCCGTCCTGCGCGTGATGCACGTAGTGGAATTCGCACACCGACGTGTAGCCGCACTTGAGCATCTCGACATACAGCCAGCGTGCAATCGCCGCGAGCGCGTCGGGCGTGATCTTCAGCGCGAAGCGGTACATCAGGTCGCGCCAGCTCCAGAAGCTGTCGGCGGGATTCGCGCGGTATTCGGTGAGCCCCGCCATCGCGCGCTGGAACGCGTGCGAATGCAGGTTCGGCATGCCGGGCAGCACCGGCCCGGCCGCGCGCGCGACGCCTGCCGGCGCGTCGGTGTCGGGCGTGACGTCGGTCAGCGTGCCGCTCGCGTCCCAGCGCAGCAGCACGTTGCGGCGCCAGCCATCGGGCAGGTAGGCATGGTCCGCGAACAACAGGGTGTCGGTCATTGCGAGTCCTTATCGACCGGTTCAGGCGCGTCAGCGTCTCGTCCGGTCCGGTGCCGCGGCCGGCAGGCGTGAGCGCGTCGCGCTTGCCCCTGCCTCGCGGCGATCGACCGGAGTGCGCCGTTGCGCCGGGTCCGGTCCCATGCAAAACGTCGGCCGGACCGGGTCCGTCACGACCCGGCCCGATCCGTCGCCAAACTTATCCGTTCATCCGGCGAAACACGGTCGTGCCGCCGCGTACGACCTGTTCGCACAGCGGCCGGCCGATCCAGTACGCCAGCTCGGCCAGCGAGCCGACCGACCAGACGGCGAAGTCGGCCTGGCGACCGACCTCGAGCGCGCCGTGGCGATCCGCGCGGCCGAGCGCAGCGGCCGCATGGCGCGTGACGCCCTGCAGCACCTCGGGCACCGTCATGCGGAACAGCGTGCAGCCCATGTTCAACGTCAGCAGCAGCGATTCGAGCGGCGACGTCCCCGGGTTGTGATCGGTCGCGAGCGCGATCGGCACGCCGTGCTTGCGCAGCAGCTCGATCGGCGGCAGTTGCGTTTCGCGGATAAAGTAGTACGCGCCGGGCAGCAGCACGGCGACCGTGCCGGCCGCCTTCATCGCCTCGATGCCGGCTTCGTCGAGAAATTCGAGGTGATCGGCGGACAGCGCGCGGTAACGCGCGGCGAGCGCCGTCCCGCCCGCATTCGACAGTTGCTCTGCATGCAGCTTCACCGGCAGCCCGCGCCGCGTCGCGGCCTCGAACACGCGCTCGGTTTGCGCGAGCGAAAAGCCGATGCGTTCGCAGAACACGTCGACCGCGTCGACGAGCCCTTCGTCGGCCAGCGTCGGCAGCATGCGGTCGCACACTTCGTCGATGTACGCATCCGCGCGCCCCGCATATTCGGGCGGCAGTGCGTGCGCGCCGAGGAAGGTCGTATGGACGGTGACCGGGAAGCGTTCGCCGAGCTGGCGCGCGACGCGCAGCATCTTGCGCTCGCTCGCGAGGTCGAGCCCGTAGCCGGACTTGATCTCGATCGCGGTCACGCCTTCGGCGAGCAGCGGCTGCAGGCGCGCGGCGGCCTGCACGAACAGCGTCGTCTCGTCGGCCGCGCGCGTCGCGCGCACCGTCGACACGATCCCGCCGCCCTGCCGCGCGATTTCCTCGTAGCTGACGCCCGCGAGGCGCTGCGCGAACTCGTCGGCACGCGTGCCGCCGTACACGAGATGCGTATGGCAGTCGACGAGGCCCGGCGTCACCCACGCGCCGTGCAGGTCCTCGCGCCGCCAGTGCGCATAACCGTGCGGCAGCGCGGACAGCGCGCCGAGCCACGCGATCGTGCCGGTTTCGTCGACGGCGATCGCCGCGTCGTCGATCGTCTCGTCGGGATGGCCGTGCGGACACAGCCTCAGGTGATGCCAGACAGTCGGTTTCATGCGTTCAGTCTCGTTCGCCGACGGCAAGCGAGACGGCGAGCAGCGCGCCGCCTCCGCTCACGACGACGTCAAACGCACGCCGCGGCCCGTCGAGCCGCAACGTGTCCATGTCTTCCAGCGCGTAGTGCGTGCCGTCGAGGTCGACGCCCACCGCACCGGCCGCGCAAAACAGCAGCACGGTATCGGCCGGCGCAAGGCGGTGAGCCCCCGCGCGCCACACGTCGAGCGTGCCACGCGCAGCCGAACGGCGCGTCATCAGGTTGAAGTCGCGCGTCGCGCCGTCGTGCAGCGTCGCGTCGATCGCCGTCTCGCCCGCGAAATCCGCACGGGCCAGCGGTGCGTCGAGCACGTGCCGCGGGCCGCCCGCCTCGGCGAGCGTCATGCCCGCGCCGGACAGCAGCACGAGCGTGCGGTCGATCCCGTCGAAACGCGAGAACGGGCCGGCCGTGCCGACGTCCGCGACGCTCACGCGCCACGCGAACGCATCGAGTGCCGCGCCGGGCGGAAACGCGCCGATCTCGCGCGTCACGCCACCGCCGTTCTTCCACGGCGACGCAACGAGATCCGCCGCGCGGATCATCGTTGCGTGCAGCGGCGCCTGGTCGAGCGCCGTCATGCTCAGCGGCCGAGCATCGGCAGCTTCAGGCCGGCTTCGCGAGCCGTCTGCTGCGCGAGTTCGTAGCCGGCATCCGCATGGCGCATCACGCCCGTGGCCGGATCGTTCAGCAGCACGCGGCCGAGACGCTCGTGCGCGTCGGCGGTGCCGTCGGCGACGATCACGACGCCCGAGTGCTGCGAGAAGCCCATTCCGACGCCGCCGCCATGGTGCAGCGACACCCACGATGCACCGCCCGCGGTATTCAGCAGCGCGTTCAGCAACGGCCAGTCGCTGACGGCGTCCGAACCGTCCTTCATCGATTCCGTCTCGCGGTTCGGGCTCGCGACCGAACCGGTGTCGAGGTGGTCGCGGCCGATCACGATCGGCGCCTTCAGTTCGCCGTTCTTCACCATCTCGTTGAACGCCTGGCCGAGGCGGTAGCGATCCTTCACGCCGACCCAGCAGATCCGCGCCGGCAGGCCCTGGAACGCGATGCGCTCACGCGCCATGTCGAGCCAGTTGTGCAGGTGCGGATCGTCGGGGATCAGCTCCTTCACCTTCTGGTCGGTCTTGTAGATGTCTTCCGGATCGCCGGACAGCGCAACCCAGCGGAACGGACCCTTGCCCTCGCAGAACAGCGGGCGGATGTACGCCGGCACGAAGCCCGGGAAGTCGAACGCGTTCTCGACGCCCATTTCCAGCGCCATCTGGCGGATGTTGTTGCCGTAGTCGAGCGTCGCCGCGCCGCGTTCCTGCAGCGCCAGCATCGCGCGCACCTGGACGGCCATCGACTGCTTCGCGACCTTCACGATGCTCTGCGGATCGACCTTCTGCGCTTCGCGCCATTGCGCGACGGTCCAGCCTTGCGGCAGGTAACCGTTGATCGGGTCGTGCGCGCTCGTCTGGTCGGTCACGCAGTCCGGCGTGATGCCGCGCTTGACGAGTTCCGGGAACACGTCGGCCGCGTTTCCGAGCAGGCCGATCGACACCGGCTTGCCGGTGCGCTTCGCTTCGTCGATCATGGCGAGCGCTTCGTCGAGCGTCGTCGCCTTCTTGTCGACGTAGCGGGTCTTCAGGCGGAAGTCGATGCGCGTCTCGTCGCATTCGACCGCGATCATCGAGAAGCCGGCCATCGTCGCGGCGAGCGGCTGCGCGCCGCCCATCCCGCCCAGGCCGCCCGTCAGGATCCAGCGGCCCGACGGATCGCCGTTGAAGTGCTGGTTCGCGACCGAGAAGAAGGTTTCATAGGTGCCCTGCACGATGCCCTGGCTGCCGATGTAGATCCAGCTGCCGGCCGTCATCTGGCCGTACATCATCAGGCCCTTGCGGTCGAGCTCGTGGAAGTGATCCCAGTTCGCCCAGTGCGGCACCAGGTTCGAGTTCGCGAGCAGCACGCGCGGCGCATCCTTGTGGGTGCGGAACACGCCGACCGGCTTGCCCGACTGGATCAGCAGCGTTTCGTTTTCCTCGAGATCCTTCAGCGACGCGAGGATCTGGTCGTAGCATTCCCAGTTGCGCGCAGCACGCCCGATGCCGCCGTACACGACGAGCGCATGCGGATGCTCGGCGACTTCCGGGTCGAGGTTGTTCTGGATCATCCGGTAGGCCGCTTCGGCCAGCCAGGTCTTGCAGGTCTTCTCGCTGCCGCGCGGCGCGCGGATCGTGCGCGTCGGATCGAGACGGGGATCGATGTGTTTCGGATGGTTCATGACGACTGCTCCCGAAGGAAAATGACTATCAAATAGGAATCAGAAATGCCCGGTGAAGCGATAACGGCTGCCGGGATGCCACAGATTCGCCACCGAGGCGACGACGCCCTGCGACCAGGTGCGCCGATGTAAAACCAGACACGGCTCGACGTCGTCCATCCGCAGCTGCTCGCGCCGCTCCGGCGCCGGGGCCGCCGCTTCGATCCGGTACTCGACGCGCTGCAGCGGCGCCGCGCGCATCAGGTACAGGTTCGGCGTCGTGTTCGTGAAATCCTGCTCGGCGTAATCCGGCGCGACCGCCGGATTCACCCATCGTTCTTCGAGCTGCACCGGCTCGTCGTTCTCGAAGTGCAGCACCTGCGAATGAAACAGCTTGGTGCGCACGGCCACCTGCATCTCGTCGGCGAGGGCATCGTCGGCGCGGATCGTGTCGAGCCCGAGCACACTGGCGCGGTACGCATGCCCGCGCGCGCCGACTTCCTCGGAGATGCTGCGGATCGCGACCAGCGTCGACTCGTACTTCGGCCGCGCGACGTAGGTGCCCGCGCCCTTCATGCGCGTGAGCACCTGCTCGGCCGTCAACTCGCGCAGCGCGCGGTTGACGGTCATGCGCGCCACCTTGAACTCGCGCGCCAGCTCGTTCTCGGACGGCACCTGGTCGCCCTCCTCCCACTCGCCGGCATGGATGCGGGCCAGGATGAAATCCTTGATCTCCTGGTAGACCGGCGCACTCATCGGCTTACTGTTCCGATGCGAACGAGAACGGCGCGACCTTCGCGAACGCACGCTCGCCGACCAGCTTCGCGATCACCGCGATGTCCGGTGCGAAGTAGTGGTCGAGTTCGTAGTGCGCGACCTGGCTGCGGATCGTCTCCATCACCGGCGCGAGCTTCGGGCTCGTGTGGTACGGCGCGCGCAGGTCGACGCCCTGCGCGGCAGCCAGCAGTTCGATCGCGAGGATGTGCTTCGTGTTGTCCGCGATGTCGGCGAGCTTGCGCGCGGCGAACGTCGCCATCGACACGTGGTCTTCCTGGTTCGCCGAGGTCGGCAGCGAGTCGACCGACGCCGGGTGCGCGAGCGTCTTGTTTTCCGATGCGAGCGCGGCTGCCGTCACGTGAGCGATCATGAAGCCGGAGTTCACGCCGCCGTCCTTCACGAGGAACGGGGGCAGGCCCGACAGCGTCGCGTCGATCAGCAGCGCGATGCGGCGTTCGGCCAGCGCACCGATTTCCGATGCGGCGAGCGCGAGGTTGTCGGCCGCGAACGCGACGGGCTCCGCGTGGAAGTTGCCGCCCGACAGCACTTCGCCGGTGTCCGGGAAGATCAGCGGGTTGTCCGACACGGCATTCGCTTCGACCAGCAGCACGTCGGCCGCATGGCGCATCTGGTCCAGGCACGCGCCCATCACCTGCGGCTGGCAGCGCAGGCTGTACGGGTCCTGCACCTTGTCGCAGTCGCGGTGCGACTGGTTGATCGGCGAGCCTTCGAGCAGTTCGCGGTACGACGCGGCCGCGTCGATCTGGCCTTGATGGCCGCGCAGTTCGTGGATGCGCGCGTCGAACGGCTTCACCGAGCCGGCTGCCGCGTCGACCGACAGCGCACCGGCGACGAGCGCGGTGCGGTACAGGTCTTCGATCGCGAACATGTTGTCGAGCGCGAGCGCGGTCGACGCCTGCGTGCCGTTCAGGAGCGCGAGGCCTTCCTTCGCCTGCAGCGTCAGCGGCGCGAGGCCCGCGACGCGCAGACCGTCGAGCGCGCTCGCCCGTTCGCCGCGGATGAACACTTCGCCGACGCCCAGCAGCACGGCCGACATGTGCGCGAGCGGCGCGAGGTCGCCCGATGCGCCGACCGAGCCCTTCACCGGGATCAGCGGCAGCACGTCGGCGTTGAACAGCGTGATCAGCGCATCCATCACTTCACGGCGGATGCCCGAGTGGCCGCGGCCGAGGCTCGACAGCTTCAGCGCCATCAACAGGCGCACCGACGAACGCGCCATCGGCTCGCCGACGCCGACCGCGTGCGACAGCACGAGGTTCTTCTGCAGCAGTTCGAGCTGGTCGTGCGGGATGTGGGTGCTGGCCAGGCGACCGAAGCCCGTGTTGATGCCGTAGGCCGGCTCGCCCTTCGCGGCGATGTCGGCGACGGCCTTCGCGCCGGCGTCGATCTTCGCGAAGCTCGCCGGATCGAGCTTCAGTTGCACGGATTCGCGTGCGATCTGGCGCAGTTGCGGGAGGGTCAGATGGCCGGGGGTCAACGTAATCATGTGAGCAATCCTGTCTAGACAAGTTCGGAATGGATTGAAGTGTAGCCACGTCAACTTGTCTAGACAACCCGTTTTTCACCGAATTCGACTCGGGAGTTTCCCTGATGTCCGGCGCGGCCCGCCCGGCCGGCCGGCGACGCACGGGAATTAACATGTGTTGCAATTATTTTGTTTTTGGCAACATACAGATCACCACTCGCCCTGGAGACCGCCATGCCCTTCCCGTCCCGATTCGCCGCCCGCCTCGGCCGCTCCCTGCTCGTCGCCGCATGCGTGCTCGCGTGCGGCGCATCCGTCGCCGCGGAACCGCTGTCCGGCACGCTCGAGAAGATCCGGCAGGCCAACCTGATTTCGATCGGTCATCGCGAAACGTCGGTGCCGTTCTCCTACGTCGATGCGGGCGGCAAGGTCATCGGCTTCTCGCAGGACCTGTGCGAGCGCGTGATCGCCGCGGTGAAGGCGCGCACCGGCAAGCCCGACCTGCAGGTGCGCTTCATTCCGGTCACGTCGCAGAACCGCATTCCGCTCGTGCAGAACGGCACCGTCGATCTCGAATGCGGCGTGACGACCAACCTCGCCGCACGCCATGCGCAGGTCGCGTTCTCGACCACCTTCTTCGTCGCGACGACGCGCCTGCTCACGCGCACCACGTCGGGCATCCGCGACTTCCCCGATCTGGCCGGCAAGACGGTCGTGACGAACCAGGGCACGACGTCCGAACGCCTGCTGCGCAAGATGAACGAGGAAAAGAAGATGAACATGCAGATCATCAGCGCGAAGGACTACGGCGAAGGGCGCCTCACGCTCGAATCGGGCCGCGCGGCCGCGTACATGATGGACGACGTGCTGCTCGCGGGCGTGCGCCAGCTCGCCGCGAAACCGGCCGACTGGCGGCTCGTCGGCACGCCGCAATCGTCGGAAGCCTACGGGTTCATGCTGCGCAAGGACGATCCGCAGTTCAAGGCGCTCGTCGACGGCGTGCTCGTTCAGTTGATGAAAAGTGGCGAGATCGACGCGCTGTACGACAAATGGTTCATGAAGCCGGTGCCGCCGAAGGGGCTGTCGTTCGACTTCCCGATGAGCGACGTGATCAAGGCGCGCTATGCGGCGCCGAACGACGCGCCGCTCGAGTAAGCGCCGCGCGTCGACCCCGGCTTACGCGCGCGTCCACGCGACGCATGCCGCGTAGCCGGGCGCCGCGTCGAGCCACGCCGCGTCGAACGCCGCGACGCCGGCAGCAGGCGCGGCCGGCTCGACGATCGTCGTCGCGGGCGTCGTGGCGTCGCGCGGCGGCACGACCGCGAACGCGCGCAGCCCGCCGACGATGCCGGTGCCGAGCGCCTTGAGCAGCGCCTCCTTCGCGGACCACACCCGCATGAATTCGCGCTCGCGCGTGCCGCCCGGCAGGCTGTCGAGATACGCGACCTCCGCGAGGGCGCACACTTCGCGCGTCAGCGCGCGCCAGTCGGCCGCGCGGTTGAAGCCCTCGATATCGACGCCGACGCGGCCTGCCGGCGCCCACGCGATCAGCGCATGATCGCCCGCGTGCGATACGTTGAAGTCGAGCGACGCGCGATGCGCGCGGTCCAGCGACGGCCGCCCCGATGCGTCGACGACGATCGCGACCGCTCGTGGTGCGATGCCGAGCACCGCGCCGAGCACGTCGCGCAGTGCGGCGCGCGTCGCAGCGCTGCGTACCGCATCCTCGTGCCGCAGGAAGCGCGCGGCGCGTGCGCGCTCGTCGCCGCTCAGCGCCGCATACGCGGGCGACGCGAGCGGTACGCGCCAGTCGAAATCGACGCGCGCGACCCGCACGCCGGCGCGCGCCGCGGCGGGCGGCACGTCGAGTGCGTGCACGCGCCATGCGCGGGGCGCTTCAACGGGAGACGCGGAATCGGACGGAATGGACATCGGCGCGCGGCAGCCTGTGCTGTGAGACGAAACGTCCGATGTTAATCGATCGCGGCCGCCCGAGGCCGCCGCGACACGATCGGGAATTGAACGGGGGCGGCGTGACGCGTTCGTGTCTGCCCCCCGATCACCCGTTCGCGGCCCTACCCGGCACGCCGCTCCCCGTCACTCGTCCACGCGAAGCCGGATGCAGCGCATGCACGGCGCCCGGCGCGTCGGCGGGCAGCACGCCGTGTTGCAGCCAGTACAGCGCGACGGGCCACAGCGTATCGGTGAAGCGGCTGTGGAAAAACGCGAAATGGCCGATCGCGTCGACGCCGATGTCGGCCGGCGCGATCCGCAGATGCGTGACGTTGCTGCCCGTGTAGTAGCCGACCAGCCGCTCGATCGCGTCGACCGTGCCGAACGCGTCGTCGTCGAGGCCGATCGCGAGCATCGGCGCCGACAGCCCCGCGAAGCGGGCCGGCAACGCAGCGCGGCTCGCGCCGCTGTCGTCGAGCTCGCGGCCGATGTAGCCGTCCTCGAAACGCGGCTGCGAACGCGCCCACGACAGCGCGATACCGCGCGGCGTGTCCTCCATCCAGCCGAGCCGCTTCGCGGGCACGTAGCCGAACACGGCCGCGAGCGCCGGCATCGCGACATGCCACTTCCACCACATGCGGCGCCGCTCGGCCGGCAGGTAATCGCGCCAGTACGCATACTGCGCGCCGACGGTCACCGCATGCCGCACATGCACGTTCGATGGCGCGAGGCCGAGCACGCAGCCGCCGATGCTGTGCGCGACCACATCGAGCGGCTGGCCCGGAAACGCGTCGCGCGCGTAGTGCAGCGCGGCCTCGCAATCGAGCCGCCCCCAGTCGAGCCAGTTCGCGCGCAGCTTCGCAAGCTGCGCCGGGCGCGACCCGCCGATGCCGCGATAGTCGTAGACGAGCACGTCGCGCCCTTGCGCGAACAGCCAGGCCGCGAAGCGGAAGTAGTAGTCGCAGCGCACCGACGTCGCGCAATTGATCACCGTGACCGGCCGCACGGCGCCGCCGCCCCGATGGCGCCAGACGTGGCCGCGCAATGCGTAACCGTCGGCTGCGCGCAGCGTCACGGGCTCGGGCGGCAACGCCCCCGCCGCGCGACTGCCCTGCGCCGCCGCCCCGCCTGCTTCGTTCGAAATCGTCATCGTGTCTCCTGTCGACCTCAATTAGCGCTTTGGCGCTTACTGAAGTCCCATGCATGGCTGTCGGTCCGAGTGAGCGCTTCAGCGCCGATTCGGACCCGATGCATCGCGGTCGGCCCGGTGGGCGCTTCGGCGCCTGCTCGGCCCCTTCATTCGCGATCAACCGGCCTCCATTGAACTTGACGCGTGCCGCGTTCTCAACCAATCTTGCTGCTCCGTTCGCATGAGTCACGCGCATGTCAACGCCACTCGTCCGTCTCCCGTCGCTCGATCTCGTCCGCGGTTTCGTCGCCGTCGGCCGCCGCATGAGCATCACGCTCGCCGCGCAGGACCTGTGCGTCACGCAGTCGGCGGTCAGCCGTCAGATCCATGCGCTCGAAGCGCATCTCGGCGTCGCACTGCTGCAGCGCGGCTACCGGAAGATCGCGTTCACGCCGGAAGGCGAGCGACTGTTCCGCGTCGCCGATGCCGCGCTGCACGGCCTGCAGGACACCGTCGCGTCGCTCGCCGCCGCGCGCGAGCGTCAGCCCGTGACGATCACCGCCAGCATCGGCGTCACCGCGCTGTGGCTGCTGCCGCGGCTCGGGCGACTGCAGGCGCGGTTGCCCGGGATCGACCTGCGCGTCGCCGCGAACGACAAGGTACTCGATTTGCGCGCCGAAGGCATCGACCTCGGCATCCGCTACTGCCCGTGCGAGCGCGCGCCGGCCGGCGCGCTGCGCCTGTTCGACGAGATCGTCGTGCCGGTCGCGCACCCCGCGCTCGCCGCGCGGCCGGTCACGAGCGCGGCCGCGATCGCCGATCACGTGCTGCTCGAATTCGACGGGCCGCCGCAACCGCAACTGCAGTGGCACGCGCATCTGCATGCGGCCGGGCTCGACGACGCGCGCCCGAAAGGCGTGCTGCGCTTCAACCAGTACGACCAGGTGATCCAGGCCGCGATCGCCGGCCAGGGCATCGCGCTCGGCCGGCTCGCGCTGGTCGCGCCGATGCTCGCCGACGGCCGGCTCGCGGTGCTCGGGCCGCACACGCAGACGCTGTCGGAAACGTACGGCTACTGGCTGTTCCAGCACGATCCGGCCCCGCGTCGCGAAGTCGCCGACGTGCGCGACTGGATGCTCGCCGAAGCGGCCGAATGCGACGCGGCGATGCGCGCGCACGATACGACGTCGGCCTGAGCCGGCCGCGCGGAGACCCGTGCGGGCAGGCAAGCGCGCCCTCGCATTCCCGCTGCGCATGCGAACCTGACCGAATGATCGCTTGAGCGACGGCAGCCGCGATCGTCTAATCGGATCGAGCGCGGCCGTTTCGCCGCGCGCCTTCATCCGGAGACACGCATGACCCCGATCGAGCAGGAAGTCCGGCGCCGCTGGCTGCCCGTGCTGGCAGGCGGCCTGATCATGGGCGCCGCGCTCGGCATCCGTCACGTGCAGGGCCTGTTCCTCGCGCCCGTCTCGCTCGACCACGGCTGGTCGCGCGAAGCGTTCGGGCTGGCGCTGGCGCTGCAGAACCTGATCTGGGGCGTCGCGCAGCCGTTCACCGGGATGGTGGCCGACCGCTTCGGCTCGGTGCGCGTGATCGTCGCCGGCATGCTGCTGTACGCGGCCGGGCTCGTCACGATGGCGCACGCGGCCACGACCGGCCTGTTCACGGTCGGCGCCGGCCTCGTGATCGGCATCGCGCTGTCGGGCTCGGCGTTCGCGTCGATCTACGGCGCGCTGAGCCGCCTGTTTCCACCCGACCGGCGCGGCTGGGCGCTCGGTGTCGCCGGCGCGATCGGCGGGCTCGGCCAGTTCTGCATGGTGCCCGTCGCGCAGGCACTGATCGGCGGCATCGGCTGGCGCCACGCGTTCATCGCGCTGGCGCTCGTCGCCGCGCTGCTCGCGCCGCTCGCGGTGCTGCTGCGCGAGCGGCCCGCGCAGGTGGCCAGCGGCGCCGCCGGCCCCGACCAGTCGATCGGCGAAGCCGTGCGCGAGGCGTTCGCGCATCGCGGCTTCTGGCTGCTGAATGCGGGCTTCTTCGCGTGCGGCTTCCAGCTCGCGTTCATCGCGACGCACCTGCCCGCGTACCTGCTCGACCACGGGCTGCCGGCGCGCCACGCGAGCGTCGCGCTCGCGCTGATCGCGCTGACCAACGTGGCCGGCACCTACGCGTGCGGCCATCTCGGCGGGCTGCTGCGGCGCAAGTACGTGCTGTCGGTGCTGTATCTCGTGCGCGCGCTCGCGATGGCCGCGTTCGTCGCCGTGCCGCTGTCGCCCGCGAGCGTCTACGTGTTCGCGGCCGTGATGGGGTTCACATGGCTCGGCACGGTGCCGCTGACGAACGGCGTGATCTCGCAGGTGTTCGGCGTGCGCTACATCGCGACGCTGTTCGGCTTCGTGTTCTTCGGGCACCAGCTCGGCAGCTTCTTCGGCGTGTGGCTCGGCGCGCTCGTGTACGACGCGACGCATTCGTACCTGCCGCTGTGGCTCGGCTCGATCGCGCTCGGCGTGCTCGCGGCGCTGCTGCATCTGCCGATCGACGACGCGCGCGTCGCCCGCCCGGCGTCGGGCCGCGCGGCATGGGCCTGATCCGCGCGGCGCTGACCACCGGCACGCTCGCGTTCGTCGCGTGGTGCGGCGCGGCCTACTTCGGTTCCGGCGTCGCCTACGCGCTGCTCGAGCACGTCGCGTTCTGCAATTGAGGCGGCGAACCGCGGCGTACGGTCAGCGGCGCTTCGGCAACGCGGCCAGCGCGTCGAGCGCACGGGCACGCGCGGCCGCGTGTTCGACGAGCGGCGCCGGATAGTCGATGCCGAGCCGGATGCCGGCCGCTTCGAGCGCCAGCGGCGACGCTTCCCACGGCGCATGGATCGACGCATCGTCGAGGCCGGCAAGCTCGGGCACCCAGCGCCGTACGTACGCGCCGTCCGGATCGAACTTCTGCCCCTGCGCGACCGGATTGAAGATGCGGAAATACGGCGCGGCATCGGCGCCGCAGCCAGCCACCCACTGCCAGCTCGCCGCGTTGTTCGCGGGATCGGCGTCGACCAGCGTATCGCGGAACCATGCTTCGCCCGCGCGCCAGTCGATCAGCAGGTGCTTGATCAGGAACGACGCGACGACCATCCGCACGCGGTTGTGCATCCAGCCGGTCGTCCACAGCTCGCGCAGGCCCGCATCGACGAGCGGGTAGCCGGTCCGGCCGCGCTGCCACGCACGTAACGCGGCGGGATCGTCGCGCCACGGCATCGCATCGAATTGTGCGCGGAAGTTGTCGGTCGCGAGCGTCGGGAAGTGATACAGCAGCGTGTAGCTGAATTCGCGCCAGCCGAGCTCGCTCAGGAACTTGTCGGCATCGGCCGCGTATGCCGCGCCGCCCGCGCTCGCCGCGCCCTGCACCGCATGCCACACCTGCCTCGGCGACACGTTGCCGAAGCGCAGGAACGGCGACAGCCGGCTCGTCGCCGGGCGGTCGGGACGGTCGCGCGCATCCGCATAGCCGGCGAGCGATGTCGTGAGAAACGTATCGAGCTGTGCATGCGCACCGGCTTCGTCGGGCGCCGGCCACGCATCGCGCAGTCCGCCGGCCCAGTCCGGCGCATGCGGACGCAACGCGAGCGCGTCGAGCGCCAGCGCGCGGTCGCGCACGGCCTTCGGCCACGAACGAAACACGATCTGCCCGGGTGCCGGCAGCGGCGCGGCGACCGCGCGATCGCGGCGCGCCGCGCGCCAGTACGCGGTGAATACCTGATACGGGCCGCCGCTGCCCGTCAGCACCTCCCACGGCTCGTTCAGCAGGCTGCCGTTGCTGCTCTCGACCGCCACGCCGCGCGCCTTGAGCGACGTCTTCAGCGCCGCGTCGGCGTCGCGCTGCGGCTGCGCATAGCGGCGGTTCCAGTACACGGCCGCCGCGCCCGTGTCGCGAACGAGTCGCTCGATCTCGCGCTGCGCGTCGCCGCGCAACAGCAGCAGGCGCCCGCCATGCCGCGCGAGCGCGGCGTCGAGCCCCGCCAGCGACCCGTGCAGCCACCAGCGCGCCGCCCCGCCGAGCGCGGGCCCGGCGCCGGCGCCCGTGTCGTCGACGAAGACGCACACGAGCGGCCGGCCGGATTCGACCGCACGCGTCAGCGCGGGCTGATCGGTCACGCGCAGATCGTCGCGGAACCAGACGATCGCGGGAGCAACGGACGACTGGGCGGGCACAGGCACCTCGATGACGAAAGCGAAAAGAGATGCGTATTGTCGCGGCTGCGCGACGCGGTGTCGACGCCGCCGACGGTCGGGCCAACCCTGCCGCCCCGCCGCGCCCGGTGAAACGCCCTAGTCCGTTCCGACGATTCTTCACCGTGCGCGCCGGCCTACGCTCGATGTCGGGTGCGCCGCGCGGCGCCGCACGTCGCCGGCCGCGACCGGCCCCGCCTGCTCCGCGCCGCACCCGTCGCGCGCGCCGGCCGATACCGGCGCGATTCCTTCCGACCGCTGCACCGCCTGAAGCCACGCGGGCGCGCAGCCTGATCCGATCCGCCGCCATGACCAAACCCTCGAATCTCGTCACCTCGATCACCGTCGACATCGATGCGCCGGCCGCCGTCGTCTGGGAAGTGCTGACCGACTTCCCGCGCTACGGCGAATGGAACACGTTCTGCATCGGCTTCGAAACGACCGGCAAACTCGGCGATTTCGTGCACATGCAGATTCGCATTCCGGGCACGGAGACCGTGATTCCCGTCGACGAAATCCTCGTCGCATACGAGCCCGAACGCCTGCTGTCGTGGGAGCAACGCCCGACCGACGACAACAAGGACGCCGCGCGCCGCGACCAGTACATCGACGCGACGGGCGCGGAGCGCTGCCGCTACTTCACGACCGACCAGTTCCTCGGCGTCAACGCGGACACGATCATGCAGCACCACGGCGCGTGGGTGAAACAGGGGTTCGATCAGTGCGCGCGCGACGTGAAGCGGCGCGCCGAAGCGCTGCATGCGGCACGCACGCGCAAAAGCAGCTGAGCGGGAGCGGCCGATGCCCGATCTGTACACGCTGTCCGATCATCACGACATCCGCGAGCGGGTCGTCCCGTATTCGAGCGCGATCGACTCGCGCGACTTCGATGCGCTCGACACGGCATTCACGCCCGACGCGGCGATCGACTATCGCACGATGGGCGGCATCGCCGGTCGCTATCCGGACGTGAAAGCGTGGCTGCGCACCGTGCTGCCGCGGTTTCCGCGGTATCAGCACCTGGTCGGCAACCTGTCGATCCGGCTCGACGGCGACACCGCGCGCGGCCGCACGATCTGCTTCAATCCGATGGAAGTCGCGCTGCCGGACGGCGGCACGCAGGTGATGTTTCTCGGGCTGTGGTACGTCGACCGGTTCGTGCGTACCGCGCACGGCTCGCGCATCGCCGAGCGCGTCGAGGCGCGCTGCTACGGCCACAACGTGCCGGCCGCGCTCGCCGGGACGATCGGCTGATCCGGTCATGCTGCGCGCGCCGTGCGATGGCTGCGCGACGCGCGCAGCGTTGATGCATTGCTTCGATCGCGGCGTCAGTCGAGCCGGAACGCGGCCTCGAAACGCTCGGCGAATGCGTCGAACTCGGCTTCCGGCAGATGGTTGATGCCGCCCGCGCGCTTGCGCCCGCCGCCCGTCGCGAAACCGCGGCAGAACTCGTCCGCGCCGATCGGCCGGCCGTCGGGCACGCGCACGCTGACGACCAACCCGCCGTCCGCGCGCGGCGACAGCACCGCGAGCGCCGCATGCGGCGCATTGCGCATCCGCTCGTTCGCGAGCATGCCGGTCGCGCGCCGCGCCCACGGGTGGTCGGGCATCCGGACCAGCGTCGCGCCCGGCACCTCGCGCAGCGGCGCGAGTGCGCACGCGCGCGCCATGTCGTCGCGGTAGCCGTCGCGCAACGCGGCGAACACGGCCGTCTCGCGCACGAACTCGAGCGGATCGGTGCACGGCAGCATCGCGTCCGCGAGCGCCGCCGGATCGAAATGCAGATCGCCGACGCACTCGCCGTACGCGTTGTAGTTCAGGTAGAGCCCGAGCTCGGCCAGCACGCAACGCTCGGCTTCGTCGACCCCATGCTCGCGCGCGAGCGCGTCGCCGAGCGCCGGCAGTTCGTCGCCGAACGCCGCGACGATCGCCCAGCGCACGTACCGGCCGCCAAGATAGCGATTCACGATCGCGCTCGTGCAGACGTCGGCTGCCGTGTCGATATGCGCGTCGAAGCGCGGATCGTCGGGCAGCGCGCCCGCGAAGTGATGGTCGAAATAACGGACCGTCGCGCCGTCACGCAGCAATCGCGCGCACGCGTCGCGGTTCTGGTCGTGCGATACGTCGAGCACGGTGACGAGGTCGCCCACGCGCGCGTCGATGCGCTCGAGCAGCCTGATGTCGCGCTTCACGCCGGTCACGAGCGTGCCGTGCACGCGTTCCGCGAGCCGCAGTTGCTGAAGCGCGCACAGGCCGTCCGCGTCGCCGTTGAACGCGAAGACGTGCCGCGCGTACTGGTTGTCCTGCATGATCCGTGGCTCCATCGTCAAGGCATGAAATCGCCGCCGTTCGCGTCGAGCGTCGCGCCCGTCACCGCGTTCGCGTAGTCGGACGCGAGGAACAGCGCCGCACGCGCGCAATCGTCGTCGGTCGGCAGCTTCGCGAGCGCGATGTTCGACGCGATCGGCGCAACGATCTGCGCCTCCGTCATCCCGTAGTCGGCGGCCGCCTGCCGGAAATAGGTCTGCGTCGGCACGCCCCACATCCAGCCCATGTGGATGCTGTTCGCGCGAATGCCGTGCACGCCGAGTTCGCGCGCCAGGTATTTTGCCGCAACCGCGAGCGCGCCCTTCGATACAGCGTAGCCGCCCTCCCCTGCAAACGGCTTGCGGGTCGCCTGCGTGTTGATCATCACGATCGCGCCGCGCTGCTGCCGTTTCATGTGCGGCACGACTTCCTGCGTGAGCGCCATCGTACCGAACACGTTGGTTTCGAACACCGCGCGCCAGCCGTCGAGGTCGGCTTGCTCCACCGGCTCCGGAAACGTCCCATGCACGAACGCGCTGTTCACGAGCGCGTCGATCCGGCCGAAGCGCTCGACGGCCCGCGTCGCGAGCTGCCGGCATTGTGCCCGATCGGTGATGTCGGTCTGCACCTTCAGCACCGCGCAATCGACATCGAGTGCACGGATTCGTGCGTCGGCGTCGTCGAGCTTTTCCATCGTGCGCGCCGCGACCACCACGCCGCGTGCGCCCTCGCGCGCGGCTTCGACCGCGAGCTTCACGCCGAGTCCCGGCCCGATTCCGGAAATCACGACGATCTTGTCCTTCAGCAACATGGGTTGTCTCCTGGTTGTCGTTCGTCTTGCGTACGCGGCCGTCAGACGGCGGCCTGCAGGTGCCGCGCGCGATACGCGGCGAAGTCGTGCGCGAGCTGCGCGTCGGTGAAGCCGAAGCGGGCGATCGAATAGTCGTGCGCGGCGCGCTTGTCGCGGCCGTTGCGCGCGATCCAGTCGGCCATCGCCGCACGCTGCCGCGCATCGACCGACATGCCGGCGAACGCATACACGGCGTGCGCCACCCCCAGCGGATTCGACACGGTGTCCTCGAACCGCACGTCGAGAAACCGGTGGGCCGGCAGCGCATCGCGCGCCGCCATCGCCGCACCGATCGCGCGCGCCATCCCTGCGTTCCACTGCGCGCCGACGGCGAGCGGATCGGGATCGTCCGCGTACAGTTGCCACAGCGTGTGCGCCATGCTCGCCATCGACGGAATCGTCTGCGCCGGATCGCGGTGCGTGAGCACGACCTGCGCACGCGGAAACACGCGGCACAGCACGTCAAGCGCATGCAGGTGCTGCGGCGTTTTCAGCAGCCAGCGCTCGGCCGGCGCGACGCCGCGCCGCGCCTTCTGCCACTGCAGGAACTGCAGCATCCGTTTCAGGTACGTGTAGACCGGCGTGAGATCCTGCCGCGCGAGCCAGGCCGTATAGCGCGGCACGTTCGCGTACGAATCCATCGCGCACACGAACGAATGCTCCATCAGCATGAATTCCTCGTCGGCGAGCATCGCGTCGAGCGGATGGATCGTCAGGATCTGCGGGATGCAGTCGATCATCGTCGCGACCTCGGCCTGCGCGCGCGCGATGCGCACGGCCGGCGCGTCGAGCGTCTCGCCGGCAAGCGGCGCCGGGTAGCGCGTTTCCCACCACGCGGCCGAATGAAAGCGCGGGTCGACGGCCAGTAGCCGCTGCAGCAGCGTCGTGCCCGTACGCGGCAGGCCGACGATCACGAGCGGATCGTCGATTGCAATGTCCGCGATCTCCGGATGGCGCCGGAAGTAATCCTCGACGACGAGCCGGTTCACGAGCTGGCCGACGAGCTTTTCGCGCATCATCGCCGCGCCGCGCGCGGACAGCGCCGCTTCGTCGATCAGCGACGCGCACATCACGTCGAGCGCGTCGCGATACGGCCCGTCGCCGAACGCGGTGAGCCCGCCCGTGCGCGACACGGCCTCGGCCATCAAGCCGTCGGGGGCGAGTAGCGTGCGAGCCTGGTCGAGCGGCGCGTTCATGCGGCCTCCTTCAGCGCGGCGAGCTTCACGACGCGCGTGCGCGGATGCACCGGTTGCGCGGCGCCCACCCAGCGCCAGCAGATCGTGCCGGTGCGATGCCCGGCGGTATCGAGCCAGTTCGCGCTGCCCGGCCGCGTGGCCGCGACGATCACCGTCACCCCGCCGTCCGCATTGGGCCGAGCGCTGTGCTTGTTCACGCAGATGTCGAAGTGCCGATAGTCGAGCGACTCCATCCAGTAGTTGTTGAGCTGCACGTTCCAGAAATCGCAGTCCGGCACGGTATCGACGTCGATCACGAGCGCCTCGTCGGCGGCGAGCGACCAGCACGAGTGGTAGTAGTAGATGTTCGGATCGCCGCCGACCGACTGGCACAGCGCCTGGTCGGCGGGCGGCAGCGCGTTCACGTGCGGGCGATAGCTCGCGGCCCAGTCCGCGAACAGCTTCGACGTCTGCTCGACGAACTGCGCGGCGCGCATCAGGCCGCCCTGCAGCGCCAGCGGATCGAGCGGCGCGGGGCGCGCCTGCGCATCGATGCGTTCGATCTTCAGTTGCGCGGGCGTCTCCGTGCGCCGGTCGAGGAAGGTCTGGCGCACCAGCAGCGCGTTGGTGTCCGGCTCCATCCGCACCCAGTTGCCCGCGCGCGGTGTCGCGCTCAACACGATCTCGACGCTGCCGTCCGGCGCGATCTCGAGCTGCTTCGCGTCGAGAAAGCCTGTCTGCAGCATCTTGCCGTCGGTCTCGTAGCCGCCCTTCTGTGTGCCGAAGCTCAGGTATGCGACCGTGCCGCGCCGTCCCGTCACGCGGTATTCGCAGCGGCCGTCGACGCGCGCGTACTGGTACAGGTTGTCGGGGTTGTCGGCGCCGATCTTCGCGGTCTCGTGGGACGGCGAGAAGAAGCCCGGCCACGCGCCGTCCGCGAACTCGACGTGCATTTCCAGCGCGATGCGCATCAGTCGGCTCAGGTAGCGGAAGCCTTCCGCACGCGTGAGCGGATCGTCCGGCGCGTCGGTGCGCAGGATCTGTTCTCCGCTGCGTTTCAGGGTGTCGCAGAAATCGGCCCAGGTCTGGCCCGAAAGCAATTGCGTGGCGCGTGTGTCATCCGTCATGTGTCGTCTCCGCCGATGGTCGAGCGCTCACCTTAAGCGGCGCCGCCGCGCGCCACTTCGTCCGGGTGGACTAAGGAAAGATCCGCTCCACGGCCGCGTGCCGGTTTAGTCCACCCGGACGAAGAGCGGCATGCCGCCCGCTCGATACCGTTGGCGCCATGCCCGCAACGCCGCACATGTCGCGCGGCGCCGGCATGAAACAAGGAGACGAACGATGTTGACCCACCTGGAGCGGCTGGAGGCCGAAAGCATCCACATCATGCGCGAGGTCGTGGCCGAGAGCGAGAACCCGGTGATGCTGTATTCGATCGGCAAGGACAGCTCGGTCATGCTGCATCTCGCGATGAAGGCGTTCTACCCGGCGAAGCCGCCCTTTCCGCTACTGCACGTCGATACGACGTGGAAATTCCGCGAGATGATCGCGTTTCGCGACGAGACGGCCGCGCGCCTCGGCCTCGACCTGCGCGTGCACGTCAACCCCGACGGCATCGCGAACGGCATCAATCCGTTCACGCACGGCTCGGCCGTGCACACCGACGTGTGGAAGACGCAAGGGCTCAAGCAGGCGCTCGATCACTACGGTTTCGACGCCGCGTTCGGCGGCGCACGCCGCGACGAGGAGAAATCGCGCGCGAAGGAGCGCATCGTGTCGCTGCGTTCGGACCAGCACCGCTGGGACCCGAAGCGCCAGCGCCCCGAGCTCTGGTCGCTGTACAACGCGCGCAAGCGCAAGGGCGAAAGCCTGCGCGTGTTCCCGATCTCGAACTGGACCGAGCTCGATATCTGGCAGTACATCCGGCTTCACGACATCCCGATCGTGCCGCTCTACTTCGCGAAGGAACGGCCCGTCGTCGAACGCGACGGCGCGCTGATCATGGTCGACGACGAACGCCTGCCGCTGCGTGACGGCGAAGTGCCGCGGATGCGCAACGTGCGCTTTCGCACGCTCGGCTGCTATCCGCTCACCGGCGCGATCGACAGCGACGCGACGACGCTCGACGACATCCTGCGGGAGATGCGCGACACGCGGACGTCCGAACGCCAGGGACGGCTGATCGACAGCGATTCGGCCGGTTCGATGGAAAAGAAGAAACAGGAGGGATATTTCTGATGGCACACGTACTCGCCGCGCCCGAGGCGCCCCCTATCCACGCCGACGAGACGCGAACGAAGGACCTGCTGCGTTTCATCACCTGCGGCAGCGTCGACGACGGCAAGAGCACGCTGATCGGCCGCCTGCTCTACGAATCGAACATGCTGTTCGACGACCAGCTCACGCAGCTCGAAGCCGATTCGAAGAAGGTCGGCACGCAGGGCGGCGAACTCGACTTCGCGCTGCTCGTCGACGGCCTGTCGGCCGAACGCGAGCAAGGCATCACGATCGACGTCGCGTACCGCTTCTTCGCGACCGCGCGGCGCAAGTTCATCGTCGCCGATACGCCCGGCCACGAACAGTACACGCGCAACATGATCACCGGCGCGTCGACCGCCGATCTCGCGGTGATCCTGATCGACGCGCGCAAGGGCGTGCTCACGCAGACGCGTCGTCACAGCCATCTCGTCGCGCTGATCGGCATCAAGCGCGTCGTGCTCGCGATCAACAAGATGGACCTCGTCGACTACGACCGGGCCGTGTTCGAGCGTATCGATGCGGACTACCGCGCGTTCGCGGCCGAGCTCGGGTTCGCCGAGATCGTCAGCATTCCGATGTCCGCGCTGCGCGGCGACAACGTGATCGCGCCGAGCGCACGGATGCCGTGGTACGCGGGCCCGCCGCTGATGCAGCATCTCGACCGCCTGCCGCTCGCCGCGCGCGTGACGCACGACGAACCGTTCCGGCTGCCGGTGCAATGGGTCAACCGTCCGCACCTGAATTTCCGCGGCTACGCGGGCAGCATCGCGTCGGGCGAGATTCGCGTCGGCGAACGCGTGCGCGTGCTGCCGTCCGGCAGGGAAAGCCGCGTCGCGTCGGTGATCACGCCGGCCGGCGAAGCCGGCATCGCCCGCGCCGGCGAAGCGGTGACGCTCACGCTCGCCGACGAAATCGACATCAGCCGCGGCGACCTGATCGCGCGTGCGGACGCGCCGCCGGAAGTCGCCGACCAGTTCGAGGCGACGCTCGTGTGGATGCACGACGAGCCGCTGCTGCCCGGCCGCCCGTATCTCGTGAAGCTCGGCACGCAGACGGTCGGCGCGACCTGCGCGACGCCGAAGTACAAGATCGACGTGAACACGCGCGAGCATCTCGCCGCGCGCACGCTCGCGCTGAACGAGATCGGCGTGTGCAACCTGAGCTTCGACCGGCCCGTCGCGTTCGATCCGTACGACCGGAACCGTCATACGGGCGGCTTCATCGTGATCGACCGCTTCAGCAACGACACGGTCGGCGCCGGGATGCTGCACTTCGCGCTGCGCCGCGCGCACAACGTGCACTGGCAGGCCGTCGACGTCGATCGCGACGCGCGCGCGCGGCAGAAGGCGCAGACGCCGCGCATCGTGTGGCTGACGGGGCTGTCGGGCGCCGGCAAGTCGACGATCGCGAACCTCGTCGAGCAACGGCTGCACGCGCTCGGCAAGCATACGTACCTGCTCGACGGCGACAACGTGCGGCACGGCCTCAACCGCGATCTCGGCTTCACCGAGGCCGACCGCGTGGAGAACATCCGGCGCGTCGCCGAAGTCGCGCGGCTGATGCTCGACGCGGGGCTCATCACGCTCGTGTCGTTCATCTCGCCGTTCCGCGCCGAGCGCGACATGGCGCGCGCGCTGGCGGGCCCGGACGAATTCGTCGAAGTGTTCGTCGACACGCCGCTCGCGGTCGCGGAGGAGCGCGATCCGAAGGGCTTGTACAAGAAGGCGCGGCGCGGCGAGCTGAAGCACTTCACCGGCATCGATTCGCCGTACGAGCCGCCCGTGCAGCCGGAGTTGCGTGTCGACACGGTGACCGAGTCGCCGGAGGTCGCGGCGGATCGCATCGTCACGTACCTGCTGCGCGAACGCGCGGCGTAAGCGGCGCCCGCCTGCCCGCGTCGCCTACTCCGTTCGGATGACGCGCGCGGCAGGCGGGCCGCTATGCTGGTTCGGAATCCTTCATCCGGACCAGGAGAACACGAGCATGCGGATCGCGCTGGCGCCCGGCGACACGGCCGCGCACGATGGTTTCGACGACGCGGCATGGAGCGCGCGCGAGCTCAGCGCATGGCTCGGGCTCGTCTATCAGGGTCCGTCTGAAACCACGCCGTGGGCCGGCTTTCTCGAAGCGGTTCGCGTGCGACTCGATGCGAGCTTCACGACGCTCGTGCTGCGCAATCCGGGCGGCGCGCGACACGGGCTGATCATCAACGCGTCCGCACACGGCCCGCTGCTGCCCGGCGAACCGTCGTACAGCGAGCAGTTCTATGCGCTGTGCCCGTTTCTCGACCACCCGCCCGGCCAGGTGTTCACGGCCGACCGCCTGTTCGGCGACGCCGCGTGGCGCGCGCACGATTTCTACCGGCAATACCTGCAGCCGCTCGACCTGCGCTACATCCTCGGCGCGAACCTGCGCGGCGAACGCGGCGTCGAGTGCGCGTTCTTCGTGAGCCGCCCGCACGGCGGCCGCGATTTCGACGCGACCGAGCGCGCGCAGGTCGCGACGCTGCTGCCGCACCTGCAACGCGCGGTCGAGCTGCACGCGGCGCTCGACGTCCTCGATGCCGAACGCGCGCTGTATGCGGGCACCGTCGACCGGCTCGACGTCGGCACCGCGATCGTCGACGAGGACGGCCGCGTGATCAAGCGCAACCGCATCGCCGAACGGCTGATCGACCAGCAGGACGGGCTGTGCGTGCGGCAGGAGCGGCTTCACGCGTCGTGCCCGCTCGACGAGCGCCGGCTGCAGAAGGCGCTGCAGGCCGCGCTCGAGCATTTCCGCGCCGGGGCGCTCACGCGCATCGAGGCCACCACGCTGTCGCGTCCCGGCGGCGCGATGCCGTTGAGCGTGCTGCTGCGCCCGCTCGCGCCCTATCGCGGCGCCGAGGACCGCCAGCATCGGCCGGCCGTCGCGGTGTTCGTCCGCGATCCGGCCGCGTCGCCGCAGACATCACGCGACATGCTGCACCGGCTGTTCCGGCTCACGCCGATGGAAACCGAAATCGCGCTGCTGCTGGTCGACGGGCTGACGCTCGACGAAGCGGCGGCCGCGACCGGCATCACGAAGAACACTGCCCGCGCGCACCTGCGCGGCATTTTCGCGAAAACGGGTGCGACGCGGCAGGCCGTGCTCGTGAAGACGCTGCTCAACAGCGTGGTGTCGATGGCGTAGCGCGCCGTGCCGGCACTCGGCACGATCTCATTTCACGTCATACGTCATCAGACGTTGTCGAATGACGCGTCGATCACCGGCATTCGCCAAATTTTAGGAAATTTCCGGGTAAACCCGCGACGTCATCGTCGATGCTCCGGCGTACCATGTCATACGACGACATACTACATCGACCGCCAACCAGACGCCGACGCGGGCTGCCGCCCCGTCCGCCGCCCGACCGGAGACACCCTTGAACCCGCCCTCGTCCGCCCTGCCCGGCCGCGACCCGCTCGCGTCGGCCGTCTCGAAAGTGAAGTGGCACGTGCTGCCGCTCGTGCTGATCATGTTCATCGCGAACTACATCGACCGCGTGAACGTCGGCTTCGTCGATCGCCATCTCGAAGCGTCGATCGGCATCGGCGCGGCCGCGTACGGGCTCGGCGCCGGGCTGTTCTTCGTCGGCTATGCGCTGTTCGAAGTGCCGTCGAACCTGCTGATGCAGCGCTACGGCGCGCGCGTCTGGCTGGCACGGATCATGGCGACGTGGGGCATCGTCGCGGCCGCGATGGCGTTCGTGTGGAACGACACGTCGTTCTACACGCTGCGCTTCCTGCTCGGCGCGGCCGAGGCCGGCTTCTTCCCCGGCGTCGTGCTGTACCTGTCGCAATGGCTGCCGCCGCAGGAACGCGGCAAGGCGATGGCGATCTTCCTCGGCGGCTCCGCGTTCGCGTCGGTGCTGTCCGGGCCCGTGACCGGCGCGCTGCTGTCGATCCGCGGCTTCGGCCTGCAGGGCTGGCAATGGATGTTCCTGATCGAAGGGCTGTTCTCGGTCGCGCTGTGCGGCGCGAGCTGGCTGCTGCTGAAATCGCATATCCGCGACGCGACGTGGCTCACGGCCGAGGAACGCACGGCGCTCCAGCACGCGCTCGACGCGGAACGTGCGACGCGCGACGTCCACTCGAACGTGCCGGTGCGCGCCACCGCGCTGCTGCGCGATCCGCAGATCATGCTGTTCTGCTTCCTGTATTTCGCGATCCAGCTGACGATCTACGCGGCCACGTTCTGGCTGCCGACCATCATCCGCAGGATGGGCGGCCTCACCGATTTCCAGGTCGGCCTGTACAACACGATTCCGTGGATGATCGCGATCGGCGCGATGTACGGCTTCGCGGTGCTGTCGTCGAAGTGGAAGCATCCGCAGCGCTGGCTCGCGTTCTCGCTCGTGCTCGCCGCGTGCGGGCTGTTCGCGTCGACGTCGCCCAGTCCGGTGTGGTCGTTCGCGTCGATCTGCTTCGCCGCGCTCGGTTTCAAAGCCGCGGCGTCGCTGTTCTGGCCGATCCCGCAGGGCTATCTCGACACGCGCGTGGCCGCCGCCGTGATTGCGCTGATCAACTCGGTCGGCAACCTCGGCGGCTTCGTCGCGCCGACGGCCTTCGGCTATCTGAAGCAACATACGGGTTCGATCACGGGCGGGCTGTATGCGCTCGCGATCGCTTCGCTCGTCGCCGCGGTCGCCGCGCTGTTCGCGCGCACGCACCGGCGCAGCGAGCCGCCGCGCGGCCAGCCGGCCGACGAATCCTTCACGCACGCTCCGATGCTCCGCCATGCCGAACACTGACCGCCTGACCGTCGTCGTCTCGAATGCCGTCGACGGCGACCTCGCCACGTTCTCCCTCGCAGGCGACGGCACGCTCGCGCCGCTCGCCCGCTATCCCGCCGCCGACGTCGCGATGCCGATCGCCGTGCAGGCCGACCGCACGCGGCTCTACGTCGCGACCCGCGGCGAACAGCCGACGATCGTCGCGTTCCGCGTCGCGGCCACGGGCGCGCTCGCGCGCATCGGCACGACCGCGATCGACGCGAGTCATGCGTACCTGTCGCTCGACCGCGGCGGCCGCTGGCTGCTCGGTGCGTCGTACGGCGGCCATTCGCTGAGCCTTTACGACGCCGCGCGCGTGCGCGACGGCGACGGTACGCCGCTGCAGGTCGCGGGCGGCATCGCGAACGCGCACGCGGTGATCGTGTCGCCGGACAACCGCTTCGCGTACGTCAGCTCGCTCGGCTCGGACCGCGTGTTCGGCTTCGCGCTCGTCGAGGGCGCCGCCGGGTTGCGCGCGGTCGAACACGGCGAAACGCGCGTGCCGGCCGGCTTCGGTCCGCGTCACCTGCGATTCGCTGACGACGGCCGCACGCTCGTCGTCGTCAGCGAATTCCAGGCCACGCTCGCCACCTTCGCCCGCGACACCGCCACCGGCCGGCTCGGCAACGCACACGTGAGCGCGCGTCATCCGGCCGTCGCCGCGCTCGCGCAAGGCCATGCGCGCCCGCCCGCTCCTGTCGAGCCGTCCGTGTGGGCCGCGGACCTGCACCTGACGCCCGACGAGCGCTTCGCGTACGTCAGCGAACGCACGTCGAGCCGGTTGCTCGGCTATCGCCGCAACGACGACGGGTCGTTCGCCCCCGCGCACGCGACGGCCACCGAAGCGCAGCCGCGCGGGTTCGCGATCGATCCGTCGGGACACTGGCTGATCGCCTGCGGCGAGCAGTCCGAACACGTCGCGGTGTATGCGATCGCGCCGGACGACGGCACGCTGTCGCTGCACGCGCGCGTGCCGGGCGGCCGCGGCGCGAACTGGGTCGCGATCGTCTGAAGTCTGGCGGTCTGAAGAAGAAACGGCGCCCGTACGGGAACCTGCACGCCGATGCGGGTGCGGCGTTCAGCGCCGCTCGCTCGGCGCGACGCCCGTCCAGCGCTTGAATGCGCGCGTGAAATTGGCGCGATCGGTATAGCCGACGCGCGCCGCGATCTCGTCGACCGGCAGCCGCGTGCCTTCGAGCAGCCGCAGCGCGTCGCGCAGCCGGATCTCGTCGAGCAGCGCCGAATAGGTCGCGCCGTATTCGGCGAGCTTGCGCTTGAGCGTGCGCGCCGACACATGCAGCTCGCGCGCGACGTCGTCGACCGACGGATAGCCGCCTTCGCCGCAGATCAGCAGGTTGCGCACGCGCTCGACGATGCTCTCCGCATAGCCGAGCCGCGCGAGTTCAGCCTCGCACTGCTGGACGATCATCTGCGCGGTCTGCGCGTTCGCGGTGCCGATCGGCTCGTCGAGCAGCGCGGCGTCGCAGCGGATGCGGTTCGCGCTCGCATCGAAATGGCAGCGCGGCAGCCGCGCGCGATAACGCTCGAACCACGGCGGCTCGGGCCATTCGAAATGGAGTTCGGCACGCGACTGGAGCGTGCGGCCCGGCGTCGGATACAGCAGCGAATTGAACAGGATCGCGGTTTCGACCAGAAAGTTTTCCACCGCGAACTGGCGCAGCCGGCCGAGCGGAAACGCTTCGAGCACGTCGATGTCGACGATGCCGTCGAGTTGCGCGAGCCGCACCGAGAAAAACGGCACGCGCGTCGGCAGGTAGCGGATGCCGAGCGCGATCGCCTCGCCGAGCGTCGCGCAGCTCATCAGCCCGAAGCCGATCAGTCCCGCTTTCGTGAGGCTGCTGCGCAGGCCGATCTCGATCGCGATCGACGGATCGTCGGTCGCGTCGAGCAGGTTGAACACGATCGCCGCCTGCTGCAGCGGCGTGATGCGCGCATCGGGCTGCGCGAGCCGGTCGCGCTCGACGCCCGAGCCGGCGAGAATGCGACCGCCGTCGATGCCGCGCTCCTCGGCCAGCATCAGCATGAACAGCGCATACGCGGACGACACCGTCGCCTTGTTCAACTGGCGCGCGGCATCCGGAACGGACAGGGCCATGCGGCTAACTCCGGAGCGGTTTCGGCGGATTGTAGCGTCGCTGGCCCGCAATGACACCGCGGAGGCACTCTAGCCACGCGACGGCATCGGCCACCGGAGCGCCGGCCAACGTGGCCCGAAATGACACCGCCATTGGCACCGACGGCCCTCGCATGCGCGCCGGCACGCGCCTATGCTTGTCACATCGGCATTGCGCCCCACTCTTTCCGCATGGATTCCGGTCGATGAGCCAACCCGCACGAACCGCCTTTCGCCACGACGCCGACAAGGTCGCGTACGTCCGCCGCGAAGTGAACGCCGCGAGCGACGCGATCCGCGCACGCTTTCCGCTGCTCGACAACCAGAACCTCGTCGGCGCGACCGTGATGGCCGTGTCGGTGAGCGCGATGCTCGCGATCGCGTGGCTGTATGCGCGCGGCGCGATCGCGTGGTACGTCGCGCTGCCGCTCGCCGCGTTCGTCACGTCGCTGATCCACGAGCTCGAGCACGACCTGATCCACCTGATGTACTTCAAGAAGACGCCGTGGGCCTATCACCTGATGATGGCGCTGTGCTGGCTCACGCGGCCCGGCACGATCAACCCGTGGACGCGCCGGCGCATGCACCTGCATCACCACAAGGTGTCGGGCGGCGAATCGGATCTCGAGGAATTCGGCATCACCAACGGCGAGCGCTGGGGCGTGAAGCGCCTGCTGATGATCGCGGACGGCATGCTCGCCGTCGTGCTGCGGCCGGCCGCGATGCGCCGCAAGGTGAAGCAGTACGTGGCCGCGCAGCCGGTGCAGGATCCGTCCGAGCGCCTGCAGTTGCGCATCGAGCAGGTGTCGTCGTACATGCCGGTCGGTCACCTGTACTACACGCTGTGGCACGCGTTCATCGTCTATCACGTCGGCCTGTTCGCGCTGCATGCGTTCGGTTACGCGGTGACGGTGCCGGCCGTCGTCGAACGCGCGATGAGCGTCGTCGATTTCCTGGCGGTGGTGTGGCTCGGGCCGAACTTCGTGCGCAGCTTCTGCATCAACTTCGTCAGCTCGAACATGCACTATTTCGGCGACATCGACTCGCGCAACGTGATCCAGCAGACGCAAGTGCTGAACCCGTGGTGGATGCTGCCGTTCCAGCTGTTCTGCTTCAATTTCGGCAGCACGCACGCGATCCATCACTTCGTGGTGCGCGATCCGTTCTACATCCGGCAACTGACCGCCCGCACCGCGCACGCGGCGCTGCGCGAAGTCGGCGTGCGCTTCAACGACGTCGGCACGTTCGCCCGTGCGAATCGCTGGGGCGGCTATCGCCCGTCTCGCGGCACGCACCACGCGCAGGCCGACGCGTAACGCCGGCGGCGCGCGGCATCAGCGCCTCGTCACTCGCCGATCGGCGGCATCGGCCCCTGCCCGCGGATCCACGACCAGTTCGCGAGTTCGGCCATTTCCTTGTCGCCGCGGCTGTCGCCGTACGCGAACAACTGCTTCGGCGGCCGGTTGCCCCACCATCCGCGCAGCCGCACGACCTTCTGCGGCCCCCAGCAGTTCTCGCCGTCGAGCCGGCCGGCGAAGACGCCGCGCTCGAACGCGAGCCGCGTCGCGAGCACGGCGTCGAAGCCGGCCGTCTTCGCCCACTTCTCCAGATACAGCGACGGCGACGCGCTGACCAGCACGACTTCATGCCCGCGCGCCCGATGCTCGCGGACACGCTCGAGCATTTCCGGACGCACGAGGTTCGGCAGATAGCTATCGACGAACCGGCGCGCCTGCGCATCGAGCACGTCCTCGCGGATCGGCCCGAACGCGAACGACGCGAACTTCGCCTTCGCGTCGCCGCGCGACAGCAGCCCGGCCTTCATCGCGACGATCCACGGCAGCGCGCGCAGCCCCGCCCACGCGAAACGCGGCGTGCCGACCGCCTGGCGGACGAAATGGCGAAAGCTGTCGGTGGTCGTGATGGTGCCGTCGAAATCGAAGGCGGCGACGATGCGGTCGGTCATGGAGAATCGGCGGGAAAGCGATGAGATGCCCGGGAAGATAGCAGACTCGCGGCCGCCCGCGCGAAACCGTCGCGCCCGACACGCGACTGCGCGCGCCGCAGCGCGTGCGGTCGCATCGTTCGCTCAGCGCGACGGCCGCGCGGCCAGCGCCGCCGGCAGCACGACGTTCATCAGGTGATCGGCACGCGACAGCAGGTCGGTCACGCGCTCGTCGAGCCCGCGCAGTTGCGCCGGCTGCATCCGGATCTGCTGGACGGCCTGTCCGACGATGTTGCGGCGGTCGAACAGCGTGCGCTCGACGCCCGCATCGTCCGGCGCGCGCACGACGTCCGACACCGCGCTCAGCGCCGCGAGCACGACCACGAGGTTTTCCTCCGCATGGCGGATCTTGGCGGCGAGTTCCTCGGTACGGCGCGGGAAAAAGCCGAGCGACTGCTTGAGCGCACCGAGCACCGCGCGATAGTCGACATGGCCGGACGCCGCCCCGAACCAGCGTTCGAACATGCCGGCCTTGCGCGTCGCTTGCGCGAGCATCCCGGCCATCATGTCGGCCGCGCCGAGTTCGTTGAATTCGCGCGTCGTCGCCGCGACCGCTTCGACGAGGTTGCCGGCCGCCTCCAGCGCGCCGTCGCCGATCGTCGCAACCGTCGCGAGCTTCAGCGGCACCAGTTGCCGGATATGCCGCTCGATGCGCGGCGCGTAGTCGGGATAGAGATTCGGAAAGCTGGCCTGCGCGGCGCGGAAGCACGCTTCGAGCTGCGGATGGTTCGATGCGCCGAACAGCGCACGGCCGATTGCGTCGGCGGGCGCCGCACGCACGGCGTGATCGGACGCGGGCGCCGGCCCGAACTCGAGCGCCTGCGGGGCGGGCCGCGCCGGCGCACGCGCGACCGGCGCACCGGGCGCGGCCGGCGCGTCGAACGCAAGACGCCCGGGCGTGCGCTCGGGCGTCGTATCGAACTCGAGCCGCTTCGGCTCGTCGGACGGATTCGTCATCGCTGCTTCCTGCCCGGCGCCGCGGTGCTCCGCGCGCCGGGCTGCCGCCAGTCAGACCGCGCCGCCGTACGCGCGGACGAAATCGCCGAGGCCACGGTTGTAGCCCGCGCCGACCGCCTTGAACATGAAGTGGCCGTCGCGGCGATAGAAGCTGCCGACCTGCACCGACGTCTCCATCGAGAAGTCTTCCTCGAGCGCGTACTTCGCGATCACCGCGCCCGACACCTCGTCGGCGATCTGGATGTAGCTGTTGCGAACCTGCCCGAAATTCTGCCGGCGCGCTTCGGCCTGGTCGATCGTCACGACCACCGAGATTTCCTCGACGTCGGCCGCAAGCTTCGTCATGTCGATGAAGATCACTTCATCGTCGCCGTCGCCGCTGCCCGTGCGGTTGTCGCCGCTATGCACGACGCCCAGGCACTTCGACGAAGGCATCCCGCGCTTCGGGAAGTCGTCGCCGGGCTGGATGAAGGTTTCCTTGCGCTCCATCGTGCGCACTTCGCTGTTGTAGAACACGAAATGCTGATCCGAGATCAGCTTCGGATTGCTCTGCGCGTCGTACTTGCACAGGAACACCGACACGTCGAGATCGAAATCCGTGCCGGTGTCCGTCGCGTTCGCGTCCCAACCGAGACCGATGCGGAATTTCTGCGTGCCGGGCGCTTCCTTCGACAGGTTGACGCGACCGCCTTTCGACAAATTGATCATCTGAACCTCTTCTGCTGGAACCGCCGTAGCGCCGGCGGCGATGCCGGGCCGCACACGGCGGCCCCTTCGTTGATGGTGTTCGCGCCGCGTGACGCGCGCTTACTTGCCCGCCACCGCCGCGCGGTCTTCCTTGCGCTGCACGACGATCGACGACCACACGGCCGCGGCGATCATCGCCGCGCCGATCAGGCCCGTGACGACCTCCGGCACCTCGAACTTCACGCCCAGGAACATGATCGTCGCGAGCGCGCCGATCGCCCAGAACGCGCCGTGCTCGAGAAAGCGGTACTGCGCGAGCGTGCCCTTCTTCAGCAGCACGAGCGTCATCTCCCGGATGTAGGCCGCGCCGACGCCGAGACCGAGCGCGATCAGGAAAATGTTGTTCGACAGCGCGAACGCGCCGATCACGCCGTCGAAGCTGAACGACGAATCGAGCACTTCCAGATACATGAACCCCGCGACGCCTTCGCGCACCACGCGCGTGCCCGTGTCCTCGCCGCCGACCAGGTCGCCCACGCCGTGCGCGATCACGAAGCCGATCACGCCGAACGCGCCCGCGAGCAGAAAGCTGACCTGCTCGGTCGCCGGCACGTAGAACGACGCGACGATCACGATCGCGAGCGTCAGCGCCACTTCCAGTGCGGTGATGCGGCCGAGATGGCGCATCGGGCCTTCGAGGAAGCCGATCCAGTGCTCGTCCTTCTCGGTGTCGAGCATGAACTTGAAGAACACCATCAGCAGGAACGCGCCGCCGAACGCCGATACCTCGTGATGCGCGGACGTCAGCACCGCCGCGTACTTGTCCGGCGATTCGATCGCGAGCGTCAGCGCGTCCCACAGACCGATATGGCCGATCACCGCGACGATCAGCAGCGGAAACACGAGCCGCATGCCGAACACCGCGACCGGCAGGCCGAACACCATGAAGCGGTTGCGCCACTTCTCCGACCAGTTCTTCAGCACCGACGCGTTGACGACCGCGTTGTCGAGCGACAGCGAAATTTCGAGCACGCACAGGACCGCGACGATCAGCATGTCCTTCACGCCGCCGAGGAGATAGGCCGCGATCAGCGCGAGCGCCGTGAGCGACAACGGGATCTTGAAGTCTTTCAACATGATGGGGTAATCGAGTTCAGAAAAATGGGCAGGCGGGCCGCGCTTACTTCGCGCGCACCCAGTCGCAGAATTCCTGCGTGATCAGCTGTTCGTAGATCTGTTCGTCGCTGAGGTCGAGCGATTCGAGATGCAGGAAGCCGACGTTCGGCATTTCGTCCGCGACTTCCGCGAGGAAGTCGAATTCGCTCGGATCGCCGACGCCGACGAGCGACCAGTACAGCGGGAAATGTTGCGATTCGGTCAGCAACTGGCGCACGCGCTTGCGGTCGTTCTTCGGGTTCTGGCCGTCGGTGACGAACAGCACCCATGCGGGCAGATGGCCGTTCACGGGCGCGGAGGCGGCCGGCGCGGACGGGTCGTCCGCACCGCCGAACAGCCGGCTCAGGAAGCCGCGCTTTTCTTCGCGCTTCGGCTCCGGCGCGCGGAAGAAGAAATCGACGATGTCGTTCATCACCGGCGCGTACTGCGTGCCGCCCCACTTGTCGATCCGCGCGTTGAGCACATGATCGGAAATGTACGAGCCGTAGTTGTCCGGTGTCGCGGTCGGCAGCCGGTCGTAGCCTTCGGTGAAGGTCCACGTGTCGACTTCGCCGTTGTCGTCGAACTTCAGTGCAATGCCGAGAATCCGGTCGTGCGTCTCCTGGATCACGCCCGACTGGTATAGCGGCTTCGCGGAGCCCGAGATGTCGAGCGCCGCGCCGACGCGCACGACCGGCGGCTTCAGGATCTGACGTTTTTCGAGGACGATCGCGACCTTCGCCGCGCGTTTCTCAAGCGTAATCATGCGGTGTTCTCTCAGTTCTCTTAGTTGTGCTTCGGAGCGAATCGGGTGATCAAGTCCTGTTCGAGCTGGCGCAGGCGCGGCGCGTCCTGCTCGCGCTGGCGGCGGCCGTCGGCAATGATCTGCGTGATGTCGTCGAACGCGCCGAACAGCTGCTGCTGCGCGTATTCGAACGTGTCGGTCGAGATCACCGGGCGCTGGCCGAGCTTCGCGACTTCCTGCGCGTTCTGGCGATTCAGGTCGGCCTGCGCGCGGATCGCCTCGTCGGCGGCGTCGTACGTCGCGTTCGCGAGCGCCGCCGCGCGCTTGGTGCTGAGCTGCTCAAGGTAGAGCGCGAACGCATTGGTCCACGCGGGAATCAGCACGGTCTTGATCGTCATGAACTTCGACGTCAGCGTGCGTTTCTGATCCTGCTCCATCCGGATCTGCGGCGCGAGCTGCTTCGACATCAGCATCGCGCGGTCGAGGTCGTCGAGCTTGCTTTCGAGCGCGTCGACCTTGCGCTTCACGTCGAGCAGGCGCTGCGCGGCGAACGCATCGTCCGCCGGCTGCTGGCCGGCCGCGAGATGCGCGCGCAGCGCCGCGAGCGCCGTTTCGCCGTGCGCCTTCGACTGCGCGAGCTCCTGGTGCAGCGCGTAGTTGTCGTTGTACATCCGCTCGAGCTCGTCGATGCCGGCCTTCTGGCGCTGCGCATGGTTTTCGAGCTCGACGACGAGCGTATCCATCCGCTTGCTCACCGACTCGTATTGCGACAGCAGCTTCTCCTTGGTCGAGCGGAACAGCCGCGTGACCTGCGTGAGCAGCCCGCCCTTGTCGGCGCCGCGCGGGTCGAGCCCCTTCGCGGTCGCGATCAGCTCGTTGAGCTTGTCGCCGAACTGGTCGGCGTCCGACGCCCGGACGCTTGCGAGAATCTGCTGGGAGAAGGCGGCGATCCGCGTGCCCTGCGTCGCGCCGAGCTGGTCGATCTCGTCGACGGTGATCAGGCGCGCGTGTTCCGTCGGCTGCGCTGCCGGCACGACGACGTTGGCGACGGCGGCTGGCACGGCGACGGGCGACAAGGACGGCATGGAAGGACGATCGCTGACCGCATCGGATTTGTTGTCGTCGAATAGCGGCTTCATGTGGCTACCACGTTCCTTTTCTGCTTTTTGCTACGTGTGTTGTCGTGCGCGCAACGCGCGCTTCCGCGATTGCCGCCGTGCTCTCTCACGGGCGGCAGACGGACAATAAATGGCGACGGTGCGGCGCGTCAAGCCAGGCAAGTCTTTCAATTTACATACGCTTTGTAATATATACGACGGCCATCTCGATACTGCTTCCGGCAATGTAAGGACATATGCGTTGATGGAGCATGAATCCGGAATTCTCCGCACACGCCGACGGAGAGAAATGGAAAGTATTTTGAAAGAATTGACCTGTCGCTATTCCGCTGATTGTTACAGATTGCTTAACGGGGGCGTCGCGCCCTAGTCCGAGTAGCCTTGCGACGCCGGGCGCGCGTCGTGGCGGCGGCCCCACCACGGCAAGTACGCGTTGTTCTCCCCGCGTGCGCGGAACCAGTCCTTGCCGGGATCGATCGGCGTCAGCTTCGACGGTGCGACCACCACCACGGCCGTCGGATGTTCGGTGCCCGTCGTGCCCGCCACAAGCACGTTGCCGCCGAGATGATTTGCGCGGCCGATCGCGAGCGCCACATCGGTCAGCGCCGCGCCGGCCCCCATGTCACCGAGCAGTGCCGACGTGTTGAAGGTTTCGCCGCGAAGATCGCTTTCCGGCACGGCTTCGGCGAGCCCTTGCGACAGGGACGCGGCCCTTGACGACGCGGCCGCGCTGCCCTTGCCCGCATCGTGGATAACGTAGTTCAGCGACGAGACCGCGACGCCCGCATTGGCTGCGGCTGCGTCGATCGTCGACTTCCATGCCGGCACCGCGCGGCCCTCGCCTTGCTTCGCGTCGAAATCCTGGACGCTGCCTTGCGCCGCCTTGCCGATCCAGGCCAGCGGTTCGCGCTCGGTCTTCAGATCCGGGCCGGCGAGGAACAACACCACCATGTTCTCGTTGATCTGTTCGTCCTGCGGCGGAAAGCTTGGCGCGTCCCAGTTCATCACCCACACGCTTTTGTCGGGATGCGCGGCCAGGTAGTCCAGCGCGGCGTTCAACGACGTGAAGCCGGCATTGCTGTGGCCCGACGTCACGTGCACGTCGGGCGGTATGTCGCGGATCCATAGATTTCTTGCGGAGGGGTTGCCGATTTCGAAGATGTTGACAACACGATCCTGCAAATATGACGCTGCCAGTTCAGGGTTCAGCCTGTCACCGGGAATAGCCAACTCGACTCGCATGCCAGCCAGTTCTCTCCATTTCCGCCGTGACCTCGCGCTGACGGTATAGAAGTAATCCTCGTTCGTGAAATATCGCACACGAAAGAGGACCAGAAGTTTGTCGACGTACTTTTCATAGAACCCGGAAAACGTCTCGCCTCCCCAGTTACCATCCGCGACGATGGAAACCGCCTGCAAGGTCGAGTATTTTTTGGGGTTTGTGCGCACCATGTCGTCGTTGGCGTTTGGCTTCACCAACCCGAGCGTCCACAACAATTGCCACTCGGTCGGATAGTCACGACGCTGCAGCGGATTGAGCCATTCAAGTCCGACAACTTGGGCAACAAACGGCGCGGCAGACGCACCTTCGACGGATTGCGTCGATGCGGCGCGCATCTCAGCCCGCAATGGCGGGCTCGACAAGAGTGTCGCCATCACGATCGAGACGCACCCGATACGTCTGGCAAGAGTGAAGCAGTGCATGAATACCCCGATCGAACCGGCCAACCCCGCGCGCCGGTCCGGCAATTCATTCCCGCCCGGACGACGCCAGACTCGAAATCAGCGTCGCACCGCACGACGTCTTGTGTCCATCGAATGCAGCCGGTTTCCCGTCGACAATGACCTGCGGATCGCCTTCGGCGATAAAGCAGGCCTGATGGCCCGCGATCGGACAGACGCACGTATCGCCGAGCCGGGCGACCGGCCGCCCCATCACTTCGCTGACCGCGCTGCCGGTCACGACCTGACCGCCGTGGCTCGTTGCGTCGCCGACTCGAATGATTCCGCGCATGCGTGTTCCTTATTCCGAATAGCCTTGCGACGCAGGGCGCGCGTCGTGACGGCGCCCCCACCACGGCAAGTACGCGTTGTTCTCACCGCGTGCGCGGAACCAGTCCTTGCCGGCGTCGATCGGCGTCAGCTTCGACGGCGCGACGACGACGACTGCCGTCGGATGCTCGGGGTCCGTCGTTCCGGCTACGAGCACATTTCCACCGAGGTGATTCGCTCGGCCGATCGCCAGCGCCACATCGGTCAGCGCCGCGCCGGCGCCCATGTCACCGAGCAGTGCCGACGTATTGAAGGTCTGCGTACGGAAATCGTATTCCGGCAGTACTTCCGTCAGCGTCTGCGACAGCGATGCAATTCTTGTCGATGCAGCATCGCTGCCCTTGCCCGCGTCGTGCACGATGTAATTCAATGACGATACCGGCACGCCTGCATTAGTCGCCGCCGTATCGATCGTCGACTTCCATGCCTGCACCGCGCGACTCGCGCCTTGCTTTGCGTCGAAATCCTTGACGTTGCTTCGAGCGGCTTTACCGATCCACGCCAGCGGCTCGCGCTCGGTCTTCAGATCCGGGCCGGCAAGGAACAGCACCACCATGTTCTCGTTGATCTGTTCGTCGTTCGGCGGGAAACTCGGCGCATCCCAGTTCATCACCCACGCGCTTTTGTCGGGGTGGGCGGCCAGATAGTCCAGCGCCGCATTCAACGACGTGAAGCCGGCATTCCCCTGCCCTGATGTCACGTGCACATCCGGCGGTGTGTCGTGGCTCCATAAATTTTTGGCGGACGGATTTCCTATTTCGAAGAAGTTAACAATCTGATCTCGCAAATGTGCCGACGCCAGCCCAGGATCGAGTCGGCCCGAGGGGATGGCGAGCTCGATATGCATGCCAGCCAATTCCCGCCACTTCTTCTGGCTATCCGCGCTAACCGTGTAAAAATAGTCCTCATTCGTAAAATATCGCGTCCTGAAAAGGATCAGCAATTCATTGACATACTTTTTATAGAATCCGGAAAATGATTCACGCCCCCGGCGACCATCGGCCACGATAGCAATCGGTTGCAAGGTTGAATATTTTTTAGGATTAACCCGAACCATATCATCGTTGACATTCGGCTTTACCAGGCCGAGCGTCCATAATGTCTGCCACTCGGTACTGTAATCCTTGCGCTGCAGCGGGTTCATCCAGCCAAGCCCGACGACCTGAGCAACGAATGGCCTGGACGCCCCAACTCCGGTGGCCGGAGCCGCCTTCTCGTTCAATGAGGCCGCAACTGCTCGCGGCCCCGCCATCACAGTTGCAAATGCAAATACCATGATTGCCACAAGCCCTGGAACCAGGACTAACCGCTTCATCAGAGTTCCCATGCTCAACAGCGCTCCTGTCGCCTCATCAGACGAAACCAATATTAAAACCGATACACCCAACGCAAGAAGCAATGCACCGCCGGCGACTCCAAATCGACGCGGCCACGTAGCAATGGCCGATCTCATAAAATGCCTCCAAGCTTCATGAAAAATCCACCATCTCGCTCGTCGTGTATCTTGGAAGGCATTTTTGCATGAGCATCCTTGACTACCCAATCCTGCAAAAATGATTTATCGCACTTTCCAGTCAAAATGTATTCCGCCATCTTACCATTCTGACCCTCATCACCCAGACTATTGGCAAATCGCCAATCAGCCTGAATCCTGAGGTCCTGCCAATCCGTCTCTGTCAGATAGCACAGCCCAATTGCCACATCGTAAGCCAGTGCCTTTTCAGCATGATCCTTGTTGGTCATGATGGTCGAATGGTTGGTGGGGTTATTCTTGTCCCCGCCGTTCAGAATCTGGAATATCTCGTTGTTCCGCCATTCGGTATAGTCAGCACTCGCTGACGCCGGATTATCCTCCCCGACCACATTTCCGTTCTTGTCGACCCAGCGGCGATTTCCGGACCTTCTCGCTTCCATCCGAAGAATGGAATGATCCTCATACCGCTGCGCAGCCTCGGACGCCGCGTCCCCCTGCGCCTTCAGCGCATCACCCTCGGTCTTGAATTTTTCCGACTTCGCGTCGAAGTTGTCGTATGGATCGTCATCACGCTTGTTCTCCTTGTTGGCGTCACGCCCAGCCGACGGCGGATCGTAACCCTCGTTGAAGCGCCCTTCCTCAATCGGTTTCCCTTGCGCATCGCAAGCGCCCGACGGCTTACCGTAGCGCAACGCCTGCGGGAGGAAGCGCGTTTCCTTGTCGAGCATCGGCGCCGTAATCGGGATTTCCCAATTTTTCGGTGGCTCGGCATTGACTGCCATGTCCGTCAAATTGAACAGGTAGAAGACCGGACTCGTTGCAAGCGTGAAAATCTTCGCGATCCACCCTTCATTGGAATGCATCCCTCGTCCAAGACCATACCGCGCCGGTGGTGATGGCGGATACCAGAAACCTTCCTTCTGGTTCTTGTCCTTGCGCCAGTCATCCTGCCAGTACCGATAGAGCTTGCTCTCTCCGCCCACCTCGAAATTCGACGCGAACACGCGTTGCGAAAAAACGCCCCACGCATTCGTCGCACTGATTTCATCGATACTCATCCCGCGCCAGCCGATTCCCTGAACGGTCAGGGCGGAAATGACCTGATCGTGCGGGCAGCAGTACAGCGTCACTCTTCCGTAGGTGTTTTTCTGGTACAGCCCATGCGCCTCCCGGTCCTTGGCTGCGCTATACGGTTTGCCTCCATCCTTCGACGGTCTCGCGCTTTCCATCGCGCGATCGAGATCCTCCGCAGGCATCTCGAGCTCGGCCCGGGCACGCAGGATATCGAAGTACGCCCTCAACGTCTCCTTGCGCGCCACATAGGTCTCGCGCCCCACGTGCCCGTTCTTGTCGCGCACCCCGCGCTGGGCCCATGAGTCGGTCATGTTGGCCTCGACGAGACTGTACGGAGGATTGGCGAGCACATAAGTGTCGGCGACGCAGCGCCCTTTCTTGCCCCACTGATCCGTCACCTCGGGCAACCGGTCGCCGAGGAATGCGGCGGCAAGGCCGATCATGTTTCCCTGGCTGTGGCACACGATCGTGATCGGCGCGTCGGCCTGTCGTTTACGGATCGACTCGACCAGGCGTGCCAGCCGCAGCGCGCCAAGCACGCCGTAAGTGCGCGGCGGCGTGGAGTAGATTTTTCGATTGCCGATGCTGTTCATGTGCTGAACGGTCAGCCACAGAAAGAGCCGATCGTTCAATCCGTCGTTCCACAGATCCGGCAGGCTCGAACACCCGCCCGCGAACGGACCACCGCCCCAGTAATTCTTCTCGTTGAGCATGATCTTGTCGCCATACTCCTTCAGCTCCTGCGCATTCGCGGCATAGCCCCACCGAAAGTGGATGACGGGCGAAAAGGACGGATCGGGCTTGATGTACGTCTTCGACGACATTTCCGGATTCAGGAAGCCGTCCGGCGTCAGGCTTTCGATATAGCTGACCGGCGTCATCTGCCCGGCCACCGGCCCCCAATGGAACAGCTGATCGTCATAACGCCCCATGCGCCGGTTCAACCCGGCACACAGCCCCTTCTCGGCCTCCTGGAACCATTCCCCTTCCGAATTCACCCCGTGCACGAAAATGACGACGCCCGGCAGCGGCATCTGCATCACGCACTCGAGGTCGTTGCGGTTGAACAGCGTCGTCCCCAGTCCACCACCCACCGGAGTCTGCGACGGGTCGTCCGTCGACGGTTGCCCGCCCGGGTTCTGCGCAAAGTTGTAGTTGAACATGTTGTTTTTCTTGAAGACTCGGCTCAGGTTCTCGACTTGAAGAAGCGAACCGCCAATTGTTCGAACTGGTCGCTGCTGACCGGCGCCAGCTTGCCTTGCGCGTCGGTCTTCCCCTTGATCAATTCGCCCGACGCCTTTCGCACCTCGGCTTCCATGCCCTCGACCGGCTGTCCGTCGGTGGCCCGGACCAGCTTCGGCACCCGCCCCAGCGAGCCCTGGTCGAACTTCGGAAAGTCGGCGCTCATGCTCGCCGGCCCGGCCCACGTATGCGACGCCGACTTGACGGTGAAACTCCCCGGACACCCGAGCTCGATATCGCCGCCCTGCAGCTTCAGGTACGCGCCGCCCGACGTCACGAACACGACCTGCTCGCTGGCCATACCCGCGAGCTTGCCGCCGCCCGCCGTCATCTGGATGTTCTTCGCCGAATCGATCTGCGTGTCGTCGTTCTGGCTCTGCAGCGCCACTTTCCCCTGGTTGGCGATCGCCGACACGCCCTCGCTGTGCGCGAACATCGCCACGCCATGCCCGGCCTGCAGGTTGATCCGCTGCCCGCTCGTGTACTGCAGGTGGTTCTGCGCGACGACATCGACGTTACCGCCCGCATGGGTCGTCACGGTCTTCGGCGTCGCCATGCTGATGCCGGCCGGCGCGGTGATGCCGATCGCGGCCATCGACGCGCCTGACGACTCCCCGCCGTCGGACGCCTTGCCATTCGGCCAGCCTTTCACCGTGGTCATGAGCGCATCGTGCGGCTGCGTATCCGGCGCCACGCCCTGATGCTGGCCCGCATAGTCGCCGAGACTCTTGAACAGTTCGACGCATTCCTGCATCAGTTGCAGATACTCGTCGCGCGCGAGGTGGCCGTCGCTCGCGCGCAGCCGCTCCCAGGCCGAAATCAGCATCGCCTTGCCGCTGCGAATCGCCACATGCGCATCGCTGCGCAACTCCGCGCCTTCGCCGCGCGCCGTACCCTGCCCGTTGTCGCGCGGCTGCGTCAGATAGCCGAGGTTCAGCTGACTGTACGCATGCTCGCTCGCCAGCTGGCTGCTGATCTGCCCGGGCGTATCGTCGAAGCGGATCTGGTTGTAGCGCTGCCCCTTGATTTCCTTCGTCTTCGTGCCGGAAAGATAGCGGTTGCCCGGCAGTGCGCCGGTATGGCTGAAGGTCGCCGGCATGTTCGGCCCGTTGGCCAGCACGCCCATCACGACCAGCCGGTCCGGATCGCCGCCGATATGGCCGATCAGCACTTCCATGCCGACGCGCGGCAACGTATTCGCGCCGAAGCTCGGCCCGGCGAGCGCGCAGGCGACGCGCACCGGCGCGCTGTCGGACGGCGTGCCGCTCGTGCCGGCGCCCTGCGCGTGCGCATGATCGTCCGCGCTGAGCCCCTGGATTCGCACCCGGATGCGGCCCATTTCATCGCAGAACACCTCCTCGCCCTCCGGCCCGACGACGACCGCCGTCATCGGATGAACCGGCGGCAAGTCGACGTGGGGATCGTAGGCCGGCGTCAGCGGCACGCCGCGCCGCACGCACGAGAACGTATTCTCGTAGCGCCTGTCGCTTTCGTCGCCCGGCTTGCCGCTCAGGTCGGCCGGCACCGCGTTGAACAGCACGCGGCTTGCCGCGAACAGCGATTGCGCGCGCTCGTTCAGTTCCTTCGGCAGGTTATTGCGCACGCAATGATGAAGCGACGTGACGACGAACTGCCGCTGTTCGGCCGGCAACGTATCGAGTTGCGGATGCTCGGCGAGCGCAAACCAGTGACCGACGGCAAGATCACGCACATTGCTCACGCCGTCGACGGATTCGGCACGCAGTTCATGCGCCAGCATCCGGTCCTTGCCGATCCGGTCGAGATCGGACGACGAATCCCCGGCATGCGGGATATCGATGACGACGTCGGCCAGCAAATGCCCGAGGTCGTTGCCGCCGTCGCCCTGATCGACGATCGTCGCCTGCTCGGTTTGCGACATCCGGCCGCTCTTGTAGTCCCACGTCGGCCGGACGACCTTGCCCGGGATCAATCGGCGGCTCGTCGCCCACAGCGTGATCGAGTCGCGCGCCTCGGTGGCGGCGTCGCGATGGTATCGGATCGTGCCGGCGACCGTCTCCGGCAACTTCATCGAGTCATCGGCAAAGACGAGCGTATGCACCGGCGTGTCGTGCGCTTGGCCGCTCGCCCGCTCGCCTGCCTTGCCCGCCTTGACGAATACGGTCGCCCCGTCCCGTCGCAACAGCCGCCGGATGAAGTGCGCGTCCGACTCGTTGACCTGCCGCGTGAGTTCACGCGCGGGGTAACGCGCGGCTTGCAGACCGGACAGGTCGAACTCGAATGCGCCCGCGAGCGCCGAGCTGCGCTGGCGCCATTCCTGAAGCAGCACACCCAGGATGTCGGGCAGGCTCTTGGACCGAAACAACCGCGAATTGGTCCGCCGCTCCATCACGGACAGCACGTCGCGAATCGTCAGCTGGTAGCAGGTCAGCGAACCGTCCGACTGCCCGGTGCGGACGTCGGTGACGATGCCGTTGATGGGATGAAGACGCCCGCGATCGGTCGTCATCTCGACGGAAACCGGCAGTCCGATGAAGCTGCGGATCGGCAGATCGGCCCGTGCCGACACGCAGGTCAGATGCCCCTCGATACCCGTCATCAGCCCTTCCCGGATATCGGCATACTGGAGCGCAAGCACTTGCTCGAGCGTTTTCTGGGCAGGCCCCCAGTTCATGCGAACCGGTCGATTGTTCTGATCGACCACCCCCGACGCAAACGTGCGTAGTAATTCGGCTGTATTCACAGCGTGACTCTCAGGATTTTGTTTGACTTCGTTGTTCGGCGAGCAATCACGCCCGCTGGTCCGTCCTGGGAGTGCCGCCCGTCTGGTTTTCGGCGAGCATAGCAAATTTGTCAGGTTGGTGACGGCTTTTTGACAGGATTTAGAATCCTTTTTGCACGGCGCGCAACGGGCTCAACCGTTCACTTTCTTTCGAAGTCGGCCGATCCCGTCCCGCGCCCCTCGAGCGTCGTCGCGGTGTCGGTCCCGTCCGTGCCGCACTCCCGATACGGGCCGGACGAACTGCACCGCCAAGTCACGAATCGTGAATCCCATCGTCCGTCGATACCGGCGAACGTCGCGGCCGAAATGCAGATCCTCGGCCGACGTCATCTCGTCCGGATGGCACGAGGCTACGATGCTTCCCCGCTGCGCCACCGCGTCAATGCACGGCCTTGCGATACAGCGCAACGTACCCCGCGAGCATCAGCAGCAACGATCCGCTGACCCGGTTCAGCCACTTCTCCCCCGCGGCCTTCCATACGCGGACCGAATGCACGCCCAGCAGCGCGTAACCGGTCATCCCGATCACGTCGATCGCGACGATCGTCGCCGCGAGAATCGCGTACTGCGGCGCGATCGCATGCGACCGGTCGACGAACTGCGGCAGCAGCGCCGACATGAACAGGTAGTACTTCGGGTTGCTCATCGCGACGAAGAAGCTCTTCAGAAAGGCGCTCCGGCGATCGGGCGTCGCAGGCACGCAGGGCTGCGCAGCCGCCGCCCCGCCGCTCGACATCAGCATCCGGATGCCGACATACGCGAGCCACGCCGCACCGAGCAGCTTCAGCGTCACGAACGCCGTTTCCGACGCGTCGAGCAGCACGCCGAGGCCGAACCCGACCAGCGCGACTAGCACGACGTCGGCGGTGACGGCGCCGAGCATGCCGACCATCGCGTGACGCAATCCGTAGCGCGAACCGTTGCTCATCGCGAGCAACACCGTCGGGCCCGGCGTCGCGACACCGACGGACAGGATCAGCGCAAAGGCGAGCAAGGCGGAGAGCGACATGGCGTGGCGTTCCTTTTGAAGAGTGCGGTACGGACGGCATCGTCGTCGTGATCGGGCCACCAGGCCGCAACCGGTGCGCACGGTTTGTTACGACGAATGCGGTCTTCGCATGATCGCATGCTCGCCCCGACGCCCGCTCGGCGGTTGTGCACCGTCGCCGGTAAACCGCACCCAGTTATCTCAAATAGTGGACCGACCCCTCCGTAAACGACAATGATTCTCGTTTACGTTAGACTCCGCCGCTCGATAAAAATACGTCCGCGACAGCACGGACGCGTCACGCCGCCCGGATTCCGACTTGCCGCCCTGGGATGGATCACCGACCACACCCGATTTGCGTCCCATGTCGACACTTTCGTTACCCGTCCTGCGTCTCACGCCGATTGCCTTCGGCATTGCACTCGCCTGCACCTTCCCGGCCGCCGCCGGGGCCCAGCAGGCCACTTCCGCCGCCAACGCCGCGCCCGACGCCACCGTGCTGCCGTCGATCAACGTGACCGGCGCGGCCGAGCCGCTGCCCGGCGACCTCGCGCCGACCTACGCCGGCGGCCAGGTCGCGCGCGGCGCGGATTTCGGCGTGCTCGGCCGGCAAAAGGCGAGCGACGTGCCGTTCAGCATGACCACCTATACGTCGAAACTGATCGAGGACCAGCAGGCGCGCACGCTCGCCGACGTGCTCGACAACGATCCGGCCGTGCGCAGCGCATCGGGCTACGGCAACTTCTCGCAGGTGTTCGTCATCCGCGGTTTCGCGCTCGCCGGCGACGACGTGTCGCTGAACGGCCTGTACGGCGTCACGCCGCGGCAACTCGTCCAGACCGATGCGGTCGAGCGTGTCGACGTGTTCAAGGGCGCGAATGCATTCCTGAACGGTGCATCGCCGAACGGCTCGGCGGTCGGCGGCGGCGTGAACCTGCAACTGAAGCACGCGGACGACAAGCCGCTCACGCGCGTCACCGTCGACGGCGCGACATCCGGCTCGCTCGGCACGCATGTCGACCTCGGCCGCCGGTTCGGCAGCGAAGGCCAGTTCGGCGTGCGCGTGAACCAGTCGATCAGCGGCGGCGACACCGCCGTCGACGACGAGCGCCGCCGCAGCAACGTGACCGCCGTGTCGCTGGACTGGCGCGGCGACACATTGCGTCTGTCCGGCGACTTCCTGTATCAGCGGCAGCGGATCGACAACGGCCGCCCGATCGTGCTGGTCAGCGGCAGCCCGTTGCCCGCCGTGCCGTCCGCGACGCACAACTATGCGCAGCCGTGGAGCTTCAGCGAACTCGAGGACACGGTCGGCATCGTGCGCGCCGAGTACGACTTCCTGCCCGCGTGGACGGCCTACGTATCGGCCGGCGCACGCCATACGAACGAGCACGGCGACTACTACACGCCGACCTACTCGTCGTCCGGCACGACCGGCTCGCGCCTGAGCGTGCCGCACAAGGAAGATGCGCAGTCGGCCGAGGCCGGCGTGCGCGGCCGCTTCACGACCGGCCCCGTGTCGCACTTCGTGACCGCCGGCGCGTCGTTCATCCGCATCGACAGCCAGTCCGCTTACACGATGTCGAACGCGTTCCCGACGACGCTCTACGATCCGGCGCCGGTCGCGTCGCCGCCCACCGCCTACGCGGGCGGCGACATGAACGATCCGGGCACGGTCACGAAGACCTGGCTGCGCAGCCTCGCGGTGTCCGATACGCTCGGCTTCCTCGACGACCGCGTGCTGTTCACGCTCGGCGCGCGGCGCCAGTCGATCTCGGTCGACAACTTCGACTACACGGGCGCGGTCACCAGCACCTACAGCAACGCGATCACGACGCCGGTATTCGGTCTCGTCGTGAAGCCGTGGCGCAACGTGTCGATCTTCGCGAACCGCAGCGAAGCGCTCGCGCAGGGCGAGATCGCGCCCAACACCGCGCGCAACGCGGGCCAGGCGCTGTCACCGTACCGGTCGAAGCAATATGAAGCCGGCGTCCGCTACGACACCGACCAGTACGGCGCGTCGCTCGCGCTGTTCCAGATCGAGAAGCCGATGGCGTACACCGATCCGGCGACGAACCTGTTCGGCGCCGACGGCACGCAGCGGCACCGCGGCATCGAGACGGCCGTGTACGGCGAGCCGTGGAAAGGCGTGCGGCTGATCGCCGGCGCCACGTACCTCGACGCGACGCTGCAGAACACGGCCGGCGGCACGAACGACGGCCACCGGCCGATCGGCGTGCCGTCGTTCCTGCTCAACGCGGGCGCCGAATACGACGTGCCGATGCTGCGCGGGCTCACGCTGACCGCGCGCTGGATCCACACCGGGCCGCAGTACCTGGACGTCGCGAATACGATGTCGATCCAGGCGTGGGACCGCTTCGACCTCGGTGCGCGTTACGCGACGGACGTGTTCGGCAAGAAGACGACGTTCCGCGCGACCGTGCGCAACGTCGCGAACAAGTCGTACTGGTCGTCGACGATCGGCGGATACCTGACGCAGGGCGACCCGCGCTCGGTGTGGCTGTCGATGACGACGGATTTCTGACGGGCGCCGAAGGGAGTGGCGGGCTGCCGCCAGAGTTTGCTATACTCTCGGTCTTCCGGAGAGATGGATGAGTGGTTTAAGTCGCACGCCTGGAAAGCGTGTATAGGTTAATCGCCTATCGGGGGTTCGAATCCCCCTCTCTCCGCCAGAATTCAAATGCCCGCGCCCGCGGGCATTTTCGTTTCCGGACGCACGTCGATACGCGCTCCCCCCCGCCCCGCTGATCACGGGTGCCGAATGTAATCCACCAGCGCCCGCGTGTATTCATCCGGCCGCTTGTCGCACAGACTCACCGCGATCGCCACCGCAAACCCCGCCGGCACGCCAAACACGCCTGAGCTGATCGGCTCGATCCCGAACCACGGGCGCCCGGCGAACCCGGTCAGTTGCGTGAAGAACGGATAAGTCGACACGATGTAGTACACGCACACCGCCAACCCCGTCACCATCCCGGCAATCGCGCCGCGCGTCGTGGTGCGCTTCCAGAACACCCCCAGCACCAGCACCGGAAAGAAGCTCGACGCCGCCAGCGAAAACGCGGCGCCGACGAGAAACAGGATCTTCCCGGTATTGAGCGACGCGACATACGACGCGAACAGCGCCACCCCCAGCAGCAGCACCTTCGAAATCGTCACGCGCCGCTGGCTCGACGCATCGGGCGCGACCATGCAGTAATAGACGTCGTGCGACAGCGCGTTCGCGATCGTCAGCAGCAGCCCGTCCGCGGTCGACAGCGCCGCCGCCAGCGCACCGGCCGCGATCAGCCCCGACACCACGTACGGCAGCCCCGCGATCTCCGGCGCGGCCAGGACCACCATGTCCGGCTGCATCTGGATTTCCGACCAGTGCACGATGCCGTCCCGGATCACCTCGACGACACTGATCAGGTCGGGTTCGAAGTGATGCCACTGCGTAACCCACGCCGGCAATTCGGCGAACGGCCGCCCGACGAGATTCGCGAGGATCTCGTACTTGATCAGCACCGCGAGCACCGGCACGCTCAGGTAGAACAGCGCGATGAAGAACAGCGTCCAGCCGACCGAGCGCCGTGCCGACGCGACCGACGTGGTCGTGTTGTAGCGCGTCAGGATGTGCGGCAGGCTCGCGGTGCCGAGCGACAGGCACAGCAGCAGCGCGAGGAAGTTCCGCTCGCGCGGCTTGCGTTCATCCTCGCTCGCGGCCGGAAACGGCTCGTGCATCGGCACGGGCGGCTCGGCCCGCGCGAGCAGGTCGTCACGCACCTGCGTCCACGCCACGCGCGCCGCCGCGGGATCGCGCGGGAAATCGGCCAACTCGCGCTCGCGCAGGCTGATCTCGCGCAGCGGCCCGTTGTGGCGCCGCAGGTCCGCGAGCTGGTCGACGAGATGCCGGCGCGCATCCGCGTACGACGCCGGCAACCGGTCGAGCCGCGTCTGGATATCCGCGGCCTGCCGGCGGTATGCATCACGCACCTGCTGCTCGTCGCGCGCGTCGCGCACCTGCGCCTCGCGCGCCGCGACGCGCTCCATCAGCGTGCCGTAATTGAACTGCGGCACGGGGCCGAGCCCGTTCTTCATCGCGATCAGCGAGACCGGAATCAGGATCGCACTGATCAGGATGATGTACTGCGCGACCTGGGTCCACGTGACCGCGCGCATTCCGCCGAGAAACGAGCACACGAGAATGCCCGCGAGCCCGCAGAAGATCCCGATCGCGAAATCGACGCCGATGAAACGCGTCGCGATCAGGCCGATCCCCTGGATCTGCGCGACGAGGTACACGAACGAACACAGGATCGCCGCGCCGGCCGCGAGCGCGCGCACGGCCGTGCTCGAAAAACGCGTGCCGAGAAAATCCGGAATCGTGTAGCGCGCGAGCTTGCGCACATACGGCGCGAGCAGGAACGCGACGAGGCAGAATCCGCCCGTCCAGCCCATCACGTACGCGAGCGCGTCGTAACCGGTGGCGTAGAGCGAGCCGGCCAGGCCGATGAAGGACGCGGCCGACAGCCAGTCGGCCGCCGTCGCCATCCCGTTGAACGCGGACGGCACGCGCCGCCCGGCCACGTAATACTCGACGAGATCGGACGTGCGCGACAACAACCCGATCACCGCGTACACGGCGATCGGCACGAACAGGAACACGTAGCCGATCCAGACGCCCGAGCCGGTCGCGCGCTCGATCCGCCACATCAGCAGCACGAAGCCGAGAAACCCGAGCGTATAAAGCGCGTATGCGCGTATCAGTCGACGCGTCAACATGAATCAGCGCCCGCCGTTCGGATGGCTGGCGCGTGCCGCATGCTCGTCGTATGCGCGGCGCAGCGTGCGGTCCGCGCGCTGCATCAGCCCGATGTAGACGACGATCAGCACGAGGTAGACGAGAATCGCGCCCTGCGCGCCGACATAGAACGGCAGGCTGAAGCCGGCGAAGCGAATCCCGGCGAGCGCGGGTCCGAAGAACGGCACGATGAACGACACCGCGAAGCCGATCACCATCAGCACCGCGATCAGCGCGACGTTGAAGCGCCAGTAGCGCGCATGCGCACGCGCGAGCGGCTCGGGAACGGGAGGTGGCGCGGCGGGCGCCGAACGGGTCGGAACGGTCATGCCGTTATGTAGCAAAAAGCCCCTGCGCGGGCAATCGGGATTGCCGCGCAGGGGCTCGCGCGTGACGCGCGACCGGCAGGTGCTCAGCGCACTTCGGTGAGCTGCTCGAGGATGGCCGGGTTCTCGAGCGTGGACGTGTCCTGCGTGATCGCCTCGCCCTTCGCGAGCGAGCGCAGCAGGCGCCGCATGATCTTGCCCGAGCGCGTTTTCGGCAGGTTGTCGCCGAAACGGATGTCCTTCGGCTTCGCGATCGGTCCGATCTGCTTGCCGACCCAGTCGCGCAGCGTCTTCGCGAGCGCCGCCGCTTCGTCGCCTTCCGGGCGCGAACGCTTCAGCACCACGAACGCCACGACTGCTTCACCGGTCGTGTCGTCCGGACGGCCGACCACCGCCGCCTCGGCCACGAGTTCATGCGACACCAGCGCCGACTCGATCTCCATCGTGCCGAGCCGGTGGCCCGACACGTTCAGCACGTCGTCGATCCGGCCCATGATCGTGAAGTAGCCGGTCTCCTTGTCGCGCACGGTGCCGTCGCCGGCCAGATAGAGCGTGCCGCCGAGCTCTTCCGGGTAGTAACTCTTCTTGAAACGCTCCGGGTCGCCCCAGATCGTGCGGATCATCGCGGGCCACGGGCGCTTGACGACCAGAATGCCGCCTTGCCCGTTCGGCACGTCCTGCCCCGTCTCGTCGACCACCGCGGCCGTGATGCCCGGCAGCGGCAGCGTGCACGAACCCGGCACGGTCGGCGTGGCGCCCGGCAGCGGCGTGATCATGTGGCCGCCGGTCTCGGTCTGCCACCACGTATCGACGATCGGGCAGCGCTCGTGGCCGACGTGCTTGTGGTACCACATCCACGCTTCCGGATTGATCGGCTCGCCGACCGTGCCGATGATGCGCAGGCTCGACAGGTCATGGCTCTTCGGATGCACCTTGTCGTCGGCTTCGGCCGCCTTGATCAGCGAACGGATCGCGGTCGGCGCGGTGTAGAACACGGTGACCTTGTGATCGCCGATCATCTTCCAGAAGCGGCCGGCGTCCGGATACGTCGGCACGCCTTCGAACACGACCTGCGTGCCGCCGCATGCGAGCGGGCCGTAGGTGATGTACGTGTGGCCCGTGACCCAGCCGATGTCGGCCGTGCACCAGAACACGTCGTCGGGTTTCCAGTCGAACGTCCACTTCATCGTCTGCGCGGCCCACAGCAGGTAGCCGCCCGTGCTGTGCTGCACGCCCTTCGGCTTGCCGGTCGAGCCCGACGTATACAGGATGAACAGCGGATGCTCGGCGCCGACCCAGGTCGGCTCGCAGCGGTCGGATTCGCCGTCCACCAACTCGTGCATCCACAGGTCGCGGTCTGCATGCCAGTCGATCTTGCCGCCGGTGCGGCGATAGACGATCACGCTCTTGACCGCTTCGCAGCCGCCCAGCGCGATCGCCTCGTCGGCGATGCTCTTGAGCGGCAGCGTCTTGCCGCCGCGCGCCTGCTCGTCGGCGGTGATCAGCGCGACCGCGCCGACGTCGACGAGCCGCTCGTTCAGCGATTTCGCGGAGAAGCCGCCGAACACGACCGAGTGGGTCGCGCCGATGCGCGCGCAGGCCTGCATCGCGACGATGCCTTCGATCGACATCGGAATGTAGATGACGACGCGATCGCCCTTGCCGATCCCGCGTTTCTTCAGCGCATTGGCGAAGCGCGATACGCGCGCGAGGAGATCGGCATAGGTGACGCGGGTGACGGTGCCGTCGTCGGCCTCGAAGATCACCGCGACGCGCTCGCCGTGGCCGGCTTCGACGTGACGATCGAGACAGTTGTACGACGCGTTCAGCTCGCCATCGTCGAACCAAGTGTAGAACGGCGCGTTGCGCTCGTCGAGCACCTTCGTGAACGGCTTGTGCCACGTGAGGCCTTCGCGCGCGAGACGCGCCCAGAAGCCTTCGTAATCCTGCTCGGCCTCGGCGACGAGCGCGCGGTAGGCCGGCATGCCGGAAATGGTCGCCGTCTTCTCGAGCGCCGCGGGCGGCGCGAACTGACGGGTTTCGTGAAGAACCGATTCAATCGCAGACATCGACTACCCCTTGGTGAACATGAATCCTCTGCATGGCGGCGCGATCGTGCGCGCCGCGCGTCGTCTTGGCCGGCGCCTGCGCGCCGCTGTCTCCCACCACCCGCACGCGACCGCGAAGGCCTGCGCACGATGCTGCACCGCACCACATCACGCGAACGTGACCCGCGGCCCGGCGGTTTCCACGATAAGCGCTCCAACTTACCCGTCACTTACGCGGCATGGCCGTTTCGTGCACCGGGCGGCGCGCATCGAGGTCAGCTTTACGCTGTTACAACCGCGACCCTACAATCCTAACTGAACTCGCCTTCCGGATTCCAGCTTGAATCGCTACGCCCTCTTCCTCATCCTGTCGATGCTGTTCGTCGGCAGCAACGTCGGTATCGGTAAATCCATCGTTGCATTCGTTCCCGTCGCCATCCTCGCCACGCTGCGCTTCGTGATCGCGATCGCCGTGCTGTGGCCGCTGTTCAGCCCCGTGAAGATGCGTGCGGTCAAGCGCGGCGAATGGCTGAACCTGTTCCTGCAGGCCTTCTTCGGCACCTTCATGTTCACGCTGCTGATGCTCAACGGCGTGCAGCGCACGAGCGCGGTGGCCGCGGGCGTCATCACGAGCACGATCCCGGCGATCGTCGCGCTGTTCGCATGGCTGATCCTGCGTGAAAAACCGAACGGCCGTGCGCTCGTGTCGATCGCGCTCGCGATCGTCGGCGTCGTGACGATCAATCTCGCCAACGGCAGCGCATCCGGTCACGGCACGCCAGGCGACGCGTCCGGCTCGCTCACCGGCAACCTGCTGATCCTCGGCGCGGTGTGCTGCGAATCGATCTACGTGATCCTGTCGCGCCGGCTCACGCAGACGCTCGCACCGATCGACATCTGCGCGTACACGCACCTGTTCGGCCTGTTCCTGATGCTGCCGCTCGGCGCGACCGCGCTGTGGCACTTCGATTACGCGAGCGTGCCGGCCGGCACCTGGGCGCTCGTCGTCTGGTACGGACTATCGGCCAGCATCTTCTCGTTCTGGCTGTGGATGAAGGGCATCCGGCACGTGCCGGGCAGCCTCGCCGGCGTGTTCAGCGCGGTGCTGCCGATCGCCGCGGCCGCGTACGGCATCGCGTTCCTCGGGGAGCGCCCGACGCTCGCGCACGGCGTCGCGCTCGCGTGCGTCGTCGCCGGCATCGTGCTCGCGAGCCTGCGCGTGAAACGCGTGCCGGCCGCGGCCTCCTGATCCGTCCCCGGGCGTGCCGGCGCGTCGCTGCAGTCGCGCCGGCCGACGCGTTACAATAGCGCGCCTTTTCAAGATTACCCCCGATACCTGCGCACCGCGCCCGTACCCCGACATGTCCGCCCCGCACTCGCCCGGCCATCCCGGCCGTCGCCCGCTTCGCCCCCTCCCCGCGCTGATTTTCATGAGCCGCTGGCTCCAGGTTCCGCTCTATCTGGGCCTGATCGTCGCGCAGGCCGTCTACGTGTTCCTGTTCCTGAAAGAAGTGTGGCACCTGCTGTCGCATGCGACGGGCCTCGACGAAATCAGCGTGATGCTCGCCGTGCTCGGCCTGATCGACGTGGTGATGATCTCGAACCTGCTGATCATGGTGATCGTCGGCGGGTATGAAACGTTCGTGTCGCGGCTCGGCATCGAGGGCCATCCCGACGAGCCCGAATGGCTCGACCACGTGAACGCGGGCGTGCTGAAGGTCAAGCTGTCGATGGCGCTGATCAGCATTTCGTCGATCCATCTGCTGAAGACCTTCATCAACCCCGACCAGCACACGACGCACGCGATCATGTGGCAGGTGATCATCCACGTGTCGTTCCTCGTGTCGGCGCTCGTGATGGCGTGGGTCGATCGCCTGACGACGCACACGCACCCGGCCCATTTCCACGAGGCGCACGCACCCGCGGCGTCCCGACCGGCGGCCTGAACCGTCGGCAACATATTCCCCACTGTCCCCACAGAGTCTCAGCCATGACCGTCATCAAACAGGAAGACCTGATCCAGAGCATCGCGGATTCGCTGCAGTACATCAGCTACTACCACCCGCTCGACTACATCCAGGCCCTCGGCCGCGCGTACGAGCTGGAAGAGAGTCCGGCGGCGAAGGACGCGATCGCGCAGATCCTCACGAACAGCCGCATGTGCGCGGAAGGCCGCCGCCCGATCTGCCAGGACACCGGCATCGTCACGATCTTCGTGAAGGTCGGCATGGACGTGCGCTGGGACGGCGCGACGATGGGCCTCACCGACATGATCAACGAAGGTGTGCGCCGCGGCTACACGCACCCGGACAACGTGCTGCGCGCGTCGATCGTCAATCCGCCGGAAGGCGCCCGCAAGAACACCAAGGACAACACGCCGGCCGTGATCCACTACGAGATCGTGCCGGGCGACAAGGTCGACGTGCAGGTCGCCGCGAAGGGCGGCGGCTCGGAGAACAAGTCGAAGTTCGTGATGCTGAACCCGTCCGATTCGATCGTCGACTGGGTGCTGAAGACGGTCCCGACGATGGGCGCCGGCTGGTGCCCGCCGGGCATGCTCGGGATCGGCATCGGCGGCACCGCCGAGAAGGCGATGCTGATGGCGAAGGAATCGCTGATGGAGCCGATCGACATCCAGGAAATCATCGCGCGCGGCCCGAAGGACTGGATCGAGGAACTGCGTGTCGAACTGCACGAGAAGGTCAACGCGCTCGGCATCGGCGCGCAGGGCCTCGGCGGCCTCGCGACCGTGCTCGACGTGAAGATCATGGCGGCGCCGACGCACGCGGCCTCGAAGCCGGTCGCACTGATCCCGAATTGCGCGGCCACGCGCCACGCGCACTTCGTGCTCGACGGCTCGGGCCCGGCCAAGCTGGAAGCGCCGTCGCTCGACGCCTGGCCGAAGGTGCAGTGGGAACCGAACACGGAAACCAGCAAGCGCGTCGACCTGAACACGCTGACGCCGGAAGAAGTCGCGAGCTGGACGCCGGGCCAGACGCTGCTGCTGTCGGGCAAGATGCTCACCGGCCGCGACGCCGCGCACAAGCGCATCGCCGACATGCTCGCGAAGGGCGAGAAGCTGCCGGTCGACTTCACGAACCGCGTGATCTACTACGTCGGCCCGGTCGATCCGGTGCGTGACGAAGTGGTCGGCCCGGCCGGCCCGACGACGGCCACGCGCATGGACAAGTTCACCGAGACGATGCTCGCTCAGACGGGTCTGATCTCGATGGTCGGCAAGGCCGAACGCGGCCCGGTCGCGATCGACGCGATCAAGAAGCACAAGGCGGCCTACCTGATGGCGGTCGGCGGCGCGGCCTACCTCGTGTCGAAGGCGATCCGCGGCGCGAAGGTGCTCGCGTTCGAAGACCTCGGCATGGAAGCGATCTACGAGTTCGACGTGCAGGACATGCCGGTGACGGTCGCCGTCGATTCGTCGGGCACGTCGGTGCACCAGACGGGTCCGAAGGAATGGCAGGCGAAGATCGGCAAGATCCCGGTCGCCACCGCTTAAGCGCGATCGAACGAAAGGCCGGACGGGAGTCCGGCCTTTTTACTTCTCATTCTCATTATTGTGTTCGGCCGGTTATTCGAGGCTGATTCTCATTACACGCAAAAGGCAGGCCCGACAAGGCTTCGAGGCTTGGCTTTTCTCGTTCGAGCGATTATCGTTCGGTTTCTGAAGCCCCACTGAACAAGGAAACAGCCATGCAAGGCGACAAGAAAGTCATCGAATATCTGAACGCCCAACTGAAGAATGAACTCACGGCGATCAACCAGTACTTCCTGCATGCGCGCATGTACAAGCACTGGGGCCTCGACAAGCTCGGCAAGCACGAATACGACGAGTCGATCGGCGAAATGAAGCACGCCGACTGGCTGATCGAGCGCGTGTTCATGCTCGACGGCCTGCCGAACCTGCAGGACCTGCACAAGCTGCTCGTCGGCGAGGAAACCGAAGAGATCCTGAAGTGCGACCTGAAGCTCGAGCAGATCTCGCAGTCCACCTGCAAGGAAGCGATCGCCTACTGCGAATCGGTGCGCGACTACGTGTCGCGCGAGATCTTCGAAAAGATCCTCGACGACACCGAAGAGCACATCGACTGGCTCGAAACGCAGATCGACCTGATCGGCAAGGTCGGCCTGCAGAACTATCAGCAAACGATGATGGGTTCGCCCGAGTAATCGCGCCGCCTGCCAGCCTGCCGCCCGCCTGACGATGACGAACCCGTCCGACGCTACCGCGCTGCGCGCCGCCGCCCCTGTCGGCATCTTCGACTCGGGGCTCGGCGGCCTGTCGGTGCTGCGCGCCGCGCGCGCGCACCTGCCCGACGAATCGTTCGTCTACGTCGCCGACTCGCACCACGCGCCGTACGGCCCGCGCGACGAAGCCTTCATTACGGAACGCACGCTGGCCATCGGCGAGTGGCTCGCCCGCGAAGGCGCGAAAGCGCTCGTCATCGCATGCAACACGGCAACGGCCCGGGCGATCGCGGCCATCCGCGAACGCCTGTCGATCCCGCTCGTCGGTGTCGAGCCGGGCATCAAGCCGGCCGCCGCGCTGTCCGCGACCGGCGTCGCGGGCGTCCTCGCCACGCAATCGACGTTGAACAGCCCGCGCTTCCAGGCGCTGCTCGACCGCTACGGCGCCGGCCGCCGCTTCATCTGCCAACCCGGCCACGGGCTCGTCGAAGCGATCGAACGCGGCGACACGAACTCGCCCGCGTTGCGCGCGCTGCTCGAGCGTTACATCCAGCCGATGCTCGACGACGGCGCCGATACGCTGGTACTCGGCTGCACGCACTACCCGTTCTTCACAGAAACGATTCGTGACCTTGTTGGCGAGCGCCTGACGATCGTCGACACGAGCGACGCCATCGCCCGCCAGCTTGCGCGGGTCCTCGACGAACGCGGGCTGCGCGCCCCGGCCGGCACGCACGCCGCGCCGCCGCGTTTCTGCTCGACCAGCGACGGTCTGCAGCTACGCGCGCTCGCCTCGACGCTGCTCGGCCTCGACGCGCCGGTCGAATCCGTCACCATTTCCTCGCCGAACGCGCGCGCCTGCGCGACCGCCTGACACGGGGGCCGGCACGCCGGACGCTCTCGGCGGCCTGACCGCCCCGCCGTTTCAAGGGTCCGATGACCTTAAAAAAAGCCCGACCCAGGCTTGTCAACACCCGCAAAATTAATGATAATAATTCGCATTAACGTTAGCTATCGCAACTCATCATGATCGTCTGCGTGTGCAAGTCTGTTTCCGATCGCAAGATTCGCGCGTCCCTCGCCGAGGGCGTGAACTCTTTCGATGAACTCCAGTTCGAGCTCGGCGTGGCCACGTGCTGCGGCAAGTGCGAGGAGTCCGTACGCGACCTCATGGCCGAGCAAGGCGTCTGCGCGAGCCGGTGCGGCGTCGAGCATCATGCGCATCCGATCCCGGTCACGTTCTACGACCGCAAGGCGGCCTGAGCGGCGCCGAGCGTGCGCATGCGGCCCAGGCCGCATTTTTTGTTTTGACCGTCAGCAAGCCACCGTCCGCGCGAGCCAACGGCTTACCTGTCAAGGAGCCTGTGATGGAATTGCTGATCGGATTCGTAACCACCGTTTGCATCTCGCTGCTGATTTTCCGCAAGTGATGCCGATTCACCCGCCGCGCCCCGGGTGCGACGTCGTTCTTTCAAGCTAACATGCAGGCTTCGCATCTCGCTCCTGCCGGCGCCATGCCGGCTGCACCACGTATGAATCCCCGAGTGATCGTCGTCGCGGTCGGTGTGCTTGCCGCACACGCGATCATGCTGACGGCCGCGTGGCTCCATCGCAACGCGCCGCCGCCGAAATCGGTCGAGGTCCAGACGATCACCGCGCAGCTCATCACGCCCGCGCCGATCGCGCAGCAGGTCGCGGCCGAGTCGATCCCGCAGCCCGCGCCGCCGAAGCCGGTGCCGCGCGTGAAGCCGAAGGTCGAACCGAAGCCGGTGCAGAAGGCGGCGAAGCCGACCCCGCAGCCGGTTGCGCCCTCGCCCGCCCCGTCGCCTACACCCGCTCCCGCCGCCGATCCGACACCGGCGCCCGCCGCGCCCGCTCCCGCCGCACCGGCCGCCACGCCGGGCCCGGCGCGCGAAACGATGCAGGTCAGCGCGCCGAAGAACGTGCCGACGCTCCAATGCAACTTCGTGAAGCCCGACTATCCGTCGATGTCGCGCCGCCGCGGCGAATCGGGCACCGCCTATGTTCACTTCGTCGTCGGCGTGACCGGCAAGATCGAAAGCATCGATCTGCAGAAGAGCAGCGGCTATCCGCGCCTCGACGATGCCGCACTCGACGCGATGCGCTCGACCACCTGCCGTCCGTACATCGAGAACGGCCAGGCGATCCGCGCCGCCCGCACACAGCCCTACAGCTTCGGGCTCACCGACTAACCTGCCTCATCCGGAAGATTCAAAGGAAACAAAAAATGCAAAGCTACGGTATCGCGCACGTCTGGGCGCAAGGTGATTTCGTCACGCGCGCCATTGCGATCACGCTGCTCGTGATGTCGGTCCTGTCGTGGATCGTGATCGTCATCAAGGGCTGGAACGTGATCCGCCTGAACCGCCTCACGAAGAACGCCGAACAGGCTTTCTGGCATTCCGACAATTTCGACGACGGCATCAAGAAGCTCGGCCTCGCCGCATCGACGCCGAACGACAACCCGTTCCTCGCGCTCGCGCTGTCGGGCAAGGAAGCCGCCGACCATCACCACCAGACGCAACCGCACCTGCACGATCGCATGGACGTGTCGGACTGGGTCACGCGCTGCCTGAAGGACACGATGGACGAAGGCATCTCGCGCATGCAGAGCGGCCTCGCGATCCTCGCATCGGTCGGCAGCACCGCGCCGTTCGTCGGCCTGTTCGGCACGGTGTGGGGCATCTATCACGCGCTGCTCGCGATCGGCGCCACCGGCCAGACGTCGATCGACCAGGTCGCGGGCCCGGTCGGCGAATCGCTGATCATGACGGCCTTCGGCCTGTTCGTCGCGATTCCGGCGGTGCTCGGCTACAACGCGCTGACCCGTGCGAACAAGGGTGTCGTCAGCAAGCTGCGCCGCTTCGCGCACGGTCTGCACGCGTACTTCGTGACGGGCGCGAGCCTCGCGTCGTCGTCGACGCGCGACGGCCTGCGTCTCGCCTCGCGCGCCGCCAGCTGAGACGAGGTGAACCATGGCCATGAACACCGGTTTCAGCGACGATGACGACGATGCCGTGATGAGCGAGATCAACATGACGCCGCTCGTCGACGTCATGCTCGTACTCCTGATCATTTTCCTCGTGACGATCCCGGCGATGCAGCATGCGGTGAAGATCGACCTGCCGCACGCCAGCAGCCAGCCCGTCGACGAAAAGCCGCAGACCGTCGACGTCGCGATCCAGGGCGACGGCACGATCCTGTGGGATGACCACACGGTCACGCGCGAACAACTGCAGGCACGGATCGCGGAAGCCGCGAAACGCACGCCGCAGCCCGAGTTGCACCTGCGCGCCGACCGCAAGGTCGCGTACGAGCACGTCGCGGAAGTGATGTCGGATGCGCAGGCAGGCGGCTTGACGAAGCTCGGCTTCGTGACGGAGCCGGGCGCAAAAGCGAAGTAACGCGCGCACGCCCCGCAGTTGCCGGCAGCAACGGCGCACTTGGCCGGCCGCACCTAGCCGGCCGCACCTAACCGGCCGTACACAAAGTAAAAGGCCTTCATCGCCAGATGAAGGCCTTTTTTCATGCGCACGCGGGCGCCTTCGGGCGGCGGGCTCTTTGGCGGTATCGGTTGCGCCTCGAGCAACGCAAATGCGACTCTGCCGTGGTCTGCACGGACTGCGCGTTCTGCCCTATCTGGCTCGCAATATATGCGGCCACCTGATTTCGCTCAGAACTTCCTTCACGAAATGGGATTTCAATATAGGCCCGCCCGCGCACGCATTCAAGGTTCCGGCGATTGAAACTTGCGATTGCAGGCGACGCTTCAATGACAAAACAAATTTGCGTCGTCGTACACGCCGTGTTCAGGTCGCCGAAACATCGACCGCCGCTTCCTTCTTTGCGCGCTCAGGGCAGCCGGGCTCCTTGTACGCGCCGTGGTCGAGCTTCTCGACCAGGTAATCGACGAACGCACGTACTGCGGGCGGCATCCCTTGGCGCGACACGAACACCGCATACAACTGCGGCACCGGCAGCGTCCAGCCCGGCATCACGGGCGACAGTTGCCCCGCGCGCAGCGCGTTGCCGTACATCATCTCCGGCAGCGCGGCGATGCCGAGGCCGTCGAGCACGGCCTCGCGGATCGTCATCAGGTCGGCCGTCACGAGCCGCGGATCATGCTCGTGCACGTGGCGCGTCCCGTCCGGCGCGATCAGGTTGAATACGTGCCGGCCGTCGACGCTCGGCGTATCGAGCGTCTCGAAGCCGGTCAGGTCGTCCGGCGCCAGCGGCGGCGCATTCTGGCTCAGCAGGCTCGGCGCACCGACCAGCATCTGCTCGGTGCGCCACAGCGGCCGCACGACGATGTTGGCGTTCTGCGGCGGCTCCGAGCGCACGCGCAACGCGACGTCGATCGAATCCTCAAACAGGTCGATCACGCGATTCGTCACGCGGACATGCACCTTGACCTCGGGATAGCGGCGCAGGAATTCGGGCAGGATGCGCGACAGCATCGTCTGCGACAGCGTCACCGGCACGCTGACGCGCACCGAGCCGCGCGGCGACGCGCGCAGCTGCTGCACCGCGTTCATCGCGGCCTGCGCTTCGGCGAGCATCGCCTGGCAGTGCTGGTAGAACAGCTCCCCCGCCTCGGTCAGCGCGAGCTTGCGCGTCGAACGCTGCAGCAGGCGCACGCCGAGCGCGGCCTCCAGCTCGGTCAGGCGCCGCGACAGACGCGATTTCGAGATGCCCAGCACGCGCTCGGCGGCCGAGAAGCCGCCATGTTCGACGACCTGCGAGAAGTACATCAGGTCGTTCAGGTTATGTGCATCGATATTCATCTCATCGTTCCAATTTCAGAACAATCCATTGCGAACGGCCGCAAATCGGACGGTAAAACGCCCAATATAATAGCGCTATGTTTCAAAAATAACGCTATTCCGATGATTTCGAGGGCTTCCCATGACCACCGCTCGCTCGCTTGATCGTACCTACCCCGCGCTTCGCACCACCGAAGGCGGCGGTTTCGTGGTTCACCGTCCGTTCCCGACACGGCTGCTGATGGACTTCGATCCGTTCCTGCTGCTCGATGAAATGGGCCCGGTCGACTACGCGCCCGGCGAAGCCGTGGGCGCGCCCGACCATCCGCATCGCGGCTTCGAGACCGTGACCTACGCGCTGGACGGACGCTTCCGCCATCGCGACTCGTCCGGCCATGCCGGCACGCTCGGCCCCGGCGACGTGCAATGGATGACGGCCGGCGCCGGCGTCGTGCACAGCGAGATGCCGGACCCGGCGTTCGCGCAGGCAGGCGGACGTTCCCACGGCTTCCAGCTGTGGGTCAACCTGCCGCGGCGCGACAAGATGATCGCACCGCGCTACCAGGAGATCCCGGCCGCCCGCATTCCGACCGCGACGTCGCCGGACGGGCGCGCACGCGTGCGCGTCATCGCCGGCGAAGCATTCGGCGTCCAGGCCGCGATCGAGACGCGCACACCGATCCTCTACCAGCATTTCACACTGGAGCCCGGCGCAACGGTCACGCAGCCCGTGCCGGCCGGTTATCGCGTGTTCGCCTATCCGATCGACGGAACGGGCCGCTACGGGCCCGACAGGCAGGCTGTGGACGCACGGCACATGGTCGTCTACGGCGACGACGGCGACACCGTCACGTTCGCTGCCGGCGACACGTCGCTCGACCTGTTGCTGATCGGCGGCGTGCCGCTCAACGAACCGATCGTCCGTTACGGCCCGTTCGTGATGAATACCGAGGAGGAGATCCGGCAGGCCGTCGTCGACTACCAGACCGGTCGCATGGGTCGCATCGAAGCGTGAACCGGATCGGGGTCGCAGGTGCCGCGAAGCCGGTGGTTTTGCGTCACAATAAGTTCTTGAACCATGTGGCCACCCGCCACCAGAAGGAACCCGTCCCCTTGAACTTCGAACATCTGATCCAGATCAACTCCGACGATCCGGGCGTGCCGACCCTCACCCGCGACCAGCTCTGGGAAGGCCTCGTGCTGCGTGCGGAGCAGCCGCAACTGTTCGTGATCGGCCTCGACAGCTGCGTCATTCACGAACGCACCGACACGACGCTCGAACGCGAACTGCATTACGGCCACGCGACCGTGCGCGACCACGTGACGTTCACGCCGAATCAGCAGGTCCGCTACGACATCCGCGCGGCCGACGGCGAGATCGGCGGCTCGCTGACGATGACGATCGAAGAGCGCGACGACCGCGAACTGTTCCTGCGTTTCGAGTACCGCACGACGCTGACGGTCACGGACGACAGCGAAGAAGCGCGGCAGACGCACGGGATCGTCAAGGAGGCATACCGCACGTCGGACATCGACACCGTTCGCCTGATCCGCGAATACGCGCAGGGGCGCAAGGACCCTGATCCGCTGCACTGAACCCGGCGGCGGCCTGCGGGCCGCCGCTTTTGATTCAAGCTATCAGTCTCGGCATTTCGATCGATAAAGAGTTTTTGTAAATGGGAATAGTTATCATTTAGAATTCATTCCATCGTATCGACAGTCACCGATCAAACCGAATGACCGACACCATGCGCCCGCCCACGCTGACCCTGCGCCGCACGACCGGCACCGCAGCCAGCAGCCGTCAGAAGACGGCAGCGGTCACCACGCCGGCGAAACCCGCCGGCAACCGCGATGCAGGCACGCGGGTCGTCAACAGCGATACGCTGCTGCAAGGCCAGAGCCACATCAGCATCGCGCATAACGGAGAGACTTATCAGTTGCGCGCCACGCGGCTCGGCAAACTGATCCTGACGAAGTAACGACCGAGTATTGTGGGGACCACCTCCCTGAGAGGTGTTGGGCAGTAGCCAGCGTAACGGCTTGCACGCGAGATCTAGACCCCTTCGTGCAAACACACTCAAGCAGCCGTTGCAGCAAGCCAAGCCACTTTTTTTGGTTCTCGCACAAGGAAGAAAAAAGCGACACGTCCAACGACGTGTCGCTTTTTTGTTCGAGCCGCGAATGGGCCAGGCATGCGGCCCGCGTGTATGTGGCCGCACAACGCACGACGGCCGAAGAAAGCGGCATGCAAGCCGCTTCAGAATCCCCAGAACATCAACCACCATGCGCTGTCGACGACGGCCAGCCCGACGGCGAACCACGCGAATGCCGCGAGCCGGCGCGGCCATGCCGCATAGCGCCCCGTCACCTTCCACGCGAGCCACGCGCTCCACACGTTGGCACCGACCAGAATCGCGATGCGCACATCGGTTGCCCAGCCGAGCGGCACATGCTCGGCGCGCAGCAACGACAGCGTCGTGGCCGACAGTCCGAGGAACACGCCCGCACCCGCGATCGGGATCAGCGCCTGGGCGAGGTGATGCAAACGCACGCGATCGAAGCGGCCGAGCATCAGCGTCGCGCCGGCCAGCAGCACCAGCAACGCCGTGCCGTACACGAGCCCGGTACCGACGATATAGCTGACGACCAGCCCGCCATCGAGCCAGGAGAAGACGTCGTTGCGATCCGGGTAGTGCGTGAGCAGGAACCACGGCGCATTGGTCTCGAGCGGCCACGTGATGTCGTGGTCGATCAGCCAGCCCGCGAGCCATTGCTTGATCTGCACGAACCACGGGCTGACGGTCCAGTGGAACGCGCCGATCGCCACGCCGAGCAGGCCGTAGAGAATCAGTGCGGTGTCCCACGGGTTGGCCTGCTCCGCACCGAGGTTCACGACCTCGTCGGACGGCGAGCGCAGCGACAGCGAAATCGCGTCGCGATGCCCGCTGCAACGACCGCACATATGGCAGGCCGCCGCACCCTTCATGTTGCGCAACGGCACGAGCGGTGCGCAGTTGATCGGAATCACGCGATGACCGTGCTCGCCGTTCTTGTACGAACGGCGCCACGCATCCTCGTCGACCTTGTAGCGCATCGGCGCGAGCCGCGCGAGCAGCCCGAACACGCCGTTGACCGGGCACAGGTACTTGCACCACACGCGTTTTTCGCGACCGTACAGCACGCCGATCACGATCGCGCCGACGGTCGAGCCGCCGAGCACGAACAGCACCGCGAGCGGGTACTGGTACACGCTCACCATCTGTCCGTAGATCGTCGTGATGCCGAACGCGACGAACGGCCAGCCGCCCCACCGGATCCAGCGCGGAATCGGGCCGCCGCGGCCGAACTTGCTCGCGTATTCGGTGAGCGCGCCCTCCGGACACAGCACGCCGCACCAGACGCGTCCGAGCATCACCATCGACAGCAGCACGAACGGCCACCAGATGCCCCAGAACGCGAATTGCGCGATGAGCGTGAGGTTGTTCCACAGATGCGCGGAATCGTCCGGCAGCGGCAACACGGCCGGCACGATGATCAGGAACGCGTAGACGGCGACGACGATCCACTGGATACCGCGGATCAGCGCACCGTGGCGCTGCATCCACTGGCCGGCCTGCGCGAGCCAGCCCGGCTTGACGGCGGCGACAACGCTCATGCCGCGCGACCCGCAGCAACGGCCGGACGGCGGCTCGCGCGCTTCATCAGCAGCCAGACGACCGCCCAGTAGACCGCATAGGCCACCAGGTTGGTCAGCGCCGGGTGTGCGCGATAGCCGGTCAGCGTCGCGACGAGCGAGCCGAACGTGCCCGAATCATCGAGGATCGCGGACGTATCCCACACCTGCGAAATGCCGAGCGGCAGGATTTCCTTGTCGATCAGCTTGTCGACGCCGGTCTGGAACAGGCCCGCACCGAGGAACAGCAGCATCACTTCGGTGACGCGGAAGAAATGCCGCCACGAGAAGTACTTGCCGCCGAGCTGCAGCAGATAGAACGTGAGGAACGCGAGACCGAGACCGATCACGACCGCGAGCATCTGGCTGCCGTCGACGTGGCCCGACTGGCCGAAACCGAGGCCGTACAGGAAGATCACCGTCTCGCTGCCTTCGCGCGCGATCGCGAGCGCGACCAGCACGGCGACGCCCCACCAGTTCGAATCGCGCGTGCTTTGCTGCAGCGATTGCTCCATGTCGCGCTTCAGCGTGCGCCCGTGCCGGCGCATCCACAGCACCATCTGCACGATCAGCACGCACGCGATCAGCACCATCGCCGTCTGGAAATAGTCCTGCGCGTCGCCGGACAACACTTCGGTGAACCCGACCAGCGCGGCGCCGAGGCCGACGGCCATCAGCAGGCCGACAGCGACGCCGGCCCAGAGGAAAGGCAGGCCGCGGCGCGCGTCGTCGTCGCCGTTTTTCAGCCATGCATAGAGAATGCCGACGACGAGCAGCGCTTCGACGCTCTCCCGCCAGACGATGAACAAGATCTGACCCATCGATACCTCCTGACGCGCGGGGCAAGGGACTGGCGCGCCCGCGCGCAGATAAAACGCGTTACTTCGCGACGATCACGCCCTGAGCCTGCTGGTGGAAATCGTCGAAAAACTTGTATTCGCCCGGCGACAGCGGGGCGACGACCACGAATGAATCGGCGCCCGGCGCGAGCACCTTCTCCTTGCGCAACTGCACGCTCTCGAATTCGGCGGCGCCCTTGCCGGTGTTCCTGATCTCGATCTTGAAACGCTGGCCGGCCGGCACTTCGATGCGGGCGGGCGTCAGCTTGCCATCCGTCATCTCGAGCTTGAACGTCGGCAGATCGGCCGCATGCGCCGCGCCGGCAAGCCACAGCGCAGCGGCTGCGGTAACGATTTTCTGGGGAATTTTCATTCTGGGTTCTCTACGCCGACGGCGCGCCGAAGCGCGCCGTTCGTGATGCCACCGATCAGTAACCGCCCTTCTTGCCGATACCGGCGAACGGGAAGTCGTACTCGAGCGTGATGGGCTTGAACCACGGGCCCACGCCCGTTTCCTTGTCGACGTGGCGACCGAACGCCATGTGGCCCGACTGCATCGGCGGCTTGACGACCATCGTCAGGTGATACTTGCCGGGGCCGGCGAGCTTCACGTTGTCGCCGTAGTGCGGGCCGTCGCTCGCGACCATGCCCATCAGGTCGCCTTCGGCCTTCCACTTCGTGTCGCCCTGCTTCGTCAGCTTGTACGTGACCTGCAGGTACGGCATCCAGTCGCCTTCCGCGAAACCGGTCGGGTTGTTCTTGACCGCATGGATGTCGGCCTCGAGGTGAATGTCGGAATCCGACGCCTTGCGCATCATGCCTTCCGGGTCCATCGTGATCGGCTGCAGGTACACCGCGCCGATTTCCATGCCGCCCTGGATCTGCTGCTTGCCGATCGGATACTCGGCCGCCGAGGCCGACATCGCGGCAAGCGCCGCCGCTACCGCAACCGTCGTGCGGATGAACGAAGAACCCAACATGGACACTCCTTGTTATTTGTCTGACTATCTTGACGACATGCGAGCGACCCGCCGGGGCCACCCGCTGGAAACACTAACGCGACGAAGAACGTTAATGCGAACTATTCTCAATACATGCGGAGTTTAGCACCGAACCCGTTTCGGAACAAACGGAGAGCGCCGTAAACCCCTGATCCGACAAGGCTTACAGGCGCTTTACCAAAAGGATTCAGTGACGCTTGGAAAGATTTACCGACCGCCGCTGATGTGGTCGCCGACGTTCGCGCCGAACACGCGTTCGCGCAGCACGGCAAGCTGGTCGCGGGTGGCGGCGGCTTTCTCGAATTCGAGGTTCTTCGCGTAGTCGGCCATCTGCTTCTCGAGACGCTTGATTTCCTTCGCGAGTTGCTTTTCCGACATGTCCTCGAATTTCGCGCGCTGCTGTGCTTCCTTCAACTCCGCACGCGCGTCGTCGGCGTTGTAGACGCCGTCGATGATGTCCTTGATGCGCTTCACGACGCCGCGCGGCGTGATGCCCATCTTTTCGTTGTAGGCGATCTGCTTCGCGCGGCGCCGCTCGGTTTCGCCGATCGCGCGCTTCATCGACTCGGTCATGTTGTCCGCGTAGAGGATCGCCTTGCCGTTCACGTTCCGCGCGGCGCGGCCGATCGTCTGGATCAGCGAGCGCTCGGCGCGCAGGAAGCCTTCCTTGTCCGCGTCGAGGATCGCGACGAGCGACACTTCGGGAATGTCCAGACCCTCGCGCAGCAGGTTGATCCCGACCAGCACGTCGAACGTGCCGAGCCGCAGGTCGCGGATGATCTCGACGCGCTCGACCGTGTCGATGTCGCTGTGCAGGTAACGCACCTTGACGCCATGGTCGGCCAGGAACTCGGTCAATTGTTCGGCCATGCGCTTCGTCAGCACGGTGATCAGCACGCGCTCGCCGGCCTTCACGCGGGCGTTGATCTCGGTCAGCACGTCGTCGACCTGCGAGCTCGCCGGGCGCACTTCGATTTCCGGATCGACGAGGCCCGTGGGTCGCACGACCTGCTCGGCGATCTGCCCCGTCACGCGCTTCTCGTAATCGGCCGGCGTGGCCGACACGAACACGACCTGGCGCATCTTGCGTTCGAACTCGTGGAACTTCAGCGGCCGGTTGTCGAGCGCCGACGGCAGGCGGAAGCCGTAATTGACGAGGTTTTCCTTGCGCGCGCGGTCGCCGTTGTACATCCCGTTGAGCTGGCCGATCAGCACGTGCGATTCGTCGAGCAGCATCAGCGCATCGGGCGGCAGGTAGTCGACGAGCGTCGGCGGCGGATCGCCGGGCGCCGCGCCCGAGAAATGCCGCGAATAGTTCTCGATGCCCTTGCAGAAGCCGAGCTCCTGCAGCATCTCGAGATCGAAGCGCGTGCGCTGCTCGAGGCGCTGCGCCTCGACGAGCTTGCCCTCGCGATGGAAGAACTCGAGCCGTTCGCGCAGTTCGTCCTTGATCGTCTCGACCGCGCGCATCACGGTGTCGCGCGGCGTCACGTAGTGCGACGACGGATACACGGTGAAGCGCGGAATCTTCTGCCGCACGCGCCCGGTCAGCGGATCGAACAGCTGCAGCGTCTCGACTTCGTCGTCGAACAGTTCGACGCGCACGGCCATTTCCGCATGTTCGGCCGGGAAGATGTCGATCGTGTCGCCGCGCACGCGGAACGTGCCGCGCTGGAAATCCTGCTCGTTGCGCGTGTATTGCATCGCGATCAGCCGCGCGATCACGTCGCGCTGGCCGAGCTTGTCGCCCGTGCGCAGCGTCAGGATCATCTGGTGGTATTCGGACGGGTTGCCGATACCGTAGATCGCCGACACGGTCGCAACGATCACCACGTCGCGACGCTCCATCAGGCTCTTCGTCGCCGACAGCCGCATCTGTTCGATGTGCTCGTTGATCGACGAATCCTTCTCGATGAACAGGTCGCGCTGCGGCACGTAGGCCTCAGGCTGGTAGTAGTCGTAGTACGACACGAAGTACTCGACCGCGTTGCGCGGGAAGAACTCGCGGAACTCCGCGTAAAGCTGGGCCGCGAGCGTCTTGTTCGGCGCGAACACGATCGCCGGGCGGCCGAGCCGCGCGATCGTGTTGGCCATCGTGAAGGTCTTGCCCGAACCGGTCACGCCGAGCAGCGTCTGGAAGGCAAGGCCATCGCCGACGCCTTCGACGAGCGTGTCGATCGCGGTCGGCTGGTCGCCCGCGGGCGGATACGGCTGGTAAAGCTGGAACGGCGACCCTTCGAAAGTGACGAATTTGGATTCGTCGAGCGCGTCGCCGACTTCGGCATGATGTTCGGACATGGAATGCGGCCGGAGCAAGGGCAAAAAAAGCATTCTAGCGCTTCGCGGCCGCGCGAACTGCTGTCGGCTCCTGACGCGCGACGGCCGCCCGAAATCGCGATTCGCCGCCGAAACGCGACGGAATCACCGCCCCCGCCAGCGCGAATTCGCTACAATATCAGGCTGCTGCGCTTTCCGGCGTCGCGCCGTGGGCGCGGTCCGCTGCGCCCGTCCCGCCGGCTGAAAGCCTGACCCTCTTTTCACTACTGCCGAATCATCATGTCGCTCTTCTCCGCTGTCCAGCTTGCTCCCCGCGACCCGATCCTGGGCCTGAACGAAGCCTTCAACGCCGATGCGCGTCCGACCAAGGTCAACCTCGGCGTTGGCGTGTACACGAACGAAGACGGCAAGATTCCGCTGCTGCGCGCGGTGCGCGAAGCGGAGAAGGCACGTGTCGAGGCCGGCCTGCCGCGCGGCTACCTGCCGATCGACGGGATCGCCGCCTACGATGCGGCCGTGCAGAAGCTGCTGCTCGGCAACGATTCGCCGCTGATCGCGGCGGGCCGCGTGGTCACGGCCCAGGCACTGGGCGGCACGGGCGCGCTGAAGATCGGCGCCGATTTCCTGCGCACCGTGAATCCGAACGTGAAGGTCGCGATCAGCGATCCGAGCTGGGAAAACCACCGTGCGCTGTTCGAAGCGGCCGGCTTCGAAGTCGTCGCCTACCCGTATTACGACGCGGCCACCAACGGCGTGAACTTCGAAGGCATGCTGTCGGCGCTGAACGGCTACGCGGCAGGCACGGTCGTCGTGCTGCACGCGTGCTGCCACAACCCGACCGGCGTGGACCTGACCGAAGCGCAATGGCAACAGATCGTCGACGTCGTGAAGGCACGCAACCTCGTGCCGTTCCTCGACATGGCCTACCAGGGCTTCGGCGAGAACATCGACGCCGATGCCGCTGCCGTGCGCCTGTTTGCCGCGGCCGACCTGAACGCATTCGTGTCGTCGTCGTTCTCGAAGTCGTTCTCGCTGTACGGCGAGCGCGTCGGCGCGCTGTCGATCATCACGTCGAGCAAGGAAGAAGCCACGCGCGTGCTGTCGCAACTGAAGCGCGTGATCCGCACGAACTACTCGAACCCGCCGACCCACGGCGGCGCGGTGGTCGCAGCGGTGCTCGCGTCGCCGGAACTGCACGCTTCGTGGGTGCAGGAACTCGGCGAAATGCGCGATCGCATCCGCGCGATGCGCAATGGTCTCGTCGAGCGCCTGAAGGCAAGCGGCGTCGATCGCGATTTCAGCTTCATCAACGCACAGCGCGGGATGTTCTCGTATTCGGGCCTGACCTCGGCGCAAGTCGATCGCCTGCGCGACGAGTTCGGCATCTATGCGGTCGGCACGGGCCGGATTTGCGTCGCCGCGCTGAACACGCGCAACCTCGACGCGGTCGCCAATGCGGTCGCAGCAGTCCTGAAGTAAAGCCGCGTCGGGCGGCAACCGTCACCAGGCCCGCCCTGCCGACATGAAAAACGCGCTCCACGGAGCGCGTTTTTTTGTACCGTTCGGCGCGGTGGGCGGCTATGCCGCCTGCCTGCGTTACTGCATGAACCAGCCGTGGCTGACGACCACCGACTGGCCCGTGAGCGCGGCGCTCGGAAACGCCGACAGGAACAGCACCGTCTGCGCGACGTCCTGCACCGTCGTGAACACGCCGTCGACCGTGTTGCCGAGCATCACCTTCTTGATCACTTCCTCTTCGCTGATGCCGAGCTCCTTCGCCTGCTCCGGAATCTGCTTGTCGACCAGCGGCGTGCGCACGAAGCCCGGACACACGACGTGCGAGCGCACGTTGTGCTTCGCGCCTTCCTTTGCCAGCACGCGCGCCAGGCCGAGCAGACCGTGCTTGGCCGTCACGTACGCCGACTTCAGCGGCGACGCTTCGTGCGAGTGCACCGAACCCATGTAGATCACGACGCCGCCGCGATCGTCCTTGTACATGTGCTTGAGCGCGGCCTTCGTCGTCAGGAACGCGCCGTCCACGTGGATCGCCTGCATCTTCTTCCAGTCGGCGAACGAGTAGTTCTCGATCGGGTTGACGATCTGGATGCCCGCGTTCGACACGAGGATGTCGACCGAGCCGAACGCTTCGGCCACCTTGTCGATGCCGGTGTTTACGGCTTCCTCGTTGGTCACGTCCATCGCGACGCCGATCGCCTTGCCGCCTGCCTTGTTGATCTCGTCGGCGACCGCGTTCGCGCCGTCCTGGTTCAGGTCGGCGATCGCGACGGCCGCGCCTGCCTTGGCGAGCTCCAGTGCGATTTCCTTGCCGATGCCGCTCGCGGCGCCCGTGACGACTGCGGTCTTGCCGCTCAGATCTGCTGCCATATCCGTCTCCTCCCGTTATCGGATCGAATAAAACACGCGCCCGCCCGCATCCGCGCTCATCGCGAAATCGTGGCGGCGTGCCAGGCGTCATTGTGCACGATCGGCCCCGCCGTTCGCGTGCAAAACGTCTAAGCTTAAGGTCGGTTCCGTTCAGCAGGAGATTCTCATGCACTATCGACGGCTAGGCCGCTCCGGCCTGCAAATCAGCGAGCTTTCCCTCGGGTCGTGGGTGACATACGGCAACCAGGTCGATCAGCGGGTCGCGCGCGAATGCCTCGCCGCGGCACGCGATGCGGGCGTCAATTTCTTCGATAACGCCGAGGTCTACGCCGGTGGCAAATCCGAGGAAATCATGGGCCACGCGCTCAAGTCGCTCGACTGGCCGCGCGTCAGCTATATCGTGTCCACGAAGTTCTTCTGGGGGCTCGCGGAAGCCCCGAACCAGTATCACACGCTGAACCGAAAATACCTGCTGAATGCGATCGACGGCTCGCTGCGCCGGCTGCAGCTCGACTATGTGGACCTCGTCTATTGCCATCGTCCCGATCCCCATACGCCGATCGAGGAAACCGTCTGGGCGATGAGCGACATGATCGTGCGCGGCAAGGCGCTGTACTGGGGCACGTCGGAATGGAGCGCCGACGAGATCCGCGCGGCATGCGAGATCGCCGAGCGGCATCATCTGCACAAGCCGGTCGTCGAACAGCCGCAGTACAACCTGTTCCACCGCACCCGGGTCGAGCAGGAATATGCGCGGCTCTACGACGATTACGGCCTCGGCCTCACGACCTGGAGCCCGCTGGCGTCGGGGCTGCTCACCGGCAAGTACCGCAACGGCGTGCCGGCCGGCAGCCGCGCGCAGTTGCAGGGCTACGACTGGATGCGCGAACGGCTGACCGATCGGGCCGCCAACGACATCGTCGAGCGGCTCGGCGAGATCGCCGCCGAACTCGGCTGCAGCACCGGCCAGCTGGCGATCGCGTGGGTACTGTCGAATCCGCGCGTGAGTTCGGTCATCACGGGTGCATCGCGGATCGACCAGATCGGCGACAACATGCGCGCGCTCGAGGTTGCCGCGAAGCTGACGCCGGATGTGAAGCAACGCATCGAGGCGGTGGTCGGCGACGCATACGAGTGAGGCGACTCGCGTACAATACGCGGCCGCATCGGCGCGCGGCCTCACGGCCGCGCACGATCGCCCGCTTTCATCGATTCACCCTTCGTTTCAGGCAGCCAGCCATGCTCAGTTATCGTCACGGTTTTCACGCAGGCAACCACGCGGACGTGCTCAAGCACGCCGTCGTCGTCCAACTGCTGCGCTACCTGAACAAGAAAGACAAATCGTACTGGTACATCGATACGCACGCGGGCGCCGGCGTGTACTCGCTGCGCGACGGTTATGCAGCGAAGACGTCGGAATTCGATACCGGCATCGGCCAACTGTGGAACGAAAAGAACCTGCCGGAGGCGCTCGGCGACTATGTGGATGAAGTCCGCGCGCTGAACGACGACGGCGAACTGCACTTCTACCCGGGTTCACCGTACATCGCATGGCGATCGATGCGCGAGCAGGATCGTATGCGCCTGTTCGAAATGCACACGACGGAAATCGATGTGCTGCGCCACAATTTCCGCGATGCGGGGCGACGCGCGATGATCTTCGCCGGTGACGGCTTCGAAGGTATCAAGGCGCTGCTGCCGCCGCCGCCGCGACGTGCACTCGTGCTGATCGATCCGTCCTACGAGGACAAGAAGGACTACGCGCGCACGGTGAGCTGCGTGACGGAATGCCTGAAGCGTTTCGCGACCGGCTGCTATGCCATCTGGTATCCGCAGGTCACGCGGACGGAATCGCAGCGCTTTCCCGAGCAGTTGAAGCGCCTGCAGCCGAACAACTGGCTGCACCTGACGCTGACGGTGTCGAATCCGCCGACCGACGGGCTGGGCCTCTACGGCAGCGGGATGTTCATCCTCAATCCGCCGTATACGCTCGCCCAGAGCATGAACGAGGTTCTGCCCTACCTGGTCGAGATGCTGGGACAGGATAGCGGCGCTCGCTGCCAGATCGAGCACCGCGGCAACTGATCCGGCGACCGGCCGTTACGGCTGCGGTCGCGGCGCGAGCCTCGGCTGATAGGCGGGTTGCCCGTCCCACGCGGGAACATTGATATACGGGGCGACGAACAATGGAACCGACGTGTTCGGCGCCTGCCCGGCCGGAGCGCGCATGCCTGCCGGCTCGACGATCGGCTGCGACGACAGCGGTGCCGTCTGCAGCACCCATCCGCCCTTGCCGTCCTGGATACCGCGCTGCGTATCGAGCACCAGCGGTTTGGACGATGTCGCGGCACCAGCCGCGAGGCCATGGACGAGCACAGCCGCGCCCAAAACGAGACGCGCGCGGGCACTGCGACGCACATCGACACCCAAACGCATGATCGTGTCCTTCAGGATGAAAAGCAGGTCCATACCATAGCGCTGCACCGACGATTTCGCCAGATCCGACGCACAAAAAAACAAAGCCCCGTCAATACGGGGCTTGCTTATCGTTCGGCGCCGCTCGGCACCTGACGGGGACTGCGATTACAGCGAGTAGCCGTTGGTTTCGAGCGAGCGGATGCGGCTCTCGAGCTGGACGATGTCCGACGACGTGGCGAGGTAAGCCTCACGGCGCTCACGTTCTGCGGATTCGAACCAGTTGCTCAGCTTTTCGACGATGTAGGCGATCATGACGTTCTCCAAGGAAGAGGGACCCCTGGTGAATCGAGATTCAGGGATTTCCCGTATAGGGTTATCCCGAATTATAGCGACGCCGCACCAAGATGCTAGTGAAATACTTGCATGGCAACCATTCCCATTTGGAATGGACTGAGGCGAACATCACATAACCCGTTGATTTTAATGGATATTGCTCCAGGGCTTGTTTTTAGGCTCGAGAACACGCACTAATTTGGTTCATCGGCCGGGTCGGCGAGGCGCGCCAAAATCGGGCATTCAGGTCGTCCGTCACCATGGCAGTGCGCGGCGAGGTCGGCCAGTGTGTCGCGCATGTCGCTTAGCTCTGCGATGCGTTTGTCGAGTTCGGCCACATGCTCAAGAGCGATCGATTTCACTTCGGCGCTTGCGCGTGAGCGATCCTGCCAGAGCATCAGCAGCTTGCGAATGTCCTCGACGAGAAAGCCGAGCCGTCGCGCCTGACGGATGAACCGCAGGGTATGGACTTCGTCCGCGCCGTAGATCCGGTAGCCGGCATCGGTGCGCTTGCTCGGCGCAAGAAGGCCGACTTGTTCGTAGTACCGGATCATTTTTGCGCTGACCCCGGATTCGCGCGACGCGTCGCCGATATTCATTCCTCGCCCTCTGCCCTCAAAACCTGGTTTCGAACACGAACGTCGGCGGATGCCATTGTCGACGACAGTTCGATCGTATCAAATCGCGGGACTTTGTTCGGGGGACGGCTTGGTGGCGGGAGCCGGAGGATCTGATCTGGCGCGCATACCGTTTCGCGCTTCGCCGCACGCTTTTCTGGCACGCCAATGCAAAAACCCCCGCCTTTCGGGCGGGGGTTTCTGGCTTAGGGAGCCTGACGATTACCTACTTTCACACGGGAATCCGCACTATCATCGGCGTAGAGTCGTTTCACGGTCCTGTTCGGGATGGGAAGGGGTGGGACCGACTCGCTATGGTCATCAGGCAAAGGGGGTTGTTCTGCTGGCGTGGCCAACAGAACCAATCTGGGAAGAAGCAGTAATTTAGGTTGTGTGTATCACACACGAGAATCCAACTTGTCGCTCTGGATCGCGGCCAGTGCTTGCGCACGGCGCCGATCTACAAGGCAGACTTGTTATAGGATCAAGCCTTACGGGCAATTAGTATCAGTTAGCTGAACGCATTACTGCGCTTACACACCTGACCTATCAACGTCCTGGTCTCGAACGACCCTTCAAGGGGATCTAGTCCCCAGGGATATCTCATCTTAAGGCGAGTTTCCCGCTTAGATGCTTTCAGCGGTTATCTCTTCCGAACATAGCTACCCGGCGATGCCACTGGCGTGACAACCGGTACACCAGAGGTTCGTCCACTCCGGTCCTCTCGTACTAGGAGCAGCCCCCTTCAAATATCCAACGCCCACGGCAGATAGGGACCAAACTGTCTCACGACGTTTTAAACCCAGCTCACGTACCTCTTTAAATGGCGAACAGCCATACCCTTGGGACCGGCTACAGCCCCAGGATGAGATGAGCCGACATCGAGGTGCCAAACACCGCCGTCGATATGAACTCTTGGGCGGTATCAGCCTGTTATCCCCAGAGTACCTTTTATCCGTTGAGCGATGGCCCTTCCATACAGAACCACCGGATCACTATGACCTGCTTTCGCACCTGCTCGACTTGTCGGTCTCGCAGTTAAGCACGCTTATGCCATTGCACTATCAGCACGATTTCCGACCGTACCTAGCGTACCTTCGTACTCCTCCGTTACGCTTTGGGAGGAGACCGCCCCAGTCAAACTGCCTACCATGCACTGTCCCCGACCCGGATCACGGGCCAAGGTTAGAACCTCAAACAAACCAGGGTGGTATTTCAAGGACGGCTCCACCGAAACTAGCGTTCCGGTTTCATAGCCTCCCACCTATCCTACACAGATCGGTTCAAAGTCCAATGCAAAGCTACAGTAAAGGTTCATGGGGTCTTTCCGTCTAGCCGCGGGTAGATTGCATCATCACAAACACTTCAACTTCGCTGAGTCTCGGGAGGAGACAGTGTGGCCATCGTTACGCCATTCGTGCAGGTCGGAACTTACCCGACAAGGAATTTCGCTACCTTAGGACCGTTATAGTTACGGCCGCCGTTTACCGGGACTTCAATCAAGAGCTTGCACCCCATCATTTAATCTTCCGGCACCGGGCAGGCGTCACACCCTATACGTCCACTTTCGTGTTTGCAGAGTGCTGTGTTTTTATTAAACAGTCGCAGCCACCAGTTTATTGCAACCCCTTCACCCTCCTGGCGCAGGCCAGTCAAGCTACAAGGGCGTACCTTATCCCGAAGTTACGGTACCAATTTGCCGAGTTCCTTCTCCCGAGTTCTCTCAAGCGCCTTAGAATACTCATCTCGCCCACCTGTGTCGGTTTGCGGTACGGTCATCGTTAGACTGAAGCTTAGAGGCTTTTCTTGGAACCACTTCCAATTGCTTCGCTCCCTAAGGAGCTCGCGCCACACCCTTGAATCCTGCGCCCGGATTTGCCTAAGCGCCTTCTCCAATGCAGCGACCGGGACTTCCAACACCCGGACAACCTTCCGCGATCCGTCCCCCCATCGCATCTAACAATGGTGCAGGAATATTGACCTGCTTCCCATCAGCTACGCATTTCTGCCTCGCCTTAGGGGCCGACTCACCCTACGCCGATGAACGTTGCGTAGGAAACCTTGGGCTTACGGCGAGGGGGCCTTTCACCCCCTTTATCGCTACTCATGTCAGCATTCGCACTTCCGATACCTCCAGCACCCTTTACAAGGCACCTTCGCAGGCTTACGGAACGCTCTCCTACCATGCGTGCTAAGCACGCATCCGCAGCTTCGGTATATAGCTTAGCCCCGTTACATCTTCCGCGCAGGACGACTCGATCAGTGAGCTATTACGCTTTCTTTAAAGGGTGGCTGCTTCTAAGCCAACCTCCTGACTGTTTTAGCCTTCCCACTTCGTTTCCCACTTAGCTATATTTGGGGACCTTAGCTGGCGGTCTGGGTTGTTTCCCTCTTGACACCGGACGTTAGCACCCGATGTCTGTCTCCCGTGATTGCACTCTTCGGTATTCGGAGTTTGCTATGGCGGGGTAATCTGCAATAGACCCCCCAACCATGACAGTGCTCTACCCCCGAAGGTGAGACACGAGGCACTACCTAAATAGTTTTCGGAGAGAACCAGCTATTTCCAGGTTTGTTTAGCCTTTCACCCCTATCCACAGCTCATCCCCTAACTTTTCAACGTTAGTGGGTTCGGACCTCCAGTACGTGTTACCGCACCTTCATCCTGGCCATGGATAGATCACCTGGTTTCGGGTCTACGCCCAGCAACTGAACGCCCTATTCGGACTCGCTTTCGCTACGCCTGCCCTATACGGTTAAGCTTGCTACTGAACGTAAGTCGCTGACCCATTATACAAAAGGTACGCCGTCACCCCTTGCGAGGCTCCGACTGTTTGTATGCATGCGGTTTCAGGATCTATTTCACTCCCCTCCCGGGGTTCTTTTCGCCTTTCCCTCACGGTACTGGTTCACTATCGGTCGATCACGAGTATTTAGCCTTGGAGGATGGTCCCCCCATCTTCAGACAGGATTTCACGTGTCCCGCCCTACTTGTCGCACACCTAGTTCTTTCATACTGTTTTCGCCTACAGGGCTATCACCTGCTATGGCCGCACTTTCCAGAGCGTTCGGCTAACAATACAAATAAAGAGTGCAAGGCTCATCCCATTTCGCTCGCCACTACTTTGGGAATCTCGGTTGATTTCTTTTCCTGCGGTTACTTAGATGTTTCAGTTCACCGCGTTCGCTTCACATGGCCTATGTATTCAGCCATGGATACTCCAAAAGGAGTGGGTTTCCCCATTCGGACATCTACGGATCAAAGCTCGTTTGCCAGCTCCCCGTAGCTTTTCGCAGGCTACCGCGTCCTTCATCGCCTGTGATCGCCAAGGCATCCACCACATGCACTTGTTCGCTTGACCCTATAACGAGTCTGTCTCATCGACAGTCGCTACAGGTTGAGTTCTCGCGTTGTGCCGTATTCCAATTGAGTCAAACTTAGAGTTCGAATCATCTTGAGATACATCGATACAATCACAACCCGGATAGTTTTCACGTCCATCTCAAAGACGCTTCCGCTATCCAAATTACTTACTTCTTCCAGATTGTTAAAGAACGACAGCCGATATCTGTTGATATCCTCTGACTGGCTCAATCGCCAATGCAAAATTCTCGGTTCAGTGTCTGAACCAAGCCCTTAGCGTTGGTGATTGGTGGAGGCAGACGGGATCGAACCGACGACCCCCTGCTTGCAAAGCAGGTGCTCTCCCAGCTGAGCTATGCCCCCATGTACAGATTTGCCTCAGGTGTACCTACCGCCAGACAATGGTGGGTCTGGTTGGATTCGAACCAACGACCCCCGCCTTATCAAGACGGTGCTCTAACCGACTGAGCTACAGACCCCTGAGTCTGTCTTTAATTTACAGCCGATAAGCGTGAGCGCTCAACTTCGCGAGATAGCTCTGGAAAGGAGGTGATCCAGCCGCACCTTCCGATACGGCTACCTTGTTACGACTTCACCCCAGTCATGAATCCTACCGTGGTGACCGTCCTCCTTGCGGTTAGACTAGCCACTTCTGGTAAAACCCACTCCCATGGTGTGACGGGCGGTGTGTACAAGACCCGGGAACGTATTCACCGCGGCATGCTGATCCGCGATTACTAGCGATTCCAGCTTCATGCACTCGAGTTGCAGAGTGCAATCCGGACTACGATCGGTTTTCTGGGATTAGCTCCCCCTCGCGGGTTGGCAACCCTCTGTTCCGACCATTGTATGACGTGTGAAGCCCTACCCATAAGGGCCATGAGGACTTGACGTCATCCCCACCTTCCTCCGGTTTGTCACCGGCAGTCTCCTTAGAGTGCTCTTGCGTAGCAACTAAGGACAAGGGTTGCGCTCGTTGCGGGACTTAACCCAACATCTCACGACACGAGCTGACGACAGCCATGCAGCACCTGTGCGCCGGTTCTCTTTCGAGCACTCCCGCCTCTCGGCAGGATTCCGACCATGTCAAGGGTAGGTAAGGTTTTTCGCGTTGCATCGAATTAATCCACATCATCCACCGCTTGTGCGGGTCCCCGTCAATTCCTTTGAGTTTTAATCTTGCGACCGTACTCCCCAGGCGGTCAACTTCACGCGTTAGCTACGTTACTAAGGAAATGAATCCCCAACAACTAGTTGACATCGTTTAGGGCGTGGACTACCAGGGTATCTAATCCTGTTTGCTCCCCACGCTTTCGTGCATGAGCGTCAGTATTGGCCCAGGGGGCTGCCTTCGCCATCGGTATTCCTCCACATCTCTACGCATTTCACTGCTACACGTGGAATTCTACCCCCCTCTGCCATACTCTAGCCTGCCAGTCACCAATGCAGTTCCCAGGTTGAGCCCGGGGATTTCACATCGGTCTTAGCAAACCGCCTGCGCACGCTTTACGCCCAGTAATTCCGATTAACGCTTGCACCCTACGTATTACCGCGGCTGCTGGCACGTAGTTAGCCGGTGCTTATTCTTCCGGTACCGTCATCCCCCGACTGTATTAGAGCCAAGGATTTCTTTCCGGACAAAAGTGCTTTACAACCCGAAGGCCTTCTTCACACACGCGGCATTGCTGGATCAGGCTTTCGCCCATTGTCCAAAATTCCCCACTGCTGCCTCCCGTAGGAGTCTGGGCCGTGTCTCAGTCCCAGTGTGGCTGGTCGTCCTCTCAGACCAGCTACTGATCGTCGCCTTGGTAGGCCTTTACCCCACCAACTAGCTAATCAGCCATCGGCCAACCCTATAGCGCGAGGCCCGAAGGTCCCCCGCTTTCATCCGTGGATCGTATGCGGTATTAATCCGGCTTTCGCCGGGCTATCCCCCACTACAGGACATGTTCCGATGTATTACTCACCCGTTCGCCACTCGCCACCAGGTGCAAGCACCCGTGCTGCCGTTCGACTTGCATGTGTAAGGCATGCCGCCAGCGTTCAATCTGAGCCAGGATCAAACTCTTCAGTTCAAACCTGTTACTGTTTTCGGTTCAGTTAAGAACCGGTCGCTCACTCAAAGCTGACAGGAATATGAATCACTTCATAAACCTGACTTACTTTAGTGTGAGACTCTTGATACTTTTGCCATCTGATCCGAGGATCAGCTCGCTGCCATCAAGCGCCCACACTTATCGGCTGTTAATTTTTAAAGAGCATGTCTGCGAGGGATCTGAACCCCTCAGCAGCGCTGCGTTTTCAGCAGCAGAGAAGCGAGATTATGAACCGTGTTTCGCAGCTCGTCAACAACTTTCTGAACGACTTCGTTGCGACTGCGGGGCTCAACTTCCGTACCGCCGAGGCTCGCTACTTCCGAACTCCAACAGCACTGCTTCCCTTCCTTCCGCGCCGCGTTTCCGTTAGCGCGAAAGAGGCGTGATTCTATGCAGCTCACGGCGATCGCGCAAGGGGCTTGAAGCAACTTTTTTACGAGCGCCGCAATTCGGCCGTCCGGCCATGCCTGGGCACGAGGCCGCTTATGGTGCAAAGAACGGACTAGAATGTGAGGTTCTTCGCCTCTTTCTATATACGTCTTTAATATGCGCCAGCGAATCGCCAAACGCCTCCCCCCCGATGCCGACAAACTGGTCGGTCTGTCGCTTGCGCTCTTCGCGTCGGGCAGCCGCATCGAGGATCGCTTCTGGGAAGCGAAGCTCGACGCGCTGCTCGCCAAGATCGTCCGCAACGGCAATCAGACCACGCTCGACGCCGCGCTCGACCATCTTCAGCAGAATCATCCCGACGCCTACGGCGCGCTCGCCGACATGGCCGAGACACACAGCGAGTCGATGGTGATCGACCACGACGGCCAACCGTACGATGCGCTGCTGGTCGCCGTCCCGGTGCTCGCCTGGACGCGCTATATGATTCCGTCGGGCCCACTGAAGGGCGACGTTACCGACGCGCTGCGCACGCACCTGCAGGCGCACGTGCTCGCAAACGGCACCCTCGTCGGGCTTGCTCCCTTCCTCTACAGCATCGACCAACTGCCGCGGCACCACGTGGAAACCTACCGGCTGGCCCAGCAGCTCGCGCATGCGGCGATCGGTCAGCACACCCCGAAGCTGAGCTTCGGCGACCTGCCGGAAACCTCGCCGATCCTGGCCGATCCGCGCTTCCTGCTGGCGGTCGTCGCCGCGCCGACCGGCGCGGCGCTGTTCCGTTGGCAGGAAGAAGAAAACGGCAGCCGTATCGAGCGCGGCCAGTGCCTCGAACAGTGGACGGCACAGGGCGGCCCGAACCTGTCGATCGCGCTGCCCGGCTGCGAGTTCGAATGCCTGCTTCCGGACGCGTACTACTCGGCCTGTCGCGATGCGGACGAACGCGTGCGTCCACACACCGTCCGAACGGCCATTCGTTATCTATTCGACACACTTGGTGCAGCGCCGCAGGAGTTGCGCGCGGTGGTCGCCGGCTTCGGCGAACGCCGTATCGACGAGTATCGGGTCGGCTTCACGCGGCGTGCCAGCAACGATGTGATCTACGGCGTCGTGTGGCCGCTCTACGGCCGTGAAAACGGCGACGTTTCGATCGACAGCGCGACGCTCGAAGGCGAAGCGCCGATCGAAGGGCCGCTCGAGGAAATCGTAAGCCTGCTGAAGGAATGCGGCGTAACCGACGTCCGCCGGCACGCGGGCCGCTTCGAACCCGAATACTGCGACGACTGCGGTGTGCCGCTGTACGCCGATCCGCTCGGCGAAATCGTCCATGCGGAAATGCCGGAAGACGCGTCGCCCGCGCAGCCGCATTTCCACTGACTCGCCCCCGCAGGCCCTGCAGCCTGCCCCGCCAAAAGCCGCTTCCGGTGCCTGCCGAAGCGGCTTTTTTTCTTGTCCGATGTTCTGTCGCCCAAAATTTCGAACTTTTCCTAAGCCTTTCAGCCAAGCAGACATCGTGTAAGGTCTTTGTCATTATCGGGGCCAGCTTATATCCCCCCCGACAGCAGTCAATGACTCACCTTATGGAGATTGAATATGCGATTCTTGGTGCTTAACTCAGACGCCGAACGGCGTGACGGACTGAAGGCCCTGTTGCGGCAGATCGACCGGCACGCCAGCATCAACGATGCGCCTGACGGTTTCCAGGCGCGCCGGCTGCTGCGCACCCAGCGTTTCGACCTCCTCGCGATCGACTGGCTCGACGTGGGCCGGCTCAGCGAGCTTCAGGCGCTCGGCAACGCGTGCTCGCCGACACCGGTCGCCGTCCTGGTCGACGAGATCTCGCCCGAAGCCATCCAGCGTTTCTTCAACTACGGCGTCGCGGGCGTGATCCCGCATTCCACGCGGCCGCACCTCATCGTGCGCGCGCTGGAGATCGTCCTGCTGGGCGGGCACTACATTCCGCCGATCGCCCTCAGCCTGCTACCGTCCACGGCGACGGCGCGCCACGATGCCCATTTCCAGACGCTCGCCGGCTCGCTGCCCCGCCGCCCGCCGAGCGGCCTCCTGTCGCCGCGACAAGCGCAGATCATGCGGTTCGTCCACATGGGCAGCACGAACAAGATGATCGCGCGTACGCTCGGCATCAGCGAAGGCACCGTGAAGATCCACCTCGCGAGCATCTTCCAGCAGCTTGGCGCCGCAAACCGCGCCGCCGCGGTCGCGATCTACAACGGCTGGCTGTCGCCCCATCTCGAGGTGCTGCTGGCGAACCGCAACCGCGCCCGCAAGCCGGCCATCGGCGAACACGGCCCGGTTCCGCTGCGGACACAACGGCATGACCGTCCGTACCCGTTGCCTACCGCGAATGCCGGCACGCACGATCTGCCGCTCGCCGCCGAGCCACCGGCACGGTTCCGGCGCGGACGCTAGGCAAACAGTCTCGATATTGCGACGGTCGCGCATGCGCCGGTTCCCACCTTTGATGCTCAACGAGTAATATGGACGCATGGGTTTTCTTTTCACACCGCTTCCGCTCTGGGTTGGCATCGGTGGCTGGATCGCCGCCGTGGCCCTGCTCGCGCTCGCGATCTGGAATCGCCCGTTCGTACGCCTGCAAGACGCCACGCTTCAGCACGTGTGGCTCGCACTCGTCACTGCGATCACGGTCCTGTGGGCTTCGAACGCATGGCTCGAAGACGGCATCGTCATGCATCTGCTTGGCGCAACGCTGCTCGTCACGCTGTTCGACTGGACGCTCGCCCTGGTTGCGATGGGCGCCGTCACGGCGATTGCCGCGGTCATCTTCGACGCGCCGTGGCAAGGCATCGGCCTGACCTATCTGATCTACGGTGCGCTGCCTGTCGCCGTGTCGGCGTTGCTGCAACGCGCCGCGCTCGCGTGGCTGCCGCACAACCTCGCATCGTTCATCACGGGGCAGGGCTTCCTGTCGCCGGCCATCGCGATCGTCGCGGTCGCCGCTGCGGCGGCCGGTGTCCAGCTCGCGCTTGCCGACGGCGTGCCCGTCGTGATTCCGGCCGGCTATCTGCTGAACACCGCGCTGCTCGCGCTCGGCGAAGCGTGGTTCACCGGCATGGCGACGGCACTCATCGCCGTCTATCGCCCCGCGTGGGTCACGACCTTCGACGTCCGGCGCTACCGCCTCGGCGGCCCGCGCGCCTGACTTTCCCCTCCGGACCAGCTCGGCGCACACATGTGCCGGCGGCACCGTCCACGACGCGCGCCGAATACGCCACCTACTGCCGCACAACTTTTTTACGCTAAGATTGAACTCCTGTTCTTCATCGGGCATCTATACGTGCCCGATGTCTCCTTCGCTCCTCACCAATAACCAGATGGACAGCTCACCTGCCTCGCTCCGGATTTTCCGGGCGCTCGGCAAGCTGGCAGCCTGTATCGCGGGCCTGTCGCTTGCGCTTCCCGCTCCGGTATTCGCCGACCTGCTCGACCAGCGCTCCGAACTGATCAACAAATTCGTCAACGAGATGCATGCCGATCCGCTCGCCGCCGATTGTGCGGCGCACGGCAGCTTCATCGCCAGTACGTCGACCGCGTTCGACCGCGTCGAGTTCGCGCCGAACGCATTCGACAGCGGCAATGCGACCATCACGCCGTGGAACGACTCGTTCGACCAGGGCAAGCAGCGCGTGAAGGTCGACAACATCGTCACCGTCGACGGGCTCGGCATCCACAGCAACGGCAGCGATCCGACGCCGCTGAAATTCCGTTGCGGCTATGTCGGCCAGCAAATGCTCGCGTTCAGCTGGAACGACCCGGTCCCGCCGCTGAAGCCGCGCGTCGAACGCTCGTCGTCTTCGACGAAGAAGTTCAAGGGCAAGTCGCACCGCGGCAAAGCCAAGGCGAAGGCATCGAGCCGCACCGGCAGCAAGAAGGCCGTCGCGACGAAGAAATCCAGCGGCCAGAAGAAGGCCGTGAAGAAAAAAACCGCGAAGAAGTCCTGATACGACGGAGCGGCAACGACAGCGGCAAAAAAGCCGGCGCATCACGAGATGCGCCGGCTTTTTTCATGCGACGACGAACGGCTGCGCTTACGCGAACGTGTCGACGTGCACCAGGATCGCAGCCAGCATCGCCGCGCCGAGCGCCGCGCTGCGCTCGCCGTTCCAGCCGACGCGCTCGTCGGGCAGGTTCGCGTTGTCCTTGAACGGCATTTCGAGCGTCAACGACAGGCAGCCGAACTGATGGCCGATGTACTTCGACGCGAGCTTCAGCGCATCTTCCTTGTACTTGCTCGCCGCGTAGCCATGCTCGGTCTGGAAGTCGGGGCTGGCGACCTTGAACGCGTCGATGAACGCGGCCTGCTCCTTGCCCTGCTGCTCGGTAAAGCTCGGCAGCATCTCCGAGCCGGCGACGAACACGTACGGCAGATCCTCGTCGCCGTGAATGTCGAAGAACATGTCGCAGCCGATCGCGTGGATCGCATCGCGCACGGCCAGCACTTCGGGGCTGCGCTCGGCATCGGGCGCCATCCACTCGCGGTTCAGGTTCGCGCCGGCCGCATTGGTGCGCAGGTTGCCGTGCACGCTGCCGTCCGGATTCATGTTCGGGACGATGTAGAACGTCACGCGATCGTAGAGCTTGCGCGCCACCGGATCGCCGGCCCAGTCGCCCCATCCCGCCAGCCGCTTGACCAGGCCTTCGACGAACCACTCGGCCATCGACTCGCCCGGATGCTGGCGCGCGATGATCCATACCTTCTTCTTCGGCGCATCGTCGGTTTCCGGCGTGCCGAGCGTCAGCAGCGACATCGGACGGCCTTCGACCGTGCGGCCGAGCTCGACGATGCTCGCCTGCGGCAACTGCTGGACCGCGCCGAGAAACGCCGCGTGACGCTCTTCCGAGTACGGTTCGAAATACGCGTAGTAGATGCTGTCGAACTCGGGTGTATGGTCGATGGTCATCGTCTTGCCGTCGAACGTCGTCGGCACGCGGAACCAGTCGACCCGGTCGTAGCTCGCCACCGCGTGATAGTTGCGCCAGCCCGACGGGTATGCGCATTCGGCTGCGTTCTCGAACGTCATCACGCACCGCTCGCCACGCGCGCCCGTCAAGCGGTAGTAAAACCATTGCGCGAACTCCGACCGATTGTCGCCGCGCACGCGCAGCCGGATCGCGTCGGGGCGCTCGCACGACACGACGTCGATGGCGCCTGCGTCGAAATTACTGGTGATCGAAAGGGTCATCTGTCTCTCTCCGTTATCGACCGGCGTTAGCGCTTTAGCGCTTACGCCGGCCCCATGCAAAGCGGTTGACCGAAGCACGCGGCGTACCGCCTGTCCGGCCTCATGCAGGCGCCGGCCGTCTCGTGAACGGCCGGCAGGGTCACTCGCCGATGCGCCGGCGATATACGTAAGTCGAATCGTTCGACGCCGCCGCATCGAACGCATAGCCTTCGGTCGCGAATGCCTTCAGCGCCTTCGGGTCGGTGATACGGTTCTCGACGACAAAACGCGCCATCAGGCCGCGCGCGCGTTTCGCATGAAAGCTGATGATCTTGTAGCGGCCGCCCTTCCAGTCCTCGAATACCGGCGTGATGACCGGTGCGGCCAGCAGCTTCGGCTTGACCGACTTGAAGTATTCGGTCGACGCGCAGTTGACCAGCACGCGTGCGGCGCCGCTGCGCGTCTCCAGCTGCTCGTTCAGCGCCCGCGTGATGCGGTCGCCCCAGAACGCATACAGATCCTTGCCGCGTGCGTTCGCGAACCGCGTACCCATCTCGAGCCGGTACGGCTGCAGCAGGTCGAGCGGACGCAGCAGCCCGTACAGGCCCGACAGCACGCGCACGTGCTGCTGCGCATAGTCGAGATCGGTGGACGACAGCGATTTTGCGTCGAAACCCTCGTAGACGTCACCGTTGAACGCCAGCACGGCCTGCTTCGCGTTGGCCGGCGTGAAGGTCGGCGACCAGTCGGCGTAGCGCTGGAAATTCAGGCGCGCGAGCGGATCGGAGATATCCATCAGCGTCGCGATGTCCTGCGGCGACAGCTTGCGCAGGCCGCGGATCAGTTCCGACGCGTCGTCGACGAATGCAGGCAACGTGTAAGACGGGACGTGCGCGGGCGTATCGTAGTCGAGGGATTTGGCGGGAGAGAGAACGATTATCATAGAGGCTCGCTGGCACGCCGTGCCTTGCGGTCAGACGAAAACCACCGATTGTAACGAATGAGCCGCTCTCTCGCCCCGCATGCCGCGCACCGCGTCGTGCTCGACTCGAACGTCTGGATCGACATCCTCGTATTCGACGACCCCGCTACGCGCCCGATCCGCGCCGCGCTGGAATGCGGCACGCTGGCCGCCGTGATCGACGGCCGCTGCCTGACCGAGCTCGAATACGTGCTCGACTATCCGCAGTTCCAGTCGCGCGCGATCGACAAGGCGGCCGCGCTCGCGACCGTCGCCCGTCTCGCGAACCTCGTTGAACCGCCGCCCGTCGACGCCGGCGCGCCGCCGCTGCCGAAGTGCAAGGACCGCGACGACCAGAAATTTCTCGAGCTTGCCCGCGCCGCGCAGGCCGACTGGCTCGTGTCGAAGGACCGCGCGCTGCTGAAGCTCGCGAAACGCACCGCACGCGACTTCGGTTTCCGGATCGCGCAGCCCGCTCCCTTTACCGAGGCCTGCGCGCTCGACGCGACGCCGGCCGCCCCGACCACGCCAGCCTGACGCACACGGCCCCACCCGATTTCGACCGTATCGATGAACGCTCCTTCAGATATGCCAACGACGCCCGTTTTCCCCTCGCGCCTGCCGAACGTCGGCACGACGATCTTCACGGTCATGAGCGCGCTTGCCGCCGAAAAAGGGGCGGTGAACCTCGGCCAGGGTTTCCCGGATTTCGATTGCGATCCGCGCATCGTCGATGCGGTCTCGGCCGCGATGCGCAACGGGCACAACCAGTATCCGCCGATGGCCGGCGTCGCGCCGCTGCGCGACGCGATCGCCGACAAGATCGCGCAGGTGTACGGCCGGCGCTACGATCCGGCCAGCGAAATCACCGTGACGGCCGGCGCGACGCAGGCGCTGCTGACGGCGATCCTGTGCGCGGTGCATCCGGGCGACGAAGTGATCGTCGTCGAGCCGACCTACGACAGCTACCTGCCGTCGATCGAGCTCGCGGGCGGCAAGCCGGTGTTCGTCACGCTGGAGGCGCCCGACTATGCGATCCCGTTCGACCGCCTCGCGGCCGCGATCACGCCGAAAACGCGGATGATACTGATCAACACGCCGCACAACCCGACGGGCACCGTGTGGCGCGAGGCCGACATGCGCAAGCTCGAGGACATCGTGCGCGGCACCAACGTGCTGATCCTGTCCGACGAGGTGTACGAGCACATGGTCTACGACGGCGCGCGCCACGAGAGCGTCGCGCGCTACCCGGAACTCGCCGCGCGCAGCTTCATCGTGTCGAGCTTCGGCAAGACCTATCACGTGACGGGCTGGAAGGTCGGTTACGTCGCGGCGCCTGCCGCGCTGACCGCGGAATTCCGCAAGGTCCACCAGTTCAACGTGTTCACGGTAAACACGCCGATGCAGATCGGGCTCGCCGACTACCTGCGCGACCCGGCGCCGTACCTGTCGCTCGCGGGCTTCTATCAGCACAAGCGCGATTTCTTCCGGGCCGGCCTCGAACGCACGCGCTTCAAGCTGCTGCCGTGCACGGGCACGTACTTTCAGTGCGTCGACTACTCGGCGATCAGCGACCTGCCCGAAGCGGAATTTTCGAAGTGGCTCACGTCGGAGATCGGCGTGGCCGCCATTCCGGTGTCGGCGTTCTATCACGAGCCGCACGAATCGGGCGTCGTCCGCTTCTGCTTCGCGAAGCAGGAAAGCACGCTCGCCTCCGCGCTCGAACGGCTCGCCCGCCTGTAAGACCGCCACGGGCGGCCGCACGCCGCCCGTCAGAAACGCTTACGAACGCACGACGTTCGCCGCTTCGATATACGCCTTGCGCTCGGCTGCCACGCGTTGCGCGGCCGGGCGCTCACCCACCGTCTTCGCGTGCGCCTTCCAGTCGATGCCTGCATCGAGCAGGAAGTCGCGGCCGAATATGGCCTTCGTCGCCATGCCGATGACCGGCAGATGGACCCACGCCACCATGTCCGCGAGGCCGAACGATTCGCCGAGCACATACGGCGAAAACCGCGTCATCTGCTTGAAGGCATCGATCGCGCGCGGCAGACGCTTCTCGACGTGCGCCTTCATCCCGTCGCTGACCTTGCCGCCGAAAAACGCTTCCGTATAGACCTCGCGCGCCATCCATTCGAGATACAGCTCGAGCGTCTCGACCAGTTCGCGCACCTTCGCGGCCGCGAACGGGCTTGTGGGCAAAATACCTTTTTCGGGATAGCGCGCCGCCAGGTATTCGACGATCACCTGCGACTCGAACAGCGCGCCCTCTTCGGTCTTCAGGAACGGAATCTTGCCGAGCGGCGAATCGGCAAGCTGCGCCGGATCGCTGATCGGCAAACCGCACACCGACTCCTCGAACGGAATGTCGTGCTCGAGCAGGACGAACTTCACCTTGTTGTAGTAGTTGGACAACGGGATACCGCACAGCTGTAGCATCGGAGTCTCCTTCCTGGCTGAAGCGCGGCCGCCTCGACGCCGGCCGCATCGGGATTCATCGCGCTGAAAAGCACGTTCGTGCTAGTCTAAAGCAAGTTTTGCGTTCGTCATGACAACATTACCGCCGCTGTGGCGACGGCGCCGCCTGTCCACGCGACACACGCGGCGTCACAGCCGCGCCATCCGATGGAGACACGCTCCCATGAGTGCTGAACTGCTGGCCTCGCGTCCGCCCGAGAGCGAATCGACGCTCGTCCTCACACTGTCCAATCCCGGCGCGCGCAACGCGCTGCATCCCGACATGTACGCGGCCGGCATCGAAGCGCTCGCCACCGCCGAGCGCGATCCGGCGATTCGCGCCGTCGTGCTGACAGGTGCCGACCGCTTCTTCTGCGCAGGCGGCAACCTGAACCGGCTGCTCGAGAATCGCTCGAAGGAGCCGTCCTTTCAGGCCGACAGCATCGATCAGCTCGCGGCATGGGTAACGGCGATCCGCGCAGCCACGAAGCCGGTGATCGCAGCCGTCGAAGGCGCCGCGGCCGGCGCGGGCTTCTCGCTCGCGCTCGCGTGCGACCTGATCGTCGCCGCACATGATGCGAAATTCGTGATGTCGTATGCGCGCGTCGGCCTGACGCCCGACGGCGGCGGCTCGTGGTTTCTCGCCCGTGCGTTGCCGCGCGCGATCGCGGCCGAGATCCTGTTCGAAGGCAAGCCGGTTGCCGCCGAACGCCTGCATGCGCTCGGCGTCGTCAACCGGCTCGCCACGCCCGGCACGGCACTGAGTGACGCACTGGCATGGGCCGACACGCTCGCCGGCATCTCGCCGAATGCGCTCACGCGCATCAAGTCGTTGCTCGACGACGCGACCGCGCAACCGCTGGACGCGCACCTCGGCACCGAGCGCGATCATTTCGTCGCGTCGCTGCATCATGCGGACGGGCTCGAAGGCATCACCGCCTTTCTCGAGAAGCGCCCGCCGCGCTACAAGCGCTGATCCGCCGCGTCGGCCTTCGAACCGACGCCACGCCGCCGCGTCCCTCCGATGCGCATGTCGCCGTCGCACGCAATGCCGACGGCGATCTCCCGCCCGGCCTTGCCTGCCCGTCGGCACACGCGTTTGCGTCGCCAGCAGCCCGTGTCGATCCATGCTCTAATGACCGCCTGTCGCGGCGCCGCCGGCGCCGTTTTCGCGCAAGCCTCACAGGAGTTGACGATGATCGACGTCTATAGCTGGGCGACCCCGAATGGCCACAAGGTGCACATCATGCTCGAGGAAACGGGCCTCGCATATCGTGCCCATCCGATCGATATCGGCGCGGGCGACCAGTTCGAGCCCGCGTTCCTGAAGATCAGCCCGAACAACAAGATCCCCGCGATCGTCGATCCGGACGGCCCCGGCGGCCAACCGATCTCGCTGTTCGAATCGGGCGCGATCCTGATCTACCTCGCGGAGAAGACCGGCAAGTTCCTGCCGACCGATCCGGCCGCACGCTATGCGACGCTCGAGTGGCTGATGTTCCAGATGGGCGGTGTCGGCCCGATGCTCGGGCAGGCGCACCACTTCCGCCTGTATGCGCCGGAGAAGATCGAGTATGCGGTCAACCGCTACACGAACGAAGCGAAACGCCTGTACAACGTGATGGAAAAGCGCCTCGGCGAATCCGAGTATCTCGCGGGCGACACGTACACGATCGCGGACATTGCGACGTTCCCGTGGACACGTTCGTGGCAGAACCAGGGCATCGTGCTCGACGCCTTGCCGAACGTGAAGCGCTGGCACGAGGCGATCGCCGCGCGACCGGCCGTGCAGCGCGGCGTCGAGGTGCTCGCGTCGATGCGCAAGCCGCTGCAGGACGACAAGGCGCGCGAGGTGCTGTTCGGCGCGACGCAATACGCGAAGCACTGACCCGCACGCGGCGGGCGGAGCGGCATCCGTGCATGCCGCTCCGTGCCTCAGAAGTAATGCAGCGTGATGAACTCCGCCGCGCACACCGGCAGCGGCGCGTCGGGGCGCTCGACCTGCACCGATACGGACCACGTCACCTGAATGCCGCCACGCGCAGCGTCGGCGGTTTCCTTCACCGCGAACAGCGCACGCACGCGCGCACCGACCGGCACCGGCTTCAAAAACCGCACGCGGTTCAGCCCGTAGTTCACGCCCATCTTCTGCTCGAAGCGCATCGCGTCGGTCATCAACGCGGGAATCAGCGACAGCGTCAGGAACCCGTGCGCGATCGGTCCGCCGAACGGCGACTCGCGCCGCGCGCGCTCGGGGTCGACGTGAATCCATTGATGGTCGCCGGTCGCGTCGGCGAACCCGTCGACGCGCGGCTGGTCGATCTCGATCCAGCCGCTCGCGAGCGGCTCCGCGCCGACCCGCGCCTGCAGCGCCTGCGCCGATGCGATCAGCGGCAAGGTCACGTCGGTCATATCTTCGCGCCTCCCGGATGGCGCAGCCCGAAAATCACCTTGGTGTGCACGGTGATCACCGTCTCGCCGGCTTCGTTCACGCCGACCCATTCCGTCGATACGATGCCGCGATCGGGCTTGCTCTCCGACACGCGCTTGTCGTGCACCTTCTGGTACATCGTGATCGTGTCGCCGGCGCGCACCGGCTTCAGCCAGCGAATCGAATCGATGCCGGGCGAGCCCATGCTGGTCGAATCCGGTCCGAGCTTCTGGATCAGCAGGCTCATGAACACCGAGCACGTATGCCAACCGCTCGCGACGAGGCCGCCGAAATGCGACGCCTTCCCCGCTTCCTCGTCGAGATGGAACGGCTGCGGATCGTAGCGCTTCGCGAACGCCTTGATGTCGTCAGGCTCGAACGTATAGCGACCCACTTCGGTGGTACTGCCGACCACCAGATCTTCGTAACTGATGCCCACTGATAAGTCTCCTTGTCTCGCGCGCTCGCGCGTCGCCATCATGCTACGTCGGTCTGCGCGAAATCGGGCAGCGCCGCGATGCGGGCGAGGTGATGATCGGTATCGCCGAGTGTCGTCTCGATGATCGACAGCCGTTTGAACAGGTGCGCGGCGGCCACCTCGTTGGTCACGCCCATGCCGCCGTGCAGCTGGACCGCCTGCTGGCCGACGAAGCGTGCGGCCGACCCGACCCGCGCCTTCGCGGCCGACACGGCCTTGCGCCGCGCATCGGCGTCGCCGTTCGCGTAGCGCACCGCCGCGAGATAGGTCAGCGAACGCGCCTGCTCGGCATGGATCAGCATGTCGACCATTCGGTGCTGCAGCGCCTGAAAACGCGCGATCGGCACGCCGAACTGCTCGCGCGTCTTCGTGTATTCGACCGTCGCGCGATTGAGTTCGTCGAGCGCGCCGACCGCTTCCGCGCACAGCAGGAAAGTCGCGTAATCGGCAATCTGCTCGAGTGCCGCCGCGTCGCGCGCGCCACCCGTCAGCAATCGGGCCGGCGTGTCGTCGAAGGAGATCGTCGCGGCACGCTGGCCATCGATGGTCCGGTAGTCGACCACCTTCGTGTTCGCTGCATCGTGTTCGACGACAAAGAGGCCGATGCCGCCGCCGTCGACCCGCGCAGGCACGATCCACGCATGCGCCTGGGCGCCGTGCTGAACCACCGACTTCGCGCCGGTCAGCCGGTACGTGCCGCCCTGCTCGCGCGCATGCGTGTCGAGTGCGTACAGGTCGTAGCGCGCTCGCGGTTCGTGGAACGCGACCGCCACGCGCTTGTGCCCCTGCGCGACCGCCTCCAGCAACGCGGCATCTTCGCCTGCGCCGGAGCCGGCGATCCGCAACGCCTCGACGCCGACTGCCGTGGCCCAGTACGGCTCGATCACGAGTGCGCGGCCGAGCTCCTGCATCACGACCAGCATGTCGACCGGGCCGCCGCCGAAGCCGCCCTGCGCGTCCGGCACGGGCAACGCGGTCAACCCGAGTTCGGTGAATGCGCTCCATTGCGCGTCCGATACGCCGGCATCGCTGCGCACGATCGCCTGGCGCGCTTCGAAACCGTATTGCTCGCCGAGATACCGGCGCAGCGCGTCGGCGAACTGCTGCTGCTCATCGGTAAAGCTGAAATCCATGGTTGTCTCCGTTCCCTGATCACAGCCCCAGAATCATCTGCGCGATGATGTTCTTCTGGATCTCGTTCGAACCGCCGTAGATCGACGTCTTCCGGTAATTGAAGTAGTACGCGGCGAGCGGCGCCGCATCGTCGTCGCCCGCGATGCTGTGCTCGCGCTCGCCGTCGAGGAACGGCACGTCGAACGGTGCGGCCAGCGGACCGATCGCCTCGACCATCAGCTCGGTGAGCGCCTGCTGCACCTCGGTGCCCTTGATCTTCAGCATCGATGCTTCGGGGCCGGGCCCCTTGCCGCTCGTCTCGCGGCTGACGACGCGCAGCACCGTCACCTCGAGCGCCATCAGCTCGACTTCGAGCGCCGCGACCTTCGCGGCGAACACGGGATCGGCGAGCAGCGGCTTGCCGTTCTTGCGCTGGTTCGATGCGACACGCTTCAGGAACGCGAGCTCCCGCTTCGACGCACCGACGCGCGCGATGCCGGTGCGCTCGTGGCCCAGCAGGTATTTCGCGTAGGTCCAGCCGCGGTTCTCGTCGCCGACGAGGTTCTCGACCGGCACCTTCACGTCCTCGAAGAACACCTCGTTGACCTCGTGGTCTTCGTCGAGCATCACGATCGGACGCACCGTGATGCCGGGCGTCTTCATGTCGATCAGCAGGAACGAGATACCCTCCTGCTTCTTCGCGGCCGGATCGGTGCGCACGAGGCAGAACATCATGTCGGCGTACTGGCCGAGCGTGGTCCAGGTCTTCTGGCCGTTGACGACGTAGTGATCGCCGTGGCGCTCGGCGCGCGTGCGCAGCGACGCGAGGTCGGATCCGGAACCCGGCTCCGAGTAACCCTGACACCACCAGTCCGAGCCGTCGAGAATACGCGGCAGATAGTGGCGCTTCTGCGCTTCGCTGCCGTATTTCATCAAAACCGGCGCGACCATCGACACCCCGAACGGCAGCACGGTCGGCGCACCGATCCGCGCGCATTCCTCGTCCCAGATGTGTCGCTGCGTCGCGTTCCAGCCCGGGCCGCCATATTCGACCGGCCATGCGGGTGCGGACCAGCCTCGCTGGCCGAGAATCCGGTGCCAGCTCGCGAAATCCTCGCGGTCGAGTCGTTTGTGATCGAGTACCTTGGCGCGCAGAGCATGAGGCAGGTGGGCCTCGAGCCAGGCGCGGACGTCAACGCGGAACGCGTCGTCGGCAGGGGAATAGTCCAGATCCATGCGCAGTGTCTCCTGACCGCGGCCGTCCGGCCCGGCCAGGACTCACTGCATACGTCATTGCAGCGGTTCTTTCAGCGCGGCAGGAATCGGCAGCGGCATCACGTCGATGCCTTCTTCGACCAAGGATTGCGCGTCTTCCGGCGTCGTGACGCCACGAATGCTGCGTGCGGGCGCCTCGTTGTAATGGATGCGCCGCGCTTCCTCGGCGAAGCGCTCGCCCACGTTCTCGGTCTTCTCCAGCACCTCGCGCAGCGCGCGCATCACCTGCGCCTGCAGCGCACGCGGATCGGCCGGCCGGGCCTGCGTCGCCCCCGACAGATTCAGGCGCGGCGCCGACGGCAGACGGTTGACCTCGGTCGTCCCGCACACCGGACATTCGACCAGCTTGCGGGACAACTGCGCTTCGAATTCATCGGCGGAAGCGAACCAGCCTTCGAACCGATGACCGTGCGGACACTGTAAATCGAGGACCTTCATGCTGAATCAGGGCGTGTGACGAGTGTAGCGCAAAAAACGATTTTGTGAACGATCGTGCTAAATCCCGATCGCGCGGCACGGGTGCGCCGCGTCACCAGATTGTAACGCGGTGCCCCGCTCGCCGCTGACGCTGCACTCAGGGCGTGACGACCGGGCCGAGCGGCCACGTGCCGGACAGCACCTTGTCGAGCCACATCGTGCCGATGATCGTCTTCACGTCGGAGATCTGGCCCGTGCGCACCCATTCCTGCAGGTCGGCCAGCGTCGCGGTGAAGGTTTCGAGGAATTCGCCTTCGTCGAGCTTGCGCTCGCCGGCCGTCAGCCCGCGCGCGAGGTACAGGTCGATGAATTCGGTCGAATAGGAAATGATCGGGTGAATGCGGGCGAGGAACACGTATTCGCGTGCCGTGTAGCCGGTTTCCTCGCGCAGTTCGCGCACCGCGCACGCGAGCGCGCCTTCGTTCGGGTCGAGCTTGCCGGCCGGGAATTCGGCCATCACCTTGCCGATCGGATAGCGATACTGGCTTTCCATCAATACGCGGCCGTCGTCGAACAGCGGGATCACCATCACCGCGCCCGGGTGCTGCACGTACTCGCGCGTGGCCTTCTTGCCGTCCGGCAGACGGACGGTATCGCGCTTGAGCTTGAGGAACGCGCCGTCGAAGATTGCCTCGCTCTCGAGGCAGGTTTCGGTCAGTGCGGCGTCGTGATTGGGTAGTTCGGCCATCGGCGGCTCCTGGATGAGCACGACGGACGGCCGAAGCCGTCAGCGTCGTTTGACGAGATACTGGAACGTGAAGCCGGGAAACGCGAACACGACGAACAGACTGAACGTGATCGCGTAAAACTGCCAGCCCTGTTCGAAGCGGTTGCCGGCGCGCGACTCGAGCCAGAAGCCGAGCGCGCCGACGATGAAGTACAGCACGATCAGCTCGCCGATCCGCACCCACGCGTTCTTCTTCGTCGCGCCGAACGGCACGACGGCGAAGAGGCGTTGGTTCAGGAACGGCAGGTTGGCGCAGACGAGCGCCAACAGCACGATGAACCAGCCGGCTGCCGACATTACAGCGGCAGCGTGTGACGGATTGCCTGCAGGCAGGCGGTCAGCAGCGGGCTCGGGATCAGGCCGAGCACGACGACCGCCAGGCCGTTCAGCACGAGGATCGTGCGCTTGCAGAAGTCGCCCGAGATCGGCGTCGAATCCTGCGGCGCATCGAAGTACATCAGCTTCACGATGCGCAGGTAGTAGAACGCGCCGAACAACGACGTGATCACGGCCAGCACGGCCAGCCACGTGAGGCCCGCGTTGACGGTCGCCTCGAGCACGGCCAGCTTCGCGTAGAAGCCGACGGTCGGCGGGATGCCGGCCAGCGAGAACATCATGACCATCATCACGAACGCGAACACCGGGCTGCGCTTGTTGAGGCCCTTGAAGTCGTCGATCGTTTCCGCTTCGAAATCGCGGCGCGCGAGCAGCATCACCACGCCGAACGAGCCGAGCGTCGTGATCAGGTAGACGATCGCGTAGAACATCGCCGAGCTGTAGGCGTTCGCCGGTGCCGCCGCGTCGCCCTTCACGATGCCCGCGAGCAGGCCGAGCAGCACGAAGCCCATGTTCGAGATCGCCGAGTACGCGAGCATCCGCTTGATGTTGCGCTGGACGATACCGGTGATGTTACCGACGATCAGCGACAGCGCGGCCAGGATCACGAGCGCGGTCTGCCAGTTCTGCGCGAGCGGCAGCAGGCCCATCACCAGGAAGCGCAGGCCCCACGCGAACGCGGCAACCTTCGGGCCGCCGCCGACGAACAGCGTCATCGCGGTCGGTGCGCCCTGGTAGACGTCCGGCACCCACATGTGGAACGGTACGGCGCCGAGCTTGAACGCGATACCGGCGACGATGAAGATCACGCCGAACATCAGCACGGCCGCGTCGGTGTTGCCGCCGACCGCCTTGTACACTTCGCCGAGCTCGAGCGAGCCGGTCGCGCCGTAGAGCATCGAGATGCCGTACAGCACGAAGCCCGACGCGAGCGCGCCCAGCACGTAGTACTTCATCGCGGCTTCGCTCGACTGCGCGGCATCGCGACGCAGCGCGATGACCGCATACAGCGACAGCGACATCAGTTCGAGACCGAGGTACAGCGTCAGGAAGTTGTTGCCCGACACCATGACCAGCTGACCGAGCAGCGAGAACATGCCGAGCAGGAACACGTCGCCGCGGAACATGTCGCGGTCTTCGAGGTACTTGCGCGAATAGACGAGCGAGACCGCGAAACCGAACGACACGACCGCCTTCATCATGCTCGCGAACGAGTCGACGACGACCATCTTCGAGAAGAAGTAGTACTGGTGCGGGTCGAGCGCCTGGACCGCGAACCACACGCCGGCGACGACCGACGAGACGACCGCGATCAGATAGGTCAGGCGGCGGCCGGAAGCACCGGTAAAGGTGTCGTTCAGCCATGCGACGACGATGGCGGCCATCACCAGCGCGTCAGGCAACAGGACATTCATAGGAGCGTTCATGATCTTGATTTCCTCCGCTCGCGATTACTGGGCCAGCGGCAGCTTCGACTGCGCGACGTGGGAGAGGAGGTTTTCGACGGAAACGTGCATCACGTCGGTGAAAGGCTTCGGATACAAGCCCATCAGCAGCGTGAACGCGGCGAGCACGGCCAGCATCAGGAATTCGCGACGGCCGATGTCCTTCAGCTTGGCAACGTGATCGTTCGCGACCGCGCCGAAATACACGCGCTTGTACATCCACAGCGTGTAGGCCGCGCCGAGGATCAGCGTGAATGCCGCGCCGAATGCGATCCAGAAGTTGTACTGGACGGCCGCGAGAATCACCATGAACTCGCCGACGAAACCCGACGTACCCGGCAGGCCGCAGTTGGCCATCGAGAACAGCATCGCGAATGCCGCGAACTTCGGCATCACGTTGACGACGCCACCGTAATCGGCGATCTGGCGCGAGTGCACGCGGTCGTACAGCACGCCGATGCAGAGGAACATCGCGCCCGACACGAAGCCGTGCGAGATCATCTGGATGATCGCGCCTTCGACGCCGAGCTGGTTGAAGATGAAGAAGCCGAGCGTGACGAAGCCCATGTGCGCGATCGACGAATACGCGACCAGCTTCTTCATGTCGGCCTGCACCATCGCGACGAGGCCGATGTAGATCACCGCGATCAGCGACAGCGTGATCACGACGGGTGCCAGGAAGTGGCTCGCGTCAGGCGTGATCGGCAGCGAGAAGCGCAGGAAACCGTACGCGCCGAGCTTCAGCATGATCGCGGCCAGCACGACCGAGCCGCCCGTCGGCGCTTCCACGTGCGCGTCCGGCAGCCACGTGTGCACCGGCCACATCGGCACCTTCACCGCGAACGCGAGGAAGAACGCAATGAACAGCAGGATCTGTGGCGTCATCGCGATCTTCGCGTTCTGCCACGTCGCGAGGTCGAACGAGTGCGTTTCCGTGTACAGGTAGATCAGCGCGACCAGCATCAGCAGCGAGCCGGCCAGCGTGTACAGGAAGAACTTGAACGCCGCATACACGCGGTTCGGGCCGCCCCACACGCCGATGATGATGTACATCGGGATCAGGGTCGCCTCGAAGAACACGTAGAACAGCAGGCCGTCGGCCGCCGAGAACACGCCGATCATGATCCCGGACAGGATCAGGAACGCCGCGAGGTACTGTGCGACGTTCTCGGTGATCACTTCCCACGCGGCGATCACGACGATCACGGTGATCAGCGCGGTCAGCACGACGAACCACATCGAGATGCCGTCGACGCCGAGGTGATACGCAATGTCGAAGCGTTCGATCCAGGTCGACTTCTCGACGAACTGCAGCGCAGCCGTGCTCGAGTCGAAGCCCGTGATCAGCGGGATCGTGACCGCGAGGCCGAGCAGCGCACCGATCAGCGCAACCCAGCGGGCCGTCCCCGGATTTTTGTCGTTACCTACCGCAAGCACGAGGAGGCCGAAAACGATCGGCAGCCAGATCGCGGTACTGAGAATCGGAAAAGCGTGCATTAGTTGTCCCCCCGCCTTATTTGCCGCCGAGCGTTACAAACAGGGTCAGGAGCCCCAGCATGCCGATGATCATGGCGAACGCGTAGTGATAGATGTAACCGGATTGGAGGAAGCGGATCACGCCGGCGAACCAGCCGATGAACCGGGCGCTGCCGTTGACGAGGCCGTCGATCACGACGACGTCGCCCTCCTTCCACAGGCCGCGGCCGATCGCCACCGAACCGCGGGCGAACACCACTTCGTTGATCTTGTCCATGTAGTACTTGTTGTCCAGCAGCGTGTAGATCGGGCCGAACGCGCGGCGGATCGACGCCGGCAGCTCCGGACGCTTCAAGTACAGGAACCACGCGACGACGACACCGGCGAGCGCCAGCCACACCGGCAGGCCCGACACCGAGTGCAGGCCCATGCCGACCCAGCCGTGGAACTCTTCGGCCATCTCGGCCAGCGCCGGATGGTTTTCGCCGATGAAGATCACCTTGTCGAATGCGACGCCGTGCTGGAAGAAATCGCCGAACAGCATCGGGCTGATCGCGATCGCGCCGATGATCACCGACGGGATCGCCAGCAGGACCAGCGGCACCCACACGACCCACGGGGTCTCGTGCGGCTCGTGCGCGTGGTCGTCATGACCGTGGCCATGGCCGTGGTCGTCGTGGCCGTGCGCGGCCGCCATGCCCATCGGCGATTCCGGATGCTTCGGCTTGCGGAAGCGCTCTTCGCCGTGGAACACCAGGAAGTACATGCGGAACGAGTACAGCGCCGTGACGAACACGCTCGCGACGACCGCGAAGTACGCGAAGCCCGAACCCGGCAGGTGCGACAGCTTCACCGCGTCGATGATCGAGTCCTTCGAGTAGAAGCCCGAGAAGAACGGCGTACCGATCAGCGCGAGCGAGCCGACGAGCGACGTGATCCACGTGATCGGCATGTACTTGCGCAGGCCGCCCATGTTGCGCATGTCCTGGTCGTGGTGCATGCCCATGATCACCGAGCCGGCGCCGAGGAACAGCAGCGCCTTGAAGAACGCGTGCGTCATCAGGTGGAACACGGCGACCGGGTAAGCGGACACGCCGAGCGCGACGGTCATGTAGCCGAGCTGCGACAGCGTCGAGTACGCCACCACGCGCTTGATGTCGTTCTGGACGATGCCGAGGAAGCCCATGAAGAGCGCCGTGATCGCGCCGATCACCGTGATGAAGGACAGCGCGGTATCCGACAGCTCGAACAGCGGCGACATGCGCGAGACCATGAAGATGCCGGCCGTGACCATCGTCGCCGCGTGAATCAGCGCCGAGATCGGGGTCGGGCCTTCCATCGAGTCCGGCAGCCACACGTGCAGCGGGAACTGCGCCGACTTACCCATCGCGCCGATGAACAGGCAGATACAGGCAACGGTCAGCAGGCCCCAGTCGGTGCCCGGGAAGTGCAGGCTCGCGAGTTCCGCGCGCTTCGCGAACACTTCGCCGTAGTTCATCGAGCCGGCGAACGCGAGCAGCAGGCCGATGCCGAGCAGGAAGCCGAAGTCGCCCACGCGGTTCACGAGGAACGCCTTCATGTTCGCGTAGATCGCGCTCTCACGCGTGAAGTAGAAACCGATCAGCAGGTACGACACCAGACCCACCGCTTCCCAGCCGAAGAACAGCTGCAGGAAGTTGTTGCTCATCACGAGCATCAGCATCGAGAACGTGAACAGCGAGATGTACGAGAAGAAGCGCTGGTAGCCGTCCTCTTCCGCCATGTAGCCGATCGTGTACACGTGCACCATCAGCGAGACGAAGGTCACGACGACCATCATCATCGCGGTCAGCGAATCGACGAGGAAGCCGACTTCGAGCTTCAGCGAGCCGACGTTCATCCATTCGTAGACGGTCGCGTTGAAGCTCGCACCGCCCATCACGTCGAAGAAGACTTTCGCCGACAGGAGGAACGCGATCAATACGCCGAGGATCGTGATCCGGTGTGCGCCCTTGCGCCCGACTGCGTTCCCGAACAGCCCCGCAATCAGCGAGCCGGCCAGCGGAGCGAGCGGAATCGCCAGCAGCAGGTTTTCATTGAGTGTCGTTGACATAACAGCGTTGCCTGAAATTAACCTTTGAGCTGATCGAGATCCTCGACATTGATCGTGTCGAGCTTACGGAACAGGGTCACCAGAATCGCGAGACCGATCGCGGCTTCCGCTGCGGCGACGGTCAGCACGAAGAACACGAAGATCTGGCCGTGCACGTCACCCAGATAGTGCGAGAACGCGACGAAGTTGGTGTTCACCGCCAGCAGCATCAGTTCGATCGACATCAGGATGATGATGACGTTGCGGCGGTTCAGGAAAATCCCGACGATCGCGATCGCGAACAGGATCGCGCCGAGCACAAGGTAGTGAGCAAGAGTCAGCATGGTTTTCTTTTCCTCCGCTTAGCCGTTGGTGCCCGAACCGGCTTCGCTTTGCGCCGCTTCCGGCTGCGGCTTGTCCGCTTCCATCTTCACGAGGCGCACGCGGTCGTTGCGGCGCACCTTGACCTGATCCGACACACGCTGGCGCTTGCTGTCCTTGCCCTTGCGCTCGGTCAGCCCGATCGCGGCGATGATCGCGACCAGCAGCACGAGGCCGGCGATTTCGAACGCGAAGATGTAGTCGGTGTAGATCACCTTGCCGATCAGGCGCGTGTTCGACCAGTTGGCCATCTCGCCCGTCGCCATCGCATGCACGGTGTGCGTGTCGCCGTAACCGCGCCACAGGATCAGCGCGGTTTCGATCACGATGATCGCGCCGACCACGGTGGCCATCGGTACGAAGCGCTTGAAATCGCGGCGCAGGTAGTCGATGTTGATGTCCAGCATCATCACGACGAACAGGAACAGCACCATCACCGCGCCCACGTAGACCAGCACCAGCAGGATCGCGAGGAACTCCGCCTCCAGCAGCATCCAGATCGCGGCGGCGTTGAAGAACGCCAGCACAAGGAAAAGCGCAGACGCCACCGGGTTGCGCGAAGTGATCACCTTCAGCCCTGATACCACCAGGAGCAGCGCGAAGATGTAGAACAGTACGGTCGTGAATTCCATGATTACCGGTTCATCGTTAGGCCATAGTCAGGCGCGGCTTGCGGGACGCCCGCACCCGTCGCGGCGGCTCGGCCCGTTCATGCCGGGCCGGCACTGCAAACACAATCAACGATACGGCGCGTCGGCAGCCTTCGCCGCGGCGATGTCCTTCTCGTAGCGGTCGCCCACCGCGAGCAGCATATCCTTCGTGAAATACAGGTCGCCGCGCTTTTCGCCGTGGTACTCGAGAATCTGCGTCTCGACGATCGAATCGACCGGGCAGCTCTCTTCGCAGAAACCGCAGAAGATGCACTTCGTCAGGTCGATGTCGTAGCGCGTCGTGCGGCGCGTGTTGTCCGCGCGCGTTTCCGATTCGATCGTGATCGCCAGCGCGGGGCACACGGCCTCGCACAGCTTGCACGCGATGCAGCGCTCTTCGCCGTTCTCATAGCGGCGCAGCGCGTGCAGCCCGCGGAAACGCGGCGAAATCGGGGTCTTCTCTTCCGGGAACTGCACGGTGAACTTGCGCTTGAACGTGTAACGACCGGTCAGCGCGAGCCCCTTCAGCAGCTCGGTCAGGAAGAAAGTCTTAAAGAAGTGTTGGATAGCCGTCATGATTTCGTCCTTACTTCACCCAGATGTTCAGCGGCGACATCATCCAGCAGCCGACCACGACCACCCAGATCACCGTGACCGGCAGGAACACCTTCCAGCCCAGACGCATGATCTGGTCGTAACGGAAGCGCGGGAACGTCGCGCGCACCCAGATGAACACCGACAGCAGTGCGAAGACCTTCAGCACCAGCCAGAAGATGCCCGGGATGAACGACAGGAATTCGAACGGGGCGTCCCAGCCGCCGAGGAACAGCGTCGCAGCCAGCGCCGAGATCACGATCATGTTGATGTACTCGGCGAGGAAGAACAGCGCGAACGCCATCCCCGAGTAATCGATCATGTGACCCGCGACGATCTCCGACTCCCCTTCCACCACGTCGAACGGGTGACGGTTCGTTTCGGCGATGCCCGAGATGAAGTAGACGACGAACGCCGGCAGCAGCGGCAGCCAGTTCCACGACAGGAAGTTCACGCCGTGGCCGGCGAAGAAGCCGTGCTGTTGCGAGCCGACGATTTCCGACAGGTTCAGGCTGCCGGCCGTCATCAGCACCAGCACCAGTGCGAAGCCCATCGAGATTTCGTACGACACCATCTGTGCCGCGGCGCGCATCGCACCGAGGAACGCGTACTTCGAGTTCGACGCCCAGCCGGCGAGAATCACCGCGTACACGCCGATCGACGAGATCGCCATCGCGTACAGCAGGCCCGCGTTCACGTTCGCGAGCACGGCTTCGGCCTGGAACGGGATCACCGCCCACACGGCGAACGCCGGCACGACGGTCATGATCGGCGCGATCAGGTACAGCCAGCGGCTGGCGGCGGTCGGCTGGATGACTTCCTTCAGCAGCAGCTTCAGCACGTCGGCGATCGGCTGCAGCAGGCCGCCGGGGCCGACGCGGTTCGGGCCGAGACGTACGTGCATCCAGCCGATCAGCTTGCGTTCCCACAGAATCAGGTACGCGACGCACAGCAGGATGACGACGGAGACGACGAGGATGCGCACGGCTGCCCACACCGTCGGCCACGCGAAGCCGAGAAGCTGGGCCCCGCCCGCGTTGATCGTATCGAACAAGCTCATTTACGCCTTCTCCACCACCAGTTCACCGGACAGGCTGCCGAGCGCTGCGCCGGCAGGCGTCGCCGCCGACACGCGAACGACCGTCTCCGCAAGATTCGCGTCGCGCACGGCCGGCAACTGCACCGCACGCTCGCCCTGGCGCACGCGCACCGCGTCGCCCTCCTTCAAGCCCAGCTTGTCGAACAGCGCGGCCGGCAGGGCTGCGACGTTCGCCGCCTTCGCGGCGGCCGTCAGGTGCAGCGCACCTGCTCGGCGCACGAGTGCGTCGGCGTGATAGATCGGCACATCGGCCAGGCGCTCGAAACCGCCGTTCGCGGCGTTCGCCGCGGCACGGGCCGGCGCGACCGACGTCTGGTTCGACAGGCGACCCGCGACGCCGGCGTCGCCGAGCGCGGCGACACGCACTTCTTCCGCGGTCTCGTATTCGAAGTTCGGCAGGCCGAGCAGGCTGCCGAGCACGCGCAGCACCTTCCACGCCGGACGCGTGTCGCCGAGCGGGCGCACGACGCCGTTGAAGCTCTGCACGGTGCCTTCCGCGTTGACGAACGTACCGGCCGTTTCGGTGAACGGCGCAACCGGCAGCAGCACGTCGGCGTAGTCGAGGCCGTGCTTGAACGGCGACATCACGACGACCATCTCCGCCTGGTTCAGCGCGGCCAGTGCCTGCGCCGGGTCGGCCGTATCGAATTCCGGTTCGACGTTCAGCAGCACGTAGCCCTTGCGCGGCTGCGCGAACGCTTCGCGTGCGTTCAGGCCACCTTCGCCCGGCAGTGCGCCGACCACGTGCGCGCCGACCGTGTTCGCCGCTTCCGTCAGGAAGCCGAACGTGGCGCCGGTGTTGTCAGCGATCCACTGGGCGACGGCGTGCAGCTTCGCGAATTGCGGATGACGGACCGCGACGTTGCCGAGCAGCACCGCGCGGCGTTCGCCGTTCGCGAGCGACTGCGCGACAGCCTGGGCGGCCGGCGATGCCGTGACGCCCGCGAGCGCGTCGGGCAGCGCGACGCCGCGCAGTTGCGCGACGGCCGCGGCGATGCCGGCCAGCTCGTCGAGCCATGCGGACGGCGCGGCGACGATGCGTTGCGCGGTCGGGATCAGCGAATCGTCGCCGGTCGCGTGCAGGAAGTGCAGCTTCGCACCGTTCTTCGCAGCCTGACGCAGGCGCGATGCGAACAGCGGGTGGTCGCGGCGCAGGAACGACCCGACGACGAACGCGGCGTCCACGTTCGACAGATCGGCGATCGGCATGCCGAGCCACGGCGCGCCCTGGACCGGTGCCGAGAAATCCTGCTGACGCAGACGGAAGTCGACGTTCGGCGTTTTCAGTTCGTTGGCGAGCTGCTTCACGAGGAACAGCTCTTCGGCCGTGCTGTGCGCGCTCGCGAGCATCGCCAGCGCGTTCGCGCCGTGATCCGCGGCGATGCCCTTCAGGCCCTTCGCGACGTATTCGAGCGCGGTCTGCCAGTCGGTCTCGATCCACTGGCCGCCCTGCTTCAGCATCGGCTTCGTCAGGCGCTCTTCACTGTTGAGGCCTTCATACGAGAAGCGGTCCTTGTCCGAGATCCAGCATTCGTTGATCGCTTCGTTCTCGAACGGCAGCACGCGCATCACGCGGTTGTTCTTCACCTGCACGACGAGGTTCGCGCCGACGGAATCGTGCGGGCTCACCGACTTGCGACGCGACAGTTCCCAGGTACGGGCGCTGTAGCGGAACGGCTTGCTGGTCAGCGCGCCGACCGGGCACAGGTCGATCATGTTGCCCGACATTTCGGAGTCGACCGTCTTGCCGACGAACGTCGTGATTTCCGAATGCTCGCCGCGGCCCAGCATGCCGAACTCCATCACGCCGGCGATTTCCTGGCCGAAGCGGACGCAGCGCGTGCAGTGGATGCAGCGCGACATTTCTTCCATCGAGATCAGCGGGCCCACGTTCTTGTGGAACACCACGCGCTTTTCTTCCGAGTAGCGCGACGACGACTTGCCGTAGCCGACCGCCAGATCCTGCAGCTGGCATTCGCCGCCCTGATCGCAGATCGGGCAATCGAGCGGGTGATTGATGAGGAGGAATTCCATCACCGACTGCTGCGCCTTCACAGCCTTGTCGGACTGCGTGCGGACGATCATGCCGGCCGACACGGGGGTCGCGCAGGCAGGCACGGCCTTCGGCATCTTCTCGACTTCGACGAGACACATCCGGCAGTTGGCCGCAACCGACAGTTTCTTGTGATAGCAGAAGTGAGGAATGTACGTATCCGCCTTGTGCGCAGCCTGGATCACCATGCTGCCTTCGGGCACCTCGACCTTCTTGCCGTCTATTTCAAGTTCAACCATGATGGTGAATGGTCCTTAACCTATTTCCGCCCGTTCGCGCCTTCGCCCGACCGTGCGCTCAAATTCCGCAACCGGGTGCGCTTCAGGCTGCCGCCGCGTGCGCGTGGCCGCCGACCATGCAGTGCTTGTGCTCGACGTGGTACGCGAATTCGTCCCAGTAGTGCTTCAGCATCCCGCGTACCGGCATCGCCGCCGCATCGCCGAGCGCACAGATCGTGCGGCCCATGATGTTCTCGGCCACCGAGTTCAGCAGGTCCAGATCTTCCTGGCGGCCTTCGCCGTGCTCGATACGGTTCACGACGCGATACAGCCAGCCGGTGCCTTCACGGCACGGCGTGCACTGACCGCACGATTCCTCGTAGTAGAAGTACGACAGGCGCAGCAGCGAGCGCACCATGCAGCGCGTCTCGTCCATCACGATCACCGCGCCGGAACCGAGCATCGAGCCCGCCTTCGCGATCGAGTCGTAGTCGAGATCGGTCTGCATCATGATGTCGCCCGGGATCACCGGCGCCGACGAACCGCCCGGAATCACGGCCTTGATCTTCTTGCCGCCGCGCATCCCGCCGGCGAGCTCCATCAGCGTCGCGAACGGCGTGCCGAGCGGCACCTCGTAGTTGCCCGGGCGCTCGACGTCGCCCGACACCGAGAAAATCTTCGTGCCGCCGTTGTTCGGCTTGCCGATCTCGAGGTAATTCTGCGGCCCGATGGACAGCAGGAACGGCACCGCGGCGAACGTCTCGGTGTTGTTGATCGTGGTCGGCTTGCCGTACACGCCGAAGCTCGCCGGGAACGGCGGCTTGAAGCGCGGCTGGCCCTTCTTGCCTTCGAGCGACTCGAGCAGCGCCGTTTCCTCGCCGCAGATGTACGCACCGTAACCGTGGTGCGCGTGCAGCTGGAACGAGAATTCCGAGCCCATGATGTTGTCGCCGAGGAACCCGGCGGCGCGTGCCTCATCGAGCGCGGCTTCGAAGCGTCGATACACTTCGAAGATTTCGCCGTGGATGTAGTTGTAGCCGACGGTGATGCCCATCGCGTACGCGCCGATGGCCATGCCTTCGATCAGCGCATGCGGGTTCCAGCGCAGGATGTCGCGATCCTTGAACGTGCCCGGCTCGCCTTCGTCCGAGTTGCAGACGAGGTACTTCTGCCCCGGGAACTGGCGCGGCATGAAGCTCCACTTCAGGCCGGTCGGGAAGCCCGCACCGCCGCGACCGCGCAGGCCCGACGCCTTCACGTCGGCGATCACCTGCTCGGGCGGAATCTTTTCTTCGAGAATGCGGCGCAGCTGCTTGTAGCCGCCGCGCGCAACGTAGTCTTCGAGGTGCCAGTTCTCGCCGTTCAGACCAGCGAGGATCAGCGGTTTGATGTGACGGTCGTGGAGGGACGTCATTTCGAGAGCTCCTCAAGCAGCTGGTCGATCTTCTCGCGGCTCATGAAGCTGCACATTCTGTGATTGTTCACCAGCAGCACCGGCGCATCGCCGCACGAGCCCATGCATTCGCCTTCCTTCAGCGTGAACTTGCCGTCGGGCGTGGTCTCGCCGAAGCCGATGCCCAGCTTCTGTTTCAGGTAGTCGGCAGTCGCTTCCGCGCCGCCGTGCGGGCCGAGCTGGCACGGCAGGTTCGTGCAGAGCGTGATCTTGTGCTTGCCGACCGGTTTGAGCTCGTACATCGTGTAGAACGTCGCGACTTCCTGCACGGCAACGGCCGGCATGCCGAGATAGTCCGCAACGAACTGCATCAGTTCGGGCGACAGCCAGCCGTGCTCTTCTTGAGCCACGGCCAACGCCGACATCACGGCGGACTGTTTCTGATCGGCGGGATACTTCGTCAACGCTCGATCGATTTCCTTCAGGCCTTCAGCTGAGATCATTTTCAGACACGACTCTTTCAATTCCTACCGAACGAACAACCTGCCGCACACTGGGGTGCATGGACGGCAGACCTGGCGCTCACTCTGTTGACAGCTTGCGAAGCCGCGCCGGTTCAGCGCGCATCGCGTGTGACTTACTGCTCGCCGCCCGCGCTCGCGGGCGGCGCAACCATTAGCGATCGATTTCGCCGAACACGATGTCCTGCGTACCGATGATCGTGACGGCGTCGGCGATCATGTGACCGCGCGCCATTTCGTCGAGCGACGCCAGGTGCGCGAAACCCGGTGCGCGAATCTTGAGGCGATACGGCTTGTTGGCGCCGTCCGACACGAGGTAGATGCCGAATTCACCCTTCGGATGCTCGACCGCCGCGTACGCTTCGCCTTCCGGCACATGGAAACCTTCGGTGAAGAGCTTGAAGTGGTGAATCAAGTCTTCCATGTTGGTCTTCATGCCGACGCGCGACGGCGGGGCAACCTTGTGATTGTCCGTCATCACCGGGCCCGGATTCTTGCGGAGCCACTCAATACACTGTTTCGCGATGCGGATCGACTGGCGCATTTCTTCGACGCGCACCAGATAGCGGTCGTAGCAATCGCCGTTCACGCCGACCGGCACGTCGAAATCCATCCGATCGTACACTTCGTAGGGCTGCTTCTTGCGCAGGTCCCACGCGATGCCCGAGCCGCGCAGCATCGGGCCCGTCAGGCCCATCTGCAGCGCACGTTCCGGGCTCACCACGCCGATCCCGACCAGACGCTGTTTCCAGATCCGGTTGTCGGTCAGCAGCGTTTCGTATTCGTCGACGCACTTCGGGAAGCGCGTGAAGAAATCGTCGATGAAGTCGAGCACCGAACCACTGCGCGCTTCGTTCATCTTCGCGAGCGCCTTCTCGTTGCGAATCTTCGACGCCTTGTATTGCGGCATTGCGTCAGGCAGATCGCGATAGACGCCGCCCGGACGATAGTAGGCCGCGTGCATCCGGGCGCCGGACACCGCTTCGTACACGTCCATCAGGTCTTCGCGCTCGCGGAACGCGTACAGGAACACGGCCATCGCGCCGACGTCGAGTGCGTGCGCGCCGATCCACATCAGGTGGTTCAGCACGCGCGTGATTTCGTCGAACAGCACGCGGATGTACTGCGCGCGCTCCGGCACTTCGATGCCGAGCAGCTTTTCGATCGCGAGCACGTAGCCGTGCTCGTTGACCATCATCGACACGTAGTCGAGACGGTCCATGTACGGCACGGACTGGATGAAGGTCTTGGATTCCGCGAGCTTTTCCGTCGCGCGGTGCAGCAGGCCGATGTGCGGATCGGCACGCTGGATGACTTCGCCGTCGAGCTCGAGCACGAGGCGCAGCACGCCGTGCGCTGCCGGGTGCTGCGGGCCGAAGTTGAGCGTGTAGTTCTTGATTTCTGCCATGACGCCCCCTTAATGTTTCAGACCGCCATAGCGATCCTCGCGGATCACGCGCGGCGTGATTTCGCGCGGCTCGATCGTCACCGGCTGGTACACGACCCGCTTCTCTTCCGGGTCGTAACGCATTTCGACGTAGCCCGACACCGGGAAGTCCTTGCGGAACGGGTGACCGATGAAGCCGTAGTCGGTGAGGATGCGGCGCAGGTCGGGGTGGCCTTCGAACACGATGCCGTACAGGTCGAACGCTTCGCGCTCGTACCAGTTCGCCGAGGTCCAGATGTCGACCAGCGACGCCACGATCGGCAGATCGTCGTCCGGCGCGAATGCGCGCAGGCGCAGGCGCCAGTTGTTCGTGACCGACAGCAGGTGCGACACGGCCGCGAAGCGCGGGCCGTCGTAGGCGCCGTCGCCGAAGGTCTGGTAGTCGACGCCGCAGAGGTCGATCAGTTGCTCGAAACGGAGCTTCGGATCGTCGCGCAGCGTCTTTGCGACTTCGAGGTAATCGCTCGCCTTCACGACGAGCGTCAGTTCACCGATCGCTTCGGTGAGGCTCACCACGCGCGCGCCGAGCGCGGCTTCGAGGTTTGCCTTGAGGGTCTCGATTTTGCTTGCCATATTGAGGGGACGCTCGGGGCTTTATTGACGGGCGATGGTATTGGTGCGGCGGATCTTCGCCTGAAGCTGGATCACGCCGTAGACCAGCGCCTCGGCCGTGGGCGGACAGCCCGGCACGTAGACGTCGACCGGCACGATCCGGTCGCAGCCGCGGACCACCGAGTACGAGTAGTGGTAGTAACCACCCCCGTTTGCGCACGACCCCATCGAGATCACCCAGCGCGGCTCGGCCATCTGGTCGTACACGCGGCGCAGCGCGGGCGCCATCTTGTTGCACAGCGTGCCGGCCACGATCATCACGTCCGACTGACGCGGGCTCGGACGGAACACGACGCCGAACCGGTCCAGATCGTAACGGGCCGCGCCCGCATGCATCATCTCGACGGCGCAACACGCGAGCCCGAACGTCATCGGCCACAGCGAGCCGGTACGCGTCCAGTTGATCAGCTTGTCAGCCGTCGTGGTGACAAACCCTTCCTTCAAGACCCCTTCGATACTCATTTGCTTTCCACTCCAGACGAGCGACCGAGCGTGGCCGCCCATGCAAACCGGCGATTAACCCATCACTCCCAGTCGAGGCCGCCTTTCTTCCAGATATAGGCAAAGCCCAGCAGGAATTCGAGCAGAAAAATCATCATTGCGATGAAACCCGGCCAGCCGATGTCCCGGAGCGCGACGCCCCACGGAAACAGGAATGCGGTTTCGAGATCGAAGATGATGAACAGGATGGCGACGAGGTAATACCGAACGTCGAATTTCATCCGGGCGTCTTCAAAGGCTTCGAAGCCGCACTCGTACGGTGCGTTCTTCTCGACGTCCGGCTTGTTGGGACCAAGGAGCTTGCCGATGCTGACCAGCGCTATACCTAAACCAGTGCCCACGAGGAGGAACAACAAGACGGGGTAATAGGCTGCGAGGTTCAAGGCAATCCTCTATCGGTTGGTTCTGAGCGTCCGGAGAATACCACTTCCGGCGGAAGGAATCATTTCGGAGTACAGGCGATCGCAAGACAACCGCAAGCACACCCCAGAAATGAAAAATGCCAGCCACTAGAAGCGGCTGGCATTGAGTAACTTTGGTGCCGACGGCGAGACTCGAACTCGCACAGCTTTCGCCACTACCCCCTCAAGATAGCGTGTCTACCAATTTCACCACGTCGGCACTGCATGCAACTCGGGTTGTGCTGCTCGTTTCCCGCGAATCGCTTCAAGAATTAAATTCTAACCCGAGTTCCAGATTTGTTCAACGCACAAACGCAAAAAATTTAACTTTTTATTTCGGGACATCCTGGCCCGGCGCGCTTGCGGCGGAACCGGCGGCAGCGGACGCCGCGACGGCCGGTGCCGACGCTGCAGGCGCCGATGCCGGCGCGGTCACGGCCGTGCCGAGCACGCCCGCCGACGGCGTCGACTTGTACGAACCGAGGTACGTCAGTGCGAGCGTCGCGACGAAGAAGATCGTCGCGAGAATGCCCGTCGTACGCGACAGGAAGTTCGCCGAGCCCGTCGCACCGAACAGGCTGCCCGACGCGCCGCTGCCGAACGCGGCGCCCATGTCGGCCCCCTTGCCGTGCTGCAGCAGCACGAGCCCAATCACACCGAGTGCAGACAGCACCTGCACCACAATAATCAGCGTCTTGAATAACAGCATCACACCCACCCGATTGGATCGGGCGACCGGACCGACCGGCCGCCGTCATGGTTCAATTCGATCTCGGACCGCTCAACGCGCGGCCCGGCAGATCGCCAGGAAATCTTCCGCCTTCAGCGACGCGCCGCCGATCAGGCCGCCGTCGATGTCCGGCTGCGCGAACAGCTCTTCCGCGTTGTCCGGCTTCACGCTGCCGCCGTACAGCACGGACACGTCCGCCGCACCCTTTGCCGCAAGACGCGTACGCAGGAACGCGTGCACGTCCTGCGCCTGCGCCGACGTCGCGCTCTTGCCCGTGCCGATCGCCCAGACCGGCTCGTACGCGACGACGATGCGCGCGGCCTCGTCAGCCGTCAGCACGGCCAGCACCGCGTCGAGCTGCGCACCGACGACCTGCTCGGTCGCACCCGACTCGCGCTCGTCGAGCGTCTCGCCGACGCACACGACCGGCGTGAGGCCCGCCGCGAGCGCGCGCTGCGTCTTCGCCGCGACCGTCTCGCTGCTTTCGCCGTGATACGCGCGACGCTCCGAATGGCCGACGATCGCGTACCGCGCGCCGAACTCCGCCACCATCGCGGCCGCCACTTCGCCGGTGAACGCGCCTTGCTCGTGCGCGGACACGTCCTGCGCACCGAACGCGACACGGCCACCGCCGAGTTGCGCCTGAACCTGCGCGAGATACGGGAACGGCACGCACACGCCAATCGACGTTTCAGCCGCCACCGCGCCCGCACCCTGCACCACTTCGTTCAGCAGCGCCTGGTTGCCGGCCAGCCGGCCGTGCATCTTCCAGTTGCCGATCACTCGCTTTGTTCGTTGTTTCGACATCGTGTCCGTCTCGTCACTATCTTGTCATTAACGTGCCGGAACCCGGCCGTCAGGTTGGATCTGGCGAAGCAAACCCGCGATTTTACTGCGCGGGGCTTGAACCGGTCAAACCGCGCATGTCAAGCCCGCCGCACGGGGCGTCAGGCGTTCGACCCCCAATCGAGCACGATCTTGCCGGTATGCTCGCTGCTTTCCATCAGCGCATGCGCCTGCGCGGCGTCCGCGGCGGGCAACACGCGATAGATCACCGGCTTGATGCGGCCGTCGGCGAGCAGCGGCCATACGCGCGCCTTCAGCTGCGCGGCGATACGGGCCTTGAATTCGACCGGGCGCGGGCGCAGCGTCGAACCGGTGATCGTCAGCCGGCGGCGCAGGATCTCGCCGAGGTTGACGTCGGCCTTCGCGCCGCCGAGCAGCGCGATCAGCACGAGACGGCCGCCGTCCGCGAGCGCGGACAGCTCGCGCGGCACGTACGAGCCCGCCACCATGTCGAGGATCACGTCGACGCCGCGATCGTGCGTCAGCGACTTCACGACTTCGACGAAGTCTTCGGTCTTGTAGTTGATCGCGCGCTCGGCGCCGAGCGCCTCGCACGCACGGCACTTGTCGGCGGTGCCGGCCGTCGCGAACACGCGAAAACCGAGCGCATGCGCGATCTGGATCGCCGTCACGCCGATGCCGCTGGAGCCGCCCTGCACGAGCAGCGTCTCGTGCTCGCCGCCCTCGCCCGCGCCGAGCTGCGCACGGTCGAACACGTTGCTCCACACGGTGAAAAACGTTTCGGGCAGCGACGCGGCCTCGATATCGGTGAGGCCGCCCGGCACCGGCAGGCACTGCGGCAGCGGCGCGACCGCATATTCGGCATAGCCGCCGCCCGCGAGCAACGCGCACACGCGGTCGCCGAGCTTCAGGCCGAACGGGTTCAGCGCCGCATCGGACAGATCGCCGCCGACGATCTCGCCCGCGACCTCGAGGCCCGGCAGATCCGACGCACCCGGCGGCGGCGCATAGGCGCCCTTGCGCTGGAACACGTCGGGCCGGTTCACGCCGGAAGCCGCCACCTTGATCAGCACCTCGCCGCGCTTCGGTTCGGGGCGCGGACGCTCCGCGAGCTTCAGCACGTCGGGGGCGCCGAATTCGGTGATTTCGATGGCTTTCATGGTGAAAATCGCTCCAGGATCGGAATCGGATGGCACGGCCGCGCGCACGGCGTGGACGCCTCGCCGGCGCTGCTGCGCCGCACAACGATGCTACAGAAAAAACGGCCGGCACGCTTTCGCACTGCCGGCCGTTGATCCGCCTGTCCGCTTACTGCTGCGGCGGCGTATCCGACTGCGCTGCAGCCGCTGCTTCATTCAGCAGCGCCTTGGCCGACAGACGCACGCGACCCTTCTCGTCCGTCTGGATCACCTTGACCTTCACCTGCTGACCTTCCTTCAGGTAGTCGTTGATGTCCTTCACGCGCTCGTTGACGATTTCCGAGATGTGCAGCAGGCCGTCCTTGCCCGGCAGCAGGTTCACGATCGCGCCGAAATCGAGCAGCTTGAGCACCGTGCCTTCGTACACCTGGCCGACTTCGATCTCGGCCGTGATCTGCTCGATGCGCTTCTTCGCTTCGGCCATGCCGTCGCTGCTCGTGCTCGCGATCGTCACGACGCCGTCATCCGAGATGTCGATGGTCGTGCCCGTTTCTTCCGTCAGCGCGCGGATCACCGAACCGCCCTTGCCGATCACGTCGCGGATCTTTTCCGGATTGATCTTGATGGTGATCATGCGCGGCGCGAATTCCGACAGTTGCGTGTTCGCACCCGACACCGCCGAGGTCATCTTGCCGAGGATGTGCATGCGGCCTTCCTTCGCCTGCGCGAGCGCGACCTGCATGATTTCCTTCGTGATGCCCTGGATCTTGATGTCCATCTGCAGCGCCGTCACGCCTTGCTCGGTGCCGGCCACCTTGAAGTCCATGTCGCCGAGGTGGTCTTCGTCGCCGAGGATGTCGGTCAGCACCGCGAACTTGTTGCCTTCGAGGATCAGGCCCATCGCGATACCCGCGACGTGCGCCTTCATCGGCACGCCGGCGTCCATCAGCGCGAGGCAGCCGCCGCACACCGATGCCATCGACGACGAACCGTTCGATTCGGTGATTTCCGACACGACGCGGATCGAGTAGCCGAATTCGTCGGCGCTCGGCAGGCACTTGACCAGCGCGCGCTTGGCCAGCCGGCCGTGGCCGATTTCGCGGCGCTTCGGCGAACCGACGCGGCCCGTTTCGCCGGTCGCGAACGGGGGCATGTTGTAGTGAAGCATGAAGCGCTCGCGGTATTCGCCTTCGAGCGCGTCGATGATCTGCTCGTCACCCTTCGTGCCGAGCGTCGCGACGACCAGCGCCTGCGTCTCGCCGCGCGTGAACAGCGCCGAGCCGTGGGTACGCGGCAGCACGCCGGTGCGGATTTCGATCGGGCGCACGGTGCGCGTGTCGCGGCCGTCGATGCGCGGCTCGCCGTTCAGGATCTGCGAGCGGACGATCTTCGCTTCGATGTCGAACAGGATATTGCCGACGGTGGCCTTGTCGGCCGCGACCGTGCCGGCCGCCAGCGCGTCTTCCTCGAGCTTCGCCGAGGTCGCCGCGTAGACTTCCTTCAGCTTCGCCGAACGTGCCTGCTTGTCGCGCAGCTGGTAAGCGGCGAGCAGATCGTTCTGCGCCAGCTCGGTCACGCGTGCGATCAGCGCCTCGTTCTTCGGCGCCGGCTGCCAGTCCCACTCGGGCTTGCCGCCGTCGCGCACCAGTTCGTGGATCGCGTCGATCGCGATCTGCATCTGCTCGTGGCCGAACACCACCGCGCCCAGCATCACGTCTTCCGACAGTTGATCGGCTTCCGATTCGACCATCAGCACGGCGCGCTCGGTACCCGCGACGACGAGGTCGAGGCTCGATGCCTTGATCTGGTCACGCGTCGGGTTCAGCACGTACGCGTTGTCGATGTACGCGACGCGTGCGGCGCCGACCGGGCCGTTGAACGGCAGGCCCGACACGGCGAGCGCAGCCGATGCGCCGATCAGCGCGGGGATGTCCGCCGGGATTTCCGGGTTCACGGACAGCACGTGGATCACGACCTGGACTTCGTTGTAGAAGCCTTCCGGGAACAGCGGGCGCAGCGGACGGTCGATCAGGCGCGACGTCAGCGTCTCGTGCTCCGACGGACGGCCTTCGCGGCGGAAGAAGCCGCCCGGGATCTTGCCGGCCGAATAGGTCTTCTCGAGGTAGTCGACGGTCAGCGGGAAGAAGTCCTGACCCGGCTTCGCCGACTTCGCGCCGACGACGGTCGCGAGCACGACGGTGTCTTCGACGTCGACGATCACGGCGCCGCTCGCCTGGCGAGCGACTTCACCGGTTTCGAGGCGCACCTTGTGCTGGCCCCACTGGAATTCCTTCACGACCTTGTTGAACATGGACATGGTTGCTCCTTTGTATTCATGCATTTCATTCGCCGCGCCGGCGATCCCGCGCGGCGGCGTCCCGACCGAATCACCCGGAGCAAGGTGTGTTTTTTATGCCATTCCAGCGCGGCGCTCAGGCAGCGACGCGCTGGAATGACACAAATCCCGCCCCGGTATCGATCGTTGCGGCAGGCCGGCACGAACGTGCCGGACAGCCTGCGATGCGTGTGACGCTACGCACCGCGCAAAAACAAAATGCCTGTATCAGCGGACTGACACAGGCATCTTGCTGGCGGCAATCGCCTCGATTACTTACGCAGACCCAGCTTCTCGATCAGTGCGCGGTAACGGTCGGCATCCTTGCCCTTGAGGTAGTCGAGCAGCTTGCGGCGGCGGCTCACCATGCGCAGCAGGCCGCGGCGGCTGTGGTGATCCTTCGCGTGGGTCTTGAAGTGACCCGTCAGTTCGACGATACGTGCGGTCAGCAGTGCGACCTGGACTTCGGGCGACCCCGTGTCGTTGGTACCGCGGGCGAACTGAGCAACGACTTCCGACTTCTTGATATCTGCAACAGACATGTGATTTCCTTTCTAACTGAACAGGCGGACACGGAAGAATGGCCGTGCCGTGACTTACAACCGGCGCGCATTGTAGCACAACTCGATGCCGTTCTTACCGCCTCCCGTCACGGACGCGTCATCGAACACGTCGACGGCATCTCCGTGCGCTGCGCCGGCACCGCGAGCACCGTCCGGAAGCCGTAGCCCGACCCTTCGTTGTCGAAGCGCACGCCCGGCGCGCCGACCTTGTCCATGTCCATCACGTAAAGGGGCTGGATCAGCTGGTGATCCTGCGCGCGCATCCGCGACGCGTGGAAGCCGTCGTCGAACGACAGGCCTTCGAGCGCACGCGCGACCGCGACCGGGTCGGCCGACCCCGCGCGGGTCATCGCGGCGGCCAGCATCTCGATCATCTGGCTCATCCGCCGCACCGGATAGTCGTCCTGCGCGGCCGGAAAACGGGTCCGGAACGCGCGGTAGAACGCGTCGGATTTGGCCCCGCCCGCGTTCGGATGCCAGTCGGCCACGGCCACCACGCGGCCGACGCCCGCGTCGCCCAGGGCCGCCGGCGCGCCGAGGCTGTTGCCATAGAACGTATAGAACTTCGCGTCGAGCCCCTGTTCGCGCGCCGCCTTCACGAGCAGCGTGAGGTCGTTGCCCCAGTTGCCGGTCACGACGGCGTCCGCGCCGCCGGCGCGGATCTTCGCGATATACGGCGAGAAATCCTTGATCCGGCCGATCGGGTGGAATTCGTCGCCCGCGATCGTCACGTCCGGGCGCCGCGCGGCCAGCGCCTGCCGTGCGAGGGTGCTGACGTCGTGGCCGAAGCTGTAGTCCTGGTTCAGCAGATAGACCTTGCGCAGCGCGCGATCGCGCGCCATCACGTCCGCGAGCGCGGCCATCCGCATGCCGGCATGCGCATCGAAGCGGAAATGCCAGAAACTGCAGCGCGCGCCGGTCAGCGCCGGATCGTCGGCCGAATAGTTCAGGAACAGCATCCGGCTGTCCGGATTGCGCGCGTTCAGCTTGTCGAGCGCCGCGACGAGCGCGGCCGCGACGGCCGAGCTGTTGCCCTGCGCGACGAAGCCGATATGGCGGTCGGCCGCCGCGCGCAACTGCACGAGCGCCTCCTCCGGGCTGCCCTTGCTGTCGAGCACGACGAGTTCGAGCGGATGCGCGCCATCGCGCAGCTTCACGCCGCCCGCCGCGTTGACCTGCTCGACGCCGAAGCGCAGGTTGCGCTCGACCGCCGCCCCCGCGTTCGCGAACGGGCCCGACATCCCTTCGATCAGCGCGATCCGCACCGGCTCGCCACCGGCAAACGCGGACGACGCCAGCATCCACCCCGCGCTCCACGCGAGCGCGCACCGCTTCCAACCCTGCATCGGCCACCTGCCCTTCAATCTGTCCGAGAAGCGCGGATCATAGGCCGCCGCGACCGCCGCCCGCAAGCGCGACAGCTGCGATCCGCACCGATTTTTCGCATGCGATGCGCCGTCGCGCGCCGTCCGTGATAAAACGGGACTTGTTTCCGTGTTCTGGAGAATCCGATGCGCATTCGCATTCCCGCGCGCCTGCCGGTGCTGGCCGTCTGCGCTACCGCGCTGCTGGCCGGTTGCGCGCAACCGTGGCAGCAATACCAGGCCGGCCAGGACGAGTCGGCGATCGTCGCACGCATGGGCCCGCCGCGCGAGATCTACGACCTGCCCGGTGGCGGCAAGCGCCTGATGTGGCCGACCCAGCCAATGGGCGAGATCACGGTCGCGGCCGACGTCGATGCGGCCCACCGGATCGTCAACGTGCGTCAGGTGCTGCAGCCGAGCGAGTTCTATCGCGCGGAGATCGGCAAGTGGACGAAGACCGACGTCCTCGTCAATTTCGGACGCCCGGTCGAGACGTCCTACTTCCCGCTGATGAAACGCGAGGTGTGGACGTACCGGTATCTCGAGGACAACGTCTGGTACATGATGTACAGCTTCTACTTCGATCCGCAGGGCATCCTGCGCACCACGCAGAAAACGCCGGACCCGCTGCACGATCCCGATCGCCGCACCCTGTTCTGACCGATTGCACATTCAAGCGCAATTGTCGCAATGGCCATTTACGAATTATTGCGTGAATGGCCATTTCATTTTTTCCGTCGTCTTATTTAATTCGAAGAACAAGACGGAAATCTTTTCCGATTCCTGACATTCCGATGGCAAGCCGCTGAACGCCCCGTCATGCGGGCCCCTGCGCGCATACAGGCATGGGCCGTGCATGTCATGCGTCGCGCTGGTGCATGCAATGCACTATGCCCAATCAATTTGAAACAATTTGTTTCAGTTCACCCGGAGTGCTAGGGCATACCCCTAATATCAGTCGAAATTCAACCTTTCAATTTAGAAAGAATGCGCTTGCGCCATTTCGGCCGATATTTATTTGCCTTTATCACAAAGGAGTCCTCATGAATCGCCCCAAGAGCATGCTGGTTGCCAACATTGCCTGGGCCCGCGAGACGCGCGAACACACGCCCGGCTTCTTCGACGCACTCGCGCGCGGCCAGAACCCGCGCGTCCTGTGGATCGGCTGCGCCGACAGCCGCGTGCCGGCGGAAACCATCACGCACTGCGCGCCCGGCGAGCTGTTCGTCCATCGCAACATCGCGAACCTGTTCCATCCCGACGACGACAATTCCGCCAGCGTGCTCGAGTACGCGGTGCGGGTGCTGAAGGTCGATCACGTGATCGTGTGCGGCCACTACGGATGCGGCGGCGTGCGCGCATCGCTGCTGCCGCCGCCCGCCGACCTGCCGCACGTCGCGCGCCGCATCGCACCGCTCTGCGCGCTCGCGCGGCGCCATCGCGACACGCTCGACGGGCTCGACGACATGGCCGCCGCCGACCGCCTCGCCGAGCTGAACGTGCTCGAACAGGTGCGGCTGCTGCGCGCGTCGCCGATCGTGCGCGGTCGCGAACGGCCGCCGCTCGTGCACGGCTGGATCTTTTCGCTCGCCGACGGCCGCCTGAAGGAGCTCGATTCCGGCTATGCGGCATTGCCGACCGAAGCCGAGCCCGAACCTGTCGCGGCCGCCGCCGCGCTCGGTTGACCCGCGCCCTGCCCTCCCTGCCAACGAAACCACCCCAACCATGAAACTGAACGAGCGCCTGTCCACCCTGCCGCGCGACATCGTCGCCGGCATCGTCGTTTTCCTCGTTGCGCTACCGCTCTGTCTCGGTATCGCCAACGCCTCCGGCGTCGAGCCGTTCGCCGGGCTCGTGTCGGGCATCGTCGGCGGCATCGTCGTCGCGCTGCTGAGCGGCTCGTCGCTGTCCGTCAGCGGACCGGCCGCCGGCCTCGTCGTGATCGTCGTCGAAGGGATCGCGCAACTCGGCAGCTTCTCCGCGTTCCTGCTCGCGGTGCTGCTGTCCGGCGTGCTGCAGTTCGGCTTCGGCATGCTGCGCGCCGGCCGCTTCGCCGCGTACGTGCCGTCGCCCGTCATCAAGGGCATGCTCGCCGCGATCGGCCTGCTACTGATCGTGAAGCAGATTCCGTTCGCCTTCGGCATTGGCGGCTCGGCCGCGCAATCGTTTGCGAACTGGCCGGGGCTGCCGGTCGCATGGGCCGCCACGGCCATCGCGCTCACGTCGCTCGCGCTGCTGGTGGCATGGGACACCCCCGCGCTGCGCCGCTTCGCGCTGGTGCGCTCGGTGCCCGCGCCGCTCGCGGTGGTCGTGCTCGGCATCGGCGCGACGCTGGTGCTGGGTGTCGTCGCGCCCGCGGTCGCGCCGGGCGCCGCCCACCGCGTCACCTTGCCCGAACTCGGATCGTTCACCGCCTTCGCGGCATCGCTCAAGCACGCGGAGCTCGGCCCCAACTTCGCGCAGCTCGTCAATCCGGACGTGTGGCGCGTCGCGATCACGCTCGCGGTCGTCGCCAGTCTCGAAACCCTGCTGAGCCTCGAAGCGGTCGAACAGATCGACCCGAAGCGCCGGCCGGTGCAACCCGACCGCGAACTGAAGGCCCAGGGCGTCGGCAATCTCGTCGCGGGCGCGGTCGGCGGCCTGCCGATCACGTCGGTGATCGTGCGCAGCTCGGTGAACGTCAACGCGGGCGCGCAAAGCCGGATGTCGGCGATCGTCCACGGGGTGCTGCTGCTCGCCAGCGTGTTCGCGCTCACCGGGCTGATCAACCTGATCCCGCTCGCGAGCCTCGCCGCGATCCTGATCCACACGGGCTTCAAGCTGGCGAAGCCGGCGCTGTTCCGCTCGGTGATGAAACAGGGGCCGGCCGCGTTCGTGCCGTTCGCCGCGACGATCGTCGGCGTGCTGGCGGTCGACCTGCTGTTCGGCATCGCGCTCGGCCTCGCGTGCAGCGTGCTCGCCGTCGCCGTCGCGAACCTGAAGAGCCCCGTCACGCTCGCGCAGCATGACGACCACTTCCTGCTGTCGTTCCGCAAGGACGTGTCGTTTCTGGGCAAGGTACAGGTCAAGCACCATCTGCGGCACATTCCGGACCGCGCGGCGGTGATCATCGACGCGACGCGCGCCGACTACATCGATCACGACGTGCTCGAACTGCTCGATGCGTTCGTCGCCGATGCGCCGCGGCGCGGGATCGCGGTCGAGTTCCGCCGGCGCCAGCCGGCGCCACGCGCGGCGGCGCGCCGCTGGCTGTTCCGCGCGCCGGCCGCCGAATGAGCGGCCGATGAAAAAACACCCCGGCGGCGCAGGGCCGCACGGGGCGTTTCGGACAACGTGACGCGCGGCGCTTACGAGCGCTGCGGGTTGACCTTGTCGTCCTTCGAGTGCAGCTTGTTCAGCGCGGAAATGTACGCCTTCGCGGACGCGGCGACGATATCCGGATCGGTGCCGACGCCGTTGACGATCCGCCCGCTCTTCGACAGCCGGACGGTCACTTCGCCCTGCGCCTGCGTGCCGGTCGTGATCGCGTTCACCGAGTACAGCAGCAGCTCGGACCCGCTGCCGACCTCACCCTCGATCGCATTGAACGTCGCATCGACCGGGCCGTTGCCGCGCGCCTCGCCGGTCACTTCCTTGCCTTCGACCGCGAACACGACCTTCGCCTGCGGCTGCTCGCCCGTTTCCGAACGCTGCGACAGCGACACGAACTTGAAGTGCTCCTGCTCCTGCGCGAGCGCCGACTCCTCGGACACGATCGCGATGATGTCCTCGTCGAAGATCTCCGCCTTGCGGTCGGCCAGATCCTTGAAGCGCATGAACGCGGCATTCAATTCCGCTTCGCTGTCGAGCGACACGCCGAGCTCCTGCAGGCGCTGCTTGAACGCGTTGCGGCCCGACAACTTGCCGAGCACGATCTTGTTCGCGGTCCAGCCCACGTCTTCCGCGCGCATGATCTCGTAGGTGTCGCGCGCCTTCAGCACGCCGTCCTGGTGAATGCCCGACGCGTGCGCGAATGCGTTCGCGCCGACCACCGCCTTGTTCGGCTGCACGACGAAGCCGGTGATCTGCGACACGAGCTTCGACGTCGGCACGATCTGCGACGTGTCGATGCCGACGTCGAGGCCGAAATAGTCCTTGCGGGTCTTCACGGCCATCACGATTTCCTCGAGCGACGTATTGCCCGCGCGCTCGCCGAGACCGTTGATCGTGCACTCGACCTGACGCGCGCCGCCGATCTTCACGCCGGCGAGCGAGTTCGCGACCGCCATCCCGAGGTCGTTGTGGCAGTGCACCGAAAAGATCGCCTTGTCCGAGTTCGGAATGCGCTCGCGCAGCGTCTTCACGAGGTTGCCGTAGAGTTCCGGCACGCCGTAGCCGACCGTATCGGCGATGTTGATCGTCGTCGCGCCTTCCGCGATCACGGCTTCCAGCACGCGGCACAGGAAATCCATGTCCGAGCGGCTGCCGTCTTCCGGCGAGAACTCGACGTTGTCGGTGAACTTGCGTGCGAAACGCACCGCGAGGCGCGCCTGCTCGAACACCTGGTCGGGCGTCATCCGCAGCTTCTTCTCCATGTGCAGCGGCGACGTCGCGATGAACGTGTGGATCCGGAAGCTGTTGGCCGGCTTCAGCGCGTCGGCCGCGCGCTGGATGTCCTTGTCGTTAGCCCGCGCCAGCGAGCAGATCGTGCTGTCCTTCACGAGACCGGCGATCGTGTGGATCGCGTCGAAATCGCCGTTCGAGCTGGCGGCGAAGCCGGCCTCGATCACGTCGACCTTCATCCGCTCGAGATTCTTCGCGATACGGATTTTCTCTTCCTTCGTCATCGATGCACCGGGCGATTGCTCGCCGTCACGCAACGTCGTATCGAAAATGATCAGCTTGTCTGTCATGGGGGGCTCCAGGGCTCTTTTATACGGAAGTCAAACGTAACGAGATCGCGCCACCGCTGGCGACGCTCAACAACAGACGAGGCTTGAGACGGAGGGCGAGAACGGTCAGCGCGGCAGGCGCGCCAAAGCTGGCGCGCGTAGCGGCGCACCGGCTAGAAGGAGGGAGAGGCGGGGAAATGCAGTCATGTCAAAGACTATAGCGACATTCGGTTGGCCGCGCAATCGGACGGCACCCGGGGATCGACGCGCCCCCGGCTCGAAAAAGGGGCACATGAAAACGGCGGCCCCGAGGCCGCCGTTTTCGGGCAAATCGCGCGCCGGAGTCAGTGATCGCGCTGCGACGAGCGCGCCGGATTGGCGCGCCCGCGGATGGCCTGGTAGGCCCAGAACACGTAGCCGGACAGCCCGTACAACACGAACAGGCAGAACAGCATCAGCGGCGGATCGGACGACACGAGCACGAACGCGACCACGACGAGCAGGATGGCCGCGAACGGCACACGGTGCCGCACGTCGAGCGCCTTGCCGCTGTAGAACGGCGCGTTCGACACCATCGTCACGCCCGCGTAGATCGTCAGCGCGAACGCGACCCACGGCAGCCAGCCGAGCTTCATCGGCACGCGGTTGTCGGTCGCGAGCCACACGAAGCCCGCGATCAGCGCGGCGGCGGCCGGGCTCGGCAGCCCCTGGAAGAAGCGCTTGTCGACCACGCCGATGTTCGTGTTGAAGCGCGCGAGGCGCAGCGCGGCGCCCGAGCAATAGACGAACGCGGCGAGCCAGCCCCAGCGGCCCAGATCCTTCAGTACCCACTCGTACATCACGAGCGCGGGCGCGACGCCGAACGACACCATGTCCGACAGGCTGTCGAACTGCTCGCCGAACGCGCTCTGCGTATGGGTCATGCGCGCGACGCGCCCGTCCATCCCGTCGAGCACCATCGCGACGAAAATCGCGATCGCGGCGATCTCGAAGCGCACGTTCATCGCCTGCACGACCGCGAAGAAGCCGCAGAACAGCGCGGCGGTCGTGAATGCGTTCGGCAGCAGATAGATGCCGCGCGTCTTCAGGAACCGCTGGCGCGCGGCGCGGCGGCTTTCGAGCGGCGCCGGATCGGGCGCCATCACCTTGTTGCGGCGGAACGGGCGTGGCGTCTGGCCGGAGCCGTTGCGCGGCCGACGCGGTTTGAATGCGGCCATCGTGCGCCCCGCCGCTTACTGCTCGAGCTCGGCGAGGATCGTCGACGACGCGTAGACCTTCTCGCCGATCGACACCTTCGCGCGGCTGCCGAGCGGCAGGTACACGTCGACGCGCGAACCGAAGCGGATGAAACCGTAGCGCTGGCCGCGCGACAGCGGCTCGCCGGCGCGCACGTAGCAGAGGATCCGGCGCGCGATCAGGCCGGCGATCTGCACCGAGGTGACGGTCTTGCCGCTCGCCGTCTGGATCACGACCGCATTGCGCTCGTTCTCGGTCGACGCCTTGTCGATCGCCGCATTCAGGAACGCGCCCGGGAAGTACTCGACCTTGCTGATCGCGCCATCGACCGGCGAGCGCTGCGAATGGACATTGAAGACATTCATGAACACGCTGATCTTCAGCGCTTCGCGGTTCGCGTACGGATCCTGCGCGGTCTCGACCGCGACGATGCGGCCGTCCGCCGGGCACAGCACCGCGTTCGGCTGCGCCGGGATCGGGCGCTGCGGGTCACGGAAGAACTGGACGACGAAGACGAGCAGCAGCCAGAACGGCCACGCGAAGCCGAAGCCCCCGACGGCATGGATCAACAGCGCGATGACGGCTGCAATCGCGATGAACGGCCAGCCTTCGCGCGCGATGATCGGATGAGGATAGTTCATGGATTCGTTCTGTGTTCGGTGAATTGCAAAGCCCGTAGCATAACAAAAGCCGCCCGGGGCACTGCTGCCTTCGGACGGCTTTTTGATGCCGGCCCTTCGCTCGAAGGGCCGGAACAGCACGGGATGCTCAGTTCTTCGTCTGGTCGACGAGCTTGTTCTTCGCGATCCACGGCATCATCGCACGCAGCTTCGCACCGACCTGCTCGATCTGGTGCTCGGCCGTCAGGCGGCGGCGCGACTGCAGCGTCGGGGCGCCTGCCTTGTTCTCGAGAATGAAGCTCTTCGCGTACTCGCCCGTCTGGATGTCGGTCAGGCACTGCTTCATCGCCTTCTTCGTCTCTTCCGTGACGATGCGCGGGCCCGTCACGTACTCGCCGTACTCGGCGTTGTTCGAGATCGAGTAGTTCATGTTCGCGATGCCGCCTTCGTAGATCAGGTCGACGATCAGCTTCAGTTCGTGCAGGCACTCGAAGTACGCCATTTCCGGCGCGTAGCCGGCTTCGACCAGCGTCTCGAAACCTGCCTTGATCAGCTCGACCGTGCCGCCGCACAGCACGGCCTGCTCGCCGAACAGGTCGGTTTCGGTTTCTTCACGGAAGTTCGTCTCGATGATGCCGGCACGGCCGCCGCCGTTCGCTGCCGCGTACGACAGCGCGATGTCGCGCGCCGCGCCCGACTTGTTCTGCGCAACCGCGATCAGGTGCGGCACGCCGCCACCTTGCGAGTACGTGCCGCGCACGGTGTGGCCCGGTGCCTTCGGCGCGATCATGATCACGTCGAGGTCGGCGCGCGGGATCACCGCGCCGTAGTGGACGTTGAAGCCGTGCGCGAACGCGAGCGCCGCGCCCTGCTTGATGTTCGCGTGGACTTCCTTCGCGTACACGTCGGCGATCTGCTCGTCCGGCAGCAGCATCATGACGACGTCCGCGCCCTTCACCGCTTCCGCGACTTCCTTGACCGACAGGCCGGCGTTCTCGGCCTTGCTCCACGACGCGCCGCCCTTGCGCAGGCCGACCGTCACGTTCACGCCGCTGTCCTTCAGGTTCAGCGCGTGTGCATGGCCTTGCGAGCCGTAGCCGATGATCGTGACTTGCTTGCCCTTGATGAGGGAGAGGTCAGCGTCTTTGTCGTAGAAAACGTTCATGATGGTTCCTTCGCTAATTCAAAAAATTCAATAATTCGTTCGGATGGAGTACTGCGGGCCGGGACATGACGGCGCACCCGGCGTGCCTCTTTGGCTATGTCGGCATCACACCTTCAGGATGCGCTCGCCGCGTCCGATGCCGGAGCTGCCGGTGCGCACGGTCTCGAGGATCGCGCCCGCGTCCAGCCCCTGGATGAATGCGTCGAGCTTGTCGCTCGCGCCCGTCAATTCGATCGTGTAGGTCTTCTCGGTCACGTCGATGATGCGGCCGCGGAAAATGTCCGACATCCGCTTCATTTCTTCGCGCTCCTTGCCCACTGCACGTACCTTGATCAGCATCAGCTCGCGTTCGATGTGTGCACCGTCGGTCAGGTCCACCACTTTCACCACCTCGATAAGGCGGTTCAGATGCTTCGTGATCTGTTCGATCACGTCGTCGGAGCCAATGGAAACGATGGTGAGCCGCGACAGCGATTGATCTTCGGTCGGCGCCACCGTCAAGGTTTCGATGTTGTAGCCGCGTGCGGAAAACAGGCCGACCACGCGCGACAGCGCGCCCGGTTCGTTCTCCAGCAGGACGGAAATGATGTGTCTCATGTTCGCTTCTTCCAGAATGTGTCCGTGTCGATTCACTCGCGCCGCGCGCCGCCGCGTGCCGCACCGCCCTTCGTGAAGGCGGCCGCATCGGGCCGGGCGCGCGTCGCGCCGTTACAGATCTTCCGATCCGAGCAGCATCTCGGTGATGCCCTTGCCGGCCTGTACCATCGGCCAGACGTTTTCGGTCGGATCGGTCTGGAAGTCGAGAAACACGGTGCGGTCCTTCAGGCGCAGCGCTTCCTTCAGCGCCGGCTCCACATCCGAAGTCTTTTCGATCCGCATGCCGACATGGCCGTACGCTTCGGCAAGCTTCACGAAATCCGGCAGCGCATCCATGTACGAATGCGAATAGCGCTTGCTGTATTCGATCTGCTGCCACTGGCGGACCATGCCGAGGTAGCGGTTGTTCAGCGAAATGATCTTCACGGGCGTGTCGTACTGCAGGCAGGTCGACAGTTCCTGGATGCACATCTGGATCGAGCCTTCGCCCGTGATGCACAGCACGTCGTCGTCCGGATGGGCCATCTTGACGCCCATCGCCGCCGGCAGGCCGAAGCCCATCGTGCCGAGGCCGCCGGAGTTGATCCAGCGACGCGGCTTGTTGAAACGGTAGAACTGCGCGGCCCACATCTGGTGCTGGCCGACGTCCGAGCACACGAACGCATTGCCGTCCGTCAGCTCCCACGCCTTCTCGACCACGTACTGCGGCTTGATGATCTCGCTTTCGCGGTCGTACTTCAGGCAGTCCTTCGCGCGCCAGCCTTCGATGTCCTTCCACCATTGCGCGAGCGCTTCGGTGTCGGGGCCATGCTCGGCCGTCTGCAACTGCTCGATCAGCTCCTTCAGCACTTCCTTGACGTCGCCGACGATCGGGATGTCGACCTTCACGCGCTTCGAGATCGACGACGGGTCGATGTCGATGTGAATGATCTTGCGCGGGCGCGACGCGAAGTGCGCCGGGTCGCCGATCACGCGGTCGTCGAAGCGGGCGCCGATCGCGATCAGCACGTCGCAGTGCTGCATCGCCATGTTCGCTTCGTAGGTGCCGTGCATGCCGAGCATGCCGAGGAATTTCTTGTCCGACGCGCGATAGCCGCCGAGGCCCATCAGCGTGTTCGTGACCGGGTAGCCGAGCAGGTCCGCGAACTGGTTCAGTTCACGCGACGCGTCGGCGAGGATGATGCCGCCCCCCGTGTAGATGTACGGACGCTTCGCCGTCAGCAGCAGCGACACGGCCTTGCGGATCTGACCCGAATGGCCCTTCGTGACGGGGTTGTACGAACGCAGCGACACGCTCTTGATCGGCTCGTACTGGCACGGCGTCTTCGAGATGTCCTTCGGGATGTCGATCAGCACCGGACCCGGACGACCGGTGCGGGCGATATAGAACGCCTTCTTGACGGTTTCCGCGAGGTCGCGCACGTCCTTCACGAGGAAGTTGTGCTTCACGCACGGACGCGTGATGCCGACGGTGTCGCATTCCTGGAACGCATCCTGACCGATCGCGGCCGTCGGCACCTGGCCGCTAATCACGACCATCGGGATCGAATCCATGTAGGCCGTTGCGATGCCGGTCACCGCGTTGGTGACACCGGGGCCCGACGTCACGAGGCAGACGCCGACGTTGCCGGTGGAGCGCGCATACGCATCGGCTGCGTGCACGGCCGCCTGTTCATGGCGCACCAGCACGTGCTGAATCTTGTCCTGCTTGTACAGCTCGTCGTAGATGTAGAGAACCGAGCCGCCGGGGTAGCCCCAGATGAATTCGACGTTTTCGTCGGCCAGTGCCTTCATGAGCACGGTGCCGCCGATGGAGTCGCTATCGGGAGGGGAAAGGGGTTCCGACGTGGAGAATTCCGCGCTGGGCATGTTCATTTTGACCTTTCGAATTTTCGGCAAAAAATTGATCGGGTGCTCTCTGCCGGGCTTGTGGCTCGGGTTCAAGCGGCGCGTCCAGTTTGAAGGGCGGGCTTCTTGGGCCAGCCTCAAATGAGACCATCACTTCATGTTGCGAATCGCTGACGATAGCGGGTCGTGATGGGGCCGTCAAGCAAAATATCCCGCAGCGCATCATGCGCGCCGCCCGGCGCCCCGCCGGCGCGGCTCGCGCGCAACTGCGGCGCCCGACCCGGTGCCAAGCCGCGCGAAAATTTGATAGCATCCGCGGGTTTTACGAAATTTTTCGACCTTTTACACCACGCAGCGGGCCGCAGCGCATACCTTCACGGAATGGCATCAGACAAGGAACTCGCCGACTTTCTGGCGGGCGTCGAAAGGCGCGCGTTCAAGCAGGCTGCGTACGCCGTGCGTGACGACGATGCATCGCTCGACATCGTGCAGGACGCGATGATCAAGCTCGCGGAGAAGTACGGCGACCGGCCGTCGGCCGAGCTGCCGCTGCTGTTTCAGCGGATCCTGCAGAACGCGATCCACGACTGGTTCCGCCGGCAGAAGGTCCGCAATACGTGGGTGACGCTCTTCTCGTCGCTGAACAACACCGACGACGACGACTTCGACCCGCTCGAAACGCTCGAATCCGCGGATGACAACGCGGGCGTCGAAAGCAGCGAACACCGCCTCGAAAGAGAGCAGGTTCTGGCCCTGATCGACGAAGAAATCCAGAAGCTTCCGACGCGTCAACGGGAAGCGTTCCTGATGCGTTATTGGGAAGATATGGATGTCGCCGAGACTGCCGCCGCAATGGGGTGCTCCGAGGGCAGCGTGAAGACGCACTGCTCGCGAGCCACTCACACCCTGGCGCAAGCGCTCAAGGCCAAAGGAATCACGCTATGAGCTCCGCAAACCGAGAACACGAATTCGCGCTGAAGGTGCGCCGCGCGCTGGACGAGCGCGCGGCCGCCCTGCCTGCCGCGACCACCGATCGGCTGGCCGTCGCCCGCCGGGCCGCGCTCGCGCGCAAGAAGCCCGAAGCCGCGACCGCGCCGGTGTTCGTGCCGGCCTTCGCCGGCGCGGCCGGTGCCTACGGCCCGACGCCCGCGAATCGCCGGCCGACGTCGTTCGCGCGCCGCCTGCTGCGCGCGTGGCCGCTCGCATTGCTGCTCGCGGGGCTCGTCGGCATCGCGTACTGGGAAGACATGCAGCGCACCGCCGAACTCGCCGACATCGACGCGGCGATGCTCAGCGACGACCTGCCGCTCAACGCGTATCTCGACCACGGGTTCAACGCGTATCTTTCACGCGCTCACTAACAGACAATAACGAGGGGATCGTACGGGTGAGTCAGAAGCGCGGCCTGGCCGTATTTTTCGGATGCGTGATCGCGATCGCCGTTTCCTACGTCGCCACGTATCCCCGATTCCACCCGGCCCCCGCGACGACGCCCGTCGCGACCGCCAACCCTGCCGCGCCGGCATCGGCCGCGGCCGGACTCACCACCGAACTGCCCCCGCTGCCCCTGCCCTTGCCGCTGCCGGCCGCCGCCGGCCCGCTGGCGTGGGCGCGCCTCACGCCGGCGCAGCACGCGGCCCTCGCGCCGTTCGCCGACCAGTGGGACGGCTTCAGCGATGCTCGCAAGCGAAAATGGCTGAAGATCGCATCGCGTTTCGCGAAGTTGTCGCCGGATGACCAGAAGCGCCTGCAGGAGCGCATGGCCGAGTGGGCGAAGATGACGCCCGAGCAGCGCCGCGTCGCGCGCGAGAACTACCAGAGCGCGAAGGAGCTGTCCGCGCAGGCGCGCGAGCGCGCATGGAAGGCCTACCAGCAACTCCCCGAGGAGCAGAAGGAACGGCTTGCCGCCGCCGAGCGCCGCCGCAAGCCGAGCGTCGTCAGCGCGCCGCCGACCGTCGCGGACCGCGACGTCCGCCGCCTCGTCAACTCGCACGAACACCCGGCGAGCGGCGCGGCCGCCGCTCCGGCGCCCGCGTCGACCGGCGCCGCCGCGCAGCCGGTGCCCGCGTCGTCGACGTCCGGCACCGCATCGGCCCCGGCCGCCGTGGCGCCGGTGTCGCCCGCCGACGCGCCTTCGCTGTTCAAGGGCTCCTGAGCGGCCGTGGCGAACGCCCGCGCTTCCGAGACCCCGGCCGCCGCGCCGTCCGTGCGGCGGCGCCTCGCCGCACTGCTCTACGAAGGCGTGCTGCTGTTCGGCGTCGTGTTCTTCGCGGGGCTCGCGTTCAGCCTCGCGACGCAGCAACGCAACGGCCTCGTTCATCACAACCTGCTTGCCGCGTGGATCGCGCTCGTCGTCGGCGCGTATTTCGTCTGGTTCTGGACACACGGCGGCCAGACGCTGCCGATGAAAACCTGGCGGCTGCGGCTCGAATCGGCGAACGGCCGGCCGTTGAGCGCCGGCCACGCGCTCGTCCGCTACGTGCTCGGCTGGCTGTGGTTCCTGCCGCCGCTCGCGCTGCATCCGCTCCTGGGCCTGTCGGTACCCGTCACGCTTGCGCTCGCCGCCGCATGGGTCGTCGCGTGGGCCGGCGCCGCCCGGTTGCACGCCGGACGCCAGTTCCCGCACGACCGGATCGCCCGCACGCGCGTCGTCGCGATACCACGCTGACGCGTCGCCGCATTCACCAGACGAAAGCCCCTCGCCCGGCGCCCTCATCGAGCCGCGGAGCCTGGCCTGACACGCCCCGAGCGTTCAGTGCGACAGGTTACGCAACGCCCGTTCATTCACTGCTAAACACCCTTCGACGGTCGTAATAAGAACGTCTCGTGACTGTCACGGCACAGTCACGCCCGCATGGCGGAATGCCGGTAATGTCAACCGGCGCGAGTCATGCATGGGCCAGAAAACGTCCGCGACCTCACTGTTTCGCCACCCCATCGGCGCCCGCGCCGCCACTGCGTTCCTGTCCGGCTCGGGGGCAACCGACGGCGTGGTGTCGCACAAGCCGCCCGTTGCGCACACCACCCAGCACGAGGACCCGGAGCCGTCCGCCCACCGCTACCGCACCATCTGGCTGTCCGACATCCACCTCGGCTCGAGCGGCTGTCAGGCGCCCTACCTGCTGGATTTCCTGCGTCACAACGATTCGGAATACCTGTACCTCGTCGGCGACATCATCGACGGCTGGCAGCTGAAGAAAGGCTGGTACTGGCCGCAGGCGCACAACGACGTCGTGCAGAAGATCCTGCGCAAGGCGCGCAAGGGCACGCAGGTCGTCTACATCCCCGGCAACCACGACGAAGGCGCGCGGCAGTTCTGCGATCTCGCGTTCGGCGACATCCAGGTGCGCGGCGAGGCATTTCACACGACGCTCGCAGGCAAACGTTTGTGGATCGTGCACGGCGACCTGTTCGACGGCGTGATCCAGCACGCGAAATGGCTCGCGTACCTCGGTGACACGCTCTACACGCTGATCCTCGTGCTGAACCGCTGGTTCAACCGGATCCGCAGCCGGCTCGGCTTCCAGTACTGGTCGCTGTCGCAGTACCTGAAGCACCAGGTCAAGAACGCGGTCAACTTCATCTCGCAGTTCGAGACCGTGATGACCGACGAGGCACGCCGCCGCGGCTGCGACGGCGTCGTGTGCGGCCACATCCACAAGGCCGAGATCCGCGACATCGACGGCGTGCTGTACTGCAACGACGGCGACTGGGTCGAAAGCCTGTCCGCGCTCGTCGAAACGATGGAAGGCGAACTGAAGATCGTCTACTGGACGGTGATGCGCACCGCACCGTCGGAGACCACGTCGCGCAAGGCCAAGGCCGCTGCCTGACACAACCCTACTTACAGGACATGCCGCGATGAAGATCATGATCGTCACCGACGCGTGGGAACCGCAGGTCAACGGCGTCGTGCGCACGCTGAAGAGCACGGCGCGCGAACTCACGGCGCTCGGCCACCGCGTCGAGCTGCTGACGCCGCTGGAATTCCGCACGGTGCCCTGCCCGACCTACCCCGAGATCCGCCTGTCGATCCTGCCGTACCGCAAGCTGCGCGCACGGATCGATGCGTTCGCACCCGACGCGCTGCACATCGCGACCGAAGGCCCGCTCGGCCTCGCCGCACGGCGCTATGCGCGCGCCCGCAAGCTGCCGTACACGACCGCGTATCACACGCGCTTTCCGGAATACGTGCAGGCGCGCTTCGGCATCCCGCTCGCGGCGACCTACCGCTTCCTGCACTGGTTCCACGGCCCGTCGCTCGCGGTGATGGCGCCGACCCCGGTCGTCAAGCAGGACCTCGAGAAATTCGGCTTCACGAACGTCGTGCTGTGGACCCGCGGCGTCGACCTCGACATCTTCCGGCCGATGGAGTCGAAGGTGCTCAACACCGCGCGGCCGATCTTCCTGTACGTGGGCCGCGTCGCGATCGAGAAGAACGTCGAGGCGTTCCTGCGCCTCGACCTGCCCGGCTCGAAGTGGGTCGCGGGCGAAGGCCCCGCGCTCGCGGAACTGAAGTCGCGCTACCCGGAGGCGAACTATCTCGGCGTGCTGTCACAGGCGGAGCTCGCGAAGGTGTATGCTGCGGCCGACGTGTTCGTATTCCCGAGTCGCACCGACACGTTCGGCCTCGTGCTGCTCGAAGCCCTCGCCTGCGGCACGCCGGTGGCCGCATATCCCGTCACGGGTCCGATCGACGTGCTCGGCGAAGGCAATGCCGGCGCGATGCACGAGGATCTGCAGGAAGCCTGCCTCGAGGCGCTGAAGATCGAACGCACGACTGCGCGCGCGTGGGCCGAACGCTTCTCGTGGCGCGCGGCATCCGAGCAGTTCGCGTCGCATCTGAAGCCGCTGCCGAAGACCGCGTACTCGCCAGCCGAAGGTGCCGCCGTTTGAAACGAGACCTGAACGACAAGATCCCGCCCCCCGCCGCGACGCCGCGGCACCGCCCGTTCGACGAGGAAGAGCCGCACGCCGACGCGGACGTGCACGCGCACGAACCGCTCGGCCCCGACGACCGGCTCGCGCCGCTGCCGCCGAACCCGTACAAGCGCCACCGCGGCATCACGCGCGCGTGGTTCGCCCTCAAGCATTCGCTGAACGGGTTTCGCGTCGCGATCCGCGAGGAAAGCGCGTTTCGCCAGGAGCTCACGCTCGCCGCGCTGATGCTGCCGATCGGCGCATTCGCGCCGGTGCCGGCCGCGTCGCACGCGCTGCTGATCGGCTCGGTGCTGCTGGTGCTGATCGTCGAGCTGCTGAACTCGAGCGTCGAAGCCGCGATCGACCGCATCTCGCTCGAACGTCACGAACTGTCGAAACGCGCGAAGGACCTCGGCAGCGCGGCCGTGACGGTCGCGCTGTTCGCGTGCGTGACGACCTGGGGCTTCGTGCTCGGGCCGGTCGTCGCACGCTGGCTCGGCTTCTAGGCAACCGCCCGGCGCCATTCCCGCTGCCCGCGTGCGGCGCTGCACCATGCGCCGCGCGGGGCCGCGATCACGAAATGCCCCGATGTGGCGAAACCCCGGTTTATAATCGTCCGCTAGACATAGAACAGCAACCCGCGCCGGACGAATCACGCAGCATCGATTGCAGCGCCCGCCAGTCCGGCACACACAGGGCCGGACGACATGGAAGCGAAACCTCCCCGCCGCACCCGCGAACGGATTCTCGAGTTGTCGTTGAAACTCTTCAACGAGATCGGCGAGCCGAACGTCACCACCACGACGATCGCCGAGGAAATGGAAATCAGTCCAGGCAACCTGTACTACCATTTCCGCAACAAGGACGACATCATCAACAGCATCTTCGCGCAGTTCGAGCAGCAGATCGAACGGCGGCTGCGCTTCCCCGAAGATCACCGTCCGACGATCGACGAAACCTGGTCGTACCTGCAGTACATGGCCGATTTCATGTGGACCTACCGGTTCCTGTATCGCGACCTCAACGACCTGCTCGCACGCAACCGCACGCTCGAGACACACTTCAAGCAGATCATCAGCCACAAGGTGCGCTTCGCACACGACATGTGCGAGCTGCTCGTCTCCGATGCCGAAATGGTCGCGACGCCCGCCGAGATCGAAGTCATCGCCACCAACATGGCCGTGATCTCGACGTACTGGCTGTCGTATCAGTACGTGATGCATCCGCGCAAATACAACGACCAGGACGCGATCCGCGAAGAGCTGCACCAGGTGAGCATGCACGTGATCTCGATCATGGCCCCGTACCTGCGCGGCCGTTCGCGCCAGCTGTTCGACGACCTCGTCTCCGGCAAGCTGCCCAAGCGCCAGTTCACCGACTACCTGCCGCCGCGCGACGGTTCGCCGCGCCCGGCCGGCAGCCCCGTCTCCGGTGGGCAGGCCCCCGCCAAGGACGCGAAGCAATGAAGGCAGTCTGCGTTTACTGCGGTTCGTCGTCCGGCGTGCGGCCGGTCTATGCCGATGCCGCGCGCGCGTTCGGCCGCGCGCTCGTCGACGCGGGCCTCACGCTCGTGTACGGCGGCGGCCGCGTCGGCCTGATGGGCGTGATCGCCGACGAAGTGATGGCGGCCGGCGGCCGTGCGGTCGGCGTGATCCCCGAGCTGCTCGTCGACAAGGAAGTCGGCCATACGGGGCTGTCGGAACTGCACGTCGTGCCCGACATGCACCATCGCAAGAAAATGATGGCCGACCTCTCCGACGCGTTCGTCGCGATGCCCGGCGGCGCCGGCACGCTCGAGGAGCTCTTCGAGGTCTACACGTGGGCGCAGCTCGGCTATCACCGCAAGCCCGTCGCGCTCTACAACATCGATTCGTTCTACGATCCGCTGATCGCGCTGCTGCGCCATACGGTCGACGAAGGCTTCATGCGGCCGGCCTATTTCGACGCGCTGTGCGTCGAATCCGAACCCGTCGCGCTGATCGAGCGGCTGCGCCGCTACCAGCCGCCCGCGCGCGACAAGTGGGCGCCCGACGCAGCGAAGTGACCCTCACCGGAACCCGCACGCGATGACCGCATCGTCCGACCGCAAGGCCGTCCTCATCACCGGCGCGAGCCGCGGCATCGGCCGCGCGACCGCCGTGCTCGCGGCCGAACGCGGCTGGGACGTCGGCATCAACTACGCGCGCGACGCGGCGGCGGCCGAACTGACCGCGCAGGCCGTGCGCGACGCGGGCGGCCGCGCGTGCATCGTCGCGGGCGATGTCGCGAACGAGGCGGACGTCGTCGCGATGTTCGATACCGTTGCGGCCGCGTTCGGACGCCTCGACGCACTCGTCAACAACGCAGGCATCGTCGCGCCGTCGATGCCGCTCGCCGACATGCCGGTCGACCGGTTGCGGCGGATGTTCGATACCAACGTGCTCGGCGCCTACCTGTGCGCGCGCGAAGCCGCGCGCCGGCTGTCGACCGACCGCGGCGGCCGCGGCGGCGCGATCGTCAACGTGTCGTCGATCGCATCGCGGCTCGGCTCGCCGAACGAGTACGTCGACTACGCGGGCTCGAAAGGCGCGGTCGATTCGCTGACGATCGGCCTCGCCAAGGAACTCGGCCCGCACGGCGTGCGCGTCAACGCGGTACGCCCCGGCCTGATCGAGACCGACATTCATGCAAGCGGCGGCCAGCCGGGCCGTGCGGCCCGCCTCGGCGCACAAACGCCGCTCGGCCGCGCGGGCGAAGCGCAGGAAGTCGCCGAGGCGATCGTCTGGCTGCTCGGCGATACGGCCTCCTACACGACGGGCGCCCTGCTCGACGTCGGCGGCGGCCGCTGAGCTGACGCGCCGCGCAACAATACGGCGGTCGACAACGCCGCGTGGTCACGCCGCCACAAATCTCCACAATTCCGTGACAGTTTCAGTAAACATCCGTAACAATTCCGTGCTCTACTAGCGGTCATTCAGACAGGTGTCTTAAACATCCTGTCCGTTAGCCGGATGTAATCCCCTTATCGGTCCAGCCCATGTCGCCGGACCGGCTCGACTCGACCCGAGATCTTTTCCATGCCTGGAACCGCAGCGCCCAGCCGGCGACGCACGTCCGTGCCCGCCTCGGCCGCGCACACCCGCTCGACCGCCGATACCGACGTCATCGCGACGCTCGACGTTGCCGGCACGCCCGTTGCCGCATCGACCGCGGCCGCCAGCCCCGCGCGCGACCGCGCGCTGCTGCTCGGCTGGCGCGCCTGGTTGTTCGTTGCCGCCCTGGTGTGCGCGTACACGCTGCCCGGCGTGCTCGGCCACGATCCGTGGAAACAGGACGAAACCTACACGTTCGGCATCATCCAGCACATGCTCGAGACCGGCGACTTCGTCGTGCCGACCAATGCCGGCCTACCCTTCATGGAAAAGCCGCCGCTTTACGCGTGGGTCGCGACCAGCCTCGCGTGGCTGCTGCAGCGCGTGATGCCGCTGCACGACGCGGCGCGCCTGGCGAGCGCCCTGTTCGCCGCGCTCGCATTCGGCTTCATCGCACGTGCGGCCCGCGTGGCCAGCCGGACGGAGAACTGGTTCGACCTGGGCGTGCTCGGCCCGGTCGTGCTGAGCGCGGGCACGCTCGTCGTCATCAAGCACGTGCACGACATGATGACGGACGTCGCATTGTTTGCCGGTACGGCAATGGGGTTCTGCGGACTGCTCGAACTCGTGATGCAGCACGTCGCGCGCGCGCAGCAGATGCGGCACGGGCTGCCGGTGCACCCGGCGAGCCGCTGGGCCGCGCCGCTCTTCGGCGCGGGCGTCGGCATCGCGCTGATGGCGAAGGGGCTGTTCGTGCCGCTCGTGTTCGCGGCCACGCTCGTCTGCACACTGGTGCTCTACCCGGCCTGCCGCACCCGCTCGTTCGCACGCGCGCTCGGCATTGCCGCGCTCGTGTTCGCGCCGTTCGCGCTGATCTGGCCGACCGCGCTGTTCCTGCGCTCGGAGACGCTGTTCATGAAGTGGTTCTGGGACAACAACGTCGGCCGCTTCTTCGGTTTCTCCGTCCCCGAGCTCGGGGCAGAAAACGACAAGCCGCTCTTCATTCTCCGCGCGTTCCTGACCGTCGGTTTCCCGATTGCACCGCTCGCGATCGTCGCGCTCGCACGCGGCGCATGGCGTGACTGGCGCGTGCCGTCTGTCGCGCTGCCCGTGCTGTTCGCCGGTATCGGGCTCGTGGTGCTGCAAATATCCGCGACGTCGCGCCAGCTCTACATCCTGCCGTTCTTCGCACCGCTCGCACTGGTCGCCGCGCAGGCGATCGAGCGCCTGCCGCGCCGGCTGCATCTCGCGTGGGATTACCTGAGCCGCCTCCTGTTCGGCACGGTCGTCGTGCTCGCGTGGGCGATCTGGGCGGTGATGGCCGATCCGGCCGCGTCGCGCGCCGATCTCGCGCTGCTCGGCCGCTGGCTGCCGCTCGACTGGACGATGCCGATCCAGCCCGCGCTCGTGACCGGCGCGCTCGCACTGACGGTCGGCTGGCTGACGCTGCTGCCGAAGTTGCGCACGACGGGCCGGTGGCGCGGCGCGCTGTCGTGGGGCGTCGGCGCGCTCGTCGCGTGGGGGCTCGTCTACACGCTGCTGCTGCCGTGGCTCGATGCCGCGAAGAGCTACCGCTCGGTGTTCGACGACCTGAACGCGCATCTGGCGCTCGAATGGAACGACGGCGACTGCATGGCGAGCCTGCCCGGCTTCGGCGAATCGGAGGCGCCGATGATGTACTACTTCTCCGGCATCCAGCACACGCCGATCGACGACGCGAAGACGACGCGCTGCACGTGGATGATCGTGCAGGGCGTGCGGGCCGTCGAGCCGGCGCCCGGCAGCGAGTGGAAGCTGTTCTGGACGGGCGCCCGCCCGGGCGACAACGACGAGTTGCTGCGCGTTTACGTGCGCACGCCCGAACAGCACCTGCAGTGACACCGGGCGGCGCGATGCGCCGTCCTGCCCGCCTTCGATTTCTTCTTCGGCAATGGCCGCGCTCATCCGCCCGGCCGGTGCGCAGCCCTTGCGCGATACCGGCGCCGGTCCGAGCCCGCCAGCGCCCCAACGGTCGCCGCCCCTTCCGTCATCACGTCGACATCCGGATCGTCAGAACGACGAGCCGGGCTCTCGCAAAAACGCCGTTTCCTCGTCGGTCGACGCGCGGCCGAGAATCGCGTTCCGGTGCGGAAAGCGCCCGAAGCGCTCGACGACCGCCGCATGCAGCAATGCGAAGCGGTGATAGCTCTCGCACCCGGCCTCGTCGCGGATGCCCGCGCACAGACGCACGGCCTCGCGCTGGCTCTCGACCGACTCGTCGTGCTCGAACGGCAGATACGCGAACGCACGGTGATGGCCGCTCGGCAACCGCGCGTCCCAGCCGGCCGCGACGACGCGGCGCGCGAGCGCGAGCGCCTTCGAATCGGCGGCAAACGCTCGCGGCGTGCCGCGATGGATGTTGCGCGAGAACTGGTCGAGCACGACGATCAACGCGAGCGCGCCCGACGGCGAATCGGCCCAGTGATCGCAAGCGCCGTCGCATGCAGCGTCGAGCAGCGCGCCATAGCGCGTACGCAGCACGTCGTCGAATGCCGCGCCGCCATTGAACCAGACCGTGCGGTTCTGCCCGAATTCGGCCGAGCCCGGCGCGCCGAACCAGAAATCGAGAATCTCCCGTGCCTGCGGATCGAGCGCCGCCGCGCCTGCTTTCCCGGTATCGATCGTCATGCAAACTCCAGTACGAGGCGCCGTGTACGCGCACTCTTCTTTTCCAGTTTCGCGACCCGCAACCCACCGATTTCGGACGTGTTGCGCACATGCGTGCCGCCGCACGGCTGCAGGTCGACGTTTTCGATGCGCAGCAGCCGCACGCGGCCGAGGCCCATCGGCGGCTTCACGCTCATCGTGCGCACGAGTTCGGGCCGCTCGGCCATCTCGTCGTCGGTAATCCATTCGGTCGTGACCGGATGCGCGCCGACGACGAAGCCCGCGAGGCGCCGCTCGACGTCGTCGCGGTCGATCGCGTCGGACGTCGCGAAATCGAGCCGCACGTAGTCGGCCGTCACGCTGCAGCCGTCGACCGCATACGGCAGCACCGCGCACATCAGGTGCGCGGCCGTATGCAGGCGCATGTGCCGGTAGCGGCGCAGCCAGTCGATCGCCGCGACCACGCGCGTGCCGGGGGCGAGCGTCGCGACGCTCGCCTCCTGGTCCGGCGCGGGCACGTGCACGGCGTCGTCGGGCGTCGCACCGTCGAACTTCGCCTTGCGCGTGTCGGCGATCGCGATCGTGCTGCCGTCGGGCAGCGTCAGCGTGCCGGTGTCGCCGGCCTGGCCGCCGCCGAGCGGATAGAACACCGTGCGGTCGAGCCGGATGCCGTCGTCGCCGACGGCCTGGACGATCGCCTCGCATTGCGTGAGGTACGCGTCTTCGCGAAACAGCGCTTGTGTCGTCATCGGGCGAGCCTCGTATCGATGGGGGAATGGAAACGGCCAGTGTCGCGCCGGGCGGCACGGGCGCCCAGACGCAGATCGTCCCGCGCGCGGGCAGCGGCGTACCGGTCGATCAACCGGGCCGGTTGCGCATCCAGTCGGCCGTGTCGTAGAACGAATGCATGAGCCGCTCGCGCAGCGGCTCCGGCAACCCGACATCCTCCATCGCCCACGCCATGCAGCGCAGCCACTGGTCGCGCTCGACCGACGCGATCGGGAACGGCAGGTGCCGCGCGCGCAGCCGCGGATGGCCGAACCGGCTGATGTAGTGGTCGGGGCCGCCGAGCCAGCCGCACAGGAACCAGAACAGCTTGTCGCGCGAACCGTCGAGCGACGGCGGATGCAGCGCGCGAATCTGCGCGAACTCCGGCTCGAGGTCCATCAGGTCGTAGAAGCGGTCCACCATTTCGCGCACGCGGGCTTCGCCGCCCACGAGCTCGAACGCCGTCGGCTGCGACGGCGCATCGTCATTCACATCGGTCATACGGATAGTCGGGAAACGGGATCTTCGGGGCCGCGGGCGACGCTCAGGCGTCGCGCAGCGACTGCAGCGCGGGGCGCCGCAACACATTATGCAGGCTCAGCCAGCCGGCCGCACCGGCGCAGACGACACCGGCCGCGATGCCGGCCGGCACGAGCCACGGATCGACGGCGAGCTGGAAGTCGAACACGCGCGCGGCGAGCACCCAGCCGACCGCGATCGCGCCCGCCGATGCCAGCACGCCGGCCAGCGCGCCGACCACGACGAATTCCGCGCGCTGCACCGCGTTCACCTGCGCGCGCGACGCGCCGAGCGCGCGCAGCAGCGCGGCCTCGCGCACGCGCTCGTCGCGCGAGCCGGCGAGCGCCGTGTACAGCACGAGCACCCCGGCCGCGAGCGTGAACGCGAACAGGAACTGCACCGCCCCGACCACCTGCAGCATCATCCGCTGCAATTGCGCGAGGATTGGCGCGACATCGATCGCGGTCAGGTTCGGGTAGCGCGCGATCAGCGGATCGAGCAGCTCGGCGTCCGAGGCCGGCAGATGGAAGCTGGTCAGGTAGACGGCCGGGAAATCCTTCAGCACGGGCGGCGGCATCAGCACGAAGAAGTTGACGCGGAACGAGCCCCAGTCGAGCTTGCGCACGCTGGTGACGGGCGCGTCGACCGTCAGTCCCGTCACGTCGAAGCGCAGCGTGTCGCCCGGTTTCACGTTCAGCGTCTTCGCGAGGCCGGCTTCGATCGAGATCTGCGGCGTGGCCGCGGTGCCGAACCAGTCGCCTTCGACGATCCGGTTGTCGGACGGCAGCTCGGTCGTATACGACAGGTTGAACTCGCGATCGACGAGCCGGCGCGCCTCTTCGGACGGGTACGCGTCCGGATTCACCGGCTTGCCGTTGATCGCGACGAGGCGGCCGCGCACCATCGGCGCGGGCTCGGCGTCGCGCACGCCGTGCGCGGCCAGATAGGCCGCGACATCGGCGCGCTGGTCGGGCTGGATGTCGATCAGGAACTGGTTCGGCGCATCGGGCGGTGTCGACTGCCGCCAGCCCGCCACGAGGTCGTTGCGCGTGATCGCGATCAGCAGCAGGCACATCAGGCCGAGCGCGAGCGCGGTGATCTGCAGCGCGCTGGCCGTGCCGCGTCGGTGCAGCGACGCCAGCGCGTAACGCCAGCCGACGCCCGCGGCCACGCGCGCATTGCGCACCGCGCGCGCGGCGGCAAACAGCACGAGCCGGGCGATCAGCGCGAACCCGACCAGCGCACCGGCAAAGCCGCCCGCGACGATCAGGCCGAGCTTCAGGTTGCCGGCGGCCACGATCAGCAGCCCCGCGAACAGCACGACGCCGATCGCGTACGCGGCCCACGCGGTGCGCGACGCGTCGCCCCACTCGCGCCGCAGCACGCGCACCGGCGGCACGCGCGTGAGCGGCACGAGCGGCGGCAGCGCGAAACCGAGCAGCAGCACGAGCGCGGCGCCCATGCCGATCAGCGCCGGCCACAACGTCGGCGGCGGCAGCACGACGTCGATCAGGCTGCCGAGCGCGGCCAGCAACGCCCAGTGGCCGGCATAGCCGAGCACCGCGCCCGCGGCGCCCGACACGATGCCGACGCCGGCGAATTCCAGCGCGAACAGCGCGCCGAGCGTGCGGCGGCTCACGCCAAGACAGCGCATCGTCGCGCAGCCGTCGAGATGACGCCGCATGTAGCGCTGCGCGGCCATCGCGATCGCGACCGCCGCGAGCAGCGCGGTCAGCAGCGCGAGGAGCGTCAGGAAATGGCGCGCGCGATCCAGCGTCTGCCGCACCTGCGGCTGCCCTTCCTGCAACGACTCGAGCCCGACGCCGCGCAGCTTCCCGCCGTCGACGCGCGTGTGCGCATACGTTTCGAAGCGCGCGATGGCCGGGGCATCGCCGGCGACCAGCAGCCGGTACGTGACGCGGCTGCCGTATCCGGTGAGCCCCGTCGCGGCGAGCTCGTCCGCGCGCATCATCAGCCGTGGCGAAAAATTGACGAACGAAAAGCCGCGATCGAGTTCGCGGGTGATCGCGGCGGCGACCGTAAATGTACGCAGCCCGACCCGCACCGTATCGCCGGCCTTCAGGTGCAGCGCGTCGAGCAGCACCGGGTCGGCCCATACGGTGCCGGGCGCGGGAATCGCGGCCGCCTTCTGCGCAGTGGCGGCACCGGCCGGCAGAATCTCGACCGCGCCGCGCAGCGGATACCCGGGCGACACGGCCTTCACGGCCGCGAGGCGCGACGGCGCCGCGTCGGCCGCCTGCCCGCCCGCGGCGGCCGCGATCATGCTCGGAAAAATGGCGGTCGTCGCGGTACGCAGGCCGAGCGCGCGGGCCTGCCGGTCGAACGACGGATCGACCGGATGATCGGCGCGCACGACGAAATCGGCGCCGAGCATCTGGCGCGCGTCGCGCTCGAGCCCCTGGCGCAGGCGATCGGCGAGAAAGCCGACGCTCGTCAGCGCCGCGACCGCGAGCACCAGCGCGAAGACGAGCAGCGTCAGTTCGCCCGCGCGCCAGTCGCGCGCGGTCATCCGGGCAGCCTGGTGGATCAGGTCGCGCAGACCGAAGCGGCCCGCATGCGCGCGCCCGTCATGGCCGGATGGCCCGGCCGGCGGCTGCGCCGCGTGTTGCGGCCCCTTCAATCGCGTTTCCCTCCGATCGAGTTGAGCCGCGACACCATGTGGTTCGCCATCCCGCGAAAACCGCCCGACACGCCGCGCCACAGACGCGGCAGCGCCCACGCCGACGCCGCGATGAACGCGGCGAGCAGCACGAGGAACGCGAGCGGAACGAAGAACGCGAGGACGAGCCCGCCGACCACGAGACCGTCCTCGGTCGACGAAGCGACCCAGTTCGAAATCGGTTCGGGAGACAGGTTGATCAGCGCGCGCGTGCCGGCCTTCGCCACGTGCGCGGCGCCGGCGAGCGAGCCGCCGGCGAGACCCGCGACCGCCAGCATGGTCGGGTCGGCATGGCCGAGCGCGCCGGCCGCGAGCACGGCCCCGGCCGGGATGCGGATGAAGGTATGCACGGCATCCCACAGCGAGTCGAACGCGGGGATCTTGTCGGCAAGGAACTCGGTCACGGTGAGCACGGCCGCGGCGCCGATCACCCACGGCGACATCAGCACGGCCAGCGTGTCGGGTAGATGGAGCCAGCCGAACCGCGCCAGCACGCCGGCGATCAGGACCGTCAGGTACAGGCGCAGGCCGCTCGCCCACGCGAGCCCCGCGCCGAGCGAAATGGCTTCGATCATGGCCCTCTCCTTGCACTTTCCGTGCGTTTTGCCGATTGATCGGATCGGGTCGGACAGATTGGCCGCGCGGCGCGTGGCGACCGGCACCGCGTGCCGCGAGAAGCACGACGGGATTCAGGCCCGAATGCGTTCCATTATAGACAGGCTGGGCGGGCGACCGGCGCAATTCCGCGGAGCAAGGCGGCGCCCGGGCGCCTGCGCACCCGGGATACCGTCGTCAGGCGGCCGATGACAGCTTCAGGCCGACCAGCCCCGCGACGATCAGCGCCGCGCTCGCGACGCGCGCGACGGTCAGCGCCTCGCCCATCATCACGATGCCGAACACGAACGCGCCGACCGCGCCGATGCCCGTCCACACCGCGTACGCGGTACCGAGCGGCAGCTGGCGCATCGCGACCGCGAGCAGCCCGAAGCTGGCCAGCGCCGTCACGATCGTAAACACCGACGGACCGAGCTTCGTGAAGCCGTCCGACGATTTCAAGCCGGCCGCCCAGGCCACTTCCAGCAAACCGGCGATCAACAACCATACCCACGCCATCTCGACGTACTCCGTATCGGATGGGGCCGTCCCCGTTGAAGCGAATGACCCGGGGTCGTCCCCGGGCGGCGCCGAGTATAACAAGAGGCTTACGGACCTGCCGGCTGCCGGGCTCGCCGGCGGCCGATCCGGGGCCGGATCGACCGGGCGCGGTCAGTTCGCCACGCGCTTCGGCGCGACGCCGCCGACGCAGCGGTCGTCGCGGTACAGCGCCCACTCCTCGCACACGCGGCCATCCTTGAACATGCACATGCCGACCTGCCCGCGCGGCAGGCTGCGGACCACGTGGCGACCGCCGAGCTTCTCGCAGTTGACCGACGCGGGATTGGCCAGCGCCGCCTGCGCGGACGGCTGCTGCCCGGGCGGCAGCGGCTGGGCGAACGCGCCGGGCGCAGCCAGCGCGAGCGCACAGAGGACGACCAGACGGACGGACATTGCACGCTCCTCGTTTTCGTTCGCGGAACGGTCAGGATAGCGGGGATCGCGCAGCCGGTGTGCAAGGCCGGCGGCAGTCGCGAGACTGTCGCGCCGGCGCAACCGTGCCGGCGCGCGGGGTCATGGCCGCGTGCGCCGCCGCGCCCGTCGTCACACGGCGCCGACGAGCCGGTAGCCGACGCCCGTCTCGGTGACGATGTGCTCGGGCTGCGCGGGATCGGCCTCGAGCTTCTGGCGCAGGTGCGCCATGTAGATGCGCAGGTAGTGATGGCTCTCGACGTGCGACGGCCCCCACACGTCGCGCAGCAGCTGGCGGTGCGTGAGCACGCGCCCCGCGTGACGCACGAGCGTCGCGAGCAGCCGGTATTCGAGCGGCGTCAGGTGCACGATCGCATCGTCGCGCCATACCTGGCGCAGCGCGAGATCGACGGTCACGCTGCCGAAGGTCACCTTCGGCGACTCGTTCGCGCCGCCCTGGTTGCGCCGGCGCAGTTGCGCGCGCATCCGCGCACGCAGTTCGGACACGCCGAACGGCTTGGTCAGGTAGTCGTCGGCGCCCGCGTCGAGCGCCGCGACCTTCTCCTCTTCCTGCGTGCGGGCGGACAGCACGATCACCGGCACCTCGGACCAGCCGCGCAGTTCGCGGATCACGTCGAGGCCGTCGGTATCGGGCAGCCCGAGGTCGACGATCACGAGGTCGGGCTTGCGCGTCGCCGCGTCGATCAGCCCCTGCTTGCCCGTCTCGGCCTCGAACACCGCGATGTCCTCCTCTTCGAGCGCGGCGCGCACGAAGCGGCGGATCTGCTTTTCGTCCTCGATCAGGACGACGGTCAGGCTGGGTTCACTCATGGTCTGGCAATGACTCGGATGGGGGCGATGCGCCCGGCAGGTCGGGTTCGTCGTCGGACACGGCCGGCGCGGCCGGCGGCGTGTCGACCGGCAGCGTGAACCAGAAGCGCGCGCCCGTCACGTGGCCGTCGGGCGCGGTGCGGTTCAGCGCGCCGATTTTACCGCCGTGCGCCTCGACGATCGCGCGGCAGATCGCGAGGCCGAGCCCGATGCCCGGCGTCGCCGATTCCTTCTCGCCGCGCGTGAACTTGTCGAAGATCCGCGTTTCCATGCCGGCCGGCAGGCCCGGGCCGTGATCGTCGACGTGCACGCGCACGAATGGCTGCCCGTCGTCGGTCACGCGCTCGGCGCCGATGTCGAGCGACGTATCGGGCGGCGTGTACTTCGCCGCGTTCTCGAACAGGTTGGTGAACAGCCGCTCCATCAGCACCGCGTCCATCTGCAGCAGCGGCAGGTCGGCCGGCAGCGCGACGCGCGCCGGATGGCGGGCGAGCACCCGCCGGCAGGCGGCGAGCGCGGCGCCGACGGTTTCCTCGAGCAGCGACCACTGGCGCTTGAGCTGCAGGCTGCCGGCCTGCAGCCGCGCCATGTCGAGCAGGTTCGTGACGATGCCCGTCATGCGCAGCGCCTCGTCGTGGATCGCGTCGACGAGTTCGCCCTCGCGCTGCGCGAGCCGCGCGGCCGCCGCGGCGTCGCCCGCCTGTGCGGCCGCGCGCCCGTTCGCGAGCATCGACGAGAAGCCGACGATCGTCGTGAGCGGCGTGCGCAGGTCGTGCGAGATCGCCGACAGCAGCGAGTTGCGCAGCCGTTCGGATTCCATGTTGACGAGCGCGTCGCGCGCGATCTCGACGTAGTGCACGCGCTCCAGCGCGAGCGCGATCTGCGCGGCGAATGCGTCGAGCATCCGCTGCTGCTCGGGCACCTCGAGTTCGCGCGGCTCGCGCGACGCGACCGCGAGCACGCCGCGCGTGCGCATCGGCGCCTTCAGCGGCAGGTACAGCGCGGCCGTCGCCGGCAGCGTGTCGGTGCCGCGGCCGGCCGGCTTCTGCTGGTCGTACACCCACTGGCCGACGTCGCTGTCGAGCTCCGCGCCCGTCAGCGTGACGGCCGCGTCGGGCTCCTCGATCTTCTGCCGCACCTGGTCCGCGCTGTCGGGCAGCAGGAACGCGACACGCGCGCGGAACACCTCGCCGACGTGGCGGCTGCCGATCTCGACGATCTGCTCGGTCGTCAGCGCCGCGCCGAGTTCGCGCGCCATCGCGTAGATCGCGCCGGTGCGGCGCTCGCGGCGCTGCGCGACGCTCGCCTGGCGCGTCAGCGTCGATGTCAGATGGCTGATCACGAGCGACGTCAGCAGCATCCCGAAGAAGGTCAGCAGGTATTGCGTGTCGCTGACCGAGAACGACATGCGCGGCGGCACGAAGAAGAAATCGAACGCGGCCACCGACAGGAACGACTGCAGCACGCCCGGGCCGCGCCCGAGCCGCACGGCCGAGAACACCACGCCGAGCAGGTACAGCATCACGAGATTCGTGAGGTCGAGCCGCCCGGACACGACGCTCGCGACGACGGTGATCGCCGCGCAGATCGCGGCCGCATACGCGTAATGGCGCGGCGGCGAGCGGTGCGTGCCGAACTGCGCGAACGCATCGCGCCAGTCGCGCGCCCGCGCGTCGAGCGGCGCGGCGCGCGCCTCGTCGCTCGCGGATGCGCGAATCAGCATCAGGTCGACGTCGCCCGCGCGTTCCGCCAGCTGCTCGCCGAACGGCCGCGCGAAGCGGCGCGCGAGCCCCACCTTCGGCGAGCCGCCCGCGACCAGCTTCGACACGTTGCGCACCTTCGCATAGCCGATCAGCGCGGCGACCGCGTCGGCGCCGGCGAGCGTGGCCGTCTCCGCGCCGAGCTCGGCCGCGAGCTTCAGCGCGTCGAGGGTGCGCTGCCGCCGCGCGTCGGGCAGCCGCTGCAGGCGCGGCGTCTCGACGTACACGGCGATCCAGTCGGCCTTCAGGCTCGCCGCGAGCCGCGCGGCCGCGCGCACGAGCGTCGGCGCTTCGGGGCCGGGCCCGACGCACACCAGCAACCGCTCGCGCGCCTGCCAGATGCGCTGGATCGAACGGTCGGCGCGGTACTCGCGCATCTGCGCGTCGACGCGATCGGCCGTGCGCCGCAGCGCGAGTTCGCGCAGCGCGATCAGGTTGCCCTTGCGGAAGAAGTTGCGCACCGCGCGCTCGGCCTGCTGCGCGAGATAGACCTTGCCGTCGCGCATCCGCTCGAGCAGTTCCTCGGCCGGCAGGTCGACGAGCGTGACTTCGTCGGCCGCGTCGAACACGCGATCGGGCACGGTCTCCCACACGCGGATGCCGGTGATCGCGCCGACCACGTCGTTCAGGCTTTCGAGGTGCTGGACGTTGACGGTCGTATAGACGTCGATGCCCGCGTCGAGCAGCTCGTAGACGTCCTGCCAGCGCTTCAGGTGGCGTGCGCCCTGCACGTTCGAATGCGCGAGCTCGTCGACGAGGATCAGTTGCGGCGCCCGCGCGAGCGCGCCGTCCAGATCGAATTCGGCGAGCGTGCGGCCGCGATAGTCGATGCGGGCGGGCGGCAGCACGTCGAGGCCGTCGAGCAGCGCGGCGGTCTCGCTGCGGCCGTGGGTCTCGACGATGCCGACGACGACGTCGACGCCATCCTGCCGGCGCTGGCGCGCGGCCTGCAGCATCGCGTAGGTCTTGCCGACGCCGGCGGACGCGCCGAAGAAGATCTTGAGCTGGCCGCGCCGCTGCTTTTCTTCGTCTCGCTGCAGCTTGTCGAGAAGTTGGTCTGGATCGGGACGGTTCATGCGTGAGGAAAGCGGAGCGCCCGGATGCGCGCGAGTACGAGCATTGTGGTTCCAAATCGCCGCAAAAGGCAAAGACGGCGCAAGCGCCGTCGGGAAAAGTGCGTCCGGCGCGGCTCAGGCCGCGCCGGACGCCGGTCGGCACGCGCGATCGGTCAGTGCGCGGCCTGCGCCGCGTCGAGCGCGAGATTCAGCTTCAGCACGTTCACGCGCGGCTCGCCGAGCACGCCGAACTGGCGGCCCGTCGTGTTCGCGGCGACGAGTTGCGCGACCGCGTCCGGCGCCAGATGGCGCGCCTTCGCGACGCGCTCGACCTGGTACGCGGCCGCCGCCGGCGTGATCTCCGGATCGAGGCCGCTCGCCGACGCGGTCACGAGGTCGACCGGCACCGGTTTCGACAGGTCGGTCCCGGCGTCGCGCAACGCGGCGATGCGCGCCTTCACCTGGTCGGGAAGCGACGGGTTCAGCGGGCCGAAGTTCGAGCCGCCCGAGCCGGCCGCGTTGTACGGCATCGGCGCGGTGGCCGACAGCCGGCCCCAGAAATACTTCGGCGCATCGAACGGCTGGCCGATCAACGCGGAGCCGACGACCTTGCCGTCCTGCTCGATCAGGCTGCCGTTGGCCTGCGACGGAAACACGGCCTGACCGAACACGGTCATCACGGCCGGGTAAGCGAGCCCCGTCACGGCGGTCAGGATCACGAACAGCACGACGAGCGGGCGAATCAACGATTTCATGATGGTTCCTTCCAGTGCGGCCGGCTCAGGCCCAGCCGAGCGCGGCGAGCGTCATGTCGATCAGCTTGATGAACGGGAACGGCAGCAGCACGCCGCCGAGGCCGTAGACCAGCAGGTTGCGGCGCAGCAGCGACGCGGCGCCGAGCGGCCGATAGGTCACGCCCTTCAGCGCGAGCGGAATCAGCGCGACGATGATCAGCGCATTGAAGATCACGGCAGACAGGATCGCGGACGCCGGCGACGTCAGGTGCATGATGTCGAGCACGCGCAGTTGCGGGTAGGTCGTCACGAACGCGGCCGGGATGATCGCGAAATATTTCGCGATGTCGTTCGCGATCGAGAACGTCGTCAGCGACCCGCGCGTCATCAACATCTGCTTGCCGATCTCGACGATCTCGATCAGCTTGGTCGGGTTCGAATCGAGGTCGACCATGTTGCCGGCTTCCTTCGCCGCCTGCGTGCCGGTGTTCATCGCCACCGCGACGTCGGCCTGCGCGAGCGCCGGCGCGTCGTTGGTGCCGTCGCCCGTCATCGCGACGAGGCGCCCGGCCGCCTGATGCTCGCGAATCGTCGCGAGCTTGGTTTCCGGCGTCGCTTCCGCGAGGAAATCGTCGACGCCCGCTTCCGCCGCGATCGCCGCGGCCGTCAGCCGGTTGTCGCCCGTCACCATCACGGTCTTGATGCCCATCTTGCGCAGTTCCGCGAAGCGCTCCTTGATGCCGCCCTTCACGATGTCCTTCAGCTCGATCACGCCGAGCACGCGCGCCGCCCCGTCCTGCAGGTCGGCGACGACGAGCGGCGTGCTGCCGCGGCGCGCGACGTCGTCCACCGCGCGGCGCACTTCCTCGGGGAAGCGGCTGCCGTGGGTTTCGACGTAGCGGCGGATCGCGTCGGCCGCGCCCTTGCGGATCTCGCGACCGGGCAGGTCGACGCCGCTCATCCGCGTCTGCGCGGAAAAGCCGAGGAACGTCGCGTGCAGTTGCGCCATGTCGCGCTGGCGGATGTTGAAGCGCTCCTTCGCGAGCACGACGATGCTGCGCCCTTCCGGCGTTTCGTCGGCGAGCGACGACAGTTGCGCGGCATCGGCCAGCGCTTCCTCGGTCACGCCCGGCGCCGGCACGAACGTCGACGCCTGACGGTTGCCGAGCGTGATCGTGCCGGTCTTGTCGAGCAGCAGCACGTCGACGTCGCCGGCCGCTTCCACCGCGCGGCCCGACGTCGCGATCACGTTCGCCTGCATCATCCGGCTCATCCCGGCCACGCCGATCGCGGACAGCAGCCCGCCGATCGTCGTCGGGATCAGGCACACGAGCAGCGCGACCAGCGCGGTGATCGTCACCACGTGGCCGGCCTTCATCGCGTCGACCGAGAACATCGAGAACGGCAGCAGCGTCGCGGTCGCGAGCAGCATCACGATCGTCAGCGCGACGAGCAGGATCGTCAGCGCGATCTCGTTCGGCGTTTTCTTGCGCTTCGCGCCTTCGACCATCGCGATCATCCGGTCGAGGAACGCCTCGCCGGGGTTCGCGGTGACCTTGACGACGATCCAGTCGGACAGCACGCGCGTGCCGCCCGTCACCGACGAGAAGTCGCCGCCCGATTCGCGGATCACCGGTGCGGATTCGCCGGTGATCGCCGATTCGTCGACCGACGCGACGCCGTCGACGACCTCGCCGTCGGCCGGGATCACGTCGCCGGTCTCGACGAGCACGACGTCGCCTTTGCGCAGGTCGGACGCGGTCGTGATGCGGATCGGCGACTTCGGATGCGGCTCGTTGAGCTTCTTCGCCATCACGTCCTTCTTCGCGCTGCGCAGCGATGCGGCCTGCGCCTTCGAACGTCCTTCGGCGAGCGCTTCGGCGAAGTTCGCGAACAGCACCGTGAACCACAGCCACAGCGTGACCGCGAGGATGAAGCCCGCGGGCGCCTCGGCCTGGCCGGCGAGCGCCGCGATCCACAGGATCGTGGTCAGGATGCTGCCGACGTACACGCAGAACATCACCGGGTTGCGGAACTGCGTGCGCGGCGTGAGTTTCTTGAACGAGTCCACGATCGCCGGGCGCAGCAGCGCCGGGTCGAACATGGACCGTGTTGCGGAATGTTGAGTCATTGCGATCTCTTCAAGCTCTTCAGTCTTTTCAACGTGTCGCCATGCGGGCGCGCATCACGCGCCCAGCCACATCATCAGGTGCTCGACGCCCGGGCCGAGCGCGAGCGCCGGCACGTAGGTCAGCGCGCCCACCAGCAGCACGGTGCCGAGCAGCAGCACGACGAACAGCGGCCCGTGGGTCGGCAGCGTGCCGCTCGTCACCGCGATGCGCTTCTTCGCGGCGAGGGAACCGGCGATCGCCAGCACCGGCACGATCGTGCCGAAGCGGCCGAACCACATCGCGATCGCGGTCATCCAGTTGTAGAACGGCGTGCTGACCGTCAGGCCCGCGAACGCGCTGCCGTTGTTGTTCGCGGCCGAGCTGAACGCATAGAGGATTTCCGAGAAGCCGTGCGGGCCGGGGTTCGCGATGCCGGCCTTGCCCGCATCGGCGAGCACGGCGATCGACGTGCCGACCAGCACGAGCAGCGGCGTGAGCAGCACGACGATCGACACCATCTTCATCTCGTACGACTCGATCTTCTTGCCGACGTATTCCGGCGTGCGGCCGATCATCAGGCCGGCGACGAACACCGCGAGCAGCGCGAACACGAGCATCCCGTAGAGACCCGAGCCAACGCCGCCGTAGACCACTTCGCCGAGCTGCATCAGCAGCATCGGCACGAGGCCGCCGATCGGCGTCAGCGAATCGTGCATCGCGTCGACCGCGCCGCACGACGCGGCCGTGGTCGCGACCGTGAAGATGCCGGTCTGCGCGATCCCGAAGCGCGTTTCCTTGCCTTCCATGTTGCCGCCCGACTGCAGCGCGCCCGCCGACTGGTCGACGTGCAGCGCGGCGAGCGTCGGGTTGCCGGCCTGCTCGGCACTCACCTCGACGCCGATCGCGATCGTGAACGCGACCGTCATCGCCGCGAGCACCGCGACGCCCTGCCGGCGGTCGCCGATCATGCGGCCGAACACCAGGCACAGCGCGGCCGGGATGATCAGGATCGCGAAGATCTCGATGAAGTTCGCGAACGGCGTCGGGTTCTCGTACGGGTGCGCGGAGTTCGCATTGAAGAAACCGCCGCCGTTGGTGCCGAGCATCTTGATCGCTTCCTGCGACGCAACCGGGCCCATCGCGAGCGTCTGCTTCGTGAGCGGGGTCGGCACCGTGACCGCGTTGCCCTTGTCGTCCTTCACCGGGTTGCCCTGCGCATCGAGCTTCGGCGCCGCGTAGGTGCTCGCCTGCAACACCGGCACGTCCTGGTACGCCTTCATGTTCTGCAGCACGCCCTGGCTCATCAGCAGCGCGGCGACGAGCGCCGCCATCGGCACGAGCACGTACAGCGTCACGCGCGTGAGGTCGACCCAGAAGTTGCCGATCGTCTGCGCGGTGTGGCGCGCGAAGCCGCGGATCAGCGCGATCACGACGACGATGCCGGTCGCTGCCGACAGGAAGTTCTGCACCGTCAGGCCGAGCATCTGCGACAGATAGCTGACGGTCTGCTCGGGCGCGTAGTCCTGCCAGTTCGTGTTGGCGACGAAGCTGACGGCCGTGTTGAACGCGCCGTCGGGCGTCATCGCGCCGAACTGCTGCGGGTTGCCGGGCAGGAAGCCCTGCAGGCGCAGCAGCCCGTAAAGGAACAGCACGCCGAGCGCGTTGAACGCGATCGTCGCGACCGCATACTGCTTCCAGTTCATCTCGGTGCCGGCGTCGACGCCGGCCACGCGGTACAGCGCGCGTTCGAGCGGCCCGAACACGCGCACGACGCGCGAACTGCCGTCCATCACCGCGCTCAGGTAGCGCGCGACCGGCACGGCCGCCGCCAGCAGCACGACGATGAACAGCAGCGTCTGCAACAGGTTGTTCGCGTTCATTCGATGTCCTCCGCGCGCAGCAGCGCAAAGACGAGATACGCGAACAGCAGCGCGGTCGACGCACCAGCCAGCCAAAGCATCCAGGTCATGCCCGCCCCCCGCGACCGTATTGCGCGAGCGTGTCGCAACCGGCAAGCAAACCGAGGGTCAGCGCGGTGAAGAGCACCAGTGCGCCGATGAAAACCCCATCCATTTTTATGTTCTCCGTCGTCGAAATCGGACGACTAGAACCTTATGGGAACGCGCGTAAAGGGCGGGTCAAAGGTATCGGGGCGGGTGTAAAAAACGCGTAAACGCGCGGGGCGGGACGGATGCGAATCGAGGCGGGACGGACGGCGCCGGGGCGCCGCCCGCAACAGGCGCATGCCGGCGTCGCGCCGGCATGCGGGGACGGGTCAGGGAACGAGGATCGTCGAGCCGGTGGTCTTGCGTGCTTCCAGATCGGCATGCGCGCGGCCGACTTCGGCGAGCGGGTAGCGCTGGTTGATGCTGGTCTTCACCTTCCCCGACAGGATCACGTCGAACAGCTCGGCGGCCGCGGCCTCGAGATCGGCGCGCTTCGCGATGTACGAGAACAGCGTCGGCCGCGTGAAGAACAGCGAGCCGCGCGACGAGAATTCCTTCGAGTCGATCGGCGGCAGCGGGCCCGACGCATTGCCGAAGCTGACGAAGTAGCCGAGCGGCGCAAGGCAGTCGAGCGAGCCGATGTAGGTGTCCTTGCCGATCGAATCGTAGACGACCGGCACGCCCGCGCCGTTCGTGATTGCCTTCACGCGCTGCGTGAAATTCTCGCGCGTGTAGACGATCGGGTGGTCGCAGCCGTGCGCCTTCGCGAGTTCGGCCTTCTCGTCGGAGCCGACCGTGCCGATCACGGTCGCGCCGAGCGCCTTCGCCCACTGGCATACGAGCAAGCCGACGCCGCCGGCCGCCGCATGGATCAGGATCGTGTCGCCGGCCTTCACCGGGTACGTGCGGCGCAGCAGGTAATGCGCGGTCAGGCCCTGCAGCATCACCGACGCCGCGTCGTCGTAGCCGATGCCGTCCGGCAGCTTCACGATGCGCTCGGCCGGCATCACGCGCTCTTGCGCATACGCGCCGGGCGGCTGGCCGACATAGGCGACACGGTCGCCGGCCTTGAACGCGGTCACGCCGTCGCCGACGGCCGTCACCTCGCCCGCCGCCTCCATCCCGAGGCCGCCGGGCAGCGGCTGCGGATACAGGCCCGTGCGGAAATACACGTCGATGTAGTTGAGCCCAACGGCGTGTTGCCGGATGCGGACTTCGCCCGCCTTCGGCGCGCCGACCTCGACATCGACCCACTTCATCACGTCCGGGCCGCCCGGCTGGTCGTATCGGATTGCTTTCGGCATCGTTTTGCTCCTCGGTTGGAAGTTCAGGGAGAGTCGGCCGTCTGACGACGGAGCATATGATTGTCGCGCGTTGGCAAATTCCCTGCTCGCAACGGGGAAACATCAGGCGGCTCGATTCGATCCATCACACCGGCCTACCTAACGGGTCTGCCCAGCGAACGCAGATAAAAGCCTAAAGACAGGTTTCAGCATGCCGTTAAGCAAGAGATCGGCCAGGCCGTGCCGATATGCAGACGCGCCCTCAAACCTCTAATCAAACCAAGGATTCCAGTCATGCGCATTCCCGTCGTCGCATCCATTTTGCTTGCCCTCGTCTCCCACACCGCGCAAGCCGCTACCTCGATCACGATCGATGCGAAGCAAAACTGCATTCAAAATGCGGTCACGCCTGGCCCGTCGTACGGAAATTCCGTCGCGTTCCAACTCGCCCCCGGTCGATACGTCATGTCGCTTTCAACGAACACCATGAGCTGCACGGGCGGAAGCGGTTGCGTGATCGATGCCGTGCATGTGGTGGGCGGCATGGGCAGTGCGCGATGGGGTACGACGGTGACGAAGCAACCGACCGTCGTCGACGTGGGCAGCAGCGCGCCGGCCCTCACGCTCTGGAGCTTCATCACCGACGACGTCTGCGCCGACAATAGCGGGCAAGCCACCCTGCTGATTCAGACGGTCAACTGATCCGCCAGCGGCGGATCGGTCCGAAAACCATGCGAAGGAACCTCGCCTTCGCAATCGTTCGAGAAGCGGACGCGGCCCGCGCCTAGCAAACGTCCTGCATGTTCCGCGCCAGATCGTCGAGCAGCATCCGCGCGGTCGCGACGTTGGTCGCCACCGGCACGTCGTGCACGTCGCACGCGCGCACCAGCGCGGTGATGTCGGGATCGTGCGGCTGCGCGGTCATCGGGTCGCGCAGGAACACGACGATGTCGACGCGGCCGTCGGCGAGCTCCGCGCCGATCTGCAGGTCGCCGCCGAGCGGCCCCGACAGCTTGCGCTCGACCTCGAGCCCGTGCGCGGCGGCGATACGGCCGCCCGTCGTGCCGGTCGCGACCAGCCGGCATTGCGCGAGCGTCTCGCGATACTGGCCCGCGAGCGCGACGATCTCGTCCTTCTTCGCGTCGTGCGCAATCAGTGCGATGCGGGGTTTGCTCATCTCCAGTTCCTTCGTCGTTCGGTTGTTGTCGTCGTGAATCGAAAAGCGCGGGTCAGAACGTACCCGGATACGCGCCGCCGTCGAGCAGCCAGTTCTGCCCGGTGATGTAGCCGGCGTGCACGCTGCACAGGAACGCGCAGGCCGCGCCGAACTCGGCGCGGGTGCCGAGGCGCCCGGCCGGAATGTCCCTGGTGCGACGCGCACGCATCTCGTCGACCGTCACGCCCTGCGCCTGCGCCGACGCGGCGAGCGTCGTCGCGATCCGGTCGGTGTCGAACAGCCCCGGCAGCAGGTTGTTGATCGTCACGCCCTGCCCCGCGACCTTGCGCGACAGCCCCGCGACGAAGCCGGTCAGCCCCGAGCGCGCACCGTTCGACAGCGCCAGCACGTCGATCGGCGCCTTCACGGCCGAACTCGTGATGTTGACGATCCGGCCGAAGCCGCGGCCGATCATCCCGTCGACGGTCGCGCGGATCAGCTCGATCGGCGTCAGCATGTTCGACTCGAGCGCACGGATCCAGTCGTCGTGCGAGAAGTCGCGGAAGTCGCCGGGCGGCGGGCCGCCGGCATTCGTCACGAGAATGTCCGGCTGCGGGCACGCGGCGAGCGCGGCCGCGCGGCCGTCCGGCGTCGTGATGTCGCAGGCGACCGCCGTGACCGACACGTTCGCGCCGGCCCGGATCTCTTCCGCGGTTTCCTCCAGCGTGTCGCGCGTACGCGCGACGATCACGAGGTTCACGCCCTCCGCGGCCAGCGCTTCCGCGCAGCCGCGCCCGAGGCCCTTGCTGGCCGCGCATACGAGCGCGGTCTTTCCTTCAATGCCGAGATCCATCGTCGCTTCCCTGGTGGCGCGCGTGCCGGCGCGGCCCCGTGTGGCCGCCGACGGGCGGGCGAACGGGCGTGCGCGGCACGCGGATTGTCGTGAGACGTCGATAATATCCGGATCGCGCGGCGCGCCTTGGTAAAATTGCGGCCATAAGCGACGGCCGGCCCGTGCCCGCCGCCGCCCCGATCCCCTTTTGCCGCCAAGGCACCCCGTCATGAAACAGGACAGCCGTTTCCCGAACCTCTTCATCACCGATCACCCGCTGATCCAGCACAAGCTCACGCACATGCGCGACAAGGACACGTCCACGCGCACGTTCCGCGAACTGCTGCGCGAGATCACGCTGCTGATGGGCTACGAGATCACCCGCAACCTGCCGATCACGACCAAGCGGGTCGAAACCCCGCTGGTGGCGGTCGACGCGCCGGTGATCGCGGGCAAGAAGCTCGCGATCGTGCCCGTGCTGCGCGCGGGCATCGGGATGTCGGACGGCCTGCTCGACCTGGTGCCGTCCGCGCGCGTCGGCCACATCGGCGTGTACCGCGCCGACGACCACCGCCCGGTCGAATACCTGGTGCGCCTGCCTGACCTGGAAGACCGCATCTTCATCCTGTGCGACCCGATGGTCGCGACCGGCTATTCGGCCGTGCACGCGGTCGACGTGCTCAAGCGCCGCAACGTGCCGGCCGCGAACATCATGTTCGTCGCGCTGGTCGCCGCGCCCGAGGGCGTGCAGGTGTTCCAGGACGCGCACCCGGACGTGAAGCTGTTCGTCGCGTCGCTCGACTCGCACCTGAACGAGCACGCGTACATCGTGCCGGGCCTGGGCGACGCGGGCGACCGCCTGTTCGGCACCAAGAACTGACTCGCCGGCGCCGCCTGCCGCGCGGCCCGGCGCGCCGCGACGGCCGCCCCGGCCGTTCGGCCATGCGCGGCGGCCCCGAACCGGCGGTCGCCGCGTGATAAAATCACGATCCACTCGACACGCGCGGCCCCGCGGCTTCATGCCCGCCGAAACGGCCGCCGATTCAACGACACACTGAAACAATCGCCCGCGCTGCGCGCCCGGGCACGGAGAAAGGTATGGCTGGTCATTCGAAATGGGCCAACATCAAGCATAAGAAGGCTGCGGCCGACGCGAAGCGCGGCAAGATCTGGACCCGCCTGATCAAGGAAATCCAGGTCGCGGCGCGCCTCGGCGGCGGCGACGTCAACTCGAACCCGCGCCTGCGTCTCGCGGTCGACAAGGCAGCCGACGCGAACATGCCGAAGGACAACGTCAAGCGCGCGATCGATCGCGGCGTCGGCGGCGCGGACGGCGCGAACTACGAAGAAATCCGGTACGAAGGCTACGGCATCAGCGGCGCGGCGATCATCGTCGACACGCTGACCGACAACCGCACCCGCACGGTCGCGGAAGTGCGCCACGCGTTCTCGAAGTTCGGCGGCAACATGGGCACCGACGGCTCGGTCGCGTTCATGTTCGATCACGTCGGCCAGTTCCTGTTCGCGCCCGGCACGTCGGAAGACGCGCTGATGGAAGCCGCGCTCGAAGCCGGCGCGAACGACGTGAACACGAACGACGACGGTTCGATCGAGGTGCTGTGCGACTGGCAGGCATTCTCGGCGGTGAAGGACGCGCTCGAAGCCGCCGGCTTCAAGGCCGAACTCGCCGAAGTGACGATGAAGCCGCAGAACGAAGTCGAATTCACCGGCGACGACGCGGCGAAGATGCAGAAGCTCCTGGACGCGCTCGAGAACCTCGACGACGTGCAGGACGTGTATACGAACGCCGTCATCGTCGAGGAATGAGATGCCGGCCGCCGCGCACCTGTCGCGGCGGCGGCCCGACCGATTCCGCGGCCGGCGCGCCTGAGCGTGCCGGCCGCCCTGTTTTCTAGTCTGCGGGGAATCCCATGAAACTACTCGTCGTCGGTTCCGGCGGCCGCGAACATGCACTGGCGTGGAAGCTCGCGCAGTCGCCGCGCGTCCAGATGGTCTACGTCGCGCCCGGCAATGGCGGCACGGCGCAGGACGAGCGTCTGAAGAACGTCGACATCACGTCGCTCGACGAACTCGCCGATTTCGCGGAACGCGAAGGCGTCGCGTTCACGCTCGTCGGGCCGGAAGCGCCGCTCGCGGCCGGCATCGTCAACCTGTTCCGCGCACGCGGCCTGAAGGTGTTCGGCCCGACCCGCGAAGCCGCGCAGCTCGAAAGCTCGAAGGATTTCGCGAAGGCGTTCATGAAGCGCCACAACATTCCGACCGCCGACTACGAAACCTTCTCCGATGCGGCCGCCGCCCACGCGTACCTCGACGCGAAGGGCGCGCCGATCGTCGTGAAGGCCGACGGCCTCGCGGCCGGCAAGGGCGTCGTCGTCGCGATGACGCTCGAAGAGGCGCATGCGGCCGTCGACATGATGCTGTCGGGCAACAAGCTCGGCGATGCCGGCGCGCGCGTCGTGATCGAGGAATTCCTCGATGGCGAGGAAGCCAGCTTCATCGTGATGGTCGACGGCAAGCACGCGCTGGCACTGGCTTCCAGCCAGGACCACAAGCGCCTGCTCGACGAGGATCGCGGCCCGAACACCGGCGGCATGGGCGCGTATTCGCCCGCGCCGATCGTCACGCCGCAGATGCACGCACGCGTGATGCGCGAGATCATCATGCCGACCGTGCGCGGGATGGAGAAGGACGGCATCCGCTTCACCGGCTTCCTGTACGCGGGCCTGATGATCGACAAGGACGGCAATCCGCGCACGCTCGAGTTCAACTGCCGGATGGGCGACCCGGAAACGCAGCCGATCATGGCGCGCCTGAAGAGCGATTTCTCGAAGGTCGTCGAACAGGCGATCGCGGGCACGCTCGACACGGTCGAGCTCGACTGGGATCGCCGCACCGCGCTCGGCGTCGTGCTGGCCGCGCACGGGTACCCGGACGCGCCGCGCAAGGGCGACCGCATCAACGGGATCCCGGCCGAAACCGAACAGGCCGTGACGTTCCATGCGGGCACGACGCTCGCCGACGGCGACAAGCTCGTGACGTCCGGCGGCCGCGTGCTGTGCGTGGTCGGCCTCGCCGATTCGGTGCGCGAAGCGCAGCAGCATGCGTACGACACGATCAACCAGATCAACTTCGAAGGCATGCAGTACCGCCGCGACATCGGCTTCCGCGCGCTCAACCGCAAGAGCGCGTGACGTCGCCATCGCCGCCCCGCGCCCGCGCGGCGGCGGCCCCTCTGCCGGGGTTCGATAGAATGCCCGGCAGACGCTTTTTTTACGGCCCCCGCGTCAGGCGGGGGCAGCCAGTCCAGACATGACCGATTCGACCTACGACGTGGCGCGTGTGCGCACGTACCTCCAGGGCCTGCAGACACGGATCGCCGACGCGCTCGGCGCGCTCGACGGCACGCCGCTCGCGACCGACACGTGGCAGCGCGGGCCGGCCGAACGCCTGCGCGGCGGCGGCTGCACGCGGATTCTCGAAGGCGGCCGCGTGTTCGAACGCGCGGGAATCGGCTTTTCCGACGTGGCGGGCGATGCGCTGCCGCCGTCGGCGAGCGCAGCGCGCCCGCAGCTCGCGGGCCGCGGCTTCGAGGCGCTCGGCGTGTCGCTCGTTTTGCACCCGCGCAATCCGTACTGCCCGACCGTGCACATGAACGTGCGGATGCTGATCGCGACGAAACCGGGCGAAGCGCCCGTGTTCTGGTTCGGCGGCGGCATGGACCTGACCCCGGTTTACGGTTTCGAGGACGACGCGCGGCATTTCCACCAGACCTGCAAGGATGCGCTCGATCCGTTCGGCATCGAGCTCTATCCGCGCTTCAAGCAGTGGTGCGACGAATACTTCTTCCTGAAGCACCGCAACGAGACGCGCGGCATCGGCGGGATCTTCTTCGACGATTTCTCGGAGCCCGGTTTCGAACGCTCGTTTGACCTGATGCAAAGCGTCGGCGATGCGTTCCTGCACGCTTACCTGCCGATCGTCGAGCGCCGCGCCGAGCTGCCGTACGGCGAGCGCGAGCGCGACTTCCAGGCCTACCGCCGCGGCCGCTACGTCGAATTCAACCTGGTGTTCGACCGCGGTACGCTGTTCGGCCTGCAAAGCGGCGGCCGGACCGAGTCGATCCTGATGTCGATGCCGCCGGTCGCGAACTGGCGCTACAACTGGCAACCCGAGCCGGGTTCGGCGGAAGCGCGGCTGTATAGCGACTTCCTCGTGCCGCGCGACTGGGTCTGAGCCCGCGCCCCCCGCTGCCCCAACGAAAGGACGCGTTTCTGGACACCACCGCCCGCCCCGCCCCGCTGCCGCGCCGTATCGGCTTGCTGGGCGGCACCTTCGACCCGATCCACGATGGCCATCTCGCGCTCGCGCGCCGGTTCGCCGAGCTGCTCGACCTGACCGAACTCGTATTGCTGCCCGCCGGGCAGCCGTACCAGAAGCGCGACGTGTCGGCCGCCGAGCACCGGCTCGCGATGACGCGCGCGGCCGCCGGCACGCTGTCCGTGCCGGGCGTGACCGTAACGGTCGCCACCGACGAGATCGAGCACACCGGCCCGACCTACACGGTCGAGACGCTCGCGCGCTGGCGCGAGCGGATCGGCCCGGATGCGTCGCTGTCGCTGCTGATCGGCGCGGACCAGCTCGTGCGCCTCGATACGTGGCGCGACTGGCGCACGCTGTTCGACTACGCGCACATCGGCGTGTCGACGCGCCCGGGCTTCGAGCTCGGCGCGGCGCCGCCGGACGTCGCGCGGGAAATCGCCGCGCGGCAGGCCCGCGCCGACGTGCTGAAGGCCACGCCGGCAGGCCGCCTGCTGATCGATACGACCCTTTCGTTCGACATCGCCGCGACCGACATCCGCGCGCACCTGCGCGAATGCATCGCACGCCATGCGCAAATGCCCGACGCGTCGGCCGAACATGTGCCGGCCGCCGTATGGGCCTATATTCTTCAACATCGCCTCTACCATTCCTGAATCCATGGATATTCGCAAACTGCAGCGCGTGATCGTCGACGCCCTCGAAGACGTCAAGGCGCAAGACATCAAGGTGTTCAACACCAGCCACCTGACCGAACTGTTCGACCGCGTGGTCGTCGCATCGGGCACCTCCAACCGCCAGACCAAGGCGCTCGCGTCGAACGTGCGCGACAAGGTCAAGGAAGCCGGCGGCGACGTCGTCAGCTCCGAAGGCGAGGACACCGGCGAATGGGTGCTGGTCGACTGCGGCGACGCGGTCGTGCACATCCTGCAACCGGCGCTGCGCCAGTACTACAACCTCGAGGAAATCTGGGGCGACAAGCCCGTGCGGATGAAGCTCGGCGGCGGCAAGGGCAACGGCTTCGCGACGGCGAGCGAAGACGACGAGGAAGAGGAAGAAGCGCCCGCACGCCCGGCGCGCAAGACGGCCGCCCGCCGCCGTTAAGCCGCCACGCGTGTCCCGATGAAGCTTTTCATCCTCGCGGTCGGCCACAAGATGCCGGGCTGGATCGCCTCCGGCTTCGACGAATACACGAAGCGGATGCCGCCCGAGCTGCGCATCGAGTTGCGCGAAATCAAGCCCGAACTGCGTTCGGGCGGTCGCAGCGCCGAAAGCGTGATGGCGGCCGAGCGGCAGAAGATCGAGGCCGCGCTGCCGAAGGGCGCGCGCCTCGTCGCGCTCGACGAGCGCGGCCGCGACTGGACCACGATGCAGCTCGCGCAGGCGCTGCCCGGCTGGCAGCAGGACGGCCGCGACGTCGCGTTCGTGATCGGCGGCGCCGACGGGCTCGATCCGGAACTGAAAGCGCGCGCCGACGTGCTGCTGCGCATCTCGAGCATGACGCTGCCGCATGGCATGGTGCGCGTGCTGCTCGCCGAACAGCTTTACCGGGCGTGGAGCATCACGCAGAATCACCCCTACCACCGCGCATGACGTGTCGTCCTCGAGACGCGCGCCGCGCGCGCTCAACGAGATAACGACACCATGCCGTCCAGCACGTCCCCCGCGCTTTTTCCGACCCCGCTTTTCCAGACGCTTTACCTCGCTTCGCAAAGCCCGCGCCGCCAGGAGCTGCTGCAGCAGATCGGCGTACGCTTCGAGCTGCTGCTGCCGCGCCCCGACGAGGACGCCGAGGCGCTCGAGGCCGAACTGCCCGGCGAAGCCGCCGACGCGTACGTGCGGCGCGTGACCGTCGCGAAGGCCGAGGCCGCGCGTGCCCGCCTCGTCGCGAGCGGCAAGCCGGCCGCGCCGGTGCTGGTGGCCGATACGACCGTGACGATCGACGGCGCGATCCTCGGCAAGCCGGCCGACGCCGACGATGCGCTCGCGATGCTCACCCGCCTCGCCGGCCGCGAACACGCGGTGCTGACCGCCGTCGCCGTGATCGACGCCAGCGGCGAGCTGCTGCCGCCCGCGCTGTCGCGCTCGTCGGTGCGCTTCGCGGCCGCGTCGCGCGACGCATACGTGCGCTACGTCGAAACCGGCGAGCCGTTCGGCAAGGCCGGCGCGTACGCGATCCAGGGCCGCGCGGCCGAATTCATCGAGCGAATCGACGGATCCCATTCAGGTATCATGGGTCTGCCCCTTTTTGAGACTGCCGCGCTGCTGCGTACCGCACGCGTCGCCTTCTGAACCGCACCATGAACGAAGAAATCCTGATCAACCTCACGCCGCAGGAAACGCGCGTCGCACTCGTCCAGCAAGGCGCGGTGCAGGAGCTTCACGTCGAGCGCACGCTGTCGCGCGGGCGGGTCGGCAACATCTATCTCGGCAAGGTCGTGCGCGTGCTGCCCGGCATGCAGTCGGCGTTCATCGACATCGGCCTCGAGCGCGCGGCGTTCCTGCACGTCGCCGACATCTGGCATCCGCGCCTCGCGGGCGAGCCGCAGTCGGGCGCGCCGCACCAGCCGATCGAGAAGATCGTGTTCGAGGGCCAGACGCTGATGGTCCAGGTGATCAAGGATCCGATCGGCACGAAAGGCGCGCGGCTGTCGACGCAGGTCAGTATCGCGGGCCGCACGCTCGTCTACCTGCCGCAGGAACCGCATATCGGCATCTCGCAGAAGATCGAAAGCGAGGCCGAGCGCGAGGCCGTGCGCGCGCGGCTGACCGCCGTGATCCCGCCGGACGAGAAAGGCGGCTACATCGTGCGGACGATCGCCGAGGACGCCACCTCCGACGAGCTGGCCGGCGACGTCACGTACCTGCGCAAGACGTGGGCGACGATCGTCGCGCAAGCGCAGCGGCTGCCGGCGACAAGCCTGCTGTACCAGGATCTCGATCTCGCGCAGCGCGTGCTGCGCGATTTCGCGAACGACGACACGACGCGCATCCAGGTCGATTCGCGCGAGACGTACACACGTCTCGCGGAGTTCGCGGGCGAGTTCACGCCGGCCGTGAGCCCGAAGCTGCATCACTACACGGGCGAGCGGCCGCTGTTCGACCTGTACAACATCGAGACGGAGATCCAGCGCGCGCTGTCGCGCCGCGTCGACCTCAAATCGGGCGGTTACCTGATGATCGACCAGACCGAGGCGATGACGACGATCGACGTGAACACGGGCGGCTATGTCGGTGCGCGCAACTTCGACGACACGATCTTCAAGACCAACCTCGAGGCCGCGCACACGATCGCGCGGCAACTGCGGCTGCGCAACCTCGGCGGGATCATCATCATCGACTTCATCGACATGGAGAACGCCGAGCATCGCGACGCGGTGCTGTCCGAGCTGAAGAAGGCGCTCTCGCGCGACCGCACGCGCGTGACGGTGAACGGCTTCTCGCAACTCGGGCTCGTCGAGATGACGCGCAAGCGCACGCGCGAATCGCTCGCGCACGTGCTGTGCGAACCGTGCCCGACCTGCCAGGGCAAGGGCCAGGTGAAAACGTCGCGCACCGTGTGCTACGACATCCTGCGCGAGATCCTCCGCGAATCGCGGCAGTTCAACCCGCGCGAGTTCCGCGTGATCGCCGCGCAGCAGGTGATCGACCTGTTCCTCGATGAAGAGTCGCAGCATCTGGCGATGCTGATCGACTTCATCGGCAAGCCGGTGTCGCTGCAGGTCGAGTCGAATCTGAGCCAGGAGCAGTACGATATCGTGCTGATGTAACCTTCCGCCCATCCGCCGCCGGCAGCGCCGCGCGGCGCTCCGCTGCGGTGACCGGGCTGTTCGCGCATGCCGCGCCGGCACCTGCCACCGCCCTTTCATTGACCCTTTTCGCATTCACCCCACACCATGAGCCAAGGCCACAACCGCCGCCAGCGCAAGAAACTCCACATCGGCGAATTCCAGGAACTCGCATTCAACGCCACCGCGCAGTACCGCAACGACATGACCGACCTCGAGCGCGGCCAGTTGATCGATGCGTTCATCGACTTCGTCGAAGCGAACGGGCTGCTGACCGTCGCGTCCGCGGACGAAGGCATCGGCGCGTACGTGATCTCCGGCGCGCCGCGCGGCACGACGACCGACGCGGACCGCGAACTCGTGCGCGGATGGCTGGCCGCCCGTCCGGAACTGACGGACGTCAAGGTCAGCGAATTCAGCGACGCGTGGTATCCGGACGCCTGATTGCCCGGCGTCACGCTGCTTCAAACGGCGCCCGCGCCTGCCCGCCATCACGGCGGGCCAGGCCGGCGTCGCGTGTTTCCCCTTCCGCCGCCCCTCTCCTCCCCGGCACCGGCTCACACGATTCGCGCCGCGTCGACCGTGATTATCCCGATTTCCGCAGTGAATCGGACGCTTACTTCAATTTAACGATCGTTAAAAGACGGCTCGTGTTGACGGACCTACTCTGATCGCACGAATCCGGTGGTTTTCGGCACGATCGGCAAGCAAGACGAAAGAATTCAAACGATTCGTCCTGCAGGCGCTCCGGGTTCCGACTCAGGCGAAAACGCGACACGGCGACAGGTCAATCAGGGAGACAACAACGATGCGTCCGACGCCTTGCTTCCGTCGCGACGATACGTCGACGCACACGAAGGCTGCCTGAGATCCATTTCCATAATCGAGACGAGGACGACATGAACACGCCCACCCTTCATCAAGCAGGACTCCGAATGATCATGATCGCGGCCGGCGCCGCGGCGCTGATGTCGCTGTCCGCGTGCGGCGGCTCCGGCTCGCTGAGCCAGGGCACCGGCGGCAGCGGGTCGGGATCGGGCGACACGACGGCCACGACCGGCGGCACGGGCAACGGCTCCAGCGGCACGTCCGCCAACGGCGTCGGCCAGACGACCGCGGCGTCGAGCAACATCGTGACCGCCGCGGGCGGCACCGTGTCGGGCGGCGGCGCGGTGATCGCGAGCCAGTCGGTGCCCGGCACCAACGCGGCGACCATGCAGGGGCTCGGCACCGTCGTGCAGGACGTCGGGGCGGCCGTCACCACGCTCGGCACCGGTCTCGGCGCCGGGCTCGGCCAGCTCGGCGCGTCGTCGAATCCGGTCGGCACGACGGTCGCGAGCACGGGCGGCGTGGTCACGAACCTCGGCGACGCGGTCGCGGCGACCGGCGGCGTGGTGTCCAGCCTCGGCGCCAGCGGGTCGGCGCTGGCGCCCCTCGCGCCGGTCACGTCGCCCGGCGGCGGCGCGATCACGACGCTCGGCAACACGATCGCCGGCGGCGGCGCCACGCTCGGCACGCAGTTGTCGACCGGCCCCGTCGCGCAGGTCACGGGCGCCGCCAGTTCGGCGATCACGCCGATCACGACGCAGGTCGGCTCGATCACGCAGACGGTCGCGTCGAGCACGCCGCTCGGCGCGCCGCTCACGAACCTCGTGACGACGGTCGGCAACGGGGTCGCGAACGCCGGCACGACGATCGCGAAAACCGGCGGCAACCCGGTGGCGACCGGCGTCGGCAACGTGGTGACGGCAACCGGCAACACGGTCGCCACCGCCGGCACGGCGCTGCTCGGCGGCGGCGCCGCGACGAGCCCGCTCGCACCGGTGACGGGGTTGCTGTCGACGGGTGCACTCGGCGGTGCAACGGGCGGCGGCAACCCGGCAGGCGCGCTCACGTCGGCGGCCGGCACCGTGACGGCCGCCGTGTCGGGCGCGACCGGCGGCGCGCCGGTCGCGGGGCTGACGGGCGGCAGCGGCACCGGCGCGCTGTCGAAGACGGGTGGCGTGCTCGCCCCGGTGACGACGACGCTCGGCTCGCTGGTCAAATAAGCAACACTCCATGCGGCGCCCGCCGCGTCGTCGACGCTCGGGCGCCGCAACCGCATCTCCGACGGTTTCCGCGGTCGTCCGCCCGCGTCCGATCCCTTCCTTTTCCCGACGGTCCGCCTGCAACAGGCCATCGAAATCGGTCCTGAAAGCAAGACACGTTAAACTCTCACCTCGCGTGGTGCGCCGCCCGCACCCGCCATCCATCGCCAGCCGCGTGCCCTCGGGCCGCCCCCGACCCATGGAGTGAGTGTCAATGAGCGGCGGACTCCCGTTTCCCGCATCCCGCAAGTCGTTGCCGTCGTCGACGGTCTTCCTGATTCTCGCCGCCGCCGCGCTGCTGTCCGGCTGCGGGCTGCTGCCGGTCCAGAACCCGCCCGCCCCGATCAGCGAGGCGCTCGTCGAGCCGGTCGAGGAGACCGCCGGCGAGCCGCTGACGATGCCGCCCGTGCCGGCGCCGACGCAACCGGAGACGCCGGAAGCGCCGAAGAAGCCGCACCGCGAGGTGACGCGGTCGAAACCCGTGCAGCGCCCCGAATCGCCGACCCCGCCACCCCCTCCGCCCCCGCCGATCGTCGCGACGCGCCCGCTCGACCGTACCCAGATCCACGCGCTGCTCGACAGCGAAGTCGCGCGCCGCAACGGCAAGGTGGTCGGCCGCGCGGTCGACATGGTGGTCGACGCGAGCGGCAAGCCGCGCGAGATGATCGTCAACCTGCAAGGCTTCATGGGCATCGGCGACCGCAAGGTCATCTTCCCGTGGAACGTGTTCCGCTTCACGCCGGGCGGCAAGCAGGAGCCGATCGTGCTCGACGTCCCGTCGGGCGACCTGCCGCCGGCCGCGCGACCGAAGGCGGTGCCGCTGTCGGGTTCGGCCGCGGCGTCGCCGACGACGCGGCTGCCGATGCTCGACAGCGATGTCGAGCGCCCGAACGGCACGAAGATCGGCCGCATCGTCGACGTGCTGATCGACCGCGGTGCACAGCCGCAGGCCGTCGTGCTCGACCTCGGCGGGCTCGTCAATACCGACCGCCGTTCGATCGCCGCGAGCTGGGGCGCGCTGCGCTTCGTCACGCGCGACAAGGCGCTGCACCCGCAGCTCGACCTGAACGACGCCCAGATCAAGGCATCGCCGCCCTACGCGGCCGACAAGCCGATCGTCGCGGTCTTCCCGCCCGTTGTCCCGGCCGCGCCGGCTTCGTCTGCGAGTGCCACCCGATGACGATCAAGCATTCCGTCAGCGTTCGCAGTCTCCGGGCCCTCGACTGGCTCAACTTTTTCGTTGCAAACGTTCAAACCGGGTTCGGTCCGTTCATCGCGTCCTACCTCGCGTCGCACAAATGGACGCAGGGCGAGATCGGCATGGTGCTGTCGATCGGCACGATCAGCGCGATGGTCAGCCAGGTGCCGGGCGGCGCCGCCGTCGATGCGCTGAAGAACAAGAAAGGCGCGGCCGCGTGGGCGATCGCGGCCATCATCCTGTCCGCGGTCCTGCTCGCGTCGAGCCCGACGATCGTGCCGGTGATCGCCGCGGAGGTATTCCACGGCTTCGCGAGCTGCATGCTGGTGCCGGCGATGGCCGCGATCTCGTTCTCGCTCGTCGGCCGCGCCGACCTCGGCGACCGGCTCGGCCGCAACGCGCGCTGGGCGTCGATCGGCAGTGCAGTCGCGGCCGGGCTGATGGGGCTGACCGGCGAATACTTCTCCGCGCGCGCGGTGTTCTGGCTGACCGCCGTGCTGGCGCTGCCCGCGCTGTTCGCGCTCGCGATGATCCAGCCGACGCACCAGGTGATCCCGCAGTCGTCGAAGCCGGACGACCTCGACGAAGCCGGCGAGCGCGAAACGCTGCTCGAACTGCTGCGCGACCGCCGGATGCTGATCTTCGCGGCCTGCGTCGTGCTGTTCCACCTGTCGAACGCCGCGATGCTGAACCTCGCGGCCGGCGAAGTCACGGCCGGGATGGGCGAGAACGTGCAGCTCGTGATCGCCGCGTGCATCATCGTGCCGCAGGCGATCGTCGCGATGCTGTCGCCGTGGGTCGGCCGCTCCGCGCAGCGCTGGGGGCGCCGGCCGATCCTGCTGCTCGGCTTCTCCGCGCTGCCGGTGCGCGCGCTGCTGTTCGCGGGCGTCAGCAGCCCGTACCTGCTCGTGCCGGTGCAGATGCTCGACGGCATCAGCGCGGCCGTGTTCGGCGTGATGCTGCCACTGATCGCAGCCGACGTCGCGGGCGGCAAGGGCCGCTACAACCTGTGTATCGGGCTGTTCGGGCTCGCGGCCGGGATCGGCGCGACGCTCAGCACGGCCGTGGCCGGCTACGTCGCCGATCACTTCGGCAATGCGGTCAGCTTCTTCGGACTCGCGGCCGCGGGCGCGCTCGCGGTGCTGCTGGTCTGGCTCGTGATGCCCGAAACCCGCGTCGAGAATGGCGATGCGACGGCCGACGAACCGGCCGCCGCCTCGCCCGAACAGGCGCATTGACGGCGGCCCGCCGCCACCCGCTTCTTGGCCGACGCACGATGGATACGATCAGGACACTCAACGAAGCCCGCCAGCAGATCCAGCAGTCGATCTTCGATCTGTTCAAGGGGCTGTCATTCAGCGAGCGGCTCGCACAAGGCGCGCTGATGGCGCTGCAGGCCGTCTGCGGCGCGTGCGTCGCGTATGCGATCGGCCGCGCGATGCATACCGAGCAGGCCGTGTGGGCGGCGATCACCGCGATCGCCGTCACGCAGCACAACTACTCGGACACGATGTCGCTGTCGCGCGACCAGTTCATCGGCGCGATGGTCGGCGGCGTACTCGGTTTCGCCGGCGCGGCGCTGGGCGGCGATCGCCTCGTCGCGTATGCGCTCACGGTCGCGGTCGTGATCGTCTGCTGCTGGTGCCTGAACGTCGGCAGCGCGGCGCGGCTCGGCGGCGTGACCGCGACGATCGTGCTGCTGTTCCCGGGCAACGGACCGCTGTGGGACGTTCCGCTGATCCGGCTCGGCGAAGTGACGCTCGGCACGGTATGCGCGCTGGGCGTGTGCTGGCTGATGTCGAGAATCGAACGGCGCTGGTTCCGCCGCGCGGCGGCAAAGTGACGCGCTAATCCGGCGGCCCGGCGCGCATCGCGGCATCGCGATCCATGCCGGGCCGCGGGCTAGGTCAGTCGCCGATTCGCAGCACGATGCCGGAACCGATCTGCACCAGCAGGTGATCCCCGCCGACGCCGACCCATTGATAGCCGCGCGGCGGCGGACTCAGGTGATAGCCGCGCCAGTCGTCGATCACGTATTGGCGGTCGCGGAACTCGGGAGGAAGCCGGTCACCCTTGTGCCACTCGCGGCGCGGCTGGTCGGCCCAGCGCGGCGGTACGTCTTCAACGCGGCCGGGCCCTTTGCGCATGTCGTGCTTGCCGTGACCATACGCATGGCCATTGCCATGCCCATGCCCGTGGTCGTCCTGTTGCGCGCTGGATAACGTCGGCGCCGCCAACGCGGCGGCCACGAACACAACGGCAAGAATCGGGTGCCTTGTTACCATCATCCACCTCCCGTCGAACCGCCGGCGCCGGGATGACGCCGGCCGCACACAAGGCTAGCACACCTCGCGGGGCCCGCCGGTTGCGCGGCGCCACGCACGAGGCAGCGGGTATACTCTCGCTCACCTTCGATCCGTACGATTTTTCATGGCTGAACCTACGCTCGGCGTCGCCATCATCGCCCACAACGCGGCCCGCCGGCTCGCGCAGTGCCTCGACGCGCTCGCCTTTGCGGACGACATCGTGGTCGTCGACGGCGGCAGCACCGACGACACCGTCGAGATCGCCCGCGCACACGGCGCCCGGGTGATCGTCGCCGCCGACTGGCCGGGCTTCGGCCCGCAGAAGAATCGCGCGCTCGCAGCGCTGTCGACGGACTGGGTGCTGTCGATCGACACCGACGAAGTCGTGTCGGACGAGCTCGCCGCATCGATCCGTGCGGCGTTGCGCGCCCCGCAGGCCGATGTGTACGCCATCGACCGGTTGTCGGCGTTTTGCGGCAGCTGGGTGCATCACAGCGGCTGGTATCCGGACTGGATCCCGCGCCTGTTCCGGCGGGACACCGCCCGCTTCTCGGACGCCCTCGTCCACGAGCGGCTGGTGTTCGACGGCCGCGTCGCGCGGCTCGACGGGAAGCTGCACCACTACTCGTACGACGACATCGACGCGGTGCTGCGCAAGCTCGACGCGTATTCGAGCGCCGGTGCGCGGCAACGCCGCGCGGCCGGCGAGCGGGCGACGGTCGGCAAGGCCATCCGGCGGGGGGTGTGGGCGTTCGTGCGGACCTACGTGCTGCGTCGCGGGTTCCTCGACGGGCGGGCCGGATTCATGATCGCGGTGTTCAATGCGGAGACGGTGTACTACCGCTTCCTGAAGCTCGCGCACGACGGCGCGGCTGAACCCGCATCGCGCCGCTAGGCAGCGGCCGAAAGGTGCGCCGATGGCGCACCGGTTATACGCCGCCGCGCGGCAAGGCCGACACGTCGATGATCGACTCGCGCGGCGCCTCCACCACCGGACGGCCTTCGACGAGCGCCGCCGCGGCGGCAATCACGCGCTGCGCGGAAAGCTCCGTCAGGCAGCGGCTCCAGCTTTCCAGATGACGGTCGCAGCCTTCGAGTTTGCAAGGCACGCAGTCACCGTCACCCTGCATCAGGTAAACGTTGCCGCGCTGCGCCGAACCGCGCAGCGCCCACGGCTCGTCGTGAGCGGGCCAGTGGGCGGGCCACGGCCCCCAGCGCACCGGGTTGGACGGCCCGAACAGCGCGAGCGTCGGCGTCCCGCACGCGGCGGCGACGTGCGTCGCGCCGGTGTCCGGCCCGACGAACAGCCGTGCGCGGCGAATCAGTTCGGCGGTCTCGCCGAACGTCAGGCGCCCGACGAAATTCGCGACCGACTCGCCCGCGGCAGCCACGATCCGCTGCGCATAGTCGACCTCCGCCGCGCCTGGCCCACCGCTCAGCGCGACGTCGAAGCCGCTTGCGCGGGCCCAGCGGATCAGTTCGACCCAGCCGTCCTCGCGCCACTGCTTGTAACGGAACATCGGGGATGGGTGCAGCACGATGTGCGCTCGAGTACGCGACAGCGCGGCCGGCCCATACAGCAGTGCGTCGAATTGCGCGACGCGCGCCGGATCGGTGCCGATGCCGGGCGCGACCACTTCAGCGCAAGGCGTCACGCCGAGCACTTCTGCAATCGCGAGACTGCTCGTCACCGTATGGACATCGCCGTGGCGATTGAGCGCAATGCCGTCCAGCATGAAACGCGTCAGCCGCGTGATCCGCTCCGGATCGACGAGCCCGACGCGCCGACGCCCACCGAACCACGTATAGAAACGGGCACGATCGGAGCTGATCGCCGCGCATGCGAGATCGTAGCGCCGCCACAGCCTGGCCGCGTCGGCGAACCGCTCGCGCGGCTTCGCGCGCTGCGCGACGACGATCACCCGGCGAATGTCGGGATTGTGCTCGAGCACGCCCTCGGTGCCGCGAAACACGACCATGTCGATCTGCGCGTCAGGCCAGCGCCGCTTCAGGGAGCGGACCAGCGGCGTCGCCAGCAGCACGTCGCCGATCCTGCGGGTGCAGGTGACGAGAATGCTGCGCGGCGGCGTATCGAACGTAAGGGAAGCGGTCACGGCGGGTATCGACTGACGGAAGCGGGCCATTTTAGCGAAATCGCGCGGCGCGAACCATGCTGCCGGCTCAGCGCGCCGCCGCGAGCAGGTCGGCGGCGAGCGCAGCGAAACGCCGGTTCGCCGCCGGCACGTCGAACGTCGCGATCCGTGCCGCGGCACAAGGCGCGAGCGCCGCGCGCACGTCCGCGTCGGTCACGAGGCGTTCCAGCGCCGCCGACATCGCATCGACATCGCCGACCGGCACGAGCAGGCCTGCGCGGCCGTCGTCGAGCATGTCGCGCGGGCCGGTCGGGCAGTCGGCCGCGAGCACCGGCGTGCCGAGCGCCATCGCTTCGCCGAGCACCATGCCGAACCCTTCGTAGCGGCTGCTCAGCACGAGCGCTTCGGCGGCGCGAACGTACGGAAACGGATTCGCGCAATAGCCCATGAAATGCACGGCATCGCGAATCCGCAGTTCGTCCGCAAGCTGCTCGAGTGCTGCGCGATCCGGCCCGTCGCCAAGCAGGACGAGATCTACCGCGTCCGGCCGGCGAGCACGCCATTGCGCATACGCGCGCAGCAGTGTCCGGTGATCCTTCTGCCCTTCGTCGAGCCGCGCGACCGACACGACGAACCGTTCGGCCGGCCACTCGACCGACGCCGTTGCTTGCTGCCGGATCGCCGCGATGTCGATCACGTTCGGGAGTTCGACGACCCGCACGCCGGAGCCGGCGAACATCTTCTCGGCTTCGTGCTGCATCGCAGGCGTCAATACCGCGATCGCCGCGTAGCGCGCGTACTGGCGCGTGCGCCGCGCCATGTACGCGTCGCCTTTTTTGCCGAAGCGTGCGACGAAGCTGTAGTGGCTGACGCCCAACCACGGCGCGGTACCGCGGCCGGCAATCCGCCGCAGCGAGAAATCGTAATCGCAGACGAGGTCGTAGCCGGAGGCGACCTGCAGGAAGCGTCGCGCGACCAGCCGGCGAATCGCCGCATGGGTCGTCAGCTTGTGCAGCAGCTTTTCGCCGAAGCGCAACCGGCGGCGGCGCTCGAGCTGGTGCAACGCATGCGACCAGCGCGCCGTCGCGAGCACGTGAACCGGCACGTCGGCCGGAATCGCGCCGCTGCGGCGCAGCGCATCGAGATCGTCGGTCGGGAAGGCAACCGACAACGCGGGAGCAAACTGGCGGCGATCCAGCGCGTTCAGCCACGCGACCAGCGCGGTTTCGGTACCGCCCCGCCCGAAGTCGTCGATATGGAACAGCAATCGCACGGGCTTGCCGTTCGCGATCGACGGGCCGGCTTCCGCGCGGCTCGCGACGGCGTTCACGATCCGCTCCCCGGCTGCGCGCGACGCACGCGTGCGCGTCGCTCGCCATGCCCGAGCACCAGCCCGGCAAATGCCCAGAATGCCAGGATCGTCGTCTGCCACATGAAATCGTCCACCAGGTTCTTCGTGACCATCCCGACCACGAGCGCGATGCCGCCCGCCGCAATCCACGGATCAGCCTTCCGCAGTCGCCAGAACGCGAATGCGAGCGCCGCCAGCAACAGTGCCTGCATTGCCAGGCCGATGCGCCCGGTCTGTAGCCACGTATTCAGGAAAAGATTGTGCGCGTGCGTCAGCGCCTGCGGCTCGAGTGCCAGCAATTCGGGCGGCATCTCGCTGCGGTAGGCCATTCCCGGCACCGGTTTGCCGAAACCGATACCCAGCCATTTGTGACGGCTACCTTGCTCGTCATAGAACCGCCACAGCTTGGGCCGCGTGTCCGACGACAGCGTGTCGCCGACTGCCGTCATGCCGGGCGGCACATACAGACGCACGCCGGCGATCGAGACGTCGCGCGATGCGGCCAGCGGCGGCGGTGAATCGTGATAGCGCAGCCGCGCGCTCATTTCGAGCGTGCCGATCGCACCGGCGCCGACGACGACCACTGCCAGCCCCGCCAGCAGCAGATGATGCCGGTACAGCGGATAAAGGCCGATCAGCAACACCACCGCGGCAGCAGGCCAGAAGAAGCGGTTGAGGCTGGCAAGCCCGACCATCCCGCACAGCACGAGTCCCGACACGCCGAACCAGCGCCAGCCGCGCCTGGGCACGAAGAACGCACAGAACAACGCCATGGCGAACGCAACGAGCGTACTCGTATGCCCCACCCGCGCATAGAACCGCAACGGGAACGTTTCGGGTGTCGGCGGCTGCAGCTTGCCCCAGTAGATCACGCTGACCGCGGCGAGCAACGCGCACGCGAGCCAGACGGTCAGCGTGACGCGTTCGGGCCGCTCGACCCGCGTGCCGAACAGCCAGAAGCCCCAGAACGACAGCAGCGGATACACGACCTCGTCGAGCCACGCATGCCGGCTGACGTCCGGGAACACCGACCAGCGGGTGGCCGCGAAACTCCACGCCGCCCAGCCGACGATCGGGACGAACAACGGCCACCGGAACACCGCCGGCCGGTCGCGCCCGCACGCGGCGCCGATCAGCGCAATCCCGACCAGCACCATGCTGCAATTCACGAACGCCGCCATGTGCCCGAACATGATCGCGAACATCAGAACGGGGCAGCCAATCCACAGAAGACGCTCCATACGCGCCGCAATAGCCGTCATCGAACTTGCACCAGAACGTGTTTCAGTGCGCCACGTACCGCGTCCACCGACAGCCCGCTCATGCAGCCCGCGGAGCCGTCGTGCCACGCGACGCATGTCGTGGCGTCGCGATCGCATCGCCTGACCCATTGGACGTGACGCCGGAAAATATACGGTTGATCGCGGCATGGCATGTCCGCGATCGTTACGGCGACGAACGGAACGTCGCGCCAGTAACGTCCGGCACCGTGAACCAGCGCGCTGCCGGGCCCGAACAGCGCGACGGTCGGTACGCCGATGAGGCGCGCGAGATGCGCGACGCCCGTGTCGGGACAGACAACTGCCCGAGCGCCTGCATAGAGATGCCAAAGATCGGCGAGACCGAGTTTCCCGGCAAAGTTCGGCTGCCCGGCGTGCGGCCCGATCTGCTCGATCAGGTCGGCTTCGCTCTTGCCGCCGCTCCACACCACCCGATAGCCACCCGCCTCCATGTCGGCCGCCAGCGCTCGCCAGCGCTCGATCGGCCAGCGCTTGACCATCGTGCTGGCACCCGGATGCAGCACCACGTAGGGCCGCTCCCGAAGCGCCGCTGGCAACGCGACGCTCGGCGGCGGCGCCGGCCAGTCGCCCGGCCGGTATGCGCGCGGAGGGCTGCCGTCGACCAGGTCCGCGATCAGGTCGCCCCACGCGGCCGGCGCATCGGGATACGGACGGCGTTCGTCGACCGGCCAGTTCTTCCACGCCGGGGCATCGCCGTCGTGCGCGACGATCCAGCGACAGCCGGCCGCGAGCGCCAGCCAGCTGTGACGGTTATCCGCCGCGACGAGGCCGAGATCGTACGGCCCCGACGCCAGCAAGCGGCGCACCGACACGGGATCACGCGGATCGAAAGCCAACGCCTGGACGCCAAACGGCTCGCCCGCATACAACGGTGCGATCGCCTTCGGACACGCGAGCGCGATGCGCGCGTGCGGATATTGTTCGCGCAGCTTCGCCAGCAACGGTGTCAGCAACAGCGTATCGCCGAGCAGGAGATGGTGCGCGACGAAAATGCTCGCCGGTTGCCGAGGCTTGCGCCGCAGCGGCTTGAACAGCAATCTCGGCAGAGCCCGCGCGAAGATGTGGATACGTCCGGGGAAGCGGCTCATCGTTAACAGCGGGCTGTCTCGATGGCAAAATTCGCGACGCGGATCGGCCCGATGAACAGCCGAGTCGCCACACGAATCACCATGATCATTGTGAATTGAATAAGTATTTGCACGGAGCAAATCGCGCCGATCAACCGGCACGAATCACCGGAGCGGAATAGCCAGCCGCACCACCCAAACAGGCCGCCAGAGTATACCATCGCCCCCTCGCGCGCCCGAACCGGAAGCCGTCTGACAGATTGCCCCTTACAGGGACGGACCGCTACGCCGGCGCCCACGCCTCGCGGGCCAGCGCGAGCAACTGCTCGACATGATGGCGCACGCCCGGGTCGTAGCCTACCGCGTCGCGCGCGACGGCAGCCCGGTCGCCGGCTCGCACGCGCTGTGCGGCCGTCGCCAGCACGGCGCGCAGCGCCTCGACATCGTCGGCTGCGAACGTCAGCTTCGCATGGTCCGCAATGACGTCATGGCAGCCGAGCGTGGGCGGCAAGATCACGGGCGTCCCGCACATCACTGACTCGATGCCGACCAGCCCGAACGGCTCGTATTTCGATGCAAGGATCGTGTAATCCGCCGCGCGGTATCCGTCCTCGATGTCCTTCACGTAGCCGATGTAGCGCAGTTGCGCCGAGGTCCGCTCGGGCGGGCGGCCGGCCACCGCGACGACGATCGACGCGTCCGTCCCCTGCAGCGCGGCCTCGATCAGCGGCAAGCCCTTGCGCACGTGGCTGCTCGACGGAAACAGCAGCACGACGTCGCGCTCGCCGAAACCGAAGCGGCGCCGCAACGCGGTGCGCTCGTCGTCGCCGACAGGCGTGAAGCGCTGCGCATCGACGGGGGGATACAGCATGCGGATCCTGGCGTCGTCGACGCCGTACAGCGTGCGCAGTTCGTCGCGCATCATCTGCGAATGCGCGACCACATAGCGCGCATTCGCGTACTGCCGGCTCTCGAGCGCAATCTGGCGCCGGTCGAAATAGCCCGGTGCGCGGCCGATCGCGCGCAAGAACCCTCGATGTGTGCCGCCGCAAATCGCGATCTCCGAGCAGGCGACCCGATTACAGCCGATCAGCACATCCACGTCGGCCGCGCGGCGTGCACCGCGGAGCCGCCACGAGAACCATTCGTCGCGCAACTTGCCAGGCAGGAACGAGACGTTGATCCGATGCGGCTCGACGAGCCGCGCCTCCGGAATCGACGCGTCGACGGAACGCGCGAAGAACGCGGGCGTCACGCCCGCCTCCGCCATTCCCCGCGCGATATCGATCGCGTAGCGCTCGAGGCCGCCCCCGTGCTTCAGCGCATTGGCCGACAGGCCGATCTTCATCTCCGCACGCGCGACACGGGCCCGCACGACGCTCACCCGGCCTCCTGCTGGAACTGAATCCGATGCAGATGGGCATACAGGCCGCCGGATGCGAGCAGCGCCGCGTGGCTGCCGCTCTCGACGATTCTGCCGCCGTCCATCACGAGAATCCGGTCTGCACGCTCGATCGTCGACAGCCGGTGTGCGATCACCAGCGTCGTGCGGCCCTTCATCAGCGTCTCGAGCGCCGCCTGAACGTGACGCTCGGATTCCGAATCGAGCGCCGACGTCGCTTCGTCGAGAATCAGGATCGGCGCATCCTTGTAGATCGCGCGCGCAATCGCGAGACGCTGGCGCTGGCCGCCCGACAGGCGCATGCCGTTGTCGCCGACGAGCGTGTCGAGCCCGTCGGGCATCGCCTCGACCGTACTGAGCAGATTCGCGGCGCGCAGCGCCGCCGTCACGCGTTCGCGGTCGGGGGTTTGGCCGTACGCGACGTTGCTCGCGATCGTGTCGTTGAACAGCACGACATCCTGACTCACCATCGCAATCTGGTCACGCAGGTCACGTAGCCGATACTCGGGTAACGCGACGCCGTCGACGAGAATCTCTCCGGACGTCGGATCGAAAAAGCGCGGCATCAGGTTGACAAGCGTCGTCTTGCCGCTGCCTGACGGCCCCGCGAGCGCGATCATCTCGCCAGGCGCCACGTCGAACGACACGCGGTCGAGCGTTGGCTTGCCGGTGCCGGCGTGATACGCAAACGACACGTCGTTGAAACGAATCCGGCCGGTGGCCCGCTCGAGCGGCTTGCCGCCGCCTTCGGGCTCACGCGGCTCGTCGATCAGGCCGAAGATCAGCTCGGCCGCCGTCATCCCGCGCTGCAGCGGCTGGTTCACGTCCATCAGGTGCTTGAGCGGCGAAATGATGAGCAGCATCGCGGTGACGAACGCGACAAAGCCACCGACCGTCGTCTGGTCGTTCGCGGACTGCACGACGGCAATCGTCAGCACGACGGCCAGCGCGATCGACGCGAGAAACTGCGTGAGCGGCTGCGCAAGCCCACCCGACACGATCATCCGCATCGAATAGCCGCGCAGACGCCGGCTCAATTCGTTGAAGCGGCTGATTTCGTACTGCTCGCCGTTGTGGATCTTGACGACCTTGTAGCCGCCGACGGTCTCCTCGACGATGTACGCGAGCTGGTTCGTCAGCATCTGGTGCTCGCGGTTCAACCGGCGCAAACGCCGGTTGATCTTGCCGACGAGCCAGCCGATACACGGCAGCAACACGGCGACGATCAGTGTCAGTCGCCAGTTCAAATAGAACAGATAACCCAGCAGAAAGACCACCGTCAACGAATCGCGCACGAGCGTAATCAACACGCCCAGCAATACGTTCAGGACCTGGTTGACCTCGAAGACGACCGCATTGATCACCGTACTCGCGGTCTCGCGCTGGAAAAACGACACGCCGGTGTGAATCATCCGGTTGAACATCTCGATCCGCAGGTCGAGCAGGATCCGGTTCGAGACATACTGAAGCAGATAGTTGGACGCGTACTGCGCGGCGGCACGCACCAGCGCGAGACCGACGACCGCGATCGGCACGTAGAGCTTCGCGGTCACGTCGCCCTTCGTGCCGAAGCCGCGGTCGAGCAGCGGCTTGAGCAACGCCGGAATCCCGGCTTCCGTTGCCGCGACGACGGCCATCGCGAGAACGCCCGCCACCATCACCCACAGGAGCGGCTTCAGGTACGGCCAAAGGCGGCGCGCGACGACCACGGGCGACGATGCGTCTTCCCCGCCTATGGGTTTGCTAAGAGTAGGCTTGACGCTCAAGGTGCCCTCAAGGAATTTGAATCGAAAATCATTCAGTAGACGATTTCGGCGGAACTACCGTCGAACGCCGCGCGCAGCTCTGCCAGCAGCACGTCGCTCGGTTTCACGCGCCAGGCATCGCCCAGACGCATTTCGCCTTGCGCGCGCGCGTTGCTGTAGTGGATCTGCACCGCGAGCCCGTTCGGCAGCGGCGCCTGCGGGCGCCGACCGCCATCGCGCCCGCCGCCGCGCGGCGCGGGCGCTTCGATCACGTTCGCGGCGGCCGGATCGTCCTTCGACACGTGCGGCTCGAGCACACGGCGCAGCGCGAGCGCGTCGGCGTTGCCGTTCATCGTCAGCCGCACGGCCTGCGCGTAGCGGCTGCGCGCGCGTTCGAGATCCATCACGGTATCGGCCGTGAAGCGAATGCCGCCGGTGAACGCGTCGTTGCGCGCCTGCCCCTGCACGATCAGCAGCTCGTCTTCCTTGAACAGCGCCTTGTTCGCCTCGAACTGTTCGTTGAAGATCGTGATCTCGCACTGGCCCGTGCCGTCGTCGAGCAGCGCGATCAGCATCTTGCCGCGCTGCGTCATCTGCGTGCGCAGCGACGCGATGATGCCGGCGACGAGCTTGTCGCGCCCTTCCTTCAGGTCACCGACCTTCTGCCGCACGAACCGCCGCACTTCGTCGCGATACGCATCGAACAGGTGGCCGGACAGATAGAAACCGAGCGCGGCCTTTTCTTCCTGCAGGCGGCGCTTGTCGTCCCACGCGGGTTCATCGACGAGCGCATGCGCGTGCGGCGACTCGGCGCCCATGTCGAACAGGCCGGCCTGCATCGCGTTCGCTTCGGCCTGGTCGGCCGCTTCCATCGCGAGCGGCACCGACGCGATCAGTTGCGCACGGTTCGGATTCAGCGAATCGAACGCGCCGGCGCGGATCAGCGCCTCGACCGTGCGGCGGTTGACGACGCGCCGGTCGATCCGTTCGCAGAAGTCGAACAGGTCGGTGAACGCCTTTTCCTCGCGGGCGCGCAGGATTTCCTCGATCGCGTTCTGGCCGCTGCCCTTCACCGCGCCGAGGCCGTAGCGGATCGTGCGCGAGCGCTTGCCGTCGGCTTCCGCGACCGGCTCGAACCGGTAATGCGACTGGTTGATGTCCGGCGGCAGCACGGCGAGGTTGTTCACGACGCAGTCGTCGAACAGGATCTTCACCTTGTCGGTGTCGTCCATCGCGAGCGTCATGTTGGCCGCCATGAATTCGGCCGGATGGTGCGCCTTCAGCCACGCGGTGTAATACGCGAGTAGCGCATACGCGGCCGCGTGCGACTTGTTGAAGCCGTAGCCCGCGAACTTCTCCATCAAGTCGAAGATCTCGTCGGACTTCTCGCGCGTGAGGCCGTTCTTCGCGGCCCCCTCGGCGAAGATCTCGCGGTGCTTGACCATCTCCTCGGGCTTCTTCTTGCCCATCGCGCGACGCAGCAAGTCCGCGCCGCCGAGCGAGTAGCCGCCGATGATCTGCGCCATCTGCATCACCTGCTCCTGATAGACCATGATGCCGTAGGTCTCTTTCAGGACGGGTTCGACGCGCGGATCCGGGTATTCGACCTTCTCGCGGCCGTGCTTCCGCGCGCAGAAGCTCGGGATCAGGTCCATCGGGCCCGGCCGGTACAACGACACGAGCGCGATGATGTCCTCGAAGCGGTCGGGCTGCGCATCCTTCAGCATGCCCTGCATCCCGCGGCTTTCCAGCTGGAACACCGCGACCGTGTTGGCCTTCTTCAGGATCTGGAACGACGCCGGATCGTCGAGCGGCACCTGCGCGAGCGACCAGTCTGCCTTCGACGGATCGAGACGGCGGATGTAGCGCTCGGCCCAGTCGAGGATCGTCAGCGTCGTGAGACCCAGAAAGTCGAACTTCACGAGGCCGACGGCTTCGACGTCGTCCTTGTCGTACTGGCTGACCACGCCGCCGTCGTCGCCCTGCGTGTACAGCGGGCAGAAATCGGTCAGCTTGCCGGGCGCGATCAGCACGCCGCCCGCGTGCATCCCGACGTTACGCGTGAGGCCCTCGACGCGCTGTGCGAGATCGAGCAGCTGGTGGACTTCGTCCTCGTGGTCGTAGCGCTCCTGCAGCTGCGGTTCTTCCTTCATCGCGTCGGCAATCGTCACGTGCTTGCCGGGCTTGAACGGAATCAGCTTCGCGACGCCGTCGGTAAACATGTAGCCGAGGTCGAGCACGCGGCCGATGTCGCGCACGGCCGCCTTCGCGGCCATCGTGCCGAACGTGGCGATCTGCGAGACGGCGTCCGCGCCGTATTTCTCCTTCACGTACTGGATCACGCGATCGCGGCCGTGCTGGCAGAAGTCGATGTCGAAGTCGGGCATCGACACGCGTTCCGGATTCAGGAAGCGCTCGAACAGCAGGTTGTAGCGCAGCGGATCGAGGTCGGTAATGCCGAGCGCGTACGCGACCAGCGAACCGGCGCCCGAGCCGCGGCCCGGGCCGACCGGCACGCCGTTGTTCTTCGCCCAGTTGATGAAGTCCGCGACGATCAGGAAGTAGCCGGGGAAGCCCATCTTCGTGATGGTCCCGCACTCGAATTCGAGGCGCTTGTAGTACGTGTCGCGCTGCGCGTCGCGCTCGGCTTCGACCGGATACAACTGCGCGAGGCGGGTTTCGAGCCCCTCCTTCGACAGCTGGACCAGGTAGTCGTCGAGCGACATGCCGTCCGGCGTCGGGAACAGCGGCAGTTTCGGCTTGCCGAGCTCGAGCTTCAGGTTGCAGCGCTTCGCGATCTCGACCGTATTGGCAATCGCCGACGGCAGGTCGGCGAACAGCGCGGCCATGTCGTCCTGCGTGCGGAAATACTGGTCGGTCGTGAAACGCTTCTGGCGCCGCGGGTTCGCGAGGATGTCGCCTTCCGAGATGCACACGCGCGCCTCGTGCGCGGTGAAATCGTCGTCGGTCATGAACTGCGTCGGGTGCGTCGCGACGACCGGCAGCTTCAGCGACGCGGCGAGCGTCGCCGCCTGCTGGATGTACGCCTCGGCGCCCGGCTGGCCGTAACGCTGCAGCTCGATGTAGAAGCCGCCCGGGAACACCCTCGCCCAGCGCTCGGCGTGACGGCGCGCGGCTTCTTCGTTGCCCGCGGCCAGCGCAAGCCCGATATCGCCCTGTTGCGCGCCCGACAGCGCGAGCAGCCCCTGCGCGAGCTCGCCGTCGAGCCAGCTCGCGTCGAGTTCCGCGCGGCCGCGATACTGGTTCGTGAGCCACGCCTTCGACAGCAGCTCGCAGAGATTCAGGTAACCGACCTTGTCCTTGACCAGCAGCAGCAGCCGCGACGGCTTGTCGCGGTCGTCCGGATTGGCAATCCAGACGTCGCAGCCGGCGATCGGCTTGATGCCCTTGCCGCGGGCTTCCTGGTAGAAACGGACGAGGCCGAATGCGTTGCCGAGATCGGTGAGCGCGAGCGCGCCCTGACCGTCCGCGGCCGCCGCCTTGACGATGTCGTCAATGCGCACGATGCCGTCGGCAATCGAGAATTCGGAGTGAACGCGAAGATGGACGAAGCGAGGATCTGACATGGGCGCTATTGTAGCCGCCCCGCCGCGCGGGCTGCCCAAAAAATGCCCGCTTTGGCCGTTCGGCCGATGCACGCGGCGACGCGTCGCGCGGTTGGCCGATCGGCCAGGTACCGACGCCCGCGCCGTTTGCGGGATAATACGGTTTTTCGAATCAGCGCCCCGGCTTCGCACCCTTTTTTGCGGGCCGCCGGGCAGCCGTTTTCCCGTCGGACCATCATGACCATCGTCAACCTCGCCGCCTACCACTTCGTATCGCTCGACGCGAACGAGCAATGGCGCCCGCTCGTCACCGCCCGCTGCAACGAACTCGGCCTGCGCGGCACGATCCTGCTCGCGCCGGAAGGCATCAACCTGTTCATCGCCGGCACGCGCGAAGCCACCGACGCATTCATCGCGTACATCCGCCACGATCCGCTGTTCGAAGGCAAGTTCGCGACGCTGCAGTTCAAGGAAAGCCTGTCCGACTCGCAGCCGTTTCGCCGCATGCTCGTGCGCCTGAAGCGCGAGATCATCACGATGAAGAAGCCCGCGATCAAGCCGGAACTCGGCCGCGCGCCGTTCGTCGACGCGCGCACGCTGAAGTCGTGGCTCGATCGCGGCCACGACGATACCGGCCGCCCGGTCGTGATGCTCGACACGCGCAACGCGTTCGAGGTCGACGTCGGCACGTTCGACAACGCGCTCGACTACCGGATCGACAAGTTCAGCGAATTCCCGGAAGTGATCGACGCGAACCGCGCCGACCTCGAAGGCAAGACGGTCGTGTCGTTCTGCACCGGCGGCATCCGCTGCGAGAAGGCCGCGATCCACATGAAGGAAATCGGCATCGACAACGTGTACCAGCTCGAAGGCGGGATCCTGAAATACTTCGAGGAAGTCGGCGGCGCGCATTATCACGGCGACTGCTTCGTGTTCGACTACCGCACCGCGCTGAACCCGCAGCTCCAGCCGACCGAGAACGTCACGTGCTTCGCGTGCCGCGCGGTCGTCACGCCGGAAGCGCAACGATCGCCGAGCTACGTGGCCGGCAAGTCGTGCCCGGCCTGCGCGCAGGCAGCCAGCGCCGCGTAACGGCGCGTCGCACCGCGACCCGCGATGAATCCCGGCTATCGCGGCCGCTTCGCGCCGTCGCCCACCGGCCCGCTGCACTTCGGCTCGCTGGTCGGCGCGCTCGCAAGCTGGCTCGACGCCCGCGCGCACGGCGGCACATGGCTCGTCCGCATCGAGGATCTCGACGGCCCGCGCACGGTCCCCGGTGCGGCCGACGACATCCTCGCGACCCTCGCGCATTTCGGCATGACGCCCGACGAACCGCCCGTCTGGCAGAGTACGCGCGATGCGGCCTACACGGCCGCGCTCGAGCGGCTCGTCGCGGCGGGGCTCGTCTATCCGTGCGGCTGCACGCGCAAGGAAATCGCCGATTCGCTGCGCGCCGCCCATGAACGCCATACGACGCTCGCGTATCCGGGTACCTGCCGCACCGGCCTGCACGGCAAGCCCGCGCGCGCATGGCGGCTGCGCGTGCCGGACGGCGACGATGCGGTCGTCACGTTCGACGATCGCTGGCAGCACGCGCAATCGCAGAACCTCGCGACCGAAGTCGGCGATTTCGTGCTGAAACGCGCGGACGGCCAATGGGCGTATCAGCTCGCGGTCGTCGTCGACGATGCCGATGCCGGCATCACGCACGTCGTGCGCGGCGCCGACCTGCTCGATTCGACCGCGCGCCAGATCTACCTGCAGCGCTGCCTCGGCGTGCCGACTCCCGCGTACCTGCACGTGCCGGTCGTCGTCGATGCCAACGGCGAAAAGCTCAGCAAGCAGACGGGCGCGACGGCACTCGAACGCGACGATCCGCTGCCGGCGCTGCGGGCCGCGGCCGCGCATCTCGGTCTGGCGGACGATGGCGATCGGCCGGTCCATACGATCGACGCGTTCTACGCGGCCGCGACCGATGCATGGGCGCGTCGCTTCGGGCCGCGTGCCGGTTGAATCGCTTGCACGACGCCGGCCCATGCCGACGACGCGCCTGTCTCGGTCAGTGCCGAATCCAGCCGCATGAAAGCAAGGCGAAAGCCACGTCCGCCGACGACTCGGCATCGAAAGCTCCTCCCCCACGCGGCAAGCAATAGCTCGCACGCGCCCCGCCCCGATCGCCTCGCCCAATGAAAAACGGGCACATGCTCGTCACATGTACCCGCTTGTCCGGCAGCGCTCACGCGCCGCCCCAACCACTCGGCCGGCCTTATGCCGACGGCTTGCGCGGCATCCCGAAGCCGCCGAGCAGCGCGGCGACCTGGCGCTTCGGCCCTTTCTTCTCGGGCTGCTGCGCGGGCTGCGCGTCGTCCGGCTGCTTCGCCGACGCCGACGGCTCGTACGGCTTCAGGAAGAAATCGTCGACCGGCGTTTCGTGGCGGCGATGATGGCCACCGCGCTCGGCGCTGCCCGACGACCGGCGGCCCGAGGCACCGCGATGCTCGTCGCGATCGCGCCGGCCGCCCCGTTCGCCACCGCGCTCACCGCCACGCTCGCCGCCGCGCTCGTCGTGACGATGGCGCGCCGGCTTGTCGAGCTTGAGCGTCTGCATTTCGAGCGGACGCTTGATCAGCTTCTCGATATCGGCGAGCTGCTTGCGCTCGTTCGGGCTGCACAGCGACAGCGCGTCGCCCGTCGCACCCGCGCGGCCGGTACGGCCGATCCGGTGCACGTAGTCTTCCGCGCTGAACGGCAGGTCGAAGTTGATCACGGCCGGCAGCTCGGCGATGTCGAGACCGCGCGCGGCCACGTCGGTCGCGACCAGCGCCTCGATCTCGCCGCGCTTGAACGCGTCGAGCGCCTGCATCCGCTCGATCTGCGTCTTGTCGCCGTGGATCGCCGATGCGACCACGCCGTCGCGCTCGAGATTGCGCGCGAGGCGGCTCGCACCGATCTTGCTGTTGCAGAACACGATCACCTGCTTGAGGCCGCGATCGCGCAGCAACTGCACGACGGCCGCCTGCTTGTCGCCTTCGGCGACGTCGTAGACGATCTGCGTGACGTTCGCGTTCGTCGAGTTGCTGCGCGCGACCTCGATCGTCTGCGGGTTGCGCAGGTAGGTCGACGCGAGCTTCTTGATTTCGCCCGAGAAGGTGGCCGAGAACAACAGCGTCTGACGCTCCTTCGGCAGCAGGTTCAGGATGCGCTGCAGATCGGGCAGGAAGCCCATGTCGAGCATCCGGTCGGCTTCGTCGAGCACGAGGATCTGCACCTGGCCGAGGTTCGCCGTCTTCTGCTGCACGTGGTCGAGCAGGCGGCCCGGCGTCGCGATCAGGATCTCGACGCCGCGGCGCAGTTCGGCCGATTGCGGGTTCATGTCGACGCCGCCGAACACCACCGCGCTGCGCAGCGGCGTGTGCTTCGCATACGCGTGCACGTTCGCGGCGACCTGGTCGGCGAGTTCGCGGGTCGGCGTGAGGATCAGCGCACGCACCGGGTGGCGCGCCGGTGACGCGCTCGTGTTGGCCTGCGGCAGCAGACGCTGGATGATCGGCAGCGAGAAGCTCGCGGTCTTGCCGGTGCCCGTTTGCGCGGCGCCCATGACGTCGCGGCCGGCGAGCACGACCGGAATGGCCTGCGCCTGGATCGGCGTCGGCGTCGTATAGCCCTGCTCCGCAATGGCTTTCAGGATATCGGCGGCAAGGCCGAATTGATCGAAGGTTGCGTCGACGGGCTTGGCGACAGAATCGGACATGGTGGCGTTTCGCTCAAAAGGCGCGGCGGGGACATCGTGCGTCAGGCCAGCCGGGCCTGCGCTCATCACAATTCGGAAATAGACGGAGCCGCGGCGCGCCGCGCGGCGCCGCTCTGGCGCTTGGGACCGGTTCAATGCGAACGCTGGACGCCAGGCCGTGCGGACTCCGTTCGGCGCGAATGCCGGCGGAAAGGGCCGTATTGTAGCACCGTGCGGGCATCTGTCCGTGACAAGCCGCGAACGGCCGTGGCGGCGGTTCGCGCGGCGGGGCCGCCCAGGCCCGCCCAAGGCCCGCGCGGGCGAACGGCTGGCCGATCGGGTTATCCGACTCGGCCGGCACACGATATTAGGGGTTCGATCTCTAAGCGTCGTATCGACAGGTGCGCCGCCAGCCCGACAGCCGGTCAACACGGGTGGCGAATACGCTCCGCGATCGTGCCCGCCGGTCAGCCCTTCTTCTTTTTCTTCTCGACCTGCACGCAGTCGCCCAGCAGCGGCGGCGACTTCGGGTCGGCGATCTCGTCGCGCAGCGTCGCTTCCTTGCCCTTCGTCCACCACGTATAGCGGCCTGCCTGATAGCGCGCGCCGGACGCCGACACCGTATCGACGAACAGCATCTGCTTGCCGTCGACCGGCACGAGCGCGAAGCTCTGGCCGTTGCCCGCGAGCCAGTACGACACGCGCACCGGCTGCTTGTGGTTCGCGCACTGGTAGACGGTTTGCTGGCGCGCGTCGGCGTCGATCTCTTCGACGGTCAGTTGCGCGGCATGCGCGACGGAAACGGCGGTGCCGGCGAGCGCAAGCGCAGCGAAGGTTTGGCGAATCATGCAGGTCCTCTCACGAGACGGGTGGAAACGCGCCCTCGCGGGGCGCGCGGTTATTGTTTATCGGGGTGGCGGGTTAGCACGCCGGTTGCCGGAATCAGGGATCGATCACGTCCGCGCACGCATCGGTCGGCGCGGCGGCGACATGGCCGACGAGCGGCACGATCTTGAGCCCGGCCGACGCCACGCGGCACGGCGCGGCCGCAAGGCCGCAGCCCGCGAGACTCGCGACGAGCGCCAGCGCGACGCCCAGCTTTCCGATACGCAACCATCTCGACGCCATCGTCCTCTCCTCGTTCCGTCAGCGCGCCGACACGGGCCGGACGGCCGCGGCCGCGCGCTTCGCGCGTTCGCGGGCTTCGTCGACGGTCGCGCCGGTCGCCAGCGCGACGCCCATGCGTCGCTTCGCAAAACTTTCCGGCTTGCCGAACAGGCGCAGGTCCGCGCCCGGCACCGCGAGCGCGTCGCGCACGCCTTCGAACGCGATCCCGCGCTCGTCGAGCCCGCCGTAGATCACCGCCGACGCAGCCGGCGTGCCGAGCGCCGGATCCACCGGCAGCCCGAGAATCGCCCGCGCGTGCAGCTCGAATTCCGACTGGCGCTGCGAGGCGAGCGTGACGAGGCCCGTATCGTGCGGCCGCGGGCTCACCTCGGAGAACCAGACGTCGTCGCCGCGCACGAACAGCTCGACGCCGAACATCCCGCGCCCGCCGAGCGCCTCGGTCACCTTGTGCGCGATCTCGCGCGACTTCGCGAGCGCTGCCGCGCGCATCGGCTGCGGCTGCCACGATTCGACATAGTCGCCCGCCACCTGCACGTGGCCGACCGGCTCGCAGAAGTAGGTACGCGTGTCGAGCGTCGCGGGGTCGATCGCGCGCACGGTCAGCTGCGTGATCTCGTAGTCGAAATCGACGAAGCCCTCGACGATCACGCGGCCGTGGTTCACGCGCCCGCCCGCCATCGCATGGTCCCACGCGGGTTTCACGTCGGCGTCGGTCTTCACGACCGACTGCCCCTTGCCCGACGACGACATCACGGGCTTCACGACGCACGGCATGCCGATCTTCGCGACGGCCGCGCTGAAGGCTTCGAACGAATCGGCGAACGCATACGGCGACGTCGGCAGGCCGAGTTCCTCGGCCGCGAGCCGGCGGATCCCTTCGCGATTCATCGTGAGCTGCGTCGCGCGCGCGGTCGGGATCACCTCGGCGAGGCCGGCCGCCTCGATCGCCGCGAGCGCGTCGGTGGCGATCGCCTCGATCTCGGGCACGATCAAATGCGGGCGCTCGGCCTCGACGATCGCCCGCAGCGCGGCCGGGTCCGTCATGTCGATCACGTGCGCGCGATGGGCGACCTGGTGGCCCGGCGCATCCTGATAACGATCGACCGCGACGACTTCGACGCCGAGGCGCTGCAACGCGATGATGACTTCCTTGCCGAGTTCGCCGGCGCCGAGCAGCATGACGCGCGTGGCCGAGGGTGAAAGCGGCGTACCGAGCCGCTGACCGATCTGCATGTGATTTCCCGCTGGTTCTGTTGGAGGACGAAAACGGCTTCGATGTTAACACGGGCATCCGGGCCGGTTTGGGCGGTTTGGTCGCGCCCACGCCGCGCCGCGCGATCCCGTGGGCGGGCTGCGAACGTTTTCACGCGCGAAGTGTCGGCTCGCCTGCCGCGGGGCGGGTGCGTTACTCTTACGCCTTGATCAGAATCCGAAGAGGAACGAGGCTCATGTCCCACCTGTCCGCGGCCGCACGCGCACGCACCGGCCTGCTTCGCCCTTTGCGCGCGCCGCTTTGCGCGCTGACGCTTGCCACGCTTCTCGCCGCCTGCGCGATGCCGACCCATCCCGATTCCGCCGCCCCCGCGCCCGACCCGTACAACCCGGCCGCCGTCCAGCTGCTCGACGACACCAGTTGGGAGCTCACCAGCTGGGTGAACGCCGACGGCACGCCACGCGCGATCCCGCACGGCGACAACGGCGAACCGATCAAGCTCGCGCTGTCGACCGATTCGGGCATCCGGCGCGCGAGCGGGTTCTCCGGCTGCAACCGCTACATGGGCACCTACGCGATCAAGAACGGCGTGCTGAGCTTCGGCCCGCTCGCCGGCACGCGGATGGCCTGCCCAAACACGCTCGGCGGCCAGCTCGAAGCCGCCTACCTCGATGCGCTCGCCCACGTCGAGAAGACCGGCGTGCAGATGCGTGCGCCCCAGCAATTGCAGATCGTGACCCAGGCCGGCGCAACGCTGACGTTCACGCACCGGAGCCCCTGATGTACGGCGCGCGCGAAGGCCGACCGACCGCCTTCGCGTGGCGCGCCACGCGCACGCGCCAGCCGCGTGCGTCGCGCAGCGTGAATCGGAATCACGCCGCGTTAGAGTCTTGTTCGCCGGCCGGTTAAACTCGGCGGGTCGCGCCCCGCGCGCCCCGCCCCACTCCTGTTTCAAAGCATGCACACGGTTGTCTTCGGCTGGTTCGGCATCTCCGCCGTCTGGTTCCTCCTTCTCTTCTGGCGTCTCGTACAGGCGATGCTGCCCGGTGGCGGCGGACTCGCCGGTCGCGGCTCGATTCGCCTGTGGCTCGGCTTCGCCGCGGTATTCGTCGCAAGTTGCACGCTGACGAGCCCGCTGTCGGGCCCCGACACGAACGCGCTCGGTCATGCGTTCTCGGCCGGCTTCGCCCACGTGCTCGGCCCGGTCGGCACGCCGGTCGCGATGGTCGTGCTGTTCTTCGCCGGCCTGCCGTGGCTGACCGGCATCGGCTGGCGGCAGTTCGCCGCATGGGTCGACACGTCGTTCGGCGTCAAGCTGTCGCGCGACGGCGGCGACGACGACGCGCGCGGAATCGCCGACCTGCCGCGCAGCGCGCTGCATCGCGACGACGACGTCGTGCAACCGACCACCGCGCACACCGTCAACTCGATGGCGCCGCGCCAGAACGGCCGGTATTCGCGCCCGACATTGTGGAAACCCGATCCGCAGGCACGACCGAAGCCGCGCAGCAAGACGCCCCCGCGCCCCCTTGCGGAACCCGTCGCGCCGTCGGGCTGGCTGAAGCCGACCGCCTCCCCGCGCACGCCGGTGCCGCCCGCCCCCATCCCGGCCAGCGCGATGCCGCCGCCGACCACCGGCAGCACCGCCAGCCTCGCGCGCGCCGCCGCGAACGCGCAAGTGCCGCGCCCCGCGCCCGCCCCGCTTCCGGTCGGATTCGAACCCGTCCGGCCGCGTCCGACCGCCGCGCGGCCGGCCACCGCTGCGCTGACGCAGACCGCGCCGCGCGCGACCGTCACGCCGCGACCGGCCGGCACGCAAGCGCAACGTCCGCCGGTGCGCCCGGTCGCGGGCACGGCGGCCACCGGCCAGTCGCCGGACGCCGCACGTCGCCGCCCGGCGCCGCCCGCCCCGGCGCGCGCACCGCTCTATGCGTGGAACGAGAAGCCGGCCGCGCCGATTACGCCGGCGCCGAGCGTTCACGACACGCTGCGTTCGATCGAGGCCAGCACCGCGCAATGGGCGTCGCTGGGCGGCGCACAGACGGCCGATGCAACGCACGCGGCAACCGCGGCCGCCGCCGTGGCAGCAGGCAGCGTGGCCGCGCCGGTATCGGCGGCATCGGCGGTCGCGTCGAACGCATTCGCCTCCGCGGCACATGACGTTGCAGCCCAGGACACCAACGTTCCGGCAGCACACAAAGAACACGATGCCGTGCCCGCGTACGACGATGGCGCGCCGATCGTGCTCGACGCCTTCATGCCGGCAGAATCGAGCATCACGCAGGCGCCGGCTGGCGAGTTGCGTGGCCCTGCGCTCGATGACGCTACATCGCACGCGCTGCCGGAAACCGGCACCGACGATCGCGTGGTTTCGCATCACGCCGACGACGAGATCCGTCACGTCGACGATGCGCCCGCCGCGCCGGCATTCGAGATCGCAGCCGCGCCGTCGTTCGACGCGCCCATCGATCTCGCGCCGTGGGAAGACGTTGTCAGCGCGCCGGTTTCCGCCCTCGACGTGTCGACCGAAAATTCGATCGCCGAATCGCTGGCGAACACCGCAGGATCGGAATCCGCTCATTCAGCCTCCACGCAAACAGGCGATGCAGCGGTTCGCGACCTCGGCACCAGCACGCCGGCCGGGTCCGTCGATATCGACGACAAGGACGACGCGCAACCGGCGGCTGCCATCGACCGCGCCGCACCGGTCCACGTGCCGCAAGGCGCTGCCGATGCGCACGCCGGTGTAACACCCGTCGAAAGCATCGTTCCGTTCGCTGCGCTGCCCTCTTCGTCGATCGCGCAGACGTCTGCCCGCACGCTTTCCGGGACCGCGTCGACTGCGGCAACGTCCGCACCGGCCGGATCGCAGCCTGCACCGGAAGCTGGCAAGGCAATGGAGGCGGACCCAGCGGCACCGCTGTCGGCCGGCGCTCAACGCGCGACGCCCGCCGCCACACAGTGGACAGCCCCGACGATGCCGTCCGCTGCGGCACCGGCGACCGTCGCTTCGGAAGTGCCGAAATCGCCCGCGGCTCAACCGTTTGCCGCAGCTTCGACGGCTTCGGCCATCGCTGCATCGCCACTGGCCGGCGCGGCTCATGGCTCGACTGCACAAGCATCCACACCCGCATCGAGCGTCGCCCCCGCTACCGCCGCCATCTCACCCGTTGGCACAACCGGCACCGCGTCCGCTTCGCTGACGCAACCGGCCGCATCGGCACCGCCCGTTACTTCCGCCGCGCCGGCATCGCCGGCCGGTGTTACGGGCATGACTTACGGTTCGCTTTCCCGCGCTTCGACGCCCGCATCGACCGCTGCGCCTGCCGTGACGGCATCGACGACCGGTGCGTCGGGTTCGACGTTCGGTTCGATCGCGCCGACGCCGGACACATCGGCGCCCGCCATCGCGACGCCCGCGACTTTCACGTCCGCGCCGAACGCTGCACCGTCTTCCGCGCCGGCATCGACGCTTCCCGCCAGCACGGCGACCACGTCGACCGGTACAACGACCACGACCTTCGCTACATCCGGCTCATCCGGCGCAGTCACCCCGCAGCCGCCAATCAGCTTGCCGGTGTCGCCCACCGCGTCCACCACGACGTCGGCGTCCTTCAGCGCGCTCGCTCCGGCCACCACGGCCGCCGCCACTCCGGCCCACCCGCCCGCGGGTGCGCCTTCAGCCGCAGCCGGATCGCCGATGTCGATCGCGCCCGTACCTGCCGCAACCACAACCGCAGCCGCAACCCAGACGTTCACGACATCGCCCGCCCCTGCCGCTTCGTCGGCAGGCTGGACCATGTCGCACGACGTGACCGCGACGCCGACCGCGGCGCCGCCGGCAGCAATCGTCCCCGGCACGAACCTCCCGGCCACGCCGGCAGCCGTCAGTTCGGCGCCGCCGACCGTGATCCCGCCAATCGGCGCACCCGCGGCCCATGCAACCGAGGCCACCGACGCAACCGAACCGCCCCCGGCCGACACCCCCGTCCGTCAGCCGCGCCCGAACGCGTTCGAATTCCACGCACCCGCGTCGTTCAGCGTCGAACTGCCGACGCTCGACCTGCTCGAACCGGCATCCGACGACATCGAAACGATCACCGAGGAACACCTCGCGCAAACCGCGCAGGTGATCGAGCAGCGGCTGCAGGAATTCAAGGTGCCGGTGACGGTGGTCGGTGCATCGGCCGGCCCCGTGATCACGCGCTTCGAGATCGAACCCGCGCTCGGCGTGCGCGGCAGCCAGATCGTCGGCCTGATGAAGGATCTGTCGCGCGGCCTCGGCCTCACGTCGATCCGCGTCGTCGAGACGATTCCCGGCAAGACCTGCATGGGCCTCGAACTGCCGAACGCGAAGCGTCAGATGATCCGCCTGTCGGAAATTCTTGCCGCACGCGAATATCAGCATTCGCCGTCGCAACTGACGATCGCGATGGGCAAGGACATCACCGGCCATCCGGTCGTCACCGACCTCGCGAAGGCGCCGCACATGCTCGTTGCCGGTACAACCGGTTCGGGCAAGTCGGTCGCGATCAACGCGATGATCCTGTCGCTGCTGTACAAGGCGACGCCGGAAGACGTGCGGCTCATCATGATCGACCCGAAGATGCTGGAGTTGTCGGTCTACGAAGGCATCCCGCACCTGCTCGCGCCGGTCGTCACCGACATGAAGCTCGCGGCCAACGCGCTGAACTGGTGCGTCGGCGAAATGGAGAAGCGCTACCGGCTGATGTCGGCCGTCGGCGTGCGCAACCTCGCGGGCTTCAACCAGAAGATCCGCGACGCGGAAGCGAAGGAAAAGAAGATCGGCAACCCGTTCTCGCTGACGCCCGACGATCCGGAGCCGCTGTCGAAGCTGCCGCTGATCGTCGTCGTGATCGACGAGCTGGCCGACCTGATGATGGTGGCCGGCAAGAAGATCGAGGAGCTGATCGCCCGCCTCGCGCAGAAGGCGCGCGCGGCCGGCATCCACCTGATCCTCGCGACCCAGCGGCCGTCCGTCGACGTGATCACGGGCCTCATCAAGGCGAACATCCCGACGCGCGTCGCGTTCCAGGTGTCGTCGAAGATCGACTCGCGCACGATCCTCGACCAGATGGGTGCGGAGTCGCTGCTCGGGATGGGGGACATGCTGTTCCTGCCGCCCGGCACCGGCTATCCGCAGCGCGTGCACGGCGCGTTCGTCGCCGACGAGGAAGTACACCGGATCGTCGAGTACCTGAAGCAGTTCGGCGAGCCGCAGTACGAGGAAGGCATCCTCGACGGCCCGGCCGCCGACGGCGCGACGCAGGACCTGTTCGGCGACGCGCCGGACGCGGAAGCCGATCCGCTGTACGACGAAGCGGTCGCATTCGTCGTGCGCACGCGGCGCGCGTCGATCTCGTCGGTGCAACGGCAGTTGCGCATCGGCTACAACCGCGCGGCGCGCCTCGTCGAGCAGATGGAAGCGGCCGGCCTCGTGTCGGCGATGGGCATCAACGGCAGCCGCGAGGTACTCGTGCCGGCCGCGGCCGACTGAAGCCGGCAGGCCGGCGGCCGAGAATCATCGATCCGGGCGTGCCACACAACCGGCCGCCCCGCAAAAAAAGGCGCTGCCTCGGCAGCGCCTTTTGCATTTACTGCACCGGCACCAGCTTGAAGTCGACCGGCTTGCCGACCGCGACCTTCTGCGGATTCGCGCCGAGTTGCCCGGTTTCGACATCGCGGCTGAACACGTAGAACGTGTCGCTGTCCTGGTTGCCGACGATCAGCCACTTGCCGGTCGGATCGATCAGGAATTCGCGCGGCGTCTTGCCGAGGCTCGACTGGCGACCGACGTGCTTCAACCGGCCGTCGGCCTTGTTCACCGCGTAGATCACGAGGTCGTTCGCGTCGCCGCGGTTGCTCGCGTACAGGAAGCGGCCGTCCGGCGACAGGTGGATCGCGCCGCCGCCGACCTTGCCCTTGAAGCCCGGCGCCGTCATCGGCAGCGTCTCGATCGGCGTCAGCTTGCCGTCGTGGTAGCCGAACACCTCGACCGATGCGTTCAGCTCGCTCGTCACGTACGCGAACCGGCCGTCGGCGCTGAACACCATGTGGCGCGGGCCCGAGCCGGCCTTCACCGGCGTGTAGCGCGCCTCGGTCGGGCTGATCAACCCGCGGCTGCCGTCCACCGTGTAGCGGTAGCCGTAGATCTTGTCCGCGCCGAGATCCTGCACGAACAGGTAGCGGCCGTCCGGCGAAAACACCGTCGAATGCACGTGCGCGCCGTCCTGGCGGCCCTTCACGGGCCCGGTGCCTTCGTGGTGAACCGTCAGCACGGCCTGGCCGAGCGCGCCGTCGTCGCGCAGCGGGAACACCGCGAAGCTGCCGCCCGGATCGGCCGCGACCGAGTAGTTGGCCGTCACGAGGTACTTGCCGTCCGGCGACAGCGCGAGATAGCAAGGATCGTTCCCTTCGGACGATACGCGGTCGATGAAGCTCAGCGCGCCCGTCTTCGCGTCGAAGCGGAATGCGCTCACGCCGCCGCGCTGCGTCGCCGGGCCGTTGTCGCCGGGCAGTTCGTTGACCGCGTAGACGGTGCGACCGTCGCGGCTCGGCAACAGATACGACGGATTTTCGGTCTTCGCCGACGATACCGGCGCGACGCCGCCGGTCTTGGTATCGAAGCGGTAAACGTAGATCCCGTCGCTGCCGCCGCCCGTATAGGTGCCGACGAGCAGGTTGTAGACGCCGTCGGCCGGGGCGGACGATTGCTGTGCAAACGCGTGGGTCGCGGACAGGGAAAGCACGATCGCGAAACCTTTCATCCAGTGAGCGAGCCTAAGCGGGAACCCTCGTGTCGAAGCGCGTGCGTCATGCTCGCGTAAACGGTTGGGCATTGAATCCTCCTTGCATCGAGTCGCTTCAAGTGTTGAGATAGGACGAAACGCCGGCCGTTCATGCGCTCCGCCGCCCGGCCGAGTATACGGGGCGCGGCGCCCGGGCGTGAAGTCCGGGCCGCCGACGTCCGCATTGTGAACTCGAATACCCAAGGATCGCCTGCCCATGCCCGCCCTGATCGAAGACTACGCCCTCGTCGGCGATGGCCATACGGCCGCGCTGATCGCAAAAGACGGCTCCGTCGACTGGCTGTGCTGGCCCCGCTTCGATTCGGGCGCCTGCTTCGCGGCGCTGCTCGGCACGCCCGAGCACGGCCGCTGGCTGCTTGCTCCGGCCGCCGACGCCGCGATCACGCACACGACCCGCCGCTATCGCGGCGACACGCTGATTCTCGAAACCGATTACGAAAGCGCGGACGGCGCCGTCACCGTGATCGACTTCATGCCGCCCGGCAACGGCTGGTCCGAGCTGGTGCGGATCGTCGTCGGCCGCCACGGCACGATGAAGATGCGCATGGAGCTCGTGTTGCGCTTCGACTACGGTTTCTCGATTCCGTGGGTCACGCAACTGACCCGCGAGGACGGCATGAAGGCCATCGCCGGGCCCGACACCGTCGTACTGCGCACGCCGGTGCCGCTCACCGGCAAGAACCTCCATACGCTCGCGGAATTCACGGTCGGCGCCGACGAGCGCGTGCCGTTCTCGCTCGGCTACGCGGCGTCGCACATGCGGCTGCCGCCCGCGCGCGATCCGCTGTCGATGCTCGCGCGCACCGAGAACTACTGGCTCGAATGGGCGGGCCGCTGCCAGGTGCAGGGCCGCTACGCGGCCGCCGTGCGCCGCTCGCTGATCACGCTGAAGGCGCTCGCGTACGAGCCGACCGGCGGCATCGTCGCCGCGCCGACCACGTCGCTGCCCGAGAAGATCGGCGGCAACCGCAACTGGGATTACCGCTACTGCTGGCTGCGCGACGCGACGATCACGCTGCTCGCGCTGATGCGCGGCGGCTACTACGACGAGGCGCGCGCTTGGCGCACGTGGCTCGGCCGCGTGATGGCCGGCTCGCCCGAGCAGATCCAGATCATGTACGGGATCGCCGGCGAGCGCCGGCTGCCGGAGATGGAGCTCGACTGGCTGCCCGGCTACCAGGACTCGCTGCCGGTACGCGTCGGCAACGGCGCCGCGAACCAGCTCCAGCTCGACGTGTTCGGCGAGGTGATGGCCGCGCTGCACCTCGCGCGCGTGGGCGGCCTGCAGGCCGACGACACGGTCTGGTCCGTGCAGTGCGCGCTGCTCGACCATCTGGAAAAGATCTGGCAGGAGCCCGACGAAGGGATCTGGGAAACGCGCGGAGGCCGGCGCCATTTCACGTTCTCGAAGGTGATGGCGTGGGTCGCGTTCGACCGCGCGATCAAGTCGGCGGAAATGTTCCGGCTGCCCGGCTCGCTCGACCGCTGGCGCGCGCTGCGCGAGCGGATCCATGCGGACGTCTGCGCCAATGCGTGGCACGAAGGCAAGCAGGCGTTCGCGCAAAGCTACGGCAGCGACGAACTCGACGCGAGCGTGCTGCTGCTGCCGCAGCTCGGCTTCCTGCCGCCGGAAGACCCGCGCATCGTCGGCACGGTCGACGCGATCGAACGGGAATTGCTGCACGACGGGCTCGTGATGCGCTACCGCACGACCGAATACGACGACGGCCTGCCGCCGGGCGAAGGCACGTTTCTCGCATGCAGCTTCTGGCTGGTCGACAGCTACGCGCTGCTCGGCCGGATCGACGACGCGCATCGGCTCTTCAGCCGCCTGCTCGCGCTGTCGAACGACCTCGGGCTGCTCGCCGAGGAATACGACCCGGTCGCCGGGCGGCTCGTCGGCAACTTCCCGCAGGCGTTCTCGCACGTGGCGCTCGTGCACACCGCGATGAACCTGATGCACCACGAAGACGCGATGGCGCGCGCGGCCGGCCAGCCCGCGCCGGCCGTGGCCACCGGCCGCTGAACGCTGCCGCCGCGGCCTTGGTCAGAGATCGTCAAATCGCAACACTTTGATGAAAACCCGGGGAAATGTTGCATTGCACCACCGATCGTTGTCCGATATGATCGACGCGATTGTCCGGCTGCAATGCAACATGGCCGGTCGCTGACCCACACGGCACGCCGCGACGCCTCACGCCGCCCTTGCGCACCGTCCCCCACGCGGGAGTAGCCTGCATGCTTTACCAACTGCACGAATTCCAGCGGGCCATGCTGAGCCCCCTCACGGCCTGGGCCCAGGCCGCCTCGAAGTCGTTCGCGAATCCGTCCAGTCCGTTCTCGCTGATGCCCGGCGCCCCGCGGATGGCAGCCGCCTATGAGCTGATGTATCGGCTCGGCAAGGATTACGAAAAGCCCGAATTCAACATTCATCAGATCGTCAAGGACGGCCACAACATTCCGATCGTCGAGCAGACGATCATCGAGAAGCCGTTCTGCCGGCTGCTGCGCTTCAAGCGCTATTCGGACGACGCCGACGCCGTCACGCAACTGAAGGACGAGCCGGTCGTGCTGGTCTGCGCGCCGCTGTCGGGCCACCATTCGACGCTGCTGCGCGACACCGTGCGCACGCTGCTGCAGGATCACAAGGTCTACATCACCGACTGGATCGACGCGCGCATGGTGCCGGTCGAGGTCGGCCCGTTCCACCTGCACGACTACATCGCGTACATCCAGGAATTCATCCGCCACATCGGCGCGCGCAACCTGCACGTGATCTCGGTATGCCAGCCGACGGTGCCGGTGCTCGCGGCGATTTCGCTGATGGCGAGCCGCGGCGAGGACACCCCGCTCACGATGACGATGATGGGCGGCCCGATCGATGCGCGCCGCAGCCCGACTTCCGTGAATTCGCTCGCGACGCAGCACTCGACCGCGTGGTTCGAGAACAACGTGATCCACACGGTGCCCGCGAACTATCCGGGCGAAGGCCGCCAGGTGTATCCGGGCTTCCTGCAGCACACGGGCTTCGTCGCGATGAACCCGGAGCGGCACGCGCAATCGCACTGGGATTTCTACCAGAGCCTGCTGCGCGGCGACGAGGACGATGCCGAAGCGCACCGCCGCTTCTACGACGAGTACAACGCGGTGCTCGACATGGCCGCCGAGTATTACCTCGAAACCATTCGCGTCGTGTTCCAGGAATTCCGGCTGGCGGAAGGCACGTGGGACGTCGAAGGCGAGCGCGTGCGGCCGCAGGACATCAAGCACACCGCGCTGATGACGATCGAAGGCGAACTCGACGACATCTCGGGCAGCGGCCAGACCCACGTCGCGCACGAGCTGTGCACGGGCATTCCGCAAGACGATCGCCGCAGCCTGACCGCCGAGAAGTGCGGTCACTACGGGATCTTCTCGGGCCGCCGCTGGCGCACGATCATCTATCCGCAACTGCGCGACTTCATCCGCGAGCATGCGCCGGAGCCGAAGAACGGCGCGACGAAGTTGCCCGCCGATGCGCAGGATGCCACCGCGATCGGCGTCGTGCCGGCCGCAAAACCGGAGCCGGAGACGACGGCGCGCGCCACCGCCGCGAAGCGTACGCGCGCGAAGGCGCCGGCCGTGACGGTCGCGCCCGCGAGGACACCCGCCGCAAAGGCCGCGCCCGCCGCGAAACGCGCGGCAAGCAGCCCGCGCGCAAAACCCGTGCGTGCCCGCAAGGCCGCCTGACACGCCGCCCTCCGACGCAAAAACGCCGCCGTTGCTTGCGCACGGCGGCGTTTTTTCATGCGGCGACGACGAGCGGGCGGCTCGCCGGCTCGTCCGTTCGTTGCGTCAGCGCCGCAGCAGATACGCGAGCAGCACCTCGGTGTTCATCCGGACCATCTCCGCGCGTTCGTCGGTGTCGGTGAAGTCGCGGCCGAGCGTCGCGGCGAGCGTGAAGCGGTTCGAGACGATGTAGTAGCCGAGCCCCGACAGCGTCACGTAGAAGCGCAGCGGATCGACGTCGTTGCGAAACAGCCCGGCCTTCTGGCCGCGCATCAGCACGTTGCCGAGCTTCGCGACGATCGGCGACATCATCTCGCGGATCCGCGTCGACTTGTGCAGATAGCGGGCTTCGTGCAGATTCTCGTTGTTGATGAGCCGGAGCAGCTCCGGATGGTCGCGGTAGTAGTCCCAAACGAAATGCGCGAGCCGCGTGACGGCTTCGACCGGCGCGACGCCATCGAGATCGAGCACGCGCTCGGCCTCGGTCAGCGCGGAAAACGCGTGTTCGAGCACCGCCGTGAAGAGCTGCTCCTTGCTGCCGAAGTAGTAATAGAGCATGCGCTCGTTGGTTTCGGCCCGGCGCGCGATCTGATCGACGCGCGCGCCGAACAGCCCTCCATTCGCGAACTCTTCGGCTGCCGCCATCAGGATGCGGCGGCGCGTACCTTCAGGATCTCTTTTGATTTTTGGCTGATTCATGGTGGCGTTTTGCTATGTGAGCCGCTTGATCCGGACCGGCACCCCCACCGCCTCGGCGCCGGCCGCCCTGGAACGGGCGCGCCGCGGACGGCCGCCCTCCTGCTGAGCCCCTGCAAAAAAGCGGTTCGATTATGCGCATAGACGGCGTCCAGCGCAATGCGGGAAATCGGCGATAATCGAGCTTTGGCAAACCTTTCCGGCCGCGCCCGACGCGGCCGAGAGCCATTCGGCGCCGTTGCGCCCGCTGTTACCGTGACCGACTCCAAAACACTCGCGGATCGCATCGAAGATCTGCTGCCCCAGACGCAATGCACGAAGTGCGGCTATAACGGCTGTCGCCCGTACGCCGAGGCGATCGCCGCCGGCGACGCGAACTACAACCAGTGCCCGCCCGGCGGCGCCGAAGGCATCGCGCGCCTCGCGAACCTGCTCGGCAAGCCGGTGATTCCGCTGAACCCGGTCAACGGCACCGAGCATCCGCGCGCGATCGCGTTCATCGACGAAAACCTGTGCATCGGCTGCACGCTGTGCATGCAGGCGTGCCCGGTCGACGCGATCGTCGGCGCGCCGAAGCAGATGCACACGATCGTCGCGTCGCTGTGCACGGGCTGCGACCTGTGCGTGCCGCCGTGCCCGGTCGACTGCATCGCAATGCTGCCGGTGACCGGCGATCGCACGGGCTGGGAGGCGTGGTCGCAGGAACAGGCCGACGCCGCACGCGAACGTCACGACCTGCGGCTCGCACGCCAGCGCCGCGAGCGCGAGGCCGCCGAAGCGCGCGCCGCCGCACGCCGCGCGGCCAGCGCCACGAAGCCGGCCGCGGAGCCCACCGCCGCACAGCCCGGCGCGCCAGCCGCCGCACCGGCCGACGACGACGCCGAAGCGAAGAAACGCGCGATCATCGCCGCCGCGCTCGAACGCGCGCGCAAGAAGAAGGAAGAACTGTCCGGGCAAGGCGCCGGGCCGAAGAACACCGAAGGCGTGAGCGCGGCCGTCCAGGCGCAGATCGACGCGGCCGAGGCCCGCCGCAAGCGGCTCGCCGAACAGCAGGCGCAGCGCGACGCCGAAGCGGCATCGGGCAGCAACGACAACGACGCAGGCAACGACGATCCGGACGGCCCGTCCGCGCCGCCCGACCAGAACGCTCCATGAACGCCAGCAAACGACGCGCGATCTACGAAACGCTGCAGAGCCTCAATCCGCATCCGACCACCGAGCTCGAATATTCGACGCCGTTCGAGCTGCTGATCGCCGTGATGCTGTCCGCGCAGGCGACCGACGTGTCGGTCAACAAGGCAATGCGGAAAATGTTTCCGGTCGCGAACACCCCGCGACAAATCGTCGCGCTTGGCGAGGAAGGCGTCACCGAGTACATCAAGACGATCGGCCTCTATCGCACCAAGGCGAAGAACGTGGTCGCGACGTGCCGGATCCTGCTCGAGCGTTACGACGGCGAGGTGCCGGCCGATCGCGAAGCGCTCGAAGGCCTGCCGGGCGTCGGCCGCAAGACGGCGAACGTCGTGCTGAACACCGCGTTCGGCCAGCCGACGATCGCGGTCGACACGCATATCTTCCGCGTCGCGAATCGCACCGGGCTCGCGCCGGGCAAGGACGTGCGGGCCGTCGAGGCCGCGCTCGAGAAGTTCACGCCGAAGGAATTCCTGCAGGACGCGCATCACTGGCTGATCCTGCACGGGCGCTACGTGTGCAAGGCACGGCGGCCCGAATGCTGGCACTGCGCGATCGAGCCGCTGTGCGAATTCCGGCCGAAGACGCCGCCGCCCAACGAATAAGCGTCCGGTACGACGGGCCCGCGCCGCGGGCCGTCGCAGTCCCCGCCCCCTTTCCCGACTACGCGTTGGACGTCGCCGTCGCGTCGTCGGCCGCCGCGCCGCCCGCGCGCATGAGCGCCAGCACGGCCGCCAGAATCGCGACGCCGCCCGCCCATTGCAGCGGCGACAATGCCTCCCCGAACAGCAGCGCCGCGAGCGCGACCGTCACGACCGGCTCGAGCGTCGACAGCATCGACGTGCGCGCGGCCCCGAGCCGCGCGAGCCCGGCGAAGAACGCGAGCATCGCCGCGACCGTCGATATCAGCGCGATCGCGAGCATCGACGCCCAGCCGCCGGCCGTCGCCGGCCAGCGCGGCGGCGCGCCGAACGCCGCCGTTCGCACGACGGCGATCGCGACGAGCGTCGCGCTGGCCGACAGGCAGATGATCGCGGTGGTCGCGAGCGGATCGACGCCGCGCGTCGCCTTCGTGCCGCCGACGATGTACAGCGAGTAGATCACCGCGGCGGCCAGCGCGAGCGCGATCCCGAGCGGCTCGCCGTGCCCGCCGCCGACCATCAGCGCCGAACCCGCGACGCACAGCACCAGCGCGACGGCCTTCGCGCGCGTCAGGCGCTCGCCGAGCCACCACGCGGCCAGCAGCGTGACGAACGCCGGATAGAGGTACAGCAGCAGCGCGACGAGGCTCGCCTGCGCGTGCTGCAGCGCGCTGAAATAGCAGAACGACTGCCCGACGTAGCCGAGCGCGCCCATCGTCACCAGCGGCGCGAGCGCGCGCCCGCGCGGCCACGCGACGCGGCGCTGCCGTGCGATCGCGGCGAGCACCGCGCCGCCGATCGCGAAGCGCACGATCAGCAGCCCGAGCACGTCGACGCCGGCCGCATACGCATAGCGGCCGAAAATCGCCATCGCGCCGAACGCGGCGGCGGACAACGCGACGTAGAGCGCGCCCTGCAGGGCCGCGGACGATGGGCGGACGGTGGCGGTCATGACGAAACGGGCGGCAACGCGCCGTGACGGGAATCGTCGGAGTGTAGCGGCGCGGCGGCGGCGAGCCTACCCGCGCTTACCCGTTCCGCGGCGGGCGGGCGCAACACCGCCTCGACCGCTGCCGGGGCCGCCGCCAGCGCCGTGCGCCGCTCCGGCGTACAATGCCCGACGCGGCATGAGCCGCCCGAATCACGACGTTTCCCCACCATGTTCAATCCAAGCCGCGACGACGTGCGTCGCTTTTTCACCGAGACCTGGCGCAAGCAGCGCGCGGGCGAGATCCTGACGCCGCTGGAAGCGATTGCCGCCGACTGGATCGTCGAGCATCCCGAATACCACGACGAACTGGCCGACGCCGACGGCGCGGCGGCGCGCAACTACACGCCCGAGGAAGGCCGGACCAATCCGTTCCTGCACCTGTCGATGCACCTCGCGATCAGCGAACAGCTATCGATCGACCAGCCGCCCGGCATCCGCGCCGCGCACGACAAGCTGGCCGCGAAGCTCGACTCGACCCATGACGCGCAGCACGCGATCATGGAATGCCTCGGCGAGACGATCTGGGAAGCGCAGCGCACCAACACGCCGCCCGATACCGACGCGTACCTGCAGCGCATCCTGCGCCGCGCGTCGCGCGACTGACGCCCCGAGGCCGGCACATCGGCCCCGCACCGGGCCGCGGCCAAAAAAATACCCCGCCGAGGCGGGGCATTCTTGCTGCGTGAGCCCGCGAGGCCCGTCGCGCTTACTTCTTGAACACGAGGTCGGTTTCCTTCAGCGACTCGATGTAGGACGCGATGTCCTTCATGTCGCTGACCGACAGGTTCTGTACCTGCGCCTGCATGATCGCGTTGTTGCGACCGAGCAGCGGGTTCGTCAGCCCCATCTGGTACTGGCGCATCGCCCACACGAGGTAGTCGGCGTGCTGGCCGGCGAGGCGCGGGTACTCCGCGTTGATCGGCTTGTTCAGCTGCGCGCCGTGGCAGGCCGCGCAATTGTGCGACTCGACCAGTTCCTTGCCCTTCGAGATGTCCGCGGCGTGCGCGGTACCGATCGCGAGGCCGGCCGCCAGTGCAACCGCCGCCGTCTTGAATGCGTTGTTCATGAATGCTCCTGTCCCGCCGGAGAGATCGGCGGCGCGCGCTTTACTTGTAGGGATTGTCCTTCGTGTCGGCCTTCTGCGCGGCGTAGTACGCCGACAGATCCGCGATGTCCTGGTCGGTCAGCGAACCGGCGATCGCATTCATCGACGGGAAGTGACGATCCTTCTTGCGGTAGGCCTTCAGCGCGTTCTCGAGGTATTGCTGGTTCTGGCCGCCGAGGACAGGCACCCGGTAGACCTCCGGGTACGCCGCGCGGTAGTCCTGGATGCCGTGGCAACCGATGCACATGGCGGCCTTGCTCGCCCCGTCCTTCGGGTTGCCGACCACACCGGCCGCCTGCGCGCTGCCCGCGAGCGCCACGAGCGCTGCGACAACGACGTGTTTGCCGACGAATTTGTTCATAGCTCTTGTAACCTAGCTTGAGGGGAAACTGGCGCCAAAGCGGCAACGGCCCGCGCCGTTTTGCTTATCGGATCGCCACGCAGGCCAAAAAAAACGGCCAGATTGTACCGCGTCGGCGGGGAACGCGTCCATACGGCGCCCCGGTTCGCCCCGCCGCAGCCCCGCAACGATACGCGGGCGCGGCCCAACCGGACAGCCCTTCTGACTTATACTGGGTTTTTTTCCCGATGAAGAAGAGCGCCGCCATGCGTTTCGAAGGGTCCTCGCAGTACGTCGCCACCGACGATCTGAAGCTCGCGGTCAACGCCGCATTGACGCTGCAACGCCCGCTGCTGATCAAGGGCGAGCCCGGCACCGGCAAGACCATGCTCGCCGAGGAAGTGGCCGCCGCGCTCGACATGCCGCTGTTGCAGTGGCACATCAAGTCGACCACCAAGGCGCAGCAGGGCCTGTACGAATACGACGCCGTGTCGCGGCTGCGCGATTCGCAGCTCGGCGACGCGCGCGTGAAGGACATCGCGAACTACATCGTCAAGGGCGTGCTGTGGCAGGCGTTCGACGCCGAGCGCCCGAGCGTGCTGCTGATCGACGAGATCGACAAGGCCGACATCGAATTCCCGAACGACCTGCTGCGCGAGCTCGACCGGATGGAGTTCCACGTGTACGAGACGCGCGAGACGGTGCGCGCGAAGCACCGTCCGCTCGTCATCATCACGTCGAACAACGAGAAGGAGCTGCCCGACGCGTTCCTGCGCCGCTGCTTCTTCCACTACATCCAGTTTCCGGACCCGTCGACGATGCAGAAGATCGTCGCGGTGCACTTCCCCGACATCCGCGAGGAGCTGCTGCGCGCGGCGCTCGAGAGTTTCTTCGAATTGCGCGGCGTGTCGGGCCTGAAGAAGAAGCCGTCGACGTCCGAACTGCTCGACTGGCTGAAGCTGCTGCTCGCCGAGAACATCCCGGCCGACGCGCTGCGCGGCGCGGACGCGAAGCAGATCGTGCCGCCGCTCGCGGGCGCGCTGCTGAAGAACGAGCAGGATCTGAGCCTGCTCGAACGGCTCGTCTACATGAACCGGCACAACCGGTAACTCCCCCACCCCCGAAGGCCCGGCCATGCTGCTCAATTTCTTCTACGCGCTGCGCGCAGCCAAGCTGCCCGTCTCGGTGAAGGAATACCTGACGCTGCTCGAATCGCTGAAGGCCGGGCTGATCTCGCCGTCGATCGACGCGTTCTACTTCCTCGCGCGGATGACACTCGTCAAGGACGAACAGTACTTCGACAAGTTCGACCAGGCGTTCGGCGCATATTTCCACGGTGTGTCCACGCTGCCGTCCGAGGCGTTCGACATCCCGCTCGACTGGCTCGAGAAGCGCCTCGAGCGCGAGCTGTCGCCGGAGGAGAAGGCGCAGATCGACGCGATGGGCGGGCTCGACAAGCTGATGGAGCGCCTGAAGGCGCTGCTCGACGAGCAGAAGGAACGCCACGAAGGCGGCAACAAGTGGATCGGCACGGGCGGCACGTCGCCGTTCGGGCACGGCGGCTACAACCCCGAAGGCGTGCGCATCGGCGGCCCGTCGAACGGCAACCGCACCGCGGTAAAGGTGTGGGAGGCGCGCGCGTACCGCGACTACGACGATTCGGTCGAGATCGGCACGCGCAACATCAAGGTCGCGCTGCGGCGGCTGCGCCGCTTCGCGCGCGAAGGCGCCGCCGAGGAGCTCGACCTGCCCGGCACGATCCGCAGCACGGCCGCGAACGCAGGCTGGCTCGACCTGCGGATGGTGCCCGAGCGCCACAACAACGTGAAGGTGCTGATGCTGCTCGACGTCGGCGGCTCGATGGACGACCACATCAAGCGGACCGAAGAGCTGTTCTCGGCCGCGAAGGCCGAATTCAAGCACCTCGAATTCTTCTACTTCCACAACTGCGTGTACGACCACCTGTGGAAGAACAACCGCCGCCGCCACGCGGAACGCACGGCGACGTGGGACGTGCTGCACAAGTTCACGCCCGACTACAAGCTGATCTTCGTCGGCGACGCGACGATGAGCCCGTACGAAGTGCTGCAGCCCGGCGGCTCGGTCGAATACAACAATCCGGAAGCCGGCGCCGTGTGGCTGCGCCGGCTCGCCGACCAGTTCCCCCATCATGCCTGGCTGAACCCCGAGCCCGAGCGGCTATGGGAGTACCGGCAATCGATCGCGATCATTCGCGACGTGCTCGGCCAGCGCATGTATCCACTGACGCTCGCGGGCCTCGAAACCGCGATGCGCGCACTCAGCAAGTAACGACACCCACCCGCAGATACACAGGCCGCGTCCGAGCGGCCGCCCCGGAGATTGCATGAACCCTTCGCCCACCGCGAGCGCCGGCCGCGCCGGCGGCCGCCGCTTTTTCGCCGATACGTCCGTGTCCGCGCTCGTCGCCGGCTTCGTCGCGATGATGACCGGCTACACGAGTTCGCTCGTGCTGATGTTCCAGGCCGGCCGCGCCGCCCACCTCACCGATGCGCAGATCTCGTCGTGGATCTGGGCGCTGTCGATCGGCATGGCGCTGACGACCATCGGCCTGTCGCTGCGCTATCGCGCGCCCGTCGTGGTCGCGTGGTCGACGCCCGGCGCCGCGCTGCTGATCGCGTCGCTGCCCGGCGTGCCCTACCCCGAGGCGATCGGCGCGTTCGTCGTGTGCGCGCTGCTGCTGACGGCCGTCGGCGTAAGCGGGCTGTTCGACACGCTGATGAAGCGCATTCCGGCCGGCATCGCGGCGGCGCTGCTCGCGGGCATCCTGTTCGAGATCGGCATCGAGATCTTCCGCGCCGCGCAGTTCCAGACCGCGCTGGTGCTCGCGATGTTCTTCACCTACCTGATCGTCAAGCGCCTCGCGCCGCGCTATGCGATTCCGACGACGCTGATCGTCGGCACGGCCGTGGCCGGCGGCCTCGGCCTGCTCGATTTCAGCCGCTTCCACATCGCGCTCGCGCAACCCGTGTTCACGATGCCCGCGTTCTCGATCGCGTCGATCGTCAGCATCGGCATTCCGCTGTTCGTGGTCGCGATGGCGTCGCAGAACGTGCCGGGCATCGCGGTGCTGCGCGCGGACGGCTATCCGACGCCGTCGTCGCCGCTGATCGCGACGACCGGCCTCGCGTCGCTGCTGCTCGCGCCGTTCGGCTCGCACGGCGTGAACCTCGCGGCGATCACGGCCGCGATCTGCACCGGCCCCGAAGCGCACGAGGATCACACGAAGCGCTACACGGCCGCCGTGTGGTGCGGCACGTTCTACCTGATCGCCGGCATCTTCGGCGCGACGATCGCCGCGCTGTTCGCGGCGCTGCCGAAGGCGCTCGTCGTGTCGGTCGCGGCGCTCGCGCTGTTCGGCTCGATCATGAGCGGGCTCGCGAACGCGATGCAGGACGTGAAGCAGCGCGAAGCGGCGCTCGTCACGTTCATGGTGACCGCGTCGGGCCTCACGCTGCTGTCGATCGGCCCGGCGTTCTGGGGGCTCGTCGCGGGCGTCGTCACGCAGGTGATCCTGAACGCGCGGCGCCCCGCGTGACGCGGCTCGCCGGCCGCCGCGGCGCGCCCCCGGCACGCCAAAACGTGCTCGACACGAATCGGGCCTAAAATGATGGATCGGAGGCGGCGCCCGGCGCCGCTTCGCTTCGCCGCCGCGCTCGCGCGGCCCGTGAGAACCCGGCGCCCCGCGCGCTTCTTTCGAATCGCCATGACTACCGCACTCGACCAGCTGAAGCAGTACACGACCGTCGTCGCCGACACGGGCGACTTCCAGCAGCTTGCGCAATACAAGCCGCAGGACGCGACCACGAATCCGTCGCTGATCCTGAAGGCCGTCCAGAAGGATGCGTACAAGCCGATCCTCGAGAAAACCGTCCGCGATCATCGCAACGAAAGCACCGATTTCATCATCGACCGCCTGCTGATCGCATTCGGCACCGAAATCCTGAAGCTGATCCCGGGCCGCGTATCGACCGAGGTCGACGCGCGCCTGTCGTTCGACACGCAGCGCTCGATCGACAAGGGTCGCGAGCTCATCAAGCTGTACGAAGCAGCCGGCGTCGGCCGCGAACGCATCCTGATCAAGCTTGCGTCGACGTGGGAAGGCATCCGCGCGGCCGAGGTGCTGCAGAAGGAAGGGATCAAGTGCAACATGACCCTGCTTTTCTCGCTCGTGCAGGCCGCCGCGTGCGCGGAAGCCGGCGCGCAGCTGATCTCGCCGTTCGTCGGCCGCATCTACGACTGGTACAAGAAGCAGGCCGGCGCCGACTGGAATGAAGCGCGGGACGGCGGCGCGAACGATCCGGGCGTGCAATCGGTGCGCCGCATCTACACGTACTACAAGACCTTCGGCTACAAGACCGAAGTGATGGGCGCGAGCTTCCGCACGACCAGCCAGATCATCGAGCTCGCCGGCTGCGACCTGCTGACGATCAGTCCCGATTTGCTGCAGAAGCTGCAGGAGAGCAACGACACGGTCGCGCGCAAGCTGTCGCCCGACACGCTGCAGGACAAGCCGGCCGAGCGCGTCGCGATCGACGAGGCGTCGTTCCGCTTCCAGCTGAACGACGAAGCGATGGCCACCGAAAAGCTCGCCGAAGGCATCCGCGTGTTCGCCGCCGACGCGGTGAAGCTCGAGAAGCTGATCGACGCGCTGCGCTGAGCCATGCCGCGCGTCAGCGGCTGTCAGCAAGACTGACAACAGCCGTCAGCACTTGCTGCACACGGTCGCGAACGTGATGTTCGCGGCCGTTTTTATTTTTCATTCCATCGTCAAGCGCGCGCACTACAATCCACGTCACGGGTGCGACGGCCGCCTCCCGATGCACCCTTTCCCCCCAGTCAGTCTTGCACGACGCCGTGCCAGCGCCGCCGCGCCGGCACGGCTCATCCCAGGAGACAACGATGCAAGTTCAACCGTACCTGACGTTCTACGGTCGCGCCGACGAAGCCCTTCAGTTCTACGAAAAGGCACTCGGCGCGAAGACGATGTTCAAGATGCACTTCAAGGACGCCCCGCCGAATCCCGATTACCCGATGTCGCCGGAGATGGCCGACAAGGTCATGCACGCGAGCTTCACGATCGGCGACTCGATGATCATGTGCTCGGACGGCGATTGCAGCCAGCCGGCGGGCGCCGCGCATGCCGGCTATTCGCTGTCGCTGAACCCGGCGACGGTCGACGAAGGCCAGAAGCTGTTCAATGCGCTCGCCGACGGCGGCGAAGTGACGATGCCGTTCGGCAAGACGTTCTGGGCGCTCGGCTTCGGGATGGCGAAGGATCGTTTCGGCGTGCACTGGATGGTCAACGTCGAGGACCTGTCGCAGCGCGAGGATCTCGCGAAACGCGCGCAGGGCTGACGCAAAACGAACGCCCGCCACCTTGCGGTAGCGGGCGTTTTCGTTGCCGGGCAGCCACGTAATGCGTCGTGCGCGGCGAGCGGCCGTGCAGCGGCCGTATCAGCCCTCGACGACGTCCAGATAATCCTCCGGCCGCGTGCGATCCTCCGCATGCGCCATGCCCATCACCCGCACCAGCACACTCACCGCCACCGATACCACCAGGTTCACGACCAGCGACCACACGGCCGCATAACCGGGGATCGCGAGACCGAACAGGTGGATCGTGAAGATCGAGCTGGCCAGCTTCAGCGAAATCGCCATCCACGTACCGCACACGATGCCGGCCGCCCAGCCGGCCAGCAAGCCGCGATGGTCGAGCACGCGCGTGTACAGGCCGAGCACGATCGCCGGCAGCGTCTGGATGATCCAGATCCCGCCGAGCAGTTGCAGCTGGATCGCGTAGGTCAGCGGCAGCCCGAGGATGAACGCCACCGCGCCGACCTTCACGATCAGCGACACGAGCTTCGCGACGTGCGTTTCCTGGTCGTGCGACATGTTGCGGTTCACGAACTCGCGGTGGATGTTGCGCGTGTACAGGTTGGCGGCCGCGATCGACATGATCGCCGCCGGCACCAGCGCGCCGATGCCGATCGCCGCGAACGCGACGCCGACGAACCACGACGGGAAATACTCGAGGAACAGCGCGGGCACCGCGAAGTTCGGGCCGAACGCCTTGAAGTACGGCGCGTACTGCGGCATGTCCTTCACGCCGGAGGCGAGCGCCATGTAGCCGAGCAGCGCGAGCAGGCCGAGCACGAACGAGTATGCGGGCAGCATCGCCATGTTGCGGCGGATCGAGTTGCCCGACGACGACGACAGGATCGCCGTGACCGAGTGCGGATACAGGAACAGCGCGAGCGCCGAGCCGATCGCGAGCGTCGCGTACGCGCTGTAGCCGTTCAGGCTCGTCGCGTCCGGCGCCTTCAGCAGCAGCTTCGCGGGCGGCACCGCGGAGAAGATGTGCCCGAAGCCGCCGAGCTTCGCGGGGATCACGATGACCGCGGCCGCGATCGTGACGTAGATCAGCACGTCCTTCACGATCGCGATCATCGCGGGCGCACGCAGCCCCGACGTGTACGTGTACGCGGCGAGGATCGCGAACGCGATGATCAGCGGCAGATCGCCGACGAAGCCGGTCGTGTCGAAGCCGAGCGCGCCGATCACCACCTCGATGCCGACCAGTTGCAGCGCGATGTACGGCATCGTCGCGACGATGCCCGTCACCGCGATCGCAAGCGCCAACATCCGGCTGCCGTAGCGTGCGTTGACGAAATCGGCGGCCGTCACGTAGCCGTGCCGCTTCGCGATGCTCCACAGTTTCGGGAACACGACGAACGCGAACGGATAGATCAGGATCGTGTACGGCAGCGCGAAGAAGCCCATCGCGCCGGCGCCGAATACGAGCGCGGGCACCGCGACGAACGTGTAGGCCGTATAGAGGTCGCCGCCGAGCAGGAACCACGTGACGATCGTGCCGAAGCGGCGTCCGCCGAGGCCCCATTCGTCGAGATGAGCGAGATCGCCGCGCCGCCAGTTCGCGGCCAGGAAACCGATGATCGTGACGCCGATGAACAGCAGGACGAAGACGAAGGTCGCGCCGAGATTCATTGCGCACCTCCTTGCGTGCCGCTCGCCTTCCACGCGTTCTTGGTCTTGAAATACACGAACGCGGTGATCACCGCGCTGATGAAGACCCAAAGCAACTGGTACCAGTAGAAAAACGGAAAACCGAGCCATTGCGGTTCGATCTTGCTGTACGACGGCACCCAGACCATCGCGATCAGCGGCAGTACCAGCAGCCAGAGCCAGCGCTTGGCGGCCCGGTTGGCGTCGGCATCGTGAGCCATGACGTCTCCTCTTGTTTCCCGGTTATCGATCTTGTTGAGCGGGTACGGCACCGAGAGGAGCGGCAAAACGGGTAGGCTGCGGCTCCCCTGGCTTCGCGCCAGTATAGGAGCCGCGAGCACGCGGTCAAGCAGGGGCGAACCCGAGGTGATCCGCCCCTTGTCGCGGGTTGCACCGGCCTGCCGCCGGTGCATCCGGCGTCAGATCGCGAACGCGGTGTCGCGTGCGCCGGTCGTTGCTTTCAAAGCTTTCACCCACTTGCGCGCGGGCAGCTTCAGCGTGTCCTCGATCAGCTTCGCCCGGGCGTCGAGCTGCGCGAACGGCACGTCGAGCGCGGGGCCCGAAAACGCGATCGCGATGCGGTTGCCGTCGTGTACTTCGGGCAGCGCGATCACGCGGTGATCGAACGCCGCGTTCAGGTGCTTCATGTTGCGCACGAAGCTCGGATGATCGCCGAACAGGTTGATCGTCGCGATGCCGGCATCGGCCAGGCAGCCGCGCACCGCGCGGTAGAACGCGACGCTGTCGAGCACGGGGCCGCGCGCGGTCGCATCGTACAGGTCGATCTGGATCGCGCCGGTCGTGCCGCGGTTGGCCGGATCGTTGACGAAGTCCCAGGCGTCGGCTTCGTGCACGACGAGGCGCGCGTCGTCGGGCGGCAGCGCGAACATCGTGCGCGCGGCAACGATCACGGCCGGGTTCAGCTCGACGGCCTCGACCTTCGCGTGCGGCAGGAAACGGTGCGAGAACTTGGTCAGCGCGCCGGTGCCGAGCCCGAGCTGGACGATCCGCTCGGGCGTTTCGAGGAACAGCAGCCACGCCATCATCTGCTGCGCGTATTCAAGCTCGATGTGCAGCGGCTTCGAGATCCGCATCGCGCCCTGCACCCACTCGGTGCCGAAGTGCAGGAAGCGCACGCCGCCTTCTTCGGAGAACGTAACGGGCGCGAAGCGCGGCTTGCGCGGCGCTTCGAGCACCGGCACGTCGTCGTGCTCGTCGATGTCCGGGCGGCGCTTCACGCGCGGCGGCTGGAGTTTTTCGGAGCCGTTGTAGGCGGACGCCTTGCGTTGCTTGAACGCGCGCGCCTCGGCGGACGCGCGCTTGATCAGTCGGGTCATGATGATTGAATCTCGCTGGGTGACGCTGGATGAGCGGACGAGAGGATAGCATTGGTGGGAAACGGAGGCCGCGACGAACGCGCGGCCCTGCGTGACGCCGAATCACGTCGGCGCTACGCTGCACTTGCGGATCACGGGAGCGCGCATGACCTCGAACGACAGGAAGATCTGGTTTCCAGCGAAGCGCTACGGCTGGGGATGGGGATTGCCGGTGGCGTGGCAGGGCTGGGTCGTGCTGCTGCTGTTCGCGTTCGGGATCGTCGCGAGCGCGTGGCTGCTGCCGCCGCAACGCTCGCCGGTCGCGTACGGCGCGTGCATCGTGGTGCTGGTCGCCCTGCTCACCGCGGTGTGCTGGATCAAGGGCGAGAGACCGCGGTGGCGCTGGGGCAACGACGATTGAGCGTCGCCGGCAACGGCGCGCGACGGGCGCCATGCGTGCCTGCGGCCGGTACGTGCCGATGTCCCAGTCCATTCGACTGCTGATACGACGACCGTCGAAATCCACGAACCCGCCGCCAGCCTGATTCGCAGACGTGACCGGTCATTTACTTTCTTGCAATAAAAAGGCCGTTCGGTCGACCGAACCTATGCCAAACTGAAACGGCATTCGGGGAGGCTCATAGCGGCCATGACGCACACTGCGACGGACCACGCATCGCCAGATCGCCGGGGATGGCTCTCCCGAGAGCGGCTCGTGCTGTACAGCGCGGCCATCCTGCTGTTTCAGCTCGCGTTGCTGGGTATCTGGGCATTTTCGTGCTGGGTGCTGCATCTCCCCGGCGTGCCGCCTCCCGGCATCGACTTCCGGGTTTTCTGGAGCGCGTCCTTCGTGTCGCTCCACAGCGGGCCGCTCGCTGCCTTCGACCTTCATCAGATGTTCGCGGCGGAAGCCCGCTTGCTGCCGGATTGGCCGCCCGCGCGGATCGCCGCGCCGTGGGTTTATCCGCCGACCTTCCAGTTGCTGGTGTATCCGCTGGCGTTGCTGCCCTACGCCGCTTCGTACGGCCTGTTCGTCGGCATCGGCATCGCTGTCGCGCTGGCGGCGTGCACGCTCACGATGAAGGATCGCCCGCTGCCGTGGATCGCGCTCATCGCGTTCCCCGGCATCTGGGTCGCGACGATCTGCGGCCAGAATTCATTGCTGACCCTGGCGTGCGCCGCCGGCGCGCTGGGATGGCTCGAACGACGTCCGGTCGCCGCCGGCGTATGCGCTGGCCTGCTCGTCATCAAGCCGCAGCTCGCGCTCCTGTTCCCGGTGCTGTTCCTCTGCGGCGGACATGTCCGCGCGGTTGGCGCGATGGCCGTCACGGCCGCGCTGTTCTGCGCGGTCAGCGCGCTGGTGCTCGGCGTGCCGCCGTGGATGCGTTTTTTCGACACGCTGTCGTGGTTCAGCCACTTGATCCTGGCGAACAACGCCGGCGGAATCTGGAACGCGATGCCGACGCCGTTCGCGATGTCGCGACGGTCGGGCGCCAGTCTGCCGACCGCCTTTGCCGTGCAGGCGGCCGTCGCGATACCGGCCGTCGTTGCGACCGCGGGTCTATGGGCGAGGAAGAAGCATGCCGACCTGTGCGCGGCGGCGGCGATCGTTGCGACGCTGCTGACGCAGCCGTACCTCGTCTACTACGATCTCGCGTGGCTGCTGCTCGCGATCATTTACATGTGCAGGTACGACCGGGCAACCCGCGCGCTCGGGCGGGTGGACCATGCGGTCATGGCGTTGGCGTGGGTCCTGCCGGGCCTTTCGTTTTTCTTCGTGTTCAAGCCCGCGATGGGACAACCGGGCGCCGTCCTGTTGCCGATTTTGCTGATCCTGATCGTCTACCGCGCCTTGCATCCGCGCGCGGCTGACGCGAGAACCCCGGTTGCCGTACGACAGTCGCCCGGCTAGCGCGGCGACGCTCCGACGCGACGCTATCGAACGGCGATCGCGCGCCACTGCGCGAGCTTCTGCTCGAACGACAGCATCGCATTCGCCGGGCTCGACGACGGCAACACGAGCGTCTCGTATCCGGCCTGGCCGATCACGTCCGCGAACCGCCCCGCCGTCTTGCCGTTGAAGCACACGCGCTTCAGCAACGGCGCATGCTCGCGCAGCGACGCGAAGTCGTTCGGCTTCGCATTGCGAATCGCGGAATCGAGACTGCCCTGACGATGGCACGCATCGAGCACATCCCAGATGCCGATGCCGTGCGACAGCACGCGCGCGAGCCGCGCGTCGTACGGCAGTTCATGCAGCGTCGGCTCGCCGAGCACCGCGCCGAGCAGCCGCCAGAACTGGTTGCGCGGATGCGCGTAGTACTGCGCGGCGTCGAGCGACGCCTCGCCCGGAAAGCTGCCGAGAATCATCGTGTGCGTATGCGGCGCGACGACCGGCGGAAAGCCCTGCAGCATCACGCGCCTCCGTGCGGCCCGACCGACCCCGGCCCGTCGCCGTGCGCGGCGAGATGGCGCCACAGCGCCGGCAGCATGCACTCGGTGACCATCAGCGGCTTGCCGTGACGCTGGAACACCGAGCGGCGCGCGGCAAACGCATGCGGCGCACGCGCGCCCTGCAATGCATGGCTCGCGAGCGCATACAGCGGATGACCGGCGATCACGCGCCGGCTCACGAGCGCCGAGCGCTCGACCTGCGGATCGCTGTACAGCAGCTCCGCGAGCGGCCGCGTGCGCAGCCGCCGCATGGCCTGCCACACGCCCTTGCTGGCCGCGAGCGGCGCAATGCTGTGCGCGGCGACGTACGGCGTGCCGTCGACCGACAGGATCACCTCGCGCACCCACATCGGCGCGCGCGGCGAACTGGCGAGCGCGTCCGGCTCGTCGAACCACGGCGAATCGACGGCCTCGCGCGTCACGCGCACGTTCACGCGGCCGAGCCGCGCGAGGTGCGCGGTCAGCGATCCGCCGCGCGTCAGCCAGTCGCGCTGGTCGAGCGTGCAGCCAGGCCGCGGCGTCTCGCGCCAGCCGGCCTGGGCGCCGTCGAATCGCATGCGCGCGTTCACGCGGCGCGCGACAGCAGCAGCGCGTTGGTCCGCTTCACGAAGCTCGCCGGATCGTCGAGCATGCCGCCTTCGGCCAGCAGCGCCTGATCGAACAGCAGATGGCACCAGTCGCCGAAATCGGCGCTGTCGGCGTTCAGCTGCTTCACGAGCGCGTGCTCGGGATTGATCTCGAGGATCGGCTGCATCGCCGGCGCGTTCTGGCCGGCCGCCTTCAGCATCCGCTGCAGATAGCCGCTCATGTCGTTGTCGTCCGCGACGAGGCACGACGGCGAATCGGTCAGGCGGAACGTGACGCGCACTTCCTTCACCTTGTCGCCGAGCGCTTCCTTCATCTTCTCGACGACCAGCTTGATCGCCTCGCCGGCCTGCTCCTGCGCCTTCTTCTCCTCGTCGTTCAGCTCGCCGAGATCGAGATCGCCGCGGGCCACGCTCGCGAGCGGCTTGCCGTCGAATTCGTGCAGGAACGACAGCATCCATTCGTCGACGCGGTCGGTCAGCAGCAGCACCTCGACACCCTTCTTGCGGAACACTTCGAGATGCGGGCTGTTCTTCGCGGCCTGCCAGGTATCGGCGGTCACGTAGTAGATCTTGCTCTGCTCGGGCTTCATGCGCGACACGTAGTCGGCGAGCGACACGTCCTGCGCGTCGGTGTCGCCGTGCGTCGACGCGAAGCGCAGCAGCTTCGCGATGCGCTCGCGGTTCGCGTGATCCTCGCCGAGGCCCTCCTTCAGCACCTGGCCGAACGCGCCCCAGAACGTCTTGTACTTCTCCTTGCCGGCATCCTCTTCCGCGTTCGCGAGTTCCTCGAGCATCGACAGCGCGCGCTTGGTCACGCCCTCGCGGATCGCCTTCACGTCGCGGCTTTCCTGCAGGATTTCACGCGACACGTTCAGCGGCAGGTCGGCCGAATCGACCACGCCCTTCACGAAGCGCAGGTATTGCGGCAGCAGTTGCTCGGCGTCGTCCATGATGAATACGCGCTTCACGTACAGCTTCAGGCCGCCGCGATAGTCGCGGTTCCACAGGTCGAACGGCGCGTGCGCCGGCACGAACAGCAGCTGCGTGTATTCGCTGCGACCCTCGACGCGGTTGTGCGTCCACGTGAGCGGATCCTGGTGATCGTGCGCGATGTGCTGGTAGAACTGCGTGTACTGCTCGTCGGTGACGTCGCTCTTCGAACGCGTCCACAGCGCGCTCGCCTGGTTGACGGTTTCGTCCTCGTCCTTCAGGACCATCTCGCCCTTTTCCTGATCCCACTCTTCCTTGCGCATCAGGATCGGCAGCGCGATGTGGTCGGAGTACTTCTGGATGATCGACTTCAGGCGGTGCGACGACAGCAGGTCGTCCTCGCCTTCGCGCAGGTGCAGCGTGATCGTCGTGCCGCGCTGCGCGCGCTCGATCGCGTCGATCGTGAAATCGCCCTCGCCGGCGCTTTCCCAGCGCACGGCCTGGTTCGCCGGCAGGCCCGCGCGGCGCGTCTCGACGGTGATCTTGTCGGCGACGATGAAGCCCGAGTAGAAGCCCACGCCGAACTGGCCGATCAGCGCCGCATCCTTCTGCTGGTCGCCCGACAGCTTCGTGAAGAATTCCTTGGTGCCCGACCGCGCGATCGTGCCGAGGTTCGCGATCGCCTCGTCGCGGCTCATGCCGATGCCGTTGTCGTCGATCGTGATCGTGCGCGCGGCCTTGTCGTAGCCGATGCGGATGCGCAGGTTCGGATCGTTCTCGTACAACGCGTTGTCCGCGAGCCCCTCGAAACGCAGCTTGTCGGCCGCGTCGGACGCGTTCGACACCAGTTCGCGCAGGAAGATTTCCTTGTTGCTGTAGAGCGAATGGATCATCAGGTGGAGGAGTTGCTTGACCTCTGCCTGAAAGCTCATCGTTTCGTGTGCCATGGATGCTGTTTCCTCTTACTAGAACTGAAAAGGGGTGACGCCGGCGCCCGGCGCGCGATGCCGGCGGCCCCGCGAAAGACGGCGCGTCCGGGACGGCGCGTCCGGGACGGCCCGTGTGGGACGGCCCGTGTGGGACGGCCCGTGTGGGACGACCGCCTGGCGCCGGCGGTTTGCGCGCGTATCTGGGGACGGCTCGGACAATTTCAAGAGCCGGCCTTGCCGCGCCGCGTCACGACGCGCGCCGCACCGCCGAGTCGATATAGCTCGCCAGCAGCCCCGGCAGCGCCGGATCGCCGCAGTTCGCGACGTTGAAGCGCATCCACGTGGACGGCGACTGCTGCGGCGAGAACAAGCTGCCCGGCGTCAGCAGGAAGCCGGCTTCGTGCGCGACCGCCGCGAGCGCGTCCGAATCGACGCCCGTGTCGGCCCACAGGAACATCCCGGCCGCGGGCATCGTGAAGAGCCCGAGCCCGGTGCGCTCGAGCATCCGCGCGGTCTTGTCGCGCACGCCGTCGAGCCGGGCGCGCAGCCGCTCGACGTGGCGCCGGTAATGCCCTTCGGTCAGGATCTTGTACAACACGCGCTCGTTGAGCTCGGGCGTGGTCATCCCGACCAGCATCTTCTGGTCGGTGATCGCTTTCGCGATTTCCGGCGCGCACGCGACGTAGCCGACCCGCAGGTTCGCCGCGAGTGTCTTCGAATAGCTGCCGAGATAGATCACGCGCTTCAGCTGGTCGAGGCTCGCGAGGCGCGTGGCCGGATAGCTGGGCGGGCACAGGTCGCCGTATATGTCGTCCTCGACGACCAGGAAATCGTAGGCCTCCGCGAGCTTGAGGATCCGGAACGCCTGCGCGGCCGACAGCGATGTGCCGGTCGGGTTCTGCAGCACCGAATTGATCACGAGCATCTTCGGCCGCCACATCTGCACCAGGGTTTCGAGCGCGTCGAGGTCGGGGCCGTCGGGCGTATACGGCATCCCGACGAGCTGCGCGCCCTGCGCCGCGAAACGGCCGAACATCTGGAACCACGCGGGATCGCCGACGATCACCGCATCGCCCGGGCGCATGTAGATCCGCGAGATCAGGTCGATCGCCTGCGTGATGCCCGACACCAGCACGATCTGTTCGGGCTTCGCGCCGATCTCGACTTCGGCGAGACGCGTCTGCAGTTGCTGGCGCAGCGGCAGGAAACCCTGCGCGGTGCCGAAACCGAGCATCTGCGCGCCCGACTGGCGCCCGAGCGCGCGCAGCGCGCCGGTGATCAGCTCGCCGTCGAGCCAGCGCCCCGGCAGGTAGCCGAGGCCGGGACCCTTCTCCGGGCTGACGGTATGCAGCATGTTGCGCAGCAGCCAGACGACGTCGATCGTGTTGTGCACGGGCGCGGCCTCGGCCACCCGCGCGACGCTGTCGGCCGGCTGCGGGCCGGCGCCCGTGCGCTCGCGCACGTAGAAGCCGGAGCCGCGCCGCGAGTCGAGGTAACCCTGCGCGACGAGGCGCTCGTAGGCCTCGACGACGGTGAAGCGCGACACGCTCTTGTCGAGCGCGAGCTTGCGGATCGACGGCATGCGCATGCCGGGACGGAACACGCGTTCGTCGATACGCCGCCGCGCCCACTGGACCAGCTGGTCGACGAGCGTGAGCGTGGCCGTGTCGTGCGGCGCGGGAATCTGGGCGAGTGGGACGGTGGACATGGGCGGCAGCTCCAACTGTACCGAAGGCTATCGCGCCGATTGTACCGTTACTGTGCCGGTAGCGACGATTACAGTTGACCGGAATGGCGATCGTGCGGCCGCCGTTGCGGCCCCGCCGCACCCGGCGCTGCGCCCGCCGGCCCGCCGTCCGCCTACCATGACACTTTCGCTTCCCGACCGACGCTCATGCCAGCCCGCTCCCTGACACTCGACCATCTCGTGATTGCCGCGCGCACCCTCGACGAAGGCGTGCGCCATGTCGCCGACGCACTCGGCATCGAGCCGGCCGGCGGCGGCCGCCATCCGCTGATGCGGACCCACAATGCGCTGTTCGGCGCGTGGGGCGGGCTCTACCTCGAAGTAATCGCGATCGACCCCGATGCGCCCGCGCCGGACGACGGCACGAAGCCGCCGCGCGCGCGGCTGTTCGGGCTCGACGATCCGGCGCTCCAGGCGCGGCTCGCGCAGGGCCCGTTTCTCGCGCACTGGGTGGCGCGCGTCGACCGCCCGCGCCAGCTTGCGTTGTGGCAGCGCCAGTACCCGGCGCGCATCGCGCCCGTCGTCGCGATGCGGCGCGGCGACCTGAGCTGGGGCCTCACGGTGCCCGACGACGGCAGCTTCCCCGCATGGCAAGGCGCCGGCGACGGCCTCGTGCCGTCGCTGATCCAGTGGGACAGCCCGCGTCATCCGGCCGAATCGCTGCCGGCCGACGGCGTCGCGCTGAAGGCGCTCAAGGGCGTCCACCCGCACGCGGATACGGTCCGCGAGCAACTCGACTGGCTCGGCGCCGCGCACCTGCTCGACCTCGAATCGACCGACGGTCCGCCGGCGCTGGCCGCCGAATTCGACACGCCGCACGGCGCACGCACGCTGCGCTGACCGCCCCGCCGCTTTCCCGACGACAACGACCTGCACGACGGAGACACCCACGACATGAATTCGCGCGAAACCCGGGGCATGCTGCTCGGCCTCATCGGCGTGATGATCTTCAGCCTGACGCTGCCGATGACGCGCATCGTCGTATCCGAGCTCAATCCGCTGCTCAACGGGCTCGGCCGCGCGCTCGCCGCCGCCGTGCCGGCCGGCCTGCTGCTGTGGTGGCGCCGCGAGCCGCTGCCGAGCCGCGCGCAACTGAAAAGCCTCGCAATCACGTCGGCCGGCGTGATCATCGCGTATCCGGTGTTCTCGGCCTGGGCGATGAAATCGGTGCCCGCCTCGCACGGCGCGGTGGTCAACGGCTTGCAGCCGCTGTTCGTCGCGCTGTATGCGGCCTGGCTGTCGCACGAACGGCCGTCGAAGGCGTTCTGGGCCAGCGCGGTGGCCGGCAGCGCGCTCGTGATCGCGTTCGCGCTGCGCGACGGTGGCGGCACCGTGCAGGCCGGCGACGCGCTGATGCTCGTCGCGGTCGGCATCGGCGCGCTCGGCTATGCGGAAGGCGCGCGCCTCGCGCGCCAGATCGGCGGCTGGCAGGTGATCTGCTGGGCGCTCGTCGTGTCGGCGCCGTTCCTCGTGCTGCCGGTCGGCTGGCTCGCGTGGATGCAGCACGCCGCGCATCCGGGCCCGCTCGCGCTGCGCACGTGGCTCGCGTTCGGCTACGTGACCCTCTTTTCGCAATTCATCGGCTTTTTCGCGTGGTATGCGGGGCTCGCGATGGGCGGCATCGCGCGGGTCGGCCAGGTGCAACTGCTGCAGATTTTCTTCACGATCGCCTTTTCCGCGCTGCTGTTCGGCGAAACGGTCACGTCGTCGACGTGGCTGTTCGCGGCCGCCGTGATCGCGACCGTGGTGCTCGGGCGCCGCTCGGCGGTCGCCACGGCCCCGCGTCCCGCTCGCGCCGGCTGAACAGCTGCGCCATAATGGACGTTTTGCCTGATCGGTTTGCCCACCCGGCCGCGAAGGCTTCATCGCGTTCGCGCTCGCCCACCCGGCGGCGTCGAAGCGATTCGCCCGAACGACCTTTCTTGACTGACCACGATATCCGAACGAGGAGACTATGAATCCGAGCGACCTGCATCCGCCGCACTGGCAGCTTTCCGAACGCGCCCGCAAGCTGACGAGCTCTGCGATCCGCGAGATCCTGAAGGTCACGGAACGCCCCGAGGTCATCTCGTTCGCCGGCGGCCTGCCCGCCCCCGCGACGTTCCCGGCGGAACGCATGCGCGCCGCCGCCGACCGCGTGCTGCGCGACGCGCCGGCCGCCGCGCTCCAGTACAGCGCGACCGAAGGCTACCTGCCGCTGCGCGAATGGATCGCCGAGCGCTACAGCGTGCGCGTGTCGCAGGTGCTGATCACGACCGGCTCGCAGCAGGCGCTCGACCTGCTCGGCAAGGCGCTGATCGACCCGAACAGCCCGATCCTCGTCGAAACGCCGACCTACCTCGGCGCGCTGCAATCGTTCTCGCTGTACGAGCCGCGCTACGTGCAGGTGCCGACCGACGAGCAGGGCCTGCTGCCGGAAGGCCTCACGCCCGGACTCACGCAAGGCGCGCGCCTGCTGTACGCGCAGCCGAACTTCCAGAACCCGACCGGCCGCCGCCTGCCCGTCGAGCGCCGCCGCGCGCTCGCCGCGTTCGCGCAGACGAGCCCGTTCCCGGTGCTCGAGGACGATCCGTACGGCGCGCTGAACTACCAGGGCGAGCCGCTGCCGACGATGCTGTCGATGGCGCCCGACCACGTCGTGCACCTCGGCACGTTCTCGAAGGTGCTCGCGCCGGGCCTGCGGATCGGCTACATCATCGCGCCCGAGGAACTCCACTTCAAGCTCGTGCAGGCCAAGCAGGCCACCGACCTGCACACGCCGACGCTCACGCAGCGCATCGCGCACGAAGTGATCAAGGACGGCTTCCTCGACGAGCACATCCCGACGATCCGCGCGCTCTACAGCGCGCAGTGCGACGCGATGCTCGGCGCGCTCGCGCGCCACATGCCGGAAGGCGTCACGTGGAACCGCCCGGAAGGCGGGATGTTCATCTGGGTGAACCTGCCCGCGCAGATCGACAGCATGAAGCTGCTCGCCGCGGCCGTCGACAACCACGTCGCCTTCGTGCCGGGCGCGCCGTTCTTCGCGGAGAACGCGCAGCAGAACACGCTGCGCCTGTCGTTCGTGACGGTGCCGCCCGAGAAGATCGAGGAAGGCGTCGCGCGCCTCGGCAAGCTGCTGCGCGAGCGCCTCTGATCCCCTTTTTCCTGTCACGACTCTCTACGAGGAATCGAACACATGGCTAACGTCTACGACAAACTGAAATCGCTCGGCATCGAACTCCCGACCGCCGGCGCCCCGGCTGCCGCCTACGTGATGAGCGCGCAAAGCGGCAACACGGTCTACCTGTCGGGCCACATCGCGAAGAAGGACGGCAAGGTCTGGGCCGGCAAGCTCGGCGCGGATCTGCAAACGGAAGACGGCAAGGCCGCGGCCCGCTCGATCGCGATCGACCTGCTCGCGACGCTGCACGCGCACACCGGCGACCTGAACAAGGTCACGCGCATCGTCAAGCTGATGAGCCTCGTCAACTCGACGCTCGACTTCACCGAACAGCACGTCGTGACGAACGGCGCGTCGGAGCTGATCGCGGAAGTGTTCGGCGACGCGGGCAAGCATGCGCGCTCGGCATTCGGCGTCGCGCAGATCCCGCTCGGCGCGTGCGTCGAGATCGAACTGATCGCCGAAGTCGCGTAACGGGCGCGTCGCGATGTCCGGCCGTCTCGTTCGTTTCAAGCAGGTCGACGTGTTCACGTCGGCGCCGTTCAAGGGCAATCCGCTTGCCGTGGTGTTCGACGCCGATTCGCTCGGCGACGACGCCATGCTCGAGATCGCCCGCTGGACGAACCTGTCGGAAACGACGTTTCTCTGCACGCCCACCGATCCGGAAGCCGACTATCGCGTGCGGATCTTCACGACGGGCGGCGAACTGCCGTTCGCCGGTCACCCGACGCTCGGCACCGCGCATGCGTTCCTCGAAAGCGGCGCGCGGCCGCGCACGCCGGGCCGGCTGATCCAGCAGTGCGGAGTCGGCCGGGTCGCGCTGCGCGAGCAGGCCGACGGCTGGGCGTTCGCCGCGCCGCCGGCACGCGTCACGCCGCTCGACCGTTCGGACTACGCGGTACTGGCCGCCGCGCTGCGCAGCGACGCGCTCGACCTCGATGCCGAGCCGTGCGCGGTCGACAACGGCGCGCCGTGGCTGGTCGTGCGGCTGAAGTCGGCCGATGCGTGCATCGGCCTGTCGCCCGATCCGGCCGCGCTGGCCGCGCTCACCCGGCGTTACGGCGTGGACGGCCTCGCCGCCTACGCGCCGCATGCCGAAGGCGGCCCCGCGACGTTCGAGATCCGCTGCCTGATGACGGGCGGCCAGTTCGGCACGCCCGGCGAGGACCCCGTCACCGGCAGCGCGAACGCCGCGCTGGCCGGACTGCTGACGCGCCAGGCACGCCGCCCCGGCCCGTCGTATACGGCCCGCCAGGGCACGGCGATCGGCCGCGACGGCCGCATCTTCGTCAGCTACGACGAAGACGGCACGACCTGGATCGGCGGCCGCGTCGTCACGGTCGTCGACGGCACGTTTCGGTCACCCGACTGACATTTCGCGATGTGCGATGGCGCCGGCTCGTCCGGCGCCCTACGCTTCACCCAACTATCGCAAAAACGTTCCAGCCAGTAATATCGGGCCTAATCCGTTGTTTCGGAGGTCTGTCCATGGTTGCGCGTCCCGCGAACGAACAGACGTCGGGACAATCCGAACCATAGCCGGCCATCCAGACGGATGGCGCACGCGAGCAGGACGCCGCCCTCTTCGATGAGCTCCGCCCGGTCCAACCACACGCCGCCGAACCGGCCGCTGCGCGCGCCGCGCAAATCGCGCCGGCGTGCGCTGTTTGCCATCCCGCTGCTCGGGATGCTGGCGCTCGCGCTGCTGTGGGCCGTGATCATCGCGCGTCTGTCCGTCGAAAAGGACAGCGCGTACAAGGAAGCGGCGGCCTCCGCGGCGATCCTGTCGTCCGCGCTCGAGCAGCATACGGTCAAGGCGATCCACCAGGTCGACCAGATCACCCGCTTCGTCAAGTTCGAATTCGAGAAATCGCCGGCGCGCTTCAATCTCGCGAGCGCCGTCGAGAAAGGCGTCGTGCCGAGCGACACGCTGATCCAGGTGTCGCTCGTCAACGCGAAGGGCATCCTGTTCGCGAACACCGCCGAACTCCATCCGCAGCCGATCAACCTGTCCGACCGCGAGCACTTCAAGGTCCACCTCGCGCACAACGACGATCGCCTGTTCATCAGCAAGCCGGTGCTCGGCCGCGTGTCGAGCCACTGGACGCTGCAGATGACGCGGCGCCTGAACAACCCGGACGGCACCTTCGCGGGCATCGTCGTGGTGTCGGAAGACCCGAGCTACTTCACGAACGATTTCTACAACAACGCGGCCATCGGCAAGGAAGGCGTGATCGCGGTCGTGTCCGACACGGGCGCGGTGCTCGCGCGGCGCACGGGGTCGGTCAACAACGCGCCGGGCGCGTTTTCGGCCTCGGGCGTCTACCCGATCGCGGAGCGCGTGACCGGCACGATCATCGATCCGATCGACGGCGTGACGCGCATCGTGTCGTACCGCCACCTCGACGGCTACCCGCTCGCCGTGATGGTCGGGCTGTCGCAGACGGAAGAGTTCGCGGACTACACGCACACGCGCAACGTCTACCTGCTGATGACGAGCTTCATCACGCTCGCGATGCTCGCGTTCTTCGGCGTCGCGACGGGCCTGATCGGCAAGCTGCTCGGCCGCGAGCGCGAAATGACGCAGCTCGCCGAATACGACCTGCTCACCGGCCTCGCGAACCGCTATGCGACGCTGCGCGGGCTGCGCAACGACGTGTCGATGCCCGCGAGCCTGTCGCGGCTCGGCCTGCTGTTCATCGATCTCGACAACTTCAAGACCGTCAACGACACGCTCGGCCACAACGCCGGCGACATCGTGCTGCAGATGACCGCATCGCGCCTCGCCGACGCGGTCGACGACGAAGGCTCGCTCGCGCGCATCGGCGGCGACGAGTTCGTGGTCGTGATGAAGGGCGACGACGTCGAGCGGCGCGCGGTGCGGCTCGCGGAAGCGATCATCCGGATGTTCAGCGAGCCGTTCGACGTACGCGGCAGCTCGTTCGTGCTGCATGCGAGCATCGGCATCGCGCTGCACACCGTCGCGAACGAAAGCGAGATCGACCTGTTGAAAAAGGCCGACCTCGCGATGTACAGCGCGAAGGACGCCGGCAAGAACTGCTACCAGTTCTATGCGCCGCACCTGTCGCACCGCGCCGACCACCTGATGCGCTGGGAGCAGCAGTTGCGCGTCGCGCTCGCCGAGGGGCAGCTGTTCCTCGCGTACCAGCCGAAGATCGACCTCACGCACCGCACGATCACCGGCTTCGAGGCGCTGGCACGCTGGGATCACCCCGAGCACGGCGTCATCTCCGCGAACGAATTCATTTCGATCGCCGAATCGACCGGCCTGATCGTGCCGATCGGCGACTTCGTGATCCGCACCGCGTGCGAGCAGATCGCGCGCTGGCGCGACGAAGGCCACGACACGCTGACGCTCGCGGTCAACATCTCGCCCGTGCAGTTCTGGCGCGGCGACCTGATCGAGACGATCTCGCAGGCGCTGCAGGACACCGGCATCGACGCGAACCGGCTCGAGATCGAGATCACCGAAACCGCGATGATGGAATATCCGGAGCTCGTGTCCGAAAAGATCGTCGCGCTGAAAAAGCTCGGCATCCGGATCGCGCTGGACGATTTCGGCACCGGCTATTCGTCGCTGTCGTACCTGCACCGCTTCTCCGTCGACACGCTGAAGGTCGACCGCTCGTTCGTGCAGGCGATCCCGAACGATCGCAGCGTGTGCGTGATGGTGTCGTCGATCGTGCATCTCGCGCGCTCGCTCGGGCTGACCGTCGTCGTCGAGGGCACGGAGACCGAGGAGCAGATCACGTGGCTGTCCGCGCTCGGCGAAATCGAGGCGCAGGGCTTCCTGTTCTCGCGCCCGGTGCCGGCCGACGCGATTCCCGCGCTGATCGCACGCTTCGGCGTGCGCGGCGATCGTCCGAACGTCGTCGCGCATCGCGCGACCGGCAGCACCGGCGCCTGAACAGCCGCACCGCTGCTGCCGCGGCGCGCGTTGCGCACCGCCGCAATTGTTTCGTGTTCCGATCCGATCGTTTAGTTCATTAACTGGTGTTTTCGCGCATGGCAGTGTCATGATGCGCGGCGGACAATCGGGAGGGCCGACGTGTCGGCGGGCCGCCGGCACGGCCCTACGCGAGAGATCCGGCCCTGCGCCAACCACACAATCATGACAACCGTCGAAGTCGAAGCGACCACGCGTGTCGAAGAGGCACCCGCATCCCTGTGGGCCTTGTTCAAGGTCGTCGCCGGCATTTCGGCCGTCTCGTGGGGCGGGCTTTCGATGATGGCGCAACTCGAACGCCATTACGTGGAGCGGCTGCAGCGCATCGAGCCGCACGTTTTCGGCGATCTCGTCGCGCTCGCGTGGCTCGTACCGGGCCCCGTCGGCTGCAACGTTGCCGTGCAGGTCGGGCAGACGCTGCACGGCCGTGCCGGCGCATGGGTCGCCGGCATGGCGAGCGTGCTGCCGTTCTCGATCCTGATGACGCTGTTCGCGATCTTCTATCAGACGCCGCTCGTGCGCTCGCTTGCCGCGCCGATGCTGATCAATCACTTCGGGATGGTGCTCGCCGCGCTGATCGGCGTCACGTGGGTCAAGCAGTTGCGCTCGCTCGCGCGCACGCGGCTCGAACAGGCGATCGCCGCGCTCTCGACGATTCTGCTCGCTTTCGCGCATAGTCCGGCCGCTTTCGTCGGGATTCTGTTCGCCGCGTTTGCAGCGGGCTGGCTGACGGGGCCGCCGCAACGCGACGCGGTCGATTTCACGCTGTCGAAGCGCGACCGCAGCCTACTCGTGCTGCTCGGCGTGCTGGTGCTGCTGTTCGCGGTGCCGTTGCCCGGCGATTACCAGGCGCAATTGCTGTGGCCGCGGCTCGCGGGCGCCGGCATGACGCTGTTCGGCGGCGGCTTCTCCGCGCTGCCGGTGCTCAAGACGCTGTTCGTCTCGCCGGCGACCGGCATCTCCGATCACGACTTCACGCTGGCGTTCGCGCTGTCGCCGGTCGCGCCGGGGCCGTTGCTGAACGTGGTGCCGTTTCTCGGCTACCTGACCGACGGCTGGGTCGGCGCGCTGCTCGCCACCGCCGCGCTGTTCATTCCGTCGGGATGCCTCGTCGTGTTCGCGCAGAACCACCTGCTCCGGCTCAAGCGCCATTCGCGCTTCGAGCACGGGATGCGCCTGCTGCGCGCGGCGACGACGGGCTTTCTCGTGGTCGCCGTCGTCAAGATCCTGCATCGCGAACCGGCCGACCCGGTTTACTGGCTGACGGGCGCCTTCGCGACGCTGTGCTTCACGCGCTTCAAGGTGCCCGTTTATGCCGTATACGGCGCGGTCGCCGTGGCCTGCAGCGTGTGGCTGTGGGCCGCCGCGCACTGACGGGCGGCGGCCGTCGCGCTGCCCGGCCGGGTTCGCCTCACCGGCTCAACCGGCCCGCATCGCGACCCGGCGTGCCATCCAGCGGGCGCGCAGCGCGTCGTACGCGAGGTTGAAGCAGAACGTGTAAGGCAGGAAGAACAGCACGATGCCCAGGTCGAGCAGCAGCGCCTCGACGAGGCTCACGTTCAGCCACCATGCGGCCACCGGCACCACCATCGCGACGAGGCCGAGTTCGAACATCACCGCATGCGCGATCCGCATGCCGAGCGTGCGCGACAACCCAGCCCGCCGCTCGAAGCGGTCGAACAGCGCGTTGAAGGTCATGTTCCACGCCATCGCGATCAGCGACACCATCACCGTCAGCACGCCGACGTGCGACACCGGCATGTCGAGCAGCCACGCGCCGATCGGCGCGCACAGCGCGATCGCCACCAGTTCGAACGTCAGCGCGTGCAGCAGGCGCTCCGTCACCGTTTTGTTGATCTGTTTCATGATTCGCTCCAATGCGTTACCTGATCCATGGCGGCCATTTTGATCGGCAATACCGTATGAATCCAGTTTGATATCATCGGCTTTACCGATATATCACCGCCTGGAGCACTGCATGCACCACGCCCCCGAAGCCCTGCTCGCATTCGCCGAAGCGGCGCTGCTCGGCTCGTTCACGGCCGCCGCGCGCAAGCTCGGCAAGCGCCAGTCGACCGTGTCGGAAGCGATTGCGAACCTCGAAATCGATCTGGGCGTGCAGTTGTTCGATCGCTCGACGCGCACGCCGACGCTCACCGACGCCGGCCGCGCGCTGCTGCCGCAGGTACAGCGCGCGCTCGAGGCCAGCGCGGCGATCGACCGCACGGCCGCCCGGCTCGCGCACGGCGAGGAAGCGCGGCTCACGCTCGTCGTCTCCGATACGTACCAGTCGAAGCGCTACGAAGAGACGCTGATGGCGCTCGAACGGCGCTTTCCGGCGCTCGAGCTCGAATGCCAGATCGCCGAGCACGACGACGTGCTCGACCTGATCCAGCAAGGCCGTGCGCAACTCGGGCTGATGGCCGCGCGCGCGGCCTACCCGGCCGATATCGGCGCGGCGACGGTGGCGGAGGAATCGGAGATCGGACTGTTCGTCGGCCGCACGCACGCGCTTGCCGAATACGGCGACGCCGAGGTGCCGCACGCGGCGCTGCGCGACGTGCGCGAACTGCGCCTCAATACCTACGTGAAGACGGAAGGTCGCGGCACCGACGACCGGATCGTCGTCGGCACGCAGCACTGGCTGGCGCCGAGCTACCTGATGCTGCTGGAGATGGCGGTGCTGGGGTTCGGCTGGGCGGAACTGCCGCGCTGGATGGTCGAGCACTTCGCGCGCGACCGCCTGTGCGAGCTGCGCTCGCGCGGCTGGCCGCGCCGCGTGCGGGTGGATGCGGTGTGGTCGCGCAACCGGCCGCTCGGGCCGGCCGGTTCATGGCTGCTCGACGCGATGCTGGCCGCGTAGCGCCGCGTGCCGCCAGGCCCGCGGCGACCCGGCAGCGGCCGGACGCCGGCCGGTCAGAAACCGCGCGACAGCACGGCCGCGCCGATCGTGACGACGCCGAGCACGAGATTCACGACGACGAGCAGGCGTACCGCGTTCACCGCGCGCGCGCCGTCCGGCCAGTTCTGCGCCTGCACCGCACGGCGAATGCGCGGGAACAGCGCGAAGCGGATGTGCCCGAAGATCAGCATCATCACGACGCCGAGCCCGGCCATCGCATGCAGCGACCACGTCGCGTGTGCGCCGCCGAAGCTCGTCAGCAGGAAACCGCCGGACAGCAGGATCACGATCACGGCCCCCGACACCCAGTTGAAGAAGCGGCCGAACACGCCTTCGATCAGCGGCAACCGCAACTGCGGCGACAGGTCGGACAGCGCCGGGCGCAGGCAGAAGTGCGCGAAGACCATCCCGCCCACCCACACGGCGACGGCCAGCAGGTGAAGAAACAGCGCGACGGCAACGGCGTGGGACATGGCGACGATCCTGTATGAGGGGGGGGCAGCGAACGGCCGCGTCGCGCGCGGCATCAAGCGACGTTCGACCAGCCAGTCGCGTCGCGGTTCAGACCCTCGGCGCGATTTCACACTATTTTGCAAATTCCGCGTGACAGCGCCACGCTTGCTTACCCGAATCCCCGCGTCAAAAAAAGAAAAAGCCGCACGGCCGCCGAAGCGGACGTGCGGCCTTCGATCGCGGCCGAACCGTCGAACCGGACGATCCGGACGCCCCGCGCGGCGTCAGCCGAGCAGCGGGCGCAGCTCGTTGACGACCTTGAGCTTCGTCTCCGGCGTGCGGCCCTTGCGTGCGCGCTTGCCGATGTGCGGCGCGAGCCCGGCGTACGACAGCGTGTCGTCCTGCGCCTTGCCGCCGCGGCCGGTGCCGATCAGCACGACGCCGGCCGGATCGATCGCCAGCGCCTGCACGAGCGTTTCCTTGTCGTCGAGCGCCATCAGGATCACGCCGCGGCCGCCGCCGGACAGCGTCTTCATCTCGTCCATCCCGAACACCAGCAAGCGCCCGCCGCTCGACAGGCACGCGACCTGCGTCGCGTTCGGCAGCACCGGCATCGGCGCGAGCGGCACCGCGCCCGCATCGATCGTCATGAAGGACTTGCCGGCCTTCACGCGGCTCACCATGTCGCCGACCTTCGCGAGGAAGCCGAAGCCGTTGCTCGACGCGAGCAGCAACTGCTGGTCGGCCGGCGCCGCGTAGTAGTGCATCAGGTGCGAGCCCGATTCGAGCTCGATCAGCGACGTGACCGGCACGCCGTCGCCGCGCCCGCCCGGCAGCACCGACACGTCGACCGAATACACGCGGCCGCTGCTGCCCCATGCGATCAGGCGATCCGGCGTGCGGCACTGGAACGCCGCGTACAGGTGGTCGCCTGCCTTGAACGTGAAGCCGGCCGGGTCGAGCCCGTGGCCCTTCAGCGCGCGCACCCAGCCCTTCTGCGACACGACGACCGTCACCGGCTCGTCGACCACCTTCGCCTCGAACGTCGCGCGCTTTTCCTGCTGGATCAGCGTGCGGCGATCGTCGCCGTACTGCTTCGCGTCGGCCTCGATCTCCTTGATCATCAGCCGCTTCATCGCGCTGTCGTTGGCGAGCAGCTCCTCGAGCTTCGCCTTCTCGTCGCGCAGCGCTTCGAGTTCCTTCTCGATCTTGATCTTCTCGAGCCGCGCGAGCTGGCGCAGGCGGATTTCGAGAATGTCCTCGGCCTGCCGCTCGCTGAGGCCGAACGCGCTCATCAGCGCGGCCTTCGGCTCGTCCGACTCGCGGATGATGCGGATCACCTCGTCGATGTTCAGGAAGACGATCATCCGCCCTTCGAGGATGTGGATGCGGTCGTCGACCTTCGCGAGACGATGGCGGCAACGGCGCGTCATCGTCAGCTGGCGGAACTTCACCCATTCGTCGAGGATCGTCAGCAGGCCCTTCTGGCCCGGCCGGCCATCCGCGCCGATCATCACGAGGTTCAGCGTCGCGTTCGATTCGAGGCTCGTGTACGCGAGCAGCGTGTTCACGAATTCCGTCTGGTCGATCGTGCGCGACTTCGGCTCGAACACGAGCCGCACCGCCGCTTCCTTGCCCGACTCGTCGCGCACCGCGTCGAGCAGGTCGAGCATCGCCTTCTTCGTGTTGAGCTGCTCGGGCGTCAGCGTCTTCTTGCCGAGCTTGAGCTTCGGGTTGGTCAGTTCCTCGATTTCCTCGAGCACCTTCTGGCCCGACGTGTTCGGCGGCAGTTCGGTCACGACGAGCTGCCACTGGCCGCGCGCGAGATCCTCGATCTTCCACTTCGCGCGCACCTTCAGGCTGCCGCGCCCCGTTTCGTACGCCGCCGAGATTTCGGTGTCGCTCGAGATGATCTGGCCGCCGCCGGGGAAATCCGGACCGGGAATCAGGCTCATCAGCTCCGCGTGCGTGAGCTTCGGATTGCGGATCAGCGCGACCGCCGCGGCCGCGACTTCGCGCAGGTTGTGCGACGGGATTTCGGTCGCGAGGCCGACCGCGATGCCCGACGCGCCGTTCAGCAGCACGAACGGCATGCGGCTCGGCAGCGTCTTCGGCTCCTCGAACGAGCCGTCGTAGTTCGGCATGAAGTCGACCGTGCCCTGGTCGATCTCGTCGAGCAGCAGCTTCGCGATCGGCGTGAGGCGCGCTTCCGTGTAACGCATCGCCGCCGCGCCGTCGCCGTCGCGCGAGCCGAAGTTGCCCTGCCCGTCGATCAGCGGGTAGCGCAGCGAGAAATCCTGCGCGAGCCGCACGAGCGCGTCGTACGCCGACTGGTCGCCGTGCGGATGGTATTTACCGAGCACGTCGCCGACCACGCGCGCCGACTTCACCGGCTTCGCGTCCGGGCCAAGACCCATTTCGTTCATCGCGAACAGGATCCGGCGCTGCACCGGCTTCTGGCCGTCGCACACGTCGGGCAGCGCGCGGCTCTTCACGACGCTGACCGCGTAGCTGAGATACGCCTGCTCCGCGTAATTGCCGAGCGTCAGCGCTTCGGCATCCGGTGCATCGGACCCGGCAAAGAGATCGGAAGTATTGTCGTCCATCTGAATTCCGTATTCGTAAGTGGCGTGAGGCCGGGCCGGGCGTCATGCCCGGCCGCGCGGATGCTCCGCTTAAATGTCCGCTTCGACGTCGTTGCCCTTTTCCTCGAGCCAGCCGCGCCGCGCGGCTGCCTCGCCCTTGCCCATCAGCATCGTCATCCGCGCGACCGTCGCCTCGTAGTCGAGCTCGCCGAGCTTCACCGGCATCAGGCGGCGCGTGTCGGGGTTCATCGTCGTGTCCCACAACTGCTCGGCGCTCATTTCGCCAAGACCCTTGAAGCGGCTGATGCTCCACTGCGTGTCGCGCACGCCGTCCTTGCGCAGCTTGTCGAGGATCGCCTCGAGCTCGCCGTCGTCGAGCGCATAGAGCTTCTGTGCGGGCTTCTTGCCGCGCGCGGGCGCATCGACGCGGAACAGCGGCGGGCGCGCGACGTACACGTGGCCGCGCTCGATCAGCTGCGGGAAATGCTTGAAGAACAGCGTGAGCAGCAGCACCTGGATGTGCGAGCCGTCGACGTCCGCGTCCGACAGGATGCAGATCTTGCCGTAGCGCAGGTTCGACAGGTCGACGCCGTCGTCCGGGCTGTGCGGATCGACGCCGATCGCGACCGAGATGTCGTGCACCTCGTTGTTCGCGAACAGGCGGTCGCGCTCGGTTTCCCACGTGTTCAGCACCTTGCCGCGCAGCGGCAGGATCGCCTGGTATTCCTTGTCGCGGCCCATCTTCGCGGAGCCGCCCGCCGAGTCGCCCTCGACGAGGAACAGTTCGTTGCGCGCGATATCTTCGGTCTCGCAGTCCGTCAGCTTGCCGGGCAGCACCGCGACGCCCGAGCTCTTGCGCTTCTCGACCTTCTGGCCCGCGCGCGTGCGCGCCTGCGCCTGCTTGATCACGAGTTCGGCGAGCTTCTTGCCGTGCTCGACGTGCTGGTTCAGCCACAGTTCGAGCGCCGGACGCGAGAACGACGACACGAGCTTCACCGCGTCGCGGCTGTTCAGCCGCTCCTTGATCTGCCCCTGGAACTGCGGATCGAGCACCTTCGCGGACAGCACGAAGGACACGCGCGCGAACACGTCTTCCGCGAGCAGCTTCACGCCCTTCGGCTGCAGGTTGTGCAGCTCGACGAAGCTCTTCACCGCCTGGTAGAGACCGTCGCGCAGGCCCGACTCGTGCGTGCCGCCGGCCGGCGTCGGAATCAGGTTCACGTACGACTCGCGCACGAGCGAACCTTCCTCGCTCCATGCGACGACCCACGACGCGCCTTCGCCCTCGGCGAAGGTTTCGTCGGTCGAACGCGAATCGGCGAAACGCTCGCCTTCGAACAGCGGGATCAGCAGCTCGCTGCCGTTCATTTCGTCGAGCAGGTAGCCGCGCAGGCCGTCTTCGTACTTCCACGTCTGGCGCTCGCCCGTCTTTTCGTTGACGAGCACGACCTCGACGCCCGGCAGCAGCACCGCCTTCGAGCGCAACAGACGCTGCAGCTCGCCGAGCGGCAGGTTCGGCGAATCGAAGTATTTCGGATTCGGCCACACCTGCACGCGCGTGCCGGATTTCTTCTCGCCGCGGCCCGCCGCCTGCGTCGCGAGCGGCTTGACCACGTCGCCTTCCGCGAAGCCGAGCTCGGCCATCTTGCCGTCGCGCCACACCGTCACGTCGAGTCGCGTCGCGAGTGCGTTCGTCACCGATACGCCGACGCCGTGCAGGCCGCCCGAGAATGTATACGCGCCGCCCGCGGCCTTGTCGAACTTGCCGCCCGCGTGCAGGCGCGTGAACACGATCTCGACGACCGGCACGCCTTCTTCGGGATGCATGCCGAACGGGATGCCGCGGCCGTCGTCCTCGACCGAGACCGACTGGTCGGCGTGCAGCGTGACCGTGATCTGCTTGCCGTAGCCGCCGAGCGCCTCGTCGGACGCGTTGTCGATGACTTCCTGGATGATGTGCAGCGGATTCTCGGTACGGGTGTACATGCCGGGCCGCTGCTTGACCGGCTCGAGACCCTTGAGCACCTTGATCGATGCTTCGCTATAGGCCGCGCTGGGTTTCTTCGTTGACATAGGCGCTGAATTTCGTCATTCATCGGGACGTTGTCCACACCTCGTGTGGATAACGTCGTGGACAAAACGTTGAGTTCCGTAAAAAAGCGAATCGAAACAACGGTGTGCTTGGACTGCTCCGAAAGCGGGCGCGCGGCGTGCGCTGCGCGCCCCTGAACGCGCGGTATTTTACTGGTTCCGCGTGGCGCGCCAATCGCGGGATCGGCGCGCGCCGCACGCGTCACACCGGCTTGCGCTTCGCCTCGAGCGTTTCCCACCGTTCGAGCGCGGCGAGCAATTCGTCGTCGATCGCCGCGAACCGCTCGGTCAGGCGCGTGCCTTCCTGCGGGTCCTTCGCGAAAATCGAGCCGTCCTCGAGTTGCGCATTGATCGTCTTCTGCTCGGCTTCGAGCGCGGCGATCTTCTCCGGCAGCGAATCGAGCTCGCGCTGTTCGTTGAACGACAGCTTCACCGTGCGCTGCGCGTTGCGGCCGGCCGCGCTCTTCGCCGGCTCGTCCTTCGCGGGCGCCGCTTCCTTGACCGCGCGCTTCGCCGCTTCCTGCTGCGCGAGCTGCTCCGAGCGCTCGCTCTGGATCTGCCAGTCGGTGAAGCCGCCGACATATTCGCGCCACTTGCCGTCGCCCTCCGCCGCGATCACCGACGTCACGACGTTGTCGAGGAACGCGCGATCGTGGCTGACGAGCAGCACCGTGCCGTCGTAGTCGGCCAGCAGCTCTTCGAGCAGTTCGAGCGTCGGGATGTCGAGGTCGTTGGTCGGTTCGTCGAGCACCAGCACGTTGGCCGGGCGCGCGAACAGGCGCGCGAGCAGCAGCCGGTTGCGCTCGCCGCCGGACAGCGACTTCACCGGCGAACGCGCGCGTTCCGGCGCGAACAGGAAATCGCCGAGATAGCTCATCACGTGCTTGCGCACGCCGCCGATCTCGACCCATTCGCTGCCGGGGCTGATCGTATCCGCGAGGCTCTTCTCCTGGTCGAGCTGCGCGCGCATCTGGTCGAAATACGCGACCTGCAGGTTCGTGCCGGTGCGCACCGTGCCTTCGTCGGGCTTCAGGTCGCCGAGGATCAGTTTCAGCAACGTGGTCTTGCCGGCGCCGTTCGGGCCGACGAAGCCGATCTTGTCGCCGCGCATGACCGTCGTCGAGAAGCGGTCGACCACCGTGCGGCCGCCGTAACGCTTCGTCACGTCGGTCAGCTCCGCGACGATCTTGCCGGACTTCTCGCCCTGCGCGACGTCCAGCTTCACGTTGCCCTGCGCATTGCGGCGCTCCGCGCGCTCGTTGCGCATCTGCACGAGCCGCGCGATGCGGCCCACGCTGCGCGTACGGCGCGCTTCGACGCCCTTGCGGATCCACACTTCTTCCTGCGCGAGCAGCTTGTCGAACTTCTCGTTCTCCACCCGCTCGACTTCGAGCTGCTGCGCCTTGCGCGTCTGGTACGCGGAAAAATTGCCCGGGTACGACAGCAGCCGGCCGCGATCGAGCTCGACGATGCGCGTCGCGACGCGGTCGAGGAATGCGCGATCGTGGGTGATGAACAGCAGGCCCGCGCGCTGCGCGACGAGCAGCTCTTCCAGCCAGCGGATGCCGTCGAAGTCGAGGTGGTTGGTCGGCTCGTCGAGCAGCAGCACGTCGGGCTGCAGCACCAGCGCGCGCGCCAGCGCGACGCGCTTCTGCATCCCGCCCGACAGCGCTTCGACGCTTGCGTCGACGTCCTGCAGGCCGATCTGCGCGAGCGTCATCGACACGCGGGTGCGCCAGTTCCACGCGTCGTGCGCGTCCAGCGACGACTGCAGCGCGTTCATCCGCGCGAGCAGCGCATCGTGTTCGGCACCTTCCGGGATCTCCGCGAGGCGGTGCGCGATCGAATCGTATTCTTCGAGCAGTTCGCGCGTATGCGCGAGCCCTGACGCGACCGCGTCGAACACCGTCGCGCCCGGCTCGAATTCGGGCTCCTGCGGCACGTAGACCGTCACGAGCTCCTGCTGGCGCGTGACCAGCCCGTCGTCGGGCTTCGCGAGATCGGCGACGATCTTCAGCAGCGACGACTTGCCCGCGCCGTTGCGGCCGATCAGGCCGACCCGCTCGCCGGCTTCCAGCGAGAAATCCGCGTGATCGAGCAACGCGACGTGACCGAACGCGAGCTGCGCGCCGGTAATGGAATAGAGCGACATGGGGAGACGGCGAAGAGAGAAATCGGAAGCGCCCATTGTACCGGGCGCGCGGGCCGGGATCGGCTTGGCTGGACGGACGAGCGCCGCGGGATGCGCTTGAAGCGCGTCGGCGCGATGCCGGGAGCGGGTTGCGGACGGTTTTTCGCGTGGATGCCGGCCGTCGTTTACGTGCCCGCGTAAACGGCCGAACGCCGGCCGGATGCCCGCGGCCGGCCGATCGACCGATCCCGTGCGCGGCGCGGCGAGCGCCGGCGCGGGACGTGCGATTATTTCACGTTGACCGTGATCGTCGAGCTCAGTTCGGGACCGTACGAACGGTGCGCGCCGTCACCGAGCTGCAGCGTCAGCGTATGCTGGCCAGGCGGCAGCTTCACGTCGGTTTCGGTCTGGGCCTTGCCGAAATGCAGCGAATGGTCGGTCGCCGGGATCACGTCGCCCTTCGGCACCGGCTTGCCGTCGATCAGCAGATGATGATGACCGGTATCCGGGGTCATGTCGCCGGCCGGCTTGAGCGCCATGCCTTCGAGACCGAACTTCACGTGCACGGGGCTCGACACCGTCGCGCCGTCCTGCGGCTCGACGAAGAACACACGCGCTTCGGCGCGCGCGAGCGTCGATACGGCCAGCGCCGCGACACAGACTGCACCCGCGATCCACTTTCTGTTGAGCATCGTTTCCTCCTTCAGATTGACAGGCTCACGAAGCATACACTGCATGCCCGACCGACGCGACGGCGCCGGTTGTTCGCGATGCGTACGTTTAAAACGACGTTGCGCAGGCGTTCGGCGAAATTCCGGTACCATTGCGCCTTTCGTCCGCCGGCTAGGCTGCGGACGGCATCGCCGAATTTTCATTATCCCGAGCGCAACATGAGCGAAGTAACCGAATACCAGAGCTGGGTCTGCCTGATTTGCGGGTGGGTCTACAACGAAGCGGAAGGGCTGCCCGACGAAGGCATTCCGGCCGGCACGCGTTTCGCCGACATTCCGGCGGACTGGCGCTGCCCGCTGTGCGACGTGGGCAAGGAAGATTTCGTCGTCGTCGATTTCTGATTTTCCGTTTCGATCGCGGTTGATTACGCGATACGCGTGTCGCGGGGGCATTCCGCCCCGCCGACGCGCCGCGCGTTTGCTATACTCTGCGCGCTGTCCACACCGCCGTCCGGTTCGCCTTCTTTTGCGCGAATGCCCGGATATGGCTCTCCCCGTAGTTCAATGGATAGAACAAGCGCCTCCTAAGCGCTAGATACAGGTTCGATTCCTGTCGGGGGGACCAGCCATGCCCCAAACCTCCCCCAAGATTCACAAGAAACTCCCCGCTCAAGCCCGTCTGGCGGCCTTCTCGCGCCCATCGTTACCCAACGTTGCTCAGTGACAGCCAGAGAAAGTGTTGGTATTTTTGTTGGTATCAGCAGATACCAACAACACAGATACCAACAATGCCTCTCACTGACATACAGGTACGGAACGCAAAGGCCAGCGCCGCACCGTACAAACTCACGGACGGCAACGGGATGTTCTTGCTCGTCCAACCGAACGGCGCGAAGTACTGGCGCTTGTCCTACCGCTTCCTTGGCAAGCAGAAGACGCTCGCCCTCGGCGTGTATCCGGCCGTCACGCTCGCGACGGCACGGAAGAAGCGCGACGAGGCACGCGAGCAGATCGCGGCCGGCGTCGATCCGGGCGAAGCGAAGAAGGATGCGAAACGGGCCGCCGAGATCGCGGCGGCAAACTCGTTCGAAGCGGTAGCGCGCGAGTGGTACGACTCCCAGCGTCCGGGCTGGAGCGACGGCTACGCGGAGAAAGTGCTGAACTCGCTTGAAGTCGACGTGTTCCCGAAGATCGGCCCTCGCCCGATCGCGGAGATCGACTCGCCACAGATGCTCAGCATCGTGCGCGAGGTCGAGGCGCGCGGCGTGCGTGAGACGGCGAAGCGGATCCTCCAGCGCTCTCGCGCGGTCTTCCAGTACGGAATCATGACCGGGCGATGCTCCAGGAATCCGGCGGCCGACATCGATGCGCAGACGGTCTTGAAGAAGGGTCCCGGCGTGCAGCACATTGCCCGCGTCAAGGCAACGGAGATTCCGCAGCTCATGCGCGACATCGACGCTTACCAAGGCGACCTAGTTACCCGGCTCGCGCTCCGCCTGATGGCGCTGACCTTCGTGCGGACAACGGAAATGATCCGTGCGGAATGGTCGGAGTTTGACGAAGCCGCCGCAGAATGGCGCGTACCGCCGGAGCGCATGAAGATGCGCGACCCGCACATCGTGCCGCTATCACGGCAAGCGCTCGACGTGCTCGCCCAGCTCCGCGCGCTCAACGGCCAGCATCGATTCGTGTTCTACAGCGTGCAAGGTCGGAGCCACATTTCGAACAACACCATGCTCTATGCGCTCTATCGCATGGGGTACAAGTCGCGGATGACCGGGCACGGCTTTCGCGGGCTGGCGGCTACGGCTCTGCGTGAACTCGGCTTCGGCCGGGACGTTGTAGAACGCCAGATGGCGCATGCCGAGCGCAATCAAGTAACGGCCGCCTACGTCCACGCCGAGTATCTGCCGGAGCGCAGGCGAATGATGCAGGTGTGGGGCGATCACCTCGACCGCCTTAAGGCAGGGGCGGACGTCATCCCCATTGTGTCGGTCCGATAGCGGTCCTATGTCGCCCGCGCTCTTAACCGCCAAGAACGGGATTGGGCGCATTTTCAGTTGCCAAGGCGAGCGTCGCAGAACGCTTCGGTCGCGAGCAAACAAGCAACCGCGTCCCGAACCGGATCAATTTTCACTTGCGTAAGCGCACGCTCGATCTCCACTCTATTTGTCTCGAACATCTCACGCGCGAAATCCGGTACCGCAGGCGACTTCAGAAAATGCTGGATCTCGGCAATGTTCGGTGTCGCGCCCTCTATTGGGCCAGCGGAACTGAGACGCGCGGCGAGAAAAGCGCTGAAATCTTTTGCAAATTCAAGACAAAATTGGGCCGCGTCGACGGTCGGCGCTGAAATCTCAATCAGATCACCGCCAGGACCAAACCGATGAATGTCATTTGGTACGAAGTAGCGTCCGTCCGCCCATGCGCTTATGACCGGATGGCCATCATGGGTAGCGGCATTCCTGCTGAGCCAAATAAACTTTCCGTGACGAAGGCCTTCGATGTCGCTCCACGTGATCTTCGGTTTCAGGAATGTTGAGCCAGCATCTTTGAGAGTTTGGACGGTGTTGCTGAACGCAGAGAATGCGTAAACGATCCTGCCTTCCGTTTGTTCGTCTCCCTGCTGCCCGGTGAGAAATCGAAGCATTGATTGATCGCAGCATTCGACGACTGAGCGCAAGCAGAAGTCGAACTCTTTGACCTTCGACCTGAAGAAGCTAGCGACCCAGCGGCGATGCTGATCTTGCGTAAGACTCATATTTGAAGAAAGCCCCGTTTCGTACAAAACGCGATTGTACGGCTGCCACACAGCTCGACTGAGTCTTGCCGACAGCAAAGGTTGAACCGTTGTGGCAAACGTGTCGCCATCGGGAAGAGTAGCAATCCACCATGCCTCCTTGCATGGTTATGCCCCCCTTGCCGCGCGCCTCCCACCGATTTTTCAGAGTCAGCACCGCACTACCGGTCCCCTGCATTTCGGTATGAATATGCCCCCCCTTAGGCGGGCCGGGAGTAGGAAAAACACGCGGGTGTGAGCCCCCGCGTCTTTGCCCTAGACGCAGGGTCCCCCGCTTTTCAGCCGCCCCGACACTTGCGGTCGGCGCAACAATGCCCGATGGGGGCGCATCGCGCCCCCCCTTCAAAACACGTCTCTGATGCCCGTCAAATCCCGGAGAGCCGCGCCCCGTCTAGCTTCACGATCGACGCAGACGGTCGACGCCTGCCCGCTCACTGCAAAACGAGTTGGAGATTTGGAGATAAACGCCTGAATCGGCTGCAAAGCCTTGTGGGATAAGGCTTCGCGTGTCTCCAAACGATTTGGAGAACGCTGGAGATACTGGAGATAAACCGGGCTGGATTGTTACGGAGGTGGCAAGATTCGCAGCAAGCGCCCGCCTAGTTCCGTCTGGCGCGTATCGCTCAAAGTAACTTTGACGCACGGGCGAAAATTGCCGCGCAAAGGAATGCCCGCCACCGCCCTCCCGGACGGCGGCGGCGTCTTTCACAGTTCGAGCGTGAAGATGGACGGCAACACACGGTAGACCATGAATTTCCCATGGCCGGGGATGTACTCCTGCCGGTATGGGTAGCCGTCGCTACGCGGCATCAGCACGCCCCGTTTCATCAGTGCCTTGGCGACGATCTTGTGATCGAAGCCGGCACACACGTCCTTGCGAAACACGGCCGCTTCGATCAGGTACTCCGTCTCGACGCTTTCGGCATCGTCGGCGCTCATCTTGCCGCCGAACTCGGCGTAATACTCCCGATCGGATGCGATGGGCGTGCGGCGCTCGTCGCGCTTCACGTGCTGCTTGAAACCCGCTCGATGCGGCACGTTCGGTCGATGGTCGTCCTGCGCCCGGTTCATCCACACGAAACGGTTGTCGCCGTGTGCGGCGAGAAAATGCTGTACCTGCCGCACGGCTTCCGCCTCGTCCGAGTTGCCCGTGCCGCCGCGCAGTTCGAGCCAGCCTTCGAAGCAGCGACGCGCGGCTTCGACCGCTTCGCCCTGCGGCCAGCCGGTTAGCCCGTGCGCCGTCGCCAGCTCGCCGGCCACCGCAACGAGGCAGAACCGCTTGGCGACGCGTGCGACCTGCGAATGCGATCCGTCCGGCACCCATTGCCCGACCAGCTCATCGACGCGCATGCGCAGATGCTCGGCCAGCTCGCCGGCCTGCGACGACGCCCATTCGATGAACGCGGGGCCTGCCGTGCCGTAGTGCATGCCGGCGTGCCGCTCAAGATGCTCGATCAGCGCGGCCGGCGTCGGGAAGCCGTGCAGCTTCTCCACGACACCCATTTCGCCGACCTCGGCCGGGATCGCGGGCAAGCGCACCTCGATACCGCCTTTCATGGGTTTGTTGCCCTCGGCCATCAGCGCGGACACGCTCTTTTCGCCGTTCGACAGGAACAGCAGCCGCCACGTGAGCACGGGCTTGGCCGAGCCGCTACGCGACGCGCGGGCCTTGCCCGACTCGTTCGCGAGCATGTAGATCACATCGCCGACCAAGCGCGGCTCGACCTGTCCGATTTCGTCGAGAATCAGCAGCGCGTCGCTATGCTGAGTGGCGACCGCTTCGAGCGCGTTGTCGGTCGCCTTCCAGCTCCGCACGTAGTCCGGCGAGCCGAACACGGAGGCGGCGATGACGCCGCCGGTCGACTTGCCCTTGGACGTCGTGCCGAGCAGGTGAAACCCGCCCGACTGGAGCCCGGAGAAGTGCAGCAGCGGACCAGCGAAGGCCGTAGCGACGCAGAACAGCAGCCGGCTATTGCCGACGCAGTAGGCCGCGACCTCGCGTTGCCAGTCGTCCAGCGTGCCGCGCTCCTTGAACTGGCTCTGGATCGGCGTATCGGCCTGATAGATCAGCGCTTCTTTGCCGGTGCCGATCACGCGATCGGGCAGCACGAACGCGCCGTGATGCCAGCCGACGCGCGGCACGCAACGCACGCGCTCGTCCGGCTGCGCCATCTGCACATAGTTCGCGATCTGCGTGCGGGCGATCTGCGTCACGCCAAGCTTCACGCCCATATCGAGCAGCATGCGGCGCAGCTCCGTACCGTCGCCGGCAAAGAGGCCGGCCGGCACCGCCCACCGTTTCCGGATGCCGTCGCGGTCCGTGAATTCGAGCAGGTAGCCCCACTCGCTGTTCATCTCGTTTCGCGTCTCCGCGATCACGTCGATACGCGTGCTGACCCAATGCGGCGGCAGCGGATCACCCTGATTGTTGAAGCCGTGAAACCACACGCCCTTGTCGTCGACGACAAACCGCGACTTGCCGTCCTGTGCGCGGGCCGTTTTCGGGCGCTTGGCGGGCTTCGCGGCGGCTGGAGCGGCCTTGCCCTTGCCGGCATCCGACGAGCCGGCCGGTGCGAGCGCAGCGCGCACGGCGGCGGCCACGACATCCGGGCCGAGGTGCGCAGCCAGGTCGTTGAAGTCGGTGCCGGCCGCAGGACGGTTCGGACCGAAGTCGGGCACGGCGACGATGCCGGCGACGGCTTCGGCCGCCGCGCGAGCCTTCATCACGCCCGGATTGCCCTTCGTCGTGTGGTCGTCATCGGCGCAGACGACGATGCGGGCGTCCGGATACTGGCCGCGCAGCGCCGTCGCCACCGCGTGCAGGTTGCCTGCGTCGAACGCGACAGCAGCGGGATAGCCGGACGCGGCCGCGAGCGTGGCGCACGTGGCGTAGCCCTCGCCAATCAGCAGCGTCGACGACACCGGGCCGCCGATCAGCGAGAAGCAGCCCGCCTTGCGGCCATTCGGCAGATAGCGCTTCTGGCCGTCCGTCAGGACGAACTCCAGCGTCCACAGCTTGCCGTCCGCGTCGCGGGCCGGGATGACGAGCGCGCCGTCGCATGCGGCCGTGCCGATGCACAAGCCGCCGCGATAGACGCGCAGCGCGTCGACCGGGATGCGCTTGCGAACAAGATACGGGTGATCGGCCGGTGCGGGCTCGGCCGCCGACCAGATCGACTCAGCGAGCGCCGACGCGGCTTGCTGTTTCTCGGTCAGCTCGGCCAGCTCGGCCGCTTCGCGTGCCGCACGCTCGGCCTTCTGCCGCTCGCGCTCCGCTGGATCGATGGGCTTGGCTCGATGCGTACGCGGATCGAAGCCGCCAAGCTTGGCGAGGTGAAACAGCGTATTGATGGTGATCTTGCCGCCCTTGAACGACTTCCACACATCGCGCGCGTCCTTGCCGTTGTAGTTCTGCGCGCCTTGGCTCCATTCGTTCCAGAGGGCGAAGCCCTCCTCGCCAAACTCGGCCTTGAGCGCCATCCCCACCTGACGCCACGTATCGCGGTCGTCGGGCGGGACATAGCCGAGCGCGACTCTCGCCCGCTCGAATTCGGACATGGGTGCGTTACTCATAGGTTCCCACTGGACGCGCGTCGGCAGGCTTCCGATTAGTAGTCCATATCGGTCAAGCAGCTACCCGACGCGCGAAGAATTGAATGATTCGATGATGCCTAGCGGCGGAGCGTCAGCCGGCCGCGCGAGGCACGGACAGGACCGCTCCGCCGGCCGTGACGTCGTTGCTGTAGACGTAGCGGCCGAGCCGCGACTCGCCGAGTGCGTCGTTCGCTGCCTCCAGCGCCGCGCCGATCGACGGCAGCGACGCGCGGAACAGGCTCAGCACAAGCCAGTAGTCGTCATCGGACATGGCCTTGTCAGCCGCCCAATGCAGGCTGTCCAGCAGTTCCATTGCATCGCTGATCCGCGTGCCGATGCGGTTGCGGTCGGGCCGGTTCACCTCGGCCACGAAGTGCGACGCGAGCGGTTGCACGGCGTTCTTGTTCGTCTTTGCCATGACCGCCCCTCAGTGCGTCGTGCGCGGTTCGCGCGTGACGAGGCCGAGCGCCGCAAACAGGTGCTGTTGTACGCGCCCCATCAGGCCGGCTGCAAACGCTTGGCGGCTGATCGTCACGCGGTGCGCGTCGACGTCGCCTGCGTCCTGCATGGCAGCTTCCATGCCGCGTGCGAACGCAGCGGCTTGATGGGCCGCGTAGTCGTGCAGCCGCACGTCGCCTTTCAGGTCGAGCCATGCGTCGGCGCAGATCGCGCCCAGGTCGACGGCGAATTGCAGCTCGATCGGAGCGCCGGTATCGAGCGGCGGGGCGTTGTCGAATCCGTCGACAACCGCGGTTCGGATGCGCTGGTCAGTCATGGCACACCTCCGGCTGCGCAGTGCGGCGCATTTCGGCCGAATAGCGGCTCGCAACGCTTTGCCCCATGTCGACGAGCGCGCGCTCGTAGGTGCCCTCCGCAAGATGCGAACGGACAGCATCGAACAGGGCTTCGAGTTGGGCGAACTGATGGGCCGCACACATGGCGATCATCGTGACTTCGTTCGGCAGGCGGAAGTTAGACATGGCGCACCTCCAGAATCGACGCGAGGAGTTGCCCGACATCGATCGTGCAATCCAGCTCCGCTTCGCCGCGAATCGGCGTGAGGTTCCAGTCGTAGACGGCTGCGTGCGTGAAGTCGCCAGACCGGCGACCGCAGACGCTACGCCCCGACGCAGGGCCGCCCAAGATCCGCACGCGCCAATCGTGATCGGGCGTCGGACGAGCCGATGCCACCTCAACCAGCATGCCGATGCGCGCGCGCGCATCGCACTTCGTGACGATCGCCAGATCGCCAATCTTGCAGCGCAGGTCAGCCATGACGCACCTCCGCACGCACGAGCGCCGCGATTGCGGCCAGTGCCGCACCGGTTGCGTCGAGTGCGTCTTGATATGTGCTGGCGGTTGCCGCGTCGCGCAGTGCTGCGCGGACAATCGATTGAATGAGGTGGGATTGCTGCCCGGTACGGGCGTGCGAGGGCTGGCGCATTGGGTGCGACCTCCGTTTGTTGCGGGTTGAACCCCGCTCCCCATCGCCAAATGGGGTGAGCGGGCGCAAGGCAGGGTTGGCGAACCGGTACAAACGGAAACCGGCCGACCCGAAGGTCGCCCTACCAAGGCCCGCCCATTGATCGTAGAGGCGCGCGAAGGCATACGGACGTAAAAAAACCGCACAGAGGCGGTCGTCCGCCGTTTGATTCTCGGGTCGCCAAACCCGGTCGCCGTTGTCTCAGCGACCCTCACAGGATACTGCGCACCGCCGTAATGCGCAAATCGGGAAGGCGAAAGACCCGAGGCAGCGGGGTGACGTCGCCGATGCCCAGCGTCGTTCGTCGCGGCAAAGTGACTTTGACGAGACATCATGCCGGAGCCTTCGGATCGAGCATGAAAACCGCGTGCTTGAGGAGTTCGATCGCACGCTTGGCACGTGACGGCATACGTTCGGCGTCGCGCTCGAACACAGTCGCCGCTGCCGCGATCCAGCAAGCTGCCTCGCGTCGGGCTTCGTCAACGCTGCGCCCGAGGGCGTCGGCAAACCGCTCGCGCTGACGCTCCAACTCGCTCTCGTAGAATGCCGCGTCGGCGTCTCGCTTGGCTTCTCGCGCTGCTGCGCGCGCGTTCGTCACATTCACGCCGTTCGTCATCACGCGCCCTCCGTCACTTCGCTCGCCACGTCGGCGGTCCGATAAGTCAACGGGTCGGCCATCCAGCGGTGAATCTCTCGATTCGACCAGACGGTGCAGCGCTGCGTCAAACGACTTGCACGCGGGAAGCGCCCTTCCAGCTCACGCTGGCGGACCGTCTCGCGGGACAAAGGGATGAAGGGCCGCAGATCACTCCAACGCGAAAAACCGTCAAGCGGCAGTCCGACTGGGGCCTGTGATGCGAATGTGTTGCTTGCAGACATTTGTGCTCCCTGAGTATGGTCGTGTCACCATCGACACAACCGGGAGCGTGAAACATGAAACGCGACCGATGTATCGACAGTCGCGTTTGGCACCGCGCAAAACAAGACTGTCGTTACGTCAATCGCGTTTTGCCGATTTACCCTGCAAGCCAAGCCCGTTTCAATTTGCGCACGTGATCCGCCGTGACGCCGAAGCGAGCCGCAATGTCTGAGCAAACATTGCGGCCCTGAAAGTCTTCGCCATTGCGCCGACGGCGATTGAATTCTTCGACAATCTTCGAATTTTTTGCACCGGCAAGTCGCGCTGCCTGAGCCGGCTTAATGGCTTTTTGCCTTTCTCTCTTCGTTTGCTCTTGCCGTTCTCGTTGTTCAGCTTGGAGCACTGCCAGATGGGCGAGCGACATGTCGCGCTCCTCAGCACGCTCAGCAATTTGCTCATGCAACGCGTTGATTCGCTCCAGCAGATCGGATTCAGTTTTCCGCCGCGCATAAAGCACGACGCCTTCCAATGTGCGGCTGTTGAACAACTCGTGCTTCATCAGCTCTTGCGCGGTGCGCAAATCATCCTCGTCAATACATTTGACGAGCAGACCGGCCAGCAAAGCCATGGCCTCACCAACAGGCACGTTACGCGGAATGATGTCTTGCATCCGCCCGAACGGACTTTCACCGTCCTCCGCAGCAAACGGCTGGGACGCTCGGTGTTTTGCGTCTGCTGCGGCAGCGGAGAGAATGCTTCTTCTGACACACTGCCTTGAACGCCGTGAACGAAAACCGGCGCGGGGTTTATGCGTGAGAACTGAACTAGGCGTCTTTGTACGTAGCAATAGCGCACCCTTCTGTGCGGCCTTCACGAAGAACGCCGAGCCAGCCGGTGAAGGTATCCGGTTTTCAGGTGGCCGCCCTAGGCTCGACGGGCCATATTTTCCCACGCTTCGTAGACGGGAATACAGAGCGATGAATAAGCCGTCGCGTCTGGAACCGCCACAAAGCACAGACGGCCGCCACCCGGGATGTGGCGTCTTCAGTGACCAAATCGACGTTTTCATTGCCGCTGGTCAATCGGCATAATCGGTTACTGTCTTGCGAAAAGCCGAACTATCGGTTCTCCTGTCCTCGGAGCCTTCGAAAATGCCTAAGCTTCCACTCTCGCCAATGCTTGTTCAGTACCTCGTCGGCCTATGTTGCTTGAAATGGGACCCTGATGCTGTCGATGTAACGATAGGAGATATGGTTCTTGATCCGGCAGCGGGCAAAGAGCGAGACGTCGACGTCACCGTGACCGTTACTGAGTCCGGGAACATCACACATGCGTTCAAAGCCTACGAGGTCAAGCACGAAGGGACGCCCCTCGACGTTACTGAGGTAGAGCAGCTATGTCTCAAACTGCTCGACATGCCGTCGCTAACTCACAGAGCGATCGTGTCGGCGTCAGGGTTCACCTCCGGGGCTCGATCCAAGGCAGCAAAACACGGGATCGCCCTGTACGAACTCCGTCCGTGGACACGGCCGTTGGAAGAGCAGTTCCCCGCACTCACGATGCGGGGAACTGTTGAAGAATGCTTTCCGATGAGTAAGATCCTGCTTTGTTGGGTCGATCCGCAGTACGCACTTGTCGCACGGGAAGCGAAAGGCTCATTCGCCGTTCAACCCGACGACAAACTATACGACGCTACAGGCAACCCACACCCCAAATACAAGAACTTCACCGGTTATCAAAGGGAATTACTGCTGCGCTCGACCGAGATACTTTTCCAGTTGGAGCCAGCGGTAACGCTGTCGCGCACGTTTCCCGTTCCGTATTCGGCCCCAGACGGCATAGTCCCCGCTGGACCTGCATGGCCGCATACGCATACTCTCGACGTCACCAACGACGCCGTCTACGTAGCTACGGAGAAGGACATATGTCAGCTCCACGTGGTCACGATCAACGGACATCTTCAGTGGCAGCGCGCTAGCGATAAGCCGCTTTACTACGTCATCGAGCAGCTACCGGAGGAGGAGGCATTCGCGGGAGCCCTGATCTCGATGGACAATCGCGAAGGCCATATGACCGCGTTGGTGTTCTCACCGAAAACGCGTGAGATCGGGATCCACTTCGTTCGTCTCGCGGAAAAGCATCTGAACAGCATACGCAAACTCAAACTTGAGCAACTACCGCCTCCAACCGATCGATAGGCGGTCACGTGATCGCAGTACACCGACTACGGTCTCTGCGTGACCGAGACGTCCGAAACCGTTCCCTTTCGGACATAGCCCCACCACCCTGTCCGTAAATAAGGCATCGAATGTTTCGTACATAGGTTATGATTCGGACACCCTTTTCGAACACCCTAAGAGCGCAACATGTCGCGAACCTTCGCATATGCCCGTGTCAGCACAACAGATCAGACGTCAGCGAACCAACTCCGCGAGATCGAAGCGGCCGGCTTCATTGTGGACAAGCGCCGGGTCGTTACCGAAAGTATCTCGGGAAGCGTCAGCGCAGACCAGAGGCCGGGTTTCGCCGAGCTACTTCTTAAGATGGAAGATGGCGATGTGTTGATCGTGACGAAGCTCGACAGACTTGGCCGAAATGCGATGGACGTGCGTGCAACCGTTGAGGCTTTGGCAGATCGCGGCATCCGGATTCATTGCCTCGCGCTCGGCGGCGTCGACCTGACCAGTGCCGCAGGCAGAATGACGATGCAGGTGCTGAATGCAGTAGCCGAATTCGAACGCGACTTGTTGATTGAACGAACGCAAGCCGGTATCGCGCGTGCAAAGGCCGAGGGGAAGTCCATGGGTCGACCGCCTGTACTGTCCAAGCCTCAGCGGGACGATATTCGCCAACAGTTAAGCGAAGGAGCAAGCGTGGCAAGTCTCGCAAAACGATATAGTACAAGCCGACAAACAATCATGCGGGTACGCGACGCGACGTAAATACTCGCCGGGCAAAGCCATTTGGCGCGACGGATGCTGCTCTGCAAGGTCTCGTACCTGATACTTTATATTCTTTGCAGATTTCAGCCCGATCCGTCACGGGCATTAACTCCTCGCACTGTCTTCCGCACATAATTCGCTCTTGCTAGGGCAATTCTTTCACGAGTTTGGTATACGATCCCTCACGGGGATCGTATGAACGATCGGTATCACGCGAGCGCGTCAGTCGTGCGTCAGGATCCGCCCTTAGGTGGTGCTTTCAATGCATTCTGCGCACGCGCAGCCTGCGCCTGTCGCACCCCGAGCAAATAGGAGCGAAATGCGGGATGAACCTCCCAAGTCGCGGCCTGCATCTCGTTCCAGTTTGACAGCTTCACGAAATTCGGATTTTCCTGAAACAGGATATGCCTGAAGCCGCGCACTTGCCGCTTATCAGCGACACGGGGATTCAAAAAACCAGTCTCATGCAAAAGAGCAAGGATGACTATCGAGTCATCGTCATTTTGCGGATGCATTACACTACCACGTATTACGATTGAGGCAATACTCGGAACCTTACCCAGATGCCCCCTCAACTCTTCAAATCCCGACTCAAAAGGTAAATCGGAAAATGAATTAACAACCTCTCTAATATTAGAGCAATCTAACGAAAACTCATTAACAATATCATCCACGCGCTCACCGGAATAAATCTTCATTCCCTCATCAGCCTCATCACTGCCGATCAATTGCGCACCATTCTTTACGGCATAATCCGCCATGTTTTTTATAAGCTGAATGGCGTCACGCGGTCGCTCACGAGCTGATTTAGTGATAAATGAGTCCCAAGATCGCTTTTCAGTACTAGACGGAAGCGTCACTGTCGAGCCATTAAAGAAGACCGCATATGGGTCAACACGCGCCTTGCCAGCATCTTTTGCTGCTTGCTCAAGTCGGCGGCGAACAATGCTGTGCATCAACTTATCATCTGCATGGATCGGCACCACCAAACCGCGCAAGTGATCGGTCTGGTCTCGTTGCCCTTGACTCTCGCTTGTAAGCCGCGTCCATACACCAGAACGCAGCGTGACGATTGCACGTACCGAATCGCACTCTCCCACTAGACGCCGGACAGCAAGTAGCAATGCCCAAATCCGATTCAAATGTGCCGGCTGATCTGGGGCAGCCAGTTGGTCGGTGTCATCGATCAGCAAAAAAAATAGTGATCCATTAGATAGTAGCTGCGTGTTAATCGCACCAACCAGCTGGGTCGCAGAATTGACTCCAGAGAGCTCTTTCGCCAGCTGAACTCCATTTATTTTTGATACGGGCATTGAAACAGCACTAATCAACGCCAACGACTTCTGAATGAAGTCATCTTCCAAGAGACCCGCCTGCCGGGCCTCATTATGAAGCCTCGCCGCATTCCCTTTCAGCAGACCTTTTAGCTGGGTTCCGATTTGCGCCCCAACAGACCTCAAAAGCACGTCATAGTAAAATCTCTTCAATGACCCAATATCCTGAGCCACCGGCAAATCCTTTGTCGAAATATTATCCGGCCGAATAAGCACACACGGCATATTTCTTTTTGTCGATACCTTATCAATCCATTCAACAATCGCGCTCTTCCCGATCCCTTTATTTCCAACGAGTATGCGCATTCCGCCCGGCTCAATTCCGATTAAATTCTCAAACTCCGAGGGAGTAACGAAAATTTGATCGAGGAATTTTCGATCGCCTTCCGCCGTGCCAGTTCTAACGTACTTTAAAAGTAATTTAAAATCTGCCATTTTCGATCGTTAAGAACCTTGTAGTGTAGCGATTGTCACTATATGCCGCGCTGAGGGCACACCAGAATGCATACCTGATACTACATCGCCTTATCGGCCAGCGGTATATCTTGCAGCTGTGCCGGCTCGGTAGAGCGTTGCTCCCGCCTATCGTTTCGTTCCTGCCGCTCGGACTGAGCCGCGAACTGCCTACATCATTCCACTCTGTAGGCCCCGTCGTGCTTAAGCTGGTAGCCAACGATAACTGCAAGCTCAGCCGCACGCCGGGTACGTGGCGGCGCGGGGCAATTCTTTGCGCGCAGCGTTCCAGACGGCGGATAGTTCGCAAGCAATGGAGCGACCATTGGCGGCCCGACACCGTATCTCCAACGTTGTCTCCAAGAAAGTGTGTGTTCTGGAGATAGACTTGGAGATAACGAAAGCCTTGCCAGACAAGGCTCACAAGCGGAAAAGAGGGGGTATCTCCAAATCTCCAGATATTTTTGCTCCGGGCGACGGGACAAGGTTAGACACAATGCCCCTATACGACTGTCGAGCCTACGCCGATACGACTGTTGGTATTTTTGTTGGTATCTACGAAACACTCTCCCTCGATTGGCATATACAGCCTAGAGATATGAATTCTGTCGGGGACCAGACAAGCTCCATGCCTCCCCCGATTCACAAGAACTCCCCGCTCAAGCAACGACAACCGTAAACTCAACCCCCGACTCAAAATCCAGCGTCGTAGTCGAAAACCGCGGCTCCTCGTCGAGGTATTGCTTGTACGGTCGCACGGCGTCCTCGGCCGTGTACATGTTGTCGGCCAGCACGACCGATCCGGGCCGCAGCAGGCGCTCGATCTGCTTGAACAGCTTCAGATAGGCGTCGGCCCAGACGTCGATAAACACCATGTCGACAGTCCCGTCCAGCCCGGCAACCGTGTCGAACACATCGCCCTCCCGCACGTCGACATAGGCCTCCAGGCCCGCAGTTTCGACGTGGTCGCGCAAACGCGCGCACTTGAGCGCATCGCCTTCGGTCGCGATGACCACGCCACGGCCCAACGTCCGCAGCGCGTCGGCGAAATACAGGGTCGACACACCGCAGGAACTGCCGAGTTCGAGAATTCTGGTCGGCCGTTGCGCGAGCACCATGTTGCGCAAGAACCTTCCCGTTTCCGCCGACACGGCCAACGATAGCGCACTGCCCGCCGACGACTCGAAATCTTCGGTGAACAGGCCGAACGTTTCGAGAAACCGCCCTCGCAACCTCGGGGCGAGTGCTTCGTATTCGTCGACGAGCGTCGGAAACGCCTCGTTCGGCCCCTGGAACTGCGCGCGGGCGCGGGCGATGATTTCGCGCTGGCTCTCTTCATGAAGCCGTTGCAAAAGAGCGTGGGTGGTAGAAACCAAGTGCGTTCCTTGATGAGTTTGATCACGTAGACGGCGTATCCAGCGACTGCTATCCGCCATCAGGCCTGCGGCGCTACCGCTCCATCATCGGCGAGCACGGGCGACGCTATGCCCTTCTCGCGAGCGTGATCGCGCGCTCGGGACACGCCGTCACGCAAAGCCCGCATGACCGACAGGCTTGCGCATTCGGCGTGTACGCGACCTTCATTCCATGCACGCGCAGCTTCAAGCGATGCATCAGACCGAGGTCGAGATAATCGGCCTCGTCGATGCGCCGGACCTCGAACACGTTTTCGGGGCAAACGGTGACGCAATCGCCCTTGCCTTCGCAACGCTTCAGATCGACGACCGGCGCAATCACGCCCGCCTTCTGCTTGCAGTCGGCCGCTGATTTCTCGCGCATGGTCACTCCTCCGTGGGCCGCTTGCCGCGCGACCGCCATGCGGCTCGGAACTGCTCGCGCTCTTCCGGCGTCATGGCTTCCCACTTGCGCCAGTGGCGCCGGCCGTGCCAGCCGCGGTGTCCGCGGAATCCGCCGAACAGGATGCGGCTCAACACGAGCAGGCCCAGCGCATGAGCGAAGTCGATCGTCCGGGCGCCAACGAATAGCGCCGGCATCACCCAGTTCCACAACATCATCACGACCCCACCGAGCACCCCGATGGCCACCACCACGAGCAGCGCCTTGCCCGCACATCTGATTCGAAAATTCATCCGTCGACTCCTCTAGATATCCAGTTCGTCGTAAATGGGTTGCAGTCGAGCACGCAGATGCAGGACCGCGTAGCGTTTGCGCGCGAGCAGCGTATTGAGCGTGACACCGCTTTGCGCGGCCATCTCCTTGAAGGACTGCCCTTCCAGCTCGTGCGCGATGAAAACCTCGCGCTGATTCGCCGGCAACTCGTCGAGCGCATCCTGCAACGCCTTGAGCAACAGCGTGCGAGCGTAGAGCGCCTCGGGGCCGGCATCGTGCGCCGGCAGCGCCAGATCCAGGCGATACTCGCTGTCCGCTTCGTCGTCGACATCGAGCAGATCGGTCAGCGGTTGCTCCTTCTTCTTGCGAAAACGATCGATGATGCGGTTGCGCGCGGTACGGAACAGCCACGCGCTCGCCTGTTCGATTGGCGCGGGAAGTCGATAGGCCTGTACGAATTCGTGAAGCACATCCTGCAGAACGTCCTCGGCATCGTCCGGGTCGCGGATCCGGCGCCGAATGAAATTCCCTAGCCTCGTTCGTTCACGCATCACCGTCGCAGTGATGTCGCGGTCTGGGTCGGTCATCGTTTGCGAAGTGGGTGGCGGTTCCATGCGTCTGAAGACGTTTCAGGCGCGCGAATATTGTGGCGAGCGTGAAAAATTTTCGGTGGTACGCGTCGGCTTCACTGCGCTGCAGTCGTTTCAAGGAACAGGCCCGATATGGCACCAGCCCGTCGTCGCAGGAATCGATTGACTCCCCGCATCAACCCGAAGTACACTTCGCGCCGCGGGGTGGAGCAGTCTGGCAGCTCGTCGGGCTCATAACCCGAAGGTCGTAGGTTCAAATCCTACCCCCGCAACCAAATGCCGAAGCCCGCTTTGCGAAAGCAAGCGGGCTTTTTGCTGTCCGGCGGTCCGGGGATGTGGCTTGCGCGTGCAGCGCAACTAAGGCATACGAACGGCGATGCGTTCGCGCGTTCACCACGACGTGCGACACGTAATCGCAGCTCGTCCATTCGCCGCAGCCATGCAGCGAACATTGCGTAGAATTCCGAACCTTCTTCGGTTCAGCACACGGACTTCTCGAATGATTCGAACGATCGCGGCACTCGCCGCGCTTTCGGCGATGACCGCCATGGCCAACGCCGCCGACACCGGCACGGCCCCCACCAAGCAACGCTACGTCAGCCCGGGCATCGCCAACGTCACTGCCTCGGCAGCCCCGCGCCCGGAAAGCACCGCCTCCGACGCCCGCTGTCGGGAACTGGCCGCCGGCATCGACGCGGTCACGCACTCACCGGACCGCGGCCAGAAGGTCGTGCGCGGGATGGGCCCGGACGGCAAGCCACGCAACGAACTGCGCGCCTACGACAAACGGGCCGATCTGGAAGCCGAGCACCAGCGCCTCGGCTGCCAGTAACGAACAACGCCGCACACGCCCCCACCCGGCCAATCCGCGCCGGGCAGCGGCCTTTACGCGTTCGCGCCGCCGTCGATCGTCAATCCGGTCCCGTTGATCGACCGCCCTTCCGGTCCGACGACGAACGCCACGAGCGCGGCCACGTCGTCGGCCTTGCCGTACTGCTGAATCGCCATCCGCGAACGCTGCGCATCGGCATGCGCGCCATCGGCCGGGTTCATGTCGGTATCGGTCGACCCCGGATGCACGATGTTGACCGTGATGCCGCGCGGGCCGAGATCGCGCGCGAGCCCCTGCGTCCAGCCGATCAGCGCGGCCTTGCTCGCCGCATAGAGGCTCATCCCCGCATCGGGCACGCGCGTCGCGAGGCAACTGCCGGTCGACACAATGCGCCCGCCCTCGCCGAGATGCCGCGCCGCCGCCTGCGACGCGACGATCACCGCGCGCACGTTCACGTTCAGCGTCGCGTCGATGTCGTCGAGCGTGAGGTCGTCGAGCGATCCGGCCCGGAAAATCCCCGCGTTGTTGACGAGGATGTCGAGTCCGCCGAATGCCTCCGCGACACGATCGACCGCGTTGCGCACGGCGACCGGATCGGCGCTGTCGGCCTGGATCGCGATGGCGCGCCGGCCCAGCGCCTCGATGCCGGCAACCACGGCCTGCGCCCGCTCGGCCGATTTTTCATACGTGATCGCCACGTCCGCGCCGTCGGCCGCCAGCCGTTTCGCGATCGCCGCGCCGATGCCGCGGCTGCCGCCCGTGACGAGTGCACGCTTGCCCTGAAGTCGGTTCATGTCGGTTCCTTTCCTCATTTATGTAACGACCGACACAGAATGTGGCAAGTTGCGCCGCACAGTCAATTGATTTATTTTATCGATCGATACAGATATCGACGAAGGAACGGACGCAATGGCTGAACGAGGCCGACCGAGAAGCTTCGACAAGGAAGCGGCGCTGGATCGCGCGATGGAGGTGTTCTGGCGTCTCGGCTACGAAGGAGCGTCGATGACGGACCTGACGACCGCGATGGGCATCGCGTCGCCGAGCCTGTATGCGGCCTTCGGCAGCAAGGAAGCGTTGTTCCGGCAAGCGCTCGAGCATTACGGCGCAACCGAGGGGCGGGAAATCTGGGGGGGCGTCGAACGGGCGGCCAGTGCGCACGACGCCGTGCAGCGCTACCTGATGGATACCGCGCGCGTGTTCACGCGGCGCTCGAAGCCGGCCGGCTGTCTGATCGTGCTGTCGGCGCTGCATCCGGCCGAACGTTCCGATACGGTCCGGCAAACGTTGATCGCGATGCGCGAGCACACGGTCGACGCGCTGCGGGAGCGGCTCGCGCAAGGCGTCGCGACCGGCGAAATATCCGCGCACGCGAATCTCGACGCGATCGCCCGCTACTACGTGACGGTTCAGCAGGGCATGTCGATTCAGGCGCGCGACGGCGCGAGCCGCCGCGATCTGGAGGCCATCGCGCAGGCCGCGCTGGCCGCCTGGCCGGCGCTCGTCGGCACGCGCGGCGCGGCCGGTGCGTAGCGGCAGGCGCCGCCGAAAGGTTACTGCTTCGCAGCTTGCTGCACGTCCTTCGACGCATGCCACACGCGATAGCGCACGTCGAAGCCGTCCGGCACATAGACGACGAGCGGCAGGCGGCTGTTGTAGCGCAGCAGCTGGCCGTCACCGCGCACCTGCACGAAGCGTTGCTGCGGCGCCTGGCCTGGGCATGCCATCAGCGTCGATGCCGGCCCTTTCACGTCGGTGAGTCGGTAATACGTGTAGCCCCAGCCCTTCACGTCCTCGGCGGTCAGCTCGCCGCCGAACCACTGCTGGTTGCAGTCGGTCTGCAGCGTCTTGCCGATCATCAGCTCGACGCGCGCATCGCCCTCGTTCTCGAGCGCGGGCAGCGCGATCACGACGCGCTGCTGGCCGGCCGCGGCCTGCGGGAACATCTTGATCGACTCCGCCGGCACGGCGGGCGCGGAGGCCGGCGCGGCCACGCAGGCGGCGGCCGTCGTCACGCAGAAAGCGGCCAGCGCGGCCCGGATCGCGAATTTCATCGATGTGCTCCTGAAAAACAAATGAGCCCCGGATGCTAACACTTTCGTCGCAAGACCTTACGAGCCTGTAATTTGGCGACACAATTGCAAACAGCCGGCAATCCCCGGGCGCGGTACTTATAGCGCAACCAACGGAGAACATCATGCTGAAGCTCATTGCTGCCGCCGGCGTCGCCACCCTGCTGGCCGGCTGCGTCGTCGCCCCGGACGCCGGATACGGCTACGGGCAGCCCTACTATTCCGATCCCGGCTACGCGTACGCGCCGTCCCCCGTGTACGGCACGGTCAATATCTGGGGCGGTGGCGGCGGACGCGACTGGGATCGCGGCCGACGCGACTACCATCACTGGGACGGCGATCGCGGCAACCGTGGCAACGGCTGGTGGCGCGGCGGCGGACGCCGCGGCGACTGGAACGAAGGCGGGGGTGGCGGACACGGTCGCGGCGACGGCGGCGGGCATCGCCACTGACGCGCAATTGCAACCGTTTGTATCCACGCACGGCCCGCCGATGGCCGGCGGCGCGCCATGCAGGGGTACGGACGACCACACAAAAGACAAAGGCCCTCGCATCGAGCGAGGGCCTTTCGTCGTTCGGCGCGGCGAAACGATCGTCGGTGGGTGCCGGCCGACCGGCACCCACCCCGCGCGCACGCCGCGCGCCGGCGCTTACCAGCCGGCCGGCTGCACGTAGCCACCCTGCCGCACCGGCGCCCCGCAGACGTACGCACGCTGGTAGCGGTCGTAGCAATAGTTCGGACCGTCGTCCTGGTACTGCGCCTGCTGATAGGTGGGGTAGGCCGGCTGCTGGTACGCGGGCGCCTGGTAGTACGTCGGCGGCTGATAGGCCGGCGCCTGGTACGCGGGTGCCTGATAGGCGACGGGCGGATTCATCGCCGACGTCACGATCGCGCCCAGCACCGCGCCGCCGATCAATGCGCCGATGACGGCGCCGCCGTCGCGGCCATGCGCGGACGCCGGCCCCGCCACCGCGAGCGAACCGGCAAGGACACACACTGCGGCAATCTTTTTCATGATGGACTCCCACGCGAAGTGGTACTGGATGCGAAGCATTGTGGCGGTGCGCGGCCGTAATAGATGCAGCAAGTGGTAACGCGCGATTACCGGTATCGCATCCGCCGAAACGCGGCGTCGCCGTGCTACGATTTTCGGCATACAGGAGACGCCTTCATGCAGCCCGAAACCGCCCGCCGTTTCGATACCGAATTCGCGCCGCGCATCGCGCAGGCGATCGCCGCGTTCTTCGCCGATCACGTGCAGACCGACGTCGTCCCCTACGGCGGGCACGGGCACCCGACGCGCGTGCAGATCCGCAGCGCGCCGCACGAGCACGTGAGCGGCTTCGTGCATCCGTTGAATCTCGAACTGACGTGGGACTCCGACGAGATCGAGCGGCTGATGGAACCCGACGGCCCGCAGCGCTTCGAGCACTACCTGGCCGCACTGCCGAGAAAGCTGGGCGCGTGGCAGGGCGCGCGCGACATCGATCTCGCGTCGCGCACGCAGGCCGACCCGCTCGTGCGGCTCGGCGGTCTCGACTTCGAAGGCTGAATGCGCGCGCCAATCGGCGGGCGCGCGGTTCGGCGTCGCGCGATGCGGCCCGGTGATACACTCGACCGGCCCCGTTCCGGTGCAGCCATGCCGGCCGGGCCGTTCATCGCCGCCTCCGCCCCCGCACATGGTTGCGCACGCAACCGGCAAGCGGACACGCGGACAACCACGCTCTCGCTCCCGTCATGAACGCCGATACCGGCCTGCCGCTTCCGCAACGCTACTGGGCGATCGTCTGCGTCGCCCTGGGCATCACGCTCGCCGTGCTCGACGGCGCCATCGCGAACGTCGCATTGCCGACCATCGCACGCGACCTGCATGCATCCGACGCCGCGTCGATCTGGATCGTCAACGCATACCAGCTCGCGGTCACGATCACGCTGCTGCCGCTCGCGTCGCTCGGCGAGCGCATCGGCTACCGCCGCATCTACATCGCCGGGCTCGCGCTGTTCACCGCGGCGTCGCTCGGCTGCGCGCTGGCCGGCTCGCTGCCGATGCTGGCCGTGATGCGCGTGATCCAGGGGTTCGGCGCGGCCGGCATCATGAGCGTCAACGCGGCGCTCGTGCGGATGATCTACCCGTCGTCGTTGCTCGGGCGCGGGCTGTCGATCAACGCGATGGTGGTCGCGCTGTCGTCGGCGATCGGGCCGACGGTCGCGTCCGCGATCCTGTCGTTCGCGTCATGGCCGTGGCTCTTCGCGGTCAACGTGCCGATCGGCATCGCGGCCGTGCTCGGCAGCCTGCGCGCGCTGCCGGCCAATCCGCTGCACGACGCGCCGTACGACTTCCCGAGCGCGCTGATGAACGCGTGCGTGTTCGGCCTGCTGATCACGGCCGTCGACGGGCTCGGTCACGGCGAAGGTCATGCGTACGTCGCGGCCGAACTGGCCGTCGCATTCGTGGTCGGCTACTTCTTCGTGAAGCGTCAGTTGTCGCAGCCGGCGCCGCTCCTGCCGGTCGACCTGATGCGCATTCCGATGTTCGCGCTGTCGGTCTACACGTCGACGGCGTCGTTCACGTCGCAGATGCTCGCGTTCGTCGCGCTGCCGTTCTGGCTGCAGCATTCGCTCGGTTTCTCGCAGGTCGAAACCGGCCTTTACATGACGCCGTGGCCGCTCGTGATCGTGTTCGCCGCGCCGCTCGCGGGCGTGCTGTCGGACCGCTATTCGGCCGGCATTCTCGGCGGGATCGGGCTTGCACTGTTCGCCGCCGGCCTGCTGTCGCTCGCGACGATCGGCGCGCACCCGGGCACGGTCGACATCGTGTGGCGGATGGCGCTGTGCGGCGCGGGCTTCGGGCTGTTCCAGTCGCCGAACAACCGCGCGATGCTGTCGTCGGCGCCGCGCGAGCGCAGTGGCGGCGCAGGTGGCATGTTGAGCACCGCGCGCCTGACGGGCCAGACGCTCGGCGCCGCGCTCGTCGCGCTGATTTTCGGGCTCGCGCCCGACCGCGGGCCGACGATCGCGCTCTATGTCGCCACGGTGTTCGCGGCGGTGGCTGCGGTCGTCAGCCTGCTGCGCATCGCATCGCCGCGGCCGGACACGGCGGCCTGACACCATCGCGCGCCGTACGCGCGCCGTACGCGCGGCGGGCGTCAGGCGGCGTCGAGCGTGTCCATCACGAAGCGCACGCGCGCCTTCACGCTCACACGCGGCAATTCGATCAGCCGATAGCCATACGACGTATAGCAATCGACCATCGCGTCATAGGTCCGCACCGCTTCCGCGAAATCCTGCCGGCGCTCGGTGTCCTGCGCATAGATGTCGGGCCATGGCGGCGCGATGAACACGCGCCGGTGATAGCGGAACCGCCGCGCCGCGGCTTCCGCGTGCGCGGGCACCGTCAACCCGGTCAGCTTCAGGTAACCGATCACGTCCGGCACGCCGCGATCGAAGAACACCGGTCCGCGCGCCTGCCGCGCGAGATGGTAGGACCGCATCTCCCAGCTCAGCATCAGCTCCGCGAACGCTGCCGGGTCGCGCCACGGCAGCGCTTGGCCATCGACGGCCATCTGGTCGCGGATCACGCCGCGCCCGGCTTCCTGCGAACGTGCGTAGCCGGCACGTTCGAGCGCATCGAGCAGCGTGCTCTTGCCCGAACCCGGCCCGCCCGTCACGACGAAGAAACGGCCGGCGGGATCGTCGGCCACTTCGTCGTCGCTATCGGCACCGGGCGCGCTCTCACGCATGCGCCACCCGCCGGCCCGCGCGCCGCGTGACCGACGCCGCCGCCGCGACACTGCGCAAATCGGCGACGAACGTGTCGCGCCAGACCGACAGGTCGTTCTCGCGCAGCCGCGCGAGGTTCTCCTCGTGACGCGCCTGCCGCTCCGCGAGCGGCATCGACAGCGCGCGTTCGAGCGCCTCGGCCATCTGCGACAGGTCGTACGGATTGACGAGCAGCGCGCCGGTCAGCTCGGCCGCCGCGCCCGCGAACTCCGACAGTACGAGCACGCCCGGATCGGCCGGATCCTGCGACGCGACGTATTCCTTCGCGACGAGATTCATCCCGTCGCGCAGCGGCGTCACGTAGCCGACCTGCGACATCCGGAAGAACGCCATCAGCAGGTTGCGCTCGTACTTGCGGTTCAGGTACTGGATCGGCGTCCAGTCGAGTTGCGAGAAGCGGCCGTTGATGCGGCCGGCCTCGCCTTCGAGCGTTTCGCGGATGTGCTGATAGGTCTGCACGTCGGAACGTGTCGGCGGCGCGATCTGCAGGAGCGACACGCGCCCCTGCCAGCCCGGTGCATTCGCGAGCATCCGCTCGAACGACTGGAAGCGTTCGACGAGCCCCTTCGAGTAATCGAGGCGATCGACGCTCATTACCAGCTTGCGGTCGCCCAGCGCCTCGCGCAGCATCTTCACCGGCTTGCGCGTGCCATACTGAACGGCCGCCTGCGCGATCGCGTCGGGATGCACGCCGATCGGATAGGCGGCGACCTTCACGACACGGCCATGCGCATGCAGCATCCCGTCGTCGCTCGCCGCGCCGATGCCGCGCCGCTCGATGTAGTCGGTGAAGGCCTGCTTGTCGGCTTCGGTCTGGAAGCCCGCGACGTCGTACGCGCACATGAACTTCACGAGTTCCTCGTGCGGCGGCACGAGGCGCAGCATGTCGGGCGACGGAAACGGGATGTGCAGGAAGAAGCCGATCGGGTTCTTCACGCCGAGCTCGCGCAGGCAGTGCGCGAACGGCAGCAGGTGATAGTCGTGCACCCAGATCAGGTCGTCCGGACGCAGCAGCGCGGCGAGCTGCTTCGCGAGCATCGCGTTCACGCGCAGATAACCGGCGTACTCCTGCCGATCGAAGCGCGCGAGATCGCCGCGGTAGTGGAACACCGGCCACAGCGTCGCGTTCGAGAAGCCGCGGTAGTACTGGTCGTAGTCGCGCCGGGTCAACCCGACCGTCGCATACGTCACGTTGCCGTCCCGCTGGATCGCGGGCTCGGCATCGGGCGCGCCGACGATCTCGCCGTTCCAGCCGAACCAGACGCCGCCCGTTTCCCGCAGCGCGTCCATCACGCCGACGGCTAGGCCGCCCGCGCTCGGGCGCGTATCCTCGCCGGCGGCGACACGATTCGATACCACGATCAATCTGCTCATGCGACTTCCCCTCCTCGATTCGATTGGCTGGCGCGCGACGCACGCCAAAGCAGGCGCGGCGGCACGAAGGCGGCCGCGCGGCGACTCAGTTCCGAGAATTGCAATGAAATACGGCGGTGGAATGCGGCGACGACCGTATCAAGCGTCCTGCTCCTGACCGAGGTCGCGTTGATAGTCGAGCCCTTCCGGGCGAGCACCACCCTGGTTGTGATCGCCGTCCGACGGCGTCTCGTCCGGCGCGCCCGCGGGCGGTGCCGATGGCGCGTCGGTCTGCGGACGCGAGCGGTCTTCCGGATGGCTGGCCGCCGCGTCAGGCGGCCGGTGTGACAACCGTTTCGAACGGCGCATGGCTGGGTGTCTCATGTGCGGCGCGGCTCGAGGCCGTCGTAGAAACATTCCATAGCAAAACAGTCTAGGTCGCTTCGTCGCACCCAAAGGTAACAATTACCTTCAATTTGTAACGTTTCGACCCTGCTCCGATCATCTATCCGACAATAACGCCGCCCGCGCGCACGCGGCCTGCCGCTCGGCGATTTGTCAAAGCTTTGCAGTTTTCCTATGACAATTGCGAAACAATGACGCGGCATCAGGGCGTGCATGCATCGCCGCTCACCCAGACAGGACTTGCACTCAGGGATGAACATTCGTTTCGAATCGCCGCGCCGGGCCACGCCGGCGCGCGTCGTGCTGGCCGTGATCGCCACGGCCGCACTGCTGTCCGGCTGCAATTCGTTGTACAGCGAAGGCGCGACAGCCGGCGCCGGTATCGCGGGCGCCGCGATCGCTTCCAAGGTCACCAACAACGCCGCCGTCGCGACCGGCATCGGCCTCGGCGCCGTTGCCGGCGCGCGGGCTGGCGTCCAGTACACGCAACGCGTCGCGCACCGCTACACGCAGGAGCAGATCGCGAAGGCGGCCGGCCCGCTCGACGTCGGCGGCGTCGCGCCGTGGTCGACGCACCATTCGTTCCCGATCGAGGACGACGAGCAGGGCCGCGTGACGGTCAGCCGGATGATCAGCATCGGTCCGCTCGACTGCAAGGAAATCGTGTTCGCGGTCGACACGCCGGCGAAGGCCGACAAGGCCGCGCAATCGGCGTTCTACGTCGCCACCATCTGCCGCGACGGGCCCGTATGGAAATGGGCATCGGCCGAACCGGCGACCGAACGCTGGGGCGCGCTGCAATGAGCGTCGCGATCCGTATCGCGGCGATCGGCGCGCTGTGCGCGGCGACGGTCGCGCTGTCGGGCTGCGGGTCGGTCGGCGCGGCGAGCGGCGCGCTGGCCGGCGCGGCGACGGGCCTCGTCACCGCGAACCCGGCAGTGGGCGTCGGCGTCGGGATCGCCGTACAGGCGGCGACCGACGAAGCCGTCAACCGCACGATGAAGCAGCTCCATCAGAACCAGCAGGACGCGATCGCGAAGACGGCCGGCAGTCTCGCCGTCGGCGAAGTGAAGCCGTGGAAGGTGAAGAACACGTTGCCGCTGGAGAACGGCGAAGGCGAAGTGCGCGTCACGCGCGCGTACGCGTCGGCGCTCGCGCTGTGCAAGGAATTCGCGTTCTCGGTGAAGGACGGCGACAAGGCCGACTGGTATTTCGCGAATGCGTGCCAGCAAGGCACGCACTGGAAGTGGGCGTCGGCGGAACCGGCCGTTGATCGGTGGGGGAGTTTGCAGTAACGGTGCGGTGCGCCGCGCCCGTGGCGTTCTGCGCCGCGCGGTTATACCGAGCGCCCCACCCGCATCAGGACTCGACGTCCTCGAGGCTGAAGATTTCGGTCTGGTCGTTGTACGAGAAGATCTCGCCGTAACGGCCCCAGTCGATCACCGCGTCGAGCGTTTCCTCGGCCGCGCCGTCCGACAGGAAGTCCTCGAGTTCCTGCTCGAAGCGCACGCGCGGCGCGCGGTGCCCCGGACGCTCGTTCAGCACCTTCTTGATCCGCGCGGCGAGCGGCACGTGCTTCAGCAGGTGATCCGCGAACATCAGCTTGCGCTCCTGCGTACCGAATTCCGCGAACACGCGCCCCGGCGGCGTCAGGAACACGTCGCCTTCGCGCACGTCCGCGAAGCCGAGGTACTGCAGCACTTCCGCGATCGGGAACAGGTCGTCGACCTCGAGGTGCAGCGTGCGGGCGATTTCCGGCATGTCGGCGCGGCCATGGTACGGCGCCATCGCGAGCGTCTCGATCAGGCCGGCCATCAGGTTGGTCGACACCTGCGGCAGCCAGCTGCCGAGCTCGAGTCCCTTCTTCGTCGCTTCGCCGGTCTGGCGTGCGGTCATCTTCGCGTAGATGTCGTCGACGAGCTTGCGGAACGCGGGGTCCAGACGATTGCGCGGATGCTTGAACGGCACCTTGATTTCGGCGATCACGCGTCCCGGGTTCGATGACAGCACGAGAATCCGGTCGCACATGAACACCGCTTCCTCGATGTTGTGCGTGACGATCAGCACCGACTTGATCGGCATCCGGCCTTGCGTCCACAGATCGAGCAGATCGGTACGCAGCGTTTCGGCCGTCAGCACGTCGAGTGCGGAGAACGGCTCGTCCATCAGCAGGATCGTCGGGTCGACGACGAGCGCGCGCGCAAAACCGACGCGCTGGCGCATCCCGCCCGACAGCTCGCGCGGATACGCGTTCTCGAAACCGTCGAGACCGATCAGGTCGATCGCGGCGAGCGCACGCTCGCGCCGCTCACGTGCGCCGACGCCGAGCGCTTCCAGCCCGGCTTCCACGTTCTGCAACACGGTCAGCCACGGGAACAGCGCGAAGGTCTGGAACACCATCGCGACGCCTTCGGCCGGGCCGCGCAGCGGCTTGCCGAGGTAGGTCACTTCGCCGCCGGTCGGCTCGATCAGGCCGGCGATGATGCGCAACAGCGTCGATTTGCCCGAGCCCGAGCGGCCGAGCAGGCCGACGATCTCGCCTTCGCGCAGCGACAGGTTCGCGTCGTCGAGCACGAGCAGTTCGCCCTGCGTCTTGTTGAAGCCGCGGCAGACATGATCGACGCGCAGGATTTCTTCACCGAGGCGCGGGGGCTGGGACGTCTGGACGGGGGCGTTTACAGCATTCGGATTGTGCATCGCGTTTCGCTCTCAATCGGTCTCAGTCGAGCCGCAGCTTCGCTTCGGCGAAGGCATACAGCGGGCGCCACAGCAGGCGGTTGAACAGGGTGACGAACAGGGACATCACGGCGATGCCCAGGATGATCTTCGGAAAATCGCCGGCGGCGGTGGTCTGCGCGATGTAGGCGCCGAGGCCGTGCGCCTCGATCTTGGTGCTGCCCCACTGCACGGCTTCCGACACGATGCTCGCGTTCCACGCGCCGCCCGAGGCGGTGATCGCGCCCGTCACGTAGTACGGGAAGATGCCGGGCAGGATCGCCTGGCGCCACCACTGCCAGCCGCGGATGCGGAAGTTGGTCGCCGCTTCGCGATAGTCGTTCGGGTAGGACGTTGCACCGGCGATCACGTTGAACAGGATATACCACTGCGTGCCGAGCACGATCAGCGGCGACAGCCAGATGTCCGCGTTCAGGTGGAAGCGCGCGATCACGATCACGAACACCGGGAACAGCAGGTTGGCCGGGAACGCGGCGAGGAACTGCGCGAGCGGTTGCAGCTTCTCGGCCAGTTTCGGGCGCAGCCCGACCCACACGCCGATCGGCACCCAGATCACCGACGCGATCGAGATCAGCACGACCACGCGCAGCAGCGTGATGAGGCCGAGCACCAGCACGTGGCCAACCTCGGCCATCGTCACGCCGGTCGCGACGAAGCTGACGACGCGCCACACGATGTAGGCCGTGCCGATCAGCACGAGCCCGGCCCATGCGATGTCGACCGTGCGCGACGCCTTCTTCTCGACTTTCGGCAGCGTGAAACGCATCGCGCCCGACAGCGGCAGGCGCAGCGGGATCCGCGCGGCCTTCGCGAAGAACCAGCCGGCCGGCACGAGCAACTGATGGATCAGCCGCGTGCGGCGCACGAGGTCGAGCAGCCACGACTGCGGCGCATCGCCCGACGCGGTGTTCTCCATCCGGAACTTGTCGGCCCACGCGATGAGCGGGCGGAACAGGAACTGGTCATACGCGAGGATCACGACCGTCATCGTCAGGATCACCCAGCCGATCGCGCCGAAGTTCTTGTCGGAGATGGCCTGCGCGAGATACGCGCCGATGCCCGGCAGCGTGATCGTCTGGTTGCCGACGGTGATCGCCTCCGACGCGACGACGAAGAACCAGCCGCCCGACATCGACATCATCATGTTCCAGATCAGGCCCGGCATCGAAAACGGCACTTCGAGCTTCCAGAAGCGCTGCCAGGACGTCAGGTGGAAGCCGCGCGACACTTCGTCCAGGTCGCGCGGCACCGTGCGCAGCGACTGGTAGAAGCTGAACGTCATGTTCCACGCCTGGCTCGTGAAGATCGCGAAGATCGCGGCCAGCTCGGCGCCGAGCACGCGGCTCGGGAACAGCGCGAGGAAGAACGTGACCGTAAACGAGATGAAGCCGAGCACCGGCACCGACTGCAGGATGTCGAGGATCGGGATCAGCACCATGCCCGCGCGGCGGCTCTTGGCCGCGAGCGTGCCGTAGACGAGCGTGAACGCGAGCGATGCGACCATCGCGGCGAGCATCCGCAGCGTGGTGCGCAGCGCGTATTCGGGCAGGTTCGACGGATCGAGCGAGATCTTCTGCGTCTGCAGCACGCCGATCGGCGCCATCGTTTCGTGAAAGCCGACCACCGCCATCGCGATCAGGCAGATGATCAGCGGAAATGCGATGAAGTCCCACCGGTTCGGCAACACGCGCCACGCGGATGCGTTGGCGGTCCGGTTCGGATTGAAGAATCCGACGTTCATCAGGCGCCCTCCCCGGTAAGGCCGAACGAAGCCGGCAGTCGATGTTGATTCATGGCAAAGCGCACGGGCGCGGTAATTCGATTGACTGGCGATCTCGCGCACGCGGCGCGCCGTGCGCGCATGCGCTGCCGCGGCCGGGCGAGTCAGGCCGCGACGGCACGACACTACACCAACCTGTATTTCAGGTACAACCGTCCGGGGACGGCGCAGGCAGCGCATGGATCGTGCCCGGCGCGTGGGCGGATGGCGGGCGCGCGGTACGGAACAGCCCGGCCGCAGTCCTGCGGCCGGCACGCAGGCCCGAATTATGCCGTGATCCGGCCCGGCCGTGAACCCGCCCGCCGCACGCGGGCACAAACCGTGTCCGGCATCAGCAGCCGGATACGACGAAGCAGGTATGATCGGGGCTAGCCCCCGGGTTCGTGTCGGCGGTGCCGCTGCCATGCGCACGCGCCCTCTGTATACAGGCCCCGGGGATCGACCGACGAGCGGGAGGAAGGGAATGGCAGGAAACTTGGTGATCGTCTGTCGCGATCAGGATGCCGACGCGTTCTATGAACTCATGCAGGAGTACGGGTCGTTCCAGACGCGGCTGTCGTCTACGGCGTGGTACCTGAACATGAACGTCGTGCCGGAATCGCTGCAGGAGGAAATCCTGGAGCGCCTCGGCCGGTATACGACCGTCTATATCTTCGAGGCCACCACGGTGACCTACAACACGATCGACAGCAACGCGGCCGAGACGCTCGGCACGCTGTTCGGCGAATGAAGCCGCGCGGCGCCTGCCCGGCCGGGCAGGCGCCGCGGCCGCTCAGGCGGCCTCGGCGTGGGGTTCGTCCTTCGGCACGGCCTCGAACGGAAACGTCATCGATACCCGCAGGCCGCCTTCGGGGCGATTGCCGATGTCGCACGCGCCCCCCAGCCTGAGCACCAGCCGCTCGACGATCGCGAGCCCGAGCCCGCTGTGGCCGTTCCCGCCGCGTGCCGGGTCGAGCCGCACGAACGGCCGCGTGGCGGCCGCGAGGTCGCGCGGTGCGATGCCGCCGCCGCTGTCGCTGACCGACAACACGTAGCCCGTCGGCGTGCGGGCCGTCTCGACGACCACCGGCGGCGCGCCGTACGCATGCGCGTTGTCCAGCAGGTTCGACAGGATCCGGTCGAGCGTCGCCGTCGGCAGCCGGAAGCCGGGATCGGCCTCCAGCCGCGTCTGGACCGCTGGCGCGTTCGGCGCGACCGCACGATAGCTGCGCGCGATCCGCTCGCACGCCTGGTCGACCGGCACCGGCTCGCTGCGGTCGGCCCCGCCATGCGCAAACACCAGGAACTGGTCGACGATGTGCGACATCGAGTCGACGTCGCGCACGACGCCGTCGCGCAGCCGTGCGTCGTCCATCATTTCCGCGCGCAGGCGCATCCGCGCAAGCGGCGTGCGCAGGTCGTGCGCGACGCCGGCCAGCATCACCGCGCGATCGCTTTCGGCCTGCGACACCTGTTCCACCATCTGGTTGAAGCCGTGCGTGAGCTGGCGCAGCTCGCGCGGGCCGCGTTCGCGCAGCGGCGGCACCGGCTGCCCGCGGCCGAAACGCGCGACCGCACGTGCGAGCGAGCGCAGCGGCTGCTGCAACTGCCAGGCCGCGAACAGCGCGGCGATCACGCCGGCCGAGAAGATCGTGCCGAGCCACAGCAGCATCCGGTCGAGCGAGCGCGGCGGCCGCAGCGGCTGCACCGGCACCACGATCCAGTTGCGGTCGGCCGGCTCCTTCACCCACAGCACCGGCGGATGGCCGGGCGTACCGATCTCGACCTGCGTGCCGGGCGGCATGCGCTCGCTCACGTCGTCGCGGAACCGCTTCAGCGGCGGCGGCAACCCCGAATCGCCGCCCTTCGGCACATCGGGGCTGTCGGGCGCCACGAGCCGCACGCGCGACGGCAACGGCTGGTCGGGCGTGCGCTCGACGTGCTGGCGCACCGCATCGACGAGGAACGCGGCCTCCTCGACCGCGTAACGCGTCTGCATCTGGTTGCGCTCGAGCCGCATCGCGAAGAACCACGCGAAGTGCGACAGGAGCAGGACACCGACGACGAGCAGCGCCAGCCGCCCGAACAGCGAATCAATGGGTTTGCGCATGAGCCTCGCCGTCGGGCACGAACACGTAGCCGCGCCCGCGGACCGTCTGGATGAAGCGCGGCGTCGACGGATCCGTTTCGAGGATGCGGCGCAGGCGCCACACCTGGACGTCGATGCCGCGGTCGGTGCCGTCGTACTCGGGCCCGTGCAGCAGCTCGAGCAGCCGCTCGCGCGTGAGCGTGCGCAGCGCATGGTTCACGAATATCTTCAGCAGCGCGAATTCGCTGCTCGACAGCGTGGCCGGCTTGCCGTCGACCGACAGCGTGCGCGCCTGGAAGTCGAGCAGGAAGCGGCCGAACGCGAACGGCTCGCGCTGCTCGGGCGCGGCCGCCGACGGCGTCGCGCGGCGGCGGCGCAGCACGGCCTGCACGCGTGCGAGCAACTCGCGCGGGTTGAACGGCTTGCCGAGGTAGTCGTCCGCACCGAGCTCGAGCCCGACGATGCGGTCGACGTCGTCCGCCCGCGCGGTCAGCATGATCACGGGGATGTCGTCGCCGGCCGCGCGCAACTGGCGCAGCGCGGTCAGGCCGTCCACGCCCGGCATCATCAGGTCCAGCACGATCAGGTCGGGCCGCTCGCGCTCGAGGCGCTTCTCGAGCGTCGCCGCGTCGTGCAGCACGGACACTTCCATCCCCTGGCGCACGAGATAGTCGCGCAGCAGGTCTCGGAGTTCTTGGTCGTCGTCGACGATGAGGATCTGGGTAGTCATGGCTCGAAGTTTACCGCGCGAGGGCGGAGTCGAAGAACGAAACAAAGGGACGAAAGGGTTACTGCGGGTTACCGCGCAAGGGAACTGTAATGCTCGGTAACCGGGCCGCCACCCCGCGTAACACCCGCCGGGGCCTGCATCGCTAACCTGCGTCTTACCGGATGCGGCACCCGACTTTCCCGGCGCCGCATCGCCGGACCCTTTGGATACAAGGAGTTTCTGAAATGTATAAGAAGACTTCCCGCGTGGCCATCGCGGCCGCCACCGTGCTCGCTCTCGCATTCGGCACCGCGCATGCCGCGCCGCCCGACGACATGCCGCCGCCGGGCGGCCCCGGCATGCACCGGATGCACGGCGGGCACGAAGGCGGCCCGTTCGGCGCGATCATGAAACTGCACGACCAGCTGAAGCTCAACGCGTCGCAGGAACAGCAGTGGCAGGCGGCCGTCAACACGATGAAGCAGAACCGTGACGCGATGCGCAAGAGCCACGAGCAGATGCGCGAGCAGTTCAAGGCACAGCAGAACCAGCCGATCCTGGACCTGAGCGCGATGCATTCGGCGCGCCAGCAGGCCGAGCAGCAGAACGCGCAACTGCGCGAGCAGACGTCCGCCGCGTGGCTCACGTTCTACAACGGGCTGAACGACTCGCAGAAGACGATGGTCAGCACGGCGCTCAAGCAGCAGTTCGCGAAGATGGAACAGCGCCACGAGAAGATGAAGGAGCGCTGGGAACAGCACCGCGCGGTCGCCAAGGGCGCATCGGCGCCGGCGCAGTAAGCCGGCGGGCCGCTCCCGCAGCGGCCTCGAACGGGGACGCAGGCACCGGCCTGCGTCCCCTTTTTCATTTCAGGCGACGTCGAACAGCAGCACCTCGGCGGTCCGGCCGCGCGCGAACGCCACCGCGTCCACGCCGCCGATCCGCGCGCCGTCGCCGGCGGCCAGCGCGCGGCCGTTGACCTCGACCTCGCCGCGCGCCACGTGCACATAGACGCTGCGCCCGGCCGGCACGTCGAACGCCGCCGTCTCGTCGCCGTCGATCAGTCCCGCGAAGATGCGGGCGTCGGCCCGCATCGACAGCGCGCCGTCGCCGCCGTCGGGCGCCGCGACGAGCCTGAGCCGGCCGCGCTTCTCGTCGTCGGCGAAGCGCCGTTCCTCGTAGCCGGGCCGCCCGCCCGGCTCGGCCGGCTGCAGCCAGATCTGCAGCAGATGCAGCGGCCGGTCGCGCGATGCGTTGGTTTCGCTGTGCTGGAGCCCCGTGCCGGCGCTCATCCGCTGGATGCCGCCGGGCCGGACGATCGCGCCGCAGCCGAGGCTGTCGCGATGCGCGAGCGCGCCATCCAGCACGTACGTGACGATCTCCACGTCGCGGCGCGGCTGCATCCCGAAGCCGCGCGTCGGTGCGATCAGGTCCTCGCTCAACACGCACAGCGCACCAATGGGCGGACGTACCGGCGCATGCTCGGTGTGGCAGGCGGACGAAAAGCTGTGACTCGATTCGAGCCAGCCGTGGCGCGTGCGGCAGCGGTCTTCGGCGCGCAGGATCTGGAACATTGGGGAGGACGCTCGGGGGCGCAGATGTTCTGTTCGGGTTTACCTCCACTGTAGGGGGAGACCGAAAGCGCCACAATCCGCCGCCGGCGCACCGCATCGTTGCACCCGCGCAAACAATTGCCAAAATATTCGTTGCGAATACCACGATTGCCGCAACAGCCGAATCGAGGAATCGGTCGATCGCGCCGGATTGCCGTTTTCCGGATATCGCGTTCGGGTAAAATACCGCCCTTTTGGCGTTCGCCGTTCCGGCGGCCGCCAGCGCCAGAGCGCCGATCGGCGATTTTTGGCCGTCTAGAATACGCCGCGGCGCCCGGTCCGACCGGCCGCGAGCGCCCCCGGAAAGTCAGCAACAGAAGGATGGAAATGAAGAAGGCCGCCCTGTGCGCCGCCCTCGCCCTCGTGGCGGGCAGCGCCTTCGCGAAGGAGTGGAAGACCGTGCGGATCGGCGTCGATGCCAGCTACCCGCCGTTCGAGTCGACCGCACCGAGCGGCGAGATCGTCGGTTTCGACGTGGATCTCACCAAGGAAATCTGCAAGCGGATCAACGTGAAATGCGTGTGGGTGGCGCAGGATCTCGACGGGATCATTCCGGCGCTGAAGGCGAAGAAGTACGACGTCATCGTGTCGTCGCTGACCGTCACGGACAAGCGCCGCGAACAGATCGACTTCTCCGACAAGGTGTACGACGCGCCCGCGCGGATGATCGCGAAGACCGGCTCGCCGCTGCTGCCGACGGTCGCGTCGCTGAAAGGCAAGCGCGTCGGCGTCGAGCAGGGCTCGACGCAGGAGACCTTCGCGAAAGCGTACTGGGAACCGCAGGGCGTGACGATCATTCCTTACCAGAACCAGGACCAGGTCTATGCCGATCTCGGCTCGGGGCGCCTCGACGCGACGCTGCAGGACGAGTTGCAGGCCGACTACGGCTTCCTGCGCACGCCGCGCGGCAAGGGTTTCGCGTTCGCCGGCCCGGAAGTGAAGGATCCGAAGACGATCGGCGACGGCACCGCGATCGGCCTGCGCAAGGAAGATACCGATCTGAAGCTCAAGATCAACCGGGCGCTGGCCGACATGCACAAGGACGGCACGTACGACCGGCTGTCGCACAAGTACTTCTCGTTCAGCGTCTATTCGGCGCCGGCCCGCTGAACGCCGACGACGAGAAGCAGCGGATGCGGGGGCGGCCCCGCGGCCGCGCAGTACAGGCAGTCAACCACGCGCCGCCCGCCCCCTTGCCCGCCGCTCGCGCGACGGGCAGGCCTGGCACCGTTGCCGGGGCGGACGGTCATGATACGTACGGGGCGTTCCGCGCAGCTTGGCGGGCGCGTCTTTCGCGGCGCACTGCGTGCGCCCTCAGGGACCACACCAGGGACCACATATGTTTCTACAAGGTTACGGCCCGCTGATCCTCGCTGGCACCTGGCAAACCGTCAAGCTGGCGGTGCTTTCGCTTGCGCTGTCGTTCCTGCTGGGGCTGCTCGGCGCCGGCGCGAAGCTGTCGCGCAACCGCGTGACGAACGGCGTCGGCACCATCTACACGACGCTGATCCGGGGCGTCCCCGATCTGGTGCTGATGCTGCTGCTGTTCTACAGCCTGCAGATCTGGCTGAACATGGCGACCGATGCACTCGGTTGGGACCAGATCGACATCGACCCGTTCCTCGCCGGCGTGCTCGTGCTCGGCTTCATCTACGGCGCGTACTTCACCGAGACGTTCCGCGGCGCATTCCTGTCCGTGCCGCGCGGCCAGCTCGAGGCCGGCAGCGCGTACGGGATGACGAACTGGCAGGTGTTCACGCGGATCATGTTCCCGCAGATGATGCGCTTCGCGCTGCCGGGCATCGGCAACAACTGGCAGGTGCTCGTGAAGTCGACCGCACTCGTGTCGATCATCGGCCTGGCGGACGTCGTGAAGGCGTCGCAGGACGCCGGCAAGGGCACGCTGCGGTTCTTCTTCTTCACGCTGATCGCGGGAGCGGTCTACCTCGCCATCACGACGATCTCGAACTTCGTGCTGATGTGGCTCGAAAAGCGCTACTCGACCGGTGTCCGCAAGGCTGACCTATGATCGAACTCATCCAAGAATACTGGCGCAACTATCTCTACACCGACGGTTATCGCATCACCGGTGTCGCGATCACGCTGTGGCTGCTGGTCGTGTCGATCGGCCTCGGCTTCTGCCTGTCGGTGCCGCTCGCCGTCGCGCGCGTGTCGAAGCGGAAGTGGCTGTCGGGCGCGGTGTGGCTGTACACGTACGTGTTCCGCGGCACGCCGCTCTACGTGCAATTGCTGCTCTGCTACACAGGCCTCTACAGCCTGCAGGCCGTGCGCGGCACGCCGATGCTCGACGCGTTCTTCCGCGACGGGATGCACTGCACGCTGCTCGCATTCACGCTGAACACCTGCGCGTACACCACCGAAATCTTCGCGGGCGCGATCAAGGCGACGTCGTACGGCGAGATCGAAGCCGCGCGCGCATACGGAATGTCCACGTTCACGATGTATCGCCGCGTGATCCTGCCGTCGGCGCTGCGCCGCGCGCTGCCGCTCTACAGCAACGAAGTGATCCTGATGCTGCACGCGACGACGGTGGCCTTCACCGCGACCGTGCCGGACATCCTGAAGATCGCGCGCGACGTGAACTCGGCGACCTACATGTCGTTCCACGCGTTCGGCATCGCCGCCCTGCTCTACCTCGTGATCTCGTTCACGCTCGTGTGGCTGTTCCGCCAGGCCGAGCGCCGCTGGCTCGCGTATCTGCGCCCGCAAGGCAAGTAAGTTTTCGCAGGACTATTGATGAATTCCCAGACCCAGAAGCTTTTCGTCGACGATCTCCACAAGCGGTACGGCGACAACGAGGTGCTCAAAGGCGTGTCGCTGAAGGCGAACTCGGGCGACGTGATCAGCGTGATCGGCTCGTCCGGCTCCGGCAAGAGCACGATGCTGCGCTGTATCAACTTCCTCGAGCAACCGAACGCGGGCCGCATCTTCGTCGACGGCGAGGAAGTACGCACCGCGCTCGACAAGACGGGCGCGCTGCGCGCGGCCGACTCGAAGCAACTGCAGCGCGTGCGCACCAAGCTGTCGATGGTGTTCCAGCACTTCAATCTCTGGTCGCACATGAACGTGATCGAGAACGTGATGGAAGCCCCGGTGAACGTGCTCGGCATTCCGAAGAAGGAAGCGGAAGACCGTGCGCGCGAGTATCTCGAGAAGGTCGGCCTCGCGCCGCGCGTCGAGAAGCAGTATCCGTCGCATCTGTCGGGCGGCCAGCAGCAGCGCGTGGCGATCGCGCGGGCGCTCGCGATGCATCCGGACGTGATGCTGTTCGACGAACCGACGTCCGCGCTCGATCCGGAGCTCGTCGGCGAAGTGCTGAAGGTCATGCAGAAGCTGGCCGAGGAAGGCCGCACGATGATCGTCGTCACGCACGAGATGGGCTTCGCGCGCAACGTGTCGAATCACGTGATGTTCCTGCACCAGGGCCGCGTCGAGGAAGAAGGCGTGCCGGCCGAGGTGTTCGCCAATCCGAAGAGCGAGCGCCTGCGCGGGTTCCTGTCAGGCAGCCTCAAGTAACGCGTCCGTCACGCACGACGCCCGAACGGGCGCCTCGCGGTTCGCCGCGCGGCGCCCGTTTCGCGTTTACGCGGCGCTCACCGGCGTGCCGTCGGCAAACGCGCGCAGTGCGTCGCCCGCCAGCCGGTAACGCACCCATTCGCTCTGCGGCGCCGCGCCGACGCGCTCGTAGAAGCGGATCGCCGGCTCGTTCCAGTCGAGCACGCTCCATTCGAAACGCCCGCAGCCCGACTCGACCGCGATCCGCGCGAGCGCCTTCAGCAGCCGCAGCCCCGCGCCGGCGCCGCGAAAACGGGGCGACACGTACAGGTCCTCCAGATACAACCCCTGCCGCGCGAGCCACGTCGAATACGAGAAGAAATACACGGCGAAGCCGGCCGGCTCCCCATCGACCTCGCACATCAGCGCACGCGCCGGCGAGCCTTCGCCGAACAGGCTGCGTTCGAGCGATGCGGGCGTCGCGACGACTTCGTGCTCGGCCTTCTCGTAGACGGCCAGTTCGGTGATGAAGCGCAGGATCAGCGGCACGTCGGCGACGGTGGCGGAACGGATATCGATTTGCACGGGTTGAGCCCTCCTCCGGCCCGGATATGAAAAGGGAAAGCGGCGCCGCGCACCCGCGCTGGCGCCGTTCGAACCAGCATGCTACGTTCACGTCCTGCCTGCAGGAAGTGCAGTTTCTTCATCCAGACCTGAACATGATGCATCCCGATCTGCGCCGCCTCGACCTGAACCTGCTGCTCGTATTCGACGCGCTGTATCGCCACCGGTCGGTCGCGGCGGCCGCGCACGAGCTCGCGTTGAGCCCGTCGGCGTTGAGCCACGCGCTCGCACGGCTGCGCGACGCGATCGGCGATGCGCTGTTCGTGCGCCTCGGCAACGAGATGCAGCCGACCGTGCGCGCCGACGACATCGCCACGTGGGCCGGCGACGCGCTCGACGCGATGTCGAAGGGGCTCGCCCGCGCACGCCGCTTCGATCCCGCGCAAAGCGACCGGACGTTCGTGTTCGCCGCGACCGACTACACCGCGTTCGCGGTACTGCCGGCGTTCCTGGCCCGCATCCAGCACGTCGCGCCGCGCCTGCGGATCCGCGTCGTGCATTCGGACCGCAAGATTTCCGTCGACGCGCTCGCGGCCGGCCGGATCGACTTCGCGCTCGGCTACCACGAGGAAACGGCCGCCGACGCGCCCGGCATCGAGGATTTCGACTGGTTTTCCGACGACTACGTCGTGATCGCGAGCGCCGCGCATCCGGAGATCCGCCGGCGGCTGACGCTCGACCAGTATCTGGCGGCCCGCCACGTCGTCGTCACGCCGTGGAACGAGTCGCGCGGCGTGGTCGACTACGTGCTCGACCGGCTCGGCCTCGCACGGCACGTGGCCGTGCAGTTGCCGACCGTGCTGGCCGCGCCGTTCGTGATCGCGGAGTCGGCACTCCTGATGACCGTGCCGAACCGCGCCGCGCAGGCGCTGCGGCATGCAGCGCCGATCCGCATCTTCCCCGCACCATTCGAGATCCCGCGCTACACGGTGAAAATCTACTCGCACGCGAAGCATGCGCGCACCGATGCGCACCGCTGGATTCGCGCGCAGCTGCTCGACGCGCGGCCGAGCCCCGACTAAGCGCGGCGCGTGGCGGAACGGGCATCGCCAGCGTCGATCGGCGCTGACGGCAATCGCCCGAATCATTACGAAATACTTACCAATTTCGCGACTTTCGCGCTTACGCCGGCGCCTTTGGAACGTCAATAGTGGCAATCCTTGACCCACGCCCGCGGAATCCATGTCTCCCTTGTGGCACAAGGGTTTTCCGGTAATCGGGAACCCTTGGGTCCGCTGTCGCGCACCGTGTTGCATGGCAATTTGGCGACAGCGGTTAGTCAAACAACGATTTCCATCGCCACAAAATTGTATTTTTGCTAAATTAGTAACCAAAGTAGCAAAACGAAGTTCGTGAAATGTAGTTTAGCTTCACGACACTACAAGGAGACCCGCAGGCCGACCCGGCTGCGCGGGACCGCTCAACGGGTTTTCCGTCCGCTTGCCCGCGTGCCGCGCTTACCGGCCCTGCACGAGGTCTCCCTGGTTATCCCGCTTTTGCCCGGTGCGTGCCGCGCCGGGCATCTCGTGCAGTTCTGGGTTGACTTTTTGACAGGGTATGGAGGAGACGATGAAGAAAGCTTTGGTCGCGGCCGCGCTGATGGCTGCTGGGGTGGTGACGGCGCACGCACAGAGCAGCGTCACGCTGTATGGCCGCCTGGACGCAGGCCTTGAGTACCTGAACGGCCTGCAAAACGGCCACCAAGTGCGCGCGGAAAGCGGCGACTGGGGCACGAGCCTGTGGGGCTTGAAGGGCAGCGAAGACATCGGCGGCGGCAACAAGATCCTGTTCCACCTCGAAGGTGCGTTCAACACGATGAACGGCGGCTTCAGCGGCTCGATCTGGGATCGTTTCGCGACCGTCGGTATCTCGAACGACCGCTACGGTACGCTGCTGTTGGGTCGCGAGCTCGCGATCGCCAACGGCGTGTGGGACTTCGACCCGTTCGGCCAGTCGGCCTGGTCGACGGCCTCGCTGGTGCGCGGCCGCAACTGGAACAAGACCAGCAACAACGTGTCGTACCAGTCGCCGTCGCTGTACGGCCTCGACTTCTACGGCCAGTTCTCGTTCTCGAACTCGACCAGCTTCAACGGCAACACGACGGCCGGCCAACCGGGCCGTGCAATGGGCGGTCAGGTTACCTACACGAATTCGCTGTTCCAGTTGCGCGGTATCTATGACGAAACGCGCGACAGCAACGGCCGCTTCTCGGACGTGTTCAACTACTCGCGTGAATACTTCGCGGGCGTGAACGTGTTCCTCGGCCAGTTCAAGGTCCAGGCGGCCTACCAGGCATCGCGCGCCGACGGCAGCGGCGGACCCGCAGTGAACGCCGGCGTGACGGGTACGCAACAGGTCTGGGGCGGCGTGACGTGGCAGGCCACGCCGGCGGCGGCGCTGATCGCAGCCGTGTATCACGTGAACGCGAACCATGGCGGCGGCAACGCGAACATCTACACGGTCGGCGGCTCGTACAACATCTCGAAGCGCACGCTGTTCGACGTCCAGGTCGCGACGGTGCGCAACAGCTCGACGGCCAACTTCGGCCTGAACGCGAACGGCGCCGGTACGGCCGTGTCGACCGGCAACCCGCATCCGGGCGGCAGCCAGACCGGCGTCTACGCCGGTATCCAGCACCTGTTCTGATCAGGCGCCGTCAAAGAACGATTCGACAACACTTTCCACGCTGCTGCGAGAGGCGCGTATCGGTGCGGTACCCAGACGGGTATCCGCACCGTTTTTTCTTGGCGGGCCGGCTCGGGCCTGCCGCGCCGATCGACGAATGCGGCGCTCAGACGGCCGCTTCGTTCTCTTCGCCGGTGCGAATGCGGATCACGCGCTCGACGTCCGACACGAAGATCTTGCCGTCGCCGATCTTGCCGGTGCGCGCCGCACCGATCACCGCGTCGATCACCTGATCGACCTGCGCTTCCGCGACGACCACCTCGATCTTCATCTTCGGCAGGAAGTCGACGACGTATTCGGCGCCGCGATACAGCTCGGTATGGCCCTTCTGGCGGCCGAAGCCCTTCACTTCCGTCACGGTCAGGCCCGTGAGACCCACTTCGGCGAGCGCTTCGCGGACTTCGTCCAGCTTGAACGGCTTGATGATGGCGGTGATGCGTTTCATGATGGTTGTCCCTCAATGCTCGTTTGGATGAAAAATCGCGATCCCGATTGTAAGCCGGCGGGCCGCATCCGGCCCAGCACCGCTCAATCGAGCCGTTCGGTGAAGCGTGACGTGATCGGGTAGCGCCAGTCGCGCCCGAATGCGCGATGCGTGACGCGGATGCCGATCGGCGCCTGGCGGCGCTTGTATTCGTTGATCTTGATGAGCCGCGTCACGCGCTCGACGTCGGCCTGCGCGTAACCGGCCGCGACGATCTCGGCGAGCGGCCGGTCTTCTTCCATGTACATCCGCATGATCGCGTCGAGCACGTCGTACGGCGGCAGGCTGTCCTGGTCGGTCTGGTTCTCGCGCAGCTCGGCCGACGGCGCGCGCGTCAGGATCCGCTCGGGAATCACGTCGCGCAGCCCGTAGTCGGCCGTTGCGTTGCGATAGCGGCACAGCCGGTACACGAGCGTCTTCGCGATGTCCTTGATCACCGCGAAACCGCCGGCCATGTCGCCGTACAGTGTGCAGTAGCCGACCGCCATCTCGCTCTTGTTGCCGGTCGTCAGCACGATCGAGCCGAACTTGTTCGACAGCGCCATCAGCAGCGTGCCGCGAATGCGCGCCTGGATGTTCTCCTCCGTCGCGTCTTCCGCGCGGCCCGCGAATTCGCCGGCGAGCGCGGCGCGGAACGCATCGAACATCGGCGCGATCGCGATCTCGTCGTAGCGCACGCCGACGCGCCGCGCCATCTCCGCCGCGTCCGTCGTCGAGATGTCGGCCGTGAAGCGCGACGGCATCATCACCGCGCGCACGCGCTCGGGCCCGAGCGCATCGCATGCGACGGCCAGCACCAGCGCCGAATCGACGCCGCCCGACAGCCCGATCAGCACGCCGGGAAAACCGTTCTTGCCGATGTAGTCGCGCACACCGGTCACCAGCGCGCGATACACCTGCGCGTCCGTCGACAGCTCGGGCGCGATCGCGCCGGGCAGCGGCCGCGCGCCGTCGAATTCGACGATCGCGTGCCCTTCGTCGAACTGCGGCATCTTCGCGACGAGCGCGCCCGCGCCGTCGAGCACGAACGACCCGCCGTCGAACACGAGCTCGTCCTGGCCGCCGACGAGGTTCACGTACACCATCGGCAAGCCGGTCTCGCGAATCCGCGCGCGCAGGATGTCGATGCGCACCGCCTCCTTGTTCAGGTGATACGGCGAGCCGTTCGGGATCAGCAGCACCTGCGCGCCGGCCGCCTTCGCGATCTGCGCGGCCGACGCATGCCACGCGTCCTCGCAGATGATCACGCCGTATTTCACGCCGTTCAGCTCGAACACGAGCGGCTCGGTGTCGGTCGCGAAGTAGCGCTTCTCGTCGAACACCTCGGCGTTCGGCAGGTCCTGCTTGCGGTAGGTGCCGACGATCTCGCCGCCGACGATCAGCGACACCGCGTTGAAGGTGTCGGTGGGCGGCACGCCGCGCTCGATCGGGCGGTTTGCATTACCATCGACGGCTGACGCGCCCGGACCGCTGCCCGCACCGCTGCCCGCACCGCGCAACGGATGGCCGACCAGCACCGCGAGCCCGTCGAACGCCTTCAGCGCGTCGGCGAGCGCGTCGAGCGCGGCGGCGGCGGCCGCGTAGAACGCGGGCCGCAGCAGCAGGTCTTCGGGCGGATAGCCGGACAGCGCGAGTTCGGGGGCGACCATCAGTTGCGCACCATCGTTGTGCGCGGCGCGTGCGGCCGCGACGATCCGCGCGACGTTGCCGGCGAAATCGCCGACGGTGACGTTGATCTGGGCGAGAGCGAGTCGGGTCTTCATGGCGGGAGCGGCGCAACCCGGCGGCGCGCCTTGAACGGCTGACGAAATCGATCCGGGCGCGGGCCACGGCGGCCCGCATCCGGCAACATCCAACGGTACGGATTCACGCTTGAAACACGAACGCATCGATTATCGCACGGGCATCCTGTCGTCCCCCGCCGAGGTGCCGGCCGACGAATGGAACGCACTGCTCGCGCGCGACGCGCAGCCCACGCCGTTCCTGCGCCACGAATTCCTCGACGCGCTGCACGTCGCGCGCTGCGCGGTGGACGACACCGGCTGGTCGCCGCACTTCGTCACGCTGACCGACGCGGGCACCGGCCGCCTCGCGGCCGCCGCGCCCGTCTACGCGAAACAGCATTCGTACGGCGAATACGTGTTCGACTGGGCGTGGGCCGACGCGTACCAGCGCAACGACCTGCCCTATTACCCGAAGCTGCTGTGCGCGGTGCCGTTCACGCCGGTGCAGGGCACGCGGCTGCTCGCGGCCGACGACGACGCGCGCCGCCGGCTCGCGGCCACGCTGCTCGCGTTCGCCGAGCAGAGCGACGTGTCGTCGTTGCACGTGCTGTTCCCGACCGGCGACGAAGCGCGGCTGCTCGAATCGATGGGGATGATGCTGCGCGAGGGCGTACAGTTCCACTGGCTCAACGACGGCTACCGGCACTTCGATGATTTCCTCGGCACGCTCGAGCAGAAGAAGCGCAAGAACATCCGCGCGGAGCGGCGCAAGGTGCACGACGCGGGCGTGACCTTCCGGCGGCTCACCGGCGACCGCATCACCGATGCCGACTGGCGCTTCTTCTCGCGCTGCTACCGGCAGACCTACCGCGAGCACTATTCGAGCCCGTACCTGAACCTCGACTTCTTCCGCACGATCGGCGCGACGATGCCCGAGAACCTGCTGCTCGTGATCGCGGAAGCCGACGGCCAGCCGATCGCGAGCGCGCTTGCCGTGTATCGGCGCGGCCAACACGGCGGCGGCACGCTGTACGGACGCTACTGGGGCGCGATCGAGCACGTGCCCTGCCTGCATTTCGAAACGGCCTATTACCAGTTGCTCGAATTCTGCATCGAGGCCGGGCTCGACACGTTCGAAGGCGGCGCGCAGGGCGAGCACAAGCTTGCGCGCGGTTTCCTGCCGACCGTCACGCATTCCGCGCACTGGCTCGCGCATCCGGCGTTTTCCGACGCGGTCGCGCGCTTTCTCGAACGCGAGACCGCGCATATCCACGCATACGTCGACGAACTGCGCGAACACGATCCGTTCCGGCGCAGCACCGGCTAGCGCGATCCGGCGCGCCGGCATGCGGCGAAGCCACGCATGGCCTCGCCGCATACGGCACGATCGTCGCCGGTTCAGTGCGCGGCGAGCGTCACCGTCTGCGACAGCGCCTGCGGGTCACGCGACGACGCGGCCGCCGACAGCCCATACGTGCCCGCGCCGATCCGCCATGCGTGCGCGCTCGCATCCCACACCGCGAAGCGCTGCGCCGGCACCGCGATGCTGACCGTGCGCGCCTCGCCCGGCTGCAGCGCGACCTTGGTCCAGCCGACGAGCCGCTTCGGCGGCTCGCCGAGCGACGCGGGCAGCGCCGCGTAGATCTGCACCGTTTGCGTACCGGCGCGCGCGCCCGTGTTCGTCACCGTCACGCCGACCGTCACGTTGCCCGCTGCGTCGGCCTGCGCGGACATCGCCGACAACGCATACGTCGTGTACGACAGCCCGTAGCCGAACGGGAACAGCGGCTCGATCGCCTTCGCGTCGAACCAGCGATAGCCGTACGCGAGCCCTTCCGCATAGACGTTCCGCAGGTTCGACGGATCGATCGTCGGCTGCGGCAGGTCGGCCTCCTGCTTCGGGAACGTCAGCGGCAGCCGGCCCGACGGGTTCGCGTCGCCGAACAGCAGGTCGGCGATCGCCTGGCCGCCCTGCGCGCCCGGATACCACGCGTCCAGCACGCCGTGCACGTTCGCGAGCCACGGCATCAGCACCGGGCTGCCGTTCTCGAGCACGACGATCACGCGCTTGGCCTTCGCGGCGACCGCGGCGATCAGCGCGTTCTGGTCGTATTGCTGGTTGGACGGGTCCGCCTTCGCATCGGGCAGCGACAGGCTCGCGAGGTCGAGCCCCTCAGTCTGCCACTGCGTGGCGAACACGATCGCGACATCGGCCAGCGCGGCCGCGCTGGCCGCGGCGTTCGCGTCGGTGCCGTCGAGATAGCTGACCGATGCATTCGGCGCCTTCGCGCGGATCGCCGCGAGCGGCGCGGACTTGTACCAGGTCGCGCACCCGCCGAACAGCGTGTCGGCCGGTTGCTGGCAGGTCGTCACCGCGTTGCCGTCGATCGCCGGCACCGCACCCGAGCCGCCGCCCGACAGCACGCCCGCGTCCGCATGCCCGCCGATCACGACGACCGACTTGAGCGTGCCGGCGGCCAGCGGCAGCACCGGCTGCGTGTCACCCGGCGCGGCCGCGTTCTTCAGCAGCACCGCCGCTTGCCGCGCGATCGCGAGCGCGTCGGCATTGCCGGCGGCCTCGTCGATCGCGCCGCCCGGCTTCGGCGGCGCATCCATCACGCCGATGCGGATCAGCGTGCGCAGCTTGCGCTGCACCATGTCGTTCAGCCGCGCGACCGACACGCTGCCGGCCTGCAGCGCCGCGCGCAGCTTCGAATTGAAATACGAGCCGAGCGGCGCGTTGCCGTCGTCGGCCGCGCCCGGCTGCTCCTCGTCGAGCCCGGCCTGCACGGCCGCGACCGTCGAATGCGTCGCGCCCCAGTCCGACTGCACGACGCCCTTGAAGCCCCACTCGTTCTTCAGCACCGTCGTCAGCAAATACGGGTTCTCGCACGCATACACGCCGTTCAGCTTGTTGTACGCGCACATCACGTTGCCCGGCTGGCCGTCCTTCACGCCGATCTCGAATGCGAGCAGCTCGGCCTCGCGCATGGTCCGCTCGTCGACGACCGAATCGACCGTCATCCGGTTGGTTTCCTGGTCGTTGAACGCGAAATGCTTGATCGTCGCGATCACCTTCTGCGCCTGCGTGGCCTGCGTGCGCGCGGCGCTCAGCGTGCCCGCGAGCACCGGGTCCTCGCCCATGTATTCGAAGGTGCGGCCGTTGCGCGGCTCGCGCGCGAGGTTCACGCCGCCGCCGAGCCCTTCCGCGAAACCGAGCGCGCGCAGTTCGAGCGCGATGCGCGTGCCGTAGGTGCCCGCGAGCGCCGGGTCCCACGTCGCCGCGAGCGCGACGGGCGCGGGCAGCGCGGTCACGCGCGCATTCTTCACGTTCACGCCACCTGCCGAATCGGCGCTGCTGACGGCCGGAATGCCGAGCCGCGGCACGCCCGGGATGTAGCTCGCGCCGTTCAGCGCGTCGGCCGGAAACGGGCCGCCCAGGCTGAGCGCGGGCATGCCGGTGCCATGCACGAGCTGCAGTTTCTCGTCGGTCGTCAGTTGCGCGACGAGCGCGGCCGCGCGCTGGTCGGCTGCCGCGTCGGGGTCGGTCGGCGCATGGATGTCGTCGCCACCGCACGACGCGAGCAGGACCGTGAGCGCGCACGCGGACGCAATCGTCGAACACCGGAACAGCGAAGTTTTCATTGATCCTCCAGAATCGTTCTGTTGTACTTGTCGCCTCACTCCAGCGTCCGAGTCTAAAAATCAACCGGTCACCACGCTTGACCGGCAGGAGCATGCGTTGACCTCTCGCAGCGGGGACAAACCCGAACGGCATGACGACAGGGAGACAGACATGGAGTTGCAACAGAAATCGGTATCGGTCCGGATCTACCGCTGGCTGTGCGAAGACGCGCGTGCGAACGGCATCGATCCCGCACCGCTTTACGAGACGCTCGGCATCGGGCCGGCCGAACTCGCCGACGACACGCGCCGCATCGCGGGCGACCGGCACGTGGCCGCGATGCAGTTGACGAGCGGCTGGCCGCTGTCGTGGCATCGCCCGCCGCCGGAGGTCGTGCCGTGGCTCGTGCCGTTTCCCGAGCTCGCCGGCATCACCTGCAACGCGGCGACGCTGCGCGACGCGTTGCACGGCTACCTGCGCTATCGCGAGCTGATCGGCAACGTCGACTGGGTCTTCGCGCACGAGAACGGCGACGCGATCGCGATCGACTACGTGAACGAAGGAGACGGCCGGCACGCGGGCAGCGCGTTCGCGAACCTCGCGATCCTCGCGGCGCTCGCGCGCCTGTACGACCCGCAGGTGCGCATCGACGACGCCGAATTCGCCGGCCGCGCGTTCGCGCCCGTTGCCGCGCTGCGCGACATGCTCGGTGCGCCGGTCTCGTTCGATGCCGCGCACAACCGCATCGTGCTGCGCTCCGCGCACATCGACACGCCGTTCGAGCGCTACAACGCACCGCTGGCCGGCATCCAGCGCCATGCCGCCGATGCCGCGCGCGAGCGCGTGCGCGCCCGCTCGACGTTCGGCTCGTCGGTCGAGCAATGCGTGCGCGACTGGCTGCGCACCGCCGACGACGCCGACGTGCCGACCGATACGCTGATGCAGCACGTGTGCACGCGCTTCGCGATGTCGCGCTGGACGCTGCGCCGGCGGCTGCATCGCGAAGCCGTCGGCTTCCATGCGCTCGTCGCGCAGGCGCGGCTCGGCGAGGCACGCGACCTGCTGCTCAATACGCGGTTGCCGATCGGCGAGATCGGCGTGCGCGTCGGCTTCCGTTCGACGAGCGCGTTCACGCGCTTCTTCACGCGCGAACTCGGCGCGGCGCCAAGCCGCTTTCGCGACGGGCACGGCGACCGGTGGCGTTGACGCCGGTTTTTTCTGAGACACTGGCGGCTTCGCATCCCGCCGCTCCGCCATGTCCTGGTTTCTGTATCTGATCGAATGCGCCGACGACAGCGTCTACACGGGCATCACGACCGATGTCGCCGCGCGCTTCGACGAACACGCGTCCGGCAAGGGCGCGCGCTACACGCGCTCGCGCAAGCCGCGCGCGGTGCTCGCGTCGTTTCCACTGCCCGACCGGTCGAGCGCGTCGCGCGCCGAATACTGGGTGAAGCGGCTCACGCCCGCGAAAAAGCGCGAGCTGGCGGCGGGTTTGCGTACGCTGGAATCGGTGTTGCCGGCGGCGGTCGCGCTCGACGAGCGCGGAGATACGGCCGGGACGAAGGCCACGGCGCGCGGGCGGAAGAAAGAGCCGACGGAAAACACCGACGATGCGGCGAAGACTGCGGCAACGGAACAGGTCGCCGGGAAAAAGCCGAAGGCCGGGAAAGTTGCCGGGTCTGCAACGGCCGCGAAGACGGCGAAGCCCGCAAAGGGCACACCAGCGTCGAAGTCGAAGTCGAAGTCGAAGTCGACGCAATCAAATCAAGCCGCACCGGACGCGAAACGTGCAAAAGCCGACGGCAACGCTGCTGCAAAAAAGACCTCGTCGCGTGGCGCACCGGTAAAGAAAACCGGCTCGCCCTCTTCCGCGTCGTCGAAAAGGAAGGTACCGGCCACTGCCGGCAAGCCGACCGCGAGCGTACGCGACGAGGCCGCTTCCGCACCGGCCCGGCGCCGTCCAGCGGCCAAGAAAGCGGCCGCTGCGAGCGCTCCGTCCGTTGCCCCGCCGCGCGCGAAACGCGCGAAGAATGCACCGGCCACCCCGCCCCTGCCTGCGTCCCCGCCGGCCCGCCGGAAAACCGCACGCGCAAAACAAAACCGCGCGGCCTCCTGAGGAGACACGCGCGGTTTGCGTTCCGTACGAACCGGCCGTCGGCCGGCACGCCGCTTACTTCTTGTAGTTCGCGGCGCCGTCGGTGATTTCCTTGTGCGCGGCTTCGATGCCGGCCCAACCTTCGACCTTCACCCACTTGCCCTTCTCGAGCGCCTTGTATTGCTCGAAGAAGTGCTTGATCTGGTCCTTCAGGTACTCGGGCACGTCGTCGATCGTCTTCAGGTTCGCCGTCATCGGGCAGATCTTGTCGTGCGGCACCGCGACCAGCTTCGCGTCGACGCCCGACTCGTCGGTCATCTGCAGCATGCCAAGCACGCGCGAACGCACGATCGAGCCGGCCAGCAGCGGGAACGGCGTGATCACCAGCACGTCGACCGGATCGCCGTCGCCCGACAGCGTCTGCGGAATGTAGCCGTAGTTCACCGGGTAGCGCATGCCCGTGCCGATGAAGCGGTCGACGACGAGGAGGCCCAGTTCCTTGTCCGCCTCGTACTTCACCGGATCGCTTTGCGCGGGAATCTCGATGATCACGTTGAAATCTTGCGGCAGGTCCTTGCCGGCCGGAACATGATTGAAGCTCATGAGCACTCTCTGTAGGTCGATGGGAATTCGGGACAGGGCGCCGCGGCCGATGCCGCCGCGGGCGTCCCCCAAAAGGAATGCGCCATTATAGCCAATCGACCGGTGGCGTCCGGATGACGATCGGCGCGATAATCGTTCCGGATGTCCGGGCGTCGGGCCGGCTGCGTTGCACGTCAATCACAAGGTATGGAACCCGAGCAAGCGCTGAAGCGCCAACCTGGGTCGACCGCGATGCATGGGACCCGAGTAACCGCTGAAGCGCTAACTCGGGTCGACCGCGATGCATGGGACCCGAGTAACCGCTGAAGCGCTAACTCGGGTCGACAGGAGGAGACATGGAAGAAGCGAAGCACTTCATCGCGGGCGAATGGACGTTGCCCGCGCAACTGGAAACCATCCCGGTCGTCGATCCGTCCGACGGCCAGCCGTTCGCGACGATCGCGCGCGGCACCGCGCCCGACATCGAGCGCGCGGTCGCCGCGGCCCGCGACGCATTCGCAGGCCCATGGGGCGCCGCGAGCGCCGCCGAGCGCGGCCGCGTGCTGATGCGGCTGTCGGCGCGCGTGACCGATTCGATCGAGGAACTCGCCGCGATCGAGGCGCGCGATACCGGCAAGCCGCTGAAGCAGGCGCGCGCCGATGCAGCCGCGCTCGCACGCTACTTCGAGTTCTACGCGGGCGCGGCCGACAAGCTGCACGGCGAAACCCTCCCCTACCAGGCCGGCTACACGGTGCTGACGGTGCGCGAACCGCACGGCGTCACGGGCCACATCGTGCCGTGGAACTACCCGATGCAGATCTTCGGGCGCAGCGTCGGCGCGGCGCTCGCGGCCGGCAACGCGTGCGTGGTCAAGCCGGCCGAGGACGCGTGCCTGTCCGTGCTGCGCGTCGCCGAACTCGCCGTCGAGGCCGGGCTGCCGGCCGGCGCGCTCAACATCGTCACCGGCTACGGCCATGAAGCGGGCGCCGCGCTCGCCCGCCATCCGGGCATCGACCACATCTCGTTTACGGGTTCGCCGGCCACCGGCAAGCTGGTCACGCAGATGGCCGCCGAGAACCACGTGCCGGTCACGCTCGAACTCGGTGGCAAGTCGCCGCAAATCGTGTTCGCCGATGCCGACCTCGACGCCGCGCTGCCCGTGCTCGTGTCCGCGATCGTGCAGAACGGCGGGCAGACCTGCTCGGCCGGCAGCCGCGTGCTGATCGAGCGCGCGGTGTACGAGCCGCTCGTCGAGCGTCTCGCCACCGCGTTCAACGGGCTGCGCGTCGGCCCGAGCCGCGCCGATCTCGATTGCGGCCCGCTGATCAACGCGAAGCAGCAGCAACGCGTGTGGGATTTCCTGTCCGACGCGCAGCACGACGGCATTCCGATGGCCGCGCACGGGCAGGTCGTCGCCGATGCGCCCGAAAGCGGCTTCTATCAGGCGCCCGCGCTGTTGCGCGACGTGCCGCCGTCGCACCGGCTCGCGCAGGAGGAAGTGTTCGGCCCGGTGCTCGCGGCGATGCGTTTCGTCGACGAGGACGAAGCCGTCGCGCTCGCGAACGGCACGCCGTACGGCCTCGTCGCGGGCATCTGGACGCGCGACGGCGCGCGCCAGATGCGTCTTGCGCGGCGCCTGCGCGCGGGCCAGGTGTTCATCAACAACTATGGCGCGGGCGGCGGCGTCGAGCTGCCGTTCGGCGGCGTCGGCCATTCGGGCCATGGCCGCGAGAAAGGCTTCGAGGCGCTGTACGGCTTCACCGCGCTGAAGACGATCGCGATCCGGCACGGCTGAACGCACGGCACGCGACGGGCGGCCGCTAGCACCCGGCCGCCCGCCGACACACGACGACTCGCACTACCTGCACAGGAGACACACCATGCGGTTGACCGGCAAGACGGCCATCGTCACGGGCGGCGGCTCGGGGTTCGGCGAAGGCATCGCGAAGACATACGCGCGCGAAGGCGCGAACGTCGTCGTCAACGACCTGAACGGCGCGGCGGCCGAGCGCGTCGCGAGCGAGATCGCGCTCGCGGGCGGCAAGGCGATCGCGGTGGCCGGCGACGTGTCGAAAAAGGACGACTGGCGCACGCTGCTGCAGGCCGCGCTCGACGATTTCCACGCGGTGCAGATCGTCGTGAACAACGCCGGTACCACGCACCGCAACAAGCCCGTGCTCGACGTGACGGAGGCCGAATTCGACCGCGTGTACGCGGTCAACATGAAAAGCCTGTTCTGGTGTGTGCAGACCTTCGTCCCGTATTTCCGCGCCCAGGGCGGCGGCGTGTTCGTGAACGTCGCGTCGACGGCCGGCGTGCGGCCGCGCCCGGGCCTCGTCTGGTACAACAGCACGAAGGGTGCGATGATCACCGCGAGCAAATCGCTCGCGGCCGAGCTCGGCGCCGACCGCATCCGCGTGAACTGCATCAACCCGGTGCTCGGCGAAACCGCGCTGATGACCGAGTTCATGGGCTGCGAGGACACCCCGGACAATCGCCGCCGCTTCCTCGCGACGATCCCGCTCGGCCGCTTCTCGACGCCGCAGGACATCGCGAACGCCGCGCTTTACCTGGCATCCGACGAAGCGGAATTCATCACCGGCGTCTGCCTCGAAGTCGACGGCGGACGCTGCATCTAGTCGTACCCGGCCGCACGATCGCCCCGTATTGCTTCGCACGAAACCGGATCGGGCATCACCGCGCCCGATCCGGCCACTACAAGGACAGCGGTGCATCCGATCCAGGCAATCGCGCAAGCGCTCATCCGGATCGACAGGAGACAACATGGCAACATCGACGCAGTCGCTGCCGGGCTCGTCCGGCGCATTCGAGGAAGCAACCTACCGCAAGGTGTCGTGGCGGCTCGTGCCGCTCCTGCTGCTGTGCTACGTGGTCGCGTATCTCGATCGCGTGAACGTCGGGTTCGCGAAGCTGCAGATGGCGAGCGACCTGCACCTGAGCGATACCGTGTACGGGCTCGGCGCCGGGATCTTCTTCTTCGGCTATTTCCTGTTCGAGGTGCCGAGCAACATCATCCTGCACCGGGTAGGCGCCCGCGTGTGGATCGCCCGCATCATGGCGACGTGGGGCGTGATCTCGATCCTGACGATGTTCGTCACGACGCCCGCGATGTTCTACGTGATGCGCTTCCTGCTCGGCGTCGCCGAAGCAGGCTTCTTCCCCGGCGTGATCCTCTATCTCACCTACTGGTATCCCGCGCACCGGCGCGGCCGGATGACGACGTTCTTCATGACGGCCGTCGCGCTGTCCGGCGTGATCGGCGGGCCGATCTCGGGCTTCATCCTGAAGGCGTTCGACGGCGTCAGCGGCTGGCACGGCTGGCAATGGCTGTTCCTGCTCGAAGGCATCCCGTCGGTGCTCGCCGGCGTGCTCGTGTTCTTCACGCTCGACGAGCGGATCGCGAAGGCGACGTGGCTGACCGACGAAGAAAAGGCGCTGCTCGCCCGCAACGTCGACGCGGAGGAAGCCACCAAGGAGGACCTGCCGCTCGGCGCCGTGATGTCGAGCCCGCGCGTGTGGCTGATGGCGTTGATCTATTTCTCGTTCGTGATGGGGCTGTACGGCGTCGGCTTCTGGTTGCCGACAATCATCAAGGCGACGGGCGTGACCGACACGTTCATGATCGGCCTGCTGTCCGCGATTCCGTATGCGGCCGCGGTGGTCGCGATGATCCTGATCGCGCGCAGCGCGGACAAGCACCGCGAACGCCGCTGGCACCTCGCGATTCCGGCCGCGATCGGCGCGATCGGCCTCGTGCTGTCGGTGATCTGGGCGCACCAGACGGCGCTCGCGATGCTCGGCCTCACGCTCGCGACGATCGGCATCCTGACGACGCTACCGCTGTTCTGGAGCCTGCCGACCGCGTTCCTCGGCGGCGCGGCGGCCGCCGCCGGCATCGCGATGATCAACTCGATCGGCAACCTCGCCGGCTTCCTGAGTCCGTACCTGATGGGCTGGCTCAAGCAGGTGACGGGCGCCAACGATGCGGGCATGTACATGCTGGCCGGGTTCCTCGTGCTCGGCGGGCTGCTGGCGCTGTCGGTGCCGAAACGGCTCGTCGACAAGTGACGACGCGCGGCGCGTAAACGCGCGCCCGGATCGATCGAACATGCCGGCCGATTTCCGGCCCGTTTTTCCCCGATACGCCCCGCCGTCCGGCATTGCCGGTCGCCGGGGCGTTTTCGATTCCGGACAGGCACACCCCGGATCGGCTGAACGTCTCGCCCATCCGGCGACATCCCATTAATGACAAAATTGTTCCCTTATAGTCCTTTTTATATGGAACAATAAAGACAGCCAAAGGAATCTCCTACCCTACAATTCATGTTCCACACCGTCGAAGACACCGCCGCCCGCCTGCGCGTCCATCCGAAGACCGTCCTGCGGTTCATTCGCGACGGCAAGCTGCGCGCGACGCGGGTCGGCCGTGCATACCGCATCCTCGACGCGGACCTCGCCGCGTTCGCCCGGACGGAGCCGGCCTCGCCCGCGCCGCGTGCGGTGCGTGTCACCAGCATCGTCGACATTCCCGATGCGTCGCAGTCGCTGCACCAGTACCTGTCGCGGTCGCTGCACGCAATGGCGTCAGGCCGCGCATCGTACGTCGACCCCGTGCGAATCGACGTCACGTTCGATCCCGCCTCGAGCGTGGTCAAGATCATCGTGACCGCGACACCGGCGGACACGGCCGCGCTGATGTCGTCGCTCGACATGCTGCTCCAGCAAAGCGGGACATGAGCGCAATCTTCAAGTCGCCCCGCCATGCCCGTGCGATTCGCGCCGCGTACGCGGCCGCGCTGTCGCACTGGCCGGCCGGGCATCGGCGCGTCACCGTGCAAACGCGTCATGGCGCGACGCACGTCATCGTCTGCGGCCCCGAACACGCGCCGCCGGTCGTGCTGATCCACGGCGCACAGACGACGGCGGCAAGCTGGCAGCATCACGCGGCCGACTGGTCGACGCACTTCCGGCTCTACGCGATCGACGTGATCGGCGAAGCGGGACCGAGCGCGCCGGCGCGGCCGCCGCTCGCAGGCGACGCCTATGCGCAGTGGCTCGACGACGTGCTCGACGGCCTGCAGGTGTCGCGCGCCGCGTTCGTCGGCATCTCGCTCGGTGCGCGAACGGCGCTCGACTTCGCGTTGCGGCGGCCGCCGCGCGTCACCCGGCTCGCGCTGCTCTGCCCGTCCGGCATCGGCAGGCAGAAGCCGTTTCTGTGGTGGGCGCTGCCGCTGATGCTGCTCGGCGATGCCGGGCGTGCATGCGTGCGGCGGCGCGTGCTGGGTCGCCTGCCCCCCGCATCGACGCCGGCCGAACGGGACGCGCTCGCCCTGATGCGCGCCATCGATCGCGGCTTTCGGCCGCGCATCGAGCCGGTTCCGGTATTCGACGACACCATGCTCCGCACGTTGTCGATGCCCGTGCTGGCGATCGTCGGAGGCCGCGACGTGATGCTCGATTCCCGCGACACGCGGGATCGCCTGACGCGCCTCGTGCCGCACGCGCAGGTGCGGTTTCTTCCCGAACAGCCTCACTTCATCCGCGGGCAACGCGACACCCTGCGCACTTTTCTCTCATCGACGGACACGTTCGACATGCCCCATCGAATCGTTCAGGCCGCCGGCAGCCGCGTGCTGGTCCGCGATCCTTCCGCCGGCCTCGTGCAACGGGAAAGCGACGCGCTCGATCTCGTCGCGCTCGCGCGCGAGCATGAAGCCGACTGGATCGCGGTCGCCGCGGACATGCTGCACGACGACTTCTACCGGCTCGACAGCGGGCTGGCCGGCGCCGTGCTGCAAAAGCTGACCAACTACGGCGTCCGGCTCGGCGTGGTCGGCGACATCGACCGCCGGCTCGCGCGCAGCGAAGCGCTGCGCGCGCTCGTTCGCGAGTGCAATCGCGGAAAATCGGTCTGGTTCGTCCCGAGCGAGGACGACCTGCTGCGCAGGCTCGGCGCGTAACGCGCCGCGGGCCGCCCGCGCCTCGCTACGGGCAAAAAAAAGCCCCGAAGGCCGATCGGCGTTCGGGGCTTTTTACGCTGCGCGGCGCAGCGCCGCGTCACACCACGGTGATCGCGAGCGCGCTTTCGCGGTAGTGCTTCGCGGCCTTGTCGGTTTCGCCGAGATGCTCGAACAGACGGGCGAGCGCACGATGCGCCCGCACCTTCAGCGCCTCGTTGTCGGCCAGCTTCAGCGCCGATTCGAGGAACGACTGCGCCTTGCCCCACAGCTGCTGCTGCTGGCAGAGGCGGCCGAGCGCGAACAGCAGGTCGGCATCTTCCGGATGATCCTTCTTCCAGCCTTCGGCCTTCTGGATCAGCGGCAGCGCATCGGCGCCGGCCGTGTCCGGGTAACGGCGCAGCAGGCGTGCATCCCAGTTGTGCGCGAGCGCGTCCTCGACGATGCGGCGCGCTTCGTTGCGGCGATCGAGCGGCACGAGCAGTTCGGCCGCGAGATCGGCGAGACGCGGCGACTGGCGCTCGACCGGCGACAGCGACTGCCACACTTCGAGCAGCGCGTCCGGATCGTGCCGGCGTTCGCGCAGCAGGTTTTCCGCCGCCTGCTGGCGCAGCCGCACGGCCGCGGCCGGATGCAGCGCCTCGCGCTTTTCGAGCGCCTTCGCGAGCTTCAGCACCTCGGCCCAGTTCTTCAGTTGCTGCTGCGCCCGCAGCGCGACCTGCTGCGCATGAATGCGCTTGCCGCCGGCCTGCATGTCGGCCAGCGCGGCGAGCGCGCCGTCGGCGTCGCGGGCGTCCGCGCGCATGTCGGCGGCGGCGAGCAGCCGCGCATCCTGCCATTCGGGCGCGTCGATCTTCGACAGCCAGTCGTCGCGGCGCGTGTACTCGTGCATCCGGTGCGCGGCGGTGGCCGCGACGAGACTCGCGGCGCCCAGGTTCGCGTCGACGGTCAGCGCTTCACGCGCGGCCTTCTCCGCACGCGAGAAGCGGCCCGCGTACAGGTTCGCGATCGCATCGCGCAGCGATGCCTGCGCCTTCTCGTTGCGCGCACGCGCCCGATACGCGGCGACCCGCTGCGGCATGCGCCAGATATTGCGCACGATGCGCAGCAGTGCGTACACGACGATGAACAGCACGACGATGGCGATCACGAACAGGTTCAGCGACACGTCGATCCGGTACGGCGGATAGACGAGCAGCACCTGCCCCGCGTCGAAACGGCCGACGGTGGCGAGCGCCGCGGCGATCGCGAACAGGACCGCGAGCCAGACGATTCCTCGAAGCGTCATCGTTACCCCCGGCTCTTGAACTGCTGAACGGCGGTCAGGCTCGTGTTCAGGTTCGGCACCGCGACCGTCAGCGACGCGCCGTCAACCTGCTTGAGCAGATCCTCGACGGTCTGCGTGTCCTTCGATGCCTGATCGAAATACTTGCCGAGCGATGCCTGTGCGGCGTGCAGGTCGGCCTTCATCGCGCTGTCGTTGCGCGCCAGCAGCGACAGCCGTGCGGTGAGCAGGCGCAGCTTCACGTTCTCGCGCACGAAGTAGCCCTGGTCGGGCGACGCGAGCATCGCGTCCGCGTTGTCGATCCGGCGCACCTGCACGAGCCCCTTCAGTTGCTGGCCGAGGCCGGCCGAGAAGTCGTGCCACCACACCTTCCAGCGCGGCTCGCCGGCGGCGACCGACGACGCGGCGTCGACCGGCGCGGCCTTCGGCGCCGCGTGCGGCACGATCGCCTCGCCGGACAGCGGCAGCGCGTCGATCTTCGCGATCGCGTCGTCGAGCTTGATCGCGAGGCCGGTGAGATCGGCTGCCGGCGCGGCCTTCAGCTTCTCGATGTCCTGCGCGAGCGCCTTGCGCACCGTGACGGCCTGCGCGCTCTGCGACGTCGCGAGACGCGCGTCGGCGTTCTGCAGCGCGATCAGCGCGAGCTGCGTGTTGCCGGTCAGCTGAAGCTGCTGGCTCGCGCTCGACAGCATCTGATCGACTTCCTCGAGCATCCACGCATCGCGGTTGCGCGACAGGTCCTGGTATTGCTGCTGCAGCGCCTGCTGCGCGCTCTGCGCATCGGCCAGCTTGCCGTCGAGCTGCGCGAGCTGCGTGTCGACCTGGTGCGTGCTGGCGAGCGCCTGCTCGGTCTTCATCCGCGTTTCGGCCGTCTGCGCGTCGAGCGCCTTCTGGCGCGCGACGAACGTACCGTCGAGCCGGTCGATCTTGCGGTTCAGCGCGTAGCCGCCGACCCCTGCCGCGCAGCCGAGCACGACGACGACGAACCACAGCACCGCGCTGCCGCCGCGGCGTGCGGGCGGCTCGGGCGCGAGATAAGGGGGGCTGGTCGGCGGTGCGGATGCAGCGGCCGGCTGGGAAGCGACGCTTTTGGAATCGTTGGTATCTGTCATGCGTTTAGTCACCGGAGCGGCTGTCGCCGGTTGGACGGCCTCGTCGGCCATCGTTCGAAACGCGCGGACGATGCGCTCATCGCCCGCGCCGGTCAGCGTAATCCTATCAAAACCCAATGCGCGCGCGGACTGCTCGATCCGCGGGTGCGGCGTCACGAGCGGCGCATGCTTCAATGCGTCGATCTCGGCATCGTTCAGGTGGGCCCGCGCGAGCTCGTGCAGGTTGCGCACGCCTTCCGAGCTCGTGACGAGCCACGCGTGCGGCTGGCCGTCGAGCAGCGCGTGCACGCGCTCCCACGCGCCGACACGCGGCTCCGGCACGACGCGCCGGTACGCGGCGACGAGCGTGACGTCGGCCCCGGCCTCGCGCAGCCGCTCGGCGAGCCATTCGCGCCCGCCGTCGCCGCGCACGATCAGCACGCGCTTGCCTGCCAGCGCCGGCGCGCCGCCGAACGCGGCCTCGATGCTCGCGAACAGGCTTTCCGAATCGTAATGAGGCACGCCGCCGTCGGCCGGCGCCTGCGGCGCGATCACGCGATGCGCGGGCGCCGCGATGCCGTGACGCTCGAGCGCCGCGACGCTGCCGGGCCCGACCACGCCGACCGGCAGCGCATTCGGCCAGATCGCGCCGTACCGCGCGAGCGCGCGGTCGATCGCGTTCGGCGACACGAAGATCACCAGCGCGTAGTCGGCCAGCGCCGCGAACGCAGCGTCGAGCGGCGCCGGATCGTCGACCGGCGCGATGTCGATCAGCGGGAATTCGAGCACGTCGCAACCGGCATCGGCCAGTTGCGCCGCAAGCGCGTCGGACTGGCCGTCCGGACGCGTCAGGACAGCGGTGAACGCGCGCGCGCCGCCCGCCATCAGGCGTCGCCCTTGCCGGCGGCCTGCGAGCCCGCGAGCAGCGCCTGGACGATGTCGAGCGCGCCTTGCGCCTCGAGCTCGTCGGACACCGCGCGGCCGAGCGCGAGCGCATCGGCGACGGTCACGACCGCGCCGCACTCCTCGGCCGTCAGCACGCGCTTGCCGTCGGTGGTCGACACGCGGCCCGTCAGGTACAGCTCGCCCGCGCGCCACACCGCATGCGCGGCAAGCGGCACCTCGCAGCTGCCGCCGAGCGCGCGCGACACCATCCGCTCGGCCTCGACCGCGAGCGCGGTCCGCGGGTCGTGCAGCGGCGCGAGCCACGCGGCGACGTCGTCGCGGTGCGCGGCGATCTCGATGCCGAGCGCGCCCTGGCCCGCTGCCGGCGGACTGGCTTCGACGTCGAGCAGCGCGCGGATCCGCGCTTCGAGGCCGAGGCGTTTCAGGCCAGCGGCCGCGAGGATGATCGCCGCGTAGTCGCCGCGGTCGAGCTTGGCGAGCCGCGTATCGAGGTTGCCGCGCAGCGGCAGCACCTCGAGATGCGGGTAACGCGAACGCAGCATCGCTTCGCGGCGCAGGCTCGACGTGCCGACGACCGCGCCGGCCGGCAGCGCGTCGAGCGACGCGTAGTCGTTCGACACGAACGCATCGCGCGGGTCTTCGCGCTCCATGATCGCGGCGAGCGCGAAGCCGTCGGGCAGCGCCATCGGCACGTCCTTCAGCGAATGCACGGCGAGATCGGCGCGACCGTCGGCCAGCGCGGCCTCGAGTTCCTTCACGAACAGGCCCTTGCCGCCGACCTTCGACAGCGTGCGATCGAGAATCTGATCGCCGCGCGTCGTCATCCCGAGGATTTTCACGTCACAAGCTGGATATAATTTGCGCAGCGCATCACGCACATGTTCGGCTTGCCACATCGCCAGGCGGCTCTCGCGCGAAGCAATCGTCAACGTCGCGGGCGGCTGTGCCTGTTGCGGCCCGGCCGCGGGGGTCTCGGAATTCATTGCTGGAACATCGAAGGACGGGATTGAAGATCGAACAATGGTAGCACGCACGCCCCAGCCCGCCCGGGCCCGGAGCCTGCGCCCGGCCTGCCTCCGTGCGGGTCGCGGCGCCGTTGTGCGGATGTGCCGCACGTAGCTGGTTGCTTGACCGCAGTTCCCGCAGTTTCCGCAGTTCCTTTTGACTCGAGCTTTCCCAAGGAAACCCATCGTGAAGTCTTCCGGATCGGCGCGTACGGCGCGCCGCAATGCTGCCTTGCCCTCCCCCGACGCCCCGACGGGCACCCTCGCCACCGCCGCGAACGGCCGTGCGAAAACGGCAACGAAACCGAAAGACCCGATACATCAGACAAAATCCGCGACGAAAGCCGCCGGCGCCCCCGCCCGCAAGGCCGTCGCACCGAAGGCCGGCACCCGCACGCGCGACGACAAGGACGGCCCGCTGTTCGAGGACATCCGCTTCCTCGGCCGCCTGCTCGGCGACGTCGTGCGCGAACAGGAAGGCGATACGGTGTTCGACGTGGTCGAGACGATCCGCCAGACCGCGGTCAAGTTCCGCCGCGAGGACGACAGCGAAGCCGCGCAGACGCTCGAGAAGAAGCTGCGCAAGCTGACGCCGGAGCAGACGGTGAGCGTCGTGCGCGCGTTCAGCTATTTCTCGCATCTCGCGAACATCGCGGAAGACCGCCACCACAACCGCCGCCGCCGCATCCACGCGCTGGCCGGGTCCGCGCCGCAGCCCGGCACGGTCGCGTACGCGCTCGACCAGCTGAAAACCACCGGCAACGCGTCGAAGCGCCTGCTGCAGCGCTTCTTCGACGATGCGCTGATCGTGCCGGTGCTGACCGCGCACCCGACCGAAGTGCAGCGCAAGAGCATCCTCGATGCGCAGCACGACATCGCGCGCCTGCTCGCGGAGCGCGACCAGGAGCTGACCGCGCGCGAACGCCAGTACAACGAAGCGATGCTGCGCGCGCGCGTGACCGCGCTGTGGCAGACGCGGATGCTGCGCGACTCGCGCCTGACGGTCGGCGACGAGATCGAGAACGCGCTGTCGTACTACCGCGCGACGTTCCTCGACGAACTGCCCGCGCTGTACGGCGACATCGAGGCCGCGCTCGCCGAGCACGGCCTGTCGGCCCGCGTGCCCGCGTTCTTCCAGATGGGCAGCTGGATCGGCGGCGATCGCGACGGCAACCCGAACGTGACCGCGGCGACGCTCGACGAGGCGATCAACCGCCAGGCCGCGGTGATCCTCGAACATTACCTGGAACAGGTGCACAAGCTGGGCGCCGAGCTGTCGGTGTCGAACCTGCTGGTCGGCGCGAACGACGCGGTGAAGGCGCTCGCGGCCGCATCGCCCGACCAGTCGCCGCACCGCGTCGACGAACCGTATCGCCGCGCGCTGATCGGCATCTACACGCGGCTCGCCGCGAGCGCGCGCGTACGTCTCGGCGAAGGCACGGTGCCGGTGCGCAGCGCGGGCCGCGGCGCGCCGCCCGTGCGTGCGATTCCATACGAGGATTCCGAAGCGTTCGTCGCCGATCTCAAGGTGCTGACCGCGTCGCTCGACGAGCACCACGGCGCGTCGCTCGCCGCGCCGCGCCTCGCGCCGCTCGTGCGCGCGGCCGAAGTGTTCGGCTTCCATCTCGCGAGCATCGACCTGCGCCAGAGTTCCGACATCCACGAGGCGGTGGTCGCCGAACTGTTCGCGCGCGCCGGCGTCGAGGCCGACTATGCGGCGCTCGCGGAGGAAGACAAGCTGCGCGTGCTGCTCGCCGCGCTCGCCGATCCGCGCCCGCTGCGCTCGCCGTACCTCGAATACTCGGCGCTCGCGCAGAGCGAGCTGGGCGTGTTCGAGAAGGCGCGCGAGGTCCGCACGCAGTTCGGTGCGCGCGCGGTGCGCAACTACATCATTTCGCATACGGAAACCGTCAGCGACCTCGTCGAGGTGCTGCTGCTGCAGAAGGAGACGGGCCTGCTCGAAGGCACGCTCGGCGTGCCGGGCCGCGACGCGAAGAACAGCCTGATGGTGATCCCGCTGTTCGAGACGATCCCCGACCTGCGCGACGCGTCGCGCATCATGCGCGACTACTTCGCGCTGCCGGGCATCGACGCGTTGATCGCGCATCAGGGCGCCGAACAGGAAGTGATGCTCGGCTACTCGGACAGCAACAAGGACGGCGGCTTCCTCACGTCGAACTGGGAGCTGTATCGCGCGGAACTCGCGCTCGTCGACCTGTTCCGCGAGCGCAAGATCACGCTGCGGCTGTTCCATGGCCGCGGCGGCACGGTCGGCCGCGGGGGCGGCCCGACCTACCAGGCGATCCTGTCGCAGCCGCCGGGCACCGTGAACGGCCAGATCCGCCTGACCGAACAGGGCGAGGTGATCGCGAGCAAGTTCTCGAACCCGTCGATCGGCCGGCGCAACCTCGAGACGGTCGTCGCCGCGACGCTCGAGGCGTCGCTGCTGCCGCAGTCGAACGCACCGGCGCAGTTGCCCGCGTTCGAGGCCGCGATGCAGACGCTGTCCGACTCGGCGATGGCCGCGTACCGCGCGCTCGTCTATGAAACCCCGGGCTTCACCGACTACTTCTTCTCGTCGACGCCGATCACCGAGATCGCCGAGCTGAACATCGGCAGCCGGCCGGCGTCGCGCAAGCTGCAGGACCCGAAGCAGCGCAAGATCGAGGATCTGCGCGCGATTCCGTGGGGCTTCTCGTGGGGCCAGTGCCGGCTGCTGCTGACCGGCTGGTACGGCTTCGGCAGCGCGGTGAGCGCGTATCTCGACGGCGCGCCGGACGCCGCCGAACGCACGAAGCGCGTCACGCTGCTGAAGAAGATGAACAAGACCTGGCCGTTCTTCTCGAACCTGCTGTCGAACATGGACATGGTGCTCGCGAAGACCGATCTCGCGGTCGCGTCGCGTTATGCGCAACTCGTGTCCGATCGCAAGCTGCGCAAGCACGTGTTCGAGCGGATCGTCGCGGAATGGGAACGCACGTCGCAGGCGCTCGCGGAAATCACCGGGCACGAAGGCCGCCTCGCGACCAACCCGCTGCTCGCGCGCTCGATCAAGAACCGCTTCCCGTATCTCGATCCGCTGAATCACCTGCAGGTCGAGCTGATCAAGCGTCACCGCGCGGGCGACACGAACGCGCGGCTGCGCCGCGGGATTCACCTGACGATCAACGGGATCGCGGCCGGCCTGCGCAACACCGGCTGATCCGCGGGCGGCGCGGGCACGCTCCGCGCCGCCCGGGATAACGAAAGCCGCGATACGCGTCGATGCGTATCGCGGCTTTTTTCATGCGACGACAAACGGCGCAGCGTGCGCCGCGCCGCACGCTCAGTGCGCGTCGATCAGCAATGCGTCGTGCTCGAACGAGCCGTCGGCCTGCACCGCGTAGTAGCCGCGCACCTCGTCCGGTGCATGCGCCCACAACGCGCGAATGCCGGCGACGCTGTCGGCCGGCGTGCGAATGCGCGCGACCCACGTGTCGAAATCGATCGGCAGCCGCCAGCGGCTGTGCACCTGCGCGTCGAAACCGGCTGCGCGGAACATCGCGAGCCATTCGTCCGCACGGTAGTCGCGCACGTGCGACGCGTCGCGCAGCACTTCCGCGGCCTGCAGGTACGTATCGAGGAGCGGATGATCGTTGCCCGCGATGTCGATCATCAACACGCGGCCGCCCGGCTTCAGCACGCGACGCACCTCGGCCAGCGCCGCATGCATGTCGTGCCAGTGGTGCGCGCTCATCCGGCTCACGACCCAGTCGAACGTCGCGGTGTCGAACGGCAGCCGCTCGGCCGGCCCCTGCTGCGTGCGGACGTTCGCGAGCCCGCGCTCGCGCGCGGCCGCGTCGACGGTCGCGAGCATCGGCGCGGCGAGATCGTACGCGACCACGTCGCGCACGTGCGGCGCGACCGCGAAGCTCGCGTGACCGGCGCCGCAGCCCAGATCGAGCACCGCGGCGTCGGGCGTCGCGCTCACCGCGTCGGCGAGCGTCTGCAGGTCGGCGCCCGTCGCATGAACCGTGCTCGTCAGATAGGCGGCGGCCGTCGTGCCGAAGGCGTCGGCGACCTGGTCGTGGTGTTTCATCGTTCGCTCCTTTCCTTGATGCAGTCGGCCGGCCCCGGCGCTTCAACGCCCGATCCGGCCCCGTGCATCGCATTGTGGGGGACGCCCGCTGCCCTGCCAGCGCGCGAGCCGCTACAATAGGCCTGCGTGTGTACCAGTACAAGTTAAGCAGTTATTCTGGTATTTGATCCACCTGTCTGATCGTTGCCGCGTTTTCGCCTTCACTTCGCCGTTTCCGCATGAACCAGCCGTCCTCCGCCTCCGTCCCGCCACTCGACGCCACGCCCGCCCGCGCGCTCGGCGAATTCATCCGCGCCCACCGCGAGCGGCTGTCGCCGCAGGCCGTCGGCCTGCCTCCCGGCCCGCGCCGCCGCACGCCGGGGCTGCGGCGCGAGGAAGTCGCGCAACTGTGCGGCGTCAGCCCGACCTGGTACACGTGGATCGAACAGGGCCGACCCGTGTCGGCGTCGGCCGACGCGCTCGCGCGGATCGCCGTCGCGCTGCAACTGTCGAAGGCCGAGCGCGCATACCTGTTCGAGCTGGCCGCGCAGCGCGACCCGGCCGAGCCCGACGTCGCGGGCGGCGACCTGCCGCCGACGCTCGCCGCGACCGTCGCGGCGATCGCGACGCCCGCCTACGTGCTCGACCGCCAATGGAACGCGCTCGCATGGAATGCGCCGGCCGCCGCGCTCTTTTCCGGCTGGCTCGATGGCGAGCACGACCGCAACCTGCTGCGCTTCACGTTCATGGCGCCGGCCGCCCGCACGCTGATCGTCGACTGGGAAACCCGCGCGCGGCGGCTCGCGGCCGAATTCCGCGCCGATGCGATCCGCCACCTGACCGACGCGCCGACGCGCGCGCTGATCGACGCGCTGACGGCCGGCAGCGACGCGTTCGCGCAGTACTGGGCGTCGCAGGACGTGTTCGAGCGCGAAGGCGGGCTGCGTGAATTCGACCATCCGGCCGACGGCCGTCTCGTGTACCAGCAGATCACGCTGAAGCCCGCGCACCGCGAGGACCTGAAGCTGGTCGTGCTGGTGCGCGACTGAGCGCGGCTCAGAAGCTGATCGTCGCGGTAATCGTGTCGCTGTAGTTGCCGGGCGCCGGCGTCGCTTGCGCGGGCACGCGGCCGTACACGGTGATTGCCTGCGCGAACCCGCTGCCGGTGCCGGTCGCCATCGACGTGCCGGCGGTGCCGTCGCCCCATGGCTGCGTGAAGCCGCTGTCCTGATAGAGCTGATAGCTGACCGACCCGCCACCCGCGCGCTGCATCGTGCGAGCGGCGACGTTGCCGCTGCCGCCGCCGTTCAACGCGATCCGGAATGCGTCGCCGTTCGTGCAGCGCGCGCTGATCGAGCCGCTCGCGGTCAGCGCCGACGCCAGCACGCCTGCCGCCGGAAACGCCACGCCGGTCGCGCTGATGATGCAGTTGTTGATGACGGTGGCGGTCGTGGTAACCGTCATCGTGCCAGCCGTCGACTGCGACGCACACGGCGTCGGCAGCACGCCGAGCAGCGAAAAACTGTAGCTGTACGCGGCCTGGTTGCCGCTGAAACTCTGCGTGTAGACGGTGCTGCCGTTGTTCACGGTCGGCACGGTCGGCTGGTTCGGCGCGATGCGACCATAGATGGTCACGTTCGCACTCGCGGACGTGCCGAGCACCGGTTTCGTCAACGTCACCGATATCGGCGTCGTGCCGCTGCTCACGGCGCCCCAGGCTTGCGAGTAGCCCGCGTCCTGATACAGGTCGTACTGCATCTGGTTCGTCCCGTTGCTCAGGTAGCGCGGACTGGTGCCGCCGAGGTTCACGCACACGAGCACGCCGGTGTTCAGGCTCAGCGTGTCCCACGTGCAGTTCACGGTCATCGTCGCGGTCGTCGTATAGGCCTGTTGCGTGATCGGACTGACCGAGCCGAAGCTCGGCACCGGCGGCGTCACCGTGCACGTATCCGCACGCGCCGACATCCACGGCATGCCGAGTACCGCTGCCAGCAGCAGGTACGCGAGCGCGCGCATCCAGCGGCGCGCCAGGTCGAAGCGGTCATCCGCCATGCGCCTCCCCGAAAAAAACCGTCCGCCCGATCGGGTTCGCGGATCGGGCCGCGCCATCATCGTATCGGTCTGCGCATCGATCGTTCGCACTGTTACTTGATCCATGTCAAATAGGCCGATGGAATCCGTCCGCTCCCCGGACAATGCACGCCAGGTCGGCGTTTTCTCCATTGCGCGCGACCGAACCCGTGGAGTAGTCTTCCACCAACGACAGAGCGGTAACGGCGACCGGCGACAGACCACGCGGCAGGCACTCCGCGGCCGGGCGACCCCTTGAACGGCAGGAGACAATCATAATGACAGATTCCCGACGTCGTGTTTTTTCAGCCATGCTCGCAGCCACGTTCGCATTCGCGCCGGTGCTGCAGCCCGTCACCGTTGCCGCAGTCTATTCGAACGGCACGGCCACCGCGCAATTCAACGTCACGCTCACGATCCAGGCGAACTGCACGATCGCCGCGAACCCGCTTGCATTCGGCACGACCGGCGTACTCGCATCGACGGTCAACCGGCAGACGACGGTCTCCGTCACCTGCACGAACTCGACACCCTACAACGTCGGGCTCGACGCCGGAGCGGTAACCGGCTCGACCGTCGCCAGCCGGCTGATGGGCGGTACCACGGCCGGCAATACCGGCACGACGGTCGGCTACCAGCTCTACCAGGACTCGGGCCACTCGACGATCTGGGGCAACACGCAAGGCACCGACACGGTCGGCGGCACCGGCACCGGTTCCGCGCAGGTGCTGAACGTGTACGGCCAGGTGCCCGCGCAGGCGACGCCGAAGCCCGACACCTACGAGGCCTCGGTCACCGCCACCGTCTATTTCTGACGGGCCGTGCGATTGTTCCCGCGCGCCTTTGCCGCGCTGTGCGTCGGGTGGGCGGCGGCCGTCTCGCATGCCGCCACGCTGCAGATCACGCCCGTGACGATCGAACTGCCGCCATCGGCGGCCGCCGCGAGCATGACGCTCAGCAACCCGGGCGCCCGGCCGATCTACGGCCAGGTCCGCACCTATCGCTGGACGCAGGAAAACGGTACCGACGTGATGACGCCGACCGACGCGCTCGCCGCGTCGCCGCCGCTGCTGCAGATCGACGCGAACGCCGAGCAGTTGATCCGGCTCGTGCGCACGAGCCGCGGCTCGCCGGCCGCCGAGGAGAGCTATCGCGTGCTGATCGACGAACTGCCCGCGCCGGGCACGCCGGTCGACAACGGCGTGACGATCCGGCTGCGCTATTCCGTGCCCGTATTCATCGAGCCCGATGCCGCGCAAGCGTCCCCGCGCCTCGACTGGCGCGTCGAACCCGACGGGACCGGCATGCAGCTCACGGTCGACAATCGCGGCGGACGGCGGGCGCAGATTTCCGCGGTCCGGTTGGTCGATGCGCGAGGCGGCGTCCACGAGATCACGCGCGGGCTGCTCGGCTATGCGCTCGCGAGCAGTACGCGACGCTGGCCGCTCAAGCTCGACGCCGGCACGCGCTTCGTCAAGATCCAGGCGACCGTCAACGCGCAGCCGGTCGAAGCCCGGTTGACGCCGCCCTGAGCCCCCCGAGCAGGATCGCACGACGTTGCCCGTGCCGCCGCCGAGCAAGACCCTCCGGACCGACTGCCCCGTGCGACACGCCGGGCCGGCCCGGCCCACCGCCGCGCCGCTCGCGCTGGCGTTGATACTGGCGCTGCGCGCACTCGCCGCATGCGCGCAGCCGGTACCGCCCACCGCCGTGTCCGACGCCGCGGCGCAAGCCGACGGGTTGTATCTCGACGTGTCGCTCAATGGCGAACCGACGCACCGGATCGCCCGGTTCCGGCAGATCGACGGGCGGCTGTACGCGGCCTCCGCCGACCTGAACGATCTGGGCATCGCGACCGGCGGCCCCGCGAACGCACCGTCGAACACGCTCGTCGCACTCGATACGCTCGCGGGGCTGCACTACGCTTACGACGCCGGCCGGCAAACGCTCGACCTGCGCGTGCCCGACGCACTGCGCATTCCGCACACGTTCGATACGCGCGCGCTCGCCGCCGCGCCGCCGGCCACGTCCGGCCGCGGCTTCGTGCTGAATTACGATGCCTACGCGCAAACCATCGCGCGCGCACCGCTCGCGGTCTGGAGCGAGGCGCGCTATTTCGATCCGGCCGGCGTACTCAGCAGCACCGGCATCGCGTACCTGTACGACGACCGTCGGCGCTACGTGCGCTACGACACGTCATGGACCCGTTCGAATCCCCGCACGCTCACGACGACCCAGATCGGCGACACGATTTCGTCGTCGCTGTCCTGGACGCGCTCGCTGCGCCTGGGCGGCGTGCAGTGGCGCAGCAATTTCGGCCTGCGCCCCGACCTCGTCACGTTTCCGGTGCCCGCGCTGTCCGGCAGCGCGGTCGTGCCGACGTCGGTCGACCTGTACGTGAACAGCGTGCGCCAGTTCAGCGGCGACGTGCCGAGCGGGCCGTTCGTGATCAACAGCGTGCCGGGCATCACCGGCGCGGGCAACGCGACGGTCGTCACGCGCGACGCGCTCGGCCGCTCGATCGCGACGTCGATTCCGCTGTACGTCGATACGCGCCTGCTGGCCCCCGGCCTCGTCAGCCATTCGCTCGAAGCCGGTTTCCTGCGCCGCGCGTACGGCACCGATTCGTTCGACTACGCGCGCACGCCGGCGGCGAGCGGCTCGCTGCGCTACGGGATCAGCGAGCGGCTGACCGTCGAAGCGCACGGGGAAGCGACGGCCGGCGTCTACAACGCCGGCGCCGGCGTGCTCGTGCGCCTCGGCGAACGCGGCGTGGCGAACGCGTCGCTGGCGCTCAGCGCGCCGGGCAGGACCGGCGTGCAGGCGGGCGTCGGCTACCAGTACGTGACGTCGCGCTTCTCGATCGACGCACAGACGCTGCGCGCATTCGGCGACTACGTCGACCTGGGCAGCCGCGAAGGCGTGCCCGTCTCGCGCGCCACCGATCGCGTGACGGTATCGTTCCCGTTCCTGCGCGCGCAAACGCTGTCGTTCAGCTATCTGGCCCTCAAGTATCCGGGCATCGCCGCGTCGCGGATCGGCTCGATCGCTTATCTCGTCAATCTCGGCGGGCTGACCTCGATCGCGTTCAGCGGCTTCCAGGACTTCCGGCAACGCGACGCGCGCGGCTTCTTCGCGAGCCTGAGCATCGGGCTCGGCGGCAACACGTCCGTCTCCGCGAACGCCGGGCGGCAGAACGGCGAATCGACCTACGCGCTCAATGCATCGCGGCCGCCCGACTACGGCGGCGGCTTCGGCTGGAACGTGCAGGCCGGCACCAACGCGGGCACGCGCTACGGGCAGGGCCAGTTGCAGTATCTCGGCCGCGCCGGCCAGGTCACGCTGCTCGCGCAATCGTTCGACGGGCGCAGCAACGCGGCGGTCGACGTCACGGGCGCGTTCGTGCTGATGGACGGCCGGGTGATGACGGCGCGCCGCGTCGACGACGGCTTCGCGCTCGTCTCGACCGACACGGGGCGCGTGCCCGTGCTGCACCAGAACCGGCTGATCGGCGCGACGGACCGGGCCGGCTACCTGCTGGTGCCCGACCTGAATGCGTACCAGAACAATCGCGTCGCGATCGACGGCAGCGCGCTGCCGGCCGACGCGCGGATCGCCGACACGACGCTCGACGTCGTGCCGCAGGCCCGCTCCGGCGTGCTCGCGCACTTCGCCATCACACGCTACAGCGCCGCGTCGATCGCACTGCGCGCGCCGGACGGCACGCCGCTTCCGCCGGGGCTCGAGGTCCGCCACGTCGAAAGCGGCCAGCGCACGATCGTCGGCTACGACGGCCTGACCTTCGTCGACGGCCTCGTCGCGAACAACCACCTGCAGATCTCCGGCGGCGGCCGCGACTGCACCGTCGAATTCGCGTACCGGCGGCCGGACGACGGCACGCTGCCGCGCATCGGCCCGCTGACCTGCGGCCCGCGGTAGCGCGCGCCGGCCGCCCGCGTCGCGAATGTTAGAATCGCAAGATTCCCTCGGCGGCGCCCAGCCGCCCAACTCCCCTTCGAAGAATCGCCATGACGTCCCAACTGCACAAAAAGGGCGAGGCCTGGTCGGCCCGCTTCTCGGAACCGATGTCGGAGCTGGTCAAGCGCTACACGTCGTCGGTGTTTTTCGACAAGCGCCTCGCGCTCGTCGACATCGCCGGCTCGCTCGCGCACGCGAACATGCTCGCCGCGCAGAAGATCATCAGCGCCGACGACCTGGCCGCGATCGAACGCGGGATGGCGCAGATCAAGGGCGAGATCGAGCGTGGCGAATTCGAATGGCAGCTCGACCTGGAAGACGTCCACCTGAACATCGAGGCGCGCCTGACCGCGCTGATCGGCGATGCCGGCAAGCGCCTGCACACGGGCCGCTCGCGCAACGACCAGGTCGCGACCGACATCCGCCTGTGGCTGCGCGGCGAAATCGACCGCATCGGCGGCCTGCTGAACGACCTGCGCGGCGCGCTGATCGATCTCGCGGAACAGAACGCCGACACGATCATGCCGGGCTTCACGCACCTGCAGGTCGCGCAGCCCGTCACGTTCGGCCACCACCTGCTCGCGTACGTCGAGATGTTCACGCGCGACGCGGAACGCATGCGCGACTGCCGCACCCGCGTGAACCGCCTGCCGCTCGGCGCGGCCGCGCTCGCGGGCACGAGCTACCCGATCGACCGTCACGCGGTCGCGAAAACGCTCGGCTTCGACGGCATCTGCGCGAACTCGCTCGACGCAGTGTCCGATCGCGACTTCGCGATCGAATTCACGGCCGCGTCCGCGCTCGTGATGACGCACGTGTCGCGCTTCTCCGAGGAACTCGTGCTGTGGATGAGCCCGCGCGTCGGCTTCATCGACATCGCCGACCGCTTCTGCACCGGCAGCTCGATCATGCCGCAGAAGAAGAACCCGGACGTGCCCGAGCTCGCACGCGGCAAGACCGGCCGCGTGAACGGCCACCTGATGGCGCTCCTCACGCTGATGAAGGGCCAGCCGCTCGCGTACAACAAAGACAACCAGGAAGACAAGGAACCGCTGTTCGATACGGTCGACACCGTCGCCGACACGCTGCGGATCTTCGCCGAGATGGTCGCCGGCATCACCGTGAAGCCGGACGCGATGCGCGCGGCCGCGCTGCAGGGCTTCTCGACCGCCACCGACCTCGCCGACTACCTCGTGAAGCGCGGCCTGCCGTTCCGCGACGCGCACGAAGCGGTCGCGCACGCGGTGAAGATCTGCGACGACCGCGGCATCGACCTCGCCGACCTGACGCTCGACGAAATGAAGCAGGAACTGCCGAACGTCGCGCACCTGATCGGCGACGACGTGTTCGGCTACCTGACGCTCGAGGGTTCGGTCGCGAGCCGCAACCATCCGGGCGGCACCGCGCCCGACCAGGTGCGTGCGGCCGTCAAGGCGGCCCGCGCCGCGCTCGGCAAGTAACGGCTTGCGATTCCGGACGGACGCCTTCGGCGTCCGTTTTTCATTCGGGCAGCCAGCGCGCCGCCCGTCGCCTTCCCCGCTTCACGGACGCCCCCGATGACCTTTTCCGCCGCGCTCTTCGACATGGACGGCCTGCTCGTCGATTCCGAGCGGACCATCATGAACACGTGGATCGACGTGTCGAATGCGCACGGCGTCGTGCTGACCGAGATCGATTACCTGCAGATCGTCGGCCGTTCGTTCGCCGAAGGCCAGGTGATCCTGGCACGGCTGATCGGCGACCCCGCTACGTTCGACGCGGTGCGCATCCGCGTGCGCGAACAGCTCGCGGCGCCCGAGCCGCATCCGAAGTTTCCGCTGAAACCCGGCGCATTCGCGCTGCTCGACGCGCTCGCGCAGGCCGGCATTCCGTGCGCGGTCGCGTCGTCGTCCGCGGGCGACGTGATCCGCGCGCGGCTCGGCGCGGTCGGCGTGCTGCCGTTCTTCCGCGCGATCGCGGGCGGCGACGAAGTCGCGCGCGGCAAGCCCGACCCGGCCGTCTACCGGCTCGCGGCCGAGCGCCTCGGCGTGCCGGCCCACGCGTGCGTCGCGTTCGAGGACAGCGACTTCGGCGCGCAGTCGGCCGCAGGCGCAGGCGCGGCGGTCGTCACCGTGCCCGATCTGAAGGCGCCGACGCCCGAGATCGTCGCGCTGAGCCTGCACGTGCTTGCGTCGCTCGACGACGCGATCGCGCTCGTGCCGTCGTGGTTCGGGTTGCAAGGCACGTCGCAGCCCGCGTAGGCAGCCCACCGCGCCATGCAAAACGGGCACCCGAGGGTGCCCGTTCCGTCGTGTCGCCCACTCGAAAGCGGCGCGCCGTTACCGGTTGCCGGCCGTCTCCGACAGCCGCTTCATCGTCGCGATGCGCGCGCCGATCAGGTCGACGCGGCCATCCTCGCCGACGAGCGGCGCCGTCGCATCGCGGAACGCCACCCACGCGCGCTGCGCGCGCACGAGCGTCCCGGCCGAATGCGCGGGCATCTTGCGGCGCAGCTTCTGGTAATAGCGGTTCAGGTCGAACAGCGCATGCTCGCACGCGGCATCCTGCACGCACGGTCGCACGCGGCGCACCGCCGGCTCGCGCGGCGCGTTCGCCGGCTTCGTACCGGCCGGCGCGGCCGCCGCAGCCGCACCGCCCTGCGCACCGCTCGTCGCCGCAACCGGCACGGCGGCGGGCGGCGGCGCATAGCGATCGGCCGCCCCGCGCAACGCCAGCGCGCGATCGCGCACCGGCTGCAGCTGCAGGTCGGCGCTCGACATCGCATACGCGGTGCCGCGCGTCGTGTCGTACACGGCCTTCAGCAGCAGCACTTCGTCCTTGCGCCACGTGAGCCAGCGGCGCTGGCTGTCCTGCCAGCCGCGCTTCGCGTCGGCCGGCGCGTCCTTCAACAGGCGCTGGTACGCGCCGTCCATCACTGTCTGCCACTGCTGCTGCGCTTCGCCCATGCACTGGATCTGGCCGGCCGGCGACGACCGGTCGCGCCGCGCGAGACACTGCCGCATCGCGACGTCGATCGGGTCGGCCGCCGCGACTTCCGCATGGGCGACGCCCGCGCCCGCGAGCCCCGCCAATCCTGCCGTCCAGACGACGAGCGCGGCCAGCGCCGCGCGCATCGCCCGGAGTCGTCCGTGCGTCGCCATCAGTCGCGCACGCAGTCGACGAAGTACTCGACGCGGCCGTTCACCTCTTCCGCGACGAGGCCGTGGATGTCGGTGTGGAAGCCCGGGAAGCGCTCGTTGAAGTCGCGCGCGAACCGCAGGTAGTTCACGATCGTCTTGTTGAAGCGCTCGCCCGGAATCAGCAGCGGAATACCCGGCGGGTACGGCGTGAGCAGGATGCTCGTCACGCGGCCTTCGAGCTCGTCGAGCGGCACGCGGTCGATCTTGCGGTGCGCGAGCTTCGCGAACGCGTCCGACGGCTTCATCGCCGGCTCCATGTCCGACAGGTACATCTCCGTCGTCAGGCGGGCGATGTCGTTCGCGCGGTACACGTCGTGGATCTGCGTGCACAGGTCGCGCAGGCCGACACGCTCGTAGCGCGGATGCTGCGCGACGAATTCCGGCAGCACGCGCCACAGCGGCTGGTTGTTGTCGTAGTCGTCCTTGAACTGCTGCAGCTCGGTCACCATCGAGTTCCAGCGGCCCTTCGTGATGCCGATCGTGAACATGATGAAGAACGAGTACAGGCCGGTCTTCTCGACGATGATCCCGTGCTCGGCCAGGTACTTCGTGACGATCGCGGCCGGAATGCCGGTCTCGCCGAACTCGCCGTCGACGTCGAGCCCCGGCGTGATGATCGTCGCCTTGATCGGGTCGAGCATGTTGAAGCCTTCCGCGAGCGGGCCGAAGCCGTGCCAGTGGTCGTTCGGCTTCAGCATCCAGTCCTCGCGCGAACCGATGCCTTCCTCGGACAGGTTGTCCGGGCCCCACACGCTGAAGAACCAGTCGTCGCCGTATTCGGCGTCGACCTTGCGCATCGCGCGACGGAAGTCGATCGCCTCGGCGATCGATTCCTCGACGAGCGCGGTGCCGCCCGGCGGCTCCATCATCGCGGCCGCGACGTCGCACGACGCGATGATCGCGTACTGCGGGCTCGTCGACGTGTGCATCAGGTACGCCTCGTTGAAGCGGTGCTTGTCGAACGTGCGGTTCTCCGAATCCTGCACGACGATCTGCGACGCCTGCGAGATGCCCGCGAGCAGCTTGTGCGTCGAGTGCGTCGCGAACACGAGCGCGCCCGTGCGCGGCCGGCCGTCGCCGATCGCGTGCATGTCGCGGTAGAAATCGTGGAACGTCGCGTGCGGCAGCCACGCTTCGTCGAAGTGCAGCGTGTCGAGCAGGTCGCCGAGCAGGTCCTTGATCATCTCGACGTTGTAGACCACGCCGTCGTACGTGCTTTGCGTGATCGTCAGGATGCGCGGCTTCATGTCCGGGTTCTCGCGCAGCGCCTCGCGCGCGAACGGGTTCGCCTCGATCTTCTTGCGGATGTTCTCCGGCTTGAATTCGTCGCGCGGGATCGGCCCGATGATGCCGAAATGGTTGCGCGTCGGCGTGAGGAACACGGGGATCGCGCCCGTCATCGTGATCGCGTGCAGGATCGACTTGTGGCAGTTGCGGTCGACCAGCACGATGTCGCCGGGCGCGACCGTCGCGTGCCAGACGATCTTGTTCGACGTCGACGTGCCGTTGGTCACGAAGAACAGGTGGTCGGCGCTGAAGATGCGCGCCGCATTGCGTTCGGACGCCGCGACCGGGCCGGTGTGGTCGAGCAGCTGGCCGAGTTCGTCCACCGCGTTGCACACGTCCGCGCGCAGCATGTTCTCGCCGAAGAACTGGTGGAACATCTGGCCGAGCGGGTTCTTCAGGAACGCGACGCCGCCCGAGTGGCCCGGGCAGTGCCACGAGTACGAGCCTTCGTCCGCGTACTTGACGAGCTCCTTGAAGAACGGCGGCGCGAGCGAATCGAGATAGACCTTCGCTTCACGGATGATGTGGCGCGCGACGAATTCCGGCGTGTCCTCGAACATGTGGATGAAGCCGTGCAGTTCGCGCAGGATGTCGTTCGGCAGATGGCGCGACGTGCGCGTCTCGCCGTACAGGAAGATCGGGATGTCCGCGTTGCGGCGGCGCACTTCGGTGACGAACGCGCGCAGCTCGATGATCGCGGTCGCGAGCTCGGGCAGCTCGCCGTCCGGGCCGGTTTCGCCGAGCATGAGTTCGTCGTCGTCGATCGACAGGATGAAGCACGACGCGCGGCTCGATTGCTGCGCGAACGACGTCAGATCGCCGTAGCTCGTGAGGCCGAGGACTTCGACGCCCTCCTTCTCGATCGCTTCGGCCAACGCCCGGATGCCGGAGCCCGAGATGTTCTCGGAGCGGAAATCTTCGTCGATGATGACGACGGGGAAACGAAACTTCATGGGCGATTCTCCAAAAAGAACGACCGCGGCGCGTCACGCGCAGCGGTCACCCGGAAACTGGTGAGACGTTATGCAACCAGATCAGGTTTTCGGCAGCGTGACACCGCGCTGCCCCTGATACTTGCCGCCGCGATCGGCGTACGACACGTCGCACACCTCGTCGCTTTCGAAGAAGAGCACCTGCGCGACGCCTTCGTTCGCGTAGATCTTCGCGGGCAACGGCGTGGTGTTCGAGAATTCCAGCGTGACGTAGCCTTCCCACTCGGGTTCGAACGGCGTCACGTTGACGATGATCCCGCAGCGCGCGTAGGTCGACTTGCCGAGGCAGACGGTGAGCACGGTGCGCGGGATGCGGAAATATTCGACGGTGCGGGCCAGCGCGAACGAGTTCGGCGGGATGATGCACACGTCGCCCTTGAAATCGACAAACGAACCCTCGTCGAAGTTCTTCGGATCGACGATCGTCGAGTTGATGTTGGTGAAGATCTTGAATTCGTCCGCGCAGCGGATGTCGTAGCCGTAGCTCGACGTGCCGTAGCTGACGATCCGGCGGCCGTCCTCGGACGCGCGGACCTGATCGGGCACGAACGGCTCGATCATCTTGTGCTCTTCGGCCATGCGCCGAATCCATTTGTCGGACTTGATGCTCATGCCAGCCTCCGCAGGGCCGTCCCGAGGAGGCTGGCCGTCCCCTCGGGGGACAGCGAACGAAGTGAGCGTTGGGGTCGTTTCATATCAGGGCGCCTGGAAACGCTGCGTGACGGTCAGGGAGGGCCGCTCGCGCAAGGCGGCGGCCGGGAAAGGCGGACATTTTACGCGATCATCGGCTCGCGCACGCGGCGGCCGTCAACGGATCACGCCGCAGGCCAGCGCGGGCCCCGCGCCATGCTGCGCAAACGCCGGGTCGCTCGCGTCGCGATGCACCAGCGCCGCACGGTTCATCGCCGAGCGCACGCCATCGAGGGCCAGATCGGGTGCGACGATGAAGCCGGCCGCGACGCCGTTCGCATCCGCATGGATGTTGCCGAGATCGCCGGCAACGCGCGCGCCGGCGCGCAGCCGGTCGGCGGCCGGCGCGAACACCTGGCCGGCGCTCGAGCCGTCGCCCGCATTGCAGTCGCCGCGTTCGTGCACCTGCAGCGCGTGATCGCTGTTCGGCGGCAGGCCGACCAGGTTGTAGGTGACCTGCACGCCGTCCGGGCGCTCGACGAACGTCACCGCACCGCGCGCCTGCGAGCCGACCGTCGGCTGCAGCTGGGCGTCGGCCCGTTTTTCGTGCGACGAGGAAAAGGAGGTACAGCCGGCCAGCAGGCCCAGCGCGGCGGCGGCCAGCAGCGCGCGCTGCGCGCGGCCGGCGCGCACGCCGTGATGTCGTTGTTTCATTCGATCCTCATGCCGGCTGACGGCCGTTTGACACGGCGGCCGCGCCGGGCGGGTAAAGGGACCCGGGAAAAGTCGCCATGATACCGCGCCTCGCGGCGCCGTAAACAGCGTGAGGCCCCGCCCCGCAAGGGTTTTACGTATTTTGAACAACGATCGACGGGAACTTCGACGTCATGTCGCGCGATCGCTCGGCAATCGCCAGCGCCACCCCGCGCGCGATGTCGCGGTAACGACGCGCGAGCGCGCCGTCCGGCTCGGCCGCGACCGTCGGCGTGCCGCTGTCGGCGCGCTCGCGGATCGCGATGTCGAGCGGGAGGCTGCCGAGCACGTCCACGCCGTAATCCTGCGCCATCCGCTCCGCCCCGCCCGCGCCGAAGATGTGCTCTTCGTGGCCGCAGTTCGAGCAGATGTGGATGCTCATGTTCTCGACGATGCCGAGGATCGGAATCCCGACCTTCTCGAACATCTTCAGCCCCTTCTTCGCGTCCAGCAGCGCGATGTCCTGCGGCGTCGTGACGATCACCGCGCCGGTGACGGGCACGCGCTGCGCGAGCGTGAGCTGGATGTCGCCCGTGCCGGGCGGCATGTCGACGATCAGGTAGTCGAGCTCGCGCCAGTTGGTCTGGCGCAGCAGCTGCTCGAGGGCCGACGTCGCCATCGGGCCGCGCCACACCATCGGGTTGTCTTCCTCGATCAGGAAGCCGATCGAGTTCGCCTGCAGCCCGTGGCCCACCAGCGGGTTCATCGACTGGTTGTCGGGCGACTCGGGGCGCTGGCCGTGGATGCCCAGCATCGTCGGCAGCGACGGGCCGTAGATGTCGGCGTCGAGAATGCCGACCGACGCGCCTTCCGCGGCCAGCGCCAGCGCGAGGTTCACGGCCGTCGTGCTCTTGCCGACGCCGCCCTTGCCCGACGCGACCGCGACGATGTTCTTCACATTCGGCAACAGCTTCACGCCGCGCTGCACCGTATGCGCGACGATCTCCTGCGACACGGCGACGCGCGCGTCGCGCACGCCCGGCACGGCCTGGAGCGCCGCGGCGACGCGTGCACGCACGTCGTCGTGCTGGCTGCGCGCCGGATAACCGAGCACCACGTCGAGCGCCACGACATCGCCGTCGATCGCGACGTTGCGCACGCCCTTGTTCGCCGCGTACGGGCGGCCGGTATTGGGGTCGACGACTGCCGCCAGCGCGGCGTCGACTTGTGCCCGGTCAATGCTCATCGAAACTCCGTGAAAACGTTTTTCTCGCGCGCAAACGTCAAAAAATATCAAATTACGCTGCGAAAATCGGGAAAAGTGAAAGAATCTGTTGCACGCCATTGCGCGAACGCGCGACCCGGCGCACTCTTCGCGTGCGGCACGCTATAGGGCCAAATCGGCCACTAACCGCCTATATTGTAGAGGCTGACGCGTCGCGCTGTCCGAACAGCCACGCTGACGGACAGGGCATGCGACCGCCTCGGCGGCTGCCGCGAGCGCAGGCTGGCCTTCCTTTTTCGGACGGCCCGCGCAGGGAGCCGTAACTGTTGTTTGTCGTCGTTGTCGACTCGTTCAACCAAGAGAGGAATCCAAGATGAACATGAAAATCGCGACTCGCCTGTCCGTATTCGCACTCGCCGGCGCACTGCTGGCAGGCTGCGCCACGCAGCAAGGCAACAATACGGCCGTCGGCACCGGCACGGGTGCGGCGCTGGGCGCGGGGATCGGCGCGCTGGCCGGTGGCGGCAAGGGCGCGGCGATCGGCGCGGGCGTCGGCGCACTGGTCGGTGGCGTGACGGGTTACAACTGGCAAGCGATCAAGAACAAGCTCGCACCGTCGGCAGCGCAGACGGGCACGCAGGTGACCGAGCAGCCGGACGGCTCGCTGAAGCTGAACGTGCCGAGCTCGGTCACGTTCGCGACGAACCAGTACGCGATCACGCCGGCGTTCACGCCGCTGTTGAACGACCTCGCGACGACGCTGAACCAGAACCCGCAAGTGACGGCATCGATCGTCGGCTACACGGACAGCACGGGCTCGGCCCAGCTGAACCAGACGCTGTCGCAGAATCGCGCGCAAAGCGTCGTGAACGCGCTCGTGCAGCGCGGCGTGAACGGCGGCCGCCTGTCGGCGCAAGGCATGGGCGCATCGAACCCGATCGCGGACAACGCGACCGAAGCCGGCCGCGCACAGAACCGCCGCGTCGAGATCTACCTGCGCGCACCGCAACAGCATCAGTAAGCGCGACCACGAGAGGAATCGTGCGGGCAGCCTGCCCGCACAGCCCCGCCTGGCAAGGCTTTGGGCGGGGCCGGTAACAAATCGAAAAAATTTTCGAACTTCTGTCGCAGGCCGTGGTCAGTATTTACGGTACGCGGCTGGTGTTGCCGGCGCGTCACCATTCTCCTCTTGTCGTTGTTGCTCCGGGGCCGTATCCGCCCCGGTTTTTTTTGCCCGGAGAATTCGTGCTGCGCTGCAGCACAACGTCGCCGGGCATGCCGCGTGTGCGCCCTCGCCCCTTCCGCCGCCCGGTCCGCGGCGCGGGCCCGCCGCGCTGGCCCGCGCCCCTGCTAGAATCGCAGTTTCCCGTCGTTTTTCCCGCTGTTCTTCTCCAGATCCTATGTCCGCATCCGACCTCACTTCCGTGCAGGCTGCGGCGCCGCAAGGCAGCCGCCAGATCCTCGTTACGTCCGCACTGCCCTATGCCAACGGGCAGATCCACATCGGCCACCTGGTCGAGTACATCCAGACCGACATCTGGGTGCGGGCGCTGCGAATGCATGGCCATGAGGTCTACTACATCGGCGCCGACGATACGCACGGCACGCCGATCATGCTGCGCGCGGAGAAGGAAGGCCTGACCCCGAAGCAGCTGATCGACCGCGTCTGGACCGAGCACAAGCGCGACTTCGACAGCTTCGGCGTGTCGTTCGACAACTTCTACTCGACCGATTCGGACGAGAACCGCGTGCTGAGCGAGAAGATCTATCTCGCGCTGCAGGAAGCCGGCCTGATCGCCGAGCGCGAAATCGAGCAGGCGTACGATCCGGTCAAGGAAATGTTCCTGCCGGACCGCTTCATCAAGGGCGAGTGTCCGAAGTGCCACGCGAAGGACCAGTACGGCGACAACTGCGAAGTGTGCGGCTCGACCTACCTGCCGACCGAACTGCTGAACCCGTATTCGGTCGTGTCCGGCGCGACGCCGGTGCGCAAGACCTCGAAGCACTACTTCTTCCGCCTGTCCGACCCGCGCTGCGAATCGTTCCTGCGCGAATGGGTGAGCGGCCTCGCGCAGCCCGAAGCGACCAACAAGATGCGCGAATGGCTCGGCGACGCGGGCGAAGCCAAGCTCGCCGACTGGGACATCTCGCGTGACGCGCCGTACTTCGGCTTCGAGATCCCGGGCGCGCCCGGCAAGTATTTCTACGTGTGGCTCGATGCGCCGGTCGGCTACTACGCGAGCTTCAAGAACCTGTGCGAGCGCAACGGCATCGATTTCGATGCGTGGATCCGTCCCGGCTCGAACGCCGAGCAGTACCACTTCATCGGCAAGGACATCCTGTACTTCCACACGCTGTTCTGGCCCGCGATGCTCGAGTTCTCGGGCCACCGCACGCCGACCAACGTGTTCGCGCACGGCTTCCTGACCGTCGACGGCGCGAAGATGTCGAAATCGCGCGGCACGTTCATCACCGCGCAGAGCTACATCGACACCGGCCTGAACCCGGAGTGGCTGCGCTACTACTTCGCCGCGAAGCTGAACGCGACGATGGAAGACATCGACCTGAACCTCGACGACTTCCAGGCGCGCGTGAACAGCGATCTCGTCGGCAAGTATGTGAACATCGCGAGCCGCGCGGCCGGCTTCCTGATCAAGCGTTTCGACGGCCGCGTGCAGGACAGCGCGATGAATCATCCGCTCGTCGCGAAGCTGCGCGATGCGATTCCACAGATCGCCGCGAGCTACGAAGCGCGCGAATACGGCCGCGCGCTGCGCCACACGATGGAGCTCGCGGACGAAGTGAACGCATACGTCGACGGCGCGAAGCCGTGGGATCTCGCGAAGGATCCGGCCAACGCGGTCGCGCTGCACGAAACCTGCAGCGTGAGCCTCGAGGCCTTCCGCCTGCTGTCGCTCGCGCTGAAGCCGGTGATGCCGCGCGTCGCCGCAGCGGTCGAGGCGTTCTTCGGGATCGCGCCGCTCGCGTGGGCCGATGCCGCGAAGCCGCTGTCGTCGGCGCAGCCGATCAAGGCGTACCAGCACCTGATGACGCGCGTCGATGCGAAGCAGATCGAAGCGCTGCTCGCCGCGAACCGCGATTCGCTGCAGGCCGATGCAGCCGGCGCGGCCGCCGGCGGCGCCAATGCTGCGAAGGACGCGAAGAGCAACGCCAAGGCGAACGCGAAGCCGGCCGTCGTGAACGGCGCCGACGACGCGCCGATCTCGATCGACGATTTCGCGAAGATCGACCTGCGCATCGCGAAGATCGTCGCGTGCCAGGCGGTCGAAGGGTCGGACAAGCTGCTGCAGCTCACGCTCGACGTCGGCGAGGAAAAGACCCGCAACGTGTTCTCGGGCATCAAGTCCGCGTACCAGCCCGAGCAGCTCGTCGGCAAGCTGACCGTGATGGTCGCGAATCTCGCGCCGCGCAAGATGAAGTTCGGCCTGTCCGAAGGGATGGTGCTCGCCGCGTCGGCCACCGACGAGAAGGCGGAACCGGGCCTCTACATCCTCGAACCGCACAGCGGCGCGAAGCCCGGCATGCGCGTGAAGTAAGCAGAACGCACTGCTGCCGCCGCAAAAAGCCCCGCACGATGTCGAATCGTGCGGGGCTTTTTTATCGCTGCCCGGTAAGCCGCATCCGCCGTCACCGCTGCCCGAACCAGCGATCGAAGCGCCGCGTGTAGTTCAGGTCGACGCCCTGGAACGTGCCGCCGTACGCGGACACCGACCAGAAGCGCGTCAGGTTGATCGTCGCCTTGAACGCGTTGCTCGCCGATTGCAGCCCCTGCTCGAAGCCGAGCACGAACCGCTCGTTGATCGCCTTCGACACCAGCACGACCTGCGGATCGGTCAGGCCGACTTCGCTACGGCCGACCGACACCTCGTCGAGGCCGAAGGTCTGCGCGACGCGCTTGCCGGTCACGCTGCCGAGCAGCCCGAGCGCCGCCGTCATCGCGCCCTGCTGGCCGACGTTGTTGCCCTGGTCGGTGCCGTGCCCGAACAGCAGCCACGACAGCTTTTCGTTGTCGGTGACGTTCGGCTCCGACACGAGCTTGACGGTCGGCGACTGGATCGTGCCCGTCACCTGCACGCCGGCCTCGACCTCCTGGTTGCGCCGCATCGCGAGGATGTTGACGCCCGGGTTCGATACCGGGCCGTTGAACGTGAAGAAGCCGTTCTCGATCGCGAGCTTGCGGCCGAACGTCGTGTACGTCGAACCTTCGGTCACACGCACGTTGCCGACCGCGCGCAGCGGCACGCCCGGCGCGCTCATCACGGTGATCGTGCCGCGCAGCCCCAGATCCGCGCCGTGCCCCTTGAAGCGGAAGTTGTTGCCGAGCCCGACGTCGATGTTCGCGCGCGGCGCGAGCGATGGCGCCGGCTTGTCCTCGACCGCCTTCGGCTTCGCGACCGCGGTGCCGGTCGGCGTCTCGCCGCGCACCGTGCCGTCCGGCTGCACGATCACGACGTCGTCCGACAGGTGCGGCGCCGATTGCTCGGGCAGGTCGAACAGCGCGCGGTCGACCACGAACTTGCCGTCGATCGACAGCGCGCCGCGCGGCCCGTCGTTCGCGACGGTGGCCTTGCCCGACAGCGACAGCTTGCGATCGGGCGCCGCGAACAGTTCGAGCTTGTCCGCGACGATGCTCGCGGTCAGGTCCGGCGCCTCGCCGTCGAGGCGCACGCGGCCGAGCGCGCGCAGCGTGCCGTCGCCGCCGTGAAATTCGACCTGCTGGAATTCGACGAGGTTGTCCGACAGCTTCACGCGCACGATGCCGTCCTTCAGCTGCACGCCCTGGTCGATCAGCGTCGCGGACAGCTCGTCGCCCGTCAGCGTCCCCGACAGGTTCGGTTTCACCGGCGTGCCGGAAACCGTCAGCTTCAGCGCCGCGCGCCCGCCGAGCAGGTAGCTCGGCCCGAACAGGTTGCCGGTGGTCTTCAGCGCCGGGATGTCGGCATCGATGCGGCCCGACAGCGGACCGTCGTCGACGATGCCGAACACGCCGTCGCGCAACGCGAACGGCACCGTGACGTTCGCGTCGAGCGTGCCGATCCGGCTCGCCTTCGCGAGCGCCGTCACGTTGAGCCGGTTGCCGGGCGCGAAGCTCGCCCGGGCGGACAGATCGGTCAGGCCGAGCGACGCGATGCCGCGCCCGCTCTCGATCGTCACGTCGCCGCCGCGGCGCTTCACCTGCACGTGGCCCGTCGCGTTCGCACCGAGCGAGAAATCCCAGTCGGCATCGACCACGACGTCGGTCCGCACTGGCGGCCGCTGGCTGGTCAGCGTCTGGCGCACCTCGAGGAAACGCGCGACCGATGCGCCGGTCACGGTGCCCGCCGAGCGCATCTGGCCGCGATCGAACACGAACGATTTCAGGTCGATCGCCGCGCCTTCGAGCGTGAGCCGCGTCGCGCCGAGCGTCACGCGACCGGCGCCGGCCGATATCGTCAACGGCGCCTGCAGCGCGAGCGCCGGCGTGCCGCGATTCGCGAGACGCGTGACGGTGCCGTCCCAGCGCATGCCGTCGCGGTTCTCGACCACGCCGCCGTTCGCCGCGAGCGTCAGGTCGATCACGCGGCCGCTGGCCATCCCGAGCGCCGACGCGTCGAGCGTGTGCTTCGCGCGCGTGCCGTCGAGGTTCGCGCGCAACGACTTCAGCTTGAACGAGCCGAGCGCGATGTCGGCCGCGTCGGCCGTGAACACGAGCGCGCCGTGCGCGCCGTCGCGGATGTCCGCGCGGCCCTGGGCGGTGCCGATCCGGTTCGAGCCGACGACGACGTGCTCGGCCTTGTAGGTCGCCGTCACGTTCGGATGCGCGAAGCTGCCGGTCAGGTCGCCCTGCGCCTGCACGAGCCCTTCGATGCCGAAGCCGAGGCGGTCGAGCTGCGGCGCGTCGACGACGAAGCGCAGCCGGTCGCCGGGTGCGCCGAAGCTGCCGCGCAGGTCGACGTGGTTGCCGGCGATCGACAGGTTCGCGTTGCTCGGCAGGATGCGCGAGCCGGCGAGCTGCACGACGCCGGCGCCGGTCAGCGGCACGCCGTCGTACAGGCTGTCGGCGAGCTTGAAGGTCGCCTTCGTCGAGACCTGCGGCGCGAACGCGCCCGACGCGGTCAGCGTGCCCGACACGCGCGTTTCGCCGCGCTTGGCCGGGGCCTTGGCGGCCTTCGCCGGCGCCTTGCCGCCGCCCGCCTTCGGCGCGCTCATCGCGGCGAGCAGCAGCGGATCGAACGCGGTCAGCGTCGCCTTCGCGTCATAGCTCGAGTGCGCGTCGTGGCGGAACACGCCCGTCAGGTCGATGCGCCCCTTGGCCGCAGTCACGCGCGTATCGGTCAGCACGGTCTGCTGCCGCGTGAGCGCGATCTTGGCGCGCGCGCCCAGCGCGAGCTTCGGATCGTTCAGGTTGAAATCGACGGTCGTCACGTCGCCCGCGAGCGTCACGCCGAGCGGGCCGCCGAGGCGCATCGGCCGCAGTTCGGCGACGAACGCGTTCAGGTCGAGGTTCGCGACCTTCAGGTCGAAGCGGCCCTTGCCGCCCGTGAGCGTGCCGCCGCCCGTCACGCTGCCGTCCCGGATCAGCTTCAGCGCGAGGCCGTCGATCCGCTGCGCGTGCGCGTCGAGATGCACGGTCGCATGCGCGTCGATCACCGGCAGCAGATGGTCGCCGAGCGTACCGGGTTTCGCGTTGACGATCGACACCGGGCCCGTCACCGCGAAGCCCTTCGCGGGCGCCGAGCCTGCCGGCGCGGTCACTGGTGCGAGTTCGGCGCGCACCGCGAGATCGGCTGCCGGCGCGCCGGGCGACAGTGCCTGCGGATTCACGTGGTCGAACGCGAGCGACGCACGCGTGAGCGGCACCGTGCCGAATGGCGCGGCCTCGACGTGCGCGCGCCCGTTCAGCTTCATCCCGCTCGCGTCGACCTCGGCGACGAGCGCCTCCAGCGAGCCCGACACACGGGCCCGCGCGTCGACCGCTTCGTCGGACAGCTTGCCTGCGTAGGTGGCTTCGCCCGTCAGCGCGAACGGCTTCACCCCGTCGAGCTTCGCGCGCGCGGTCAGCGCGCCGTACGGCGTATCGACGCCGTCGAGCACGAGTTCATGGTGACGGCCGTCGCTGCGGCCGTTCAGCGCGAGATGGTCGAGCTGCGTCGTCGAGCCGCCTTCGTGAATCGCGAGGCGATCGACGCGCAGGTCGTCGATCCGCACCTGCAGCGGCAGGCTCAGGTCCTGCGGCGTCGTACTCGGCGTCGACGGCCCCGGCGCGATCCGCACGTCGATCGTGCCGGCGCGCAGATAGGCGATGGACAGCCGCCACGGCGCACGCGTCAGTGCCCAGCGGCCGTCGAGCCGGTCGATGCGGACCTCGGTGCCGGTGCCGTCGGGGCTGGTCCACGCGAACCCGCGCAACCGCACGCCGGTCGCGAGCGAGCCGCCTTCGAGCGTGCCCGCGAGCCGTGTCCCGAGCACCTTGCCGGCCACCTGCCACGCGAGTCGCGTCCCGCGCTCGGTCGTCACCACGCCGGCCACGAGCCCCACTGCCAGCACGACGAGCAGCACGACCGTCGCAAGCGTCCACGCGACGACACGCCACGCACGGCCACGGCGCGGCGCGCGCGGCGGCGTGTCGGGCGCACCGTCGGGCGAATCCGGATCGTGAGGCGGCGGCGTGTCGTTCGGGTCCTTCGTCATGCGGTTCGTCGTGCGGGTCGTCAGGTCGTCAATAGGGCGGCAGGTTCAGAAAGCGATGCCGAGCGTCAGGTACGGGCGCACGCTGTGGTTGCGCAGGCCGTACGCGACGTCGACGTTGATCGGGCCGACCGGGCTGCGCCAGCGCGCACCGACGCCCACGCCCGGGTAGAACACGCGCTCGCCCCACGCATCGGTCGCGGTGCCGATGTCGAAGAACGTCGCGGCGCCCCAGTCGCGGTTGAACCAGTGCTGGTATTCGGCCGTACCCGTCATCAGGTACTTGGTCGGCAGAACGGAGCCGTCGACGCTGTTGCCGATGCTCTGGTAGCCGTAGCCGCGCACCGAGTTCGAGCCGCCGGCGCGGAACAGCAGCGACGCCGGCACGCCGGTCGAGCTGCCGCTCGTAAACACGCCGCCGAGCTCCGCGCGGAACACGAACAGGTCGCGCTTGCCGATCGGCAGGTATTGCTGCCCGCGCGCGTAGCCGCGGATGAAGGTCTCGTCGGCCAGCACGCCCTTGACCGCGACGCCGGCCTCCGCATGAATCAGGTTGCCCGAGCGCGGAAACAGCGGATCGTCGACGTTGCGGCGGGTCCACGCCCATTGCGGCACGAGCGCGCGGCTCGTGGTCGGCCCCGCGCCGTTCTGGTCGAGCCGATCCTGGTAGTACATCAGCGAATACGAATAGTCGATGAACTGCCCGGTGCGCGTACGCTGCACGCCGACCCGCGCGCTGTAGATGCGGGTGTCCGACACGTTGGTGTTCGTGTACGACGCGAGCACGCTGTTGGTCCAGCCCTTCTCGCCCGGCGGCATCGACAGCTGGACCTGCCCGTACTGCTGGATCTGGTCGAGCCGGCCCGAGACGGTCAGCGGCCACGCGGCGCCGAACGTGTCGAGATACGTATAGGAGCCTTGTACGTGCGGCCCCGTATCGGTGGCGAAGCCGACGCCGCCGCGGATGTTGTTGTACGGGAATTCGCTGACCTTCACGTGCACGGGCGTGCGCTCGGGCTTCGACGTATCGTCGCCGACGTCGATCGCGACGCTCGCGTAGTACGGCGTGTTCTGCAGCTGCCGCTGCAATTCCGCGATCCGCTGCACGTCGTAGATCTCGCCTTCCGACAACGGATTGACGTTCGTGACGATCTTTTCCGGATAACGACGCACGCCGTCGACATCAACCTTGCCGATCGTGAACGTCGGGCCGCTGTCGAACGTGACCGCGAGCGTCGCACGCTGCGTGCGCGGATCGATGCGCGCCTCGGACGACGCGATCTTCGCGCCGAGATAGCGGCGCGCCTGCAGTTGCCGCAGCGCCGCGTCCTTCGCGCTGTCCCAGTCGGACTGCGTGAACGGGTCGCCCGGCTTCATCGAGAACGCGAAACGGGTGGCGGTCTCCTGCTTCGGATCCTCGGTCTCGACCGGCCCCTTGAACGTCAGGTCGACCGTCGACACGACGGTCTGCTTGCCCGGGTCGACGGCGATGCGCACGTCGCGCTTGCCGTCGCGCGTGCGCACGTCGGTGCGCACGACCGGCGAGAAATAGCCGGCCGTCGCGGCCAGGTCGCGCACCTGCTGCGGCGTGGCGGTCACGAGGAAGTCGAACTGGTCGTCGCTGATGTCGTCGCGCTTCGCGAAGCGCGCGATGTCGAGATGGGTCTTGAGGAGCTTGCGGATCGAGCGCGGCGCGTCGATGTCGACGTCGTACTTCGCGTGGGCCGGCACCGCGAAGCACGCGGCCAGGCAACCCGCGAGGGCCGCCCGCGCGACGCGGGCCGCGGCGCCGGCGCGAGCGCGTGCCGCGCGCGGGCCCGCGTCATGCGCCGTGTGTGCTTGCTGGTTCGACTGCCCCGCCAAATATGACCTCGCCGTCCTGGATTGTCACGGTTTCGTGGAAAACCCTGTATTTGACCACAGGGCGCGGGCGTCACAGCCAAACGATTGTGAAAGAGTGCTAGGCACCGGCCCGCGGTTTCGACGCGCGATTGGCGCCGGCTGTTCCCCGTGATGCGGTAAAATCCCGCCATCGCGAATCCGGCGCGTCGTGCGCCGCCCGAAACGGAAGATCCAGCCATGCCGTACCAGTCCGACGTCACGCAGTTCCTGAACCAGCTCAAGCAGCAGAAGCCGACGCTCGAAGAAGAGCAGCGCAAGGGCCGTTCCCTGCTGTGGGACAAGCAGCCGATCGATCTCGAAGAGCGCGCCGAGCAGCAGGAATCGCGCGTGAAGCAAACGCCGTACGTCTACTACCAGAACTTCTGACGACGTGAGCGCCGCCGACGAGGCCAGCGCCGCCCGGCAGGACGACGCGATCGCCGCGCCCGCGGGCGCCGATTCGACGCCCGACACGGTCGACGGTGTCGCGGCGTTCGCACGCCTGTACGGCGAGCCGCTCTTCAAGCTGCCGCAGGACCTCTACATCCCGCCCGATGCGCTCGAGGTGTTCCTCGAGACGTTCGAAGGCCCGCTCGACCTGCTGCTGTACCTGATCCGCAAGCAGAACTTCAACGTGCTCGACATCCCGATGGCGCAGGTCACCGCGCAATACCTCGGCTACGTCGACCAGATCCGCGCGTCGAACCTCGAGCTCGCGGCCGAGTACCTGCTGATGGCCGCGATGCTGATCGAGATCAAGTCGCGGATGCTGCTGCCGGTCAAGAAGGCCGACACCGGCGAGGAAGCCGAGGATCCGCGCGCCGAACTCGTGCGCCGGCTGCTGGAGTACGAGCAGATGAAGCTCGCCGCGCAGCGGCTCGACCAGCTGCCGCAGCTCGGCCGCGATTTCCTGCGCGCCGAGGTGTACATCGAGCAAAGCGTCACGCCACGCTTTCCCGACGTGAATTCGGACGACCTGCGCGCCGCGTGGGCCGACGTGCTCAAGCGCGCGAAGCTCGTCCAGCACCACAAGATTTCCCGCGAGGAGCTGTCGGTGCGCGAACACATGAGCCTGATCCTGCGCCGGCTGCAGAACGCGCGCTTCATGGAGTTCGCCGACCTGTTCGACACGTCGCGCGGCGTGCCGGTCGTCGTCGTGAACTTCATCGCGATGCTCGAACTCGCGCGCGAATCGCTGCTCGAGATCACGCAGGCCGAGCCGTTCGCGCCGATCTACGTGCGTCTCGCGTACCTGCCCGCATAAGGGCCGCCCCCGTCGCCTCCCGTTCCCGGTTCGCTCCGACGCTCGCCGCTTCGCCGCGGCGGGTGGCCGTCCGGCGCGTATCCGACACGTATCCGGCAAGCCTCGATAAAAAGTGAACGATCGTTCTTTTATCGATGCGTCGCGCGGCCAAATCCTCTACAATCCGCCGACGCCCGATGCGCCGCCCGCGCGCCGGCGTTCTCCGCTTCGACCCCGACGCCGCTGCTGCGGCGCCAACGCGCGCCTGCGCGAGGAACCCGCTACCCGATCATGAAAGTCATCAGCTCGATCCAGGAACTGCGCGACCAGCTGCGCGGACAGAACCGCACGGCGTTCGTGCCGACCATGGGCAACCTGCACGAAGGGCACCTGTCGCTGATGCGCCTCGCGCGCCAGCACGGCGACCCGGTCGTGGCGAGCATCTTCGTCAACCGGCTGCAATTCGGCCCGAACGAGGATTTCGACAAGTACCCGCGCACGCTCCAGGACGATATCGAGAAGCTGCAGCAGGAAAACGTGTACGTGCTGTTCGCGCCGACCGAGCGCGACATGTACCCTGAGCCGCAGGAATACCGCGTGCTGCCGCCGGACGATCTCGGCGGGATTCTCGAAGGCGAGTTCCGGCCCGGCTTCTTCGCCGGCGTGTGCACGGTCGTCACGAAACTGATGTCCTGCGTGCAGCCGCGCGTCGCCGTGTTCGGCAAGAAGGATTACCAGCAGTTGATGATCGTGCGCCGCATGTGCCAGCAGCTCGCGCTGCCGGTCGAGATCATTGCGGCCGAGACCGTGCGGGATGAGGACGGCCTCGCGCTGTCGTCGCGCAACCGCTACCTGACGCCCGACGAGCGCAGGGAAGCGCCCGAGCTGGCGAAAACGCTGCAGCGCGTGCGCGACAGCGTGCTCGGCGGCGAGCGCGACCTCGGCAAGCTCGAGCAGCACGCGCACACGCACCTGGCCGAACGCGGCTGGGCGCCCGACTACATCGCGATCCGCCGCCGCGCGAACCTGATCGCACCGAGCGCCGCCGAACTCGAAGCCGGCGAGCCGCTCGTCGTGCTCGCGGCCGCGAAACTCGGCGCGACGCGCCTCATCGACAACCTGGAAATCTGACGGGCGGCCCGCCCGCGCCTCTCACGACGCATCACGGAGACACCATGCAGCGCCACATGCTCAAATCGAAGATCCACCGCGCGGCGGTCACGCACTGCGAACTGCACTACGAAGGTTCGTGCGCGATCGACGAAGACCTGCTCGAAGCGGCGGGCCTCATCGAAAACGAACGGATCGACATCTGGAACATCAACAACGGCGAGCGTTTCTCGACGTACGCGATCAAGGGCGAGCGCGGCAGCGGGATGATCTCGCTGAACGGCTCGGCCGCGCGCCGCGCGCAGCTCGGCGACCTCGTGATCATCGCGGCGTTCGCGATGGTCGACGAGGCCGAACTGCAGGCCGGCTGGAAGCCGAAGCTCGTGTTCATCGACGAAGGCAACAAGATCAAGGGCCACCGCGATCATGTGCCGACGCAGAACTGGACGTGACCTGAGCGGCATGCCCGCGTGCCGTGGCGCGCGGTGCAGCGATGCCGCTGGCGACCGAAGGGCCGGATACCGCACGCGACGGGATCCGGCCCTTTCTCATTGGAGGTCGCGCCGGCCGGACGGCCGGGCGTTCAGGACGCTGCCTTGGCGGCTTTCTCGGCCTTCGGCGCGCGGCGTTCGGCCCATTCGACGATCGGCCGCCACTGTTCGAGATCCTTCTCGACGCGGCTTTTCGCGACGTCCCACAGCGTCAGGCCGTGCGCGGCGATCTGCACGTAGTTCTGCGTGTCGCGCACGTAGCCGAGCACCGGCAGGCCGAGCCCCTCGACGAACCGGTGCAACTGGTCGGACGAGCGCGTGCGCGCGTCGACCCGCATCCCGACGATCCCGACCTCGACGCTGCCCTTGCGCACGGCCTTCTCGCCGGCGAGGCGCTCCAGAAACTGCTGGGTCGCAAGAATATCGAACATCGACGGCTGCAGCGGCACGATCACCTTGTCGGCCAGTTGCAGCGCGACGTTGAGCCGCGTGCCGTGCAGGCCGGCCGGCGTATCGATCACCGCATATTCCAGCCCGCGCGGCGGCTTCGATGGCGCCTCCGGATCGAGATCCCACGCCTCGATCGCCGGCAACCCGGCCGGCCGCAGGTCGAGCCACGCATGCGCGGACTGCTGCCGGTCCAGGTCGGCCAGCGCGACCCATGCGCCTTGCGCCGCGAAATAGCCGGCTAGATTGGTGGACAGCGTGCTCTTGCCCACGCCGCCCTTCGGATTCGCCACCACGATGACCGTCATGAATTCCCCCGAAAAAGCCGCGCGGCGCCGGCCGCATGGCAGGCGCCGCTCGATTGCGGATACAGGGAGCGATGATATCGGCAAACGGGGTGTCACCGGAACCGGTCACGCCGAACCGCGTGCCGGTTTCGTCGGCTTTCCGTCAGGTCATGCGCGCTGGAGCGCGGCCTCCCGCGTGCCGAGCGCGAACGCGCCGCCGCCCAGCAGGGCCTGCACGGCCAGCGTGACGGCCCAGAACGCCGGATATTCCCAGCCGCCGTGCGGCGATGCGAAGCTCCAGCCGTTCGGCAGATGCGCGGCGACCGCGCCGAGCATGAACGGCAGCAGCACCAGCGCGGCGATGCGCACGCGGACCCCCGCGAGCAGCGCCAGGCCGCCCGCCAGTTCGACGAACGTGGTCAGGTAGGCGAGCCAGCCCGGCAGGCCGATCGACGCGAAGAACTGCACGGTGCCGGGCAACGTGAAAACAAAGACCTTCTGTGCGACGTGCGCGAGGTACAGCACGCCGAGGGCGACGCGCAGCAGCGTCGCGGCGAAATCGTTCAGGCGGTTGGCGTTCATGACGGATTCCTTCGTGAGTGGATGGGAGTGAATCGCACTCTATTCGAATCGATTCAGCCGATAAACACGCAATCTCGCTTAAATTGATTCCATTTAAGAACGAATTGAATCGCAAAAAAGAGCATGACCGATCATGCCCCGCATCCCGCTCAGTAACCGCTCTTGCCTTGCGTGGCGTCGCCGCCGGACTGGCCACCGCCCGGCGCATACGAATCGCACGCCTGCGCCACCGCCGACACGCCCAGCAGCACCGCGAGCAGGACGCCCCACCACCGTCGAGCCCTCTCGTCGCCCTCCTTCGGGCGGACCTCCGCCCTCCTCTGTTGTACGCGATCGAGCGGAAAAAGCGAGGGCCGGCCTCAACGAAACTCGGCGTACAGCGCGTCGAGGTCGAGGTGCGCGGCGAACGTGTCGGCCAGCCGTTCCAGCGAAGCCTCGCGCAGCGCCGGGTAGTCGATGCGGGCCGCGCCGTCGAGCCCCGCCCACGCGAGCAGCGCCGCGCAGGCGTCGGGCGCGTCGAACAGCCCGTGCACGTAGGTCGCGAGAATCTGGCCGTCGGCCGACAGCGCGCCGTCGGGACGCACGCCCTCCCGCACGCCGTCCCGCGCGGCATCGGCGGCCAGCATCAGCGCGGGCGTCTCGAGCGCCGGCCCGCGCGTGTCGCCCATGTGAATCTCGTAGCCGCGCACGGCGGCCGCGCCCGGCAGCGCGAGTTGCCCGGTCACGTTCTTCAGCGTCTTGTCGGGTTGCAGCGTCGTGTCGAAATCGAGCAGCCCGAGCCCCGGCACGCTGCCGGGTGCGCCTTCGAGGCCGAGCGGATCGTCGAGCGTGCGGCCGAGCATCTGCATGCCGCCGCAGATGCCGATCACCTTGCCGCCGTAGCGCAGATGGCGCCGGATCAGCGCGTCCCAGCCCGCGTCGCGCAGCCACGCGAGGTCGCGCTGCACGCTCTTCGAACCGGGCAGGATCAGCAGGTCGGCGTCGGGCACGGGGCCGCTCTTCCAGTACGTGAATTCGACCTGCGGATGCGCGCGTAGCGGATCGAAATCGGTGTGGTTGCTGATGCGCGGCAGCGCGGGCACCACCACGCGCAGCACGCCGGCATCGCCCCGTGCGGCGGCGCTGCGCGCCTGCGCGGGCAGCATGTCCTCCGCGTCGAGCAGCAGCCCGTGCAGATACGGCAGCACGCCGAACACCGGCTTGCCCGTCCGCGCGCGCAGCCAGTCGAGCCCTGGTTCGAGCAGCTTGAGGTCGCCGCGGAAGCGGTTGATCACGAAGCCGCGCACACGTGCGCGCTCGCTGTCCGACAGACATGCGAGCGTGCCGACCAGATGCGCGAACACGCCGCCGCGATCGATGTCGGCGACGAGCACGACCGGGCAGTCGACCCGCTCGGCAAACCCCATGTTCGCGATGTCGCCATCGCGCAGGTTGATCTCGGCCGGACTGCCGGCGCCTTCGACGATCACCGTGTCGTAACCGGCGCGCAGGCGCGCGTACGATTCGAGCACCGCATCGAACGCGACCGGCTTGTAGTCGTGATACGCCCGCGCGTCGAGGTTCATGCGCGCCTTGCCGTGAATGATCACCTGCGCGCCGCGGTCGCTCGTCGGTTTCAGCAGCACCGGATTGAAATCCGTATGCGGCGCAACGCCGGCGGCCAGCGCCTGCAGCGCCTGCGCACGGCCGATCTCGCCGCCATCGGCCGTCACCGCGCTGTTGAGCGCCATGTTCTGCGGCTTGAACGGGGCCACGCGCGCGCCGCCGCGGCGCGCGAGGCGGCACAGGCCCGCGACGAGCGTGCTCTTGCCCGCGTCGGACGTCGTGCCCTGGATCATCAGCGTGCCGCGCGGCCGCGGCTCGGGTGCATTCATCGTGTCAAAGGTCGTCGCGAAGCAAAGGCGGCATTATCGCCCGCGCCGGGTCGTGCGCGCCGTTACAATCACGCGATGATTCCGCACGACCTCACCTTCGTCCTCGGCGGCGCGCGCTCGGGCAAGAGCGCGCATGCCGAGCGGCTCGCCGCCGACAGCGGCCGCCCCGTTACCTACATCGCGACCGCCACCGCCGCCGATGCCGATGCCGAATTCGCGCAGCGCATCGCGCATCACCGCGCGCGCCGGCCGGCCGAATGGGGGTTCGCCGACGCGCCCATCGATCTCGCGGGCACGCTCGCGCGGCTCGACGATCCGCACGCGTGCCTGCTCGTCGACTGCCTGACGCTGTGGCTCACGAACCTGCTGTGCCCCGCCGACGGCGAACCGCTCGACGATGCGCAATACGCGGCGCAGGTCGAGCGGCTCGAGCACGCGTTGCGCGGCGCACGCGCGAAGGTGATCGTCGTCAGCAACGAGATCGGGCTCGGCGTCGTGCCGCTCGGGTCGGTCACGCGCCGCTACGTCGACGAGCTCGGGCACCTGAACCAGCGCGTCGCCGCGCTCGCGACGCGCGTCACGCTGCTGGTTGCCGGGCTGCCGCTCGACCTCAAGGCGGGAGCCCGGTCATGCTGATGCTGTCGCTGCCGGTCGTCGCGATGCTCGCGGTCGCGGCCGCGATCGTCGACCGCGCCATCGGCGAGCCGGCCGGCTGGCATCCGCTCGTCGCGTTCGGCCGCCTCGCCGCGCGCATCGAAGCCGCGTTGAACACGGGCCGGCGCGGCCGTGTGATCGGCGTCGCCGCGTGGCTCGCGGCGGTCGTGCCGCCGGTGGCCGTCGCGGCATGGCTCGTCGCCGTGCTGCCCTGGCCGTTCGCCGCTGCGCTGCACGTCGCGCTGCTGTGGTTCGCGCTCGGCGCGAAGAGCCTCGCCGAACACGTCGCGCCGATCGCTGCCGCGCTGCTGCGGCGCGACCTCGACGCGGCACGTGCGCTGACCGCGCGCATCGTGTCGCGCGACACCAGCAACGCGGACGAAGGTGCGCTGTCGCGCGCGGCCGTCGAATCGGCGCTCGAAAACGGCAACGACGCGATCTTCGGCGCGCTCTTCTGGTTCGTCGTCGCGGGCGGCCCCGGCGCATTGCTGTTCCGGCTCGCGAACACGCTCGACGCAATGTGGGGCTACCGCACGCCGCGCTTCCTGACCTTCGGCTGGGCCGCCGCGCGCCTCGACGACGCGCTGAACTGGATGCCCGCGCGGCTCACCGCCGCGAGCTACGCGCTGCTCGGCGACACGGCCGCCGCATGGCGCTGCTGGCGCACGCAGGCGCGCCACTGGGACAGCCCGAACGCGGGCCCCGTGATGGCCGCGGGCGCCGGCAGCCTGAACGTGCAGCTCGGCGGCCCGGCCGTCTATCACGGCGAAATCGAGGATCGCCCGGTGCTCGGCACCGGGGCCACGGCCACCGCCCTTCACATCGTCGCCGCGCTGTCGCTCGTCACGCGCACGCTCGCGCTGTGGCTCGCGCTGCTGGTCGCGAGCGGCGCACTCGTCATGGCCACCCATCATGTCTGATTCATCCATCGCGCACGGCGGCAACCTGCATGAAGCCGCCCGCCGCCACGGCATTCCGTACGACGCGTGGCTCGATCTGTCGACCGGCATCAATCCGGTCGGCTACCCGGTGCCCCCCGTGCCGGCCAACGCCTGGCGCCGGCTGCCCGACGACGGCGACGGCCTCGCGGCCTGCGCCGCGCAGTACTACCACGCGCCCGATCCCGCGCACGTGCTGCCGGTCGCCGGCAGCCAGGCCGCGATCCGCGCGTTGCCGGCGTTGCTGCCGGCCGGCGACGCCGGCGTCGCGGCGCTCGCGTACGGCGAATACGCACCCGCGTTCGCGCGCCACGGCCATCGCGTCGTCGCGCTCGACATCCACGCGGATACGCTGCCCGCGACGCTGCGTCACGTCATCGTCGGGAATCCGAACAATCCGACCGCCGAATTCGTGCCGACCGCGCGCCTGCTCGGCTGGCATGCGCAACTGGCGGCACGCGGCGGTACGCTGATCGTCGACGAAGCGTTCGCCGACACGGGCGCCGCCCCATCGCTCGCGCCGCACGCCGATCGTCCGGGGCTCGTCGTGCTGCGCTCGGTCGGCAAGTTCTTCGGGCTCGCCGGGATTCGCGCGGGCTTCGTGCTCGCGTGCCCGACTCAGATCGTCGCGTTGCGCGACACGCTCGGCGCGTGGACCGTCGGCGGCCCCGCGCGCCACGCGGTCGCCGCGGCATTCGCCGATCGCGCGTGGCAAGCTGCCGCCCGCGAGCGACTCGCGGCAGACGGCGAACGACTGGCCGCGCTGCTGCGCGCGCACGGCTTCGCGGTCCGCGCGACACCGCTCTTCAGCTGGACCGACGACCCGCGCGCCGCGGCGCTGCATGCGGCGCTCGCAACGCACGGGATCTGGACGCGGCACTTCCCGGCCCCGTCGAGCGTGCGCGTCGGCTTGCCGGGCAGCGAAGCCGAATGGCAGCGCCTCGGCGACGCGCTCGCGCAATGCGTACCCCTGCTGCAGGCGTCCGCATGAGTCCGCGCATGTTCCGTCGGCTCGCGCCGGCCGCGCTGCTGACCGCGCTCGTTCATGCGCCGCTCGTCCACGCCGACGTCTCGACGCGCGACGACGCCGGCAATACGGTCACGTTACCCGCGCCTGCCCAACGCGTGATCAGCCTCGCGCCGCACGCGACCGAACTCGTCTACGCGGCCGGCGGCGGTGCGAAGCTCGTCGGCACCGTCACGTACAGCGACTATCCGCCCGCCGCGCAAGCGGTGCCGCGCGTCGGCGACAACAAGGCGCTCGACCTCGAACGCATCGCCGCGCTAAAGCCCGACCTGATCGTCGTCTGGCGGCACGGCAACGCCCAGCGGCAGACCGACGCGCTGCGCGCGCTGCACATTCCGCTGTTCTTCAGTGAACCGAAGCATCTCGACGACGTATCGTCGTCGCTGCGCCGGCTCGGCACGCTGCTCGGCACGCAACCGACCGCCGATGCCGCCGCGGCCGCCTTCATGCGCGACATCGCGGCCCTGCGCGCACGCTACGCGGCACGCCCGCCCGTCTCGATGTTCTTCCAGGTGTGGGACCGCCCGCTGACGACGCTCAACGGCACGCACCTGATCAACGAAGTGTTCGAACTCTGCGGCGGCCGCAACGTATTTGCGTCGCTCAAGCCGCTCGCGCCGACCGTGACCGACGAAGCCGTGCTCGCGGCGAATCCGGAAGCGATCGTGACAACGAGCGCCGGGGCGACCCGTTCGAACGAACCGCTGCCGAGCCTCGCGCGCTGGCGTGCGTGGCCCGCGCTGACGGCCGTGGCGCGCAACAACCTGTTCGCGATCGACGGCGATCTGCTGACGCGGCCGTCGCCGCGCATCGCGCAGGGCGCGGCCGCGCTGTGCGAGGACCTGGATGCCGCGCGTGCGCGGCGGCCGGCGCGCTGATGTCCGGCGGCGGGCGGGTGCATCGCGCGTCGATATCGGATGCGCCGGGCGAGCGCGACGGATCGGTCCTGCGCGGCGTCGGTCATCTGCAGACGCAACCGCGCCTACGCGTCCCAGTGCACGACTTCCGCTGCATGTGCGTCGTCGTCCGCGCGCAGCCAGACGGCCCCGCCCGTCGGCACCGGCCGCGACAGCAGCGTATCGAGCGGCACACGCAATAGATGCGACGCGAACGCGCGGATCACGCCCGCATGCGTGACGACCCATTGCGGGCCGTCGAGCTTCGCCATCGCATCGGCCTGCCGCGCAATCCGCGCGACGAATCGCGCCACGCTTTCGCCGCCGTGCGCGCACGCATGCATCAGGTCGGCCGCCCATGCATCGAGTGCCGCGCGGTCGATATCGTCCCAGCGCTGCATTTCCCACGCGCCGAAATCCATTTCCTGCCAGTCGGCATCGCGCCGCAGCGGCACGTCGAGTGCCCGCGCGAGCCGTTCGGCAATCGACGCGCAACGCGTCAGCGGGCTCGTCCAGACCTGTTCGGGCAACGGCGCACCGAGTGTCGACAGATGCGCACGCACGGCCTGCGCGCCGCCATCGGCCGATTCGGCGAGCGGCACGTCGCTGCGCCCGTAGCAGATGCCCGGCTCGATGCCGACGGCCGGATGGCGGATCAGGACGATGTCCATCCGAGCACCACGAGATAGATCGCCAATTCGCCCAATTGCTGCGCGAAACCGAGACAGTCGCCCGTATAACCGCCGATCCGCTTCACGAAGTAGCGGGCCAGCCACGCGCGCACCAGGACGAGCGCCACGCATGCGGCAACGCCCATGCGCCAGTCCGGCCAGAACAGCCACGGCAGTCCGAACACCGCCGCGACGCACGCCGCGCGTGCGTCCATCCGTTGCGCGACCGGCTTCGCCTTGCCTTCGGGCCGCACGTAGTCGAGCGTCATCAGCAGGCTCACGGCCATCGCGCGGCTCGCCGCATGCGCGGCGATCATCGTCCATGCGGCGCGCAGCGGCAGCATCGACGTCAGCGCCTGCCATTTCAGCCCGAGCGCGATCAAGAGCGCGACCGCACCGAACGTGCCGATCCGCGAATCGTGCATGATGCGCAGCACGTCGTCGCGCGTGTAGCCGCCGCCGAACGCGTCGCAACTGTCGGCGAGGCCGTCTTCGTGGAAGGCGCCGGTCGCGAGCAGCGTCGCGGCCATCGACAGCCCGACCGCGATCGACGGTGGCAGCGCGCGCAGCGCGACGAGATAGACCAGCGCGCCCCATGCGCCGACGCAAGCGCCGACGAGCGGGAAATAGCGCGCGGCCTGGTCGAGATCGCCGGCCGCATAGCCGATCGAGCACGGCACGGGCACGCGCGTGAAATAGCCGAGCGCGACGAAGAAGTAGCGCAGTTCGGCCCGCATGCCGCGCGCGCGCTCAGGCGTCACGATTGTCGACACCGGCGGATTCGAAACTCGCCATCTCGCTCAGGAACGCGGCCGCCGCGCGCACCAGCGGCAGCGCGAGCGCGGCGCCCGTGCCTTCGCCGAGCCGCAGGTCGAGCGCGAGCAGCGGCTTCGCGCCGAAATGCTCGAGCATGCGCCGATGGCCGGCCTCGTGCGACGTATGCGAGAACACGCAGTAGTCGCGCACGCCGGGCGCGATGCGCTCGGCGACGAGCAGCGCGGCGGTCGCGATGAAGCCGTCGACGAGGATCGTCATCCGCTCGCTCGCGGCCGCGAGGTACGCGCCCGTCATCATCGCGATCTCGAAGCCGCCGAACGTCGCGAGCACGTCGAGCGGCGCGATCGCATGCGAATGCTTGACGAGCGCGCGGCCGAGCACCGCGCGCTTGTGCGCGAGGCCCTGATCGTCGAGCCCCGTGCCGCGGCCGACGCATGCGTCGATCGGCACGTCGAGCAGACGGCTCATCAGGCACGCGGCCGACGACGTGTTCGCGATCCCCATCTCGCCGAAGCCGATCACGTTCGTGCCGAGCGACGCGTGCAGGCGAACGCGCGCCGCGCCGGCGGCCAGCGCGGCCATCGCCTCGTCGCGCGTCATCGCCGGCTGCGCCGCGAAGTTGCGCGTGCCGCGCGCGACCGGCAGCGACACCAGCCGGTCCGACAGCGGCAGCGGCGACGCGACGCCCGCATCGACGATCTCGAGCGTGCTCTGCGCGACACCCGAAAACGCGTTGATCGCCGCACCGCCGGCCAGGAAGTTCGCGACCATCTGCGCGGTCACCGCCTGCGGATAAGGACTGACGCCCTCGGCCGCGATCCCGTGGTCGCCCGCGAACACGATCGTCGCGGGCCGCTGCACGACCGGCCGCTCGGTGTGCTGGATCAGGCCGATCTGCAGCGCGACCGCCTCGAGCTGACCGAGGCTGCCGGGTGGCTTGGTCTTGTGGTCGATCACATGTTGGAGACGCTTGCGCAGTGCGTCGTCGAGCGGCGCGATCGCGGGCGGGAATTGGGTCGGAGTCGTCATCGAGGAGCCGTGTCGTGCGCGCGGCATGCGCCGCGCATCGGAAAAATCGGAACGGGAAACGTCATTGTCGCGCAGGCCATGCGGGCAGCAGCGCATCGCGGCCGTTCTCGCGGATCAGCACGAGCGGATAGCCGAACGCGTCGCTCGCGCGCTCGGGCGTCAGCACGTCGTGCACGCGGCCGGCCCACGCTTGGCCGCGGCCGTCGAGCAGCAGCGCATGCGTCGCGAAACGCCGCGCGAGATTCAGGTCGTGACACGAAAACACCACCGTGCGCGGGCCTGCCGCGAGCCACGCGGCGAGCGCGGTCAGGCAGTCGATCTGGTGATGCAGGTCGAGATGCGCGAGCGGTTCGTCGAGCAGCATCAGCGGCGCATCCTGGCACAGCGTCGCGGCCAGCGCGACCCGCTGCCGCTCGCCGCCCGACAGCGACATCACGTCGCGCGCCGCGAGCGGGCTCAGGTCGAACGTCGCCAGCGCATCGCGCGCGGCCGCGCGGTCGTCGTCGCGCTCCCAGCCCCAGCCGCCGAGATACGGAAAGCGGTTGAGCAGCACCGTGTCGAACACCGTCGCGCTGAACGCATCGTGCAATTGCTGCGGCATCAGCGCGCGGCGCTGCGCGAGGTGCTCGGGACGCCACGCGGCAAGCGGCCGGCCGTCGATCTCGACGTGTCCGCCAGCGGGCGGCTGCAATCCCGCGAGCGTGGCGAGCAGCGTCGTCTTGCCCGCGCCGTTCGGGCCGGCGACGCACCAGATCTCGCCGGGGCGGAACGCGTGCGTGAAGCGATCGAGCAGCGTGCGCGCGCCGGCCTTCAATGTCAGGTCGACGGCCCTGTAGTGCATGTCGCCGGCGGCGGCGTACGATGTGGCGCCCGTCATCGCATCGGCCTCCTCAGCAACATCCACAGGAACACCGGCACGCCGATCAACGCGGTCATCACGCCGACCGGCAGTTGCGCGGGCGCGATCGCGGTGCGCGCGAGCAGGTCGGCCGCCATCACGCCGCCACCGCCCGCGAGCATCGCGGCCGGCAGCAGCATCCGCTGGTCGTTGCCGAACGCGAGCCGCAGCGCATGCGGCACGACGAGCCCGACGAAGCCGATCGTGCCGGCCGTCGTCACGGCAGCGGCGGCGGCCAGCGACGCGACGAGATAGATCCGCACGCGCAGCCGCGCGACCGGCACGCCGAGCGCCTGCGCGGTCGCGTCGCCGCGCAGCAGCACGTTCAGTTGCGACGCGGCCGGCAGCGCGACGCACGCGCTCAGCAACAGCGCGCCCCACGCGAACCACGGCGCCGTCGCGCCGTTCAGGTCGCCCGTCAGCCAGAAGATGATGCCGCGCAGCCGCGCATCGGGCGCGAGCGACAGCAACAGCGTGACGAGCGCGCCCCATCCCGCCGCGATCACGACGCCGGTGAGCAGCAGCCGCGGCGATGCGTCGCGCGATTCGCCGCGCCACAGCTCGCGTCTGGCGAGACCGAGCACGAGCGCGACCGAGACGAGCGAACCGGCGAACGCGGATGCGTCGACGAGCCACCACGCGCCGCCCGCGATCATCGCGACGAGCGCGAAGCCGGCCGCGCCGCCGGACACGCCCAGCACGTACGGCTCCGCGAGCGGATTGCGCAGCAGCACTTGCAACAACGCGCCGGCCAGCGCGAGCAGCGCGCCGCACGCGAAACCCGCGAGCGCGCGCGGCAGGCGCAGCGTGCGGACGATATCGGCAAACAGGGTATCGCCGCCGTGCGGCACGAGCGAAGCGAGTGCCTGCCACGGCGACATCGGCACGCTGCCGATCGACAGCGACGCGACGAACAGCAATGCGACCACGGCGGCCAGCGCGGCCCAGATGACAGTGGCGCGTGCGGCGCTCATGCGGCGCACGGCCGCGCGCCCGACGCACGGCGCATCCGCTTGCAGGGGCCGGCCGGGCGCGACGGGGGCGCGTGGCGGACGATTGGGGTCGGCATCGAAGAACGTTCCGTGAAGCATTGCGCGCCCCGCTTCCCCGCAGGCCGCGCGTCATGGAGCCCGTGCGGGCTCCCCGTCTCGGCCGGTATCCGGGCTGGCGGCGGTCCGGCTCGCCTTCCCGCGCGATGACGCGCAGTGGCCCGCGCCCGCGTGCGACCTGCACGCGAAACGCGCCCGAGCCGGCCTGCGTCATGCGACGCGGCCGCTTACCGTTGCGGGGGCAGCGCAGGTTGACGCGCTCGCGGAGCCCGCACCCTGCTTCCCGTTTAACCGCGCGTCCTGCGCGCGAGCACCGAGGCGGCGCCAGTTTAGGAGCCGGTCGCGCGAGCGTCAAGGAAGCGTCCGGAGACACGCGGGACGCGCCTATTCGCGGCAAGAAGCAGGGGTGTTACGACTGGAAACGTTACAGATGTCGGATTGCGCGTTATTCCGCGCTAAAATGCTGGGTCTTTAGAGGACGCAGCAAATGCTCAACGAACTCGAAACCCTATCTCAAAATATTGGCCGTCTGATTTCGCTGAACAAGCGCTATCACTCGGAACGGCTCGCGCTCGAGGAGCAGGTCGCGCAATTGCGCGCGGAAGCGGACACGGTCCGCGCGGAACTCGCGCAGCTGCGCGACGAACGCAATGCGCTCGCGGCCGAGCGCGACACGCTGTCGGCGAAGATCGACGACGCCCAGGTGAAACTGAACGCGATTCTCGAAAAGCTGCCGCGCTCGAAGAGCGCGGAGCAAGCCGACAACCAGCTCGACCTGCTGGATGCGCAGGCGCGCACGGATGGCGATGACGCGGCCAGCCACGGAGAACATGCATGAGCACCAAGCAGATCGAAGTCTCGATTCTCGGTCAGCCCTATCGGCTCGCCTGTTCGGCCGAGACCGAAGCGGCGCTGCTCGAAGCGGTCGCGCGCGTCGACGCCGAAATGTCGAAAATCCGCTCGAACAGCTCGGTACGCGGCACCGATCGCATCGCGGTGATGGCGGCGCTGTCGCTCGCATCGGAATTGCTGCGGCTGCAAACGAGCGTGCGGCATGGTGAAGCATTTCCGGCGGAGGAAATCCGTCGTACAATGCACCAGATGAACGAACAACTCGGTGCGGTGCTCGCACAGCACGAGACGCAGTAACGTTTCAAACGATGCGTCGATTCCCCTTGATCTCGACGGTCAACGGTGGTCAAATTGGCGCATCGAATCACAGTTCAGTCAGCTTCCCTGCCTGGTTCGCCAAGGTCATATATTCCTTGAACCAATGCCATGTGCACGGTTGCGGAAATTTGTAGCACGGGCGCGCGCGTCACTCTGTCTGATGTACCCGAAGTGCTGCTAACTGCGACCAATTCTGAACCTCAGGTTCAGGATGCCGGCCTAGCGGCCAAGGCGGGGGCCTATCCAACGGCATCGGGAACTTCCGATGCCGTTTCCTTTTGAGGGTCTGTTTGCATGCGGAACGCGCATGCGAATGCCCGAAATCGCTCGTCCCCCGAGGGGACGTCCTTGCGGGGCGCAGGCAAGAAGCGAGGAGCGCCGTTTGGCCGAGCCAAACAAGTGACGAGCGACGCCGCCATACGGGCGATTTCGGGCATTCCCGTGGATTGAATTTTTAGTTTGGGTTGCCACGAGAACGGCCGTCCTCGTGGCAACGCATGCGCGTTCCGCATGCAAACAGACCCTCATGCCCATTCTGCGTCGATTACGATCCATGCAATACTGGCTGATGAAGTCCGAACCGGACGAAGCAAGCATCGACGATCTCGCCAACGCACCGCAGCGCTCGCTGCCGTGGACCGGCGTGCGCAACTATCAGGCGCGCAATTTCATGCGCGACACGATGAAGATCGGCGACGGCGTGCTGTTCTATCACTCGAGCTGCCCCGAGCCGGGCATCGCGGGCCTCGCCGAAGTATCGTCGACGCCCTACCCCGATCCCACGCAGTTCGATCCGAAAAGCCCCTATTACGATCCGAAATCGACGCAGGAAGCGCCACGCTGGCTGCTCGTCGACGTGCGCTTCGTGAAGAAGTCGCCGCTCGTGCCGCTCGCCGCGCTGCGCGAGCACGACGAGCTGGCCGACATGCGCGTGCTCGCCCGCGGCAACCGGCTGTCGATCACGCCGGTCACGCGGGCGGAATGGCGCTTCATCACCGAAAAGTTGATGAAGTAGGCCGCGCGCCAAAGGTCAAATCTGGTCAGTACACGCCGCCGCGACGGAACTCGCGGCCGGTTCGCACGGCCTAAGCAACCGCTGTCGGCCGATCGGGCCGGCTGTCGTTTTTTTCGTCGCGCGGTACGCCCGCGTCGTGCACGCGTGATCCGCGTGCGCGCCCTCGCACAAGGAGTCCAACAATGACCAAGAAATCCGCACTCGCGCTGTCGCTCGCCCTTGCCGCCGCCGTTCCCGTCGCGCTGACGCTCGCGTCGCCCGCCGCGCACGCCCAGACGGCGAACCCGCACTTTCCGGAGCCGGCGGGCGTGCTGTCGCTTTCGTCGCAGGCCAGTGCCGACGTGCCGCAGGACATCATTCATATCACGCTGTTCTACGAGCAGCAGGCCAAGGATCCGGGCAGCCTCACCGCGCAGCTGAACCAGCGCGCGGACGCGGCGCTGTCGCAGGCGAAGGGCGTGTCGGGCGTCACCGCGCATACGGGTGCGTTCTCCGTGTATCCGAGCACCGATCGCGACGGCAAGATCTCCGCATGGCGCGGCCGCACCGAGGTCGCGCTCGAATCGCGCGATTTCGCCGCGGCGTCGAAGCTGGCAGGCCAGTTGTCGAACCTGATGCAGGTCGCGAACGTCGAGTTCTCGTTGTCGCCGGAAGCGCAGCGCGCGGCCGAGCAAAAGCTCACGACGGAAGCGATCAAGTCGTTCCGCGCCCGCGCGGACGAAGCCGCGAAGGCGTTCGGCTACAGCAGCTACACGATCCGCGACGTGAACGTCGGCAGCGGCCGCAACGTGCAGCCGTACACGCGCATGATGGCGATGGCCGCGGCGCCGATGGACAGCGCGAAGATGAGCGCGCCGATCGCGGTCGAAGGCGGCAAGGCCACCGTGTCGGTCACCGTCAACGGCTCCGTGCAGATGAAGTAACGCGCGTCGCGCAGTTGTCGGAAACGAAAACGCCGGCCCGAGGGCCGGCGTTTTTCATGTACCTCCGTGCAGCCGATGCACGCGCCGATCACGCGTGCATCGATACCGCGTCACGTAATCACTTCATGCAGCCGCATTCGCGTTCGCCGCGCGGCGGCGATACGCCCAGACCATCATCGCGATCCCCGCGACGATCATCGGCAGCGACAGCCACTGCCCCATCGACAGGCCGAGCGCCAGCAGACCGAGGAAGTCGTCGGGTTCGCGCGCGAACTCGACCGTGAAGCGCGCGAGGCCATAACCGATCAGGAACAGTGCCGATATCGCGCCCATCGGCCGCGGCTTGCGCGCGAACAGGAACAGCACGAAGAACAGTGCGATACCTTCGAGCGCGATTTCATAGAGCTGCGAAGGATGGCGCGGCAGCATCTGGTATTGCATGAACACGTCGGCGAGATGCCACTTCTCGACGAGTGCCGGGTGCTTCGGCAGCCATGCCGCATCGTCGCGCATCGCGCCCGGGAACAGCATCGCCCACGGCGCCGTCGGATCGGTCACGCGGCCCCACAGTTCGCCGTTGATGAAGTTGCCGAGCCGCCCCGCCGCGAGCCCGGTCGGCACCATCGGCGCGACGAAATCGGTGACCTGCAGCCAGTGCCGCTTGCGCTGCCACGCGAACAGCATCATCGCGAGCGTCACGCCGAGGAAGCCGCCGTGAAATGACATGCCGCCTTCCCACACCTTGAACACGTCGAGCGGGTGCGAGAAGTAGAAATCGGCCTTGTAGAACAGCACGTAGCCGAGCCGGCCGCCGAGCACGGTGCCCAGCACGCCGTAGAACATCATGTCGTCGATGTCCTTCGCGGTCCAGCCCTGCGCCGCGACGTACGGCAGCTTCAGGCGGATCCGGCCGACGACGATCGCCGCGATGAAGCCGACGAGATACATGAGGCCGTACCAGCGCACGGCCAGCGGCCCGAGATGGATCGCAACGGGGTCGAAATTCGGGTGAATGATCATGGGTTAGCGAAGAAGTTTTCGAATACGGTACGGCCGTCGCACGCGCAGCACCGCGCGTTGGACGGCGCCCGCGCGCCATCGTTCACGTCACGCGGCAAGACCTTGTGCGCGCACGACGTCGATGAAGCCGGCGAGCACAGGGCTCACGTCGCCGGTGCGCCACACGAGCCCCGTCTCGACGACCGGCGCAGAGCCGGCGAGCGGCCGGTAGACCACGCCGGTGCGCCGCAGGTTACGCAGCGATTGCGGCACCAGTGCGACGCCCATGCCGGCCGACACGAGGCTGACGATCGTCTGCATCTGGATCGCCTCCTGGCCGATGCGCGGGGTTGCCCCCGCCGCGCCGTAGCAGCCCGTAATGATGTCATAAAAGCCGGGCGCCAAACGGCGCGGAAAGATCACGAGCGGCAACGCGGCGACATCGGCAAGCTGCACGGGCGCGTCCTCGGGCGCATCGGACGCCCCGGCCGGCATCGCGACCACCAGCGGCTCGCGCACGACCGGCAGGTACGACAGCCCGGCCGCGTGACGCGGCGGCACGGGCGGAATGACGAGCCCGGCGTCGATGCGCCCGGCGACGAGTTCGTCGATCTGCACGTCGCTCGTCGCTTCGGCGAGCTGCAACCGCACCTGCGGGTAGCGCGCGCCGAACGCACGCAGCAAAGACGGCAACAGCCCGTAATCGGCGGTCGACACGAATGCGAGCGACAGCGAGCCGGCCTCCCCGCGTGCGAGCCGTCGCGCGAGCGGCGGCAGTGCATCGGCCGACGCCAGCAGCCGGTGCACGTCCGGCAACAACGCCGCGCCGACCGCCGTCAGCGCCACCGAGCGCTTGGTGCGCACGAACAGCGCGACGCCCAACGCGTCCTCGAGCGCGCGGATCGCCTGCGACAGCGGCGGCTGCGTCATCGACAGGCGCTCGGCCGCGCGACCGAAGTGGCGCTCGTCGGCGACGGTCGCGAAATAGCGCCACTGGCGCAGGTCGGGGATCGGATCGGCCATGTTCGACTCATTCGAAAAACGACTTAATAGGCGACAAATAATATATTGGACATCCCAATCGGGAAACTCCATGCTTGTTCGATCCGAACCGGCGCGCCCTTCAGGGTGACGCCCATACAACGATGGAGTCCCCCATGTCGTACAACCGCCGCTCGAAGCACATCACGCAAGGCGTGGCCCGTTCGCCGAACCGCTCGATGTATTACGCCCTCGGCTACCAGAAGGACGATTTCGACAAACCGATGGTCGGCATCGCGAACGGCCATTCGACGATCACGCCGTGCAATTCCGGCCTGCAGCGCCTGTCGGATGCGGCCGTGGCGGCCGTGAAGGCGGCCGGCGCGAATCCGCAGATCTTCGGCACGCCGACGATTTCGGACGGCATGTCGATGGGCACCGAAGGGATGAAGTATTCGCTCGTGTCGCGCGAAGTGATCGCCGACTGCATCGAGACCTGCGTGCAGGGCCAGTGGATGGACGGCGTGGTGGTGGTCGGCGGCTGCGACAAGAACATGCCGGGCGGCATGATCGCGCTCGCGCGCCTGAACGTGCCGGGCATCTACGTGTACGGCGGCACGATCCGCCCGGGCAACTGGAAAGGCCGCGACCTGACGATCGTGTCGTCGTTCGAGGCCGTCGGCGAATTCACCGCGGGCCGGATGTCGCAGGAGGATTTCGAAGGCGTCGAGAAGAACGCGTGCCCGACGTCGGGTTCGTGCGGCGGCATGTACACCGCGAACACGATGAGCTCGTCGTTCGAGGCGCTCGGGATGTCGCTGCTGTATTCGTCGACGATGGCGAACCCCGACCAGGAGAAAGTCGATTCGGCCGCCGAATCGGCGCGCGTGCTGGTCGAGGCGGTGAAGCGCGATCTGAAGCCGCGCGACATCATCACGAAGGAATCGATCGAGAACGCGGTGTCGCTGATCATGGCCACCGGCGGGTCGACCAATGCGGTGCTGCACTATCTCGCGATCGCGCACGCGGCCGAGGTCGACTGGACGATCGACGACTTCGAGCGCATCCGCAAGCGCGTGCCGGTGATCTGCGACCTGAAGCCGTCCGGAAAGTACGTCGCGACCGACCTGCACCGGGCCGGCGGGATTCCGCAGGTGCTGAAGATCCTGCTCGATGCGGGGCTGCTGCACGGCGACTGCATGACGATCACGGGCCGCACGATCGCCGACGAGCTGAAGGACGTGCCGAGCGTGCCGCGCGCGGACCAGCACGTGATCTTCCCGATCGACCGCGCGCTGTACAAGGAAGGCCACCTGGCGATCCTGAAGGGCAATCTCGCGGAAGACGGTGCGGTCGCGAAGATCACCGGCCTGAAGAACCCGGTGATCACGGGCCCGGCGCGCGTGTTCGACGACGAGCAGAGCGCGATGGACGCGATCCTCGGCGACCGGATCCGCGCGGGCGACATCCTCGTGCTGCGCTACCTCGGCCCGCAGGGCGGCCCCGGCATGCCGGAAATGCTCGCGCCGACTTCCGCGATCATCGGCAAGGGGCTCGGCGAATCGGTCGGCTTCATCACGGACGGCCGCTTCTCGGGCGGCACCTGGGGCATGGTGGTCGGCCACGTCGCGCCGGAGGCGTTCGTCGGCGGCACGATCGCGCTGGTGCAGGAAGGCGATTCGATCACGATCGACGCGCACCGGCTGCTGCTGCAACTGAACGTCGACGAGGCGGAACTCGCACGCCGCCGCGCCGCGTGGCGGCAACCGGCGCCGCGCTATACGCGCGGGGTGCTCGCCAAATTCGCGGCGCTCGCGCGGCCGGCGAACCAGGGGGCGGTCACGGGCTGAGGCAGGGACACCATCGCATGCGGCCCCGATAAAGGGGGGCCGCCTGGGGAACGCGCAAAACCTGCTTCCCCTTTGCTTCTATAATGCGCGGACCATGAAGCCGGCCGTCCCCGCCGGCGGAGAACCGCATGAAACAGACGATATTGCGCGTGCTGCTCGCGATGCTGCTGACCGGCAGCGCGGCGGCGGCGCGTGCCGACCAGGCCGACGGGCTCGCCCTGGCGCAGCGCAGGAACTGCATGGCCTGCCATGCGATCGGCAAGCCGCTGATGGGCCCGGCGTTTCGCGACATCGCCGGCAAGTACGCGGCGCGTGGCGATGCGGTCGATTACCTCGCGCAATCGATCGTGAAAGGCAGCGTCGGCGTGTGGGGCAGCGTGCCGATGCCCGCCAATACGCAACTGACGAGCACCGAAGCGCACACGCTCGCGCAGTGGGTGCTGTCGGTACGCTGAACCGGATAGCGGCGCGGCGCCCCCCCGTCGTGTGCAGGGCGCCGCAAGAAGGCAGCCCTGTAACGACTGGCCAGCGCCTTCCCGGCGGCTTCACAGGCGCTTACCGCACCTGCTCCCCGTTCGCGAACGATGGCCCGTTCAGCCGGAATGACCGGCGCGACGACGGGCGATCTCTTCATCGACCGCATCGCGCACCCAGTCCATCACCTCGGTTTCCAGCGCGAGCGCGACTTCGCGCGTGACCTGGCCGACCAGCCAGGCCGAATGCTCGTGCAGCGCATCGCGACAACGCGCTTCGATGGCCTCGCGCCCGGCCCCGGTCAGATAATTCGTCAGGCGATTGCGCAGCCGTTCGGCGATGTGCTGTGCATCTTCCGGCGTCAGCCCGTCCGCGGCCTGCGCGTCCGGCTGCGGCGCTGCGCTCGGCAGGACCGCCTCCGGCATCGCCGTATCGGGCGCGTGCCCGGCCGCTTCGTGCGCCATCGCGGCGAACGTGGGCTGCGGCAGGTCGTCATTGACCAGCGACGAGCGCAGCGGCGCCATCGTCGCCCCGGCCTCTTCGGCGACCACGCGCTCCGCGGCGCCGGGTTCGGCCGGCGCATCGGTCTCCCCCGCCGCGGCCGGCGTCGCCACGTCGCCCGGCAGCTCGACGGCCGGCACGTGCGGCGTCGGGACGCGTTCGACCACGACGGAATCGGGGTCGGCTTCGGTTTGACGGGAATCGGCCGGCGCGGCAGCGGCGGCGCCCGGTGCGATCACGTCGGTGAGCACCGGAATCGCCGCGCGGTCGTGCGGCGCGGCGGCGGCGGACGCGGACGAACGCGCCGACGCCGGCTTGCCCGGCACCAGCACGTCGGTCAGTGTCGGGATCGAGGATGAATCGGCTTCTGTCACGGGAACACTCCGTCGACGGTTGCGGCTAGCCGCCCTGCTTGTAGTTGTTCAGCGCGTAGCCGCGGTCGCGGTAGAACCGGTAGCGGGCGCGGCCCGCGGCCAGCTCGTCCGGCGCGTTGCCGACCACTTCGAGCAGGCGCTCGAAGCGGGCGAACTGCGCGGGCACGGTCGCGCCGAGGTTCAGCAGCACGTGATGATGCGGCGCGCGATCGAGATCGGCGGCCAGCACGATCGGCGTGCCGGCTGCATGCTCGCTGTCGACGCCGCAATGCGGGATGAAATCGAGCGGCGAGAACGTCCAGAGCCGCTCGTCGAGCGCGCGCAGGCGCGCGGGCTCCGCGAGCACGACGACCGGCTGCCCGGCCTGATAGGCCTTGCGCAGCAGCCGGCACGCGTACGCGAGCGAATCGCCGACGTTCGAGTGGAAATCGATCCGCGTCATGGCCCGCGCACCCGCAGCGTCGTCAGCCCCGCCATCACTGGCCGGCGCGGTCGATCAGGAACTGCGCGAGCAACGGCACCGGACGGCCCGTCGCGCCCTTCGCGGCACCGCCCTTCCACGCGGTGCCCGCGATGTCGAGGTGGGCCCACGGGTAGCTCTCGGTGAAGCGCGACAGGAAGCACGCGGCCGTCACGGCGCCGGCCGGGCGCCCGCCGATGTTCGCGAGATCCGCGAAATTCGACTTCAGCTGATCCTGGTACTCGTCGTCGAGCGGCATGCGCCATGCCGGGTCGTTCGCCTCGCGCGACGCGTCGAGCAGTTCGCCCGCGAGCGCGTCGTTCGTCGAGAACAGCCCGCTGTTGTGGCCGCCCAGCGCGATCACGCAGGCGCCCGTCAGCGTCGCGACGTCGATCACGGCGGCCGGCTTGAAGCGCTCGGCATACGTGAGTGCGTCGCACAGGATCAGGCGGCCTTCGGCGTCGGTGTTCAGCACCTCGATCGTCAGCCCCTTCATGCTGGTGACGATGTCGCCCGGCTTCGTCGCATTGCCGCCCGGCATGTTCTCGCAGGTCGGCACGATCGCGACGACGTTGATCTTCAGGCCCATCTCGGCGACCGCGCGGATCGTGCCGAGCACCGAGCCCGCGCCGCACATGTCGTACTTCATCTCGTCCATGCCCTCGCCCGGCTTCAGCGAGATGCCGCCCGTATCGAACGTGATGCCCTTGCCGACCAGCACGACCGGCGCGGCCTTCGCGGCGGCGCCCTGGTAGTGCAGCACGATGAACTGCGGCGGCTCGACCGACGCGCGCGCGACCGACAGGAACGACCCCATCTTCAGCGCCTGGATCTGCTTGAGCCCGAGGACTTCGGCCTTCAGGCCCCAATCCTTCGCGATCTTCTTCGCGGTGTTGCCGAGATAGGTCGGCGTGCAGACGTTGCCCGGCAGGTTGCCGAGGTCGCGGGTGAGATCCATCCCGTTCGCGAGCGCGACGGCCTGCTTGACCGCGACCTTCGCGGCCTTTTCGTCCGCCGGGTCGACGCTGAACACGACCCGCTTGAGCGTGTGCGACGCCGGTTCCGGCTTGCTCTTCATCTGCGTGAAGCGGTAGGTCTCGTTGCGCAGCGCGAGGATCGCGGCGCGCACGCCCCAGTCGGAGCTGCGCTCGTCGACCGGCAGTTGCGCGAGCGAGAACGTGACCTGGACGACCTTGGTCGCCAGCAGCGCGCGCCAGGCGGCCGTCACCGCATCGTTATAGGCTTTCTGATTGAAAGCATCCTGCTTGCCGAGCCCGACCAGCAGCACGCGCGACGCGCCGATGCCCGACACTTCGTGCAGGAACAGCGTCTTGCCGCGCTTGCCGTCCATGTCGCCGGCCTTCACCACGCGCGAGATCAGTCCCTTGGTGGCCGTGTCGATGTCGAGCGCCGCGCCCGACAGGGTCTGCGCCTCGAAGATGCCGAGCACGATGCAGTCGGACTTCCCGGTCAGGAACCCCTTGGCCTCGCCTTTGCTCCAATCACAGCCTTTTATGCTAAAGTCCATCGCGCTTGTCCTCGGATAAAATCTGGGCTAAGGATGAAAGCCGCAATTATCCGCTATTTTTCCCGTGGCGGCGCGAGCGCTCCACCACGCGTGCGCAGCCTCCCGCCCTCTTCTCATCAAGAATGATCTTCGAACGCTCCCTCCAGCGCGAGCTTGCGTATACGGCTGGCGCCGTGTTCATGGTGCTGCTCACGATCATGCTCACGACGATGATGATTCGCATCGTCGGCTACGCCGCGTCCGGCGAAATCGATCCGCGGGACGTGCTCGTGCTGATCGGCCTGACCGTGATCGGCTATCTCGCCGTGATGCTCGTCGTCACGCTGTTCGTGTCGATCCTGTTCGTGCTGACCCGGTGGTACCGGGACTCCGAAATGGTGGTGTGGCTCGCGTCCGGCGTGAGCCTCACGCGCCTCATCAAGCCGATCGGCGTGTTCGCCGCGCCGATCATCCTGCTGATCACCTTCTTCGCGTTCGTCGGCTGGCCGTGGTCGAACCAGCAGAGCAAGATGATCAAGGCGCGCTTCCAGCAGCGCGACGAAATCTCGCTGCTCGCGCCGGGCCAGTTCCGCGAATCGGCCGCGAACCATCGCGTGTTCTTCATCGAGAAGATGTCGCCGGACCAGAGCAAGGTCCAGAACGTGTTCGTCACGTCGACGGAAAACGGCAAGGTCAACGTGGTCGTGTCGCAGACGGGCCATACGGAAACCTCGAAGGACGGCGATCGCTTCGTCGTCCTCGAGGACGGCCGCCGCTACGACGGCACGCCCGGCCAGCCGAACTTCAAGATCATGGAGTTCGAGCGCTACGGCGTGAAGATCACGAGCAAGCCGGTCACCAACGTGCAGACCACCAACAGCACGCCCACGCCCGACCTGTTGCGCAACCCGACGCGCGACAACCTCGCGGAATTCGCGTGGCGCGCGGGGCTGCCGCTGATCGCGATCAACCTGATGGTGCTCGGCATCCCGCTCTCGTACCAGAACCCGCGCCGCAGCCGCACGATCAACCTCGTGATGGCCGTGCTGATCTACCTCACGTACTCGAACCTGCTGAACGTCGTGCAGGCGCAGATCGAGCAGGGCAAGATGTCGTTCGGCGTCGGGCTCGTCGGGCTGCACGTCATCGTCGCGGCGATCGTCGCGTTCATTTTCTGGTTGCGCGTGCGCAATCGTCCGTTGTTGACACGCGCGCTGTTCGGCCGCTCGGGAGCATGATCGATGCGGCTCTATGAAAAGTACTTCGCGCGACAGATCTACATCACGTTCATCTTCATCCTGTTCGCGTTCTCGGGTCTGTTCTTCTTCTTCGACCTGATCAGCGAGCTGAACTCGGTCGGGCACGGCAACTACAAGTTCGGTTACGCGGTGCTGCGCGTCGCGCTGCAGACGCCGTCGCGCTTCTACGAGATCATCCCGGTCGCCGCGCTGATCAGCGCGATCTACGTGTTCGCGCAGATGGCCGCGAACTCGGAATTCACGATCTTCCGCGTGTCGGGCCTCGCGACCAACCAGGCGCTGCGCTCGCTGCTGAAGATCGGCGTGCCGCTCGTGATCGTCACCTACCTGATCGGCGAATTCGTCGGCCCGTACGCCGACCAGTTGTCCGAACGCGTGCGGCTGCAGGCGCTCGGCGCATCGGTGTCGTCGAACTTCCAGTCGGGCGTGTGGGTGAAGGACACGCTCGCGGCCCGCGAGAACGGCGAGCAGGTCACGCGCTTCGTCAACGTCGGCAGCCTGTCGCCCGACTCGACGATCAGCAACGTGCGCATCTACGAATTCGACTCGAAATTCCAGCTGCGGAACGTGCGCATCGCGCAGACGGGCCGCTACGAGCCGCCCGGCCACTGGCTGCTGAAGGGCGTCACCGAGACGGAGCTGACGCCGATCAAGCCGATCAGCGGCCAGCCGGCCGATGCGCTGAACCCCGTGTACCGGTCGCAGCAGGTGTCGCTGCCCGAATACCGGCTGCGCTCCGACCTGACGCCGCAGATCCTGTCGGTGCTGCTCGTGTCGCCGGAGCGCATGTCGATCATCAACCTGTTCCGCTACATCCAGCACTTGCGCGAGAACCAGCAGGACACGCAGCGCTACGACATCGCACTGTGGCGCAAGCTGCTGTATCCGTTCGCGGTGTTCGTGATGCTCGTGCTGTCGCTGCCGTTCGCGTACCTGCATACGCGCGCCGGCGTGGTCGGCGTGAAGGTGTTCGGCGGCATCATGCTCGGCATGAGCTTCCAGCTGCTCAACACGCTGTTCTCGCACATCGGCACGCTGAATACGTGGCCCGCGCCGCTCACCGCGGCGACGCCGGGCCTCATCTATCTCGCGCTCGGCCTGTTCGCGCTCAAGTGGGTCGACCGGCACTGAGCGCCGCGTCGCGACGGAGGCTTCGACATGCATTCGCACGGTATCGTCCTGTTCGGCCACGGCGCCCGCGACCCGCGCTGGGCCGAGCCGTTCGAGCGGCTGGCCGCGCGGCTGCGCGGCGCCGGCTCCCCTGCCGCGCAGGTGTCGCTCGCCTTCCTCGAACTGATGACGCCGTCGCTCGGTGACGCCGTGGCCGCGCAAGTCGCGGCCGGCTGCACGCGCATCACCGTGGTGCCCGTATTCTTCGGCCAGGGCGGCCATGTCCGCCGCGACCTGCCGCAGCTCGTCGACGCATGCCGCGCCGCGCATCCGGGCGTCGAGATCCGCTGCGCGACGGCCGTCGGCGAAGACGACGGCGTGCTCGACGCGGTCGCGCGCTATTGCGTCGGGCAACTCGGCGGCGACGCGTAGGCCGCGCTTTCCGCGCAGCCAAAGAAAAAGCGCTGGCGGTTGCCAGCGCTTTTTTCGTTTCGGACCGCGTTCGAGCCGCGCTCAGGCGGCATTGCGCACCGGAGCCCCCCCCCTGCGCCAGCCGTGCGCGTTCGGCGAATGCATCGCCGATCATCAGCAGGCTCGGTTCCGCCGGATCGAGCCACGCCTGCGCGTCGCCGGCCGCCATCTGCGCGAGCGTGAGCGTCAGCGTGCGTTCGCGCGCGGTGCTGCAGGCCTCGACGATCGCCACCGGCGTCGCGGGCGCACGGCCGGCGTCGATCAGTTCCTGCGCGATGCCGGGCGCGCTGTCGCGGCCCATGTAGTAGACGATCGAATCGGCACGCGCGGCTTCGCGGATCTCGTCGCTGCCCGGCGCGCGGCTGTGCGTCGCGAACGCGACGCTGCGCGACACGCCGCGCAACGTGAGCGAACGCTTGAGCGTCGCCGCGCCGGCCAGCGCCGCGGTGATGCCCGGCACGACCTCGTAGTCGATGCCGGCCGCCTCGAGCGCGCGCATTTCCTCTTCGGCGCGGCCGAACAGCATCGGATCGCCACCCTTCAGCCGCACGACGCACGCGTGCTCGCGCGCCGCGTCGACGATCTGCTTGTTGATGAAATGCTGCGCGGTCGAGCGCTGCCCGCAGCGCTTGCCGACCGCGATCTTGCGCGCGTTCGGCGCATAGTCGAGCATCGCGGGCTCGACGAGCGCGTCGTGCAGCACGACGTCGGCCTGCTCGAGCAGCCGCATGCCGCGCACCGTGATGAGGTCCGCGGCGCCCGGCCCTGCTCCGATCAGATACACCTTGCCCATGTTTGTCGCTTCGTTAGGGTCCTGCCGCGGCGGCCGGTTCGCCGCCGCGCCGATTGACGATTACGCCGAGAACGCGCGGATCATGCCCGCGGCGACCGTGTGGTGGGTCGCCTCGTCGATCAGCACGAACGCGCCCGTACCGGGATGCGCATCGTAGGTGTCGCAGACGATCGGCTTCTGCAGCGTTAGCGCCACGCGGCCGATGTCGTTCATCTTCAGTTCCTGACGGTCGGTCGCGTGCGACAGCGTATGCACGTCGAGCACCTGCTTGACCGCGCCGATCTTCGCGAACACCGTGCTGGTGGTCTGCTTCAGCAGGTACTTGCGCTGCGGCGACAGCGGCGCCTCGTCGAACCAGCACAGGTCGGCCTCGAGCTTCTTGGCCGGCTCGACCGGCTCGGCGGTCGTGACGAGCATGTCGCCGCGCGACACGTCGACATCCTGTTCGAGACGGATCGTCACGGTCTGGCCCGCGAACGCGTGCGCAACCGCCGCGGTGCCGCCGGGCACCGGCGCGACGATCTCGGCCACCGTCGCGGTGCGGTTCGACGGCAGCACGACGATCTCGTCGCCGACCTTCACTTCGCCCGACTCGATCCGGCCCATGTAGCCGCGGAAATCGTCGGCCGAGCTGCCGTCCTGGCGCGCGACCCACTGCACCGGGAAGCGCAGCGCGTCATGCGCCTGCGTCTCGACCGGCAGCGATTCGAGCACGTCGAGGAGCGGCTCGCCCGCGTACCACGGCATGCGCTCGCTCGCGCCGACGATGTTGTCGCCCTTGAGCGCCGACACCGGCACGAAGCGCACGTCGGTCAGGCCGAGTTGCTTCGCGAGCGCGACGTACGCGTCGCGGATCTCGTTGAAGCGCGCCTCGCTGTAGTCGACGAGGTCCATCTTGTTGATCGCGACGATCACGTGCTGCAACCCGAGCAGCTTGACGATCGCGCTGTGGCGCTTGGTCTGCGGCAGGAGTTGCACGACGCCGTTCTCGACCGTGATGCGCGTCGCGTCGACCAGGATGATCGCCGCGTGCGCGGTCGACGCGCCCGTCACCATGTTGCGCGTGTACTGCTCGTGGCCCGGCGTGTCGGCGATGATGAACTTGCGCTTCGCGGTCGCGAAGTAGCGGTACGCGACGTCGATCGTGATGCCCTGCTCGCGCTCGGCTTCCAGACCGTCCGTCAGCAGCGCGAGGTCCAGTTCGTCGCCGACCGTGCGCTTGTTCTTCGCGCGCGACAGCGCGGACAGCTGATCGGACAGCACGGCCTTGCTGTCGTACAGCAGGCGGCCGATCAGCGTGCTCTTGCCGTCGTCGACGCTGCCCGCGGTGATGAAGCGCAACACGCCGAGGTCTTCGGTGTTCTCGATGATGCTCATGATGTGAATGTCCTCGTGTGCTTCAGAAATAACCTTGCTTCTTGCGCTGTTCCATCGCGGCTTCGGAGGCCTGATCGTCCATCCGGGTCGCGCCGCGCTCGGTGATCTCGGTCACCGCCGTCTCGGCGATGATCTTCTCGACGTCGTCCGCGTCGCTCTCGACCGGGCACGTGCAGCTGATGTCGCCGACCGTGCGGAAGCGCACCTGCGCCAGCTCGCTCGTCTCGCCGTCACGCATCGGCGTGAGCGGCGTGACCGGCACGAGCAGCCCGTTGCGGCGCACGATCTCGCGCTGGTGCGCGTAGTAGATCGACGGCAATTCGAGGTTCTCGCGCGCGATGTACTGCCACACGTCGAGCTCGGTCCAGTTCGAGATCGGGAACACGCGCAGGTGCTCGCCCTTGTGCAGGCGGGCGTTGTACAGGCTCCACAGCTCCGGGCGCTGCGCCTTCGGGTCCCACTGGCCGAATTCGTCACGGAACGAGAAGATGCGCTCCTTCGCGCGCGCCTTCTCTTCGTCGCGGCGCGCGCCGCCGATCAGCGCCGTGTAACCGTGCTGCTCGATCGTTTCCAGCAGCGTGACGGCCTGCGCGGCGTTGCGCGAATCGGTTTCGCGGCGCAGCACGACCGTGCCGCGCTTGATCGAATCCTCGACGTGGCCGACCACCAGCTCGGCGCCGAGCTCTTGCGCACGGCGGTCGCGGAAGTCGATCACTTCCTCGTAGTTGTGGCCCGTGTCGATGTGCACGAGCGGGAACGGCAGCGTCGTCTTGCGGTTCGCGCCGAGGCCGAACGCCTTCAGCGCGAGGTGCAGCACGACGACCGAGTCCTTGCCGCCCGAGAACAGCAGTGCCGGCTTGCTGCATTCGGCAACCAGTTCGCGCAGGATGTGGATCGACTCGGCTTCGAGCCAGTCGAGGTGGCCCATGCGGCTGTCGGCGCCGGTGGGCGGGGCAAAGGCGGATTGCTCGAGCGTCGTGCTCATGATTTCAGTCCTTCTCTTCTGGGTTCGTGCCGCCCGCTGTCGCGGGCGACGCAATATTCAGTTTCTTGTCGGCTTTCAGTGCGCGGCGCCGGCTTCGGCATTCGCGGGAATCGGCGTGATCGTCGTGATGTGCAGCCCGCATTCCTTCGTGTCGCGCGACTCCCACCACCAGCGGCCCGCGCGGCTGTCCTCGCCGGGGCGGATCGCACGCGTACACGGCTCGCAGCCGATGCTCGGGTAGCCGCGCGCATGCAGCGGATTGACCGGCACGTCAAACGCCTTAAGGTACGCCCACACGTCGGCTTCCGTCCAGTCGGCGAGCGGGTTGTACTTCGCGATCCCGCGCGCTTCGTCCTGTTCTTCCTCGTGCAGCTCCGCGCGCGTGACCGACTGCTCGCGGCGCTGGCCGGTCACCCACGCGCCGACGTCGGCCAGCGCACGGTTCAGCGGCTCGACCTTGCGGATGTGGCAGCACGACTTGCGCAGCTCGACGCTCTCGTAGAACGCATTCAGGCCGTGCTCGGCAACGTACCGGTCGACCGCGTCCTGCTGCGGATGGAACTGCTCGATCTCGTAGCCGTAGCGCTCGCGCACCCGGTCGATCATGCCGAGCGTTTCCGCGTGCAGGCGGCCCGTGTTCAGCGAGAAGATGCCGATCGGCACGCCCTTCGACAGGATCGCGTGCGTGAGCAGCATGTCTTCCGCGGCGAGGCTGCTCGCGAACTTCACCTTGTCGTGACGCTCGCCGATCTGCGCGAGCAGCGCGTCGAGGCGCTCGACCTTCGCGGCGAGTTCCGGCGTCAGCGCGGTGGCGGTCGCGGTGCTCATGCGTTCACCTTGGCGTCGGACGCGGCCTCGCGGCGGCGGAACAGCGGCGCCGGCTCGTCGAATGCGCCCTGGTAACGCTGCGTGAATTCGGTGAACGCATTCAGCGCGTCGTGGATGTCCTTGTCGGCACGCACCGCGAACGCGTCGAAGCCGCAACGCGACATGTACAGCAACTGGTCGCGCAGCACGTCGCCGATCGCGCGCAGCTCGCCGGTCCAGCCATGACGCTCGCGCAGCAGGCGCGCGATGCTGTAGCCGCGGCCGTCCGCGAAGCGCGGGAAATCCACCGCGATCAGCGAGATCGCGTCGAAGTCGGCCACGAGATCGGCCGGCTCGCTGTCCGGCGCGAGCCACACGCCGAGTTCGTCCTTCGTCTTCGCGGCGACGAGCGCCGCACGCTCGGCCTGCCACAACGCGAACGGCACCAGCACCTTGCCGGCCGGCAACGCGTCGACCGCGGGCAGCGCACCGTCTTCCGCCGCGCGCACGACCTGCCATGCATCGTCGATCACTGCGCGGTTCTTGATAATCGAAGCCATCTGCAAATTCCTTCTACCCGGTTGGTTACGCGTTCACTGCCTGGCGCGCCGCATACACGCGCTCCTTGAACGGCGCGATGCCGATGCGGTCGTACGTGTCGACGAAGCGCTCGCCGTCGAGGCGCGCCTCGACGAACGTATCGATCAGCTTCGCGATCACGTCGGGCACTTCCTCGGCCGAGAACGACGGCCCGATCACGCGGCCGAGGCGCGCGCCGTTCTGGCCCGTGCCCTGCTCGCCGCCGAGCGACACCTGGTACCACTCGGCGCCGTCCTTGTCGACGCCGAGGATGCCGATGTTGCCGACGTGGTGGTGACCGCACGAGTTCATGCAACCGGAAATGTTCAGCGACAGTTCGCCGAGGTCGTACACGTAGTCGAGATCGTCGAAACGCTGCTGGATCGCCAGCGCGATCGGGATCGACTTCGCGTTCGCGAGCGAGCAGAAGTCGCCGCCCGGGCACGCGATGATGTCGGTCAGCAGGCCGATGTTCGGCGTCGCGAAACCGGCCGCCTTCGCCTTTTCCCACAGCGCGAACAGGTCGCGCTTCTTCACGTTCGCGAGAATCAGGTTCTGCTCGTGCGACACGCGCAGCTCGCCGTACGAGTACGCGTCGGCCCAGTCGGCGACCAGATCCATCTGCGCGTCGGTCGCATCGCCCGGCGCCACGCGGTGATCCTTCAGCGACAGCGTGACGGCTGCGTAACCGGGCACCTTGTGCGGCGCGACGTTACGCTCGACCCAGCGCGCGAACGCCTTGTTCTCGAGCAGGTGCTGTTCGAACGACGCGTCGGTGTCGGCCAGCTTCTCGTAGACCGGCGGCTTGAAGTACTGCGACACGCGATCGAGCTCGGCCTGCGTGAGCGTCGACGGGCCGTCCTTCAGGTGCTGCCATTCTTCCTCGACCTGCTGCGCGAACTTCGCCGGCGACAGCGCCTTCACGAGGATCTTGATCCGCGCCTTGTACAGGTTGTCGCGGCGGCCGTAACGGTTGTACACGCGCAGCACGGCTTCGCAGTACGTGAGCAGGTGCTGCCACGGCAGGTCTTCCTTGATCACCGCGCCGATGATCGGCGTACGGCCGAGGCCGCCGCCCGCGAGGATGCTCGCGACCACCTCGCCCTGCGCGTTCTTCTTCAGGTACACGCCGAGGTCGTGGATCTGCACGGCCGCACGGTCACGCTTCGAGCCCGACACCGCGATCTTGAACTTGCGCGGCAGCCACGCGAATTCGGGGTGGAACGTCGACCACTGGCGCAGGATCTCGGCCCACGGGCGCGGATCGATCTCTTCGTCCTGCGCGACGCCGGCGAACTGGTCGGCCGTGATGTTGCGGATGCAGTTGCCCGACGTCTGGATCGCGTGCATCTGCACCGACGCGAGCTTCGCGAGGATCTCGGGCGTCTCTTCGAGCTGCACCCAGTTGAACTGGATGTTCGAGCGCGTCGAGAAATGGCCGTAGCCGCGGTCGTGTTCGCGGGCGATGCGCGCCAGCATCCGGAGCTGGTCGCTGCGCAGGTTGCCGTACGGAATCGCAATGCGGTGCATGTACGCGTGGCGCTGCATGTACAGGCCGTTCTGCAGACGCAGCGGACGGAATTCGTCTTCGCTCAACTCGCCCGACAGCCGGCGGCGCACCTGATCGCGGTACTGCGCGACTCGCTCGTCGACGATCGTCTGGTCGTATTGGTCGTACTGATACATTCGGGGACCCCAGGGTTTTCGTGGTGACCGCGCGACGTCCTAGCCACGTCGCGCCCGAATCTCCGTTCCGCCGCACCGCCGCATCCGCTGCCGGCTGGATTGCTAATGACGAAAACAGATATCCATATTTGAAAAACTCCGGTGAATCGTAATAAACTCGCCTTATATTTCAAACGACTAAAAAATTCTGTTGATATGCGGAAGGGTTATAAATGAACCTGCACCAATTTCGCTTCGTGCGCGAGGCCGTCCGGCAGAATTTCAACCTCACCGAGGCCGCCAAGGCGCTCTACACGTCGCAACCGGGGGTATCGAAGGCGATCATCGAGCTCGAGGACGAGCTGGGCGTCGAGATCTTCACGCGGCACGGCAAGCGCGTGCGCTCGCTCACCGAGCCGGGCCGGATCATCCTCGCGTCGGTCGAGCGGATTCTTCAGGAGGTTGAAAGCCTCAAAAGGGTCGGGAAGGATTATGCGGCGCAGGACCAGGGCAACCTGACCATCGCGGCGACCCACACGCAGGCCCGCTACTCGCTGCCGGCCGCGATCGCCGAGTTCAAGAAGCGCTTCCCGAAGGTGCACCTGTCGATCCTGCAAGGCAGCCCGACGCAGGTGGCCGAGATGGTGATCCACGACCAGGCCGATCTCGCGATCGCGACCGAGGCGATCTCCGACTACAAGGAACTCGTGTCGCTGCCCTGCTTCCAGTGGCACCACGCGGCCGTCGTGCCGGCCGACCACCCGCTGCTCGAACGCAAGCCGGTCACGCTGGACGATCTCGCGCAGTACCCGCTGATCACGTACGACGACGCGTTCGCTGGCCGCAAGAAGATCAACCATGCGTTCGCGCTGCGCGGGCTGTCGCCGGACATCGTGCTCGAGGCGATCGACGCCGACGTGATCAAGACCTATGTCGAGCTCGGCCTCGGCGTCGGCATCATGGCCGACATCGCGTTCAACCCCGAGCGCGACCGCGGCCTGCGGCTGATTCCGGTCGGCCACCTGTTCGGCAGCAACGTGACGCGCGTCGCGCTCAAGCAGGGCGCCTACCTGCGCAGCTATGTGTATACGCTCGTCGAACTGCTGTCGCCGACGCTGAACCGCAAGCTGATCGAGCAGGCGCTCAAGGGCGAAGCCGAATCGTACGAGCTTTGACGGACAGGTATGAACACGGGGGCGCGCATTGCGCCCCTTTTCGTTGCCCGACGGAGATGGAGATTCCCGCATGACGCTTCCCGCCCTGTTGCGCCGCACCCGCCTCGCCACCGGCGCCGCCCTCGTGCTGGCATGCGCGGCCGCGCATGCCGACCTGAAGGTCGGCGTCGACCTGTCGTCGACCGGCCCGGCCGCCGCGATCGGCATCACGAGCAAGAACGCGATCCTGATGTGGCCGAAGACGATTGCCGGACAGCCCGTGCAGGTCACGGTGCTCGACGACGCATCCGACCCGGGCGCCGCGGTGCGCAACATCCGCAAGCTGGTCGACGAGGATCACGTCGACGTCGTGGTCGGCCCGAACATCACGCCGGCCGCGCTCGCGGCGCTCGACGCAGTGGCCGCCGCGCAGACGCCGATGATCACGCTGGTCGGCTCCGGCTCGATCGTCGAGCCGCAGGAAGGCGCGCGGACCTGGGCGTTCAAGATGGCGCAGAGCGACCGCGCGATGGCCGACGTGATGACGCGCTACATGGCCAACCACGGCGTGAAGACGGTCGGCTTCATCGGCTTCGCGGACAGCTACGGCGACAGCTGGCTCAACGAATTCACGCGCTTCGCGGACCTGCGCAAGATCCGCGTGATCGCGACCGAGCGCTTCAACCGCACCGACGCGAGCGTCACGGGCCAGGCGCTGAAGCTGATCGCGGCGAAGCCCGACGCGATCCTGATCGCCGGCGCGGGCACGCCGACCGTGCTGCCGCAGCGCACGCTGATCGAGCGCGGCTACAAGGGGCCGATCTACCAGACGCACGGGATCGCGACGCCGGAATTCATCAAGCTTGGCGGCAAGGACGTCGACGGGACGCTGTTCCCGACCCAGCCGGTGGTCGTCGCGCGCACGCTGCCGGCCGACCACCCGGCCCGCCAGGCCGCGCTCGCGTTCGTCGATGCGTACGAGGCGAAGTACGGCGCCGGCACCGTCACGCAGTTCGCGGGCGATGCGGCGGGCGTGTACCCGCGCCTCGCCGACGCGGTCGGCCGCGCGCTGAAAGCCGCGCAGCCCGGCACGCCGGCGTTTCGCGCGGCGCTGCGCCGCGAGCTGGAACGCGCGCATGAGCTGGTCGTACCGAACGGCGTCGTCAACACGAGCGACAAGGATCATGTGGGGCTCGATCAGCGCGCGAGCGTGATGGGGATCGTGAAACAGGGCCGCTTCGTCTACCTGAGCCAGTAATGTGCGTGCCGGGCATCGGCGCAGCTTGCCCGGCATCCGGATTTCCGCCATAATCCGCGTTTCGCCGCGCACCACCGCATGCGCGGCCAGGATCAAGCCCAGGTGGTGAAATTGGTAGACGCAGGGGACTCAAAATCCCCCGCCGCAAGGCGTGCCGGTTCGATTCCGGCCCTGGGCACCAGTATTTCGCAGCGTCACGCGCTGCATCTGTCGAAACCCGCGCAAGCTGCCGCTTCGCGGGTTTTTTATTTTTGCCGCGCGTTCCGCCCCGCACCGGGCGACCGACGGTGGCCTGCCGCCGATCTCCCTCCCACGATACGCTCAGACCGTCAGCTCGCGGACGAAGTCGAGAAACACCCGCACCTTCGCGGCCACGAGGTTCGACGCGTGGTGATACGCGTAGAGCGGAAATGTCTCGTCCGTCCACTCCGGCAGCAGCAGGACCAGTTTCCCGTCGGCAACGATGTCCCGCGCGTAGAGTTCCAGCAATTGCGCGATGCCCGCGCCACCGACGCACGCGCCGAGCAGGCCGCCCGTATCGTTGACCATCAATCGTCCACCGGCATCGAACGGCACCACTTCCTTGCCCCGATGAAATTCCCATTCGTACGGCCGCCCCGTTACCGGGTCGCGGATCAGCACGCAACGATGCCCGTGCGCGAGATCGCGCGGATGACGCGGTTCGCCGTGACGCTCGACATAGGCCGCCGATGCGCAGGTCAGCACGCGCGTCTCGAGCAGTAGCCGCGCACGGTATGACGACGGCTCGGGCACGCCGAAGCGCACGGCCACGTCGAATCCGTCGGCGACGAGGTCGCCCATCCGGTCGCGCACGCTGATCTCGACGGACAGGTCGGGAAAGCGGTCGAGAAACTCCGCCATCCTCGGCGCCAGCACGTAGTGGCCGAACGTGCCGTCCACGTTGACCCGCAGCCGCCCCCTGACGCGTGCCTTCGATCGGCCGGCGTCGATCGCCGCGTCCTCGATGCCGGCCAGCAGCGGCGCGACCGCCTCGTAGAAGCGCCGCCCTTCGTCGGTCAACGTGATCGCGCGCGCCGTCCGGTTGAAGATCCGGATGCCGACCCGCTCTTCCAGCCGCGCGACGGCACGGCTCACCGCCGGCTGCGTCAGGCCCATCGCCTCCCCGGCACGCGCGAAGGTGCCCGCCTCGATCACCGCCGAGAGCACGCCGATTCCGCTCAGAAGCCTGCTGTCGAATGCCATAAGACATACTTTTAGTCATGTATTAACTGAGCATTATTCATTATTTTTATTGATCGCAGAAGCCTACATTTGTCCCTGTCGCCGGATCGAACGGCATTCATCCATTCACCAGGAGCAGGACATGAACACATCGGAACAGGTCGCCCTCGTCACGGGTTCGTCGCGCGGCATCGGCGCGGAAATCGCCCGCCAACTCGCCCGGGACGGCTTCCGGGTCGTCGTCAACTATGCCGGCAGCGCCGGCCCGGCCCGCGAAGTGGTCGACGCGATCGTGGCCGACGGCGGCCATGCCGTCGCGGTGCAGGCGAACGTCGCCGACCCGGCGGCCGTGGCCGCGCTGTTCGATGCCGCCCGCGACGCATTCGGCAGTCTGGATGTGGTGGTCAATTCCGCGGGCGTGATGAAGCTCGCGACCATCGCCGACTGCGACGATGCGCTCTTCGACGAAACGTTCGCCATCAACGTGAAGGGCACCTTCAACGTCTGCCGCGAAGCGGCAAAGCGGGTGCGCGACGGCGGACGCATCATCAACCTGTCGACCAGCGTGATCGGCATGCGCATGCCGACTTACGGCGTGTACGTCGCCAGCAAGGCAGCGGTCGAAAGCCTCACGCAAGTGCTCGCGCAGGAAATGCGCGGGCGCGGCGTCCGCGTGAATGCCGTCGCGCCGGGACCGGTCGCGACCGAGTTGTTCCTGCAGGGCAAGAGCCCGGAACTCGTCGACCGGCTCGCGAAGCTGAACCCGCTCGAGCGGCTCGGCCAGCCCGACGACATCGCGCGCGTCGTCGCGTTCCTCGCCGGCCCGGACGGTGCGTGGATCAACGGCCAGATCCTGCGCGCCAACGGCGGCATGTGCTGACGGCCGCTCGCTGCCACCCTATCTTTCCGCCAGGAGATCGCTCATGAAGGAAGTCGTCCTCGTCACCGGCGCGTCCAGCGGCTTCGGCTTGCTGACGGCCCAGGCGCTCGCCCGCGCCGGTCACACGGTCTACGCGTCGATGCGCGAGAGCGCCGGGCGCAATGCGCCGCGCGCCGCCGCCGTCGCGGCCTATGCGCAAGAACACGGCGTCGACCTGCGCAGCCTCGAACTCGACGTCGGCGACGATGCGTCGGTCGACGCCGCCATCGAGCGCGTGATCGCCGACCACGGCCGTCTGGACGTCGTCGTCCACAACGCCGGCCACATGGTGTTCGGGCCGGCCGAAGCGTTCACGCCCGAACAGCTTGCGCAGCTCTACGACGTCAACGTCGTGTCGACCCAACGCGTGAACCGCGCGGCGCTGCCGCACCTGCGCGGCCAGCGCCGCGGCCTGCTCGTCTGGGTATCGTCCTCGTCGGCGCGCGGCGGCACCCCGCCGTTCCTCGCGCCCTACTTCGCTGCAAAGGCCGCGATGGATTCGCTCGCCGTGTCCTACGCCGCCGAACTCGCCCGCTGGGGCATCGAAACGTCGATCGTCGTGCCGGGCGCGTTCACCCGGGGCACGAATCACTTCCTCCATGCGGGCAAGCCGGCCGATACCGCCGTGCAGGCCGCCTACGACAGCGGGCCGTACGCGGGCGTCGCCGATCAGGCGTTGCGCGGTCTCGCCGCGCTCGAACCGGCGGACGCCGACGCGGGCGCCGTCGCCACGGCGATTGCCGAGCTCGTCGCGGCGCCGGCCGGCAAGCGCCCGTACCGCGTGTTCGTCGATCCGTCGCAGGACGGCGCCGAGGAAGTGTTCCGCGTCGGCGATCGCATCCGCCGCGAGATGTTCAGGAACATCGGGCTCGCCGACCTGCTCGCGCCGCGCGTCGGCGGTTGATCCTTCGCGCGCCGGGCCGGCCGGCGCGCGTCACCCGCGCCCGCAGAACCGGAGAATCGCGTCCGCGACCGCCGCCGCGGATTCACGCTGCGGGAAGTGCCCGATTCCGTCGAGCACCTGCCGCTCGTAGCGCCCGGAGAAGAACCGCTCGCGCCCGGCCGAGCTGTCCGGATGATTGCAGGTGTCCGCGCCGCCGTGCAGCACGAGCGTCGGCACCGCCAGCACGGGCGCCGGGTTCAGCCGCGCGTCGTCGTCGGCATAGGCCGGCGTGCCCGGCGCGAAGCCCCAGCGCTGCCGGTACGAATGCAGCACGACGTCGATCCAGTCGGGTCCGTCGAACGCAACGGCCGCCGCGTCGAAATCGCCGTCGCGATACCAGCCCGGCGGCGACCACGTATCCCACATCAGGCGCGCGAACGCACGGCGGTCGTCGCGCAGCGCCTGCTCGCCGCGCGGCGTCGCCATGAACCAGTGATACCAGTAGTTGCGCGCCTGCTGCAGCGACAGCGGCTGAGCGGGATCGTTGGTGCCGTACCCGACCGACAGCATCACGAGCTGCGATGCGACACCGTCGCGCAACCCGCACGCGTTCGCGGCCGCGCGGGCGCCCCAGTCGTGTCCGACCAGCAGCGGCCGCTCGATGCCGAGCGCATCGACGAATTCGAGCAGGTCGCGCCCGAGCGCCGCGAGCTGGCCGCTGCGCGGCACGGACGCGTCGCGAAAGCGCGTCGGCGCGAAGCCGCGCAACGCGGGCGCGAGCACGCGGTAGCCGCGTGCGGCGAGCGCCGCGGCCACCGCTTCCCAGCCGACCGGGCTGTCCGGCCAGCCGTGCAGCAGCACGGCCGCGCGTTCGCCGCGCGGGTTCCATTCCAGATAGGCAATATCGAGCGACGCGGTGGCCGCATGCGCGTAGGTCGTCATCGTGTACTCCGTGAGGTCAGCCTGAACCTACGATGGTAGGCCGGTCTTTCATCACGATTCACGGAGTATCATGATTCATTCCTCATATTTCGCGTCGAATCGATCCATGGAACCGCCGACCGATCCCGCGTCGACCGCGCTCGACATCGCACTGCTGCGCACCTTTCTCGAAGTCGTCGACCGCCGCGGGTTCGCGCCGGCCGCGGAGCGCCTCGCGCTGACGCCGTCCGCCGTCAGCGGCCACATCAAGCGGCTCGAACAGGCGGCCGGCACCGTGCTGCTGGCGCGCACGACGCGCCGTATCGCGCTCACGCAGGCCGGCGACACGCTGTACGCCTACGCGCGCAACATCGTCGACATGGAGCGGGAGGTGCGCGCGCGGCTGCGCGGCGCGCCGGCGCACGGACCGTTGCGGGTCGGCGCGTCGGAGGACTTCGCCGGCGCGTGGCTGCCGCACGTGTTGCGCACGTTCCGCGACCGCCACCCGCACACGTCGATCGAGCTGAAGGTCGGGATCACCGCGTCGCTGCTGCGCGAGCAGATGCTCGGCCGGCTCGACGTCGTATTCGGCAAGCAGTGCCGGCAGGTCGACGCGCCGGGCGAGCTGCTGTGGGAAGAGCCGCTCGTGTGGGCGTTCGCAGCGGACCGCCCGCTCGACGCAGGCGGCGAAGTGCCGCTCGCGCTGTTTCCGCAGCCGTGCGTCTATCGGGAAGCCGCCGTCGCGGCGCTCGCCGCCGCGCTGCGGCCGTTTCGCGTACTGTTCGAAAGCGGCAGCATGGCCGGTTGCGTGTCGGCCGCGCTCGCCGGCTTCGCGGTCACCGCGCTGGCGCGCAGCCAGCTGCGCGACGGCTTGCGCGAATGCGGGCCGCAGGACGGCTTGCCGGCGCTGCCGGCCGCGCGCTTCCATGCGTTCGCGGCGAAACCGGACGGCCCCGGCGCGGCGTTGATCGAGGCCGTGCGGGACATCGGGCGCGACCGGCGGTTCGCCACGCAGCCCGACTGAAGAGCCGCGCGCGCCGGCCTGCCGGTCAGTCGCCGTCCGAACTCGCTGCTTCGCCGGTCCCCGTCAGCGCATCGGCCATCAGTTCCCCGAACCATTCGATGAACGCATTGAGCCGCCTCGACCGGTGCCGGCGGTGCGGATACACGGCCGACACGTCCATCGGCTCGGCGCGATGGCCGGGCATCACGTCGACGAGCGCGCCGCTTGCCAGCAGATGCTCGACGTCGAAGCGCGGAATCTGGATCAGCCCCATGCCCGCGATGCAGCTGGCGATATAGGTTTCGGCGTTGTTGACGATCACGCGGCTCGGCAGCGTCAGCACGCGCCGCTGCCCGTCCGCGCAGTATTCCCAGCCGAGTTCGCGCCCCGTCGTCGGCGACGCATAGCCGATCGCCCAGTGCCCGTGCGCGAGCGCGTCCGGATGCTCGGGCACGCCGCACTCGCGCAGGTAGTCGGGGCTCGCGCAGTTGATCAGCGTGAACTGCCCGAGCGGCCGCACGACGAGGCTGCTGTCCGCGAGCCGCCCGACGCGAATCGCGCAATCGACGCCCTCCTGCACGAGGTCGATCGAGCGGTCCGTGGAGCCGAGCGACAGCTGCAGCTTCGGATAGCGGCGAAACAGCGACGGCAGCGCGGGCGCCACGACGCGCCGCGCGATCCGGCTCGGCACGTCGACGTTCAGCCGCCCGACCACGTCGTGGTCGCGGCGCCGAAACAGGCGGTCGAGTTCATCGGCCTCCGCGAGCAGGCGCCGGCCGCGCTCCAGCAGCAGCGCGCCGTCGGCAGTCAATTGCACCTGGCGCGTCGTACGGTGCAACAGACGCGTGCCGAGCGCCGTCTCCAGTTGCTGGACGGCCGCCGACACGGTCGCGCGCGGCGCGTCGAGCGCATGCGCGGCCTTGATGAAGCTGCCCATCTCGGCAACCTGCAGGAAGATCCTGACCTGATCCAGCTTGTCCATCGGCGGGAAACCCGGGTTCGAACGACGGTCACCGCCGGCCGCCGCGCATCGCGACCGGCTTCGGCGGCACAGAGAAAACGGGCGCGCGGCCTCGTGGCTGCGCGCCCGTCCATTGTCCACGCAAACGCGCCAGTGCGGTGCGCCGCGCGGCCGCGAGCGGCCCGGTTACTTGGTCGTGTAGCCGCCGTTGATCAGGATCGTCTGGCCGGTGATCCACCAGCCGTCGGTCACCAGATGGCGGATGAACGGGACGACGTCCTCGATGTCGGTCAGCCCCGTCTTGCTGAACGGCGACAGCGCGGCGGCCGTCTTGTGATACGCGACCGCGTCGGCGCCTTCGGCCGGATAGAAGAACGGCGTGTCCATCGGGCCCGGCCCGACGGCCGTCACCGAGATCCCGCGCGCGCCGTACTCCTTCGACGCCGCGCGCGTGAAGTGCTCGACCGGCGCCTTCGACCCTTCGTACGCCGCGTAGAACGGCGTGAACGCGCCGAGCAGCGACGTCACGAGCGTGACGAGCTTGCCGTGATCCTCGAGATGCCGGCCTGCTTCCTTGATGAAGAAGAACGCCGACTTGCTGTTGACCGCGAACATCTCGTCGTACTCGGCCTCGCTGATCTCGGTGAACGGCTTCTTCAGCACCTTGCCGACCGTGTTGATCGCGATGTCGATCTTGCCGAAGCGCTGCTTCGCGTCGTCGAACAGCTTCTCGACCGCGGCGGCCGTCGTCAGGTCCGCCTGGAACGTCGCGGCTTCCGCGCCGGCCGCACGGACCGCCGCGGCGGTCTCCTCGGCCTGCGCCTGCGATGCCGCGCTGTTGTAGTGAATCGCCACCGCCTTCGCGCCGTGGCCCGCCAGGTCCCGGGCGATCAGGCCACCGAGATTCTTTGCCCCGCCTGCGATCAGGACGACCTTGTCTGCGAGCGTATGAGTTGCCACGGTTGACTCCTTTTTTCGTTGGACGAAGCTAGGAGTGTAGGCATCCGCGCCCGGTCGATCAGCCGGCTGCGGCTGGATGGATTATCCAGAAAACCGATCCAATCCGAGCCGCGCAATGTGGCGTGCCGCACCGACGGCGGCGCCGGATTCCGGCATGCCAATGCGCGAGCGCCGGCCGACTCAGCGCGCGTACAGCGCCGCGTCGATCTTGCCGAGCAGCCACTGCATGCCGGCCAGGTGCTGCTGATCGTGGCTGCACAGGTAATGGACCAGCCCGCGCACGGTCAGCGAACCGTAGCCGTCGAACTCGCCGGTACGCGCGAACTGTTCGGGCGTGAGGCGCGACAGCAGCGCCAGCGTCTCGCGTCGTGCGTCGCGAATCGCCGCGAGCACGTCGGACGCATACGCGTCGTCGTAGCGCCGCTCGATCGCGAGTGCGTCGCCGTCGAGCGAGACCAGCAGCGGCCGGTCTTCGTCGAGCATGCGTCGCAGCCGTACGTGATAGCCGTCGATCTCGATGTCGCGCACATGGCAGAGTTGCCCGAGCGGCGAGAAATGCTCGCTCGGCATGCCGGACCAGTCGTCGGGGGTCCAGCGCGCATAGCCGTCGGGCACGGCCGCGAAATGCGCTTCGAGCTGACGGGGAAAATCGGCGAGTGCGTCGAGCGTCGTCGGATTCATGCGGGAGACTCCCTGTCGGATAAAGGCGGGCGGCAACCCTGGCACGGGCCTGCCGCCGCCGTTGCGTCACTTCACGCTGAAGCCGTACGCGCCCTGCGTGCGATGCCCGTCGGTCGCGACGGCCACCCACTTCACCGTGTACGCGCCCGTACCGGGCGCCGCGAGCGGCACCGTCATCCGCTTGCGGTTCGACGCGTCGATGCGCGCGCGGCCGTCCGACACCGTCTTGCCGGCGCCGTCGACGACGACGATCGAGCTGAATGCCGGCTCCAGCGGCTCGGTGAAGTCGATCGTGACGGCGGCCGGTGCGGCAGCCAGCGCCGCGCCCGCCACCGGGTCGCTGTGCGCGAGATGCGCGTGCGCGAACGCGGCCGACGAAACGGTCGCGGCCACGATGACGGCGGCAACGTGTCGGCCGAACGGGAACGAATCGAAAGGCATGGACTTTCCGTGAAGAATGAACGGGGCGCCGCGCACCGCGCAGCGTTCCGGCAGCTTACCAGCGCACGCGCGTTCATGCCGGCCGGGCGCCGGTGCTTGATAGAATGCGCGCGCTATGGATCTCGAAAGCATTCTCTACACCCAGGGCTTCGGCTCGCGTCGCCAGTGCCGCGGCCTGATCGAAGCCGGCCGCGTCGCCGTCGCGGGCGCCGCCGCGACCGACCCGGACGCCGCGTTCGACACCGACGGCCTCGTGTTCTCGGTCGACGATGCGGCATGGCCGTTCCATGCGCGTGCGTATCTCGCGCTCAACAAGCCGGCCGGCTACGAGTGTTCGCGCGATCCGCAGCACCATGCGAGCGTGTTCAGCCTGCTGCCCGCGCCGCTCGTCGCGCGCGGCGTGCAGTGCGTCGGCCGGCTCGACCAGGACACGACCGGCCTGCTGCTGCTGTCCGACGACGGCCAGTTCGTGCACGCGTACACGTCGCCGAAGCGCAAGGTGCCGAAGACCTACGTCGCGACCGTGCGCCACCCGCTCGACGACACGCAACTGCACGCGCTGCGCACCGGCGTGCAACTGCACGGCGAGCCGAAGCCGATCGCGGCCGTCGCGGCCGACGCCCGCGCCCCGCACGCGCTCGCGCTGACCGTCCTCGAAGGCAAGTACCACCAGGTCAAGCGGATGGTCGCCGCGGCGAGCAACCGCGTCGAATTGCTGCATCGCGAAAGCATCGGCGGCTTCACGCTGCCGGCCGACCTCGCGCCCGGCGCATGGCGCTGGCTCGACGAAGCCGACCTTGCCGCACTGCGCAATCCCGTCAAAACCCTGTAAGGGAAAATCCGCACGACCGTTCGGTGTCCGGCCGCCTCTTTGCCGCAGGTTCCCCCGCTATACTGAAATCACAAGCTGCAAGAGCAGCGATGCAGGGGAGACATCATGAACATCGACCATTCTTTCGAACTGTCGTCCGTGATGATCGCGTTCGCGGTCATCGGCGTCATCGTGATCGGCGGCCTGCTGGCCGCGATGCATCTGAAGCACAAATATCACCCGAACCTGATCGGCGCGCTGATCGGTGCGCTGCTGTGCTTCCTGCTGATCGAGGCGTTACCGGCGCTCACCTGACGCGCTGCCCGGCGCGAGCGTTTGAAGGAAATCGTCTACGGTCGGATAGCGCAACGTCACGCACAATTCGGCCTTGAGCCGTGCGTTGGACAGGCGCCGCGACTCGCGCATGAACGACAGCAGCGTCGGCTCGAGCAGACGCTCGGCGTCCGCGCGGCTGACGCGCGGCGGCCTCGGCAGGCCGAGCACCTGCGCGACCCGGTCGAAATACTCTCCCATCCGCAGTTCCGTGTCGTCCGACGCGTGCACGACGCGCGCCGGCTTGCCGCGCACGGCCGCACGACGCAGGATCGCCGCGAGATCGTCCGCGTGGATGTGGTTCGTGTATACGTCGTCGGCCGGCTCGAGCGCCGGCGTGCCGCGCTCGAGCCGCGCGACCGGCAGGCGGTTCGCCGCGTAGATGCCGGGGATGCGCACGATGCGCGCGGACAGCACGCCGCGCACCGTCGCCGCACGCAGTTGCCGCTCGGCCGACACGCGCCGGAACGCGCGCGGATTCGCCGGGCGCAGCGGCTGCGTTTCGTCGATGCGCGCGCCGCCGCAGTCGCCGTAGACGCCCGTCGTACTGGCGTAGACGAGCGTCGGCGCGCGAAGACCGTCGGGTACAATACGCGCTGCCCGAACGGGCGCGCCGGCCTGTCGGGCCGCGGTGCGCAGCGTTCGGAGCCGGCCGACCGCCGGGGCCGGCGGTGCCGCCGGCCGACGCGCGGGCATGGACGTTGCGGCGATCAGCGCACGCGTGCGCCGGTCGTCGCGGCCGTCGGATGGCGGCGGGGCGAGATGCAGGATCGTGCGGGCGAGGCCCGCGAGACGGCCGAGCGTCGCCGGGCGATCGAGGTCGCCGACGATCGGCGTCGCGCCCGCGGCGCGCAGTTCGTCGCGGCGGGCCGAGTGGCTCGTCAGCGCGAGGATGCGCAGATTGCGGCGCGCGTCACGCCATTGCGCGACGCAGCGCATGCCGACGTCGCCGCAGCCGACGATCAGTACGCGCGGCCGGCGCAGGATTCGTGTCGCGATCATGTTGGTTGCGAAATCAGTAGCCGCCGTTGCGCGACGCGCAGCGGTTTTGCATTGTAGCTGCCGTGCGCGACATGCACGGTCCCCCCATTTTGTTCTAGTTTGGTTCTATGGCATTCAACGTCACTCTCAAGCAAAGCGGCCGGCAATTCCAGGTCGAGTCGGACGAAACCGTGCTGGCGGCCGCGCTGCGCCAGAACGTCCATCTGCCGTACGGCTGCAAGAACGGCGCGTGCGGCTCCTGCAAGGGCCAGATCGTGTCGGGCCAGATCGAACAGGGCCCGCACGCCGCGTCGGCGCTGTCCAACGACGAACGCACGCGCGGCCTGGCGCTGCTGTGCTGCTCGAAGGCGCAATGCGACCTCGAGATCGACGTGCGCGAGATCGCCGGCGTCGACGGCGTGCAGGTCAAGAAGCTGCCGTGCCGGATCGCCGCGCTCGAACGCAAGGCGGACGACGTGATGGTCGTGAAGCTGCAGTTGCCCGCCAACGAACGCCTGCAGTACCTCGCGGGCCAGTACGTCGAATTCATCCTGAAGGACGGCTCGCGCCGCAGCTACTCGATGGCGAACGCGCCGCACGAGGAAGGCCCGATCGAGCTGCACATCCGCCACATGCCGGGCGGCAAGTTCACCGACCACGTGTTCGGTGCGATGAAGGAGCGCGACATCCTGCGCTTCGAAGGCCCGCTCGGCACGTTCTTCCTGCGCGAAGACTCCGACAAGCCGATCGTGCTGCTCGCGTCGGGCACCGGCTTCGCGCCGATCAAGGCGATCATCGAGCATGTGAAGCATTCGGGCATCACGCGCCCGATGACGCTTTACTGGGGCGCGCGCCGCAAGAAGGACATCTACCTCGCCGAGCTCGCCGAGCAGTGGGCGCGCGAGATCCCGAACTTCAAGTACGTGCCGGTGCTTTCCGAGCCGGACGACGCCGACCAGTGGACGGGCCGCACGGGCTTCGTCCATCGCGCGGTGATCGAGGATCTGCCCGACCTGTCCGGCCACCAGGTGTACGCGTGCGGCGCGCCGGTGATGGTCGAATCCGCGCAGCGCGACTTCACGCAGCACCACGCGCTGCCGGCCGACGAGTTCTACGCGGACTCGTTCACGAGCGCCGCCGATCTCGCGCATCCGGTCTGAACACCGGGCGCGACCGCACCCCGCCGTGCGCCGCCGCGTCACATCCGTGGCATCGCGGCGGTTTACAGTGGGGCGCGGGATGCCTTATGCTTGCGCACATGAACCGCTTCCTGTCCGCTCTCCGACGTCGCCGCTCGCCGCTCCGCCCGGATGCCGCCGGCTCGTCACGGACTCGCGCGTAACCCTCCTCCGCTTCATCGGTTACGCACAAGCTGTTCGACCCACCAGCCACGGCCTTCCGTGGCTTTTTTATTGCCCGTTTCCCTTTCAACGCCCGCTGGAGTCTGCTGCCATGCCCCTGAACGATTATCCGATCGACTCGCTGATGTACATCACGAACCGCCCCGACATCGTGTTTACGCACGGCAAGGGTTCGTGGCTCTACGATCACACGGGCAAGCGCTATCTGGACTTCATCCAGGGCTGGGCCGTCAACAGCCTCGGCCACTGCAACGACGGCATCGTCGAGGCGCTGAAGACGCAGGCCGACAAGCTGCTGAACCCGTCGCCCGCGTTCTACAACGAGCCGATGGCGAAGCTCGCGGGCCTGCTCACGCAGCACAGCGTGTTCGACAAGGTGTTCTTCACGAACAGCGGCGCGGAAGCGAACGAAGGCGCGATCAAGCTCGCGCGCAAGTGGGGCCGCAAGTTCAAGAACGGCGCATACGAGATCATCACGTTCGACCACAGCTTCCACGGCCGCACGCTCGCGACGATGTCGGCCAGCGGCAAGCCGGGCTGGGACACGATCTACGCACCGCAGGTGCCGGGCTTCCCGAAGGCCGAGCTGAACAACATCGCGTCGGTCGAGAAGCTGATCACCGACAAGACCGTCGCCGTGATGCTCGAACCGATCCAGGGCGAAGGCGGCGTGATTCCGGCGACGCGCGAATTCATGCAGGCGCTGCGCGCGCTGACGAAGCAGCACAACCTGCTGCTGATCGTCGACGAAGTGCAGAGCGGCTGCGGCCGCGCGGGCACGCTGTTCGCGTACGAGCTGTCCGGCATCGAGCCGGACGTCATGACGCTCGCGAAGGGCATCGGCGGCGGCGCACCGCTCGGCGCGCTGCTGTCGAAGGCCGACGTCGCGGTGTTCGAGGCCGGCGACCAGGGCGGTACGTACAACGGCAACCCGCTGATGACGGCGGTCGGCTATTCGGTGATCTCGCAGCTCGTCGCGCCCGGCTTCCTCGAAGGCGTGCGTGCGCGCAGCGAATACCTGAAGCGCAAGCTGCTCGAACTGTCGGAGGAGCGCGGCTTCGAGGGCGAACGCGGTGAAGGCCTGCTGCGCGCGCTGCTGCTCGGCAAGGACATCGGCCCGCAAATCGTCGAGAAGGCGCGCGACATGCAGCCCGACGGCCTGCTGCTGAACGCCGCACGCCCGAACCTGCTGCGCTTCATGCCCGCGCTGAACGTGACGACCGAAGAAATCGACCAGATGATGGCGATGCTGCGGTCGATCCTCGACACGCTGTAAGGAGACCGCCGCGATGGATGCCGCCGCCGATGCTGTCGCTATCCGCCCGTTCGAACGCGCCGACACCGATGCCGTGCTCGCGGTATGGCGCGACGCGTTCCCGCACTACGACGAAGCCGGTGCGCCGCCGCACCGCGATCCGCTGCGATCGATCGAGCTGAAGCTCGCGACCCAGCCGGAACTGTTCTTCGTCGCGACCAGCGGCGCGCGGGTCGTCGGCACGCTGATGGCCGGTTTCGACGGACATCGCGGCTGGCTCTACTCGTTCGGCGTCGCGAACGACGCGCGCCGGCTCGGCGTCGGCCGCGCGCTGATCGCGCATGCGGAAAGCGCGCTCGCCGCGCGCGGCTGCCTGAAGATCAACCTGCAGGTGCTGCCCGGCAACGACGACGCATGCCGCTTCTATGCGGCGCTCGGCTATCGCGTCGAGGAACGCATCTCGTTCGGCAAGACGCTGCCGGCCGCGTAAGACCGCCGCCGGCCGATTCAGCGCGTGATCGGCCCCGCGCCCGGCAGCGGATTGCCGAGCGCGTCGGTCGGCACGGCCTGCTGCTCGAACGCCGCGAAATACGCGGCCCACTGCGATTCGCTCACGCGCACCAGCAGCGCGCCGTCCTGCCACACGTCGTTGTGGTCGTTGTGGTCGTCGCCCGCGCGATGCAGGTAGTGCGGGCCCGTCGAGCCCTGGTTCATGTGCGTGTCGTGGATGCCGTTGCCTTGCGCATAGGTGCGTCCGAACACGACGACGTCGAGGCCCTGCGACTGCGCGGCGCTCACCAGCCGCAGCAGCGACGGGATCGGCTCCGGATGCTCGGTGCCGTCCATCACCGCGCTCGCGCGCCACGCGCCCGTCTCGTTCAGGATGTCGCTGCGCAGGTAGTCGAGCGCGGGCAGCGCGGTCTGCCCCGTCAGATCGGTATAGCCTTCGGCCGCGGCGGCGAGCGTCTGCGTGACCGGATGGTGGAAATCGTAGACGAGCTTGTAGTTCAGCAGGTCGTCCGCGTCGTTGGTGCCGACGTTGATCGCGACATCCCAGTCGCCCGCCGGCAGCGCCAGCGTCAGGTGAACGTGATACTGGATCTCGCTGCCGTGCGGCGAGCCCTTCAGCTTCGCCACCGACGTCACCTTCGCCTTCACGAAACCGTAGTCCAGACTCATGCGTGTTCTCCGTGTCCCGATGGGTCATCGATGCTACGCAGCCCGTGTGTCGGTTTGCCGACGGCCGGCCGCGGTGTCGCCGGCACGCGATGCAGCCTGCGCAGTGCAACAGTCGAATGGAGTCGCCTTTGCGCGCACAGTTCGACGCGAATCGCGCACGACGAAAAAAACCGTCACGGTTTCCCGTGACGGTTTTTCGACAGCCCGGATGCGCCATGCGCAACCGGGCCCGCGCGTTCGATCGCTTACTCGCCCAGATACGCGGCGCGCACCTTCGGATCGTCGAGCATCTGCTTCGCGTCGCCTTCCATCGTGACCGTGCCCGAATCCATCACGTAGCCGCGGTCGGCCGCCTGCAGCGCGAGGCGTGCGTTCTGCTCGACCAGCAGCACCGTGATCCCCTCCTTCGAGATCTCGCGCACCACTTCGAAGATCTTCTCGACCATGATCGGCGACAGGCCCATCGACGGCTCGTCGAGCAGCAGCAGCTTCGGCTTGGAGAGGATCGCGCGCGACATCGCCAGCATCTGCTGCTCGCCTCCCGACAACGTGCCCGCGAGCTGCGTCGCCCGCTCCTTCAGGCGCGGGAAGAAGCCGAACATCCGGTCGACGTCCTTCTTGATCTGCTCGTTGTCGTTGCGCAGGTACGCGCCCATCTGCATGTTCTCGATGATCGACATCCGCGCGAAGATCCCGCGGCCTTCCGGCACCATCGCGAGGCCGCGCTTGAGCAGTTCGTGCGGCGGGATGCCCTTGATCGACTTGCCGTCGTACTCGATGTCGCCCGCCGAGTACGGCTTCAGGCCGGTGATCGCCTTCATCGTCGTGGTCTTGCCGGCGCCGTTCGCACCGATCAGCGTCACGAGCTCGCCCTGACGGACTTCCATGTCAACGCCCTTGACGGCCTGAATGCCGCCGTAGTTGACCTGCAAGCCCTTGATTTTCAACATTGCCGCTGCCATCAGTGCACCCCTGCGCCGAGATATGCCTCAATCACCTTCGGATTCTTCTGCACGTCCTGCGGCAGACCCTCGGCGATCACCTTGCCGTAATCGAGCACCGTCATCCGGTTGCACAACCCCATCACGAGCTTCACGTCGTGCTCGATCAGGAGAATGGTGCGGCCGTCCGAGCGGATCTTGTCGAGCAGGCGCGTGAGTTCGACCTTCTCGGTCGCGTTCATCCCGGCCGCCGGCTCGTCGAGCGCGAGCAGCTTCGGGTCGGTCGCGAGCGCGCGGGCGATTTCGAGACGACGCTGGTGACCGTACGACAGGTTGCGCGACGTGTAGTCCGCGTACTGCAGCACGCCGACGTATTCGAGCAGCTCGATCGCGCGCTCCTTGATCTCGCGCTCTTCCTGACGTTCGGCCGGCGTCTGGAACACCGCGCCCAGCAGACCGTGCTTGGTGCGCACGTGGCGGCCCACCATCACGTTCTCGAGCGCCGTCATCCCGCCGAACAGGCGGATGTTCTGGAACGTGCGCGCGATGCCGGCCTTGGCCACCTGGTGCACGGCCGTCGGCGTGTAGTTCGTGCCGTCCAGCTTGAAGTCGCCGGAGTCCGGCGTGTAGAGGCCCGTGATCACGTTGAAGAACGTCGTCTTGCCGGCCCCGTTCGGGCCGATCAGACCGTAGATCTCGCCTTCGCGGATCTGCAGGCCGACGTCGGACAGTGCCTGCAGCCCGCCGAAGCGCTTGTTCACGCCCGAGACGGACAGTCGGATTTGCTTGTCGCTCATGTGTGTATCCCCTTGTCCGTAGGTTAAGCGCGCACCGGCTTCTTGCTGTTGCGCTTCGCCAGTTTCGCGATCTTGTCCTCATGCTTCGGCGCGGGCCACAGGCCTTCCGAGCGGTACAGCATGATGATCACCATCGCGAGGCCGTACAGCGCCTGACGGATCACTTCGGTATCGACGATGTCGTGACCGAACAGCGCGTGCTGCAGCGGGCTCATCGTCGAGCGCAGGAATTCCGGGAAGATCGCGAGCAGCACCGCGCCCAGGATCACGCCCGGGATGTGGCCCATGCCGCCGAGCACCACGCAGGCGAGCACGACGATCGATTCCCAGAACGTGAACGACTCGGGCGACACGAAGCCCTGGAACGCGCCGAACATCGAGCCCGACAGGCCGCCGAACGACGCGCCCATCGCGAACGCGAGCAGCTTCACGTTACGGGTGTTGATGCCCATCGCCTTCGCGGCGATTTCGTCTTCGCGGATCGCGGCCCACGCGCGGCCGATACGCGAGTGCTGCAGACGCGTACACACCCAGATCACCAGCAGCGAGCAGAGCACGAACAGGTAGTAGTACATGTACACCGACGGCAGCTGGAAGCCGAACAGCGTATGCGTCTGCGACAGGTTGAAGCCGCCGACGTGCACCGGATCGATGCCCGTGATCCCCTTCGGGCCGTTGGTGATGTTCACCGGACGGTCGAGGTTGTTCATGAAGATCCGGACGATTTCACCGAAGCCGAGCGTGACGATCGCCAGGTAGTCGCCGCGCAGGCGCAGCGTCGGCGCGCCGAGCAGGATCCCGAAGGTCGCCGCCAGCGCCATCGCGATCGGCACGATCAGCAGGAACGGCACGTGCAGGCCGTTCGGCGCGAGCGCCGCGATCCACTCGAACTGCGAGGTCAGGTGCGGCGAGCTCAGCAGCGCCGCCGTGTAGGCGCCCACCGCGTAGAACGCGATGTAGCCCAGGTCGAGCAGGCCGGCGAAGCCGACCACCACGTTCAGGCCCAGCGCGAGCATCACGTACAGCATCGCGAAGTCGAGCACGCGGACCCAGTAGTTGCCGCCGGCCGAGCCGATCACGATCGGTGCGGCGATCACGAGGACGGCAGTGAGGAGGCCGATGACGACGGTCTTGGCGGTGTTGCGCTCTTCGACCAGCGACGTCGACGATTCGATCGGTTGAATGGATGTCATGTTGTTTGCTCCCCTTCCGTTACGCGCGGTCCGCGACACGTTCGCCCAGCAGGCCCGACGGACGGAACACCAGCACGATGATCAGCACGATGAAGGCGAACACGTCCTGGTAGTTGCTGCCGAATACGCCACCCGTAAGGTTGCCGATGTAGCCGGCCCCGAGCTGCTCGATCAGGCCGAGCAGCACGCCGCCGACCATCGCGCCGCCGAGGTTGCCGATCCCGCCGAGCACCGCCGCGGTGAACGCCTTCATGCCGGGGATGAAGCCCATGTAGAAGTGCACGTTGCCGTATTCGGACGCGATCATCACGCCGGCCAGCGCGGCGAGCGCGGAGCCGATCATGAACGTCGCCGAGATCACGAAGTTCGGGTTCACGCCCATCAGGCTTGCCGTATTCGGGCTTTCGGCGATCGCGCGCATCGCGCGGCCGAGCTTGGTCTTGTGCACGAGCAGCAGCAGGCCGCCCATCACGATGAACGCGACCGCGATGATCACGATTTCCGTGACCGAGATCACGGCGCCGGGCGTCGTGTCGGTCGCCTTGATCACGTTGATCGGGTCGGTCGGCAGCAATTGCGGGAACGGCAGCGGGTTGCGCGACCAGATGATCATCGCAGCCGTCTGCAGCAGGATCGACACGCCGATCGCGGTGATCAGCGGCGCGAGACGCGGCGCGCGGCGCAGCGGCCGGTACGCGACGCGTTCGATCGTGAAGCCGACGAACGCACAGACGACCGCGGCGATGCCCAGGCCGATCGTCAGCGTCGCGACGTTGCCGAGTCCGGGAAAGTGGTTCTGCAGCACGGTGATGGCCGACAGCGCAACCATCGCGCCGATCATCAGCACGTCGCCGTGCGCGAAGTTGATGATGCCGAGAATGCCGTACACCATCGTGTATCCCAACGCGATGATGGCGTACACACTGCCGAGCACCAGCCCGTTGAGAACCTGCTGGACGAAAATATCCATTTAAAGCTCCTTGGCCCGTGCTGCCGGAGGACGTTGCGCCCCGCGGGTAAGCGAGGAATCGCGCCTTCTCGGCGACACTGCGGGTACTAGTCGATACCGGTAAGGGTGGATCGTCCCGGCGCGCGCCGCCCGGCCTGTACGGCCGGACCTGCCGCCGGAGCGGATACAAAAACGGCACCGCACTGTTCCGGTGCCGTCATGAGTCCCGTCGCTAAATCGTCACGACATCGAGGACGGTGTTCGTGGCCTCCTTGAAGTCGTGGGGCAGCATGCCGAGACGGCCGTCGTCCGGTTTCCCGGCATCCGTGCCTTGGCCCGTCCGGCGCCGCGCAAGCAGCGCGCCCGGACGGATCGGATTCCGCGCCGCGTCGCCCGGCAGGGCGTTGCGGCAGTCGCGCCCGACTTTCGTCAGGACTGCATCGGAATCCATCGTACGAACCAGACTGCGCGTCACGACACGGTCGGTCGCGGCGGCGCGCTGTTTCGTCGAATCGAATTGAAGGGGGGACAGTGGCTTCGGCACGCTGCCGGCAACGCCGCGATCATCCGGCATCCGTCGACCGGCGGCTTGCCGCGACGCAGTCTGCATGCCCGCTGCCCGGCCCGTCGTCAGGCCAAGCGCGTTGATGTCCTCGATCGTCAAACCTGCCCCGTTTTCCTTGTCCCTGCCCAGTTGCGCGATACGGCGCGCCGATGGCGCCGCACGTCCGGCTCCGGCGACGCGCACGCCGCTGGCCGATGATGCCGCGATTACCGCAGCGTCCCTGCCCGCCCCGTCGTCGCTCTTTTTGCTGCAGCCGGCAAGCATTGCAACCGGTGCGGCGACGGACACGGCGTAAGCCAACTTCACATGCATTGAATGGTCTCCCGCGCCTTGCCAAAACCCGATTTCAAAGCCATTCCGGCTTGAAAACGGGCGCATTGTAACTCCATTTATAGGACGCCAATAATCCTGATTCGATGGGGTTTTCCTGCATTGCAACCAATTTTGAGAAACGATTGGATGAGGCGGGAGCAACCGGGTTGCACCATGATTGGGAATAATGGTTGCGATTACAATTTCGAGACACCAAAAAAAAGCGCGCCGGGAGGCGCGCTTCGGTGTTCCGCGGGTGCGATGCGGCAATCAGGCGGCGGGCGGCAGGTTCAACCCGCGCGGCAGCGGAAACGACACGTTTTCCTCGATGCCGTCGAGTGCGCGGACGTTGCGCACGCCGAGCTCGCGCAGCCGCGCGATCACGGCCTGGGCGAGCACCTCGGGCGCCGACGCGCCGGCCGTCACGCCGATGCGGCGCTTGCCGGCGACCCACGCCGGATCGATCTGGTCCGGTGCATCGACCATGTACGCGGCCACGCCGCGCTTCTCGGCCACTTCGCGCAGCCGGCTCGAGTTCGAGCTGTTCGGACTACCGACCACGATCACGACATCGCATTGCGGCGCCATGAACTTCACCGCGTCCTGGCGGTTCTGCGTCGCGTAGCAGATGTCCTGCTTCTTCGGCTCGCGGATCTTCGGATACTTCGCCTTCAGCGCGCCGATGATCTCGGCCGCGTCGTCGACGGACAGCGTCGTCTGCGTGACGAGCGCGATGCGCTCGGGATCGGCGAGCTCGAGCTTCTGCACGTCCTCGACACTTTCGACGAGGTGCATGCCGCGCTCGACCTGGCCCATCGTGCCTTCGACTTCGGGATGGCCCTTGTGGCCGATCATCACGATGTCGACGCCGTCCTGGCGCATCTTCGCCACTTCGACGTGCACCTTCGTGACGAGCGGGCAGGTTGCGTCGTAAATGCGCAGCCCGCGCACGTCGGCCTCGTCGCGCACGGCCTTCGACACGCCGTGCGCACTGAAGATCACGGTGTTGCCGGCCGGCACTTCCTCGAGTTCCTCGACGAAGATCGCGCCCTTCTTTTTCAGATCCTCGACCACGTACTTGTTGTGGACGATTTCGTGACGCACGTAGATCGGCGCACCGTGCATCGCGATGGCGCGCTCGACGATCTCGATCGCGCGATCGACACCCGCGCAGAAACCGCGCGGCTGGGCCAGCAGGATTTCGGCGTCGGCGGCGACGGTCTGCCCGGACAGCGTATCGGTGGTACTCATGATTACAGGATTCCGATGATTTTCACTTCGAACGTGAGCGCCTGGCCCGCGAGCGGATGATTGAAGTCGAACAGCGCCGAGGTCTCGCTGACTTCCTTCAGCACCCCCGCGTAGCGACCGCCATCCGGTGCGTTGAACTCGATGAGTTCGCCCGGCGTGAAATCGTCGCCGACCATCCCGTTCTCGCGCAGCGTCGCCAGCGTCACGCGCTGGAGCATGTCGGGATTGCGGGGGCCGAACCCCTGATCGGGGGCTAGCTGAAAAGTCGAATGGTCGCCGACCCGGAGCCCGAGCAGAATCTGTTCCAGCGACGGCGCCAGCTGCCCCGCGCCCAGCAACAGCGTGGCCGGCTTGTCCGAAAAGGTGTTGACGATGTCGGCGCCGTCGGCCAGTGCCAGCCGGTAATGCAACGTGACGTGGGAACCGGGCTTCACTTCGGATAGATCGATGAGGCTCATGAATTACTCGTTCAGTCGGCGCCCGCTACGGCCGAATGGCCCGGCGCAAAGCCAATATTGTAAGTCACCTGAGCGTGCAAGGCGGAAAGTGCGACGACGTTGCGCACGCCGCCCGCCGCCAATGGAGTTCCGACCATGCTGTCACCCTGCCTCATCGCGCCGCCGGCCGAATGCCGCGACACCGCCGACACGCCGGCCGATCCGCCCGGCCGCGTGATCCCGATCAACCGTCGCAGGCGCCGCCCGGGCGACTGGCGGCCCGAGCGGCCACGCGAGCGATTGCTGGAGCGCGGGCCGGCCGCGCTGACCGACGACGAGCTGATCGCGCTGCTGCTCGGCACCGGCAAGCCCGGTCACGACGTCTTCGTCACCGCCCGCGCACTGGTCGAGCAGTTCGGCACGTTGCGCGGGCTGCTCGAAGCGAGCGCCGACGATTTCGAGGCGTACCCCGGCATCGGCCCCGCACGCTCCGCGCGACTCGTCGCGGTCACCGAGATCGCGCGGCGCATGCTGGTGGAGAAAGCGGAAGAACGGATGCCGATCGACTCGCCCGGCGCGGTCGAGGATTGCTTGCGACTGAAGATCGGCACGCGCCAGTACGAAGTGTTCATCGCGGTCTATCTGGATGCGCGCAACCGCCTGATCGACATGGAGGAAATCGCGCGCGGCTCGCTCACGCGCATGGCCGTCTATCCGCGCGAGATCGTGCGCCGCGCGATGAAACACAACGCCGCGGCGCTGATCGTCGCGCACAATCATCCGTCGGGCGCGGTACAGCCGAGCGCGGAAGACCGCCGCCTGACCCGCGTGCTGAAAGACGCGCTCGAGCTCGTCGACGTGCGACTGCTCGATCACGTCGTCGTCGGGGTCAGCGATACTTTCTCGTTCGCGCGGGCCGGTTGGCTGTAGACTGTGGCGCGGCGGCCCGTCCCAGGGCGCCGCAACGACGAAGCGAAATTGGGTTTGATTTTTCTGAACTTTTTCTGCTAGAATCGTCGTCTGTCTTTTTTCCAACCAGTTCTAGCCATCGAAGGGCCTTGTCTGTAAGGGCTACGGCGTTCTGAGTGCAGCCATGGATCACGTGGCGGTGCGATGGAACCTTCACCGGCGATCGAACCCCGAATTTAGCGTATTAGGAGTGCTCTCATGGCACGCGTATGCCAAGTAACTGGGAAAGCGCCGATGAGCGGCAACAACGTTTCCCACGCCAACAACAAGACGAAGCGTCGCTTCCTCCCGAACCTGCAGAACCGCCGGTTCTGGGTTGAGAGCGAAAACCGCTGGGTGCGCCTGCGCGTCTCGAACGCCGGCCTGCGCCTGATCGACAAGAACGGCATCGATTCCGTGCTCGCTGACCTGCGCGCACGCGGCGAAGCCTAAGCCCAAGGAGCACAATCATGGCAAAAGGCGCCCGCGACAAGATCAAGCTCGAGTCGACCGCTGGTACGGGTCACTTCTACACGACCACGAAGAACAAGCGCAACATGCCGGAAAAGATGGCGATCAAGAAGTTCGATCCCGTCGTCCGCAAGCACGTTGAATACAAAGAAACCAAGATCAAGTAATCTCCGGTTTCTGCCAGCCTGACGGCGACCGAAAAGCCCCGCACATGCGGGGCTTTTTGTTTTGCGCGGTTTTTGCGCGCACGCGTGAGCCCGACGCGGTATGCTCTCCCCTTTCCGCGGCCGCGGTCGACGGAACGCAAGATCAAAAGCGTAACGATGGAGATGCAGCATGAAATTCGACGTGGCGATCGTCGGCAGCGGCCTGGCAGGGCTGTCGGTCGCACTCAATCTGGCCAGCACGCGACGTGTCGCGCTGATCGCGAAACGTTCGATGATGGAGGGGGCGAGCGATAACGCGCAGGGCGGCATCGCGGCGGTCCTCGACTCGGCGGACAGCATCGAGAACCACGTCGACGACACGCTGGTCGCCGGGGGCGGCCTCTGCGACGAAGGCGCGACGCGCTACATCGTCGAGCACGGCCGCGAAGCCATCGAATGGCTGATCTCGCAAGGCGTGCCGTTCACGAAGGACGACGCGGCCGAACTCGGCTTTCACCTGACGCGCGAAGGCGGCCACAGCCATCGCCGGATCATCCATGCGGCCGATGCGACCGGCCATGCGGTGCTCGCGACGCTGTCGGCGCGCGCGCGCCAGCATCCGAACATCACGTTCTTCGAAAATCATCACGCGATCGACCTGATCACGTCGGATCGGCTCGGCCTGCCCGGCCGCCGCTGCCACGGCCTGTATGCACTCGACGTCGACAACGACCGCACGATCACGATCGAGGCGCCGCACACGGTGCTCGCCACCGGCGGCGCCGGCAAGGTCTACCTGTACACGACGAACCCCGACACCGCGACCGGCGACGGCATCGCGATGGCGTGGCGTGCCGGCTGCCGCGTGTCGAACATGGAATTCATCCAGTTCCACCCGACCTGCCTGTTCCATCCGTACGCGAAATCGTTCCTGATTTCGGAAGCCGTGCGCGGCGAAGGCGGCCTGCTGAAGCTGCCTGACGGCACGCGCTTCATGCCGTCGCACGATCCGCGCGCCGAACTCGCGCCGCGCGACATCGTCGCGCGCGCGATCGACTTCGAGATCAAGAAGCGCGGGATCGACTGCGTGTATCTCGACATCAGCCATCAGCCGGAAGCGTTCCTGCGCGAACATTTCCCGACGATCCATGCGCGCTGCCTCGAATTCGGCATCGACATCGCGAAAGAACCGATCCCGGTCGTGCCGGCCGCGCACTATACGTGCGGCGGGGTCGTCACCGATCTCGCCGGACGCACCGACCTCGCCGGCCTGTACGCGGTCGGCGAAACCTCGTACACGGGGCTGCACGGCGCGAACCGGCTCGCGAGCAACTCGCTGCTCGAATGTCTGGTGATCGGCCGCGCGGCAGCCGAGGCGATCGAGGCGGCCGGCTTCGACGTCGACACGCCGGCCGCGCTGCCCGCGTGGGACGAAAGCCGCGTGTCGGACGCGGACGAGGAAGTCGTCGTGGCCCACAACTGGGACGAACTGCGCCGCCTGATGTGGAACTACGTCGGCATCGTGCGCACCGACAAGCGCCTCGAGCGCGCGAAACATCGCCTGTCGCTGCTGCGCGACGAGATCCACGAGTACTACGCGAACTTCCGCGTGACGCGCGATCTGCTCGAACTGCGCAACCTCGTCGACGTGGCAACGCTGATCGTGAAAAGCGCGCACTCGCGCCGCGAAAGCCGCGGGCTGCACTACAGCCGCGACTGGCCGCATACGCTGCCGAAAGCATTGCCGAGCGTGCTCACGCCGCGCGTGCGCCGCTGAGCGGCGCGCCGCCCTTCCGCGGCCGCGGCAGCACAAGAAAAAAGCCGTTGGCGCTTGCGCGCCAACGGCTTTTTGTCTGATCGGATGATGTTCGGTCAGTCGACGATCCGCATCGAATAATCGGTCGCCCGCACATCCTTCGTCAGCGCGCCGATCGAGATGCGATCGACGCCCGTCTCCGCGAACGTGCGGACCGTCTCGAAATTGACGCCGCCCGAGACTTCGAGCACGGCCTTGCCATCCGCCACGCGCACCGCTTCGCGCATCATGTCGAGCGTGAAGTTGTCGAGCAGCACCGACTGCGCCCCGTGCGCGAGCGCCGTGTCGAGCTGCGCGAGCGTCTCGACTTCGACCTGCACGGGCACGCCCGATTTCAGCGCGAACGCCGCATCGAGCGCCTCGCCGACACCGCCTGCCGCCGCGATGTGGTTCTCCTTGATCAGGATGCCGTCGTACAGCGCGAGACGCTGGTTCTCGCCGCCGCCGACCCGGACCGCATACTTCTGCGCGAGCCGCAGCCCCGGCAACGTCTTGCGCGTATCGAGGATCTTCGCGCGCGTGCCTTCGACGCGGTCGACGTAACGGCGCGTCGCCGTCGCGACGCCCGACAGCAACTGCAGGAAGTTCAGCCCGTTGCGCTCGGCCGTCAGCAGCGCGCGTGCCGGCCCTTCGAGTTCGCAGACGGTCGAATCGGCCGTCATCCGGTCGCCTTCGCGATAGCGCCAGTGCACGACGATCGACGGATCGATCCGTGCGATCACGGCCTCGAACCACGGTACGCCGCACAGCACGGCTTCCTCGCGCACGATGATCCGCGCGCGGCGGTGCTCGCCGGCCGGCACGAGCCGCCCGGTCTGGTCGCCGGCACCGACGTCTTCGGCGATCGCATCGGCCACGTTGCGCGCGATCGCTTCGTCGAATGCCGCGCCGTACTGCGCGCGGACGGCTTCGAACAGCGGGGATACGGCGTTGCTCATGCGGCCCCCACGTTCGCGAACAATTGCTGGTCGCGCTGCAGGTCGCCGCTCGCCTGCACGCGCTTCTTGTGCGCAGCCGCGAATTCGAGCATCCGGTCGATCGGCAAACGCGCGCGCTCGCCGATCGCGGGATCGACGAAGATCTCGTTGTGACCGCGTTCGAGCACGTCGGCGAGGTTCGCGAGGCCGTTCATCGCCATCCACGGGCAATGCGCGCAGCTCTTGCAGGTCGCGCTGTTGCCGGCCGTCGGCGCGGCGATGAAGGTCTTGCCGGGCGCGGCAAGCTGCATCTTGTGCAGGATGCCGAGATCGGTCGCGACGATGAAGCGGGTCGCGTCGAACTTGACGGCCGCGTCGATCAGCTGCGTGGTCGAGCCGACGACATCGGCCTGCGCCACGACGTTTTCCGGCGACTCGGGATGGACGAGCACCTTCGCGTCCGGATATTCGGCGCGCAGCAGGTCGAGCTCGATGCCCTTGAACTCGTCGTGGACGAGGCACGAGCCCTGCCACAGCAGCATGTCCGCGCCGGTTTTCTTCTGGATGTAGCTGCCGAGATGGCGGTCCGGCGCCCAGATGATCTTTTCGCCGCGCGCGTGCAGGTCGGCCACGATCTCGAGGCCTATCGACGACGTGACCATCCAGTCCGCGCGCGCCTTCACGGCCGCGCTGGTGTTCGCGTAGACGACGACGGTACGGTCGGGATGCGCATCGCAGAATGCCGAGAATTCGTCGACCGGGCAACCGAGGTCGAGCGAGCAGGTCGCGTCGAGATCGGGCATCAGGATCCGTTTGTTCGGGCTCAGGATCTTCGCGGTTTCGCCCATGAAGCGCACGCCGGCGACGACCAGCGTCTGCGCGTCGTGATCGCGGCCGAAGCGGGCCATTTCGAGCGAATCCGCCACGCAGCCGCCCGTTTCGTCGGCCAGTTCCTGCAGTTCGGCGTCCACGTAGTAGTGGGCGACCAGCACGGCCTTTTCACGGGCAAGCAACGCCTTGATGCGTGCTTTCAGCGCAGCGCGTTCCTCGGCGGACGGCGCATCGGGCACCTTGGCCCATGCCTGCCCCACGCCGCACACGGTCCCGGCTGCGACGGGCCGGTCGTACTCGACGGGTTTGATCGTCGATTGCATCTCCATATCTCCTGTCGATCAGCGTTGGCGCTTGAGCGCTTACCCTGATCCCATGCTACGCGGTCGATCGGCGTTGGCGCGTTCGCGCCTGCCCCGATCCCATCCCTTTCATTCGCCCCGGGACACCACCCGCCACGGCCCCAAGCGTCAGACAAATCCCGGCCCGCCGACGCGCTTCACAAACCGGCGGCCCAAATGAAAAAACCCCGCCAACGCGGGGTTTGTGACGTCCTGAGATTCTAATCGATTTCGAATCAGGCGTAGCGACGCAGGCGCGTCGCGAATTCCTGCAGCGCCTTGATGCCGCTTTGTTCTGCGCGATGGCACCAATCCTGCAATTGCGCGAGAAGCTGTTCGCGCGACGCGGTCGAACGATCCCAGATCGCGGCCAGATCCTGGCGCAGCTGGAAGTACGTATGCAGCTTCTGGCTGTTCGCGAAGATTTCCGGCAACAGCTTCTTCTGCGGCTCGTCGAGACCGTCGGCGTCCTTGTGGAACCACTTGCGGGCACCGCGCATCAACTGGTACTTCTCGCTCGAACCGAGTTCCTTCAGGTGCGCGAGCTCCTGGCGGTACGCACGCTTCACGGCCTTGCCGTAGCTCGCCATCACTTCGTAGCGGTTCGACAGCACGGCCTGCAGCGTTTCCTGATCGAGCACCGTCTTCGGCTTGTTCAGGCGCGGCGTCGGCGCGACCTTCTTCACCTTCGCGAGACCGAAGGCCGACATGATGCGGATGTACATCCAGCCGATGTCGAACTCGTACCACTTGTTCGACAGCTTCGCCGACGTCGCGAACGTGTGGTGGTTGTTGTGCAGCTCTTCGCCGCCGATCACGATGCCCCACGGGAACAGGTTCGTGCTCGCGTCGGCCGAGTTGAAGTTGCGATAGCCCCAGAAGTGACCGAAGCCATTGACGACACCGGCCGCCCAGAACGGGATCCACACCATCTGCACGGCCCAGACGGTCAGGCCGAGCACGCCGAACAGCGCGACGTCGATCACCATCATCAGGCTCACGCCGAGGATCGGGTACTTCGAATAGAGGTTGCGTTCGATCCAGTCGTTCGGCGTGCCGTGGCTGAACTTGCGCATCGTCTCTTCGTTCTTCGCTTCCGCGCGATACAGCTCGGCGCCCTCGAGGAACACCTTCCAGATGCCGCGCGTCTGCGGGCTGTGCGGATCTTCCTCGGTCTCGCACTTCGCATGGTGCTTGCGGTGAATCGCGGCCCACTGGCCGGTCAGCATGCCGGTGGTCATCCACAGCCAGAGACGGAAGAAGTGGCTCGCGATCGGATGCAACTCCAGCGCGCGGTGCGCCTGGCAGCGATGCAGGTAGACCGTCACACCGATGATCGTGACGTGCGTGACGGCGAGCGCGAACAGCGCGACCTGCCACCACGAAAAATGCAGGAGCCCGTGGGAAAGAAAATCGAGCAGGGAATTCAACAAGGCAGTTACCTGTGATGAGAGCGACGCCGCACCGGCGTCAGAAGAATGAAAGCATACCGCGTGTAGACCAGAATTTTACTTCAACCGTTCCAAGTCTTTGTAAAAAATGAATATTTTCTTGCCCTGACGCAATCCGCGCGGTCCACGGCCGGACTGGGAAAGGCCCGCGATCCGGTTCCGACCGCGGAATCGGTACGATTGACCGCCCGCACCCGCTACGCGGCCGGCGCGCGCCCGTCCAGCGCACCGTTGGCGGCGGCCGAATCGTGCCCGGCCGCCACGCCGGCCGCGGCGAAGCCGTCCGGCAACCCGACCACGCGCACTTCGCGCTGCGGAAACGGAATCGAAATCCCGTGCTCGCTGAAGAGCCGCCAGATGTTGCGGTTCACGCTCGAACGCACGCCCGACGTGCCCTTCGCCGAATCCTCGATCCAGAAGCCGAGCTCCAGGTCGATCCCGTCCGCGCCGAAACTCACGAGGTACGGGGTGGGCGCCGGCTCGGCCAGCACGCGCGGCACGTCCTTCGCCGCGTCGGCGAGCAACGCGAGCGCCTGCTCGACGTCGCTCGTGTACGCCACCTGCACCGCCACCTTCGCATAGCCGCGCGTCAGGTACGACGACTGGTTCTGCACAACGTCGGTGATCAGCTTCTCGTTCGGGATCAGCGTCTCGTTGCCGTCGAGGCCGCGCACGACCGTGTAGCGCGTGCGGATCTGGGTGACCACGCCCTGCAGCCCGCCGACGCTGATCGCATCGCCGAGCCGCAGCGAGCGGTCGAGCAGGATGATGAAGCCCGACACGTAGTTGCTGGCGATCTTCTGCAGCCCGAACCCGAGGCCGACGCCGACCGCGCCGCCGAACACGCCGAGCACCGTCACGTCGATGCCGACGAGCGACAGCCCGATCAGGATCGCCGCGAACACGAGCAGCGCGCGGCCGACCCGCGACAGCACGACCTTCAGGTTCGCGTCGAGCGTGCTCGCGCGCGACAGGCGATCCTCGAGCACCGAGCCGAGCCACATCGCGACCATCAGCGTCACGCACACCCACAGCGCGCCGGAAATCACCGACAGCAGCGTGAGGTGCGCGGTCGCGACGCGGAACTGCACGCTGTCGAGCCAGCCGAGCACGTCGCGCTGGATGCCGAGCACGGTCATCACCATCGCGGCCCACACGACGGTCGACACGATCTTCTCGACGATCGACAGCCATGCGTGCGTGTGGCCGTCACGCGCGAACACGCGCCGCGCGAAGAAGAACAGCACGTAGATCAGCCCGATGCCGAACAGCGGCACGAGCGCGAGCGACAGCAGCGACGTCGACATGAACGGGTCGAACGCGAGCTGCGCACCGCCGACGAACACGCTGCCGAACAGCGGAAACAACGCGCGCTTGAGGCTTTGCGCGCCCGCGCCCGGCGCGCGTCCGGCCGCCCGGCGCCGCGCATCGATCCGGCCGTGCACGAAGCGCGCGGCGACCCACGCGAAACACAGCGCACCGACGAGGATCGCCGCCTGCCAGATCATCACCGGCTGGTGGAAATCGCGAATCACCGAGGCCAGCCGGTGCGACAGCAGGCGGCTCTGCAGGTTCTCCATCGTCCGTCCGGGCGGTCGTTACTGCGCCGCGCGGCGCTCGAGCACCGCGGCGAAGAAGCCGTCGGTCGCGTGACGGTGCGGCCACAGCGACAGATAGTCGCCCGTCTCGAGCTCGATGCGCTGGTCGGCCAGCACCTTCTGCGCCGGCACCAGCACGAATTCCGGATGGTCGGCCAGGAACTGTTCGACGATGCGCTCGTTCTCGGCATCCAGCACGCTGCAGGTCGCGTAGACGAGCCGGCCGCCCTTCTTCACGAGCCGCGCGGCGCTCGCGAGGATCGACGCCTGCTTCGGCGTCAGTTCGTCGATCGCGGTGCGCGTCTGGCGCCATTTGAGGTCCGGATTGCGACGCAGCGTGCCGAGGCCGCTGCACGGCGCATCGACCAGCACGCGGTCGATCTTGCCGGCGAGGCGCTTGATCTTCGCGTCGTGCTCGCTGTCGATCAGCACCGGGTTCACGTTCGACAGCCCGCTGCGTGCGAGGCGCGGCTTCAGCTTCGCGAGACGCTTCTCCGACACGTCGAACGCATAGAGGCGCCCGGTCGAGCGCATCATCGCGCCGAGGGCGAGCGTCTTGCCGCCCGCGCCCGCGCAGAAATCGACGACCATCTCGCCGCGGCGCGGCGCGACCAGCGAGCACAGCAGCTGGCTGCCTTCGTCCTGGACCTCGATCGCGCCCTCCTCGAACAACTTGAGGCGCGTCAGCGCCGGCTTGCCGACCACGCGCACGCCGAACGGCGCGAACGGCGTCGCGCCCGCATCGATGCCGCTCACGCGCAGCGCTTCGATCACCTGGTCGCGGCTTGCCTTCTGCGCGTTGGCACGCAGGTCGAGCGGCGCCGGGTAGTTCAGCGCGGCGGCGAGCTGCGCGAGCTCCTCGGCATCGAAACGCTCCGACAGCGCCTGGTGAATCCAGTCGGGCAGGTTGGTGCGAATGCGCACCGGCAGGCTCGCCGGATCGATCTTCGACACGTGCTCGAGCCACGCGGACTCGGTGTCGGACAGGAACGGCTTCAGCGCATTGCGGCCGACCGTCTGCATCAGGCCGAGCAGCGTGAGGCGTCGCGCAGGCGTGCCGGTGCCGCTCTCGGCCAGGTGCGAAAACTCCATCTTCCGGCGCAGCACCGCGAACACGGCCTCGGCGATCACGCCGCGCTCCGCATGCCCGAGCTTCGGGTGCGCGCGGAAGAACCGGCTCGTCGTCGCGTCGGCGGGGCCGGCGAACTTCAGCACCTCGGCCAGCAAAGTCTCGGTCTGGCCGATCAGGAATCCGTGCAGCTTCATACGCCCTCACTCGTTTCGGTTTGCGGTTGGTCCGCGAAAATCCAGCGCGCCTCTTCGGGCGCCACCACTGCGCGGCCGTTCTCGAGGCGCAACCGCCCGTCGACGAACCAGCGCACCGCACGCGGATACAGCACGTGCTCGACCGCCAGCACGCGCTGCGCGAGCGCGGCCGCGTCGTCGCCGGCGCGCACGGGCACCGCGCCCTGCGCGACGATCGCCCCGCTGTCGAGCTCGGGAATCACGAAATGCACGCTCGCGCCATGCAGCGCGACGCCGGCGTCGAGCGCCTGCTGGTGCGTGTGGATGCCCTTGAAGCTCGGCAGCAGCGACGGATGGATGTTCAGCAGCCGGCCTTCGTATCGTCTGACGAATGCGGGCGTGAGGATGCGCATGAAGCCGGCGAGGACGACGAGATCGGGCGAGAAGCGGTCGATCTCGGCGGCGAGCGCCGCGTCGAAGCTGTCGCGGCCGTCGAACGACCGGTGGTCGACCACCGCCGTCGCCACCCCGTGCGACGCGGCAAAAGCCAGTCCGGCCGCATCGGGCCGGTTGGCGATCACGGCGGCAATCTCGGCCGGCCAGCGTTCCTGCGCGCACGCGCGGACGATGGCCTCCATGTTGCTGCCGCGACCGGAAATCAGGATCACGAGTTTTTTCATCCGCGAATTTTACCATTCGCCCCCGCGTTTCCCGCCTTCTCGGCCGCCGGCCCGCCCGAACGTTTATAATCTTCTGCTTTGCGGCATCCCACCGCCCATTCCCCCGACGCTGCATCCGCTATCGTGAAAGTCTTCCGCGGCCTGCCCAACGCCGAGAGCCGCGCCCCGTGCGCGCTGACGATCGGCAACTTCGACGGTGTCCATCGCGGCCACCAGGCCCTGCTCGCGCGCGTGCGCGCGGCAGCGGACGCGCGCGGCCTGCCCGTGTGCGTGATGACGTTCGAGCCGCACCCGCGCGAATTCTTCAATCCGGCCGGCGCGCCGCCGCGCATCGCGATGCTGCGCGACAAGCTCGAAGCGCTGCGCGATCACGGTGTCGACCGCGTCGTCGTCGAGCACTTCAACCACACCTTCGCGAGCCAGTCGCCGCAGGCGTTCGTCGAGCGCACGCTGGTGAACGGGCTGCATACGCGCTGGATGATGGTCGGCGACGATTTCTGCTATGGCGCGAAGCGCGCGGGCACCTTCGACACGCTGAAGGCGGCCGGCGAGCAGCACGGCTTCGAGGTCGAGCAGATGGGCACGGTGGCCGGCAGCGACGGCACGCGCATTTCCAGCTCCGGCGTGCGCGCGGCGCTCGCCGCGGGCGATCTCGACGCGGCCGCGCAGGCGCTCGGCCACGGCTACGCGATCAGCGGCCACGTCGCGCACGGGCTGAAGCTCGGCCGCGATCTCGGCTTCCCGACGCTGAACCTGCCGATCGCGCACAAGCGGCCGGCGCTCGCGGGCATCTTCGTCGTGCAGGTGCACGGCCTCGGCCCCGAGCCGCTGCCGGGCGTCGCGAGCCTCGGGCTGCGCCCGACCGTCGACGATTCGGGCCGCGTGCTGCTCGAAGTTCACCTGCTCGACTGGCACGGCGATGCGTACGGCAAGCTGATCCGTGTCGAATTCCTGAAGAAGCTGCGCGACGAGGCGAAGTTCGACGATCTCGAGGCGCTGTCGCGCGCGATCGCGCTGGACGTCGCGAATGCGCGCGCGTACTTCATCGAACGCGACCGTGCGCCGGGCAGCCGCGCGACGGGCTTCGCGACGTCGGCTACCGACCGAATTAGCTGATCCGGACGGCGGCGCGCGGGCGCCGCCCCCCTCGCGCCGCCCCCTCGCGCGCATCCCCGATTCACGACGCCCGAGCGTCCCCCGATTGAGATAGCGATCCCATCATGAGCAACAAGAAAGCCGATTCGAAACCGCAGGCCAAGTATCCGGTCAACCTGCTCGACACGCCGTTCCCGATGCGTGGCGACCTGCCCAAGCGCGAGCCGCAGTGGGTCAAGGAGTGGGAAGAGCGCGGCATCTACGACAAGATCCGCGCGGCCAGCCAGGGCCGGCCGAAGTTCATCCTGCACGACGGCCCGCCGTATGCGAACGGCGACATCCACCTCGGCCATGCGGTCAACAAGATCCTGAAGGACATCGTCGTCAAGTCGCGCAACATGGCCGGCTTCGACGCGCCGTACGTGCCCGGTTGGGATTGCCACGGGATGCCGATCGAGATCCAGATCGAGAAGCAGTTCGGCAAGTCGCTGCCGGCGGCCGAAGTGATGAGCAAGGCGCGCGCATACGCGACCGAGCAGATCGAGAAGCAGAAGGTCGGCTTCAAGCGCCTCGGCGTGCTCGGCGACTGGGCGAATCCGTACAAGACGATGAACTTCGTGAACGAGGCGGAAGAAATCCGCGCGCTCGGCAAGATCATCGAGAAGGGCTACGTGTACCGCGGGCTGAAGCCGGTGAACTGGTGCTTCGACTGCGGCTCGGCGCTCGCGGAAGCGGAAGTCGAGTACAAGGACCGCACCGATCCGACGATCGACGTGATGTTCGCGTTCGCGGAACCGGAAAAGACCGCGCAGGCGTTCGGCCTGCCGGCGCTGCCGCGCGCCGACGGCGGCATCGTGATCTGGACCACCACGCCGTGGACGATTCCCGCCAACCAGGCGCTGAACCTCCATCCGGAAATCGTCTACGCGCTGGTCGACACCGAGCGCGGGCTGCTGATCATCGCGGAAGAGCGCGTCGAAGCCTGCATGAGCGACTTCAAGCTGACGGGCCGCATCATCGCGACCACACCCGGCGTGAAGCTCGCGAACCTACGCTTCCACCACCCGCTCGCATCGGCCCACCCCGGCTACAAGCGCACCGCGCCCGTCTACCTCGGCGACTACGTGACGACCGACACCGGTACCGGCGTCGTGCACTCGTCGCCCGCGTACGGTATCGAGGACTTCATGTCGTGCAAGGCGCACGGGATGACCGATTCCGACTTCATCAACCCGGTGATGGGCGACGGCCGCTATATCGAATCGCTGCCGCTGTTCGGCGGCCTGTCGATCTGGGATGCGAACCCGAAGATCGTCGACGCGCTGAACGCGGCCGGCTCGCTGCTGCGCAGCGAGAAGTACACGCACAGCTACATGCACTGCTGGCGCCACAAGACGCCGATCATCTACCGCGCGACGTCGCAATGGTTCGCCGGCATGGACGTGACGCCGCGAGACGGCGGCAAGACGCTGCGCGAAACGGCGCTCGAAGGCGTCGACGCGACCGCGTTCTACCCGTCGTGGGGCAAGCAGCGCCTGTTCAGCATGATCGCGAACCGTCCGGACTGGACGCTGTCGCGCCAGCGCCAGTGGGGCGTGCCGATGGCGTTCTTCGTGCACAAGGAAACCGGCGAGCTGCACCCGCGCACGCTCGAGCTGCTCGAGGAAGTCGCGAAGCGCGTCGAGCAGTCGGGTATCGAGGCGTGGCAATCGCTCGACCCGCGCGAGCTGATCGGCGACGACGCGAACCTGTACGAAAAGAACCGCGACACACTCGACGTGTGGTTCGACTCGGGCACGACGCACTGGCACGTGCTGCGCGGCTCGCACAAGGATCAGCTGCAGTTCCCGGCCGACTTGTACCTCGAAGGCTCGGACCAGCATCGCGGCTGGTTCCACTCGTCGCTGCTGACGGCCTCGATGATCGATGGCCGCGCGCCGTACAAGGGCCTGCTCACGCACGGCTTCACGGTCGACGGCGAAGGCCGCAAGATGAGCAAGTCGCTCGGCAACGGCATCGACCCGCATGAAGTCGCGAACCGCCTCGGCGCGGAAATCATCCGCCTGTGGATCGCGTCGACCGACTACTCGGGCGAGCTCGCGATTTCCGAGGAAATCCTGAAGCGCGTGACCGAAGGCTATCGCCGCATCCGCAACACGCTGCGCTTCCTGCTCGCGAACCTGTCGGACTTCGACTTCGCGCAGCACGCGGTGCCGGTCGACGAATGGCTCGAGATCGACCGCTATGCGGTCGCGTTCTCGCAGCAACTGCAGACGGAACTGCTCGGCCACTACGAGAAGTACGAATTCCACCCGGTCGTCGCGAAGCTGCAGACGTACTGCTCGGAAGACCTCGGCGGCTTCTACCTCGACGTGCTGAAGGATCGCCTGTACACGAGCGCCGCCGATTCGCGCGCGCGCCGCTCCGCGCAGACCGCGCTGTACCACCTGACGCACGGCTTGCTGCGCGTGCTCGCGCCGTTCCTGTCGTTCACGGCGGAAGAAGCGTGGAAGGTGTTCCAGCCGGCGAGCGACACGATCTTCACGGAAACCTACTATGCGTATCCGGAAGTCGCCAGCTCGGCCGCGCTGATCGACAAGTGGGCGCTGCTGCGCGACGTGCGCGGCAACGTGACGAAGGCGCTCGAGGAAGCGCGCACCGCGAACCGCATCGGTTCGTCGCTGCAGGCCGAAGTCACCGTCCATGCGAGCGGCGCGCGCTACGACGCGCTGACGAGCCTCGGCGACGACCTGAAGTTCGTGCTGATCACGTCGGCCGCGACGGTCGTCAAGGTCGACGACGAAGCGCAGGAAAGCGTCGACGTGGCCGCGTCGAAGTACCAGAAGTGCGAGCGCTGCTGGCACTACCGCGAAGATGTCGGCGCGCACGCCGAGCATCCGACGCTGTGCGGCCGCTGCTTCTCGAACCTGTTTGAAAACGGCGAAATCCGGAGCGCTGCGTAAATATGGCGAAGACCCTGTCGAAACCGGCCAGCGGCGCGCTCGCGCCCTGGCTCGGCATTTCGCTGATCGTGATCCTGTTCGACCAGCTGTCGAAGATCGCGATCCTGAAAACGTTCGCGTACGGCGCGCAGCATGCGCTGACGTCGTTCTTCAACCTCGTGCTGGTGTACAACCGCGGCGCCGCGTTCGGCTTCCTGTCGACCGCGAGCGGCTGGCAGCGCTGGGCGTTCACCGCGCTCGGCGTCGGCGCGACGCTCGTGATCTGCTTCCTGCTGAAGCGCCACGGCCACCAGCGGCTGTTCAGCGTGTCGCTCGCGCTGATCCTCGGCGGCGCGCTCGGCAACGTGATCGACCGGCTGGTCTACGGTCACGTGATCGACTTCCTCGATTTCCATCTCGGCGCGTGGCACTTCCCGGCGTTCAACCTTGCCGATTCCGCGATCACGATCGGCGCGGTGCTGCTGATCTACGACGAGCTGCGGCGCGTGCGCGGTTCGCGCTGAGCGCGCATACTCCGTGTCGACGGCCGGCTTCGCGCCGGCCGTTCCGTTTGACCCCAGGAGGCCTGAGTTGGCACACGCAGAACTCGCAGGAAAACACCTCGTTCTCGGCCTGACGGGCGGCATCGCCTGCTACAAGATCGCCGAGCTCACGCGGCTGCTCGTGAAGGCCGGCGCGACCGTGCAGGTCGCGATGACCGACGCCGCCACCCAGTTCATCACGCCCGTCACGATGCAGGCGCTGTCGGGCCGGCCCGTCTATACGAGCCAGTGGGACGCGCGCATCGACAACAACATGGCGCACATCGACCTGTCGCGCGAAGCCGACGCGATCGTGATCGCGCCCGCGTCGACGGATTTCCTCGCGAAGCTCGCGCACGGGTTCGCGGACGATCTGCTGTCGACGCTGTGCGTCGCGCGCGACTGTCCGCTGCTGGTCGTCCCCGCGATGAACCGCCAGATGTGGCAGAACCCGGCCACGCAACGCAACGCCGCGCAACTGCGCGCGGACGGCGTGTCGGTGCTCGGCCCGGATTCGGGCGCGCAGGCGTGCGGCGAAGTCGGCGACGGCCGCATGCTCGAGCCCGAGGCGATCTATGAGGCGATCGTCGCGCACTTCGCGCCGAAGGTGCTCGCGCACCGGCGCGTGCTGATCACGGCCGGCCCGACGTTCGAACCGCTCGATCCGGTGCGCGGCCTGACGAACCGCTCCAGCGGCAAGATGGGTTTCGCGCTCGCGCGCGCCGCGCAACAGGCCGGCGCCGACGTCCATCTGGTCGCCGGGCCGGTCGCGCTCGACACGCCGTGGGGCGTGTACCGCCAGGACGTGCAGACCGCGCAGCAGATGTACGACGCGGTGATGCATGCGGTCGCCGATGCCGACATCTTCATCGCGGTGGCCGCGGTCGCCGACTGGCGCGTCGACCAGCCGGCCGAGCAGAAGATGAAGAAGACGGCCGACCGCAAGATGCCGGCGCTCGCGTTCGTCGAGAATCCCGACATCCTCGCGTCGGTCGCGGCGCTGCCCGATGCGCCGTTCTGCGTCGGCTTCGCGGCCGAAAGCGGCGACCTCGACGTGCACGGCGACGAGAAGCGCAAGCGCAAGAACGTGCCGCTGCTCGTCGGCAACCTCGGCCCGCTGACGTTCGGCCGCGACGACAACGAAGTCGTGCTGTTCGAGGCCGCCGGCCTCACGCGCCTGCCCCGCGCGCCCAAAGACGAACTCGCGCATGCGCTCGTCGCGGAAATCGCGAAGCGCCTGCCCGACAACCGCCTGATCTGATCACCCGCGCGGCGGCGCGTGCCGCTGCGCCCTTCCCGACCGATTCGACGACCGCATGAAACTCGACCTGAAGATCCTCGACGCGCGCATGCGCGACTACCTGCCCGCCTACGCGACCACCGGCAGCGCGGGCCTCGACCTGCGCGCGTGCCTCGACGCACCGGTCACGCTGCAGCCGGGCGAGACCACGCTCGTGCCGACGGGCCTCGCGATCCACCTTGCGGACCCCGGCTATGCGGCGCTGATCCTGCCGCGCTCGGGCCTCGGCCACAAGCACGGGATCGTGCTCGGCAACCTCGTCGGCCTGATCGACTCCGACTACCAGGGCCAGTTGATGGTCTCGACATGGAACCGCGGTCAGACCGAGTTCGTGCTGAACCCGTTCGAACGCCTCGCGCAGCTCGTGATCGTGCCGGTCGTGCAGGCGCAGTTCAATATCGTCGACGAATTCACCGAGAGCGATCGCGGCGAAGGCGGCTTCGGCAGCACCGGCCGCCACTGAACCTGAGCCACGCAGCACGAAAAAAGGGGCCTCGCGGCCCCTTTTCTTTGGCACGCACCCGTCACTTGCCGGCTGGTTGCGCGATCCGCGCGGGCACCGGTTCGCGACGCCGCGCCTGCGTGATGCTCGCATAGGCGACCATCGCGACCAGCACGCCCGACAGCACCACCGACGAGCCGACCGTGCCGAGCGCGAGGCCGCCCTTCGCGACCGGCTTCGTCAGCAGGTCGCCGACCGTCGCGCCGAACGGCCGCGTGAGCACGAACGCGGCCCAGAACAGCAGCACGCCGGAGAGGTGCGTGAAGTAGTGCGCGAGCACGATCGCCGCGAGCAGGCCGCCGATCAGCAATGCGCCGCCGCCGAAGCCGAGCCCCGAGCTGTCCGCGAGGAAGTCGCCGAGCGCGGTACCGAGCGTGTTTGAGAACAGGATCGCGATCCAGTAGAGCAGCTCGACCTTGCGTGTACGGATCCGGTCGACCGACAGCGATTCACCGCTGACGCGCCAGACCGCGAAGATCGCCAGCAGGATCGCGACGAGGATCGACGAGCCGGCCGCATAGCCGAGGCCGAGCGTGCGATCCATGAAATCGGACATCGTCGTGCCGGCCGTGCTCGTCGCGACGATCACCGCCCAGTAGATCGCCGGGCGATAGCGCGTCGTCCTGAGCTGGGCGCCCAGCGTCACGAGAAAGAAACCGAACAGCAGGATCGAGCTGACCGCGTAGCCGACGTTCAGCGTCATCGACAGCAGATCGCCGCCGGTCTCGCCGAGCGTCGTCGCACAGATCTTCATGATCCAGAACGCGAGCGTGATTTCGGGAAGTTTGTTCATTCGAACCCCTTTTTGCAGGAAGCGGCGTGCCGGTGCGGACCGGCACGCATTGCAGACAGGATCGAATGTAGTCGCCGCTCGCTTAACGGAACCTTAGCGACTGGAGAACGGCGTGGGCGGCCGCCCCGGCGCGGTCAGCGCGCGTGCTGGTGCCGGTAATGCAGTGCGTAGGCGAGCGTCAGCAGCACGACGAACACGACGCCGACCACCATCGTCATCCGGAATTCGCGCGTGAAGGCGGTCGTCAGCAGGATCGCCGCGACGAGCCCCGCGCCGAGCAGGCTGCCGAACGGGTGCCCCCACATCCGGAATGCGAGTGCGGGGCCGCGATACTGCGAGCGGAACCGCAAGTGCGTGACGAAGATCATCAGCCACGTGAACAGCGCGCCGAACATCGCGATCGCCATCATCACGGTGAACGCGGTGTCGGGCGCCACCGCGACCAGCACGGCCGCCACCGCGACGCCGCTCGTCGAGATCCACAGCGCCGCGCGCGGCACGCCGTTCGCGCCGAGCCGGCCGAACACTGCGGGCGCGAGGCGCGCGCGCGACAGGCTGAACATCATCCGCGTCGTCACGTAGAGCTGGCTGTTCATCGCCGACAGCGCCGCGATCAGCAGCACGAAATTGATCACGCCGGCCGCATACGGCACGTGCGTCGCGGCCATCACCTTCACGAACGGGCTTTCGTCGGTGCCGGCCTGCGTCCACGGGACGATCGCGAGCATCAGCGACAGCGTCAGCAGGTAGAACAGCACGAGCCGGAACACGGTCGAGCGGAATGCGCGCGTGACCGCGTGCTGCGGATCGCGCGCTTCGCCGGCCGCGATCGCGACGGCTTCGATGCTCATGTAGCTGAAGATCGCGACGATCACCGCGACCCAGGTGCCCCACGGTCCCTTCGGCATGAAGCCGCCGTGCGCGGTGTAGTTCGCGAAACCGATGCCCGACGCGGCCGGCGCCGCCCACACGAGATAGGCGCCGAGCACGATGAACACGACGATCGCCGCGATCTTCAGCAGCGAGAACGCGTATTCGACCGTGCCGTACAGCGTGACGCTCGCGAGGTTAACCGCGATCAGCAGCGCGGAGAAGCCGATCACCCAGTACCAGCCGGGCACCGCCGGGAACCAGTACTTCATGAACACGGCGATCGCGCTGATCTCGGTGCCGATCGCGAACACGACCGCGAACCAGTACGCATAGCGCACCAGGAAGCCCGCGAGCGGGCCGACGTAATGCTCGGCATACGCGCCGAACGAGCCGGCCGTCGGATGCGCGACGGTCATTTCCGCGAGCGCGCCCATCAGCAGCAGCGCGATCAGCGCGCCGATCGCATAGGAAACCAGCACGCTCGGGCCGGCGAGCCCGATCGCGAACCCGCTGCCGAGGAACAGCCCCGTGCCGATCGCGCCGCCGATCGCGATCATCGCCATCTGCCCCGACGTCAGCGCGTGGCGCAACCCTTGTTCGCGCGCGACGATAGCGTCGAACGACCGTTGTTGTTGTGTCACTGCGTTACCACTCCCCTGCACCACCATCGCGCCGCCGGCGCCGGATAAAACGAAACGGCGCGGAGACCTTCCCGCGCCGTTCGCATGAACAACGAATTATCGCTTACTCGACTTCGACCGTCTCTTCGTTCGGCTTGTGCGGCGGATTCGCCAGCTTGTCGAACGACAACTGCACCTTGTCGCTTTCGTCGACGTCGACCGTCACGTGGCCGCCGTTGAGGAGCTTGCCGAACAGCAGTTCGTCGGCCAGCGCACGCCGGATCGTGTCCTGGATCAGCCGCTGCATCGGCCGCGCGCCCATCAGCGGGTCGAAGCCGTGCTTCGCGAGATGCTTGCGCAACGCGTCGGTGAAGAGCGCGTCGACCTTCTTCTCGTGCAGCTGTTCCTCGAGCTGGATCAGGAACTTGTCGACCACGCGCATGATGATCTCCTCATCGAGCGAGCGGAAGCTGATGATCGCATCCAGGCGGTTGCGGAACTCCGGCGTGAACAGGCGCTTGATGTCGGTCATCTCGTCGCCCGTTTCGCGGCGCGTCGTGAAACCGATCGTCGCCTTCTGCATCGACTCGGCGCCCGCGTTCGTCGTCATGATGATGATGACGTTGCGGAAATCCGCCTTGCGGCCGTTGTTGTCCGTCAGCGTGCCGTGGTCCATCACCTGCAGCAGCACGTTGAAGATGTCCGGATGCGCCTTCTCGATTTCGTCGAGCAGCAGCACGCAATGCGGCTTCTTCGTGACGGCTTCGGTCAGCAGGCCGCCCTGGTCGAACCCTACGTAGCCCGGCGGCGCGCCGATCAACCGGCTCACCGCGTGACGCTCCATGTATTCCGACATGTCGAAGCGGATCAGCTCGATGCCGAGCGTGAACGCGAGCTGGCGCGCCACTTCGGTCTTGCCGACGCCCGTCGGGCCGGAGAACAGGAACGCGCCGATCGGCTTGTCCATCTTGCCGAGACCCGCACGCGCCATCTTGATCGAGGCCGCGAGCGCGTCGATCGCCGGATCCTGGCCGAACACGACGCTCTTCAGGTCGCGGTCGAGCGTCTGCAGCTTGCTGCGATCGTCCTGCGACACGCTTTGCGCCGGCACGCGCGCGATCTTCGAGATGATTTCCTCGATCTCGCTCTTGCCGATCGTCTTCTTCTGCTTCGACTTCGGCAGGATGCGCTGCGCGGCGCCCGCCTCGTCGATCACGTCGATCGCCTTGTCCGGCAGGTGACGGTCGGTGATGAAGCGTGCCGACAGCTCGGCCGCGGCCGACAGGGCGCCCGACGAATACTTGACGCCGTGATGCTCCTCGAAGCGCGACTTCAGCCCGCGCAGGATCGCGACCGTCTGCTCGACGCTCGGCTCCGTCACGTCGACCTTCTGGAAGCGCCGCGACAGCGCCGCATCCTTTTCGAAGATGCCGCGATATTCGGTGAACGTCGTCGCGCCGATGCACTTGAGCGTGCCCGACGACAACGCCGGCTTCAGCAGGTTCGACGCATCGAGCGTGCCGCCCGACGCGGCGCCCGCGCCGATCAGCGTATGGATTTCGTCGATGAACAGGATCGCGTGCGGGCGCTCCTTCAGCTCTTTGAGCACCGTCTTCAGGCGCTGCTCGAAATCGCCGCGATACTTGGTGCCCGCGAGCAGCGCGCCCATGTCGAGCGAGTACACCTGCGCGTTCGCGAGGATGTCCGGCACTTCGCCGCGCGTGATCCGATACGCGAGCCCTTCGGCGATCGCGGTCTTGCCGACGCCGGCTTCGCCGACGAGCAGCGGGTTGTTCTTGCGGCGACGGCACAGCACCTGCACGACGCGCTCGACCTCGGGCTCGCGACCGATCAGCGGATCGATGCGGCCGTCCTTCGCCATCTGGTTCAGGTTCTGCGTGAACTGCGCGAGCGGCGTTTCCTTCTGCGCATTCGCGTCTTCGCTTTCCGCGTTCGCGTCGGTCGACTTCGCGGCTTCGCCGTTGTTCGTCTTCGCGATGCCGTGCGAAATGAAGTTCACCACGTCGAGGCGCGTGACGCCCTGCTGCTGCAGGTAGTACACGGCGTGCGAATCCTTCTCGCCGAAGATCGCGACCAGCACGTTCGCGCCGGTGACTTCCTTCTTGCCGTTCGACGTCGACTGGACGTGCATGATCGCGCGCTGGATCACACGCTGGAAACCGAGCGTCGGCTGGGTATCGACATCGTCGGTGCCCGGGACGGTAGGTGTGTTGTCGTGGATGAAATTGCGCAGGTTCTGACGCAGGTCCTCGATGTTGGCCGCGCACGCGCGCAACACCTCGGCTGCCGTCGGATTATCCAGCAGGGCCAGCAGCAGATGCTCGACCGTAATGAACTCATGGCGCGCCTGGCGTGCTTCCATGAACGCCATGTGCAGGCTGACTTCCAATTCCTGGGCAATCATGCTTCCTCCATCACGCACTGCAGCGGATGCCCTGCCTGCCGCGCATGGGTAACGACTTGCTCAACCTTGGTCGACGCGATGTCCCGCGTATAGACCCCACAAACCCCTCGCCCTTCGCGATGGACCTTCAGCATGATCTGCGTGGCCGTCTCGCGATCCTTCTTGAAATACTCCTGGACCACCATCACGACGAACTCCATCGGCGTGAAGTCGTCGTTGAGCAGCACCACCTTGTACATCGAAGGCGGCTTGAGCTTCTGCTGCTTGCGTTCCAGGACGGTACTGTCCTGCTTGTCCGGGATAATCGCCATACACCCATTCTAAACAACTCGGACAGGCCCGCAATCCTGCCATTACCCGACCGACCGGCCGGCGCCCTCCCCGGTATCCCGGAACACGCGCTCGTCTTCGCGCCATACGAAAGCCGGCTGCGGTGCCGGCTTTCACGCATGGCGCGGAACACGAACCGTCAGGGGGAATCGCACCGGAACGTCGTGTCCGCATCCAGTATCCCACAAGCCGGGACGACTCGAACGCGTGTCACTCGAGCCTGGTATATGAGCCGATTATGCGGCTTTTCAAGCCCCCGCGCTTGGCCGCATGCTGCAAAGCAAAGCCGGAAAAACCCTGAAAATGGGTTCTTTACAACGACCCTCTAAACGTCTAAAAATTCCACTTGACACTCCAATAAAGAGCGCCAACAATCAAGCTGGCACTTTTTTCAATTTGCCGGTTGGCGAAACGAAAGAGGCCGAGGTGAGCTTGTGAGGGGGGAACGGCTGCATTTTCCGGTCGTTTAGCTTTTCGAGCGTGCTCGTGGTAAGTAGCAGCGACTGTGTGACAGGGGAAGTAGGAAATGGCAACTGGTATCGTTAAGTGGTTCAACGACGCGAAGGGCTTCGGTTTCATCACTCCCGATGAGGGCGGTGAGGATCTGTTTGCGCACTTCTCGGCTATCACCATGAATGGCTTCAAGACGCTGAAGGAAGGCCAGAAGGTGAGCTTTGACGTCGTCCAAGGGCCGAAGGGCAAGCAAGCGTCGAACATCCAGGCCGTATAAGGCATCGGATATCTGACGAAGAAACCCGGCGCATTTGCGCCGGGTTTCTTTTTTTGTGGCCGGCCAATCGATAATCGATTGGCCGGCCTTTTCGTTCAATCCCGATAATTGAACACACATTGTCTTGTCACGCATGCAGATCGGATATCGAATCCGCACGTGAAACAGTTTCGCGGCTTCGTTACACGACCTTCAGCGTCCCCATCATCCCGAGATCCTCGTGTTCGAGAATGTGGCAGTGAAACATGCGCTCGCCGGGCATGTCTTGGGTGACCAGAATCGACACGGTTTCACCGCTGCGCACGTTCACGGTATCGCGCCACGCGCGGAACGGTTCGCTCGTGCGCGAACCGGCCGACGCCCGCTCGATCACCTGGAACTGCGTGCCGTGCAGATGGAACGGATGGTCCATGTCCGTCGTATTGCGGATCTCCCAGCGCTCGACGTCGCCGCGCCGGCTCGTCAGCGTCGCACGGTGCGGCGCGTAGGTGTCGCCGTTGATCGTGAAGCGCATGCCCGCCGGCCGGCCGTGCGCCGCGCCCTTCATCATCGCGTCCATGTCCATTTCCTCGCCGAACGCGACCGTCTTGTGCGCCACCGGTTCGCCCAGCGGCGCCACCGCGCGCAACGTGGCAGGCAGCGCGCGGGCCTCGGCGGGCGCGAACGCGACATCGGCCAGCGCCAGCGCCGGATCGGGCGGCAGGCTGCCGTGGCCGGCGTCGTGCGACATCGCCATCTTGCGGCGGTCGTACTCGGCCGCCTGCAGCACCGCGCGCGACGCGCGGTCGCCGGCACGCACCAGCAGTTCCGCGCGCTCGCCCGGCGCGATCAGCAGCGACGTCACGCGCCGCGGCGCGTCGAACAACCCGCCGTCGGTGCCCACGTGCTCGAACGCGCGGCCGTCGTCGAACGCGATGCGCAGGTAGCGCGCGCTGCACGCGTTCCAGACCCGCCAGCGTTCGTCACCCGCGACGTCGATGCGCGGCCGGCGCGCGCCGTTGACCAGCACGAACTGGCCTTCACGGCCGTTCATCCAGTCCATCATGTCGTTCGGCGCAATCGTGCCGTCGCGTGCAAGCTTCAGGTCCGACACGAACAAGTGGCGCTCGGGCCAGCCGGCAAGCGGATCGTCCGCGGCGCGCACGACGAACGGGCCCGCCAGCCCGCGGAACACCTGCTCGGCGGTCATCATGTGCGGATGCGGGTGGTACCAATAGGTACCGGCGCTGCCCTTCGGCAGCGTGAAGCGATACACGCGCGACGCGCCGGGCGCGACGGGATCGGACGGATTGCCGTCCTGGTCGGGCGGCACAGGCAGGCCGTGCCAGTGAATCGTCGACGGCTGCGGCAGCTTGTTGACGAACCTGATCTCGACCGTATCGCCCTCGCGCACGTCGATCAGCGGGCCGACGACGGGGCCTTGCGTGCCTGCGCCGAACTGCCAGAACAAGGTCGGCCGCGCGCCGTGCAGCAGCGGTCGCGCCACCGGTTGAGCAACCAGCGTGGCCCGGAACGTGCCGGGCTCGCGGCTTTCGTTGGCGAGCGTGCGCAACGTCGCGAGCGGCGCGCCGGCCGGCAGCGCGTCGGCGGCCGCCAGCGCGGCCGGCGCGGGCTGGCCGTGCGCCGACATCCCCGACATGCCCGGCATGTCGTCCATCGCATCCATGCCGGCCATGCCCGCGTGACCGGCATGCTGCGCCCACGCGGTGCGCGCGAACAGCGATGCGGCCGCGACACTGACGGCACGCGACAGGAAAGTTCTCCGTCTCATCAATCGATCCTCGTTGTTCATGCAGCGCCGCGCGACAGCCGCGGCGGTCGCGTCATCATAACCGCAGGGCCGGATCGGAAAACGCCGTCGCCGGGCGGGCGGCGATACGCCGCAGCGAGCATCGCCACCGTGCCGGATGCGGCGCCACCCTGGGCATCGCCGAGCGGCGCCTCGCCAGCGGTCGCTCCTCGTCCGCCGTCCCCTTGCGCGTTGCCCCCGCCCCCACGTTTCCACCCGCTGCATCGACGATCCGCAAACCCGTTAATTTTTCACGATGCGGAACAAGTCACTGCGTTATAAAAATTCGTGGTGCAGGGCACAAATTTCCCGTTTCGCGATGCCGAAAAACGTTCCGCAATACAAAACGATCGAAATAATTATTTGTTTTTAAAAGAGAATTTTTGCTTCGAGAAGCCGTTCTACATGCACCATCCGGGCGGGTCGCGGACGTAGACTTTGTTCCATGCACTGACGCTTCGCCACGACGGTCCGACACGGAACGCGGCGCAGGCAGCCAGTCGGGCCACCGCCGGCCGAGCCGGCAGGCGGCACAACAGAATCGCTCGTCATCAGAAAGGGAGAACGGAAATGAAGGGATTTCGCTTTGGTTCAGCGCTCGGGTCGTTCTACATCCTGCCGGGTAACGGCGGCTGGGAAGCGACGTTCGGCAACGCCCTGCTCGGCGCATTCTCGTGCCCCGAAGTGGCGGCCGACCACATCTCCCGCGGCGACTGCGAGCAACTGTCCGAACTCGACACTGCAACGCTCGAAGTGCCGCACGAAATCGCCGAATGGGAAATCGTTCACGTCTGAATGGCACGCCTGCAACGAAAAACGCCCCGGGCGACCGGGGCGTTTTCATTGGATGTCGGGCGGCGAACGGCTGACCGCGCCGCGTCGACACGCGCATCGGCTCGCGCGAGTGCGCGCCCGGCGTCAGGCGACCGCGTCGACGATGCCGTTCAGCGTCGCGCTCGGGCGCATGGCCTGGCTCGTCAGGTCGACGTTCGGACGGTAGTAGCCGCCGATCGCCTGCGGCTTGCCCTGCGCGGCCGCCAGTTCCTCCAGGATGCGCGCTTCGTTGTCGGACAGCGCCTTCGCCACGCCCTCGAACTGCGCCTTCAGCGCGGCGTCCTCGGTCTGCTCGGCCAATGCCTGCGCCCAGTACAGGCACAGGTAGAAGTGGCTGCCGCGGTTGTCGAGGCCGCCGACCTTGCGCGCCGGCGACTTGTTCTCGTCCAGGAACTTGCCGGTTGCCTGGTCGAGCGTCTTCGCGAGCACGAGCGCCTTCGGGTTCTGGTACGCGTTGCCGAGGTGCTCGAGCGACGCGGCCAGCGCGAGGAATTCGCCGAGCGAATCCCAGCGCAGGAAGCCTTCCTCGACGAACTGCTGCACGTGCTTCGGCGCGGAGCCGCCCGCCCCCGTTTCGAACATCCCGCCGCCGGCCATCAGCGGCACGATCGACAGCATCTTCGCGCTGGTGCCGAGTTCCATGATCGGGAACAGGTCGGTCAGGTAATCGCGCAGCACGTTGCCGGTGACCGAGATCGTGTCCTTGCCCGCGCGGATGCGCTCGAGCGAGAAACGCGTGGCGTCGACCGGCGTCATGATCCGGATGTCGAGGCCGTTCGTGTCGTGATCCTTCAGGTAGCGTTCGACCTTCGCGATGATCTGCGCATCGTGCGCGCGCGCCGGATCGAGCCAGAACACGGCCGGGGCGCCGGTCGCGCGGGCGCGGTTGACCGCGAGCTTGACCCAGTCCTGCACCGGTGCGTCCTTCGTCTGGCACATGCGCCAGATGTCGCCCGCCTCGACCGCGTGCTCGAGCAGCACGTTGCCGGCTTCGTCGGTGACGCGCACGACGCCGTCCGCCGGGATCTGGAACGTCTTGTCGTGCGAACCGTATTCTTCGGCCGCCTGCGCCATCAGGCCGACGTTCGGCACGCTGCCCATCGTGACCGGATCGAACGCGCCATGCTGCTTGCAGTCCTCGATCACGGCCTGGTACACGCCTGCGTAGCAGCGGTCCGGAATCACGGCCTTCGCGTCGTACAGTTGACCGTCCGGGCCCCACATGCCGCCCGAATCGCGGATCATCGCCGGCATCGATGCATCGACGATCACGTCGCTCGGCACGTGCAGGTTCGTGATGCCCTTGTCCGAGTTGACCATCGCGAGGCGCGGGCGCACCGCGTACTCGGCCTTGACGTCGGCCTCGATCGCTTCGCGCGTGTCGGCCGGCAGGTCCTTCAGGCGCGCGTACAGGTCGCCGATCCCGTTGTTCGGATTGAAGCCGGCCTTCGCCAGCACGTCCGCGTGCTTCGTGAGCGCGTCGCGGTAGAACACCGACACGAAGTGACCGAACAGGATCGGGTCCGAGACCTTCATCATGGTCGCCTTCAGGTGCACCGAGAACAGCACGTCCTGCGCCTTCGCATCGGCGATCTGCGCTTCGATGAAGCTGCGCAGCGCGTTGCGGCTCATCACCGATGCGTCGATCACTTCACCGGCCTTCACGGCCGTCTTCTCCTTCAGCACCTTCTTCGCGCCGTCGGTCGTCGTGAGTTCGATCTTCACGCTGCCGGCCTCGGCGATCAGCGCCGACTTCTCGCTGCCGTAGAAGTCGCCTTCGCTCATGTGCGCGACGTGGGCCTTCGACGTGGACTTCCACGCGCCCATCTTGTGCGGATGCTTGCGTGCATAGTTCTTGACCGACAGCGGCGCGCGACGGTCGGAGTTGCCTTCGCGCAGCACCGGGTTCACCGCGCTGCCCTTGATCTTGTCGTAGCGCGCCTTGACGGCCTTCTCTTCGTCCGTCGACGGATCTTCCGGATAGGCCGGCAGCGCGTAGCCCTGCGCCTGCAGTTCGGCGATCGCGGCCTTCAGCTGCGGCACCGATGCGCTGATGTTCGGCAGCTTGATGATGTTCGCTTCCGGCTTCAGCGTGAGCTGGCCCAGCTCGGCCAGATCGTCGGAACCCTTCTGCTCCGACGGCAGGACGTCTGCGAATGCCGCGATGATGCGGCCGGCGAGCGAGATGTCGCGCGTTTCGACGGCGACGCCGGACGAACGCGTGAAGGCCTTGACGATCGGCAGCAGCGAATAGGTCGCGAGCGCCGGCGCTTCGTCGGTGAGGGTGTAGATGATCTTGGGCGAAGTGGACATGGTGGTCAAAGCATTGCTACGTAATGGTGGGACTGAAGAGCGCCGGCGGTAACCGGCGGGGAGCGACCGGGTCGATCGCGAAAGGGGCGCGCCGGCTCAGCCGGGCGGAGGTGTTGCGAGGGCCGTCATGTTCTACCTTGCAGGGCATGCGGGCCGCATCGCGGCGCCGCGGCCCGCATGCCGGACCGCCCTGCCAACAAACCTGCCATCCACGAAACGCTCCGGCGCCGGCAGTCAGCGCCGGGGCGGCCGGCAACGTGCCGGCCCACCCCGGAAGGGGTCTTACATGTTCTCGATCAGCACTTCGCCGAAGCCGGAGCACGACACCTGCGTCGCGCCTTCCATCAGGCGCGCGAAGTCGTACGTGACGCGCTTCTGCAGGATCGACTTCTCCATCGCGGCGATGATCGTGTCGGCTGCTTCCGTCCAGCCGAGGTGGCGCAGCATCATTTCCGCCGACAGGATCTCGGAACCCGGGTTCACGTAATCCTTGCCCGCGTACTTCGGCGCCGTGCCGTGCGTCGCCTCGAACATCGCGACCGAATCCGACAGGTTCGCGCCCGGCGCGATCCCGATGCCGCCGACCTGCGCGGCCAGCGCATCGGAGATGTAGTCGCCGTTCAGGTTCAGCGTCGCGATCACGTCGTATTCGGCCGGGCGCAGCAGGATCTGCTGCAGGAACGCGTCGGCGATCGAATCCTTGATCACGATCTCGTTACCCGTCTTCGGGTTCTTCACGCGCATCCACGGGCCGCCGTCGATCAGCTCGCCGCCGAATTCCTTCTGCGCGAGCGCGTAGCCGGCGTCACGGAACAGGCCTTCCGTGAACTTCATGATGTTGCCCTTGTGCACCAGCGTGACCGACTTGCGATCGTTGTCGATCGCGTACTGGATCGCCTTGCGCACGAGCCGCTCGGTGCCTTCCGTCGACACGGGCTTCACGCCGATCCCGGAGGTTTCCGGGAAACGGATCTTCTTCACGCCCATCTCGTCCTGCAGGAACTTGATCACCTTCTTCGCCTGCTCGGAGCCCGCGGCCCATTCGATGCCCGCGTAGATGTCTTCCGAGTTCTCGCGGAAGATCACCATGTCGATCTTCTGCGGTTCGCGCACCGGCGACGGCACGCCCTTGAAGTACTGGACGGGGCGCAGGCACACGTAGAGATCGAGCTCTTGGCGCAGCGCGACGTTCAGCGAACGGATGCCGCCGCCGACCGGGGTCGTGAGCGGCCCCTTGATCGACACCACGTATTCCTTCAGGACCTGCAGCGTTTCGTCCGGCAGCCACACGTCCGGACCGTACACCTTGGTCGCCTTCTCGCCCGCGAAGATCTCCATCCAGTGGATCTTGCGCTTGCCCTTGTACGCGTGCGCGACCGCCGCGTCGACGACCTTGATCATGACCGGCGTGATATCGAAGCCCGTACCGTCGCCTTCGATATAGGGAATGATCGGCTGATCGGAAACGTTGAGCGAGAAGTCCTTGTTGACGGTGATCTTGTCACCGCCCTCCGGAACCTTGATGTGCTGATACGGCATGATCGACTCCAGTGACGTGGCTGAGCAGGTGATGCTGGTCGAAGCTGCGCGCGCGGCGGGGGCGCGGCATGGCCACCCCGTGACGGCAACAGCGAGCCGCTATTCTAGCGCCCCAACCGGGCACTTCGGCGTGAACCGCGGCACTGCGTATCAAGACCTCACTTATGTCTTATATAAGACAGAGGACTTGCCGTTCCGTATTATGCATTAAGATTCCGCCATTTGCCATAGACCGCCCGCTCCCGCCTCCCGCGGTGCGCCGGGCGGGCGCCCTGCCATGAACCTCATCGCCCTCAACAAGCCGTTCGGCACGATTTGCCAGTTTTCCGCGCACGAGACGCGGCCCTCGCTCGGCGACTGGGTCAAAACGCCCGGCGTGTACGCAGCCGGCCGGCTCGACGCGGACAGCGAGGGGCTGCTGCTGCTCACCGACGACGGCGCGCTGCAGGCGCGCATCGCGGAGCCGCGCCACAAACTGGTGAAGCGCTACTGGGCGCAGGTCGACGGCGCACCCGGGCCGGCCGACCTGAAGGCGCTCGCCCGCGGCGTCGACCTCGGCGACTACGTGACCCGCCCGTGCCGCGCCGAATTCATCGAGCCGCCCGACACGCTATGGCCGCGCAACCCGCCGATCCGCTACCGCGCCGCGATTCCGACCACGTGGATCGAGCTGGCGATCACCGAGGGCAAGAACCGGCAGGTGCGCCGGATGACGGCGGCCGTCGGGTTTCCGACGTTGCGCCTCGTGCGCGTCGGCATCGGCGCACTCGATATATTCGCGCTCGGCATTGCGCCAGGCGAAACAATTGCCCTGCCGCCGCGCGCGCCATGGGACGGTTTCGCGCCCGCCGGATGACGCATCCGGGACGCGCGAATTTTTCGTCATCTTTTTCGTCAACCGCCTGCGGAGATCGTGCGTTAAACCACGCAGATGCCAACCTTAGCTATCCGGCATTGGCAGCCGAACCCGTGTTTGCGTCACGAAAGCGACGTTTTATTCGAATACGATTCGGCGCCCGCAGCGCAAAGAGAAATTTCTCGAAGCGTCTGTCAACCGAAAGGTGGATGGCACCGTTAGACGACATGACTCCTATTGCCGGGTCATTTGGTTAATTAACTAAAGCTGAGGAACACAACATGAACAAACTGATCGCCGCTCTGGTCGCTGGCCTCTTCGCAACGGCTGCTTTCGCACAAGCTTCGGCTCCGGAAGCTGCTCCGGCAGCAGCAGAAGCTGCTTCGGCACCGGCTAAGCACGCTGCCAAGAAGCACCACGCTGCCAAGAAGCACCACAAGGCATCGAAGAAGGCTGCAGCAAGCGACGCAGCAGCACCGGCAGCTGCTTCGAACTAAGTAAGCAAGCTGTAATAACGCAGTCAAGAACACGCAGTCTTGCCGTTCTTACGGCGTTGAAAGGCAGATCACCGCAAGGCGATCTGCCTTTTTCTTTTTTGTGCCCGCCGGCGCGCATCGCGTACCATGCGGGTCTTGTTTTCCAGACAGGAGCCATGCTGTGCACTTCTCCCTGCGCCCGTCGCTCGGCCGCCTTGCGCGTGCCGCCGTGTTTCCCGCCGCGCTCGCCGTCCTCGCGCTCGGCATGCAGGCCGCCGGCGCGCAAGTGCCGTCCGGTGCCAAGCAGCCGAGCGAGTTCCCGCGCGTGAAGCTGCGCGCCGGCATGTACGTGATCGACGCGGCCGTCGCCGCGAACGACGCCGACCGCGAACAGGGGCTGATGTACCGTTCGCAGCTCGCGCCGAACGAAGGCATGCTGTTCGTCTTCAACGAGAACGCCGTGCACTGCTTCTGGATGAAGAACACGCTGATTCCGCTGTCGATCGCGTTCATCCGTGCCGACGGCACGATCACCGACATCGACGAGATGCGCGCGGAAACCACCGACAACCACTGCCCGCGCAACAACGGCGTCTATGCGCTCGAAATGAGCAAGGGCTGGTTCGCCGCGAAGGGCATCAAGCCCGGCATGAAGCTCGACGGCCTGCCGCGGGCCCAGTAACCGCCCCGGCGCGCGCGGCGGCACCGCGCCGCGCACCGACCGAAAGCCGGCCGCCCGTCATTTGTCGTCGGGCGCCGGTTTTTTTTCGCCCGCCGGCGGCGCCCGCCTTGATTCGGCACCCGCTGCCCGCATCTGCAAAAGCCACGGACAAGCGCTATCCTTTAAATCTCGCTAGTTCCAGCCCGGGCCGGCACCCAATCAGACGGCCCGCTTACGATCCGAACCACCAGGAGGTTCACGTGCCCCGCAAAACCCCCATCGAGCGCTATCGAAATATCGGGATCAGCGCTCACATCGATGCCGGCAAGACCACGACGACCGAGCGCATCCTGTTTTACACCGGCGTGAGCCACAAGATCGGTGAAGTGCACGACGGCGCGGCCACGATGGACTGGATGGAGCAGGAGCAGGAACGCGGCATCACGATCACGTCGGCGGCGACCACCGCCTTCTGGAAGGGCATGGCCGGCAACTATCCGGAACACCGGATCAACATCATCGATACGCCCGGGCACGTCGACTTCACGATCGAGGTCGAGCGCTCGATGCGCGTGCTCGACGGTGCGTGCATGGTCTACGACTCGGTCGGCGGCGTGCAGCCGCAATCGGAAACCGTGTGGCGCCAGGCGAACAAGTACAAGGTGCCGCGCATCGCGTTCGTCAACAAGATGGACCGGATCGGCGCCGACTTCTTCCGCGTGCAGAAGCAGATCGGCGAGCGGCTGAAAGGCGTCGCCGTGCCGATCCAGATTCCGATCGGCGCGGAAGACCATTTCCAGGGCGTCGTCGATCTCGTGAAGATGAAGGCGATCGTGTGGGACGACGAAAGCCAGGGCGTGAAGTTCACCTACGAGGACATCCCCGCGAACCTCGTCGAGCTCGCGCACGAATGGCGCGAGAAGATGGTCGAGGCCGCGGCCGAAGCGAGCGAGGAACTGCTCGAGAAGTATCTGCACGACCATGAATCGCTGACCGAGGACGAGATCAAGGCCGCGCTGCGCAAGCGCACGATCGCGAACGAGATCGTGCCGATGCTGTGCGGCAGCGCGTTCAAGAACAAGGGCGTGCAGGCGATGCTCGACGCGGTGATCGACTACCTGCCGTCGCCGGTCGACGTGCCCGCGATCCTCGGCCACGACTTCGCCGATCCGGAAAAGCCGGCGGAACGTCATCCGAGCGATGACGAGCCGTTCTCGTCGCTCGCGTTCAAGATCATGACCGACCCGTTCGTCGGCCAGCTGATCTTCTTCCGCGTGTATTCGGGCGTCGTCGAGTCGGGCGACACGGTGCTCAACGCGACGAAGGACAAGAAGGAGCGGCTCGGCCGGATCCTGCAGATGCACGCGAACGAGCGCAAGGAAATCAAGGAAGTGCGCGCGGGCGACATCGCGGCGGCCGTCGGTCTGAAGGAAGCGACCACCGGCGACACGCTGTGCGATCCGGCCAAGCCGATCATCCTGGAAAAGATGGAATTCCCGGAACCGGTGATCTCGCAGGCCGTCGAGCCGAAGACGAAGGCCGACCAGGAAAAGATGGGCCTCGCGCTGAACCGTCTCGCGCAGGAAGATCCGTCGTTCCGCGTGCAGACCGACGAAGAGTCCGGCCAGACGATCATTTCGGGGATGGGCGAGCTCCACCTCGAAATCCTGGTCGACCGGATGAAGCGCGAGTTCGGCGTCGAGGCGACGGTCGGCAAGCCGCAGGTCGCGTATCGCGAAACGGTGCGCACGACGGCGGCCGACGTCGAAGGCAAGTTCGTCAAGCAGTCGGGCGGGCGCGGCCAGTACGGTCATGCGGTGATCACGCTCGAGCCGAACCCGGGCAAGGGCTACGAGTTCCTCGACGAGATCAAGGGCGGCGTGATTCCGCGCGAGTTCATCCCGGCCGTCGACAAGGGCATCACCGAGACGCTGAAGAGCGGCGTGCTCGCGGGCTACCCGGTCGTCGACGTGAAGGTGCACCTGACGTTCGGTTCGTACCACGACGTCGACTCGAACGAAAATGCGTTCCGGATGGCCGGCTCGATGGCGTTCAAGGAAGCGATGCGCAAGGCGAAGCCGGTGCTGCTCGAGCCGATGATGGCCGTCGAGGTCGAGACGCCCGAGGAGTTCATGGGCAACGTGATGGGCGACCTGTCCAGCCGGCGCGGCATCGTGCAGGGGATGGAGGACATCGCGGGCGGCGGCGGCAAGCTCGTGCGCGCCGAAGTGCCGCTCGCGGAGATGTTCGGCTATTCGACGTCGCTGCGCTCGGCCACGCAGGGCCGCGCGACGTACACGATGGAGTTCAAGCAGTACGCGGAAACGCCGGCCAACGTATCGGAAGGCGTGATCAGCGCGAAGACGAAGTAAGCGCCGTTCGCCCGCGCGCTGTCGCAGGCACGCAAGGCCCGTCCGGTTCCGGACGGGCCTTTTTTTCATCCGGCGCACCACGGCGTGCGCGGCTTTTTGATCGGCACGCCGGACATTTTTTTCGCGTGCCACAATGGATCGCGATTCGTCCGATGGAACCCGCCCGATGCCGCCCACCCCTGCCCTGCGCCGCCTGCTGACTCTCTATGCCGGCCTGATCGCCGCGAACGTCGCCGTCTGGCTGTGGGCGCTCGCGGTGCTGCGCGATCATCCGCTGCTGCTCGGCACCGCGGCGATCGCGTACGGGCTCGGGCTACGTCACGCGGTCGACGCGGATCACATCGCCGCGATCGACGTCGCGACGCGCAAGCTGATGCAGGACGGCCAGCGTCCGGTGAGCGTCGGCCTGTTCTTCTCGCTCGGCCATTCGACGATCGTGATCGCCGCGACGCTCGGCATCGCGCTGACTGCGTTCGCGCTGCGCGACCGGTTCGATGCGTTCCGCGATATCGGCGGCACGATCGGCACGGCGGTATCGGCCACGTTCCTGCTGGTGCTCGCGTGCGTGAACCTGATGATCCTGCGCGACGTGTGGCGACGCTATCGCGGCGTATCCGCGCCCGCGCACGACGGCGCGCATGATCATCGCCCCGCCGGCCTCGTATCGCGGCTGCTGCGCCCGCTGTTCCGGTTCGTGTCGAAGAGCTGGCACATGTACCCGGTCGGCGTGCTGTTCGGGCTCGGTTTCGATACTGCAACCGAAATCGGCCTGCTCGCGATTGCCGCCGCGCAGGCGAGCCAGGGGCTGCCGATCTATACGGTCATGCTGTTTCCCGCGCTGTTCACGGCCGGCATGACGCTGATCGACTCGACCGACAACGTGCTGATGATTCACGCATACGGCTGGGCGATGGACGATCCGCAGCGCAAGCTGCTCTACAACGCGAGCATCACGTTCGTGTCGGCGGCCGTCGCGCTGGCGATCGGCGGGATCGAGGCAGCCGGACTGCTGGCCGACAAGCTGTCGCTGACGGGCCCCGTGCGCGACACGCTCGATGCGCTCGGCGAACGCTTCGGCTCGATCGGCTACGGCATCGTCGCGCTGTTCCTCGTCTGCTGGATCGCGTCGATCCTGTTTCACCGCTGGCAGCGCGCGGCCGACGCGCCGGCGCGCTGAACGACGCCCCGACGTTTCATTCCGGAAACAAAACCCTCCCCAACGACGTTGCATGCGTGGTCACGCGACTGCGCCCGCCTTGCGCCACGGCCCCGCGCGGCCGATGGCACGAATCTCGCAGAGTGGGATGCGCACGGCGGGCCCGCGTGCCGATCCGCGTTCGCGGCTAGCGTCAAGCGCTGGCCAGGAGGTCATCGGCTGACGATAGGACAACGAATCTTTTAAGCCCCCCCTGCACCACACGTGAATAGTCGCGCGGCAACGAGACATCGCGCGCATGGGGAGGCCATGATGCATAAGACGAAACAACCGTTCCGCGCGGCGGGACGGCGCCCTCGTGCAACCTTGCTGGCCGCGGCCGCGTTTGCGTGCTGCTGCTCGTATGCCGTCGCACAAAACACCACGCCCGACACCGCGTCCGCCGCGAACGCCAGCGCGGACACCATCATGACGCTGGTCGAGAATGCCTCGCCGTGCGCCGCCAATCCGGCCGCGTGCGCGGTGCACGTTTATGCCGGCCGGGGCGTCGGCAACAGCGGGGCCGGTGCGAGCGGCAGCGGTAATGGGAATGGAAGCGGCAGCGGCACCGGTAATGGCAGTGGCAACGGGACCGGTAGCGGCGGAAATAACGGGAACGGGGCCGTCGGACCCGCCGGTGTCGGTGGAACGACAGGTGGAACTTCAGGCAGTACGAGCGGCACCGGCCGCGGAGGCAATGCGTCGGGTAACGGTGGTTCGGGTGGCGGCACTTCCGGTGGTGGTACTTCCGGTGGCGGCACCTCAGGTGGCGGCACCTCGGGCGGAGGCACTTCGGGCGGTGGCACTTCAGGCGGCGGCACCTCAGGTGGCGGCACCTCAGGTGGCGGCAATTCCGGTGGAGGCACCTCAGGTGGCGGCACTTCGGGCGGTGGCACTTCAGGTGGCGGCACCTCAGGTGGCGGTGGGCACGGTGGTGGCGGCGATGGTGATGGCGGTGGTCACGGCCATGGTGGCGGCCACGGCGATGGCGACGGTGATGGCGGCGGTCACGGCCACGGTGGTGGCCATGGTGACGGCGGCGGTCACGGCAATGGCGGCGGCCATGGTGACGGCGGCGGTCACGGCAATGGCGGCGGCCATGGTAACGGCGGTGGCGGTGGCGGTGGCGGTGGCGGTGGCGGTGGCAACGGCGGCGGCGGCGGCAACGGCGGCGGCGGCAACGGCGGCGGCGGCAACGGCGGCGGCGGCGGCGGCGGCGGCGGCGGCAACGGCGGCGGCGGCGGCGGCAACGGCGGCGGCGGCGGCGGCAACGGCGGCGGCGGCGGCGGCAACGGCGGCGGCGGCGGTCACGGCGGCGGCAATGGCGGCGGCAACGGCGGCGGTCACGGCGGCGGTCACGGCGGCGGCGGTCACGGCAATGGTGGCGGCAACGGCAATGGCAACGGCAGCGGCGGTGCCGGCAATGGCGGCGCCAACGGTGTCGGCAACGGCCGTGGCAATGGCGGCAATAGCGGCGGTGCCGGCGGAGGCAACGGCGGAAGCGGCGGCGCCAATGGCACCGGTGGCCACGGCAATGGCGGCGGCAACGGTAACGGCAATGGCAGTGGTGGCGCCGGCAATGGCGGGGCCAACGGCGTCGGCAACGGCCATGGCGCCGGCAACGGCGGCGGTCACGGCAACGGCGGATCGTCCGGCGGCAACCACTGACCCGACACGTTGCGCGGCCGACTCCGGTCAGAGCATCTCGAGCGCGCGCTTGCTGCGCGGCGGACGGAAATACGCGTCAAGCTGCGCGCGCTCGTCATTGCTCAACACGAAATCGAGCGCGGCGCGGTTGTCGCGCACGTGTTCGATCCGCGACGCCTTCGGAATCGCGAATACCCCCGGCTGCGCGAGCACCCATGCCAGGGCGACGCGCGTCACCGACACGCCGCGCAACCGTGCGATCTCGTCGAGCGGCGAGCGTTTCGGCAGCCGTCCGTGATCGACCGGGCTGTACGCCATCGCCGGTATCCGGTGGTCGGCCAGCCACGGCAGCAGGTCGAATTCCGGGCCGCGTCGCGCGATGTTGTAGAGAATCTGGTTGGTGGCGCATGCACCGCCGCCCGCCTCGTCGACGAGTTCGGCCATGTCGGCCGTATCGAAATTGCTGACGCCCCAGTGGCGGATCTTGCCCGCGCGCTGCAACGCGTCGAAACCCGCGACGGTTTCCTCGAGCGGCACCGACCCGCGCCAGTGCAGAAGGTACAGGTCGACGCGATCGGTGCGCAGGCGCTTGAGGCTCGCGTCGCACGCGGCGACGACGCCGCGCCGGCTCGCATGATGCGGATAGACCTTGCTGACGAGGAACACGTCGTCGCGCAGGCCCGCAAGCGCGTCGCCGACGAGTTCCTCGGTCGCGCCGTCGCCGTACATCTCGGCGGTATCGACCAGCGTCATCCCGAGTTCGATGCCTTCGCGCAACGCGGCAATCTCGTCCGCGCGCCGCGCCGGCCGCTCGCCCATTTCCCAGGTGCCCAGGCCCAGCTTCGGAATCGTCTCGCCGTTTGGCAAAACGACCGTGGCGATCGTGTCTGTCATGCGTTTCCTCGTTGCGGGTTCGTGGCCGCACACCGCGGCCGAAGCATCGAATACGACGCATCAGTGTAGTCAATCGGTGCGCCCCCGGCCTATTACACGGCAAAAACCGGCTATAACGGCGCGGCATGATGACTTAGAATGGCCGCAACCTGATCGATACCCATTGTATGAAGGCACCCACGGACGACCGCTGGCAGGACCTGCGCCCCGACCCCGACAACGATACGCCGCTCTACCTGCAGCTCGCCCGCAAGCTCGGCGATGCGATCCACGACAACCGCTGGACGGCCGGCGAAGCGCTGCCTTCCGAGCGTGTGTTGTCCGAAGCGCTCGGCGTGTCGCGCATCACCGCGCGCAAGGCGATCGCGCTGCTCGTCGAGCAAGGCTTGATCCGCCGCACGCAAGGCGCGGGCAACTTCATCCAGCCGCGCTACGAGGATCCGCTGTCGCGACTGTCGAGCTTCAGCGAAATGCTCGAGCGCCGCGGCTTCAAGCCGAGTTCGCAGTGGCTCGCACGCGAAATCCAGCCCGCCAACCGCGACGAAGTGATCCAGCTCGGGCTGTCGCCGGCCGCATCGGTTACACGCCTGAAACGCCTGCGCCTCGCCGACGGCATCGTGATGGCCGTCGAGAACTCGACGTTCCCCGCGACGCTGATTCCCGATCCGCAGGCGATCGTCGGCTCGCTGTACAGCTATCTCGAAGCACGCGGCACGCCGATCGTGCGCGCGCTGCAGCATTTCCGCGCGGTCAACGCGACCGACGAGATCGCCGAGCAGATGGGCATCGCCCCGCACGACGCACTGCTGCTGATCACACGGATCGGCTATACGTCCGACCAGCGCGCGATCGAACTGACCGATACCTACTGCCGCAACGACTACTACGATTTCGTCGTCGAGCTGCGCAAGTAACGCGAGCCGCGCCAGCGGCCCTCACAACCAGCGCGCGTCGTCGGTGCCGAGCGGCACGGGCGGCCGCGCGAACGCCGGCGGCGTTGCCGACAACCACTCGGCCGGCCGCACGGTGTCGAGCACGCCGAACGGCGACGCGACGCGATCGATCCGGTCGCGCACGTCGGCCAGCGCGAGATCGGGCGCCTGCAACCCGTCCGGCACGGCGCCGAACGACTGCAGCCAGCGCCCCGTCTGAGCGAGCGACATCCGCACGTGCCAACTGCCCCCTTCGCGCGCCCGCCGCGCGAGCGCGATCATCGCGCCGAACGCCGCGAGATACCCCGTTGCATGATCGAGCGCCTGGCACGGCAGATGGCGCGGCCCGCTCGCATGCGCGGCCTGCTGCTCCTGCCAGGCGATTCCGCTCGCCGATTGCACGAGGCTGTCGAACCCGCGCCGCTTCGCCCACGGCCCCGCGCGCCCGTACGCCGACACCGACACGTAGACGATGCCGGGCCGCCGCGCCGCCAGTGCCTGCGGCGTGAAGCCGCGCGCCGCGAGCGCGCCGGGCCGGTACGACTGCAGAAACACGTCCGTCTCGCGTGCCAGCGCGTGCAGCGTATCGACGCCCGCCGCGTCGCGCAGATCGATCCACGTCGAGCGCTTGCCGCGTCCGTTGTCGATCACGAGCGGCGCGATGTTGGGCAGGTGCGGACCGTTGACGAGCAGCGTCTGCGCGCCGTGCGACGCCAGCGTGCGGCCCGCGACCGGCCCAGCGATGATGCGCGTGAGATCGAGCACGCGCACGCCGGCCAGCGGCCGATCGGCCTCGCCGCGGCCGATCGGCTCGGCCGGCGCGTCGCCGATCCGCTCGATCTCGAACAGCGGCAGCGACGCGATCGCGCGCGCCTGCTCGTGCGCCGCCCATTCGTCAGGGGTTCTGATCAATGCCGCGCACAGACCGGCGTCGGCCAGCGCGGTATCGAGTGCCGCGCCGTCCCACGTACGGATCGCCGCGGCGACGTCGGGCGGCTGCGGGCCGCAGCCGAGCACGTCGAGGATGCCGCGCAGGTGATGCGGGAAATTCGCGTGCAGTTGAATCCATCGTCCGTCGCCCGTCTCGAAGAAACCGGTCACCGGATGACGCAACTCCGGCGGCGGCCCGTCGTCCACGCGCAGGTAGCGCTCGCTGCGAAACGCGACGAGCGCGTCGCGCACCGACACGTCGACCGATTGCGCGATGCCCGTGCGCAGCCGATGACATTCGGCTGCCGCGAGCCCGGCCGCGGCGATCGTCGCGGCGGCGAGCGTGCCGACATGAAACGTCGACGGCAACGCCGGGTCCTGCCCGGTCACGGTCGTGCGGGCCAGCGCGTCGGGTTCGCCGTCTGCGAGTTGCCATAGATGCGTCAATGCGCGTTCGGGTGTCATGGTCATGGTGAAGAGGATGCCGTCGAGGAGACGGAATCGAGTCTAGAATTCGCGACAGCCGCGATCAATCTTGATTGCGCGAATCAATACATAACGAATAGTTGTAGCGGGCCCGCGCTTCATGCGCGCCGCCAGGAGCAACCGGCATGACATCCCTCAGTGCGCAGGAAGCCGCCGGCATGCTCGGCGTCAGCGTGAGCACCCTTTACGCGTACGTGAGCCGCGGCCTGCTGCGCTCGCTGCCCGACGGCGCGACCAAGCGCCGCCGCTACGACGCCAACGAAGTGCGCCTGCTCGCGCGCCGCCGCGCCGATGCGAAACGCGCGGGCGGTGTCGCCGAACGTTCGCTCGACTGGGGCGTGCCGGTGCTGGAATCGCGGATCACGCAGATCGCCGACGGCCGCCTGCGCTACCGCGGCGCCGATGCGATCGCGCTGGCCGATGCAGCGACCCTCGAAGAAACGGCCGCGCGGCTCTGGGACTGTCCGCCCGCGCGGCTGGCCGCCACGTCGCTCGCGTCGACCGGTTTCGACGCGGCGCAGTGGGACGACTGGGCGCGTCGCTGGGCGCACCTCGCCCCGCTCGAACGCGCGCTGGTGCTGCTGCCGGCCGCCGCCGCGTCGCTGCCGCGCCTGTGGGCGCAGGGGCGCGACGCCCAGCTCGATGCCGCGGCGCTGCTGCTGCGCGTCGCGACGGCCGCACTCGCCGGCATCGCGCCGGGCGACGCGCCCGTGCACCGCCAGCTCGCGTCCGCGTGGCGCGTGCGGCGGCGCAATGACGCCGACCTGCTGCGGCGCGCGCTCGTGCTGTGCGCCGATCACGAACTGAATCCGTCGACCTTCGCGGTGCGCTGCATCGCGTCGACCGGCAGCCACCTGTTCGGCGCGATCTCGGGCGGGCTCGCGGCGCTGTCGGGGCCGCGCCACGGCGGCGAGACGTTCCGGGCCGGCACGCTGCTCGACGAAGCGGCCCGCGCCGCCGATCTCGATCGCTACCTCGCGCTGCGGCTGGCGCACGACGAACGCGCGGACGGCGGCCGCACGGCCCTGTCCGGCTTCGCGCACCCGCTGTATCCCGACGGCGACCCGCGCGCGCGGGCGCTGCTCGATGCACTGCACGCGACGGCGCCCGAGCGGCCGGCGCTGCGCATGGCGCGCGCGCTCGCCGCACGCGTCGAAGCGGCGACGGGCCTGCGGCCGACGATCGATTTCGTGCTCGCGGTGCTGGAGCGCACGCTCGCGCTGCCCGACGGCGCGGCGTTCACGCTGTTCGCGGCCGGCCGCACGGCCGGCTGGATCGCGCATGCGCTCGAACAGTACGCGGAAGGAAAGCTGATCCGACCGCGGGCCCGCTACGTCGGCAGCGATGCGGCCGGGTGACGCCGGCCGTCGCGCCACACGGCGAACGGGCGCCACCATGCAGGCGCGGTGCGCACGGCCGACACCGCGAGCGGGCCGAACGCGAACGTCGCGCCGCGCGGCCCGGCGCTGACCCACGCATGGGTGCCGGGCAGCAAGGTCAGCGACGCACCGGCGCCCAGCCAGTGATCGTCTGGCCGGCCCTCGACGGTCACCCACACGTCGCCTTCGGCCACCTCGAGCAGCGTGCGATCGACGATCCGCCACCGTCCGGCCGGCTCGTCGCCGTCCATCACGTAAAGTCGCAGTTCGCGCATGGCAGCCTCCTGGTCACACGGGTTCGATCACACCAGTATTTCGGACGGCGGCGGTACACGGACAGATACGGCCGCAGACGCTTTTGACCGAACTGTACTGGCCGCCCGACGAGGACAGGCCTCCGGCGGCCGGGCCGGCCGAGGTCGCGCCGAATCGGGTCGGGTCGTCGAGGCCACATGAGTGCCGCCCGAACCTGCACGGCGCGGCGGCTTTCCCTACAATGTCGGCTGTCCCGCGCCACCGCCCCGCCGTCATGTTCCAACGCCCGCCTGCCGCCGCTCCCGGCGAAAAGAACCTCACCGTGATGCTCTGGCTCGTTGCGACGGGCTTCTTCATGCAGACGCTCGACGCGACGATCGTCAACACGGCGCTGCCGTCGATGGCCGCGAGCCTCGGCGAATCGCCGTTGCGGATGCAATCGGTCGTGATCGCGTACTCGCTGACGATGGCGGTGATGATCCCCGTGTCGGGCTGGCTCGCCGATACGTTCGGCACGCGGCGGGTGTTCTTCAGCGCGATCCTGGTGTTCTCGCTCGGCTCGCTGCTGTGCGCGAACGCCCATACGCTGACGCAACTGGTCGCCTTCCGCATCGTGCAGGGCGTCGGCGGCGCGATGCTGCTGCCGGTCGGGCGGCTCGCGGTGCTGCGCACGTTCCCGGCCGAACGCTACCTGCCCGCGCTGTCGTTCGTCGCGATTCCGGGCCTGATCGGCCCGCTGATCGGGCCGACGCTCGGCGGCTGGCTCGTGAAGATCGCGTCGTGGCACTGGATCTTCCTGATCAACGTGCCGGTCGGCGTCGCGGGCTGCATCGCGACCTTCTATTCGATGCCCGATTCGCGCAACCCGGCCGCCGGCCGCTTCGACCTGAAAGGCTATCTGCTGCTGACGATCGGCATGGTCGCGATTTCGCTGTCGCTCGACGGGCTCGCCGATCTCGGCATGCAGCACGCAGCCGTGCTCGTGCTGCTGATCCTGAGCCTCGCGTGCTTCGTCGCGTACGGACTGTACGCGGTGCGCGCGCCGCAGCCGATCTTCTCGCTCGAGCTGTTCAAGATCCACACGTTCAGCGTCGGGCTGCTCGGCAACCTGTTCGCGCGGATCGGCAGCGGCGCGATGCCGTACCTGATCCCGCTGCTGCTGCAGGTGAGCCTCGGCTACTCGGCGTTCGAGGCCGGGCTGATGATGCTGCCGGTCGCGGCGGCCGGCATGTTCTCGAAGCGGATCATCACGCGCCTGATCACGCGGCACGGTTACCGCAAGGTGCTGCTCGCGAACACGATCATGGTCGGCGTGATGATGGCGAGCTTCGCGCTGATGCGCGACACGGTGCCGGTGTGGGTGAAGGTCGTGCATCTCGCGCTGTTCGGCGGGTTCAACTCGATGCAGTTCACCGCGATGAACACGCTGACGCTGAAGGATCTCGGCACCGGCGGCGCGAGCAGCGGCAACAGCCTGTTCTCGCTCGTGCAGATGCTGTCGATGAGCCTCGGCGTCACGGTCGCCGGCGCGCTGCTCGCGACGTTCACCGGCATGCTGCGCACCGTGACGCCGAGCAACACGCTGCCGGCGTTCCATGCGACGTTCGTCTGCGTCGGGATCATCACGGCCGCGTCCGCGTGGATCTTCGCGCAGCTCGCACCCGAGATCCGCAGCACCGCGCGCAAGACCGATCCGTCCGAGCGCGCGTGAGCGCGGCGCGCGCCGAATCGGGCCGGCGCGCACCATCGCGGTGCAACGCGACCCGGCCCCGTGCGCGTGCCAAGCGCGACGGGCGGCCGCACGCAGCGCGCAGCCGTGCATGCTTCTTGCTCGCCTATTCTGTAGGTAAACTGGCAGTCTCCCTTCGGCCGACATCATGAGCATGATCGAAATCGATCCCCCCGGCTTTCAGCCGCCCCGCCCCGTCGCCGGCGACGACGGGAACCGGCGCACCGTGCTGTACGGCGGCTACACCGTGTTCAGCGTGTTCCAGCCCGTGTTCTCGGTGTCGCACCGGCGCGCGATCGGCTATCACGCGTCGCTGCGCGCGCACGACGAGGAAAGCCGCCAGGTGGCGTCGCACGAGGTGTTCACGCAGGCGGCGCGGCGCGGCGACCTGCTCGAGCTCGGCCGGCTCGCCGAATCGTTGCATCTCGGCAACTTCCACGCGTTCGACAGCCACGACGAATGGCTCTTCCTGAGCCTGCATCCGGCCGCGCTGATGGACACCATCTACGGCGACGCGCTGCTCGCGAACCTGAAGGCGCTCGGGCTGCCGCCGCACCGCGTGGTGCTCGAGGTGCCCGAACAGGCCGGCGGCGAGACGCCGCGCTATGCGGCGATCATCGACGGGCTGCGCAAGGCCGGCTTCCTGATCGCGCTCGTCGGGTTCGGCGCGAAGCATTCGAACGTCGATCGCGTGTGGCACCTGCATCCGGACATCGTCACGCTCGACCGCGGCATCCTCGCGCAGGCGAGCGAGCACTCGCATCTCGAACGCGTGCTGCCGGGGCTCGTGTCGCTGCTGCACGAATCCGGCCAGCTCGTGCTGATGGGCGGGCTCGCGACCGAACGCGACGCGCTGATCGCGCTCGAATGCGACGTCGATTTCGTGCAGGGCCAGTACTTCGCGGGGCCGAGCGTCGATCCCGTACAGCCGCAGGCCGCTGCGGGCTGCATGGACACGCTGTCGGCCGCGCTGCGGCTGCGCGTCGCGCAGCGCGAGCGCACGCAGGCGGAACGGCTCGCGCCGTACGTCGCCGCGCTCGAGGAAGCGAGCCGCCGGCTCGGCGCGGGCGAGTCGCTCGTCGATGCGGCCGCCGCCGTGCTCGGGCTGCCCGAGACCGCGCGCTGCTTCCTGCTCGACGCATCGGGCCGCCAGATCGGCGACAACGTGCTCGCGCGCGGCAGCGTATCGCAACGCGCGAAGCGTTTCCGGCCGCTGCTGCATTCCGAAGGCGCGAGCTGGGAACGCCGCCCGTACTTCATCGATGCGATGCGCGCGCCGGGCGGCGTGCATCTGACGGCGCCCTACCTGTCGATCAACGAGGCCCACCTGTGCGTGACCGCGTCGATCGCCGCACCGGCCGCGACGGGCATGCAGGTGCTCTGCGTCGACATCAACTGGGAAGCGGCCCTCAGCCGCGAGTAACTGCGCCGGCGCGGCGCGCTCACGCGTCGCCGCCCGCCTTGCGCACGATCAGCCGGTGCACGCGCTTGCCGGACGACGCACTGACCACCTCGTGTTCGTCGATCACATGCACGCCGGCGCCCAGCGCCGCATGCATCCGCGCCGAATCGAGCGGCGTATAGAGGCGGCCGCGCTCGTCGCGCAACATGCCGCTTCCGGCCACCCGCCAGCTCAGGTACAACGTGCCGCCCGGCATCAGCAGATCAGCCAGCCGCGCGGCAGCCGCCGCGGCGTCCGCCTGTTCGAGATGCATGACGACGGTTTCGCACAGCACGTTGCGAAACGCGCCGGACGGCACGCCGGCCAGCGCCGGCAGCGCGGCCAGTTCGAACGTCAGACCGCGATGGCGTCGCCGCGCCTCGTCGAGCAGCGCGGCGCTCGCGTCGTAGCCGCGCACGTCGAAGCCGCGCGACGCGAGCCAGGCCGTGTCGCGCCCCGCGCCACAGCCGACGTCGGCGGTCAGCCCCGGCGAGAAATGCTGTTCGAGCAGCGCATACATGTCGTCGGGCGCGGCCTGGTCGAGCCAGTCCTGCGCGTATTGCGCGGCATGCGCGTCGTAGGCATCGAGGGTCGGGCGATCCACCATGGCGATTGCTCCGCAAAGGCGTCGTATGACGCACTCCGCATCTTAGTCGTTGCGCACGGCCCGCGCCGCCGCGTGGTCGACGCCGGGAGCACCGCCAGCCTACGCGGCCGGCACATGGCCCGCATGCGGCGCCCGCGCGGCGAGGTCGGCCCACAGCGCATCGCCGCGCCACGCCGGACGCACCGCCGCACGTTCCGCGTCGTGGACGAGCGCGCACAGCCGCGCATTGACCGGCGCCGGCGCACCGAAGCGCCCGGCCAGCCGCACGATTTCGCCGTTGATCCACTCGACTTCCGTCGCGCGGTGCGCGGCGAGATCGTCGGACATCGACGACCGCGCCAGCGGATCGATCGCGAGCATGCGGCCGCCGACCACGCGAAACGCCGCATCCGGCAGGTCGAGCACGGCCGGGATCCACGCGGCCGGCAGCGGCGTCAACCGCGCGGGCCGGATCGCGGCCCGCGCCAGCCAGTGCAGCGCCTCGCGCTGGGCCAAGGCGACGCAGCGCCGGTACGTGCGTTGGGCAAGTTCGTCGCGCAGCGGCACATTCGCGAGCGCATTGACCGCGTTGTTCAGGTTGAGCAGGAGCTTCGCCCACTGCACGGCACGCATGTCGCGATGCAGCACGAGCGGCAGCCCGGCGCGCGCGAACGGGCCAATGAACGGCTGCAGCGCGGCCGACGCGTCGGTCGCCAATGTGCCGGCCGAACCCTGGTGAAACGCGCCGGGACCGCGCTCGATCACGTTGAACGGCACCATGCCGGCCAGCACCGTCGCTTGCGGGAGCGCGTCGCGCAGCACGTCTGCGTTGTGCAGGCCGTTCTGGAAGCTGATCACGATCGTGCCGGGCCGCAGCACGCCGGCCAGTTGCGCGGCGGCCTCGCGCGTGGCCGCCGACTTCACCGCGACGAATACGAGCCGTGCGTCGGCCGCGGCGGCCGGCTCGGTGGCGAATCCGACATCGGCCGGCGCAAGCGCGGCGCGATAACCGCGCCGATCGGTCAACGTGAGCCCGTGCAGCTGAATCGCGTCGCCGATCCGCGCGCGGCCGACGAGCGTCACGTGCGCGCCGGCCGCCGCGAGACGGCCGCCGAGATAGCAGCCGACCGCGCCCGCGCCAAACACGCAGACCGGCCCGGCCGGCGCATCAGACATGCGAATGCGCGCCGCCATGCACCGGGCCGGCGCGCCGCTCGACTTCGCGGCGCACGTCGGCGCGCAGCCCCGCGAAAAACGCGACCTCGGCGACGACGAACAGCGGCCCGACGACCAGGCCGACCAGATCGTCGACGAACGCGGGCTTGCGGCCTTCGAACCAGTGCCCGACGAACTGCACGATCCAGCCGACGACGAACGCGCCGATGCCGATCGCGAGCCATTGCGCGGTCGGCAGCGGCGCCAGCGACTGCGCGGCCCACAGGCCGAGCGCGAGCAGCACGGTCATCACGATCCCGAACCGCAGGTCGAGACGCAGGTAGAACAGCGCCGACACGACGGCGAGCAGCAGCGCCGGCGACAGCGCGATACCGGCCGGCATCCCGAGCGCCGGCCGCGACAGCAGCACCTCGACCGCGAACACGATCATCGGGATGCCGACCAGATGCGTCGCGATGTTGCGCGCGTCGCGATGGTAGGCCGCATACTGGGAAAGATGGTCTTCGAGGGTCTTCATGGTGTCTCCTGATCGGTCATCGAGCGCTATGATGCGCGTCACGCCCGAGAACCTCTGTCAGCTACCCGACATCGCGTGCCCATGCCTTCTTCGCTCGCCCCGTACCTGCCGCAGATCGAAGCGAACCCGTGGTTCGCCGGGCTGCCGCCCGCGCTGCGCGCCGACCTGATCGCCCGCGCGACGCTGCGCCGCCTGCCGTCCGGCCATGCGCTGTTCCGGCGCGGCGACCCGCCGTGCGGGCTGTACGCGGTACTGGCCGGTTCACTCACGATAGGCGCGGTCGATCCGCACGGCAAGGAAGCGCTGCTGACGGTGGCGGAGCCCGTCACGTGGTTCGGCGAGATCGCGTTGTTCGACGGCCAGCCGCGCACGCACGACGCCGTCGCGCTCGACGACACGCTGCTGCTGCACGTGCCGCAGGCTGCACTGCTCGCGATCCTCGATGCGACGCCGCAATACTGGCGGCAGTTCGCGCTGCTGATGGCGCAAAAGCTCCGCCTGAGCTTCCTGACGGTCGAGTCGATGAGCGTGATGCCGGCCGCGCAGCGGCTCGCCGCGCGGCTGTTGATGATCGCCGAGGGCTACGGCGGCATCAGCGCCGGGCGCACGCATATCCGGCTGTCGCAGGAAACGCTCGCGTCGATGCTGTCGCTGACGCGGCAGACCACCAACCAGTTGCTGAAGGCGCTGCAGGCCGACGGCGTCGTGCGGCTGCACGTCGGCGAGATCGAGCTCGTCGACATCGATGCGTTGCGGCGCGCGAGCGGGCTCGGCGACGGCCCGTACTGAACCCCGCACAACGGCCCCGACCGGCCGCTACGCGCTGCCCCGCGGCCGCCGAGTTGCGCTATCGTGGCGGCTCGTTCCGTCCGCCGCGCGCACCGCCTTGAACACGTCGCCCCTCCCCGCCCCCGCCCGTCATCCGTGGCCCGTCTTCATCGCGTTCCTGCGGCTCGGTCTCACGTCGTTCGGCGGGCCGGTCGCGCATCTCGGCTACTTTCGCGCGGAATTCGTCACGCGGCGCGGCTGGCTCACGGAGCGCACCTATGCCGATCTGGTCGGGCTGTGCCAGTTCCTGCCGGGGCCGGCGAGCAGCCAGGTCGGGATGGCGATCGGGCTCGCGCGCGCCGGCTACGCCGGCATGTTCGCCGCGTGGCTCGGTTTCACGCTGCCGTCGGCGCTGCTGATGATGCTGTTCGCGCTCGGCGTTCACGCGACGGGCGCACCGATCGAAGCCGGCGCGCTGCACGGGCTGCGCATCGTGTCGGTCGCGGTGATCGCGCAAGCCGTGTGGGGCATGGCGCGCACGCTGTGCCCGGATGCGCGGCGCGTCACGCTGATGGCCGCGGCCGCGTGCGTCGCGCTGCTCGCGCCGGCCGCGTGGACGCAGATCGCGGTGATCGTCGTGGCTGGCGCGGCCGGTCTCGTGCTGCTGCCGCAACCGGCGCGCGACGCGCACGAACCGTTGCCGCTGCACGTGTCGCCCCGCGCGGGCGTGCTGTGGCTTGCGCTGTTCGCGGCGCTGCTCGTCGCGCTGCCGTTCGCGGCCCGCGCGCTGCGCTCCGATACGCTCGCCGTCGTCGATGCGTTCTTCCGCACGGGCGCGCTCGTGTTCGGCGGCGGCCATGTGGTGCTGCCGCTGCTGCAGGCGGCCGTGGTCGCGCCCGGCTGGGTCGGCGATTCGGCTTTCCTGGCCGGGTATGGGGTCGCGCAGGCCGTGCCGGGGCCGCTGTTCACGTTCTCGGCGTTCCTCGGTGCGTCGCTGCGCGATGCGCCGAACGGCTGGCCCGGCGGCACGATCGCGCTCGCGGCGATCTTCGCGCCGTCGTTCCTGCTGATCGCCGGCACCGCGCCATTCTGGGAACGCCTGCGCCGCAGCGCGCACATGCAGGCCGCGCTCGCCGGCGTGAACGCGGCCGTCGTCGGGCTGCTGCTCGCCGCGCTCTATCACCCGGTCTGGACCGACACGATCGTCGCGCCGCGCGACCTGGCCGCCGCGCTGGTCGCGTTCGTCGCGCTGGTGTTCTGGCGCGTGCCGCCATGGGCCGTGGTGATCGCGAGCGCCACGTTCGGCTGGGTGCTGGGCATGGCCGGCTGATCCGGCCGATTCGACGCGTTCGGGGCGAGACAAAAAACAAAAAGCCCTCGAAACGAGGGCTTTTTTTCGATGCCGCGCGCCGTGGCGGCGCGCAGGCGGCGGACTTATGCGAAGTTCTTCGCTGCGAAGTCCCAGTTCACGATGTTCCAGAACGCCTCGACGAACTTCGGACGGGCGTTGCGGTAGTCGATGTAGTACGCGTGTTCCCACACGTCGATCGTCAGCAGTGCCTTGTCGGCGGTCGTCAGCGGCGTGGCGGCGTTGCTCGTCGACACGATGTCGAGCGAACCGTCGGCCTTCTTCACGAGCCATGCCCAGCCCGAACCGAACGTGCCGACCGCGGCCTTCGTGAACGCTTCCTTGAATGCGTCGTACGAACCCCACTTCGCGTTGATCGCGTCGCCCAGCGCGCCCGTCGGTGCGCCGCCGCCGTTCGGCGACAGGCTGTTCCAGAAGAACGTGTGGTTCCAGATTTGCGCGGCGTTGTTGAAGATGCCGCCCGACGACTTCTTCACGATCTCTTCCAGCGGCAGGTTTTCGAATTCCGTGCCCGGGATCAGATTGTTCAGGTTCGTCACATAAGCCTGATGGTGCTTGCCGTAGTGGTACTCGATCGTCTCTTTCGAGATGGTCGGCGCGAGTGCGTCTTCAGCGTACGGGAGCGGCGGGAGCGTATGAGCCATGGCGATTCCTTCGTTGAGTATGTAGGGAGGCTGTGTTGGATGCTGCCGAGCGTCCGATTGTAGGCGAGGACGAATAACCCCGCAAACTCACGGGCCATTTATCCGCGGTATGCGGAAAAGCGATGCTGGCGCAACGTCCGGCAGGACGAACCCGACGATGCGCAGCATCCGTGCCCGCCCGCGTCGCGTTCGTTGCGACGATCGCCGCGTGTCGCTCGCGCCGGTTACGTCAGATCGTATCGGTCAGCCGCGGCTGCACGTCGGCGAGCGACACGTCGGCCGAGCCTTCGGCGAGATGCACGGTCAGGCGCCGCTGCGGCTTCAGCGCGTTCGGCGCGCGCACCGCGCGGCCCGTCTGCGCATCGATCAGCGCCGCATAGCCGCGCTCGAGCGTGCGCTGCGGGCTCAGCACCTCGAGCCGCGCCGCACAGGCCGACACACGCGCCGTGTCGCGTTCGTGACGGCGCTGCAACGCACTGGCCAGACGTTGCGACAGCCCCGCGAGCGCATGGCGCGCCTGTGACGCATCGGGCCGCGCGCGCTGCCAGCGCAGTTGCGCGAGCGCGAAACGCGCGCGTGCATCGCGAACCGGCCGCGACGCCGCCGACGCCAGCCGCGCCGCGAGCTGCTCGACGTGCGTGCGTTGCCGCTGCAGCCGCTCGGCCGGGCTCACGAGCCGGCGTGCAAGCCAGTCGAGCTGCTGCGCGCGCTGTTCGAGCCGGCGCGCCATGCCGCGCGCGAGCGCACGCTGGCGCTCGTCGACCTCGCGCAGCAGCAGCGCGCGTTGCGGGCTCGCGAGTTCGGCCGCGCCGGTCGGCGTCGGCGCGCGCAGGTCGGCCGCGAAGTCCGCGATCGTGAAATCGGTTTCGTGGCCGACACCGCTGACGACCGGCAGCTCGCTCGCCGCGATCGCACGCGCCAGCGCTTCGTCGTTGAACGACCACAGATCCTCGATCGAGCCGCCGCCGCGACACACCAGCAGCACGTCGACCTCGCGCCGCGCATTCGCGGTCGCGACGGCCGCGACGAGCTTCTCGGCGGAACCGGCGCCCTGCACGGGGGCCGGATAGACGATCACCGGAATGTGCGGCGCGCGCCGGGCGAGCGTGGTGAGCACGTCGCGCAGCGCGGCGGCCTGCAGCGACGTGACGATGCCGATCGCGCGCGGGTGGGCCGGCAACGGCCGCTTGCGCTCGGGGGCGAACAGACCCTCGGCTTCGAGCTGCGCCTTCAGCCGCAGGAACGCTTCGTACAGGCGCCCCTGCCCGGTGCGTCGCACGGCTTCGACGTTGAGCTGCACTTCGCCGCGCGGCTCGTACATCGTGACGACCGCGCGCACTTCGATGCGGTCGCCTTCGCGCGGCGTGAATTCGGCGTATTGCGCGCGGCCGCGGAACATCACGCAGCGCATCTGCGCCTGCTGGTCCTTGATCGAGAAATACCAGTGGCCGCTCGCGGCGCGCGTGAAATTCGATACTTCGCCCGAAATCCACAGCAGCGGAAACGAGCGCTCGAGCATCGTCGAAATCGCGCGATTGAGCGCCGAAACGGGAATCACTTCGTCGCCGCCGCGCGTGGCGCCGGGCGCGGAAAAAGGAGAGTCGGAAAGCATGGACGGTCGGATGAATGCTGGCGGCGTCACGATAGTCCGACACGCGTGCGGCGTCCAGCGCCGCCGCATTCGCCGCCACGCGCGGAAAGTGTCCACACTCTGGCATTCGTCCGCGTAAAACGCGCGGAAACCGCTAAAAAAACCAGACAATTCTTCGTAACACCTTGATTTTTATAGTTTTTTAAACCTTTCAAAATAATTCACATCCGATTCGATGCCCGCCGGGCGGGCGTTTGAGGCAATCGACCGGGGAGTTTTTCACAGAGTTATCCACAGGGCGCCACGATCCGGCCCCGGGCGCTGCGGCGGCCGGTCGCGCTTGCCGCGCCGGCGTGCGGCGCGCTAGAGTGCCGCCTTCCACGGACCCTGCGGCATGCGCCGCCCAACGGAGAATCCGCCTTGACGAATCCGTCCCTCGCCGCGGCGCACGACGCGCCGCGCCCGGCCCGATGAGCGCGCCCGGCGGCCCGCTCGCGCGACTCGAAGCGCGCCTGACACGCGAATGGCAGCGCCGCGGCGCGCTCGCGTGGGCGCTCACGCCGTTCGCCTGCGTGTTCGGCCTGTGCGCGGCGCTGCGGCGCACCGCTTACGCGCAAGGCTGGAAGCAGCCGGTCGACGTCGGCGTGCCGGTCGTCGTGGTCGGCAACGTGACCGTCGGCGGCACCGGCAAGACGCCGACCGTGATCGCGCTCGTCGACGCGCTGCGCGCGGCCGGCTTCACGCCCGGCGTCGTGTCGCGCGGCTATGGCGCGAACGTGAAGGCGCCGACCGCCGTCACGCCGGCGTCGCGCGCGGGCGCGGCCGGCGACGAACCGCTGCTGATCGCGCGCCGCACCGGCGCGCCCGTGTGGGTGTGCCCCGATCGCGTCGCGGCCGCGCAGGCGCTGCGAGCCGCGCATCCGGACGTCGACGTGATCGTCAGCGACGACGGCCTGCAGCACTACCGCCTCGCGCGCACCGTCGAGCTCGTCGTATTCGACCACCGGCTCGGCGGCAACGGTTTCCTGCTGCCGGCCGGCCCGCTGCGCGAGCCGCTGTCGCGGCACCGCGACGCGACGCTCGTCAACGACCCGTACAGTAGCGCGCTGCCGCCCTGGCCCGACACCTACGCGCTCGCGCTGACGCCGGGCGCCGCGTGGCACCTCGACCAGCCCACGCTGCGCCGCCCGCTGTCGCAGTTCGCGAACGAACGCGTGCTCGCCGCAGCCGGCATCGGCGCGCCGGAGCGCTTCTTCGCGACGCTGCGCGCGGCCGGTCTCGCGCCGGCGACCCGCGCGCTGCCGGACCATTACGCGTTCGCGGACAATCCGTTCGTCGACGATGCCGTCGATGCGATCCTGATCACCGAGAAGGATGCAGTAAAATTGGGCGCTTCCTGGCGCGACGCCCGACTGTGGGTGGTCCCCGTCGAAGCCGCGCTCGACCCTCGCCTCATTGCCCTCGTTGTGGAGAAACTCCGTGGACGCTCGCCTGCTTGAAATCATTGTGTGCCCTATCTGCAAAGGCCCGCTCCACTACGACCGTGCCGCGCAGGAGCTGATCTGCAACGCGGACAAGCTCGCCTACCCGATCCGCGACGGCATCCCCGTGATGCTGGTCGACGAAGCGCGCCAGACCGTCGAAGGCACGCCGGTCGACCCGGCCGGCCGCTGAACCGCCGCGCCGCTCGTCCGGCGCACCGAATCGACACAGGCGGCCCGGCCCCGGCCGGGTCGCCGCACTTCGCCGGGCGACCGGCTTCCGGCGTCGCCCGCCCCGTCCTTCTCAACGCTCCCCGATGACTCACCCGCAACCCTTCATCGCCGTCATTCCCGCCCGGCTCGCGTCGACGCGGCTCCCGAACAAGCCGCTCGCCGATCTCGGCGGCAAGCCGATGGTCGTGCGTGTCGCCGAGCGCGCGCGCGAAGCGGGCGCGCAACAGGTGCTCGTCGCATCCGACGCGCAGAGCGTGCTCGACGCGGCGCGCGATCACGGCTTCGAGGCGGTGCTCACGCGCGCCGATCATCCGTCCGGCACCGACCGGCTCGCGGAAGTCGCGGCGGCCTTCGGCTGGCGCGACGACACCGTGGTCGTCAACGTGCAGGGCGACGAGCCGCTGATCGACCCCGTGCTCGTGCGCGACGTAGCGTCGCACCTCGCCGCGCATCCGGCGTGCGCGATCGCGACCGCGGCCCATCCGATCCACGACGCGGCCGACGTGTTCAACCCGAACGTCGTGAAGGTCGCGCTCGACGCGCAGAGCGTCGCGCTGTACTTCTCGCGCGCGCCGATTCCGTGGAGCCGCGATGCATACCAGCCGCACTGGCCCGACGTCGCGGCCATGCCGGCGCCGGCCTTCCCGGTCTACCGGCACATCGGCCTCTATGCGTATCGCGCGCGTTTCCTGCGCACCTATCCGTCGCTCGCGCAGGCGCCGATCGAACAGGCCGAGCAGCTCGAACAGCTGCGCGCGCTGTGGCACGGCGAGCGCATCGCGGTGCTGATCACCGAATCCGCGCCCGAAGCCGGTATCGACACGCCGGCCGATCTCGCGCGCGTGCAGGCCCTTTTTCAGCCGGGTTCAAAATAACCCGTGGCATAATCAGGCGATTGTGCGAGCCGTCCGCGACCAGCGCGTCCTCGCTTGACCCCGCCCGTGGCCCTGCCGGCAGCCGCGCGTCGCCCAAGCCGACGCGCCGCATCAGACCGGTCCGCCGCGCGCCGGGCAAGCCCCGCGCCCGCCGTCGCCGACGCCTTTGTGTCTCGCCACACGAATCTACATACTTGGAGATATCACCATGCGTTTGATCCTGTTGGGCGCGCCCGGCGCGGGAAAGGGCACCCAGGCAAACTTCATCAAGGAAAAATTCGGCATCCCGCAAATCTCGACGGGCGACATGCTGCGCGCGGCCGTGAAGGCCGGCACGCCGCTCGGCGTCGAGGCGAAGGGCTACATGGATGCCGGCAAGCTCGTGCCGGACGCGCTGATCATCGGCCTCGTCAAGGAGCGCCTGAAGGAATCCGACTGCGCGAACGGCTATCTGTTCGACGGTTTCCCGCGCACGATCGCGCAGGCTGACGCGATGAAGGAAGCCGGCGTCGCGATCGACTACGTGCTCGAGATCGACGTCCCGTTCTCGGAAATCATCGAGCGCATGAGCGGCCGTCGCACGCACCCGGCATCGGGCCGTACGTACCACGTCAAGTTCAACCCGCCGAAGGTCGAAGGTCACGACGACGTGACGGGCGAACCGCTGATCCAGCGCGACGACGACAAGGAAGAAACTGTCAAAAAGCGTCTCGAAGTATACGAAGCGCAGACCAAGCCGCTGATCACGTACTACGGCGACTGGGCGCAGCGTGGCGAGGAAAACGGTCTGAAGGCGCCGCAGTATCGCAAGATCTCGGGCCTCGGCACCGTCGACGAAATCCGCGAGCGCGCGTTCGACGCACTGAAGTAAGCAGCGCGTCGCGCACCCGCGAGCCGCCCGTTCCGGGCGGCTTTTTTTTGCCTGCCGCGATTGGCACGATCGCGCGCGTGTCGCCGCCGCCCGGCGGCGCCCCGTACAATCGGTCGAACGCGTGGGTCGTGCGAGCGGCGCACCGGAGTTTCAGCCGATCGCTCGGGGCCGGCACGCGCACGCGCAAGAAAAAACGCCCGCGATGCGGGCGTTTTTTTCGTGTGCCGGTGGACGTGCGCCGATGGCTCGGCTCACTCCTCGCCGTCGCGCTGCATCCGTTGCCGCAGTTCGCTCACCTGCGATTCGACGACGGTCGCATCGTCCGCATCCGGTCGCTCGCCGAGATACTGCTCGAGATCCTCGAGCGCGGGGCGCAGGTAGTCGAGCCGCGCATACGCGAAGCCGCGGTCGCGCACTTCGTCGAGCTGCTCGGGCAGCAGGATCACGAGCCGCTGCTGCACCGCGAGCAGCCGCTGCCAGCGTTCCGTCTGCAGATAGATCGTCTTCAGGTTGCGCAGCATCCGCGCGATGATCTCGCGGCTCGTCGCCGGCTGCAGCAACGCGCGCAACGCGCTGTCGACCGCGCCGGCCGCACGCGCGACGTACGGCTCGAGCATCTCGACCATCTCGGCTTCGGACAGCGAATGGCCGTTGGTCGGATCGATGATCAGGTCACCGTCCGGCAGCGTCACGCGCAGCAGGAAATGGCCGGGGAACGATACGCCGCGCGCCGGCACGCCGATCTGCTCGGCGAGTTCCAGGTACAGCACCGACAGCGAGATCGGGATCCCGCGCCGCCGTTTCAGCACGGCGTTCAGGTGGCTGTTATCGGGGTCGTAGTAATCGTTGTGATTGCACGCGAAGCCGAGCTCGCGGAAGAAGAAGTCGTTCAGCGCGGCGACGCGGCCCTTCAGGTCCGTATCGTCGGCGAGCCGCCGGCGCAGCCGCGCCGCCAGCATGTCGAGTTCGGCCAGCGTGCCCTGCAGGTCGAGGTCGGGATACGCGTCCTGCGCCAGCGACAGCGCGGCTTCCGTGACGGGCAGACTGTCGTCGTCCGCCACGAGCGTGCTGAAGTAGTCGAGGACGCGGGTCATTGCGGTCGTCACTTGGCGCGCCTTCTGAAGTAAGCGTATTTGAAGCCCATCACCCACAACATACCGAAATATAGTGCAGCAAACAGCACGAGGCACGCGGCCATCAACGCAATGCGATCGAGCGGCTGCGCGCGCATCCCGGTCCAGTCGAAATTGATCGCGCACCAGTGCATCAGGCCCGCGAGCACGAGCGCCGCGCCGACGAGCTGCACGAAAAAGCGCAGCCAGCCCGGCGACGGCTGGTAGATGCCGCGCTTGCGCAACCCGAGGAACAGCAGCAGCGAATTCAGGCACGCACCGACGCCGATGCTCAGCGTGAGCCCCGCGTGGCCGATCAGCGGCACGAACACGTAGTTCGAGAGCTGCGTGACGATCAGCACGCCGATCGCGATCTTCACCGGCGTCTTGATGTCCTGCTTCGCATAGAAGCCCGGCGCGAGGATCTTGATCAGGATGATGCCGACGAGGCCGATTCCGTACGTCGCGAGCGCGCGCGCGACCATCGTGACGGTATGCGCGTCGAACTTGCCGTAGTTGAACAGCGTCGCGGTGAGCGGCGTCGCGAAGAAGAACAGCGCGAGCGCGCTCGGCGCCGCGAGCAGGAACGTGACGCGCAGCCCCCAGTCGAGCAGCGCCGAATATTCGTGCGAGTCGGCGTCGACGTGCGCCTTCGACAGGCTCGGCAGCAGGATCGTGCCGAGCGCGACGCCGAGCAGCGCCGTCGGGAACTCCATCAGGCGGTCGGCGTAATTGATCCACGACACCGCGCCCTGCCCGAGCCGCGACGCGATGTTGGTGTTGATGATCAGCGACAGTTGCGCGACGGACACCGCGAACGTCGCCGGCACCATCTTCGCGAGCACGCGCTTCACGCCCGGATGACGCAGCGCGCGCAGCGGATTCAGGCCGATCAGCGGCACCATGTCGACCTTCTTCAGGCCCGGCAGTTGCACGAGAAACTGCAGCACGCCGCCGACGATGACGGCCCACGCGAGCGCGTAGACCGGCACCTTCAGGTGCGGCGCGACGAACACGGCCGCGGCGATGAACGCGACGTTGAGCAGCACCGGCGCGAACGCGGGCAGCGAGAAGCTCTTGTACGTGTTCAGCACGCCCGACGCGAGCGTGGTCAGCGAAATGAACACGATGTACGGGAACATGATCCGCGTCATCGTGACCGCGAGCGGGAACGCCTGGCCGTCGCTGTGCAGGCCGGACGCGACCGCGAACACGACCCACGACGCGCCGGCGATCCCGACGACCGACAGCACGGCCAGCGCCCACGCGAGCACGGTGGACATCGCGTCGACGAGCGCCTTCGTCGCATCGTGCCCCTGCTGGTTCTTGAACTCGGCGAGGATCGGCACGAACGCCTGCGAGAACGCGCCTTCGGCAGACAGGCGGCGCAGCAGGTTCGGAATGCGGAAGGCGACGTAGAACGCGTCGGTGTATTGACTGGCGCCGAACGCACGGGCGATCAGCGTCTCGCGGGCCAGTCCGGTCACGCGCGACAGCAGCGTGAAGCCGCTGACCGTCAGCAGGGCTCGGAATAGATTCATGGGGCGCTTATTATACGGACGTTGCGCGACCCGGCCACCGGCCGATACCGAAAAGCGCGGCCGCCGCCGGCGCCCCGCCCGGCGGGCGTTAAGTCGAACTTGCCACTCGCTTGATTTTGTTGCTATAATCGCCGGTTTCTGGGCTCGTACATGCACGGCAACTGCCGTTTTCATGTCCCGGCCTCGGTTAAAATCACCGTTTTTTTATGCGCCCCTGGGCAATCGTTCTCAGGGGACGGATCGAAAAGCAGCGCTTGGCCGTCAGGCTCCAAGCTCTGGAAACAGGACAGGATAAGGAACCGTCATGGCTAACTCCGCACAAGCACGCAAGCGCGCCCGCCAGGCCGCGAAGGCAAACTCGCACAACTCGGCGCTGCGCTCGAAATTCCGTACCGCGATCAAGTCGGTTCGCAAGGCTGTTGAAGCCGGCGACCAGGCAAAGGCTGCCGAGCTGTTCAAGGCTGCCGTGAAGACGATCGACACGATCGCCGACAAGAAGATCGTTCACAAGAACAAGGCCGCTCGCAGCAAGAGCCGCCTGGCCGCAGCCGTCAAGGGTCTGCAGGCAGCAGCGTAAATCCGGTGCGCCCGCTCGCGCGGGCGTTCCTGTTTCCTGCGATCACGAAAAAGCCCGCCTAGGCGGGCTTTTTCGTTGCCGGTCGCTCGCGCATCACGCGCGGCGGCGACCTGTACGCGGGCGGGCACGGCACGCGCCCTCGCCCGCCGGCATCACTTCTTCGCGTTGTAGTCCGGCAGCTCGCACGCCTCGGTCACGACGAGGTTGTTGTCCTTCGCGAAATTCAGCACGAAATCGAAAGCCATCGGCTCGATGTCGCGCAACCGCGAATCGAGGATCACGCATTTCAGGTCGCCGAGCATCGTCGGACGCACGTACAGCGAATACTTGAGACGCGCGTTCGGCCCGCTCGCCCCCGGCCCGAAGCAGGCCATCACACCGGCCAGACGTTCCGACCAGTCGCTCGGGCGAAACTTTTTCCCGTCTTTCGTGATGCCCTGGATGAAAAATTCGGTCGGAGGGGTTTCAGCCATGTGGTTACCCAAGTGACGGCCCGGCGATGTCCAGGCAACGGCGCCTGGATACGCGAACACAAAGCTGGAGGGTCGGCGGCACAAGCTCATCGATATCCCGAAAACGGGGCGTCGAGGCGCGCCGCCGGTGGACTGCACCGGATGTGTGCAGCGCACGGCTTGTGTCCGGCAGAGCGCGAAAAGCCTTGCCTGCCGGGCTGGAGAAAACTTTCGAATTATACCGCAGCGCGCCATCGCGCGTCGTCCCGACGCCCGTCTTCCCGCACTGCGGATCGCGCGCGGCGATCCTGCCCCGCGTCGCTCCACGGCTCGTCAAAGCACAGAAAATCCTTTATGCTGCTTTGAGTTATCCACACCCGACGGCGGCGCCGTCCGGCCTCGCTGCCGGGTGAGACCCGCCGTATTTCGTTTCATGACCGCCAAAACCATTCGTCACTACCTGCAGTTCAAGGATTTCTCGCTGGAAGACTACGAGTACGTGCTCGAACGCACGGGTATCCTGAAGCGCAAGTTCAAGAACTACGAGACCTATCACCCGCTGCACGACCGCACGCTCGCGATGATCTTCGAGAAGAGCTCGACGCGCACGCGCCTGTCGTTCGAGGCCGGGATCTTCCAGCTCGGCGGTCACGCCGTCTTCATGAGCACGCGCGACACGCAGCTCGGCCGCGGCGAGCCCGTCGAGGATTCCGCGCAGGTCATCTCGCGAATGGTCGACATCATCATGATCCGCACGTTCGAGCAGGACGTGATCACGCGCTTCGCGCAGAACTCGCGCGTGCCGGTGGTCAACGGCCTGACGAACGAATACCACCCGTGCCAGGTGCTCGCCGACATCTTCACGTACTACGAGCACCGCGGCCCGATCGCCGGCAAGACCGTCGCGTGGGTCGGCGACGCGAACAACATGCTCTACACGTGGATCGAAGCCGCGCAGATCCTCGGCTTCAAGCTGCGCCTGTCGACGCCGCCCGGCTACGCACTCGACATGAAGCTCGTGTCGCCCGACAGCGCGCCGTTCTACGAGGTGTTCGACGATCCGAACGAAGCGTGCAAGGGCGCCGATCTCGTGACGACCGACGTGTGGACGAGCATGGGCTTCGAGGCCGAGAACGAGGCGCGCAAGCAGGCATTCGCCGACTGGTGCGTCGACGAGGAAATGATGGGCCATGCGAATCCGGACGCCCTCTTCATGCACTGCCTGCCCGCGCACCGCGGCGAGGAAGTGACGGCCGGCGTGATCGACGGCCCGCAGAGCGTCGTGTGGGACGAAGCGGAAAACCGCCTGCACGTGCAGAAGGCGCTGATGGAGTTCCTGCTGCTCGGCCGCCTCAAGCACTGACGCGCCGCAACGCACACGCGTAAAAAAAGCGCCGATCGACGATCGGCGCTTTTTGTTTGGATGCGCGACAACCGGCGCACGCCTGCGTTACAGGCAGACCGGTTCCGCCTCCAGCTCGACACCGAACTGCGCGCGCACGTCGGCCTGGATCGCCCGCGCCAGCGCCAGCACGTCGGCACCGGTGGCGCCGCCGCGATTGACCAGCACGAGCGCCTGGCGATCGTGCACGGCCGCCGCCCCGAGCGCGCGCCCCTTCCAGCCGCAGCGGTCGATCAGCCAGCCGGCCGCGAGCTTCACCTGCCCGTCCGGCTGCGGATACGACACGACCTCCGGCGCGCGGGCGCGCAGCGCATCGAACTGCGCGGCGTCGATCACCGGATTCTTGAAGAAACTGCCCGCATTGCCGAGCACCAGCGGATCGGGCAGCTTCGCGCGGCGGATCGCGACGACCGCATCGAACACGTCGCGCGGCGTCGCCGCATCGGGCGTGATGCCGCGCGCGTCGAGCTCGCGTGTGACGTCCGCGTAGCCGAGCCGCGGCGTCCATTGCTTCGGCAGCCGGAACGTCACCGCGACGATCGCGAACCGGCCGCGCCCTTCCCGCTTGAAGAAGCTGTCGCGGTAGCCGAATGCGCAGCGCGCGGCGTCGAAGCGCTCGCGGCGCCCCGTCGCCAGCTCGACCGCGACCAGCGAATCGAAATACGCCTTCATCTCGAGGCCGTACGCGCCGATGTTCTGGATCGGCGCGGCGCCGACGGTGCCCGGGATCAGCGCGAGATTCTCGAGGCCCGGCATCCCGTGCTCGAGCGTCCACGCGACGAACGCGTGCCAGTTCTCGCCGCCGCCGGCCTCGACGTACCACGCGTCGTCGTCCTCGCGCAGGATGCGGCGGCCCGCGATCTGGTCGAGCAGCACGACGCCGTCGAAATCGCGCGTGAACACGATATTGCTGCCGCCGCCGAGCACGAGTTGCGGCAGGGTCGCGACCCGCGGGTCGCGATGCAGCGCCTCGAACTGCGCCGCCTGCGTGATGCGCGCGGCGAAGCGCGCACGCGCGGCGATGCCGAACGTGTTGTGCGCGGCGAGCGGATGGTCGGGAAGCAGCGACAGGGCGGAATCGTCAGGGGGCATCGGCACTCGCGGTCACGTCGGCCCGGGCGGCGCATGGCCGGCCTTGGGCAAACGGAGGGGCATCGGTAAAATGGCAAACAGTCCGCAATTATAGCGAGTGCCCGCGCGCGAGCCGGGTGCCCGCATCTCAAGGGAGAATGCCATGCCATCGTTCGACGTCGTTTCCGAAGCGAACATGATCGAAGTGAAGAACGCCATCGAGCAGTCGAACAAGGAAATTTCGACGCGCTTCGACTTCAAGGGCTCCGACGCACGCGTCGAGCAGAAGGAACGCGAGCTGACGCTGTTCGCCGACGACGATTTCAAGCTCGGCCAGGTCAAGGACGTGCTGATCGGCAAGCTGGCCAAGCGCAACGTCGACGTGCGCTTCCTCGACTACGGCAAGGTCGAGAAGATCGGCGGCGACAAGGTCAAGCAGATCGTCACCGTGAAGAAAGGCGTGACGGGCGACCTCGCGAAAAAGATCGTGCGCCTCGTGAAGGACAGCAAGATCAAGGTGCAGGCAAGCATCCAGGGCGACGCGGTGCGCATCTCGGGCACGAAGCGCGACGACCTGCAGAGCACGATCGCGATGCTGCGCAAGGACGTGACCGACACGCCGCTCGACTTCAACAACTTCCGCGACTGACCGGCCGCCGGCCCGTCGCGTCATCCGGCCGGGCCCCGCACACGCGGCGCGCCCGGCGCGCGGCCAGCGCCGCACGTTCTCAGGCCTTCCCGCCGTCCTGCGCGCCGCCGTCCGCGGCCGCCTTCTTCTTGTCGCCGATCCGGCTCTCCTGCCCCGCGAGCAGCTTCGAAATGTTGCCGCGGTGACGCCACACGAGCAGCACGCTCATCGCGAGCACGGCCCACGCGACCGGGTTATGGCCCGGCGTGCCGAACAGGAACACGTCGAACACCGGCGCGAACACGGCCGCCACCAGCGCCGCGAGCGACGAATAGCGGAAGAAGAACGCGACGATCAGCCAGGTCAGCGCGGTCGCGAGCCCGAGCACCGGGTGCACGGCGAGCAGCACGCCGGCCGCGGTCGCGACGCCCTTGCCGCCCTGGAAGCGGAAGAACACCGGGTACAGGTGGCCGAGGAACACGGCGATCGCGACCCACGCGACCGCGACGTCGGGCAGGCCGAAGTGACGGGCGAGCCAGACGGCGATCCAGCCCTTGAACGCGTCGCCGACGAGCGTCAGGATTGCGGCCTTCTTGTTGCCGCTGCGCAGCACGTTGGTCGCGCCCGGATTCTTGGATCCGTACGAACGCGGGTCGGCCAGGCCCATCACGGAACTGACGACGACGGCGAACGACACCGAACCGATCAGGTAGGCAACGAGGGCGGCGAGCAGGATCTGCATGCGGAGGACTCTTCTTTCAACGTATCGGGAAAGGGATGGCCGTGCGCGGCAAGCCGGCAGGCCGAAACGGCGCCCATTCTACCGAACGGGCGCGGCGTGCCACGAAGGTGAAACCCTCAGTCGACGCTCGCGCACTGCACGGGCCGCGCGCCGAGCAGCGACGACGTGAGCACCGCCGGCGCGAGGCTGACCAGGTAGCCGCGCCGGCCGCCGTTCAGGTAGATCGTCGGCAGGTCGAGGATCGTCGCCTCGACGTAGACGGGCATCGTCTTGCGCGTGCCGAACGGCGACGTGCCGCCGACGAGATAGCCCGAATGGCGATTCGCGACCTCGGGCTTGCACGGCTCGACCCGCTTCGCGCCGATCTGCCGCGCGAGATTCTTGGTCGACACCGTGCGGTCGCCGTGCATCAGCACGATCAGCGGCTTCGCGTGTTCGTCTTCCATCACGAGCGTCTTCACGACGCTGTGCTCGTCGACGCCGAGCTGGCGCGCCGATTCGCCGGTGCCGCCGTGCTCGACGTATTCGTACGGATGCTCGCCGAATGCGACGCCATGACGGCGCAGCAGTTGGGTCGCGGGGGTTTCGGACACGTGTCTGGATTTGCTCATGGCGGCATTTTAATGGCGAACGATCGACGCTCGCGCAATCGCGTGCCGGCGCCGACGGTATACTCGCGGCCCGTTTTCCGCCGGCCCGCCGCATCGCGGTCACGATCTCGCCCATCATCATTGCAGACATCGTGAAGCGCTATTGCCCGATTGGCCAATTGTGGCGCGCGCGCCGTCATGGCACGATCGTTCGCAAATATCGTCGGCCCGCCGCCGGCCCCTCATCTGGAGACGCCATGTCCTCGCCCGTCCGTTCATCCGAATCGCTCGATGTCGATGCGCTGCTCGCCGCGCTGCCGCGTCGCATCGCCGACGTGCCCGCGCGCCGGGCCGCGCAGTCGCCCGCGCAGCCGGCGCTGATCGAGGATGCGCGCCGCCTGTCGTACGGCGATCTGGCGCAGGCCGTCGATGCGGCGGCCGCGCGGCTGGCGAGCCTCGGCGTGCAAGGCGGCGACCGCGTGATGATCGTCGCGGAAAACTGCGTCGCGCAGATCGTGCTGCTGTTCGCGGCCGCCCGCCTCGACGCGTGGGCGCTCGTGTCGAACGCACGGCTGTCGGCCGCCGAACTCGATGCGATCGCCGCGCATGCACGCCCTAAGCTGACCGCGTTCACGACGGACGCCTCACCCGACGCCCGCGCCCACGCCGAGCGGATCGGCGCAATGCCGGCCGGCGCGCTGCCGGTCGACATCGGCGCGTGGTCGTATCGCGTCGACGCGAGCGCGCCCGCCGAACCGGTGGCCGCCGACGGCGCCGCCCAATGCGCGGCGCTGATCTACACGACCGGTACGACCGGCACGCCGAAAGGCGTGATGCTGTCGCACCGCAACCTGCTGTTCATCGCGGCGACGTCGAGCGCGCTGCGCCGCGTGTCGCCGGATGACGTCGTCTACACGGTGCTGCCCGTGTCGCACGTGTACGGGCTCGCATCGGTGTGCCTGGGCAGCCTGTATGCAGGCGCGACGCTGCGGCTCGCGCCGCGCTTCTCGCCGGAAGCCGTCCGCGTCGCGCTCGCCGACGAAGGCGTGACGATCTTCCAGGGCGTGCCCGCGATGCACGCGAAGCTGCTCGAACACCTGCACACGCACGGCCACGCATGGCGCGCGCCGCGGCTGCGCTTCGCATATTCGGGCGGCTCGCCGCTCGATGCGAACCTGAAGGCGCGCGTCGAGCGCCTGTACGGCGTGCCGCTGCACAACGGCTACGGGATGACCGAAAGCAGCCCGACGATCACGCAGACGCCGCTCGACGCGCCGCGCACGGACAGTTCGGTCGGCGTGCCGATTCCGGGCGTCGACGTGCGGATCGTCGCGCCGGACGGCACCGACGTGCCGCCGGGCGAAGTCGGCGAGATCCGCGTGCGCGGGCCGAACGTGATGCTCGGCTACTACCGCAACGCGGATGCGACGCGCGCGGCCGTGTCGCCGGACGGCTGGCTGAGCACCGGCGATCTCGCGCGGCAGGACGCGGACGGCGCGGTGACGATCGCGGGCCGCAGCAAGGAGCTGATCATCCGCTCGGGCTTCAACGTGTATCCGGTCGAGGTCGAGCAGGTGCTGAACGCGCATCCGGACGTCGTGCAGGCGGCCGTGATCGGCCGCGCGATCGACGGCAACGAGGAAGTGCTCGCGTTCGTCGAGCGCGTGCCGGGCGCGGCGGTCGACGAGGCGGCATTGCACGCATGGTGCGCGGACCGGCTCACCGCTTACAAACGCCCTGCGCACATCCGCGTGCTCGATGCGTTGCCGGCCGCATCGACCGGCAAGGTGCTCAAGCACCGGCTGCGCGAGCTCGTCTGACGCGCCCTGCGATGCGCGGCGCAGTCCGCATCGGCGCCCCGCCCCACCACGCTGCGTCGAACGCCCGCGTCGCGCGTCAGCCGCGCGGGTGATGCTGCGCGTGCAGCGTCTTGAGCCGCTCGCGCGCGACGTGCGTATAGATCTGCGTGGTCGAGATGTCGCTGTGGCCAAGCAGCAACTGCACGACGCGCAGGTCGGCGCCGTGGTTCAGCAGGTGCGTCGCGAACGCGTGCCGCAGCGTGTGCGGCGACAGGTGCGCGCGCACGTCGGCCTGCTGCGCGTGACGCTTGATGATGTTCCAGAACTGCTGGCGCGTCATCCCGTCGCCGCGCGCGGTCACGAACAGCGCATCGGCCGCGCGTGCGCCGAGCAGCGCGGGCCGCGCGTCGCGCAGGTAGCGTTCGATCCAGGCGTGCGCGACTTCGCCGAACGGCACGAGCCGCTCCTTCGAACCCTTGCCCATCACGCGCACGACGCCTTCGTTGAGGCCGACTTCGACGGTCTTCAGCGTCACGAGCTCGCTCACGCGCAGCCCGCTCGCGTACATCAGCTCGAGCATCGTGCGATCGCGCAGGCCGAGCGGCGTGCCGATGTCCGGCGCGCCCAGCAGCGCCTCGACCTGCGCCTCCGACAATGTCGACGGGAACCGGGCCGCCTGTTTCGCGGACGTGATCCGCAGCGTCGGGTCGGCGCTCGCGCGATGCTCGCGCACGGCCCAGCCGTAATAGCGACGGAACACGGACAGTCGCCGGTTCGACGACGTCGCCTTGCCGTCGCTGCGCGCGGCGATGTAGCCGGTCACCATCGCCTCGTCGGCGCCGTCGAGCGGCGCGGCGTGCGTCGCGGCCAGCCATTGGGAAAACAGCACCAGATCGCGCCGGTACGCATCGAGCGTGTTGCGCGCGAGGCCGTGTTCGAGCCACAACGCATCGCAGAACACGTCGATCGACGCGCGGCTCGCGAGCAGCGCGGGCGATGCCGCGACGGCATCGTCGTCGGCTTCGGGGATCGTCACAGGTTCGCTCATCGGTACGGCACACCCTCGTGCGTCAGCAGCCAGCGCTTCACTTGCTGGTAATAGCCGTTGTCGTCGTGGTTCGCGAACCCGCCGAGGCCACCCGCCGCGACGACGCGATGGCACGGGATCACGAGCGGGAAGTAGTTCGCGCCGCACGCCTGGCCGACCGCGCGCGGCGCGCTGCCGATCCGCTTCGCGACCTGGCCGTAGGTGAGCACCGTGCCGGGCGGGATATCGCTGATCACGTCCCACACGCGATGCTGGAATGCGCTGCCGACATCGGCGAGCGGCAGGTCGAAGCGTGCGGACGCGCGCTCGAAATAACGTTCGATCTGCTTGACCGCGCGCTTCGCGAGCGCCGAATCCGGATCGACCGACTTCATCGATTCGGGCAGATAGACGATCTCGCGCACCACCGCGGCATCCGTACGGATGCCGACCTTGCCGAACGGCGCGTCGATGACTGCGTTGAACATTGCCTTCTCCTGACCGGGGATGCGCGCGGCCCTGCCCGCGCGCCGACGACACTTTACGCCGCCTTCACGCGGCCCGCAGCGCCCATTCGACATGCTCGCGCACGAGCGGCGACGGATCGTCGGCCCGGGCGCGCAGCGCGGCGACGATCGCGTCGCGCGCCGCCGGCGAGAGCCGGTCCGCACCCGCGCGCAGCGCATTGCCGAGCCCGACCGCGAGATTGCGCAGCCAGCTTTCGTAGCCGATGCGCCGGATCGCGCTGCCCTGCATCCGCGTGTCGAACGTGTCGGCATCCCACGCGAACAGCTCGACGAGCGTCGCGCGATCGAGACCGTGCCGCACGTCGAAATCGGCGACGGGCGCAGCCTGCGCGAACTTGTTCCACGGGCACACGAGCTGACAGTCGTCGCAGCCGTACACGCGATTGCCGATCATCGGCCGCAGCGGCTCGGGAATGCTGCCTTTCAGCTCGATCGTCAGGTACGAGATGCAGCGGCGCGCATCGACGCGGTACGGCTCGACGATCGCGCCGGTCGGGCACGCGTCGATGCAGCGCGTGCAGTTGCCGCAATGCGCGCCGGGCGTCTCCGGCGCGCGGTCGGGCGCCGTATGCGCGTCGGTCGGCAGCGGCAGGTCGACGTAGATCTCGCCGAGAAAGAACAGCGAGCCGGCATCGCGCTGCAACAGCAGCGTATGCTTGCCGCGCCAGCCGACCCCGGCCTTCTGCGCGAGCTCGACCTCGAGCACCGGCGCCGAATCGGTGAACACGCGGTAGCCGAACCCGCCGATCTCGTGCTCGATACGCTCCGCGAGCGTCTGCAGCCGGTTGCGCAGCACCTTGTGATAGTCGCGGCCGCGTGCATAGATCGACACGACGGCCGCCTGCGGATCGTCGAGCCGTGCCCGTTCGCGGGCGCGCCAGTCGTGCGGCACGAGCGCGCCGGGCTCGCCGCCGGACGCGCCGTCAGCGAGCGTTTGGGCCGGCAAATAAGCGAGCCGCACGGAAATCACGCGTCGCGTACCGGCCACAAGTTCGGCCGGCCGCGCGCGTTTCATCCCATGTTTCGCCATATAATCCATTTCGCCGTGGTATCCGGCTTCCAGCCAGGCGGCGAGGCCCGCTTCGGCATCCGAGAGATCGGTATCGCTGATGCCGATCGCCCCGAAACCCAATTCGCGCCCCCACGCCCTGATGCGAGCGGCGAGCGCAGTCAACGCCGCATCGTCGAGCGCGCACGGCGCCGCGCCTTCGTCACGAGTCGAAGGCCTGTCGGATGCGGCGCGTTCCGGTAGTCGGTTCATCGCACTATTTTACGAGAATGCCAGCCACGCCCAGCCAACCGCCTCACGACGCCACGTTGCCCGCCCCGCTCGCGGAGCGCGTGATCGCGCTCGCCGACGAAGCGGCAACCGAGGCCTTCGGCACCCGCTTCGCGCACGCGCTCGACGCGGCGCGCCTCGAACTCGACCGCGCGCATGTGTTCGACGGGCTGCAGATCCAGCTGGTCGGCGATCTCGGCGCGGGCAAGACCACCCTCGTGCGCGCGATCCTGCGCGGCCTCGGCCACCAGGGCCGCGTGCGCAGCCCGACCTATACGCTCGTCGAGCCGTACGCGCTCGAACGCAGCGATGGGGAACTCGAGGTCTATCACTTCGATCTGTATCGATTCAACGATCCGGCCGAATGGTCCGATGCAGGCTTTCGCGAATATTTCAATTCCAGCGCGATCTGCCTCGTCGAATGGCCGCAACAGGCGGGCGCCCTGCTCGGCGTGCCCGATCTGGTTTTCTCGCTCGACGTGGATGGCGACGGCCGTGCCCTCACCGTCCGGGCGTACAGCGCTTCAGGAAAGGCATGTCTCGAAAGATGTTGATCAAACCGTTCCGCTCGATCGAATCGGCGGCCACCGCGACGCACAACTGGCGGCGCCGCCAGATCCTGTGCGCGGGCGCGTCGACGCTGGTGCTCGGCCTCGTCGCGCCGCGGCTCGCGCACGCGTCGTCGGTGCTCGGCGTGCGCGTGTGGCCCGCACGCGATTACACGCGCGTCACGATCGAATCCGACCAGCCGCTGCAGAATAGCCAACAACTGCTGCAGGGTCCCGACCGTCTCGTCGTCGACCTGAGCGGCCTCGACCTCGACCAGGCGCTGCGCGACCTCGTCTCGAAGATCGCGCCGAACGATCCGCAGATCCAGTCGGTGCGCGTCGGCCAGTATCAGCCGCACGTCGTGCGGATGGTGTTCGATCTGAAAGGCTCGGTGAAGCCGCAGGTGTTCACGCTGCCGCCCGTCGGCACGTACAAGTACCGGCTGGTGTTCGACCTGTATCCGGCCGTCGCGCCCGATCCGCTGTCCGACCTGATCGCGCAGACGGAACGCAAGGAACAGGCGCTCAACGACACCGCGCGCGCGCAGCAGATGCAGCCGCCGTCCACGCTGGCGGGCCCCGGCACCCCGCCGCCCGGCGCGGGCGACAACAGCGACGCATTCTTCCAGCGTTTCGCGCAGAACACGCCAACCACGCCGCACACGCCGCCGGCGGCCGGCACGCCGTCGACGCCCGCGAAGCCGGCCGTCAAGCCGCCGCCCGTCATCGCGCGCCGCGACGACGGCGACGACGACGGCGACACCTACAAGTTCACCGCGCCGAAATCCGCCAAGGGCGGCACCGTGCGTCTGCTGACGGTCGCGATCGACCCGGGCCACGGCGGCGAGGATCCGGGCGCGATCGGCGGCAACGGCACGTACGAGAAGCACATCGCGCTCGACATCGCGAAGAAGCTGCGCGCGAAGATCGACGCCGCGCCGAACATGCGCGCGATGATGACGCGCGACGCCGACTTCTTCGTGCCGCTGAACGTGCGCGTGCAGAAGGCGCGCCGCGTCGGCGCGGATCTCTTCGTGTCGATCCACGCGGATGCGTTCACGACGCCGTCCGCGCGCGGCTCGTCGGTGTTCGCGCTGTCCGACCACGGCGCGACGAGCGCCGCGGCGCGCTGGATGGCGAACAAGGAGAATTCGTCGGACCTGATCGGCGGCATCAACATCAAGACGGCGGACGCGGCGGTGAACCGCGCGCTGTTCGACATGTCGACGACCGCGCAGATCCGCGACTCGCTGCGCTACGGCAACTACGTGCTGAAGGAAGTGGGCGGTATCAACAAGCTGCACAAGGGCTCGGTCGAGCAGGCCGGGTTCGCGGTGCTGAAGGCGCCCGACATTCCGTCGATCCTCGTCGAGACCGCATTCATCAGCAACCCGGACGAAGAGCGCCGGCTCAACGACGACAGCTATCGCGACGAGATGGCCGACGCGATCTTCCGCGGCATCAAGCGTTATTTCGCCGCGAATCCGCCGCTCGCGAAGAGCCGGATGGCCTGAGCGCCACCGCTCCCCCCGCCGGCACGCAGCGCGTGCCGGCGCGTCACGACGCCGCGAAGCGGCTCAGCAGTTTCCCGCCGAACACGTTCACCGCGAGCCCGCCCATCACGAGTGCGGCGCCGATCAGTTGCGTTTGCGTCAGATGCTCGTCGAGCAGCAGCGCCGACGACGCGAGCCCGACGATCGGCACCAGCAGCGAGAACTGCGCGACCTGCGCGGCCGGGTAGCGCGACAGCAGGCGGCTCCACAGCCCGTAGCCGAGCAGCGTCGCGACGAATGCGAGATAGACGACCGCGAAGATCGACGCGCCGTTCAGTCCGGCGAGCGCGGTCGCGATCCGCTGCGGCCCCTCGAACCACAGCGACAGCAGAAAGAACGGCACCGGCGGCACGAGGCTCGCCCATACGACGAGCGACACGAGGTTCGCACGCCCGACCTTCTTCGTGACGATATTGCCGAAGGCCCACATCGCGGCCGAGCAGATCGTCAGCAGGAAACCCGCGAGCGTCATCGCGCGGCCGCCTTGCGCGGCGATCACGACGAGCCCGCCCGCGGCGATCGCGAGCCCGATCAGGTTCTGCACGCGCAGCCGCTCGCCGAGGAACAGCATCGCGAACACCAGCGTGAAGAACGCCTGCGACTGCAGCACGAGCGACGCGAGGCCGGCGGGCATGCCGACGTACATGCCGGTGAACAGGAACACGAACTGGCCGAGCTGGATCGTCGCGCCGTACAGCACCAGCAGCCGCCACGAAATCTGCGGCCGGCGCACGAGGAACACCGCGGGCACGGCCGCGAGCGTAAAGCGCAGCGCACCGAGCAGCATCGGCGGCATGCCGTGCAGGCCGACCTTGATCACGACGAAGTTCACGCCCCACGCCAGGATCACGACCAGCGCGAGCAGCAAGTCCTTCGGGGCCATCATCGGTGTCTCCCTCGATTGTCGAATCATTGTTGTGAAGCCGGCCAGTCTACCGGGTTTCGCCGGCCGGCCCGATACCCGCACGGCGCGCATGGAATCGGCGGCGCGCGCAGCGGCTTGCGCCACGCCGCGGATGCCGCACGACGCATGCCTGCCGCGGCCGCAGCGCGCGCATTTCGTGGTCCCCGCGCTCCGCGTCACGCGCGCGCGCCGCCGCACCGCCAGTACAATGACCGGCAATCCAGCCGTTCCCCACGAGGCCCGCCATGACCGACTCGATCAAAGCCCTGCTGAAGCCGCACGTCCGCGACATCGGCAACCTGCAGGTACGCCGCACGCTGCCCGCGCTCGCCGCACGCCTCGTCGGCCCGTTCATCTTCTTCGATCACATGGGGCCCGCGACGCTGCCTGCCGGCACGGGGCTCGACGTGCGCCCGCATCCGCACATCGGACTCGCGACGGTTACCTACCTGTTCGACGGCGCGATCCTGCACCGCGACAGCCTCGGCTCGCTGCAGGAAATCGTGCCCGGCGACGTGAACTGGATGACGGCCGGCCGCGGCATCGTCCACTCCGAGCGCACGCCGGACGCGCAACGCGCCAGCGGCCACACCGTGCACGGCATCCAGACCTGGGTCGCGCTGCCGCAGGCGCACGAGACGACCGAACCGTCGTTCGAGCACCATGCGGCCGACACGCTGCCCAAGCGCGACGCAGACGGCGTGGCGCTGACGGTGATCGCCGGCGACGCGTTCGGGCTGCATTCGCCCGTGACGACGTTCTCGCGCACGCTGTACGTCGCGGCCGAATTCGCGGCCGGCGGCCGGCTCGAACTCGATGCATCGCACGAGGAGCGCGCGGTCTACGTGGTCGACGGCGAGCTCGCGATCGACGGCACGCCGGTGCCGGCCGAACAGATGGCCGTACTCGTGCCGGGCGCGACGGTCACGCTGACGAGCGCCAGCGGCGCGCGCGCGATGCTGCTCGGCGGCGACCGGATCGACGGCGAACGCTACATCGAGTGGAATTTCGTCGCGAGCAGTCGCGAGGCGATCGAGCGGGCCAAAGCGGCCTGGACGCGCCAGGAAATGGGCAAGGTGCCCGGCGAGACCGAATGGATTCCGCTGCCCGAAGCGAAACCGCGTTGAAAAAGCCGCGCGCCGCCCCCATCCTGACGATATTCGAACGGAAGAGAACGCCATGGACACCACGCTTGCCACATTCGAGAAAGACGTCATCGAGGCGTCGCTGGACACGCCCGTGCTGGTCGACTTCTGGGTGCCGTGGTGCGGCCCCTGCAAGACGCTCGGCCCGCTGCTGGAAAAGCTCGAAGCCGATTACGCAGGCCGCTGGAAGCTCGTGAAGGTCAACGTCGACGAGAACCAGGAACTCGCCGCGCACTTCCAGACGCGCAGCATCCCGCACGTGATCGCGTTCGCCGACGGGCGCCCGGTCGACCAGTTCGTCGGCGTGCTGCCCGAAGGCCAGTTGCGCGCGTTCCTCGACCGGCTGCTGCCGGCCCCCGAGGAAGCCGAGCGCCGCGCCGCGCAGTATGCGATGGCCGAACAGCGCTTCGACGAGGCGCTCGCGCACCTCGAAGCGGCGCTCGCGCTGAACCCCGGCTACGACGACGCGCGCCTCGACCTGATCGAACTGCTGCTGGCGCGCAACGAAGTCGACGCCGCGCGTGCCGAGACCGAGCGCCTGTCGCCGCAAACCGTGCAGAACGGCGACCCGCGCTACCAAGCGATCAAGACCCGTTTCGACGCACTCGAAGCCACGGCCGACCTGCCGCCAACCGATGCGCTCGAAGCGCGCATCGCGGCAAACCCGGCCGATCTCGACGCACGCTTCGACCTTGCGCAGAGCCTGATCGCGCGGCGCGCGTACGAAGGCGCGCTGGAACAGTTGCTGGAAATCGTGATGCGCGATCGCACGTACGGCGATGATCTCGGCCGCCGCACGATGATCTCGGTGTTCGAGCTGGCCGGCGATCGCCCCGACCTCGTCGCCGGGTGGCGACGCAAGCTGAGCATGGCGCTCAACTGATGCACGACGCGCCGGGCCGCGCTGGCCCGGCCGACTTGCCGTATCGCTCGCGGCGCGTTACCCGCGCCGCGGCATCCGTCTTTCCTGCCCGCGCGTCGCGCGCTCAGCCGGCCGCCTGCGCCGCGATCGCACGCAGCGCATGCGCGGCCGCCGCGAACCCGAAGCTCGCCGTCACGCACACGCTCGAACCGAAGCCCGCACAGTTGAGCCCCGCGACGTGCGCGGCCGTGGACGGCTCGGCGCCGTCCTCGATGTCGCAGGCCGCCGCTTCCGGATAGATCAGCGGCTCGTCCGAATACACGGCGCTGACCTTGAAGCGCGCCTTCGGCCCGCGCGGAAAACCATGCTGCTTGCGCAACTGCGCACGCACCTTCGACAGCAGCGGATCCTGGATCGTCAGTGCGAGATCGTCGATGCGGATGCGCGTCGGGTCGAGCTGGCCGCCCGCGCCGCCGACCACGATCAACGGCTGCCGCTTCGCGACGCACCATGCGATCAGCGCGACCTTCGTGCGCACGCTGTCGATCGCGTCGATCACGTAGTCGAAGCCGCCGCCGAGCAGCGCGTCGAAGTTGTCGGGCTCGACGAAATCCTCGATCCGGTTCACGCGGCACGCGGGATCGATCAGCGCGATCCGCTCGGCCATCGCGTCGACCTTCGGCTTGCCGTAATTGCCGTCGAGCGCATGGATCTGCCGGTTCGTGTTGCTTTCCGCGACGTTGTCGAGATCGATCAGCGTCAGCGTGCCGATCGCGTTGCGCGCGAGCGCCTCGGCCACCCACGACCCGACGCCGCCGATCCCGATCACCGCGACGTGCGCCCGCTCGAACGCGGCGGCGGCCGGCGCGCCATACAGGCGCGCGACGCCGCCGAAACGCCGCGCGCGATCCACGTCAAGCTGGATTTCCGGTGTCGGGGTAAGATCAGAAGAACTGGGCGGGGCAGCGTCGGCGGAGGACATGGCAGCAAGGAAAACGTAAGTCGAGCAGCCCTCTATTTTGCCTGAACTCCCCGTCCGCACGCGCCACTGTGCACGCACGATTCTCGCGCGTTCGCTATACTGGCCCCAGATTGAAGCGTTTGCATAACATGACGACTCTCGCCGATCTCCGCATCAACTATTCACGTGCTTCGCTCGACGAAGCCGATGCCGCCCCCGACCCCTTCGCCCAGTTCGATCGCTGGTTCAAGGAGGCGCTCGCCGCCAAGCTGCCCGAGCCGAACACGATGACGCTCGCGACCGTCGGCGCCGACGGCCGGCCGTCGGCCCGGATCGTGCTCATCAAGGGCGTCGACGAACGCGGGTTCGTCTTCTTCACCAATTACGAAAGCCGCAAGGGGCACGATCTCGCCGTGCATCCGCAGGCCGCGCTGCTGTTCTACTGGATCGAGCTCGAGCGCCAGGTGCGCATCGAAGGCCGGATCGAGAAAACCAGCGCGGAAGAAAGCGACCGCTATTTCGCGTCGCGCCCGCTCGGCTCGCGCATCGGCGCGTGGGCGTCGGAGCAGAGCGCCGTGATCGACAGCCGCGCGACGCTCGAAGCGCGCGAGAAGGCCGTCAGCGAACGCTACGGCGACAACCCGCCGCGCCCGCCGCACTGGGGCGGCTACCGCCTCGTGCCCGACTCGATCGAGTTCTGGCAGGGGCGCCCGTCGCGGCTGCACGACCGCCTGCTCTACACGCGCGACGCCGCGGCGTCGCCGGGTTGGACGATCTCGCGCCTGTCGCCGTAAGCGCGGCGCCGGCGCACGCCGGTCGTGTCTCGTGTTGCATCCGGGTGCCCGCGCCGCAAGCGGCGGGCGCCGGTCAGGATACTTGGCTGTATTCGATTCAACGAACAAACGGAGAATCCAAATGTTCTGGGAAAAGAAGCTGGCACAGTGGGCGGATGAAGTACGGGCAAAAGCGAACATACCGGCGCGCCTCGTGCTGTGGAACGGCGATCAACTCGATTTCGGCACCTTCAGCGCACCGCAGGTCACGCTGAAGGTGAACAGCGCGTCGGCATTGCCGCTGCTGCTCGAACCGAGCCTCGACAATCTCGGCGAGGCGTACGTGAAAGGCAAGATCGACATCGAAGGCAAGCTGTCGGACATCATCAACATCGGCTACTCGCTCGCGCGCAGCACCGTGACCAGCGCAAGCAAGCTCGCCCGCGTGAAGCGCTACTTCAATCACACGAAGAGCACCGACAAGAAGGCGATCCAGTACCACTACGACGTCTCGAACGAGTTCTACCAGCTGTGGCTCGACGAGAACATGGTGTACTCGTGCGCGTACTTCGAGAACGGCGACGAGGATCTCGCCACCGCGCAGATCAAGAAGATCGACCACATCCTGACGAAGATCCAGCTGCAGCCCGGCCAGCGCCTGCTCGACATCGGCTGCGGCTGGGGCGCGCTCGTGCTGCGCGCCGCACAGAAGTTCGGCGCGACGTGTCTCGGCGTGACGCTGTCGCAGAACCAGTTCGACCTCGCGACCGCCCGCGTGAAGGCCGCGGGGCTCGAAGACAGGATCGAGATTCGTCTGCAGGATTATCGCGAGATCGAAGGCCAGTTCGACCGCATCACGAGCGTCGGGATGTTCGAGCACGTCGGCCGCAAGAACCTGCCGCTCTATTTCTCGCGCATCCGCGAGCTGCTGACCGACGACGGCATCGCGATGAATCACGGGATCACGTCGACCGACGCGGAAAGCGGCGAAACGGCGCTCGGCGGCGGCGAATTCATCGATCGCTACGTGTTTCCGGACGGCGAGCTGCCGCACATCAGCCTCGCGCTCGAAGCGGCGCAGCGCGGCGGACTCGAGGCGGTTGACGTCGAAAGCCTGCGCCGGCACTATGCGCGCACGCTCGATATCTGGACGGAAAATTTCGAAGCAAAAGCCGAAGAGGCGCGAAAGCTCGTCGACGACGAAAAATTCCGCATCTGGCGCGTGTATCTGGCCGGCTGCGCGTATGCGTTCGAGCACGACGACGTGTCGATCTTCCAGATCGTGTGCCGCAAGGCCGGACGCAGCGCGAAAACGCTGCCGTGGTCGCGGCGCTACATGTACGAACACGCGCTGCCGCGCTAGGCGGCGCCTTACGCTGGGCATGCATGGGTGACGGCAGGACGCGGCGCAAGGCGCCGCCGCAACGACAGCAGCACGACGACGCCAACGAGTCGCACGCCGACGGACAGTTCGACCTGTTCGGCGTGCCGACGGACGCCGCACGCGCGTCGCCCGCGCACGACGACAACGCCGATGAATCCGTGACGCCGGACGCACCGGACCACGCACGACCGCCCCCGCCCGCCCGTTCGACCTCCCGCCCCGCCGCCGACGACGACGCGCCTGCCCCGTCGTCCGGTTTGCTGTGGGACGAACCGCCCCCGCCGGCCGCCGCGCCGAAAAAAGGCCGCCGCAAGCGCGGCGTGCTGCCTGCGCCGATCCCGGCCGACGTGGCCGCCGCCGCGGCCGGCCTGCCGCCGAACGTGCGGCTCGGCACGTCGTCGTGGTATTTCCCCGGCTGGAACGGCATCGTCTACGACGGCGATTTCGCGCAGACGAAGCTGTCGCGCGAAGGGCTGCAAGCGTACGGCGCGCATCCGCTGCTGAGGAGCGTCAGCCTCGACCGCTCGTTCTACGGCCCGCTGTCGGTGGCCGACTACCTGCGCTACGCGCAGCAGGTGCCCGACGATTTCCGCTTCGTCGTGAAGGCGCCGGCCGCGGTGACCGACGCGGTGATCCGCGGCCGGCGCGGCGAGCCGTCCGGGCCGAACCCGACCTTCCTCGACGCACCGCTCGCGACCCGCGAATTCGTCCAGCCGTGCCTCGACGGGCTCGGCCGGAAAGCCGGCGTGCTCGTGTTCCAGTTCTCGCCGCTGCCCGATCAACTGCTCGCGGCGCCGGCCGCGCTGATCGACCGGCTCGCGGCGTTCTTCGCGGCGCTGCCGCCGCTGCCGCCGGATGCCGACGGCCCGCGTTACGCGATCGAGATCCGCGACGCGAGCCTGCTCACGCCGCGCTTCATCCGCGCACTGGCCGCGCTCGGCGTGCGCTACTGCGTCGGCCTGCACGCGCGGATGCCCGACCCGCTGCGCCAGGCCGCCGCGCTCGCACTGCTCGACGGCGACGCGCCGGGCCCGCTGATCGTGCGCTGGAGCCTGCACGGCGGGTTCAAGTACGAGCAGGCGAAAGCGAAATACGAGCCGTTCGACAAGCTCGTCGACGAGGATCCCGCCACCCGCTCGGCGCTCGCCGAACTGGCCGCGCGCTACGCACTGGCCGGGCAGCCGGTGATCATCACGATCAACAACAAGGCGGAAGGCTCCGCGCCGCTGTCGTGCATCGCGCTCGCGCGCGAAATCGCCGCCGCGTGCGCGCAGTGGCGCAACGAGGCGGCGTGATCGCGGCGTGCGCCGTCGACGCTCACGCGCCGCGCAGCGACTTCAGCCGGTGCGCGAACTTCTGCCGGAATTTCGCGAGCTTCGGCCCGATCACGACCGAGCAGTAGCCCTGCCCCGGATTGCGCGCGTAATAGTTCTGATGATAGTCCTCGGCCGGCCAGTAATTGCCGTCGAGCGGCACGACCTGCGTGACGATCGGCTGGCCGAACACCTGCTCGCGCTCGAGCTCGCGGATCACGTCGAGCGCGGTATCGCGCTGCGCATCCGAATGCGTGAACACGACCGACCGGTACTGCGTGCCGACGTCGTTGCCCTGCCGGTTCAGCGTGGTCGGATCGTGCGTCGCGAAGAAGATCTCGAGGATCTCGCGATAGCCGATGCGCGCCGGATCGAACGTCACGTTGACGACTTCCGCGTGGCCCGTGTCGCCTTCGCAGATGTCGCGATAGCCGGGATTGCGCGTATGGCCGCCCGCGTAACCCGACTGCACGGCCGTCACGCCGTCGACGTCGAGAAACACGGCCTCCGTGCACCAGAAACACCCGCCTCCGAGCGTCGCGGTTTCAAGCATCTCGTTCCCCATGAAATCAGTCCCTCGTGGATGACGGCAGCCGGCACGCCCGTGCCGGCGCCATCGTTTCGCGTCGCCGTTGCCCGCCCGCGAGGGGGAGGCAGCGGCACTTCGTCAAGTATCTCACTCGCGCGCGCAACTGGCAGATCGGACAGGGCGCCGCACGCGCCCCGCCGCGTGTTTCTCGTCTACACTTAGGCACGCGCAAGCGACGGCCAACCCGTCGCGCCCGCCCAGCGTCCGATGCATGCCCGACCCCGATGCCACCATCATCTGCCGGAACATCGATATGCACGCCTTAACAGACATCGCCTGCGTCGCGGGCCCGGTCGCCGCTCCGTCGATCGCACCATCGCAGTGGCACGTGCCGGTTTCGCGGAGCGCGCCGCGCGGCACCCCCTCGCCTTTTCCCGCTTTCACGACCTGATGCACGGCATCGCGCGCGTCGCCGACGCGCGCGGCCACCGCAGTCCGCACGTCCGCAACGAACGGCCGTGCGTCCACGATCCGACACCATCCGGAGGACATCACCATGAGCATGCGGCCCGACCCGACGTTTCACGCTTCGCCCGAACTTGCGATGCAGGCGCCGGCGGAGGAGTTTGCCTATACGTTGTTGCTGAGCCCCGATTTTTCCAGACCCGACGCGCTTGCCGTGATCGACGTGAAGCCCGGTTCGTCGACGTACGGCAAGATCGTGCACACGGTGACGATGCCGAACACCGGCGACGAGTTTCACCACTTCGGCTGGAATGCGTGCTCGTCGTCGCTGTCGCCGCTGACCGGCCATGCGTTCCTCGAGCGCCGCTTCCTGATCATTCCCGGCCTGCGCTCGTCGCGCATCTACGTGATCGACACGAAGCCGCATCCGACGCAGGCGCGCATCCACAAGATCATCGAGCCCGACGAAATCTTCGCGAAGACCGGCTATTCGCGGCCGCACACCGTGCATTGCGGACCCGAGGGCATCTACGTGAGCACGCTGGGCGGCGCGGGCAAGGACGGCACCGACGGCGCGCCTGGCATCTTCATCATGGATTGCGAGACCTTCGACGTGCTCGGCCGCTGGGAGATCGACCGCGGCCCGCAGGACAAGCATTACGACTTCTGGTGGAACCTGCCGCGCGACTACATGGTGTCGAGCGAATGGGCGCTGCCGCCGCAATTCGAGAACGGGATCGTCCCGGAGGATCTGCTCGCGAACAAGTACGGGCACCGGCTGCATTTCTGGGACCTGCGCGCGCGGCGCAACGTGCAGACGATCGATCTCGGCGCGCAGCACCAGATGGCGCTCGAGGTGCGGCCCGCGCACGACCCGGTGCGCGAATACGGATTCGTCGGCGTCGTGGTCGATACGACCAATCTCGAAGGCTCGATCTGGACCTGGTGGCGCGAAGGCGGCAAGTTCCATGCGAAGAAAACCGCGACGATCCCGGCCGAACCGGCCGCGGCCGACGAGCTGCCGCCGCTGCTGCAAGGATTCGGCGCGGTGCCGCCGCTCGTGACCGACATCGACCTGTCGCTCGACGATCGCTTCCTGTACGTGTCGTGCTGGGGCACCGGCGAGATGCGCCAGTATGACGTGTCGGACCCGCACCACCCGGTGCTCGCGGGGTCGGTGCGCATCGGCGGCATCGCGCGCCGTGCGCCGCACTCGAACGGCCGCACGTTCGCGGGCGGCCCGCAGATGGTCGAGATCAGTCGCGACGGCCGGCGCGTGTACTGGACCAACTCGCTCTATTCGACGTGGGACGACCAGTTCTATCCGGACGGCGTGCCGGCCGCGCAGGTGCTCGCGCACGCGGGGCCGGACGGCGGGCTGACGCTCGCCGACGACTACTGGGTCGAGTTCCCCGACGGCTACCGCGCGCACCAGATCCGGCTCGAAGGCGGCGACTGCTCGACCGACTCGTTCTGCTATCCGTCGGTCAAGCGTTGAGCACCGGCCTTCACGCGTCGTTCGCGCTGTGGGCGGCCGTGCTCGCGAGCGGCGTCTATCACGGACTCAACCCGGCGATGGGCTGGCCGCTCGCGGTGTCGAACGCGCTGATGACGCGCCGCGGCGGCGCGCTCGTCGCGGCGCTCGGCTATCTCGCGCTCGGTCATGCGCTGGCCGTTTTCGCGGTGATGCTGCCATTCGGGCTGCTCGCCGCGCTGCTCGCGTGGCAGTCGGCGATCCGGATCGGCGCGAGCGCGCTCGTGATCGGCTTCGGCGCGGTACTGCTGATCCGGCGCCGGCATCCGCGGGCGCTCGCACGGATTCCGCCGGCGCGGCTCGGCCTGTGGTCGTTCGCGGTCGCGCTCGCGCACGGCGCGGGGCTGATGCTCGTGCCGATCTACCTCGGCCTGTGCGGGCTCGACCGGGATGCCGGCCACCGCGCGGCGGCGCTGCTCGTCGATGCGCACCTCGGCATGGCGCTCGTCGTCGCCGCCGTGCATGCGGCCGCGATGATCGCCGCCGGCGGCGGGCTCGCGTGGCTCGTGTACCGTTATCTCGGGCTGAAGTTCGTGTCGCGGAGCTGGTTCAATCTGGATGCGGTGTGGGCGTCGAGCCTGATCGTGACGGGAGCGTTGTCGCTCGGGCTAGCGGCGGCGCGATAGCGCGGGCAGCGATGGCTCGCTGGCGCAGCGAGGTGCCGGGCGCAACGGCCGCACCGTTAAAAAACGTGACGGAACGGCGCTGCCGGCCGCGCGCCGCAGTGTTCGCTACGCCACCCTGCCGTCGCGATGCGCCGCCCGACCGGGTCCGGCGACTTCGATTCCGTTAAAATCGGGCCATGCGCACCCCTTTCCAATCGACCGCCTCGTCGTCTTTCGTCCGCCGCGCCCGTCACGCCCGTGCCGTGTCGCGCCCGCCCGTCCCGTTCCGGATGGCTGCCCGATGAGCCACGCCAATCCGCCGGATTTCGACTCGGCCGCCTTCCGGCAGGCGCTCGGCCAGTTCGCGACGGGCGTGACGGTGATCACGACGCGCGCGCCGTCCGGCCAGCTGATCGGCATCACCGCCAGTTCGTTCAATTCGGTGTCGCTCGATCCGCCGCTCGTGCTGTGGAGCCTCGCGCACAAATCGGCGTCGACGCCGGTGTTCCGCGGCAACAGCCATTACGTGGTGAACGTGCTCGCGGCGTCGCAGTTGGACCTGTGCAAGCGCTTCTCGACCTACAAGGGCGACCGCTTCGAAGGGATCGCGCATGCGGCCGGCAACTCGGGGATGCCCGTGCTCGACGGCGCGCTCGCATGGTTCGAATGCCACAACCGCAGCCGCTACGACGAAGGCGACCACGTGATCTTCGTCGGCGAAGTGGAACGCTGCGGCGTGCGCGCCGTAACGGAAACGGCGCCGCCGCTCGTGTTCCACGGCGGCGGCTTCCACGGCCTCACACCGCTTTGATCGCCCCCGTGCGCGCCAGCCCGACCGGCGCGCCGGCTTCGTCCTTCAGCGTCTGCAGCACGATGTTCGACCGGATGTCCATCACGCCCGGCGCCTTGTAGAGGCGGTTCAGCACGAAATCCGAATAGTGCTTGAGGTTGTGCGCGAGCACGCGCAGCAGATAGTGGCTCTCGCCCGTCACGACGAACGCGCCGACCACCTCCGGCCATTCGCGCAGCGCTTCCGCGAAGCGCTCGTGCCATTGATTCTCTTCGTTGCGCATCGACACCTGCACGAACGCCTCGAGCTCGAAGCCGAGCTTCTCGCGGCTCAGGCACGCGCGATAGTGCTCGATCACGCCCTGCTCCTCGAGCAGGCGCATGCGGCGCAGGCAGGCGGATGGCGAAAGCGAGATGCGTTCGGCCAGGTCGAGATTGCTGATTCTGCCCTCCTCCTGCAGTACCGCCAGAATCCGGCAGTCGGTGGCATCGAGCGTGATCGCGTGCATTTTTGGTCCCCGTTTTCCCTCTGAGTCGAATTATCTGCCAATCCGGCGGATTGTCCATGTTTATTTCGCAAGCACTTTCTGCGAGCGTCCACCTATCATTCGAAGGATCGACTCACGCTTCGTCATGCCATGGACACACTCTGGGACATCTCGCCGCCGGTCAGCCCCGCCACCCCCGTGTGGCCGGGCGATACGCCGGTTGCCGTCGAACGCGTATGGCGGATGGAGGCCGGCTCGCCGGTCAACGTCGCACGCCTGACGCTGTCGCCGCACACGGGCGCGCACTGCGACGCGCCGCTGCACTACGACGCCGACGGCGCGCCGATCGGCGCGGTGCCGCTCGACACCTATCTCGGCCCGTGCCGCGTGATTCATTGCATCGGCGCATCGCCGGTCGTGCGGCCGGCCGATGTGGAAGCCGCGCTCGACGGCGTACCGCCGCGCGTGCTGCTGCGCACGTATGCGCGCGCCGCGGTCGAGCAATGGGACAGCAATTTCTGCGCGGTCGCGCCCGACACCGTCGACCTGCTCGCCGCGCACGGCGTGAAGCTGATCGGCATCGATACGCCGTCGCTCGACCCGCAGGAATCGAAGACGATGGATGCGCATCGCCGCGTGCGCGCGCACCGGATGGCGATCCTCGAAGGCATCGTGCTCGACGACGTGCCGCCCGGCGACTACGAACTGATCGCACTGCCGCTGAAATTCGCGACACTCGACGCGAGCCCCGTGCGTGCGGTGCTGCGCGCGCTGCCCGCGCAGGCTTCCTGATTACCCGACCTACGACCTCACATCATGATGATCAAGACCCGTGAAGACGCGCTCGCGCTCGACCGCGACGACCCGCTGGCCCCGCTGCGCGACCAGTTCTCGCTGCCCGACGGCGTGATCTATCTCGACGGCAACTCGCTCGGCGCGCAGCCGCGTGCATCGGCCGCCCGCGCGCAGCAGGTGATCGGCGCCGAATGGGGCGAAGGCCTGATCCGCAGCTGGAACACGGCCGGCTGGTTCGCGCTGCCGCGCCGCCTCGGCGACAAGCTCGCGACGCTGATCGGCGGCGCGCCCGGCGAAACGGTCGTCACCGACACCATCTCGATCAACCTGTTCAAGCTGCTGTCGGCGATGCTGCGCCACCAGGCCGAGCGTGCGCCCGAGCGCCGGGTGATCGTGTCGGAGCGCTCGAACTTCCCGACCGACCTGTACATCGCGCAGGGGCTGATCGACCAGCTCGGCGGCGGCTACACGCTGCGCCTGATCGACGATCCGGCCGACCTGCCCGGCGCGCTCGGCGCGGACACGGCCGTCGCGATGATCACGCACGTGAACTACCGCACCGGCTACATGCACGACATGCCGGCCGTCACACAGCTGGTGCATGACGCCGGCGCGCTGATGCTGTGGGATCTCGCGCACTCGGCCGGCGCAGTGCCAGTCGACCTGAACGGCGCGCGCGCGGACGGTGCGGTCGGCTGCACGTACAAGTACCTGAACGGCGGCCCCGGCTCGCCCGCGTTCGTGTGGGTGCCGCAACGCCATCTCGCGCATTTCTCGCAGCCGCTGTCCGGCTGGTGGGGCCACCGCGCGCCGTTCGCGATGCAGCCGGGCTTCGCGCCCGATCCGGGCATCGCGCGCTTCCTGTGCGGCACGCAGCCGATCGTGTCGATGTCGATGGTCGAATGCGGGCTCGACGTGTTCCTGCAGACCGACATGGACGCGATCCGCCGCAAGTCGCTCGCGCTGACCGATGCCTTCATCGCGCTCGTCGAAGCGCGCTGCGCGGGCCTGTCGCTGAAGCTCGTCACGCCGCGTGCGCATCACCAGCGCGGCTCGCAGGCGAGCTTCGAGCATCCGCACGGCTACGAAGTGATGCAGGCGCTGATCGCGCGCGGCGTGATCGGCGACTACCGCGAGCCGTACGTGCTGCGCTTCGGCTTCACGCCGCTCTATACGCGCTTCGCCGACGTGTGGGATGCGGTCGAGACGCTGCGCGATATCCTCGCCACCGACGCGTGGAAGGCGCCCGAGTTCGCCGAACGCGGCGCGGTGACCTGACCGGTTCTGCGCGGCGCGCCGCCGTTGCATGCGGTGCGCGCGCCGCGCATTCATCATTCAAATCTGGAGAAAGTCGTGAATTCTGGTCATATGCAGCCCCCCGGCGGCGACGCGCCGGCAGGCTGCCCGTTCTCGGGCGCACGCGCCGCACAAACGGCGCAGGCCGCGCACGAAGCCCCGCACGTGCCGGGCGAGGCCGACGCTCAAGCCGGCTGGCACAACGCGCAGCTCGATTTCTCGAAGTCGATGAGCTATGGCGACTACCTGTCGCTGAATTCGATCCTCGACGCGCAGCATCCGCTGTCGCCCGATCACAACGAGATGCTGTTCATCATCCAGCATCAGACGAGCGAGCTGTGGATGAAGCTCGCGCTGTTCGAGCTGCGCGGCGCGCTCGATGCGGTGCGCACGGACGCGCTGCCGCCCGCGTTCAAGATGCTCGCGCGCGTGTCGCGCATCCTCGAGCAGCTGGTGCAGGCGTGGAACGTGCTGTCGACGATGACGCCGTCCGAGTATTCGGCGATGCGGCCGTATCTCGGCCAGTCGTCGGGCTTCCAGTCGTACCAGTATCGCCAGCTCGAATTCCTGCTCGGCAACAAGAACGCGCAGATGCTGCAGCCGCATGCGCACCGGCCCGACATCCTCGAACAGGTGCGCGCGACGCTCGAGGCGCCGTCGTTCTACGACGAGGTCGTGCGCCTGCTCGCGCGGCGCGGGTTCCCGATCGCGCCCGAGCGGCTCGAGCGCGACTGGACGCAGCCGATGCGGCACGACGAGACGGTCGAAGCCGCGTGGCTCGAGGTCTATCGTCATCCGCAGCAGCACTGGGAGCTGTACGAGATGGCCGAGGAACTGGTCGATCTCGAGGATGCGTTCCGTCAGTGGCGCTTCCGTCACGTGACGACGGTCGAACGCATCATCGGCTTCAAGCAGGGCACCGGCGGCACGAGCGGCGCGCCGTACCTGCGCAAGATGCTCGACGTCGTGCTGTTCCCCGAGCTCTGGCACGTGCGCACCACGCTGTAACGCACGTCACGCGCCCGCCGTCACGACGACGGGCGGGCGAGTTCCTCCCCTTCGCGCGGCGGCGCGGGCACGCGCGACAGCCGCGGAATGTGCCGCCGCACCGCGAGCAGCGCGACGCACACCACGCCCATCGCCACGGCCAGCATCGTCAGATACGCGCCCGCGCCGCCCGCCGTGATCACGATCGCGCCCGCGAATGCGCTGAGAATCGCGCCGAGCCGGCCGAACGCGAGCGCACTCGCGGTGCCTGTCGCACGCACGGCCGTCGGATAGATGTACGCGCACAGCGCATACATCGTCGACTGCACCGCGTTGACGAATAGCCCGTGCAGGCCGAGCCCGACGATCAGCCAACCCGTATGGCGGCTCGCATCGACACCCATCAGCCACACCGCGCTCGCCGCGCCGCCGATGCTGCACAGCGCGAGCGGCCAGCGCGAGCCCGCATGCGCGATCGCCCATGCGCACAGCAACGCGCCGATCACGCCGCCGAGGTTGTACGCGGTGAGCCCCGAGCCCGCGACCGACACGCTCAACCCGCTCGCCGCGAGCATCGTCGGCAGCCAGCTGAACGCCGCGTACACGGCGAGCAGGCACATGAAGAACGCGCACCACAGCGCGATCGTGTCGCGCGCCTGGCCGCTCGCGAACAGCGCGCCGAAGCCGCCGCGACTGCCCGGCGCGCGGGCGTCCTTCGTATCGGTGAACACGGTGCCCGGCGCGACCGGCCGCTGCATCCGCGCGAGCAGCGCGCCGAGTTCCGGCCAGCGTGCGGGGCGTCGCGCGAGATAGCGCGGCGACTCGGGCAACGCGCGCACCAGCACGAAGCCGAGCACGAGCGGCAACGCGCCGCCCGCGAAGAACAGCCCGCGCCAGCCGTAGCGCGGCAGCACCTCGTGCGCGAACAGGCCGGCCAGCATCCCGCCGAGCGGCACGCAGACGATCGTCGCGGTCACCATCATCGTGCGGCGCCGCGCGGGCGTGTATTCGGCGGTCATCGTCGTGGCCGTCGGCAACGCGCCGCCGATCCCGAGCCCGGCGCAAAAGCGCAGCATCGCGATCGTCGCGACGTCGGGCGCGAACCCGATCGCGCAGGTCGCGAGGCCGAACAGGAACACGCTGCCGATCACGGCCTGGCGGCGGCCGAAGCGGTCCGCGACGAGCCCCGCGCACGCGCTGCCGATGCCCATCCCGACCAGCCCCGCCGCGACGGCCGGCGCGAACGCGCCGCGCGTGATACCCCATTCGCGGATCAGCACGGGAATCGCGAAGCCGATCAGCTGGCCGTCGAACCCGTCGAGCACGATCGCGAGCGCGGCGAGCAGCACCACGCAGCGCTGCATCAGCGTGAACGGCCCGTCGTCGAGCGTCGTGCCGATGTCGATCGACGGCGGCCGCCGGCCATCCAGTGCGTCGTGCGTGCTCATGCGGCCTCCCGGGCGCCGCACGTCGGCGGCAACGTGCGCGAACGGCGCGCGGCAAGACAACGGCATTCGATGGTTTTCATGGCGTCTCCGGTTGTCCGGGCTGGCGCGCATGCGTGCCCGGATCTCGTGCTGTGCATCGACCGGCGCCCGTGCATCGGCGTCGGCGTCTTGTTCCACCCTTCACGACCCGGCGCCGTCGCCCCGCGGGCACGGCCTCCGTATCGTCATGCGGCGCGAGCCGGCCGCCGGCCTGTGGCTCAGTTCGTCCGTGCGTCGATCAACCGGACGAGCGCGAGCAGCGTCTCGGCATGCGGCACCGCGACGCCCGCTTCGCGCGCGGCCGCGACGACCTTGCCGCTGATCGCGTCGATTTCGGTGCGGCGGCCCGCGAGCACGTCCTGCAGCATCGACGGGCGATGGCCGCGATGGTCGCGGATCGCATGCTCGACGTTGCGTGCGACGCGCTCGCCGTCGACCGCAATGCCCTTCGCGCGCGCGACGGCGGCCGTCTCGGCCGCGATCGCCAGCGCGAGCCGCGGCCCGTCCTGATGATGGCCGAGCTGATCGACGGTGCAACCCGTCGTCGCGCACAGCGTGTTGAGCGCCGCGTTGAACGCGACCTTCTCCCAGATCGCGGCCCACACGTCGGCATCGAGCGTGCAGGCGAGCCCCGCGCGCGACAGCGTGTCGGCCACGGCCGTCGCGAACGGGCGTGCCGCGCCGTCGGCCGTCATCATGCGGATCGTGCCGGCGCCGTGCGAGCGCACGTGCGCGGGCCCGGCCGCATCGGCCGGCCACGTCGTCACGCCGACCAGGATGCGCTCGAGCGGCACGAACGCATTCAGCGTCTCGACGTTGCCGAGCCCGTTCTGCAACGTCAGCACGAACGTGTCCGGCGTCAGCAGCGCGCGCACGCCGTCGAGCGCGGCGCGCGTGTGCAGCGATTTGGTGAAAACGATCAGCAGATCGAACGGTGTGTCGGGCGCGGCGGCCGCGGCCGCATTCGCGGCGTCCGGCCGCACGGCCTGCAGCGTGCGAATGCGCCGCTCGCCGCGGTCGTCGTCGATGCGCAGCCCGTCGCGACGGATCGCATCGAGATGCGCATCGTTCACGTCGATCAGCGTGACGGCTTCGCCGCTTTCGGCCAGCCGCGCGCCGAACAGCGAGCCCATCGCGCCGGCGCCCAGAATTGCAATTCTCATCGTCGGCGGCCTCGTCAGAACGGATAGTGGCGCGGCGCCGTCTGCACGGTGATCCAGCGCAGGTCGGTGAACGCGGCGATGCCTGCCTTGCCGCCGAAGTGGCCGAAACCGCTGTCCTTCACGCCGCCGAACGGCATCTGCGCCTCGTCGTGCACGGTCGGGCCGTTCACGTGACAGATGCCCGATTCGATGCGCGCCGCGACGCGCAGCGCCCGCGCGACGTCGCGGCTGAACACGGCCGACGCCAGCCCGAACGCGTTGTCGTTCGCGCAACGGATCGCGGCCTCCTCGCCGTCGACGCGCACGATGCCCTTCACCGGGCCGAACGATTCTTCCGCGTAGATGCGCATCGCCGGCGTCACATGGTCGAGCAGCGTCGCCGGGAACAGCGTGGTGTCGGCCTTGCCGCCGCACAGCAGCGTCGCGCCGTGCGCGAGCGCATCGTCGATCAGCGCGTTGCAGCGCTCGACCGCCTTCGTGTCGATCAGCGAACCGAGCACGACGGGCCCGTTGCGCGGATCGCCGAGCGGCAGCGACGCGGCCTTGTCGGCGAGCTTCGCGACGAACGCATCGGCGATCGCCGCGTCGACGACGATGCGCTCGGTCGACATGCAGATCTGCCCGGAATTCGCGAATGCGCCGAATGCGGCCGCGGCGACCGCCGCGTCGAGATCGGCATCGTCGAGCACGACGAACGGCGCCTTGCCGCCGAGTTCCAGCACCGACGGCTTCAGGTGACGCGCGCACGCTTGCGCGACGAGCCGCCCGACCCGCGTCGAGCCGGTGAAATTCACGCGGCGCACGGCCGGATGCGCGATCAGCGCATCGACGACGGCGCCCGCATCGTCGGGCGCGTTCGTCACGAAGTTGACGACGCCCGGCGGCAGTCCGGCCTCCTGCAGCGCCTCGACGATCAGCCCGTGCGTGACGGGACACAGCTCCGAGCCCTTCAGCACGACCGTGTTGCCGCACGCGAGCGGCAGCGCGAGCGCGCGCGTCGCGAGGATCACCGGCGCGTTCCACGGCGCGATGCCGAGCACGACGCCGGCCGGTTGCCGCACGCCCATCGCGAGCGAGCCCGGCACGTCGGACGGAATCAGCTCGCCGCCGACCTGCGTGGTGAGCGACGCGGCCTCGACGAGCCCGCTCGCCGCGAGGTGAACGTTGAAGCCGGCCCACAGCGCGGACGCCCCCGTCTCGGCCGCCATCGCCGCAACGAACTGGTCGTGCTTCGCTTCGAGCGCGGCGGCCGCCTTCAGCAGCAAGGCGCGCCGCGCGCCGGGCCCGAGCGCGGCCCAGTCGGGAAATGCACGGGCAGCCGCATCGGCCGCCGCGCGCGCATCGTCGACGGTGCATGCGGGCGCTTCGGACGCGACTTGGCCGTCGAGCGGGTTGCGGCGCACGAAGGTCGCGCCGCCGGACGAGTGGCGGCGTTCGCCGCCGATCAGCATCGCTACGGTTTGCATGGCATCTCCGGAAGGACGCGCGCGGCGCGTCACGCAATCTCGACTTCGACGACGACCGGCGTCGCGGCACGCAGCGCGTCGGTCAGCGTGTCGCGCAGCTTCGCCGCTTCGGCGACGCGCACGCCGCGGCAGCCCATCCCTTGCGCGAGCGCGACGAAATCCAGGTCGGGCAGCTCGGTGCCCTGCACCGGGTCGCCCGGACCAAAGCCGAACACGGGCGCGAAATCCTGCAGCGCCGCGTAACGCCGGTTGTTCAGGATCACGAACGTGATCGGCAGTTTCAGCTGCGCGGCGCTCCACAACGCCTGGATCGAATACAGGCTCGAGCCGTCGCCGATCAGCCCGATCACGCGCCGGCCCGGCTGCGCGAGCGCGACGCCGACCGCGGCCGGCATCCCGTAGCCGAGCCCGCCGCTGTCCATCGTGTAGAACGTGCCGCTGCGCGTGAACGGCAGATGCTCCTGCATCACCGGCCGCGCGCTCGGCGCCTCCTCGACGACGATGTCGGACGCGTCGCGCACGTCGGCGAGCGTCTGCAGCGCGAACGCGACCGACATGCGCTCGCCGGCGGCGGGCGCGTCGACGCGTACCCGCGGCGCGCGCGCCGCGGGCATCGGCCGCTCGGGCGGCGCCGGTCGCGCGAGCAGGTCGCGCGCGGCGAGCCGCAAATTGCCGACGACCGCATCGCCCGACGGCGTCCACGCGGCGACGCCCGGATCGTCGACGAGCTGCACGAGCGTCGCGCCCGGCGGCAGGTGCGGGCCGAAGCCTTCGATGTGATAGGTGAACGCGGGCGCGCCGAACGCGAACACGAGATCGTGCCCGTCGAGCCGCGCGACGATCTTCTCGCGAATCGCGGGCAGGAAGCCGGCGAACAGCGGATGGTCTTCCGGAAAGCTGCAGCGCCCCGACATCGGCGCGACGTACACGCGCGCCCGGTGCCGCTCGGCGAGGCGCACGACGTCGTCCCATGCTCCCGCGCGATCGACTGCCGCGCCGACCACGAACGCCGGGCGCCGCGCGGCGTCGAGCGCGTCGCCGAGCCGCGCGAGCGCGTCGGGATCGGGCCGCACGATGCTGCTGACGTCGCGCCGCGGCAGCCGTTCGGCCGGCTGGTCCCAGTCGTCGACCGGGATCGACACGAACACGGGGCCGCGCGGCTCCTGCATCGCGATGCGGTACGCGCGCGCGATCGCGGCCGGCACGTCCTGCGCCCGCGCCGGCTCGATGCTCCATTTCACGTACGGCTTCGGCAGCTCGGCGGCCTGCGTCGCGCCGAGGAACGGATCGAACGGCAGAATCGCGCGCGCCTGCTGGCCCGCGGTGACGATCAGCGGCGTGCGGTTCTTGAACGCGGTAAACAGATTGCCCATCGCGTTGCCGACACCCGCCGCCGAATGCAGGTTGACGACCGCCGCATTGCCGGTGGCCTGTGCATGGCCGTCGGCCATCCCGACCACGACGGCTTCGTGCAGGCCGAGCACGTAGCGGAAATCGTCGGGGAAGTCGCGGAACATCGGCAGCTCGGTCGAACCGGGATTGCCGAACACGCGGTCGATGCCGAACTGCCGGAGCAGGTCGACGACCGCGTCGCGGACGGTGATCGATGCGGAAAGGGGCGGATGGCCGGACATGCTCGGGTGTCTCCTCGATGACTGGGCGGTTTCCACAGTATCGAAGTGCAAGCCATTCTCGGATACTGTATTTTCTGCAAAAAGCCATTACGATCCGGCATGACTTTCGATCTCCGACAATTACGCGCGTTCACGACGATCGTCGCGTCCGGCAGCCTCGGCCGCGCGGCCGACGCGCTGCACGTCACGCAGCCGGCGTTGAGCCGGATCCTGAAGCGGCTGGAGGAACAGGTCGGCGCGCCGCTGTTCGAGCGCCATTCGAAGGGCGTGCAGCTCACCGCGTTCGGCGAGGCGCTGCTGCCGCATGCGACGCTGCTGCAGCACGAGGCCGAGCATGCGCGCGAGGAGCTCGACGCGATGCGCGGGTTCGCGAAGGGCACGATCAAGGTCGGCGCGGTGGGCAGCATCGCGAGCCTCGTGCTGCCGATCGCGGTCGGCCGCGTGCTCGACCGCTGGCCGAACCTGCGCGTCGAGATCATCGAAGGCGTGTGGGACCGGCTCGCGGAAGGGCTGATCAAGCACGAGATCGACCTCGCGCTGTCCGCGCACGGGCCCGATACCGACGAGATCGTCGCGATTCCCGAGTGCCGCTGGGAAGACCGGAGCCATATCGTTGCGGCGCCGCACCATCCGCTGCGCGCGCTCGGCCGCCCGCCGACGCTCGCCGATACGCTGCACGCGCGCTGGGCGATTCCGCCGCGCGGCACCGCGCCGTTCGACCACATGCGCGCGACCTTCGACGCGCACGGGCTGCCGCTGCCCGACATCGCGGTCGAGACGCGCTCGGTCACGACGCTCAAAAGCCTGGTCGCGCACGCCGGTTTCCTGAGCTGGATGGCCGAGCCGATGGTCGGCGCCGAGCAGCGCGCCGGCACGATCGACACGCTGCCCGTGCGCGAAGTGGTCGCGGTGCGTACGCTCACCGCGTTCCGGCGCCGCCACGGCATCCTGCCGGGGCCGGCCGGCAAGCTGCTCGACGAACTCGTCGCGCTCACGCGCGAAGGACGCTGACGTTCGTTTCCTGCCGGCTCCGCGTCCGCCCTGCCCGCGCGCCGCCGCAGCGCACCATCGAAATGCCGCGTCCCCGCCTTGACTTTCGTTCGCCCGAATACGATCATTCGCTCACATAAAGAGCAAATGATCGTATTCGACAGGACAGACAGGCAGGAAAAGGAGACACCGGATGAGCGAATCGCCCTCCGCCCACGCGCCCGTGCTGCTGCACATCGGCGCCGGCTCGTTTCACCGCGCGCATCAGGCGTGGTATCTGCACCGCGTGAACGCCGCCGTGCCGGCCGACGAGCGCTGGTCGCTGACCGTCGGCAACATCCGCGACGACATGCGCGCGACGATGGACGCGCTCGCCGCGCAGCACGGCGCGTACACGCTCGAAACCGTCACCCCGCAGGGCGAGCGCGCGTACGAGACGATCCGCGCGATCACGCGCGTGCTGCCGTGGTCGATCGACCTTGCCGCACTGATCGACGCCGGCGCCGATCCGGCCTGCCGGATCGTGTCGTTCACCGTCACCGAAGGCGGCTACTACCTCGACGAACACAACCGGCTCGACGTCGCCAATGCCGATCTCGCCGCCGACCTGCAGGGCGCGCGCACGACGCTGTACGGCGCGCTCGCGGCGCTGCTCGCCGAACGCGTGAAGCGCGGCGCGGGCCCGCTCACGCTGCAAAGCTGCGACAACCTGCGCAACAACGGCGCTCGCTTTCGCGCCGGCATGCGCGAATTCCTCGAACGGCGCGGCGAAGGCGGCCTGCTCGCGTGGTTCGATGCGCACGTCGCGACGCCCAGCGCGATGGTCGACCGCATCACGCCGCGCCCGACCGCCGACGTGCGCGAGCGCGTCCTCGCGGCCACCGGCGTCGACGATGCGTGCCCGGTGATGGGCGAATCGTTCATCCAGTGGGTGATCGAGGACCGTTTCGCGGCCGGCCGGCCACGCTGGGAGCTGGCCGGCGCCGAACTCGTCGACGACGTGCATCCGTACGAGGAAGCGAAGATCCGCATCCTCAACGCGACGCACAGCTGCATCGCATGGGCCGGCACGCTCGCGGGCCATACCTACATCCACGAAGGCACGCACGACCCGGCGATCCGCCGCTTCGCGCACGACTACGTGACGCAGGACGTGATCCCGTGCCTCACGCCGAGCCCGCTCGATCTCGCGCGCTACCGCGACGTCGTGCTGGAGCGCTTCGGCAATCCGTACGTGCTCGACACGAACCAGCGCGTCGCGGCCGACGGTTTCTCGAAGATCCCCGGTTTCATCGCGCCGACGCTCGTCGAATCGTTCGCGCGCGGCGCGGCACCCATTGCCACCGCCGTGCTGCCCGCACTGTTCCTGCGCTTTCTCGAACGCTGGGCGCGCGGCACGCTGCCGTATGCGTACCAGGACGGCGTGATGGACGACAGCAGCGCCCGCGCGATCGTCGGGGCCTCAGACCCCGTTGTCGCGCTCGGCGCGAACCGCGCGCTGTGGGGCTCGCTCGCCGGCAACGCGGCGCTGTTCGACGCGCTGCGCGCCGGGCTCGCGCGCGTCGACGCATGGCTCGCCGCACGCTGATGACCCGCGCGCGGCGCCCGGCCGCGCCACCGGGCGAACCCGCTTGGCACATGCCGTGCGGCACGGCTAAAGTAGCGGCTCCTCTCTGACGGAACGGATCGCTCATGTATCTCGGCATCGACCTCGGCACCTCGGAAGTGAAGGTGCTGCTGCTCGCCCCGGACGGCGCGGTCGTCGGCACCGCCGGCTCGCCGTTCAGCGTGTCGCGACCGCATCCGCGCTGGGCCGAACAGCATCCGGACGACTGGTGGCGAGGCACGCTCGCCGCGCTCGCCGCGCTGCGCGAACGGCACCCGCAGGCGTTCGCGCAGGTACGCGGCATCGGCCTGTCGGGCCAGATGCACGGCGCCGTGCTGCTCGGCCGCGACGATCGCGTGCTGCGCCCCGCGATCCTGTGGAACGACATGCGCAGCGCCGACGAATGCGCGCTGCTCACCGAACGCGCGCCCGATCTCCACGCACTGGCCGGCAACCTCGCGATGCCCGGCTTCACCGCGCCGAAACTGCTGTGGGTCGCGAAGCACGAGCCCGACGTGTTCGCGGCGACCGCGTGCGTGCTGATGCCGAAGGACTACCTGCGATTCCGGCTGACCGGCGCGAAAGTGTCCGATCCGTCGGACGCGGCCGGCACGCTGTGGCTCGACGTCGCGCGCCGCGACTGGTCCGATGCGCTGCTCGACGCGTGCCGGATGACGCGCGGGCAGATGCCGCGCATCGTCGAAGGCAACGCGCCGTCCGGCACGTTGCGCGCGGACGTCGCGCGCGAACTGGGGTTGTCCGAGGCCGTCGTGGTCGCGGGCGGCGGCGGCGACAACGCGACGAGCGCGCTCGGCATCGGCGCGATCCACGCGGGCGACGGCTTCGTGTCGCTCGGCACGTCCGGCGTGCTGAGCGTGGTCGGCGACCGCTTCATGCCGAACCCCGCGTCGGCCGTGCATGCGTTCTGTCATGCGATTCCCGACCGCTGGCAACTGATGAGCGTCGTGCTGTCGGCCGCGAGTTGCCTGCGCTGGGTCTGCAAGCTGACCGGCACCGACGAGCCCGCGCTGCTCGCCGAAGTCGAGGCGCTCGACGCCGACGCACTCGCGGCGGCGCCGCTGTTCCTGCCCTACCTGTCGGGCGAGCGCACGCCGCACAACGATCCGTACGCGCAAGGCGCGTTCTTCGGCATGACGCACGCAACCGACCGCGCGCACCTCGGCTACGCGGTGCTCGAAGGCGTGACGCTCGGCCTCGCCGACGGTCTCGACGCGCTGCACGCGGCCGGCGTCGAGACCGACCAGTTGTCGCTGATCGGCGGCGGCGCCCGCAGCGCGTTCTGGGCGCAACTGATCGCGGACGCGCTGAACGTGCGCACGCGTCAGCACGGCGGCGGCGAAACCGGCGCGGCGCTCGGCGCGGCACGGCTCGGCTGGCTGGCCGTCGGCGGCGATCCGCATACGGTGCTGACCAAGCCGCCGGTACGCGCCGAATACGCGCCGGACGCCGCCCGCCATGCGCGGCTGCGCGAACGCCTCGACGCGTTCCGCACGCTGTACCGCCACGTCCGGCCGCTGTACGAACCGTCGCGCGCACGACTCGCGTAGGCGCCGCGCTCGCGCGACCGGCCGCCGGCCGCGCGCGCGACATGCGGTACAGTGGATGCCGTCATGCGGCCCGCCGGCCGGTCCGCGGGGCGGCCCCCAGATCCGAACCGAATCGCTATCGTGTCCAAGTCCTCAGAAAAACTCGATCTCGCCACGCGCGCCGCGTGGCTCTATTACGTCGCGGGCGACACGCAGAACGAAATCGCCGAAAAGCTGCAGGTGTCGCGCCCCGTCGCACAGCGCCTCGTCGCGTTCGCGGTCGAGAAGAACCTGATCCGCGTGCGCGTCGACCATCGGCTCGCCGACTGCCTCGATCTCGGCGCGCAACTGTCGAAACGCTACGGCCTCGCGATGTGCGAAGTCGTGCCGGTCGACGCCGATGCGCCCGACGCGATCGACCGCAAGCTCGCGGTCGCCGGCGCGCAGGTGATGGAGCGCTACCTGAACGAAACGCGGCCGATGGTGATCGCGGTCAGCAGCGGCCGGACGCTGAAGGCCGCGGTCGCGCAGATCGCGCAAATCGACCGCCCGCAGCACCGGCTCGTATCGATGGTCGGCGCGATCGCGGCCGACGGCTCGTCGAACCGCTACGACGTCGCGCAGTACATCTCCGAGAAAACCGGCAGCAAGCACTTCCTGCTGCCTGCGCCGCTGTTCGCGGACAGCGACGCCGAACGCGCGCAGTGGTGCAATCACCGGCTGTACCGGATCGTCGAGGCGCTGTCGGGCAAGGCCGACGTCGCGTTCGTCGGGATCGGCAACATCGGCCCGCACTGCCCGCTCTACGAAGACGGCTTCATCACCGAACAGGAGCGCGACGAGATGACCGCGCTCGGCGCGGTGGCCGAACTGCTCGGCGTGCCGATCGACGCGCAGGGCACGCAGATCACCGTGTCGACCAGCGCGCGCGTGACGAGCGTCGCGCTCGCGACGCCGCCGAAGCTGCCGACGATCGCGTTCGCCGGCGGCCCGAAGAAACACGACGCGGTGATTGCCGCGCTGCGCGGCGGCTGGCTGTCGGGGCTCGTCACCGACGAAACCTGCGCGCGCGCCGCGCTCGCCGCGAAGGCGGCCTGACGCCGACGTCGCCATCGCGCACGCCGGCTCAGGCCGCGCGCGGTGCCGGAAATGCATGGCGGCGGGCGCGCCACGCGCCGACCCACGCCAGCGCCAGCAGCACGACGAGCACCCACGGAATCGCGCCGGCGCCCGTCGCGCCGAGCAGCATCCCGCCTGCGATGCCGCCACCGGCGATCGCGAGATTCCAGACCGTCACGAGCATCGACTGCGCGACGTCGGCCGATTCCCCCGCCGCGTTCGCGGTGGCCGTCTGGAACAGCGTCGGCGCGCCGCCGAACGCGAGCCCCCACAGCACGACGCCCGCATAGACGACCGTCATCCCTGAGCCGGCGCCGAGCATCGCCGCCGCCAGCGCGAACAGCGCGATGCTGGCGAGCGTCAGGCGTCGCTGCGCGGCGCCGATCCACGCGCCCGTCAGCGCGATGCCGACCAGCGACGCGACGCCGAACACGAACAGCACCACGTCGACCTGCGCGCCCATCCGCACGCCCGCGAGGAACGGCGCGACGTACGTGTACAGCAGGTTGTGCGCGAGCACGTACGCGAACATCACCGCCAGCACCGGCCGCACGCCGGGCAGCGTCATCACGCCGAGCACCGGCTCGCGCGCGCCGGCCGCCTGCCCCGGATAGTCGGGCACACGCAGCCGGATCCAGCCGATCAGCACGAGCGCCGCGAGCGTGATGCCCGCGAACGCGATGCGCCAGCCGAACATCGCGCCGAGCGCGGTGCCCGCCGGAATGCCGATCGACATCGCCGCCGGTATGCCGAGCATCGCGATCGCGATCGCACGGCCGCGCAGCGACGGGTCGACCAGCCGGCTCGCGTAGCCCGCGAGCAGCGCCCACAGCAGCCCGGCCGACATCCCCGCGACGAACCGCGCCGCCAATGTGAGCGCGTAATACGGCGACCCGGCCGTCAGCGCATTCGAGACGACGAAGCCGGCCAGCGCCGCGAGCAGCAGCCGGCGCCGGCGCATCGCACGGGTCGCGGCGACGAGCGGGATCGCCGCGACGATCGAGCCGAGCGCGTAGACGGTCACCAGTTGGCCGATCAGCGCCTCGGTCACGTGCAGGTCGGCGCTCATCAGCGGCAGCAGGCCGGCCGGCAGGGCTTCGGTGAGCACCGTGATGAAGCCGGCGGTGGCGAGCGCGAGCAGGTTCGCGACGGGCAAGCGTGCGCGGGCCGGCGTGGACGGATCTGCCACACGATCGATGGCGCGGTCGGAGACGGATGCGCACTCGCTCATCGCGCGCTCCGGTCGCCGACGCCATACACCGCATCGCGCACGTCGGTGACGATGCGCCCGTGCATCCCTTCGTACAACGTATTGGTCAGCGCGACGACCGTCAGCCCGGCCGCGCGGTCGACGAACCACGCATGCCCGTACGCACCGCCCCAGCGCCAGGTGCCGACCGATTCCGGTGATTGCGCGGCCACCGGGTCGTGCAGCACGGAAAAGCCGAGCCCGAAGCCAAACCCCGGCGCGTCGGGCAGGTCGTGCGCACCAGGCTGCACCCGCGCCATCTCGTCGATCCAGCGCGGTGCGAGCCAGCCGTCGAGGCCCGTGCGCAGCGTATCGAGCAGCGTCAGGCAATCGTGCGCGGTGCCGACCATGCCCGCGCCACCCGACGGCCACGCGGTCGCATCGAACGCGCGCGCCGGCTCGAAGCGGATGCCCACCGTGCCGTCGAATACCGGCACGAGATCGTCGTCCGCCATCCGGCGCGGCACGTCGGGCGTACTGACGTAAGGCGTCGCCAGACGCGCCGCGTCATGCGTGAAAAATGCCGTGTCGGTCATCCCGAGCGGCGTCGTCACGAGCGCCGCCACGGCGTCGGCGAGCGGCCGGCCGTCGACCGCCTCGATCAGCGCACCGACCACGTCGGTCGCAAGCGAGTAGCCCCACGACGTGCCGGGCGCGAACTGCAGCGGCACGCCGGCGATGCGCCGGACGTTCTCGGCGAGCGACAGGCTCGCGCGGTCCATCCCGTCGGACACGCCCGCGCGCGCATACGGGCCGTCGGCGTCGGCTTCGAGAAAGCGATAGCCGAGCCCGGCCGTATGCGACAGCAGATGCCGCAGCGTGATGTTCGCCGGCGTGCCGTCCGCGAGCGTCGGCGTGAACGCGGGCAGCCAGCGCGCGACCGGCTCGTCGAGCCCGATCTTCGATGCCGCGACCAGCCGCATCGCGGCGGCCGTCACGATCGGCTTGGATACCGACGCGAGCCGGAACAGCGTGTCCTCGCGCATCGGCGTGCCGGCTTCGCGATCGGCCAGCCCGGCCGCGCGTGCATAACGCAATTCGCCGTCGCGCGCGACCAGCACGACCGCGCCGACCGCGCGCGCATCGGCCAGCGCGCGGTCGAGCACGGCATCGAGCCGGGCGCGCAGCGCGGCATCCGGTTCGGCGCGGCGGGCGGTGACAGGCAGTGATGACATGGCGTGACCTCGAACAGTGAAGGAACGCCCATCGTAGGGAGCCGGCACGAGAAGAAAAATCGGGTTAGAGTTCCGGACACTCCGGACATGGGTGTCCGTAATCGAGAACCTGCATGGAAAATCTTGGCGGCTTCGTCGTGTTCGTCCAGGTCGCGGAAACGCGCAGCTTCGTCGCGGCCGGCCGTGCGCTCGGACTGTCGGCGTCGGCGATCGGCAAGCGCATCGCGCGGCTCGAGGCACGCCTGAACGTGCGGCTCTTTCACCGCAGCACGCGCAGCATCACGCTGACGGCCGAAGGCGCGCGCTTTCTCGAACGATGCCGGCGCGTGATCGCCGAAATCGACGCGGCCGAGCGGGAACTCACGCAGAGCGTCGAGGCGCCGCGCGGGCGGCTGCGCGTGAGCCTGCCGACGATCGGCACGTTGCTGTTGCCGGTGCTCGCCGACTTCATGGCCGCGTATCCGGAGATCGAGCTGGACATCGATTTCAGCGACCGGATCGTCGACGTGATCGACGAAGGCTTCGACGTGGTACTGCGCACCGGCCATCCGACCGATTCCCGACTGTCGTCGCGGCTGCTCGGCCACTTCCGCCAGCACCTGGTCGCGTCGCCCGACTATCTCGAACGGCACGGCACGCCGCGCACGCCGGCCGACCTCGCGCAGCACCGCTGCCTGCATTACCGATTCCCGAGCAGCGGCAAGCTCGAGATCTGGCCGCTGCGCGCGCCGCGCGCCGGCACGCCGCCGGAGGTACCCGTCTCGATGGTCAGCAACAACGCCGAGACGCGCCTGTGCTTCGCGCTGCGCGGGCTCGGCATCGCGTGCCTGCCCGAGTTCTTCGTGCGCGACACGCTCGCCGACGGCAGGCTGCGCGCAGTGCTCGACGATCACGTCGCGAGCCGCACGCCGTTCTACGTGCTGTGGCCGTCCGGCCGCCATCCGCTGCCCAAGCTGCGCGCGTTCGTCGACTACATGGCCGAGCATTTGCGGCTGTAACCGGCGCGCCGCCGTCACGCCGCCTTCGCGTGCGCGCTCAGCCGCCGGAACGCCTGCCCGTTTTCGTCGAACAGGTGGCAGTGCTCGGGCTGCGCATGCACGCGCAGCGCCTCGCCGGTGCGGTACGTGTCGAGCGGCGGAATCCGCGCGATCAGCCCGTCCGGCGCGACGGCCGACTCCGCATACAGATACGCGGCATCGCCGAGCGATTCGACCGCCATCGTCCGCGCGGCGACGCCGGCCGCCGCCGCATCGACCAGCAGGTGCTCGGGCCGCACGCCGACGGTCACCGCCGCGCCGCGCTGCAGCCCCGCCGCGTCGACCGCCACGCGCTGCGTCTCGCCGCTGTCGAAGCGCACCAGCACGCCGCCCGCATCGGCCGATTCGACCGCGCCCTTCAGGAAGTTCATCTTCGGCGAGCCGATGAAGCCCGCGACGAACAGGTTCGCCGGTGCGTGATACAGCGCATTCGGCGTGCCGACCTGCTGTACCGCGCCGCCCGACAGCACGACGATCTTGTCGGCGAGCGTCATCGCCTCGACCTGGTCGTGCGTCACGTAGATCATCGTCGTCTTCAGCTCGTCGTGCAGCCGCGCGAACTCCAGCCGCATCTTCACGCGCAGCGCGGCGTCGAGGTTCGACAGCGGTTCGTCGAACAGGAACACCTTCGGCTTGCGCGTGATCGCGCGGCCGATCGCGACGCGCTGCCGCTGGCCGCCCGACAGCTGCTTCGGCTTGCGATCGAGCAGGTGGTCGATGTGCAGGATCTTCGCGGCCTGCTTCACGGCCTGGTCGATCTCGGGCTTCTTCGCACCCGCGAGCTTCAGGCCGAACGCCATGTTGTCGTACAGCGTCATGTGCGGATACAGCGCATACGACTGGAACACCATCGCGATGCCGCGCTTCGCGCTCGGCACGTCGTTGACCTTCGCGCCGTCGATCAGCAGGTCGCCGCTCGAGATGTCCTCGAGGCCGGCGATCATCCGCATCAGCGTGGATTTGCCGCAGCCGCTCGGGCCGACGAACACGACGAATTCGCCGTCGGCGATGTCGAGGTTCACGTTGCGCAGCACTTCGGTGTCGTCGTAGCGCTTCGCGATGTTGCGCAGGAGCACGCTTGCCATGATCTGTCTCCGTTCGTTCGTGATGCGCCGCCGTGCAGGCAGCGCCTGATCGTTGCTAGTGGGGCAGCACCGCGCCCGTCGCCTGCCAGCGCGCGACGTAGCCGGGCAGTTCGTGCATGTCGTCGAATACGTGACGCGCGCCGATGCTGCGCAACGCGTCGATCTGGGCCGCCGATGCGTGCCCGCCGCCGACGAAGCCGAGCACGGTCATGCCGGCCGCCGCCGCCGCGGTGATGCCGGTCACGCTGTCCTCGACGACCAGGCAATTCGCGGGCGCCGCGCCGAGCGTGCGCGCGGCCGCCAGATACACGTCCGGCGCCGGCTTCGGCCGCGCGACCGAATCCGCGCAGAACAGCCGGTCGCCGAAAAAGCGCGCGAGGCCGGTGCGTGCGAGCGCCGCCTCGACGTACGCGCGATAGCTGTTGCTCGCGCAGGCCGTCGTCAGTCGAATCGCGGCCAGCGCCGCATCGATGCCGTCGACCATCGGCGCGTTGACGGCCGCGGCCTCCACCGCGCGGCGGATCGCGTCGACGTCGTCGGCCGACAGCGTGCGGCCGACCGCATCGGCCGCCCCGGCCAGCACGCGCTCGATGCGCAGCCCGAGCAGCGGCATCACGGCCGGCCGCGCGTCGACGCCCGGCCAGCGCGCATCGAGTTCGCGCACGATCACGTCGGCGGCCACGGCCTCGCTGTCGATCAGCACGCCGTCGCAGTCGCAGATCAGCACGTTCACGCCATGATTTGCCGCGCTCATTTGACCGCCCCGAACGTGAGCCCGCGCACGAGCTGCTTCTGCGACAGCCAGCCGACGATCAGGATCGGCGCGACCGCGAGCAGCGACGCGGCGGACAGCTTCGCCCAGAACAGCCCTTCGGGGCTCGAGTACGACGCGATGAACACGGTCAGCGGCGCGGCGTTCGAGCTCGACAGGTTGATGCTCCAGAACGCCTCGTTCCACGACAGGATCACGAGCAGCAGCGCGGTGGACGCGAGCCCCGGCAGCGCCATCGGCATCAGCAGGTAGACGATTTCCTGCCACGTCGACGCGCCGTCGATGCGCCCGGCCTCCAGGATGTCCTTCGGGATCTCGTTGAAGTACGTGAAGGTCATCCACACCGCGATCGGCAGGTTGATCAGCGTGTAGACGATCACGAGCCCCGACACCGTATCGAGCAGCCCCGCGTTCTTCCACAGCAGGTAGATCGGCACCAGCACGCCGACCGACGGCATCATCTTGGTCGACAGCATCCACAGCAGCACCTTCTGCGTGCGGTGGTTCGGGAAGAACGCCATCGCGTACGCGGCCGGCACCGCGAACAGCAGCGAGATCACCGTGACGCCGGCCGAGATCAGGATCGAATTCCACGCGAACGCGAAGTAGTTGCTGCGCGCGAACACCTCGCGGAAGCTGTCGAGCGTCGGCATGAAGAACAGCGTCGACGCGTACGCCTGCTGCTCGGTCTTGAACGCGGTGATCGCCATCCAGAAGATCGGGAAGAACAGCAAGAGCGCGATCAGCCACGCGAGCGTGCCGGGCAGCACGCGCCGCACGAGGTCGAACGCGGCCGGCGCGCGCCGGCCCGAGAAGGTCAGGTCGCTCATTTCTCGTATTCCCCTTTCAGATTGCGCGCGAGCATCCGCACGAGGAAGAACGACACGACGTTCGCGACCACGACGGCGATGATGCCGCCCGCGGATGCGAGGCCGACGTCGAACTGCTGCAGGCCGAGCGCGTAGATCAGGTACGACAGGTTGGTCGTCGCGTCGCCGGGGCCGCCGCCGGTCGTCGTGTAGATTTCCGCGAAGATCGACAGCAGGAAGATCGTCTCCATCATCACGACCACGGCGATCGCGCGCTTCAGGTGCGGCAGCGTGATGTAGAAGAACATCGCGATCGGGCCGGCGCCGTCGATGCGCGCGGCTTCCTTCTGCTCCTGGTCGAGCGACTGGATCGCGGTGAACAGGATCAGGAACGCGAACGGCAGCCATTGCCACGCGACGATGATGATCACCGCGGTCAACGGGTAATCGGCGAACCAGTCGATCGGCGTCATCCCGAGCGCGCGCATCGCGTTCGCGACGAGCCCGTACACCGGATGCAGGATCATGTTCTTCCAGATCAGCGCGGAGACGGTCGGCATCACGAAGAACGGCGCGATCGCGAGCAGGCGCGCGACGCCCTGCCCGTAGAACTTGCGGTCGAACAGCACGGCCATCAGCACGCCGCCGACCACGGTGATCGCGAGCACCGCGCCGATCAGCACGAGCGTGTGCCAGATCGCGGGCAGGAACGACGGATCGGTCGCGAGGAAGCGGTAATTGTCGAACCCGGCGAAGCCCTTCACGTCCGGGTTCAGCAGGTTGTAGCGCGAGAACGAATACCAGATCGTCATCGCGAGCGGAATCGACATCCACAGCAGCAGCACCGCGACGGACGGCGACACGAGCCAGCTCGCGCCGCCGCGCGCGCGGCGCGGCGCGCCGGGCGGCGACGACGCGTCGCCGACCGACGGCGCGTGAGCGTGACTCAGGGGAAGACGCAGGTGACGCATGATCGGAGTCCCTCCGGTTGATGCGCGGGCGCGAACGGCCGCCCGCCTGTCCGCCTCGCCGGCCCGCGCCGTGTGCCACGGCGCACGACGCGGGCCGCGCGACGGCTTGCGCGTTACTTCTTGTAGCCGGCCTGCCGCACCGCGCGGTCGGCCGCGGCCTGGCCCGCGGCGAGCGCCTGGTCGACCGACATCTGGCCCGCGACCGCGCCCGCGATCGACTGGCCGACCACCGTGCCGAACGACTGGAATTCAGGAATCCCGACGTACTGCACGCCCGTGTACGGCACCTTCTTCAGCGACGGATCGTTCGGGTCGGCCGTCTCGATCGCCTTCAGCACGAAGTCCGAGAACGGCGCGGCGGACTTGTACTCGGCGCGCTGATACGTCGACGTGCGCGTGCCCGGCGGCACCGACGCCCAGCCTTCGTCCTTGCCGACCATCTCGATGTACTGCTTCGACGTCGCCCATGCGATGAACTTGCGCGCGGCGTCCTGCTGCTTCGACGTCTTCGGCACGGCGAGCGCCCATGCCCACAGCCAGTGCGAGCCCTTCGGCGTCGCGGCGACCGGCGCGGCCGCGAAGCCGATCTTGTCGGCCACCTGCGACTGCTGCTTGTTGTAGAGCATCCCAGCCGCGACCGTCGCGTCGATCCACATCGCGCACTTGCCGGACGCGGTCAGCGTCAGGTTCTCGTTGAAACCGTTCGAGCTCGCTCCGGGCGGGCCGTTCTTCTTCAGCAGGTTCACGTAGAAATTGATCGCCTTCTTCCATTCGGGCGACGTGAGCTGTGCGTTCCAGTTCTCGTCGAACCAGCGCCCGCCGAACGTGTTCACGACCGTCGACACGTACGCCATGTTCTCGCCCCAGCCGGCCTTGCCGCGCAGGCAGATCCCGTAGGTGCCCTTCGACTTGTCGGTGAGCTTGTCCGCGAATTCGGCGATCTGGTCGTAGGTCGGCTGGTCAGGCATCTTCAGCCCCTTCGCCGCGAACAGGTCCTTGCGGTAGAACGTCATCGAGCTTTCGACGTAGAACGGCAGCGCGTAGAGCTGGCCGTTGTACGACAGGCTGTCGCGTGCGGTCTTCACGATGTCGTTCAGGTCGTAATCGGCCGGCAGGCCCGTGATCGGCGCGAGCCAGCCGCGCTTGCCCCACTGCGGCGTTTCATAGGTGCCGATCGCCATCACGTCGAACTGGCCGCTGCCGGTCGTGATGTCGGTCGTCGCGCGCTGGCGCAGCACGTTCTCCTCGAGGATCACCCAGTTCAGCTTGATGTCGGGGTTCGCCTTCTCGAACGCCGGCGACAGCTTCTTCAGCTCGATCATGTCGGGGTTGTTCAGCGTCGCGATCGTCAGCGTGCCGGCGGACGCCGCGCAGGCCGCCGTCGCGAGCGCGGCTCCGGCGAAACAGCGGGCGGCGGCGTCGAGCATCTTTCGTTGCATGGCATGTCTCCTGTGATTGTTCGAAATGTCGTCGGTCTTGCGTCGGTGTTGCGTCGTTTCCTTCGCGGCCCGTCATGCCGGCCGCTGCATGCCGCACGCGCGCGCATAGTGCGCGATCACGTCGCGTATCCGGTGGCGCACCCATGCGCGCGGCGCCTTCGCGAGGCCGCCCGCGCGGCATGCCGCGTAGACATCCGGCAGCCACTGCGCGACGAGCGTCTCCGGCACCGGCTGCCGCGCGAGGTTGTCGAACAGCTGCTCGACCGCGGCCGCGACGGCCGGCTGCAGCCAGTAATAGCGGATGCGGTCGCTGTAGCTGAACTGGCGCGCGAGCCGCTGCGCGGTCTCGTCGCCGCGGTAGTACGGCGCCCAGTGTTCGGGCAGCGCGCGCATCGCCGCATCGACGACGTCGCGCAATCGCGAGCGCTGCGCGACGTCGTCGATCAGCGCGTCCTCGATGAACGTCAGCGCGAACAGCGCCTCGCGCAGCGCGAACGTCAGCGCGGGGCCGACCTTCAACACCGCGAAGTGGTCGCGCACCAGCGCGGCGAGCGCCGCCTCGGTCTGGTAGTCGGTCGAATGCGCTTCGAACACGAGGCGCGGTGTCTGCAGGATACTCGCGCCCAGTGACGCTGCCTTGGCACTGTCGTAATCAAGCACGTGGCGATCGTCGAAGTCGACGCCCGGCTGTGCGACGACCGCGACGACGCGCGTCCACGCATCGTCGAGCCCGGCCGCGGAGAACGCGCGGCGGTGCGCATCGAGCGTCGCCGCGATGCTGTCGCTGCGCGTGACCGCGATCCGTGCGATCGCGTCGTTACTTGCGTCGCCGCTCACCTCGCCGCCCGGCGTCGGCACCTCGGTGCCGATCACGTAGACCGGCGCGATGCCGACGCGCGCGGCCGCGTCTTCCGCGACGCGGCACAGCTCGGCCGCGCGCGCGGCGATCGTGCGATCGTCGAGCTGTGCCGGATCGTCGGCGCACGCCATGCTCGCATCGAGGTGGATCTTTTCGAAGCCGGCTTCGACGTAGGCCGCGACCATCGCGGCCGCTTCACGCATCGCGTCGGCCGCGCGACGGTGCCGCCACGGATTCGGGCCGAGATGGTCGCCGCCGAGCACGAGCGCCGACGGCGCGAGCCCGCAGCGCGCGGCGATCGCATCGACGTCGCGACGAAAATCGGCCGGCGTCATGCCCGTATAGCCGCCGAGATGGTTCACCTGATTGCAGGTCGCCTCGATCAACAGCGGCGAGCCGTCCGCGCGCGCCGCTTCGCACGCGGCCTCCAGCACCAGCCGGTGCGCGCTGCAGACCGAATAGATGCCGCGCTGCGCGTCCGCGCGGTTCGCGTCGAAGATCATCCGCAGCACGGTGTCCGCATGCGCGGTGCGCGTGCGTTCGGCAACGGTCGTCAGGCCGGACATGCGATCCCCCGTTCGGTCAGGAAGCGGTCGATCTCGGCCGCGCTGCTGTTGCCCTCCATCGGGCCGCGCCGCGTGACCGCGATCGCGCCGGCCGCGTTCGCGCGACGCAACGCGACGTCGACGGCCAAGCCCGCGACGAGGCTCGCGACCAGCGTGCCGCCGAAGCAGTCGCCGGCGCCGGTCGGATCGACTTCGTCGACCGCGAACGCCGGCGCGTCGGCCCGGTGCGCGCGCTCGAACGCGACGCTGCCTTGCGCGCCGCGTTTGAGCACGACCCGCTCGAGCAGCGGATGGGTCGCGAGCAGGCCGGCGATCGCGCGCTCGGCCGGCTGCGGCCCGCAGAAGAACGGCAGGTCGGCTTCGCTCGGCAGGAACAGGTGGCACGCGGCGAGCATCTCGTCGAGGGCCGCGCGCATCGGGCGGAAACTCAGCATTTCGGGCCGCACGTTCGGATCGAACGACACCTTGGCGCCGGCGCGCGCAGCCTCGATCACGCCGCGCTGCACCGCGGCGATCGCCGATTCGCTCGTCAGCGACGAGCCCATCACGTGGAAGTAGCGGCAGCCGTCGAACATCGCGGTGTCGACGTCGGACGCATCGACGCACGCGGCCGCGCTGGTGGAAAGCGTGAAGACGAAACTGCGCGAGCCGTCGTCGCGATACGCGACGAACGCGGTGCCGGTCGGGCGGGCGACGCGGCGGATGCGCGCGACGTCGACGCCGTCGCGGGCGAGCCGCGCGACGATCGCGTCGCCGAACGCATCGCGGCCGACACAGCCCGCATACGCGACGCGCGCGCCGAGCCGGGCGGCCTGGTCGGCGAAGATCGCCGGCGCGCCGCTCGGGAACGGCCCGGCGAACAGGCCCGGCGTATCGAAACCCTGGCCGCGCTCGGCGGCGACGAATTCCGCCAGCAGTTCGCCGGCGACGACGATCTCGGCCATCAGGCGAGCCCTCCTCGTGCGACGGCGGCCGCGGCGTCGCGGGCCGGCCGGCGGGTGGCGCGTGCGAGCGGCGCCACGTCAGCTCATCCAGTTGCCGCCGTCGACGTTCAACGTCTGGGCGGTGATGTAGTCGGCGTCGGCCGACGCGAGGAACAGCGCGGCGCCCGTCAGGTCGCCCGGCACGCCCATGCGGCCGAGCGGCACGGCTTCGCCCACGAGCCGCTTCTTCTCGCCGAGCGGCCGGTTCTCGTAGCGCGCGAACAGCGCATCGACCTGCTCCCACATCGGCGTGTCGACGACGCCCGGCGCGATGCCGTTCACGTTGATCCGGTGCGGCGCGAGCGCGAGCGCGGCCGACTGCGTATAGCTGATCACCGCGGCCTTGGTCGCGCAGTAGTGCGAAACGAGCGCCTCGCCGCGACGGCCGGCCTGCGACGACATGTTGACGATCTTGCCGCCGCGCCCCTGCTCGACCATCCGCTGCGCGACCGCCTGCATCAGGAAGAACAGCCCTTTCACGTTGACCGAGAACAGCCGGTCGAACACGTCCCACGATTCGTCGAGGAGCGGGCGCATGTCGAACAGCGCCGCGTTGTTGAACAGGATGTCGACGCCGCCGAAGCGCTCGACCGCCGTGGCGACGATCCGCGCGATGTCGTCGCGGCGCGTGACGTCGGCCGTGACGGCCACCGCGCGGCCCGGGTTGGCCTCGATCAGCCGCGCGAGCGAGCCGCCTGCCGGCTTCACGTCGACGAGCACGCAGCGCGCGCCCTCGTCCAGATAGCGTTGCGCGACCGCCTCGCCGATGCCGCTTGCGGCGCCCGTCAGGATCGCGACCTTGTCTTCCAGTCTCACTGGCTGTCTCCGGTTCGTTCTGCTGTACGACGGTCACGAGGTGAGCGAACGCTCGCAAACCGATCAATTGCTCTGTTGGTGATCGAATGATCGGATACGCGATACGCGCTGTCAAGACGACGCGACGGCTTTCTATGACGCGCTGCGGCACGGCGGCGCATGGCGACGCCCGGTCGCGCCCGCGCGGCAAGGTGCGGCGCGCACGGTGCGGCGCAGTGGGAGCGGTCATGAAGGGGACGGAGCGACGCGGAACGCGGAATTCGCGCTGCACGGCGCGGCGATACGTTATATCATCGCCGTACTGTGTTTCATCGCCTGCTTCACGCCATGGCTACCTCATCGCCCATTGACGCCCGGCTGTCCCGGGCCGACGCATTCGCCGCCGAACACGGGCTCGCGTGGACACCGCTGCGCCGCCAGGTCTACGAACGCGTGCTGGCCGCGCAACGCCCGATCGGCGCGTACGACCTGCTCGCCGAACTCGAACCGCAGCGCGGCCGGGTGCCGCCGACGACCGTCTATCGCGCGCTGGATTTCCTCGTCGAGCACGGCTTCATCCACCGGATCGAATCGAAGAACGCATTCTTCGCGTGCTGCGAGATCGGCGTGCCGCACGAAGGCCAGTTCCTGATCTGCGATTCGTGCGGCGACACCGTCGAGATTCCCGGCGGCGACCTCGCGAAGCAGTTGTCCGCGAGCGAGCCCGCGCACGGTTTCGAAGTCCACCACCAGGTCGTCGAGCTGAGCGGCCTGTGCGGACACTGCAAGCGCAAGCCCGCACAGCGCTGACGCCGAATCGCGGCGTACGCGCCGCCCTTCCAACGAGGAGTTCCATGTCCATTGCCCTGAAGCGCGCGCCGCGGCGCGCCCTGTCGCCTGTCCGCTGGCTGGCCGCCGCCGTCGCCGCGCTGTCGTTCGCCGCGCCCGTGGTCGCGCAGGCCGCGACCGTCAACGTCGTCGCCGCCGAGAATTTCTACGGCGACGTCGCGTCGCAGATCGGCGGCCGCCACGTCGCGGTCACCAGCATCCTCAGCAATCCGGATCAGGATCCGCACCTGTTCGAAGCGAGCCCGAAGACGGCCCGCGCGCTCCAGCACGCGCAGGTCGTGATCTACAACGGCGCCGACTACGATCCGTGGATGGGCAAGCTGCTCGGCGCGTCGAAACAGGCGAAGCGCGCGACGATCGTCGTCGCCGATCTCGTCGGCAAGAAGGCCGGCGACAACCCGCACCTGTGGTACGACCCGGCGACGATGCCGGCGGCCGCACGCGCGATCGCGGCCGAACTCGGCCGCGCCGACCCGGCGAACAAGGCCGAATACGAGGCGAACCTGCAGAAGTTCGTCGCATCGCTGAAACCCGTCGACGACCAGGTCGCCGCACTGCGCGCCAAGTTCAAGGGGGTGCCCGTGACGGCCACCGAGCCCGTGTTCGGCTACATGTCGGACGCGATCGGCCTCGACATGCGCAACCAGCGCTTCCAGCTCGCGACGATGAACGACACCGAGGCGAGCGCGCAGGACGTCGCCGCATTCGAGAACGATCTGCGCAAGAAGCAGGTGCGCGTGCTGATCTACAACAGCCAGGCCGAGGAGCCGATGACCAAGCGCATGCTGAAGGTCGCGCGCGACGGCGGCGTGCCGACCGTCAGCGTCACCGAGACGCAGCCGGCCGGCAAGACCTTCCAGCAATGGATGAGCGGCCAGCTCGCCGCGCTCGGCAACGCGCTCTCAGCCGGCAAGTAACCGACAACCGTAACGTCATGACCGCCACTCCCCACGCCCTCGCCGTCGATCGCGTCACGCTCGAACTGGGCGGCCGCACGATCCTGCGCGACGTCAGCTTCTCGATCGAGCCCGGCGAATTCGTCGGCGTGCTCGGGCCGAACGGCGCGGGCAAGACGACGCTGATGCGCGCGGTGCTCGGCCTCGTGCCCGTGTCGGCCGGCACGCTGTCGGTCGGCGGCGTGCCGGTCGTGCGCGGCAACCCGTCGATCGGCTACATGCCGCAGATCCGGAGCGGCCTCGCGAACCGCCGGATGCGCGGCTACGACTTCGTCGCGATGGCCGCCGACGGCCACCGCTGGGGCCTGCCGCACACGAACGCGGCCACGCGCTGCGACGTCGATCGCGTGCTCGACCTCGTCGGCGGCCCGTCGCTCGCGCGCCGCCCGCTGTCCGAACTGTCGGGCGGCGAGCGGCAGCGGCTGCTGCTCGCGCAATGCCTGCTCGGCGACCCGAAGCTGCTGCTGCTCGACGAGCCGCTGATCAGCCTCGACCCGAACCACCAGCGCGGCGTCGTCGAGCTCGTGCGCAACGTGCAGCGCGAGCTCGGCATCACCGTGCTGTTCTCCGCGCACGAATTGAATCCGCTGCTGAACGCGCTCGACCGCGTGCTGTATCTCGGCAACGGCGTGGCGGCGCTCGGCACCGTCGACGAGGTGATCACGAAACCCGTGCTGTCGCGGCTCTACGGATCGCCGATCGACGTGATGCGCGTGAACGGCAAGATCTTCGTGATGTCGGGCGACGTCGAGATCGAGAAGCACGATCACGAACACGAGGACGACGACGGCCATTCGCACGGCGGCGGCCACGGCCACCACCACCACGGACACGCTCATCCCGGGCATTCGCACGATGTTTGAATACGACTTCATGATCAACGCCTTCGCGGCGTCGGGAATCGTCGCGGTGCTCGCGGGCATCGTCGGCTACTTCCTGGTGCTGCGCGGGCAGACCTTCGCCGGCCACGCGCTGTCGCACGTCGGCTTCACCGGCGCGACGGGCGCGGTGCTGCTCGGCGTCTCGCCGATCTGGGGGATGGTCGGCTTCACGCTCGCGGCCGGGATCGGTATGGGCGCGCTCGGCGAAAAGCTCGCGGGCCGCGACGTCGCGATCGGCGTGATCCTGTCGGGCGCACTCGGCTTCGGCCTGTTGTTCCTGCACTTCTACACGTCGTTCGCGACGCAGGTCACCGCACTGCTGTTCGGCAACGTGCTCGCGGTCAGCCACGACACGCTCGCGGTGCTCGCGGGCATCGGCGCGGTGAGCCTCGCCGCGCTCGCGCTGATCGCGCGGCCGTTGCTGTTCGCGTCGCTGCAGCCCGAACTGGCCGAAGCCAAGGGCGTGTCGCTGCGCACGGTGTCGATGCTGTTCCTCGCGGTGTGCGCGCTCGCGGTGGCCGCGGCCACGCAAATCGTCGGCGTGCTGCTCGTGTTCACGCTGCTGGTCGGGCCGGCGGCGGCCGCGCAGAATGTGTCGACGCGACTGTCGACGGGCGTGCTGCTCGCCGCGCTGTTCGCGCTGTTCGAAGCGTGGGCCGGCATCGTGCTCGCGTATCACACCGACTGGCCGACGAGCTTCTGGATCACCGCGCTGTCGGCGCTCGTGTACGGCGCGAGCCTGTTGCGACGCAACTGATCGCGGCCCGGCGCATCGCCGCCCGATGCCGATCAAAGAAAACGCCGGCGTGCCCGAGGGCAGCGCCGGCGTTTTTTCATGCGCTCGCAATCGCGTGCGGCGCGCCGTGTGCGTTACCGGCTTGCGCCCCTGCTCACCGCGCCAGCACGCGCGCGTGATGCGCGAGGTGATCGGCGATGAACGTCGAGATGAAGTAGTAGCCGTGGTCGTAGCCCGGATGGCGGCGCAGCGTCAGCGGCTGGCCGGCCTTCGCGCACGCGGCTTCGAATACGTCGGGATTCAGCTGGTTCGCGAGGAACTGATCGGCCAGCCCCTGATCGACGAGGATGCCGTCCGCGAACTTCGGCGCATCGGCGCGCGCGACCAGCTCGCTCGCGTCGTGCGCCTTCCACACGTCGCGATCGGCGCCGAGATAGCCGGAGAACGCCTTCTCGCCCCACGGGCAGCGCGTCGGCGCGGCGATCGGCGCGAACGCCGACACCGACCGGTACAGCCCCGGATGACGCAACGCGAGCGTCAGCGCGCCGTGCCCGCCCATCGAGTGGCCGAAGATGCCGAGCCGCGCGCCGTCGATCGGCAGTTCGGCCGCGACGAGCTCGCGCAGCTCGCCCGTCACGTACGACTCCATCCGGTAGTGCGTCGACCACGGCGCTTCGGTCGCATCGACGTAGAAGCCCGCGCCGACGCCGAAGTCCCACGCATCCGTCTCGCCCGGCACGCCCGCGCCGCGCGGGCTCGTATCGGGCATCACGAGCGCGATGCCGTGCTGCGCCGCGTATTGCTGCGCGCCGGCCTTGATCGCGAACGTCTCGTCGGTACTCGTGAGCCCGGCGAGATAGAACAGCGCCGGCACGCGGCCGTGCGCGGCCTGTGGCGGCAGGTACACCGAGAACTTCATCGGCAGGCCGATGACTGCCGAATCGTGACGGTAGAAGCGCTGCTCGCCGCCGTGGCACGCATGCGAGGAAACGAGTTCGAGCATGACGATTCGCTCCCGGTCAGTACAGCACGACCGAGCGGATCGACTCGCCGGCCTTCATCAGGTCGAAGCCTTCGTTGATCCGCTCGAGCGGCAGCGTGTGCGTGATCAGGTCGTCGATGTTGATCTTGCCTTCCATGTACCAGTCGACGATCTTCGGCACGTCGGTGCGCCCGCGTGCTCCGCCGAACGCCGAGCCCTTCCATTCGCGGCCCGTCACCAGCTGGAACGGGCGCGTGCTGATTTCCTCGCCCGCTGCCGCCACGCCGATGATGAACGACTGGCCCCAGCCCTTGTGCGTGCACTCGAGCGCCTGGCGCATCAGCTTCACGTTGCCGACGCATTCGAACGAGTAGTCGGCGCCGCCGTCGGTCAGCTGCACGATGTGGTCGACGATGTTCTCGACCTCGTTCGGGTTGATGAAGTGCGTCATCCCGAACTTCTTCGCGAGCTCGACGCGCTTCGGGTTGATGTCGACGCCGATGATCTTGTCCGCGCCGACCATCTTCGCGCCCTGGATCACGTTCAGGCCGATCCCGCCGAGGCCGAACACGACCACGTTCGCACCGGCCTCGACCTTCGCCGAGTACACGACCGCGCCGACGCCCGTCGTCACGCCGCAGCCGATGTAGCAGATCTTGTCGAACGGCGCGTCCTCGCGCACCTTCGCGACCGCGATCTCCGGCACGACGATGTAGTTCGAGAACGTCGACGTGCCCATGTAGTGGAACAGCGGCTTGCCGTCGAGCGAGAAGCGCGACGTCGCGTCCGGCATCAGGCCCTTGCCCTGCGTCGCGCGGATCTTCTGGCACAGGTTGGTCTTGCGCGACAGGCAGAACTTGCACTCGCGGCATTCGGGCGTGTAGAGCGGAATCACGTGGTCGCCCTTCCTCACGGTGCCGACGCCGGGGCCGACGTCGACCACCACGCCCGCGCCTTCATGGCCGAGGATCGCCGGGAAGATCCCTTCCGGATCGGCGCCCGACAGCGTGTAGTAGTCGGTGTGGCAGATGCCCGTCGCCTTCACTTCGATCAGCACTTCACCGGCGCGCGGCCCTTCGAGATCGACTTCCTCGATCGTGAGCGGCGCACCGGCCTTCCATGCAATCGCGGCTTTCGTCTTCATCGTGTCACTCCTGTATGTCTGTGAGATCGGCCCCGGCCCGCGGGTCGGCGCCGGCCGGGGTTTCGTGCAAAGCGGTCGAAGCCGTGCCGCGTGGCACGGCGAAAGAATCTCGTGCTCGCCATGATGGCCGCTCCCGCCGCGCATCGCGTGCGGGAAACGGTCGCCGGCTTGCCAGGATGCGTCATCGCTGACGCAAAAGAACAAGTGTTCGAGTTTAAACGCCCGTCGTGAACCATGCATCCGTGCGAACGTACAGATCGACGAAGCGCGCGTGGCGGGCCGCCAGCCGGCGATCGTCGTGCGGGGCCGCGACCGGCGACGCAGTCGACGCCAGCGCGCGCAACGCATCTTCACGCCAATGTCCGATCGCGACGCCCGCGAGCAACGCGGCGCCGCGCGTCGCGGCGTTCGGGCAATCGATCGCGTGCAGCGACGCGCCGAGCGCGTCGGCGAGCAACTGGCGCCAGCGCGGATCGACCGAGCCGCCGCCCGCGAGACGCAGCGTCGTCACGGCATCACGGCGATCGGCGTCGCGGATCGCATCGAGCCCCGCGCGCAACGCGAACGCGACGCCTTCGAACGCGGCGCGCATCATCGCGCCGCGCGTGTCGCCGAGCCCGAGGCCGAGCCAGCCGCCGCGCGCATCGGGGTTCATCCATGGCGAACGTTCGCCGGTCAGGTAAGGCAGGAAGCACAGCCGCTCCGACGCCGGCTGCGCGAACGCATCGTCATATGCATCGGCCCATCGCGCGTAGCCGAGCCAGCCGCGCACGGCTTCGAGCGCGAGCCCGACGTTCTGCATCGCGGCCATCGTGTAATAGCCGCCGCCGGCCGCCTCACGATAGCGATGCAAGCCGCGCCGCGCGGGCGGCAACGCGTCCGCGAGCACGACGATCTGCCCGCCGCTGCCGGTCGTCAGCAGCGCGTCGCCTGCGACGGCCAGCCCGCTGCCGAGCGCCGCGCACGCGGTATCGGCCGCGCCCGTCGCGAGCGGCACGCCGGCCGGCAGGCCGAGCGCGGCGGCAGCCTGCGCGCCGAGCACGCCGCAGCGCGCGGTGGACGCACGCACCGGCGCGAAGCGGTCGGTCGGCAAGCCGAGCGTGTCGATCAATGCGTTGTCCCACGCGCCGTCGGGCGTCGCGAGCGCGGTTGCGCACGCGTCGCTCGGATCGGCCGCGACATCGCCGCCGAGCGCGATGCGCAGCCAGTCCTTCGGCTGCACGGCCCAGCGCGCGGCGCGCAGCGCAGCGGGTTCGTGCGTGGCCAGCCAGCGCAACAGCGGGCCGGCCATGCCGGGCGCGACGGGATTCGGGGCGACGGGCAACCCGGCGACGGGCACTCCGGCGACGGGCGATCCGGACGCCGGCCAGCTCGCTGCATCCGCCTCCCGCACCGCGCGCGTGTCCGGCCACAGCAGCGCGGGCCGCACCGGCTGGCCGGCCGCGTCGATCAGCACGACGCCATGCATCTGGCCCGAAAAGCCGATCGCCGCGACCTGCGCCCGCTCGTCGGCCGGCAGCCGCGCGGCCGCGCGCACCAGCGCCTGCCACCAGGTGTCGGGCGCGATTTCCGCCCAGCCCGGCTGCGGCGACGACAACGCATAAGGTTCGCTCGCGACCGCCCGTTCGACGCCGTCGGCATCGAGCGTGACGAGTTTGACGGAGCCGGTGCCGAGGTCGATTCCGAGCAGGCGCATGACGTGAGGGGGATTCGTATGAACGGATGTCGATGATAACGGGATCGCGATGTGCGCCCCGTTTTTTGCCGTCACGTCGACGCGTCGAAACGGCGCTCGGCCGGCGGGTTTGACCGGGCTGCACCTTGCACGCAAAAGCGGCCGCTCGCGGGTTAACCCGGCACGCTTTCCGCCCCCCCCTTTTTGCCACTATGCGGCCGACCCGATACACACCATAAAGCGGCCCATATTTGACATGGGGGCCGGCGCTATTTTGAAGCGCTATAAAACCGGTGAACCTCACTCCTGCGGCAGTTTCCCGATGATCGCCCCCCTGCTCCATGCCGAAATGGCATATCGAACCAGCAAAGAACGGAATAGAACCCAGTGCTCTTGTTGCATGGATTCATTCCGAATAACTTCGTATCACCCCGAAAACAAGATCATGGAGTGAGACAGATGCAATCGAACACGGTCCATCCGTGCGATGAGGTGCTGCCGACCGGCAAGCTGGTAACGCTTGGCCTGCAACACGTCCTCGTCATGTACGCCGGCGCCGTCGCCGTGCCGCTTATCGTCGGCGCCGCGCTCAAGCTGCCGAAAGACCAGATCGCGTTCCTGATCAGCGCCGATCTGTTTTCGTGCGGCATCGCCACGCTGATCCAGACGCTCGGCCTGTGGATCTTCGGGATCCGCCTGCCCGTCATCATGGGCTGCACGTTCGCGGCCGTCGGCCCGATGATCGCGATCGGCACGAACCCCGGCCTCGGCATTCTCGACATCTTCGGCTCGACCATCGCGGCCGGCATCATCGGCATCGTGCTCGCGCCGATGATCGGCAAGCTGTTGCGGTTCTTCCCGCCGGTGGTCGTCGGCACGGTGATCGCCGTGATCGGGCTGTCGCTGATGGAAGTGGGCATCAACTGGGCAGCCGGCGGCGTCGGCAACCCCGAGTACGGCAGCCCGGTCTATCTCGGCCTGTCGCTGCTCGTGCTCACGCTGATCCTGCTGATCAACAAGTACGGCCGCGGTTTCGTCGCGAACATCTCGGTGCTGCTCGGCATCGTCGCCGGCTTCGCGATCGCCTTCGCGATCGGCCGCGTGAACACCGACGGCGTCGCGCATGCGCCGTGGGTCGGCTTCGTGATGCCGTTCCACTTCGGCCTGCCGCACTTCGATCCGCTGTCGATCGTGACGATGGTCACGGTGATGTTCGTCACGTTCATCGAATCGACCGGCATGTTCCTCGCGGTCGGCGACATGGTCGATCGCCCGGTCAATCAGGAGCGCCTCGTGCGCGGCCTGCGCGTCGACGGCCTCGGCACGCTGATCGGCGGCATCTTCAATTCGTTCCCACATACGTCGTTCTCGCAGAACGTCGGCCTGATCGGCGTGACGGGTGTGAAGAGCCGCTTCGTGTGTGCGACGGGCGGCGTGATCCTCGTGCTGCTCGGCCTGTTCCCGAAGATGGCGCAGGTCGTCGCGTCGGTGCCGCCGTTCGTGCTCGGCGGCGCAGGCATCGTGATGTTCGGGATGGTCGCCGCGAACGGCATCAAGGTGCTGTCGAAGGTCGACTTCGTGAACAACTCGCACAACCTGTTCATCGTCGCCGTGAGCGTCGGCATGGGCCTCGTGCCGGTCGTGTCGCCGCACTTCTTCTCGAAGCTGCCGCCCGCGCTGGCACCGATCCTGCATAGCGGCATCCTGCTGGCATCGGCCTCGGCCGTGATCCTGAACATCGTGTTCAACGGCGTGAAAGGCGAAAAGGATGCGCGCTGCGACATCCGTCGCGCCGGACACGACTTCGACGGACGGCCCGCCGACGTGCACCACTGATCGCGCCGCGCCGGACGATGGCGCGAAGCGGTGACGGCGGTAACGAGAAACGCCACGGCATGCCGTGGCGTTTTGTTTTGGGGGTGCGGGACCACGCGTGATGCGGGGGTGAACGCGCTTCGCGCGAGCAGATGGATCGCCGGCGCATGACGCGGAATGCCGACTGACCGCCAGGCGTGACGCGGTTGGTGCGGTCGGCGTGATCGGCACCAGCGGAACGCCGCGCACGCATCGTCACGACGACAGCGCCCGTCCCCCGCCCGATCCGGCAGCGCAAAAGAAAACGCCACGGACCTTCGTCCGTGGCGTTCTCGCTTCCGCATACAGCCGCTTCGAAGCGCAAGCGCGATAACCCGCGCCTGCCTTCTCGGTGCTTACCCGTTCGTCGCAGTTGCCGACGCGGGCGCCGGTGCAGCCGCCTTGTCGTAATCGACCGGCGCATCCGGCGCGCGCGGCGTCTCGCCGGCGCGCTGGATCCAGCCGCCGCCCAGGGCGCGGTACAGGTCGACCAGGTTCGTCCAGCGTGCCAGACGTGCGCTGATCAGCGACTGCTGCGCGGCGTACAGATCCGTCTGCGCGGTCAGCACCGACAGGTAGCTGTCGACACCGTTCTTGTAGCGCAGGTCCGACAGATCGAAGCGTCGCTGTTGCGCGTGCTCGTTGCGCTCGAGCGCCGCGATCTGCTGGTCGTACGTGCCGCGTGCGGCCAGACCATCCGACACTTCGCGGAACGCCGACTGGATCGCCTTCTCGTAGTTCGCGATCTCGATGCGCTTCTGCACGTTCGCGAGATCGAGGTTCGCGATGTTCTGCCCGCCTTCGAAGATCGGCAGCGCGATGCTCGGCGCGAACGACCACGCCGCCGTGCCGGCCTTGAACAGGCCGCCCAGCGTCGGGCTCGCGGTGCCGAACGCGCCCGTCAGCGAAATCTTCGGGAAGAACGCCGCGCGCGCCGCGCCGATGTTCGCATTCGCGGCCAGCAGCGTCTGCTCGGCCTGCATCACGTCAGGACGACGCGTCAGCAGGTCCGACGGCAACCCGGCCGGCACGTCCGTCAGCAGGTTCTGCGCATCGAGCGGCATGCCCGCCGGCAGATCGTCCGGCAGCGGCTCGCCGATCAGCAGCACCAGCGCGTTCAGCGCCTGCGCGCGGGCTCGCGCCTGCGCCTGCTGGTTCGCGAGCGCCGTCTCGACCACCGTCTGCGCCTGACGCAGCTCGAGCTCGGAGCCCGTGCCGTTGTCGAACTGCAGCTTGGTCAGGTCGTACGATGCCTGCGCGGTCTTCAGCGTGTCCTCCGTGACCTTCAGCAGATCATCGGTCGACAGCAGCGTCAGGTATTGATCCGCGACCTGCGACACCAGCGAGATCTCGGACGCCTGCCGCGCGTACGACGTCGACAGGTATTGCGCGAGCGCCTGGTCCTTCAGGCTCTGCACGCGGCCGAACAGGTCGAGTTCCCATGACGCGGACAGCCCGACGTTGTAGGTCGTCGTGATGTTCCGGCCCGGCACGGCCGTCAGCGAATTCGGCAAACGCTGACGGTTGCCCGTACCCGTACCGTCGAGCGTCGGAAACAGCCCCGCACGCGTGATCTGGTACTGCGCACGCGCGGCCTCGATATTGAGCACCGACACGCGCAGGTCGCGGTTGTTTTTCAGCGCGATCTCGATCAGCCGCTGCAGGCGCGGATCGACGAAGAACTCGCGCCAGCCGATGGCAGTCGCCGCCTGGCCATTCGCGCTGCGCGCGCCGGCCGCGCCCGGCTGCGTCGCGTAGACGCCGCTGGCCGGGTACGCCTGCGCGACGGGTGCGTCGGGCCGCTTGTAATGCGGCGCCATCGTGCAGCCCGTGGCAAAGAGCGCGACTGCGATTGCAGTCAAAGCGTGTTTTTGCATCATCACTGTCCCTTGTTGCCTTCGTCGCCGTTGCCCGGCTTCTCTTCGTGGTGCGAGTGCTCCTGAGCCAGGCGCAGCGCCTCGTCGACGTCTTCCTTCTCGCCGCTGAAGATCGCGCGGATCTTCACGAAGAACATCGGGATCATGAAGATCGCGAGGAACGTCGCCGTGATCATCCCGCCGATCACGCCCGTACCGATCGCGTGCTGGCTGGCCGAACCCGCGCCGTTGCTGATCGCGAGCGGCATCACGCCGAGAATGAACGCGAGCGACGTCATCAGGATCGGACGCAGCCGCAGGCGCGCCGCTTCCAGCGCGGCCTCGATCGGCCCCATCTTCTCCGTCTGCTGCAGTTCGCGCGCGAACTCGACGATCAGGATCGCGTTCTTCGCGGACAGGCCCACGGTGGTCAGCAGGCCGACCTGGAAGAACACGTCGTTCTCGAGGCCGCGCATCGTGGCCGCGAGCAGCGCACCGATCACGCCGAGCGGCACGACCATGATCACCGAGAACGGGATCGACCAGCTTTCATACAGCGCCGCGAGACACAGGAACACGACGAGGATCGAGATCGCGTACAGGATCGGCGCCTGCGAACCGGACTGGATTTCCTGGAACGACAGGCCCGTCCACGAATAGCCGATACCGACCGGCAGCTTCTTCGCGAGCGTTTCCATCGCGGCCATCGCCTGACCGGTCGACTTGCCCGGTGCGGCCTGACCCTGGATTTCCATCGCCGACACACCGTTGTAGCGCTCGAGCTTCGGCGAACCGTACGTCCAGTGACCGGTCGCGAACGCGCTGAACGGCACCATCCCGCCCGACCCGTTGCGCACGTACCAGATGTTCATGTCTTCCGGCGTCATCCGGAACGGCGCATCGGCCTGCACGTACACCTTCTTGATCCGGCCGTCGGTGTCGAGGAAGTTGTTCACGTACTTCGACGCCCACGCGATCGAGAACGTCTGGTCGATCGCATCCGCCGTCACGCCGAGCGCATTCGCCTTCTCGCGGTCGATGTTCACCTTGTACTGCGGCGTATCGTTCAGGCCGTTCGGACGCACACCCTGCAGCGTCGGGTCCTTCGATGCCATCCCGAGCAGCTGGTTACGTGCGGCCATCAGCGCGTCGTGGCCGAGACCGGCGTTGTCCGTCAGCTCGAAGTCGAAGCCGGCAGCCGTACCGAGCTCAGGAATCGACGGCGGGTTGAACGGGATCACGAGCGCGTCCTTGTAGCTCCCGTAGCGCCCGAACATCCGGCCGATCAGCGCCTGCACCTTCTGGTTCGCATGCTGACGCTGCGAGTAGTCCTTCAGGCGGACGAACACGAGACCCGAGTTCTGGCCGCGACCCGCGAAGCTGAAGCCGTTGACCGTGAACGCCGATTCGACGATTTCCTTCTCGTCCTTCAACAGGTAGTCGGAAATGTTCGCGAGCGTCTTCGCGGTCGTTTCCTGCGTCGAGCCCGACGGCGTCTGCACGATCACGAACATCAGGCCCTGGTCTTCATCGGGCAGGAACGACTTCGGCAGGCGCACGAACAGCAGCCCGACCGCGACGATCACGACCAGATAGATGATGAGCCAGCGGCCCGAGCGCTTGATCACGTGGTGCACGCCGACGTGGTACTTGTCGCGGCTGTTGTTGAACGTGCGGTTGAACCAGCCGAAGAAGCCCTTCTTCTCTTCGTGATGCCCTTGCGGGATCGGCTTGAGGATCGTCGCGCACAGCGCCGGCGTCAGAATCAACGCGACCAGCACCGACAGCACCATCGCCGACACGATCGTCAGCGAGAACTGACGATAGATCGCGCCGACCGAGCCGCCGGAGAACGCCACCGGCACGAACACCGCCGACAGCACGAGCGCCACGCCGACGAGTGCGCCGGTGATCTGGCCCATCGCCTTGCGGGTCGCTTCCTTCGGTGACAGCCCCTCTTCCGCCATCACGCGCTCGACGTTCTCGACCACCACGATCGCATCGTCGACCAGCAGGCCGATCGCGAGCACGAGGCCGAACATCGACAGCGTGTTGATCGAGAAGCCGACCATCGACATGATCGCGAACGTACCGAGCAGCACGACCGGCACCGCGATCGTCGGGATGATCGTCGCCCGCAGGTTCTGCAGGAACAGATACATCACGAGGAACACGAGCACGATACCTTCGAGCAGCGTCTTGACCACTTCCTCGATCGACAGCTTCACGAACGGCGTCGTGTCGTACGGATACTTCACGACGAGGCCGTGCGGGAAGAACGGTGCGAGCTCGTCGATCTTCGCGCGCACGGCCTTCGCGGTCGCGAGCGCGTTCGCGTTGGTCGCGAGCTGGATACCGAGTGCCGCGGTCGGCTGACCGTTGTACTTCGTGTCGAAGTTGTAGTTTTCGCCGCCGAGGCCGATCTGCGCGACGTCCTTCAGGCGAACCTGCGAGCCGTCCTGGTTGACCTTCAGCAGGATGTTGCCGAACTGCTCGGGCGTCTGCAGCAGCGTCGATTCGGTGATCGTCGCCTGCAGCACGGTGCCCGGCGTGGCCGGCGTGCCGCCGATCTGGCCGCCCGCGATCTGCACGTTCTGCGCGGTGATCGCCGAACTGACGTCGACCGGCGTGAGGCCGTAGTTGGTCAGGCGGTTCGGGTCGAGCCAGATCCGCATCGCGTACTGCGAGCCGAACAGCGTGACGGTACCGACGCCGTTCAGCCGGCTGATCGGATCCTTCACGTGCGACGCCACGAAGTTCGCGAGGTCGTACTTGTTCATGCTGCCGTCTTCGGAGTTGAAGGCGAGCACCAGCAGGAAGCTGCTGCTCGACTTCGTGACCGACAGACCGAGCTGCTGCACGACCTGCGGCAGAACCGGCGTCGCGAGCGACAGCTTGTTCTGCACCTGGACCTGCGCGATGTCGGCGTTGGTGCCCGGCGCGAAGGTCAGCGTGATCGTTGCGTTGCCCGAGTCGTCACTCGTCGACGACATGTACAGGAAGTTGTCGAGACCGCTCATCTGCTGCTCGATCACCTGCGTCACCGTGTCTTCCACCGTCTTCGCGGAAGCGCCCGGGTAGTTCGCGGTGATCTGGATCGATGGCGGCGCGATCGTCGGATACTGCGAGATCGGCAGCGTGAAGATCGCCGCAACCCCGGCCAGCATCAGGATGATGGCGATCACCCACGCGAAGATCGGGCGATCGATAAAAAACTTTGCCATGAAACAGGCTCCCTGTTATTTCGCGCTCGAAGCAGCGGCAGCACTCGCCGGCGCGGCGCCCGATGCGGCGGCACCGGAAGCGGCAGCGGCGCCGGACCCGGCAGCGGCCGGCGCGGCGGGGGCAGCAGCGCCCGAAGCGGCATCGGCCGCCGGGGCGAGCTGCGCGGGGACCGTCTTCACGGTCGCGCCCGGGCGCACCTTGTCGACGCCTTGCACGATCACGTGATCGCCCGCCTGCAGACCGCCTTCGACGACCCAGTTCTGGCCCTGCATGCCGGTGGTCTTCAGCGGACGCGGCTCGACCTTGTTGCTGGCGTTCACCACCATCGCGATCGCCTGGCCCTTCTGGTCGTGCGTGACGCCGATCTGCGGCACCAGGAACGCGTTCTCGTTCACGCCTTCCTCGATCCGTGCACGCACGAACATGCCCGGCAGCAGCACGCGATTCGGGTTCGGGAACACCGCGCGGATCGTCACCGAGCCGGTGGTCTGGTCGACCGTCACGTCCGAGAACTGCAGCTTGCCCGGCTCCGAATAGGTCTTGCCGTCTTCGAGAATCAACGACACCTTCGCCGCGCCCGGACCGGTCGTCTTCAGACGGCCGCTCTGCACGTCCTGACGCAGCTTCAGCCCTTCGAGGCTCGACTGCGTGAGGTCGACGTACACCGGATCGAGCTGCTGCACGGTCGACATCAGCGTCGCCTGGCTCGCCTGCACGTAGGCGCCCGGCGTCACTTGCGAGATGCCGACGCGGCCGGTGATCGGCGACACGACATCCGTGTAGCCGAGGTTGATCTGCGCGGTGTCGACCGCCGCCTTGCCGGCCGCGACGTCCGCCGCGGCCTGCCCTTGCGTGGCGACCGCGTTGTCGTAGTCCTGCTTGCTGACCGCGTTCGCGGCGACCAGCACCTTGTAGCGCGCGACCAGCGCGTTCTGCGTGACGAGGTTCGCCTGCGCCTTCGCGAGCGTCGCCTTCGCGCTGTTCAGGGCCGCGATGTACGGCGCCGGATCGATCTTGTAGAGACGCTGGCCGGCCTTGACGTCGGTGCCCTCGGTGAATTCACGACGCAGCACGATGCCGTCGACCCGCGCGCGCACCTGCGCGACGAGGAATGCACTGGTGCGGCCCGGCAGGTCGGTGAAGACCGGTACGGATTGCGGCTGGACGGTGACGACGCCGACTTCCGGCGTTTGCGGCGGCGGTGCCGATTCTTTTTTCCCGCACGCGGCCAGGAAAACGGCGGCCGTCGCGACAGTGATTAAGCGGTATGGAACCCGTTCGACGCGCATGGAGCGACCTCTGTGTATAACCAATGGAATAAGTGCCACGCCCGACCGGAGCGCAACACGGATGCGCCTCGCGGCGCAGATCGAACACCTGAATTACTGGACTGCCAGATACAGCACGTCGGCACGAGACCTCCGTGCCGACGGGGATGCCGCGAACTGCGGACTGGTACTAGGGCGGGAATCAGCAGAGTGGGATATTAACTGATTGCCACTTGGGTCATTCGATCGTAGGGTGGTATTGTATATACATTCACGAATGTATGTAAAAAGCCCGTTTGTACTCCGCCCGCTGTCCAGTCTTACAGATTGTTACCAGCAGCAAGCATAGCCCGTCTGCGTGACGGCGACGAGGGGTTGCGGACCCTATATTCACCTACGATCGATCCAATCAGGCCTGCACATGGTCAGACGTACCAAGGAGGAGGCGCTCGAGACGCGCAATCGCATTCTCGACGCCGCCGAACACGTGTTCTTCGAGAAAGGCGTGTCGCACACGTCGCTCGCGGACATCGCGCAGCACGCCGGCGTGACGCGCGGCGCGATCTACTGGCATTTCGCGAACAAGAGCGAACTGTTCGATGCGATGTTCGACCGCGTGTTCCTGCCGATCGACGAGTTGAAACGGATGCCGCTCGACGCGCCGGGCGGCAATCCGCTGGAGAAGGTGCGCCAGATCCTGATCTGGTGCCTGCTCGGCGTGCAGCGCGACCCGCAGCTGCGCCGCGTGTTCAGCATCCTGTTCATGAAGTGCGAGTACGTCGCGGACATGGAGCCGCTGCTGCAGCGCAACCGCGCGGGGATGAGCGAGGCGCTGCACATGATCGACGCCGATCTCGCGGTGGCCGTGGGGCTCAAGCTGCTGCCCGAGCGGCTCGACACGTGGCGCGCGACGCTGATGCTGCACACACTGGTCAGCGGCTTCGTGCGCGACATGCTGATGCTGCCCGACGAGATCGACGCCGAGCAGCATGCGGAAAAGCTCGTCGACGGCTGTTTCGACATGCTGCGCTACAGCCCGGCGATGCTGAAGGACCGCGACTGACGGCACGGCGCATCGCGCGCCGCGTCGCCGTGCCGGGTCAGGCCGCCTTCGCGCGCCGCGCGCGGGCCCGCCGGTTCGACGCGGCGACCGAATCGCGCGCCGGCATCGGTGCGCCAGCGAGCCCCGCGATCCACGCGTCGGTCGACATCACCGCCGCGAAATTCGACTGGAACACCACCGCGTACGTGCGGTGAATCTCTTCGGCGCTCACCGCCCCCGCTTCGTTCTCGTAAGGCAGCGCGCCCGTCGCGTCGTTCAGGTATTCGACCTTCAGCCCCGCATGCGCCGCGTGATAGACCGTCGACGCATTGCAGTTGTGCGTCATGTAGCCGGTCACCGCGAGCGTGTCGATTCCGTGCGCGTCGAGCCACGCGGCGAGATCGGTGCCGGCGAACGAGCTCGCTTGCGCCTTCTCGATCAGGTGCGCGTACGGGCGGCTGGTGACCACCGTGTGCAGCGCGACGCCGTCGGTACCGGGCGCGAAGATCGGCGCACCGGCCGGCGCGACGTGCTGAACCACGATCACCGGCACGCCGGCCGCGTGCGCGGCGTCGATCGCCCGGCCGATGTTCGCGAGCGACACGTCGAGCGGCGGATATTCGATCGGCAGGTTGCCCGTCACGTATTCGTTCTGCACGTCGATCACGATCAGTGCGCGGCGGGCAGCGGGACGGGAAGCGGATTGCGGGACGGCGGGCGACGCGGCGGCAAGCATGGCGGACTCCTGGTCGGGAGGCGCTGCCCCGCCCCGGAGCAGGGCGGCCAGCAGTGCGATGGGATGCATTGTCGGACCGCAGCGCGTATGCCGATAGTGGCCCGATAGCCATTCTTCGATAAAATCGGGCCATCGCCTTTCCGGAATCCGCCATGCTCGCCGCCGCGTCGCCCGCCCCGTCCGTTCCGACCATCGTCGCCGTGATCGCGTACGACGGCATCAGTCCGTTCCACCTGTCCGTGCCATCGGTCGTGTTCGGCAAGGAACGTGATGCGGCCGCGTCGCCCGCGTTCGAGTTCCGCGTCTGCTCGGCCGAGCGCGGCCCGCTCGCGACGACGGGCGGCTTCACGATCACCGCACCGTACGGGCTCGACGCGCTCGACGACGCGGACATCGTCATCGTGCCGTCCTGGCGCGACCCGGACGAAGCGCCGCCCGACGCGCTGCTCGATGCGGTCCGCGCGGTCGCCGCGCGCGGCGCGGAGCTCGTGGGCCTGTGCCTCGGTGCCTACGTGCTCGCCGCGGCCGGCCTGCTCGACGGCCGTCCGGCCACCACGCACTGGGCGTGGGCCGACGATTTCGCCCAACGCTTTCCGCGCGTGAAACTCGATCCCGACGTGCTCTACGTGGACGACGGCAACCTGATGACGTCGGCCGGCACGGCCGCCGGCCTCGACTGCTGCCTGCACGTCGTGCGGCGGCGCTTCGGCTCGGACGCCGCGAACCGGATCGCGCGCCGCCTCGTGATCCCGCCGCACCGCCAGGGCGGACAGGCCCAATACGTGCCGCAGCCGGTCGCCGCGCACCCGCGCGATGCACGGCTCGCGGGCCTGCTCGACTGGGTGCGCGCGCATCTCGACGCCGCGCACAGCGTCGATTCGCTCGCCGAACGCGTGCTGATGAGCCGCCGCACGTTCACGCGCCACTTCCGCCAGGCGACGGGCACGACCGTCACCGCGTGGCTGCAGGCCGAACGGCTTGCGCGTGCGCAGCATCTGCTCGAAACCACCGGGCAGTCGATCGACGCGATCGCGCAGGCGGCCGGCTACGGCTCGAGCGTGTCGCTGCGCCAGCATTTCGCGGGCGCGCTCGGCACGTCGCCGTCTGCGTATCGAAGGGAATTTCGCGGCGCCGGAGCCCGTGCCGACGCGGGACAGTGACGCCGGCCGCTCGCGTGGCGGGCAGGCCTCGAAGCGGAACCGGGCAGCCGCTCAGCCGCCGTTGATCCAGCGCGCCGCGTAAAGCAGCAACGCGACGAACACGATCATCGCCGCCCAGGCCCATACGGGCACGGTGCCCGAATCGCGATGCGGAAGCGCGCTCGCCGCCCGCCCGCTCAGCGCGCCGCCGAGGTGCGGCGGCAGCGAACGCTTCGTCGCGGCCACCAGCGACGCCGGCCGCAGGAAGACATGCTGGCGGCGCTGCGCCGGGGGGCGCGCGCGATTCGGCGCGAGACCGTGCTTCACCTGCACGACCGCGCAGAACTCGCGAAAGAACGTGTCGGTCCATTCGCGCAGCGCATTGTCGATCTGCCGCGCCGGCAACTCCGCGAGCGGCCCGCTCGCCGTCGCCCAGACCACGTATTCGATCCGCGTGGCGTTCGCATCGTCATCCGGCGTCAGCACCAGTTCGACCTGGCCGCGCAGCGCGCCGAGGCCGTCGGCCCGCGCCTTGAAGTTGAGCACCCGGCGCGGCCGACCTTCGGCGTCGCCCTGCTCGGCGGCCGCATGCGCGCGCACGTCGTAGCGGGCGCGCAGCGGGCCAAGCGGCACCGTGATCGTCAGCGCGAACTCGCCGTGCGCGAGTTTCACGAACGATTCGCAATGGTCGAAGCTCGCCCGCAGCAGCGCGAGATCCTCCAGCGCATCCCGCACGACAGGCGGCGCGAGCGGTACGCGTAACGTGTCGTTCAGTTCCATGACGCCTCCCCGATGAACGCGCGCCGCATCAGGACGTCTCGACGAGACTGTCGACCCGTGCGACATCGAAGGCGACGTAGTGCGCGAGCACGGCCGCCGCCTCCTTCGGTTCTTCGTAACTCCATGCGGCGTTCTCGATCACGCCGTCTTCCGTCTGCAAGTCGAAATGCACGGCTTGCCCCCTGAACGGGCAGGCCGACGTGACGCCCGATTTCACGAGCCGGCGCATGTTGACGTCGCCGCGCGGCAGGTAATGAATGTCCGGGAGCCCCGCCTCGCGCACGGTCAGCGCGCCGTGCGAATCGGCATAGGTGATGCCGCGATGAATCACGCGCACGCGATGACGGTTCGGCACGATTTCGAGTCGGGGGTCGGCTGCATCGGACATCGTTTCTCCTTCGGGCGGCGTCAGGCCGGGGGCAGGAAACGAAAAAGCCACGGCACGCATGCCGTGGCTTTCATTATGGGCGAAACTTCGTCCGATTGCGCGACCGGGAGCCCGGCCGCGCGCGACGGGCTACTGCGCACTCCACTGGAACGCGGCTTTCGCGCCGCCCTTCGCGCCGACCGTGACGGCGCGCGATTCGTCGCTGCCCTGGTACGACGCGTGCACCGTATAGCGCCCCGGCGGCACCTTCACGAGCATGTACGGCCCGCGCGTGTCGGTTTTCAGCACTTCGGCGCCCTTGCCGTCGACGATCCGGACATGGACGTCGGCCAGGAACTCGCCGCCCTTGCCGGTGAAGCGCAGCGCCAGCGGCCACTGCGACTCGTTGCGCTGGAACGCCGTCGATTCGTCCTGCCCGACACCGCCGGACACGAAGGTGACATCGCCTTGCTGGCGCGCGGCGGGCAAGCCGTCCGACTGCGCGTACGCGCCGGTCGCACCGGCTGCGAGGCCGGCGGTCAGCGCCGCGGCGACGGCAAATCGGGACACGTTGCGTAGATATTGCATGGCTCTCTCCTTGGGGTCGGAACACATACGGGGCGCGGCGTCACGCGTTCGTTCGATCGAGCGGCGGCGGCGGCGGCGGCGCCCGCCACGGCCGGCCAGGCCGGCCGTCGGCCGTTGCCGGTCAGCTCAGGTCGACCGGCACGAAGATCTGTGCATTATCGCGCTGGATCAGCAGAGCAAGACTGTTGCCCGCGCCCTTCACCGCGTCGCGCAACTGCTCGGGGCTCGTGACCGGACGGCCGTTCACCGCGAGGATCACGTCGCCGGGCTGGATGCCCGCGTTGGCGGCCGGCCCGCCGGCCTGCTGCACGATCAGCCCGTGCGAGAGGTTGTCGGCGCTGCGTTCCTGCGGCGACAGCGGCCGCACCGCGACACCCAGGCGGCCCTGTTCGACCGGCCCGCCGTCGTTCGATGCGAGCTTCGCGTCGGCCATCGCGCCGAGCGTCACGGTGATCGACTTCTTCGACTTGTCGCGCCAGATCTGCAGGTCGGCCTTCGAACCCGGCTTCAGGTTCGCGATCTGCGCGGGCAGCGACGTCGAATCGGCGACCGGCGAACCGTTGACCGACAGGATCACGTCGCCCGGCTGCAGGCCGGCCTTCGCGGCCGGACCGTTGGCGTCGACCGAGCTGACGAGCGCGCCGTCCGGCTTCTGCAGCCCGAACGAGCTCGCGAGCGTCTGGTTCAGCCCCTGCACGGCCACGCCGAGCCGGCCGCGGCTCACGTGGCCCGTCTTCACGAGCTCGTCCTTCACCTTGATCGCCTCGTTGATCGGGATCGCGAACGACAGGCCCTGGAAGCCGCCCGTCTGCGAGTAGATCATCGAGTTGATGCCGATCACCTCGCCCTGCAGGTTGAACAGCGGGCCGCCCGAGTTGCCGGGGTTCACCGGCACGTCGGTCTGGATGAACGGCGTGTAGTTCTCGTCCGGCAGCGCGCGCGACTTCGCGCTGATGATGCCCGACGTGACCGTGTTGTCGAAGCCGTACGGCGAGCCGATCGCGACGACCCACTGACCGACCTTGCTCTGCGCCGGATCGCCGATCTTCACGGTCGGCAGGCCGCTCGCGTCGATCTTCAGCACGGCGACGTCGGACTGCTTGTCGGAGCCGACGACCTTCGCCTTGTATTCGCGCTTGTCGGTCAGCTTGACCGTGACGACGTTCGCGCCGTCGATCACGTGCGCATTGGTGAGGATGTACCCGTCGGAACTGACGATGAAGCCCGACCCGAGGCTGGCACTCGGCTGGTCGTCCGGCTGCGCGTCGCCGCCCATGCCCGGCACCTGGCCGTAGAAGTGCTTGAAGAACTGGTAGAACGGGTCGCTCGGATCGATCGGCAGTTGCGGCTGCGGCGCGCGCCGCGCCACCTGCTTCACGACGTGCTTCGCGCTGATGTTCACGACCGCCGGGCCGTAGGTCTCGACGAGCCCGGAGAAATCGGGAATGCCGGTCTTGGCGGCAGCTTCGGCCGGCATCAATGCGGCCGCCTGCGCGGGCGTGATGATCTGCGGATCGGCGCGGCGGGTGCCGGCGAAATAGCCGGCCGACAGGGCGGCCGCCACGGCGACCGCGACGGCGCCGCGCGCAAGGAATCGGGTGTTCATCGTAGGACCTCCTCTTTGTTAGGACGCAGCGTAACGACCCTGACTTAAAGGAGGCTTAATCAGCCTTAAGCGGGGCTTAAGCGGCTGCCCGCGCCGCCCCTTCAGACGGTTTCGGACGGCTGCGAAGCCGGGGCCGGCATCTCGGCATCGCGGAACACGACGCTGACGAGCAGGCCGCCCGCGGCCGCATCGCCGAGCGACACCGTCGCGCCCTGCTGCGCCGCCACGCGCTTGACGATCGCGAGCCCGAGCCCGCTGCCCGACACGTCGGTGCGTGCCCGCGCCGTGCTGTCGCGATAGAAGCGGTCGAACACGCGCTCGCGCTCGTCGGCCGGAATGCCCGGCCCGCTGTCGCCGATCTGCACGCAGGCGCGGCCGGCCGCGTCGCGCGTCAGCGATACGTCGATGCGGCCGCCGTCCGGCGTGTATTTCACCGCGTTGTCGAGCAGGTTGCCGAACATCACGCGCAGCGCGCCGACGTCCGCGACGACGCTCGCCGCGCGCGTTTCCTCGAAGCCGAGATCGATGTCGCGCCGCTGCGCGAGCGGCGCATGCGCGGCCACGCATTCGGCGAGCAGCGCCTGCAGGTCGACCGGCTCGCGCATCGTCGCGCCGTCCGGCTCGGCGCGCGCGAGCGCGAGCAGTTGCTCGGTGAGCCGCGTCGCGCGCGACACGCCGTCCTGGAGATCCGCGATCGCCTCGCGGCGCGACGCATCGTCCTTCGCGCGCGCGACGAGCTGCGCCTGGATCTGCACGGCCGCGAGCGGCGTGCGCAATTCGTGCGCGGCGTCGGCGACGAACGCCTTCTGCGTGTCGAGCGCCGCCGACAGGCGCGCGAGCAGCCCGTTCAGCGCCCGCACGAGCGGCTGCACCTCGAGCGGCAGGCGCGCGTCGGGCAGCGGATCGAGCGCTTCCGGCCGGCGCGCCTCGACCGCGCGCGTCACGCGGCCAAGCGGCGCGAGCCCGCGCCCGACGATCCCCCACGCGGCCGCGCCGAGGAACGGCAGCAGCACGATCAGCGGCCACAGCGTGCGCAGCGCGACGTTCGCCGCGAGCCGGTTGCGCACCGACAGCGGCTGCGCGAGCTGCACGACGTTGTCGCCGACGATCGCGCCGTACACGCGCCATTCGCCGCGATCGGTGCGTTCGGTCGAGAAGCCGAGCTCCGCGCGCGGCGCGATCGGCGCACGCGGATGCGAGAAGTACATCAGCACGCCGTTGCGATTCCAGATCTGGATCACGATGCCTTCGTCGCCGTTGGTGCGCGAGCCGAACACCTGCGAGAACGGCTCCGACGGCAGCGCCGCGGCGATTTCCTGCAACTGGTAGTCGAACAGCTCGTTCGCCTCGGCGAGCGCCTGCCGGTAGATGAGCCAGCCCGCGGCGCCCACGCCCGCGACGACGATCGCGAGCAGCCAGATCAGCAGTTGATGACGAATCGACCGCACGCGTCAGCTTTCCTTGACGACCATGTAGCCGAGCCCGCGCACGTTGCGGATCAGGTCCGAACCGAGCTTCTTGCGCAGCGCGTGGATGTAGACCTCGACCGTGTTGCTGCCGATCTCCTCGCCCCAGCCGTACATCTTCTCCTCGAGCTGGCTCTTCGACAGCACCGCGCCCGGCCGCGCGAGCAGCGCCTCGAGCAGCGCGAACTCGCGCGCGGACAGCGCGACGGGCGCGCCGTCGAGCGTCACCTGGTGCGACGCGGGATCGAGCGTCAGCGCGCCGTGGCGGATCAGCGACTCGCTGCGCCCCGCTTGACGGCGGATCAGCGCGCGCATCCGTGCGCCCAGCTCGTCGAGATCGAACGGCTTGACGAGGTAATCGTCGGCGCCCGCGTCGAGCCCCTTCACGCGATCGGCGACGGCGTCGCGCGCGGTGACGATCAGCACCGGCAGCGCGAGCCCGCGCCCGCGCAGCGTGCGCAGCACGTCGATGCCGTCGCGCTTCGGCAGGCCGAGATCGAGCAGCAGCAGATCGTACGTCTCGCCGCCGAGCGCCGTCAGCGCGGCGTCGCCGTCCTGCACCCAGTCGACCGCAAAGCCGTCCGAGCGCAGCGCCTTGCGCACGCCCTCGGCAATCATTCGATCATCTTCGACAAGCAGAATCCGCATCGGGCCACGCATCCATGGGGCGAGTCAAACACGGCGACCATTGTAGCGCCGCGAATCGGGTGCGCGGCACCGTGCAATGCAACAGTAAGGCGGATTGCAAGGGGCCTGCCCCGACTTGTCTCTACAATGTGCGCTTCGGCGCCCCCGCGCGTCCTGCCCGAGCCCCCTGCTTTTCCCGTATTCGCCCATGCCGATTTCCGATCTTTCCGCCCGGTTCGCCCCCCGCGCCCGCGTCTGCCTGCGCGCGGCCGCCGTCGTCGCCACCTGCACGGCCCTCGCGTTCGCGCCGTCCGCCCAGGCCCGCAAGAAATCCCACAAGGAAGCACGCAAGACCGCCGTCGTGTCGCCGGCCGCACGCGCGGCCGGCCTGCCGGCCTCCGTGCTCGTCGCGCTGCAGCGTGCGAAGGTGCCGGCGTCGGCGATGAGCGTGGTGGTCGAGCGCGTCGGCGATCCGCAGCCGCTGATCGCGTGGAATGCGAGCCGGCCGATGCTGCCGGCCTCGACGATGAAGCTCGTGACGACCTTCTCGGGCCTGTCGATCCTCGGCCCCGACTACCGCTGGCGCACCACCGCGTACACGGACGGCACGGTCGACCCGGACGGCACGCTGCAGGGCAACCTGTACATCAAGGGCACCGGCGATCCGAAGCTCGTGCCCGAGGAGCTGATCGACCTCGTCGACAAGCTGCGCAAGGCCGGCGTCAAGCGCGTGGCCGGCGGCCTCGTGCTCGACAAGAGTTATTTCGCGGCGTCGACGCGCGACCTGCCGTCGTTCGACGACGATGCCAGCGCGCCGTACAACGTCGGCCCCGATCCGCTGCTGTACGCGTTCAAGGCCGTGTCGTTCACGGTCACGCCGGGCGACGACGGCAAGGTCGCCGTCGACGTGTTGCCGCCGCTCGCGGACTTGTCGATCGACAACCAGCTCGTCGAAGGTTCGGGCTCGTGCAGCGCGGCCGCCGCGGCCGCGCGCCCGACGCTGACGGCCGGCGGCGGAATCATGACGGCGTCGTTCGCCGGCGACTACCCGCTGCGCTGCGGCGCGCACACGACCAACCTCGCGATCCTCGATCACACGACCTTCTTCGCGCGCGGCTTCCTCGCGCTGTGGCAGCAGGACGGCGGCACGATCGCCGGGCCCGTGAGCGAAGGCAAGGTGCCGACCACCGCGCGGCCGCTCGCCGTGCATCACAGCCCGGTGCTCGGCAGCATCGTCTACGACATCAACAAGTTCAGCAACAACGTGATGGCGCGCAACCTGTTCCTGACGATCGGCGCGGTCAGCGGCAAGCCGCCCGCGACGCCCGAGCAGTCGAGCCGCGCGATCCAGGCGTTCCTGCAGAAGAACGGCATCGCGATGCCCGACCTCGTGCTCGAGAACGGCTCGGGGCTGTCGCGCGAAGAGCACGTGAGCGCGCTGTCGCTCGCCGCGCTGCTGCAGGCCGCGAACGCGAGCCCGGTCGCGCAGGCGTTCATCGATTCGCTGCCGATCGCGGGCATCGACGGCACGATGAAGAACCGCCTCACCAACGCGGGCGTGCTCGGCAACGCGCACATCAAGACCGGCACGCTGCGCGACGTGCGCGCGATCGCCGGCTACGTCGCCGGCTCGGACGGCCAGAGCTACATCGTCGTCAGCTTCATCAACAACGATCACGCGGAAGCCGCGCGCGCCGCGCACGACACGCTGCTCGAATGGATCTACGCGGGCGCGCACTGACGATCCGTACACCGCGCGGCGGGCCGTCGTGACACGGCGGCCCGTGCGGCCCCGCAGTGCGTCACCCGCGAAATTTCGCGCCGCGCGGTTTGAAACGCGCGCCGCTACCGTCGCGCGGCGCCTCGCGCGCTCGCCGCATCCTCAAAACGGGGCCACACCGCCCGGCCCCGTGCAGTACGGATTCCGTAGAAACCCTGTCCTCAGAGGGAACCCTCTACGCTGCCCCCTCGCCTAGCGCGTAGCGATTGCGTAGGCTGTTGGCCTGACGATATCTACAACGGGCCACACGCCCGGCCTGATGGCTTGCAGGGGAACGAAGGAGACACACGCCCATGCGATTCGACGTCGAATTGCTTCTGCTCGCGCTGGCGCCCGTCTTCCTGCTCTGCATCGCGTGGGAGGCCTGGCACCTCGCCCGCACCCGTGCGCAGGACCGTATCTACGCGTGGCGCGACACGCTGTGCAACGCGGCGCTCGCGCTGATGCACCAGGGCGCCGACAAGATCGCGTGGCTGTTCGTGATTCCTGTCTATGCGTACTGCTACCGGCACTATCGCGTCTACACGTGGCACGACGGCTGGCTGTCGTTCGCGGTGCTGTTCGTCGCGCAGGACTTCCTCTACTACGTGTTCCATCGCGCGAGCCATCGCGTGCGCTGGCTGTGGGCCGCGCACGTCGTGCACCACTCGTCCGAGCGAATGAATTTCTCGACCGCGTTCCGCCAGAGCCTGATGTATCCGGTCGCAGGCATGTGGCTGTTCTGGCTGCCGCTCGCGTTCGCCGGCTTTCCGCCGCAACAGGTCGTCGGCGTCGTGCTGATCAACCTCGCGTTCCAGTTCTTCGTGCACACGCAGGCGATCGGCAAGCTCGGCTGGCTCGAATACGTGCTCAACACGCCGTCGATCCACCGCGCGCACCATGCGCGCAACGCGCGCTACATCGACCGCAATTACGCAGGCGTCCTGGTGATCTGGGATCGCCTGTTCGGCAGCTATGTCGAGGAAACGCCCGACGATCCGCCGCAGTACGGCATCGTCGAGCGGCTCGGCTCGAACAACCCGCTCGTCGCGACGTTTCACGAGTGGGTGTCGATGGCGTCCGACGCGTTGCGCGTCGGCGGATGGCGCAACAAGCTGCGCGCGATTTTCGGCCCGCCCGAATGGGCGAGCGCTTATCATGCGCAGATTGCCGAGGCCGCGAACCAGGATCCGCGCACCGTGCCACTGGCGGCTGCGCGCGATCGATAAACCGTTTCAGCCAACGGCCGCCGCGCAGCCCGGAACCGAGCAGGCGCGCGGCAGATGAGCAACACATCAGGCCATATCTACGAGGAGATCGAACGATGCAGACACAACAACACGCACCTTCCCGCACCCGGCAGCGCATGCTGCGCACCGCGCAGGTCGCGATCGCCGGCGCCGCGCTCGCGCTGCTCGCCGCATGCGGCGGCGGTGACGACAACAACAACAGCAGTGCGTCGAACACGCCGCCGTCGGGCGTGAAGATGCAGATCGTGTCGTTCGGCGACAGCCTGTCCGACGTCGGCACCTACTCGCAGATCAAGCTCGGCTTCGGCGGCGGCCGCTTCACGACCAACCCGGGCCAGGTATGGACGCAGAACGTCGCGCAGTACTACGGCGACACGCTGCAGCCCGCCAACCAGGGCGGCTTCGGCATCCCGCTGCAGGCCACCGGCGGCCTCGGCTACGCGCAGGGCGGCTCGCGCGTGACGCTGCAGCCGGGCATCGGCCATGCGGACGCGAGCGTGCCGAATCCCGACTACGCGCAGGCGACGACCACGCCGATCGCCGACCAGGTCAAGCAGTACCTGTCGCAATACGGCAGCTTCAACGCCGGCCAGATCGTGCTGATCAACGGCGGTGCGAACGACATCTTCTACCAGGCCCAGGTCGCGCAGGCGCAAGGCAACACGCCGGCCGCGCAGCTCGCGGCGGCGCAGGCGATCGGCCTGGCCGCGCAGCAGCTCGGCGGGATCGTCCAGCAGATCGTCGCGGCCGGCGCGACCCACGTGTTCGTCGCGAACGTGCCGGACATCGGCGGCACGCCGCTCGCGCTGCAAGGCGGCACGCAGGCCGCGTTCACGCAACTGTCCGGGCTGTTCAACAAGACGCTCGTCGGTACGCTCGCCGCGCTGAAGGTCGACCCGACGAAATATGCGGTGATCGATTCGTTCACGTGGCAGGACGGCATCGCGGCCAACTACCAGTCGAACGGTTTCAGCGTGTCGAACACCGACACCGCATGCAACCTGAAGGCGATGGTCCAGGCCGCCACGCAGTACGGCGTCGCGAACGCGACCGCGTTCGGCTCGTCGCTGTTCTGCTCGCCGCAGACCTACACGGTCGCGAACGCGGACCAGACCTACATGTTCGCCGACACGGTCCACCCGACGACGCGCCTGCATGCGCTGTTCGCGCAGTACGTCGAACAGCAGATCGCAAAGTCCGGCGTCGGCAAGTAAGCCGCCCACTACGCGCCCAAACGAAAACGCCTGACCGGTTCGCGCCGGTCAGGCGTTTTTTGTTTGCGTGGACGGATGCGCGTGGCTGCGTCAGTCGCGCGCTTCGAACGCCGCGGCCGCGCGGCCGAGGCGATCGTTGACCGCGATCCATTCGACGGTCTCGGGCAGCTTCTCGACGAGAATGCGCGCGACCTGCGCCCGGTCGAGCGCGCGCAGCATTCCGTACAGGTCGCGCGCATAGGCTTGCGGATCTTCCGGCGCCGCGACGAAGTGCACGCCGTCAGCCTGCGCCCAGCGTCCCGCACGCGACGCGCGGGCGACGAGCGCGATGCGTTCGCCGTCGGTTTGCGCGGCCGCGAGCAGCGGCTCGAGCGCGTCGAACGGCAGCAGCGCGAGCGGCGTGCGCGGCGCGTAATGCGCTTTCAGCGTGCCCGACGCGCGTGGGGCCGTCGCATCGCTGCCGTCCGGCAGCTTCGGGGCGCGGCCGAGCACGTCGGCGATCTGTTGCGGCGTCACGTGCCCCGGGCGCAGCAGCGCCGGGAAACCACGCGACAGGTCGAGAATCGTCGACTCGATGCCGACTTCGGATGCGCCGCCGTCGAGCACGTGCACGGTATCGCCGAATTCGTCGCGCACGTGTTGCGCGGTCGTCGGACTCACGTGGCCGAACCGGTTCGCGGACGGCGCAGCCACGCCGCCGTGGCCGCCGCGCCGCGCGCTGAACGCGGCCAGCAGCGCCTGCGCGACCGGATGCGACGGGCAGCGCAGCCCGACCGAATCCTGCCCGCCGCTCACGGCATCCGGAATGCGCGCGTGGCGCTTCAGGATCAGCGTCAGCGGGCCCGGCCAGAACGCGTCGATCAGCGCGTGCGCGTCGGCCGGCAGGTCGTCGGCCCAGTAACCGGGATCGCCGCCCGGCGGCAGATGCACGATCACCGGATGGTTCGCGGGCCGCCCCTTCGCCGCGTAGATGCGTGCGACGGCCTCGGGGTTCGCCGCATCGCCGCCGAGCCCGTAGACGGTTTCGGTCGGAAACGCGACGAGCTGGCCCGCGTCGAGCAACGCGGCGGCCGCGTCGATCTGCGCGGGCGTCACGTGCTTCGGGAGATCGCTGGACATCGGCCGGCGCCTCAGTCGAGCGGCACGCGCAGCAGTTGCGCGCACGCGGTGGCGGCGGCGACGGCTTCGTCGCGCGTCTCGGCCGTGAAGTTCACGTGGCCCATCTTGCGGCCGACGCGCGCTTCTTCCTTGCCGTACAGGTGCAGGTGGGCGGCCGGCATCGCGGCGACCGTGTCCCACGGCGGCGTGACGGCATCGGCCGCCGCACCGTTGGGGAACCACACGTCGCCGAGAATGTTCAGCATCGCGGCCGGCGAATGCTGGCGCGGGTTGCCGAGCGGCATGCGCGTCATCGCGCGCACCTGCTGCTCGAACTGGCTCGTTGCGCACGCATCGACCGTATAGTGGCCGGAGTTGTGCGGGCGCGGCGCCATTTCGTTCGCGACGAACGAACCGTCCTCCAGCACGAAGAATTCGACGCACAGCACGCCGACGTAGCCGAGCGTATCGGCGATCCGGATCGCCGCCTGCTGCGCTTCCTCGACGCGGGCCGCATCGGCGGCCGGCGCCGGCACGACCGTCAGCGCGAGGATGCCGTTGTGATGCACGTTCTGCGCGAGCGGGAAGGCGGCCGAACGGCCGTCCGCGCCGCGCGCGATCAACGCCGACACTTCGTATTTCAGCGGCAGGCGCTTCTCCAGCACGCACGGCACGCCGCCGAGCGCGGCATGCGCGTCGCGCGCTTCCTGCGCGGTGGCGACCCGCACCTGGCCCTTGCCGTCGTACCCGAGGCGCGCCGTCTTCAGGATGCCCGGCAGCACCGCGTCGAGCGCGGCATCGTCGAGCGCGGCGAGCGCCGCCGCCGATTCGATCACGACGTGCGGCGCGACCGGCACGCCCGATGCCGCGATGAAACGCTTCTCCGCGATCCGGTCCTGCGCGACCGCGACGCAGCGGCCGGCCGGCGCGACGAACGTCGTGCGCGCGAGGAAATCGAGGCTCGCGGCCGGCACGTTCTCGAACTCCGTCGATACGGCCTCGCACAGGCCGGCCAGTTCGGCGAGCGCAGCTTCGTCGTCGTACGCCGCGCGCAGGTGGCGATCGGCGACCGCGCCGGCGGGGCTCGTCGGATCGGGATCGAGCACCGCGACGCGATAGCCCATCGACTGGGCGGCAAAGCAGAACATGCGGCCGAGCTGGCCACCGCCGACCATGCCCAGCCACGCGCCGGGCAGGATCGGGGAAACGGAATCAGGAGTTGCGGTCATGTCAGTGGTCGGTCGCGGCGGAACGCGGAACGGCCCGCCGCAGTGGGAAAATCCGGCGCCGGCCGCGTCGTGCGGCCGCGCGCCATGCCGTCATTCCAGCGGCGGCAGCACCATCGCGTGCGCGGCTTCGTTCTGGCGCACGCGGAACGCGGCGAGCCGGTTCGCGTAGTCGACCGAGTTGCCGGACAGGATCGACACCGCGAACAGCGCGGCGTTCGCGGCGCCGGCCTCGCCGATCGCGAACGTCGCGACGGGCACGCCCTTCGGCATCTGCACGATCGAGTGCAGCGAATCGACACCCTTCAGGTACTTGCTCGCGACCGGTACGCCGAGCACCGGCACCGTGGTCTTCGCGGCCAGCATGCCGGGCAGGTGCGCGGCGCCGCCGGCGCCCGCGATGATCGCACGCAGCCCGCGCTCGCGCGCCTTCTCCGCATAGTCGAACATCTCGTCGGGCATCCGGTGCGCGGACACGACCTTCGCTTCGTACGGCACGCCGAATTCCTGCAGGATGGCGACCGCATGCTTCATCACGTCCCAGTCGGAACTCGAGCCCATCAGCACGCCGACGAGCGGCGCGCTGTGCGTGTGGGCAGTCTGGATTTCGCTCATGTCGTATCTGTCCCGATCAGGCGAGCGACTGGCCCGTGATGCGCTCGAGCGCTTCCTGGTACTTCGCGGCCGTCTTCTCGACGACGTCGGCCGGCAGCGCCGGCGCCGGCGCCGTCTTGCCCCACGGCTGCGCCTCGAGCCAGTCGCGCACGAACTGCTTGTCGAACGACGGCGGGTTGGTGCCCACTTCGTACTGGTCGGCCGGCCAGAAGCGCGACGAATCGGCGGTCAGCACTTCGTCCATCAGGTACAGCTTGCCGTGGTTGTCGAGGCCGAATTCGAACTTCGTGTCGGCGATGATGATGCCGCGCGTCGCCGCGTAGTCGGCCGCTTCCTTGTACAGCTTGATCGAGATGTCGCGGATCGTCGCGGCCAGCTCGGTGCCGATGCGGCGCTCGGTTTCCTCGAACGTGATGTTCTCGTCGTGCTCGCCCATCTCGGCCTTCGCGGCCGGCGTGAAGATCGGCTCCGGCAGCTTCTGCGCGTTCTGCAGGCCTGCCGGCAGCTGCACGCCGCACACGGCGCCCGACGCCTGGTATTCCTTCCAGCCGCTGCCGGCCAGGTAGCCGCGCACGACCGCTTCGATCATGATCGGCTCGAGGCGCTTGACGACCACGCCGCGGCCCTTCACCTGCTCGACTTCGTCGGCCGCGACGACCGCTTCCGGCGCGTCGCCCGTCAGGTGGTTCGGCACGATGTGCGCGAGCTTGTCGAACCAGAAGTTCGCCATCTGGTTCAGCACGCGGCCCTTGTTCGGAATCGGCTCGCCCATCACCACGTCGAACGCCGACAGGCGATCGGTCGTGACGATCAGGAGCTTGTCGTTGCCGACCGCGTAGTTATCGCGAACCTTGCCGCGACCGAGGAGCGGCAGCGAACGGAGCGTGGATTCGTAAAGGGTAGACATCGTCTTTTCGCAGATAAGGAGCCAAACAAAAAGGGAAACGCCGTTCCCCGCGGCAGGCGGGAACGGCGGTCTTGCAATACGTCGGCGAACCGGCGGGCGCAGCGCCCCGACGGCTGCCGGCCGGCCCTTGTTCGGCCGGACGGAACGGCTGCCGGGGCCGGATCGGATCCGGCCCGCCGGGCGGCCAGCCCATGCCCGGCGGCAGAACCGGGCGGGGCAAATCGTACTACAGTCTCAGCGCACGACCTGTGCGAGCGCGCCCGACTTGTACTGCTCGGCGATCTTGTCGAGCGACACCGGCTTGATCTTGCCGGCCTGGCCTTCGCAGCCGAACGCGAGGTAACGGTCGACGCACACCTTCTTCGCCGCTTCGCGCGCGGGCTTCAGGTAGTCGCGCGGATCGAACTTGCCCGGGTTCTCGAACAGGTAGCGGCGGATCGCGCCGGTGATCGCGAGACGCAGGTCGGTGTCGATGTTGATCTTGCGCACGCCGTGCTTGATGCCTTCCTGGATTTCCTCGACCGGCACGCCGTAGGTTTCCTTCATGTCGCCGCCGAATTCGCGGATCTCGGCCAGCAGTTCCTGCGGCACCGACGACGAACCGTGCATCACGAGGTGCGTGTTCGGGATGCGCGCGTGGATTTCCTTGATGCGCTGGATCGACAGGATGTCGCCCGTCGGCTTCTTCGAGAACTTGTACGCGCCGTGCGACGTACCGATCGCGATCGCGAGTGCATCGCACTGCGTGAGCTTGACGAAGTCGGCGGCCTGCTCCGGATCGGTCAGCAGCTGCTCGCGGGTCATCGTGCCTTCCGCGCCGTGGCCGTCTTCCTTGTCGCCCTTCATCGTCTCGAGCGAGCCGAGCACGCCGAGTTCGGCTTCGACCGTCACGCCGATCGAGTGCGCCATCTCGACGACCTTGCGCGACACGTCGACGTTGTACTCGTACGACGCGACCGTCTTGCCGTCGGCTTCGAGCGAACCGTCCATCATCACGCTCGTGAAGCCGCTGCGGATCGCGGCCGTGCAGACGGCCGGCGACTGGCCGTGATCCTGGTGCATCACGACCGGGATGTGCGGATACGATTCGACCGCCGCTTCGATCAGGTGGCGCAGGAACGGCTCGCCCGCATACTTACGCGCGCCGGCCGATGCCTGCATGATCACGGGCGCGCCGACCTGGTCCGCCGCCGCCATGATCGCCTGGACCTGCTCCAGGTTGTTCACGTTGAAGGCCGGCAGGCCGTAACCGTGCTCTGCCGCGTGGTCCAGCAATTGACGCATTGATACGAGAGGCATTGTGGAACTCCTTGGAATGAAAACCGGTGCGCCCTGACGCCGGCGCGGCACCTGCCCGGGTCTGGACCGGGGCAGCGCGGCGCGGCTGAGCGTCGAATAGCCGCATTTTATCGCGAAGCGCCTCCGATTCCGACCGCCCGGTGGCCCCCGCTCGCAATTTGTTACGTTCGCACGGCACAATGCGGCCAAAAAGGAGAAAAAAAGCCGCGCGGGGCTTCGGACCCCGCGCGGCTTTTTGCGCAAAAATGGTGCCGGATCAGCCTCGACCGATCCGGGTCGCCGGCTCGCAGGCCGGCTCAGCGAGGCTCAGCCGGCGCTCAATAGTGCTCGCCGACCCGCACGATCTTCAGCGTGTTGGTGCCGCCCGCCTGCCCCATCGGCTCGCCGACGGTCAGCACGACCATGTCGCCATGCTGCACGTAACCCTGCTTGACGACGATCTCGAGCGCCGCCTGCAGTGCCGAATCGCGGTCGCTGTTGAAGTCGACGTGCAGCGGCGTCACGTTGCGGTACAGCGCCATCGTGCGCTCGCTGCCGACGCGCGGCGTCAGCGCGAAGATCGGCACGTGCGTGTAGTGACGCGACATCCACAGCGCGGTCGCGCCCGATTCGGTCAGCGCGACGATCGCCTTCGCGCCCAGGTGGTACGCGGTGAACAGCGCGCCCATCGCGATCGACTGGTCGATCCGCGTGAACGTCCGGTCGAGAAAATCCTTGTCCAGCTCGACTTCTTCGGATTTTTCCGCTTCGACGCACACGGCCGCCATCGTCTCGATCGTGACGACCGGGTACTTGCCGGCGGCCGTCTCGGCCGACAGCATCACCGCGTCGGTGCCGTCGAGCACCGCGTTCGCGACGTCCGACACTTCCGCGCGGGTCGGCACCGGTGCGTGGATCATCGATTCCATCATCTGCGTCGCGGTGATCACGAGCTTGTTCGACTCGCGCGCCATCCGGATCATGCGCTTCTGCAGCGCCGGCACGGCCGCGTTGCCGACTTCCACCGCGAGGTCGCCGCGCGCGACCATGATGCCGTCGGACGCGTCGAGGATGCTCTGCAGCGCCGGAATCGCCTCCGCGCGCTCGATCTTCGCGATCATCTTCGGCTTGATGCCGTACGGCGCGCCCGCGATGTTCGCGAGCTGGCGCGCCATTTCCATGTCGGTCGCATTCTTCGGGAACGACACCGCGACGAGGTCCGCGCCGAGCGACATCGCGGTGCGGATGTCTTCCATGTCCTTCGCGGTCAGCGCCGGCGCCGACAGGCCGCCGCCCTGGCGGTTGATCCCCTTGTTGTTCGACAGCTCGCCGCCCACCTTGACGATCGTGTGGATTTCGTCGCCGAGCACGCGCTCGACGGTCAGCACGATCAGGCCGTCGTTCAGCAGCAGCAGGTCGCCCGGCTTCAGGTCGCGCGGCAGTTCCTTGTAGTCGAGGCCGACGCGCTCGTCGTTGCCGAGCTCGCAGCCCGCATCGAGGATGAACGGCTGCCCGGGCACGAGCGTGGTCTTGCCGTTCTCGAACTTGCCGACGCGGATCTTCGGGCCCTGGAGGTCGGCCATGATCGCGATCTCGCGGCCAACCTTGCGGGCGGCCTCGCGCACCATTTCGGCGCGCTGGCGGTGATCGTCGGCCGTGCCGTGCGAAAAGTTGAGCCGCACGACGTCGAGGCCCGCCTGCATCATCTGCAGCAGAATCTCCGGCGAACTGGAAGCCGGGCCGATCGTGGCGACTATCTTGGTGGCGCGCTGCATGAAACTCCTCATCTGGATCAAGGTGGATGCGCTGGGTGAAACGCTGCGAGAGCCGGAATCGGCGGGCCCAGCGGCGGCCGTTCCGGGGGGCGTGCCGGTGCTTGCGCCCGGCATCGCTTTGTTCTGAATCTCGTGGTGCTGTGCGGCCGCGTCGCCGGCAGCCGCCGGTGCGCGCGGGGCGGTGTTCGCCCGCGCGGGCGCGCGTTTGCGCTTGCCCGCGCCGGCCGGCTGCTCCGCTTTCGCGGAGCGCGCGGCCTTCGTCACCCCTGCGCGCGCCGCCACGCTCAGGCCGCCCGCGTTTCGAGCACTTCCACCGCCGGCAGCTTCTTCCCCTCGAGGAACTCGAGGAAGGCGCCGCCGCCCGTCGAGATGTAGCTGACCTGGTCGTGAATGCCGTACTTCGCGATGGCCGCGAGCGTGTCGCCGCCGCCCGCGATCGAGAACGCGGACGATTTGGCGATCGCTTCGGCGAGCGTCTTGGTGCCGTTGCCGAACTGGTCGAACTCGAACACGCCGACCGGGCCGTTCCACACGATCGTGCCGGCCTTCTCGAGCTGGCTCGCGAGTGCCTTGGCCGTATCGGGGCCGATGTCGAGGATCATGTCGTCCGCTTCGATGTCGGCGACCTGCTTCACCGTGGCCGCGGCCGTCGGCGAGAATTCCTTGGCGGTGACGACGTCGGTCGGGATCGGCACCGACGCGCCGCGCTCGCGCGCTTCGTCGATGATCGCCTTCGCCTCGGCGACGAGATCGGCTTCCGCGAGCGACTTGCCGATCGACAGGCCGGCCGCGAGCATGAACGTGTTCGCGATGCCGCCGCCGACGATCAGTTGGTCGACCTTGCCGGCCAGCGACTTCAGGATCGTCAGCTTGGTCGACACCTTCGAGCCGGCGACGATCGCCACCAGCGGGCGCGCCGGGTTGCCAAGCGCCTTGCCGAGCGCGTCGAGTTCGGCGGCCAGCAGCGGGCCCGCGCACGCGACGGGCGCGTACTTCGCGATCCCGTGCGTGGTCGCTTCCGCGCGGTGCGCGGTGCCGAACGCGTCGTTCACGTACACGTCGCAGAGCTTCGCCATCTTCTGGGCGAGCTCGTCCGAATTCTTCTTCTCGCCCTTGTTCACGCGGCAGTTCTCGAGCAGCACGATCTGGCCCGGTGCGACGTTCACGCCGTTCTCGACCCAGTTCGACACCAGCGGCACGTCGCGGCCGAGCAGCTCGGCGAGACGCTTGGCGACCGGCGCGAGCGAGTCTTCCGGCTTGAACTCGCCTTCGGTCGGACGGCCGAGGTGCGACGTGACCATCACGGCCGCGCCGGCGTCGAGCGCGGCCTGGATGGCCGGCACGGACGCACGCACGCGGGTGTCCTCGGTGATGTTGCCGTGATCGTCCTGCGGGACGTTGAGGTCGGCGCGGATGAACACCCGCTTGCCGGCGAGCTGGCCGGCGGCGATCAGGTCGGTAAGACGCTTGACTTGGCTCATGTTGGACAGATTGAAGTAGTGGATGGGGAAAGGGGGTTCACGCTGGACGTGCGCGGGCTGCCGCGAAAGGGCGCCGGATGCGGCCGTGGCTGGCGGTTCGCATGACGCGCACGGGTAAAAAATCTCGAACGGGCATTCTAGCCGATCCACCCGGCAGACTGACCCGTGCGGCGGCGAATTCCGCCTATTTGGGATCGCGCGCCGGAACCGACATATTGCCGCAACGCAGCAATTCGCCGACGCAACCGGGCGGCGCCGGGCGAGCCGGAACGGCGGCCCATCAGAAGATCAGGCGCAACGCGGTGAAGACGAGCATTCCGACGACGATCGTACCGAGCATGCTGCGCCGCCACAAAAACCAGCCGAGGCCGGCGAGCGCCGCGTAGAACGGATGGTTGGACAGCGCGAACGACAGGCCGGCCGGCGTTTCGAGCACGTCGGGCAGCACGACGGCGACCAGCGCGGCGGCCGGCGCGTAGCGCAGCGCGCGCTGCGCGCGTTCGGGCAGCACGGTGCGCTCGCCGCCGATCAGGAACAGCGCGCGCGTGACCGCCGTGACGATCGTCATCCCGACGATGACGATCCAGATCTCGGTCGCGCTCATTCGATCTCCTTTTCGTGCACGGTTTCGGTACGGATGCGCCGCCAGTCGGCCCGCTCGACGAAGAAGTCGGCCGTGCAGCCGGCCGCGAGCGCGGCGAGCACCGCGAGCGGCAGCGCAAGCCGGTACGGCAGGTCGAACGCGACGAGCGACACGATCCCGGCGACCGCGACGGCCGCGAGCGTCGAGCGGTTCGCGACCGCCGACACCATGATCGGGATCAGCGCGAGCGTGCCGGCCAGCTCCAGCCCCCAGCTCGCGGGAAAGAAGCTCGCGAGCAGGATGCCGGCGAGCGACGACACCTGCCACGACGCCCAGCTCGCGAGCGCCATCCCCCAGAAATAGGCTTCCTTGCCCGGCACGCGGCCGTACGCGAAGCCCTGTTTCTGGAACAGCAGGTAGATCACGTCGCCGTTGAAATAGCCGATCGCGAGACGCCGCCACAGCGGCAGGTAGGAAAAATGCGGCGCCAGCCCGGCGCTGAAGATCACGAAGCGCATGTTGACCATCGCGGCCGTGAGCAGCACGGTCCAGATCGGCAGCTTCGCCGCGAGGAGCGGCAGCACCGCGAGCTGCGACGAGCCCGCGTAGACGAACAGCGACATCGCGCTCGCCTGCCCGAGCGTCATCACGGACTTGCTCATCGCGATGCCGGTGACGAGCCCCCAGGACAGGATCGCCATCAGTGTCGGGGAATAGTCGCGCGCGCCCTGGATCAGCGCGAAGCGGTCGGTGGCGGACAATCGAGCGAGCATGGGAAAGCGGGCCGCAGCGGGCGGTTCGTCGGGACGCCGGCGCCTCCTGCCGGTGCGACCCTTCGTTATTGGAATCGGTACCGGACGATTATAGCGCCGGCCCCGCGCCGTCCGACCGGATCGTCGCCAAATGACGCTAAAATACGCGTCTTTCCGGCTCAACGCTGCATACAACCCGCAGCACCTCACCGCTTCCAGGAGAATCCTATGTCAATGGCCGACCGCGACGGCAAGATCTGGATGGACGGCAAGCTGATCGACTGGCGCGACGCCAAGATCCACGTCCTGACCCACACGCTGCACTACGGCATGGGCGTCTTCGAGGGCGTGCGCGCGTACAAGGCGGCCGACGGCAGCACCGCGATCTTTCGCCTGCCCGAGCACACCAAACGTCTGCTGAATTCGGCGAAGATCTTCCAGATGGACGTGCCGTTCGACCGCGAAACGCTCGAAGCCGCGCAACTCGCGGTCGTGCGCGAGAACCGGCTCGAGTCGTGCTACCTGCGCCCGATCATCTGGGTCGGCTCGGAAAAGCTCGGCGTGGCGGCGAAGGGCAACACGATCCACGTCGCGATCGCCGCATGGCCGTGGGGCGCGTACCTCGGCGAAGACGGTCTCGCGAAGGGCATCCGCGTGAAGACGTCGTCGTTCACGCGCCACCACGTGAACGTGTCGATGGTGCGCGCGAAGGCGTCGGGCTGGTACGTGAACTCGATCCTGGCGAACCAGGAAGCGACGGCCGACGGCTACGACGAAGCGCTGCTGCTCGACGTCGACGGCTACGTGTCGGAAGGCTCGGGCGAAAACTTCTTCCTCGTGAACAACGGCAAGCTGTACACGCCCGACCTGTCGTCGTGCCTCGACGGCATCACGCGCGACACGGTCATCACGCTCGCGAAGGACGCCGGCATCGAGGTGATCGAGAAGCGCATCACGCGCGACGAGGTCTACACGGCCGACGAAGCGTTCTTCACCGGCACGGCCGCCGAAGTCACGCCGATCCGCGAGCTCGACAACCGCACGATCGGCAGCGGCGCGCGCGGCCCGATCACGGAAAAGCTCCAGTCGGCGTTTTTCGATATCGTGTCGGGCAAGAACGCGAAGTACGCGCACTGGCTGACGAAGGTCTGAGCGCGCCGCGCGACCGACCGCCCCACACAAGAGTGATAAGAGAAAGTCTCATGAGTGAAATCAAGGAAATGCCGCTGGTCGAGCTGACGGCCAAGGATCTTCCCGCCTACTGCCCGAACCCGGCCATGACCCGCTGGAACGCGCACCCGCGCGTCTTCATCGACGTGTCGCACGGCGAGGCGCGCTGCCCGTACTGCGGCACGCGCTACAAGCTGCGCGACGGCGAGGTCGTCAAGGGCCACTGAGCCCGGCGGCCGGGCCTGAAGGCCCACCGACCCGCAAGGCGGCGCAGCCGGAAGTCCGGTGCGCCGCCGTTCCCCATTCTGGCAACCCGAACGCGGCGCCCGAGCGCCGTGCTTCATTACGACATCGGAAGTCGACCTGATGCGTCGAGCGCTGGTTATCGCACCGAACTGGATCGGTGACGCATTGATGGCGCAGCCGCTTTTTGCGCTGCTGAAGAAACTCCATCCCCGCATCGCCATCGATGCCGTCGCACCCTCGTGGGTCGCGCCCGTGCTCGAGCGGATGCCCGAGATCCACGATGTCCACGCGACCGATCTCGCGCACGGCAAGCTGCAGCTGCTGCGCCGCTGGCAGCTCGCGAGCGACCTGCGCGACGTCGGCTACGACGCGGCGTACGTATTGCCGAATTCGCTGAAGTCCGCGGTGATCCCGTGGCTCGCGAACATCCCGCTGCGGATCGGCTATACGGGCGAGCACCGCTACGGCTTGCTCAACGTGCGCCACGCGAACCCCGACAAGTCGGGCGAGCGGCCGCCGATGACGACCCACTACGCGGCGCTCGCGTACGCGCCGGGCGCGAAGCTGCCCGAGTCGATGAAGACGCTGCCCGCCCCGCGCCTGGACGCCGACCTGAACGAAACGGCGCGGGTGTCCGCACGTTTCAATCTCGATACACGCAAGCCGCTCGTCGTGTTCTGCCCCGGCGCCGAATACGGCCCGGCCAAGCGCTGGCCGCCCGAGCACTTCGCGTCGCTCGCGACCATCGTGCACCAGTCGTTCCCGTATACGCAGATCGTCGCGCTCGGCTCGCAGAAGGATGCCGCGGCCGCGCAGGCGATCGCCGACCACGCGCCGAACGTGCGCAACCTGTGCGGGCAGACGTCGTTGTCCGAGGCGTGCGCGCTGATCGCGCGCGCGAACGCGGTCGTCACCAACGATTCCGGGCTGATGCACGTCGCGGCCGCGCTGCGCCGGCCGCTCGTCGCGTTGTACGGATCGACCGATCCGCGCCACACCCCTCCGCTGTCGGAGCTGGCGAAGGTACAATGGTTGCATCTCGAATGCAGTCCCTGCTTCGAACGCGAGTGCCCGCTCGGCCACCTGAAGTGCCTGCGCGAACTCGGTCCGGAGCAGGTATTCGGCGATTTGCGCGGCATGCTCGTCGGGCAGCGCTGACCCTGACCGGCAGCGTCGCACGGCGCGCCGGGCAATCCGATTCACCGGTGTGCGGCGGCTCGATCCGGGCCGCCGTGCTGAATACGGCGCGCGACGCGCGCGAGAGACAACCCCGATGCCACGTTTTGCCCGCCTCTTCGAAGCCGCTGCCGATACGCTGAACGCCTACTACCAGGCCGTCGCGGATGCCAATCTCGACGCGCTGCTGGCGTTGTGGATCGACGAGGATTTCGCCAGCTGCGTGTGGGCGGACGGCGAGCATCTGCACGGCCTCGACCAGATCCGCGGCGGGCTCGCCAACCGGCTCGCGACGCGCCCGGTCACGATCGAGCCGCTCGACATCCGCGTGTACGACAGCCTCGGCACGGTCGTCTATACGATCGCCGAAGCGCATCAGCAGGCCGACCTGACGGCCGAACCCGACATGGTTTTCGCGACGTACGTGATGATCCACGAACGCGGCGAATGGCGCATCGCGCACATCCACGCGAGCCCGATTCCTGAACAGGCGGCCGGACAATTCGCCGCGAAGATCCGTCACGGGCAGGGTCCGCTGCACTGACGAAGAACGAAGCAACGCATTAGCGGGGCGATCATGAGTACGGCTTCTCCGCCCACCTCGCCGCTGACCGGGGCCCCGGCCCCCGACGACGACACACTGCGCTATCGCGCACCGCGCTGGCTGCCCAACAGCCATGTGCAAACCATCGTGCCCGCGCTGTTCGCGCGGCGTCCGGTTGTCGCTTACCGGCGAGAGCGATGGGAAACCCCCGACCACGACTTCATCGACCTCGACTGGGTCGCGCACCTCGACAGCGCGGCGCCGGCGCCCGACGCGCCGCTGTTCGTGCTGTTCCACGGTCTCGAAGGCAGCTCCGCGTCGCACTACGCGCTCGCGATGATGGCCACCGCGCGCGCGAACGGCTGGCACGCCGTGGTGCCGCACTTCCGCAGTTGCAGCGGCGAGATCAACCGCCAGCCGCGCTTCTACCATCTCGCCGACAGCGCCGAGGTCGACTGGATCCTGCGCCGGCTCGCCGCGCAGCATCGCGGGCCGCTGGTCGCGGCCGGCGTATCGCTCGGCGGCAACGTGCTGCTGCGCTGGCTCGGCGAGCATCGCAGCGACACGTCGATCGTGCGCGCCGCCGCCGCGATCTCGACGCCGATCGACGTGCATGCGGGCGGCCGCGCGCTGTCGCAGGGGTTCGCGATGGTCTACACACGCAGCTTCCTGAAGACGCTCAAGCGCAAGGCGCTCGCGAAGCTCGACCAGTATCCGGGGCTGTTCGACCGCGACGCGATGCTGCAGGCCGTGACGATGCGCGACTTCGACGAGGTCGTGACCGCGCCGCTGCACGGTTTCGCGAACGCGGACGACTACTGGACGCAGGCGACCACGCGGCCGCTGCTGCCCGCGATCGACGTGCCGACGCTGATCCTCAACGCCCGCAACGACCCGTTCCTGCCGGAATCGGCGCTGCCGGGCCCGGCCGACGTGTCGCCCGCCGTCGAGCTCGACCAGCCCGCGCACGGCGGCCATGCGGGTTTCATGACCGGGCCGTTCCCCGGCCGCCTCGACTGGCTGTCGGCGCGGGTGTTCGGCTATTGCTCGAAATTCGTCGACCATGGATGACATCGTCAGGCAGGCGCTCGCCAAATGGCCGAACGTGCCGCATTGCACCGGCTGGCTGCTGCTCGACCGGCGCGGCGCATGGCGGCTGCGCGACGACGCGGCGCAGGCGGCCGGCGAGCTCGGCTCGCCGATCCGGCATGCGGCGCTGAACGCGTTCATCGGCCGCAACTACGAATGCGACGCGCAGGGCCAGTGGTTCTTCCAGAACGGGCCGCAGCGCGTGTACGTCGAACTCGCCTATACGCCGTGGATCGTGCGGCTCGCCGAACGCGACGGGCAGCTCGCGCTCACCGACCAGACGGGCGCCCCGTTCGAACCGGACGCAGCGTGGCTCGATGACGGCGGCGGCGTGCTGTTTCGCGATGCCGGCACACCGCCGCGCATCGCGGCACTGCACGATCACGATCTCGGGCTGTTCGCCGACCACGCGGATTTCGACGCGGAGCCGCCCGTGCTGCGCTGGCGCGACGGCCGCTCGCTGCCACTTGGCAGCATCGCGTGCGCCGACGTGCCTGCGCGGTTCGGCTACATTCCCAGCCCGGCGCGCCACGCACGCGATGCCGCCGACAGCGGCAACTGACCCGCCGCGGCGCCTTCGGCGTTCGCTGCGCGACGGCCGCTACCCGCGGCCGTTCTTCTCGTCGTCGCGCTCTTCCTTGTAGCGCGCCTCGAATTCCAGCAGCCGTGCGCCGATGATCGACTGCTCGTAAAACGACACATCCTTCGCGTCGCGCGCTTCCTTCAGTTGCCGGATCGCCGACGGCCACGCGCCGTCGAGCGCCAGCTTCTCCGCCAGCGCGCGACGCCGCGCGAGCACGTCGCCCTTGCCGTCGCTCGACTTCGCGAGGTAATCCCACCAGTCCGGCTGTTCGGGGTCGGCCTTCGCCTGCGCCCGCGCGAGCGTCTGCGCTTCGGCGAAGCGGCGCGCGGCGATCAGCGCCTGCAGGTGCGCGACGATCGCCGCGTGCGACGCCGGCCAGCGCCGCTGCGCGAGCGCCGACAGCCGTACCGCGTCGTCGGTCCGGCCCGCGCGGCGAGCGAGGTCCGCGGCCAGCACGTCGAGGCTCGGCGAGCTGGTCGCCGGATCGTCGTCGCGCCGCTCGCGCGCATCGAACGCGCTGCGCGCCGACGCGAGCGCCTTGTCCGCCGCATCGTACTGGCCGAGCAGCGTGTTCGCGAGCGCGATGCCGTACCAGTTCGCCGCGACGTTCGGCGCCGTGCGATCGTCGATCTCCAGCTGCATCCGCCGCGCCTCGGCCGAGATGTCGGTCGGCGCCCGGTTCTGCAGGACGCGCAGCCGCGCACGCACGAACCCGTATTCGGCCGACTGGCGTGGCTGCCGGTATGGCGCGCGACGTGCACGATCTTCCATGTCGGCGATCCGCTCGCCGGTCAGCGGGTGCGTGCGCGCATAGGCCGGCACGCCCGCATCGCCCATCGACGCGCGGTCCAGCCGCTCGAAGAAGCCGGGCATGCCGTACGGGTCGTAGCCGGCTCCCGCGAGCAACTGGAAGCCGACGCGATCGGCCTCGCGCTCGGCCGACCGCGAGAAGCGCAGCTGGTTGTCGACCGCGTACGCCTGTCCGCCCATCGCGATCGCGCTGCCGAGATCGCCGCTGCGCGCGAGCACGCCGGCCAGCACGCCGAGCAGCATCGTCGCAAGCGCCGTGTAGCCGGTCTTCTCGCTCGCGCCGATCATCCGCGCGATGTGCCGCTGCAGCACGTGGCCCATCTCGTGGCCGACCACCGACGCGAGCTCCGACTCCGTCTGCGTCGTGACCACCAGCCCGCTGTTGATTCCGATGAAGCCGCCCGGCATCGAGAACGCGTTGATCTGCGGATCGCGCACCGGGAACAGGTCGAAGTCCGGCGCGTAGCCGCCGATGTAGCGCGCCGCCGCCGCGGCCGCGAGCCGCGCCGCCATCGCGTTCAGGTAGTCGCGCACGAGCCAGTCGTCGAGATAGTCGGGATCGCGCCGCACTTCGCGCATCACGCGCTCGCCGAGCCGGCGCTCGGCCCGCGGCGTCAGCGCACCGCCGGAGCCGTCGCCTAGATCGGGCAGCTCCAGTGCCCGCAGCGGCGCGCGCAGGCTCGCGACCGGCGCCGACGCACCGCCCGCGCCCGAGAACCGGCTCTCCGCGCCGCCGTACGTGCCGAACACGCCGGTCGCGATGCCGGACGGCACGGTGGAAATCGACGTCGCGCCGCCGGCCGCCGGCTCGAGCGGCGGCGCGGAGGCGCTCTGCGCATGGCCGCCCGGCGGTAGCGCGAGCGCCGCCGACAGCGACACGGCAAGCAACTGTTTGACACGCATGGCAGGATGAAAACGACGCCGTCCCGCGCGAGCGGCGCGCATCGCGGCGTTTGGTCTGAATATTCGGGTCATTGTACCGGCGCCGCGATGACTGTCCCGTACCGCGCGTGCGTCATCTGCGCCTCCGGCAACGCGAACGCCGCTGCTATGATAGGCGCCCGTTGAGCGGTTGGATCGGTTCGTCGCGCCGGTATGGCATCCGGTGGCCTGCCGATCGCGAAGCAGGATCGACGCACGTGCACGCGTACTCCGTTCCACCAGAGGAAGACATGTCAGGACTCACCCATTTCGACGCCGCCGGCCACGCCCACATGGTCGACGTCGGCGGCAAGCAGGAAACGCAACGCATCGCGATCGCGCGCGGCACGATCCGGATGCTGCCGGCCACGTTCGCGCTGATCCGCGACGGCAAGGCGAAGAAAGGCGACGTGCTCGGCGTCGCGCGCATCGCGGCGATCCAGGGCGCGAAACGCACGGCCGATCTCATTCCGCTGTGCCATCCGCTCGCGCTGACGCGCGTGGCCGTCGACTTCGAACTCGACGACGCGCTGCCGGGCGTCCACTGCGTCGTGCAGGTCGAGACGTTCGGCCGGACCGGCGTCGAGATGGAAGCGCTGACGGCCGTCCAGGTCGGGCTGCTGACCGTCTACGACATGTGCAAGGCGGTCGATCGCGGGATGGTGATCACCGACGTGAGCGTGCGGGAGAAGCGCGGTGGGAAGTCGGGGGACTGGAAGGCGGAAGACGTCGCCGGTTGAGCGCCCGCCGCGACGCACTCGCGCGCAGCTCGTGGAGAATCGATGGTTGTCGTGATTTCCCGGTCGGACGACAGACCATCAGGAAACCACGTCGCCGATGGGGAGCGATTCGGTGAAATGCGTTGCGCCGCTGCCGTATGCGTGCCCCGGTGCGCCACCGTACCGGCAGCTATCCGTTCCCATGTGAACCGGCCCTGACGGGCAAGCGCGGGAAAACACCGTCACGATGCGTTGATCGACGGACGCGCGACGGGTTCGCGCCATTCGTGCCCCGCCGGACTGTCGCGGCACGAACCCGATACCCCGGAACTGAATCTGGACCGCGCGCCACGGCGCGGCGCCCGCCCCGCGTCACTGCCCGCGCTGCGGCTCGAACACGAACGGTTGGGTCAGCAAGAAAGGATTCGCGGTCGCGCCGGTCTGCACGCAGGTCGCGTGCGTCATCGCTTCGACGGCCGCGCGATCGGCCGCCGCATTGCGGCTGCTCGTCGTCACGGTGACGTTCTGCGCTTCGCCGGACGTCGTCATCAGCGCGCGCACGAGCACCGTCGCCGGACGCGTGAGCGGCTTCGCGGTATCCGGATAGACGGCCCGCGGAATGTGGCAGGTCAGCTTGCTTTCCTGCGATGACGACAACATCGCGCAGCCGGAAAACAGCATCGCGGCGGCAGGCAGGATCAGGTATGTCGAGCGAATGGCCATGGTCGAATATCGTTCTTCAGCACTGTTCTGGGCACACGCGCCGCAGGCCGGCAGCCTTCCCCGGCCGCATCGCATGTGTCGCACTGCGCCGCGGCCATCGGACCGGCGCCCCGTTACGGCCGCACGACCGAGCGATGCTCGGCCGCGATCCTGCTCGGCGCAATGCCCGGATAGCCGGGAAATCTGCCGTATTCGCACCGGCGATGCCCGGCGCCTGCGGGCACGCAAACGCTTTCGCGCATTGTGCACGCGCCGCCAGGTCAGCGGCGTCAATTTGACAATGGTTGACGCGAATCGCCGCTCGTTCGGCCGGAATCCGCGCGATCCGCGAGGTAATCGAGATCCGACGGATTGCCGCACGACAGGCCACGTCGTGTGGCTCCGACGTCAACCACCTCAAGCCCGCCGCGATCGACGCCGGAATTCCCCGTTCCGGCGCGCACGACAGGCGTCAATCCGAATCGTCGTCGTCCGAGTCGTCGCCCTCGTCGGCCGGCGCTTCCCCGTATTTCGCGACGACGGCCGCCCTGAACGTCTTCAGCGCGGGCTCCTGGTCGCACAGCTTGTACAACGCGGCCAGCTGTTGCGGCCAGTCCTTCAGTTCCTTCGCGAACACATGCAGGCGTGCGACGGTATCGAGCGCGTCGGCTTCGCGGCCGGCCAGCGCCTGCAGCACCGCGTAGCGACGCAGCACCGTCTCGCCGGGCAGCAGCGCGATCGCGCGCTCGTGCGCGGCGAGCTTGGCCGGCAGATCGTCCGGCGAAATCGGCAGCAGCGTCGCCGCACCGTAATCGCCCCACGCGCCGAACAGCAGCGACGGCGCATCGCGGTACTGCGCGGCCGGGCTGCTGCCGTAATAGAGCACTTCCGCGCGCTGGTAGTCGCGCAGCACGGGCACCGCCGCCAGCACGCCGCCGAACGACAGCACCGCGAACAGCCCGAAGGCCGCCCGCCCCGGCAGGATGCGCAGCGGCTTCACGTCGAGCAGCCCGATCACGAACATCGCCGGCAGCAGGAAGAACATGTACTGCTGCGGATACTCGACCAGCGCATGCATCAGCAGGATGCCGATCAGCGCGAAGCCGAACACGCGCATGCTCGACTGCGGCGCACGCACCGCGCGCACGAACCACGCGACGAGCGTGACGGCGAGCACACCGAGCCCGACGAGACCGGACTTCGCGAGCAGGTCGATGAAGATGTCGTGCGAGTTGTTCGCGATCTCGACGCCGCCGAGCGTGCGCACCAGCGCAAACTGGTGCGACGGGAATTCGCCCCAGCCGACCCCGAGCAGCGGATGCTCGCGGAACATCGCGAGCCCGTACTTCCACAGCGCGAGGCGCGGCGCGATCTGCCCGGCGTCGCGCATCCGGTCGGCGGCCGACTCCGCGAGATTCAGGTGATAGTGCACGTTGGCCCAGCGCACCGCGACGTTCACCGCGATGAAGGCGGCCGCGAGCACGACCGGGATCAGCCACGCGCGTGCATTGCCCGGCGTGCGGCGCGATTCGACCCACGCCATCCAGAAGCCCGCGACGACCATCACCGCGACCTGCAGCCACGGCCCGCGCGACACCGTGAGCGCGAGACCGACCGACAGCACGAGCGACAGCGCAAGCCATGCCCACACCGCGAGCCGGCGCGTCTGCACCAGATACAGCGCGCCCGCGAGCGCGAAGGCGATGTAGCTGGCCAGATGGTTCGCCTGCGCCATGTTGCCGTATGGACGGCGGTCGACCGCGATGTTGTACACCACGACGAACGGCGAGACGGCCGACTCGAGGTGGAACAGCTGCACGATCTGGGTACCGACCGCGAACACGCCGCCGACGAGCAGCGCACCGGCCATCATCGGCCACACCGTTTCCGCCATCCCGTCGCGCGCCAGTGCATAGCCGGCCTGCATCGCGACCAGCGCAGCGGCCAGATACCCGAGCGCGAGCCAGTTCATCGACGGCACCTTGAGCGGGATCAGTGCAACCTGCGCGAGCAGCACCACCGCAAAGCCGAGCGGCACCGCGAACGCGGCCGGCGCGGCAAACGGCTCGGCCGGACGGCCGGTGCGCGCGAGCAGCACGACGGACACGCCCACCAGCAGATACAGCACCAGCGCGGAAAACTCGGAATAGAAGGTCGGAATCGGATACGTGTGATTCGTGATCGCGTACGGCACGATCAGGGCGACAGCCAGCGCAACGAGCGACAACGAACGGGAAAAAGTAGAAGGCATGAGCGAACCGGATGTCAGCAACCGGCGCACTATACAAAACTTTCCCTGCTCTGTGCGGGGCTGTCGCTCCGCGAGCCGGCGCGGGGCCGGCGCCCCGCCGGCCGAAGCGGCGGACGGCCGGCCGCATGCCCCGGCGCCATCGTTCCGCGCCGGACCTATGCGCGGCACTCCGCAGGCGCATATTTCGCGGGCAACGTCGCGGCGTTACTCGGCAACGGCCCGGCTCCCGGTGCCGGCAGCGACGACGCATCCTTGCCGGCGGCGAAGCATTCCCACGCGATCGTGCCGGCTTGTATCGTGCCCTTTTTGAGCGGCACGCGCGCGGTGGGCGTATCGGCCTTGTCGGGCGCGGACGGCACGAGCACCAGCGTATTCGTGCCGGCGGCGGCGACGCGGGTGGTGAACGCGACCGTGATCTGACCGGTCACGCCGTCGATCGCGACCGACTCGACGTTGCGGGTCGCGGCAGGCGGGCTGTAGCCGCCGTCGAGGCTCGTGCCGCTCGCCGCGTTGTCAGCGACCGCGAGCCGCGCCGACGATGCGAGCGCCAGCCCCTCGCCGACGCGCGACCGCGCGAGGTAATCCTGGTACGCGGGAATCGCATAGGCCGCGACGACGCCGACGATCGCGAGCACGATCATCAGTTCGATCAGCGTGAAGCCGGCCGGCCGCCAGCGCGGCGATGGCCGGTTCGCGCGCCGCAGGTCGGCGGCCACGCGACGGAACAGGGAAACGGAAAAGGCTTCGAACATGGACAGGCTCCGGAAACGAAAAACGCCTGCCGATACAGGCAGGCGTCTCGATCGTAGCCAGCGGGCGGCGAAGCCGGCAGTCGGCCGGATGGCCTAGTCAGTGCGCATGCGGCGCGCTGCGGCGTTTTCTGAGTGCGTAACCGATCGCCACGACGAACAGCGCGCCGGCGATGCTCGCGCCGTAGACCACCGGCGGCGTATCGAGCACCGGCCAGCGATCGCCGACCGGGTCGTTCACGATCAGCCCGCCCGCGATCCAGCCGAGCAGCCCGGCGCCGAACGCGACGACGACCGGGAAACGGTCGAGCAGCTTCAGCACCAGCGTGCTGCCCCACACGATGATCGGCACGCTGACGACCAGCCCGAAGATCACGAGCGCGATCCGGTGCGACGGGTCGGCCTGCTCGGCCGCGCCGGCGATCGCGATCACGTTGTCGAGGCTCATGACCGCATCGGCGATCACGATCGTCTTCACGGCGTCCCACAGCCGGTCGGCCGGCTTGATGTTGTCGTGCGCGTCGGCGGCCGGCGCCATCAGCTTGATGCCGATCCACAGCAGCAGCAGCCCGCCGCCGAACTTCAGGAATGGCACGTCGAGCAGCGCGACCGCGAACGTGATCAATGCGACACGCAACAGGATCGCCCCGGCGGTGCCCCAGACGACGCCGCGCAGCCGCTGGTTCGCCGGCAGGTTGCGGCAGGCCAGCGCGATCACGACCGCGTTGTCGCCGCCGAGCAGGATATCGATGATGACGATCTGGAGAATCGCGCCCCAGTGCAGCGAGGTCAGGAATTCGAGCATGGCGGTGAGGAAAGGACAGCGGCCGCTCCGAGGGCGACCCGGTTCATCGCCGGCACATGCAGGACGCATGCCCGGTGCTTACGAATTCATTGCGGCAGCATAACAAAAAACGCCGGCAAAGCCGGCGTTTTCTGCAGGACGAGCCCGGGGGAAATGATTACAGCGCCTTCTTCAGCAGACGGCCCATTTCCGACGGGTTGCGCGTGACGGTGATGCCGCACGCTTCCATGATTTCCAGCTTCGCTTCGGCCGTATCCGCACCGCCCGAGATCAGCGCGCCGGCGTGGCCCATGCGCTTGCCCGGAGGCGCCGTGACGCCCGCGATGAAGCCGACGACCGGCTTCTTCATGTTGTCCTTGATCCACTCGGCCGCGTTGGCTTCGTCCGGACCGCCGATTTCGCCGATCATCACGACCGCGTCCGTATCCGGATCGTCGTTGAACATCTTCATCACGTCGATGTGCTTCAGACCGTTGATCGGGTCGCCGCCGATACCGACTGCCGACGACTGGCCGAGGCCCAGGGCCGTCAGCTGCGCAACGGCTTCATACGTCAGCGTGCCCGAACGCGACACGACGCCGATGCGGCCCTTGCGGTGGATGTGACCCGGCATGATGCCGATCTTCAGCTCGTCCGGCGTGATGGTGCCCGGGCAGTTCGGCCCGAGCAGCAGCGTCTTGCGGCCTTCGCGACGCATGCGGTCCTTCACTTCGATCATGTCACGGACGGGAATGCCTTCCGTGATGCAGATCGCGAGATCCAGGTCGGCTTCGACCGCTTCCCAGATCGCAGCCGCCGCGCCTGCCGGCGGAACGTAGATGACCGACACGGTCGCGCCGGTTTCCGCCTTCGCTTCCTTGACGCTCGCGTAGATCGGAATGCCTTCGAAGTCTTCGCCGGCCTTCTTCGGGTTCACGCCCGCGACGAATGCTTCGCGGCCGTTTGCGTATTCACGGCAGGCGCGCGTATGGAACTGACCGGTTTTGCCGGTAATGCCCTGCGTGATGACCTTCGTGTCCTTGTTGATCAGAATCGACATGTATTTTGACCTCTGTTCGATGGGCGTCGCGTGCAAACCGCGCCGCCATGCGTATTCGATAGCGTTACTTGCCTGCGGCAGCCGCGACGACCTTCTGCGCAGCCTCTTCCATGCTGTCCGCCGAGATGATCGGCAGGCCCGAATCGGCCAGCATCTTCTTGCCGAGGTCCTCGTTCGTGCCCTTCATGCGCACGACGAGCGGCACGTTCAGGTTCACGGCCTTCGAACCGGCGATCACGCCTTCCGCGATCACGTCGCAGCGCATGATGCCGCCGAAGATGTTCACGAGGATCGCCTTCAGGCCCGGGTTCTTCAGCATCAGCTTGAACGCTTCCGTGACCTTCTCGGTCGTCGCGCCACCGCCGACGTCCAGGAAGTTCGCCGGTTCGCCGCCGAACAGCTTGATGGTGTCCATCGTCGCCATCGCGAGGCCCGCGCCGTTCACGAGGCAGCCGATGTTGCCGTCGAGCGAGATGTACGCGAGGTCGAACTTCGACGCTTCGATTTCAGCCGGATCTTCTTCGTCCAGATCGCGGTACGCGACGATTTCCGGGTGGCGGAACAGCGCGTTCGAGTCGAAGTTGAACTTCGCGTCGAGTGCGGTGACCTTGCCGTCGCCGGAGACGTTCAGCGGGTTGATTTCAGCCAGCGATGCGTCGGTTTCCCAGAATGCCTTGTACAGGCCTTGCAGGATCGCGCGCGCTTGCGGGATCGAAGCAGCCGGCACGCCGATCTTCGCGGCGAGGTCGTCGGCCTGCGCGTCCAGCAGGCCCGTCGACGGCTCGACGATGACCTTGTGGATCAGTTCCGGGTGCTTTTCGGCGACTTCTTCGATGTCCATGCCGCCTTCGCTCGAACCCATCAGAACGATCTTTTGCGACACGCGATCGACGACGAGGCTGACGTACAGTTCCTGCTTGATGTCGGCGCCTTCTTCGATCATCAGACGGTTGACCTTCTGGCCTTCCGGACCGGTCTGGTGCGTGACGAGTTGCATGCCGAGGATCTGGTTCGCGTATTCGCGGACCTGCTCGATCGACTTCGCCACCTTCACGCCGCCGCCCTTGCCACGGCCACCCGCGTGAATCTGAGCCTTCACGACCCATACCGGGCCGCCGAGCTCTTCCGCCACCTTGACGGCCTCGTCAACCGAGAACGCCGGCTTGCCGCGCGGTACCGCGACTCCGAATTTCCGCAGGATTTCCTTACCCTGGTACTCGTGAATCTTCATGCGTGATTCCCTTCAGTCTGAGAGTTGGATGAAAAGTCGCTTAAGACGCTTCTTCGAATGATTTCCGTTCATTCCTTCGTGCTGCCTTCACCGGGCAAATCCGGCCGAAGCGGGCCATACCACTTCGGGTAGTACTGCCGCACGACCTCGCCGTCGAATCGCAGCGCCCGGCAGCGGCCGAGCTGGAAAGGCGGTTCGGCGTGCGCGTCGTCATGATCCGGCCCTTCGCCGCCCTCCTCGCGCACGTTCCACACATCACCGGCGAACGCCTGGATCGCGGCCGTCGGCAGCACGGCGCACAGTTCGGTGAGATGGGAGCAGCCTGCGACGCCGGCGAGCAGCCGGTTCGCGTTGCGGCGGAAATTGCGGAAGAGATTGAGCCCGATGAGGGCCCGATAGGCAGGCGGGGCGGACTGACAGTGACCGGGATAGGGCACCCATTCCGAAGACGCTTCGGCGTCGACGACATTGAGGTCACGATCGATGGTCACGCGCAGCCAGAGTTCGTGGATCGGCAGGCCCTGGGGCCGGATGCCCGACGCAAGCGCGACATCGCGCGGCTTGTGGTCGGTCAGGCAGGCTTCGATGTCCCACAAGCCGTCGCCGCGCTCGTAGGCTTCCGCTCGGATTGCGCGTCGATGTCGCAACTGACGGGGCACGGGCTCGGATAGCGGCATGCTGGAGGTTGAGGCCGAAGAGGAAAACCCGTGGATTTTAGCATATTGGGTATTTGAGACAGTTTGCCGCGACGGCGGGTATTCCCGCCTGTCCGGAAGCGGTTGCAATGCAGCAAAATCGCGCGCCACGCGCGCGACCGGGCCCGTCAGTCGTCGATCGGGAAATCGTCGCCGACCTTCAGCAACTTCACGATGGTCGCGCTCGAGAAGCCGCGCGCGGCCAGGAAGCGCGCCTGCTTCGCGCGCTCGGCGGGCGTTTGCGGCAGTGCACCGAATTTCTTGCGCCAGATGGCCTGCGCGCGCGTCAACTCGGTCTCGCGCAATTGTGCATTCACCGCTTCGACGAGACTGTCGCCGACCGCGTGGCGCTTCAGCTCGCCGACGATGCGCGCGACGCCGACACGCGACGCGCGGCGATGCACGAGGCTCTCGGCGAAACGGGCGTCGGATAGCCAGCCTTCCTTTTCCAGCGCATCGAGCACCGGCTCGACGGATTCGTCCTCGCCGACGTAGGGTGCGAGCTTGCGCGCGAGCTCCGCGCGGCTGTATTCGCGCCTCGACAGATAGCCGAGCGCGCGGCCCTTCAACGACCGCGGCGGCTTCGACGACTTGCGCTCGCGGGCGCCCGGCGCGTCACTCGAGGCATCGCCGGAAGACGCGCCGGCTGCACGGCGTGCGCGGCGCGGATGTTGGCTGCTGCGCGTATAGACATCTTCCGTCGCCGGCGCATCGGCTGTGCGATCGACCGGGAAGCGGACACCGGACACGCGACGGCGGGACCGATCGTGCGCGTCGAACGACTCATCGTCGTCGAACGGATCGTCCGGTGCGGCAATCTCAAACGAAACGAGGGCATCGTCGGATGCCCTCGTCGCGGTGCGGTTCGCGGCGTTGCCGCCTGCGCTCCGCCGGTCGGCGCCCGAGGATCCGCCTCGCCGGCCGGAGCGACCCGCCGTTTCGGGCGTGTCGTGCTCCTCCGGCTCGCCGGCCTGACCTCGGCGCGCAACCATCACTCTTCTTCGTCCATCGCCTCGGCTTCGTTGCCTGCGCCATCGGGCATTGCGACGACGCCGAGCGATTCGCGGATGCGGTTCTCGATCTCGCGCGCGATTTCCGGATTTTCGCGCAGGAATTCGCGCGCGTTGTCCTTGCCCTGGCCGATCTTCTCGCCGTTGTAGCTGTACCAGGCGCCCGCCTTGTCGACGATCTTCGCCTGCACGCCGAGATCGATGATCTCGCCCTGACGCGAAATGCCTTCGCCGTACAGGATGTCGAAGATCGCTTCGCGGAACGGCGGCGACACCTTGTTCTTGACGACCTTCACGCGGGTTTCGTTGCCGATCACCTCGTCGTTCTTCTTGATCGAGCCGATCCGGCGGATATCGAGACGCACCGACGAGTAGAACTTCAGTGCGTTACCGCCCGTCGTGGTTTCCGGGTTGCCGAACATCACGCCGATCTTCATCCGGATCTGGTTGATGAAGATCACGAGGCAGTTCGTGCGCTTGATCGTACCGGTCAGCTTGCGCAGCGCCTGCGACATCAGGCGGGCCTGCAGACCCGGCAGCGAATCGCCCATCTCGCCTTCGATTTCGGCCTTCGGCACGAGCGCCGCGACCGAGTCGATGACGATCATGTCGATCGAGCCCGAGCGCACCAGCGCATCGGTGATTTCGAGGGCCTGCTCGCCGGTGTCCGGCTGCGAGATCAGCAGCTCCGGCACGTTCACGCCGAGCTTCGCGGCATATTGAACGTCGAGCGCGTGCTCGGCGTCGATGAACGCCGCGGTGCCGCCCAGCTTCTGCAGCTCGGCGATGACCTGCAGCGTGAGCGTGGTCTTACCGGACGATTCCGGACCGTAGATCTCGACCACCCGGCCGCGCGGCAAGCCGCCGACGCCCAGCGCGATGTCGAGACCCAGCGACCCCGTGGAGACGACCTGGATATCCTCGGCCGCTTCGCCGTCGCCCATCCGCATGATCGAGCCCTTGCCGAACTGCTTTTCGATCTGCGCGAGCGCGGCCGCCAGCGCCTTGCTCTTCTCGGCGGTCATCCCGGAGCCCTTCTTGCTATCTTCCATGAATCGTCCTTTGCTATGATGAGCAGCGTCTGTTGGAGGCGCGCCCCTTTCAAGCGCTGCCCACGAATGCAGACACTGTATAAAAAAACAGTGTTTTGTGCAAGCCCGCAATGCAGCGCGTTGTGCACGAATAACTTCGGAGACAGCCGCACCGGCGCGAACGCCCTGCCGGCATCGGTCAGCAACATGCGAATTCTCATCGCCGAAGACGACAGCATACTCGCGGACGGCCTCACCCGGTCACTCCGCCAATCGGGCTATGCCGTCGATCACGTGAAGAGCGGCGTCGACGCCGACACCGCGCTGTCGATGCAGACTTTCGACCTGCTGATCCTCGATCTCGGGCTGCCGAAAATGTCCGGGCTCGACGTGCTCAAGCGCCTGCGCGCGCGCAATTCCAATCTCCCCGTGCTGATCCTGACCGCCGCCGACAGCGTCGACGAACGCGTGAAGGGACTCGACCTCGGCGCCGACGACTACATGGCCAAGCCGTTCGCGCTCAACGAGCTCGAGGCGCGCGTGCGCGCGCTGACCCGGCGCGGCGCCGGCGGCGGCCCGACCGTCGTGCGCCACGGCTCGCTCGCGTTCGACCAGGTCGGCCGCATCGCGTATGCGAACGATCACGTGCTCGATCTCTCCGCGCGCGAACTGGGCCTGCTCGAGGTGCTGCTGCAGCGAATCGGCCGGCTCGTGTCGAAGGAACAGCTCGTCGATCACCTGTGCGAATGGGGCGAGGAAGTCAGCAACAACGCGATCGAAGTCTACGTGCACCGGCTGCGCAAGAAGATCGAACCGAGCGGCGTGCGGATCTCGACCGTGCGCGGCCTCGGCTATTGCCTCGAGAAGGTCGCGCCCGCGACGCCGGCCGACACGGCGGCGCCCCAGCCCGCGGCGGCCGGCACGCCGCTGCGCTGACGCCGGGCGTCGCCGCGATGGCCACGCCGGCCCAATCCCGCCACCCGACCGGCGCGCCGTCCTCGGCCGCCGACGAGGCACGCGACGCGCGCTACGAGAACCCGTTCGCGCCGCCCGACGAAACCGAATCGCCCGAAACGCCGCGCCCGCGCTCGCTGTTCGGCGAAATCCTCGACTGGATGCTCGCGCCGCTGCTGCTACTGTGGCCGATGAGCATCGCCGTCACCTATCTCGTCGCGAAAACGATCGCGAACAGCCCGTTCGACCGCGCGCTCGAGACCAACGCGTACGTGCTCGCGCGCCAGATCCATCCGGTCAACGGCGTCGCCGAGCTGACGCTGCCGGAGCAGACGCGCGACTTCCTGCGCGCGGACAACATCGACAGCGTCTACTTCCAGGTGCTCGGCACGCGCGGCGAGCTGGTCGCGGGCGAAGCCGACATGCCGCTGCCGCGCGACGAGGACCGCCCGCCGCCGGGCGTCGTCGTGTTCCGCGACGACCTGCTGCGCGGCAACGACGTGCGGGTCGCGTATACGACCGTCGCGCTGCCGCAGACGAGCGGCGCGCAGCCCGTGCTGGTGCAGGTCGGCGAGACGCTCGACAAGCGCAACGCGCTCGCGAACGACATCATCAAGGGCGTGATCCTGCCGCAATTCGTGATCCTGCCGCTCGCGATCCTGCTCGTCTGGTTCGGGCTGTCGCGCGGGCTCGCGCCGCTCAACGCGCTGCAGGCGCACATCCGCGCGCGCCGGCCCGACGACCTGTCGCCCGTCGAGGCGCAGCGCGCGCCGCCCGAGATCGAACCGCTCGTCACGTCGTTCAACGACCTGCTCGCACGCCTCGAACAGAACATGGCGCTGCAGAAACGCTTCATCGCCGACGCCGCGCACCAGATGAAGACGCCGCTCGCGGGCCTGCGCACGCAGGCCGAGTTCGCGATGCGCCACCCGGTCCCGCCCGACGTGCAGCGCTCGCTCGAGCAGATCGCGACGAGTTCCGAGCAGGCCGCGCGGCTCGTCACGCAACTGCTTGCGCTCGCGCGCGCCGAGAACCGTGCGAGCGGATTGACGTTCGAGCCGGTCGAGATCGCCGCGCTCGCGCGGCGCGCGGTGCGCGACTGGGTGCAGGCCGCGCTCGCGAAACGCATGGACCTCGGCTACGAAGGCCCGGACGACGACGCGCCGCTCGACGTCGACGGCAACCCGGTGATGCTGCGCGAGATGCTCGGCAACCTGATCGACAACGCGATCCGCTACACGCCGGAAGGCGGACGCATCACGGTGCGCGTGCGGGCCGAGCGCGCGGCGCGGCGCGTGCATCTCGAAGTCGAGGATACCGGCCCCGGCATCCCGGCCGGCGAGCGCGAGCGCGTCGTCGAGCGCTTCTACCGGATCCTCGGCCGCGAAGGCGACGGCAGCGGCCTCGGGCTCGCGATCGTGCGCGAGATCGCCACGCAGCACGGCGGCACGCTGACGCTCGACGATCACGTCTACCAGCATGCGCCGCGTCTCGCCGGCACGCTCGTGCGCATCAGCCTGCCGCTGACCGACACCGCCCCGGATTAACCCTGACGTACGCCGCCGCGGCTCGGCTGCAGATACGTCGAAACCGGCGCTTTACCGGACGTTCGCGTCACGATCCGCGCGCGAAGCCGCCGATTCGACACGGGTTAACGCGCAGTCGTTTTGTGCGCGCGAGTCAGTGCGCCGTAAGTTTCCGTGCCAATAATCGTCGACAGGCCCGCCCCTCCCAAGGCGGCCGCACATCTATATCAAGGGACTTGGAGACGATTCATGGCAACGTTAGGCGGGCAAATTTCGCACTCGCCGATGACGGGCGAAGAGAAGAAGGTGATCTTCGCGTCGTCGCTCGGCACCGTGTTCGAGTGGTACGACTTTTACCTGGCCGGCTCGCTCGCGGCCTACATCAGCAAGAGCTTCTTCTCCGGCGTCAATCCGACCGCCGCGTTCATCTTCACGCTGCTCGGCTTCGCGGCCGGTTTCGCGGTGCGGCCGTTCGGCGCGATCGTGTTCGGCCGGCTCGGCGACCTCGTCGGCCGCAAGCACACGTTCCTCGTGACGATCGTGATCATGGGCGTCTCGACGTTCGTGGTCGGCTTCCTGCCCGGCTACGCGTCGATCGGCATCGCCGCTCCCGTGATCTTCATCGCGATGCGGCTGCTGCAGGGCCTCGCGCTCGGCGGCGAATACGGCGGCGCGGCGACCTACGTCGCCGAGCATGCGCCCGCCAACCGTCGCGGCTTCTACACCGCGTGGATCCAGACGACGGCCACGCTCGGCCTGTTCCTGTCGCTGCTCGTGATCCTCGGCGTGCGCACGTTCATCGGCGAGGAAGCGTTCGGCAATTGGGGCTGGCGCGTGCCGTTCGTCGCGTCGATCCTGCTGCTCGGGGTATCGGTGTGGATCCGGCTGCAACTGAATGAATCGCCGGTGTTCCTGCGCATCAAGGCGGAAGGCAAGACGTCGAAGGCGCCGCTGACCGAAGCGTTCGGCCAGTGGAAGAACCTGAAGATCGTGATCCTCGCGCTGATCGGCCTGACGGCCGGCCAGGCGGTCGTGTGGTACACGGGCCAGTTCTACGCGCTGTTCTTCCTCACGCAGACGCTGAAGGTCGACGGCGCCAGCGCGAACATCCTGATCGCGATCGCGCTCCTGATCGGCACGCCGTTCTTCCTGTTCTTCGGTTCGCTGTCGGACAAGATCGGCCGCAAGCCGATCATCCTTGCCGGCTGCCTGATCGCCGCGCTGACCTACTTCCCGCTGTTCAAGGCGCTCACGCACTACGCGAACCCGCAGCTCGAACTCGCGACGCAGAAGGCGCCGATCACGGTCGTCGCCGATCCGGCTACCTGCTCGTTCCAGTTCAACCCGGTCGGCACGTCGAAGTTCACCAGCTCGTGCGACATCGCGAAAAGCGCGCTCGCGAAGGCCGGCCTGAACTACGAGAACGTCGCGGCCCCGGCCGGGACGCTGGCCGAAATCAAGGTCGGCGACACGGTGATCCAGACCTACGACGGCAAGGCGGCCGATGCGAAGACGCAGGGTGCGGCGTTCGACAAGACGCTCGCGTCGACGCTGAAGGGGGCCGGCTATCCGGCGAAGGCCGACCCGGCGCAGCTCAACTGGCCGATGACGATCGTGATTCTGACCATCCTCGTGATCTTCGTGACGATGGTCTACGGCCCGATCGCCGCGATGCTGGTCGAGATGTTCCCGACGCGGATCCGCTACACGTCGATGTCGCTGCCCTATCACATCGGCAACGGCTGGTTCGGCGGCTTCCTGCCGGCAACCGCGTTCGCGATCGTCGCGGCGAAGGGCAACATCTACTCGGGGCTCTGGTATCCGATCGTGATCGCGCTGGCCACGTTCGTGATCGGCCTGCTGTTCGTCAAGGAGACGAAGGACTCGGACATCTACGCGCAGGATTGATGTCGGGTCCGCGGCGGGGACGGCCGGCGGAGGATCGCCTTCCGGCGCCCGGCTCCCGCCCGCGACGGAGGCCGGCACGAGCCGCCGGCAACTTTTTTCGGGAAAGATGGAAAAAGGTATTGACAGCTGACCGGCCGATCGACATAATTCAAGTCTTCACGGCGAATTAGCTCAGTCGGTTAGAGCGACGGAATCATAATCCGCAGGTCCGGGGTTCGAATCCCTGATTCGCCACCAAATGCGAAAAGCCGCTGTTTCGAAAGAAACAGCGGCTTTTTTCATTGCCTCATCCGGCCCACGCGGTGTCGCGCGCTGCCCGCCTTCAGGCCGCGCGCTGCGCCGCGACTACGCCACCACCGCGCCGCGCTGCGCATCCGGCGTCTGCGCCCGCAGCTTCCCCCGCCAGTTCTCCCCGCCCTCCAGCGCCGGCGTCGACTCGAACACCTCCGCGATCCAGTCGGCGAACACGCGCACCTTCTGCGACAGATGCCGGTTGTGCGGATAGACGATCGAGATCGGTTTCGGCTTCGGATTGCAGTCCGGCAGCACCTCGACGAGCGATCCGTCGAGCAGGTTCGGCAGCACCATGAACAGCGTCGGCTGGATCATCCCGAAGCCTTCGAGCCCGCACGTCACGTACGCATCCGAGTCGTTGACCGTCACGCTGCCGTTCATCCGCACCTCGAACGGCTTGCCGTCGATCATGAACACCCACGGAATCGCCCGCGCGCCATGGCTCGACCGGAAATTCACCGCATGATGTTCGACGAGATCGGCAATCTCGTTCGGCTCGCCGTGACGGGCGAGGTAATCGGGCGACGCGCACGTCACGCGCTTGAGCATCCCGATGCGCCGCGCGACCATCGACGAATCCTCGAGCGGGCCGACCCGGATCATGCAGTCGATGCCTTCCTCGACCGGATCGACGTAACGGTCGGACAATCCCAGCTCGAGCGTGATGTCCGGATAGCGCTGCCGGAAGATCGACAGCGACGGCAGCACGATGCGCCGCCCGAGCGAACTCGGCATGTGGACGCGCAGCACGCCGCTCGGCTTGCGGTTGCCGGTCTGGAAACTCGCGTCGGCCTCGGCGATCTCCGCGATGATCTTCATGCAATGCTCGTAGTACGCGGCGCCCTCCGGCGTCAGCGACAGCCGGCGCGTCGTCCGGTGCATCAGGCGCACGCCGAGCAGCGCCTCGAGATTCTGGATGATGGTCGTCACCGACGCGCGCGGCATCGCGAGCGTGTCGGCCGCCCGCGTGAAGCTGTTCGCGTCGACCACGCGGGTAAAAACTTCCATTGCCTGGATTCGGTCCATGCTGCTTCCCCCTTCGAATCGCCAACGGAACAGAATAGAGCGCGCGGCAAGCGCGGCACAAGCCCCCGTCTATTGTTCTCCAATGCCGAATAGTTTCGACGCTTCGGACTGGAAATCGCGTCGTTTCCGTGCAGTTCCGGGCGAGCCCGCTCATCCGTCGTACGTTACCGCACGAACCGCTCGCGATATCCCTGCGGCGACACGCCCAGCACGCGCACGAAACTGCGCCGCAGCGTCTCCTCGGAACCGAAGCCGCAACGCCCGGCGATCCGCTTGACGGACCACGCCGTTTCGCCGAGCAAGCGTTGCGCGGCCTCGACACGGATCTGTTCGACCGCGCGCGCGGGCGTGCGGCCGGTTGCCGCGCGATAGTGGCGCACGAAACTGCGCTCGCTCATGCTCACGCGCTCGGCCAGCGCGGGCACCGACAGGTCGGCCGTCAGGTGCTCGGCCATCCATGCGTGCAGCTCGCCGAACCGGTCGGCGGTGCGCTGCATCGACAGCATCGTGCTGAACTGCGCCTGCCCGCCCGGACGCTTCAGGAACACGACGAGTTCGCGCGCGACGTCGAGCGCGGTCGCCCGCCCGAGATCCTCCTCGACCAGCGCGAGCGCGAGATCGATGCCAGCCGTCACACCGGCCGACGTCCACAGCGCGCCTTCGCGGATGAAGATCGGGTCCGGTTCGACGCGCACGTTCGGATAGCGCGCCGCGAATTCGTCGCAGCGCGCCCAGTGCGTGACCGCGCGCCGCCCGTCGAGCAGGCCGGCTTCGGCGAGCAGGAACGCACCGGTGCAGACCGACGCCACGCGCCGCGCGCGCCCGGCCTGCTGCCGCACCCAGCGCACCATCCGCGCGTCCTTCGACGCCGCATGCACGCCCTTGCCGCCGGCGACGATCAGCGTATCGGGATGGCGCGCGGCCGCGCGCAGCGACTCGGCCATCACGACGAGGCCCGACGACGTCTCGACCGGTCCCGCTTCGACGGCCACGACGCGCGGCGCATACGGCGCCGGCTGCCCGCGCTCCAGCGCGAGCTCGTTGACGGACGCGAATACCTGCAGCGGGCCCGTCACATCGAGCAGTTGCGCACGGGGAAACGCGAGGACCAGGATCGAACGCGGGGCAATGGCTGGCATGGCGATTGGCTGAAAACGTGGGGGATATGGCAATTTCGCCAAACACTACGCGCCTAGAATCGATCTGTCCATCCCGTGCCGAACGGCGCGCGTTCCCTTCCTCTCGGAGTCTTCGCATGACCCTGCATATCGGCCTTCTCGTCTTTCCGGGTGTCCAGCAACTCGACCTCACCGGCCCGCACGACGTGCTCGCGTCACTGCCGGACGCAGCCGTCCATCTGGTGTGGAAGTCGCGCGACGCGGTCGCGTCGAGCAGCGGCCTCGCGCTCGCACCGACCTGCACGTTCGACGACTGCCCGCCGCTCGACGTGATCTGCATCCCGGGCGGCATCGGCATCAACGAGCTGCTGCTCGATGCCGAAACGATCGCGTTCGTGCAGCAGCGCGCGGCCACCGCGCGCTACGTGACGTCGGTCTGCACGGGTTCGCTGTTGCTCGGCGTGGCCGGCCTGCTGCGCGGGCGGCGCGCGACGACGCACTGGGCCTTCCATGCGCTGCTCGAACCGCTCGGTGCGATACCCGTGCGCGAGCGCGTCGTGCGCGACGGCAACCTGGTCACGGGCGGCGGCGTGACGGCCGGCATCGACTTCGCGCTGACGATCGCCGCGGAGCTGGTCGGCGAAGAAGAAGCGCAGGCGATCCAGCTGCAACTCGAATATGCGCCGGCGCCGCCGTTCGACGCCGGCTCGCCCGACACCGCGCCGGCCGCGGTCGTGAAGCGCGTCACCGAACGTTCGGCCGCCGGCTTCGCGAAACGCAAGCAGATCGTCGAGCACGCGCTGCGCGCGACGCCGCGCTGAATGCGGATGTCGGAACAATCATGGGAAAGCAACGCGCACGCGTGCGGGAGACCATCTCGATGAACATCATCCGGAGCGCCGCATTCACCGCGGACCGCGCGTGGGGCGCCCTCGACATCGCGAACCTGAACGGCATCACGGTCCGGCTGCACTGGACCGATCAGCCGTATCGCTGGCACGTGAACGACGGCGAGGAGGTATTCGCGGTGCTCGACGGCCGCGTCGAGATGCGCTACCGCGAGGCAGGCGTCGAGCATGCGACGGTGTTGGAGACGGGCGACGTCTTCCACGCGACGGTCGGCACCGAACACGTCGCGCATCCGCTCGGCGTCGCGCGCATCCTAGTGATCGAGACCGAAGGCAGCGTCTGACGGCGAGCCTCGGAGGCTCGACGCCGCGCGGTGGGCGTTACCCCGAGATCGTGCCGGTTGCCTGCGATGCGATCAGTTTCGGCAGCGGCGTGCACTGGCACTGACACAGGTCGTGCTCGAGGGCGACGACCTTGCCCATCACGGTCATCGTGCGCTCGCCGCCGTCCGACACGATCACGCCCGGCGACTTGCACGCCGCGCAGAACACGGCTGCGCCGAGATACGCGAGTTCGCGCCCGTCGAACGACGAATTGGCGATCCCTTCGAGCACGACGCCGCCATGATCGGTCGTGTCGCCCTTCAGAATGAATTTGCGGCTCATGATGTCGGTTCTTCCCTCGGAAACGCCGCGCAACGCAACCGCGCACGGGTATCGTGATACTGCCGGTCGGTCGCGGGCGTCCCGCGAGCATATCACCGCTCGCCACGGCCGCGACGCAGGCCCTCCGCATCGGGCGGCCGTCACAACACGCCTTCGCCGCACACGGCTATTCGGCGTCGCGGTGTGCTCACACACCATGACGCGTCGAACCCGCCTGCCTGCGACGACCCGTTCCCCTGTTCCATCGGAGCCGTGCGCCGGCACGATCGCATGAAGTCGTCATGGCGATCAGGACACAGCCGGTTCGACATCGCATTGCATCGATAATGCTGATGCTTTAATGAAAAAAATAGCCTATATTTTCGTACAAGTACTAAATACAAATACATCAAAAAGGCTTAATAGCAAGCCGATTCGAATCATTCATTCGACGCCCTTCCCACCTCAAAACCTACCATTCTCCGACCGTTCGCACACCCGATAAACACGCTATTCCATAATAAACATTCATTAAAACGGGGCGTTAAAATTCAGCAAACCGATAGATAGAATTCAATCAATGCCTTCTGTTTATCGATAAGAAAATGGACGAACTCCTACCGATGCGACTATTCGTCAAGGTCGCCGAACTTCGTAGTTTCGCGCGCGCCGCCACGGAACTGAACATCTCCAATTCATCGGCCACCCGCCTCGTCATGAGCATCGAGGACCGGCTTGGCGCCCGCCCGCTGAATCGCACCACCCGCAGCCTGTCGCTGACCGACGCAGGCCACCTCTATCTGGCGCAGATCCGTCACGTGATCGACGAAATCGACCGGGTCGAGGAAACCATCGCGTCGATGCATCACGAACCGATCGGATCGCTGAAAATCGCCGCGCCGGTCATGTTCGGCATGCACGTGCTCGCGCCGGCCATCGACGCGTTCAAGATGCGCCACCCGGCCATCGTGCCGGAGGTCACGATCGTGGATCGTCACGTCGACCTCGTGTCGGAGGGCTTCGACGTCGGGCTGCTGCTGTCCCAGCACATCAGCAACAACACGCTGGTGAAGCGCCCGCTCACGCGGCTCAAGCAGATCGTCTGCGCCGCACCGCACTATGTCGACCGGCATGGCGCGCCCGCGCATCCGCACGACCTCGCGTCGCACGCGTGCCTGTCGTTCCATGCCGACTTCATGGGCGAATACCTGTCGTTCGATCACGACCAGACGCGCATCACCGTGCGCCCGAACAAGTCCGCGTCGTCGAACAACGTCGGGCTGATCCGCAACTGGGCGCTGTCCGGCATGGGCATCGCGGTCCTGCCGGACTTCCTCGTCCAGTCGGATCTCGACGACGGCCAACTGCTCGCGCTGCTGCCCGGCTATCGGCTCGAGACGCTCGAGATGAACGTCGCATACCCGAGCCGCCGTCACTTTCCGCGCAAGGCCCGGCTTTTCGTCGATCACCTGATCGACCATTTCGTCGGTTGAATGAAGGGTGGCATCGCACACCATTTTTCACACCGATTCGCCGCCGCCCGCGCGGCCCTCGCCTGGTCGCGGCGGCGCGCCGGCAGGCGCCCCGACGGCCCGCGAGCCGCCGCGCGGCTCGCGTGGGCACGCCTGTTGCGCCGGCGCATCTCGGTAGTCAACCGCCCTTGGCAGCCCGCCGCGGAGGACTACACTAATCCTTAATGGGGTGCGGCCGGATAACCGCGCCCTCAGGGAGACGCCGCCATGAATCGGCCGCTGAATCGTATCCTGCCGCGCGTGACCGGTCCCGCCTCGGTGTGGACGTGGGTCAAGTGGTCCTTGCTCGCCGCACTGTTGATCGCGGTCGCGATCGTCGCACGGCTCGTGCAGACCGAGATCGAAACGTCCCGGTTGCAGGCGCACTACCTGTCCGAGCTCACCCGCGACGTCGGCTACACGGTCGAGGCGGGGCCGAGCGATCACATCCGCTTCCCGGCAAACGGCCCGTACGACCAGCGCTTCGGCTACGCGATGATTCCCGCGTTCCAGCAGCGGCTGCTCGCACGCGGCTTCGTCGTCAGCGAGCAGGCGCGCGATTCGCAGCGGATGCTGTCGCTCGGCGAGCGCGGGCTGTTCCTCCCTTACGAAGAGAAAGACCAGACGGGCCTGATGCTGTTCGATTCGACCGGCTCGCCGCTGTTCGCGACCGTGTTTCCGCAGCGCGTCTATGCCGATTTCGACACGGTGCCGCGCGTGATCACCGATTCGCTGCTGTTCATCGAGGATCGCTACCTGCTCGATGCGAACGAGCCGAACCGCAACCCGGCGATCGACTGGGGACGCTTCAGCCGCGCGCTCGCCGACCAGGCGCTGCACGTCGTCAACCGCCACCAGGCGCGCCCGGGCGGCAGCACGCTCGCGACGCAGATCGAGAAGTTCCGCCATTCGCCCGAGGGCCGCACCGCGACGCCGCCCGAAAAGCTGCGGCAGATCGCCTCCGCGTCGGTGCGCGCCTACCTGAACGGTCCGCAGACGATGCTCGCGCGCCGCACGATCGTCGTGCGCTACCTGAACTCGGTGCCGCTCGCCGCGCGGCCGCACGTGGGCGAAATCACCGGCATCGGCGACGGTCTCGCCGCGTGGTACGGCCGCGACTTCAACGACGTGAATCGCGTACTGTCCGCGCCGACGACCGGCGACAACGTCGATCAGCAGGGCAAGACGTTCCGCGAGGTGTTGTCGCTGCTGATCGCGCAGCGCGCGCCGTCGTACTTCCTGAACCGCGGCTATCCGGCATTGCAGAAGCTGACCGACAGCTACCTGCGGCTGCTGTCGAACGGCGGCGTGATCTCGCCCGCGCTGCGCGATGCCGCGCTCGCCGCGCAGATCGAACGCAGCGCGCCGCCGGCCGCCGCGCGCGTGCAGTCGTTCGTGTCGCGCAAGGCCGTCACGTCCGCGCGCGCGTCGCTGCTGTCGGCGCTCGGCATCAGCGACCTGTACCAGCTCGACCAGCTCGATCTCCAGGCGACCAGCACGCTCGACAACGGCGTGCAGCAGGCGGTCGCCGCGCGGCTCGCGCAAGCGTCGACGCGTGAAGGCGCACAGGCCGCCGGCCTGTACGGTTTCGAAATGCTCGCGCCGAAGGACGACCCGTCGCACCTCACGTACAGCTTCACGCTCTACGAACACCGCAACGGCGCGAACCTGCTGCGCGTGCAGACCGACAGCGTGAACCAGCCGTTCGACGTGAATCGCGGCGGCCGCATCAATCTCGGCTCGACCGCGAAGCTGCGCACGCTGATCACGTACCTGCAGATCGTCTCCGACCTGCATGCGCGCTACGCGAACCTGTCGAACGCGGAGCTCGCGCGCGTGAAGCCCGATCCGATCGACGGGCTGTCGCGCTGGGCGCTCGACTATCTGTCGCATACGCGCGACCGCTCGCTGCAGGCGATGCTCGACGCCTCCGTCGAACGCAAGTATTCGGCGAGCCCGGACGTGTTCTACACGGGCGGCGGCGCGCAGGTGTTCTCCAACTTCGAGAAGTCGGACAACGGCCGCATCATGACGCTGCACGCGGCATTCGAGCATTCGGTGAACCTGGTGTTCGTGCGGCTGATGCGCGACATCGTCCACTACGAGACGCTGCAGGCGGCCGGGCCGTCGTCGTCGTGGCTCAACGATCCCGCGCAGCGCCAGCACTACCTGCAGCAATTCGTCGACGGCGAAAGCCAGGTCTACGTGAAGCGCTACTACACGCGCTATGCGGGCAAGGCGCCCGACGACGCACTCGCGCTGATGCTGCGCGACGTCCGCAAGTCGCCGCCGAAGCTCGCGACGGTGCTGCGCAGCGTCGCGCCGAACGAATCGCCCGCATGGTTCAATGCGCAGATGCGTGCGCAACTGAAGGGCACGCCGGCCGCGACGCTGTCCGACGACGATCTCGCCGCGCTCTACGCGAAATACGCGATCGACCGCTTCAATCTCAACGATCGCGGCTATATCGCGAGCGTCCATCCGCTCGCGCTGTGGACACTCAACTACCTGCGCGCGCATCCGGGCGCATCGCTCGCCGAGGTTCAGCGCGACAGCCGCGATGCGCGTTTCTACACGTATTCGTGGCTGTACAAGACCCGCTACCACGCGACGCAGGACCGGCGCATCCGCCGCATGGTCGAGCTGCGTGCGTACGCGGAGATCACGAAGTCGTGGCGCGCGCTCGGCTATCCGTTCGCGGAAGTGACGCCGTCGTATGCAGCCGCGATCGGCGCATCGGGCGACCAGCCCGACGCGCTCGCGAAACTGATCGGCCTGATCGCCAACGGCGGCCAGAAGGCGCCGACCGAAACGATCACGCGGCTCGATTTCGCGAAGGGCACGCCGTACGAAACGCGCTTCGTGCGCGCGGCCGCGCAGCCGCAGCCGATGCTGGCGCCGGAGATCGTCAACGTGACGCACACGCTGCTGCGCGACGTCGTGCTCAACGGCACCGCGCGCCGCCTCGCAGGCGGGCTCACGCTGCCGGACGGCAAGACGCTCGACGTGTACGGCAAGACGGGGACGGGCGACCAGCGCTTCAACGTCTATGCGCGCGGCGCGCGGCTGATCGAGTCGCGCAAGGTCAATCGCAGCGGCACCTTCGTGTTCGCACTCGGCGACCGGTTCTTCGGCGTGCTGACGGCGACCGCGCATGAGCCGTATGCGGCGCGCTACGACTTCACGAGCGCGATGGCCGTGCAGTTGCTGAAGTCGATGGCGCCGGCGCTCGCGCCGCTGATCGAACGCCCGGCCAGCGCCGGCACGCGCACCGCCGGACCGGCGCCGCAAGCGGAAACGCCCGCGCCGAACGCGGCGGCCGTGCAACCGTCGTGACGCGATCGCGGCCCGCAGGCGCCCGCGCCGATGCGCCGCTCAGAGCGAGCGGCCGTCGTAGTGCGTGACGGGCAGCGCGTCGAGGTCGACGCCTTCCAGGCAGCGCACGTTGATCGCGGCCATCGCGGTGCCGTCCGGATGGACGCCTTCGCCGAACGCATGAATCCCGCAGCGCTTGCAGAAGCGATGCTGGATCACGTGCTTGTTGAACATGTAGGTCGCGAGATGCTCGTCGGGCGTCAGCAGCTTCATGTGATCGCGCGGCACGAACCACATCAGCGCGCCCTTGCGCTGGCAGATCGAGCAGTTGCACGCCATCACGCCCTGCAGGTCACCTTCCGCCTCGAACGTCACGTCTCCGCAATGACAGCTTCCGCGATAAAGCATGGTCGTCTCCCGGTGCAGCCCGTGCGCATCGCCGGCGCCCGGGCGGGACACCGTTGGCCGGGCCGATCCAAGCGCGTACAGTAGCGCTCGCATGCGCCGCACGCAATGCCCGGGCGGCGCCCATCCCTCACCGACCCAGGAGACCGTCATGCTCGAACTGCGCCCCGGCTGCGAATGCTGCAACAAGGACCTGCCGCCCGATTCGGCGGAAGCGCGCATTTGCACATTCGAATGTACGTTTTGCGCGACCTGCGCGGACGACGTGCTGAAGGGCCGCTGCCCGAACTGCGGCGGCGACCTGGTCGCCCGCCCGCGGCGGCCGGCGAGCCTCCTCGCGAAGTACCCGCCGTCGACGGAACGCATCCACAAGCCGGGCGGTTGCGCGAACGCCTGACGGCACGCCGCCGGCGCCGCCCGCCTCGCGTCCGTCACGACATCTCGATCCGCGCGCGCGTCACCGCGAGCAGCATCGCCATCGCGTGGCGCGCGCCGTCCTCGTCGCGCACGCGGATCGCGTCGCTGACGGCCGTGTGCTCGGCAAGCGACGCGTTGTACACCTCGGCCCGGCGCGCGTTCAGCTGCAGTTGCGCCTCGAGCGTGCGATCGATCAGCGCGCCGAGCGGCACCAGCAGCTCGTTGCCGCCGGCCTCCAGCACGCTCAGGTGAAAGCGCAGGTCGGCGCGCACCCATTCGTCGACGTTGCGCGCGGCGGCCATCGCCCGCACCGCGTCGTCGATCGCGTCGAACGCTTCGGGCGTATGGGTGCGCGCGGCCAGCGCGGCCGCGTGCGGCTCGATCATCTCGCGCATCTCCTGCAGCTTCAGCGCGAACGCGAGCGGCGGCGCGACGCGCGCATACCAGTCGAGCAGGTCGGCATCGAGCAGGTTCCACGCACGACGCGGCCGCACGCGCGTGCCGACCTTCGGCCGCGATTCGACCAGCCCCTTCGACGTCAACGTGCGCAGCGCCTCGCGCATCACCGTGCGGCTCACGCCGTACATCTCCATCAGGTCGGGTTCCCTCGGCAGCAGCGATTCGGGCGGATAGTCGCCGCGCAGGATCGCCGTCGCGAGCCGGAAGGCCGTCTGTCCATGCAGGTCGCGTTGAATGATCGTTCTCCGTCGGGCGGGCTGCCCACTATCTGCACATTAATGCTATTAATACTATTTTTTATTCGACTACGCTAGGATAACCGCGAAAGCACGGATCGTGCGCCCCGGCCGCGCCGGTCAATCATGGAGACTCGCGTCATGAAAATCACCCGCCTCGAAACTTTCGTCGTTCCGCCCCGCTGGCTGTTCCTCAAGATCGAAACCGACGAGGGCATCATCGGCTGGGGCGAGCCGGTCGTCGAAGGCCGCGCGCACACCGTCGAGGCCGCCGTGCAGGAACTGGCCGACTACCTCGTCGGCCGCGACCCGCTGTTGATCGAGGATCACTGGCAGGTGATGTACCGCGCGGGCTTCTACCGCGGCGGCCCGATCATGATGAGCGCGATCGCGGGCGTCGACCAGGCGCTGTGGGACATCAAGGGCAAGCATCACGGCGTGCCCGTGCACGCGCTGCTGGGCGGCCAGGTACGCGACCGCATCAAGGTGTATTCGTGGATCGGCGGCGACCGCCCGAGCGACGTCGCGAACAATGCGCGCGCGGTCGTCGAGCGCGGCTTCAAGGCCGTGAAGATGAACGGCTCCGAAGAGCTGCAGATCGTCGACACCTACGACAAGGTCGAGCAGGTGATCGCGAACGTCGCGGCGGTGCGCGACGCGGTCGGCCCGCACGTCGGGATCGGCGTCGACTTCCACGGCCGCGTGCACAAGCCGATGGCGAAGGTGCTCGCGAAGGAACTCGACCCGTACAAGCTGATGTTCATCGAGGAGCCGGTGCTGTCGGAGAACGCCGAAGCGCTGCGCGACATCGTCAACCAGACCAACACGCCGATCGCGCTCGGCGAACGGCTGTACTCGCGCTGGGACTTCAAGCACATCCTCGCGGGCGGCTACGTCGACATCATCCAGCCGGACGCGTCGCACGCGGGCGGCATCACCGAGTGCCGCAAGATCGCGACGCTCGCGGAAAGCTACGACGTCGCGCTCGCGCTGCACTGCCCGCTCGGGCCGATCGCGCTCGCCGCGTGCCTGCAGCTCGACGCGGTCAGCTACAACGCGTTCATCCAGGAACAGAGCCTCGGCATCCACTACAACCAGGGCAACGACCTGCTCGACTACCTGCGCAACCCCGAAGTGTTCCGCTACGAGGACGGCTTCGTCGCGATCCCGCAGGGCCCGGGGCTCGGCATCGACGTGAACGAGGAGAAGGTGCGCGAGATGGCGAAGACCGGCCATCGCTGGCGCAACCCGGTGTGGCGCCACGCGGACGGCAGCGTCGCCGAATGGTGATGAACGCGTGAGATGACGAAGCCGGGTGGCGCGGCACGCGCGCCGCGCCACACGTTCGACACGGCCGCCCCGACCAGGCGGCCGTTCTTGCATCCGCGCCACGCCCGCCGCGCGCCGGCATCTCGCGTCGGGCCGCGCCGTTCGGTCGTCAGCCGAGCGCCGCGAACCCCGGCACGCTGAACGACAGCACGGCCGCCGCGACGAACACGCCGATCATCGTCATCCCTTCGAGATGCAGGATGTTGCGGAACGTGTGCGCGTCCTCGGTCGACGCGGTGCGGCGCAGACGCGGCAGCGCCGAGAAGCGGTTGAGCCCGCCGAGCACCAGCGCGAGCGCGACGAGCAGCAGCTTCAGCAGCAACACGCGTCCCCACGTGCTGCCGTCGAGCGGCGCGAGCGAGCCGCCGAGCCCGCGGATCGCGTTGAGCACGCCCGTCCCGAGCACGAAGACCACCGCGACGATCGACGTGCGCGACAGGTGCTGGCCGATGCGGATCAGCGCGCCGCGCGCGACCGACGACCCGAGCGCCGGCAGCACCGCGAGCCCGCCCGCGAGCACGAGGCCGCCCCAGACGGCGGTGGCCAGCAGGTGCAGCGTCTGCACGCCGACCGCCGCGGACACCACGCCGCTGTCGGCCGCATGGCCGAGCGACGCCTTGCCGGCCGCGACCACGATCACCGCGAGCCACAGCACCGCATGCGCGAGCGGGCCATCCGGCTTCGCGAGCGCGACGATCGCGAGCACCACCGCGCCGGCGAACGCGACGCTCCACGCGAAGCCCGTGTGCGTCTGCATCAGCATGACGGGGATCGCGGCGAACGCGCCGCCGAGCCCCGCGCCGCTCATCGTCGCGGCCTCGTAGACGAGCCAGCCGAGATCGGCGAGCACCAGCGCCAGCGCCGCCGCGACCAGCGAATGTTGCGCGCGCAGCCATGCGGGGTGCGACGGCGCGACGACCGGCCGCGCGCCGTCCTTGCCGAGCCACGCCTTGAGCAGCGCCGAGCCGACCGCCATCGCGAACGCCGCATCCATCAGCGCCGCGAGCGCGACCTGGCCGATCCACAAGCTGTCGAACTTCATCGCGCGCACCCTCCCGCAAGCGGCAGGCCGGCAATGCGGCGGCAACGGGACGGACAGCGTGAGGCAGGCAACGGCACGGTAAAAAACGTCATCGATGAATCCGGAAACGGGAGAAATGACTGGACCTGCGGCGCAGGCGCCGCGCGACCCGCGAGTGTACGGTCTTCGATGGTGAAAACGCACGCCGGTTCACACGGCCCCACCGCAATGCGCGTCAAATTGTCGCAAGTCGCAAACAGACAGGAACCGATGTCCTTTCGTCAAATAGCCGTCATTACCCATCGATGATAGAATGCCGCGTCGCAGCAGCCCGGCTGTCCTGCCGTCCATGCGCCGAGCCGATCGTAGCCCGGACAAGGTCCCCGACGAATAAACATGGAGTCTCGTGTGTCTTCAAGACGCCTCTTCCGTCCGCTGCTCGCCGTTCTGATGATCGGCGGCGCGGGCCTTATGAGCGCTGCCCAAGCGCAGACCAAGCCCACGGAGCAAGCGCACGCCCAGCAGGCGCCGCTCAAGGCACCCGATACCATGGCCGAGCGCGTGCGCGGCTGTACCGCATGCCACGGCGTCCACGGCCAGGGCACGGACAACGACTATTTCCCGCGTCTTGCCGGCAAGCCGGCCGAGTACCTGTACAACCAGCTCGTCAACTTCCGTGACGGCCGGCGCAAGTACCCGCCGATGAACTACCTGCTGACGTACCTGAGCGACGACTACCTGCGCGAAATCGCCGAGCATTTCTCGGCCGAACGTCCGCCGTACCCGACGCCGGCGAAGCCGACGCTGCCGGCCGCGACGCTCGCACGCGGCAAGCAGCTCGTCACGCAGGGCGACCCGTCCCGCAAGCTGCCGGCTTGCGTAGCCTGCCACGGCGCTGGGCTGACCGGCATGCAGCCGGCGATCCCGGGCCTCGTCGGCCTGCACGCCGATTACCTGAGCGCGCAGCTCGGCGCATGGCGCTCGGGCAACCGCCACGCGAAGGCACCCGATTGCATGCACGACATCGCCGCGAAGCTTTCCGACGAAGACGTGACGGCCGTGACCGCATGGCTCGCCGCGCAACCGGCGCCCGCCAACCCCGTGCCGGCCCCGGCGCGTTCGATGAAGACTCCGCTCGCCTGCGGCAGCGAACCGCAATAAGGCAAGGGAGACAGACACAATGAAACGCAAGTCCCTGTTTGCACTCTCGGCCGTCGCGATCGTCGCGGCTGCCGCCCTCGTGCCGGTCCTGTGGCCGGGCAACGACACACTGCACGGCGCTGCCGCCGTCGCGGCCACGCCGGCCGACCAGGCCGCGCTGATCAAGAAGGGCGAATACCTCGCGCGCGTCGGCGACTGTATCGCGTGCCACACCGTGCGCGGCGGCAAGTCGTTCGCGGGCGGCCTGCCGATGGCGACGCCGTTCGGCACGATGTACACGCCGAACATCACGCCGGACGACCAGAACGGTATCGGCAAGTGGACGTCGGACGACTTCTACCGCGCGATGCACACGGGCCGCTCGAAGGACGGCAGCCTGCTGTACCCGGGCTTCCCGTTCGCGAGCTACACGAAGGTCACGCGCGCCGATTCGGACGCGATCTACGCGTACCTGCGTTCGGTCCCGCCGGTGTCGGTGCCGAGCCGTCCGCACGAACTGAAGTTCCCGTTCAACAACCGCAACCTGCTGATCGGCTGGCGCACGCTGTTCTTCAAGGAAGGCGAATACAAGCCGGACCCGACGAAGTCGGTCGAATGGAACCGCGGCGCGTATCTCGTCGAAGGCCTCGGCCATTGCTCGATGTGCCACACGTCGATCAACATGATGGGCGGCCCGGTGAGCTCGTCGGCGTTCGCCGGCGGCCTGATCCCGCTGCAGAACTGGTATGCGCCGTCGCTGACGAACGACAAGGAACTCGGCCTCGGCGACTGGCACGTGCAGGAGCTGTCCGACCTGCTGCAGGCCGGCGTGTCGCAGAAGGGTGCGGTATTCGGCCCGATGGCGGACGTGGTCCACAACAGCCTGCAGTACATGACCGACGAAGATACGCGCGCGATGTCGACGTACCTGAAGTCGATCCCGCAGAAGGCTGAAGCGCCGAAGAACATGCAGTACGAGCCGTCGAAGCAGTTCGGCAACGCGCTGTTCGACCAGGGCAAGAAGATCTACGCGGACAACTGCGCGACCTGCCACGCCGAAACCGGCGCCGGCAAGCCGCCGGCCTATCCGCCGCTCGCGGGCAACCACTCGATCATGATGGAATCGGCCGTCAACCCGATCCGCATGGTGCTGAATGGCGGCTATCCGCCGAGCACGTTCAAGAATCCGCGTCCGTACGGGATGCCGCCGTTCGCACAGTCGCTGTCGAACCAGGAAGTCGCGGCGGTCGTCACGTATATCCGGATGTCTTGGGGTAACAACGGTACGCCGATCTCGCCGCAACAGGTGAGCGACCTGCGTTCCGCGCCGCTCGACTAAGAAGCGGCTCACACAAACGGGGCGCGGCTGCGGGAAACCGCGGCCGCGCCCTTTTGCTTTTTGGCTGTTTTGCGATGCAGGTTTGCCGCGCGGGCCGCGCGACGCATCGCCGATCATAAAACTCAAGAGTGGTATCTATGTCTTTCGAATCTCTCGGCCTGGCCGAACCGCTGGTCAAGGCGGTCAACGAGCTCGGCTACACGTCGCCGACCCCGATCCAGCAGCAGGCGATCCCGGCCGTCCTCGGCGGCGGCGACCTGCTCGCCGGCGCACAGACCGGCACCGGCAAGACCGCCGGCTTCACGCTGCCGATCCTGCAACGCCTGCACACGTTCTACGCCGAGCACCGTGGCGCGAAGCGCGCGGTGCGCGCGCTGATCCTCACGCCGACGCGCGAACTCGCCGCCCAGGTCGAGGAAAGCGTCCGTGCGTACAGCAAGTACCTGAAGCTGCGCTCGACCGTGATGTTCGGCGGCGTCAGCATCAATCCGCAGATCGATGCGCTCAAGCGCGGCGTCGACATCGTCGTCGCGACGCCGGGCCGCCTGCTCGATCACATGCAGCAGAAGACCATCGACTTGTCGGATCTCGACATCCTCGTGCTCGACGAAGCCGACCGGATGCTCGACATGGGCTTCATCCACGACATCAAGCGCGTGCTCGCGAAGCTGCCGCCGCAGCGTCAGAACCTGCTGTTCTCGGCCACCTTCTCCGATGAAATCAAGGCGCTCGCCGACAGCCTGCTCGACTCGCCCGCCCTGATCGAAGTCGCGCGCCGCAACACGACCGCCGAGAGCGTCGCGCAGAAGATCCACCCGGTCGATCGCGACCGCAAGCGCGAGCTGCTCACGCACCTGATCCGCGAACACAACTGGTTCCAGGTGCTCGTGTTCACGCGCACCAAGCACGGCGCGAACCGGCTTGCCGAGCAGCTGACGAAGGACGGCATCAGCGCGATGGCGATCCACGGCAACAAGAGCCAGTCGGCCCGCACGCGCGCGCTGGCCGAGTTCAAGAACAGCACGCTGCAGGTGCTCGTCGCGACCGATATCGCCGCGCGCGGGATCGACATCGACCAGTTGCCGCACGTCGTCAACTTCGACCTGCCGAACGTGCCCGAGGATTACGTGCACCGGATCGGCCGCACGGGCCGCGCGGGTGCGACCGGCGAAGCCGTGTCGCTCGTGTGCGTCGACGAGAAGCAGTTGCTGCGCGACATCGAGCGGCTGATCAAGCGCGAGATCCCGCAGGAAGTGATCGCGGGCTTCGAACCCGATCCGAACGCGAAGCCGGAGCCGATCCAGCAGCGCCGCGGGCAGCAGCAACCGCGTGGCGGTGGCGGCGGCGGCAATCGCCAGCCGCGCGCCGGCGGCTCAGGCCAGCCGGCCGCGAAACGCGACGGCCACGCGCAACCGAAGGCCGCGCAGCAGAAGGCCGCGAAGCCGCGCACGCAAGGCGGTGCCGGCGCCGGTGGTAACGGCGGCGGACGTCCGGCGGGCGGCGGCAACGGCGCCCGCCCGGCGAACGGCAACGCCGCGCACGCGAACCGCAACCGTTCGTCGCGCAGCGGCCAGCGCGGTCACTGAAGCCGCGCGGCCGCGCGCCGCAGGTGCTCGACCTGGCGTTGCCAGCGTGCGAGCACCGCGGCGCGCTCCCCTTCCAGCGTGAACGTGACGCCTGTCGCGAGACGCGCATAGCCGACCCGCTGCGCATCGCCGTGCGCGATCGTCGCAGCGAATCCGGCCAGTCCGCCGAAGTCTCCTTCGAGCGGCGCCATCTCCAGTTGCGCCTGAAAGAACGCACCGTCCGCGACGAGCGTCAACGCGGCCGTGCGCCGCTGCGCGATCGCGCGCGCCGCCCGCGACTGCGGCCAGAGCGCGATCAGCAGCGTGCGCGCATCGCGTGCATAGATCTCGCCGACGCCGAGCAGCGTCGTGCGCAACTGGCCGTCGTCGGTCGCGACGATCAGCGATGCGGCCATGTCGGCATGACGCTCGAGTGCGGTGCCGTCGAACCGCGACACGACGGTGGGCGGCCACGCGTCGAACGTCCATTGTTCGAGCGCGTGGCGATGGGTATCGGTCATGATGGCGTGGCCCCGGTGCGGATCGGATGAGGATGCGCCAGCATACGCGCGACGGGCCGTGCCGCGGCGATCAGCGCAGGAAAACGTGCCGCGTGATCTTCGTGAGCGGATAGTGGACGCCCGGCTGGATCTTCGCGGGCAGGTCGAGCGGCTTGAGCAGCATCTTCACGCACATGTCGGCCGACAGGTTGCGCCGGACGAGCGAATTGATGCGCGCGGCGCGCTCGCGGTTGTACTGGCTGTCGCCGACGCGATCCGGATAGCGGATCGCGAACACGTGGCGCAGCGCGATCTCGGAGTCCTCGTTCTTGATTTCCATCACGCGGCGCGCGAGCGCGCCGAGCACCGCGAGCCGGCCGTTGCCTTCGACCTGGTTGTACTTCTTGAAGAACTTGAAGAAGTGCTTGTAGTGACGCACTTCGTCCGTGCGGATGTTGTCGGTGATTTCCTTCAGCACCGGCTCGTCCGAGCATTCGTTGATCGCGCGATAGAGCGTGGCCGTGCCCGTCTCGACGACGCAGCGTGCGACCATTTCGAGCGCGCGGGTTTTTTCGAACGCCTCGACCGAGCAGGTCTTCGAATACTCGGCAAAGAAATTCGCGAACGCGGTATCCCAGTCGAACTCGGGCCACACGTGCGCGATGTACGCCTTCAGCGCGCGGCCGTGCTGCAATTCTTCGTGCTCCCATGCATTGTTGAGCCATGCGGAGACTTCCGGATCGTCATTGAAGAATTCGCTCAGATTGCTCGTATAGAGATCCGAGCCGCTCTCGATGAACGACGACGCGCACAGCAGCAGCAGCAGATCCTCGTTCGCGGCGGCACGCTGACGATCGATCCGGTTCAGGTCGATGTCCTCGATACGCCACGGCATCACATGCGTCGTTTTGGTGTCCATGGTAGTGCGCTCCCAGTCGTCGCGCGGAGGCCGGCCCATGCCTGGGGCACAGGCGCCAGCCGATCCGCAGGCGGCGTTTTACTTGCGTTTATAGTGAATCGGTCCGGCCGAACCATCTTGGCATCTTAGCCGGACTTTGATGTTCGTGCTCCAGAGCACTGACCATACCCGACGAGCGCAGTTCCACGGCGCCTGTTGCCGTGCGTTAGATGAGTCCTTCAAACCGCTTGCGCGTGCTCGACGGCAGGCGCCGCGCCAAATGAAAACGGGCGGCCGTCGGGCCGCCCGTCATGCCGGGACACTGCCAAGCAGGCTGGAAGCGATCCGTCAGAAACCGGCCGCCAGCCCGTCGCGCCGGCTGTCGCTCGCGGCCACGTAGCCGCGCTCCGGATCGTCGGGATCGAGGCGCCAGACGAACTGCCCCGATCCGAAATCCATGTAAGGATCGTCGATCGACTTGATCGTATGGCCGCGCGCGGCCAGCGCGTCGACCGTCGCGCGGTTCATCGTCGCCTCGACGTCGAGCGTGAAGTCGCGGTTGACCTTCCAGCGCGGCGCGCAACACGCGGCCTGCGGTTGCTGGCCATAGCCGAGCATCCGCACGATGGTCTGCAGGTGGCCTTGCGGCTGCATGTCGCCGCCCATCACGCCGAAGCTCATCACCGCCTCGGTGCGGCCATTGGCTTCCTCGGTGACGAACGCCGGGATGATCGTGTGGAACGGCCGCTTGCCGCCCGCGACGACGTTCGGCGAAGCCGGGTCCATCGAGAAGCCGTGCCCGCGGTTCTGCAGCGCAATGCCCGTGCCGGGGACGACGAGCCCCGAACCGAAGCCCATGTAGTTCGACTGGATGAAGCTCACCATCATCCCGCGCTCGTCGGCCGCCGACAGGTAGATCGTGCCGCCCGAATGCGGACGGCCGGCGGCGAAGTGCGTCGCCCGCGCGCGATCGATCAGCTTCGCGCGTTCGGCGAGATACGCATCGTCGAGCATCTGTTCGGGCGTGACCTCCATCGCGCGCGGATCGGCGACGTAGCGATAGACGTCCGCGAACGCAAGCTTCATCGCCTCGATCTGCAGATGCTGCGAATCGACCGAGTCGACCGGCCATTCGGTCACGCCCGCATGCTCGGCGATGCCGAGCGCGATCAGCGCGGCGATACCCTGCCCGTTCGGCGGAATCTCGTGAATCGTGTGGCGGCCGAAGCGCTTGCCGATCGGCTCGACCCATTCCGGCCGGTACGCGCGCAGGTCGGCTTGCGTCAGCGCGCCGCCGCCTTCGCGCGCGAACGCGGCGATACGCTCGGCGAGCGCCCCTTCGTAGAACGCACGGGCGCCGTCCTTCGCGAGCGTGCGCAGCGTCTGCGCATGACCGGGCAGGCACACGCGTTCGCCGACGAGCGGTGCGCGGCCGCGCGGCATGAAGGTGTCCGCGAAGCCCGGCAGGCCCTGCAGTTCGGGAACGGCCGCCGCCCACTTGTGCGCGACGATCGGCGGCACCGAATAGCCGCGCTCCGCGATCTCGATCGCCGGCTCGAGCAGGTCCGCGAACGGCAGCGAACCGAACTTCGCGTGCAGCGCTTCCCAGCCCGCGATCACGCCCGGCACCGTGACGGTGTCCCAGCCGCGCGTCGGCTTGTTCGCGATGCCGTGCGCGTCCTCGCCGTGGCGCTTGCGAAAGTAGTCGACGTTCCAGGCGGCCGGCGCCACGCCCGATGCGTTCAGCCCGGACAGCCGCTCGCCGTCCCACACGAGCGCGAATGCATCGCCGCCGAGCCCGCACGACACGGGCTCGACGACCGTGATCGCGGCGGCGGCGGCCAGCGCCGCGTCCACCGCGTTGCCGCCCTTCCACAGCATCCGCAACCCGGCCTGCGCGGCCAGCGGGTGCGACGTCGACACGACGTTGCGCGCGAACACCGGAATGCGGGTCGTCGGATACGGGTTGTGCCAGTTGAAGCCACTCATCGATACCACCTCGTCGAAAGCTGAATGAACGTGCCCCGCGTGAACGGGCAATCCGCCATTGCAGCGCGATCCGCGCGATCGCACAAATTCATTTGTCAAATGAATCCATGCGTTTTCTACATGAATCGCGCGCGGCGATGTTCCGCAGGCCGGCCGAACGCCGTTGCCGCCCTTACAATACCCGCTCCGTCTCACGACACGACCATCGAGCCATGACCCGAGATCCCCGCCTCACCCTCAACGCGCGCCAGCAGGAATTGCTCGAATGGGTGCAGCGCGACGGCTTCGTGACCGTCGACGATCTCGCCGCGCACTTCGCGGTGACGCCGCAGACGATCCGCCGCGACGTGAACTGGCTCGCCGACCTGAACCTGCTGCGCCGCTACCACGGCGGCGCGAGCCTGCCGACCAGCTCGGAGAACGTGTCGTACACCGCGCGCCAGCGGATGTTCCACGACGAGAAGCGGCGCATCGCGGCGCTCGCGGCGTCGCACATCCCCGACCAGGCGTCGCTGTTCATCAACCTCGGCACGACGACCGAGGAAGTCGCGCGCGCGCTGAACCGCCATCACGGGCTGCACGTGATCACGAACAACCTGAACGTCGCGTCGATGATGAGCGGCTACCCCGACTGCGAGGTGCTGATCACGGGCGGCATCGTGCGGCCGTGGGACAAGGGCATCGTCGGCGAGCTCGCGATCGACTTCATCCGCCAGTTCAAGGTCGACTACGCGATCATCGGCACGTCGGCGATCGAAGCCGACGGCACGCTGCGCGATTTCGACACGCGCGAGGTGCGCGTCGCCGAGGCGATCATGCAGCATGCGCGCACGGTCTACCTCGTGACCGACCATTCGAAGGTCGGCCGCCCGGCGCTGGTGCGCCAGGGCCATCTGAGCCAGGTGCATGCGCTCTTCACCGACAAGCCGCTGCCGCCCGAAATGGCCGATACGGTGGCGGCCGCCGGCACCCAGGTGTACGTCGCGGAATGACCGTTGCGATGCTGCACCGCACCTGAAACTTCAAGTGAAATCAAGAAGTTGGCGCCGCGCGCAAACCGCTTGTGGCGGGCCCTTCTGTCAAACGGAAAATTAACGGGGCACGATTTGTCGTTGCCTGCGCGCTCGACTAGACTCCAGTTCCCCGGCCCGTTCGCCGATCCGCCTGTGCCAGGGCGGTGCGAATCGCAGGGCCGGCGAAGACAGCTTTCCCCCCAAGCCATACCCCGCGGGGTATCGCGCGTCGGCGGTGCGCCGGCCGCGCGGGCAGTCCGATTGCCATGGAGAGAAACGATGCTGAGTCCGCATGAATTCGCCACGCTATTGCTTGTGAAGGACGCGCCTGATCAGCGCGACATGGATCGGGATGAACTGGACATCCTGCTCGAACAACAGCTCGTCCGCCTGGAAGGGCTCGGCTCGGGGCGCAAATACTGCGTGACCGAGACCGGCGACGCCGCGCTGCGATCCATCAAATACCGCTATTCGTAAGCTCCGCCGTTCCCTGACCTGAACCTGCTCGCGCGGCCGGAATCGGCCGCGCGGTCGTTCCTGCCTCCCGCCTGTCCGTTCGTCGCCGTCGGCCTCAACCGCCGCGCAGCGTCGGATCGACCGCCGCCCGCCAGCTGATGGCCTGCGCGCGCGCGCCGTTGAAATACGCGATCCAGCCGGCGCGTGCCGCCGCGTCAGGCGCCACATAGTGGGTCGAAAGTTCGTTTACGAACGCACAATAGTTCGCTTCGGTCAGCCCGCGATACCGTTTCGCCACGTACGCGTCGTACAGCGTCGAGTAGACCGGCTGCGCGTCCGCGCCCCAGTCGCGCGCCGCGCCGCCGCACGACGTCTGCAGGTCGACGAACGACGGCGCCCGCCAGTTGCCGGCGAGCGGCGGCATACCCGCGCCGCACCCCGCCAGAAGGACGGCGCACACGCCGGCCCACATCCCAATACGCATGATTCACCTCGCGAAACGGTCGATTCCGCCAGTATCGTCCGGGATCGTGTCGCGCGCTACTGGCCCCGCTTTTTCGAACTTTACTTTTTCGATTCCGTTCGTTAAATTTCGAATTCGAACATTTCATGTTCGCCCCATTTCAACAGACGATAAGGACAGCAGGTGACCCAACCGAATCGCTACGATCTGCTCGTCGTCGGCGGCGGCATCAACGGCGCGGGGATCGCGCGCGATGCGGCCGGCCGCGGCCTGTCGGTCATGCTCTGCGAGCAGGACGACCTCGCGTCGCATACGTCGTCGTCCAGCACGAAGCTGATTCACGGCGGCCTGCGTTACCTCGAGTACAACGAGTTCGGACTGGTGCGCAAGGCGCTGCAGGAGCGCGAAACGCTGCTGCGCGCGGCGCCGCACATCATGTGGCCGCTGCGCTTCGTGATGCCGCACATGCCGAACCTGCGCCCGGCCTGGCTGATCCGCATCGGCCTGTTCCTCTACGATCACCTCGCGAAACGCGAGCTGCTGCCCGGCTCGCGCGGCATCGACATGCGCCGCCATGCGGCCGGCGCGCCGCTGATCGACTCCATCAAGCGCGGCTTCGTGTATTCCGACGGCTGGGTCGACGACGCCCGCCTCGTCGTGCTGAACGCGATGGACGCGAAGGAGCGCGGCGCCGAGATCCTGACGCGCACGAAGCTCGTGTCCGCCGAACGCCGCGGCGACGAATGGGAAGCGCGGCTGCAGCAGGCCGACGGTTCGATCCGCGTCGTGCAGGCGCGCGCGATCGCGAACGCGGCCGGCCCGTGGGTCGGCGACGTGCTGCACGGCGCGCTCGGCCGCGGCGCGCATCACAGCGTGCGGCTCGTGAAGGGCAGCCACATCATCACGCGCCGCCTGTTCGATCACGATCACGCGTACATCTTCCAGAACCCGGACAAGCGGATCATCTTCGCGATTCCGTACGAGCACGACTTCACGCTGATCGGCACGACCGACGTCGAATACACGAGCGATCCGGCGAAGGTCGCGATCGATCGCGACGAGACGCAGTACCTGTGCGATTCGATCAATCGCTATTTCAAGCGCAAGATCTCGCCGGCCGACGTGCACTGGACCTATTCGGGCGTGCGCCCGCTGCTGGAAGACGAGAACGCGGCGAACGCATCGGCCGTCACGCGCGACTATCGCCTTGAACTCGACGACGGCGCGGGCGCGCCGCTGCTGTCGGTGTTCGGCGGCAAGATCACGACGTTCCGCAAGCTCGCGGAAGAAGCCGGCGACATGCTGTGCCGCGCGCTCGGCCGCGACGCGAAGACCTGGACGGCCGGCGTCGCGCTGCCGGGCGGCGACATCGCGGACGCGAAGTTCGACGGGTTCGCCAGCGCGTTCGCGAAACGCCATCCGTGGCTGCCCGCCGCGCTCGCGCGCCGCTATGCACGGGCGTACGGCACGCGTGCGGAGCGCGTGGTGGCGGACGCGAAGTCGCTCGCCGATCTCGGCGCCGAAATCGCGCCGGGCATCCACGATGCGGAACTGCGCTACCTGCGCGACGCCGAATGGGCGACCTGCGCGCAGGACGTGCTGTGGCGCCGCTCGAAGCTCGGGCTGCACGTCGCGCCCGGCACGCTCGACGCCGTGACCGCCGCGGTCGACGCATGGTTCGCCGCCGCGCATGCGCCGCACGCCTGATCCGAATGCAGTTGCAGTTGCCTGACCGACGTTGACTCACCGACGCGCCGCTCACATGCGGCGCGCATCACAACTAAGCCAATCCACGGATGGAGATGAGAGACATGCAGGACCAGTACATCCTCGCGCTTGACCAGGGCACCACGAGTTCCCGCGCGATGCTGTTCGATCGCCAGGGCAATATCGTATCGATCGCCCAGAAGGAATTCGAACAGATCTACCCGCAACCCGGCTGGGTCGAGCACGACCCGCAGGAAATCTGGTCGACGCAAGCCGGCGTCGCCGCGGAAGCCGTCACGCGCACGGGCCTGAACGGCACGTCGATCGCCGCGATCGGCATCACGAACCAGCGCGAAACCACGATCGTCTGGGATCGCGAGACGGGCCAGCCCGTCTACAACGCGATCGTCTGGCAGGATCGCCGCACGGCCGACTTCTGCGACTCGCTGAAGAAGCAGGGCCTCGAAGCGAAGGTGCGCGCGAAGACCGGCCTGCCGATCGACTCGTACTTCTCCGCGACGAAGATCCGGTGGATCCTCGACAACGTGCCAGGCGCGCGCGACAAGGCGCGCCAGGGCAAGCTCGCGTTCGGCACCGTCGACAGCTGGCTCGTGTGGAACTTCACGAAGCATGAGCTGCACGTGACCGACGTGACCAACGCGTCGCGCACGATGCTGTTCAACATCCATACGCGCGAGTGGGACAGCGAGCTGCTCGAACTGCTCGACATCCCGCGCAGCATGCTGCCCGAAGTGAAGGCGTCGTCGGAAATCTACGGCCACACGAAGACCACCGTGTTCGCATCGAAGATCCCGCTCGCGGGCATCGCCGGCGACCAGCATGCGGCGCTGTTCGGCCAGATGTGCACGACGTCGGGCATGGTGAAGAACACCTACGGCACCGGCTGCTTCCTGATGATGAACACCGGCGACAAGCCGATCGAGTCGAAGAACAACCTCGTCACGACGATCGCCTGGCAGATCGGCGACGACGTGCAGTACGCGCTCGAAGGCAGCATCTTCATCGCCGGCGCGGTCGTGCAGTGGCTGCGCGACGGCGTCGGCCTCATCAAGACGGCCGCGGAAATCGAGGCGCTCGCCGCCAGCGTGCCGCATACCGACGGCGTGTATCTCGTGCCGGCCTTCGCCGGCCTCGGCGCGCCGCACTGGAACGCGCGGGCGCGCGGCTCGGTGTTCGGCGTCACGCGCGGCACGAGCGCCGCGCATCTGGCGCGCGCGGCGCTCGATGCGATCGCGTACCAGTCGCTCGACGTGCTGGCCGCGATGGAAGCCGATTCCGGCATCAGCATCGGCGAGCTGCGGGCGGACGGCGGCGCGAGCGCGAACGACCTGCTGATGCAGTTCCAGGCCGACCTGCTCGGCGTCGACGCGGTGCGCCCGCAGATCACCGAGACGACCGCGCTCGGCGCGGCCTACCTCGCGGGCCTCGCGATCGGCTACTGGAAGAACCTCGACGAAGTGCGCGACCAGTGGCAGCTCGATCGCCGCTTCGCACCGTCGATGCCGAAAGAGCAGGTCGAGCAGCGCATGGCCGGCTGGCAGCGTGCGGTGCGCGCCGCGAAGGCATGGGCCGACGACGCCCAGTAATCCGAATCAGTCCGGACGACATACAACAACACCGGCGGACCGCGCGATGCGCGAGTCCGCCGTGACATACGAGAGACAATCATGTCACCTTACATTGCAGAATTCATCGGCACAGCGATCCTCGTGCTGCTCGGCAACGGCGCGGTCGCAAACGTGCTGCTTGCAAAGACCAAGGGCAAAGGCGCGGACCTGATCGTGATCGTGATGGGCTGGGCGATGGCGGTGTTCGTCGCGGTCTACGTGACCGCGTCGTTCAGCGGCGCGCACCTGAACCCGATCGTCACGATCAGCCTCGCGCTCGCGGGCAAGTTCGCGTGGTCGAAAGTCGGCGGCTACGTCCTCGCGCAGATGCTCGGCGGGATGGCCGGCGCGTTGCTCGTGTGGCTCGCGTATCGCCAGCACTTCGCGAAGGAAGCCGATGCGGACCTGAAGCTCGCGGTGTTCTGCACGGCGCCGGCGATCCGCAGCGTCACGCACAACGTGCTGACCGAAGCGATCTGCACGTTCGTGCTGATCCTCGGCGTGCTGTATCTCGCGTCGCCGCAGGTCGGCCTCGGCGCACTCGACGCGCTGCCCGTCGGCCTGCTGGTGCTCGGCATCGGCATCTCGCTCGGCGGCCCGACCGGCTATGCGATGAGCCCCGCGCGCGACCTGTCGCCGCGCATCATGCATGCGCTGCTGCCGATTCCCGGCAAGCGCGACAGCGACTGGCGCTATGCATGGGTGCCGGTCGTCGGCCCGCTGCTGGGCGGCGCCGCGGCGGCCGGCCTGTATCTGCACCTGCACACCACGATCTGATCGCGGTTTGAACGAAGCGCGCGGCCTGCACTGCCGCGCGCTTCACGCCCCTGCGTCGTTCTACCGGTCATTCACGGCCGTCACCAGCGATTTCAGCTTCACGTCGACGTCCGCGACCGCCGCCGGCGTCACGTCGGTCCCGCGCTCGACCAGCATTCTCGCCACGCGCATGTCCTTCACGAATCCCGCTGCACGGCCGAAGCCGCTCGCCGCGACGAGCCGCGCGCGCGCGTCGAAGTGGAAATGGATTTCCGCATCGTCGCCGAGCACGCGCGCGACCGACCGCGTGCCGAGCGCCGGCTCCCCAGCCACCTGCAACTGCGCATCGTATTGATCGGACCAGAACCACGGCGTATCGCGATACGGCTCGCCCGCGCCGAGCATGTTGCGGGCGGCGACGTGCGCTTGCGTCTCGGCGCCGTGCCAGGTCTCCTGTCGAACCAGCTGGCCCGATAACGCGCTCGGAAACACGGCGACGTCGCCGGCCGCGTAGATGCCGCGCGCCGACGTCTCGAGCTGCGCATTCACGACGATCCCGCGCTCGACCGCGAGGCCCGCATCGCGCGCCAGCTCGTCGGCCGGTTCGATGCCGATGCCGGCCACGACCGTGTCGGCGATCAGCGTGTCGCCGTCGTCGAGCACGACGGCCAGCGCCCCGCCCGCGGTCCGCTCGATCGCCACCGGCGTCCGGTTCAGACGAATCGCCACGCCCCGTGCGTCGTGCAGCGCATGCACGCGCGTCGCGATGGTGGCCGGCACCGCGCGGCCGAGCAGTCGCGGCGCCGCATCGAGCACGGTCACGCGGCAGCCGCGCTGCCGCGCCGACGCCGCGACTTCGAGACCGATGAAGCCACCGCCGATCAGCACGATCCGCGCGTCGGGAACGAGCCGCGCGCCGAGCGCCGCCGCATCGTCGAGCGTGCGCAAGGCGAATACCCCGTCGAGCGCCGCGCCCGGGACGGCCAGGCGACGCGCACGGCCGCCCGTGGCCAGCAGCAGCGCGTCGTAGCCGAACACGTGCCCGCCGGACACCCGCACTTCGCGTGCGTGCGATTCGATGCGCTCGACGGTCGCGACGATCCGTTCGATGCGATCGGCCGCCCAGGCTTGCGCATCGCGCAACCGGCATTGCGCCGCGCTGCGCTCGCCCGTCAGCACGCCCTTAGACAACGGCGGCCGCTCGTACGGCGGATGCGGCTCCGCGCCGATCAGCACGATGCGCCCGCGCCAGCCGCACGCGCGCAGCTCCTGCGCCGCGCGGCCGCCCGCATGGCCCGCACCGACGATCGCCATCACCCGGTCGCTGTTCATTGCGTCATACCTCGATCAGGATGCGGCCGTCTTCGATCTTCGCGCGGTACGTGCGCAGCTTCTCGCACGCGGGCGCCGACAGCGGCCGGCCGTCGCGCACGTCGAAGCGGCCGTTGTGCTTCGGGCATTCGATCACGTGATCCATCACGAGCCCGTCCGCGAGATGCACCTGCTCGTGCGTGCACAGGCCATCGCTCGCATACACGTGGCCGTCGATCCGGTAGATCGCGTACGTGCGGCCGTCGCGGTCGAAGCGTGCGACGTCTTCATCGTCGATATCGTCGAGCGCGCCGGCGTCGATCCATTGCGTCATGGTGTGTGTCTCCTTCGTCGGGATATTGGATAACGGCTAGGCGCGCGCGGCATCGGGCACCGGCCGCACGACGCAAGCGGACGGGTCGCGCGTCTGCCGGACCAGCGCCGGCACGATCTCCGCGTACGCGGCCAGCGTGCTGCGGTACGGCGGCGGCATGTCGGCCTTCACGGCTTCATGCAGCTTCGGCAACGCATGGAACGGCACCATCGGGAACATGTGGTGCTCGACGTGATAGTTCATGTTCCAGTACAGGAAGCGGAAAACCGGATTCATCATCACGGTCCGGCAATTGCGCCGGTGATCGAGCACGTTCTCCGGCATGCCCGCGTGCTGCGTGAGGCCGAAATACAGGTACAGCCACGCGCCGTAGAGGCTCGGCAGCCCGATGTAGAGCAGCGGCAGGAGCGTGTGCCAGTACAGCGCGGCGCCCGTCACGAGTGCGTAGATCGCGAGATGGATGCGCGACTCGCGCACGACCTTCCGCCACTCCGATTCGGGCACGTAGGTGCGCTCCTCGTCGTCGAGCCGGCCGGTGAACGACACCGCGATCATCTTGCGCAGTTCGCCGGCCACGTGCTTCAGCGCGACGACGTTCAGCGCGAGCGCGAGCCAGTCGGTCGGCTTCGGCGCGGCGATTTCCGGATCGCGCCCGACGATCAGCGTATCGGTGTGATGGCGCGCATGGCTCCAGCGCCAGGCAGTCGCGCAGCGGAACACCTGGAACGACGCGACCTGGTACAGCACGTCGTTCATCCAGCGCGTGCGGAACGCGGTGCCGTGCCCGCATTCGTGCCAGCGCGAATCGGCCGGGCTGCAGTACAGCGTGCCGTACACGAAGAATGCGGGGACCGCCCACGCCGAGTGCGCGCGCCACGCCAGCCACGCGAGCACGCCGCTGATTGCAATCGCCGCGTACCAGATCAGCGTGTCGCGAATCGCACGCGCATCGCCGCGCTGCATCAACTGCTTCATCAGCGGCCGCGGCACCGCGCAGCGGTACCACGCGGCGTTGACGAGCCCGGCCGCGTGCGCGCGCTCGCCGGCGCCGCCAATCATTCGGTATGCCTGACGGCGCGCCGCCGTGGGTTCGCGTGCCGGGTCGTCGGGTTGGGCCACGTCTGTCTCCTGGGGTTCTTGTGCGGGGGAAGCGCGGCAAGCGCTTCGCCATAGGAACGAAATTAGGCGAGCGGCCGCCCCACCTCAATCGAAACGTTGACGAAATTTCGCCACCGCTTTAGCGTTCCCGACAACGCCACGCGATCGATGGCGACCCTCACGATGGAGACGACCATGGCAGGTGAATCCGGGCCGCGCTGGCGCAAGCGTACCGCGCGCTTCGACGAGATCGCGGCGCTCGCCGGCGTCAGCACGACCACCGTCGACCGCGTGCTGAACGAGCGCGGCAGCGTCTCCGCGCAGGCGCGCGAACGCGTGGTGGCGGCCGCGCGGCAGCTCGGCGTGCCGCGGCAGCTGCCCGACACCCGGCACGGGCTGATCCACGTCGACGTGCTGCTGCCGGACACCGACGCGCCATTCTTCCGACGCTTGCAGCAGGCGCTGCAGCGCTCGCTGCAGATGCTCGACCGGCGCGTGGTCGTGCACCGGACGATCCTGCCCGCCGCGGACGACGCGCGCGCCGCGACGCTGATCGAACGGCCCGCGTACCGGCGCGCGGCGCTGATCGTCACCGCGCACGACACGGCCCGCGTGCGCGACGCGCTGGCCGGCGCGATCGCGCGGGGCGAGACCGTCGTCACGATGGTCACCGACATCGGCGGCATCGACCGCACGCACTTCGCCGGCATCGACAACTATCGCGCCGGGCGCACGGCCGGCTACTACATCGGCCGCCTCGCGGCGCGCCCCGGCCGCGTGCTGCTGCTGGGCGGGCGCATGGGCTACCGCGCGCACGTCGACCGGATGGCCGGCTGCCGCGACCAGCTCGCCGACGCGTTCGCCGCCGTGCGCTGCGACGACGCGCCGGTCGAGACGCTCGACCAGGACGACCGCTGCTACCGCGCGGTGTCGAAGGCGCTGCAGGCGCACGACGACGTGGTCGCGATCTACAACAGCGGCGCCGGTTCGGCCGGCATCGAAGCGGCGCTGCGCAAGGCCGGCGCGATCGGGCGCGTCGTGTGGATCGGTCACGAGATGATCGACCAGCATCGCGCCTTCATCGAAGCCGGCGCGATGGATCTCGCGATCGACCAGGATCCGGACGGACAGGCGATTTCCGCGCTGCAGCACGTGCTGCATGCATGCGGCATCGTCGAACAGCCGCCGCCGGACGATCCGGTCGAATTCCGCGTGTTCTGTCCGGCGAACGTGAGGACGAGCGCGTACCTGCAGCCGTGAATCGCGCCGCGCGGCGGGCCGCGTGCTCGCGGCGAAAAAATCGACCGTCGCGTTGGCGATTTTTCGCCAACGTTTGTCATGCGGGTCGCGCCGCGCCTCCGTACATTGGTCAGCCATCGATAACCGACAACGGACAGGAGACGATGGCTGAACCGATCCTCATCGGCGTGAACCTCGACGGCGTGCTCGAACACGACGGGCTGCCGCCGCCCACGCCCGCCGAGCGCTTCCGGCGGGTCGCCGCTGCCGGCGTGTTCGATTACATCGAAAAGAACCCGGTACGCGGCGAGGACCTGTCGCCGTATTTCGCGCTGGTCGACCGCCACGCGCTGCCGATTCGCGTGATCGGCGGCATCTGGTGCGCCGGCCGCGACGAAGCGCATGTCGCCGAGATCGTCGCCGCGGGCGCGCGCTTCGGCAGCACGGTGCTCAACTGCCAGCTGTTCGCGCATCACGCGGACGGCCATCCGCTGTCGGACCGCGAAGTCGCCGATTTCTACCTGCGCGCCTACGCATCGGGCGAGCCGGTCGGCTGCCTGCCGAGCCTCGAAGTGCACGTCGACATGTGGAGCGAGGATGTCGCCCGCGTGGCGCGCGTCGCGCGGCTGGTCGAGGAGGCCGGCGCGCCGTTCCGGATCACGCTCGATCATTCGCATCTGCTGTTCAAGATCGGCAACCGCGCCGAGCTCGACGCGTCGGGGCTGCGCGAATCGGCCGACGGCGGCTGCGCGATGCTCGACCCGGCGTCGCCCGCCGCGATCTACACCGACTGGATCGCGCGCGGCTGGGTCCGGCATGCGCATGCGCGCAGCGTGACGCCGAACAATCCCGCCAACCGCTGGATGCGCCGCGCGGACGGCCGGCCCGGGCGCGGTATCCAGTACCCGTTCGTCGAACCCGCGCCGGGCGCCTATCACGGCGAATGGCGTGCGGCGTCGCTCGATCCGTGGAAAGCCGCGCTGCGCCAGTTGCTGCACGCGCAAGCGCAGGCCGAGGTTCACGCTCCCGCTCCCGCGCAGCCGGCACGACTCGAGCAGATCAGCTGCGAGTTCATCCCGTTTCCCGACTACGGCGGCGGCGCACGCTATTCGATCTTCGACAACAACGTCGCGTGCGCGCAATGGCTGCGCGACACGTGGCAAGCATTCGCCGCGCATGCCGGCACCTGATTCGCCCCCACGCCCCACTCAAGCTCCAAGGACAGAACGATGAAGCAAGCCTGCCACTTTTCGCTGAACCGGATGAGCGCGCCGCGCTTGCCGTTCGACCGCTACGTCGCGCTGTGCCGGCGCCTCGGTGTCGACACGATCGAGATCCGCAACGATCTCGACGGCGTCGAGCTCGCCGACGGCACGCCGGCCGCCGCCGTGCGCGCAACCGCCGAGGCCGGCGGCGTGACGATCCTGACGATCAACGCGCTGCAGCGCTTCGAGCAGTGGAACGCCGAGCGCGCGGACGAGGCGACCGCGCTGGCCGACTACGCGGCGCAATGCGGCGCGCGTGCGCTGGTGCTGTGCCCGACCAACAGCCGCGCCGACACGCGCAGCGCGGACGCCCGCCACGCGGATCTCGTGACGGCGCTGCAGGCGCTGAAGCCGATCCTCGCGGCCCGCGGCCTGCTCGGCTTCATCGAGCCGCTCGGTTTCGAGCAATGCGCGCTGCGCCGCAAGTCGGACGCGGTAAAGGGCATCTACACGGCGGCGGGCGAGCCGGTGTTCCGGCTCGTGCACGACACGTTCCACCATCATCTCGCCGGCGAGGACATCTTCTTCCCGAACCTGACGGGCCTCGTGCACATCTCGGGCGTCGAGGAAGCCGACCTGCCGATCGAGCGGATGCGCGACGGCCACCGCGTGCTGGTCGGCGGCGCCGACCGGCTCGGCAACATCCGGCAACTGCGCGAACTGCTCGCGCGCGGCTACCGCGGCGCGCTGTCGTTCGAGCCGTTCGCGAGCGAGATCGCCGAAGCCGACGACATCGAAGACCGGCTGCGGGCGAGCATCGACTACGTGCGCGGCGAGCTGGCGGATCGCTGAGCGCATCGGCAAGACAACGCAATCCACAGGAGAACGGAATGATCGAATTCGCTTTGTTCGGCGCGGGCCGCATCGGCAAGATCCACGCGGCGAATCTCGCGCGCCAGCCGGGCGCGAAACTGACATACGTGATCGACCGGCACGCGCCGTCGGCGGAAGCGCTCGCCCGCACGCACGGCGCGCAGGTCGCCGACGTCGAGCGCGCGCTCGGCGACGCGTCGGTGCAGGCTGTCGTGATCGCGTCGAGCACCGACACGCACGCGGATCTCATCGTCGCCGCCGCGAACGCGGGCAAGGCGGTGTTCTGCGAGAAACCGGTCGACCTCACCGTCGAACGCTCGCGTGCATGCGCGGACGTCGTGCGGCGCGCCGGTGTGACCTGCATGATCGGCTTTCAGCGCCGCTTCGACCCGACCTTCGCGGCGCTGAAGGCGCGCGTCGAGCGCGGCGAGATCGGCGCGCCGGAAATGCTGGTCGTCACGAGCCGCGATCCGGGCGCGCCGCCCGCCGACTACATTCGCAGCTCGGGCGGCATTTTCAAGGACATGCTGATCCACGACTTCGACGTGTTCCGCTGGATCCTCGGCGACGAAGCGCAGACGCTGCACGCGACGGGCAGTTGCCTGACCGATCCGGCCGTGCACGACGCGGGCGACATCGATTCGACCGCCGTGACGATCCGCACGCGGCGCGGGTTGCTGTGCCAGATCAACACGTCGCGGCGCGCGGCCTACGGTTACGACCAGCGCTTCGAGCTGCTCGGCAGCCAAGGGATGCTGCAGGCCGGCAACGTGCGGCCGACCGAGGTGAGCGCCTGGCTCGCGGGCGGCATCGCGACGGACGTGCCGGAGCCGTTCTTCCTCGAACGCTACCGGCACGCGTACGCGGCCGAGATCGCGCACTTCGTCGACGCGCTGCGCGACGGCACGCCGGTCCGGACGACGATCGACGACGGGCTCGCCGCGCTCGAGCTGGCCGAAGCCGCGATGACGTCGTGGAAAACGGGGCGCGTGATCGCGCTGTGACGCCGTGAACGGCGGCGGCCCGCGCAACCGGGTCGCCGCAGCCGCACGACCGGCGGCACTCGGGCACGCGTTGCCGCAGTAGCACGGCCGCATCGGGCAAATTTGCCGCCACGTCGCGCGGCAGGCGCATGAAAGCACGTATGATGGCGAATCGATCGGCGTCGCCGATATCCCGCGTTTTCATCACCATGCTCGATCACCTCATCTGCGACTGCGACGGCGTGCTCGTCGACAGCGAAGTCATCGCCGACCGCGTGCTGCTCGACACGCTGTCCGCCACGTTCCCCAACCTCGATTTCGAAGCCGCCGCGAAGTCGGCATTCGGCCAGCAGACGTCGCGCTTCCTCACCGGCATCGAATCCCGCTTCGGCATCGAGATGCCCGCCAACTTCATCGAGACCATCGAGCACAACATCGAAATCGCGCTCGCGCAATCGCTCGCGCCGATCAGCGGCGTGCGCGACGCATTGCTGAAGGTCACGCTGCCGGCCGCCGTCGTGTCGAACAGCCGGCTCGTGCGCGTGCGCAATTCGCTGAAGCGCGCGTCGCTCACCGAGATCTTCGGCGAGCGCGTGTTCAGTTCCGAACAGGTCGCGCGGCCGAAGCCCTACCCCGACGTCTACCTGCATGCGGCGCACACGCTCGGCGTCGAGCCGGCGCGCTGCGTCGTCGTCGAGGACAGCATCTCGGGGCTGAATGCCGCGCGGGCGGCCGGGATGAAGACGATCGCGTTCGTCGGCGCGAGCCACATCCCCGACAACTACGCGGACGCGCTGCGCGCGATGGGCATCACGCGGATCATGCGCCGGATGGACGAACTGCCGGCGCTCGTCGAAGCCGGCATGCGCGGCGAATTCGGCGACGTGCAGTCCTGATCGTCATTCGGGCCGGACCGGGTCGATCCGGCCATGCCGCGGGCGCGCGTACGCGCCCGCCTTCCTTCGCTCAGGCCGGCTCGCAGCAGCGTTCGCGCGCCGCGGCCAGCGACTCGCGGAACTCGACGAGTTCCGCGATCGTCAGCATCGGCAGCCCGTGCCGCTGCGCGAAGCGCTCGACATCGTCGCCGCGCGTCATCGTGCCGTCCGGATTCATCAGCTCGCACAGTACGCCGGCCGGCTTCAGGCCCGCGAGGATCGACAGGTCGACCGTGCCTTCGGTATGACCGCGGCGCGCCAGCACGCCGCCCGGTTGCGCACGCAACGGAAACACGTGGCCGGGGCGCACGATGTCGTGCGGCTTCGCGCCGTCGGCGATCGCCGCGCGGATCGTCGTCACGCGATCGGCGGCCGACACCCCGGTATGCACGCCTTCGCGCGCCTCGATCGACACGGTGAACGCGGTGCCGTTGCGGCTTTCGTTGGTCTGCACCATCGGCGGCAGCTCGAGCGCGCGCACCGTGTCGTCGGTCAGGCACAGGCAGACGATGCCGCTGCACTCGCGGATCAACAGCGCCATCGTCTCGGGCGTGATGCGCTCGGCGGCGACGATCAGGTCGGCTTCGTTCTCGCGGTCGTGGTCGTCCTGCAGCACGACCGCGCGGCCTGCGCGCATCGCGTCGAGCGCAGCGGCGATGCGCGGCGGCACCGGTTCGGAATCCAGCAACGGGAGATCGGCAAAGGCGTCGGCAGGCGCCGACGAAACGGACATCAAGGACATGTGAAACGCTCCTCGCAAATACGATTTGGGCGAAAAACGTTTCAGGGCATTGCAAACAGACAGAACGACAACCCGCTTCGCACGCAGCGCGAAGCGGCCCTGACGGACATGACTATCTGCACATCTTCTCTCATCCGGACTGTGACCGTCGGCTCTGGCATTCGACCAGATCTGCTGACCCCGCGCGAATGCGCGGGCGCTCGCGGGCTCGCCGGCTTACGCCAGCCTACCGCCGGTGGGGAATTTCGCCCCGCCCTGAAGACGCACTGATTGCCGGACGGGAACGCCCCGTCACCGGCGGGCCAAGCATACAACAGCCGCGCGCGACGCGCAGCCCACTACCGGTAAAACCTTACTGACGACCCTGTCTAACGGCATCGTCCGAACGGCCGACGCACCCGCCCGCGATCCCGCGAGAATCCGGGAGCGCAGTCGCGCCGCGCGCACCCGCGCGATCAGTTGGCGGCCGCCGTGTGCGCCGCGTCGGGCACAAGCCAGCGCGGCGGCACCTCGGGGCTCACCGTCACGCGAAACGCCCGCGCTTCGCTGTCGCCCGGGTTGCGCAGGCTGTACGGCTGGTCGGCATCGAACACGATCGCGTCGCCGGTTGCGAGCAACTGGCGGCGATCGTGCACGCTGACTTCGAGCGTGCCTTCGCTGACGACGAGGTTGACCGTCGTGCCGGGGGCGCGACGCGCGCCGGGCTCCGTATGCAGCGGCGCGATGCGCAGCTCGTGGAATTCGGCCGCGGCCGGCTCGCCTTCCGGATACAGCGCACGCGCCGAGAAACGGCCGTTCGAGCTGACGACGCGCGACGCGCGCTCGGCCGCCAGGTGCTCGAAACCGTTCACCGCGTGGCGCCGCAGGAACGCGGCGACCGACACCTTCAGCGCCGCGGCGATCTTGCAGAGCACCTTGATCGACGGCACGCTGCGCGCCGATTCGATCTGCGCGAGCATCGCGCGCGACACGCCGGACAGCCGCGCGAGCGCATCGAGCGACAGTTGCCGCTCGGCGCGCAAGCGCGCGAGGTTCACGCCGACGACCTGCTCGAGCACGTCGAGCGACGCGGACGCGCGCAGGTCGGCGGCATGGCCGGACTCGAAGGAAGACACGTCGCGCACGAGCGCCAGGGATGAAGACATAGCATTGCCTCCGGGCCGCCGCGCGGCCCTGCGTAGGGGGTAAGCCGGAATCGGAATCGGGTTGCGCCGGTCATTGGCGCGTATCGAGACGCTATCACCCGGCCTGGCACGGGCAAACGAAGTTATCTTCACACCGTTATCAGCATCGCGGAGGAATGCGTTTCTCGCGAACCTTTTCCTGCCGCTATGGCGTCGCCGTCGGCGCGCCGGGGCCGACGCTCACTGGGCCGCCGGCGCGGCGCCGCGGGCCGGGCCGCGCGCGTCGAGCCGCATCGCGAGCCACGTGACGATCAGCGCCGCGAACGTCACCGCGACCGCGACCCACGGCAGCGCATCGAGCGCGAAGCCGTGTTCCAGCGCGAGGCCGCCGAGCCACGCACCGCCCGCATTGCCGACGTTGAACGCGCCGATGTTCAGCGTCGACGCGAGATGCGGCGCGCTCGCGGCCTTCTCGACCACGCGCGCCTGCAGCGGCGGCACCGTCGCGAACGCGGCGATCCCCCAGACGAATACGGTGACGGCCGCCGCGACCGGCAGGTGGCTCGTCTTCGCGAACACGGCCATCACGGCCATCAGCGCGACGAGGATCGCGATCAGCGACGGCATCAGCGCGCGGTCGGCGAGCTTGCCGCCGATCGTATTGCCGATCGTCAGCCCCGCGCCGAACAGCACGAGGATCAGCGCGACCGCGCGCGGCGAGTAGCCCGACACGGTCTCGAGAATCGGCGCGATGTACGTGAACACCACGAACACGCCGCCGAAGCCGAGCACGGTCATCAGCAGCGCGAGCCACACCTGCGGCTCCTTCAGCACGCGCACTTCGTGGCCGAGGCCGACCGGCCCGCTGTCGTGGCGGTTCGGCACCAGCGCGGCCACGCCGCCGAGCGCCAGCACGCCGAGCGCGGCGACGATCCAGAACGACGCGCGCCAGCCGAGCAACTGGCCGACGAACGTGCCGAACGGCACGCCGAGCACGTTCGACAGCGTAAGTCCGGTAAACATCAGCGCGATCGCGCTCGCGCGCTTGTCGGCCGGCACGAGCGACGCGGCGACCACCGCACCGATGCCGAAGAACGAACCGTGCGCGAACGACGTGACGACGCGCGCGACCATCAGCATCGCGTAGCCGGACGCGGTCGCGCACAGCACGTTGCCGACGATGAAGATCGCCATCAGCAACTGCAGCGCGGCCTTGCGCGGCATGCGGCTCGTCAGCACCGCGAGCAGCGGCGCGCCGACCGCGACGCCGAGCGCGTAGCCGGTGACGAGCAGGCCGGCCGACGGCAGCGACACGGCCAGGTCGTGCGCGACTTCGGGCAGCAAGCCCATGATGATGAATTCGGTGGTGCCGATGGCGAAGGCGCTGATCGCGAGCGCCAGGAGCGGAATGGGCATGACGTTCTCCGGAAGGCGGCGGCCGCGGCGCCCGATCGGTGCCGCACCGCACAAAAAAGCGGGATGTGCGCGCATTGTCCCGAAGACGCCTATATTTGATAATTGGCGTGGCATTTGAACCATTTTCAAATATTTCTGGAAAATCGCATGGACCGACTGGGCGACATCCGGCTGTTCGTCGAGGCGGCGGAGCTCGGCAGCCTGTCCGCCGCCGGGCGCAAGCTGAACCTCACGCCGGCCGCCGCGAGCGCGCGGCTCGCGAAGCTCGAGGCGAAGATCGCGACGCGGCTGTTCGAACGCTCGACGCGGCAATTGCGGCTCACCGACGAAGGCAAGCTGTACCTGAACTGCTGCCGCCAGGCGCTGCAGGCGCTCGACGACGCGGACGCGATGCTGCAGGAAGGCCGCAATGTCGTGAGCGGCAAGGTGCGGCTGTCGTCGACGTCCGATTTCGGCCGCCATCAGCTGCTCGACTGGCTCCACGAATTCACGACGCTGCATCCGGGCGTCACGTTCTCGCTGACGGCGTCCGATTCGTCGTCGAACCTGTGGCAGGACGAGATCGACCTCGCGATCCGCTTCGCCGCGCCGCCCGACGGCGCGCTGATCGCCCGCCGGCTCGCGACCAACCGGCGCGTGCTGTGCGCGGCGCCGTCGTTCGTCGAGCGCCATGGCGTGCCGGCCGATCCGCACGATCTGGCCCGCTTTCCGTGCAACGTGATCACGATCGCGTCCGGCCCGATGAACACCTGGCACTTCACGCGCGGCGACGAAGTGCAGATCCACACGGTGCCCGTGTCGACGGCGTTCGAGACCAACGACGGCGGGCTCACGCGCGAATGGACGCTGCGCGGCCACGGCATTGCACTGAAGTCGCTGTGGGACATCGCCGACGACGTCCGCGCGGGCCGGCTGCGCGTGCTGCTGCCCGAGTGGCGGCACCAGGACGCGCCGCTGCACGCGATCTATCACAGCAAGCGCTACATGGCGCCGCGCGTGCGCGTGCTGCTCGACTTTCTCGCCGAACGCTTCGCGCGCGAGGAAGCCGCGCTCGACGACCTGCTGAACGCGTGTCGCTGACGGCCGGGCCGTCACCACTCCGGGGTCGGAACGCGAAAACCGGCGTCGCGCGCCCGCAACCGGCCGCCCGTCCGTCTTGGCATGGAAAGCTATAATGGAAGGCTTTCCCGACGGCCTTTCCTGTCCGTGCGCGCGATTCGCGTGCCGCGCACGGCCGTCCCGACTCACCCTTGACGACGCCCCCAGGTCAACCACTGCGAACGGCGAATCCCCATGACCAAGAAAGTTTACGTAAAGACCTTCGGCTGCCAGATGAACGAGTACGACTCGGACAAGATGGTGGACGTGCTCAACGCGGCCGAAGGCCTCGAAAAGACCGACACGCCGGAAGACGCGGACATCATCCTGTTCAACACGTGCTCGGTGCGTGAAAAGGCGCAGGAAAAGGTGTTCTCCGATCTCGGCCGCGTGCGCGAGCTGAAGGAAGCGAAGCCCGGCCTGCTGATCGGCGTCGGCGGCTGCGTCGCGAGCCAGGAAGGCGCGTCGATCGTGTCGCGCGCGCCGTACGTCGACCTCGTGTTCGGCCCGCAGACCCTGCACCGCCTGCCGCAGATGATCGACGCGCGCCGCGCGAGCGGCCGCGCGCAGGTCGACATCACGTTCCCCGAAATCGAGAAGTTCGACCACCTGCCGCCCGCGCGCGTCGAGGGGCCGAGCGCGTTCGTGTCGATCATGGAAGGCTGCTCGAAGTACTGCAGCTACTGCGTGGTGCCGTACACGCGCGGCGATGAAGTGTCGCGCCCGCTCGACGACGTGCTGACCGAAGTGGCCGGCCTCGCCGACCAGGGCGTGCGCGAAGTCACGCTGCTCGGCCAGAACGTGAACGCCTACCGCGGCGCGCTGGCGGCCGGCTCGTCCGAGATCGCCGATTTCGCGACGCTGATCGAATACGTCGCCGACATCCCCGGCATCGAGCGGATCCGCTACACGACGTCGCATCCGAAGGAATTCACGCAGCGCCTGATCGACACCTACGCGAAGGTGCCGAAGCTCGTGAACCACCTGCACCTGCCGGTCCAGCACGGTTCCGACCGCATCCTGATGGCGATGAAGCGCGGCTACACGGTGCTCGAATACAAGTCGGTGATCCGCAAGCTGCGCGCGATCCGCCCCGACCTGTCGCTGTCGACCGACATGATCGTCGGCTTCCCCGGCGAGACCGAGGACGATTTCGACAAGATGATGGCGCTCGTGCACGAGATGAGCTACGACACCAGCTTCTCGTTCATCTACAGCCCGCGCCCCGGCACGCCGGCCGCGAACCTCGCCGACGACACGCCGCGCGACGTGAAGCTCAAACGCCTGCAACATCTGCAGGCGACGATCGAGGAGAACGTCGCGCGCATCAGCCAGTCGATGGTCGGGAAGGTCGAGCGGATCCTCGTCGAGGGCCCGTCGCGCAAGGACCCGAACGAACTCGCAGGCCGCACCGAGAACAACCGGGTCGTGAATTTCCCGGCGCCGCTCGCGTCGCACCCGCGCCTGATCGGCCAGATGATCGACGTGAAGATCAACCATGCGTACCCGCACTCGCTGCGCGGCGAGCTCGTGATCGTCAGCGACGACGCGAGCGCGGCCACCCACTGATTGACGCCCGACAGGAGCCCGACGCTACTTTGAAGACCGTCCAAGCACTGGAATTCACCGCCCCGCGCGACGACAACGCGCGCCTCGCCAACCTCTGCGGCCCGCTCGACGAGAACCTGCGGCAGATCGAACAGGCGCTCGACGTCACGCTCGCGCGGCGCGGCCACCGGATCACGATCCGCGGGCGCGGCGCCAAGCTCGCGCTCGCCGCGCTCGAAAACTTCTACAACCGCGCGCGCGATCCGCTGTCGGTCGACGACATCCAGCTCGCGCTGGTCGAGGTGCGCCACACGGCCGGCAACGGCCGCCAGGACACGCTCGACGTGCGCTTTCGCGGCGACCCCGATCATCCGTTCGACGAACCGGTCGTGCAGCTCGACGCGGACGCGCCGGACGAAGAGCCGGCGCCGAAGCTCTACACGCGGCGCGCCGACCTGCGCGGCCGCACGCCCGCCCAGCGCGAATACCTGAAGCAGATCCTGTCGCACGACGTGACGTTCGGCATCGGGCCGGCCGGCACCGGCAAGACCTACCTCGCGGTCGCGTGCGCGGTCGACGCGCTCGAGCGCGACCAGGTCAAGCGGATCGTGCTGACGCGCCCGGCCGTCGAGGCCGGCGAGCGGCTCGGCTTCCTGCCCGGCGATCTCGCGCAGAAGGTCGACCCGTACCTGCGTCCGCTGTACGACGCGCTGTACGACCTGCTCGGCTTCGACAAGACGGCCAAGATGTTCGAGCGCCAGATGATCGAGATCGCGCCGCTCGCGTACATGCGCGGCCGCACCCTGAACCACGCGTTCATCATCCTCGACGAGGCGCAGAACACGACGCCCGAGCAGATGAAGATGTTCCTCACGCGGATCGGCTTTGGCTCGAAGGCGGTCGTGACGGGCGACACGAGCCAGGTCGACCTGCCGCGCGGCCACAAGAGCGGCCTCGTCGAGGCGCAGCAGGTGCTCGGCGGCGTGCGCGGCATCGCGCTCACCCGCTTCACGAGCGCGGACGTGGTGCGCCATCCGCTCGTCGCGCGCATCGTCGAGGCGTACGACGAATTCCACGCGCAGCACCAGGACGGCTGAGCGGCGGCGCCCGTGCGCTGCCCCAGGCCTGCCGGCCCGGCCCGCCGTCATGGCGCGCCGGGCTTTTTTTCACCCGCGCGCAGCCCGGCCGAATTCGGGCGCGATCGGCCGTTTGGTGTATCCTCAACGCGTCCCAATCGCCGCACGCGTCATGAAATCCTCCCGTTCCCGCAAGTCCGGTCGCGCCCAGTCCGCTGCGTCCGAATCCCCCCGCCTTTCGCTGTTCGACGCGAAGGGCAAAGCCCGCACCGTCAACGCGCAAGGGCTGCGAATCGACTTCCCGGACGGCCGCAGCCTGATGTTCGACCTGTCGGGCAGCTCGGGCGACGCGGCCGTCGCGATCGTCGCGCAGCACAACGATCCGGCGATGCGCGCGAAGCTCGCGCTGCAACCCGAGCATTACGACAGCGTGACGCTGCACGTCGGCGCCGAGTTCGCGCCGCGCGACGACGATCCGGAAGACGAGCCGCGCGCGCTGGAACTCGACCTGTCGGTGCAGTACGGCGACGAGATCACGAGCGACGTGCGCAAGACGCTCCCCAAGCGCAAGCTGATCGCCGAATGGCTCGAGCCGGCGCTGTTCGCGAGCGCGCAGCTCACCGTGCGCTTCGTCGGCGAGAACGAAGGCCGTACGCTGAACGCCGGCTACCGCCACAAGGACTATCCGACCAACGTGCTGACCTTCGCGTACGACGCGGCGCCCGACGGCACCGTGATCGGCGACCTGGTGCTGTGCTGCCCGGTGGTCGAGAAGGAAGCGCACGACCAGGGCAAGCCGCTCATGGCCCATTACGCGCACCTGCTGGTGCACGGCGCGCTGCACGCGCAGGGCTACGACCACGAGACCAGCGACGAGGACGCGGCCGAAATGGAAGCGCTCGAAGTCGACATCCTCGCTAAACTGGGTTTCCCGAACCCGTACCAGTAAGCCGTCCGCCCGATGCGTAACGCCGCGATGCTGCCGCCCGCCTACCCGCCGTCGATCGGCGAAGGCCGTCTGCTGACGGAAGACGAGCTCGCGGCGTCGCTCGCGCATACGATGCGCGACTGGGACGGCCGGCAGGATCTGTGGCTGTTCGGCTATGGCTCGCTGATCTGGAACCCCGGGCTGCCGACCGTCGCCGCCGTGCGCGGCAAGGTGCACGGCTATCACCGCGGGCTCTACCTGTGGTCGCGCGTGAACCGCGGCACCCCCGAACGGCCGGGCCTCGTGCTCGCGCTCGATCGCGGCGGCTCGTGCTCGGGCATCGCGTTCCGGCTCTCCGGCCCGACCGCGCAGCCGCATCTCGAGACGCTGTGGAAGCGCGAGATGCCGATGGGCTCGTACCGGCCCGCGTGGCTGCCGTGCTCGCTCGAGACCGGCGAACGCGTGAACGCGCTCGCGTTCGTGATGCGCCGTGATGCACCGACCTATACGGGCAAGCTGACCGATCCCGTCGTGAAGGAAGTGTTCAGTTGCGCGGCCGGCCGCTACGGCACGACGCTCGACTACGTGAGCCGCACGGTCGACGCGCTGCGCGCGAGCGGCATCCCCGACCGCGCGCTGGAAGGGCTGCTGGCGCGATGCCGGTGATGCGACACCACGCCGCCCGCGCATCCGAACGAGGACATCCCCGATGAAACCGTCAAACTGGTCGCGCGGCAGGATCGCCGCGCTGCTCGTCGCCGCGAGCGTCGCGCTGTCCGGCTGCGGAATCCTCGGCTGCGGCGGCGCCGCGACCAACGGCGCGGCCGCCGGCGGCTGCTCGGCCGGCATGCGGTTCTGAACCGCGCGCCGGCGGCGCCCGCCTGCGGCAGAATGCCGCGCTCACGACCGATGTCCCGCGTCGGGCCGCGCCGCCCTTGCCGCCGCCGTTTTTTTGCCGCCGCGCCCCGCCGACTCTTTCTGCGCTAGGATGGACCCGAGGACGACGTCGCGCCGGGCGCGGCCGTCCGCGAGCGGGCCCGCGCGAGCCGCCCATCCTGGCCGTGCGGCCGGGTTGACACGGTCGCGTCGTGCCCTTGGTGTATCCTTGCCTACTCCGTGACCGCGCGCCCCGGCATGACCCGGGCGCACCACCATGAACGATTCGTATCCCAGTCGTAAGTCAACCGACAAACCGCAAGAAAAGCGCTCGCTGCTCGAGCGCCTGACCGACTTCATCTCGCCCGAGCCCGAATCCCGCGGCGAGCTGCTGGAAATCCTCCAGGACGCCCACGAACGCAACCTGATCGACGCCGATTCGCTGTCGATGATCGAAGGCGTGTTCCAGGTATCCGATCTGTGCGCCCGCGACATCATGGTGCCGCGCGCGCAGATGGACGCGATCAACATCGCCGACAAGCCCGAGGATTTCATCCCGTTCGTCCTCGAAAAGGCGCACTCGCGCTACCCCGTGTACGAGGAGAACCGCGACAACGTGATCGGCGTGCTGCTCGCGAAGGACCTGCTGCGCTTCTACGCCGAGGAAGAGTTCGACGTGCGCGGGATGCTGCGCCCGGCCGTGTTCATTCCGGAATCGAAGCGCCTGAACGTGCTGCTGCACGACTTCCGCGTGAACCGCAACCACCTGGCGATCGTCGTCGACGAATACGGCGGCGTCGCGGGCCTGATCACGATCGAGGACGTGCTCGAACAGATCGTCGGCGACATCGAGGACGAATACGACTTCGACGAGGAAGCCGGCAACATCATCGCGGGGCCGGACGGCCGCTACCGCGTGCGTGCGCTCACCGAGATCGAACAGTTCAACGAGGTGTTCGGCACCGATTTCCCCGACGACGAAGTCGACACGATCGGCGGGCTGATCACCCATCATTTCGGACGCGTGCCGCACCGCGGCGAGAAGCTGCAGCTCGGCAACCTCGCGTTCGAAATCCAGCGCGGCGATGCGCGCCAGGTTCATGTGCTGCTGGTGCGCCGCAACCCGCTCGCCAGCCGTCGCGCCGAAACCTCGCACGAAGACTGACCGTTCCGCGCCAGCCGCGCCTCCTTCAACCGCTCGCCCACTTCCGCTTCACATGGACGATCCGATCCCGTCCCGCCCGGCTGGCGGCCTTCTCGCGCCGGCCCCCGGCCGCGCGCTGCCGCGCTGGCATTATCCGGCCGCGCTGCTCGCCGGCGCCGCCAATACGCTCAGCTTCGCGCCCACGCCGCACGGCGGCTGGCTGCAGCTCGTCGTATTCGTCTGGTTTTTCGCGCAGCTGACGCGCACGTCGAGCTGGCGCGGTGCCGCGCTCACCGGCGGCGCGTTCGGCTTCGGCAACTTCATCAGCGGCGTCTGGTGGCTCTACATCAGCATGCACGTGTACGGCGAGATGGCCGCGCCGCTCGCGGGCGGCGCGCTCGTGCTGTTCTCGCTGTACCTGTCGCTGTACCCGGCATTCTCGGCCGGGCTGTGGTCGTTCTGCGCGGGCCATGCGTGGCATCGCCGCGCGCCCGACCCGCGGCCGTTCTCGCCGACCTGGCACGGCGCGTTTGCGTTCGCGAGCGCGTGGGCGCTCGGCGAATGGCTGCGCGGCACCGTGTTCACCGGCTTTCCGTGGCTCGGCAGCGGCTACCCGCAGGTCGACGGCCCGTTCGCCGGCTTTGCGCCGGTGGTCGGCGTGTACGGGATCGCGTGGGTGCTCGCGCTGTTCGCCGCACTGGTCGTGCAGGCGCTCGTCGCCGCGCGTCCGTCGCCCGTGCGTGACAACGGAGCCGGTGCATCCGGCGGCAACGCCCGCGTGCGCGTCGCCGCGCCGGCCGGCATCGCCGTCGCGCTCGTCGCGGCCGGCCTCGGACTGTCGCAGGTCACCTGGACCGTGCCCGCGAACGCGCCGCTCACCGTGCGGCTGCTGCAGGGCAACGTGAAGCAGGACATCAAGTTCGAGCAGGAAGGCATCGACGCAGCGATCAAGATGTATCAGCAGATGATCGTCGAGAAACCGGCCGACCTGATCGTCACGCCCGAGACCGCGATCGCGGTGATGATCCAGGAGCTGCCCGAGCCGTTCGCGGTCGCGATCCGCAAGTTCAGCGACACGACCGGCTCGGCCGTGCTGTTCGGCGCGGTCGGCGCGTCGGTGACCGAGGACGGCCACTACGTCGACTACACGAACAGCCTGTACGGCGTGACGCCGAACTCGCGCGACATCTATCACTACGACAAGCACCACCTCGTGCCCTTCGGCGAGTTCATTCCGTGGGGCTTCCGGTGGTTCGTCGACCTGATGAAGATGCCGCTCGGCGACTTCGCGCGCGGCGCGCCCGTGCAGAAGCCGTTCCTCGTGCACAACCAGCCGGTGATGGCCGACATCTGCTACGAGGACTTGTTCGGCGAGGAAATCGCCGCGACGATCCGCGACAACCCGCAGCCGCCGGGCGTGCTCGTCAACGTGACGAACCTCGCGTGGTTCGGCGACACGATCGCGCTCGACCAGCACCTGCAGATCGCCCGGATGCGCTCGCTCGAAACGGGCCGGCCGATGCTGCGCTCGACCAACACCGGGATGACGGCCGCGATCGACGCGCACGGCCGCGTGCTCGGCCAGTTGAAGCCGTTCACGATCGGCTCGCTCGACGTGCGGATCGAAGGCACGAGCGGCTTCACGCCGTACGTGACGAGCGGCAACAATATCGTGCTCGCGGTGTCGCTCGTGTTGCTCGCGTTCGGCTTCACGTTCGGGCCCGGGCTGCGGCGACGCAACGGCCGCAAGCCCGGCGACGACGAAGCGGCATGATGCAGCGGGCCGCTGCCGCGCGCGGCGGCCCGTGACCACGAACCGGCCGGCCGCTCAGGCGGGCCGGGACGATCAGTTCGATCGATCCTGTTGCGCCGGCTGCGCGGCAAGGCCGCGCAGATCGCGGCTCACTTCCTCCATCACCGGCGCCCACGCGCCGAACGTCGGCTGCCGGTACAACGTCGCGGTCGGATACCACGGGCTGTCCGCGCGATCGAGCAGCCACGGCCAGTGCGGATTCACGTCGAGCAGCACCCAGGTGCGCGCACCGAGCGCGCCGGCCAGGTGCGCGACCGACGTGCACACGGTGATCACGAGATCGAGCGCGCCGATGAACGCGGCCGTATCGTCGAAGCTCTTCAACTCGGCCGTGTAGTCATCGATCGCGAAGCCCGCCGCGCGCGCGGCGGCGACATCCGCATCCGCACCCGGCTGCAGCGAATAGAACGCGACGCCGTCGATGCCGCGAAACGCGTCGGCATAGCGCTCGAGCCCGACGCGCCGGAACGGATTGCGCTGATGGCCCGCGCTGCCCGTCCACACGAGCCCGACCTTCAGCCGGCCATCGCCCGCGAGCCGCGCGCGCCATGCATCACGTGCGCGTGGTTCGGCCCGCAGGTAAGGCACCGACGCGGCGAGCGTCGACGCCTCCATCCCGAGCATCAGCGGCAGGCCGATCAACGGCACTTCGTAATCGAATGCCGGCAACGCATCGATGCCGCCGCCCGCGCCGAACACGTCCGCGTGCGCGCCGAGGCTGCGCTGCATCAGCGTGCCGAGCGCCGGAAACGTATTCCACGCGAGCCGGCCGCCTTCGCGATGCACGCGTTCGGCGAGCGGCACGACGAAGCGGCAGAACTGCAGCACGTCGCCGAGCCCCTGCTCGCCCCACACCAGCAGCGTCTTGCCGGCGAGCGGCTCGCCCTGCCAGCGCGGGCCCGGCAGCGCCGGCCGGCGACCGCGCAACTCGCCCGCGCCGTCCCAGCGCGCCTCGTGGCCACGCCAACCGGCCGCGTGGTTGCCGCGCACCAGCTGGATGATCGCGAGATTGAAGCGGAACGACGCATCGTCGGGCGCGAGTTCGCAGGCGCGCGCCGCATGGCGCTCGGCCTCGTCCCAGCGCTGCGCCTCCTTCATCGCCATCGCGACGTTGTTCATCGCGAGCGCGTTGTCGGGCGCGAGCTCGACGAGCCGCGCGGCGCACGCGAGCGCACCGTCCAGGTCGTGCGTCGCGATCCGCGCGACGACGAGGTTGATCCATGCCTGCACGTCCCGCGGATCGTGCTGCACGGCCGCGTCGAGCAACGCGATCTCTTCCGCGCGATCGGCGCCCGACAAGCGCAGCGCGATCGCGAGGTTGTTGCGCAGCGACGGCCAGCCGGCATCGATCGCGAGCGCCGCGCGGTACGGCGCGACCGCGTCCGCGTGACGGCCGGCCATCTGCAGCGCATAGCCATGGTTGAAGTGTGTGGCCGCGCCCGGCTGCACGCGCACCGCGCATTCGGCGAGCGCGAGCGCGTCGGCCGTGCGCTGCCGCGCGACGAGCGCCGTCGTGAGCCGCACGAGCGCGTCGGCATCGACCGCATGCAGATGGGCGGCGGCGGCCAGCCACAGATCGTGCGCGGCGCGCTCGCCGCGCGCCTGCGCGTCGGCGGCCTGGCCGAGCAACGCGAGGAACGGCGGAAGCAGCGGAATCAGAATGTCGGTCGGTTCATCCATGCAATCGGCATCGGCAAGCGGTGACGCGGCACGCGTGGCGCGCCGCAATACGCGCATCTTACCGCCCGCGCGACGCGCCGCGGCAGGGGCGCCGCGCGCGTGCGCGCAGGCCGCGGGAGCGGTGCGGCGATGCCCGCATCGGCCTTCCGGCCGCATCCGGTCGCCGATCCGGTAAAATTACGCGTTTCAGCACACTAACAAGCCGCGCCGCCGCGCGAGCCGACCCTCCGGGCCCGCCCGGAGCGCCGTCCGCAACGGAGCGCCAGCGCCACGAAGGCTCTTCATGCTTACGTTTCAGCAAATCATCCTGACGCTGCAGTCCTACTGGGACAAGCAGGGTTGCGCCCTGCTCCAGCCCATCGACATGGAAGTCGGCGCGGGCACGTCGCACGTCCACACGTTCCTGCGCGCGGTCGGCCCCGAGCCGTGGCGCGCCGCGTACGTGCAGCCGTCGCGCCGCCCGAAGGACGGCCGCTATGGCGAAAACCCGAACCGCCTGCAGCACTACTACCAGTACCAGGTCGTGCTCAAGCCGGCGCCGGAAAACATCCTCGACCTGTACCTCGGCTCGCTCGAGGCGCTCGGCTTCGACCTGAAGCAGAACGACGTGCGCTTCGTCGAGGACGACTGGGAGAACCCGACGCTCGGCGCGTGGGGCCTCGGCTGGGAAGTGTGGCTGAACGGGATGGAAGTCACGCAGTTCACGTATTTCCAGGAAGTCGGCGGGCTCGAATGCAAGCCGGTGCTCGGCGAGATCACGTACGGCCTCGAGCGCCTCGCGATGTATCTGCAGAAGGTCGAGAACGTGTACGACCTCGTGTGGACCGAGTGGGAAGAGCAAGGCCCGAACGGCCCCGAGCTGCGCCGCCTGTCGTACGGCGACGTGTACCACCAGAACGAGGTCGAGCAGTCGACCTACAACTTCGAGCACGCGAACGTCGACCTGCTGTTCACGTTCTTCAACAGCTACGAAGCGGAAGCGAAGAAGATGATCGACGCGCAGCTCGCGCTGCCCGCGTACGAGCTCGTGCTGAAGGCCGGCCACACGTTCAACCTGCTCGACGCGCGCGGCGCGATCTCGGTCACCGAGCGGGCCGCGTACATCGGCCGCATCCGCGCACTGTCGCGTCTCGTCGCGCAGGCTTACTACGACTCGCGCGAGAAGCTCGGCTTCCCGATGCTCGGCAACCCGCCGGGCGTGCCGGGCCTCACCACCGACGCCCAGGACGCCGCCCAGCCGGCATGGGCGCCGCCGCTCAAGGTCGAACGCAAGATCGATCAGGTCTGACGAGACGAGATTCAATCCAACCATGACGCACAATCATCCCGCCCCCCTGCTCGTCGAACTGCTGACCGAAGAGCTGCCGCCGAAGGCCCTCGCGCGCCTCGGCGACGCATTCGCCGAAGGTCTCGCGCAACGCCTCGCGGCGCGCGACCTCGTCGAAGGCGAACTCGTGTTCGAACGCTACGCCACGCCGCGCCGCCTCGCGGTCGTCGTGCAGAACGTGCGCGCCGTCGCGCCTGACCGGCAGGTCCGCGAAAAGGTCCTGCCCGTGTCGGTCGCGCTCGACGCCGAAGGCAAGCCGACGGCCCCGCTCGCGAAGAAGCTCGCGGCGCTCGGCCACCCGAACCTGTCGATCGCCGATCTCGAGCGCGCGCAGGACGGCAAGGCCGAAGCGTTCTTCATCAATTACTCGGCGGCCGGCGCCACGCTCGCCGACGGCCTGCAGGCCGCGCTCGACGAGGCGCTCGCGAAGCTGCCGATCCCGAAATTCATGACGTACCAGCGCCCGGACGGCTCGGACGTGAAGTTCGTGCGCCCGGTGCATCGCCTGACGGTGCTGCACGACGACCGCATCGTGCCCGTCACCGCGTTCGGCGTCGACGCCGGCGACACGACGCTCGGCCACCGCTTCCTGTCCGACGGCCTGGTCGCGATCCAGCACGCCCGCGCGTACGCCGACACGCTGCGCGACAAGGGCCGCGTGATCGCGCACTTCGCCGATCGCCGCGAAACGATCCGCACGCAACTGAACGAACATGCGAACGGCGACACGGTCGTGATGCCCGAATCGCTGCTCGACGAAGTCACGTCGCTGGTCGAATGGCCGGTCGTCTACCCGTGCCGCTTCGAGGACGAATTCCTGCAGGTGCCGCAGGAATGCCTGATCCTCACGATGCAGACGAACCAGAAGTATTTCGCGCTGACCGACGTCGCCGGCAAGCTGCGCTCGCGCTTCCTGATCGTGTCGAACATCGAGACGAAGACGCCGGGCGAGATCATCGAAGGCAACGAGCGCGTCGTGCGCCCGCGCCTCGCCGATGCGAAGTTCTTCTTCGAGCAGGACAAGAAGAAGCCGCTCGCCGACCGCGTGCCGCAACTCGCGAACGTCGTCTATCACAACAAGCTCGGTTCGGCGCTCGCCCGCGTCGAGCGCCTCGAGGCGCTGGCCGGCGAAATCGCCCCTGCGATCGGCGCCGACACCGCGCACGCGAAGCGCGCCGCGCGCCTCGCGAAGGCCGACCTGCTGACCGACATGGTCGGCGAGTTCCCGGAACTGCAGGGCACGATGGGCACGTACTACGCGCGCCACGACGGCGAAGCCGACGACGTCGCGCTCGCATGCGCCGAGCACTACCAGCCGCGCTTTTCCGGCGACGCACTGCCGACCACGCCGGTGTCGACCGCCGTCGCGCTCGCGGACAAGCTCGAAACGATCGTCGGCATCTGGGGCATCGGCCTCGCGCCGACCGGCGAGAAGGATCCGTTCGCGCTGCGCCGCCACGCGCTCGGCGTGCTGCGCCTGCTGCTCGAAAAGCAGTTGCCGCTCGATCTCGTCTCGCTGCTGCGCACGGCCCATGCACGCTTTAACGGCGTGCCGGGCGTTGCCGAATCGACCGACGCGATCTTCGCGTTCTTCATGGATCGCCTGCGCGGCCTGCTGCGCGAGCGCGGCTATTCGGCCGGCGAAATCGACGCGGTGCTGAGCCTGAATCCGACGCGCATCGACGATCTCGTCGCGCGTCTCGACGCGGTGCGCGAATTCACGCGCCTCGCGGAAGCCGAAGCGCTCGCGGCCGCGAACAAGCGGATCTCGAACATCCTGAAGAAGTCGGAAGGCGGCGCGAACGGCGCGGTGCAGCCGACGCTGCTCGTCGAGGCCGCCGAGAAGGCGCTGCACGAACAGCTCGCGGCCGTCACGCCGCACGTGCAGTCGCAGCTCGAGGCGCGTGCATACACGGGCGCGCTGTCGGCGCTCGCCGCGCTGCGTGCGCCGGTCGACACGTTCTTCAACGACGTGATGGTCAACGCGGAAGATCCGGCCCTGCGCGCGAACCGTCTCGCGCTGCTGTCCGCGCTGCACCAGCAGATGAACTGCGTCGCCGACATCTCGAAGCTCGCCGCATAAGGGCCGCCCGATGCCGACCAGCCCCAACCGAAAGCTCGTCGTCCTCGACCGGGACGGCGTGATCAACGTCGATTCGGACGCGTTCATCAAGACGCCCGACGAATGGATCGCGCTGCCCGGCAGCTTCGAGGCGATCGCCCGGCTCAACCACGCGGGCTACCGCGTGGTCGTCGCGACCAACCAGTCCGGCATCGGTCGCGGGCTGTTCGACATGGCCGCGCTCAACGAGATGCACCTGAAAATGCATCGCGCGGCGGCCGCGGTCGGCGCGCGCATCGACGCGGTGTTCTTCTGCCCGCATACGGCCGAAGATCATTGCGACTGCCGCAAGCCGAAACCCGGCATGATGCAGATGATCGCCGAGCGCTTCGAGATCGATCCCGATCACACGCCGGTCGTCGGCGATTCGCTGCGCGACCTGCAGGCCGGCGTCGCGGTCGGCTTCCAGCCGCACCTCGTGCTGACCGGCAAGGGCAAGAAAACGCTCGCCGCGGGCAATCTGCCGCCCGGCACGAAGGTCCACGACGACCTGCGCGCGTTTGCGCTCGATTTTCTTTCACACGAACACGAGTGATGCGGCTGCCGCGCGCATCCTCCCCAACGCCAGACTCACGCCGATGCGCTTCGTCCGCTCCCTGCTGCTGCTGATCTACTTCATCCTGTACACGGTGCCGTACGCCACCGCGTGCTTCATCGCGTTTCCGTTCATGCGCCCCGACGCGCGCTACTGGATGGCGGCCGGCTGGTGCAAGTCGACGCTGTGGGTCGTGCGCTGGCTGAACGGCATCCGCTACCGGATCGAAGGGATGGAAAACCTGCCCGACGGCCCGGCCGTGCTGCTGTCGAAGCACCAGTCCGCGTGGGAGACGCTCGCGTTCCCGGCGCTGATGCCCAAGCCGCTCTGCTACGTGTTCAAGCGCGAGCTGCTGTACGTGCCGTTCTTCGGCTGGGCGCTCGGGCTGCTGCACATGGTCAACATCAACCGCAAGGAAGGCAAGAACGCGTTCAATTCGGTGATCCGCCAGGGCAAGAAGCGCCTGTCGGAAGGCGCATGGATGATCATGTTCCCCGAAGGCACGCGCACGCCGGTCGGCAAGCAGGGCAAGTACAAGACGGGTGGCGCGCGCTTCGCGATCGAAACCGGCACGCCGGTCGTGCCGATCGCGCACAATGCAGGGCGGGTGTGGCCGCGTAACTCGTTCACGAAATTCCCGGGCGTCGTCACGGTGTCGATCGGCAAGCCGATCGCGAGCGAAGGGCTGACGCCCGATGCATTGAACTCGCAGGTCGAAGCATGGATCGAAGCGGAAATGCGCCGCATCGATCCCGATGCGTATCGTCAGGCGGGCAACGCCGGCACACGCGATGCCGCGCGCGCCTGAAGCCCCGGATTGCAGCCGTTGCGTACGACAAAAAGAAGCGAACTGATGAAACAGCGTCCGCGGCCACGGCCTGCCGTCGTGGCCCTCGATCATCGCCAGATGGATCTGCCGCTCTTCGACGGGCCGGCCGCGGCGCCGTCGGCGCCCGCCGCCCCGCCGGCGCCGCCTGAAGTCGCACCCGCCGCACCGCTCGATCCGGGCCCGGCGCCCGATCGCTCGCGCGTGCGCACGTTCGCGCTCGACAGCCGCGTGCTCGAATACCGGCTGAAGCGCTCGGCGCGCCGTACGATCGGCTTCACGATCGACGGCAGCGGGCTGTCGATCACCGCGCCGCGCTGGGTCACGCTCGCCGACATCGAAGCGGCGATCGCGGAGAAACAACGCTGGATCTTCGCGAAGCTCGCGGAGTGGAAGACGCGCACCGAGCAGCGCGCGCTGCCGCAAATCGACTGGCGCGACGGCGCGCAGCTGCCGTATCTCGGCAAGACGGTGACGATCGCGCTCGGCGCGGGCGCCGTCGCGTTTGATGCCGATGCGCTGCGGCTGTCGCTGCCGCTGCCCGTGCAGGCCGACATGCAGCAGATCAAGGATCGCGTGCAGGGCTGGCTGCAGGGCGAAGCGAAACGCATCTTCGGCGAACGCCTCGTCGTCTACGCGGAAAAGCTCGGCGTCACGTATTCGATGTATGCGCTGTCGTCGGCCGCGACGCGCTGGGGCAGTTGCTCGAGCGACGGCAAGATCCGCCTGAACTGGCGGCTGATCCATTTCCCGATGTCGATCATCGACTACGTCGTCGCGCACGAGCTGTCGCACCTGCGCGAGATGAACCACAGCCCGGCCTTCTGGCAGACCGTCGAATCGATCTTCCCCGAGTTCCGCGAAGCGCGGCATACGCTCAAGCATCATCCGCCCGAGTTGCTGCCGTCGCTTTGACGCGCGCGGCTTCGGCTCCAACGAAAAAGGGCGATGCGGATTACCCCGCATCGCCCTTTTTCGCTGCCGCGGCGCACATCGCACGCCGCGGCCCGGTTCATCCCGCGCTTACTTCTTCTGGATGAACTCGATCTTGTAGCCGTCCGGATCCTCGACGAACGCGATCACGGTCGTGCCGTGCTTCATCGGGCCTGCCTCGCGCGTGACCTTGCCGCCTTGCGCCTTGATCTTCTCGCAGGCCGCGTACGCATCGTCGACCGCTACCGCCAGATGGCCGAAGCCGTTGCCGAGATCGTAGGACGGCGTCTCCCAGTTATGGGTGAGTTCGATCACGGTGCCCGTGCTCTCGTCTTCGTAGCCGACGAACGCGAGCGTGAACTTGCCTTCCGGATAATCCTCGCGACGCAGCAGCTTCATGCCGAGCAATTCGGTGTAGAACTTGATCGAGCGGTCGAGATCGCCGACTCGCAGCATCGTATGCAGCAAACGCATGTGTTGTACTCCTGTGGGGACTTTCCAGAACCGGAAATTCTACCGGAGACGGGTGAATTTCGCCGGGGGCGCCTAGCCGGGGGCGCCTAGCCGGGGGCGCCCAGCCGGGGGCGCCTAGCTGGATGCGCCCCGCCCGGCGCACGGCCGAGGCGGCGCATCGGTTGACCCGACGCAAGCGCAACGGCAGAAAACGTCACACTCCGGCCCGCCCGACCACCGCGCCGATCGGGTAACATCCTTCCACTTCGCACCAAAAGCGGGCATGCGTCCCGCCGCCCGACCGCGACCACCCACTCTTCCCTACCCCACACTGCCGTGCGAAACCGCCGATTCGAGCGCGCCGGACGCGCCGCCCGCCTGACCTCGCCGCCGTCATACCGGACCCGCGAGGCGCGCCGATGACCGCGCTTGCCGCCGCCCCCGTGCGCCGCGCGCTCGATACGCGCGCGGTCGGCCTGATGCTGCTGCTGTGCGCGATCTGGGGCTTCCAGCAGGTCGCGATCAAGAGCACGAACGCCGCGATCGCACCGATGTTCCAGGCCGGGCTGCGCTCGGTGATCGCGGCGGTGCTGCTATGGGGCTGGGCCCGCACGCGCGGCACGCCGCTGTTCCAGGCGGACGGCACGTTCGGCGCGGGGCTCGCCGCCGGCGCGCTGTTCGCCGGCGAATTCATCTGCGTGTTCTTCGGACTGACGCTGACGAGCGCGTCGCACATGGCGATCTTCCTGTACACGGCGCCGTGCTTCACCGCGCTCGGCCTGCACCTGTTCGCCCCGGGCGAGCGGCTGCAGCGCACGCAATGGGCCGGTGTCGGTCTCGCCTTCGCCGGCATCGCGCTCGCGTTCGCGGACGGCTTCCTGAAGCCGCGCGCGCCCGGCGCGTCCGTGCTGGCCGGGCTCGCCGGCGACGCGCTCGGGATCCTAGGCGGCGCGATGTGGGCCGCGACGACGGTCGTCGTGCGCTCGACGGCGCTCGCGCGGGCCAGCGCGAGCAAGACGCTGTTCTACCAGCTCGCGGTATCGGCGGTCGTGCTGGTCGCGCTCGCCGCGCTGTCCGGCCAGATGTCGTTCGCGCACGTGACGCCGGTCGCGCTGGCGAGCCTCGCGTACCAGTCGGTGATCGTCGCGTTCGTCAGCTACCTGTCGTGGTTCTGGCTGCTGACGCGCTACAGCGCGTCCCGGCTGTCCGTCTTCACGTTCCTGTCGCCGCTGTTCGGCGTCGCGTTCGGCGTGTTGCTGCTCGGCGAATCGGTCGGCTGGCGCTTCATGTCCGCGGCCGCGCTCGTGCTGACCGGCATCGCGCTCGTCAACGCGCCGCCGCGCCGGCGGGCGTGACGACCGACGCGAGATGCGCGGGCAATAAAAAAGGCCGCCGGTCAGGCAGCCTCTTCGATACAGCCGGTGGCGCGCGCGACCCGCGTCATCCGGCCTTGCGCACCGCCGCAAGCGCCTGCGCGACGCCGACGTACTCGGCCACGCTCACGTCCTCCGCACGGCGCGCGAGATCGAAGCCGAGCGCGTCGAAATCGATCGTCTCGCGGTAGTCGCCGAGCGTATTGCGCAGCATCTTGCGGCGCTGCGAGAACGCGGCGGTGACGATTTCGCCGAGCAGCACGGGATCGACGTCCGGCAGTTCGTGCGGCTCGTACGGAATCATCCGGACGATCGCCGAATCGACCTTCGGCGGCGGCTGGAACGACTCCGGCGGCACGTCGAGCATCTTTTCCATCACGTAGCGGTACTGCAGCATCACCGACAGCCGCGAAAACGCCTTCGTGCCCGGCTCCGCGACCATCCGCTCGACGACTTCGTTCTGCAGCATGAAATGCTGGTCGATGACCGCATCGGCGAACGTCATCAGATGAAACAGCAGCGGGCTGGAAATGTTGTACGGCAGGTTGCCGACGATCCGCAGCGACGGCTTGTCGCCGGGCGCCGCGAGCGAGCGGAAGTCGAATGCGAGCGCATCGCCCGCGTGCAGTTCCAGCAGCGCGCCGAAGCGTTGCTGCAGGCGCCCGATCAGGTCGCGGTCGAGCTCGACCGCGTGCAGCGGCGACTCGGGCGTCGCGAGACGCTCGATCAGCGGCTCGGTCAGCGCGCCGAGCCCGGGCCCGATCTCGACCATCCGCTGGCCGCGCGCGGGGCCGATCGTCGCGACGATCGAATCGATCACGCCGTGATCGACGAGGAAGTTCTGCCCGAAGCGCTTGCGCGCGAAATGGCCTTGGTGCTGTCTGCTGTTCGACATCGACTGAGTAAAACGAAAAATACGACGAATGGGGTAAGCCGGCAGCGTCAGGCTGCGCGGCGATGGCGCGCCATCGTGACGGCCGTATCGAGCGCGGCGATCATGCTGCCCGGATCGGCGCGGCCCGTGCCGGCCAGATCGAGCGCGGTGCCGTGATCGACCGACGTGCGGATGATCGGCAGCCCGAGCGTCACGTTGATGCCCTCGCCGAACGTCGCGTACTTCAGCACGGGCAGGCCCTGGTCATGGAACATCGCCAGCACGCAATCGGCATCGGCCAGATGGCGCGGCTGGAACAGCGTGTCGGCCGGATACGGGCCGCGCGCATCGATGTGTTGCGCATGCGCACGGGCCAGCGCCGGCGAGATCACGTCGATCTCCTCGCGGCCGAGATAACCGTTCTCGCCCGCGTGCGGGTTCAGGCCCGTCACGAGGATGCGCGGCGTGGCGAGACCGAAGTCGCGCCGCAGGTCACGATCGATGATCGCGAGCGTCTCGACGAGCCCGTCGATCGTCAGCGCGGCCGATACGTCCTTCAGCGGCAAGTGGGTGGTCGCGAGCGCGACACGTAGCGGCCGCTGGCCGGTGCCGGCCAGCATCATCACGACGCGCGGCGTATGCGTGCGCTCGGCCAGGTATTCGGTATGGCCGGTGAACGGCACGCCCGCATCGTTGATCGTGCTTTTCTGCAGCGGCGCGGTGACGATCGCGTCGTACCGGCCCGCCAGCGCGCCGTCGATCGCCGCGTCGAGCAGCCCGAGCACGTAGCGGCCGTTCGCCGCGTCGAGCTTGCCCGCCTGCGCGGGCACGGCCAGCGCGCGATGCGCGACCGACACCTGCGCGCCGCCGGCCAGCGTGGCCGGGTCGATGCCGACCGCCGCGGCCCGCGCGTCGAGCAACGCCGCATCGCCGAGCACGGTGAAATGCGCGTCGGGCCAACGCTGCGCGGCGTCACGCAGCGCCTGCACGGTCAGCTCCGGGCCGACTCCCGCGGGTTCGCCGGTCGTGATCGCGATCTGCAGCGCGGGCGTGGTCATTCGATGCTCGCTCAGTTCGCCGGGCCGACGCCGCCGATCTTGTACTGCACGTACGACGAATCGCGCAGCTCGCGCAGCCAGTCGGCGTAGGCCTGTTCGGCCTTGCGCTGGCCGATCGCCTGGCGGGCGATGTCCATCTGCTGCTGCACCGACCCTTCCGCTTCGCGGCGGTTCAGCACCTGGATCAGGTGGTAGCCGTACTCGGTACGAATCGGCTGGCTGATCTGGCCGTCCTGCAGGTTGTTCATCGCACGCTCGAATTCCGGCACGGTCTCGCCCGGGCTGATCCAGCCGAGATCGCCGCCCTGCGACGCCGACCCGTCCTGCGAGTAGGTGCGCGCGAACTTCGCGAAATCGCCGCCGGCCTCGACCTGGTTGCGGATGTCAACGAGTTGCTGGCGCGCCTGGCCTTCCGACTTGCCTTCGCCGACGCGCAGCAGGATGTGGCGCACGTGCGTCTGGACGATCTTCGGCGCCGCGGCGCTCGCGCCCTGGCTCTGGCGGCGATCGACGAGGCGCACGATCTCGAAGCCGTCCGGCACGCGGATCAGCGTCGGGTTGACCTGGCCCGGGCGCAGCTTCGACGCGGCCTCGACGACGTCGGCCGGCAGCGCGCTCGGCGACTTGAAGCCGAGATCGCCGCCCTTCTTCGCGTCGTTCGCTTCGGAGTTGTTCTTCGCGAGCCGCTCGAAATCGGCGCCCGACTTCGCCTGCTGCAGCAGCGCTTCCGCCTTCTTCTGCGCGGCTTCGATGTCGGCCTGCGGCGCGTTGGTGGGCGCCTTGATGAAGATGTGCTGGAAGCGCAGGTCCTGCTGCTGCGACGCGTTCGGCCCGCGCTGGCTCGCGATGTAGTTCGCGACCTCGGCGTCCGACACCGTGATCTTGCCGTCGACCTCGCGCTCGCGCAGCTTCGACAGCGTCAGCTCGGTGCGCGCGTCGTTCGTGAAGATGCTCCAGGGCACGCCTTGCGCCTCGAGACGCGCGCGGTACTGGTCGAGCGTCATCCCGTTCGCCTGCGCGAGACGCTGCAGCGTGGCCTGCACGGTCGCGTCGTCGACACGGATCCCGTCATCCTTGGCCTTCTGCACCTGGATACGTTCGAGCACCATCTGGTTCAGCACCTGCCCGCGCAACTGGTCGGCCGGCGGCACCGGCGCGTTCTGCTGCTGCAGCCGGCGCGCGATCAAGCCGACACGCTGGTCGAGTTCACGGCCCGTGATCACGTCGTTGTTGACGACCGCGACGACTTCGTCGGCGAGCTGCGCACCTTGCGAACCGAGCGCCTGCGCCGCGGCCGGCGCGGCGGCGAGCAGCGCGGCGGACGCGGCAAGGCTGGACACGACTGCCGCGAAACGAAGGGTTTTCTTCATTGCCACTGAAACTCCATTGAAATCGTGCTGACCGGTGCAGACATGCCGGCGTTACTCGTAGTTGCTGAAGCGGGACATCGGCGGCGGCGGCGGCGGCAACGGCGTGTAGCCCGGCACCCCGGCGCGGAACGCGGACACGAGGCCGTTGTCGACGGTCGACAGGCCCTTGAGCGTCAGCTGCATCATGAATCGCGTCGACGAGTTCTGCTGTCCCGACGTATTGATGCCGTTCGCAAATCGCTGGACCCCGACCCCGAGCGCCCAGCAGTCCGCGTCGTATTGTAAGCCGACCAGACCGTCGACCACGCGATCTCCGGCGAGGTCGTAGTTGAAACGGCCGATCGCATACAGGCGGCGCGTGAGCGGCCATTGCGCGGACACCAGGAACTGGTTGATCGGCTGGTTGTCGAGCGTGGTGTTCGCGCGCGTATAGCGGTAGCCGACGTTGATCACGCGGCGCTCGCCCGGGCTGTAGCCGAAACCGACGCTCGACTTCACGAGCTGGTTGTTGTTCTGGTTGTACTGGAACGCCGTTTCCGACATGAAGCCCGAGCCGAGCTTCAGCGCGGCGCCGACGATCAGGTCCGAGTGGCGCGCCAGCACGGCGCTCTGCCCCGGCGTCAGCGTGACGCGCTGATCGGCGAAGTAGTACTGCTGCGCGATCACGAAGCGCGCGCGCTCGTCGCCGGTGCGCGGATCGATGAAGCGCGACGTCAGGCCGGCCGTGATCCGGTTCGCATCGGCGATCCGGTCGTTACCGACGAACGTGTTCGGCTGGTAGATCTCCGCGAGGCCGAAGTCCGATTCCGCGGTGTCGAACAGCGGCGCGTTCGACTGGTCGCGATACGGCGTGTACACGTAGTACAGGCGCGGCTCGAGGGTCTGGATGAAGTCCTGGCCGAACAGGCGCACCGAACGGTCGAAGATCAGGCCCGAATCGACGCTCACGGTCGGGATCGACTCGGTGAAGCGCTTCGGGTTGTTCGGCGTGGTCGACGACAGGTAGCCCAGGTCGTACGACGCGAAGTGATACTGGACCTTCGGCACGACGAAGTAGCCGGGGCCGTACACGCCGTACGAGATGTACGGGTTGAAGACGATCCGGTCGCCCTGGGTCGCATCGGCGGTCGTGATGCGGAACCGCGAATAGTCGGCTTCCGCGCCGAAGTCGAAACCGCCGACGTTGTACTTCGTGTATTTCACGTTCAACTGCGGCTCGCGGCTGTACGGCGCGATCGACGGCGGCAGCGTCTGCCAGTGCTGGTAGCGCGCGAGTACCGACCACGGGCCGTTGTTGTACGTGAGGCCGGCTTCCTGCTGGTACAGCGTCTGCGTCCCGTTGACGAACTGGTTCGTCGACCCGAGGTCTTCCGGATACGTGTTGTCCGAGACCTTGTTGAAGTAGACGTAGCCGCCGAAACCGCCGCCGAAATTCTGCTGGTGCTGCCAGTAGATCGCGTAGCGGTTGCGGTGCGCGAGCCGGTCATCCGGCAGGTAATTGGCCGTAAACGTGCCCGAATACGACGGCGACAGGTAGCGGAACGTCGCCTCGGTCATCACGCCGCGCCGCGAGATGATGCGCGGCGTGAGCGTCAGGTCGCGGTTCGGCGCGATGTTGAAGTAGTACGGCAGCGACAGCTCGAAGCCGTTGTTCGAGTTCATCGAGAACGTCGGCGGCAGCAGGCCGCTGCGCCGCTCGCCCGACAACGGGAACGTCATCCACGGGCTCGCGAAGATCGGCACGCCCTGGAAGAACAGCACGCCGTTGCGCGCGGTGCCCTCGTCGGCGCCCGTATCGAAGTCGAAGCGGCTGCCCTTGATGTACCACGCGGGGTTCGTCGAGCACTGGCACGCCGTATACGTGCCGTTGACGAACACCGAGCGCTCGTTGTCGACCATGTCGACGCGCTCCGCGCTACCCGACCCGCCCGTCACGTTGAAGTGATACTTCGGCGCGGTCATGAAGCCCTGGCTCGCCTCGATCTTCATGTGCGCCTCGGGGCCCGCGAACGACATCCCGCCATTGACCACCTTGACCTGGCCGTACGCATCGGCCATGTCGGTATCCTGATCGTAGTGGATCGCGTCGGCCTTCACGACGGCGTCGCCGCGCCGCAGCTCGGCGGAGCCCTTCGCGGCGAGATCCTGCTCGGCGGTGCCGCTCGTGTGGTCGGCGATCACGAAGGCGGCCGGCTTCGCGCCGTCCTTCAGCGGATGATCCTCGAGCTGGGGTGCGAGACGCAGATCCCACGGCGAGTCGAGCGGCTGCGGCTGCGCAGCCGCGCCCGACAGCTGCGCGTACGACACGGCCGGCACGAGGCCGGGCACGGCCAGGAGCGCGAGCGCGAGCCGCCGTTTGCGCGGCGCCCCGTCACCGGGGAAAACATTCGGGAATAGCGGTTTGGGCGGCATCTATCGTTTGGCGAATCGCCCCTTGTCAACCGCGCCTGCACGGCACCTTCGCGCGCGGCGGGCCGCGCCGTCGAGCCGCGACTGCGGCTCTTCGCAAACCGGGGAGGCGATCGGGCGGACGGCGCGACAGGCGGCGGGCCTGCACGGCGGAAGCTGACGCGGGGGCGCGTCAAAAAAGTCGTGGGGTATTATATGGCAAGACGTTCCCCCCTCCGCCGAGTTTCATGACGCCCCCATCCGCCGCATCCCAGCCCGACGCCCGCCTCGAAGCGCTCACCGCGTGGCTGCACCCGCTCGCCGGGCGCTACGCCCTCGATCTGTCGACCCTCGCGCCCGCGTCGTCGGACGCCAGTTTCCGCCGCTATTTCCGGGTCGCGTCGGCCACCAGTGCCGGCGGCACGCTGATCGCCGTCGATGCGCCGCCGCCCGAGAAATGCCGCGAGTTCGTCCAGGTCGCGCAGCTGCTCGCCGCGGCCGGCGACCACGTGCCCGACGTGCTGGCTCACGATTTCGACGCAGGCTTCATGCTCGTGACCGACCTCGGCCGCAAGTCGTACATCTCGGTGCTCGACCCGGCCGACCCGGCCGCCGCACGTCCGCTGATGCGCGCCGCGCTCGATGCGCTGATCCGCTTCCAGCTCACGTCGAAGCCCGACGTGCTGCCGCCGTTCGACGAAGCGTTCCTGCGCCGCGAAATGGAGCTGCTGCCCGAATGGTTCGTCGGCCGCCACCTCGGCAAGCCGGTCACCGACGCGATGCGCGGCACGCTCGAGCGCACCTTCGCGCTGCTGGTCGCGAGCGCGCACGCGCAGCCGCAAGGCTTCATGCTGCGCGACTTCATGCCGCGCAACCTGATGGTCTGCGAGCCGAATCCGGGCGTGCTCGACTTCCAGGACGCCGTGTACGGGCCGCTGACGTACGACGTCGTGTCGCTGCTGCGCGACGCGTTCATCAGCTGGGACGAGGAGTTCGAGCTCGACTGCTTCGCGTACTACTGGGAAAAGGCGAAAAAGGCCGGCCTGCCGGTCGATCCCGATTTCGGCGAGTTCTACCGCCAGCTCGAATGGATGGGGCTGCAGCGCCACATCAAGATCCTCGGCCTGTTCGCGCGCATCAACTACCGCGACGGCAAGCCGCACTACCTGAACGACCTGCCGCGCTTCCTCGCGTATGCGCGCAAGGTCGCGCTGCGCTACCGCCCGCTCGTGCCGTTCGCGAAGCTGCTCGACGAGCTCGAGGGCAATGCGCCGGCCGACGTCGGCTATACATTCTGACCGTCCCCACACCCAGTCGAACATGAGCACTACCCTGACCACGGCGATGATCTTCGCCGCCGGACGCGGCGAACGGATGCGCCCGCTGACCGACACCCGCCCGAAGCCGCTGCTCGAAGCCGGCGGCAAGCCGCTGATCGTGTGGCAGATCGAGGCGCTCGCGCGGGCGGGCATCGAGACCATCGTGATCAACCACGCATGGCTCGGCGAGCAGCTCGAGGCCGCGCTCGGCGACGGTTCGCGCTGGGGCGTGCGGATCGCCTATTCGGCCGAGGGCGACGCACTGGAAACCGCCGGCGGCATCGCGCAGGCGCTGCCGCTGCTGGAGCGCGACGGGCAGCCGGCCGTGTTCGCGGCGGTCAGCGGCGACGTGTATTGCGCGTTCGACTACCGGACGCTCGCGCCGCGCGCGGCCCGGATGGCCGCGCTCGACACGCCGGCGATGCACCTCGTGATGGTGCCGAACCCGCCGTTCCACCCGGCCGGCGACTTCGCGCTCGGCGACGATGGCCGTCTGGCGCTCGACGGCGCCGCGCGCTTCACGTTCGGCAACATCGGCCTGTACGACACGCGGATGTTCCGCGACCTCGCGCCCGGCACGCGGCGCGCGCTGACGCCGTACTATCGCGCGGCGATCGAAGCCGGCCACGCGAGCGGCGAACTGTACGAAGGCATCTGGGAGAACGTCGGCACGCCCGCGCAGCTCGGCGAGCTCGACGCGCGGCTGCGCGCCGCCGCGGGCTGATCGTCTCGTGGCCGGGCGCCGGTCGTCGGGTAGCCGGCGCGGCGCCGACGGCCTGACGGGCCGATGAATGCCCGGCCGAGCCCGGATCACGTGCCCGCGGGCATCCGCCCGGTCACCCGACCGCGACGCCGCTACACCGCCCGCTACCGGACGGACGCCCACCATCCATTCCCGCCGCCCGTCGTGTCGCGCGGCGCCTGCGCGCTCACGCGGCCTCGGCCTCTTCCCCGCCAGCCGCCGCGCGCTGCTGCTGCAGCGCCCACATTTGCGCATACAACCCGTCGGCGCGCACGAGTTCGTCGTGCGTGCCGCGCTCGACGATCCGCCCGTGGTCCATCACGAGGATCTGCTGCGCGTGCACGACCGTCGACAGCCGGTGCGCGATCACGAGCGTCGTGCGATGCCGCGCGATCTGGTCGAGTTCGTGCTGGATCGCGCGTTCCGAGCGCGAATCGAGCGCCGACGTCGCTTCGTCGAACAACAGCACCGGCGGGTCCTTCAGCAGCGTGCGCGCGATCGCGACGCGCTGCTTCTCGCCGCCCGACAGCTTCAGCCCGCGCTCGCCGACCGGCGTGTCATAGCCCTTCGGCAGACTTTCGATGAAGTCGTGGATGTGCGCGGCGCGCGCTGCCGCGACCACCTCGTCGCGGGTCGCGGTCGGCCGCCCGTACGCGATGTTGTAGTAGATCGAGTCGTTGAACAGCACGGTGTCCTGCGGCACGATCCCGATCGATGCGCGCAGCGATTCCTGCGTGACGTCGCGGATGTCCTGGCCGTCGATCCGGATCGCGCCGCCCGCCTGCCGGCCGAGATCGTAAAAACGGAACAGCAGCCGCGACAGCGTCGATTTCCCCGACCCGCTGTGGCCGACCACCGCGGTCGTCGTGCCGGCCTCGATCGTAAACGTCACGTCGTGCAGGATCGGCCGCGACGGCTCGTACGCGAAGTTCACGTGCTCGAAGCGCACCTGCGCGCCGGTCACCGCGAGCGGCGGCGCATCGGGCCGGTCGGCCACTTCCTTCGGCGCGGACAGCAGCCCGAACATCCGGTCCATGTCGGTCAGGCTCTGCTTCAGCTCGCGATAGACGACGCCGAGGAAATTCAGCGGAATGTACAGCTGCAGCATGAACGTGTTGATCAGCACGAGATCGCCGAGCGTCAGCTTGCCCGCGAGCACGCCCTGCGTCGCGCGCCACAGGATGAACACCAGCCCCGTGCCGATGATCGCCTGCTGGCCGAAGTTCAGCACCGACAGCGAGTTCTGCGAGCGGATCGCGGCCTTCCGGTAGCGCTTCAGGTTCTCGTCGTAGCGCTGCGCTTCCCACTCCTCATTGCCGAAGTACTTGACCGTCTCGTAGTTGATCAGCGAATCGATCGCCCGCGAGTTCGCGCGCGAATCGAGCTCGTTCATCGTGCGACGGAAATGCGTGCGCCAGTTGGTGACCTTCACGGTGAACACGATGTACGTGACGAGCGCCGCGAACGTCACGTACGCGTAGTAGGCCTCGTACTTGACGACGAAGAAGCCGAGCACGAGCCCGACCTCGACGAGCGTCGGCAGGATGCTGTACAGCGAATACGAAATCAGCTGCTGGATGCCGCGCGTGCCGCGCTCGATGTCGCGCGACATGCCGCCCGTCTGGCGTTCGAGATGAAACCGCAGCGACAGCCCGTGCAGATGCCGGAACACCTGCAGCGCGAGCTGGCGCACCGCGCTCTCGGTGACCTTCGAGAACAGGATTTCGCGCAGCTCGGTGAACAGCGACGTCGACAGCCGCACGAGCGCATACGCGACGACCAGCAGCCCGACGCCGCCCGCGAGCACGATGCCGGCCGACTGTTCGGCACGGCCGAGCGCGGTGAGCTGCTGCACGTAGGACAGGTGGTCGACGATGCGCTTCATCACGACCGGCACGCCGAGGTTCGCGACCTTCGCCCCGATCAGGCAGCCGAGCGCCAGCGCGACACGCCATTTGTAGGTGGTCAGGTACGGCAGCAGCGACCGGATGGTCTGCCAGTCGTTGCGTGGCCCGGTCGAAGCCGGCGCGGGCTCGCCGGAAGCGGGAAATCGACGCATGGGGGAAGGATTGCGCGGCGATGCCGGATCCGTTTTCCGACGGCCGGCTCGCGCGCTTTCTCGTACAATTTGTGAACGTTGTATTGTCGCAGAAGCCGCTTCGCGCCGCTGCCGGCGCCCTCGCCGGCCAGCCTGCGCGCGGCGGTCCATTTATTACAGGATGAAAGCCCCCGCCATGACCGATTCGACCCTCGAACTTCCGCAGAAGCAGCCCGCGCTGCGCGTCGTCCCGCAACCGCACGACGCGAACGTCCACGGCGACGTGTTCGGCGGCTGGATCATGTCGCAGGTCGACATCGCCGGCTCGATCCCCGCGAGCCAGCGCGCGAACGGCCGCGTCGCGACGGTCGCGGTCAATTCGTTCGTGTTCAAGCAGCCGGTATTCGTCGGCGATCTGCTGAGCTTCTACGCCACGATCATGCGCACCGGCAACACGTCGATCACGGTCGACGTCGAGGTATACGCGCAGCGCATGCGCCTGATGGGCGAAGTCGTGAAGGTCACCGAAGCGACGCTCACGTACGTCGCGACCGGCCCGGACCGCAAGCCGCGGCAACTGCCGCCGCTCTGACGGGCACGCGCCGCGCCACCGCGCGGCAGATGGCCGTCAGTGCGTGGCCGTCAGCCCGAACTCCCGCATCGCGGGCAGGAAATCGTGATTCAGCGTCGGCTTGCGCGACAGCTTGACCAGCACGTAGCGCTGGAACGGCGCGAGCCGCTGCCACTGCGCGAGCGCGGGCGCCGGCAGCCCGGCCAGCGCGCTCTGCTGCACGAGCGACTCCGGCACCGTGTCGACCGCGCGCCAGGCCGGCTGCTCGTCCGGCTGGAACCACGACGGCTCCAGATCGGCGTGCGTGCGCAGCATTTCGAACAGCGCATGATCGAAATTGGGCTCGATCGCGGTGTCGTCGTCGGCCGGAAAGCGCGCGAGCAGCTTGCGGTCCTCGAGCGGCAGCAGTTGCCACTGGTCGAGCGAAATCCGCAGGCCGAAGCGGTCGAGATTGAAACGCACGATCATCGGGATGTACGTGAAGTTTTCCGACGAATCGTGTTCGAAGTTGAAGAGCAACGGAGCGTCGCTGAGTCCCATGGTCGTTACCTGACGTGGCGGATGCCGGCGCGGCCGGCTTGCCTGGGGTATTTTAGAACCTCTACGCGCGGGCGGCGGCACGATCGTCGCCGGCCGTGCTTCGAATCAACGGGAGTGCTCGTGAATCCGACCCAATCAGACGAACTGCGCGACGAACTTCGCGACGAACCGCGCGGCGCGATCGAGCTGCCCGTCAGCCGCACGCGCGGCGGCGCGGTCGACACCGCGCACGACTTCGTCGGCCAGGAATGGCCGGTCGCACTTGTCTTCAACGGCATCTCGCACGCGGTGATGATGTGTACGCCATGCGACCTCGAAGCGTTCGCGGTCGGCTTCGCGATCTCGGAAGGGATCGTCGCGCGCGGCAGCGACATCAAGGACATCGAGGTGATCCTGCACGCCGACGCGCCGCTGCCGCATGCGGAAGTCCATCTGGACGTGGTCCAGCAGGCGTTCGCCGCGCTGAAGGACCGGCGCCGCGCGCTCGCGGGGCGCACCGGCTGCGGCGTGTGCGGGATCGAAAGCATCGACCTGCTCGACCTCGCGCCCGAGCGCGTGCCCGATACGGGCTTCCTCGCGCGCCTCGCGCCCGACGCGCTCGCGCGCGCGGCTCATGCGCTGCCGGCGCACCAGGCGCTCACGCAGCTCACCGGCGGCCTGCACGCGGCCGCGTGGTGCGATGCAACAGGCGCGATCCGGATGGCGTTCGAGGACGTCGGCCGCCACAACGCGCTCGACAAGCTGATCGGCTCGCTCGTGCTGTCGCGCGCGGACGCGACCGACGGCTTCGTGTTCCTGTCGAGCCGCGCGAGCTACGAGCTCGTGCGCAAGTCGGCGCGGGTCGGCATTCCGATGGTCGCGACCATTTCCGCGCCGTCGTCGCTGGCGATCGCGATCGCGAGGACGGCCGGCCTGCGGCTCGTCAGCTTCTGCCGCGAGACCGGCCACGTGGATTACGGCACGGCCTGATGCCGTCCCGTGCGGACGCGCCGGCGTGTGAGCGCCGGCGCGGGCCGCTGCGTCAGTCGAACTGACGGAAATCCGGCTTGCGCTTCTCGAAGAACGCGGTCATCGCCTCGCGCGCCTCGGGTGCGCGCAGCATCGCCGAGAAGTGCGCGGCTTCCTCGGCCATCCGCGCGGCAACCGCCACGCCGCCCGTTTCCTTCAGCAGCGCCTTCGTCACGCGCAGCGACGACGCCGGCAGCGCCGCGAGCTTCGCCGCATGCTTCGCCGCGAACGCGTCGAGTTCGGCCGCCGGCAGCACGCGGTTGACGATGCCGATCCGGTGCGCTTCCAGCGCGTCGAACGGCTCGCCCAGCAGCAGCTTCTCGGCCGCGACCTGATGGCCGGCCAGACGCGGCAGCAGCGCGCTGGATGCGGCCTCCGGGCACAGCCCGAGCTGCACGAACGGCAGCGAGAACGTCGCGGTATCGGCCGCGTAGACCAGATCGCAGTGCAGCAGCATCGTCACGCCGACGCCGACCGCGATGCCCGGCACCGCCGCCACGACCGGCTTGCTCGCGCTGCTGATCCGTGCCAGGAATTGGAAGACCGACGCGGTGTCGTCCTTCGGCGGCGACTTCAGGAAATCCTCGAGATCGTTCCCCGCGCTGAAATTGCCGTCGCTGCCGCGCAGCAGGATCACGCGAACCGCCTTGTCTTCCTGCGCATCGGCGAGCGCATCGGCCATCGTCTGGTACATCGCCGCCGTCAGCGCATTCTTCTTCGCCGGGCGCGCGATCGTGATCGTCATCACGCCGTCGGCGCGTTCCACTTGAATGTCGGCCACAACCGTCTCCTTTGACTGTCTCTACCGGAATGAAAAAACGGTGCGCGAGCTCGTGGCCCGCGCACCGTCGTCGCTTGTCGTCGCGTCCCGCTTACAGGCGTTCGATGATGCCCGCCGCACCCATGCCGGTGCCGACGCACATCGTGACCATCCCGTACTTCAGGTTGCGGCGGCGCAGGCCGTGCACGACGGTCGCCGCGCGGATCGCGCCGGTCGCGCCGAGCGGGTGGCCCAGCGCGATCGCGCCGCCCATCGGGTTGACCTTCGACGGATCGAGGCCGAGGTCGCGCATCACCGCCAGCGATTGCGCGGCGAACGCTTCGTTCAGCTCGATCCAGTCGAGATCGTCCTGCTTCAGGCCGGCGGCCTTCAGCGCGGCCGGAATCGCTTCCTTCGGACCGATGCCCATGATTTCCGGCGGCACGCCACGCACCGCGAAGCTCACGAAGCGCGCGAGCGGCGTCAGGTTGAATTCCTTGAGCACCTTCTCCGACACGACGAGCAGCGCGCCCGCGCCGTCCGACGTCTGCGAACTGTTGCCGGCCGTGACCGAGCCCTTGTTCGCGAATACCGTGCGCAGCTTCGCGAGGCCTTCGAGCGACGTATCCGCGCGCGGACCTTCGTCGAGCTTGATCTCGCGCGTCTTCACGTCGATTTCGCCCGTCGCGAGATTCGGGAAACGCTCGCTGATCGTGTAGGCGGCGATCTCGTCGTTGAACTCGCCGGCCTGCTGCGCGGCGAGCGCCTTGCGGTGCGACTCGACCGAGAACGCGTCCTGGTCTTCGCGGCTCACCTTCCACTGCTCGGCGACGCGCTCGGCGGTCAGGCCCATCCCGTATGCAATGCCGAAATCTTCATTGCGATCGAAGATGTGCGGCGACATCGACGGCTTGTTGCCCATCATCGGCACCATGCTCATCGATTCGCAGCCGCCCGCGAAGATCGCGTCCGATTCGCCGACGCGGATGCGGTCGGCCGCCATCGCCAGCGCGGTGATGCCCGACGCGCAGAAGCGGTTGACCGTCACGCCGCCGACCGTCTGCGGCAGGCCGGCGAGCAGCGCGCCCATGCGCGCGACGTTCAGGCCCTGCTCCGCTTCCGGAATCGCGCAGCCGATGATCGCGTCCTCGATCACCTTCGTGTCGAGGCCGGGCACCTGCGCGACCGCCGACTTGATCGCGTGGACCAGCAGCTCGTCCGGCCGCGTGTTCTTGAAGACACCGCGCGGGGCCTTGCCGATCGGCGTGCGGCTGGCGGCGACGATGTATGCGTCTTGCAGTTGTTTGCTCATTTCAGACTCCTGTCGACCCGAGCGGGCGCTTCAGCGCCGGCCCGGGCCCCATACAAAGTTATCCGCTCGCTCAGTTACGCACCGGCTTGCCGGTCTGCAACATGCCCATGATCCGTTCCTGCGTCTTCTGCGTGCCGAGCAGTTCGACGAATGCGCGACGCTCCAGCGCGAGCAGCCATTCTTCGTCGACCAGGCTGCCGGCTTCGACGTCGCCGCCGCACACGGCTTCTGCGATGCGGCTCGCGATCAGGTAGTCGTGGTCGCTGATGAAGCGGCCGTCACGCATGTTGACGAGCGATGCCTTGATCGTCGCGATCGCCGAACGGCCTGCAACCGGCACGTCCTTCGCACGCAGCGGTGCGCGGTAGCCGGTGTCGGCCAGCGCACGCGCTTCCTTCTTCGCGGTGTCGAGCAGTTCGAACACGTTGAAGACGATCGTGTCGGACGGCTTCACGTAGCCCATCGCACGGGCGTCGTGCGCGGACGCCGACACCTTCGCCATCGCCGCGTTCTCGAACGACTTCGTGACGAACTTCAGGATGTCGGTGGTCGCGTTCGCGGCCGTCGCGGCGTCCGCCGCGCGCAGCGCCGCTTCCTTCAGGCCGCCGCCCGCCGGCACGAGGCCGACGCCCACTTCGACGAGACCGATGTAGCTCTCGACGTGCACGACGCGCTTCGCGCTGTGCAGCATCAGCTCGCACCCGCCGCCGAGCGCGATGCCCGACACGGCCGCGACGACCGGCACGTTCGCGTACTTCACGCGCAGCATGCCTTCCTGGAACTTCTTCACGAACGGCTCGATGCCCTTCGCGCCGCCCATCATGAACGCGGGCATCGCCTCCTCGAGGTTCGCGCCAGCCGAGAACGGGCCGCCCGGCGTGCCGAGCTTCAGCGACGTCGGCTGCCAGATCACCACGCCCTTGTAGTCCTTCTCCGCGAGTTCGATCGCCTGCACGAGGCCGTCGATCACGCTCGGTCCGATCGTGTTCATCTTCGACTTGAACGACACGATCACGACGTCGTCTTCACCGGCGCGGTCGTCGACCCATGCGCGCACCGCGTCGGTCTCGAACAGCGTCTTGCCGTACGTCTTCGGATCGGCACCCGCTTCGCCGAGCAGCGGCGCACGGAATACCTGCTTGCCGTAGACCGCGAGGTCCGAGCGCGGCACGAAGCGCTTCGCGGCCGGCGCCCACGAGCCTTCGGCCGTGTGCACGCCGCCCTTCTCGGCGACCGGGCCTTCGAGCACCCACGACGGCAGCGGCACGTTCGCGAGCGCCTTGCCGGCCGCGATGTCTTCCTGCACCCACTCGGCGACCTGCTTCCAGCCGGCGGCCTGCCAGCCTTCGAACGGACCTTCGTTCCAGCCGAAGCCCCAGCGGATCGCGAGGTCGACGTCGCGCGCGTTGTCGGCGATCGACTCGAGATGCACGCCGATGTAATGGAACACGTCGCGGAAGATCGACCACAGGAACTGGGCGTGCGGATGATCCGTCTCGCGCAGCAGCTTCAGGCGTTCCGCCGGCGGACGCTTCAGGATGCGGCCGACCGTTTCGTCCGCCTTCGCGCCCGAATCGACGTAGGTGCCCGTCTTCGCGTCGAGCACCTTGATCGCCTTGCCTTCCTTCTTGTAGAAGCCGCCGCCCGTCTTCTGGCCGAGCGCGCCCTGCTTCACCAGCTCGGCGAGCACGGCAGGCGTCTGGTAGACCGGGAAGAACGGATCGTCGGCGAGGTTGTCCTGCATCGTCTTGATCACGTGCGCCATCGTGTCGAGGCCGACCACGTCCGCGGTGCGGAACGTCGCCGACTTCGCGCGGCCGAGGCGGCTGCCCGTCAGGTCGTCGACTTCGTCGAAGCGCAGGCCGAACTTCGCGGCCTCGGTGATCACCGCGAGGATCGAGAAGATGCCGACGCGGTTCGCGATGAAGTTCGGCGTGTCCTTCGCGCGTACGACGCCCTTGCCGACGACGCTCGTCAGGAAGGTCTCGAGCTGGTCGAGGATCTCCGGGCGCGTATGCGCGGTCGGGATCAGCTCGACGAGGTGCATGTAGCGCGGCGGATTGAAGAAGTGCACGCCGCAGAAGCGCGACTTCAGCTCGTCCGAGAAACCTTCGGACAGCTTCGTGATCGACAGGCCCGACGTGTTGGTCGCGAAGATCGCGTGCGAAGCGATGTGCGGCGCGACCTTCTTGTACAGGTCGTGCTTCCAGTCCATCCGCTCGGCGATCGCCTCGATCACGACGTCGCATTCGGCCAGCTTCGCGATGTCGTCTTCGTAGTTCGCCGCCTCGAGGTACTTCGCATCGTCCTTCACGCCGAACGGCGCGGGCGACAGCTTCTTCAGGTTCTCGATCGCCTTCAGCGCGATCGCGTTTTTCGGGCCTTCCTTGGCCGGCAGGTCGAACAGCAGCACCGGCACGCGCGCGTTGATGAGATGCGCGGCGATCTGCGCGCCCATCACGCCGGCGCCCAGCACGGCGACCTTGCGAATCAGGAAATTGCTCACGGGATGTCTCCGGATAGTGTCGTGCAGCGCGGAATGTGAGGGCTGCACGGCGAAGTGAGTACCAGGAACCGTTGCGTCCGGGCGGCGCGCGGCGCGCACCGCCCTGAATCGCGTCAGAACAGCGATTCGTCGACTTCCATCAGCGTCTTCGAACCGGCGCGCGCGGCGCGGATCGTCGATGCCGTTTCAGGCAGCAGACGCGCGAAGTAGAAGCGGGCGGTGGCGAGCTTCGACTTGTAGAACGGATCGCCCGACGCTTCCTTGTCGAGTGCGAGACGCGCCATGCGCGCCCAGAAGTACGAGAACACCAGGTGGCCGACGGTGCGCAGGTACGGCACGGCGGCCGCGCCGACTTCGTCGGGGTTCTGCATCGCCTTCATGCCGATTTCCATCGTCAGCTTCTGCACCTTTTCACCGATGTCGGCGAGCGGGTTGATGAACTCGGCCATCTCCGGCTTCACGCCTTCGGCTTCCGCGAATTCGGTGACGAGCTTGCCGAACTTCTTCAGCTTCGCGCCCATGTCGCCGAGCACCTTGCGGCCCAGCAGGTCGAGCGACTGGATCGAGTTCGTGCCTTCGTAGATCATGTTGATCCGCGCGTCGCGCACGTATTGCTCCATGCCCCACTCGGAGATGAAGCCGTGGCCGCCGTAGATCTGCATCGCGTGGTTGGTCGACTCGAACGCGTTGTCGGTCAGGAACGCCTTGATGATCGGCGTGAGCAGCGCGACGAGGTCGGCCGCTTCCTTGCGCACCGCTTCGTCGGCGTGCGACAGCTCCTTGTCGATCTGCAGCGCGGACCAGTACGTGAATGCGCGCGCGCCTTCCGCGTAGGCCTTCTGCGTGAGCAGCATGCGGCGCACGTCCGGGTGCACGATGATCGGGTCGGCCGGCTTGTCCGGTGCCTTCGGGCCCGTCAGCGAGCGCATCTGCAGGCGCTCCTTCGCGTACGTCAGCGAGTTCTGGTACGCGACTTCCGTGAGGCCGAGGCCCTGCATGCCGACGCCGAGGCGCGCGGCGTTCATCATCACGAACATCGCGTTCAAGCCCTTGTTCGGCTCGCCGACCATCCAGCCCTTCGCGCCGTCGAGGTTCATCACGCACGTCGAGTTGCCGTGGATGCCCATCTTGTGTTCGATCGAGCCGCACTTGATGCCGTTGCGCTCGCCCGGCTCGCCCGCGGCGTCCGGAATGAACTTCGGCACGATGAACAGCGAGATCCCCTTCGTGCCTTGCGGCGCGTCCGGCAGGCGCGCGAGCACGAGGTGGATGATGTTCTTCGACATGTCGTGCTCGCCGCTCGAGATGAAGATCTTCGTGCCGCTGATCGAGTACGAGCCGTCGCCGTTCGGTTCGGCCTTGGTGCGCAGGATGCCGAGGTCGGTGCCGCAGTGCGGCTCGGTCAGGCACATCGTGCCCGTCCATTCGCCCGACACGAGCTTCGGCAGATATTGCTGCTGCAGTTCCGGCGCGCCGTGCGCGTGCAGGCATTCGTACGCGCCGTGCGACAGGCCCGGATACATCGTCCACGCCTGGTTCGCCGAGTTCAGCATTTCGTAGAGTGCGTTGTTCACGAACGCGGGCAGGCCCTGGCCGCCGTAGTCCGGATCGCAGCCGAGCGCCGGCCAGCCGGCCTCGACGTATTGCTGATACGCTTCCTTGAAGCCGGTCGGGGTCTTCACGACGCCGTCGCCTTCATACGTGCAGCCTTCGCGGTCGCCGACCTGGTTCAGCGGGAACAGTACCTCGGAGCAGAACTTGCCCGCTTCCTCGAGGACCTGGTTGATCGTGTCGGCGTCGAGGTCCGCATGCTTGGGCATTTGCTTGACTTCGGCTTCGACGTTCAGAAGCTCGTGCAACACGAATTGCGTGTCGCGCAGCGGCGCGGCGTACTGTCCCATGACTCTCTCCAAAGGTGGGCAAAACGGCTCGAGCTCCTGGCGGGCGGGTCACGCGCCGCTAACGGCTCTCGCTCTGATACGAAACAATCGTCTTTTCCAGCGCGGCCCACGTGAGGCGCACGGCGTCCGGCGAATGCAGGAAGCGTGCGTCGTGATGCAGGCCGAGCGTGAAGCTGTACAACTCGAAGAGCATCAGTTCCGGATCCGTGTCCGTGCGCAGATGCCCTTCTTCCATCGCCTGCGAAATGGCGCGCAGCAACGCGGCACGCCAGGCGGTCACGCTCGCGATCAACTGCTCGCGCACGGGGCTGTCCGGCCGGTCGTCGTACTCCACTGCGCCGCTGATGTAGATGCACCCGGTCGTCACCTCCTGGATGCGCTTCTCGATCCAGCGCGCCAGCATCGCCCGAAGACGCGGCAGACCGCGCGACTCGCGCAGGCTCGGAAAGAACACCTCGTTTTCGAAACGATGGTGGTACTCGCGGACGACCTCGACCTGCAGGTCTTCGCGCGATCCGAAGTGCGCGAACACGCCGCTCTTGCTCATCTGCATGCGCTCGGCCAGCAGGCCGATCGTCAGCCCCTCCAGCCCGTCACGGCTGGCGAGGTCCAAAGCAGCTTCAAGTATCGCGGCACGCGTCTGTTCGCCTTTTCGCATAGCTATTTCTGTAACCGTTCGGGGGTTCGAATAAAATCGAACGGCCGTACTATTATTGAGTGCGACCGCTCGCGAAACAAGGAAATTATTAGAAACCGGTGTCTAACCGAGCCGCTATTTTGCGCGATTCCGGCGGGACCGGAGCGGCTTTTCCGCACGAACGTGCGGACAGATTTTTTGAAGCGAATACTTAGTCGGCGTCAGTCGTAACCGCCGACCGTCAGCGCCTTCATCACGACACGGTAGGTCGTGTACGCGAGCCAGTTCAGCAGCCGCTCGACGCGCGGGCGCGCCGCGTAGTGCGCGGCATCGATCTCCCGGCCTTCTGCGAACGCGGTGGCGATCGCGTCGCGCAACTGGTTGGTCACTGCATCGTAGCGCACCAGCACGACGTTCGCTTCATTGTTCAGCATCAGGCTCAGCGCGTCCAGATTCGACGAGCCGACCGTCGCCCAGTTGTCGTCGATCACGGCGACCTTGCCGTGCAGGATCGTCTTGTCGTATTCGGCGACGCGCACGCCCGCGCGCAGCAGCGTGTGATAGAGGAACGGTACGGCCGTATCGAGCGCCGCGAATTCCTTGCGGCCGATCAGCACCTGCACGTCGACACCCCGCCGCGCCGCGCCCGTCAGCGCGCGACGCAGCTTGCGGCCCGGCATGAAATACGGATTCGCGAGCAGGATCCGCTGGCGCGCCTGGCCGATTGCCGCGAGATAGGCCTTCTCGATCGCGCGGCGGTTCACGACGTTGTCGCGCGCGACGAACGCGACGCTCGGCTCCGTCACGACCCGCAGCGCGCCGGCCTTGATCCACCGGTGGCTGCGCATCCAGCGCCGGAACATGTCCGGGAACGCTTCGCCGCCGTGCAGCCCGGCCGCGTACTGCGCGTACGGCTTGTGGCCGAACTGGATCCGGTGCCACTGCAGCTCGAACGCGGCGCGCACGTCGGACACCGCGGGCCCGGCCATCTCGACCGCGAAATCCCAGCGTGGGAACGGCAGCGTCGCGCTGCCCTGCGTGTAGTCGTCGACGATGTTGATGCCGCCGCAGAACGCAACCGCATGATCGATCACCGCGAGCTTGCGGTGCGTGCGCGAGAAGCCGAAGCGGCCGAACAGGAAACGGTTGTAGATGCAGTGCTCGACACCGGACTCGGCCCACGTGTCGAACAGCGGCAGGCGTGCGGTGCCGATGCCGTCGGTGATCACCCGCACGCGCACGCCGCGCTGCGCCGCGCGGATCAGCGCGTCCGACACCGGGCGGCCGGCCGCGTCGTCGCAGAAGATGTAGGTTTCGAGCATCACCTGCTCGCGGGCGGCGTCGATCCGCTCGATCAGCGCGTGGAAGAATTCGCCGCCGGTTTCGCACAGCCGCACCGTGTTGCCGGCCGTAAACGCGAGCCGCGACGCGGAGCCGCGCTCCTGCAGGAACATCTGCCGCAATTGCGCGAAGCGCTTGCGGGTCTCCGCATTCATGCGGACGAGCCGTGCGGCGCACGCGCGAGGGCCACGCGCGCGGGCAATTGCAGGATCGCCTCGGCGTTCGACGGCGAGAAGCAGCGCGCGGCCGCCTCGCGGAACGGCAGCCACGCATGGTCGACATGCTCGCGCGGCGACAGCGTCACGTCGACGCGATGCGGCACGCACAGGCCGAACCAGTGCTCGACGTTGCGCGTGACGCCCGGCGCATAGCGATGCAGGTATTGCGGATAGATCGTGTATTCGATCCGGTGGTGCCAGTCGACGAGCGCGCTGGCCGGCACGTCCGGCGTGCCGACCGCGATGCCGGTTTCCTCGGCCACTTCGCGCGCGGCGGTGAGCGCGAGCGGCTCGTCGAGCGCGTCCTTCGAGCCGGTGACTGATTGCCAGAAATCGGGCTGGTCGGCACGCTTGATCACGAGCACATCGAGGTCGGGCGTGTAGATCACGACGAGAACGGATTCGGGGATTTTCGGCGGCTTCGTCATCTTTGTTTCATGCGGCACAGGGCCGTGCGCCGGGCCTGCGCCCGAACGTGCGGCAAGTGCTGCGACTGTACCGCAAAAAATGAAAAAGGCGCATCACTGCGCCTTTTTCATGGGCGTCGTGTGCGCGTGACCACACACGACCGGGGCGAGAAGCGCGTTACGCCTTCGGCTGCTCCGGCTGACGCAGACGGATGTGCAGCTCGCGCAGCTGACGCTCGTCGACCGGGCTCGGCGCCTGCGTGAGCAGATCCTGCGCACGCTGCGTCTTCGGGAACGCGATCACGTCGCGGATCGAATCGGCGCCGGCCATCATCGTGACGATGCGGTCGAGACCGAACGCGATACCGCCGTGCGGCGGCGCGCCGTACTGCAGCGCGTCCAGCAGGAAGCCGAACTTCGCCTGCGCTTCTTCCGCGCCGATCTTCAGCGCGCGGAACACCTTGCTCTGCACTTCCTCGCGGTGGATACGCACCGAGCCGCCGCCGATTTCCCAGCCGTTCAGCACCATGTCGTACGCCTTCGCGAGGCAGCGGCCCGGGTCGGTCTCGAGGTACTCGAGGTGCTCGTCCTTCGGGCTCGTGAACGGATGGTGCGCGGCGACGTAGCGCGCATCTTCGTCGTCGTATTCGAACATCGGGAAGTCGACGACCCACAGCGGCTTCCAGCCGGCCTGGACGAGACCGTTCGCCTTGCCGAATTCCGAGTGGCCGATCTTCAGGCGCAGCGCGCCGAGGCTGTCGTTGACGACCTTCGCGCGATCGGCCGCGAAGAAGATGATGTCGCCGTCTTCGGCGCCGGTGCGCTCGAGGATCGCCGCGATCGATGCGTCGTGCAGGTTCTTGACGATCGGGCTCTGCAGGCCGTCGCGGCCCTTCGCCTTCTCGTTGACCTTGATCCACGCGAGGCCCTTCGCGCCGTAGATGCGCACGAATTCCGTGTAGCCGTCGATGTCGCCGCGCGACAGCTCGCCGCCCTTCGGCACGCGCAGCGCCGCAACCCGGCCGTCCTTCGCGTTGGCCGGCGTGCTGAACACCTTGAAGTCGACGTCCTTCATCGCGTCGGTCAACTCGGTGAATTCGAGCTGCACGCGCAGGTCCGGCTTGTCCGAACCGAAACGCGCCATCGCTTCCGAGTACGGCATCACCGGGAATTTCGCGTCGAGCTCGACGTCGATCGTCGTCTTGAAGATGTGACGGATCATGTCTTCGAACAGGTCACGGATTTCCTGCTCGCCGAGGAACGACGTCTCGCAGTCGATCTGCGTGAATTCCGGCTGACGGTCCGCGCGGAGGTCTTCGTCGCGGAAGCACTTGGTGATCTGGTAGTAACGGTCGAAGTTCGCGACCATCAGCAGCTGCTTGAACAGCTGCGGCGACTGCGGCAGCGCGAAGAACTGGCCCGCGTTCACGCGCGACGGCACGAGGTAGTCGCGCGCGCCTTCCGGCGTGCTCTTCGTCAGCATCGGCGTCTCGATGTCGATGAAGCCCTGCTCGTCGAGGTACTTGCGCGCCTCGATCGCGACGCGGTAGCGCAGGCGCAGGTTGTGCTGCATCTGCGGGCGGCGCAGGTCGAGCACGCGGTGCGTGAGACGCGTCGTTTCCGACAGGTTGTCGTCGTCGAGCTGGAACGGCGGCGTGACCGACGCGTTCAGCACGTTCAGTTCGTGGCACAGCACTTCGATCTTGCCGCTCTTCAGGCCGGCGTTGACCGTGCCTTCCGGACGGTTGCGCACGAGGCCCTTGATCTGCACGCAGAACTCGTTGCGCACGCCTTCGGCGGTCGCGAACATCTCGGCGCGATCCGGGTCGCACACCACTTGCACGAGGCCTTCACGATCGCGCAGGTCGATGAAGATCACACCGCCGTGATCGCGGCGGCGCTGCACCCAGCCGCACAGCGACACGGTTTGGCCCAGCAGGTGTTCGGTCACGAGACCGCAGTATTCAGTACGCATCGACATGATGTTTGCTTTCGTTCGGTTTGATCAACGGGCGCCGCAACGCGCGGCCCGGGCGATGATTCTTTACTTACAGCGGCGGCTCGACGGGACGGCGGGCGGGCGCCGGAGCCGGCGCCGAAGGCGCCACGACGCCCATCGAGACGATGTACTTGAGCGCGGCATCGACCGACATGTCGAGTTCGATGACTTCGCTCTTCGGCAGCATCAGGAAGAAGCCCGACGTCGGGTTCGGCGTCGTGGGCACGTACACGCTCACGTACTCTTCCGTCAGATGGTTGACCACGTCGCCGCCGGGCGTGCCGGTCAGAAACGCGATCGTATACGAGCCGCGGCGCGGGTATTCGATCAGCAGCGCCTTGCGGAACGCATTGCCGCTGCTCGACAGCAGCGTGTCGGACACCTGCTTGACGCTCGTGTAGATCGGCCCGACGACCGGGATGTGACGCACGACCGCGTTCCACCACGTGACGAGCTTCTGGCCGATGAAGTTCTGCGTGGCCAGCCCGACGACGAAGATGAACGCGAGCGTCAGCACCGCGCCGATCCCCGGCAGATGGAAGCCGAGCATCCGCTCGGGCTGCCAAGATTCGGGCAGCAGGAGCAGCGTCTGGTCCATCGTGCCGATGATGAGGCCGAGCACCCACAGCGTGATCGCGAGCGGGACGAGAACCAGCAGGCCGGTCAGGAACACCGTTTTCAGGGTCGTCTTTTTCATCATCTGCCGTCAATGAACCGCGCCGGCGGCGCGGGTTGGTCGCGACCCGGACGGGCCGCGACGGTCAACTACCGGCGGCGGGCGCTGCGGCCGGAGCCGGCGCGGCGCTCGTCGTCGAGGTACTGCCCGAACTGCTCGCCGCAGCCGGCGCGGCCGCGGCGGGTGCGGCTTCAGCCGCCGGTGCGGCCGGCGCCGCGTCGCCCGACGCCGTCGCCGGCGCGCTGGTACCGCCCGAGCCGCCGCGGAAATCGGTGACATACCACCCCGAGCCCTTCAGCTGGAAACCGGCGGCGGTCACCTGTTTGCGAAAAGCATCCTTCCCGCATTCAGGGCATTGCGACAGCGGCGCGTCGCTCATCTTCTGGAGCACGTCCTTCGCGAAACCGCACGCTTCGCATCGATAGGCGTAGATCGGCATGATATTTTTCCCGCAGAAACTGGAAACGGCTTGCAAAACCTTGAATTATAGCCGAAACCCTGGCGCGCTCCGGCAATGGCCGCGACGCCCGCGCATCAGCGGCGACGCCACGTGAGCCAGCGCTCGTGCCCGTCGAACACGGCCAGCGAATCGGTCACGGGCAAATCCTCGACCAGCTCGAAGTGCGGCGCGAGCAGCGCATCGAGTTCCGCGTGCTCGATCCCGAACGGCGGCCCCTTCGGTTTCGCCACCACGAAGAAATAGCCGGCCAGCAATCCGCCCGCGGGCAGCAGCTCGGCCATCCGCGCCGCATAATCGGCACGCAGGCTCGGCGGCAACGCGCACAGGAACGCACGCTCGTACACCCACTGCACGTCGAACGGCGGCCGGTACTGAAAAAAATCGGCCTGCTCGACGACGTCCGCATGCGCGCCGAGCTGCGCCTTCGCCGCAGCGACCGCCTGCGCGGCGAAATCGATCGCCCGCACCGGCCAGCCGGCCTGCGCGAGCCAGCCGGCCTCCTGCGCGCTGCCGCAGCCGGGAATCAGCACCGCGCGCGGCGCCAGCCGCTGCGCGAACACGCGAAAGCCGTCCGGCACGCCGCCGAATTCCCACGGCGTCACGCCGCGCTCGAAGCGCTCGTTCCAGAACGACGCGCTGCCCGGGTCGCGTGTCGCGAAATCGGTGGCCGACGGTGCGGCCGGTTGCTTCGGATCGGACATCGCCGTGCTCCTTTCGATCAAGCGCCGTACGCGAGCGCGAGCAGCACGCGCGCGACGAGCGCCCCGACGCCGACGGCCAGGCCGAAGATCAGCAACGCCTGCAGCAGCCGGTTCGTCCGTTTCTGCTCGACGAGGACCTGACGCATCAGTTCCTCGCTCGCGGCGCGCGGCGCATCGTGGCGCGCGGCCAGCGCATGGTGGATGAGGCGCGGCAGTTGCGGCAGCGTCTTGCTCCACTGCGGCGCCTCGACCTTGAACCGCTCGTACCAGCCGCGCAGGCCGATCTGCTCGGTCATCCAGCGCTCGAGATACGGCTTCGCGGTCTTCCACAGGTCGAGTTCGGGATCGAGCGAGCGGCCGAGCCCTTCGACGTTCAGCATCGTCTTCTGCAGCAGCACGAGCTGCGGCTGGATCTCGACGTTGAAGCGACGCGACGTCGAGAACAGGCGCATCAGCACCTGGCCGAGCGAGATGTCCTTCAGCGCGCGGTCGAAATACGGCTCGCACACCGCGCGGATCGCGCTTTCGAGCTCCTCGACGCGGGTCTCCGGCGGCACCCAGCCCGATTCGAGGTGGAGCGTCGCGACACGGTGGTAGTCGCGCTTGAAGAACGCGAGGAAGTTCTGCGCGAGGTAGTTCTTGTCGAAATCGGACAGCGCGCCGACAATCCCGAAATCGAGCGCGATATAGCGGCCGAACGTGTTCGGGTCGAGGCTCACCTGGATGTTGCCGGGGTGCATGTCCGCGTGGAAGAAGCCGTCGCGGAACACCTGCGTGAAGAAGATCTCGACGCCTTCGCGCGCGAGCTTCTTGATGTCGACGCCGGCCGAGCGCAGCGTTTCGACCTGGCTGATCGGCACGCCGGTCATGCGCTCCATCACGAGGACCTGCGACGTCGAGAAATCCCAGAACATCTCGGGCACGAGCAGCAGGTCGAGGCCCGCGAAGTTGCGGCGCAGCTGGCTGCCGTTGGCGGCCTCGCGCATCAGGTCGAGCTCGTCGTGCAGGTACTTGTCGAATTCGGCGACGACCTCGCGTGGCTTCAGGCGCCGGCCGTCGGCCCACATGCGTTCGGTCCACGTCGCGATGTCGCGCATCAGCGCGAGGTCGGAATCGATCACCGGCAGCATGTTCGGGCGCAGCACCTTGACGGCGACGGCCTTGCCCGCATGCACGCCCTGCTTCAGCTTCGCGAAATGCACCTGCGCGATCGACGCGCTCGCGATCGGCTCACGCTCGAATTCGTCGAACAGCTCGTCGACCGGCGCGCCGAGCGACTTCTCGATGATCGCGATCGCGACGGCCGAATCGAACGGCGGCACCTGGTCCTGCAGCTTCGCGAGTTCGTTCGCGAAATCGACCGACAGCAGGTCGCGGCGCGTCGACAGCACCTGGCCGAACTTCACGAAGATCGGGCCCAGGCTTTCGAGCGCGTGACGCAACCGCACGGCCGGCGGATCGGAGAAGCGGCGACCGATCGTCGTGATCCGCAGCAGCAGCTTCACCCGCCGGTCGTCGATCCGGGACAGCATCACTTCGTCGAGGCCAAAGCGGATGACGGTGTAGACAATCTTGATGAAACGGAAAATGCGCATGCCCTGCGGCCCTCAGTGCGCGCCGCGCGGGCCGGAGCCCGTGCGCGCGCCGATTTTTTGTTCGAGTCGCTCGACCCGCTTTTCGACCCGCGCGAGCGCATCGCGTGCGCGCGCCAGCTCGGCGTCGAAGCCGCCGAGCGACGTGCGCCGGACGACTTGCGGGTTCTCGTCGAGCCAGTATTCGGCGACGGAATCGAGCACGTTGCGGCCGGTGCGGCGTGCGCGCGCGCCGGCGTCGCGCACGACCGTCGCGATCCGGTACGCCGCCGCGTCGCCGACCAGCTTCGCGAGATCTTCTTCCGGTTCCCAGCGCAGGTGCTCGGCCAGCTTCGCGATCTGCGTCGCGAATTCCGCGTCGCCTTCGATCTTCACGTGCTTCATCACGGCCGCCTGGCCGCCCTGCAGGAACGCGGCGACCGTGTCGCCGGCGAGCGCGATCGACACGTCGACCTGTTGCGCATCGTGCGCGTCGACGGCCGACAGATAACCGTCGGGCTGCACCAGCAGCGTGAGCGTGACGGGAGGCACGTCGATCCGGGCGGTCTTGCCCGCATAGGGAATCAGGCGGTCGCGTGCCCACGATTCGCGCGCGAGCAGGTGATTGACGGCAGCAGCAAAAGGCTTGGCGGCAAAGGTCATCGGGCTGGGAAAGAAAAAACCCGCGCAGGCCGGGCGCCCACGCGGGTTTCTATTGTAACGTCGGATCGATGGCGGACCGTGCCTGACCGTACACCCGGGCGGCAAGCGGTCGCAGTGCGGCGGCCGTCGCCCGGGTGCCCGGCGGCGCGGGCCGCCGGCCACGCTCAGTGCGTGTTGATCTGCTGGATACCCGCGAGCAGCCAGCCCTGGCTGCCCGACTTCGACAGGTTCCACACCTCGTCGAACGGCGCCGCCGACGTATTCGCCGATTCGCGGATCAGGCCGTGGAAGCGCACGCTCGCCGACTGCTCGATGCCGCGATCCTCGATCGCGACCAGTTCCGCGTCGAGCTGTACGACGTCGGTCTGGTTCGCGTCGTTGCCGCGCGAATCGAGGTCGATCTTGATCTCGGCGAACATTTCGGGCGTCGTGAACTCGCGGATGTCGGCCAGGTTGCCCTGGTCCCACGCGGCCTGCAGGCGCACGAAATAGACTTTCGCGCTGCGCAGGAACGCTTCGGTGTCGAAGCCGGCCGGCACCTGCAGGGGCGCCGCTGCCGCCGCAGCCGCGCCGGCGGCCGCCGCACCGCCGCCGAACACGCCCTGCGCTTCGTTCGCATAGCTGCTGCCGCTGCCCGCGTAGTTGCTGCCGGCATTGCCTTGCTGGAACGACGGGCTTTGCGAGTAGCCGCCCGACGACGATGCGGCGCCGCCGACCGAATACGCCGGCTCCTGCGGGCGACGGCGGTTCATGAACTTGCGGATCAGCCAGATGCCGACCATCGCGAGCAACGCAATCACGATGACGTTCGCCATCATGCTCGCGAATGCGCCGCCGAGACCGAAGTGCGACAGCAGCGCCGCGATACCGAGACCGGCCGCGAGGCCGGCGATCGGCCCGAGCCAGCGCGAGCGGTTGGGCTGCGCGGCCGGCGTGGGGGCAGCCGGGTTCGTGCGCTGCGCCTGCGACGGCGCGGCCTGCTGCATCGGCTGCTGCGCGGGCGGCGTGGCCTGGCGCTGCGTGACGGTGGAATTCTGGCGGCCGATGCTGCGCCCGCCGCCCATGCGCTTGGCTTCAGCGTCGAGCGATGCGAACGTGCCGGCCGTGAGCAGGCCGACCATCAGCAGCGTGCCGACCCGTCGAGCCCACGGCTTCGACGGTTTGCTACGGTTGAACAACGAACGCGATTCAGACATCAGCTTCTCCGAATGTAAGACGAATGTAGGGAAAGAACCCCTTAGTACTTGGTCCCTAGGTGTAAAGCTACCACGCCACCTGACAAATTGTAATATTTGACGGCGTCGAGGCCCGCTTGTTCCATCATCGTCTTCAGCGTGTCCTGATCGGGGTGCATCCGGATAGATTCAGCAAGATACCGATAACTTTCAGCATCTTTCGCGAACTTGTCGCCAAGCCACGGTAATACTTTGAAAGAATACAGATCGTACGCTTTTTTCAGCGGATCCCAGACTTTCGAGAATTCCAGCACCATCACGCGGCCGCCGGGCTTCGTCACGCGGCGCATCTCGGCCAGCGCGGCATCCTTGTGCGTCATGTTGCGCAGCCCGAACGCGACCGTGACCACGTCGAAGTAGTTGTCCGGGAAGGGAATTTTCTCGGCGTCGCACAGCAGCGACGGCGTCACGACGCCCTTGTCGAGCAGCCGGTCGCGGCCCACGCGCAGCATCGATTCGTTGATGTCGGTATGCCAGACCTCGCCCGTCGGCCCGGCCGCCTTCGCGAACGACTTCGTCAGGTCGCCGGTGCCGGCCGCGATGTCGAGCACCTTGAAGCCGGGGCGCACGTTCGCCTGCGCGATCGTGAACGCCTTCCACGCGCGGTGCATGCCCGCCGACATCAGGTCGTTCATCAGATCGTAGTTGCTCGCGACCGAATGAAACACGCCCGCCACTTTCTTCGCTTTTTCGTTTTCCTCGACGCTCTCGAAGCCGAAGTGGGTTTTGCTCATCGCGTTGATCCTCAGTAAATGGCAAGACGGCGCCGAGCGGGCGCCGTCGATTTCAGTGGCAGTGGCCGTGCGGCGCGCCGGCCGCCTGCATCGGCGCGTCGCGCTCGACGCCCGCCGCCTTCAGTTTGTCGAAATAGTCGCGCCACAGCGCGTCCTGCTGCGTCGCCAGCTCGTACAGCAGGTCCCACGAGTAGATCCCGGTCGAATGGCCGTCGGAGAACGTCGGCTGCAGCGCGTAGTTGCCGACGCCCTCGAGCGCGGTGATCGTCACTTCGCGCTTGCCGGTCTGCAACGTTTCCTGGCCGGGCCCGTGGCCGCGCACCTCGGCCGACGGCGAATAGACGCGCATCAGCTCGAACGGAATCCGGTAACTCTCGCCGTTCGGGTACTGCAATTCGAGCACGCGCGACACCGCGTGCACGACGACGCCGGACGGAATCGGCGTCGTGGAAGTCAAACCGCTCATGCTTGCCTCGAATCGGTCATGCGTTGAATTTCCTCGCGCACCGCATTGTGCAGCAGCGAGGCCTGCGCCGCGCGCGAACGCAGCAGCGCCTCGGACACGCTGCGCTGGCGCGGCGCCCACACGGGCTGCGGAAAATGGGCGTCGTTGGAAAAGCGCGGAATCACGTGCCAGTGCACGTGCGGGACCATGTTGCCGAGGCTCGCGAGATTCACCTTGTTCGGCTGCATCACGCGGCGCACGGCCCGCTCGACCGCGTAGACCACGCGCATCAGATGTGCCCGCTCGGGCTCGCCGAGATCGGAGAACTCGGCCACGTGCGCGGCCCAGATGACCCGGCAGAAGCCCGGATACTCGTGCTCGCCGGTGGCAAGCACGACGCGCAGCGCATCGTCCTGCCAGAGCACCTCGCCGCCGTCTTCACGGCAAAACACGCATTCCATCGTCGCTCCCATGTGGACGGGCGCCGGCATGCCGCGCCGGCGCCCGCTCATTCCCGGCCCGGTCGGGCGCTCGTCATGCCCGCATTAGACCAGCACGCGCTCGATCCCGCCATGGTTCGCGCGTGCGACATAATCGGCCATCCAGTTCTCGCCGAGCACCTGACGCGCGATTTCGACCACGATGTAGTCGGCTTCGAGGTTCGCGTCCTCGCTGTAGCGCGACAGGCCCTGCAGGCACGACGGGCAGCTCGTCAGGATCTTCACGTCCGGGCCGTTCGCGGCCGCGGCGGCCGGCGCCGGCGCGTCGCCCGCGACCACCGGAATCGCGCGCAGCTTCGCGGCGCCCTTGCGGATCTCTTCCTCCTTGCGGAAGCGGACCTGCGTCGAGATGTCCGGCCGCGTGACCGCCAGCGTGCCCGATTCGCCGCAGCAGCGATCGTTCTTCTCGATCTTGTAGCCGTCCTTCTCGGCGCCCATCAGCTCGTTGACGAGCTTCACCGGGTCGATCGTCTTGATCGGCGTGTGGCACGGGTCGTGATACATGTAGCGCGTGCCCGTCACGCCGTCGAGCTTCATCCCCTTCTCGAGCAGGAACTCGTGGATGTCGATGATCCGGCAGCCCGGGAAGATCTTGTCGAATTCGTAACCCGCGAGCTGGTCGTAGCAGGTGCCGCACGACACGACGACCGTCTTGATGTCGAGGTAGTTCAGCGTGTTCGCGACGCGGTGGAACAGCACGCGGTTGTCCGTGACGATCTTCTCGGCCTTGTCGTACTGGCCCGAACCGCGCTGCGGATAGCCGCAGCACAGGTAGCCCGGCGGCAGCACCGTCTGCACGCCCGCTTCCCACAGCATCGCCTGCGTGGCCAGCCCGACCTGCGAGAACAGGCGCTCGGAGCCGCAGCCCGGGAAGTAGAACACCGCCTCCGAATCGACGGTCGTCGACTTCGGGTTGCGGATGATCGGCACGATCTTGTTGTCCTCGATGTCCAGCAGCGCGCGCGCCGTCTTCTTCGGCAGGTTGCCCGGCATCTTCTTGTTGACGAAGTGGATCACCTGCTCGACCACCGGCGGCTTGCCGGTCGTCGCGGGCGGGTGCTGCGTCTGCTTCGTCACGACCTTCTTCAGCATGTCGTTCGCGAAGCGCTGCACCTTGTAGCCGACGCCCATCATCACGCCGCGCGCGACGTTGATCGTCTGCGGATTGGTCGCGTTCAGGAAGAACATGCCCGCCGCGTTGCCGGCGTTGAACTTCTTCTTGCCCATCTTGCGCAACAGGTTGCGCATGTTCATCGTGACGTCGCCGAAATCGATCTTCACCGGGCACGGCGTCGCGCACTTGTGGCACACCGTGCAGTGGTCGGCCACGTCGTTGAACTCGTCCCAGTGCTTGATCGACACGCCGCGGCGCGTCTGTTCTTCGTACAGGAACGCCTCGACTAAGAGCGACGTCGCGAGGATCTTGTTGCGCGGGCTGTACAGCAGGTTCGCGCGCGGCACGTGGGTCGCGCACACCGGCTTGCACTTGCCGCAGCGCAGGCAGTCCTTCACCGAATCGGCGATCGCGCCGATGTCGGACTGCTGCATGATCAGCGATTCGTAGCCCATCAGCCCGAAGCTCGGCGTGTACGCGTTGCGCAGGTCGGCGCCGTCGAGCAGCTTGCCCTTGTTGAAGCGGCCGTTCGGGTCGACGCGCTGCTTGTACGCGCGGAATTCGGCGATCTCGTCGTCGGTCAGGAATTCGAGCTTCGTGATGCCGATCCCGTGTTCGCCGGAAATCACGCCGTCGAGCGAGCGCGCGAGCGTCATGATGCGGGCGACCGACGCGTGCGCGTCCTGCAGCATCTCGTAGTTGTCGGAGTTGACCGGGATGTTGGTGTGGACGTTGCCGTCGCCCGCGTGCATGTGCAGTGCGACGAACACGCGGCCGCGCAGCACGCGCTTGTGGATCGCCTGCGCCTCGTCGAGGATCTGCTTGAATGCGCCGCCGTTGAAGATCGCGCGCAATTCCGCGCGGATTTCCTGCTTCCACGAGATGCGGACCGTGCGGTCCTGCGTGATGTGGAACACGGTCGCGCCCGGCTGTTCGTCCGCACGATCCGCGAACTTCTCGGCGAGCGCCTCGTAGCCGAGCTGCACCAGGTAGTGCTGCGCCTCGCGCAGCGGCTGGTCGAGCCGGTCGCGCACGAATTCCCAGCGCGCACGCACGCGCTTGAGCAGTTCCAGCGCCTGCTGGACGCGATCCTCGAGCAGTTCCGCGCTCGGGATCTCGTTCGCGTCGTCGGTCTTGCCGAGCGGCAGGTTGCCGCCGCGGAAGAACGCTTCGAGCGCATCGACCAGCTGCAGCTTGTTCTTCAGCGACAGCTCGATGTTGATCCGCTCGATGCCGTCGGTGTACTCGCCCATCCGGTTCAGCGGGATGACGACGTCCTCGTTGATCTTGAACGCGTTCGTGTGCTTCGCGATCGCGGCCGTGCGGCTGCGGTCGAGCCAGAAGCGCTTGCGCGCCTCCGCGCTGACCGCGACGAAGCCTTCGCCGCTCTTGCCGTTCGCCATCCGGATCACTTCGGACGTCGCGTGCGCGACCGCGTCGGCGTCGTCGCCGACGATGTCGCCGATCAGCACCATCTTCGGGAATGCGTTGCGCTTGCTCTTGGTCGCGTAGCCGACCGCGCGCAGGTAGCGCTCGTCGAGGTGCTCGAGGCCCGCGAGGATCGCGCCGCCCTGCTTCGACGTCTCGAACAGGTAATCCTTGATCTCGACGATGCTCGGGATCGCCTCGCGCGCCTGGCCGAAGAATTCGAGGCAGACGGTGCGCGTGTGCGCGGGCATCTTGTGCAGCACCCAGCGCGCGGACGTGATGAGCCCGTCGCAGCCTTCCTTCTGCACGCCCGGCAGGCCGGCGAGGAACTTGTCGGTCACGTCCTTGCCGAGCCCTTCCTTGCGGAACCGGCGGCCTTCGATCTCGAGCATCTCGCTCTTGAGCAGCTTCTCGCCCGGCGCATACGCGCCGTCGAACCACTTCAGCTCGAAGCGCGCGACCGCGATGTCGTGGATCTTGCCCTGGTTGTGCTCGTGGCGCGTGACTTCGAGCCAGTTGCCGTCCGGGTCGACCATCCGCCACCAGGCCAGGTTGTCGAGCGCGGTGCCCCACAGCACGGCCTTCTTGCCGCCCGCGTTCATCGCGACGTTGCCGCCGATGCACGAGGCGTCGAGCGACGTCGGATCGACCGCGAACACGTAGCCGGCCGCCTCGGCCGCTTCCGTCACGCGACGCGTGACGACGCCCGCGCCGGAGAAGATCGTCGGCACCTTGTGCGCGACGCCGGGCAGCTCGGTCAGCTCGACCGCGCCCAGTTGTTCGAGCTTTTCGGTGTTGATCACCGCGGAGAACGGCGTGAGCGGCACCGCGCCGCCCGTGTAGCCGGTGCCGCCGCCACGCGGGATCACGGTCAGGCCGAGCTCGAAGCACGCCTTGATCAGGCCGGCGATCTCGGCTTCGGTATCGGGCGTCAGCACGACGAACGGGTATTCGACGCGCCAGTCGGTCGCGTCGGTCACGTGCGACACGCGCGACAGCCCGTCGAAGCGGATGTTGTCCTTCTGCGTGCAGCGGCCGAGCGCCTTGGTCGCGCGGCGGCGCAGCTCGGCCATCTTGTCGAATTCGTCCGCGAACTCGTTGACCGCACGCTGCGCGGCGGTCTCGAGCATCTCGACGCGCGACGCGCGCTCGCGGCCCGCGTCGTCGCGATGCTCGGTGAGATCCGCGCTGCGGCGCTTGCCGATCTCGGTCAGACGGTGGTTCAGCGCCTCGATCAGCAGCGCGCGGCGCTTCGGGTTGTCGAGCAGGTCGTCCTGCAGGTACGGGTTGCGACGCACGACCCAGATGTCGCCGAGCACTTCATACAGCATCCGCGCCGAGCGGCCCGTACGGCGCTCGGCGCGCAGCTCGTCGAGCACCGACCACGCCTCTTCGCCGAGCAGGCGGATCACGATCTCGCGATCCGAGAAGGACGTGTAGTTGTAGGGAATCTCGCGCAAGCGGGGCGCGGGGTCGGCGGCGACGGCGGCGGCCGCGCCATGCGGATCGAAAACTTGTGGTGCGTTCATGTTCGGACGACTCGGAGGGCCGATACACCGTGCACGGGCGTCGGCAAGCGCGTGGGCGCAATCTTGGGGAAATCTGTTCTGTTACCAGGCGCGCGGCTGTCCTTCATGGGGCCGGAGCGGGCGACTCGCCCCTCCTGGCCGGCGACAGGGCCTGGCGGCACTCGGGATCATCAGCACGATCGCGCGCGGCGCGCATGCCGTTCGGCCGCGGGGCTGGCTGCGCGCGGCGTCGGCTTCAACGGTGCGATCCGAGGGTGCCTCTGCATCTTCCGAATCCTTGATTCAAAACGGAATTCTAACCCATGATCGGGCGGTCCGTGACACGCCGGACAGGTCGTGGGGCTATCGCCGCGAGCCGCGCCGGGCGGGGCTCGGCGCGGTTTCATGTGATCATTCGCCGTCCGTCCGGTCGGTAACCACGCGGTTAAGCCGATAAAAAGCGGCGCCCGGCGGCGCGCCTCCCCTGCCGGCACGCCCACCCGGCCGCCCGCAGCTGCCCGCCCGGCATGCCGCTTGCGTACGGGCGGACCCTTGGCGCTATCATTGACCCTTTACCGTCTGCATCCGCACTGCACGCGAGCGCCCATGGCATCCCACGATTACCTGAAGAAAATCCTCACCGCGCGCGTCTACGACGTCGCGATCGAGACGGAACTCGAACCCGCCCGCAACCTGTCGGCCCGGCTGCGCAACGCCGTTTACCTGAAGCGCGAGGACAACCAGCCGGTGTTCTCGTTCAAGCTGCGCGGCGCGTACAACAAGATGGCGCACATTCCGACGGATGCGCTCGCGCGCGGCGTGATTACGGCGTCGGCCGGCAACCACGCGCAGGGTGTCGCGTTCTCGGCGGCCCGGATGGGCATCAAGGCCGTGATCGTCGTGCCGGTCACGACGCCGCAGGTGAAGGTCGACGCGGTGCGCGCGCACGGCGGCCCGAGCGTCGAGGTGATCCAGGCGGGCGAATCGTACAGCGATGCATACGCGCACGCGGTGAAGGTCCAGCAGGAGCGCGACCTCACGTTCGTTCACCCGTTCGACGATCCGTACGTGATCGCCGGCCAGGGCACGATCGCGATGGAGATCCTGCGTCAGCACCAGGGCCCGATCCATGCGATCTTCGTGCCGATCGGCGGCGGCGGGCTCGCGTCCGGCGTCGCCGCGTACGTGAAGGCGGTGCGTCCGGAGATCAAGGTGATCGGCGTGCAGGCCGAGGACTCGTGCGCGATGAAGCAGTCGCTGGACGCGGGCGAGCGCATCGAGCTGAGCGAGGTCGGCCTGTTCGCGGACGGCACCGCGGTGAAGCTCGTCGGCGAGGAAACCTTCCGGCTGTGCCGCGAATTCCTCGACGGCGTCGTGACGGTCAACACCGACGCGCTGTGCGCGGCGATCAAGGACGTGTTCCAGGACACGCGCAGCGTGCTCGAACCGTCGGGCGCGCTCGCGGTCGCGGGCGCGAAGCTGTACGCGGAACGCGAAGGCATCGAGAACCAGACGCTCGTCGCGGTCACGTCCGGCGCGAACATGAACTTCGACCGGATGCGCTTCGTCGCCGAGCGCGCCGAGGTCGGCGAAGCGCGCGAAGCGGTGTTCGCGGTCACGATCCCCGAGGAACGCGGCAGCTTCAAGCGCTTCTGCTCGCTGGTCGGCGATCGCAACGTCACCGAGTTCAACTACCGGATCGCCGACGAGAAGTCCGCGCACATCTTCGTCGGCGTGCAGATCCGCCGTCGCGGCGAATCGGCGGAGATCGCCGCGAACTTCGAGTCGCACGGTTTCAAGAGCGTCGACCTGACGCACGACGAGCTGTCGAAGGAACACATCCGCTACATGGTCGGCGGCCGCTCGCCGCTCGCGCTCGACGAGCGCCTGTTCCGCTTCGAATTCCCGGAACGGCCGGGCGCGCTGATGAAGTTCCTGTCGTCGATGGCGCCGCACTGGAACATCAGCCTGTTCCACTACCGTAACCAGGGCGCGGACTACAGCTCGATCCTCGTCGGGCTGCAGGTGCCGCAGGCCGATCGCGCCGAATTCGAACGCTTCCTCGCGGCGCTCGGCTATCCGTATGTCGAAGAGAGCGCCAACCCGGCTTACCGCCTCTTCCTGTCGTAAAGGCTGCGTGCAATGAATCCCGAACAATCCCCGCTCGGCAAGGCCACCGTCTACGCGGCGCAATACGATGCGTCGCTGCTGTTCCCGATCCCGCGCGCCGGCGCGCGCGAGCAGCTCGGCATCACGTCGGCGCTGCCGTTCTTCGGCACCGACATCTGGAACGCGTACGAACTGTCGTGGCTCAACGCGCGCGGCAAGCCGCAGGTCGCGATCGCGACGTTCTACGTGCCGGCCGAATCGCCGAACATCGTCGAATCGAAGTCGTTCAAGCTGTATCTCGGCTCGTTCGCACAGTCGAAGTTCGACTCGGTCGACGCGGTGCGCGACGTGCTGAAGCGCGACGTGTCGGCCGCGTGCGGCGCGAGCGTGTCGGTCCAGCTGGTGTCGGCGCACGATTTCCGCAAGCTGGAGATGGACGAGCTCGACGGGCTGTCGCTCGACCGGCTCGACCTCGACGCCGACGTGTACGAACCCGATCCGTCGCTGCTGTCGGCGGCCGACGGCGAGGACGAAGCACCGGTCGAGGAGACGCTCGTGTCCGACCTGCTGCGCTCGAACTGCCCGGTCACGGGCCAGCCCGACTGGGGCAGCGTGCAGATCCACTACGTCGGGCCGCAGATCGACCACGCGGGGCTGCTGCGCTACATCATCTCGTTCCGCAATCACACGGGCTTTCACGAGCAGTGCGTCGAGCGGATCTTCCTCGACATCCTGCACGCGTGCAAACCGGTGAAGCTCGCGGTGTACGCGCGCTATACGCGCCGCGGCGGGCTCGACATCAACCCGTTCCGCACCAACTACAACCAGCCGATGCCGGACAACGCGCGGACCGCGCGGCAGTAAATGAAGCGATGCTGGCGGGCATGTTGAAGCCCGCCAGTAGATCGATGCGCACCGTGGTGCAATCTTTCACGGCAGCGCGGCTAATAGCGCGGCGTCCCATTTCCCTTCTACGGCGGCACGATGCAACATCCCGAGCGTAATCGGTTCACGCTTGAGATCATGTGGCTTCCGAAGCACCCATCGCCGGAATAACGAATAGAGCAACCCTTCGCCTTCCATCAGAAAATATCTGTGGAAATCGAAATCACCCGTGTCGACGGCAAACCGTTCGAAAAAATGCCCGATGAAATCGTTGGCTTCGTCGCCGGTTTGACCCAGGTCTTCCCAGAGCCGAGTGTCAGCGGCGAGCGGCTTCGATGGACCGAGCCCTACCTCCGACCTGACAAACGCCTCGATTTTGTCCCAACTCACGTTTTCCATCAGAACACTCTATCCTCGCGTTTGACCAGGCTGTTGTACCTGGAGACCGTGCCGTGAACGATCGCGAACACGTCACGCGCAAGCAGCGCCCAACCCACGCCAGGAACGGCACGCCCGACGAACACGCTGAGCTTCCGGGTCAGGATAATCCGGAACGACTTGATACTCTGCAGCGTCACGGTGGGTAAAACATTCCTGTTCAACTGGTAGCGGAAAATCGATCGCGCCATCACAGATGCGACGGACGTTCCTTTCGTCGCGCCACCGAATTTCTGCCGTGTCGGCAAAATGGGCCAGCCCGCCAGAATCAGGATCACGGCTTCGACATCGTCGATCCCGACCCGTGCGCACGTCTCCTCTACGGCAACGAAAAAGAAAAGCTCGGCGGGCGTGAGATCCGAATGAACGCCGTAGCGGTATGTATGGCTCGTCATAGTGCGACTTCACGAAATCGTTGTTCGGGAAGAAGACCATACCCAGCAATCCACTTAATCTGCTCGTTCGAATTTCACGATGCCCGTCGCGAATTACGCGCCAATCACTTCCACCGCCCGCCAGACGTACGTATCGTGTCGCGCTCTCGTCGACACGATCTCATTCGAAGTGTAAAAATCGAGTGCCAACGCAACGAGGCCGGCGCACACCACTACGCCGGCCTCGTCACACAACAAATCGCCCTCGCCGCGTTACTTCGCCGGCGCCTTGTAAGCGATGCAATCGACCTCGACCTTGCAGTCGATGACCATGCTCGACTGCACGCACGCGCGCGCCGGCGGGTTCTCGCCGAAGTACGAAATGAACACCTTGTTGAACGACGCGAAATCGCGTGCGTCGTCGAGCCATACGCCGCAGCGCACGACGTGCTCGAGGCCGTAGCCGGCTTCCTTCAGGATCGCGATCACGTTCTCGATCGCCTGCTTCGACTGCGTGACGATCCCGCCTTCGACGACCTCGCCGTTCACCATCGGCGTCTGGCCCGACACGTACAGCCAGCCGTCGGCCTCGACCGCCCGTGCAAACGGCATCACCTGGCCGCCGGTGCCCTTCGCTTCGCCTACGCCATATCGCTTCATCGTTTCACTCCTCACATTTCGGTTACGGATGCACGCGCCGGCTGCTGCGGCGCGCACGGAAGATCGGAATGCGTGCGTTCAGAACGCCGCATCGGCACTGGCCGGCACGCGCTCGCCGCGCGCGACGAAACCGCCGGCGCGCTCGCCGGTCGGTTGGCCGTTTTCATAGGTCAGCACGCCGTTCACCCACACGGCGTCGATCCCGTGCGCGGGCTGCTGCGGCTGCTCGAACGTCGCGGCGTCGATCACGCTCGCCGGATCGAACAGCACCAGGTCCGCGTGATAGCCGACATGTACCTCGCCGCGCTTCGGGATGCCATAGCGACGCGCGGACAGCGACGTCATCTTGCGGATCGCCTCCTCGAGCGGCAGCAGGTTGGTGTCGCGCACGTAATGGCCGAGCACGCGCGGAAACGCGCCCCACAGCCGCGGATGCGGCAGCGGATCGTTCGGCAGGCCGTCCGAACCGACCATCGTCGCCGGATGCGACAGGATCCGGCGCACGTCGTCCTCGGACATGTTGTGGTACACGGCGCCGGCCGGACGGATGCGCTGCGCGGCTTCCTGCTCGGTCACGCCCCAGTCGGCCGCGATCGCCTTCAGCAGCTTGCCCGCGACTTCCGGGTGCGGCTCCGACCACGTGATCGTGATGTCGATGTCGCCCGTCACCTGCTTCAGGTCGAGCGTCGACGAACTGCGGCTGTACGGATAGCAGTCGCAGCCGACCGGCTGGTAGCGGCGCGCGCCTTCGAGCGACGCGAGCACCTCGGTGCTGCGCCCCCAGTTCGACGGGCCCGCGCATTTCAGGTGCGAGATCACGACCGGCACCTGCGCGTGACGGCCGACGCGATAGGCTTCGTCCATCGCGTCGAGGATCGCGTCGAACTCGGTGCGCATGTGCGTCGTGTACAGCGCACCGGAGCGGGCGAGCGGCTCGGCGAGCGCCATCACTTCCTCGGTCGGCGCCGCGAACGCGGAACCGTACGCGAGACCCGACGACAGGCCGAGCGCGCCGTTCGCGAGCGCCTCCTCGAGCTGCGCGCGCATGCCGGCGATCTCGCCGTCGGTCGCCGCGCGGTCGAGGCGGTCCATCTGGTTGTTGCGCAGCGCCGTGTGGCCGACGAGCGCCGCGACGTTCACGGCCGGGCGCGCGTCGTTCACGGCCGCGACGTAAGCGGCGAAGGTCGGGTACTGGAACGCGCCGCGCTCGCCGAGCAGGTTCATCGGGTCGGGCGGGTCGCCCGCGAGCGTCACTGGCGATGCGCTGATCCCGCAGTTGCCGACGATCACGGTCGTCACGCCCTGCGAGATCTTCGGGATCATCTCCGGCGCACGGATCACGTGCGTGTCGTCGTGGGTATGCACGTCGACGAAACCCGGCGCGAGCGCCCGGCCGTTCGCGTCGACGACGTGCTCCGCGAGCCAGTTCGACAGGTTGCCGATCGCCGCGATCAGGCCGTTGCGGATCGCGACGTCGCGCGTGACGGGCGGCGCGCCGGTGCCGTCGTACAGTTGCGCGCCGACGATCAGCGTATCGGCCGCTTCGGGATGCGAATGCATGGTCAGTCTCCTACCGGTTGACGGTCGCCGCCGCCGCGGTGCGCGTCAAGCGCGTGTTTGATGCGGCGCAGCGATTCCCGGCCCGCATCGCCGAGCCGCAATGCGACGCCGGTGACGAGCACGTCGATCGCCATCATCATCGCGTAGCGCGAGGTCGACGGCTTGTAAATGAAATCGGTTTCGAACGCGACGACCGGGATCAGGTGGTCGGCGAGCTTCGCGAGCGGCGACGCCGGCGCGGTGATCGCGATCAGCTTCGCGCCGTAGCGCTTCGCGAGCCGGCAGCTCTCGAGCAGCTCGGGCACGCGCCCGCTCACCGACAACGCGACGACGACGGTGTCCGCCGACAGCGTCGCGGCCACCATCCGCTGCAGCAGGCTGTCCTGGTAGCTCGCGACCGGCCGGCCGAAGCGCACGAGCCGGAAGCGCAGCTCGTCGGCGAGCGCGGTCGAGCCGCCGCCCTGCCCGTACACGTACGTCATCTTCGCGCCGGCGAGCAGGTCGGCCGCCGCGTCGAACGACGTGTTGCGCAACAGCTGGTGATTGTGGGCGAGCGCCACGCGGATCTCGTCGTAGACCATCGACGCGGGACTCGCGTCGTCGGCCGGCGTGTCGTCGGACGGCACCAGGAAGCGCTGGCCGACGGCCGCCGCCTGCGCGACGAGCACCTTCAGTTCGCGCACGTCGCGACAGCCGACGGCCTTCGCGAAACGCGTGACCGTCGCGACGCTGACCTCCGCGTCGCGCGCGAGCGCCCCGATGCTCGCATGCGCGGCGCGGGCCAGATCGGCGAGGATGAACGCGGCGACCTTGCGCTCGGCCTCGCGCAACTCGGGCGCGCATTCGGCGATCCGCGCGACGATGTCGAGGACCGGCGGAGCGGCCTGAGCCGGATAGGGCTCGGCGGCTGGCGGAGCGGACGGGGAAGCGGGCGTATTCATCTGCGGAAAAGGGTGCGAAGCTGGATGTTATTAAATAACATCACCGCGCCGATGCTACTTTCTGTACCATCTGCATGTCAACTTCAGTGCAATGCATAGTGATGATGGAGCGGGATGACATGAAAGTTACAAACTATCAGGAAGCGACGATCGATCCGTTCGGCAAGGGCCTGGGCAATCTGCCGAGCGCGAGCGTGCCGCTCGGCGACGCGGGCCGGCTCGAATGGAACCTGCTCGCGGAAGACGTCAGTCTGCCGGCCGCCGTGCTTTACGAGGATCGCGTCGAGCACAACCTGAACTGGATGCAGGCGTTCGTGCAGAAATACGGCGTCAAGTTCGCGCCGCACGGCAAGACGACGATGGCGCCGCAACTGTTCCGCCGCCAGCTCGACGCCGGCGCGTGGGGCATCACGCTCGCGACCGCGCACCAGACGCAGGCCGCGTATCACGGCGGCGTGCGGCGCGTGCTGCTCGCGAACCAGCTGGTCGGCCGCCAGAACATGACGATCATCGCGGGGCTGCTGTCCGATCCCGATTTCGAGTTCTTCTGTCTCGTCGATTCCGCGGAGAGCGTCGACCAGCTCGGCCGCTTCTTCGGCGCCGCGCAGAAATCGCTGAACGTGCTGATCGAGCTCGGCGTGCCGGGCGGCCGCGCGGGCGTGCGCGATGCCGCGCAGCGCGAGGCCGTGCTGGCCGCGATCGCGCGCTATCCGGACACGCTGAAGCTGGCCGGCATCGAGCTCTATGAAGGCGTGCTGAAAGAGGAAGGCGAGATCCGCGCGTTCCTGCAGCAGGCGGTCGCGCTCACGCGCGAGCTGGCCGAAGCCGGCCGCTTCGCGCGCACGCCGGCGATCCTGTCCGGCGCCGGTTCGGCGTGGTACGACGTGGTCGCGGAAGAATTCCGGAAGGCGTCCGACGCGGGCTTCGCGGAAGTCGTGCTGCGTCCCGGCTGCTACCTGACGCACGACGTCGGCATCTACAAGAAGGCGCAGAGCGACGTGTTCGCGCGCAACCCGATCGCCCGCTCGATGGGCGAAGGGCTGCTGCCGGCGCTGCAGCTGTGGGCGTACGTGCAGTCGGTGCCGGAGCCCGATCGCGCGATCGTCGCGCTCGGCAAGCGCGACGCGGCGTTCGACGCGGGCCTGCCCGAGCCGGCGCGCCACTTCCGCCCGGGCCGCGACAGCGCGCCGCGCGACGTCGCCGCCACCGAAGGCTGGGCCGTCACCGGGATGATGGACCAGCACGCGTACCTGCAGATTCCGCCGGGCGCGGACGTGAAGGTCGGCGACATGGTCGCGTTCGACATCTCGCACCCGTGCCTGACGTTCGACAAGTGGCGCCAGGTGCTCGTGCTCGATCCGCAATTCCGCGTGACGGAAGTCGTCGAAACGTTCTTCTGACGCACGCCGCGCGCGACGCCGCCCAGCCGCTCGCGCGGGGCGGCCGTCACGCGCGCTTCAATCTGCCGGAGTACACTGCGCTTTCGTCCTCGGGGCCCGTCGCCGCCGTCATGCACGGCGCGACCGGGCCTTCAACGCTGCTTCACTGGAGAAAGCCATGGCCGCGAAGAAGATCCTGTTCCTGACCGGCGATTTCGCCGAAGACTACGAAACGATGGTGCCGTTCCAGGCGCTGCAGGCCGTCGGCCACCACGTCGATGCAGTCTGCCCGGGCAAGCGCGCGGGCGACAAGATCAAGACCGCGATCCACGATTTCGAAGGCGACCAGACCTACACCGAGAAGCCCGGCCACCAGTTCACGTTGAATGCGGCATTCGACGACGTCGATGCGGCGCGCTACGACGCGCTCGCGATCGCGGGCGGCCGTGCGCCCGAATACCTGCGACTCGATCCGAAGGTGATCTCGCTCGTGCGCGAGTTCGCCGAGGCCGGCAAGCCGATCGCGGCGATCTGCCACGCGGCGCAACTGCTCGCGGCCGCCGACGTGATCCGCGGCAAGCGCATTTCGGCCTACCCGGCCTGCGCGCCGGAAGTGAAGCTCGCGGGCGGCGAATACGCGGACATCCCGGTCGACGCGGCCGTGACCGACGCGCCGTTCGTCACCGCGCCCGCGTGGCCTGCGCATCCGGCCTGGCTCGCGCAGTTCCTCGCGTTGCTCGGCACGCGCATCGAGCTGTAAACCGTTACCTGATCAGAATGAAATGAAGCGGGGCCGGCGGCGCTCAAGTACCGCCGGCCCCGCGCATCAACGCGCGACCGGCGTCGACCCGACGTCCGCGATCCGCGATTCCAGCATCGCGAGCGCACCCGACAGCGCATTCAGCACATCGTCCGGCAACTGCGCCATCGTCTGGTCGAGAAACGCCTTGCGGCGCGGCAGGCACGCGTCGAACGCCGCGCGGCCGGCTTCCGTCAGCGTGACGTTGGTCACGCGGTTGTCCCGTGCGTCCGATTCGCGCTCGATCCAGCCGAGCGCGTCGAGCGACTTCAACTGGCGCGTGAGCGCGCCCGGATCGATGCGCAGCACTTCGACGAGCTTCTTCTGCGACGCATGCCCGTCCATCGTGTGCAGCGCGACCATGATGCGCCAGCGCGGCATCGGCTGCCCGACGTGCGCTTCGAACGCGGTCATGAAGGCGCGATACGTGCGTCCGAATTGCTGCAAGATCGCGACGCGGTCCTGTTCTTCCATGCGCTGATTTCGTTCCGGTGAATCGTTGAGTCGTCGAATCGCTCGATCGCCTGACCGGTCAGTCGGCCGCGACGTGCGGTTCGATCTTGCGCCGCAGCGCGATCGGCGGCACGCGACGGCACTGCCACACCGACACCACGGCGACGACGGCCGCCATCGCGACCCCCAGGTGAATCGCGCCGACCAGCGATTCGCGGGCCGCTTCCAGCAGCAGCGCGCCATTATGCCCGGCACGCGTCAACTCCGCGACGAGACCGCCCTGCGCCGCGCGATCGATCAGGATCTGCGGATCGGCGAGCCGCGCGTGCCACTGCATCGCGTGGTCGGCCGACAGCGCGTTGCGCACACCGCTCGAATACATCTGGTTGACGAGCGTGCCCGTCAGCGCGGTGCCCAGCATCCCGCCGACCATCCGCAGCGACTGCAAGAGCGCCGTCGCGATGCCGAGATGCTCGCGGCCGGCCGTCTGCTGCGCGAACACGGTGAGGTTCGGCAACACGAAACCGAGCCCGATGCCGCCTGCGACCATCAGCGCCATCAGCATCCAGGCCGGCGTCGTGTGGGTCGCCACGACGATGCCCGCGCACGCGACGGCGAACAGCACGAAGCCGACGTGCAGCATTGCGTTCGGGTTGCGGATGCGCGTGACGACGCGGCCGTTCATGATGCTGCCGATCGTGATGAACACGACGAGCGGCGTGATCACGAGCCCGGCCTCCTTCGGCGACATCCCGAAGCCGCCCTGGAACAGCAGCGGCGCGTAGAACAGCAGCGAGAACATCGAGAAACCGGCGAGGATCGCGAGCACGAACAGCGCCGACAGCGCACGGTTGCCGAACATGTCGAACGGCAAAATCGGTTGCGCGCAGCGTTTCTCCCAGTGCCACAGGCCGACGCCCGCCGCGACCGAGACGACGAGCAGCAGCGACGCCCAGCTCATGACGCCGTACTTCGGCAGCCATTCGACGAACAGTTGCAGCGCACCGAGCGACAGCGCGATCAAGAGCGCGCCCGGCCAGTCGAGCCGCATCTTGCGATCGTGTTCGACGTGGCGCAGGTGCGGCAGGTAGCGCCACACGAAAATCAGCGACAGGATGCCGATCGGCAGGTTGACGTAGAACACCGAGCGCCAGCCGAACGACTGGGTCAGGAACCCGCCGAGCGACGGGCCGACCGCGTTCGCGATGCCGAACGCGGAACTCATCAGCACCTGCCAGCGCAGCCGCACGACGGAATCGGGGAACAGATCGGGAATGCACGCGAACGCGGTGCCGACCAGCATCCCGCCGCCGATTCCCTGCAGTCCGCGCGCGAGCACGAGGGTCAGCATGTCGTTGGCCATCCCGCACAGCACCGACGCGCCGGTGAACACGACGATCGACGCGATCACGAACGGCTTGCGGCCGTAATAGTCGCCGAGCCGGCCGAAGATCGGCACCGTGATCACGGAACTGAGCAGGTACGAGGTCGCGACCCACGCGTACAGGTCGAAGCCGCGGAGTTCGGCGACGATGGTCGGCAGCGCCGTGCCGACGACCGTCTGGTCCAGCGCGACCAGCATGGTGACGAACGAGATCCCGATCATCGCCAGCAGCGACTCGCGGAACGGCAGGACTTGCCCGCTCGAATGGTGGGCGGCGGTGTGAACGGCCATTTTTTGTCGATGCAACTTTTGCCGAGTCAAAGAATCTCAAAATTCTAGCATGCCGGAGTAATCTAGGCTGGCGATGGTTCAGGGCCCGCTCAGGCCAAGGAGAAAGATGGAACCGATTTCAATCACCCCCGCGACGGCGCTGTCGCCGGAGGATCGGGACGCGCTGCGGCGCGCGAAACAGGTGCTGGAAAGCCCGTCGCTGACGATGAAGCTGACGGGCGTGCTCGGCGCGCCGGTCGAGAAGATGATCGCGCGGCTGCCGGACTTCGCGACCGGCAAGATCAACGACGCGACGCAGCTCGCGCTGCGCAAGTGCCTGAACATCGCGCTGCGCACGCTCGGCAAGCCGCAGGCGCCGGACGCGGAGCCCGAGAAACCCAGTAACCTGCTGCACAAGCTCGCGGTCGCGACGACCGGCGCGGCGGGCGGCGCGTTCGGTTTTCTCGCGCTGCCGGTCGAGCTGCCGGTGACGACCACGCTGATCTTCCGCTCGGTGTGCGACATCGCGCGCAGCGAGGGCGAGGACCTGACGTCGGTCGATACGCAGTTGCAGTGCCTGGCCGTGCTCGGCATGGGCGGCAACCCGGACAAGCAGGAGGAAGACGCCGATCTCGGCTATTTCGTGCTGCGCGGCGCGCTCGCGCAGGCGATCTCGAAGGCGTCGTCGGACATCACGGCGAAAGGCATCGCCGCGCACAGCTCGGCGGCCGTGTTCAAGCTCGTGCAGACGGTGGCCTCGCGCTTCTCGGTGCAGGTGACCGAACAGATGGCCGCGAAGTCGATCCCGGCGATCGGCGCCGTGCTCGGCGCGACCGTCAACACGCTGTTCATCGACCACTTCCAGCAGATGGCGCACGGCCACTTCACCGTGCGCCGGCTCGAACGCAAGTACGGCTCGGTGGCCGTCAAGGCCGCCTATCAGGCGATCGACGCCTCGCCCACGCGCTGAACCGCGCGCTCGACCGCGACGCGGCGCAGGAACGCGGCCGCGCGATCGAGCGCGTCGCGCGCTTCCGGCACCATCGGTGCGTACAGCTGCCACACGTGCGGCATGTCGGGCCACACCTCGATTTCGACCTGAACGCCGGCCGCCTTTGCCTTCTCGGCGACGCGGCGTGAATCGTCGAGCAGCACTTCTGTGCTGCCGGCCTGGATGTACAGCGGCGGCAGGCCCGTGAAGTCCGCGTAGAGCGGCGATGCGTACGGATTCGTCGCGGGCTCGTCGCCGAGATACAGCTTCGCCGCCTTCGGCAGCGCCGCGGCCGCGAACATCGGATCGACGCCGTCGTTGCTGCGCATCGTGCCGCCGGTGCCGGCCAGGTCGGTCCACGGCGAGAACAGGATCGCGCCGGCCGGCAGCGGCTCGCCGCGATCACGCAGCGCGACGAGCGTCGCGAGCGCGAGGCCGCCGCCCGCCGAATCGCCGCCGAGCACGATCGATTCGGGCGGCGTGCCGAGCGCCAGCAGTTGCCGATAGGCGGCGAGCGCATCGTCGAGCGCGGCGGGGAAACGGTTTTCGGGTGCGAGCCGGTAGTCGAGCGAGAACGAACGGACGCCCGCGCGCTTCGTCAGGCCGAACACCAGTGGTCGGTGGGTCTTCGTCGAACAGAAGTAGTAACCGCCGCCGTGGAAATACAGCAGCGTACGGCCGGGCCCGCGGCCCGCGCCCGTGTCGGTGCGCTCGAGCCATTCGCCGCGCAGCGGCGCGTCCCCGGCGCCATAGCACTGCCGCAGCCGGTAGCCCGACGGCGGGCGGCGCGGCACGAACATCCGCAGGTCGGTGAAGCGCCGGGCACGCGCGGGGTCGAGCACCTCGCGCATGGTTTCCGGACGAAACTGCCAGCGCAGCAGCCAGCAGGCGAACTTGCTTTGCCAACTCATCGGACGCACTCCGTCATCGCAGTGTGACGATGGTACGTGCGAACGCTCCCGCGTCGCTCGACAGGTGCCTCTATATCAAACGCCGGCGCTCAGTTCGCCGGCATCACCTGGCCGCGGATCTCGCCGGACGGGTGTTCCTTCGTATGAATGTTGAAGTACCACTTGCCGCCCATCAGGTCGGTGACCTGCGCGTCGGTGAGCGCCTTCGAACCCTTGATCGGGCTCGCCAGCTCGTCCTTCGGAATCGGCACCTGCACGCCGGCGTTCTGGCCGACCGGCGCGGGCCCGTGGAAATGCGCGGCCGTGGCCGGCCCCGTGAGGTGTTCGTAAGTGACCGTCCACTGCAGCATGTGGGTGGCCGTGTCGTAGGTGGCGGCGACGGCGCCCGAGCCCTTGGTCGCCGTCGGCGGCACTTCGCTCGACGGCTGCAGGCTGGCGGACAGGCGCACCGTTTCGGCAGCGGCGCTGCCGGCCGCCAGCACGCCCGCGCATAACGCGACCTGGAGCAAACGCAGCTTGAGCATGGATTCTCCTTGTACGACGTGGTACGCCGCCCGGGCGGCGGCGTCACCCGTGATGGTAGTCGATCGGCGCCCGCTCCGGCAGCCTGCCGAAACCTGGAAGAGACCTTTGCAGCACGGCCCCTGAATCCGTGCACGGGCTTTCGCTACACTTCGTTTCACAGTTGCTTGTTTCCTTCGTCCGAAGGAGTCTGCGAGTATTCACGCGGCCACCCCGGCCGCGTTTTTTTTGTGTGTCTCGAACGGCAAGCGGAATGCCGCGCGCGAACGCCGCGCTTTGGCCCTGCTCATCATCAAGCAGGACGAATCATGCTTCGTCGCGCACACGTCGCGATCGAAACGCGTGTCGACCAGTACCGCAACCCGCATGTTGTCCCGATGTGCGTAATACGTTATTGCGCGCAGCCGGGTCGACACGTGTTTTCGTGCGCAGGACAATGACCGCGTGTTGTCGTGACTGGAAAGAAGTGAACCGTGCCGGCCCGTCTCCCGATGCCCTGCCCGACCCGCCCCGCCCGTGTCCGCCCGCTGGTGGCCGGTCTCTGCTCCGTCGCCGCGCTCTACGGCGCGCCCGCCGACGCACAGGAATTCGCGCTGTTCACCGGCCCGCTGTGGGGTGGCGGCCAACGCACGTATTCCTGGGCGTTCGATTACCAGGAAGGCTTGAGCCCGCATACCGCGCTCGGCTTCACGTGGTACAACGAAGGGCACATTCCGAATCATCACCGCGACGGCCAGGCAGTGCAGTTCTGGGGCCGCGTGCCGCTCGCGAACCGCCGCCTGGTGCTGTCGGCCGGCGCGGGCCCGTATCGCTACTTCGACACGGTGCCGGCCGCCGAAGGCCGCGGCTACTCGAATACGCATGGCTGGGGCGTGCTGATGAGCGTGCGCGCCGCGTACTACACGTCGCACCGCTGGATCGCGCAGCTTCAGGTCAACCGCGCGCAGGTGTTCGGCGGGCCCGACACGACGTCGGTGATGTTCGGCGTCGGCTATCAGCTCGATGCGCCCGACACGCCGGGCCCGCGCGACACCGCGTTGCCGCGCACGCGCAAGGTCACGCACAACGAAGTCACGGCGATGCTCGGCGAGACGATTCTGAACAGCCGCTCATCGCCGTCGACGCTCGGCGGCAGCATCGAATACCGGCGCGGCCTCACGCGTTCGCTCGACTGGACCGCGACGTGGATGTACGAAGGCGCGAAGCAGTCGGTTCGCCGCAACGGGATCGCGTCCGAGCTGTGGCTCACGCGCGCGTTCCTGAACGACAAGGTCACGCTGTCGGCCGGGGCCGGCGCGTATTTCACCGTCAACCAGCGCAACCGCGAAGGCCAGCCGGGCCCGGGTGACGGCCGGTTCTCCGGCATCGTGTCGATCTCGGCCAGTTACCGGATCTCCGACCGCTGGCTCACGCGCGTCACCTGGAACCGCGTGGTCACGCGCTACGACCGCGACACCGACGTGATCCAGGCCGGCGTCGGCTACCGGTTCTAGCCCGGTGCCCTCACCGGGCTACCGCCCGCGTCACGCGCGGTAGCCCGGATCGATCCGGTCGACGATACGCTGCAGCGCGTCGAACGCGTCCTGTCCCGCGCCATGCTTCGGATCGAAATTCAGCGAATCGCGCACGCACCCTTCGAGCACCGGCGGCGCGATCGGCAATGCGTCGCCGATCGCATGCGTCGCGACCTGCACCTCGCATGCGCGGTTGAGCAGCCACATCAGCGAAAACGTCTGCGCGAGCGTCGCGCCGATCGTCACCGGTCCGTGGTTGCGCAACAGCAGCACGGGCCGCCCGCCCGCACTCCCGACGATGCGCCGGCCTTCCTCGAGATGCACGGTGATGCCTTCGAAGTCGTGATACGCGATCTTCCCGTACAGCTGCGCCGAATAGAAATTCGAGAACGACAGCCCGTCGCGCGAACAGCACACGGCCATCGTCGGCGTCGTGTGCACGTGCATCACGCAGTGCGCATCGGGCAGCGCCGCATGGATCGCGCTGTGGAACGTGAAGCCGGCCGGATTGATCGGCCAGTCGGAATGACCGATCACGTTGCCGTCGATGTCGATCTTCACGAGATTCGACGCGCATACCTCGCGGTAATGGAGCCCGAACGGGTTGATCAGGAAATGACCGTCCTCGCCCGGCACGCGCAACGAGATGTGGTTGTAGATCAGCTCGGTCCAGCCCAGATGATCGAAGATGCGGTAGGCGGCCGCGAGCTGCACCCGCGCCTGCCATTCGGCTTCGGAGAAGCGCGCGGGACGCGTGAACGGCTGGTTCGGTACACGTTGCATGAGGAACTCCGGTTGCGGGGCGCGCGGCCCCGGGGCGAATGGCGGCGCGCATCGTCCATCGTGTGCCGGCGCCGCGCGCGGTGCGTACACGCCCGTGCGGCGGCACGCCGTTCGCGCGTTCCCGCCCGCATGGTGCGAGCGGACCGGCGGCACCCTCACGATTCACATATCGTTGCGCACACAACCATATCACCTTTCCCCACGCACCGGTATCGCGGGTTTTGCCGGGGCCGTTCCCGCCCTTACAACTGGTCGTCGACCGGCAGCAGCGTGAAGATGCCCGTCATCACGTTGCGCAGCAGCCCCGCATGCGGGTCGACGTGATAGGTGGTGGGCTGGCCGCCGTCGGTGCCCGTCCATTCGAGCGCGGGCGGGCTGCCGTCGGTCCGCTTCGCGAGCGTGACGCGGTAGCTTTCGTCCGGCTGCGTCACGCGCGCGAAGATCGCCGCGGCCTGCTGCGCGAGCACCGGGCTGTGGATCACGAGCGCGAGCTCGGTGTTCAGGTACGCTGAACGCGGGTCGAGGTTCAGCGAGCCGATCACGAGGATTTGCCGGTCGATCACGTACGCCTTCGCATGCAGGCTCGCGCGCGAGCGCGAACCGAACAGCCGCGCGGGCTGCTGGTCCGGCTGCGACTTGAACTCGTACAGCTCGACGCCGCGCTGCAGCAACGGCACGCGATACGGCGCATAGCCGGCCTGCACCGCGACCGCGTCGGTCGCCGCGAGCGAATTCGTGACGATCGCGACGCGCACGCCGCGCGCGGTCGTGTCGCCGAGGATCTTCACACCGGCGTCGTGCGGCACGAAGTACGGCGAGAACGCGAGGAATTCCTTCTGCGCGCCGCGCGTCAGCTCGGCCAGCCGCTGCATCGGCGGGCTCACGTAGGTGCCGGTCGGCCGCGCGACCTTGTCCGGCGCATCGACCTCGAATTCGGCCGGCGCCCACACGAGCTCGAGTTCGTCGCGCGCGATCTGCCGGGCGAGCGGCGTCGCGTTCAGCGGTTTCGCGTTGTACGGATCGGCGTTCTTGCGCCAGTGGTCGCGCAGCTCGTCGCGCATCGCGTCGAGATCCTTCGGATCGAACGTCTGATGATTGAGCACGCGCAACGGATAGCTGCTCGCGCTCGCCCAGTAGTCGTCGAAGCTCTTCGAGATGTCGTTCGTCACCGGGCCGGCCGCGAGCACGTCGAGATCGCGGAACTGCAGCGTCGGGCTCGCGCTGAAGTATTCGTCGCCGAGATTGCGGCCGCCGACGATCGCGATCTGGTTGTCGGCGATCATCGCCTTGTTGTGCATCCGGCGCGTGAAGCTGTCGATCCGCGTGAAGAAGTTGGTCGTGCGCTCGACCATGCCGCGCTGCGACGCGCCGAACGGGTTGAACACGCGGATCTCGATGTTCCGGTGCGTATTCAGCGCGGCCATCACGCGGTCGATATCGTCGAAGTTCAGGTCGTCGACCAGCATCCGCACGCGTACGCCACGATCGGCCGCGTACAGCGCGGCGCCGAGCAGCAGCTTGCCGGTCGTATCCTCGGTCGCGATGTAGTACTGCATGTCGAGCGTCTTCGTCGCCGCTCGCGCGAGCGCGATGCGCATCTGCAACGCGATGGCGCCGTCGGCCAGCAGCCGGAAGCCCGACTGCCCCGGATGCGCGGCTTCCGGCGCGGCCAGCGCATCGCGCAGCGGCGTCGCGGTATCGGCGGACAACGCGTGGGAGACCGGGCGATCGAGCGAGGTGGCGGGCGGATGCGTCGCGCACGCGGCGAGCGGCAGCAGCGCGCAGACGACCAGCGCGCGGGCCTGGCGGCAGGCGGCGCGCCACGACAGCGCGACCGGTGCGCGCCGGATCAAGGACGTGAGCACGGAAGCTTCCTCGACAGTCGGATCAATGGGCACGTCATCGCCGCGGCGCGCGGCTGACAAGCGGTTCCGGTCGATTCTAGTAGGCGCCCGACGAACCGGTCAATCGCGCGGGCCGCGCAGCCGCACCGCGCGCCGGGCAGGGTGGCGCGCGATGCGCGACCGGCCGCCGCGCGGGCTGCCGCCGTCACTGGTCCGACCAATCTCACGACGTATCGCCGCTGCGTTCGAAATGGCTGCGCACGTAGTCGATATGCGTCTGCATCGCGGTGCGCGCCTCCTCGGGCCGCTGCGCGCAGATCGCCTCGCACACGACCCGGTGCTGCAGCAAGAGCAACTCGGATGCCTGCTCGTCCTCCATCGTCATCCCGGCCACGTTGATCGAAATGTGCTCGCGCAACATTCCGATCACGCTCGTATGCAGGTGCAGGAACATCGTGTTGTGCGACGCGAGCGCGATCGCCTCGTGCAGCTTCGCGTCGGTCGCGGCCTCGACGGCCGCGTCGTCGTTCGCGTGCGCGGTTTCGAGCTCGCGCAGCAGCGCGCGGATCCGGCGCCGGTCGTTCGCATCGGCCCGCAGCGCGGCGAAATAGGCGGTCGCCCCTTCCAGCACGCGGCGGAATTCGAGGATGTCGTCGCGCAGCGCCGGATGATCGGCGACCAGCTGGCCCCACGGCGACGCGATGCCGGCGCGCAACTGGTCCGTCGCGTAGACGCCCGCGCCGCGCCGGCTCTGCAGCAGCCCGCGCGCGACGAGCCGCTGGGTCGCCTCGCGCACCGTATTGCGCGCGACGCCGTACTGCTGCGCGAGCACGCGCTCGGCCGGCAGCCGCGCGCCGGCCGGCCACGTGCCGTCGAGCAGCGCCGTCTCGATCTTGCGCATCACCACTTCGGTCCGGCCCCGTGCCGTCATCGCTGCCATCGTCGCGTCTCCCCGCGGAATGCGTGCCGCGCCGATTGGCCCAACCAATTTGAGCTACGGCGCGGACGCGGGAATTATGCAGCGAAATCGACGCTCCGCATGCCGGGCCGTCGCCTCTGGAGCGAGACATGAACCCAAGGCCGTACCCCACCGCCCCCGCGCACGTCTATCTGTTCGCGACCTGCCTGGTCGACCTGTTCGTCCCCGAAGCGGGGCTCGACGCGGTCCGCCTGCTGGAACGCGAGGGCCTGACGGTCCACTATCCACGCGGCCAGAGCTGCTGCGGGCAACCGGCCTACAGCAGCGGCAACCCCGACGAAGCGCGCCGCGTCGCGGCCGCGCAGCTCGACCTGTTCGCGCAACCGTGGCCGGTGATCGTGCCGTCCGGCTCGTGCGCGGGCATGATCCGGCACCACTGGCCGGCGCTGTTCGCCGACGATCCCGTTCACGGCCCGAAGGCGCGCGCGATCGCGGAGCGGACCTACGAACTCGCCGAATTCCTCGTCCACGTGCTCGACGTACGGCTCGACGCGATCGCGACCGGCGCCGGGCCCGACGAACGCGTCGTGCTGCACACGTCGTGCGCGGCGCGGCGCGAGATGGGCACGCGCGTGCACGGCGTCGCGCTCGTCGACGCGCTGCCGGGTGTGACGCGCATCGAACACGAACGCGAGTCCGAATGCTGCGGCTTCGGCGGCACGTTCTCGCTGAAGCATCCGGACATCTCCGGCGCGATGGTGCGCGACAAGGTCGCGTCGGCCTGCGCGACCGGCTGCGACCGGCTCGTGTCGGCGGACTGCGGCTGCCTGCTGAACATCGGCCACGCCGCGGCCAAGGCCGGCGCGCCGCTGCCGGTCGAGCATCTCGCGAGCTTCCTGTGGCGCCGCACGGCCGGCGCCGGCTCGCTGCGCGGAGAGTCGCAATGAGCGCGCGCAACGCGATCCTCGCGCGGCTGCGCGCGGCCGCCCCGGGTGTCGCGACGAACGCGGCCGCTGCACTCGACGCGCGCATCGACACACACTACGCGGCACGGCGTACGCGAGTCGCGCCCGATCCTCTTGCACTCGCGCAGACGATGCAGACCGCGCTCGCCGCCTCGCACGCGGACGTCTGGTGCGCGAGCGCCGACGCATGGCCCGCGCAGCTGGCCGCGCGGCTCGCCGACGCCGGCGTGCGCCGCCTGCTGCTCGACCCGGCCCGCGCCGAATCCGCGGCGCTCGCCCGCGCGCTGCCCGAGACGGTCGCACCCGTACCGTTCGACCGGCCGATCGACGCATGGAAGGCCGAACTGTTCGACACGATCGACGCCGGCTTCACCGTCGCGCGCTCGGGCATCGCGGCCACCGGCACCGTCGTGCTCGCGCCCGATGCCGGCACGCCGCGCACGGTGTCGCTGGTGCCGCCGCTGCACATCGCGCTCGTTCACGCGAACACGGTGCATGCGGACCTGCACGCCGCCGTGCACGCGGAACGCTGGCAAGCCGGCATGCCGACCAATCTCGTGCTGGTATCGGGCCCGTCGAAGACGTCCGACATCCAGCAGACGCTCGCCTATGGCGCACACGGCCCGCGCCGCCTGTGGGTCGTGATCGTCACCGATTCGGCCGCGCCGCCGGCCGCCCCCGCCTGCGAGGACCTGCCGCGATGAGCAACCACCCGCTGCAATTCGTCGCCCCCGGCGACTTCAAGACCCGTGCGCGCGCCGCGCTCGACGATCCGGCGCTGCGCCAGAGCTTTCGCGGCGCGATGGACTTCCTGCAGGGCAAGCGTGCGACGCAGTTCCCCGACGACACCGAGCTGCAACGGTTGCGCGATCTCGGCGAAGCCGTGCGGCAGCATGCGCTCGCGCAACTGCCCGTGCTGCTCGAACGGCTGGAGACGAAGCTCACCGAAGCCGGCGTGCACGTGCACTGGGCCGAGACCGCCGCCGACGCGAACGCGATCGTGCTCGGCATCGCGCAGGCAAAGAAGGCGCGCCGCGTGATCAAGGGCAAGTCGATGGCGAGCGAGGAAATCGAGCTGAACCATTACCTCGCGGAGCACGGCGTCGACTGCATCGAATCCGACATGGGCGAATTCATCGTGCAGCTCGCGGGCGAAAAGCCGTCGCATATCGTGATGCCGGCGATCCACAAGACCCGCGGCGACATCGCCGAACTGTTCGCGGCGCACCTGCCCGGCACGCGCTACACGGAAGACGTCGACGAACTGATCCAGACCGGCCGGCGCGCGCTGCGCCGTGCGTTCGCCGAAGCCGACATCGGCCTGTCGGGCGTGAACTTCGCGGCCGCCGACACGGGCACGCTGTGGCTCGTCGAGAACGAAGGCAACGGCCGCCTGTCGACGACGGTGTCCGACACGCACGTGGCGATCATGGGAATCGAGAAGGTCGTCGAGAAGCTCGAGCACATCGTGCCGCTGTCGAGCCTGCTCACGCGCTCGGCCACCGGCCAGGCGATCACGACCTACTTCAACCTGATCTCCGGCCCGCGCCGCGACGGCGAACGCGACGGCCCGCGCGAGCTGCATCTCGTGCTGCTCGACAACGGCCGCACGCAGGCGTACGCGGACGAACAACTGCGCGCGACGCTGCAGTGCATCCGCTGCGGCGCGTGCATGAATCACTGCCCCGTCTATACGCGCATCGGCGGCCACGCGTACGGCACGACCTACCCGGGCCCGATCGGCAAGATCATCTCGCCGCACCTGCTCGGCCTCGACGCGACGGCCGACCTGCCGACCGCGTCGACGCTGTGCGGCGCCTGCGGCGAGGTGTGCCCGGTGCGGATCCCGATCCCGCAACTGCTCGTGCGGCTGCGCACCGAAGCGAACCGCAAGCCCGACGAGCCGGTCGCGCATCCGTTGCGCGGCCAGGGCGCGAACTACCACCGCGCGGAAGAACTCGTGTGGCGCTTCTGGTCGGGTGCGTTCGCGCATCCGCGTGCGTACCGCGCCTTCCGCTGGACCGCGACGCGCCTGCGCGCGCTGACGCCCGCGAAACAGATGGGCTGGACGCAGCACCGCACGCCGCTCGAACCGGCGCCGCGCAGCCTGTCCGACCTGCTGCGCGCACGCGGCCAGCCCGAATAGCACCCGCTTTCAAACCCGTACCCCGATAAATCCATGGAGGAGACACCCATGCAGGTTTGGCACCAGATCTACACCCCGCTCGGCAGCCTCGGGCTGTCGGCGTTCGTCGCCGCGATTCCGATCATCTTCTTTTTCGTCGCGCTGGCCGCGCTGCGGATGAAGGGCCACGTCGCGGCCGCGATCACGCTGCTGTTGTCGCTCGGCGTCGCGATTCTCGCGTACGGGATGCCCGTGCCGCAGGCGCTCGCGGCCGCCGGCTTCGGCTTCGCGTACGGCCTGTGGCCGATCGCGTGGATCATCGTCGCGGCCGTGTTCCTGTACAAGATCGTCGTGAAGACCGGCCAGTTCGACATCATCCGCGCGTCCGTGCTGTCGATCACCGACGACCAGCGCCTGCAAATGCTGCTGATCGGCTTCTCGTTCGGCGCGTTCCTCGAAGGCGCGGCCGGCTTCGGCGCGCCCGTCGCGATCACCGCCGCGCTGCTCGTCGGCCTCGGCTTCAAGCCGCTGCACGCGGCCGGGCTGTGCCTGATCGCGAACACCGCGCCGGTCGCGTTCGGCGCGATGGGCATCCCGATCATCGTCGCCGGGCAGGTGACGGGCATCGATGCGTTCCACATCGGCGCGATGGCCGGCCGCCAGTTGCCGCTGCTGTCGCTCGCGGTGCCGTTCTGGCTCGTGTTCATGATGGACGGGCTGCGCGGCGTGCGGCAGACCTGGCCGGCCGCGCTCGTGGCGGGCGGCAGCTTCGCGGTGACGCAGTACTTCACGTCGAACCACATCGGGCCCGAGCTGCCGGACATCACGTCGTCGCTCGTCAGCCTCGTCGCGCTCGCCGCGTTCCTGAAGGTCTGGCAGCCGAGCCGCGCGAAGCAGACGGCGGGCGGCATCGTCGCGTCCGGCGGCGGTGCGGCGCTCGCGGGGTTCGGTACAGGCGGCAACGGCTCCGGCACGAGCCGCCAGCCGTCGCCGTACACGCTCGCGCAGACCGTGCGCGCGTGGTCGCCGTTCCTGATCCTGACGGCCGTCGTCACCGTGTGGAGCATCGCACCGTTCAAGGCGCTGTTCGCCGCGCACGGCGCGCTCGCGTCGACCGTGCTGAAATTTCACGTGGCCGGGCTCGACCAGCTCGTCGTGAAGACCGCGCCGATCGCCGCGACGCCGAAGGCGCTCGACGCGGTGCTGAAGATCGATCTCGTGTCGGCGGTCGGCAGCGCGATTCTCGTGACCGCGCTGATCTCGATGGCGCTGTTGCGGATGAAGCCGCGCGACGCCTGCGTCACGTTCGGCGAGACGCTGACTGAACTGACGCGCCCGATCCTGTCGATCGGCCTCGTGCTCGCGTTCGCGTTCGTCGCGAACTACTCGGGGATGTCGTCGACGCTCGCGCTGATGCTGGCCGGGACCGGCGCCGCGTTCCCGTTCTTCTCGCCGTTCCTCGGCTGGCTCGGCGTGTTCCTGACCGGCTCGGACACGTCGTCGAACGCGCTGTTCTGCTCGCTGCAGCAGGCCACCGCCCATCAGCTCGGCGTGCCGGAGACGCTCGCGGTCGCCGCGAACACGACGGGCGGCGTGACCGCGAAGATGATCTCGCCGCAATCGATCGCGGTCGCGTGCGCGGCGACGGGCCTCGTCGGCAAGGAATCCGAGCTGTTCCGCTTCACGGTGCGGCACAGCCTGCTGTTCGCGGTGATCGTCGGGCTGATCACGCTCGTGCAGGCGTACGTGCTGCCGGGGATGGTGCCGTAAGCGGCGCGCAGGCACGGCCCAAAACAAAACCCCACGCCCGAACCACGAGCGTGGGGTTTTTCATGTCGCTTGCCGATCGCCGGCGCGAACGGCCGGCGCTCCGCCGCGCGATCAGCTGCCCTTCGCGATGCGATCCTGGATGTGCTGCGCGCGGCTCGCCGACGACGGGTGCGAGCTCATCATCGAGCTCTGGCCGCCGTCCATCTGCGCGAGCTTCTGGAAGCCGGTGACGAGGCCCTTCTGGCTCATGCCCTTCTGCTTCATCAGGTCGAACGAGTAGTCGTCGGCCGCGCTTTCCTGCGACTGCGAGAACTGCGCGTTGATGAACTTCTCGGTGATGTCGCCGAGCTGCGAGCTCGACAGTGCCGCCACGCCCGGCGAGGCCGCGCCGGCCGCGCTGCGCGCCGCGCTCACCGCGTATGCGGTCTGCATCGCCTTCTTCGAGTGGCCGAGCGCGACGTGGCCCATTTCATGGCCGATCACGCCGCGCAGCTCGTCGTCGTTCATCATGTCCATCAGGCCGCTGTACACGCGCACGCAGCCATTGCCCATCGCCCACGCGTTGACGTCCTTGGTCAGGTAGACCTTGTAGTTGATCTTCTGGCCGTTCAGCGTCATGTCGCCGAAGCCCTTCATCACCTTCGTCAGGCGCTTCGCGTAGGCGCTGTTCGCCGGCGCGATCTTCGATTCGGCGTCGCTCGACTTGCACGATTCGTTCGACAGCGCGGCGATGTCGCTGTCCGACAGCGTCGCTGCCTTGTACAGGTTGGTCCCCGCCGACGTCAGGCTGTTCGCGTCAAGGCTCTGTACCCCGCCGCATGCGCTCAACAGGAACGCCACGCCACACGCCGCCACCGCTTTCTTGAGTTGCATCCCGGAATCCCTCGATAGTTGTATTTGGGAGCGGCGATTTTGCATAATCCGGCAGAAAATTACCAGATGTTTACATCGGATGACACGTTCATTACTCGGTGGATTGACATGACGCGGCGATCCGGCACCGGATTGGCGACGAAAAGCAGGGTAATCGCCGCACGCGGGGCGGCGACCGCGAAGGAAACGGCCGGCTCTTCGCTCAGGCCGTCTGGTCGTGCCGCCGCGTCAGACGCCGGGCGACCAGCATCGGCAGCCGCATCGCGAAGCCGGCGAACAGGCGCAGGTGCATCCACGCGAGCAGCGCGTTGTCGCGGCCGTAGTGAAAGTGCGACACGCCGCCTTCGTCCCGGCCGAAATAGCGCACCGGCGCGTCGATGCGGATCGGCCGCACGCCGGCCCAGCACAGCCGCACGGCGGCTTCGGGATCGAAGTCGAAGCCGCGCATCCACGGCTGGCGCCGCATGATCGCCGCCAGCGGCGCGACCGGATACACGCGAAAACCGTACAGCGAATCGCCGATCCCGGCCCACAGCGTCTCGAGGTCGGCCCACGCGTTCGACAGCCGGCGCCCCTGCACGCGCAACTGCGGCGCGCTCGCGTCGAACTTCGGCACGCCGAGCACCATCGCGTCGGGCGCGGCCTGCGATGCCGCCATGAAGGCGGGAATCAGGTCGGCCGGATGCTGGCCGTCGGAATCCATCGTCAGCACGTGCGTGAAGCCGCTCGCGGCCGCCGCGTCGAGCCCCGCGAGCACCGCGGCGCCCTTGCCGCGATTCTCCGGCAGCACGATCACGCGCAAGCCGGGATCGCGCTCGGCCATCGCCTGCAGCCGTTCGGCGCTGCCGTCGGTGCTGCCGTCGACGACGACCCACACCGGGTTCCACTGCGCGCGCGCATGGCGCACGGTCGTGTCGACCTTGGCGCCCGGGTTGTAGCTCGGAATCAGGACGAGATGAGTGGGCGACGCGTGCAGCTTGAACATGGAAACAGCCGATGACGAAGACGGGGATCCTGACAAAAGTGTATGACCGGCCGACGAACGCCGGCACGCTTCGTCGACCCCGGCCGCCTGCCCGACCGGTGGCCGGATCGTGAGGCTCTCGCGCTTCATGACAGCCACTCCATCGCATGCCCGGCGCTGGCCTCGATCTCGACCAGCAGGTCGTCGCGGCACACGTCCGCATGCACGAACAGCGGCCGCACGTGAGGACCGGCGGCCTCGCGCAGCACGCGGCCGATCGCGGCCAGCGCCGCGGTGTCGCCTGCATCGCGCACGTAGACGCGATAGCCGAGGTCCGCGAGCGAGAACGGGCCGTGCCCCTGCCGCGCGGCCTGCTCGAGCACCGCCGCGAGGTTCGCGACCGTCTCGCGCGTCTGCGCGACGACGTCGCCGCGATGCACGGTGCGGTGCCCGACGATGCTCGCGGTGCCCGAGACGAACAGCACCGGCGTCGCGTCGCCGTCGGCCCACGCGGCGGCGCGCGCGAACGTCGGCGCGCGCGGGCCGTACTGCGCCGGATAGTGATAGGCGCTCACCTGGCGCGGATTCTCGATGGAATCGGCCGGCGTGCGGCTCGCGAGGAAATGGATCGCGAGCGGCGCGGCCGGCGACGCATCGCCGGCGACCGGCACGACCGAGCCGAGCGCGCACGCGGCCGGCACGCCGCCCGTCAGTGCGCGGCGGCACGCGTCGAACGCCTGCTGACGGCCGATATTGAACTGACGATAGCGCTCGATCCCGAACTGCACCGCATTGATTGCCGGCACGGTGTTCCAGATCCGCAGCGGATGCGGCATGCCCAGCGTATCGAGCAGCTCGAACAGCGCGCGGTACGCGTCGAACGTCGCGCGTTCGAGCGGCGTGCCGCCGTCGCGCGGCGCGTCGTCCGCCGCGTCCGTCTCGTGCACGACGAGGCTGCCGAACACGAGCCCCGCCGCTTCGCTGTAGCGGTAGTGCAGCGCACCGCGCCGTTCGCTGCGCAGGTCGTGCGCATCGCATTGCCACACTTCGCAGACCGCATCGTCCGGTGCGACGTCGGCGCCGAGCAGCGCCATCTGTACCGGTGCGACCGGCAGGCCGGGCGCGGCATCGGTCAGCATCCGCGCCATGGCGGCCGCGCGCGATGCGTCCGGTGTTCCCGCCGCGCCGATGCACACCGCGCCCAGCGCGCCGGGAAACACGCGATCGAATCCGTCAGCCCGGCCGCGCGCATCGTGCAGCAGCGCGACGAGCCTCGCATGGCTCGCCTGGACGAGCCGCAGCGCGCGGCCGCCGCCGTGCGCGAACGGCGCGGCCGCAGGCGCGGCGGCGGGCAACATCGGACACGGACGCCGTTCGGCGTCGACTGGATGCACGGACACTTCGATTTCCTCACGATGCGGCACGGGCCGCGCGATCACGCGGCCCTGCACCGCGTTGCGTTACGTCAGGCCCACGCGGCGCGCTTCGTCATGCGAGCCCGCCGTTGACGGACAACACCTGCCCCGTCACATAGGCCGCGGCGTCGGACACGAGATACGCGACCATCGCCGCGACTTCGTCGGGCCGGCCCGCGCGCTGCGCGGGCACGAGCTGCTTGATGCGTTCGGCGGGAAACGCCTGTTCGGCCATCGGCGACGCGATGATGCCCGGCGCCACCGCGTTCACGGTGATGCCGCGCGACGCGAGCTCCAGCGACAGCGACTTCGTCGCGCCGATCAGCCCCGCCTTCGCGGCCGCGTAGTTGGCCTGCCCGCGATTGCCCGTCACGCCGGCCACCGATGCGATGTTGACGATCCGTCCGCGCCGCGTGCGGATCATCGGCAGCAGCAACGGCTGCGTGACGTTGAAAAAGCCGTTGAGCGTCACGTCGATCACGCTGTGCCATTGCCGGCGCGACATGCCGGCCATCGGCGCGTCGTCGTGGATGCCAGCGTTGTTGACGAGGATCTGCACCGGCGCATCGTCGATGAACGGCTGCAGCGCGGCGAGCGTCGCGTCGGCGTCGGTCACGTCGAACGCGATCGCGTGCGCGGCGCCGCCGGCCGCGACGATCTGCTGCGTGACCGCCTCCGCCTGCGCGAGATGGCGGTTCGCATGCACCCACACTTCATGGCCGGCCTGCGCGAGCGCCGTGCAGATCGCCTGCCCCAGCACACCGCTGCCGCCCGTCACGAGCGCCCGCATCGCCTTGCTCCGTTCATCGCGTTTTCCCCTCGATCGATGCCGTCGCGCATCGTCCGCCGAGCGACGCCGTCACTTCGTGCGATGCGCGGCGACGTAGGCAGCCAGCGCACCGAGCGTCGCAAAGATCGTCTGGTTGTCCGGATTGTCCGAGCGCAGTTCGAAGCCGTATTTCTTCGAGATCAGCAGCGCGATTTCCAGGATGTCGATGGAGTCGAGCCCGAAACCTTCGCCATACAGCGGGGTGTCGGCCGTCACTGTTTCGAGCGGGACGTCTTCGAGATTCAGTTCGCCGATGATCAGCGTGGCGAGCTCTTGTTCCAGTGCGTTCATCATGCGTGCGGGCAGGCGGCCCATGGCAGCGGGAGGCGCCCGGAAACGGCAACCGTCGTGCACGCCCGGCGCGTGCAAATCTCCGTCCCTCCGGCGTCTGCCGGCTTCCCCGCCTGCGTCATGTGGGGATCGTTTGTAAAAGTTACGCGGATTCTAGACGATGGGTATCGGGTCGTATACCGCGAATGGTTACAGACTCGCTAGCCGGCGCCGCGGCCCGTTGCGCACGGGAATGGACGAGACGCTTGAGCCGCTTTGGATGGAAATGGACCGACCCCGCGAAACCGTTCGCCCGGTGCCATACAATCGGTTACAAAACCCGGTCGCGGGCGGCCCGAAGCCGCCCCGCCGCGGCCCTAAAATGAGCGTGCCCGACCATCGGCCCGGACTCGCGTCCCGGCCGCCATTCATATGATGTTTGACGGCCCGACCCCGCGTCCGGCCACGATCCGCCCGATGTTTCCAGTGATGCCGCGTCCGCCCTTGCGCCCCGTTCCGGTTCGCCCGCCCGTCAGCCGCTGCAGCCCGGCCGCCGGCCGGTGCGCGCGCCGTGCGCCCGGAGGCCGTCGATGAGCCGGCTGCTGCCCGTCGTGCGCGGCGTCGCAGCGGTCGGCGCCGTGGCCGCGTACCAGATTGGCGCGCACTACGCGAGCGCGACACCGGGCGCGCACGGCGTCGGCCTCGCGATGGCGCTCGTGCCGCCGCTGCTGCTCGCGCTCGGCGTGGCGCTGCGCTCGCCCCGGCGCGCGTGGCTCGTGCCGGCATGGCTGCTGGCCGCCGCCGCGTTGTGGGCCGCGCGCGCGCCGCTCGCTCAGCACTTCGAATGGGGCCTGTATCTGGAGCACGCGAGCTTCAACGTCGCGATGGCGCTGCTGTTCGGCCGCACGCTCGTGGCCGGCGACGTGCCGCTGTGCACCCGCTTCGCCGCGATGATCCACGGCACCGTCACGCCGGCCGTCGCGCGCTACACGCGCCGGATCACGCTCGCGTGGACGCTGTTCTTCGTCGCGACCGCCGCCGTGTCGACGCTGCTGTTCGCGACCGCGCCGATCGTCACGTGGTCGACTTTCGCGAACTACCTGTCGCTGCCGCTCGTCGCCGTGATGTTCGCCGCCGAGCATGCGTGCCGGCGTATCGCGCTGCCGCACGAGCCGCGGCCGCGAATGGTCGACGCGGTGCGCGCGTATCGCGCGTCGACCCACGCATCGCAGGCCTCGCGATGAATTCATGACCGGCGCGGCTCCATGGCCGCGCCGGCCTTCGTTCCCGTCTTGACCGATTTATGCCGACTCACCCGCTGGTATTCCATTCCTCGCCCGACCGGACGATCGCCTGGCGCGACGGCTCTCCCGTCACCGTGCGCGCGTTCGTCGCCGACGTCGCGCGCGTGGCCGCCGCGCTGCCCGCCGGCGGCCACGTGTTCAACGTGTGCCGCGACCGCTATCGCTTCGCGGTCAGCCTGTGCGCGGCGCTCGTCGCCGGCAAGATCAGCCTGCTGCCGTCGACGCACACGCCGGAAATGGTCCGCCAGCTCGCGTCGTTCGCGCCCGATGCGTTCTGCCTGCACGATGCGCCCGACTGCGCGATCGACCTGCCGCGCTTCGCGTATCCCGACGCCGCGCCGGGCGAACCGGCGGCCGATGCGCCGTTCGCCGTCCCGCAAATCGACGCCGCGCGGATCATGGCCTACGTGTTCACGTCCGGCTCGACCGGCGCGCCGGTGCCGCACCGCAAGACCTGGGGCTTCCTGGTCGGCTGCGTGCGCGCGGCGGCCGAGCGGCTCGGGCTGCTCGACGGCCGTGCGGCGACGCTGATCGGCACGGTGCCCGCGCAACACATGTACGGTTTCGAGTCGACGGTGCTGCTCGCGCTGATCGGCGGCCTCGCGTTCAGCAACCGCCAGCCGTTCTACCCGAGCGACATTCGCGACGAACTCGACGCGCTCCCGCAGCCGCGCGTGCTCGTCACGTCGCCGATCCACCTGCGCGCGCTGCTGTCCGCCGGCCATGCGCTGCCGCGCGCGGCGCTGGTGCTGTCGGCCACCGCGCCGCTGTCGGAAAAGCTCGCGCGCGAAGCCGAGGCCGCGCTCGACGCGCCGCTCGTCGAGATCTACGGCAGCACCGAGACCGGTCAGATCGCGACCCGTCGCACGTCGCAAGGCGCGGCGTGGGAACGGTTCCCGGACATCCGGCTCGATGCCCGCGACGCACCGGACGGCGACGACAGCGGGCCGACCGTGTGGGTATCGGGCGGGCACGTCGAGGCGCCCGTGCCGATGGGCGATGCGCTCGAACTGCTCGGCGACGGCCGGTTCCTGCTGCACGGCCGCAAGGCCGACCTCGTCAACATCGCCGGCAAGCGCACGTCGCTCGCGTACCTGAACCATCAGCTCAACGCGATCGCGGAGGTGGTCGACGGCGTGTTCTTCATGCCGGACGAAGCCGCGCCGGCGCACGGCGACACCGCCCTCGAGCCGGTCACGCGGCTCGTCGCGCTGGTCGTCGCGCCGACGCTCTCGGCCGCCGATCTGCAACGCGCGCTGCGCGAGCGGATCGATCCGGCGTTCATGCCGCGCCCGCTCGTGTTCGTCGATGCGCTGCCGCGCAACGAAACGGGCAAGCTGCCGCGCGACGTGCTGGCGGCGCTCGTGGCGCAACATGCGCGTGCCTCGGGCGCGACGCCCACGCCGCCGGCCGGGCGCGACCCGGCCCGCACGCCCTCGTCCGCGCTCGCGTTCACGATTGCCGCCGACCACCCCGCGCTGCCCGGCCACTTCCCCGGCCATCCGGTCGTGCCGGGCGTCGTGCTGCTCGATCACGCGATCCACATGATCGGCGCGGCGATGAACCGTCCGCTGCATGCGTGGCGGCTCGGGTCCGCGAAATTCCTGAGCCCGGTCGCGCCCGGCGAACCGCTCGATCTCGCGTACGACGCGGCGGCCAGCGGCGCGATCCGTTTCACGGTGCGCACCGGGTCGCGCGAGGTCGCGACCGGCGTGCTGTCAGCACCACCGTCCGTGCAGGATGGCGCGCAGCCATGAAGCGCACCGCATGGGCCGAACGCCAGGAGCGCAGCAACGCGGGCTTGCTGCGCGTGATGACGTGGATCTCGCTGCGCTTCGGCCGGCCGCGCGCGCGTATCGTGCTGCACCTGATCGCGACGTATTTCGTGCTGTTCTCGCCGGCCGCGTGCGCGGCGTCGCGCGACTACCTGCGCCGCGTGCTCGGGCGCCCCGCGCGCTGGCGCGACGTCTATCGGCACGTGTTCACGTTCGCGGCGACGATCCACGATCGCGTGTACCTGATGAACGGGCGCTTCGACCTGTTCGACATCCGGCTGCACGGCGAAACGCTCGTCGACGATGCGCTCGCGGGCGGACGTGGCGCGTTCCTGATGGGCGCGCATCTCGGCAGCTTCGAAGTCGTGCGCGCGATCGGCCGCACGCATCCGGACCTGCGCGTGGTCGTCACGATGTACGAGAAGAACGCGCGCAAGATCAACGCGACGCTCGCGGCGGTGAACCCGGCCGCGCAGCCGGAGGTGATTCCGCTCGGCCAGGTCGACTCGATGCTGAAGGTGCGCGAGCGCCTCGACGCGAACTGCATGGTCGGCATGCTCGCCGACCGCACGCTGCTCGACGACGCGGCCGCGTCGCTGCGGCGCGTGCCGCTGCTCGGCGCGCCGGCCGCGTTCCCGCTCGGGCCGCTTTACATGGCCGCGATGCTGAAGCGCCCGGTGATCTTCATGACGGGCCTCTATCGCGACGGCAACCGCTACGATGTGCACTTCGAGACGCTCGCCGATTTCTCCGACGTGCGGCGCGATGCGCGCGCGGCGGCGGTCGACGCGGCGCTCGCGCGCTACGTCGCGCTGCTCGACCGGTACTGCCGCGCGGCGCCGTACAACTGGTTCAACTATTTCGATTTCTGGCAAGGCGGCGATGCCGTGGCCGCAACCGCGCGCCGCGAGGCGGCGCACGCCGGCGCCGACCTGCCCGCCACGAGGGATTCCGACGCATGACCGCCGTTCGCCGCTGCCTGCTCCCGTTTTCGTCGCCCCGCATCGCCGGTGTTATCCGCGTGGTCGCCGCCACCGCCGCCGCGATCGCGCTGGCCGTGCCCGCGCACGCGGCCGATACCGGAACGGCCTGGACCCTCGACCGGCTGATGTCGACGCTCGCGCAGCACAAGTCGGGCCGCGCGACCTTCACCGAGACGAAGACCCTGTCGATCGCCACGCAGCCGATCGAATCGTCGGGCGAACTGGTGTTCGTCGCGCCGGATCATCTGGAAAAGCACACGCTGCGCCCGACGCCCGAACACCTCGTCGTCGACGGCGACATGCTCACCGTCGAGCGCAACAACCGCAAATACACGCTCGCGCTCGCGCGCTATCCGGAACTCGGCGCGTTCATCGACAGCATCCGCGCGACGCTCGCCGGCAACCGCTTCGCGCTCGAACAGGTGTACAAGGTCGCCCTTGCCGGACGCGGCGACGACTGGACGCTGACGCTCACGCCGCTCGACTCGCGGATGCTGAAGGTCGTCAGCACGATCACGCTCGACGGCACGCGCGACGTGTTGCGCAGCGTCGCGATCCGGCAGGCCGACGGCGATCGTTCGGTGATGCGCCTGCAACCCGTCGCGGCGCACGCGAACTGATGGACGATCGTACGCGCCCCTCGCCCGTCACGCGTCGCCCACCCGCGTGGCGGCAGCGCGCGGTGCTCGTGTGGCTGCTCGCGCTCGTCGCGTGCGGCGTCGCGATCGGGCGCGCGCAGTTCACGGCCGACCTGTCCGCGTTCCTGCCGAATGCGCCGAGCGCCGGGCAGCGCGTGCTCGTCGACCAGTTGCGCGACGGCATCGTGTCGCGCCTGATCCTCGTCGCGATCGACGGCGGCGATGCCGGCACGCGCGCCGCGCTGTCGCGGCGCGTCGCCGGCACGCTGCGCACCGATCCGCGGTTCGCGGCCGTGCACAACGGCGAAGCCGCGAACGACGCGCGCGACCGGCAATTCGTCTTCGCTCATCGCTACCTGCTGAGCCCGGCCGTCACGCCGCAGCGCTTCAGCGCCGACGGCCTGCACCAGGCGCTCGGCGACAGCCTCGACCTGCTGAGTTCGTCGGCCGGCCTCGTCGCGAAGGCGATGCTGCCGCGCGACCCGACCGGCGAAGTCGCCGCGCTCGTCGACGGGCTCGACAGCGCGGCCGAACCGGCGAGCCGCGACGGCGTGTGGGCGTCGCGCGACGGCACGCGCGCGGTGCTGGTCGTGCAGACGGCCGCCGCCGGCTCCGATACCGATGCGCAGGCCCGCGCGATCGACGCCGTGCGCCGCGCGTTCGCGGCCGCGACGCAGGCCGTGCCGAATGCGGCCGGCACCACGCTCGCGATGACCGGCCCCGGCGTGTTCTCGGTCGACACGCGGGACACGATCCGGCACGACGTCGAGCGGCTGTCGACGGCGAGCGTCGTGCTGATCGTCGCGCTGCTGCTCACGCTGTACCGGTCGCCGCGCACGCTCGCGCTCGGCCTGCTGCCGGTGCTGACGGGCGTCGCGGCCGGGATCGCGGCGGTCAGCATCGCGTTCGGCACGGTCCACGGGCTGACGCTCGGGTTCGGTACGACGCTGATCGGCGAAGCCGTCGACTATTCGATCTACCTGTTCGTGCAATCGGCGCAGGCCGGCACGCGCGGCACGGCACGCCCGGCCGACGCGACGCGCGCGTGGGTCGCCGCGTACTGGCCGACGATCCGGCTCGGCGTGCTGACGTCGGTGTGCGGGTTCGCGTCGATGCTGTTCTCCGGCTTCCCGGGCCTCGTGCAGCTCGGGCTGTATTCGATCGTCGGCCTGACGGCCGCCGCGCTCGTCACGCGCTTCGTGCTGCCGCACCTGCGCGGCGAGCATGTCGCGATCCGCGACGTCTCGCGCGTCGGCGCCGTGCTCGCGCGCGCGGCCGACGCCGCGCCGCGGCTGCGCTGGCCGCTCGCGGTGCTCGTGGTCGCCGCCTGCGCGACGCTCGCGCTGCATCGCGACGGCCTGTGGAGCCGCGAGCTCGCCGCGCTCAGCCCCGTACCGGCACCGGCGCAGGCGCTCGACGCCCGGCTGCGCGCCGACGTCGGCGCGCCCGACGTGCGCTACCTCGTCGTGATTACCGCGCCGACCGAACAGGCCGCACTAGAAGGCGCGGAAAAAGTGGCCGCGCAATTGCAGCCGCTCGTCGAGCGCGGCACGCTCGGCGGTTTCGACAATCCGGCCCGCTACCTGCCGAGCGACGCCGCGCAGCGCGCCCGCCAGGCGAGCCTGCCGGATGCGAACACGCTTGCCGCGCGGATGCGCGATGCCGTCGCGCACCAGCCGATCGCGGTGAAGCCCGACCTGTTCGCGCCGTTCCTCACCGACGTCGACGCCGCGCGTCACGCGCCGCTGCTGACGCGCGCGGACCTGCACGGCACGTCGATGGCGCTCGCCGTCGACGCGCTGCTGACCGAACGCGACGGCCGCTGGAGCGCGATGCTGCCGCTGCGTGCGCCGGACGCCGCACGCACCGCGCAACCGGCGTCGAGCCTCGATGCGACGCCGATTCGCGCCGCCGTCGCGCGCGCGGGCGTGCCCGATGCGCTGTTCGTCGACATGAAGGCCGAAGCCGATCGCCTGTACGTGAGCTACGTGCACGAGGACATCCGGCTGTCGCTCGCGGGGTTCGCCGCGATCGCCGTGCTGCTGCTGATCGCGCTGCGCTCGCCGCGCCGCGCCGCGCGCGCCCTTGCGCCACTCGTCGCGGCCGTGCTGGTCGTGACGGCCGGCTTCGCGCTCGCCGGCGTGCAACTGACGATCCTGCACCTGGTCGGGATGCTGCTGATCGTCGCGGTCGGCTCGAACTACGCGCTGTTCTTCTGCCGGCGCGCGGATGCGCAGCCCGTCACGCCGTACACGCTGGTATCGCTGCTGATCGCGAACCTCGCGACGGTCGCCGGCTTCGGGCTGCTCGCGCTGTCGCGCGTGCCGCTGCTCGAAACCTTCGGGCTGACCGTCGGCCCCGGCGCGATGCTCGCGCTCGCGTTCGCGGCGATTCTCGCGCCGCGCGCCGCGACGACGATCGGTCATGGCGAACGCGGAGGCCGCGCATGAACGCGTCGTCGTCCATGCCGCCGCGCCACGCCGGCGACGCACGCCGCTGGAAGCCGACGCCGCTGATCGCGGGCGCCGCGGCACTGCACGCGGGCGCGGCCGCCGCCGTGGTCGCGCAACCGGCCACGTGGCCGTGGGCCGTCGGTGGCGCGGTCGCATCGCATCTCGCGCTGACCGCGGCGGGCCTGTGGCCGCGCAGCACGCTGCTCGGCCCGAACTGGACGCGCCTGCCGGCCGGCGCGGGCCGCCGCATCGCGCTGACGATCGACGACGGCCCGGACCCGGACGTCACACCGCGCGTGCTCGACCTGCTCGACCGTTACGACGCGCGTGCGACGTTCTTCTGCATCGGCGATCTCGCGCGCCGCCATCCGCGGTGGATCGAGGCGATCGTCGCGCGTGGTCACGCGGTGGAGAACCACAGTCAGCGGCACCGCCATACGTTCTCGCTGTCGGGGCCGGCCGCGCTGCGGCGCGAGATCGCGGCCGCGCAGCAGACGCTGACCGACATCGCCGGCACGCGCCCGCTGTTCTTCCGCGCGCCGGCCGGCCTGCGCAATCCGTTTCTCGAACCGGTGCTGTGCGAATTCGGGCTGCAACTGGCGAGCTGGACGCGGCGCGGCTTCGACACGCGGGCGCGCGACGCCGCGACCGTCACGCGCCGCCTGCTGCACGGCCTCGAGGCGCGCGACATCCTGCTGGTCCACGACGGTCATGCCGCACGCGATGCGCGCGGCGAACCGGTCGTGCTCGACGTGCTGCACGCGGTGCTGCGCGCGGCCGCCGACGCGCAGTTGCACTGGACCACGTTGCGCGCGGCGCTCGCGCCTGAACCGCCCGAACCGCCCGGCCAGCCGCGCGTGCCGGCACCCCCGTTTGATAAAATCTGACCGCGAACGGCGCGCCTGCCAGCCCTGCTGCGGCGCCCGTTCCGGCCACCGGATGCGACCCTCGTGAACCCTCTCCTGCTCTCGCACTTCACCGCCACCAGCTGCATCGGCCGCGGCCTCGACGCGACCCTCGGTGCGCTGCGCCGCGCCCGCGGCGGGCTCGTGCCGTGCAACTTCGAGCGCGCGGATCTCGACACGTGGATCGGCGCGGTGGACGGCGTCGATGCGCACCCCGTGCGCGCCGATCTCGCCGACTTCGAATGCCGCAACAACCGCCTCGCGCAACTCGGCCTGACGCAGGACGGCTTCGACGCCCGCGTCGCGGCGGCCGCCGCGCGCTACGGCGCCGCACGCATCGGCGTGTTCGTCGGCACGAGCACGGCCGGCATCCTCGAAACCGAACGCGCGTACCAGCGCCGCGATCCGGCGAGCGGCGCGCTGCCGGCCGATTTCCGCTATGCGCACACGCACAACCCGTATTCGCCGGCCGCGTTCGTGCGCGCGTATTTCGCGCTGCGCGGGCCGGCGATGGCGATCTCGTCCGCGTGTTCGTCCGGCGCGAAGGCGTTCGGCTCCGCGCGCCGCATGATCGAGGCCGGACTGATCGACGCGGCCGTCGTCGGCGGCGTCGATTCGCTGTGCCTGACGACGCTGTACGGCTTCAATTCGCTCGAACTGCTGTCGCGCCGGCCATGCCGGCCGTTCGACACGGCACGCGACGGCATCTCGATCGGCGAGGCCGCCGCGTTCGCGCTCGTCGAACGTGTGCCCGACCCGCCCGCTGCGCTCGACGACGACGCGATCCTGCTGCTCGGCATCGGCGAATCGAGCGATGCGCATCACATGTCGTCGCCGCATCCGGAAGGGCTCGGCGCGCGCGCCGCGATCGAGCAGGCGCTCGCATCCGCCGGCCTCGGCGCGCACGATATCGACTACGTGAACCTGCACGGCACCGCGACCCCGAGCAACGATGCAGCGGAAAGCCGCGCGCTCGGCGCGCTGTTCGCCCGCACGCCGTGCAGCTCGACGAAGGGCGCGACCGGCCACACGCTGGGCGCGGCCGGTGCGCTGGAGGCGATCGTCGCCGCGCTCGCGCTGCGCGAGCAATTCGTGCCGGCCGGCGTCAACACGACGCAGCCCGACCCGGCGCTCGTCGCCGACTACGTGCTCGCGAGCCGCGACACGCGCGTGCGCGCCGTCCTCTCCAATTCGTTCGGCTTCGGCGGCACGAATTGCAGCCTGATCCTCGGCCGCGCCCGGCACGTGGCCGGTCGCGCCCGCCGTTGAGGCCCGCCATGACACTCACCGCGTTCATCGAGAGCATCGGCCTCGTCGGGCCGGGATTGACCGACTGGCCGCACGCGGCCGACGTGCTCGCGGGCCGCGCGCCCTACGCGGCCGCCCGCACCGAACTGCCGCCGCCCGCCGGGCTGCCGTCCGCCGAGCGGCGTCGCACGGGCCCCGTCGTGCGCGCCGCGCTCGCGGTCGGCCACGCGGCGGTGGCCGCGAGCGGCCGCGACGCCGCGACGCTCGCGACCGTGTTCAGCGCATCCGGCGGCGACGGCCAGAACTGCCACGCGATCTGCGAAACGCTCGCCGGCGACGATCGCCAGCTGTCGCCGACCCGCTTCCACAACTCGGTGCACAACGCCCCGGCCGGCTACTGGAGCATCGCGACCCGCGCGATGGCGACGTCGAACGTGCTGTGCGCGCACGACGGCAGCTTTGCCGCCGGCCTGCTCGAAAGCCTGTGCCAGGTCGTCGTCGATCGCGTGCCGAGCCTGCTGATCGCGTACGACACCGACTATCCGGAACCGTTGCGTGCGGTGCGGCCGATCGGCGACGCGTTCGGCGTCGCGCTCGTGTTCGCGCCGGAAGCGAGCCAACGCACGCTCGCCCGCATCGACGTGCAGCTCACCGATGCGCCCGCCACGACGCTCGCGCATGCCGAGCTCGACGCACTGCGCGCCGGCAATCCGGCCGCCCGCGTGCTGCCGCTGCTGGACGCGCTCGCCACGCGGCAATCGACGCGCGTCGTGCTCGATTACCTGGCCGATACGCGCGTGCAGGTCGACGTCGCGATGCCCGACTCTTTCGCGGAGCGCGCGCGATGACCACGACGGTCGTATTGACCGCGCCGCTCGACCACGCGTGGATTGCCGCGCACATTCCGCACGCCGGCACGATGTGCATGCTCGATTCGGTCGATGCGTGGGATGCCGAACGAATTCGCTGCACCGCGACGAGCCACCGCGATCCGCACAACCCGCTGCGCGCGCACGGGCGGCTCGCGTCGGTCTGCGGCATCGAGTACGCGGCGCAGGCGATGGCCGTACACGGCGCGCTGCTCGGTGCGCATGAGGCGCGCCCGCGCGTCGGCTATCTCGCGAGCGTGCGCAACGTCGACGCGTTCGTCGACCGGCTCGACACCTTCGAGCAGCCGCTCACCGTCGACGCGGAACGCATGAGCGGCGACGGCCGCTCGGTGCTGTACGGCTTCGCGCTGCGCTGCGGCGAGCGCGTGCTGCTGTCCGGCCGCGCGGCGGTGATGCTCGACGCATCGGCCGCTGGCGCGTTTCAACCGGCGCCCGCCGGCAACACGAATCCTCGATGAAGAGGCTTACCTCAAGGAAACCGGTCGTGAAAGTTCGTCAGTTCATTGGCGCCGCGCTCGTTCTGGCGCTGCTCGGCCCGCTCGCCCACGCGGACATGTCGGAAGTGAAGCAGGACATCAAGCGCGATTCGAAGGAAGCCGCGCACAAGACCGGCGACGCGGCGCGCAGCTTCGGCCACGCGACCGCGAGCGCCGCGAAGGCGGTCGGGCACGGCGTCGCGCATGCGTCGCGCGAAGGCTGGGAAGCCACCAAGCGCACGACGAAGCGGATCTTCCACAAGAACGACTCGGGCGAGTCGGCCGGAAAGAGCGAAAGGAACGACTGATCGCGCATCCCGCGCGCGTGGCCGACGGCATGCGCGCGGGGCATGACCGCCCATCGATCGCCGATCGAGCGTTCACCGATCGCGACGCGTCGGCGCCGCGCTCAGCGTGCACCGCGCATGCGGCGCAACGACCGCGCCGGCCTGCGCGCGAAGCACTTGCCGTACGCGACGAGCCAGCAATCGCGATGATCGAAATTCCGCAGCAGCCGCGCGCGGCGCCGCTCGAGCCAGTAGAGCGCGATCGCCATCGTCAGCGCGACGGCCAGTGCCGAGCCGCCGATCACGAGTCCCATCCAGGTGTCGCCCATGCGTTCTCCGGAATGCGAGGCCGAAGCGGCGCGCCTGCCGCTTCGGCACGGAGTGGTGCGGAACGCGGCCCGCCCGGGCGCGAACGCCGTGCGGGCCGCCGCGCGTCAGTGCATGTGCTGACCGCCGTTGATCGCGATGTTGGAGCCCGTCACGAAGCCGGCCTCCTCCGAGCACAGATAGGCCACCAGCGCCGCGACTTCCTCGGGCTTGCCGAGCCGGCCCGCCGGAATCTGCGGGAGGATCTTCGTGTCGAGAATGTCCTGCGGGATCGCGGTGACCATCTTCGTCGCGAGATAGCCGGGCGACACCGTGTTCACCGTCACGCCCTTGCGCGCGATCTCCAGCGCGAGCGATTTCGTGAAGCCGTGCATGCCGGCCTTCGCGGCCGCATAGTTGGTCTGGCCGACCGACCCCTTCGAGCCGTTCACCGACGAGATGTTGACGATGCGGCCCCAGCCGCGCTCGACCATGCCGTCGCAGACCGGCTTCGTCATGTTGAACACGGAGTCGAGGTTGGTGCGGATCACGGCATCCCAGTTGACCTTGTCGAGCTTGCGCAGCGTCATGTCGCGCGTGATGCCCGCATTGTTCACGAGAATGTCGACCGGGCCGACGTCCCGCACGATCTTCTCGATGCATTGCTGGCATGAATCGTGATCGGCCACGTCCACCGGATACGCATGGAATTCGCGGCCGGCCGCATGCATCTCGGTCAGCCAGCGGTCCGCGCCGGTGTTGTTCGGCGAATACGTGACGACTACCCGATGACCCGCGTCGTTCAACCTGATGCTGACCGCTTCGCCGAGGCCGCCCATCCCACCCGTCACAACTGCAATTCGCTTAGTCATACTATGAATTACCGACAAAAAAGTAATCGATGAAAGGCGGGGCGACGGCATCGGACATGCTGCCGCCCCACCGCTTCGATGCGCAGCCCCCGCCCGCTTCGCGGACGCGTCGCGCATCGGCACCGCGCTTTGTTGTTGACTGCCTGTGTTGCGCGAAAACCGTCCGGCTCGCCCGCGGCACTGGCCCACGCCGCAAGCGAACCGTGTCGTCAGGCCGCTGCTCCGACGCGCTCGACCGCGAGCGCGACGCCCATTCCGCCGCCGATGCACAGCGACGCCAGCCCGCGCTTCGCATCGCGCTTGACCATCTCGTGCAGCAGCGTCACCAGGATCCGGCAGCCCGACGCACCGATCGGGTGACCGATCGCGATCGCCCCGCCGTTCACGTTCACCTTCGACGTGTCCCAGCCCATCTGCTTGTGCACCGCCAGCGCCTGCGCCGCGAACGCCTCGTTGATCTCCATCAGGTCCAGGTCGCCCGGCGTCCAGCCCGCGCGCTCCAGCGCACGGCGCGATGCCGGCACCGGGCCCATGCCCATCACGCTCGGGTCCACGCCCGCGTTCGCATACGCCTTGATCCGCGCCAGCGGCGTCAGGCCCAAGGCGGCTGCCTTCTGCGCCGACATCACCAGCACCGCGGCCGCCCCATCGTTCAGCCCCGACGCGTTCGCCGCCGTCACCGAGCCGTCCTTCGCGAACGCCGGCTTCAGCCCCGCCAACGACTCCGCCGTCACGCCGTGACGCACGAACTCGTCCGTCGCGAACTGCAGCGGCTCGCCCTTGCGTTGCGGAATCGACACCGGCACGATCTCGTCGTTGAAACGCCCGGCCTTCTGCGCGGCTTCCGCCTTGTTCTGCGACAGCGCCGCGAACGCGTCCTGCTCTTCGCGCGTGATCCCGTATTCCTTCGCGACGTTCTCCGCCGTGATGCCCATGTGGTACTGGTTGTACACGTCCCACAGCCCGTCGACGATCATCGTGTCGACCAGCTTCGCGTCGCCCATCCGGAACCCGTCGCGCGAGCCCGGCAGCACGTGCGGCGACGCGCTCATGTTCTCCTGGCCACCCGCGATCACGATCTCCGCGTCGCCCGCGACGATCGCGTTCGCCGCCAGCATCACGGCCTTCAGGCCCGAGCCGCACACCTTGTTGATCGTCATCCCCGGCACGGCGTTCGGCAGCCCCGCCTTGATCAGCGACTGCCGCGCCGGGTTCTGCCCGGAGCCGGCCGTCAGCACCTGGCCCATGATCACTTCGCTGACCTGCTCGGGCTTCACGCCCGCACGCTCCAGCACTGCGCGGATCACCGTCGCGCCCAGTTCGGGCGCCGCAATCTTCGCCAGCGAGCCGCCGAATTTGCCGACCGCGGTCCGCGCGGCCGATACGATCACTACATCCGTCATGTTCAATTCCTGCATCGAAATCAGTTCGTCGTGGTGACGCCGGCACGGGGCGACGGCGCGCGTCGGGCCAACCGGTGCGATCGCGGTCGCGGTCGCGCGCCGTGTTGGCGGGCGGCGCCTGTTCGCACCGGCGGCACGACACACCGCCGCACGGGCAACCGTGCACGGGCGTCTTGCGGCGCATCGGACGCTCGCCGGCCCCCGCGTGGCACACGCGGCGCCGGCGCCGTCCGGCGCCGATCAAGCGTGTCGCGCCTGCGCGCGACACGCGTTCAGCACGCGTTCAGATCACGCAGCCGATTCGCGCGCAGCCGCGGCGTCCTTGCGGGCGGCCGCAGCCGTCTGCTTGGCACCGCGCGTGGCCGTTTCGCTGACTGCATCGAAACCGCTCTGCGCCGCTTCGATCGCCTGCCCCGTCGCTGCACGCACGGAGTCGGCCGCGGCGGTCGCCGCGGACAACGCCGAATTCAGCGCGGCCACCACCGGCGCCGAGCCGGCCGGTGCGTGCTTCGACAGTTCGCCGAGCACGTCCTTCAGGCGCTTGTCGTTCTGTTCGTACTGGGCCTGCGCGACCTTCGCCCATTCGGATTGCGTCGATACCGCGATGTCGAACAGATGGCGGCCATACGACACGACCTTGCCGGCCGCTTCCTGCGGCGCGGCGACCTGCTGCGCGAAGCCCGCGGCCGGGTTGTTGCCGTTGAACGCGTTCTTCAGCTTGTCCTCGTATTCCTCGAGCGCCGTGCGGGCCGCTTGCAGGTTGAGTTCGACGACGGCCTCGAAACCGTGGATCGCCGGACGGGCGATCGCGAACCAGGCGGCGATACCGGATTGATAATCGGCGGCGAGTTTTTCGGGGGCAAATACGGACATCGGGCACGCTCCTGTTAGCAATGCGAGAGACGACGTAAAGAAAAATGGAAGCTTGATCGACAGCGCTTCCTTATTGACGACCCGTACCTGTTTGAGCACGAGCGGTTGAAGGAAGTCATTCTAGAGCGATTAATTGTCAATTAAATGGCATTAATGATAGGTATAAACCCTTATTACCCTTTAGAGCGGCCGCCGCAGCCCGGCGTGCCGACATCGCGGGCAGGATGCCCGCACGCTCCGACCCGCAATGCCTTTTTACCTTTTTACAGCATAGCGCATCGTGACGTCGCGCAATATTTACCAATCCATTATTCCGTTTATTAGAAAACCGGCCCTCATTAAAAATGGAGTGGTCGCCGATGTAATCGTTTTTTCGGGATTTATTATGAAATCGTTTTCTGGATTATTAATGACGAATTCAATGATCGGATGAATTACGGTCGCGATAAAAACGAGGCCGCTCGAAGCGGCCTTGGCGGATGCGGTGAAGCGCGGGGTCAGCCGGCCAGTTCGCGATGCAGCGCGCGGAATTCCTGCGCGAGCTTGTGGGTCGGTTCGAGATGGATCACCGGCGTCGACTGCTGATGCGATTCGCGGATCTTCACCGACGCGGACAACCGCGACGCGAGCACCGGCAGCCCTTCGTCGACGAGTTCGTCGACCAGCCGTTGCGGCAGGCTCGCGCGCGGCTGGAACTGGTTGATGACGATCCCTTCGACTTCGAGCGCCGCGTTGTGGTCCTGCTGGATTTCCTTCACGTTCTCGAGCAGCGTGTACAGCGCGCGGCGCGAGAAATCGTCGCAGTCGAACGGGATCAGGCAGCGCTCGACCGCGATCAGCGCCGAGCGCGTATAGAAATTCAGCGCGGGCGGCGTGTCGATGTACACCGCATCGTAAGTGTCGAGCTCGTTGAGCGCGTCGCGCAGCTTGTAGATCTTGTAGCGCGATTCGAGCTTGCCGTGCAGCGTGTCGAGATCCGGATGCGCGGGCATCACGTCGAGTCCGTCGAACGGGGTCGCGTGGATGAACGACGCGACGTCGACCGGCCGGAAGTTGAAGGTCAGCGCGGTTTCGAAGAAACCGGCCACGCCCGGTTGCGCGTCGGCCGCCGCGTCGCCGAGCAGGTAGCGCGTCGAGTTCGCCTGCGCATCGAGATCGATGACGAGCGTGCGCAATCCTTCGCTCGCGCTGATCGCCGCCAGGTTGCAGACGATCGTCGACTTGCCCACGCCGCCCTTCTGGTTGAACACGACCCGCCGCATGGTGTCCCCTCGCTCGAAACGTCGAAACGGCCAGCTTAGCGGGTCAATCATGGCGACCGCGTGACGCAGGTCGAATTGGACGCGACAGTGCGCGCCACGCGTCACACGCGCGGCACCGCGCCCGATACGTAGCGGTTGCCGGGCACGCTCCACCGCCACGGGAGATCCTGGCCGACGCGAATGCCGATGCGCGGCCCGCCCGCCAGACCGGCGGGCGGCGCCAGCCCGTCGTCGACGATCGCGAACCCTTGATGCGCGCCGGCCAGGTCGACGCCATCCTGCGCGCCGCCGATCCCCATCGCCTGCGTCAGCCGGGCCGGCCCGCGGCACAAGTCGCGATCGCGCGTGCGCGGCGGCCGCGCCGCACGCATCTGTTCGAGTCCGTGCAGCGGCTCCAGCGCCCGGATCAGCACGCCCGTTCCCGCGCCGTCCGGGCCGCACACGCAGTTGCAGCACCAGTGCATGCCGTACGTGAAATAAACGTAGAAGTGCCCGGGCGGCCCGAACATCGTCGCGTTGCGCGGGGTCTTGCCGCGATAGGTGTGCGCCGCCGGATCGAGTGCGCCCGCATACGCTTCCACTTCGACGATGCGGCCGGCCCGGCCGTCCGCGGCCGCGAGGATCTTGTTGAGCAGTTGCGGCGCGACCTCGGTGGCCATGCGGTTGAAGAATGCGCGTGGCACGATGGCGCCCGGCCACGGAGCCGCCGTCTTACTGCGTCGCATCGTGTCCCTCCGTGATCGCCGCGGAATGAAGCTCGCGATACGCATCGATCAGATCGTCGAGCCCGAATGCGCGGTTTCTCCCGCTGGGATTCGGCAGCACCCACACCCGCGCATGCTCGATGCGGGCCGACTGCAATCCCCACGCGACTTCGCGCTGCCCCGACAGCGCCGAATAGGCCGCCTTGCCGAGAAACGCGACGAAGCGCGGCGCATGCTGCGCGACTTTCTGCTGGAACGCGGCGCCGGCGACCGCGAATTCCGCGCGCGAAAGCTGATCGGCACGCGCGGTCGGCCGCGGCACCACGGCTGTCAGCCCGCAGCCGTAACGGAGGATCTCGCGATCGTCCAGCGGCGAAATTTCCGTCGGCGTGAAGCCCGCGAGATGGAGCACGCGCCAGAAGCGGTTGTTTCTCCCCGCGAAGTGATGGCCGGTCGCGGCCGCGAGCAAGCCGGGATTGATCCCGCAGAACAGGACGTCGAGATCGGGCGCGATGAGGTCGGGGAGTGCGTCAGCCACGGTTCATCCGGCGTGCGACCGGCGGGAACGACGTAAACGAAACAAGGCCCGAAAACCCGGGCCAAGCGACTGGCTTGACTCGGATATTCGGGCCCATCGTGATGCGAGGGTGCGACTGGCGATCAGAACGGGATATCGTCGTCCATCTCGTCGAAGCCGCCGCCTGCCGGTGCGCTCGGACGGCTCTGGCCGCCACCACCCGCACCGCCACGCGCCGCGCCGCCGCCGCCGGCACGACCGCCGCCGCCACGCTCCGCCTGCTCGCCGCGACCGCCGCCACCACCACCGTAGCCGCCGCCATAACCGCCTTCGTCACCGCCGCCACCGCCGCCGCCCGAACCGCCGCGGCCGCCGAGCATCTGCATCTGTTCGGCGACGATTTCGGTCGAGTAACGGTCCTGGCCGTCCTGGCCCTGCCACTTGCGCGTGCGGATGCGGCCTTCGATATAGACCGACGAACCCTTCTTCAGGTATTCGCTGACGATTTCCGCCAGACGGCCGAAGAACGCGACGCGATGCCACTCGGTCATTTCCTTGAAATCGCCGCTCGCCTTGTCCTTGTAGCGATCGGTCGTCGCGAGACGGATGTTCGCAACCGCGTCGCCGCTCGGCAGGTAACGGACTTCAGGATCGGCGCCGAGATTGCCGACGAGGATGACCTTGTTGACGGATGCCATGTGTTTCTCCAGTAAATTCGATGCCGGGCCGCCCGCGTGTGTCGCCGGAACGGCCCGCCGGGCACGCCGGCGCGCTGCCGATGCCTGCCCGAGTGAGGTTCAGGCCTTGCGCGGCGGCGCCTTCATATTGGCCGCGATTATAAGCCACGCGGCCACGAGCCCCGAACACGTGTAGAACACCGTGTTCGCGCCCCCATGCTTCAGCAGCCAGCCGCCCACGATGCCGCCGAGCGCGAGCCCGATCGACTGCGTGGTGTTGTAGACGCCCGTGGCCGCGCCCTTGCGCGAACCCGGCGCGAGCTTCGACACGAGCGACGGCTGCGACGCTTCCAGGATGTTGAACCCGAGGAAGTAGACGAAGAGAATCGCCGCCACAATCAGGATGGTATGCGGCGCGCTGCCCAGCAGCAATTGACCGATCAGGATAGCCAGAATGCCGCCGAGCAGCACCGGCTTCATCTTGCCCCGTTTTTCCGCGACGATGATCGCCGGCACCATCATCACGAACGCGAGCCCCATCACCGGCAGGTAGACCTTCCAGTGCGCGGCGACCGGCAGCCCGCCGTCGACCAAGAGGCGCGGCACGACGAGGAACAGCGCCGTCTGCGTCGCATGCAGCACCAGCACGCCGAAGTTCAGGCGCAGCAGCTCGACGTTGTGCAGCACCTCGGCGAACGGCGCGGGCACGTGCACGGGCTTCGCCGCATCGGGCACGATCCACAGCACGACGCCGATCGCGAGGATCGACAGCACGCCGACGATCGCGAACAGCCCGCTCATCCCGACCCAGTGGAACACGATCGGCGCGCCGACGATCGCGACCGCGAACGACACGCCGATCGACCCGCCGACCATCGCCATCGCCTTCGTGCGGTTCTGCTCGGAAGTCAGGTCGGCGATGAACGCGAGCACCGCCGACGACACGGCGCCCATCCCCTGGATCACGCGGCCGACGATGATCCACGTGATGTCGTGCGCGAACGCGGCGACGAAGCTGCCGAGCGCGAAGATCACGAGGCCGGTGGCGATCACCGGCTTGCGGCCGAACTTGTCGGACGCCCACCCGTAGAAGATATAGAACAGCGACTGCGTGACGCCGTAGGCCCCGAGCGCGATCCCGACGAGCAGCACGTTGTCGCCGCCCGGGATGGTTTTCGCGTAGACGGAGAACACCGGCATGATCATGAACAGGCCGAGCATGCGCAACGCGAAGATCGCCGCGAGCGACGTGGTCGCGCGCAGTTCGGGCGCAGTCATGCGGGAAGACGTGGCAGACGGATTGGACATCGGGAATGAATTTCGAATGATCGGAATGTCCGCCCGGCGGCGGGCGGCGGAAGATCAGGACCGGCGGCCTGGCGGCCTTTCGGGCGACGCGTCGGGGCCGGATGCAGACGGCCTGCGGGCCGCCCGGAACCGTGCGGCGCGACCGCATTCCCCGGCGCAGGTGTCGCCTTGCTGCCACCTGCTGTAAAGGCTGGGGGCCGTAAACGACGGTCTCGAAAAGCCGTTATAGTAGCAGGTTTGGTTCCCTCCATTTTCGCCAGGTTCATGGAACAGATCCGTATCCGTGGGGCACGCACCCACAACCTGAAAAACGTCAATCTCGACCTGCCGCGCCACAAGCTGGTCGTGATTACCGGGTTGTCCGGGTCGGGCAAGTCGTCGCTCGCGTTCGACACCCTTTATGCCGAAGGCCAGCGCCGCTACGTGGAAAGCCTGTCCGCGTACGCCCGCCAGTTCCTGCAGCTGATGGAGAAGCCCGATGTCGACCTGATCGAGGGGCTGTCGCCGGCGATCTCGATCGAGCAGAAGGCCACGTCCCACAACCCGCGTTCGACCGTCGGCACGGTCACGGAAATCCACGACTACCTGCGACTTTTGTACGCACGTGTCGGCACGCCGTACTGCCCCGACCACGACATCCCGCTCGAGGCGCAGAGCGTGTCGCAGATGGTCGACGCGGCGCTCGCGCTGCCCGAGGAAACCAAGCTGATGATCCTCGCGCCCGTCGTCGCGAACCGCAAGGGCGAGCACGCCGAGCTGTTCGAGGACATGCAGGCGCAGGGCTTCGTGCGCTTTCGCGTGCGCTCGGGCGGCGGCGCCGCGAACGAAGGCGTCGCGAAGATCTACGAGGTCGAGTCGCTGCCGAAGCTGAAGAAGAACGACAAGCACACGATCGACGTCGTCGTCGATCGCCTGAAAGTGCGCCCGGACATGAAGCAGCGGCTCGCCGAATCGTTCGAAACCGCGCTGCGCCTGGCCGACGGCCGCGCGATCGCGCTCGAGATGGATACCGATCACGAGCACCTGTTCAGCTCGAAGTTCGCGTGCCCGATCTGCTCGTACTCGCTGCAGGAGCTCGAGCCGCGCCTGTTCTCGTTCAACAACCCGATGGGCGCGTGCCCGGAATGCGACGGCCTCGGCCAGATCACGTTCTTCGACCCGAAGCGGGTCGTCGCGCACCCGTCGCTGTCGCTGGCCGCGGGCGCAGTGAAGGGCTGGGACCGCCGCAACCAGTTCTACTTCCAGATGCTGCAGAGCCTCGCGGCGTTCTACGAGTTCGACATCGACGCCGCATTCGAGGATCTCCCCGAAAAGATCCGCAAGGTGCTGTTGTTCGGCTCGGGCAAGCAGACGATCCCGTTCTCGTACATCAACGAGCGCGGCCGCACGACGATCCGCGAGCACGTGTTCGAAGGGATCATCCCGAACCTCGAACGCCGCTACCGCGAGACCGATTCGGTCGCGGTGCGCGAAGAGCTGTCGAAGTACCAGAACAACCAGCCGTGCCCGTCGTGCGACGGCACGCGCCTGCGCCGCGAGGCGCGCCACGTGCGGATCGGCACCGGCGACTACGCGCGCGGCATCTATGAAATCAGCGGCTGGCCGCTGCGCGACGCGCTCGGCTACTTCGACGGGCTGACGCTCGACGGCGCGAAGCGCGAGATCGCCGACAAGGTGATCAAGGAAATCGTCGCGCGCCTGACGTTCCTGAACAACGTCGGCCTCGACTACCTGTCGCTCGAGCGCAGCGCCGAGACCTTGTCGGGCGGCGAGGCGCAGCGCATCCGGCTCGCGTCGCAGATCGGCTCGGGGCTCACGGGCGTGATGTACGTGCTCGACGAGCCGTCGATCGGCCTGCACCAGCGCGACAACGACCGCCTGATCGCGACGCTCAAGCACCTGCGCGACCTCGGCAACTCGGTGATCGTCGTCGAGCACGACGAGGACATGATCCGCACGGCCGACTACGTGGTCGACATGGGCCCCGGCGCGGGCGAGCACGGCGGCGTCGTGGTCGCCGAAGGCACGCCGAAGCAGGTGCAGTCGAATCCGCAGTCGCTGACCGGCCAGTACCTGCTCGGCAAGCGCGTGATCGAGTATCCGGACGAGCGGCTCGCGCCCGATCCGGAGCGGATGCTGCGCATCGTCGACGCGCACGGCAACAACCTGAAGCACGTCGATCTGGAACTGCCGGTCGGCCTCCTGACCTGCATCACCGGCGTGTCGGGCTCCGGCAAGTCGACGCTGATCAACGACACGCTGTATCACGCGGTCGCGCGCCACCTGTACGGCTCGGCCGCCGAGCCGGCGCCGCACGAGGCGATCGAGGGCCTCGAGCACTTCGACAAGGTGATCAACGTCGACCAGTCGCCGATCGGCCGCACGCCGCGCTCGAACCCGGCCACGTACACGGGCCTGTTCACGCCGATCCGCGAGCTGTTCTCGGGCGTCCCGACGTCGAAGGAGCGCGGCTACGATCCGGGCCGCTTCTCGTTCAACGTGAAGGGCGGCCGCTGCGAATCGTGCCAGGGCGACGGCGTGCTGAAGGTCGAGATGCACTTTTTGCCGGACGTCTACGTGCCGTGCGACGTGTGCCACGGCAAGCGCTACAACCGCGAAACGCTCGAAGTGCAGTACAAGGGCAAGAACATCAGCGAAGTGCTCGACATGACGGTCGAGCACGCGTACGAGTTCTTCAGCGCGGTGCCGGTCATCGCACGCAAGCTGAAGACGCTGCTCGACGTCGGCCTCGGCTACATCCGCCTCGGCCAGTCGGCCACGACGCTGTCGGGCGGCGAGGCGCAGCGCGTGAAGCTGTCGCTGGAGCTGTCCAAGCGCGACACCGGCCGCACGCTGTACATCCTCGACGAGCCGACCACCGGCCTGCACTTCCACGACATCGCGCTGCTGCTGGAAGTGATCCACCGGCTGCGCGACCAGGGCAACACGGTCGTGATCATCGAGCACAACCTCGACGTGATCAAGACGGCCGACTGGGTGATCGACCTCGGCCCCGAGGGCGGCGCCGGCGGCGGCCAGATCATCGCGCAAGGCACGCCCGAGCAGGTCGCGAAGACGAAGGCGAGCTTCACCGGCAAGTACCTCGCGCCGCTGCTCAAGCGTCCGACCCGCAAAGTCGCGGCCGGCTGACGCCGCTCCACCCTGCCCGCGCGCGGCCGTCCGGCCGCGCGCCTCCTCGTTTTCCCTTCTGCGTTTACACCACGCGCCAAACGGCCCGTTTGCGGACCATAATGGCAGCTATACTTTACGGTCGTAAGGTTCGCCATCCGCACCAATCCGGTGCGGCGCCGGGCGGCCCGCACGCTGCCGCGCGCTGCGCGGCACGACACACGGACGACAGGAATCCACGATGGAGAAGCAACAAGAGTCGCGCGACACGCAGAACCGCGAGCCGCACCTGCGCAGCGTGCGGCTGACGAGCGACTTGAGCCTGCCGAAGCTGTCGGCGCTCGAGATCGGCAGCTATCTCTTCGCGCTCGTCATGATGTGGCTCGTCCTCGAGCTCCGGCTGCTCGGCGGGATGCTCGCCGGCCTGCTCGTCTACCAGCTGATCCACACGATCGCACCCGTGATCGAACGTCACACCACCAGCATGCGCGCGCGCTGGGTCGCCGTCGTGCTGTTATCGATCGCGATCGTCGGCGCGCTCACCGGCCTGACGATCGGCATCATCGAGCATTTCGAGCACACGGTGCCGAACCTGCAGAGCCTGCTCGACCAGCTGATGCAGATCGTCGAGCAGACCCGCGCACGCACGCCGGCGTGGATCGCCAATCTGCTGCCCGTCGACGTCGAACAGATGAAGACGAAGGCGGTCGTGCTGATGCACTCGCACATGGACCAGCTCCAGCAAAGCGGCAAGAGCGTCGCGCGCGGCTTCGGCCACGTGCTGTTCGGGATGATCATCGGCGCGATGATCGCGATCGGCGTCGAGCAGGGCAAGGTGCGCCGGCCGCTGTCGACCGCGCTCGTCATGCGCGTGTCGCGCTTCTCCGACGCGTTCCGCCGCATCGTGTTCGCGCAGATCAAGATCTCGGCGATCAACGCGGCATTCACCGGCATCTATCTGCTCGTCGCGCTGCCGATCTTCCACCAGCGGCTGCCGCTGTCGAAAACGCTCGTGCTCGTCACGTTCATCGTCGGCCTGCTGCCGGTGATCGGCAACCTGATCTCGAACACGCTGATCGTCGCGGTGTCGCTGTCGGTCAGCATGGGCACCGCGATCGCGTCGCTCGCGTTCCTCGTGGTCATCCACAAGCTCGAATACTTCCTGAACGCGAAGATCATCGGCGGTCAGATCGAGTCGCGCGCGTGGGAGCTGCTGCTCGCGATGCTGATCATGGAAGCCGCGTTCGGGCTGCCGGGCGTGATCGCCGCGCCGATCTTCTATGCGTACCTGAAACGCGAGCTGTACCTGCTGCGGCTGATCTGAAACCGCCCGCCAGCCAGCGGAAAGCAAAAACGCCGCGCCCCGTGAAGGGCGCGGCGTTTTTGCTTGTGGAGCCGGCCGTTCGCGGCCGACGGATCAGCGGAACACGACCGTCTTCGTCCCGTTCAGCACGATCCGGTGCTCGACGTGCCACTTCACCGCCCGCGCGAGCGTCACGCACTCGACGTCGCGGCCGATCGCGGTCAGCTGGTCGGGCGTCATGCTGTGATCGACACGTTCGACTTCCTGCTCGATGATCGGGCCTTCGTCGAGATCGGTCGTCACGTAGTGCGCGGTCGCGCCGATCAGCTTCACGCCGCGGTCGAACGCCTGGTAGTACGGCTTCGCGCCCTTGAAGCTCGGCAGGAACGAATGGTGGATGTTGATCGCGCGCCCGGCGAGCTGCTCGCACATATTCGGCGACAGGATCTGCATGTAGCGCGCGAGCACGACGAGATCGGCCTGGTGCTCGTCGATCACTTCCAGCACGCGCGCTTCCTGCGCGGCCTTCGCGGCATCGGACGAACCGCCGATCAGCGGGAAGTGATGGAACGGAATGTTGTAGCTCGCCGCGAGCTGGTAGAACTCCTTGTGGTTCGACACGATCGCCGGAATCTCGATCGGCAGCTGGCCCGTGCGATAGCGGAACAGCAGGTCGTTCAGGCAGTGGCCGATCTTCGACACCATGATCACGACGCGCGGCTTCACGGCCGCATCGTGCAGCTCCCAGCGCATCGAGAACTGTTCGGCGAGCGGCGCGAATTCCTTGCGAAGCGTGTCGAGCGCCGACGCGGCATCCACGCCGCCGCCGTCCTGCTCGAAGTGCACGCGCATGAAGAACTCGCTGGTGCGGCTGTCGCCGAACTGCGCGGAATCGAGGATGTTGTTGCTGCGCTCGAACAGGAAGCCCGAGACCGCATGGACGATGCCGTGCCGGTCGGGGCACGACAGTTTCAAGATAAAGCTGTGATCGGTCGGCATGACCGCTACTCCCATTGTTTCCGTATTCGTCAAATTGCCCGTTCGCGCCGCGCGGCTGCGCGCTCGGCGCGCGTCACGCCGCCGGTACGAACAGCGCGTCGATGCCGGCCGCGTCGGCCGCCGCAATCCAGCGGTGGCGCAGCAGCGTATCGAGCGTCGCGAGGCTCGCATCCATCGTCGCGCGGCCTTCGCGCAACCAGCCGATCACCTCGGGCACGCTGGCCAGCAGGTGCTCGGCCACTTCGCCGTCCTGGTTGCGTGGCGCGAAGTCGTGCGGCAGCGGCAGGTCGTACACGAAGATCAGTTCGGATTGCGTGCCTTCCGGCAGCGAATTCAGCACCTGCACCGTGCGGCCCGCGATCGCGCGCGCCGCCAGGTCGGCCGGAATGCCGGCTTCTTCCCAGCATTCCTTCGCGAGCGTCTCGTGAACGCCCAGCCCCCAGCCGATCCCGCCCGCGACGACGTTGTCGAGCATGCCGGGGTCGGTGGCCTTGGTCGCGCTGCGGCGGCCGAGCCACATCTTCGGCGCAGCCGCGGCGGGCGGCTCGCCCGGCGTAACCGCATATTCTACGATGCCGTTCACGTGCACCGCATAGGTCTGCGTGCCGAAGAAGCGCGACGCGGCGCGCTCGATGTACGCGAGCGGCGGATCGTCGAAGCGGTTGCGGATCGCGTAGATCTCGTCGCGCCAGCCGGGAATCGCGCCTTCGGCGGCGAGCGCGCCGATCGCGCTGGCCAGCGCCATGCTGCGCGCGTCGACCGAATCGTAGCGTGCCGACAGCACGACGCGCTCGCCGGTCAGCTCGAACACGTCGGGCCAGCGCGCGAGCTTCGCGACGTCCTGGCGGCGCACCCAGCCGACCGCCTGGCCGGCGATCTCGAAACGCAGGTGCGCGGCCGGATCGAAGCGGCGCGCGGCCGCGATGCACGGAAACGTCATCGTCATCAATCCTTCAGCGCGACGCGAATGCCGATCGCGATGAACGTCGCGCCGGCGATCCGGTCGAGCCACACGCCGGCCTTCGGGCGGCGCTTCAGCCACGTGCCGATCATGCCCGCGCCGACGCCGAACAGCGAGAAGACCGCGGCCGTCTGCAGCATGAACAGCGCGCCGAGTTCGAACATCTGCAGCGTCACGCTCTGCGCGCCGTGCGGATCGACGAACTGCGGCAGGAACACGACGAAGAACAGCGTGACCTTCGGGTTCATCAGGTTGCCGATCACGCTCTGCCGGAAGATCGTGCCGAGCGGCTGCGGCGGCCGCGCATGCGCGTTCGCGAGGCCCTGGCTGCGCAGCGCCTTGATGCCGATCCACACGAGGTACGCGGCGCCCGCGAGCTTCAGGATCTGGAACGCGACCGGCGACGAACGCAGCACGGCCGCGACGCCGAGCGCCGCGAGCGTCGTGTGGAACAGGATCCCCGCCGTGAAGCCGAGCGCGGCGACGAAGCCGGCCGCGCGACCCTGCGAGATGCCGCGGGCGAGCACCTGCAGGTTGTCGGGACCCGGCGCGAACGTGATCGCGATCGACGTGGCGAGAAACAGCATGAAGTTGGGCATCGTGACCTCGCTGCGGAATGTGAACCAGGCGTGAATCAGCGCAAGCCGGGGCGGCCCGCCCCGGGGGACCGGCGTTCAGTGGCCGGAGAATTCGGTAACGGTGTAGACCGGCAGTCCGGCGTTGCGCAGCAGCGCCGAGCCGCCGAGATCGGGCAGGTCGATGATCGCCGCGCCCTCGACGACCACCGCGCCGAGCCGCTGCAGCAGGTTGCGCCCCGCCATCATCGTGCCGCCGGTCGCGATCAGGTCGTCCATGATGATCACGCGGTCGCCGGGGCGGCACGCATCTTCGTGGATCTCGACCGTCGCGCTGCCGTATTCGAGGTCGTACGATTCCGAACGGGTCTTGTACGGCAGCTTGCCGACCTTGCGGATCGGCACGAAGCCGACGCTCAGCTCGTACGCGACGATCGGCGCGATGATGAAGCCGCGCGCGTCGAGGCCCGCGACGTAGTCGAGCTTCGCGTCGACATAGCGTTCGACGAACAGGTCGACGAGGATGCGCAGCGCCTTCGGGCTCTGCAGCAGCGTCGTGATGTCGCGGAACTGCACGCCCGGCTGCGGCCAGTCCGGCACCGTGCGGATCTGGCTATGGATGAAGGCGACCGGATCGAGCGGTGCGCCCGACGACGAATGCGGCATGAAACTCTCCGAAAAAAACGGTGCGCGAAGATCGGGCACCGTTTCTGATCAATACGGGTCAGGTTGTGAATCGTGGCTCACGCGGCCGCGGCCGGCGGGTCGCGCCGATGGCGCGACAACCGCTCCTCCGCGAGCGCGAGCGCCTCGGGCAGCCCGCGCAGCACCACGATGTCGCTCGCGCGCAGCTTGGTCTGCGGATCGGGTTCGACGCCGCGGATGCCGTGCCGGCGGATCGCCGTGACTTCCAGCCCGAGCGCGTACAGCCCGAGTTCTTCCAGCGAACGCCCGACCGCGTCCGCGCGCGCATCGACCGGCACCGATTGTAGCCGCACCTGCTCGTGATCGTCGTCGTCCGCGTCGTCGGCGCCGCGGAAATAGCCGCGCAGCAGGCTGTAACGCTCGTCGCGCATCTCCTCGACGCGCCGCACGACCTTGCGCATCGGCACGCCGACCAGCACCAGCGTATGCGACGCCAGCATCAGGCTGCCCTCGACGATCTCCGGAATCACCTCGGTCGCGCCGGCCGCGAGCAGTTTCTCCAGGTCGGCATCGTCCACGGTACGCACGATCGCGGGCAGCGTCGGTTCGAGCTCGTGCACGTGGTGCAGCACGCGCAGTGCGGACGGCGTGTTCGCATAGGTGATCGCGACGGCCGCCGCCCGGTGGATACCGGCCGCGAGCAGCGACTCGCGGCGCGCCGCGTCGCCGAACACGACCGATTCGCCGGCGGTCGCCGCCGCGCTCACGCGATCGGGGTCGAGGTCGAGCGCGACGTACGAAATGCCTTCCTGTTCGAGCATGCGCGCGAGGTTCTGGCCCGCGCGGCCGTAGCCGCAGATGATCACGTGGCCGCGCTGCTTCAGGCTTTGCGTCGCGATCCGCGTCATCTGCAGCGACTGCTGCATCCATTCGGTCGACGACAGCCGCATCACGATGCGGTCGGCGTTCTGGATCAGGAACGGCGCGGCGAGCATCGACAGCAGCATCGACGCGAGGATCGCCTGCAGCAGCGTCGAATCGACGAGATGCCGGTCGAGGATCAGGTTCAGCAGCACGAAGCCGAATTCGCCGGCCTGCGCGAGGCCGATGCCCGTGCGCATCGCGACGCCCGGCGTCGCGCCGAACAGCCGCGCGAGCCCGGCGATCATCGTCGCCTTGAACAGGATCTGCCCGACGAAGAAGCCGAGGACGATCAGCGGATGCTCCCAGATCACGCGCGGGTCGAGCAGCATCCCCGTCGTCACGAAGAACAGGCCGAGCAGCACGTCGCGGAACGGCTTGATGTCCTCCTCCACCTGATGGCGGAACGGCGTCTCGGAAATGAGCATCCCGGCGATGAACGCGCCGAGCGCGAGCGACAGCCCGAAGCGGTCGGTGATGAACGCGGCGCCGAGCGTGACGAGCAGCAGGTTCAGCACGAACAGCTCCTGCGAGCGGCGCCGCGCGACGACGTTGAGCCAGCGCGTCATGAAGCGCTGGCCGATGACGAGCAGCAGCGCGAGCGCGATCACGATCTTGACCGCCGCGAAGCCGAGCGTGAGCGCGAGATCCTTCGACGACTCGGCGCCGAACGCGGCGATCACGATCAACAGCGGCACCACCGCGAGATCCTGGAACAGCAGCACGCCGAAGATGTTGCGGCCGTGCTCGGTCTCGATCTCGAGCCGCTCGGCGAGCATCTTCGACACGATCGCCGTCGACGACATCGCGAGCGCGCCGCCGAGCGCGATACTGCCCTGCCACGTGATGTGCACCCAGCGCTCGAACAGCGCGCCGAGCACGAGCGCGAGCACGAGGGTCGCGACGACCTGCAAGAGGCCGAGTCCGAACACGAGCCGCTGCATCGCCCTCAGCTTCGCGAGCGAGAATTCGAGGCCAATCGAAAACATCAGGAACACCACGCCGAATTCCGCGAGGTGCTCGGCCCGTTCGAGATCCGCCGCGACGCCGAAGGCGTGCGGGCCGACCAGGATGCCGACGGTCAGATAGCCGAGCATCGGCGGCAGGTTCAACGAGCGGAATACGACGACGCCCACCACCGAGGCCAGCAGCAGCAGCAGGGTCATTTCGAGCGGGGAAATCACAGGCGAAGCGTCCTCGTTCGTCGGGGCCACGGCAATGCGGGCGCGGGTGGTGGCGGTGGACAGGCGACCTCGGACGAGTCCGAAGGCGCGGCGCGGCGAACAAACGCCTTTGCTATACTCCGCGCATGATAGCGAAAATCAATGATGATCGGGCGCTCGCGCTCGCCCGCGACGTGCTCGACATCGAGGCGGACGCCGTGCGCGCGCTGCGCGACCAGCTCGACGGCGGCTTCGTCCAGGCCGTGGCGCTGCTGCTCGGCTGCCGCGGCCGCGTCGTGGTCTCCGGGATCGGCAAATCGGGGCATATCGCCCGCAAGATCGCAGCCACGCTGGCCAGCACCGGTACGCCGGCCTTCTTCGTCCACCCCGCCGAGGCCAGCCACGGCGACCTCGGGATGGTCACCTCCGACGACGTCTTCATCGGCATCTCCTATTCCGGCGAGTCGGAAGAACTCGTCGCGATCCTGCCGCTCGTGAAGCGGATCGGCGCGAAGCTGATCGCGATCACGGGCCGCGCGGGGTCGAGCCTCGGCACGCTCGCCGACGTGAACCTGAACGCCGCGGTGTCGAAGGAAGCGTGCCCGCTGAACCTCGCGCCCACCGCGAGCACGACCGCGGCGCTCGCGCTCGGCGACGCGCTCGCCGTCGCCGTGCTCGACGCGCGCGGCTTCGGCTCGGAAGATTTCGCGCGCTCGCATCCGGGCGGCGCGCTCGGCCGGCGCCTGCTCACCTACGTGCGCGACGTGATGCGCTCGGGCGACGACGTCCCGTCCGTCGGGCTGAACGCGACGCTGTCGGACGCGCTGTTCCAGATCACCGCGAAGCGCCTCGGCATGACGGCCGTGGTCGACGCCGACGGCAAGGTCGCCGGCATCTTCACGGACGGCGACCTGCGCCGCGTGCTCGCCCGCGACGGCGATTTCCGCACGCTGCCGATCACCGAAGTCATGACGCGCGACCCGCGCACGATCGCGCCGGATCACCTGGCCGTCGAGGCCGTGGAACTGATGGAGCGCCACCGGATCAACCAGATGCTGGTCGTCGATGCCGACGGTGCGCTGATCGGCGCGCTGAACATGCACGACCTGTTTTCGAAGAAGGTGATCTGATGAGCGCAGCGCTGACTGCGGCCGAACGCGCGAGCCGCGTGAAGCTGATGATTTTCGACGTCGACGGCGTGCTGACCGACGGCGGCCTGCTGTTTACCGCGGCCGGCGACGCGATGAAGTCGTTCAATTCGCTCGACGGCCATGGCGTGAAGCTGCTCGGCGAAGCCGGCATCGCGACCGCGATCATCACGGGCCGCCGCTCGGACATCGTCGCGGCGCGCGCGAAGGAAATGAAGATCGCGCACCTGTTCCAGGGCGTCGAGAACAAGCTCACCGTGTTCGCCGACCTGATCGCGTCGCTCGGCCTGACGGCCGACGCCTGCGGCTACATGGGCGACGACTGGCCCGACCTGCCGGTGATGCTGCGCTGCGGCTTCGCGACGGCCCCCGCGAACGCGCACCCCGAGGTGATCGCCCGCGCGCACTGGGTCGCCGAGGCCCGCGGCGGCCACGGCGCCGTGCGCGAGGTCTGCGATGCGATCCTGCGCGCGCAGCGCCGCTACGACGCGCTGCTCGCCGCCGCCTGCGGAGCCTGACCGATGAGCACGCATTTCCGCTGGACCCAGATGCTGCCGCTCGTCGCGGTCGCCGCGCTCGCGGGCGTCACGTGGTGGCTGCTGCAGGCCACGCTGCCGCCGCCCGGCGAGGGCGCCGTGCAGCCGAAGCGCCATACGCCCGACTATTTCGCCGACAACTTCTCGGTCACCGAGCTCGACCAGACCGGCACGACCCAGTACCGGCTGACGGCCGCGAAGCTGGTCCATTACGAAGACACCGAAGGCAGCGACCTGACCGATCCGGCCATGCGCGCGTTCCAGCCCGGCAAGCCGGTCGTGACGACCACCGCGAAGCGCGGCACCGTCAACGGCGACGTGTCGATCGTCGATTTGTACGACGATGCGCGCATCCTGCGCGCGGCCGGCGGCGGCGATCCGCAGATGCAGGCCGATTCCCAGCATTTCCGGATCTTCGTCAATGACGATGTGATCCAGACCGAAAAGCCGGTTAAACTTCAGCGCGGCCTGTCGCTCGTCAACGCGACCGACGGCATGAAGTACAACAACGTCACCCGGGTCATCGAGCTCTACGGCAACGTGCGCGGCACGATCGCCGCGGCGGACACGTCCGGCGGCTCGAAAGGTCAACCCAGGTGACGCATCCCTCACGTGACTGCATGAACGAACCGTTCCCTCGACAGATTTCCGGCGGCGCTGCGCGCGCCGTCCGCGCCGCGCTCGCCGCGACGCTCGTGGCGCTCCCGCTCGTCGGGCTGGCGCCGCTCGCCCATGCCGAGAAGGCCGACCAGAACAAGCCGATCAACGTCGAGGCCGACAACCTGACCTATGACGATCTGAAGCAGGTCACGGTCGCGACCGGCAACGTCGTGATCACGAAGGGCACGATCATCATCAAGGGCGATCGCGTCGAAGTGCGCCAGGACCCGGAAGGCTATCAGTACGCGACGTCGTTCGGCAGCGGCAAGAAGCACGCGACGTTCCGCCAGAAGCGCGAAGGCCTCGACGAATACATCGACGGCGACGCCGAGCGCATCGACTACGACGGCAAGCAGGATCTCACCACGCTGACCACCGCCGCGACCGTGCGCCGCCTGCAGGGCACGTCGACGGTCGCCGATACCGTGCACGGCAGCGTGATCACGTACGACGGCCAGCGCGACTTCTACACCGCGAAGGGCGGCAAGGACGTCGCGGCGCCGGGCAACCCGAACGGCCGCGTGCGCGCGATGCTGTCGCCGAAGAACGGCGGCCCCGCGCCGCTGAACGGGGCGCCGGCCAAGCTGTCGCCGTCGACCACGATCCAGGGAGCGCCGGGCCAATGAACACGCTTCCGAACCGCCAGCCGGCCGGCACGACGAGCTCGCTCGTCGTGCGCAACCTGAAGAAGCGCTACGGCTCACGCACGGTCGTCAAGGACGTGTCGCTCGACGTGAAGAGCGGCGAAGTCGTCGGCCTGCTCGGCCCGAACGGCGCCGGCAAGACCACGTCGTTCTACATGATCGTCGGCCTCGTGCCGACGGACGCGGGCGAAATCACGCTGAACGGCAGCTCGATCAGCCTGCTGCCGATCCACAAGCGCGCGTCGCTCGGCCTGTCGTACCTGCCGCAGGAAGCGTCGGTGTTCCGCAAGCTGACCGTCGAGGAAAACATCCGCGCGGTGCTCGAGCTGCAGCACGACGAGGACGGCAAGCGGCTGTCGAAGGACGCGATCTCGTCGCGTACCGAAGCGCTGCTCGACGAGCTGCAGATCGGCCACCTGCGCGAGAACCCCGCGCTGTCGCTGTCGGGCGGCGAACGGCGCCGCGTCGAGATCGCGCGCGCGCTCGCGACCAACCCGAGCTTCATCCTGCTCGACGAACCGTTCGCCGGCGTCGATCCGATCGCGGTGCTCGAGATCCAGAAGATCGTCAAGTTCCTGAAACAGCGCAACATCGGCGTGCTGATCACGGACCACAACGTCCGCGAAACGCTCGGCATCTGCGACCACGCGTACATCATCAGCGACGGTTCGGTGCTGGCCGCCGGCGCGCCGAGCGAAATCATCGAAAACGAAAGCGTGCGCCGCGTGTACCTCGGCGAACACTTCCGCATGTAACGTCCTCCTCGTGGCTGGCTGCACCCCGCCCGGCATCGCCGCGCGGGGCTGCGCCCCGCTTTGCATCCACGCCCGCGGGCATGCCCGCGGCCGGGCGGCGCGCCGCGCGTAATCGCGGATGGCTCAATGCGCCTGGGTCGTGGCAAACTGCCGGTATGACTCCCTCCTTGCCATGAAAGCCAGCCTTCAACTCCGCCTGTCGCAACATCTTGCGCTGACGCCTCAGCTGCAGCAGTCGATCCGGCTCCTGCAGTTGTCGACGCTCGAACTGCAGCAGGAAGTCGCGATGGCCGTCGCGCAGAACCCGCTGCTCGAGAACGACGACGAATGGATCGCGAGCCCGCTGCGCGTCGCGGCGGACGGATCGCTGATCGCGCAGACGCCGCCCGCACAGAACACCGAGCCTGCCGCGACCAACGGCAGCAGCCCGTCCAGCGATCGCGCGGAGCGCGACGAGCCGGCCGGCGCCGACGAATACGACGGCTACGGGTCCGGCGACGGCAACGACGGCCCGCAGTGGAACCTCGACGAATACGGCCGCTCGAGCGGCGCGTCCGACGACGACGACCTGCCGCCGCTGCAGGTGCAGGAAGCCGCGACGTCGCTGCGCGACCACCTCGCCGCGCAGTTGCGCGTCACGCAGGCCGGCCCGCGCGATCGCGCGCTCGTGATGTTCCTGATCGAATCGCTCGACGACGACGGCTACCTGACCGCCACGCTCGACGAAGTGCTCGCCGACCTGCCGCCCGAACTGGAAATCGACTGCGACGAACTGAACGCGGCGCTCGCGCTGCTGCACAGCTTCGACCCGGCCGGCGTCGGCGCGCGCTCGGCGTCCGAATGCCTGAAGCTGCAGCTGCTGCGTCTCGATCCGTCCCCGACGCGCACGCTCGCGCTCGAGATCGTGTCGCAGCACCTCGAACTGCTCGCCGCACGCGACTTCACACGGTTGCGCAAGCACCTGAAGGCGAGCGACGACGCGCTGCGCGACGCGCACGCACTGATCCGCTCGCTGGAGCCGTTCCCCGGCGCCGCATACGGCAAGGCCGAGGCCGACTACGTCGTGCCCGACATCATCGTGAAGAAGGCCGGCCAGGGCTGGCTCGCGGAGCTCAATCCGGAGGTCGTGCCGCGCCTGCGGATCAACAACCTGTACGCGAACATCCTGCGCAACAGCCGCGGCGATCCGTCGGCCGGATCGCTGAAACAGCAGCTCCAGGAAGCGCGCTGGCTGATCAAGAATATCCAGCAGCGATTCGACACGATCCTGCGTGTCGCGCAGGCTATTGTCGAGCGTCAGAAGAATTTCTTTGCGCACGGTGAAATTGCCATGCGCCCCTTGGTTTTGCGGGAAATAGCTGATACGCTGGGCCTACACGAGTCGACTGTCAGCCGTGTGACAACCGGGAAGTACATGCTGACCCCGTTCGGGACGCTTGAATTTAAGTACTTCTTCGGATCTCACGTCTCGACCGACACCGGTGGCGCCGCCTCGTCGACCGCCATCCGAGCCCTCATCAAGCAACTGATAGGAGCTGAAGACCCAAAATCGCCACTTTCGGACAGCCGCATTGCCGAGCTGCTGGCAGAACAGGGTTTCGTGGTCGCGCGCCGCACGGTTGCGAAATATCGCGAAGCCCTCAAGATCCCGGCAGTGAATCTGCGCAAGTCTCTTTAAGCCTGCTGCCTGCCCGGCGGCAGGCGTGTCCCGGCCACCGCGCACACGGGGAACAGGCCGGACGATCTGTCCGCGATACGCCGCTTCGTGCGGCACGGGCAAGTCGACCGGAGCGCCGCCTCGATGCGGCCGGGTGGCCACTCGCTTGGAGAAGCACTATGAACCTGAAGATCAGTGGACATCATCTCGAAGTCACGCCTGCGATTCGCGAATACGTGATCACCAAGCTGGACCGGGTGCTACGGCATAGCGATCAGGTGATCGATGGCACTGTGATCCTCTCGGTCGACAACCACAAGGAAAAGGACAAGCAGCAGCGCGCGGAAATCAACCTGCACCTGAAGGGCAAGGACATCTTCGTCGAAAGCGCGAACGGCAACCTGTATGCCGCGATCGATCTGCTGATCGACAAGCTGGATCGCCAGGTCGTCAAGCACATGGAGCGCCTCCAAACGCACGCGCACGACCCGATCAAGCTTCAGCCGTCGATCGACCAGATCGAGCTGCCGCCGCAATAACCGTCACCGCAACACGCACGCCGCCCGGTTCGCCGGGCGTTTTTTTTGTGACTCCGCGCGAAGGTGCAACCGGTCCGTCCGTGCTGCGCCACGCACGCGGCTGTGCTCTATAATGTTCCGGTTATCGCCGGGGGGCGTTGGATGCGGTAGCTGCGCTGCAGGTTGCCGATGCCACATGCCTTGATATCGCCGAACATGGAAAATCAGTCCGCCGCCGCAAGGAGACCCCAGGCCGCCCAATCGCCTGCCAACATGAATCGCCTAGCCAAAATCCTGCCCATAGAGAACGTCGTCATCGACCTCTCCGTCACCAGCAAGAAACGCGTCTTCGAACAAGCCGGGCTGATGTTCGAGAATCAGAACGGCATCGCCCGCAGCACCGTCACGGACAACCTGTTCGCGCGCGAGCGCCTCGGTTCGACCGGGCTCGGCGAAGGTGTCGCGATTCCGCACGGCCGCATCAAGGGCCTCAAGCACCCGCTCGCCGCGTTCGTCCGCCTCGCCGATGCGATCCCGTTCGAAGCGCCCGACGGCCAGCCGGTCGGCCTCCTGATCTTCCTGCTCGTTCCCGAGCAAGCCACCCAGCAGCACCTCGAGATCCTGTCGGAAATCGCGCAACTGCTGTCCGATCGCGACGCCCGCGAGCGTCTGCACAACGAAACGGATATCGCCGAGTTGCATCGCCTGCTCACTCAGTGGCAACCTTGAGTTGTTCCGGGCGGAATATTTCCCCGTACGAGGCGGCCTACGCCGCCGTCCAGGGCCGCCCGGCGCCGGCCCGGCATGGCGACGTCCGTCGCCGCGCGCCCGCACCGGCCCATTGGAGTGACGAGAGTCATGGATACGTCCAGCATCAACGCCCAGAGCATCTTCGACGACAACGCAGCCACGCTGAAACTGAGCTGGCTGACGGGGCATGAAGGCTGGGAACGCGGCTTTTCGGCCGACACGGTCGGCAACGCCACGTCGAGCGCCGACCTCGTCGGCCACCTGAACCTGATCCACCCGAACCGGATCCAGGTGCTCGGCGAAGCCGAAATCGACTACTACCAGCGCCAGACCGACGAAGACCGCTCGCGCCACATGGCCGAGCTGATCGCGCTCGAACCGCCGTTCCTCGTCGTCGCCGGCGGCGCCGCGGCGCCGCCCGAACTGGTGCTGCGCTGCACGCGCTCGTCCACTCCGCTGTTCACGACGCCGATGTCGGCCGCCGCGGTGATCGACAGCCTGCGGCTCTACATGTCGCGCATCCTCGCGCCGCGCGCGACGCTGCACGGCGTGTTCCTCGACATCCTCGGGATGGGCGTGCTGCTGACCGGCGATTCGGGCCTCGGCAAGAGCGAGCTCGGCCTCGAGCTGATCAGCCGCGGCCACGGCCTCGTCGCCGACGACGCGGTCGATTTCGTCCGTCTTGGCCCCGATTTCGTCGAAGGGCGCTGCCCGCCGTTGCTGCAGAACCTGCTCGAAGTGCGCGGCCTCGGCCTGCTCGACATCAAGACGATCTTCGGCGAAACCGCCGTGCGGCGGAAAATGAAGCTGAAGCTGATCGTTCAGCTCGTGCGGCGCCCCGACGGCGAATTCCAGCGCCTGCCGCTCGAAAGCCAGACCGTCGACGTGCTCGGCTTGCCGATCAGCAAGGTCACGATCCAGGTCGCGGCCGGCCGCAACCTCGCGGTGCTCGTCGAGGCGGCCGTCCGGAACACGATCCTGCAGTTGCGCGGAATCGACACGTTGCGCGATTTCATGGATCGGCAACGACTCGCGATGCAAGATCCCGACAGTCAGTTCCCCGGCAAACTCGTGTAACCCGCACGCGCCGGCCGCGCAACGCCGACGCGTCGAGCCGGTGCTATGATGAAATGTCAGGATTCTCCGTTCCCATGCGCATCGTCCTCATCACCGGCATCTCCGGCTCAGGCAAGTCCGTCGCGCTGAACGCGCTCGAAGACGCAGGCTATTACTGCGTCGACAACCTGCCGCCGCACGTGCTCCCCGAACTCGCCCGCTACCTTGCCCAGGACGGCCAGCGCCGGCTCGCGGTCGCGATCGACGCGCGCTCGAGCGCGTCGCTCGACGAGATGCCCGGCCTGATCCGCGAGCTGTCCCGCGAACACGACGTGCGCGTGCTGTTCCTCAACGCGAGCACCCAGGCGCTGATCCAGCGCTTCTCCGAAACGCGCCGCCGCCATCCGCTGTCCGGCTCGCTGTCGCACGATGCGGATGTCGGCCTGCTGTCGTCGCTCGAGGAAGCGATCGAGCGCGAGCGCGAACTCGTCGCGCCGCTCGCCGAATTCGGCCACCAGATCGATACCAGCACGCTGCGCGCGAACGCGCTGCGCACCTGGGTCAAGCGCTTCATCGAGCAGAAGAACAACGATCTGATGGTGATGTTCGAATCGTTCGGCTTCAAGCGCGGCGTGCCGCTCGACGCCGACCTGATGTTCGACGTGCGCGCGCTGCCGAATCCGTACTACGACCACCAGTTGCGCCCGCTCACCGGGCTCGACCAGCCGGTCATCGCCTTTCTCGACGCACTGCCGATCGTCCATCAGATGATCGACGACATCCATGCGTTCCTGATGAAATGGCTGCCGCACTTCCGCGATGACAACCGCAGCTACCTGACCGTCGCCATCGGCTGCACGGGCGGCCAGCATCGCTCGGTGTTCATCGCGGAAACGCTCGCCGCGCGCCTGGCGCGCGAGGCGAACGTGATCGTGCGGCATCGTGACGCGCCAGTGGATGTCGACGCGTCGTCGCGGCTCGTCTCCGAGGTCGACCGACCCTAGCGACACCCGCCCAACGCCCGCGCGCCATGTCCTCCCTATCGACCACCCTGATCGACCTGCCGTTGTTTCCGCTGCACACGGTGCTGTTTCCCGGAGGCCTGCTCCCGCTCAAGGTGTTCGAGGCGCGCTATCTCGACATGTCCCGCGCGTGCCTGCGCGACGACGCCCCGTTCGGCGTGTGCCTGCTCAAGAGCGGACCCGAAGTCGCGCAGGACGGCGCGGTGTCGGTGCCCGAAACCATCGGCTGCATGGCGCGCATCACCGAGTGCGACACCGGCGAATTCGGGATGCTGTATCTGCAGGCGATCGGCACGCAGCGTTTCGAGCTGCTGTCGTATCGCGTCGAAGGCAACGGGCTGCTGGTCGGCATCGCGGAGCCGCTGCCCGACGACATCCCGCTCGAAGGCGAACAGGCGCTCGCACAGTTCGGTTCGTGCGCCGAGGTGCTCGAGCGCATCATCGACGCGTTGAAGAAATCCGATCCGGAAAAAATGCCGTTCGGCGAACCATTCCGCCTCGACGATCCGAGCTGGGTATCGAACCGCCTCGCGGAATTGCTGCCGCTCGACCTGCGCGCGCGACAGAAGCTGATGGAGTTTCCGGACGTCGGTGCGCGCATCGACGCCGTGCACCACGTGCTCGACCGGCACGGCTGGCTGTAAGGCCGGCTTGACTATCGCGGCTGATTCGTCGCGCATCGCACGTCCGAAAGCCTTTCCCACGCGCAGTGGGCCGCCGCCCTGTCGAACGCCGCCCGCGCCGCGCCTTTCCCCGGTTCGTTACAGCAGCGGCCCGCTCAGCGCATCGAGCAGCTTGCGCACGGGCGCCGGCACGCCGTACGCGTCGAGCCGGCTCAGCGGCACCCAGGCGGTGTCCGCGTCCCGCGCCTGCGACGGCAGGCCGCCGCCGTCCGCCAGATCACTCAGCCGCGGCTCGATCTCGAGCCGGAAATGCGTGAACGTATGCGTGAGCGGCGCGAGCGGCACCGTGCGGCCGCCACCGAAACCGCGCGCGAGATCCGCGAGCGCGGCATCGCCGTCCGCTTGCGGCAGGCTCCATAGTCCGCCCCAGATGCCGGTCGGCGGCCGGCGCTCGAGCAGCACGGCGTCGCCATCGCGCAGCACGAGCATCCAGGTCTTGCGCGTCGGCACGGCCTTCTTCGGCCGTGCGGCCGGCAGTTCGCGCTGGCGGCCGGTCGATTGCGCGACGCAGTCGCCCGCGAACGGACAGCGCGCGCAATCGGGCTTGCCGCGCACGCACAGCGTCGCGCCCAGATCCATCAGCCCCTGCGTATACGCGCTCACGTCGGCCGCGTTCGCGGCATCGGGCAGCAGCGATTCGGCGAGCGCCCACATGTCGTTCTCGACACGCTTCTCGCCCGGAAAGCCCTCGACGCCGAATACCCGCGCAAGCACGCGCTTCACGTTGCCGTCGAGGATCGTCGCGCGCGCACCGTACGCAAACGACGCGATCGCGGCGGCCGTCGAACGGCCGATGCCCGGCAGTTCGGCCAGCGCGTCGGGCGTCGCCGGAAACACACCGCCGTGCTCGGCGACGACGACCTGCGCGCAGCGGTGCAGGTTGCGCGCGCGCGAGTAGTAGCCGAGGCCCGCCCACAACGCCATCACGTCGTCGCTCGGCGCGGCCGCGAGCGCGGCGACGTCCGGGAAGTGGTCGAGAAAGCGCGTGTAATACGGAATGACGGTCGATACCTGCGTCTGCTGCAGCATGATTTCCGACAGCCAGATCCGGTACGGATCGCGGGTGTTCTGCCACGGCAGGTCATGGCGGCCGTGCGCGCGCTGCCACGCGACGAGACGCGTGGCGAACGTGCGGTGCAGCGGCGTGGCGGGGAACGGAGCGGGGGCGATGCGGGGCGGCTTCAAGTTATCGAATTGTGGAAAAGGGTTTCAACGCTGGCACGTCGGGCAGTAATAGGTCGACCGCTGGCCCTGCACGATCTGGCGAATCGGCGTGCCACATACGCGGCACGGCTGGCCGGCGCGATCGTAGACGAAACAGTCGAGCTGGAAGTAGCCGCTTTCGCCGTTGCTGCCGACGAAATCGCGCAACGTGCTGCCGCCGCGCTCGATCGCGTCCGCGAGCGTCGCGCGCACCGCGTCGGCCAGCCGCTCGTAGCGCGGCAGCGAAACCTTGCCGGCGGCCGTCGTCGGCCGGATGCCGGCGCGAAACAGGCTCTCCGACGCGTAGATGTTGCCGACGCCGACGACCATGTCGCCCGCGAGCAGCGCCTGCTTGACCGACACCGTGCGGCCACGCGTGCGCGCATGCAGCAGCGCGCCGGTGAACGCCGGCGAAAACGGCTCGACGCCGAGGCTCGCGAGGAGCGGATGCGCATGCACGTCGCCGGCTTCGCGCGGGTGCCACAGCACGGCGCCGAAGCGGCGCGGATCGCGGAACCGCAGCACGAATTCGTCGAAGATCCAGTCGATGTGGTCGTGCTTCGCGGCGACCGGCACGCCGGCCGCGGGCAGCACGCGCAGCGTGCCCGTCATCCCGAGGTGGACGATGAACCAGCCCGCATCGACCTCGAACAGCAGATATTTGCCGCGGCGCTCGACGGCGAGCACCTCGCGCGCGCGCAACTGCTCGGCGAGCCCCGCCGGCACGGGCCAGCGCAGCATCGCGGTACGGACGTCGACACGCTCGACGCGGCGGCCCGCGACAAAGGGCTCGATGCCCCGGCGCGTGACTTCGACTTCTGGCAACTCTGGCATGTTTTGCGGGTCTGAGGCTACGGTCTGCTTACAGAAAGAATGCGCATGCGGCGCCACGAGAACGGCCGTTCTCGCGGCGACCCCGAATTAAACACGGGAATGCCCGAAATCGCCCGGCCTGGCAGCACGCGAGGCGGGCGATTTCGGGCATTCGCATGTGGGTTCCACAGGTAAACGGACCCTATCACGATCGTGCGTGTATTGTAGCGAGCGCGTTACAATCGGTTGAAACATCGAACGGATTTCCATGACCCTGCCCTCGAAGCTGCTTCAGAAGCGCCCCGCCGCCGTGCGCGGCGCGCGCGCCTTCCCGGTCCGCCGTGCACTCGGTGCCGCGCTGTTTGCCGCCTGGACCCTCACCGCCTTTCCGGCCCACGCGCAGGATCCGGCCTCGGACGACGCGGAGCCGCAGGGTGCGTTCGAGCATGTGATGCCGGACGAGCAGAAAAATCTCCCCGCTGTGCCGCTGACGAGCCAGATCGTCTATCAGGTGCTCGCCGCCGAGGTCGCGCTTCAGCGCAACCAGCCGGCACCGGCCTACCAGACCTACCTCGCGCTGGCCCGCGACACGCGCGACCCGCGCATGGCGCAGCGCGCGACCGAAATCGCGCTCGGCGCGCAGAGCCCGGCCGACGCACTGTCCGCCGCGAATCTGTGGCGCCAGTACGCACCGGATTCGAACCGGGCATCGCAGGTCGACGCCGCGCTGCTGGTGCTCGCCGGCAAGCCGGCCGATGCGCAGCCGATGCTCGCGCGCGAGCTGGCCCGCGCGACCGGCGACACGCGCGGTCCGGCGATCCTCGCGCTGCAGGCGCTGCTGGTACGCGGCCCCGACCGCGTCGGCGGCCTCGCGGTGCTGAAGGACATGCTGAAGAACGACATGAATCGCCCCGAGGCGCAGCTCGCGATCGCGCGGCAGCAGCTCGCGGTCGACGACAAGGACGGCGCCGCGCAGTCGCTGAAGCAGGCGCTGCAGATCCGCCCCGACTACCTGCCGGCGGCGCTGATGCTGTCGCAGATGGGGCCGGCGGAACGCGCGGCGGGCATCGCGTCGTTCGAGAAATATGTTCAGCAGAATCCGAAGTCGCGTGACGCGCGGCTCGCACTGTCGCAGCTCTATCTCGCCGACGACCGCCTCGATGACGCGCAGAAGCAGTTCGAGACGATGCGCAAGCTCGACTCGAAGGATCCGACGCCGCTGATGGCGCTCGCGCTGATCAAGATCCAGCAGAAGAAACTCGACGAGGCGACCGGCTACCTGAAGCAGTACGTGCAGCTCGGCGACAAGCAGCCGAACCTCGACGTCGGCCAGGGCTACATCTACCTCGCGCAGATCGCGATCGACCAGAACAACGACGCGCAGGCGTCGCAATGGCTCGACAAGGTCGACCAGACGAGCCAGCACTACCTGCCCGCGCAGATCACGCGCGCACAGCTGCTGCAGAAACAGGGCAAGACCGACGAGGCGCGCAAGGTGCTCGACAACCTGCCGATCACGGATCCGCGCGACGCGGCCGTGGTGGCGCGCACCGATGCGTCGATCCTGTTCACCGCGAAGCGCTATCCGGAAGCGGAGGCGCGGCTCGGGCAGGCCGTCCAGGACTTCCCGGACGATCCCGACCTGCGCTACGACTACGCGATGGCGGCCGAAAAGACCGGCCACTACGCGACGATGGAAAAGCAGTTGCGCGAACTGATCCGCACGCAGCCCGACAACCCGCAGGCCTACAACGCGCTCGGCTATTCGCTCGCCGATCGCAACCAGCGCCTGCCCGAGGCCAGCAAGCTGATCGACAAGGCGATGGCGCTCGCGCCGAACGACGCGTACATCATGGACAGCCTCGGCTGGGTGAAGTACCGGATGGGCGACACGGCCGGCGCGACGAAGGTGCTGCAACGCGCGTACGAATTGCAGCCGAACGCCGAAATCGGCGCGCATCTCGGCGAAGTGCTGTGGAAGAGCGGCGCGCAGGACGACGCGCGCAACGCGTGGCGCGCCGCGCAGAAGCTCGAGCCCGACAACGAAACGCTCGTGCAGACGCTGAAACGCCTGCAGATCAACGGCCTCTGATGCGGATGTTCCCGATGTTTTCCCTGTCCTTCCGCACGCAGCGCACGCAGCGCACGCTGGCCGCGGCCGGCGCGGCGCTCGCGCTCGCCGGCTGCGCGAGCACGCCGCCGCCGGCCGGCACGTCGACGCGCGCCGCACTGCAGACGGCCGCGACGCATGCGTACCATGGCCGCTTCGCGGTGCGGTACGACGATCGGCTCGGCAACCCGCAGAACGTGTACGGCAACTTCGACTGGCAGGAGCACGGCGACGACGTGTCGCTCGAGCTGCGCAGCCCGCTCGGCCAGACGCTCGCGGTCGTGAAATCGACGCCGCGCGCGGCATCACTCGAATTGCCGAACCGTCCGACCCAATATGCGCCCGACGTCGGCGACCTGATGCAGAAAACGCTCGGCTTCGAGCTGCCGCTCGCGGGCCTGCGCTACTGGCTGCTGCCGACCGTTGCCCCCGCGACGCCGGCGGAAACCGTGCGCGACCCGGCCGACGGCACGCGCGTCAAGCAGATCCGTCAGGACGGCTGGACGATCGACTACCTTGCCTACGCGGATGCCCCGGCCACGGGCGTCAAACGCGTCAACCTCGTGCGCGCGACGCCGCCGCTCGACATCAAGCTCGTGCTCGATCAGTGAGCACGCGCGCCTAGCCCCGATACCCGCATGACCGATTCGACCCGCTCGCTGCGCAACTGCCTTGCGCCCGCGAAACTCAACCTGTTCCTGCACATCACCGGCCGTCGTCCGAACGGCTATCACGATCTGCAGAGCGTATTCCAGCTGCTGAACTGGGGCGACACGCTGCACTTCACGCGGCGCGACGACGGCCGCGTCGCACGCGTCACCGACGTGCCCGGCGTGCCCGAGGAAAGCGACCTCGTCGTGCGCGCGGCCAACCTGCTGAAAACGCATACGGGCACCGCGCACGGCGTCGACATCGAGATCGACAAGATCCTGCCGATGGGCGCCGGCCTCGGCGGCGGCAGCTCCGACGCGGCGACGACGCTGCTCGCGCTGAACCGCCTGTGGCAACTCGATTTGCCGCGCGCCGAACTTCAATCGCTCGCGGTCAAACTCGGCGCCGACGTGCCGTTTTTTATTTTTGGAAAAAATGCGTTCGCAGAGGGTATCGGAGAAGAATTAGCTGAGGTACAATTGCCGACTCGCTGGTTCTTGGTTGTGACGCCACGCGTTCATGTCCCGACCGCTGAAATATTTTCAGATGAGTTGTTGACAAGAGATACGAAGCCCGTCACAATTGCTGACTTTCTTGCACAGCAAACCAGCGATGCGGGATGGCCGGATAGCTTCGGCCGGAACGATATGCAGGAAGTTGTAACAAGGAAGTACGCGGAAGTTGCGCAGGTGGTCAAATGGTTGTATGATGTGACCCCCGCGAGGATGACCGGCTCCGGAGCAAGCGTGTTTGCAGCGTTTCACAGCAAGCACGAGGCAGAAGCGGCGAAAGCCAAACTGCCCGCCAGTTGGAATGGCGCAGTTGCCGAGAGTCTGAACGAGCATCCGCTCTTCACTTTCGCGTCATGAAGTTTTACTTTGCCGAACGGCCTACACGAGTTCGGTGAAGTTATCAGTTAAGTGTAGGGGAGTCGCCAAGTTGGTCAAGGCACCGGATTTTGATTCCGGCATGCGAGGGTTCGAGTCCTTCCTCCCCTGCCAAAAATTTTCCCGCATTTCCCGCCCAAGCCTGAAGCAGGTGCACGATGAGCAGCCACAGCCATGATGGCCTGATGGTCTTTACTGGCAACGCGAATCCCGCGCTCGCCCAGGAAGTCGTCAATATCCTTGGTATCCCCCTCGGCAAAGCAATGGTCAGCCGTTTCTCCGACGGCGAGATCCAGGTCGAGATCCAGGAAAACGTGCGCGGCAAGGACGTCTTCGTCCTGCAATCCACGTGCGCACCGACGAACGACAACCTGATGGAACTGATGATCATGGTCGATGCGCTCAAGCGCGCATCCGCTGGCCGGATCACTGCTGCCATCCCCTACTTCGGCTATGCCCGTCAGGATCGCCGCCCGCGTTCGGCGCGCGTCGCGATCTCGGCGAAGGTCATCGCGAACATGCTGGAAATCGCCGGCGTCGAGCGGATCATCACGATGGATCTGCACGCCGACCAGATTCAAGGCTTCTTCGACATCCCGGTCGACAACATCTACGCCACGCCGATCCTGCTGGGCGACCTGCGCAAGCAGAACTACTCGGATCTGCTCGTCGTGTCGCCGGACGTCGGCGGCGTCGTGCGTGCCCGTGCACTCGCGAAGCAGCTCAACTGCGATCTCGCGATCATCGACAAGCGTCGTCCGAAGGCGAACGTCGCCGAAGTGATGAACATCATCGGTGAAGTCGAAGGCCGCACCTGCGTGATCATGGACGACATGGTCGATACGGCCGGCACGCTGTGCAAGGCCGCGCAAGTGCTGAAGGACCGCGGTGCGAAGCAGGTGTTCGCGTACGCGACGCATCCGGTGCTGTCCGGCGGCGCCGCCGATCGCATCGCCGCGTCGGCACTCGACGAGCTGGTCGTCACCGATACGATTCCGCTGTCGGCCGAATCGCTGGCCTGCTCGAAGATCCGCTCGCTGACGAGCGCGAGCCTGCTGGCCGAAACGTTCTCGCGGATTCGCCGCGGCGATTCGGTGATGTCGCTGTTCGCGGAATCCTGATCGCGAATCGACTGAACAAAGCATGCGCAGAAAGCGAAGCGGCGACGCTTCGCTTTTTGCACAATCGGACGGGATAGACGAAACCCCGGCCGTTTCATCGGGGGCCGCCAGTTGATGGCCCCGTTTTACTGCCTGGTCGCGGGCAGCCATTGGAGAATCACATGAAAGTCGTCGCTTTCGAGCGCCAACAGCAAGGTACGGGTGCGAGCCGCCGCCTGCGCAACGCCGGTAAGACCACGGGTATCGTTTACGGTGGCGAAGCAGCCCCGCAAAAGATCGAACTCGATCACAACGCCCTGTGGCACGCCCTGAAGAAGGAAGCTTTCCACTCGTCGATCCTCGACCTCGAAGTGGCCGGCCAGTCGCAACAGGTTCTGCTGCGCGACGTGCAATACCACCCGTTCAAGCAACTGGTGCTGCACGTGGACTTCCAGCGCGTCGACGCGAAGAAGAAGCTGCACACGAAGGTGCCGCTGCACTTCCTGAACGCTGAAGTCAGCCCGGCCGTGAAGCTGTCGAGCGCGATCGTTTCGCACGTCGCGACGGAAATCGAAGTCGAGTGCCTGCCGGCTGCCCTGCCGGAGTTCCTCGAAGTCGACCTGTCGAAGATCGAAGCCGGTCAGTCGCTGCACGCGAAGGACATCGCACTGCCGAAGGGCGTGACGCTGGTCGCGCACGTCGACGCGGAAAACCCGGTTGTCGCCTCGGCGACGGTCCCGGCTGGCGCCGTGTCGGACGCAGCAGAAGGCGAAACGCCGGCTGCCTAAGCGGCTGCGTACGCGCCCCCTCGATCCGTTTCACGAAACGGTCGACGCAACCCGCCGCGGCTTGCCCGGCGGGTTTTTCTTTTTCTGCGCCCAGGCGGCCGTTGCCGCCTTCGAAACGTCATGATCAAACTGATCGTCGGCCTCGGCAATCCCGGGGCGGAATACACCGCGACGCGCCACAACGCCGGCTTCTGGCTGATCGACCAGCTCGCCCGCGAAGCCGGCACGACGCTGCGCGACGAACGCCGCTTCCACGGCTTCTATGCGAAAGCGCGCCTGCATGGCGAGGAAGTCCATCTGCTCGAGCCGCAGACCTACATGAACCGCTCCGGCCAGTCGGTCGTCGCGCTCGCGCAATTCTTCAAGATCCTGCCCGACCAGATCCTCGTCGCGCACGACGAGCTCGACCTGCCGCCCGGCACCGTGAAGCTGAAGCTCGGTGGCGGCAGCGGCGGCCACAACGGCCTCAAGGACATCACCGCGCACCTGTCGTCGCAGCAATACTGGCGGCTGCGGATCGGCATCGGCCATCCGCGCGACCTGATTCCGGAAAGCGCGCGCGCCGGCGCGAAGCCCGACGTCGCGAACTTCGTGCTGAAGCCGCCGCGCCGCGAGGAGCAGGACGTGATCGACGCATCGATCGAACGCGCGCTCGCCGTGATGCCGATGGTCATCAAGGGCGAACTCGACCGCGCGACGATGCAGCTGCATCGCAACTGACGCCCGTCGCACCCGCCTGGTGCATCGGCCGTCCGGCGCAACCGGGCGGCCTCGTCCGCCCCACCGCGACGCGCACATGCGGTAATCTTGACGTTTTGCCCGACAGGAGCCAAGCGGTGAGCCGTTACTGGAGCGACGTCGTTCAGCAACTCGTGCCTTACGTGCCGGGCGAACAGCCCGCGCTTGCGCACCCCGTCAAGCTGAACACCAACGAGAATCCCTATCCGCCGTCGCCGCGCGTCGTCGCGGCGATCGCCCGCGAACTCGGCGGCACCGGCGACACGCTGCGCCGCTATCCGGACCCGGTCGCGCGCGCGCTGCGCGAGACGGTCGCGGCCCATCACCGCATCAAGCCCGAACAGGTGTTCGTCGGCAACGGCTCCGACGAGGTGCTCGCGCACACGTTCCAGGGGCTGCTCAAGCACGACCGGCCGCTGCGCTTCCCCGACATCACGTACAGCTTCTATCCGACCTACGCGCGCCTGTACGGCGTCGAGACCACGGTCGTGCCGCTCGCGGACGATTTCTCGATCCGTGTCGACGACTATCTCGACGACGCCGGCGGCGTGCTGTTTCCGAACCCGAATGCACCGACCGGGCGCGCGCTGCCGCTCGCGGACGTCGAGCGGATCGCGGCCGCGAATCCGTCGTCGGTCGTCGTGATCGACGAAGCGTACGTCGATTTCGGCGCGCAGTCGGCCATTACGCTGATCGATCGCCATCCGAATCTGCTCGTCGTGCATACGACGTCGAAGGCGCGCTCGCTCGCGGGCATGCGCGTCGGCTTCGCGTTCGGCGATGCGGCGCTGATCGACGCGTTGAACCGCGTAAAGGACAGCTTCAACTCGTATCCGCTCGACCGGCTCGCGCAGGTCGCCGCGCAGGCCGCGTACGAAGACACCGACTATTTCAACGCCACCTGCCGGCGCGTGATCGACAGCCGGGCGCGGCTCACGCAGGCGCTCGACGCACTCGGCTTCGAGATCGTGCCGTCGGCCGCGAATTTCGTGTTCGCGCGCCATCCCGCGCACGATGCGGGCGCGATCGCGGCGAAGCTGAAGGAACGGGAAATTTTCGTGCGGCACTTCCGGCTGCCGCGGATCGACCAGCATCTGCGCATCACCGTCGGCACCGATGCCGAATGCGACGCGCTCGTCGCGGCGTTGCGCGAGCTGCTGGCCTGATACGGAAGAACCGGCGCCGAATGGCGCCGGGCTGAAAGCGCGACGCGCGCGCCACACAAAGCGCGCGTCAGCGCCGGATCACGACGCGTCGCCACCCTTCACGGCGATCAGCGCGTGGTACTTCTCCATCAATTGCGCATGCGATTCGTCATGCTGCGGATCGCGCGGAATGCATTCGACCGGACACACCTGCTGGCACTGCGGTTCGTCGAAATGGCCGACGCACTCGGTGCACTTGTTCGGGTCGATCACGTAGATGTCCGGGCCCATCGAAATCGCGCCGTTCGGGCACTCGGGCTCGCACACGTCGCAATTGATGCACTCGTCGGTAATCATCAAAGCCATACTGATCTCACTTCTTCAGGCCGGCGGCCGGCTTCGCAACGAAACCGGCCGGCGCCGCATCACGCGGCAGGGCCTCCCATCGCGGTGACCTTCTCGGTCAGCCATTTCTCGACGGACGGAAACACGAATTTGCTGACATCGCCGCCCAATTGCGCGATTTCGCGCACGATCGTCCCCGAGATGAACTGGTACTGGTCGGACGGCGTCATGAACATCGTCTCGACGTCGGGCAGCAGATAGCGGTTCATCCCCGCCATCTGGAACTCATATTCGAAATCGGACACCGCGCGCAGCCCGCGCACGATCACGCGCGCATTGTTCACGCGGACGAAATCCTTCAGGAGGCCGGTGAAACTCATCACCTTCACGTTCGGGTAATGGCCGAGCACCTCGTTCGCAATCGTCAGACGTTCCTCGAGCGAGAAAAACGGCTTTTTCGCGCGGCTGTCGGCAACGCCCACCACCAGCGTATCAAAAATGCTCGACGCACGCCGCACGAGGTCTTCGTGCCCGCGCGTCAGCGGATCGAACGTACCGGGATACACGGCGACTACCATGTCGCTCCTCCTGTCATCACGCAAACGGGATGGCAGCCGTGCGATGCACGCGCCGCTGCCGAGATGGGCATGCGTCGCCTTTGCGGCGCGCCGCCTCGTATGGAACGCGCATTATTCATCATTTTCGCGCCGCAGCAAATGATAGTGAACCGCACCGGCCTTGCCGTGCTTCACCACCTGCCAGCCTGCGAGCGCGTCGTGCGCGGCCGGATCGAGTTCCGCCCCCGTTTCGACGTACAACGCGCCACCCGCCGCGACGAGCGGCGCCGACAGCGCGATCGCACGCTCGAGCGCGGCCAGGTCGTCGAACGGCGGATCGAGGAACACGACGTCGAACGCGCCCGGCGTCAGGCCGGCCGCGAGCCGCAGCGCATCGGCTTCGGCGATCTCGACCGAACGGGCGCCGAGCTTGTCCTTGATCGCCCGCAACTGCTGCGCGGCGCGCGGATGACGCTCGACCATCACGACGCTCGCCGCGCCGCGCGACGCGGCCTCGAAGCCGAGCGCGCCGGTGCCCGCGAACAGGTCGAGGCAGCGCCGGCCTTCGAGATCCTGGCCGAGCCAGTTGAACAGTGTCTCGCGCACGCGATCGGGGGTCGGACGCAAGCCGTCGAGATCGAGCACCGCGAGCGGCGTGCGTTTCCAGTCGCCGCCGATGATGCGGATCGTGTGCGGCTTGCCGCGGCCGGGAGAGGCCGCGGGGCGGCCGGAAGAGGAACGGGACATACGGGATATCGACAACGGAGGGACCGGGCGCGCGCAGGGGCGCGCCGCCAAACAGGCGCACGTTACCACAGCGGCGACGCGCACTGACGCGAGCGCCACGCCGCACTGATAAAATGCACGGTTTCGGCCGCCGTGCGCCGCGCCCGCGCGAACGCAGAACGGCCCGTCCGGCGCCCCGCTCCCGGCGGCGGCCCGCCCTCTTCCCGACGTCAGACCATGTTCAGTTTCTTCAAACGATTCAAGAAAACGCAGGAGCCCGATCCGGCGGAATCGCAATCGGCCGACGCGCAGCAAGCGGACGAAGCGTCCGACGCCGACGCGCCCGTGCTCGACGCGCCGCCCGCGGCCAGCGTGCCGCCGGCGCCCGCGCAACCGGCTGCGCCGGCCGTCGTGATGACCGTCACGCCGACCAACGACGGCCGCGACGAAGTCGTCGAGACGGTCGAGATCGTGCCGCCGCCGCTGCAGGACGCGTCCGCGAAGAAGTCGTGGCTCGCGCGCCTGAAGACGGGGCTCGCGAAGACGGGCTCGAGCATCACCGGCGTCTTCGTCAACACGAAGATCGACGAGGATCTGTACGAGGAGCTCGAAACCGCGCTGCTGATGTCCGACGCGGGCGTCGACGCGACCGAATACCTGCTCGACGCGCTGCGCGAGAAGGTGCGCGCGGGCCGGCTCACCGATCCGCAGCAGGTGAAGGCTGCGCTGCACGACCTGCTCGTCGAGCTGCTGACGCCGCTCGAGAAATCGCTGATGCTCGGCCGGGCGCAGCCGCTCGTGATGATGATCACCGGCGTGAACGGCGCAGGCAAGACGACCAGCATCGGCAAGCTCGCGAAGCACCTGCAGAGCTTCGACCAGTCGGTGCTGCTGGCTGCCGGCGACACGTTCCGCGCGGCCGCGCGCGAACAGCTGGCGGTCTGGGGCGAGCGCAACAACGTGACGGTCGTGCAGCAGGAGAGCGGCGATCCGGCCGCGGTGATCTTCGACGCGGTCAGCGCCGCGCGCGCGCGCAAGATCGACGTGATGATGGCCGACACGGCCGGCCGCCTGCCGACGCAGCTGCATCTGATGGAGGAGCTGAAGAAGGTGAAGCGCGTGATCGCGAAGGCGCACGACGGCGCGCCGCACGAAGTGCTGCTGGTGATCGACGCGAACACCGGCCAGAACGCGCTCACGCAGGTGAAGGCCTTCGACGACGCGCTGGGCCTGACCGGCCTGATCGTCACGAAGCTCGACGGCACCGCGAAGGGCGGGATTCTCGCCGCGATCGCGCGGCAACGGCCGGTGCCCGTCTACTTCATCGGCGTCGGCGAGAAGGTCGAGGACCTGCAGCCGTTCAGCGCGGTGGAATTCGCGGACGCGCTGCTCGGCTGAACGCCGCCGGCCTGCATCGCACGGGGCGCCTTCGGGCGCCCTTTTTCATGCGCGCCCGATCATGCTCGCCACGGGCGCGCCGCGCTCATTCCGCGTCGGGCTGCGCGCCCGGCTCGGCGGCCTTGAACGCGTCGATCGTCGCCGCATGGTCGACGATCCGCTGGATCGTCGGGAAGCGCGTCGTGTCGATCGAGAAGCGGTTCGCGTTGAACACCTGCGGCACGAGGCACACGTCGGCGAGCGTCGGCGTGTCGCCGAAGCACAGCTTGCCGGTGCGCGGGTCGTTCGCGAGACGCGCCTCGAGCGTTTCGAAGCCCGCCTCGATCCAGTGCCGGTACCACGCGTTCTTTGCGTCCTCGGGCACCTTCAGCGTGTGCTTCAGGTACTTGAGCACGCGCAGGTTGTTGAGCGGGTGGATTTCGCACGCGATCTGCAGCGCGACCGCGCGCACGTACGCACGATCGACCGGCTGCTTCGGCAGGAGCGCGGGCTCGGGATGGGTTTCGTCGAGATATTCGATGATCGCGAGCGACTGCTGCAGCGTCGCGTCGCCATCGATCAGCGTCGGCACGACCGCATCCGGATTCAGCGCGCGGTACGCGTCCTTCAGTTGCTCGCCGCCATCGCGCAGCATGTGCACGGGCGCATAGTCGAACGGCAACTGCTTGAGGTTCAGGGCGATCCGCACGCGGTACGACGCGGAACTGCGGAAATAGCTGTAGAGCTTCATGGGATGTCTCTCGTAGTCGTATTCGGTCGGCAGCGGCACGGGCGCGGCGCAGCCGGTGCGCGCGCCGCCGGGAACCAGAGTGTAGCGCGGCACGATGCGCGCCCGCGCCCGTGCGATACTCGGGACATTCCTCACCGCTCACCGCGCGGCCCGATGCCGGCCGCCCGCCCCACGTTCCGATGACCGCTTCCCACGATCCCGCCGCCGCTCCGTTCCCTTGCGCCCGCTTCATCAAGGAAATCGGCCGCGGCCCGCACGGCGCGCGCGCCCTGTCCGCCGAGGACACGTTCACGCTCTATCGCGCGATGCTCGATGCGCGCGTGTCGGACGTCGAACTCGGCGCGATCCTGATCGCCTATCGGCTGAAGGGCGAATCCGCCGACGAACTGGCCGCGATGCTCGCCGCCGCGCAGGCGTCGTTCGAGCCGGTGCACGTGCAGGACGCCGCGTTCCGCCCGGTGTCGATTCCGAGCTACAACGGCGCGCGCAAGCAACCGAACCTCGTGCCGCTGCTCGCGCTGCTGCTCGCGCGCGAAGGCGTGCCGGTGCTCGTGCATGGGGTCGAGCAGGATCCGGGCCGCGTGACGAGCGCCGAGATCTTCTCGGCGCTGTCGCTCCCGCCGTCGACGTCGCACGATGCGATCGAGGACACGCTCGCCGAACGCCGCGTCGCGTTCGCGCCGATCGACGTGCTGGCGCCGCGCATCGCGCACCTGCTGTCGATGCGCAGCGTGCTCGGCGTGCGCAACTCGACGCATACGCTCGTGAAGATCCTGCAGCCGTTCGCGCCGGCCGGCCTGCGGCTCGTCAACTACACGCACCCGCCGTACCGTGACAGCCTCGCGCAGCTGTTCCGCGATCATCCGGACGCCGCGCTCGGCGGCGCGCTGCTCGCGCGCGGCACCGAAGGCGAAGCGGTGGCCGACACGCGGCGCCAGGTGCAGGTCGACTGGCTGCATGACGGCGTGTGCGACACGCTGATCGAGGCCGAGCGTTCGTCGACCGACGCACCGCCCGTCGCGCTGCCCGAGTCGCGCGATGCGGCGACCACGGCCGCGTGGACGGACGCCGTGCTGCGCGGCGAGGTGCCGGTGCCCGACACCGTGGCGCGCCAGGTCGCGACGATCGTGCAGGTCGCCCGCATCGCGCGCTGACGACCTGCCCCTTTATCCCGACATTTGACACGCGAGCGCATCCTGGCATAGAGTGGCCGTCATGCGTTCCTTTCCGAACACCCTCCGAATTACCTCCGGCCGCCTAGCGCGGCCGCTATCGCTACGACTAGCCTAAGGCTGTCGTAGCGCCGTGTGCTGTTCGCACGGTCCTCCCAGCAGTTTCTCGCAGTACCCCTCTCGCAGTTTTTACAACCCGAAGTCGTCAGCCTTCGTCCGTCTATCCGTCGGCCGATTCGCGAAGATCATCCGCATCCGCGGCGCCATCGTGCGCCGGGATGCGAGGCAGCGCCAACCGTCGCCCATGCCGCCCCGTCTTCGCTCGCGACTTGAGACCCGAGGTCCAGAAGATGATGCGCAATCCGCAAGACAAGTACCGTCCGTTCGAGCCCGTTCGCCTCAATGGCCGCCGCTGGCCGGCCCGCACCATCGAGCGTGCGCCCGTGTGGATGAGCACCGACCTGCGCGACGGCAACCAGTCGCTGATCGAGCCGATGAGCATCGAGCAGAAGCTCGAGTTCTTCGAAATGCTGGTCGCCATCGGGTTCAAGGAGATCGAAGTCGGTTTTCCGTCGGCGTCGCAAACCGACTTCGATTTCGTCCGCAAGCTGATCGACGACAAGCGGATTCCCGACGACGTGACGATCGAGGTGCTCGTGCAGTCGCGCGAAGACCTGATCGCCCGTACGTTCGATGCGCTCGAAGGCGTGCCGCGCGCGATCGTGCACCTGTACAACGCGGTCTGCCCGTCGTTCCGCCGCATCGTGTTCGGCATGTCGAAGAACGACGTGAAGGCGCTCGCGATCGACGGCACGCGCATCATCAAGGCACACGCGGCCGCGCGCCCGGAGACGCACTGGACCTTCCAGTACTCGCCGGAAACCTTCAGCATGACCGAGCTGACGTTCGCGCGCGAGATCTGCGACGCGGTCGCGCAGACGTGGCGCCCGACCCGCGACCACAAGATGATCGTCAACCTGCCGGCCACCGTCGAGGCCGCAACCCCGAACGTGTTCGCCGACCAGATCGAATGGATGGACCGCAACCTCGCGTATCGCGACAGCATCGTGCTGTCCGTGCATCCGCACAACGATCGCGGCACCGCGGTCGCGGCGGCCGAACTCGCGCTGCTCGCGGGCGCCGACCGCATCGAAGGCTGCCTGTTCGGCAACGGCGAGCGCACCGGCAACGTCGATCTCGTCACGCTCGCGCTGAACCTCTACACGCAAGGCATCGACCCGGGCCTCGACTTCTCCGACATCGACGCCGTGCGCCGCGTCGTCGAACGCTGCAACCAGATTCCCGTGCATCCGCGCCATCCGTACGCGGGCGACCTCGTGTTCACCGCGTTTTCCGGCTCGCACCAGGACGCGATCCGCAAGGGCTTCGCGCAGCAGCGCCCCGATGCGATCTGGGAAGTGCCGTACCTGCCGATCGACCCGGCGGATCTCGGCCGCAGCTACGACGCGGTGATCCGCGTGAACAGCCAATCCGGCAAGGGCGGCGCGACCTTCCTGCTCGAACGCGGGATGGGCTTCACGCCGACGCGCCGCGTCCAGATCGAGTTCAGCCATGCGGTGCAGACGCTCGCCGACGCATCGGGCGAGGAAGTGACGGGCGACACGATCTGCGCGCTGTTCGCGCGCGAATTCTTCGAGACGGACGGCCCGGCCGCGCGCCACGGCATCGGCGCGCGCTGGCAAAACCGCGAGATCGCGCTGGCGCCCGCCGCCGACGCGACGCCCGACGACGCCGTGCGACGTTTCGCCGCGGCATTCGCGAGCGCCGCCGGCGCCACGATCGACATCGCGTCGTGCGAATCCACGCGCACGGCGGACGGCCGGGTCGCGGTATCGGTCGGCTGCCGGGTCGGCGACGCGCCGCTGCGGCACGGTGTCGGCGTGCACGCCGATGCGGCGAGTGCGGCGCTCGATGCGGTCGTCAGCGCGATCAACCGCTCGGCATGGCACTGCGCGGATCGCCGCGCGGCGGCCTGAACGCGGGGCTTCGATGCAGGGTTGAAACGTCAGCGAGCGGGGCGTGACCGCCCGTGCGCCGCGCGATCCGCGCCGCACGCGGCAACAAAAAGCGGCTCAGAAGGCCGCTTCGGTCGGGGCATGAAAAAGGCGCGTTACCCGCGCTCACGCCTCGGTCGCGCACCGCGTCGCCTGCCACGCGAACAGGCTCCAGCGACCGTGGTCGTGCGTGTGGACGGACGTATAGGCAATCGGGAACACGAGGCCGCCGTTGTTGGTTTCCATCTCGATCAACGCGCGCCCCGTGACGACGCAGGTCTCGTCGCCGACCGGCAGCACGTCCTGCGACTGGATTTCGATCTGGCGATAGCGGCGGCGGCCGGCGACGATGGCGTCGATGAACTGCTGCTTGGTTTCGCGTTTGCCGTTGGTATGGACGAAAAACACCTTGTCCGACAACAGCGCGTCGAGCGCCTCGCCGTCGCCGTCCACCATCGCCCGGAACCGGTCGCGCTCGAGCGCGCGGATCGCATCGACCACCTTCGCCATCGCCTGACTCCTCGGCAACGCGCCCGCCTTGCACGGGCGTACGGATCAGAAGTTGTACTGCAGGTAGAACTGGTGGAAATTTATACCAGGATTCGGCTCTTTGATACCCGCGTTAGACACATGTTCAAAACGGTAGCCGACCTGATACTGTTGCCGTTGGCCGAACTGCACGCCCACGCCGCCCGTCGGCGCGAACTGGAACGCGGTCGACAGCGAGAAATTGTCCGAGATCGTCGGGTGCGTCAGGAGCCGGACGCCGCCGCCCGCCTCGATGAACGGGCGAATCTGCCCGCTGCTCTTGATGAAGCGGAACATCGGCGTCACGCCGAACTCGCCGATGCTGCTGTGGACGTTGCCGCCCGTGTGCCAGTAGCCGGCGTGCCCTTCGACGACGAACGCGAAGTGCCAGCCGCCGATTTCCCACCAGTTCCAGCCCGGATCCCACACCACGCCGATATCGGCCTTGTCGACCCCGTGACGATCCGAAAACCCGCCGCCCGCCTGGATCCCCCAGCGATCCGCGAAAGCCGCACCCGATCCGCCCAGAAGAGACGCTGCCAGCATCGCATGCAGCACCAGCCGGCTGCGGGGCCGGCGATTCTTCTTATTGTTCATCTGACACTCCAACTTTGTGGGTTGAATGGAGCCTGCCGCAACGGCCGGGCCCGAGCGAACTGAATGGTATGGTAAAGGACTTTTCGGATCGGCATCACGAAACGAAATGGCTTCCTTCCAAAACGACAAAAATCGAAATCGTCTACTGATTCCCATCAGAAACAACGGCTTACGGAACTTCGTGGCGCCACCCTGGTCGCAGAATAGACTATCGGCTCGACTGGTTCGATAGAAAAATGGGAACTCCGATGCCCCCGCCCGCTCTAAGGAATTAGCACTCACCTTGCGGGAGTGCTAAGATGATCCACGGAATCTCATTCGAGACCGGGGGTTTGTCCCTGATTCCAAAGGAGTTTTTAGTGAGCAACGCCCTGACCCTCCCGAACACCCTGAGCCCGACGCCGGCCAAGGCCGAATCGGCAGGCTCGCTGGCGCTCGCAGCCCAATCGATGTTGCCCGGCCAGCTCGGCAACATCGACGCGTACATCCAGGCCGTCAACCGCATCCCGCTGCTGACCGCCGAGGAGGAACGCCGCTACGCAACCGAATTCCGCGACGACAACAACCTCGACGCGGCGCGCCGCCTCGTGCTGTCGCACCTGCGTCTCGTCGTGTCGATCGCGCGCAACTATCTCGGCTACGGCCTGCCGCACGGCGACCTGATCCAGGAAGGCAACATCGGCCTGATGAAAGCCGTGAAGCGATTCGACCCGGCGCAAAACGTGCGCCTGGTGTCGTATGCGATTCACTGGATCAAGGCCGAGATCCACGAGTACATCCTGCGCAACTGGCGCATGGTGAAGGTCGCGACGACGAAGGCGCAGCGCAAGCTGTTCTTCAACCTGCGCAGCCACAAGAAGAGCATGCAGGCGATGACGCCCGAGGAAATCGACGGCCTCGCGCAGGAGCTCAACGTCAAGCGCGAGGAAGTCACCGAGATGGAAACGCGCCTGTCGGGCGGCGACATCGCGCTCGAAGGCCAGGTGGAAGACGGCGAGGAGTCGTACGCGCCGATCGCCTACCTGGCCGACTCGCACAACGAGCCGACCGCCGTGCTCGCCGCGCGTCAGCGCGACATGCTGCAGACGGACGGCATCGCGCAGGCGCTCGACGCGCTCGATGCACGCAGCCGCCGCATCATCGAGGCGCGCTGGCTGCACGTCGACGACGACGGCTCGGGCGGCTCGACGCTGCACGATCTCGCCGCCGAGTTCGGCGTGTCGGCGGAACGCATCCGCCAGATCGAAGCGAGCGCGATGAAAAAGATGCGCACGGCGCTCGCCGAATACGCGTAAATCGCGGCAATTTAGAGCGCTTCGTCGAAAACCGCTGCCTGACCGGCAGCGGTTTTTTTTCGTCCGTTTTTCCGCTGCTTTTCACCCGCTTTTCAACGCGTTTCACACGCCGTTTCTACGCCGATTAATTGACCTGATTCATCGGATATTGCGTCATTTGCACCGCCCTTCCGCATAACCTTGATCCACCTCAATTTTTACCCCACGCTTCGCGACGGTCTGCCGCAGCGCAGCACTCGGCAGCGGAAAGCCGTCCTTTTAAAATTGGCATGTCAGGCGCAAAAGGATTAAAACAGCTTCACGGCCGTCACCAATCCGACGTAAAGTCGCCCCCAATCCGATCTCAATCGATTCAGGATAATCGCCTTGATCTCGATCAATAAAGAGCCTTCGCGGCCGGCCGGCACGATCGGCTGGCGCGCGCGCATCGCCGCGTGGGCACGCGGCCCCACCCTCGCCCGCGACATCGCGCTGGTGCTGATCGTCAAGCTGATCCTCCTGACGTCGCTCAAATACGCATTCTTCAATCATCCGCAGGCCGAGCACATGTCGTTGCCGCCTGCCGCCGTGGCCGAGAAGCTGCTCTCGGTGCCGGCGCCTGCATCTACCGAGGGAGACCACCATGATAAGTAGCGAAGTCGTCGATCTGTCACGTCTGCAGTTCGGCATCACGGCGCTCTACCACTTCCTGTTCGTGCCGCTGACGCTCGGCCTGTCCTGGCTGCTCGTCATCATGGAAGCCGTCTACGTGATGACCGGCAAACAGGTCTACAAGGACATGACCCAGTTCTGGGGCAAGCTGTTCGGGATCAACTTCGCGATGGGCGTGACGACCGGCATCACGCTCGAATTCCAGTTCGGCACGAACTGGTCGTACTACTCGCACTACGTCGGCGACATCTTCGGCGTGCCGCTCGCGGTCGAAGGCTTGATGGCGTTCTTCCTCGAATCCACGTTCGTCGGCCTGTTCTTCTTCGGCTGGAACCGCCTGTCGAAGGTCAAGCACCTGGTCGTCACGTTCCTCGTCGCGCTGGGCTCGAACCTGTCCGCGCTGTGGATCCTCGTCGCGAACGGCTGGATGAACAACCCGGTCGGCGCCGAGTTCAACTACCAGACGATGCGCATGGAGCTGACGAGCCTGTTCGACGTGCTGTTCAACCCGGTCGCGCAGGTGAAGTTCGTGCACACCGTGTCGGCCGGTTACGTGACGGCCGCGATGTTCGTGCTCGGCATTTCGTCGTGGTACCTGCTGAAAAAGCGCGACGTCGACTTCGCGCTGCGCTCGTTCGCGGTCGCGGCCGGCTTCGGCCTCGCGGCCACGCTGTGCGTGATCGTGCTCGGCGACGAATCGGGCTACACGACCGGAGAAGTGCAGAAGATGAAGCTCGCCGCGATCGAATCGGAATGGGAAACCCAGCCGGCGCCGGCATCGTTCACGCTGATCGGCATCCCGAACCAGAAGGAAGAACGTACCGACTACGCGATCAAGATCCCGTACGCGCTCGGCCTGATCGCGACGCGCTCGATCGACGAGCCGGTGATCGGCCTGCGCGAGCTCGCGAAGCACAGCGAGGAACACATCCAGAGCGGGATGGTCGCGTACGGCGCCTTGCAGAAGATCAAGGAAGGCGACACGAGCGACGCGACCCGCGCGCTGTTCGACCAGCACAAGCAGTATCTCGGCTACGGACTGATGCTCAAGCAGTTCACGCCGAACGTGGTCGATGCGACGCCCGAGCAGATCAAGGCCGCGGCGAAGAAGACGATCCCGCCGGTCGCGCCCGTATTCTTCTCGTTCCGGATCATGGTGTTCCTCGGCTTCCTGTTCCTCGCGACCTTCGTCGCCGCGTTCTGGTTCTGCGCGCGCCGGCAGCTGCTGCAGGACAACCGCCGCTGGTTCCTGCGCTATGCGGTGTGGGCGATCCCGCTGCCGTGGCTCGCCGCGGAATTCGGCTGGGTCGTCGCCGAGCTCGGCCGCCAGCCGTGGACGATCGCGGGCATCCTGCCGACGCATCTGTCCGCGTCCAGCCTGACGTCGACGGACCTGTACCTGAGCCTCGCCGGTTTCATCGCGTTCTACACGGTACTGTTCATCATCGAGATCAAGCTGATGTTCAAGTACGCGCGCCTCGGCCCGTCGTCGCTGCATACCGGCCGCTATCACCACGAACTCGCCGCCGCCGGCGAGCGGGCCGCGGTCTGAGCACGCCCTCGCAACCGAACAAGGAATCGCTATGGACTATGCAACTCTCAAGCTGATCTGGTGGCTGCTCGTCGGCGTGCTGCTGATCGGCTTCGCCGTCACCGACGGCTTCGACATGGGCGCGACCGCGCTGCTGCCGTTTCTCGGCAAGACCGACGAGGAGCGCCGCATCATCGTCAACACGGTCGGCGCGACGTGGGAAGGCAACCAGGTGTGGCTGATCACGGCCGGCGGTGCGATGTTCGCCGCGTGGCCGCTCGTCTACGCAGCGTCGTTCTCGGGCTTCTACTTCGCGATGCTGCTCGTGCTGTTCGCGCTGTTCTTCCGGCCGGTGGGCTTCGACTACCGCAGCAAGCGGCCCGACCCGCGCTGGCGCGCGGGCTGGGACTGGGGCCTGTTCGTCGGCGGCTTCGTGCCGGCGCTGGTGTTCGGCGTCGCGTTCGGCAACCTGCTGCAGGGCGTGCCGTTCAAGTTCGACAGCGACCTGCGCGTGACCTACTACGGCGGCTTCTGGGCGCTGCTGAACCCGTTCGCGCTGCTGTGCGGGCTCGTCAGCCTCACGATGCTCGTCGCGCACGGCGCCGCGTTCATCAAGATGAAGACCGACGGCGTGATCGCGCGCCGTGCGTCGATCGCGCTGCGCGTCGCGTCGTTCCTCGCGGTCGTGCTGTTCGTGCTGGCCGGCGTGCTCGTCGCTTCGTATATCGGCGGCTTCCACATCACCCACGCCGCGCCGACCGACACCGTCGCGAACCCGCTGCTCAAGGACGTCGCCGCCGGTTCGGGCCTCTGGCTCGCGAACTACGGCGAGTATCCGTGGATGATCGCGGCGCCCGTCGTCGGGATCGCGGGCGGCGTGCTCGCGCTGCTGCTCGCCGGCTCGAAGCAGGAGAAGACGGCGTTCTTCTGCACGGGCCTGATGATCGTCGGCGTGATCCTGACCGCCGGCTTCTCGATGTTCCCGTTCATCATGCCGTCGTCGCTCGACCCGCGCAGCAGCCTGACCGTGTGGGATTCGACGTCGAGCCACATGACGCTGCAGGTGATGCTGTTCGCGGTGATCGTGTTCCTGCCGATCATCCTGCTCTACACGAGCTGGGTGTATCGCGTGATGCGCGGCAAGGTCACGCACCAGACGCTCGAAGAGAACAAGCACTCGATGTATTGACGCACTGAACCGGGCCGGAGCGCGCAGGCGCCCTCGCCCACCGTTTCGCAAGGAGTCGGATCATGTGGTATTTCAGCTGGATTCTCGGTATCGGCGTCGCGCTGTCGTTCGGCATCGTCAACGCGATGTGGCTCGAAGCGCGGCAGAAGCCGCAGGAAGCGCCGGTGCGTGCGCGCCGCGACTGACGCAGTGACGCACCGCGCGCGATACGCGCGGCCGCCGTCCGACAACGGAAAGAACCTCGCTTCGCGCGAGGTTTTTTTTCGTCACGGCCGCGCCGGCGAGACGTCGCACGGCGATGCCAATTTAGCGCCAGATTGATACCACTTGAATACCAATAAAAGGTTTCATAAGATCGTTGGACACGGCCGCTGACAGGCCGATTCCTTCTGGGTGGGGGAGACATGCGAATCCCGTGTGTGGCGTGCGCGTGCGCGCCGTGTCGATGTCCGCGTGCCACGGCGCGTGCCGTCGTCGCGCTCGTGCGCGGCCAACCGTGCGCCGTCGATTGCGGCCGTCTCGCCGCTGCAGCGAACGCCGCGAGCCGCCGATGATTCCGCGCACGCCGCCGCGCCGCGCCGACCGGCACGCATGCCCGCCTCCCGTTCCGTAACGCACGCGCCCGCGTGCCGAATGCGCGCGGCGCAGCCGCATCGCTCCGCGTGCTGGTATCTCCCGCAGCTCCACTGAAAGACCCGATCGCAGCGACGTCGCGTCACGGCGCCGCTACGCCCCCTTTTTCTCAGGAGTTCGAATTGAAGCGTACCTTGCCCTCCCTCATTGCCGGCCTGCTGATCGCCGTGCTGTCGCCGGCGGCGATCTCCGCGGCGCCGGCGTCGGCCGCCGCTGGCGCGAACGCCGGCACCGCGCAAGCGGCCGCCGCCCAGGCGGCCAGCCTCGCGATGCTGCTGTCGAACGGCCTCGCGTTGCGCGTGGCCGTCGACAACAACCACGCGGCCGCGGCCGGCGTACCGTGCGCCGATCTCGGCGCCGACGGCGCCGCCTGCGCGACCGGCCGCCTGATCCTGCAGAACCGCGGCCATGCGGCGATCGCCGACGGCGGCTGGAAGCTCTACCTGCACAGCATCCGCCGCCTGCTGCGGATCGACCGGCCGGGCTTCGCGCTGCGGCGGCTCACCGGCGACCTGTACGAGCTGACGCCGCAGCCGGGCTCGGTGCGGCTCGCGCCCGGCGAGCGCATCGAGCTGCCGTTCGTCGCCGAATACTGGCTGCTGCGTTACAGCGACGTGATTCCGCGTCCGTACGTCGTCGTCGACGGCGCGCCGCCGGCCGTGCTGCGCTACGACGACACCGACAACGAGCTGCGCTACGTCGAATCGCTGCCGGCCGACGCGCAGAACAACTCGACCGGCAACGCGCCGCCCGTGGCCGCGCGGCCCGATCCCGGTCGCGCGCTGCCGAGCGTGAAGCGCGAGCTGCCGCTGCCCGGCACGCTCGAGCTGCGCGGCGTCGAACTCGCGCTGCCGGACCTGCCGGACGCGCAGGTCGCGGCGCTGCGCGAGCGCGCGACGACCCTCGGACTCGACGGCGCACGCGTGCCGGTACGCGGCTTCGTCGCGCCGCGCCGGCTGCCGGCCGACCTCGCGACACCGGGTGGCTACCGGCTCGCGATCGGGCCGCGCGGCGTGCTGATCGAAGGCTACGATCGCGCGGGCCTCTACTACGGCGTGCAGACGCTCTACTCGCTCGCGCCGGCCGGCGGCGGCCCGATCCCGGCGATGCTCGTCGAGGATGCGCCGCGCTTCACGCATCGCGGGATGCACGTCGACCTCGCGCGCAACTTCAAGCAGCCGGCGACGCTGCGCCGCCTGATCGACCAGATGAGCGCGTACAAGCTCAACCGCCTGCACCTGCATCTGTCCGACGACGAAGGCTGGCGCATCGAGATTCCCGGCCTGCCCGAGCTGACCGAGATCGGGGGACGCCGCTGCCACGACCCGAGCGAGACGCGCTGCCTGCTGCCGCAACTTGGCTCCGGGCCGGACAATCGCTCGGGCGGCGGCTACCTGACGCGCGACGACTACGTGGCGCTCGTGCGCTACGCGGCCGCGCGCTTCGTTCAGATCATTCCCGAGATCGACATGCCCGCGCATGCGCGGGCGGCCGTCGTGACGATGGAGGCGCGCTACCGGCGGCTGCATGCGGCGGGTCGCGAGCAGGAAGCGAACGCATACCGGCTGCTCGACCCGCAGGACACGACGAACCTGACGACGGTGCAGTTCTACGACCGGCGCAGCGACCTGAACCCGTGCGTGCCGGGCGCGCTCAACTTCGCGTCGAAGGTGATCCGCGAGATCGCGGCGATGCACGCGGACGCGCAGGCGCCGCTGCAGACCTGGCACTACGGCGGCGACGAAGCGAAGAACATCTTCCTCGGCGGCGGCTTCCAGCCGCTGAACGGCACCGACCCGAACAAGGGGCGCATCGATCTGGCCGCGCAGGACAAGCCGTGGGCGCGTTCGCCCGCTTGCACGGCGCTGCTCCAGCGCGGCGAGATCAAGTCGATCGACGAGCTGCCGACGCGTTTCGCGAAACAGGTGAGCGCGGCGGTCAACGCGAACGGGATCGGCACGATGGCCGCGTGGCAGGACGGCATCAAGCATGCGAACGGGCCGCAGGATTTCAGCACGCGCCACGTGATGGTGTCGCTGTGGGACACGATCTTCTGGGGCGCGTCGGACAGCGCGCGCGACCTGAGCGGCAAGGGCTACCAGACGGTGCTCGCGCTGCCCGACTACCTGTACTTCGACTTCCCGTACACGCTCAATCCGCGCGAGCGCGGCTACTACTGGGGCTCGCACGCGACCGACGAGTACAAGGTGTTCTCGCTCGCGCCGGAGAACCTGCCGCAGAACGCCGAAGTGATGGGCGACCGCGACGGCAACCCGTTCGAGGTGACGGGCACGGGCCCCGCGCCGCGCATCGAAGGCATGCAGGGCCAGGCGTGGGGCGAGGTGATGCGCAACGACACCTTTCTCGAATACATGACCTATCCGCGACTGCTCGCGCTCGCCGAGCGCGCATGGCACCGGGCCGACTGGGAGCTGCCGTATGCGGCCGGCGTGCGCTTCAAGCGCGGCGACACGCATCACGTCGACATCGCCGCGCTGCAGCGCGACTGGGCCGGCTTCGCGACGCTGCTCACGCAACGCGAATTGCCGAAGCTCGACCGCGCCGGCGTCGGCTACCGGAAGCCGACCTTCACGCTGACGAATCCGTGATCGGCTGACCGGCCAGGCAGTCGAGCGACAAGCGATGCGGCGCAACGCATCGCGTATCGCGCACCGCCGTCTCCAAAGCAAAAACGGCTTGCGACATCGTCGTCGCAAGCCGTTTTCTTTTGGCCTCTCTTGACCGCCGACCCGCATCCGCCGCGCGGATGTCAGGCCGGCTTCACCGCATCACGCCGGTTGGGCTGCCGCCCCGCCGCCCGACGGCGGCAGGCGCGCGCCGAGTTGTTCGGCATAGCGTGCGGCCGCGTTGCCGCAGACGATGTGGAACGTGTCGAGCGACACCCACGCGACGTCGAGCGTGCCGAGACGCTCGCGATCGACCGCCGACGGATCGCGCACGACCACGCGCAGGCGCGTGGTGGCCACCGCATCGAGCGACGCGACGTTGGTCGCACCGCCGAACACCGCGAGCCAGCGGGTCGGTTCCGGATCGAGCGGGCCGGCGGCCGCGCCCGTGACCGGCTGCGCGGCGGCCGTCGCCGGCGCGGCCGCACCGGTCGCGCCGCCGCCGATCGCGGCGCGCATCTCGTCGGCAATGATGTCGGCCTCGGGCCCGATGATCACCTGCACGCTGTTGCCGCCGCGCTTGAGCACGCCGCGCGCGCCGATCGACTTCAGTTCCGGCTCCGACACCTGCTCCGGATCGACCACGGTCAGGCGCAGGCGCGTCGTGCACGCGTCGACGACCGACAGGTTGGCCGCGCCGCCGAGCGCGGCGATGTAGCGTTGCGCGCGCGGTGCGGCAGCCGTTGCAGCCGCGCCCGCGGCCGGTGCGACGAACCCGCCCGATGCGTACGATTCCGTGGCCGCATCGGTCGCTGCCGGCTCGCGGCCCGGCGTGGCCATGTTGAACTTGCGGATGAAGAAGCGGAACAGCCCGTAGTACGCGGCGCCGTACGCGATGCCGAGCGGAATCGCGATCCAGCCCTTCGTCGACAGCCCGTAGTTCAGCACGTAGTCGATCGCGCCGGCGGAGAACGTGAAGCCGAGCTTCACGCCGAGAATCTGGCAGATCGCGAGCGACAAGCCCGTCAGCACCGCGTGGATCACGTACAGCACCGGCGCGAGGAACATGAAGCTGAACTCGATCGGCTCGGTCACGCCGGTCAGGAACGACGTCAGCGCCATCGAGAACAGCAGGCCGCCGACCATCGCGCGGCGCTCCTTCGGCGCCTCGTGCAGCATCGCGAGACACGCCGCCGGCAGGCCGAACATCATGATCGGGAAGAAACCGGCCATGAAGGTGCCCGCGGTCGGGTCGCCCGCGAAGAAGCGGTGCAGGTCGCCGTGCACGATCTCGCCGCCGGCGGGCGGCGTGAAGTTGCCGAACACGAACCACGCGAGCGAGTTGATGATGTGGTGCAGGCCGGTGACGAGCAGCAGACGGTTCAGGAAGCCGAACACGAACGCACCGATCGCGCCCGCCGTCGTCAGCCACTGGCCGGCCGCGTCGATCGCATGCTGGATCGGCTGCCACACGTACCCGAACGCGATGCCCAGTATCACGCAGACCAGCCCGGTGATGATCGGCACGAACCGCTTGCCGCCGAAGAACGCGAGGTAGTCCGGCAGCTTGATGTCCTTGTAGCGGTTGTACAGCAGGCCCGCGACGACCCCCGCGATGATCCCGGACAGCACGCCCATGTTCAGCTTGGGATCGATGTCCTTCATGATCGCGGTTTCGATCAGGTAACCGATCGCGCCCGCGAGCGCCGCCACGCCGTTGTTGTCCTTCGCGAAGCCGACCGCCACGCCGATCGCGAACAAGAGCGGCAGGTTGTCGAAGATCGCGCCGCCGGCGTCGGCGATCATCTTGATGTTGAACACATCCGGCTGGCCGAGTCGCAGCAGGATGCCGGCGACCGGCAATACCGCGATCGGCAGCATCAGTGCCCGGCCCAGGCCCTGTATTTTCAGAAACGGATTCCCGTTCATTCAGTCCTCCAATCCTTGTCTCGTCATTAATCGTCGTTGAGCGAATGCCTTCGTCGTGAAACCGGTCGCGAACCTGCCGTCGACGCTCAGTCGAGCGGCCAGACCTCGCGGCTTGCTGCCCTTACCGCCTGTGCCGAGTCGAGCGCGAGCAGATCCTGCGCGCGCTGACGGCACAACTGGTAATCGAGACGGCGCACACGCGCCTTGATGCCCGGCACTGACACCGGATCGACCGACAGTTCGGTCACGCCGAGGCCCACCAGGACCGGCACCGCGAGCGGATCGCCGCCGAGCGCGCCGCATACGCCGACCCACTTGCCGTGCTTCGCGGCGCCGCGCACCGCGATGTCGATCAGGCGCAGCACGGCCGGATGCAGGCCGTCGGACTGCGCGGCCAGGTCGGCCTGGCAGCGGTCCATCGCGAGCGTGTACTGGGTCAGGTCGTTGGTGCCGATCGACAGGAAATCCGCGTGCTGCGCGAGCTGGTCGGCCAGCAGCGCGGCCGACGGCACCTCGATCATCACGCCGACCTCGATCGGCTCGGTGCGGCCCTGCGCGCGCGCGAATTCGTCGATGCGCTTGCGCAGCCGCACGAGCTCGCCCGCGTCGGTCACCATCGGCAGCAGGATGCGCACCGCGCCGAACGGCTTCACCGCGAGCAGGCCCTGCAACTGATCGTCGAGCAGATCGGGGCGCACCTGCGCGAGACGGATGCCGCGCAGGCCGAGCGCCGGGTTCGGTTCGGGCGGCAGCGTCAGGTAGTCGACTTCCTTGTCCGCGCCGACGTCGAGCGTGCGGATGATCGCCGTGCGGCCCTGCAGCGCGTCGACGATCGACTGGTAGCTCTGCTGATGCTCGACCACCGTCGGCGCGGCCTGGCGATGGATGAACATCAGTTCGGTGCGCAGCAGGCCGACCGCGTCCGCGCCGTTGTCGACCGCGGTATTCGCGTCGTCGAGCGTCGCGATGTTCGCGGCGACCTCGATCGCGCGACCGTCGACCGTCGCGGCCGCCTCGCCGGCCTGTTGCCGGTTCGCCTCGCGCACGCCGTCCAGGCGCTGGCGCTCGTGCCGCGCGCGCTCGACGTCGAGCGCGGTCGGGGCATGTTCGAGCCGGCCCGCGCTCGCATCGACGACGACCTGCGTGCCGTCCGGAATCGCGTACAGTGCATCGCCGACCGCCACCAGCGCCGGGATGCCGAGCTGCCGCGCGATGATCGCCGCGTGCGACGTCGCGCCGCCGCGCGCCATCACGAGCGCGGTCACGCGTTCGCGATCGAGCGACGCCAGGTCGGACGGCGTGAATTCCTCGGCCGCGAGCACGGCCTCGTCGGGCAGCGCGCGCGCGGCGCCGTTCGTATGGCCGAGCGCGCGCAGCACGCGCTTCTCGATGTCGCGCAGGTCGGCCGCGCGTTCGGCGAGCAGCGCGTCGTCGAGCTTCGACAGCGTGTCGATCTGCGTGCGGATCGTCGCGCGCCACGCGAAGCCCGCGCCCTTGCCGAGACTGATCAGGTCGCGCGCCGCGTCGACCAGCGTCGGGTCCTCCAGCAGCACGCGATGCACCGCGAAGATGCCCGCCTCGCCCACCGCGCCGCGCGCCGAGGCGTTGCGCACCGTTTCGCCGAGTTCGGCGTCGACCGCCTTCAGCGCCTGGTCGAGGCGGCGGCTTTCCGCGGCCGGCGTGCCGGACGCCTGCTCGGGCGGCACGATGTCCGCATCGTCGAGACGCACCAGCGTGCCAACCGCGATGCCGGGCGCCGCGCATACGCCGGCGAGCGTGTTCGGGTCGAGCGTCGCGCCGGGTGCGTGTGCGATGGCTTGCGGCGCGGGCGACTTCAGCCGCGCCGGCTTTTCTTCCACTTCGCCGTGCGCCTCGCGCAGCAGCTCGCGCTCGACCGCATCGACGGCCTGCTGCGCGTGCGCGCCGCGCCCGACCAGTTCGACCGTCGCGCCTTCGCCGGCGCCGAGGCCGAGCAGGCCGACGACGCTCGCGATCGACGCCTTGCGGCCGTCGAACAGCACGTCGACGGTCGCATCGAACCCGCGCACGGCTTCACGCGCCCGTGCGGCCGGCCGCGCATGCAGCCCGCCCGGCTGCGCGAGCACGATCTCGCGGCGCACTTCGTTCTGCGCGGCAGCACCGGCCTGCGCCGCCTGCGCGGCGGCTTCGCCCTTGCCGCGCAGCGCGAGCAACGGCGTCTCGCCGGCGGTCGCGAAACCGCTTGCGCGCTCGACCACCTCGAACGCGTCGGAATTCGCGATCGCGATCACCGACACGAGCGAATGCGCGTGGCGCGCCACCGCGTCCTGGTCGAACTCGATCAACAGCGCGCCCGCCTCGACACGCGCGCCGGCTTCGACGTGCGCGATGAAGCCCTGCCCGTTCAGCTCGACGGTGTCGATGCCGATGTGCAGCAGCACTTCCGCGCCTTGCGGTGTCGTGATCGTGACCGCATGGCCCGTGCGCGCGAGATGCGACACGACGCCCGCGCACGGCGCGACGAGCCGGCCCGCGAGCGGGTCGATGCCGATGCCGTCGCCGAACATCCCGCCGGAGAACACCGGATCGGGCACGTCGGCCAGCGCGACGATCGGCCCCGTCAATGGGCTGAGCAGAACGATCTGATCGTGGGTGGGGCTCTTCAACTGGGATTCCTCGGCGCGTCTCATCGGCTTTCTCGGCTATCAGTGCGTTTCGGTGACTTTGTTCAGGTGGCGCGGCGTGTCGGGATTGCGCCCGCGCGCGACGGCGAGATCCGCCGCCATCACGTAGAACGAAAGAATGGCGGCGATCGGGTCGAGCGCCGAATGGGCGGACTGCGCGAGCGGCAGCACGGTGCCGGATACGCCGGGCGTCGATACGCCGGGCGTGCCGGCCGGCGCCGCGAGCAGCACGGCGGCGCCGCGGGCGCGCATGTCCGCAGCGAGCTGCAGCAGGCCGGCCTGTTCGGGCCCCGGCGGCGCGAACACGAGCAGCGGATAGTCGCGGTCGATCAGCTCCATCGGGCCGTGACGGACTTCGGCGCTCGAGAATGCCTCGGCCTGGATGCCGGACGTTTCCTTCAGCTTCAGCGCGGCTTCCTGCGCGATCGCGAGGCCCAGACCACGGCCGATGACGATCATCCGCTCGACGCCCGCGAGCGCCGCGACGGCTTGCGACCAGTCGAGCCGGCCGGCCTGCGCGAGCACGTCGGGCAGCCCGCGCAACGCGGTCATCAGCGCGGCGTCGCGCTGCCAGTACGCGACGATCTGCGCGGACAGCGACAGCATCGCGATATAGCTCTTGGTCGCGGCGACCGACAGTTCGGGGCCGGCCAGCAGCGGCAACTGGTGCTCGCACGCATCGGCGAGCGGCGACGGCAGCACGTTCACGGCGGCGACGGTGCGCGCGCCGGCTTCGCGCAGCGCGGCCATCGTATTGACGAGATCGGGGCTCTTGCCCGACTGGGAGAACGCGATCGCCAGCTGGTCCTGCACCTTCAGCGGCGCCTGCTGCAGCGTCGCGACCGACATCGGCAGCGACGCGACCGGCACGCCGAGGCGGCTCATCGTCAGGCTCGCGAAATAGCTGGCGGCGTGATCCGAGCTGCCGCGCGCGACCGTCAGCGCGACGGCCGGCGGGTGATCGAGCAATTGGCCGGCGAGCGCTTCGACGCGCGCGGTGTCGGCGATCTGCGCGGCGACGACCTGGGCGGACTCGCGCGCTTCCTTAAGCATATTCGACAATCGATTCTCCTTCGACGTAGGTCGCGGTGAGGTTCAGGTCGCGATCGAACACCGCGAGGTCGGCCCATGCGCCGCGCTCGAGGCGGCCGCGATCGGTCACGCCGAGGTAGTCGGCCGCGTAGCGCGACATCCGGTTCGACACGTCGGCGATCGGCAGGCCGAGCGACACGAGGTTGCGCAGCGCCTGGTCCATCGTCAGCGTGCTGCCGGCGAGCGTGCCGTCGGCGAGCCGCACGCCGCCGAGGCACTTCGTCACGTGCTGGCTGCCAAGCCGGTATTCGCCGTCGGGCATGCCGGTGGCGGACGTGCTGTCGGTCACGACGTACAGGCGCGGAATCGCGCGCAGCGCAGCACGAATCGCGCCCGGGTGGACGTGCAGCAGATCGGGGATGATTTCCGCGTATTCGGCATGCGCGAGCGCCGCGCCGACGAGGCCCGGGTTGCGGTGATGCAGCGGCGACATCGCGTTGAACAGGTGCGTGAAACCGCATGCGCCGTGCTTGAGCGCGGCGACCGCGTCGTCGTAGGTCGCGAGCGAGTGGCCGAGCTGCACGCGCACGCCGCGCGCGGCCATCTCGCCGATGATCTCGATGTGGCCCGCGATTTCCGGCGCGAGCGTGACGACGCGGATCGGCGCGATCGACAGGTACTTGAGCACCTCGTCGAGCACGGCCGACACGGCCGCGTCGGGCTGCGCGCCGAGCTTGCCGGGGTTGATGTACGGCCCTTCGAGATGCACGCCGAGCACGCGGGCGCCGCCCGGCGTGCGGGCCCGTGCGGCGGTGCCGAGATTCGCGACGACTTCCATCAGTTCGTCGCGCGGCGCGGTCATCGTCGTCGCGAGCAGGCTCGTCGTGCCGAATTGCGCATGCGTGCGGACGATCGTTTCGATCGCGTCGCCGCCTTCCATCACGTCGGCGCCGCCGCCGCCATGCACGTGCAGGTCGATGAAGCCGGGCAGGATGTACGGCGCGTCGTTCTTCGCGGGATCGACGGGCGCGCCGTCGAGCGTGGTGATGCGGCCGTTCTCGCTATCGAGCGAACCGTGAATCCAGCCGTCGGGGGTGAGGATGTTTCCAGTCAGCATGACGTTCTCTTGATGATCTGGTGACGCGGGCATCCGCGTCGTGATTTGCAAATCCGTTGCATGTGCTGCGCGGGCAGTCTCGCGCGTCAGCGTTTCAGTTCGGCGACGAAGTCGTAATAGTCGTCGCGGCAATACGTTTCGCTCATTTCGATCGCGCGCTGGTCGACGCCGTAGCCGATCCGCGTGATCACCAGCAGCGCCGAGCCCGGCTTCACCGCCATCCATTTCGCGATCGCGTGCGTCGCGTTCGCCGCGCGAAAGTGCTGCAGCGCGCGCACGACGGTCATGCCGCGCGCCTCCAGGTATTCGTACAGCGATGCACCGAGCACCTGCGGATCGGGCACCACCGCCGCGGGCAGCGTCGAATGCTCGACCGCCATCACGATGCCGTCCGCGCGGCGCAGCCGTTCGAGCCGCGCCACCGTCGCGCCGGGCGCGAGGCCGAGATGCGTGAGCTCGTCGCGGCTCGCGGTGCGCAGCGTGCGCGACAGCCACACCGAATCGGGCACGAAGCCGCGCTGGCGCATCTTCGCGGTGAAGCCGACGAGGCGCGACAGCGGATCGGCGACGCGCGGCGTGATGAAGCTGCCCGCGCCGCGCGCCCGCTTGATCAGGCCCTGCTCGACCAGCAGCGCGAGCGCGCGACGCGCGGTGATCCGCGACACGCCGACCGACACCGACAGCAGCCGCTCCGACGGCAGCGCCTCGCCGGCCTGCCACGCGCCCGCGTGGATCGCGCTCGCCAGATTGCGGGCGAGCTGCAGATAGAGCGGCGTATCGTCGAGGGGATCGGGCGCCAGTTCGGCCCAGCCGGTTTCCATGTGCCTCCGCGTGTCGGACGACGATCTCCGACCGTCGAAAGTGAACGCATTATATAACCACCATAATACCAGTCAACGAACTGGTATTAGCGCCGCGGAAATCGCCGAAAGCCTTGCGCGGCAAGCGTTTTAGTATCGGCAAAGCCTTTGTTTACAATGCAGTGCGAGATAGGGATTTACCCGAAGTGGTATGCAAGGGGACAATTCCAGTGCGTGGACCGGCCGGATTGCCGGCACGAATACGAGACCAGAATAGAACCAATTTGGCTGACTGGTATGCATCGACGACAGCGCGCCGGTGCGACACGCGGATCAGTGGAATTCCCGGCTCGACGTGCGCAGGCCGCCGAGCAGCGGCGTCAGATCCTCGAAATGCTGCGCGACGAGGTGCCGCACGTCGCTCACGACCTGCCACACGCCGGACGCCGCGAGCAGCCGCGAATCGAGTGTTTCGCGGCGCTGCCGCGCGAGCAGCTCGGGCCGGACGATCACGTTCACGCAGCCCGTTTCGTCCTCGAGCGTCATGAACATCACGCCCTTCGCGGTGCCCGGCATCTGCCGGGCGATCACGAGCCCGCATGCGCGTGCGAGCCGGCCGTCGGGACGGTCGCGCAACTCGGCCGACGACGACAGCCGCTGCGCGCGCAAGGCCGGACGCAGCAACGCGACCGGATGGCGGTTCAGCGTGAGGCCGGTGGTGTGATAGTCGGCGAGGATGTCGTCGGCTTCCGACGGCGCGCCGAGCGCAGGTTGCTCCACCTCGTCGATCGGCGCGGCGGCGAGCAGGTCGCGCTCCGGCGCCGCGGCGACGGCCTGCCACAACGCATCGCGACGATGGCCGGCGAGCGTCGCGAGCGCATTCGCGGCGGCGAGCGCTTCGAGATCGCGACGTTCGAGTTGCGCGCGGCGCGCGAGGGTGTCGACGTTGTCGAACGGGCCGGCGGCGCGTGCGGCTTCGATGCGCCGCGCGGCGGCTTCGCTCAGGCCGCGCACGAGCGACAGGCCGAGCCGCACGGCCGGCTGACCGTGCGGCGGCGGCTGGTCGGGCAGTGCTTCGAGCGACGCTTCCCAACCGCTTTGCGTGACGTCGATCGGCAGCACCTTCACGCGATGACGCTTCGCGTCCTGCACGAGCTGCGACGGCGGGTAGAACCCCATCGGCTGGCTGTTCAGCAGCGCGGCGAGGAAGATCGCGGGTTCGTGGCATTTGAGCCAGCTGCTCGCGTACGCGAGTTTCGCGAAGCTGGCGGCGTGGCTCTCGGGGAAACCGTATTCGCCGAAGCCCTTGATCTGCTCGAAGATCTGTTCGGCGAATTCGCGCGTGTAGTTCCGTTTGAGCATCCCGTCGACGATCTTGTCGTAATACTTCTCGAGATTGCCCTTGCGTTTCCACGCGGCCATCGCCCGCCGCAACTCGTCGGCCTCGCCAGGCGTGAAGCCCGCCGCGACGATCGCGATCTGCATCACCTGTTCCTGGAAGATCGGCACGCCGAGCGTGCGTTCGAGCACGGTCTTGAGCGCGTCGCTCGGATACGTGACCTCCCCCTTCTCTTCGCCGGCCACGATCCTGCGCCGCTTCAAATACGGATGCACCGCGCCGCCTTGAATCGGACCGGGCCGCACGATCGACACCTGGACGACGAGGTCGTAGTAGTTGCGCGGCCTCAACCGCGGCAGCATCGACATCTGCGCGCGCGATTCGATCTGGAACACGCCGACGGTATCGGCACGGCAGATCATGTCGTAGGTGGCCTTGTCATCCTGCGGAATGTGTTTCAGCGTGAATGGCTTGCCGTCCTTCGCTGGTCCGCGCCACGCGGTGCGCAGGTCGAACGCGCGATGCAGCGCCGACAGCATGCCGAGCGCGAGCACGTCGACCTTCATCAGCCCGAGCGCTTCGAGATCGTCCTTGTCCCACTGAATCACGCGCCGCCCGTCCATCGCCGCGTTCTCGACCGGCACGAGCCGCGTGAGCTTGCCGCGGCTGATCACGAAGCCGCCCGAATGCTGCGACAGGTGGCGCGGGAAATTGAGCAGGCGCCCCGCCAGTTCGGCCCATGTCTGAATGATCGGTGTCGCCGGATCGAGCCCGGTCGACGCGAATTGTTGTAGCAGGTCGCGGCTGCCGTCGAACCAGCGATGGCCCTTCGCGACGCGGTCGACCAGCATCGGATCGACACCGAGCGCCTTGCCGGTTTCGCGCAGCACGCCGCGCGGACGATACGTCGAGACGGCGGCCGCGAGTGCGGCGCGGTCCTTGCCGTATTTTTCATAGATGTGCTGGATCACCTCTTCCCGGCGCTGATGCTCGAAGTCGACGTCGATGTCGGGCGGCTCGCCTCGCTTCTCGCTGATGAAGCGCTCGAACAGCATCGTGCTCTGATCGGGATCGACCTCGGTGATGCCGAGGCAATAGCAGACGACCGAATTCGCGGCCGAGCCGCGGCCCTGGCACAGGATATTCTGGCTGCGCGCGTATTTGACGATGTCGTAGACGGTCAGGAAGAACGGCTCGTATTTCAGTTTCGCGATCAGGGCAAGTTCATACCGGATCTGCTTTGCCACCTTCTCCGGCACACCATTCCAATAGCGTCGAGCGACACCTGCCCACGTCTCCTGCTTCAAGTAACTGGTCGGCGTGTGTCCGCGCGGCACGAGTTCGAGTGGATATTCATACTTCAAATCGTCGAGATCGAAATCGCACGCATCGAGCATCGCGCACGTCTCGCCAATCTCTTCCGCCGAAAACAACTTCGCGATCCGCCCGCGCGAACGCAGATGCTGCTCCGCATTCGGCGCGAGCGCATAGCCGCACTCGGCCACCGGCATCCCGACACGAATCGCCGTCATCACGTCCTGCAGCGGCTTGCACGAGCGCACGTGCATCGTCACGTCGCCGAGCGCGACGAGTCGCACGCCGCGCCGTTTGCCGGCCGCACGAATCTCGTCGCGCTGCACGCCGTCGAGCGCGCGCTGCAACTGCACGAGCCCGAGCCGCGCACGCTCGCCGAACGTCGCGCGAAACCACGCGACCTGCGCATCGAGCACGTCCGCCCGCACCGGATACGTCGGCACGAGAATCGCGAAGCAGTCGGGCATCCCGCGCAGGTGTGCAAACTTCGCCGGCGGCGCCGACAGTATCCGCGACGTCAGCTTGTACGTCCCCTTCGGAGCCTCCATCCGCCGCCACGAAATCAGCTCGGACAGATTGCCGTACCCTTCGCGGTTCTGCGCGAGCAACACGAGCCCGAACGCACCGGGGCCCGGGTCGTGGCCGGGGGCGACTTCATCCGGCGTGACGTCGAAATACGAACCGATGACGAGCGGCAGCCCTTTCTCTTTAGCGGCGACATGCATGCGCGGCGCGCCGGCGAGCGAGCATTCGTCGGTGATCGCGATCCCGCGATAGCCGAGTTTCACCGCACGCTCGACCAGTTCCTCCGCATGCGATGCGCCATGCAGGAACGAAAAATTCGAGCGGCAGAACAATTCCGCGTAATCGGGCAGCAAGCTGAATTCCGCAACCATCTTCGTTCACCCGAACAGGCCGTGCAGGAACCAGTGCGGCGCAGCCTGACTGCTCGTCCGCTCCCTGAACACCCAATAGCACGCGCCCTCTTCGTCCTGCGCGACGTGGTAATCGCGTGCAGCGAGCTGCCCGTCGAACCACCCGGCTTCGATCCGCTCGGCCGACGACATCATCCGGAGCGGCGTATGAAATACCGGCCGCTCGCCGCGCATCAGCAACGGCAGCGGCTCGGCCAGCAGCCACGCGGGACGCGGCGGCGCGGCGGATGAAACAGCAGCGGGCTTGCCTGCCTGCGCATCGAGCGGTAGCCAACGATTCGCAGCTTCGGGCCGGTAATCGGCGACAGGCGCCGCGCGCAGCACGTTGTCCGCGCCCAGCCGCGCGACCAGCAGTTCGAACAACCGCTCGCGCGTCTCGCGCGTACCGCCCGGCTCGGGAAAAAGATCGTCGGCCGGCGGCGCGACCGATTCGACGCGCGTGGCCTTCAGACGCACCGCGATCACCGCGGCCGGCAGCTCGACGCGCGCGAGCCGCTCGCCGAGCAGCCGCATGAAATGCCCCTCGTCGCGCACGGGGGCGGCGAACGCGAGCGCGAGCGGGGTCGGCGGCACGGCCTGGCGGCCGCGTTCGTGCTCGAGATCGAACGTCATCGCGGCGAGCGACAGGTGCCGCGCGGCCAGCCAGCCGCACAGCTGCACGACGAGCCGCCGCGCGGCGAACAGCACGGCTTCCGCGTATTCGACGCGCTCCGGCAACTCGAGCCGCACGTCGAACACGGGCGGCACCGCCATCCACGCCAGCGGCTCGACCGCTTCGCCGTACGCACGATCGAGCGCGGCCAGCAACGCGGGACCGCAGCGTCGCTGCAGCCCTGCGCGCGGCAGACGGCGCAGATCGGCGAGCGTGCGGCAGCCGAGACCGTCGAACCAGCCCGCATACGGACGCGCATCGGGCAGCAGCACACACGGCAGCCGGTCGAGCGTGCGGACGAGCGAGGCCTGGCGTGCGACGCGGCGCAGGCTACGTGCGCGGGCCGACGTGCGCGCGAGCAGCCATGCGCCGCGCCCGGTCGGCGCGGCGGACAGGCGCGCCGCGTAGCCGAGCGCCGCGAGCGTCGCACGCACCTGGCGGCACAGCGACGGCAGCCCGCCGAACAGCCGCAGGCTCGGGCCGACGTCGACGATCAGCGTGGCTTCGTCGTCGAGCGCGACGCACGGCGAGAAACGCAGCAGCGCGAGCGCGACCGCGCGCAGCGCATCGGCTTCGCGCGCGGGATCGCGTTCGACGAGTTGCGTATCGGGCGCGAGCGTGAGCACGCCGCCGCGCTTCATGCCCGCGCGCACGCCCTGCCGGCGCGCGGCCGCGTCGGCGATCAGCACGACGCCCTGCTCGAGCACCGCGCAGCCGGCCTCGCCGGCCGCCGCGTCAGACGGCGGCGGGGCGCACACGTCGAGCGGCAGGCGCGGCAGATGGATGCCGAGCAAGACGCGCATAGCGGCTCTCCACGATGGGCGACGGCAAATCGAGCACGAGCGGCTCGCTGCGCGCGGGCCCGCGACGCTTGACGATGTCGAGCGACACGCCGCCCGGCACCGGATACAGCGCGACGCGCAGCACGGCCGGCGACGGCTGCCGCGCGGCCGACAGCGGACGCAGCATCACGAACAGCGTGTCGCCCGTGCGCGCGGCCGCGAGATGCAGGCGCCGCAGCGCATCGGGCCGCGCGTCCTGCCAGAGCAGCAGCGCGCCGCAACAGCCGGTCTTGAGCGCCTGCTCGGCGGCCCACAACGCATCGGTACGGCTACCGGCGCGCAGCCACAGCAGCGTGTCGGCCGGCACGCCGAGACTGGCGAGCGCGGTGGCATGCGGCGACTGCGGCGGCGCGACGAGCGCGAGCGGCCGCCGGACGCTGACGGTGCGGGCAAGCGCCGGCGCGAGCAGTCGCATCTCGCCGCAGCCCGGCTGCGCGGCCAGCAGTTCGACGAGGCCGCCGACCGGCCAGCCGCCGCCCGGCAGCTCGGCCGACAGCGGCGCGAAGCCCGTGTCGATCGTGCGCGGGCCGCCGCGCGCGAGCTGCGAGCCGCGCCAAAGGGACGGATGAAGGGATTCGGGAGTAATGGAGGATGCGAGCATGACGCCACCCACAACTGTATGGATATACAGTATATGGCAATGCGCGCGCGTCGCACAGCACCGGTGCAAAACCGGTTTTCGTCGGAAGAAACCGGGGAGAAGCCGGCGCGCCCGTCATGTCACGGCGCGCCGGCCCGTCAGCCGTCGGTCAGCAGCCCGTCAACCGAGCAGCAACGCGTCGTCGTCGAGCTGCTCGTGCCGCACCTTCTCGAACATCTGCAGCAGATCCGGCACGTCCAGCCCCTTGCGCGCGTCGCCCGACACGTCGAGCACGACCTGCCCCTGGTGCAGCATCACCGTGCGGTCGCCGTAGTCGAGCGCCTGCCGCATGCTGTGCGTGACCATCATCGTCGTCAGCTTGCTCTCGGCGACGATGCGCGCGGTCAGCTCCAGCACGAACGCGGCCGTCTTCGGATCGAGCGCGGCCGTGTGCTCGTCGAGCAGCAGGATCCGCGACGGCCGCAGCGACGCCATCAGCAGGCTCACGGCCTGCCGCTGGCCGCCCGACAGCAGCCCGATCCGGTCGGTCAGCCGGTTTTCCAGCCCGAGGTTCAGCAGCCGCAGCTTGTCGCGGAACAGCTCGCGCGACGGCCGGTCGAGCGCCGCCCGGAAGCCGCGCCGCGCGCCGCGCGCCATCGCGAGCGCCATGTTCTCCTCGATCGTCAACGCCTCGCAGGTGCCGGCCATCGGATCCTGAAACACGCGCGCGACGAGGTGCGCGCGGTCCCACGCAGCCTTGCGCGTCACATCCGTGCCGTCGATCGCGATGCGTCCCGCATCGACGCGCTGGTCGCCGCTGACCGCATTGAGGAAGGTCGACTTGCCGGCGCCGTTCGAGCCGATCACCGCGACGAACTGGCCGTCGGGAATCTCGAGCGACAGCCCGCGCAGCGCGCGCGTCTCGATCGGCGTGCCGGGATTGAACGTGAGTTTGAGATCGTGTGCGGACAGCATGTCATGCCCCTCCGTTCTTGCGCGCGAACAGCTTCTTGCGCGTCGCCGGCAGCACCAGCGCGATCGTGACGAGCGCGGCCGTCACGAGGTTCAGATCCTGCGCCTTCAGGCCGATGAATTCGCTGTTCAGCGCGAGCGCGATGAAGAAGCGGTAGACGATCGCGCCGAGCACGACGGCAAGCGTCGTCAGCACCAGCCGGCGCGCCGGCAGCAGCGTCTCGCCGATGATCACGGCGGCCAGCCCGATCACGATCGTGCCGATCCCCATCGAGATGTCCGAGCCGCCCTGCGTCTGCGCGAACAGGGCGCCCGCGAGCGCGACGAGCGCGTTCGACAGCGCCATCCCGGCGAGCGTCGCCCGGCCGGTCGCGATGCCCTGCGCGCGCGCCATCCGCGGGTTCGCGCCGGTCGCGCGCATCGCGAGGCCGAGCTGCGACGAGAAGAACCAGTCGAGGCCGAGCTTCGCGATCACGACGACGATCGCGAGCAGCGCCGGGCGCAGCACGTAATCGGGCATCCAGTCGGGCTGCAGCACGGTGAAGAGCGTCGGCTCGGTGATCAGCGGCACGTTCGGCCGGCCCATGATCCGCAGGTTCACCGAGTAGAGCGCGATCATCATCAGGATACTGGCGAGCAGATCCATGATCTTCAGGCGCACGTTCAGCCAGCCGGTGACGAAGCCGGCTAGCGCGCCCGCAACGATCGCGAGCAGCGTCGCGGAAAACGGGTCATGGCCGGCCGAGATCAGCGTCGCGGCGACGGCGCCGCCGAGCGGAAAGCTGCCGTCGACGGTGAGGTCGGGGAAGTTGAGGATGCGAAACGAGATCAGCACCCCGAGGGCGACGAGACTGAAGATCAGGCCGATCTCCAGTGCGCCCAGAAACGAGAACAGAGACATGATGGGGAAATCCTGTTGCTTCCCGGCCGGACGTGTACGGCCGGGCGAAGCGAACGGGCGGCCCCGGGTGGGAGCCGCCCGTCCGGCGATGTCGTCGAGGCCCGGATCGGGCCTGCAAGCGCGGCGGTCGGGCCGCGGCTTACTTGATGACCGTCTTCGCTTCCTTCACGAGATCCGGCGACAGCGTGACGCCCTGCTTCGCGGCCGCGCCCGTATTGACGAACAGTTCGAGGTTGCTGCTCGTCTCCGACGCGATCGCGCCCGGCTTCTCGCCCTTCAGGATGCGCGCGACGACCCTGCCCGTCTGGCGGCCGAGGTCGCCGTAGTTGATGCCGAGCGCCGCGATGCCGCCGCGCTTCACGCTGTCGGTGTCGCCGGCGACGAGCGGAATCTTCGCTTCGTTCGCGACCTTCACCAGCGCTTCGTACGCGGACACGACGTTGTTGTCGGTATTCGTGTAGATCACGTCGACCTTGCCGATCAGGCTCTTCGCGGCCGGGCCGATGTCGACGGTGCGCGGCGCGGCCGCTTCCTTCAGCGTCATCCCCTGCTTCGCGAGGATCTCCTTGAGCTCCTTCACGACGACGACCGAATTCGCCTCGCCCGGGTTGTAGACCATGCCGACCGTCTTCGCATTCGGCACGACGCGCTTGATCAGCGCGACCTGGCGATCGAGCGGCAGCTTGTCGGACACGCCCGTCACGTTGGTGCCCGACGGGCCCCAGCCCTTCACGAGCTGCGCGGCGACCGGGTCGGTGACGCCCGAGTAGACGACCGGCACGCTCTTCGTCGCGGCGACGACCGACTGCGCGGCCGGCGTTGCGATCGCGACGATCACGTCGGGCTTGTCGCCGACGAACTTGCGCGCGATCTGCGCGGCCGTGCCGGTGTTGCCCTGCGCGCTCTGGTATTCCCACTTGAGCTTGTCGTCGCCGTAACCTTCCGCCTTCAGTTCGGCGCGCACGCCGTCGCGGATCGCATCGAGCGCCGGATGGTCGACGATCGACAGCACCTTGACGGTCTGTGCATGCGCGGCGCCTGCCAGCGCGAGTGCGGCGACGCCGGCCGTGATCGAACGGATCGCGAAAGTCTTGAATCGCTTCATGGGTGAGTCTCCCCCGTATTGTGTCGGTTCTGGATGATGGATTCCCGCCGCCGTCGGGCGGGCGCCGCCCGTGCGTACGAGACGCGGGCGATCGGCCCGCGCACGCTCCGGGAAAGCGTGCAGCGGCGAACGCACGAGGATACCATTTCCGCAGACCACCGCCTGACTCCGTGCTTTCGCGCGGCGCGCCGGGCACCACCTCGCCGAGGCCCCGAGAAAGCGCGCCAAGCCTTGCCGGTGGCGGCGCCGATCCGCGTCGGCCAATGCGTCGGCCGCGCATGCGGCTTTACGCTATGCTGTCGGCCGACCCAATCCACTCCACCGGAGGGCAGATGAAACGGGGTATCCGAGCCGCCGCATTCGCAGCATTCACCGCCGTCGCGCTGACGCCGCCGGGCGCGGCGTTCGCGCTGACCGACGGCAACGCGCAATACGACGACTGCATGCTCAACGCGCTGCGCGAAAGCCGCAACGGCGCGGCGGCCCAGTTGATCCAGCGCTCGTGCGACGCGCTGTACCGCAACAACGCGATGCTGCTGCCGCGCGAACGGCGCTTTCACGAGTGCGTCGTGCAGTCGCTGCCCGGCGTGCGCGACAACTACGCGATCCAGCAGATCATGTCGATCTGCTCGCGGCGCGGGGAGATGTAGGCATAGGCGCGCGTGCCGCGCCAATGAAAAAAGGGCCTGCGCGATGCAGGCCCTTTTCGTTCAGCGGTCCGACCGGTGAGCGGCGTTCAGAACGACGCGACCATCGAGCCCTTGAACTGCTTCTTGATGAATTCCTTCACTTCCGGCGACTGGTACGCCTTGACCAGCTTCTTCACCCACGGCTGATCCTTGTCCTTCGCGCGCACGGCGATCAGGTTCGCGTACGGGCTCGTCAGCGATTCGAGCGCGATCGCGTCCTTGGTCGGCTGCAGGTTCGCGGCCAGCGCGTAGTTCGTGTTGATCACGGCCGCGTCGACGTCCGACAGCACGCGCGGCAGTTGCGCGGCGTCGAGTTCGGAGATCTTCAGCTTCTTCGGGTTCTCCGCGATGTCGAGCACCGTCGCGTTGTTGCCGCCCGTGCCGGCGCCGGCCTTCAGCTTGATCACGCCTTGCGTCTGCAGCAGCAGCAGCGCGCGGTTCTCGTTCGACGGATCGTTCGGCACCGCGAGCTTCGCGCCCTGCGGCAGATCCTTCAGCGACTTGAACTTCTTCGAGTACACGCCGATCGGCGAGATGTAGGTCAGGCCCGCGCTGACGATCTTGTAGCCGCGCTGCTTCACCTGGCTGTCGAGGTAGGGCTGGTGCTGGAAGCTGTTCGCGTCGAGATCGCCCGAATCGAGCGCCGCGTTCGGCTGCACGTAGTCGTTGAACTCGATGACCTTCACGTTCAGGCCTTCCTTCTCTTTCGCGACCTTCTGCACGACTTGCCACACTTCCGAATCCGGGCCGGCGACCGTGCCGACCTTGATCACCTTGTCTTCGGCGTGCGCGCCTGCCGACAGCGTCAGCGCGGCGCCGGTGGCCAGCACGGAAAATACCTTCAGGAGACTGCGACGCTTCATCTGTTTCTCGCTTTCTTGCTTACTGGAAATGGGGCGCGATACGGGTATGCCCGGACTCGCAGGAAGGGCCAAATGGTGTCACAGGATCGGCGGGAAGTGAAATACATCCCGCTCATATGGGTATGCACCAGCGCAGTGCCGGCGGCCACCGCACAACTCGGCCGTTAGTTGCATTTTTCCTCGACGCATCGGCCCATTGGTCCATCGGCCGATCGGCCGATACACGTCACGCCGCCACCGTCCCGTCGGCCGCCTTCGTGCCGAAAGCCGGCTCGGCCGCCCGCGCACCGGTCCCGCGCGGCGACGGGCCGCCGGTATTGGCGACCCGGAACGCGCCGACCGCGTCGCGCAGCCGCGCGGCCTGTTCCTGCAGCGACGCAGCGGCCGCGGCCGCTTCCTCGACCAGCGCCGCATTCTGCTGCGTCACCTGGTCCATCTGCGTGACCGCGCGGCCGACCTGCGTGATGCCGCTCGCCTGCTCCTCGGACGCCGCCGCGATCTCGCCCATGATGTCGGTCACGCGTGCGACCGCCTGCAGGATCTCGCCCATCGTCGTGCCGGCCTGACCGACCAGCGTCGAGCCGTTGCGCACGCGCTCGACCGAATCGACGATCAGCGCGCGGATCTCCTTCGCGGCCGTCGCGCTGCGCTGCGCGAGCGAGCGCACCTCGCCCGCGACCACCGCGAAGCCGCGGCCCTGCTCGCCCGCGCGCGCGGCTTCGACCGCCGCGTTCAGCGCGAGGATGTTGGTCTGGAACGCGATGCCCTCGATCACGCCGATGATGTCGGCGATCTTGCGCGAGCTGTCGTCGATCTCGCCCATCGTGCCGATCACGCGGTTCACGACGTCGCTGCCCGCACGCGCGATGTCCGACGCATTGTTCGCGAGCCCGCTCGCCTGCCGCGCGTTGTCCGCGTTCTGCTTCACCGTCGCGGTCAACTGCTCCATGCTCGCGGCGGTTTCCTCGAGCGACGCGGCCTGCTCCTCGGTGCGCTGCGACAGGTCGTCGTTGCCGGCCGAAATCTGGCGGCTCGCCGACGCGATCGATTCGGCCGACTGGCGAATCCCGCCGATCGTCGCCTGCAACCGTGCCTGCATGTCGTGCATCGCGGCCATCATGCTGGTGCGATCGCCCGCGCGCACCGGCACCGGCTGCGTCAGGTCGCCCTGCGCGATGCGCGTCGCGAGCGCGGCCGCTTCGTCCGGCTCGCCGCCGAGGCTGCCGCGCACGTTGCGGATGATCACCAGCATCGCCGCGCTGATCACGAAGCCGATCACGAACACCATGGCCAGATGGCCGAACAGCGTCCGGTAGTACACGGTGTCGATGTCCTTCAGGAACACGCCGCTCGAGATGTTCCAGTCCCACGGCGCGAACCGCGTGACGTAGCTGATCTTCGGCACGGCCGTCTCGCTGTGCGGCAGCCGCCCGCGATATTCGGCGAAGCCGCTGCCGGTCGCCTTCGCCGCGTTCAGGATCGTCACGAACAGCGGCTTGCCGTCCGGATCGAGATAGTCGCCGACCTGCGTGTTGACGAGTTTCGGCAGCGTCGGATGCATCAGCACGACCGGCTTCGAATCCATCACGAACACGTAGCCCGAATCGCCGTAGCGCATCGCGGCGAGGCTCGCGAGCGCGTCGCGCTTCGCGTCGGCCTCGGGCAGCGTGCCGCTCTGCGCGAGCGCGTGATAGGCCTTCACGATGCCCGCCGCCGAGTCGACGAGATTCGCGATGCCGGCCTTGCGTTCGGCGAGCATCGTCGCGCGCGTTTCGTAGGCGCTCCATGCGCCGACGCCCAGAAGACCGATCCATACCAGCGCAAGCGCGAGCCACAGCTTGCGGTTCAAACTCATTCTGCTCATCTGCGTGCCTCTGTCGATGTCGATGCATCCGACGCGCGAACGGCCGGCCGCGCGCAAACGGTTGCTCTTTTATTTACGGCAACGAGGCTTACATCTTGAATACGCGTCGCCGCGGCGAACCGGCGATCGACAGGCCCCCACGCGGCGCGCCGGCGCGACAGCCCGCATCCGCTGTGCTAAAAAGACCGGCTGGCCGGCGCGCGAAGCGCCGGCATCATTCCAGGGGCATCCATGTACGTCATCGACATCCACTACACCGCGTCGCTCGAGCGCATCGACGACGCGCTCGAACGCCATCGCGCGTACCTGCAGCCGCAGTTCGACAAGGGCATCTTCATCGCGGCGGGGCCGAAGGTGCCGCGCGCAGGCGGCATGATCCTCGCGGCCCGCATCGATCGCGACGCACTCGACGCGATCCTCGAGACCGACCCGTTCGTCACCGAGGGGCTCGCCACGTATCGCGTGACGGAATTCCGGATCACCCGCGCCGCGTCGGGCTTCAACGTGCCGGCGCTGCCGTAACGCGGCTTCGGCGCAATACGTGCGCAATACGCGCGCATGCCGACGCGCCGCCCGGCGGGCAGCGCATGCGCGCAAAGATGAGAGCGGGGAAACGTGACGGCGCGAACACGGCCGTCACGCGAAACGCCGGGCGGGCGCCCGGCGGCGGCCGGTCAGTCGACCAGCAGCTTCAGGTCGTGGACCCACGGGGCCGGGCCCTGGCCGTCGCGCACGAACAGGCGCAGCTTGCCGTCGCGGTCGAACACGTAGCTCGCGGCCGTGTGATCCATCGTGTAGCTGCCGGGCGTCTTGCCGGGCACCTTCGCGTAGTACACGCGGAAATCCTTCGTGACCTTCTTGAGCTGCGCTTCGTCGGCCGGCCGCAGGCCGATGAACGACGGATCGAACGCGGGCACGTACTGGCCGAGCAGCGCCGGCGTGTCGCGCTCCGGATCGACGGTGACGAACAGCACCTGCACGCGATTCGCGGCATCCGGCCCGAGCTGCTTCAGCGCTTCGGACAATTCCGCCATCGTGGTCGGGCACACGTCCGGGCAATGCGTATAGCCGAAGAACATCACGACGGCCTTGCCCTTGAAGTCGGCGAGCGTGCGGACCTTGCCGCTCGTATCGGGCAGCGCGAAGTCGCTGCCGAACTGCGTGTTGCCGGTGATGTCGAGATTCTGGAATTTCGGCGCGTTGTCGCATCCGGCGAGCAGCAGCGCTGCCGTGAATGCGCACGCGAGCATCCAGCCTTGGCGCGCGCGGCGCCCGAACCGTGATGGGAGCATTGCGTTCAAACCGTGCGGTTACACGCCGAGCAGCGGGCGTGCGTAGTGATCGACGAGCAGCGCGGCAAACAGCAGCGACAGATAGACGATCGAGTAGCGGAAGGCCTTGCGGGCGAGTTCGTCCGAATAGTCGCGATGGATCTTCCACGCATACGCGAGGAACACCGCGCCGAGCAGTACCGCGCTCGTCAGGTAGACGGCCCCGCTCATCCCGGAAATGAAGGGCATCAGCGTGACCGCGAACAGGATCACCGTGTACAGCAGGATGTGCAGCCGCGTGAACTTCTCGCCGTGCGTGACGGGCAGCATCGGCAGCCCCGCGTTCTCGTAATCCTTGCGGCGATAGAGCGCGAGCACCCAGAAATGCGGCGGCGTCCACACGAAGATGATCAGCACGAGGATCCACGCGTCGCCCGGCACCGCGCCGGTGACGGCGGCCCAGCCGAGCGCCGGCGGCATCGCGCCCGACGCGCCGCCGATCACGATGTTCTGCGGCGTCATCGGCTTGAGCAGCAGCGTGTAGATCACCGCGTAGCCGACGAACGTCGCGATCGTCAGCCACATCGTCAACGGATTCGTGAACGTATAGAGCGTCCATGCGCCGACGCTGCCGAGCACGGCCGAGAACAGCAGGATCTGCGGCGTCGTGATCTCGCCGCGCGCGGACGGGCGCCATGCGGTGCGGCGCATCATCGCGTCGATCTTCTGTTCGACGAGGCAGTTGATCGCGAACGCGGCGCCGGCCAGCAGCCAGATGCCGACGGTGCCGCCGATCAGCACATGCCACGGCACCATGCCCGGCGTCGCGAGGAACATGCCGATCACCGCGCAGAACACCGCGAGCTGCGTGACACGCGGCTTCGTCAGCGCCATGTACTGGGAAAAGCGGCTACCGGGCGATTGGGAGAGGGTGCTTTGCATGGGGGCGGTCACGCCGGGGCGGCGTCGCGCGCAGGCTGCGCGACACGGCCGGGGCGGCTTGAAAGGATGCGAAAGTTTAACATGACGACGAGCAGCAGCAGGATTGCGGCCCCGCCGTTGTGCGCGACGGCGACGGGCAGCGGCCACTGCAGCACGATGTTGGTCAGGCCCGTCACGAACTGCAGCAGGACGACCAGCAGCACGCCGTTCGCGGGCCGCCGCAGCGATTCGAAGCGGCGCATCTTCAGCGCGAACGCGACCAGGTACGCGACCACGACGAACGCGAACGTGCGGTGCGTCCAGTGGATCGCGACCAGCGCGTCCTGCGTGATCGCGTCGCCGTCCTTCGTCATCCCGAGCGCGCGCCACAGGTGGAAGCCATGCTGGAAGTCCATCGGCGGAATCCACTGGCCGTTGCAGGTCGGGAAGTCGGTGCACGCAAGCACCGCGTAGTTCGTGCTCACCCAGCCGCCGAGCGCGATCTGCACGACCAGCAGCACGAGCGCCGCGAGCGCGGCCGCACGGTAACGCCCGGCCTCGGGGTCATACGACGGCAGCGGCGTCTGGCGCGCCGCGAGCCAACCCAGCGTGCCGAGCAGCGTGAGGCCGAGCAGCAAGTGGATCGTGACGATCACCGGTTGCAGCTTCATCGTGACCGTCCATGCGCCGAACGCGCCCTGCACGAGAATCAGCAGCAGCAGGCTCGTCGGCCACCACGGCGACACGTGCAGCGGGCGGCGACGCAGCCGCGCGGCCCATGCGATCACGGTCTGCGCGATGATCAGCACGCCGATCGCCATCGCGAAATAGCGGTGGATCATCTCGATCCACGCCTTCGTCATGCTGACCGGCCCGGTCGGCATCGCCTGGTGCGCGGCCGTGATCGCCGCGTGCGCGATGAACGGCGACGACGTGCCGTAGCAGCCTGGCCAGTCGGGACAGCCGAGCCCCGAATCGGTCAGCCGCGTGAAGCCGCCGAACATCACGAGGTCGAGGGTCAGGAAGGTGGTGATCCACACGAGCTTGCGAAACTTGTCGTCGTCGGCCTTCACCCACACGTACGACAGCGGCAGCAGCGCGATGCACAAGCCGATCAGGCCGAGTTGCAGTAGATACGACATCGGAATGGTGCCTCGTTCTCTCGCCTTAACCGATGCTCGACCACTTCAGCAGCTTCGTCACGTCCGACTTGATCTTGCTGGGATTCGGGTCTTTCGGGAAACGCATCATCAAGTTGCCGTTCGGGTCGACCATGTAGATGTGGTCGCTGTCCTTCGTGCCGGCGTCGGCCGGCAGCCACGCGGCCACCGCGGCCGGATCGGCAACGAGCCGGCGCGTGTCCGGATACGCGTCCAGCACCTTCTGCGGCACCGCGCCCGCATCGCTGCGCAGCCACACCATCGTGATCCGGTGCCGTTCGCCCGCCTGCGTGACGCGGATCTGGCGCATGAAATAGAGCTTCTGCGCGCACGCGTCGTCGCACGCGCTGCGGTCGGTCATCACGAACAGCCAGACGCCGCGCAGCGACGACAGCGGCACCGTCTTGCCGGCTTCGTCGGTGACCTGCAGATCCGCCGGGATCGGGCGCTGCGGCTCGATCAGCGTGCCGTAGTTGGTCGACCCGCCCTTCGGCTTGATCACGTAATAGGTGAAGTACGACGCGATCATCGGCGCGGCGCACACGAGACCCAGCAGCACGAGCATCCAGCGGCCGCGCTTACGGGCCGCGGGCGACATCGGCGCAGCGGCCGGACCCTGACGGGGAGATTGCATGGACAAATCAGACCTCTCGAAACAAACCCGCGGCGCGCTCGCCGCGTCCTGGCATGACGCTCACGCGCCGGCCGACTTCTTCGCCGCACGCCGCGCGGCGTACAGCCCGAAGCCGAGCGCGGCCGCCGCCATCGCCCACCACTGAAACATGTAACCGTAATTGCGCTCGACGCCGGTCGTCGCCGCCGGCCAGTCGCGCACGAGCTTGTCGCCGTCGTCGCTCGTCTGCTGGATCACGAACGGCTGCAGCGGCAGCCCGGTTTCCCGCGCATACGCGGCGACGTCGAGGTTCTGGCGGATCTTCTGATGCGCGGCCGACCCGCCTTCGCCGAGCTCGAACGCGCGCGACGCATCGGCGCGCGCGATGCCGACGATCTCGACGTCGCCCGCCGGCGTCGCGAACGGCTCGATCGCCGTGCGATCGGCGATATTGCGCGGCAGCCACCCGCGGTTCACGAGCACGACGCCGCCGCCCGTGAGTTTAAACGGCATCACGACGTAAAAACCCGGCTGGTCGTTATACGGCCGATTGTCGAGGAACACCGCTTGCTCGGGCATGAAACGGCCCTTTGCCCGCACGCGATGAAACTCGATCGACGCGAGCGGAACCGGCTGCGCGCCGATGTCGACAGGGGCCGCCTGCTCGTAGCGCTCGATGCTCGCCTGCAGCGCTTCCTTCTGGTGCGCGCGGTCGCGCTGCCAGAAACCGAGACGGATCGTGACGGCGACGACGACGAGGATCAGCAACGCGGGCAGCCAGCGGATCTTCATCATGCGGCCCGCCCGGCACCTGCGCGAAAGCGAAGTGCGATAATTATCCTCTTCCTTTCGAATTGCCGTCGTCCGGTTCGTGTCATGCACATACTCGTTCCCATCGCCTTCGTCCTCATCATTGCCAGCATGGGCTCGGCGCTCTACTTCATGATGCACGACCGCGGCCATACGAAGCGCATGGTCTGGTCGCTCGCCACCCGCGTCGGGCTGTCGGTGTCGCTGTTCCTGCTCATCCTGTTCGCAAACTGGATGGGCTGGATCCATTCGACCGGCCTGCCGATCGGGCGTTGATGCCGTTGCCGCGCCGGCCGCTGTGACATTTCGCCGCACGGCCGCGCCACCAAGCAAAAGCGCCGCCTGACTGAGTCGCGGCGGCGCCAGGGTGGTGTCGGTCGCGGCTTCGCCGCCGCGCGCTCAACACCAATGAAAACGGCCCGCGCATTGCTGCGCGGGCCGTCGTTCCATTTACAGCCAGTAGACGACGACGTACAGGCCGAGCCAGACGACGTCGACGAAGTGCCAGTACCACGCGGCGCCTTCGAAGGCGAAGTGGTGATCGGGCTTGAAGTGGCCGCGGATCATCCGCACCAGCACCACCGCGAGCATCGTGCCGCCGAGGAACACGTGGAAGCCGTGGAAGCCCGTCAGCAGGAAGAACGTCGAACCGTACACGCCCGAGTTCAGCGTCAGGTTCAGTTCGTTGTACGCGTGGTAGTACTCGAAACCCTGCAGGAACAGGAAGCAGATACCGAACACGAGCGTCGCGGCCAGCCAGGCGATCGCCTTCTTGCGATGATCGTCACGCAGCGCGTGGTGCGAGATCGTCAGCGTCACGCCCGACGACAGCAGGAACGCGGTGTTCAGCGTCGGGACCGGCCACGGGCCCATCGTCTTGAAGTGACCGGCGAGCGCGGCGGGGCCTTCGTTCGGCCACACGGCGGAGAAGTCCGGCCAGATCAGCTTGTAGTCGAGGCTGCCGAGCTGGTGCAGCGCGATTTCACGCGCATAGAACAGCGCGCCGAAGAACGCGCCGAAGAACATCACTTCCGAGAAGATGAACCAGCTCATGCTCCAGCGGTACGACTTGTCGACGTTCTTGCCGTAATGACCGCCTTCCGATTCGGCGATCGCGTCGCCGAACCAGTGATACAGCGTGAAGAGCAACCACAGCAGGCCGAGCAGCGCCGTAAACGGCGCCCAGTCGTGACCGTTGATCCACAGCGCTACCGAGCCGAGCATGACCAGCAGGCCGATGGCCGCGCTGATCGGATGCTGCGACGGATGCGGCACGAAATAGTACGGGGTCTGGTTTTGACCGCTCATGCTTGATTCTCCACTTCAGTCCAATTTGTGTACCGGAAACCGCTCCGGCTTTATTTCTTGCGCGGCGAGACCGCCACCGCTCTTTCCTGCACGCCGCGCCGTGGCGCCGCGCACTGCATTCTTTCGTCGCCGCGGGCCGCTAGCCGCTAACTGCGCCCTCAGCCCACGACGGCACGCACGATCAGGATCAGCACGCCGATGAACACGCCGGCCGCGATCAACGCGACGATCAGCACGTGCAGCGGATTGAGCTGCGTCGCGTCGGCCTCCAGGTCGCGCCGCTTGCGCACCCCGAAGAACGACCACAGCACCGCTTTCAGCGCCTGACCGAACGTACCGCTCCGCTTGACCTCCGTCATCGCCCCGCCTCCGTCGTCATGCATCCGGCTTCGCCGCACCCTGCGCCGCCGCCGTACTGCGCTGCGCCGGGGCCGGCGTGGCCGGGGTATTCAGCTCGAAGAACGTGTACGACAGCGTGATCGTCTTCACGTCCTTCGGCAATTTCGGGTCGATCACGAACACCACCGGCATCTTGCGCGACTCGTTCGCGGTCAGCGTCTGCTGCGTGAAGCAAAAGCACTCGATCTTCTTGAAGAACTCCGTCGCCTGCTTCGGCGCGTAGCTCGGAATCGCCTGCGCGACGACCGGCCGGCCCTGCCCGTTCGTCACGTCGTACACGATCGTCGTCAGTTCGCCCGGATGCACGTCGAGACTGTTGTGCTCCGGCTTGAAGCCGAGCGGCCCGCGCGCGTTCGCATCGAACTCGACCGACACCGTGCGGCTGTAGTCGACCTGCGAGTTCTTCACCTCGCGCTCGCTGACATCGCGCTGCACCAGGTTGTTGATGCCGGTGATCTGGCAGATCGCCCGATACATCGGGATCAGCGCGAAGCCGAAACCGAACATCAGCCCGGCCACGACGAAGAGCTTCACCAGCATCGAACGATTGAACGCGCGATCCGCGGCGCCCTCTTCCGGCTTCGACATACGACGACTTCCTCGCTACTGCGTCAGTTACTGCATCAGTGGGTGGACAGCCACCACTGTTTGATCACGACACCCACAAAAAAAACGGCGGCGATGACGAGCAGGGTGAGGCCGAGCCGCTTGTTGCCCGCGCGGATCTGCTCGGGCGTTCGTCTTTCTTGTGGATTCCGGGTCATCTGAAACTTCGCTGAAACTTCCGTTTCGCGCCCGCCGCGCCTGCCTGCGCGGCAGGCAGCGGCGGAACGCTAGGTGAAACTTATTCGACGTGCGGCGGTTGCTCGAACGTGTGGAACGGAGCCGGGCTCGGGACCGTCCACTCGAGGCCCGTCGCGCCATCCCACGGCTTGTCCGACGCCTTTTCCAGCTCGCCGCCGCCACGGTAGGCCGGCAGCGCGACCGCGAACAGGAAGTACACCTGCGCGAGGCCGAAGCCGAATGCGCCGATCGTCGCCACCTGGTTGAAGTCCGTGAACTGCGCCGGGTAGTCCGCATAGCGGCGCGGCATGCCCGCGAGACCGACGAAGTGCATCGGGAAGAACGTCAGGTTGAAGAAGATCATCGACGCCCAGAAGTGGATCTTGCCGCGCGTCTCGTTGTACATCCAGCCCGTCCACTTCGGCGCCCAGTAGTACCAGCCCGAGAACAGCGCGAACAGCGAGCCGGCCACCAGCACGTAGTGGAAGTGCGCGACCACGAAGTAGGTGCCGTGATACTGGATGTCGAGCGGCGCCATCGCGAGCATCAGGCCCGTCAGGCCGCCGAACGTGAACACGAACAGGAAGCCGATCGCGAACAGCATCGGGGTTTCGAACGTCATCGAGCCGCGCCACATCGTCGCGAGCCAGTTGAACACCTTCACGCCCGTCGGCACCGCGATCAGCATCGTCGCGTACATGAAGAACAGCTGGCCGGTGACCGGCATGCCCGTGGCGAACATGTGGTGCGCCCAGACCATGAACGACAGGATCGCGATCGACGCCGTCGCGTACACCATCGAGCTATAGCCGAACAGCGTCTTGCGTGCGAACGCCGGGATCACCTGCGACACGATCCCGAACGCCGGCAGAATCATGATGTACACCTCGGGGTGGCCGAAGAACCAGAAGATGTGCTGGTACATCACCGGGTCGCCGCCGCCTGCCGCATTGAAGAACGACGTGCCGAAGTGGCGGTCGAACAGCACCATCGTGATCGCGCCTGCCAGAACCGGCATCACGGCGATCAGCAGGTACGCGGTGATCAGCCACGTCCACGCGAACATCGGCATCTTCATCAGCGTCATGCCCGGTGCGCGCATGTTCAGGATCGTCACGACGATGTTGATCCCGCCCATGATCGACGATGCGCCCATGATGTGGACCGCGAAGATCGCGAAGTCCATGCCCGGGCCCATCTGCGTCGACAGCGGTGCGTACAGCGTCCAGCCGGCCGCCGTCGCGCCGCCCGGCGCGAAGAACGAACCGACCAGCAGCACGGCCGCGACCGGCAGCAGCCAGAAGCTGAAGTTGTTCATCCGCGCGAACGCCATGTCGGATGCGCCGATCTGCAGCGGAATCATCCAGTTCGCGAAGCCGACGAACGCCGGCATGATCGCGCCGAACACCATGATCAGGCCGTGCATCGTCGTGAGTTCGTTGAAGAACTCCGGACGCATGATCTGCAGGCCCGGCTCGAACAGCTCGGCACGGATGCCGAGTGCCATCACGCCGCCCGACAGGAACATGATGAACGAGAACAGCAGGTACAGCGTACCGATGTCCTTGTGGTTGGTGGCGAACAGCCAGCGACGCCAGCCGTGCGGGGCTTCGTGCGCGTGGTCGTCGTGCGCGTGGTCCGCGGCTACGTCGTGCCCGATGCTAGACATGAGAATCTCCTAATGCGAATACGTCGACTAACTCAGCGACACGTCAAGCCGCCGGGCCGATCTCGACACGCCGGGCTTCCTTCGCGTCAGCCCCGCCCGTGATCGTTTCCGGCTTTTTGAGAATAATGTGGTCTTCCGCCACGCCTGCTGCCTTCAGCGCATCGCGCACGGCCTGCGCCCGATGCTTCGCCAGTTCGGCGTTCGCGTCGGCCGAGCCCGTCTTGTCGGTGAAGCCCGACAGCGCGAGCTTCGCGTCCGGATGTGCCTTCGCATAGTCGGCCGCGGCGGCGATCGCCGCCTTCGCGTCGGCCGGCAGCACGCTCTTGCCCGTCTCGAAGTAGATCGTCGACAGCGCGGCCGATGCCGCTGCCGCCGGCTGCTCGGCGCCCGACGCGGCTTGCGCCGGCGCCGAAGCCGCTTCCGCCGGGGCCGCTGCCGTTGCCGCGCCTGCCGTGTCTTCCGGCAGCTTGCCGTTGCGTGCGTCGGCCACTTGCTTCGGCTGCAGCAGGTCGTTCTTGTGGTTGCCCCACGAGTTGCGTTCGTACGTGACGACCGAAGCGATGTCGAGGTCCGACAGCGACGCCCACGACGGCATCGCGCCCTTGCCGTGCAGCACGCGCTCGACGTGCGCGGCGATCGGGCCGTTCACGATCGGGCTGCCGTCCATCGCCGGGAATGCGCCGAGGCCCTTGCCGTTCACCTGGTGGCAGGCCGCGCAGTTCGCCTTGTAGACTTCCTCGCCGTGCGCGACGAGTTCGGCCATCGTGTAGACCTTGTTCGGGTCGACCGCCGCGCTGGCCAGCTTGGCCTTCTGCGCGGTGACCCACTTCGCGTAGTCGTCGTCCGACAGGACTTCGACGACGACCGGCATGTACGCGTGCTCCTTGCCGCACAGCTCGGTACAGAAACCGCGGAACGTGCCAACCTTGTCGGCCTTGAACCACGTGTCGCGCACGAAGCCGGGGATCGCATCCTGCTTCACGCCGAACGCGGGCACGTACCACGAGTGGACGACGTCGTTCGCTGTCGTGATGATGCGGATCTTCTTGTTGACCGGCACGACGAGCGGGTTGTCGACTTCCTGCAGATAGGTGTCGGTGATCGGCTTCTTGCCCATCACTTCGTCGCGCGGGGTGGTCAGCGTCGACAGGAAGCCGATGCCCTCGCCCGGGCCCTTCACGTAGTCGTAGCCCCACTTCCACTGGTAGCCGGTGACCTTGATCGTGAGATCGGCGTTCGTCGTGTCCTTCATCGCGACGACGGCCTTCGTCGCCGGCAGCGCCATCAGCACGACGATGACGAACGGCACGATCGTCCAGATGATCTCGACGGTCGTGCTTTCATGGAAATTGGCGGCCTTGTGGCCCTTGGATTTGCGGTGCGCGAAGATCGAATAGAACATCACGCCGAACACGCCGACGAAGATCACCGTACACAGGATCAGCATCATCGTGTGGAGATCGTAGAGCTCCTCGGCGATCTTCGTGACAGGCGGCTGAAAGTTGATCTCGTTGACACGGGGGCCGCCCGGGCTATCACCGACCGCCAGGGCCGCACCGGCAAAGAGCAATCCGCTGCATGCCAGCACGCCCGTGAGGGCTCGCTTGATTGTTTTCATAGCATCCTTACCCAAAATTTCCATTCAAACCCTCCCCCGTCGCAAGCCACCGGCCTCGTCCGGCCGATGACCGCGCCTCGTCAGCCGCAGCGCCTGAGCGACACGCGCAGTTCGTCGGCGAACTGCGCACGCTTGTACTGCGCGAGATGCTGCCCGATTACGACGGTCTGCCCGCGCGATACCAGCCGAATCGGATCGCGTGGCGTCGCACCCGGCTCGACCCGCACCCAGCGCGGGTTGAATTCGATCTGCGTGAGCCGCTCCGCATCCATCCGCTCGATCACGAGCCGGTGCGGAAACAGCCTGATGCGCTCGTAATCGACCGCATGGCGAGCATAGATCGCAAATGCGACACCCACCGCCAGCAACTCGATTCCGGTGAAGGGCATGACGAGCCAGACCCCTCTCCACATCAGCAACGCCGCGATCGCCAGCGAGAAGCCCGCGAGCGACGCATAAAACAGCACGAACTGGCGTGGCGACACCGAACAGTTGCGTTTCATGAGCCAGTCTTCGAGGACCGGTTCGCTGTCCGCCGTCTCCGCCAAAACCCTCGCTGCTTCCATCGCCGCCTCACGCGAATGGCATGCGATGCATGCCTGCATCGGACTCGTCGCCCCGTATTGCGGGGACCCCGGGACGACAAGCTGACGCATTATAGGCGGGTTCAATGGCATCCACAAGCAAGCGCCTATCGCCCGCCAAGCCAAGTGCGACAAGCTTTCCGGCCGTTTTTGGCGCCAATTCGACCCCGCTTTGCGCCGCTAATTTCAGACATAACAAAACCCCTCTTTACCGCTTTACCGATTCTTCGGACGCCCCTTGCCGATGTCCTCGATGCGCACGATCCCGTGGCCTTCTGCGGTCGTGCGCGGCACGGCCTTCCACGCGTGGCCGTAGATCACCTCGAAGGTCAGCGGGATCGTGCCGTCCTCGCGCCGGCGCGCGTCCAGCGCGTCGCCGAGCGCCGCGCGAAAGCGTCGCGTCGCGTGCTGCGGCGCCGTGCGCTCGAACGGATAGGCGCCCCAGCGGCGCACGTCGGCCAGCAGGGAGTCGGGGGATTTGTAGGTGACGGTCAGCACTTCCTGGTCCATCACGGGAATCTCGAAGCCGCTCTCGACGAGCATGTCGCCGAGGTCGTGCATGTCGACGAAATCGATCACGCGCGCGGCGGGCGGCGCGATGCCGAGCGCCGCTTCGGCGTCCGCGCAGGCCGCGCGCAGCTCGCGCAGCGTGTCCGGGCCGAGCGTGCTGAACATCAGCAGGCCGTTCACGCGCAGCACGCGCTGCCATTCAGGAAACACCGTATCGGGACGCGAATGCCAGTGGAGCGCGAGATTCGACCAGATCAGGTCGAACGCGCCACCGGGAAACGGCAGCGCCGCGAAGTCGGCCTGCGCGACGCGCGGGCCGCGCTGGCCCAGCGCCCGGCCGAGCGACGCCGGCAGCCAGCGGCGCCAGTTGGTCTGCTCGACCTCGCGCTGGCCGGCCCGCGCGAGCATCGCGCCGGACAGGTCCACGCCGAACACAGGTGCCTCCGGAAAGCGCGCGCGCAGCGCCGGCAGGTCGTCGCCCGGGCCGCAGCCCGCGTCGAGTACGGCCGCGGGGCTCACCTTGATGTATTCGAGACGCTCGTTCATCCGCTGCGCGATCTCGCGCGGCAGGAACGCGACCGCATCGAACGTGGCGGCACGGCGGTCGAAGATCCGCCGCAGGCGCCGGGTGTCATTGGCCGGACGGCCGGTTGAAGTCGAAGCTGGGGACATGTCGGGCACACTGGCGAAGAGCCCGAAGTATACTCGCTCGCCTCGCAAGCTTCATTGAGGCGGCGTGCCAGGAGTGTTGCGATGGTCCGCGGTTCCGCCGAGCGCACGATGCGCGTCGTTTTGTCGCAGGTTCGAACGCTGGTCGTGCGCGTTGCCGCGGTCGCATTGCCGAATCGCTGCGCGTTGTGCGGCAATTTGTCACACGGAGTGATTTGCGGCGCCTGCGATGCCGCGTACTGGAATGAAGCGAGGCTGCGCTGCGCGGTCTGCGCGCTGCCGCTCGGTGTCGGGCATGCGCGATCGCTTGGCGGTCGTCGTACCGGCGCCGGCCGCGCGGCCGCGTACCGGTGCGACGCGTGCCGCACCGCGCCGCCGCCGTTCGATGCGACGCTCGCGCTTGCCGATTACCGCGCGCCGCTCGACGGGCTCGCGCGCGGCCTGAAGTTTCACGCGCGACTCGCGCTCGGCGGCGAATTCGCGGCCCGGCTCGCCCGGCTGGTCGACGATACGCACGGCGCGAGCGGCTTCGACCTCGTCGCGCCGGTGCCGCTGTCGCACCGGCGGCTCGTCGCGCGCGGGTACAACCAGGCATGGGCGATCGCGCGTCCGCTCGCGCGCCGGCTCGGCGTGCAAGCGGACGCAGCCTTGCTCGCGCGCGTCGCCGACACCGCGCCGCAGTCGCGGCTCGACCGGCACGCACGGCGCGACAACGTGATGGCGGCTTTCGCGGTGGCCGGCGGCGTCGCCGGCCGCCACATCGCGCTCGTCGACGACGTGATGACGTCCGGCGCGACGCTCGCGGCGGCCGCGCAGGCGCTGAAGGCGGCGGGCGCCGCGCGCGTGACGAATCTGGTTGCGCTGCGCACCGCCAGGGATTAATTAGAGAGAGAGGCCGGCCGCCGCGAATGCGGCCGTCACGAACCGGTCAGCCGGGAGCCCGCGCGCGTTGCGCGGCTCCGGCCGGCCCAGCCAAACCGAAACATGTTCAACGTCGTCCTCGTCGCCCCCGAAATTCCGCCGAACACCGGCAACGTGATCCGCCTGTGCGCGAACACCGGCGCGCACCTGCACCTGATCGAGCCGCTCGGCTTTCCGCTCGACGACGCGCGCATGCGTCGCGCCGGCCTCGACTATCACGAGTATGCGCAAATGCGCGTGCACCGCGACTGGGACGCATTCGTCGCCTCCGAAGCGCCCGATCCCGCGCGAATGTTCGCGTTCACGACGCGCGGCTCGGGCCGCTTCCACGATCGTGCGTTCCTGCCCGGCGACTGGTTCGTGTTCGGCTCGGAAACGCGCGGCCTGCCGGCCGAGCTGCTCGAACGCTTCCCGAACGAACAGCGCGTGCGCCTGCCGATGCGACCCGACAACCGCAGCCTGAACCTGTCGAACACGGTCGCGGTGGTCGTGTTCGAGGCGTGGCGCCAGGCCGGCTTCGAAGGCGGCGCCTGACGCTCGCCGCGCGCGGCGTCGAACGCGTCAGGTTCGCGCGAGCCGTGCGCGGTACAGGTCGTAGATATCGGGGGAAAAGCACGCGAACACCACGCGTGTGAGGTTTGGCGCCTGCGCGAGCATCTCGGCGACGGTGCCGACCGCGATATCGACGGCGGCTTCGGCCGGATAGCGGTAGACCCCGCAACTGATCGCCGGGAACGCGATCGACGTCGCGGCGACTTCCTCGGCCAGCTCGATCGCGCGCCGGTAGCAGGACGCGAGCAACTCGGCCTCGCCACGCGCGCCGCCGTACCAGACCGGCCCGACCGCGTGGATCACATAGCGCGCCGGCAGCCCGTGGCCGCGCGTGAGCTTCGCGTCGCCGGTGTCGCAGCCGCCGAGCGTGCGGCACTCGGCGAGCAGGCCGGGGCCGGCCGCGCGGTGAATCGCGCCGTCGACACCGCCCCCGCCGAGCAGCGAGCCGTTCGCGGCGTTGACAATCGCGTCGACCTCGAGCGTCGTGATGTCGACGACTTGCGCATCGAGCGTGGTGGAATGGATCTGCAGCATGACGACCTCGCGGAACGCCGGAGATTGTTCAAGCGTAGTCCGCTTTGGCGCCGCGCGCCCGGCGCAACCGTGCCGGGCGAACCCGGCTCGCGCTACTCGGCGCGCGCGTCGCGGCGCAACAGGCCGCTGACGGCGTCGCGCGGCGCGATGCCGTCGAACAGCACCCCGCACACGGCTTCCGTGATCGGCATTTCGATCGATTGCGCGCGCGCGAGCGCCAGCACGGCCTGCGCGCAGCGCACGCCTTCGGCCACGTGGCCGAGCGCGCCGAGGATGTCGTTGAGCGTGCGGCCGGCCGCCAGTTGCAGGCCGACCGTGCGGTTGCGCGACAGGTCGCCCGTCGCGGTGAGGATCAGGTCGCCGAGGCCCGTGAGGCCCGTGAAGGTTTCCGCGCGGCCGCCGAGCGCCACGCCGAGCCGCGACATTTCGGCGAGGCCGCGCGTGATCAGCGCGGCGCGCGCGTTCAGCCCGAGGCCGAGGCCGTCGGAAATGCCGGTCGCGATCGCCAGCACGTTCTTCACCGCGCCGCCGACCTCGACGCCGACCACGTCGTCGCCCGTATAGATCCGCATCGCGCCGTGATGGAACGCGGCGAGCGTGCGCTCGCGGCATCCGGCCGACGTGCTCGCCACCGTCAACGCGACGGGCAGCGACTGCCCGACCTCGCGCGCGAAACTCGGGCCCGACAGCACGCCGTTGCTCTGCTGTCCGGGCAGCTCGGCCGCGATCACCTGATGCGGCAGCAGGTGCGTGTCGGCCTCGAAGCCCTTGCAGACCCAGACGATATGCGCGGGCACGCAGCCGGCGTCGCGCATCGCGTGACACAGCGTGCGCAGCCCGGCCACTGGCGCGGCGATCACGCACAGCGCGTCGTCCGCGGCGCCATGCGCGAGCGCGACGCCGAGATCGGCGTCGTAGCGCAGCGCGTCAGGCAACGCGATGCCGTCCAGATAGCGGGAATTTTCGTGCCGGGCCTGCAGCCCGGCGATGAGCGCGGCGTCGCGCGCCCACAAAAGCGTATCGTGCCGCGCGGCCAGATGGCCCGCGAGCGCGGTGCCCCAGGCACCGGCGCCGAGAACGGCTACTTTCATACCCAGCACCGGTCCGAGCGAAACGTCAGTTCAGCGTCGTGCCATTCGGCGCGCCGTTCGGTGCGCCTGCCGCACCAGCCTGCTGCTGGAGCTGCGCGAGACGCTGCTCGTACAGCGCCTGGAAGTTGATTTCCGCGAGGTGGATCGGCGGGAAGCCGGCGCGCGTGATCGCGTCGGCGATGTTCGAGCGCAGGTACGGGAACAGGATCGTCGGGCATGCGATGCCGACGAGCGGGTCGAGCTGTTCGTCCGGAATGTTGCGAATGTCGAAAATGCCGGCCTGCTTCGCTTCGATCAGGAACGCGACCTTGTCCTTCACCTTCGCGGTGACGGTACCCGACACGACGACTTCGAACACGCTTTCCGCGAGGCGGTCGGCCTTGACGTCGACTTCGACTTCAACCGACGGCATGTCCTGCTCGAGGAAGATCGCCGGCGAATTCGGCTGCTCGAGCGACATATCCTTCAGGTAGACGCGCTGGATGTTGAAGAACGGTTGGTTTTCGACGTCGGACATGGTGTTTCCCTAAAAGTGGTGACGGGGCGGCCCGGCTGCTCGCCGGCCGCCACGGATGAATCCTGCGCGCCCAAGCCGCGGCGCGGCCGGCGGCCATTCTGCCCTAATCAGGCCGCTTGCAGAAGCGGCACGAGGCCGCCTTCGCGGTCGAGCTTCGACAGATCGTCGTAGCCGCCGACGTGCGTGTCGCCGATATAGATCTGCGGCACCGTGCGGCGCCCCGTGCGCGTCATCATTTCCTCGCGGCGGGCCGGATCGCGATCGATCAGCACCTTTTCGATCTGCTCGACGCCGCGCAGCTTCAGCAGGCGCTCGGCCTGCATGCAATACGGACACACCTGCGTGCTGTACATCAAAACCTTGTTCACTTCGCCACTCCTTGTTTGACGACCGGCATCCCGGCCTGCTGCCAGGCGGCCACGCCGCCTTCGAGCACGTGCACCTCCGCGTAACCCGCCGCCTCGACCTCGCGCGCCGCCTTCTGCGACTGCTGGCCGTTCTGGCAGACGAGCAGCACCGGGGTGCTCTTGTTCTTCGCGACCTGCGCAATTTTCGCGCCGATCTCGCCCGCCGCGACCTGACGCGCCGACGGCAGGTGACCGGCGGCGAAGTCGGACGCGGCGCGCAGGTCGATCACGACCGCGTTGCGGCGATTGATGAGCTGCGTCGCCTCGGCGGCCGACAGGCCGCCGCGGCCGCGGCGCAGGGCCGGCCATGCGAGCAGGCCGCCGGAAACCAGCAGGATCGCGATAAGGGCCAGGTTCGTGTAATTGGTAAAGAACGTCACGGAATGCCGCCGGAAAAAGAGAAATCGGATGAGGACAATCCCGCCATTATAAAATAACCGTCTTGCGCGATGTCGGGCCCCGGTTCGGTCCCGTGCGACGCGCCCCGCTTCCCTATCACTACCGACCGCAAGATCCATGTACAAACTCGTTCTCATCCGCCACGGCGAATCGACGTGGAACAAGGAAAACCGCTTCACCGGCTGGGTCGACGTCGACCTGACCGAACAGGGTCGCAACGAGGCCTACCAGGCCGGCGAATTGCTCAAGGAGGCCGGCTACACGTTCGACATCGCGTACACGTCGGTGCTCAAGCGCGCGATCCGCACGCTGTGGCACGTGCAGGACAAGATGGACCTGATGTACCTGCCGGTCGTCCATTCGTGGCGCCTGAACGAGCGCCACTACGGTGCGCTGTCGGGCCTGAACAAGGCGGAAACGGCCGCCAAGTTCGGCGACGAGCAGGTGCTCGTGTGGCGCCGCAGCTACGACACGCCGCCGCCCGCGCTCGAGCCGACCGACGAACGCGCGCCGTTCAACGACCCGCGCTACGCGAAGGTGCCGCGCGAGCAGCTGCCGCTCACCGAGTGCCTGAAGGACACGGTTGCGCGCGTGCTGCCGCTGTGGAACGAGTCGATCGCGCCGGCGGTGCGCGCCGGCAAGCAGGTGCTGATCGCCGCGCACGGCAACTCGCTGCGCGCGCTGATCAAGTACCTCGACGGCATCTCGGACAGCGACATCGTCGGCCTGAACATCCCGAACGGCGTGCCGCTCGTCTATGAGCTCGACGAAAACCTGAAGCCGATCAAGCACTATTACCTCGGCGACCAGGAAGCGATCGCGCAGGCGCAGGCCGCCGTCGCGAAGCAAGGCAAGGCGGGCTGACGCCCGACGCGGCGGGCAGGCCCGGTTCCGGCGCGGCGCGCCCGGCCCCGGTCGCCCGCTGCACGCTGCACGCCGCGCGAACCTTCGCGGCCCCGCTGCGGTCGAACCCGCTTTCGAACCGCAGCGCCCCCGCCGGGGCCTCTGCGGCCTTTTCGACGCTTTTCGCGCCGTTCCACTGAGTTATCGGACGAACAGTTATACTTGTCCGCTACATCCCCGCTACCGCCACGCGCTTCCCGACCGCACCAGACTCTCTATGCGAATGAATTTGAAGAACATCGGCCTGATTGCCGCGGGCCTCGCCACGGGCGTGTTCGCCACGCTGCAGGTTTCCGCATCGGCCGAGCAGACCGCCACGGCGCCGCTTCCCCTCGACCAGCTCCGCCTGTTCGCGGAGGTATTCGGGCAGATCAAGCGCGAGTACGTCGAACCGGTCGACGACAAGAAGCTGCTGACGGCGGCGATCAAGGGCATGGTGTCGAGCCTCGATCCGCACTCGTCGTTCCTCGACAAGACCGACTATGACGAGCTGCAGGAGCAAACGAAGGGCCGCTTCGCGGGTCTCGGCATCGAGATCTCGCAGGAAGACGGCCTCGTCAAGGTGATCTCGCCGATCGAGGACACCCCCGCGTTCCGCGCCGGCATCCGTCCGGGCGACCTGATCACGCGCATCAACGACAAGCCGGTGCGCGGCATGACGCTCGACAAGGCCGTCAAGCAGATGCGCGGCGAGCCGGGCACCAAGGTCACGCTGACGATCTTCCGCAAGAGCGACGACCGCACGTTCCCGGTCACGGTCACGCGCGCGATCATCAAGGTCCAGAGCGTGAAGATGAAGATGCTCGATCCGGGCTACGCGTATGTCCGCATCACGAGCTTCCAGGAGCGCACGACGCCCGATCTCGCGCAGAAGCTGCAGGACATCGCGCGCCAGCAGCCGAACCTGAAGGGCCTCATCCTCGACCTGCGCAACAACGGCGGCGGCCTGCTGCAGAGCGCGGTCGGCGTGGCCGGCGCGTTCCTGCCGCCCGACTCGGTCGTCGTGTCGACCAACGGCCAGATCCCCGATTCGAAGCAGGTCTACCGCGATACGTACGACAACTATCGCCTGCCGTCCTTCGACGGCGATCCGCTGAAGAACCTGCCGCCGATCTTCAAGACCGTGCCGATGATCGTGCTGACGAACGCGTATTCGGCGTCCGCGTCGGAAATCGTCGCCGGTGCGCTGCAGGATTCGAAGCGCGCGCAGATCATGGGCAAGACGACGTTCGGCAAGGGTTCGGTGCAGACGGTGCGCCCGATGACGGCCGACACCGCGCTGCGTCTGACCACCGCGTACTACTACACGCCGAGCGGCCGTTCGATCCAGAACAAGGGCATCACGCCGGACGTGCCGGTCGATCAGTACGCGGACGGCGATCCGGACGACGTGCTCGTGACGCGCGAGGTCGACTACACGAACCACCTCGCGAACACGCAGGATCCGAACGAGAAGAAGGAGCAGGAAGAACGCGAACAGCGCCGGATGGATCAGCTGCGCATTCTCGAAGAGCAGAACGACAAGAAGACGCCGGAGCAACGCCAGAAGGATCGCGATCGCAAGCCGATCGAGTTCGGCAGCGCCGACGACTTCATGATGCAGCAGGCGCTCAACAAGCTCGAAGGCAAGCCGGTCCAGGAATCGAAGTCGCTGCTCGCCGAGAGCACGACCAAGAGCCCGGCCGCGAAGGCGGCGACGGCGTCGAAGGCATCGGGCGCAAGCGCCGCGAAGCCGGCTTCCGCACCGAAGCCCGCATCCGCGCCGAAGTAAGCGCCGGCCGCATCGAACGGGCCATCGCGGGAAGACCGCGATGGCCCGTTTTTCATGCGCGCCTAAAATAACGAACGTCCGCCCGCCTCGCTCACGACTCCCCATGAACGACGATCAACTCCTTCGCTACTCCCGCCACATCCTCGTCGACGAGATCGGCATCGAGGCGCAGCAGCGCTTTCTCGATGCGCATGCGATCGTCGTCGGCGCGGGCGGCCTCGGCTCGCCGGCCGCGATGTATCTCGCGGCGTCCGGAGTCGGCACGCTCACGCTCGTCGACGCCGACACGGTCGACCTCACGAACCTGCAGCGGCAGATCCTGCACGTGACGGCCTCGGTCGGCCGCAGCAAGGTCGAGTCGGGGCGCGACGCGCTCGCGCAACTGAACCCCGAGGTGACGGTGAACGCGGTCGCGGAGCGCGTCGACGATGCGTGGCTGGACGCGCACGTGCCGCATGCGAGCGTCGTGCTCGACTGCACCGACAACTTCGCGACGCGGCACGCGATCAATCGCGCGTGCGTCGCGCACGGCGTGCCGCTCGTGTCGGGCGCCGCGCTGCGCTTCGACGGCCAGATCAGCACGTTCGACTTCCGCGACGCGGCCGCGCCCTGCTATGCGTGCGTGTTCCCGGAAGACCAGCCGTTCGAGGAAGTCGCGTGTTCGACGATGGGCGTGTTCGCGCCGACCGTCGGGATCATCGGCGCGATGCAGGCGGCCGAGGCGCTGCGCGTGATCGGCGGCATCGGCAAGACGCTCAACGGCCGGCTGATGATGCTCGATTCGCTGCGGATGGAATGGACGACGATGAAAATCGCGCGCCAGGCCGACTGCCCCGTGTGCGGGGGTCGGCACTGACGCGCGACGGGCATGCGCTGGACGCGCATGCGTGACACTTCGCTACAGTTGGCGGCGACGAAAACGCCTACGCGGCCGCGTCCGCCCGCGGCTCGGCGACCGACAGCCGCTGCAGCGCCGCCTGCACTTCCTCCGGCTCGAACGCGGCCAGCACGTCGGCCGTCGGCTTTTCGAGCGCCTTCAGGTGCGCGCGCAGGATCTCCTGCTTCACGACGAGCAACTGGCTCGGGTGCATCGAGAACTCGGTGAGCCCCATCCCGAGCAACAGGCGCGTGAGCGCCGGGTCGCCCGCCATCTCCCCGCACACCGACACCGACACGCCCGCGCGCTTCGCTTCGCGCAGCGTGTACGCGATCAGATGCAGCACGGCCGGATGCAGCGGGTCGTACAAGTGCGCGACCGCGTTGTCCGCGCGATCGATCGCGAGCGTGTACTGAATCAGGTCGTTCGTGCCGATCGACAGGAAGTCGAAGCGCTTCAGGAACAGCGGCAGCGCGATCGCCGCGGCCGGGATCTCGATCATCGCGCCGAGGCGCACGTTCGGATCGTATGCGAGCCCCGCGTCGTCGAGCTGGCGCTTCGCCTCGCGGATCAGGTCGAGCGTCTGGTCGATCTCCTGCGCATGCGCGAGCATCGGGATCAGGATCTTCACCTGGCCGAACGCGGACGCGCGCAGGATCGCACGCAACTGCGTGAGGAACATCTGCGGCTCGGACAGGCTCCAGCGGATCGCGCGCAGCCCGAGCGCCGGGTTCGGCGCCGTTTCGTAGCCTTCGTCGAGCGCCTCGAGCGGTTTATCGGCGCCGACGTCGATCGTGCGGATCGTCACCGGCATGCCCTTCATCCACTCGACGGCCCGCTTGTACGCGGCGAACTGCTCCTCCTCTTCCGGCATCTCCTTCTGATGCATGAACAGGAACTCGGAGCGGAACAGGCCGACGCCGACCGCGCCGGCCTCGACGGCCGCCTTCGCGTCGTCGGGCAGCTCGATGTTCGCGTACAGCTCGATCTTCGTGCCGCACAACGTTTGCGTCGGCGAGAACTTCAGGCGCTGCAGCTTGCGTTGCTCCAGCAGCTTCTCGGACTGGCGGTACGAATATTCCTCGAGGACGATCGGCGCCGGATCGACGATCACGATGCCCTGGTCGCCGTCGACGATGATCAGGTCGTCCTGGCGGATCAGCGAGCTCGCATGCTGGACGCCGACCGCGGCCGGAATGCCGAGACTGCGCGCGACGATCGCCGTGTGCGACGTGCGCCCGCCGAGATCGGTGACGAACGCCTGGAACGACTGCGTCTTGAACTGCATCATGTCGGCCGGCGCGATGTCGTGCGCGACGACGATCATGTCGTTCGTGCCGTTCCTGGCCGCGCCGTCGAGCGCCTGCGACGCGGACGGCGCACCGGCGAGCGCCTTCAGCACGCGCTCGACCACTTGTTCGATGTCGGCCTTGCGCTCGCGCAGGTACTCGTCCTCGATGTCGTCGAAATGGCGCGTCAGCAGTTCGAGTTGCTCGGTCAGCGCCCATTCGACGTTGTAGCGGCGCGTGCGGATCAGGTCGATGGTTTCCTGCACGAGCATCTCGTCGCTCAGGATCATCGTGTGGACGTCGATGAATGCGCCGACTTCGCTCGGGGTGTCGTCGGTCAGGTCGGCGCGCAGCGCTTCGAGCTCGCGACGCACGACGTCGAGCGCCGTGCGGAATCGCTCCACTTCGGCGTCGATCTGGTTGGCCTCGATCAGGTAATGGGCGACGTCGAGCGCCGCCGGCGCGATCAGATACGCTCGCCCGATCGCGATACCTCGTGAGACGGGAATGCCATGCAGCGTGAAGGACACGCGCACCTCCTCTGTACAAGTAAAGCCGCGGCACACTGCTGCGATGCGCTTATGACCCCGGTTAGCGATTATAAATTCCGCGACTCCCTGCTGACTGCATGCAGCGCAGCATTGCGCATTCCGCATCAATGCTTCCGACGAAAAAAATGCCGCGAAATCCGCGGCATTCTGACTGGAAACGGCAATGATTCCGCGTGGCGATCACTGGCCTTCGCCGAACTTGTCGGCGATCAGCTTCAGCAGCGCGTCCATCGCTTCCCGCTCGTCGGGCCCTTCGGTTTCGATCGTCACGGTGCTGCCGATGCCGGCCGCCAGCATCATCACGCCCATGATGCTCTTCGCATTGATCTTGCGCCCGTTGCGTGTCATCCAGACTTCGGACTGGAAGTTGCCGGCCAGTTGCGTAAGCTTGGCCGATGCGCGCGCATGGAGCCCCAATTTATTGACGATGGTGGTTTCTTGTTGAAGCATGATTCTCGGTCGGGTCGGTCTGGACCGCCGGCGGCACGCGTCGGCGGGTCGGTCTAAAACGGAAAACGGCGGCTCAGTGCGATTCGGTGCGCGGTTGCGGCTCCGGCGGAATCGGCGCGCACTGGCCGCAGCCGGTTTCCGTCGGCGGCGGCGGCGTGCCGGACGACACCTCGTGGACGCCCTTCGCGCCGCCGGACAGCGCCTTGTCGACCAGCTTGTCGAGCGGCACGGTGCGGTAGCAGACGGCTCGCACGAGCATCGGCAGGTTCACGCCGGCCAGCACGCGCACGTTGTCGAGCTTCGCGAGCTGGCCCGCGATGTTCGCGGGCGTCGCGCCGTACATGTCGGTCAGTACGACCACGCCGTTTTCTTCCCGCAGCCGCGCGAGTTCCGCGTGCGCAAACGCCATCACCTGGGTCGGATCACTGTCCGCCATCACGTCGATGCAGCCGATGCGGGCAGGTACGCCGCCGTAGATGTGCGCGATACAGTCCCGCAGCGCGGTGGCGAGCGGGGCGTGCGCGATGATCAGGATCCCGGCCATGTCAGATCGCTCCCGGCCGCCCCTGGCGGGCCGATACCCCGCGGCGGGGCAATGAGCGTAGCGAGTGTGGGGAACGTTTCATGTTCAGCCTTGCAACAGTGTCGGCCCGACCGCCGGGCCTTCGGTGCGCCGATCACGGCACCGGGCGAGCGGGCATTGTAGCAGGCCGGTCAAGCTGCTCCGGCGACGGGGGACCTGCGCGGCCGCCGCCGGGGTTGCGCGGGAAACGGGTCGGGCCTACGCGGCCGCACGCTCCAGCGCGTCGATGAACATCGCGGCGACGTCGAAACCCGTCTGCTCCATGATCTCGCGGAAGCACGTCGGGCTCGTGACGTTCACCTCGGTCAGCCAGTCGCCGATCGCGTCGAGCCCGACCAGCAGCAGCCCGCGCGATGCGAGCACGGGCCCGAGCGTGTCGGCGATCTCGCGGTCGCGGGCCGTCAGCGGCTGCGCGACGCCGAGCCCGCCCGCGGCGAGATTGCCGCGCACCTCGCTGCCCTGCGGAATCCGCGCGAGCGAATACGGCACCGGCTCGCCGCCGATCAGCAGGATGCGCTTGTCGCCGGCCTTGATCTCGGGAATGAACTTCTGCGCCATCACCGAGCGCGTGCCATCGTGGCTCAGCATCTCGACGATCGAACCGAGGTTCATGCCGTCCGGCTTCACGCGGAACACGCCCATCCCGCCCATCCCGTCGAGCGGTTTCAGGATCACGTCGCCGTGCTCGGCGTGGAACGCGCGCAGCCGTTTCGCGTCGCGCGTGACGAGCGTCGGCGCGACGAACTGCGGAAACTCGCCGATCGCGAGCTTCTCCGAATGGTCGCGGATCGACTGCGCCTTGTTGAACACGCGTGCACCCGCGCGCTCGGCCAGCTCGAGCAGCCACGTCGACGTCACGTACTCCATGTCGAACGGCGGATCCTTGCGCATCAGCACCGCGCCGAACGATTCGAGACGGCGCGCGTCGACCGGGCCCGCGTCGAACCAGGTGTCGCGATGCAGGTCGTCCAGCTCGCCGACGAACGTGATGCGCCGCACGTCGGCCTCGACGGCCGAGCCCGTCCACGCGAGGTGGCGCGGCTCGCACGCGTACACCGCATGCCCGCGCCGGGCGGCCTCCGCCATCATCGCGTAGGTCGAATCCTTGTAGATCTTGAAATGCTCGAGCGGGTCGGCGATAAAAAGAATGTCCATGCGGGTCCTGTACGTAGCGAAGCCGTCACACCTGGATGGCTTCGGGATCGGTCTTTTCCAGTTCGATCGACGACGCGATCAGCGACAGCCGCGCGACGACGCCGTACATGTAGAAACGGTTCGGCGGCGCGGCGCCCGGCTTGGCGCCTGCATCCGGCAGCGCGGTGTGCTCGAAGCCGAGCGGCACGTAGTGCATGCCCGGCGCGTTCAGGTTCTGGTCGCGCTCGCGGCCGCCGTGCGTGCGGTAGAAGCCGCCGACCACGTAGCGGTCGATCATGTAGACGACCGGCTCGGCCACTTCGTCGCCGACGCGCTCGAACGTGTAGACGCCTTCCTGCACGATCACGTCGCGCACCGCGAGGCCGGCCTTCGATTCGGCCATCTGCGCGCGCTCGGCCTTCGTCATGCGGCCGATCTCGGCCGCGTCGTGCACGGTCATCACGCCACGGCCGGCGGTGCCCGCGTCGGCCTTCACGACGACGTACGGCTTCTCGCTGATCCCGTATTCGCGATACTTGCGCGCGATCTTCTTCAGCACGCCGTCGATCGCGTCGGCGAGCGCCTGCTCGCCTTCATGCGCCTGCCAGTCGACGCCTTCCACGTGCGCGAAATACGGATTCACCATCCACGGATCGACGCCGACCATCTTCGCGAACTTCTTCGCGACGTCGTCGTAGCACGAGAAATGCGTCGACTTGCGGCGCACGGCCCAGCCTGCGTGCAGCGGCGGCAGCAGGTACTGCTCGTGCAGGTTTTCCAGCACGGCCGGGATGCCGGCCGACAGGTCGTTGTTCAGCAGGATCGAGCACGGATCGAAATTCTTCAGGCCGAGGCGGCGCTGCGAACGCTCGAGCGGTTCGAGCACGATCTTCTGGCCGTCGGCCAGCGTGATCGGCGTCATGTCGGTGATGCTCGGGTCGAGCGAGCCGAAGCGCACGTTCAGGCCGGCCTGGCGCATGATCGTCGCGAGGCGCGCGACGTTTTCCAGGTAGAACGCGTTGCGGGTCGGCAGCTCGGGAATCACGAGCAGATTCTTCGCGTCCGGGCAGATTTTCTCGATCGCGGCCATCGCGGCCTGCACGGCGAGCGGCAGCACTTCGGACGGCAAATTGTTGAATGCGCCGGGAAACAGGTTCGCGTCGACGGGCGCCAGCTTGAAGCCGGCATTGCGCAGGTCCACCGAACAATAGAACGGCGGGGTGTGTTCCTGCCATTCGAGCCTGAACCAGCGTTCGATCGCAGGCGTCGCGTCGAGGATCTTCTGCTCGAGTTCGAGCAGCGGACCGTTCAACGCGGTAACGAGGTGGGGAACCATGAATCACTCGCGAGCGGGAGAATGAAGATTGTAGAGCAATTGCCTTGCCCATTTGGGGATTGTTCCCGGCTTCGCAAGGATATCGAGGAACTTTTCGGCTATTGACCCGATAGAGTGAAGGGTTATCCGCTACGGCAGCGGGTGGCAGGAGAAAAAAAGCCCGCCGGGTAGGCGGGCCGAAGTCGCTGCGCTCATTCGGGGCGGGCGCCGTCGTCGCGGCGGCCCGCCGTTGATTCGTGTGACTTATTCCACGTGCTCGCCGTGCAGGATCACGTCGAGACCTTCGCGCTCTTCCTCTTCGGTCACGCGCAGGCCGATCGTCAGGTCGATCAGCTTCAGCAGCACGAAGCTCAGCACGCCGCTGTAGACCAGCGTGATCAGCACGCCCTTGGCCTGCAGCAGCAGGCTGCCGTCGAAGCCGCCGATGTCCTTGACCGCGAATACGCCCGTCAGCAACGCGCCGAGAATCCCGCCGATGCCGTGCACGCCGAACGCGTCGAGCGAATCGTCGTAGCCGAGCTTGGACTTGAGCCAAGTCGCCGACCAGAAGCAGACGACGCCCGCCGCGATACCGATCACCAGTGCGCCCGCCACGCCGACGAAACCGGCGGCCGGCGTGATCGCCACGAGACCCGCGACCGCGCCCGACACGATGCCGAGCACCGACGGCTTGCCCTTCGCGATCCACTCGGCAAACATCCAGCCGAGCGCCGCGCAGGCGGTCGCCACTTGCGTGGTCAGCATCGCGAAGCCGGCACGGCCATCGGCCGCGACCGCGGAGCCCGCGTTGAAGCCGAACCAGCCGACCCACAGCATCGAGCCGCCGATCATCGTCAGCACCAGGTTGTGCGGCGCCATCGATTCACGGCCGTAGCCGACGCGCTTGCCGAGCACGAGGCACGACACGAGGCCCGCGATACCGGCGTTGATGTGCACCACCGTGCCGCCCGCGAAGTCGAGCACGCCGTCGGCCGACAGCCAGCCGGTCGGCTCCCACACCATGTGCGCGATCGGCACGTAGACGATCAGCGACCAGAGCGTCATGAACACGAGCATCGCCGAGAACTTCATCCGGTCGGCGAACGCGCCGCAGATCAGCGCCGGCGTGATGATCGCGAACGTCATCTGGTAGACGAAGTAGACCGATTCCGGAATCGTCGTCGCGAGATGGCTGACCGTCAGCGTCGTCGCCTTGTCGCCCTTGATGTAGTTCATGCCGTGCAGGAACGCGCGCGACAGGCCGCCGATGAAGCCGTTGCCCGGCGTGAACGCGAGGCTGTAGCCGACCACCGTCCACAGCACCGTGATCACCGCGGTGATCGCGAAGCTCTGCATCACGGTCGCGAGCACGTTCTTCTTGCGGACCATGCCCGCGTAGAACAGCGCGAGGCCCGGGATCGTCATGAACAGCACGAGCGCGGTCGACGTCAGCATCCACGCGGTGTCGCCCGCGCTGATCTTCGACGAATCGACCGAGAACGGGGCGGTGGGCGCGGCCGGGGCGGCCGGCGCGGACGCGGCGGCGGCAGCCGATGCGTCGGTCACGCCCGAAGCCGGTGCGGCCGCAGCGGCGGTGGCGGATGCGTCGGCGCTCGGCGCCGAAGCGGCCGGTGCGGCGGCAGCCGATGCGTCGGAAGCGGTGGCGGCAGGCGCGGAACCGGCCGCGGCGGACGCCGCGTCGTCCGCGAGCGCGGAGCCGACGCCGGCCGCGATCAGCGAGCCGGCCATCAGCAGGGACATCAGAAGTTTGCGCATCTTGGGTTTCCTCTTGTCGCTTGTCTTGTGTGTTCTGTTACAGCGCGTCCGCGCCCGTCTCCCCGGTGCGAATCCGGATCACCTGTTCGATCGGCGTGACGAAGATCTTGCCGTCGCCGATCTTGCCCGTGCGCGCGGCCCGCTCGATCGCTTCCACCGCCTGGTCGACGAGATCGTCGGACACGGCCGCCTCGATCTTCATCTTCGGCAGGAAATCGACCACGTATTCGGCGCCGCGATACAGCTCGGTGTGCCCCTTCTGGCGCCCGAACCCTTTCACCTCCGTCACCGTGATGCCCGAGACGCCAAGCGCCGACAGCGCCTCGCGCGTCTCATCGAGCTTGAACGGCTTGATGATTGCGGTAATGAGTTTCATGAAGTCCTCTCGCTGGGTTGTCCCGTCGAATGAGTTGGAATGTTGTAACGGACTCTTCTCAGCAACTCGCATGCCATGTTCGTCCGAACACCGTCTCGAAGGGCTTCGAAGCGGGGTCGCATCCCGTGGTGTAAGGCGCGGAAGCCCGGCCGAATGGCCAACATGGCCCGGTTTGCTGGCGCGGCGAAAGGATCGTTGCTAGAGTGCACGCACGTCCCGGATCGCCGGGCCATTCACCCATGCGGGCGCCATGCCCGGAATTCGCGCCCCGCGCGCACCATTTCCGGTCATGCGTGCATCATGGGCACGTACGCAACTGAAGATGCACATTTTTTGTGCAAGGAAGGGAAATCACATGAAGCAACCCAGCGACGTTTTCAACGATCTGCAGTCGCGCGTCAGCGATTTGCTGAAAAACTCGCCGGCCAAGGACGTCGAGCGCAACGTGAAGGCCATGCTGTCGCAAGGCTTCTCGAAGCTCGATCTCGTCACGCGCGAGGAATTCGACACCCAGGCACAGGTGCTCGCCCGCACCCGCGTGCGCCTCGAGGAACTCGAAAAGCGCGTCGCGGAACTCGAGCAGAAGCTCGCCGCCCCGCAGGCCTGACGCCCCACCCGGCCAAACGGTCCGGGCGCGGGCCGCCTCGTGCGGCCCGCGCCCGCCGCCCCCGAGGCCGATCCCGCTCTTCGTCGTCCGTCGTTCTTCGCAGCACCCTCCGCTCTTCGCAGTCCATCGCTCTTCGCAGTGCGTCGTTCCGCAACACCTCGTTCTTTCCCCGCGCCACGCCGGCAAGCGCGCACCCGATTCCTCCGATTCCCGCGGCATGCGGCCCCGAACGGCCGTCGTCCGCCCGTTCACAGGAGCCTCGCCATGTCGCTCGCCGTGGTGCGCAGTCGCGCGCCCGCCTCCGGCCGCGCGCCGGACGTCACCGTCGAAGTCCATCTCGCCAACGGATTGCCGTCGTTCTCGATCGTCGGGCTGCCCGATCTCGAAGTCCGCGAAAGCCGCGAGCGCGTGCGCGCCGCGCTGCAGAACTGCGGATTCGAATTCCCGGTACGCCGCATCACCGTCAATCTCGCGCCGGCCGACCTGCCGAAGGAATCGGGCCGCTTCGACCTGCCGATCGCGCTCGGCATCCTCGCCGCGAACGGCCAGATCCCGGCCGACGCGCTGGCCGGCCGCGAATTCGCGGGGGAGCTGTCGCTGACGGGCGCACTGCGGCCGATGCGCGGCGCGTTCGCGATGGCGTGCGGCGCCGCGCGGGACTGGCGTGCGGCGGAATCCGGCGCGGGCCTCGCCGGCGGCCCGGGCCCGGATTCCGGCGCCGCGCGCGATTCCGTCGCGACCTCGCGGCCGCCCGAGCTGTACCTGCCGCTCGACAGCGCCGCCGAGGCCGCGCTCGTGCCGGGCGTGACCGTATTCGGTGCGCGCGACCTGCCCGCGCTGTGCGCGCACCTCGCGGATGCGCCGGACGGGCGGCTCACGCCGGTCGCGGCGCCCTGTCTCGACGGCCTGCCGGCGCCCGCCGCGCCCGACCTCGCGGACGTCGTCGGCCAGCGCGGCGCCCGGCGCGCGCTGGAAGTCGCGGCCGCGGGCGGCCATCACATGCTGATGGTCGGGCCGCCCGGCGCCGGCAAGTCGATGCTGGCCGCGCGGCTGGCCGGGCTCCTGCCGCCGCTGACCGACGACGAGGCGCTGACCTCGGCCGCGCTGCTGTCCGCGAGCCGGCTCGGCTTCTCGCCCGCGCAGTGGCGCCGCCGGCCGTTCCGCGCGCCGCATCACTCGTCGAGCGCCGCCGCGCTGGTGGGCGGCCGCAATCCGCCGCAGCCGGGCGAAATCACGCTCGCGCACCTCGGCGTGCTGTTTCTCGACGAACTCCCGGAATTCGACCGGCACGTGCTGGAAATGCTGCGCGAGCCGCTGGAAGCCGGCCGCATCACGATCTCGCGCGCGGCCCAGCAGGCCGACTTCCCCGCCGCGTGCCAGTTGATCGCCGCGATGAACCCGTGCCCGTGCGGCTGGCACGGCGATCCGTCCGGGCGCTGCCGCTGCTCGCCGGACGTGGCCGCCCGCTATCTGCGCAAGCTGTCGGGGCCGCTGCTCGACCGCATCGACATCCAGATCGACCTGCCCGCGCTGTCGCCGGCGGAACTCGCGACCCGCGCGACGGCACCCGGCGAGCCGAGCGCGGCGGTGGCCGCCCGGGTCGCACAGGCGCGGGCGCTGCAGCTCGATCGGCAAGGCAAGACGAATCACATGCTGAGCGGCCGCGAAACCGACGACCTGTGCCGGCCGACCGACGAAGGCGAGCGGCTGCTGCGCGAGGCCGGCGAGCGCTTCGGCTGGTCGGCGCGCGCGTATTTCCGCGTGCTGAAAGTCGCGCGGACGATCGCCGACCTGGCCGGCGACCCGCTGCCGACGGCCGCGCAGATCGCCGAGGCGATCCGCTACCGGCGCGCGCTGACGGCGCTGTGAGCGCGCTGGGAGGACAAAATCAGGCTGTCAAGACTTGACTTATGCACAATTTCGCGAATCCGGCCCCGGTTCGCGACTCGCCGCGGCCTTTGCCGGACGGAATTCGTATCCCGTTGTTTTGATTGATTTTTCTCAAAGGGCGTACGGACGGCCAAACGGGCCGGAAGGCCGTCCGGCGCGGCTCTGCGGGAAATGCGCGCGACTTTTCAACAAAGTTATCCACATGCGCTGTGGATAGCCGAAAAACCCTCGCAAAATCCGGCGATTAGCGTCGAAAGCTGCGAACGAACTTTCAGTTGTCACAGTGTGTCCGGGCGCCGCGCCGGCCGTCGTCAATCGAGTTTGAACGAGCCGAAAAACTGGTCGAGTTGCTCCTGCGCAAGCGGCCCGTCGGCGATCACGACGGCCTGGTACGCATGCCGGCCGCGCGCGGCGAGCCGCGCGACGATCGTCTTGCGCGCGCGATCGCCGCCGGCGGCGGCACCCGTGACGCGCAGCTCGAGCCCGTTCACCGCGCCGCCGGCCGCGAGCGGCACGGGCACCGACGCCGTCTGCGGCACGCCCTCGAGGTTGCGCGACAACCCGGCGCGCAGGAAGTCGAGCGCCGCGCGGCGCGTGTCGTCGCGGTCGTCGGGCAGCGTCAGCGTGCCGACCGCGAACACCGCGCCGTCGACGTGCGCGGCCTGCATCCGCATCGGCATCGACGCGCCGCCGAGCACCACCGGCTGCTGCTCGACGGTCGGCTTCGCCGGCAGGTCGATCGTATAGCCGGCGTCGTTGTGCAGCGTGCGCCAGTCGTACGACGGCGAGCACGCGGCCAGCGCGGCGCTCAGGCAGGCGAGCGCGGCGAAGTGTCGCAGCGGGCGAAAAAGGGGGCGCAACGAATCGGTGACTTCCTTCGGCATGGCGTGGATCGCGGCAGGCAAAACGGCCATTATCCGCCGAACCTGACAACCGGGATGCGGGGCCGCCGCCGGTGCGCGCGCCGCATTCGCGCTAAAATGAGCGCCGAATTTCGACGTCCCTTGCATCGATCCGCGTCATCGACTCCGAGAGCACCAGATGAACACCACGCCCCCCGCCCGCCGCAATACCGGCCCCGTCCGCTATATCGTCGCGGCCGCCGTCGTCGCGGCGATCGCCGTCGCCGGCTTCCTCGCGTTCAACGGCAAGTCCAGCGTGCCGGACGCGACCTTCACGCTGCTGTCGGGCCAGAAGGTCTCGACCGCCGGCGACCTGAAAGGCAAGGTCTATCTCGTGAATTTCTGGGCGACGAGTTGCGCGACCTGCATGCAGGAAATGCCGCAGATGGTCGATACCTACAATCGCTTCAAGGGTCAGGGACTGGAATTCGTCGCGGTCGCGATGAACTACGATCCGCCGATGTACGTCGCGAACTACGCGCAGACGCGCCAGTTGCCGTTCAAGGTCGCGCTCGACGACGGCAGCGTCGCGAAGCAGTTCGGCAACGTGCAGCTCACGCCGACGACCTTCGTCGTCGACAAGGACGGCAAGATCCTGAAGCGCTACGTCGGCGCGCCGCAATTCGCGGAGCTCGACGCACTGCTCAAGAAGGCGCTCGACGGCAACGCGGCCTGAGCGCCGCCCGATCCGGCTCGCAGGCGCGCGCACCGCGCCCTTCCGGCAAGACAACGGACCGCATGACCGGGCAACCCGGTTCCGCGGTCCGTTTGCTTTTCAGCGCTCGGTATCGCCTTTCGCCGACAGCCCGTAGCGCTTCATCTTCTCGTACAGCGTCGCCTTGCCGACGTGCAGCCGGTCGGCCGTTGCCGCGACCGCGCCGCCCGTCTGGTTCAGCGCCTCGGCGATCACCGCGCGCTCGAACTGCTCGATGCGCTCCTTCAGCGTCTGGTCGTTGTCGGCGTCGTCGCCCGCGCCCGTTTCCTGCGGCATGTCGGCCACGCCGAGCACGAAGCGGTCGGCCGCATTGCGCAGTTCGCGCACGTTGCCCGGCCAGTCGCGCTGCATCAGGCTCGCGCGCTGCCGGTCGGTCAGCACCGGCGCGGGCCGCCCGTAGCGCACGGCCGCGTCGAGCATGAAATGCTCGAACAGCGGCACGATGTCCTCGCGGCGCTCGGCGAGCGGCGGCAGCGCGATCGTCACGACGTTGAGCCGGTACAGCAGGTCGCGCCGGAACGTGCCGGCCGCGACGAGTTCGCTCATGTCGCCCTTCGCGGCCGCGACCACGCGGCAGTTCACGCGGATCGGCTGGTTCGAGCCGAGCCGCTCCAGCACACCGTCCTGCAGCACGCGCAGCAGCTTGACCTGCAACGCGAGCGGCATGCTTTCGATTTCGTCGAGAAACAGCGTGCCGCCGGACGCGTATTCGAGCTTGCCGACGCGCCGCTTCGCCGCGCCGGTGAACGCGCCGGGCTCGTAGCCGAACATCTCCGATTCGAACATCGGCTCGGGCAGCGCGCCGCAATTGACCGCGATGAACGGCTTGTCGCGGCGCGGCGACAGCTCGTGCAGGCTGCGCGCGATCAGCTCCTTGCCGGCGCCCGTGTCGCCGTTGATCAGCACCGACGCGTCGGTCGGCGCGACGTTCGCGATCAGCTTGCGCACCTGCTCGATCGCCGGGCTGCGGCCGATGATGCGCGGCGCGACCACGTGCTGCCCGGCCAGTTCGCGCCGCAGCGCGTGGTTCTCGAGCACGAGCTCGCGGCGCTCGAGCGCGCGGCGCACCGTCTCGATCAGGCGCTCGGCCGCGAACGGCTTTTCGATGAAGTCGTACGCGCCGTCGCGCATCGCCTGCACGGCCATCGAGATGTCGCCGTGCCCGGTGACGAGGATCACCGGCACGTCGGGCACGCGCTCGCGGCACTGCGCGAGCACGTCGAGCCCGCTCGCGCCGGGCAGCCGGATGTCGCTGACGACCGCGCCGGCGGTATCCGCGACGATCGCCTTCTCGGCCGCTTCGGCCGACTCGAAGCCGGCGACGTCGAAGCCCGCCAGTTGAAGGCTCTGCACGCTCGCCCGACGCACGAGCGCATCGTCTTCGATATAGATCACTTGCAGCCGGTTGGCCATCTTGGTCACTTGCTCCTGACAGGCCGCGCGGCGCTCGCACGCGGCTCTCGATTGATGCCGGTCGGTCGCCGACCGGGCCTGTTCACGCTAATGCGAACCCGCCGGCTCGGACACGGAGTCCGGATGATGCGTGCGGGCGCGCCGCAGCGTCAAGACGAACAGCGCGCCGCCCGACGGGGCGTTGCGCGCGGTCAGCGCACCGCCCGCGTCGCTCGCGATCGACGACGAGATCGCGAGGCCGAGCCCGAGCCCGCGCCCCATTTCCTTGGTCGTGAAGAACGGCTCGAACAGGCGCGGCAGCAGATCGGGCGCGATCCCGGAGCCGTTGTCACGCACCTCGACCGCGAGCGTCGCGGCCGACACCGCGATCGTCACCTCGATCGCCGGCGCCGCGACGCCGGCCACCGCGTCGAGCGCGTTGCCGAGCAGGTTGATCAGCACCTGTTCGAGGCGCAGATCCTCGCAGCGCGCGACGAGTTCCGGATAGTCGCGCGCCAGGTCGAGCGGCGCATCGCGCGCGGGCGACACGGTCGCGTCCTGCAGCGTCAGCGTGAGCGCGACGCCGCGCAGGCGCTCGTCGAGCAGCGACAGCACGCTGCGCAATGCGCGCACGACGAGGGCCTGCTCGTTGCGCGGCTTCGCGCGGCCGACGAACAGCTTCAGCTGGTTGGTGATCTTGCCCATCCGCTCGGTCAGCGCGGCGATCGCCTCGAGATTCTCGCGCGCGGCGGCCTGCTCGCCGCGATCGAGCAGCACGCGCGTGTTGTCCGAGAAGCTGCGCAGCGCCGCGAGCGGCTGGTTCAGTTCGTGCGTGATGCCGGCCGCCATCTGGCCGAGCGCGGCGAGCTTGCTCGCCTGGATCAGTTCGTCGTGCGCGGCGCGCAGCTCCTGCTCCGCGCGGATCCGGTCGCCGACTTCCTTCTGCAATTGCTCGTTCGCTTCCGACAAATCGGCCGTACGCTCCTCGACGCGCCGGTTCAGCTCCGCGTACGCCTGCTGCAGCAGCGCGCGGCCGCGGATCATCTCGCGCACGCGGGCGCGGCGCATTCGCCAGTAGAACGCCAGCAGCGCGACCGACACGAAGCCGAAGCCGGTGACGATCGTCGCGTTGCGCGCATCGGCATCGATCGGCGCGATCGGCGCGAGCGTGACGAGCAGCCAGTCGGGCTCGCCGATCCGCCGCTTGCTGGCGAGAAAGCGCGGCGCGCGCCGGCCGGCGCCGAGGCGCACGATCTCCGCGTCGGCGCCGAGCGTCTGCTCGACACGCAACGGCAGCGGCGTGACCGGTTGCTGCGCGTACTGGCGCGTTTCGTAGATCGACGCGGCGACCGGTCCCGTGAGCGGGCGCAGCGTGTGGTACTTCCACGCGGGCACCGACGACAGGAACACGACGCCGTGATCGTCCACGACGACGAGCGGCTCGGACGCGTCGGCGCCCTGGAACCATTCGAGGTTGAGCTTCACGACGACGACGCCCGCGATCTTGCCGTCGTGCCACACGGGCTGCGAGATGTAGTAACCGGGGTCGCGCGAGATCGTGCCGATCCCGAAAAAACGGCCGACCTGGCCGTTCATCGCGTCGAGAAAATACGGGCGGAAACGGTATTCGATTCCGACGAAGCTGTCGGGCGCGCGCCAGTTGCTGGCGGCGACGCACAGGCCGTCCGCGCCGATCACGTAGGTGACGGTCGCGTGCGCGTGTTCGTTGAGGTCTTCGAGATAGCGGTTGACGCGCGCGGTGTAGTCGCCGCGCTTGGGCTCCGCGAGCAGATCCTGCACGTACGGATGGCTGCCGAGCAGGTAAGGCAGCGATTCGTAGCGGTCGAGCGTGCTCTTGAGCGCGTTGGTGGTGCGATCGACGCGCACGGCGGCATTGCGCTGCAGCTCGGCGACGCCGCGCTGCCAGGTGAGCGTCCACGTGAGCGCGCACGCCGCGACGAGCGCGGCGGCAAGCACGACGAGGATGAGCAGGCGGCGCGTCACGGTCGAGGCTTCCTGGCGATGCGGATCGCCTATTGTGTCATAGGCCTCCGCCTCGATGCCCCGGGCGCCGCGGGCCGCACGGCCGGCGGGCGGCGCCGCCGCCTGCTCGTTCATCGCGTCAGACGCCGGCCGTCTCGGTCGGCGCGACTTCGCTGCCGCCCTTCAGCGCCTGGCGCAGCTTGTTGCGGTCGAGCTCCTTCTCCCAGGCCGACACGACGACCGTCGCCACGCCGTTGCCGACGATGTTGGTCAGCGCGCGGCATTCGCTCATGAAGCGGTCGATGCCGAGGATCAGCACCATGCCCGACAGCGGGATCGTCGGCACGACGGCCAGCGTCGCGGCGAGCGTGATGAAGCCCGCCCCGGTCACGCCGCTCGCGCCCTTCGACGTCAGCATCGCGACGGCCAGCAGCGTGAGCTGCTGCATCCAGGTCAGCTCGATGTTGGTCGCCTGCGCGATGAACAGCACGGCCATCGTCATGTAGATGTTGGTGCCGTCGAGGTTGAACGAATAGCCCGTCGGCACGACGAGGCCCACGACCGAACGCGAGCAGCCGGCCTTCTCGAGCTTTTCCATCAGTTGCGGCAGCGCGGCTTCCGACGAGCTCGTGCCGAGCACGATCAGCAGCTCTTCCTTGATGTACGACACGAAGCGGATGATCGAGAAGCCGGTGAAGCGCGCGATCGCGCCGAGCACGACGAGCACGAACACGACCGACGTCAGGTAGAACGTGCCGATCAGCTTGAGCAGCGGCACCAGCGAGCCGACGCCGTACTTGCCGATCGTGAACGCCATCGCGCCGAACGCGCCGATCGGGGCCAGCTTCGTGACGATGTGCACGATGCCGAACAGCACCCGCGTCAGGCCGTCGATGAAGTCGGTGACCACACGGCCGCGCTCGCCGAGGTGCGCGAGCACGCTGCCGAACAGCAGCGCGATCAGCAGGATCTGCAGGATTTCACCCTGCGCGAACGCGTCGACCATCGTGTTCGGGATGATGTGCATCAGGAAGTCGACCGTCGACTGCCCGTGCGCCTTCGCCGCGTACGACGCGACGGCCTTGCCGTCGAGCGTCGCCGGATCGATGTTGAAGCCGACGCCCGGACGCAGCAGGTGCGTGGCCGCGAGGCCGAGCAGCAGCGCGAAGGTCGACACGATCTCGAAGTACAGCAGCGCCTTGCCGCCGACGCGGCCGACCTTCTTCATGTCCTCCATGCCGGCGATGCCGGTGACGACCGTACAGAAGATGATCGGACCGATCACCATCTTGATCAGCTTGATGAACCCGTCGCCGAGCGGCTTCATGTCGGTGGCGAGCGCCGGGTAGTAGTGGCCGAGGATCACGCCGACGATGATGGCGAAGATCACCTGCACATAGAGCACTTTGTAGAAGGGTTTCTTCTTCACGATGGTTCCTGCTGAAGTAGATGATGAGCCGGTGGAAACGGCGTCACGCGCGCAGGCGAATGTCTCAGGGGAAAGTCACTCGCCCGCGCGGCTGCCGTGCCGCAACAAGCGATGCCTCAGAACATCCGGAGGGGGAGGAAGGCAGTGGTCATCGGTTGTCTCCTTGGTTTAATAGTCAGGCCGGGGGCCGGCCATGCGCTTTATATTGCAAGGTCGATGCCAGGTTTCCGGAACCCCTCAAGCCGTTGTTTTCATTGTATTTCTCATAATGCGGCAGGCAAGAAAATCCGGGATTCCGGATTTCCGGAAAATATCCGTCCGGCGATCCGGACGGATGTGTCGCTTCGTCAGACGAATCAGTGCCGCACGGCCTGGCTGGCCAGCACGCCGGTCTGCGCGTAGAACTCCTGCTGCGCGAACGCGTCGCGCTCGCGGCGTGCGCGCTCGCCGCGATCCGCGAGCGAACCGATGACGATCCCGACGAACGCGAGCGGCACCGACACGAGCGCAGGGTTGTCGAGGAACACCGGCGCATGCGCGTGGTGCAGCACGTCGACCCACACCGACTTCGACAGCACCGTGAGCGCGACCGCCGACACGAGGCCGAGGCCGCCGCCGAGCACCGCGCCGCGCGTGGTCATCCCGCGCCAGAAGATCGACATCGCGAGCACCGGGAAATTGGCGCTCGCGGCCACCGCCGCGACGAGCCCGACCATGAACGCGACGTTCACGTGCTCGAACAGGATCGACAGCCCGATCGCGACGGCCGACAGCACGATCGTCGCCGCGCGCGAGATCCGCATCTCCAGCCGTTCGTCGGGCTTGCCGCGCGCCCACATCTGCGCATACAGGTCGTGCGAGATCGTCGTCGCGCCGGCGAGCGTCAGGCCCGCGACCACCGCGAGGATCGTCGCGAACGTGACGGCCGCGATGAACCCGTAGAACCAGTTGCCGCCCACTGCCTGCGCGAGCTTCACCGCGACCATGTTGGAGCCGCCGAGCAGGTCGCGCGTCAGGTTGAACGTGCCGTTCGCGCCGAGCCGAAAGAATTCCGGATGCTGCGCGAGCAGCACGATCGCCGAGAAGCCGATCACGAAGGTCAGCAGGTAGAAGTAGCCGATGAAGCCCGTCGCGTAGAGCACCGACTTGCGCGCCTCCTTCGCGTTCGGCACCGTGAAGAAGCGCATCAGGATGTGCGGGAAGCCGGCCGTGCCGAACATCAGCGCGATGCCGAGCGACAGCGCGTTGGCCGGGTCGCGGATCAGCTTGCCGGGCCCCATGATCGACAGCGCGCCCGGATGCACGGCCACCGCGCGGCGGAACATCGCGTCGATGCTGAAGCCGAACTCGCCGAGCGCGAGCACCGCGAGCAGCGACGCGCCGCACAGCAGCAGCACGGCCTTGATCACCTGCACCCAGGTGGTCGCGGTCATCCCGCCGAAGAACACGTAGACGACCATCAGCACGCCGACGATCAGCTCGGCCGTGCCGTACGACAGCCCGAACAGCAACTGGATCAGCTTGCCCGCGCCGACCATCTGCACGACGAGGTACAGCACGACGATGGTCAGCGCGTTCGCCGACGTCAGCAGCCGGATCGGCCGCTGCGCGAAGCGGTACGCGACGACGTCGACGAACGTGAACTTGCCGAGGTTGCGCAGCGGTTCGGCGATCAGGAACATCACGAACGGCCAGCCGACCAGGAAGCCGATCGAATAGATCAGCCCGTCGAAGCCGAACATGAACACCATCCCCGACAGCCCGAGGAACGACGCGGCCGACATGTAGTCGCCGGCGATCGCGAGCCCGTTCTGCAGCCCGGTGATGCCGCCGCCGGCCGTGTAGAAGTCGCGCGTCGAGCGGGTGCGGCGCGCGGCCCAGCGCGTGAGCGCGAGCGTCGCGAACACGAACACGAAGAACATCGCGATCGCGACCGGGTTCAGCTCGACCTTGTCGGGCATCGGGCCGGCGACACCGGTCGCATGGGCGATGGAGGAGACGAGAACGGTCAGCGCGCCGAGCGCGCGCGCAATGCGTCGCATGCGGGCCTCCGTCACGAACGTTGCAGGATCGCGTCGACGCGGCGGTCGAACGCACGGTTCGCGCGCAGCACGTAGCACGCGGTCAGGCCGATCGCGATCAGGATGATCGCGACACCCGCGGCGATCCCGACCGTCGTCGTCGCGCCGCGGTACAGCGGCGCGGCGAGCACGTGCGGCGCAAGCGCGACGAGCAGGATGAAGCCGTAGTAGGTGGCGATCATCAGCGCCGTCAGCGTGAAGCTGAAGCGGCGCCGTGCCCGCACGAGCTGCTGGTAGTCGCGGCGCGCCGTGACCGATTCGATGACGGAAAGCTCCATGGTGTCTCCATTTCCAGCTCGTCATGGCGAGCGGTGTTTTGTGGAATGGTCGGCGCGCGTCGACTGTTCCGCCCGCGCCGCGGCGGTAAATTGAATTACACGACGCGATCCGCGCGCAGCCGCGCGACGTCCTCCGCCGACATCCCGAGCCAGCCGCCGAGCACCGCCTCGGTATCGGCGCCGAGCACCGGCGGCGCGCCGCGCACCGGCAGCCGCGCGCCGTCGAAGCGGTACGGCGGCGCAAGCACGTCGACGCCGCCCGCGACCGGATGCGGCTGCCGCGTGACGAGCCCGGCACTCGTCGCACGTTCGGACGTCAGCGCTTCGTGCAGCCCGAGCACTTCGCCGCACGGGATGCCCGCATCGGCGAGCGCGGCGAGCAGCGTCGCGCGCGACCGGCGTGCCAGTTCGCGACGAATCTCGGGCAGCAGGTCCGCACGATTCTCCGAGCGGCCGAGGTTGGTCCTGTAGCGTTCGTCCGCCGCCAGGTCGGGACGCTCGATCGCGTCGCAAAAGCGTGCGAACTGCGTGTTGTTGCCGACCGTGATCACGAGCGGGCCGTCGGCCGCGTCGAACACGCCGTACGGCACGATCGACGGGTGCGCGTTGCCGTAGCGCGGCGGGTCCTCGCCCATCAGCAGCGCGTCGAGCCCGTAGTACGCGGTGATCATCAGCCCGCAGTCGAACAGCGCCATCTCGATGCGCCGCCCGCGCCCGGTCGCATGGCGTTCGTACAACGCGGCCAGGATCGCCTGCGCCGAATACATGCCGGTGAACAGGTCGACCGCCGCGACGCCGAACTTCAGCGGCGGCTGGCCGGCCTCGCCGTTCAGCGCCATCAGCCCGGCCTCGCCCTGCACCACGAGGTCGTAGCCGGGCCGCGCGGCCTCGGCGCCCGATCGGTCGTAACCCGAAATCGCGCAGTGCACGAGGCGCGGGTTCAGCCCGGCCAGCGCGTCGTAGCCGAGGCCGAGCTTCTCCGCGCCGCCGAGCTTGAAGTTGTGGATCAGCACGTCGGCCTGCGCGGCCAGCTCGCGCGCGATGCGCTGGCCGGCTTCCGTCTGCAGGTCGACGCAGATCGACCGCTTGCTGCGGTTCACGCTGTTGAAATACGTGGTTTCGGTGTCGCCGATCCGCAGCCCCCAGTCGCGCGTATCGTCGCCGCGCGCCGGGTGCTCGACCTTGATCACTTCCGCACCGAAATCGGCCAGCACCATCGCGCACCACGGGCCGGCCAGCACGCGCGAGAAATCGAGCACCTTCACGCCCGCCAGCGGCAACGCGCACCGTTCGTTCGTCATCCTTGTCTCCTCCATTCGCGTTTTCGCCGTTACTGTTTCGACAGCGCGATGTAGCGCGCGAGATGATGATCCTCGTCACCGAGCTGGTGATCGATCATCACCAGCCGCTTCGCGTAGTGCGACAGCGGCAACTCCCACGTCATCCCGATCCCGCCGTGCAGCTGGATGCTTTCCTCGGCGACGAGCGTGCCGATCCGGCCGATGCTGTATTTCGCCGCCGCGAGCGCGCGCTCGCGCACCGCGCGCGGCGCGTCGAGCTGCGCGGCCGCGTTGATCACGGCCGAGCGCGCCTGCTCGACTTCGAGCAGCAGGTCGGCCATCCGGTGCTGCAGCGCCTGGAAGCTGCCGATCGGCAAACCGAACTGCTTGCGCGTGCGCAGGTAGTCGAGCGTGTGCTCCTTCGCGACGTCCATCGCGCCGAGCGCTTCCGCCGACAGCGCGAGCAGCCCGTAGCCGAGCACGCGTTCGAGCAGCTCGGCGCCCGCTTCGCCGTCGAGCGCCTCCGGCGCGCCGAGCGCGGCGTCGGCCGGCAGCGCGACACGCTCCAAGCGCACTTCGGCCGCGCGGCCGCCGTCGATCTTCCGGTAGTCGCGCAGCGACACGCCCGGCGCATCGGCCGGCACGACGAACAGGCCGATGCCGGCCGCGTCGTCGTCGTTGCCGGACACGCGCGCGCTGACGACGAAGAACGCCGCCTGCGCGGCCTGGTCGACGACACCTTTCGCGCCGGTCAGCACCCAGCCGTCGCCGGACCGTTCGGCGCGCGTGCGCACGGTCGTCAGTTCATAGTGCGAGCCCGGTTCGTCGTGCGCGAACGCGGCGCTCGCGCTGCCGTCGATCAATGCGGCGAGCCGGTCGCGATGCGCATCGCCGCCGGCGAGCGACAGCGCGCGGCCCGCGAGCAGCGCGCCGAGGAACGGCTCGACGACGAGCCCGCGCCCGAGGCATTCGAACACCACGGCGATGTCGAAGCCCGCGCCGCCGAAGCCGCCGTCGGCTTCGGCAAACAGCGCGCCGACCGTGCCGAGTTCGGCGAAGCGCTGCCACATCGCGCGGTCGAAGCCTTCGGCCGACTGCGCGATGCGGTCGCGCACCGGGAACGCGTACTGTTCGGCGATGAAGCGGTTCAACGTGTCCGCCAGCATCCGGCGGTCTTCTGTGTGCTGGAAATCCATCGTCGCGTCCCTCGTTACAGCCCGAGCATCATCTTCGCGATGATGTTCTTCTGGATCTCGTTCGAGCCGCCGAAGATCGACAGCTTGCGGTTGTTGAAATACTGCTGCGCGGCGCTCGCGGCTTCTTCCGGGCCGACCGGTTCGCCGTCGTAATCGGCGTCGAGCGCGTCGTCGACGAACGGCTGCGCGTACGGCCCCATCGCGCGCCGCATCAGCGCGGTGATCTCCTGGCGGATCTGCGTGCCGCGAATCTTCAGCATCGAGCTTTCCGCGCCCGGCACGCCGCCGCCCGCGACCGCGGCCAGCACGCGCAGGTTGGTCGTGCGCATGTTTTCCAGCTCGATCTCGACGCGCGCGAGCCGCGCCGCGAAGAACGGATCGTCCGCGAGCGGCCGGCCGTTCTTGGTGACCTTCGCGGCCACCGCGCGCAGCCGGTCGAGCGCGGCGGTCGAGAAGCCGATCCCCGCGATGTTGGTGCGCTCGTACGTGAGCAGGTATTTCGCGTAGGTCCAGCCGCGATTCTCTTCGCCGACCAGGTTCTCGACCGGCACGCGCACGTCGGTGAAGAACACTTCGTTCACCTCGTGCTCGCCGTCGAGCGTGATGATCGGACGCACGTCGACGCCCGGCGTATTCATGTCGATCAGCAGGAAGCTGATGCCTTCCTGCTTGCGCACGTCGGTCGCGGTGCGCACGAGGCAGAAGATCATGTTCGCGTAGTGGCCGAGCGTGGTCCACGTCTTCTGGCCGTTCACGACGTAGTGATCGCCGTGGCGCACCGCGCTCGTCTTCACCGACGCGAGATCGGAGCCGGCGCCCGGCTCCGAGTAGCCCTGACACCACCAGTCGGTGCCGTCGAGGATGCGCGGCAGCCAGTGGCGCTTCTGCGCGTCGTTGCCGTACTTGATCAGCACCGGGCCGAGCATGTTCACGCCGAACGGCACGATGCGCGGCGCGCCGGCGAGCGCACATTCGTTGTCGAACAGGAATTTCTGCGCGACGCTCCAGCCGGGGCCGCCGTATTCGCGCGGCCAGTGGCTCGCGAGCCAGCCGCGCGCGTTGAGGATCGCGTGCCATTCGCGCATGTCGTCGCGCGTCAGGTGCAGGCCGCCCTTCACCTTGCGCGCGGTGCACGCCGGCAGTTCGGCGGCGAGGAAGCGCTGCACTTCAGCGCGAAAGGCTTCCTCTTCGGGAGTGAAATCGAGGTCCATCTTCGGTCCGTGGCAAATGCGGTTGGCGTTCAGTCGATGTGGTTCAGGCTCGCGAAATCCGCGCCGCGCGCGACGAGATCGACGAGCAGCGGCGACGGCTTCCAGAACAGCGGATCGTCCTTCGCGAACGTGCGGATGTCGGCGAGCACGTTCGCGAGGCCGAGCGTGTCCGCGTAGTGCATCGGGCCGCCGCGATAGCGCGGGAAGCCGTAGCCGTGCAGGAACACCGCGTCGACGTCGAGCGGGCGCAGCGCGATCTTCTCGTGCACGACGTTCGCGCCTTCGTTGATCATCGCGGCGAGGTAGCGGCGCAGGATCTCGTCGTCGGTGAACGTGCGCGGCGTGATGCCCTTCTTCGCGCGTTCTTCCGCGACGATCGCGTCGACTTCCGGGTCGGGCGTGCCGACGCGCGCGCCGTCCAGATACAGGTAGTAGCCGCGGCCGGTCTTCTGCCCGAACCAGCCGCGCTCGCACAGCCGGTCGGAAATCTCCACGTAGCGCGCATTCGGATCGCGCGTCGCCGCGCGGCGCTTGCGGGTCGCCCAGCCGATGTCGCCGCCCGCGAGGTCGACGACCTGGAACGGCCCCATCGGGAAGCCGAATTCGCGCACCGCGCGATCGATCTGGTACGGCGACGCGCCGTCTTCCATCAGGTAGTCGGCCGCCGTCCGGTAGACGGCGAGGATCCGGTTGCCGATGAAGCCGTCGCATACGCCCGCGCGCACCGGCGTCTTCTTCAACTGCCGGGCCAGCGCGAACGCGGTCGCGACGACGTCCGGGCTCACGCGCGCCGGCACGACGATCTCGAGCAGCTTCATCACGTTGGCCGGCGAGAAGAAATGCAGGCCGATCACGTCGGCCGGCCGGTCGATGCTCGCGGCGAGCGCGTCGATGTCGAGATACGACGTGTTGGTCGCGAGCACCGCGCCCGGCTTGCACACGCGGGCGAGTTCGGCGAACACGGCCTGCTTCACGGCCATGTCCTCGAATACGGCTTCGATCACGACGTCGACCTGCGCGAGCGCGTCGTACGACGTGCTGCCCTTGAAGCGCGCGAGGCGCGCCGCGTGCGCGGCGGGCGTCATCCGCCCTTTCGCGACGAGGCCGTCGTACACCTTCTCGACGTGCGCCCGGCCGCGCGCGAGCGAGGCTTCGTCGCGCTCGATCATCGTCACCGGCAGCCCGGCGTCGAGCGCCGCGACCGCGATGCCCGCGCCCATCGTGCCGCCGCCGACCACGCCGATCCGCCCGACCGGCCGTGCGCTCGCGCGTCGCGCCTCGGGCGCCTTCGCCGCCTCGCGTTCCGCGAAGAACGCATGCACGAGGCCCGCGCGCTGCGGGCTGTCCAGACATTGCAGGAACAGGCTGCGTTCGAACTTCATTCCCGCGTCGAACGACTGCGTGAGCGCGGCCTCGACCGCGTCGACGATCTTCGCCGGCGAGAACAGGCCGCGCGACTTCTTCGGCAATTCGGCGCGGGCCGCGTCGATCGCCGCCTGCGCGGCCGTGCGGTCCGCCAGGCCCTGCGCATCGCGCGTGCGGCGCACCGGTGCGCCGAGCGACACGAGTTCCTGCGCATAGGCGAGCCCTTCGGCGAGCGTGTCGTCGCTGTGCGCGACGCGATCGACGAGGCCGAGCGCGAGCGCTTCCTCCGCGCTCGCATGACGGCCCGTCAGCATCAGGTCGAGCGCGGCCTTCGCGCCGATCAGGCGCGGCGCGCGCTGCGTGCCGCCCGCGCCGGGCAGCAGGCCGAGCGTCACTTCGGGCAGCCCGAGTTTCGCGCCGGGCACCGCGAGCCGGTAATGCGCGGCCAGCGCGACTTCGAGGCCACCGCCGAGCGTCGCGCCGTGCAGCGCGACCACGACCGGCTTCGTGCCGGACTCGATCCGCTCGCACACGTCGGGCAGCGACGGCGGCACCGGCGGCTTGCCGAATTCGCGGATGTCGGCGCCCGCGATGAAGTTGCGGCCGGCGCCGACGATCAGCACCGCGCGGATCGCGTCGTCGGCCTGCGCGGCGTCGATCGCGTCGGCGAGGCCGCGCCGCACGTCGGCGGACAGCGCGTTGACGGGCGGATGGTCGATCGTGACGACGAGCACCTTGTCGCGCCGCTCGCGCGTGACGGTGCCGGTTGGGGGCGTGGCGGGGGAATTCATGGCGTCTCCTGTCGAAGCTGTCGATGCAGCAGGCATGACCCGATTCTCGATTGATCGAGATTCATTGACAATTCCCGCACGCCTTTACAAGCTGTCAAGTCTGACTTGACACTGGATGCTTTCCGACCGTTAAAAGGGCCGGATCAGGAGAACACGGGCATGGACCTGAACGCGCTGACGCTGCTCGTCGAGATCCTCGACGCCGGCAATCTCAGCAAGGCCGCGCAGCGGCTCAAGATGAGCCGGGCGAACGTCAGTTACCGGCTCAACCAGCTCGAGCGCTCGATCGGCCAGCAACTGGTGCGGCGCACGACGCGGCGCATGGAGCCGACCGAGATCGGGCTGAAGCTGTACGAACACGGCCGGCGCATCCGCAACGAACTGCTCGCCGCGCAGGAATCGGTGACGACGCTCGGGCAGGACCTGCAGGGCCGCGTGCGGCTGTCGGTGCCGAGCGGCTACGGGCAGATCGTGATGTCCGAATGGCTGCTCGCGTTCAAGCGGCGGCATCCGGGCATCGTGCTCGACGTGGTGTTCGAGAATCGCGTGGAAGACCTGATGCGCGACGAAGTCGACATCGCGATCCGCGTGATGTCCGAGCCGCCGCAGAACCTGGTCGCGCGCGACATGGGCGCGGTGCGCTACGTCGCGTGCGCGTCGCCCGCGTTCGCGGCCGCGCACGGGATGCCGGCGAGCCTCGGCGCGCTGGCCGCCGCGCCGGTCGTCACCGCGACGGTGATGGGCCGGCAGCTCCGCATCGCCGCCTATCTCGGCGACGAACGCCACGAGGTGCTGCTCGAACCGACGCTGATTTCGGAGAACTTCCTGTTCCTGCGCCAGGCGATCCTCGCGGGGATCGGCGTCGGCATCGTGCCCGACTACGTGATGCAGGACGACCTGCGGCACGGCGCCGTCGTCACGTCGCTCGACGCGTACCGGCTCAGCATCTTCGGCACCCACATGTACATGCTGTACATGCCGAATCGCCACCACACGCGCGCGACCTCGACGTTCATAGAGTTCATCCTCGAACAGGCCGGAAAGACCGGCCGGGGCGGGCCCGGCGGGATGCGTCAGGGTTTCCTGTCGGATGACAAGCCGCCGGGCGCGCGGCGACAATAGCGCGCCGGGGCGGGCAGCGCCGTTGCGCCCGCGCCGACGTCCACGCCGCCGTCTCCTTCGAATTCACTGCTGCCGAGGGTTCAATGTTCGACCGGATTCGTCCGTATTCGCGTCCCTGGACGCTGCTCGCCGCCGTCGCGCTCGTCGCGTTCAACGCCGGCTGCACGTCCCCGTCCGCGCCATCGGGCGCCGTCGTCCCGGTCACCGCCGCATCGGGCGCGGCCGTCCCGCTGCCGGGCGTTCACGCGCCCGAACTGTCGTCCGGCTGGACGGACAAGTCGGGCTGGACCTCGCAGCATTTCATGATCGCGGCCGCGAACCCGCTCGCGACGCAAGCCGGCTACGACATGCTGAAGGCCGGCGGCACCGCGATCGACGCGGCCATCGCGACGCAGATGGTGCTGGCGCTCGTCGAGCCGCAATCGTCGGGCATCGGCGGCGGCGCGTTCATGCTGTACTTCGACGGCCGTGCAACGCAGGCGTACGACGGCCGCGAAACCGCGCCGGCCGCCGCGACCGACCGGCTGTTCTACGGGCCGACCGGCCAGCCGATGAGCTTCTACGAAGGTGTCGTCGGCGGGCGCTCGGTCGGCACGCCGGGCGTGCTGCGCATGCTCGACGCCGCGCACCGCGCGCACGGCAAGCTGCCGTGGCGCCGGCTGTTCCAGCCCGCCATCCGGCTCGCCGAGCGCGGCTTCACGATCAGCCCGCGGCTCGCGATGCTGATCGCGAACGACAAGTACCTGAAGAACGACCCGGCGGCCCGCGCGTACTTCTACAACGCGGACGGCACCCCGAAGGCCGCCGGCACGGTGCTGAAGAACCCGGCGCTCGCGACCGTGCTGCGCCAGGTCGCCGACCGCGGCGCGAACGCGTTCTACAGCGGCGCGATCGCGCGCGACATCGTCACGAAGGTGCGCAAGCACCCGACCAACCCGGGGCTGCTGTCGCTGCAGGATCTCGCGCGCTACAAGGCGAAGGTCCGCGCGCCGCTGTGCGCCGACTACCGGCGCTCGATCGTGTGCGGGATGCCGCCGCCGTCGTCGGGCGGCCTCGCGATCGCGCAGATGCTCGGCATGCTCGAAGCGATGCCCGACTGGCAGCAGATCGGCGCGCAGAAGCCGGTGCGCAACGACGTCGGCTACGAGCCGACGCCGTTCGCCGCGCACCTGTTCAGCGAAGCCGGGCGCCTCGCGTATGCGGACCGTGCACGCTACGTGGCCGATCCCGATTTCGTGCCGCTGCCGGGCGGCACCTGGGCGAGCCTCACCGACAAGACCTATCTCGCACAGCGCGCGCGGCTGATCGGCGACACCAGCATGGGCGTCGCGCAGGCCGGCACGCCGCAGGGTGCGACGCTCGCGATGGCCGATGACCGCAGCCCCGAATGGCCGTCGACCTCCGACATCGCGATCGTCGACCGCTACGGCCAGGCGCTGTCGATGACGACCAGCATCGAGGACGCGTTCGGCTCGCGGCTGATGGTGCGCGGCTTCATGCTGAACAACCAGCTCACCGATTTCTCGTTCGTGTCGAACGACAACGGCCGGCCGGTCGCGAACCGCGTGCAGCCGGGCAAGCGGCCGCGCTCGGCGATGTCGCCGGAGCTCGTGTTCGACAAGAAGACGAAGCAGGTGACGATGATCGTCGGCTCGGCCGGCGGCCCGGCGATCATCAATCACGTCGCGAAGACGCTGGTCGGCGTGCTCGACTGGGGCATGACGATGCAGCAGGCGATCGCGCTACCGAACTTCGGGTCGATGAACGGGCCGACGCAGCTCGAACGGGGCCGCGTGTCGGACGCGCTCGTGGACGGGTTGAAGGGACGCGGGCACGACGTGCAGATCGTCGAGATGAACTCGGGGCTGCAGGGAATCCAGCGGCTGAACGTGCAGGGGCAGACGGTGTGGTTCGGCGGCGCGGATCCGCGACGCGAAGGGATCGCGATGGGCGATTGAGCGTGAAAGGCGCGGGCGGCGCGTACGCGCCCGTTGCCCGTGCCGTCAGTGTGACGTCACCCTCTCCCCTTCCACGGCACCACCCGCCGCTCGACCCACCGCATCGCGAGATCGAACAGCCACGCGATCGCGCCGATGAGCAGGATGCCCATCACGACGATGTCGGTGCGCAGGAAGCTCGACGCGTTGAGCACCATCTGCCCGAGCCCGGCCGTCGCGGCGACCATCTCGGCCGCGACGAGCGTCGTCCAGCCGAACCCGATCGCGATCCGCAGCCCGGTGAGGATTTCCGGCAGCGCGGCCGGCAGCACGACATGGCGCACGATCTGCGCGAAGCTGCCGCCGAGCGAATACGCGGCGTTGATCTGCTCGACGGTTGCAGCACGCACGCCGGCGCGCGCGGCCATCGCGATCGGCGCGAAGCACGCGAGAAAGATCACGACGAGCTTGGCCGTCTCGTCGATGCCGAACCAGATCACGACGAGCGGCAGATACGCGAGCGGCGGCAGCGGCCGGTAGAACTCCAGCAGCGGATCGAGCACGCCGCGTGCGATGCGGCTCACGCCCATCAGGATGCCGGCCGGCACGCCGATCGCGGTCGCGAGCGCGAACGCGCCGAACACGCGGGCCGCGCTCCACAACAGATGGTCGGACAACGGCAGGCCGCCCTGGATGCGGCCGTGCCACGCATCGACGAACGCGGTCCACACCGCTTCCGGCGCGGGCAGGAACAGCGGCGGCAGCCACTGCAGATGCGTCGCGACCCACCACAGCACGGCCAGCGCCGCGACCGTCGCGGCGCTCAACCCGGCCGTCTTCCCCTGCCCCGGCAACCGGTAACGGCGCGACGACGGCGCACGGCGCTGCGCCGCCCGACGCGGCGTGCGATCGTCCCGTTCGAAATCGGCGGCCGCACGATCGGCCGTCCAAGAATCCTGTGTGCTCATGCTGTCCTGCCTGTGCAAAGTGCTGTTCCGGCCGCGCCCCACGGCCACCCCGTGCCGTGCGAGTTCACTCATCACGCGGGCTCCGCCGCCGCCTCGTCGCGATGCAGGTACGCGATCAACCGCTCGCGCCACGCGATGAAGTCCGGCGACGACTTCACCGCGCGCGCATCGCGCGATTCGACGTAGCGCCGCGCGAACGGCAGCTCGAAGGTTTCGGCAATGCGACCGGGGCCCGGCGTCATCACGATCAGACGCGTCGCGAGGAACAACGCCTCCTCGACGTCGTGCGTGATGAAGAACACCGTCTTGCCGGTGCGCGCCCACACGTCGAGCACGAGCGCCTGCATCGTGCCGCGCGTCATCGCGTCGAGCGCGCCCATCGGCTCGTCCATCAGCAGCACGCGCGGGTCGCTCGCGAGCGCACGCGCGATGCCGACGCGTTGCTGCATCCCGCCCGACAGCTCGTACACGCGCGCACGCGCATGACGCTCGAGGCCGACGAGTGTGAGCATCTCGCGCGCCCGTGCATCGCGTTCGGCCTTCGACACGCGCGCGAAGCGCAGTCCGAGCGCGACGTTGTCGAGCACGTCGAGCCACGGCAGCAGCGCGTATTTCTGGAACACGACGCCGCGATCGGCGCCGGGGCCCGTGACCGGCACGCCGTCGACCCGCACGTCGCCCGTCGTCGGTGCGACGAAGCCGGCCATGCAGTTCAGCAGCGTGGTCTTGCCGCACCCAGACGCGCCGAGCGCGACGACGAATTCACCGGCATCGATGCGCAGGTCGACCTGCGCGAGCGCCTGCGTCGTCGGCCTGCCGCGCTCGCCCGGATAGGCGACCGATACCTGACGAACTTCCAGCGTGCTCATGATCGGGGCTCCGCGATGAGTGGGCTGAATGGCCGCGCTCAGCGCGCGGCCTTCTGCACGAACTGCGGATCGACGCCGGCCGAATAGTCGGACAGCACCGTCTGGATCGTGCCTTGCGATTTGAGGAACGTGGCCGTGGCCGCAAGCGACTTCGCGGCGCCCGATTGCGCGCCGCCGCCGAGCCACGTCGGCGATGCTTGCTCGGCCGCCGTCGGGAACGCGTAGAGCGCGAGGCTGGCCGGCACGTCCTGCGCGTTCGCGCCGGACACCTTCGCCACCGCCGCGACCTGCGGCGAGCCGACCTTCCACGCCGCCGCATGCGCGCGGTAGTCGGCGTCTGCCGCCGCGAGCACCTTCACGAAACGCGTGACGAACTCGGGGTTCTCGCGCGCGAACTTGCGGCTCACGACGAAGCCGTCGAAGGTCGCCTTGCCACTTTCCTTCGCAACCTGGCCGGACGTCGTCAGCACCGTGCCCGACTGCTTGACCTTCGCGAGCACCGGATCCCAGATATAGGTCGCGTCGATGTCGCCGCGCGCCCACGCCGCCGCGACTTCGGGCGGACGCAGGTTGACGATCTTCACGTCGTTCGGATTGACGCCCGCGGCCTGCAGCGCGACGAGCGTATGGAAGTGCGACGTCGACACGAACGGCACGCCGATCTTCTTGCCCTTCAACGCGGCGATGCTGGTCACGCCCGAGCCGTTGCGCGCGACGAGCGCCTCGGCATCGTTGATGTTGTCGAGCACCCAGAACAGCGAAATGTCGAGCCCCTGCGACAGGCCAGCCGCGATCGGGCTCGAGCCGGCTTCGCCGAGCTGCACGGAGCCCGACGCGAGCGCGCGGATCACGTCGGCGCCGCTGTCGAGCTTGCGGAACGTGACCTTGTAGCCGGTCGCCTTTTCGACTTCACCGCTCGCCTGCGCGTAGCGCCACGGCACGACCATGTCCTGGTACGCGATCACGACTTCGCGCGATTCGGCGTGCGCCGCGCCGAGCGCGGCAAAGGCGGTCAGCGCGACGACGGCGCGGCGGATGAAGCTGAAACGGGACATGCGGCTCTCCTTCGGAATGCGGGCATTGCTGCGGGAGAGCCGACTTTACGGGCTTTGCGCGCGGCGGGAGCGAACTTATCCTGCGAAGCTATCGATGCCGTTTCAGCTTTGCTTTCCACGCTGAAATGGATCGCGCGTCCGGTCCGGCGACGATTGTCGTGCGGTGGCGGGTCGTTGCCGCGCGTACCCCCCCGCTCGTCAGTCGATGCAAAGTCTTAGCGAACTTGCAAGACTTCCAAGCTCCACACATTCGCTGTGAAAAATAGATAAACCCGGAAGATTTCTAAAAAATTCGGATTGCAGATTTTTCAGTACCTGTCTGATTGCTGCGCACTATGCCACCATGATAATTCTTCGCCTGTTGCGAAAACAGGTGAGGAGCATGAAACGGTACTTGCTTAAAGTTGGCGACAAGTCGACTACCGGCGGCATCGTCATCGAGGGGGTAGACAGTTGCACGCATCACGGCACAGCCCTGACTTTTGTTGGCGCTCAGGTCGTTTGTAACGCGTGCCGGTCCACGGGTGTGATCGCGGCACAAGGTCCTCGTTGGCCGGATCATTTGATGGGTAAAGAACAGGCGCTTGATGGCGACTTGTGCCTTTGCAAATGCCACCCTCCTCCTGTAATGATCGCTTCCCAAACCGATAGCTTTCATAGCTTCGAGTCTCATAACCTCGCCGAGATGGGATACGGATCTCCAGTGCAATCTCTGACGGAAGAGTATCGAGGCAACTACGATGAGCGCGTCCGCGTACTCGACGCCAATAGTCAACCTGTTTGCAGTTCGCCCTATCACATTCGCACGTCAACAGGGGCAGTCTATAAGGGGCTGACGGACGCCCAAGGTTATTGTCCTCGCGTCTACACGAAAGATGTGTCAAAGCTGGACATTGCAGTCGGCCTGCAAGCTCTGGAGCGGTGGGAGCAATGAGCAGCTTCGTATATCGAACAACGACAAACACTACCGCTGACTCCAAGTATGATGTCCTCGGGCATCACATGCCTGCTCGCATTTTCTTCTTTGTTACTGTTGAAGAAGTCGGAAAGGACGGCATGTTGGTCCGTCGCACGTACAGCACGATCAACGATCCATATCTCAAGCAACTTGAACTCTCACCGCTTGGTGAGATGCGCGAAGTCTATCCAGAGAAATATGGTCTGTGGAGCAAGGGCGGTCCCAAAGCTCCAGGCAGCGTGGTTGAGCACGTGCTGGAATACGACAAGCTAACTTCCTATGCCTCTGCCAGTCGCACCTACCCTGAAGGCGCGGGCAGAATGGCGGGCAAGACTGTGTATGTCGACATCGCCAAAGCCAGGCGAGCAGGAGCGAGGCTCGTGACGACCGACGAAATCGTTCGAGCCATCGATGAATATGCCGCCAAGGCTCGCTCAAAAGACAGGCGGTGGGCGGAACATATCAAACAAAAAGTCCTGGTCATGGACAAGGAGGTTCTGGTTCAACCACGGCCAATGGTGCCCGGTGAAGGTGTGTTCTCGCAGCGTGGTTTGGCTATCAGCCTCGGCATCGTCAAATATGCTCGGGTTGTGCGGGTTGTCGGCCTCGCTTTTACCGGCTATGACCTCTCGGTGGCATCCAATGAATCCATTCGTCTAAAGTCCATTCGTCCTCTGGAAAAGGAAGTCATTCGCCAGGCTGGTGGATGGGCAGGTAGTTGGGCCGGCGCCGTTGCTGGAGCCAGGGTGGGGGCTACAGCGGGTGCGATGGTTGGTATTGAACTTGGGCCTGGTGCCGTAATAACCGGCGCCATCGGTGGCATCGTCTTTGGCGCCATCGGCTATTTCGGCGGTTCTATGCTTGCCGGCCAGATCCCGGATAAATGATGAGGGAGGAGATGTGTCTTTCTTCAAGCGCAAGGTTGAAGAGTTGCAAACGAAGCGTGCGGAGCGGGAAAGTCTGAAGAGTCTGGAAGATGCCTTTGGAAGGTCGCTCGGTGAATTGCAAGCTATTTTCGGCTCAGGCGCGATCGATCTGGAACAGCAGCAACTTCCCACCTATCCCAAGCCGATATATCAAGGCGATGCAGGTATCAATGCTTTTGGTCTGGTTCATCATGTTCAGCCTGGCCAGTTTCCAGCTTTGCTCAATCTCGTGCGGCAAGGCAGGGACGAGGTTGCGTATTTCCATTTCATCCGCGAAGTCGACGGGCAGTCGCTGAGCACCATCATCTCCCCCACATGGAGGTTTGCAGAGCGAGTCGTGCGCTTGCTCTCCAACGATATTGAACTGATTGCGAAGCTCTCGGAACAAGGCTTCCACCCCACCCCGCCGTGGATCGCGTTGTATGAGTTCGGACCGGTTCTGCATATCGGTCGGGGCGACCCTCACTACTGGCTGAACTATGTATGGGACTCGTTCTGGGAAAGCCTGAGCCTGGATGAACAGACGAGCTTTCTGAAAGAAGGAAGGGAAGAGGCTGGCGCCTATATCTCGGCCGAGGACTGGAAACTGTGGATCCAGAGTATCAGAATGCGCGATGCCCGTTTTCGCGAGCTTGAAGACTAAGAGCCCGTGTCCGGTAATGGCACGATGCGACGTGATGGCAGCGCGCTTACCCGATCTGGTCTCTTCAGCTATGGCTGATTCACGTCAATCAGTAACGGATCGCGACACTTTGCCATGACCAGCAGGAGTGTGAAGGCGGAATGACGCAAGATCGACCGAATGCTGACTGCTGCTGGAGGCACTGACGAAATTGTGCTGCGCTAGAAGGCGATGCTTCGCTTCGTCAGGACAGCGAGACAAAGAAATGCATAAAAAAACCCGCAAAGCGGGTCTTTTTATGCGTGGAGTGTCAGCGAGCGATCAGACCACCCCGGCCCCATGCGCCTGCAGATCGGCGTGATAGCTCGAACGCACCATCGCACCGACGGCCGCGTGCGTGAAGCCCATCTTGTACGCTTCTTCCTCGTACATCTTGAACGTATCCGGATGCACGTACGCGCGCACCGGCAGGTGGTGCTCGGACGGCTGCAGGTACTGGCCGATCGTCAGCATGTCGACGTCGTGCGCGCGCAGGTCGCGCATCACCTGCAGGATTTCCTCTTCCGTCTCGCCGAGGCCGACCATCAGGCCCGACTTCGTCGCGACGTCCGGATGCTGCGCCTTGAAGTCCTTCAAGAGCTTCAGCGAATGCGCATAGTCCGAACCCGGGCGCGCTTCCTTGTACAGGCGCGGCACCGTTTCGAGGTTGTGGTTCATCACGTCCGGCGGCGCGGCGTTCAGGATCGAGATCGCGCGGTCGAGACGGCCGCGGAAGTCCGGCGTCAGGATTTCGATGCGCGTGTCCGGCGACTGCTCGCGCACTTCGCGGATGCACTCGACGAAGTGAGCCGCACCGCCGTCGCGCAGGTCGTCGCGGTCGACGCTCGTGATCACCACGTACTTGAGCTTGAGCGCCGCGATCGTGCGCGCGAGGTTCTTCGGTTCGTCGGCGTCGAGCGGATCGGGACGACCGTGGCCGACGTCGCAGAACGGGCAGCGGCGCGTGCACTTGTCGCCCATGATCATGAACGTCGCGGTGCCCTTGCCGAAGCATTCTCCGATGTTCGGGCAGCTCGCCTCCTCGCACACGGTGTGCAGGTTGTGCTCGCGCAGGATCGTCTTGATCTCGTTGAAACGCGAGCTGCCGGTGGCCGCCTTCACGCGAATCCACTCGGGCTTCTTCAGCTTTTCGATCGGAATGACCTTGATCGGGATGCGCGCCGTCTTCGCCTGCGCCTTCTGCTTGGCGGTCGGATCGTAGGCAGGGGTCGCGGCCGTATCGGCCGGTGCGGGAGAAGCGGTAACGTCAGTCATTCGATTGTTCCAGTGCGTGCGGCTTGTCGGCGGCCGCGGATGCGCCGTCGAGGTTGGCGATCAGACGGCGCACCAGCGTGCGGGCGACGTCGTTCCAGTCGGCGGCAACCTCAAGGCTCGCCATGTCGACGGTTTCCAGTCCGGCATAGCCGCACGGGTTGATCGCAAGAAACGGGCGCAGATCCATCTTCACGTTCAGGCTCAGCCCGTGATAGCTGCAGCCGTTACGGATCTTCAGGCCGAGGGCCGCGATTTTCGCGCCCTCGTGCACGCCGGATGCCACGTAGATCCCCGGCGCGCCCGCCTTGCGGACCGAAGCGAGATTATACGCCGCGAGGGTTTCGATCACGGCCTCCTCGATCTTCGTCACGAGCGTGCGCACCATCAGCTTGCGCCGGCGCAGGTCCAGCAACAGGTAGACGACGATCTGGCCGGGGCCGTGGTAAGTGATTTGTCCGCCGCGGTCGACCTTCACGAGCGGCACGCCGCTGTCGGCCACCAGCAGGTGCGCCGGGTCGCCGGCCTGGCCGAGCGTGTAGACGGGCGGATGCTCGACCACCCAGATCTCGTCGCCGGTGTCGGCCGTGCGCGTATCGGTGAACGCGCGCATCGCGTCGAAGCTCGCCTCGTACGCCTCGCTGCCCCGCCAGCGCACGGTGACCGGCTGGACCGGCTGATCCGGGGCTCCGGCGGACGATGCGGAAACGGCGACAGGCGTGGACACGATGGAAACCGGCGAAACGGACATGGGCGGTAGTTTACCGAAAACCCGTGGGTCTCGCCGGCCTGGGGAGGGGGACGGATCGCCGGTATCCGTCGGATGAAATGATGGTCAGACGGTGCGCCAGCCGTCATGGAACAGCGCGCTCACGCGTTGGCGCAGCCGGGTCAGCCCGCCGAGCGCGACTTCCCGCGGCGGCCGCGACACCGAGAACGCGACGCACGCGCCCTCGCGGCCTTCCGCGCTGAGCCACAGCCGCTCGCCGCGGCGCAGCTTCAGCGTCTCGCCGTCGGCCAGGAAGTAGTCGTCGACGTCGTTGCTGCGCGTCGCCCAGACCGGCCCGCACTGGACGACCAGCCGCGTGCTGCGTTGCACCCTCATCGGCACGGTCTCGCCCGGGGGAATTTCGAAGGTGATGCTTGAAGAGATTTCTTGCATGATCGACTCCGCCAATAAGTGCTCCGATGGCTACAATCGTAGTCACTCGAAGGCGTCCGACCAAACGACCAATTTTCACGTCGATGTGAGGAAAATTAGCAAATGGACCTCCGCCAGCTCCCCGCGCTGAACGCGATTCGCGCGTTTGAAGCCGCCGCGCGCCACGAGAACTTCTCGCGCGCCGCCGACGAGCTGTTCGTCACGCACGGCGCGGTCAGCCACCAGGTGCGCGCGCTCGAGGAAGAGCTCGGCGTGCAGCTGTTCACGCGCAACGGCAAGCGGCTGTGCCTGACCGACGCCGGCATGCGGTACGCGCAGCAGATCCGCACCGCGCTGATGGTGATCGCCGACGCGACGCGCGACGTGCGCGCGAGCGACCGCGACCGGCGGCTGGTGGTGTCGATGCTGTCGTCGTTCGCCGCGCGCTTCATCACGCCGCGCATCGGCACGTTCATCGAGCGGCATCCGGAAATCGACGTCGAACTGCAGTCGACCAACTCGCTCACCGATTTCGCGCGCGACGACGTCGATCTGGCGATCCGCTTCGGCTTCGGCAGCTATCCGGGGCTGCACGTGGAGCCGCTGTTCGAGGAAGTGTTCTTTCCGGCGTGCGCGCCGACGCTGAACGGCGGCAAGCTGCCGCAGACGCCCGCCGATCTCGTGCACTACCCGCTGCTGCGCTCGGACGACGAGCTGTGGCGGCCGTGGTTCGACGCGGCCGGGCTCGATACGCTGACCGAGCCGAAACGGGGGATCCTGTACCAGGATTCGTCGAACCTGCTGCTGGCCGCGATCGAGGGCCAGGGCATCGCGCTGGTGCGCCGCTCGCTCGCGGTCCACGACCTGCTCGACGGGCGCATCGTGCGCCTGTTCGACATCGACGGGCCGAGCCCGTGGCACTATTTTTTCGTGTGTCCGCCGCCGCTGCTCAACACGCCGCGCGTGCAGGCGTTCCGGACCTGGTTGTTCGAGGAGGTCGCCGAATACAAGCGGCTGTGCGACGAGCTGGACGCGCGGCGCGCGGCGGGAAAATGCCCCGCCGAGTGCGCGCTGGAGGGAGGATGGAAAGGGATCAGCGGCCGTTTGCGCTGATCCCGGGCCACCGGAACGGCCCCTTAGAGCACGACCTTGACCATCGGATGGCCGGTCAGCGCGCGGTAGATGTTGTCGAGCTGTTCCTGGCTCGTCGCGCGCACGGTGATCGTGAGGCCCGTGTAATTACCGCCGCTCGACGCGCGCTCCTCGATCTTCTCGACGTCGATCTCGTTGTCGTGAACGGCCACGACCTTGAAGATCGTGTCCTTGAACTCGGGGTGCGCCTTGCCCATGATCTTGATCGGGAAATCGCACGGAAACTCCAGCAGCGACTCCTTCCGGGTCTCGATCGCGCCGGTGACCTCGACGGTTTTGGTCGGTTCGCTCATCATTTTCTCCGGGTTAGGTCAAACTGTTCAAACTCGCGTGCCTTCGCACGCTGGTACGCGTCATACAGCGCCGCGAACACGGGGCCCGGCTTGCCGCCCTGCACGGGCAGATCGTCGAGCGACGTCACAGGCAGGATTTCCTTCGTGGCCGACGTCAGCATGATCTCGTCGGCCGAGCGCAGTTCGACCTCGCTGATCTCGCGCGCGACGAACCGGATCCCGCATTCGTCGGCCAGCTGCTCGACCAGCGCGTAGCGGATCCCTTCGAGGATCTTGTTGCTGCGCGGCGGCGCGAACAGTTCGCCGTTCTTCACGATCCACACGTTCGACGACGAGCCTTCCGTCACGTTTTCGTCGCGCAGCTGGATCGTCTCGAACGCATCGCGCTCGGCCGCATGCTGCGCCATCAACACGTTGCCGAGCAGCGAGATCGACTTGATGTCGCAATGCAGCCAGCGACGGTCCTCGGCCGTCACGCAGCGCACGCCCTTCGCGCGCTCCTCTTCCGACGGCAGGCGCAGCGGGCTCGTCATCGCGAACACCGTCGGCACCGCGTTCGCCGGGAACGCGTGGCCGCGCTTCGCGACGCCCCGCGTCACCTGCAGGTAGACGAGCGCGTTGCCGTCGCCGAGGCCTTCGGCGTTCGCCGCGACCACCCGCTCGATCAACGCGCGCCAGCCCGCCGCATCGTGCGGGTTGTCGATGCCGATCTTCTTCAGGCTGCGCGCGAGCCGGTCCAGATGCTGTTCGATCCGGAACGGCACGTGCGCGCCGTCGTGCGCATAAACGGGGACGACTTCATACACGCCGTCGCCGAAGATGAATCCGCGGTCGAGCACCGGCACACGGGCTTCGGACAGCGGCACCAGTTCCTCCTGCGCCGAGACGCTGAGGTAGACGATCGGTTCGAATTCGGCTTGGCTCATGGCTATGACAGATGGGGATGAAGTCGTGAAAACAAAGGCCCGTCGTGCTTACTTCTTCTTGCTGAACATCAGCAGGATCGAGTCCCAGATACGTCCGAAGATACCCGCTTCCGGCACGGCCTGCAGCGCGACGACCGGGAATTCGGACAGCGTCTTGCCGTCGGCGACGATCTTCACGGTGCCGACCTGCTGGCCTTCCGCGAGCGGCGCGATCAGCGGCGCGTTCACGTCGACTTCGGTCTTGACCTTGTCGCCGAGGCCGCGCGGCACGGTCGCCCACTGGTCGCCCTTCACGCCGACCTGCACGGTGTTGTCCTTGCCCTTGTAGATGCGCGGCGTCGAGATCGCCTGGCCGCCCTTGAACAGGCGCACCGAATCGAACGCGCTGTAGCCGTAGTTCAGCATCTTCATGCTGTCCTGCGTGCGGTCGTTTTCCTTCTGCTCGCCCATCATCACCGACACGAGGCGGCGCTGGCCGTCGACACCCGGGATCGCGCGCTTCGCCGATGCGATCAGGCAGAAGCCGGCCGCCTGCGTATGGCCCGTCTTCAGGCCGTCGACCGTCGGGTCGAGCCACAGCAGCCGGTTGCGGTTGCCCTGGCGGATGTTGTTGTACTTGAATTCCTTCTCCGAGAAGATGCCGTAGTACTGCGGAAAATCGCGGATCAGGTGCGCGGACAGCTTCGCGAGGTCGCCGGCCGTCGTGTAGTGGTTCGGGTCGGGCATGCCGTTCACGTCGGCGAAGTGCGTGCCCTTCATGCCGAGACGCGCCGCCTCGTCGTTCATCAGCGTGACGAACTGCCCTTCGCTGCCGCCGACGAGTTCGGCCAGCGCGATCGCGGCATCGTTGCCCGACTGGATGATCATCCCGTACACGAGGTCGTGCACGGACACCGGCTTGTTCGCCTCGATGAACATGCGCGACTCGTCGCGGCCGACGCGGCGCACCGCGTCGCTCGGCGTGACGATCTGCTCCATCGAGATCTTCTTCTTGTCGAGCGCCTCGAACACGAGGTACGCGGTCATCAGCTTCGTCAGCGACGCCGGCTCGACGCGTTCGTCCGCATTGCCCGATGCGAGCACCGTGTTGCTCGTCGCGTCGACGAGCACCCACGAGCGCGCGTTCACGCCCGGCGGCGGCACCGCGCCCGGCATGTAGGTCGCGGGCGCGCCGGTGAACTGCTCGGCGGCCGGCGCCGCATGCGCGGCCTTGGCCTTGGCGGCCGGCTTCGCCTCGGCGACGACGATCGTCGACGCGAGCGCGACGGGCAGCATCACGCCGAGCGCTACGTTGCGCGCGGCGGTGCCGAAGGCGATGGAGGAAGCGAGGGACTTGAGGCCTTGGGAAGACAGACGCATGATCGATTCAGGCTGATGGCAGAAAGTGCGGTGCGAAACGCGCAGGGTTGAACGGCAAGGCGACGGGCGTGTCGGGCACTCGCCCGACACCGTCGGGCGACGCGAAACGCGCCGGTTGGACTCGTGCGGACGCGTTCGGTTCGCGGCCGTCGCGAGCGGGCGGACAGGCGGCGAAACGAGCGCGGCATGGGCCCAGCCGGGCCGCGGGCGACGCGGAATGCGGCCATTATACGTGGCCGCGAACGGCGTTTTCGCGAACCTGGCAGCGGACGCCCGCATACCGGCTGCGAGAGCATAGCGTGGAGACGCGGCGGGCACGTGCGCTCGAAGCCGCGCGAAAGGCATGCGCAGGCGGTGTGCAAGTCGGGTTGCGCCACGATGCCGTAGGCGGCGCACCGCGCTGTGCGGCGCGCTGTCGCGTGAAGTTTCGGGAAGGGTCGCGCATCGTCCGGCCGAGGCCGATGCGCGGTACGGGCCGCCGGCGCCTACGCCGACGCCCGCATGGCGGCTAGCGCCACGCGTCGACGATGATGCGCTTCAGCACGTGCAGCTTGCGATGGAGGAAATGCTCGGCGCCGGGGATCACGACGACGGGCAGCTCCTGCGGCCGCGCCCAGTCGTACACCGATGCGATCGGCACCGTGTCGTCGGTTTCGCCGTGGATCACGAGCGTGTTCTCGGGCACGTCGGCCACTTGCCAGCGGCTCGCGGCCGTGCCGACGAACACCATCCGCTCGATCGTCTCGCCCGCATCGCGCAACCGCTTCGCGACGTGCGACAGCACGAAGGTGCCGAACGAGAAGCCCGCGAGCACGAGCGGCAGGTCCGCATACGCGGGCTGCGCGCGCATGTGCGCGAGCACCGCGAGGAGATCGTCGGCCTCGCCCGTGCCGTTGTCGTGCACGCCTTCGGTCGCGCCGACGCCACGGAAATTCGACCGGTAGACGACGTAGTTCAGCTGCACGAGCGTGCGCGCGAGCGTCTGCGCGACCTTGTTGTCCATCGTGCCGCCGAACAGCGGATGCGGATGCGCGACGAGCGCGATGCCGCGTGGCGCGGCGCCGCCTTCGCGCACGGCGTCGGGCAGGTCGACCGCGATTTCGATCTGGCCGATCGGGCCCGCGATCAGCGATTTCTGCGTATGAACGTTCATTCGGCCGGCCCGCTCAGATCTTCAGGCGGTCGACGACCTTGCCGTCGCGCAGGTGCGATTCGACGATCTCGTCGATGTCGGCCTGATCGACGTACGTGTACCACGTGCCCTCCGGATACACGACCATCACCGGCCCTTCCTCGCAGCGGTCGAGGCAGCCGGCCTTGTTGATGCGGACCTTGCCCGGCCCCGCGAGGCCAAGTTCCTTCACGCGCTTTTTCGCGTATTCCTGCATGGTCTGTGCATCGCATTGCGCGCAGCTCGGACGTTCGGCGCCCGGGTCGCGCTGGTTCAGGCAGAAGAAAACGTGGTGCTGGTAGTAGGAATCCATGATGGTGACGAGCGGCCCGGCACGAGGCCGTGCGGAAAGAGGGGCGATGGATTGCCGTTGCGCGAGGCGGCAACGGAGGATGCGGACGATTATAGCGACCGGCGCACGCGGCTGCCCGCGGCACGGCCGCCGCCGCACGGCCCGGACTGCGGCGTCAGCGGCGCAGCGCGGCCGGCAGCCACGCGTGCTCGACGCGCTGGCCGAGCCAGATCAGCGCCGCGTAGGGCCAGATCCACGCGAGCCAGCGCGCGAGGCTGTTGAAGTGCACGTAGCGCCCCTGCCGCCAGCCCGACAGCGTGAAGTCGAAGAACGGATTGACCGGCAGCAGGTTCACGAGCGCGACGCCGGCCAGCAGCGCGAGCGCCGCGAGCAGCGCGCGCCACGTCGCCGGCACGCGCAAGGCGACGAGCGCCGCCGCGAAGCCGAGCTCGATGCCGAGCCGCGCGCCGGGCGTCGCCCACACGACGACGAGGCCGGTGGCCGACTGCATGAAGGTCGCCGCGGCCTTCAGCACGAGCGTGGCGACCACCAGCGCGACCAGCAGCCGGATGCGCGGCGCGTGCGGGCGCATCGCGAGCGACGCGATCGCCAGCGCGGCGAACAGCATCAGCCCGCCGAGCATGGCTTCCCACGCCGAATCGGACAACCAGCCGTCGACCCGCTCGGGCCATTCGCTGACGCGCCAGGCGGCCGGCAGCCACGCGAGCACCGCGTCCTGCATCGACGCGTCGGCGCGCTCCCACAGCGCGGCCGGCCAGTCGCCGATGCCGAACAGGAACGGCGACGGAAACACGATCGCGAACGGCCACAGCGCGGCGAGCAGCAGCGGCGTCGACCCATCAGCTTCCAGCCACGCGAAGCGCAGCCGGCGCAACACGCCGCGGTCGAGCAGCGCGCCGGTGGCCGGCGCGGCGAGCGCCGCGCCCAGCAGCGCGCCGAACGCGTTGGCGCCGAGATCGAGGTTCGACGCGACACGCGTCGGCAAATAGGTCTGCAGCGCTTCCATCGCGCCCGACAGCAGCACGCCGAGCCCGCCCGCGATCAGCGTCGCGGCCACGCCGCGCCAGCGCGGATGCAGCGCGAGCACGCCGAGCGCGCCGAACGGCAGATAACCGAGCACGTTCGTGACCACGTCGAACGTCGTCACGTAGCGCTGCATCGGCGCGAACAGGTAATCGAACGGGCCGATGCCGAGCGCCGCCCAGCCTTCGAACGGATACAGCGACGCATAGACGATCAGCGCCGCATAGGCGGCAAATGCCTGCCGTGCGAGCGGTGACGCGCGATGCGGGCCCGGCACGTTCATCGCGGCTGCACGGCCTGCGTCACGGCGTGCCCGCGTACGCCTGCACGCCGACCCACGCGGCGATCTGCGACACGAGTTCGTCGCTGGCCGCCGCGAGCGCGCGTGCACCGCCGGCGGCGTCGGGCGTGCTCGACGGCGCGCGCGCGACGAACGTGCGCTGGCCGAGCACCTTGCCGTCGAGCATCAGCGTCGCGCGCGCGGTCACCGCGCCGTGGCTTTGCGACTGGCCGTCGAAGACCTGTTCGAATTCGCTGAGGTCGACCTTGAGGGTCGGCGCACGCACGCCGTCGGCGCCTTCGAGCACCGTGCCACGCGACGACAGCGCGCCGCGCAGCCGCTGCGTGAGCAGTTGCGCGGGCGGCGCGGTCCAGCGGCTGTCGCGATAGACGGCCACGTGCTGCGCATCCGCGTACGCGAGCCGGTACGCGAACTTGTCCGAGTCGAGCGCGTCGGGCGCGGCGACGTCGAGCACCTTCAGCGCGGGGCCCGAACCGGTGGTCGTCACCGACGACGCAGGCCCGAGGTCGTAGCGGATGTTCGACAGCACCGCGTCGTTGCCGGCGCAGCCGGCCGCCAGTGCGAGCGTCAGCACGGCCAGCGCGGCCGCGGCCGGGCGCAGCGCGCGGTCAAGGATTCGTGGCATGGCGTATTCCTGCATGATGTTTCCGGTTTCGATGGGCGTCATGACCCGGCCGTTTCCGGCTGGACCCTCGATGGGTTTTTCACTTCCCGGCCGCGGCACCCGGCCACACGAAGCCCGCTTCGCCGGGCCCCGGCGCCGCGCCGGGCGAACCGAACAACAGACTGCGCGGGTTGCGGCCGAGTTCACCGGCGACGTCCTTCAATTGCCGCGACGCGTCGCCGACGCTGTCGGCCAGCGCATTGAAGCGCGGCAGCGTGTCGTACTGCACGCGCGCATTGAGGCCGTTCAGCGCGACGCCGACCTGCTCGGCGGCCGTGCCGGCCTTGTTCAGGTTCGACACGAGGGGCCCGTTCGGCTGCATCAGCGTGTTCGCCGACGCCATCGCGCGGTTCACCTCGTGCATCGTCTCCGGCAGCGCGGTGACCGCCGGGCCGAGCTGCTTCGTCAGCGTCGCGGCGCCGTCGGCCGCGTGCTGCAGGCTTTCGGCGGTCGCGCGCAACTGCTCGCGCATCTCGGGCGACATCAGCGCGTTCGCGCTCTTCGCGGCCAGCTCGAGCTGCCGCAGCAGCACGTCGCCGCGCTCCTGGATCTGGTCGAACAGGCTCGGCCGCATCGGGATCTGCGCGATCGCCTTCGGCGACGACGGCAGCGGCGACAGATCGCGCCCCGTATCCTCCAACTGCACGAATGCGATGCCCGTCACGCCCTGGAAGCCGAGGCTGCCGTAGGTCGACTGCGTGATCGGCGCGTCGTGATCGACGAGAATGCGGATCCGGATCTGACCCGGATGCGTGCGATCGAAGCCGATCGACTGCACCTTGCCGACGTCGAGGCCGCGAAAGCGCACGGCCGCGTCCGGGAACAGCCCCGTCACGTTGGTGCGCGCGAGCAGGTCGTACGGCACGCGCACGGTGCGGTCGACGTTGAACCAGAACACGGTGCCCGCGATCGCGAGCGTCAGCGCGATCGTGAACAGGCCGGCCCAGAACGCATGTGATTTGTTTTCCATTCGCGGGTTCCTTGCTTCTACAGCTCGACGCTCGACAGCGCCGGTTCGAGGGCCGCCTTCGGCAGCTTCGCGCGCCGCTCGGGCGGCAGCGCCTGCAATGCGCGGCGCCCGCGCAGCCCCAGGAAATATTCGTGGATGAACGGATGGTCGACGTTCGCGGCCTCCTCGACGGGCGCGGCGACCAGCACCTTGCGGTCGGCCAGCACCGCGACGCGCGTCGACAACGCGACCATCGTGTCGAGGTCGTGCGTCACCATCACGACGGTCAGCCCGAGCGTGCGGTGCAGCGTCGCGATCAGCTCGACGAATTCGTCGGACGCCTGCGGATCGAGGCCGGCCGTCGGCTCGTCGAGGAACAGCAGTTCGGGCTCCAGCGCGATCGCGCGCGCGATGCCGACCCGCTTGACCATCCCGCCCGACAGCGCGGCCGGCATCTTCGACGCGTGCTTGCACGGCAGCCCGACCATCTCGAGCTTCAGCATCACGATGTCGTGCAGCAGGTCCGGCGGCACGCGGCCGAGCTCGCGCAGCGGCTGCGCGACGTTGTCGAACACCGTCATCGACGAGAACAGCGCGCCCTGCTGGAACAGCATCCCCGAGCGCGTGCGCATCATCCGCGCGCTGGCGTCGTCGATCGTCGCCGTATCCTCGCCGAACACCTTGATCGTGCCCGACGTCGGCCGCTCCAGGCCGAGGATCTGGCGCACGAGCGTCGTCTTGCCGGAGCCCGAGCCGCCGACGATCGACACGATCTCGCCGCGCCGCACGTCGAAGTCGAGCTTCTGGTGAATGATGTTGCGCCCGTAGCGCTTGGTCAGGTTGCGCACCTCGATCACGAGGTCGCCGGCATCGTCGGCCACTTCGGGCCGGGCGCCGACCGACCCGGCGCCGATGGCCGCGGCATGCGCGGTCGTTTCGTTCGATGCGTTCATCCGAGCCCCACGTTCTGGAACAGGATCGCGAACACCGCGTCGGCGAGGATCACGACCGTGATCGACGACACCACCGACGTGGTCGTGCCTTCGCCGAGGCTCTGCGAGTTCGCCTTGATCCGGAAGCCGAAATGGCACGCGACCAGCGCGATCAGCATGCCGAACACGACGCCCTTGCCGAGGCCGATGTACAGGTTCGCGATCGGCACGACGCCCGGCAGCGAGCGCACGAAGTAATTGACGTCGATGCCGAGCACGAACTTCGCGGCGATCGCGCCGCCCGTCAGCGCGATGATGTTGGTCCACATCACGAGCAGCGGCATCGCGACGCCGAGCGCGAGCACGCGCGGCAGGACCAGCCGCAGCCCGTGCGGGATGCCCATCACGCGCATCGCGTCGAGTTCCTCGGTCACGCGCATCACGCCGATCTGCGCGGTGATCGCCGAGCCCGAGCGGCCCGCGACGAGGATCGCCGACAGCACGGGGCCGAGCTCGCGAATCACCGACAGCCCGAGGATGTTCACGATGTAGCGGTTCGCACCGAACGTCTGCAACTGCTGCGCGGACAGGTAGCTCAGCACGATGCCGATCAGGAACGCGACGAGCGCGGTGATCGGCAGCGCCTGCGCGCCGGCGCTGTAGATGTTCGCCGAGGTTTCCCTCCACGGCATCGTCTGCGGGCGGCGCAGCACCGACAGCGCATCGAGGATCACGAGGCCGAACATCGCGATGCCGCCCTGCAGGTGTTCGCCGAACGAGAAGATCGCCTGGCCGAGCCGCGTGACGGGATCGACGCGCACCACGCGCTCGGGCGCCTCGCGTTCACTGTCGAGCCGCTCGATGCGCTCGAAGATCGTGCGCTGCGTGGCGCTCAGCGCGACGCCGGCCGGCAGCTTGCGGCCCCATACGCGCCACAGCGCCTGGCCGCCGACGTGGTCGAGCCGCTCGATGCCGGACAGATCCCATTCGCTCACGCGCCCGGTGGCGATGCTCGCGACGCGGCGCGCCACGGCGCCGCGATTGCGCGCGAGCGCGAGCGCGGTCCACTGACCGGTCAGGCGCACCGTCTGGCCCTGGCCGCCGACGTCGACCGACAGGCCGGGAGGAGTCTCGAAGTCCAAGGGCAGGTTGTTTGCAAAAGGATGACAGCGGCCATTGTAGCGAACCGCCCGGCGCCGCGACGTGAGGATTTCCGTGTGGGCGGCGAGCTCGGGGCGCGAGCGGGGGCGCGCAGCTGGGGCCGCCGCGCTCGGCGCGCGTGGTCGAGAGCGCCGGGCCGGGGCGCCGGCCGATCGGCCCGAAGCCGCCACGAGCCTGCCCGCCGCCGGCATCGCGACCTTTCATTGTTCCGTCACGTTTCCTTTCGATACTCTCACGCGCCGCACATCAGGCCGTCGGCGCGCCGCGCCGCCATTCGTGCGTATCTCGCGTTTCATAAAACAGAACACCGAACAGGACAACCGATGCGTCTCCCCCCGCTTTCCCGCCGCCACGTACCGGCCGCCGCCGCGCTCGCCAGCCTCGCCTTCGTCCTCGCCGGCTGCGGCGGCGACGACGTCACCGCCACGCCGCCGTCGCAGCCCGAGGCCCAGGCGCCCGTCGGCACGACGGCCACGCTCGCGCTGCTCGAGACGACCGACCTGCACACCAACGTGCTGTCGTACGACTATTTCAAGCTCGCCGCCGACAATTCGCTCGGCTTCGAGCGCGTGTCGACGCTGATCGCGCAGGCGCGCAAGCAGTACCCGAACACGCTGCTGCTCGACAACGGCGACACGATCCAGGGCACCGCGCTGTCGGACTACCAGGCGCTCGTGAAGCCGGTCGGCTGCGACCAGACGCTCGCGATCTACAAGGTGATGAACGCCGCGAAATTCGACGGCGGCGGGATCGGCAACCACGAGTTCAACTACGGGCTGCCGTACCTGTCGCAGGTGACCGGCAACACCTTCGAGGTCGACGGGCTGCCCGCGCCCGCCCAGCAGAAGAAGTGCGCGGGCCCGAACTTCCCGCAGGTGCTCGCGAACGTGATCAGCGCGAAGACCAACGCGCCGCTGTTCACGCCGTACACGATCCTGACGCGCACGGTGACGGCCACGACGCCGGACGGCAAGACGGTCAGCGCGCCCGTGAAGATCGGCATCATCGGCTTCACGCCGCCCGCGATCATGAACTGGGACAAGCGCTGGCTCGACGGCAAGGTCTATACGACCGGGCTGAAGGAAGCGGCCGAGAAGTACATCCCGGAAATGCGCGCGAAGGGCGCCGATCTCGTCGTCGCGATCTCGCACGGCGGCCTCGACAATTCCGCGTATTCGCCGACGATGGAAAACGGCAGCTGGTGGCTGTCGAAGGTGTCCGGCATCGACGCGATGCTGATCGGCCACTCGCACCAGGTGTTCCCGGACGCGAACAGCACCGTGTCGCAGTTCAACCTGCCGGGCGTCGACAAGGTCAAGGGCACCGTCAACGGCGTGCCGACCGTGATGGCCAACTACTGGGGCAAGCATCTCGGCGTGATCAAGCTCGGCCTGAAGTTCGACGGCAAGACGTGGATCGTCGACAAGTCGCAGACGACCGTCGAGGCACGGCCGATCCAGAACGCCGACAAGAGCTACGTCGCGGCCGACCCGTCGGTGTCCGCCGCGATCGCGGCCGAGCACCAGGCGACGATCGACTACGTGAAGACGCCGATCGGCTCGACCGACTACCGGATGAACTCGTACTTCGCGGACGTCGGCGATCCGGGCGCGATCCAGATCGTCAACGAGGCGCAGGCCGACTACGTGAAGACCTACGTGCAGGCGAACCTGCCGCAATACGCGTCGCTGCCGGTGCTGTCGGTCAGCGCGCCGTTCAAGAGCGGCTTCGGCGGCGGTACCGACTACACCGACGTCGCGCCGGGCGCGCTCGCGATCAACAACGCGGCCGACCTGTACCTGTATCCGAACACCGTGTACGCGGTGAAGGTGAGCGGCGCCGACGTGAAGAACTGGCTGGAGACGGCCGCCAAGCGCTTCAACCGGATCGACCCGACCAAGGCGACCGTGCAGCCGCTCGTCAGCACCTTCCCCGGCTACAACTTCGATATGTTCACGTCGGCCGACCTCGCGTATGAAATCGACGTCACGCAGCCGGTCGGCAGCCGGATCAGGAACCTGACGTACAAGGGCGCGCCGATCGACCCGAACGCGCAGTTCATCGTCGCGACCAACAACTACCGCGCGAGCGGCGGCGGCAATTTCCCGGGCCTCGACGGCAGCAAGACGATCTTCGCGTCGCCCGATGCGAACCGCGACGTGCTGATCGCGTTCATCAAGAAGCGCGGCGCGATCACGCGTGCGGCCGACGGCGCGCAACGCAGCTGGCGCTTCACGAAACTCGCGAGCTCGGTCGCGCACGTGCAGTTCGCGTCCGCGCCGAACCGCCTCGGCGACGCGGCGGCGGCCGGCCTGACCGGCATCACGCAGGTCGCGGCCGACGACGGCTCGGGCAAGAACCTCGCGACCTACGAGATCGACCTCACGCAATGAGACACGCGATGCAACCGATCCGGACGATGCGGCCCGCCGAAACCGGCTTCGCCGCCGCCGCGCGGCGCGTGCTGCGCGCGAAACTCCCGCCCGCCGCGCTGCTCGCGGCGGCGGCCGTGACCGTCGCGGCCGTCGCGGCCGTCGTCACGATGACCGGCCTGCGCGGCGCCGGCCCCGCGCCGAGCGCCGCGCAGCTCGACGAATGGCAGGCGATGGTCACGCAGGCGAACGAGCCGCATGCGCTGGCCCAGTTGCGCACGCTCGCGCGCCGCGGCTCGGGCGCCGCGCAGGCGGCGCTCGGCATCGCGCTCGTCGATGCGCACGAGCCGGAGCTGCGCGACGAGGGGCGCGGCTGGCTGGAAACCGCCGCGTCGGCCGCCGGCAAGGCCGACGCGCCGGCTGCGCGGCGCGCGCAGCTCGCGCTCGGCAAGGCGTTGCTGCTCGGCAGCGGCGACCTCCCGAAAGACTATGCACGCGCCCGCGCGCTGCTCGGCGCAGCCGCCGAACAGGGCGATCCGGCCGCCGCGTATTACCTCGGGCTGATCTACCGCAGCGGCTACGGCATCGCGGCCGACCCGGTGCAGGCCGCGCACTGGTTCGACATCGCGTCGCGCGCGGACATCCCGGCCGCCGACTTCATGCTCGCGAACGCGTACCGCGACGGCAGCGGCGTGCCGCGCGACGAAGCGCGCGCGCTCGCGCTGTATCGCCGGGCCGCCGAACACGAGTTGCCCGAAGCCGTGCAGACGCTTGCGATGGCTTATCGCAACGGCGAACTCGGGCTTCGGCCCGACGCGGACGAGTTCCACGCGCAGTGGATCGAGACCGCGCATGCGCTGAAGCACCCGGTCGTCGCGCCGTGATGGCCGTTCGGCCAGGGGACGCGCGAGCGTGACCTGGCCGAACGGTGGTTGCTTCGCATGCGTCGGCCGCGCGGCGTCGGCGGCGCACCGATCCTCGTTTCGACCCGCCAAGGCCCGGCGCTGAAGGGCAAGACGCTGCTCGCTTGCGAGATGACGTCGGAAGCGGGCATCGAGGCGCTGGAGCGGATAGCGATGCCGCGCCAAGCCACGCCGTGTCGTCCCGCAGGTTGCGTGCGCCGTCCGGCGCGCGCCAACGCCCCCTGTCGCTACAATAGGCGCCATGAACGCCCCCACCTCCTCCGACACGCCCGAATCCGGCGACGCGCACATCGCGCGCAACCGGCTCGAGGCGCACCTGGACGCCACGCCGCGCGCGTGGCCGCTCGACATCGTCGCCGCCACCGGCTCGACCAACGCCGACGTCGCGACCCGGCTCAAGGCGCTGCCGCGCACCGCGAGCGCGTTGCCCGCGCCGCTCGTGCGCGTCGCGTTCGAGCAGACGGCCGGCCGCGGCCGGCAGGGCCGCCCGTGGTTCGCGCAGCCCGGCAATGCGCTGCTGTGCTCGGTCGGCTGCATCGTGCCGCGCGCCATCGATGCGCTCGGCGGCCTCAGCATCGCGATCGGCGTCGCGCTCGCCGAAGGGCTGGCCACGCTGCCGCTCGACGCCCGCATGCGGGTCGCGCTCAAATGGCCGAACGACCTGCTGCTGACGACCGACGACGACGGCACGCCGCGTATCGTCGGCAAGCTCGCCGGGATCCTGATCGAAACCGTCTGGACCACCGCCGACGCCACCGCGGTCGTGATCGGCTTCGGCATCAACGTGCGCGGCGCGGAAGCCGTGGCCGCGCAGGTCGACGCGCTGCGCGCGCGCGAAGCGACGCTCGCGAGCGGGCTGCCGCCCGCCGCGCTGTCGATCGCGTGCGCGTCGGCGAACCTCACCGATACGCTCGCCGCGTCGCTGAACGCGCTCACGCCCGCGCTCGCACAGTTCGGCACCGACGGCCTCGCGCCGTTCCTGCCGCGCTGGCACGCGCTGCACGCGTACGCCGGCCGCGAAGTCGTGCTGCTCGAACAGGGCGTCGAACGCGCGCGCGGCATCGCGACGGGCATCGACGCGACCGGCCAGTTGCTGCTCGACACGCCGAACGGCGTACAGACGATCGCGGCCGGCGACGTGTCGCTGCGCGAAGCGCAATGAGCGAACCGCACCTGCTGATCGACGCCGGCAACAGCCGGATCAAGTGGGCACTCGCCGACGCGCGGCGCACGCTCGTCGACACGGGCGCGTTCGGCCACACGCGCGACGGCGGCGCCGATCCCGATTGGTCGCGCCTGCCGCGGCCGCGCGGCGCATGGATCTCGAACGTCGCGGGCGCCGACGTGGCCGCGCGGGTCGATGCGCTGCTCGACGCGCGCTGGCCGGGCCTGCCGCGCACGACGATCCGCTCGCGGCCCGCGCAATGCGGCGTGACGAACGGCTATACGACACCCGAGCAGCTCGGCAGCGACCGGTGGGCCGGCCTGATCGGCGCGCACGCGGCGTTTCCGGGCGAGCATCTGCTGATCGCGACGTTCGGCACCGCGACGACGCTCGAGGCACTGCGCGCGGACGGCCGCTTCACGGGCGGGCTGATCGCGCCGGGCTGGGCGCTGATGATGCGCGCGCTCGGCACGCACACCGCGCAGTTGCCGACGCTGACCACCGACATCGCCAGCGGCCTGCTCGCGGGCGCGCAGGCCGAACCGTTCCAGGTCGATACGCCGCGCTCGCTGTCGGCCGGGTGCCTGTACGCGCAAGCCGGTCTGATCGAACGCGCGTGGCGCGATCTCGTCGCGGCGTGGCAGGCGCCCGTGCGGCTCGTGCTGGCAGGCGGCGCGGCGGACGACGTCGCGCGTGCGCTGACGATCGCGCATACCCGGCACGACACGCTGATCCTGTCCGGGCTCGCGCTGATCGCCGCGGACGCGGCCGACCCGGCAACGGCGCCGGATTGATGCAAAGGCGCCGGCATCGCGCCGGCGCGTGACGACGCAAGCCCAAACGGGCCGGCTTCACGCCGACGATGCCATCCGCGCGGTGCCGCGCCAGCGGCCCGCACGGACGATCCACGGAAGCCATGAAAAAAGCCGGCCCTGCGGCCGGCTCGACTGAACGACGTGAACCACGTCAATGACGACAAGGAGTTTCGACGATGCTGCGCTGGCTGATCGCTGTTCTCTTTCTCGCCAACATGCTCGCGTTCGTGGTGGCGCGCGGCGTGTTCGGGCCGCTGCCGGCGGCCGGCCCGCGCGAACCCGGCGTGCTGTCGCGGCAGGTACGGCCCGACGCGCTGCATGTGACGCCGCTCCTGCGGGCGACCGATCAGCCCGTCGTCGGCGGCCCGATCGCGGCGCCAGCCGTCACGACCGCACCGCTCGCGGCGTCCGCCCCGTGACGACGCCGCGTCGCGCTCAGGGCTGTTGCGCGCGCACCTTCTTCAGCAACGCGGTGGTCGAGCGATCGTGCTCGAACGGGATCGCCAGCGCACGGCCGCCCCAGCCGCGCACGAGCGCCGATTCCGGCAGCGCATCCATGTCGTAATCGCCGCCCTTCACGAGGATGTCCGGACGGACGGCCTCGATCAGCGACACCGGCGTCTTTTCCGCGAACGTCACGACCCAGTCGACGCTTTCCAGCGCTGCCAGCAATGCCGCGCGATCCTCTTCGCGGTTGATCGGCCGGTCGTCGCCCTTGCCGAGCATGCGCACCGACGCATCGCTGTTCACGCCGACGATCAGACAGGCGCCGAGCGCTTTCGCATCGGCGAGATACGTGACGTGGCCACGGTGCAGGATGTCGAATACGCCGTTGGTGAACACGACGGGCGACGGCAGCGACGCGCGCAGCGCGACGAGGGCATCACGGGTGATCAGCTTGCGTTCGAAAGTGGCGGACATGATGAAGAGCGGACGGAATGGACAACGGCTCGCGCGACGGCGGCACCCGATAAAAAGCCCGCCGGACCGGCCGGGCGGGCTTCATGCGATGAACGCAACACGGTGCCGCGCGCCGGGCGCGAATCGGGTGCGACTCGCGCCGACGGCGGCCCCTGCCGGCCTCAGGCCGGCTGCGCGGCCGACGACGGGCCGCTTTCTGCCTGCAGGCGGCCGGTGACTTCCTTGCGATAGCGGTTCAGCTCCTGCGCGGTCGCGAACGTGCGCTCGAACAGGATCGACAGGTTGTGCAGGATCCGCTCGACGACCTTCTTCTCCCACTCGCCGTCGAACCGGATCTGCTCGTCGAGCCAGCGCTCGAGCCATTCCGGATCCGGCAGACGCGACTGCACGGTGTCGCGCGGGAACAGCGCCTGGTTCACGTGCAGGTTGGTCGGGTGCAGCGGTTTTTCGGTGCGGCGCGCCGACGCCATCAGCACGCCGATCTTCGCGAATGCGGCACGGGCGACGTCGCCGCAGTTGTTCAACGCCTTCTTCATGTAGCGCAGGTACGCGCCGCCATGACGCGCTTCGTCGCGCGAAATCGTTTCGTAGATCTGCTTGATGACGGGCTCGGTGTGCCAGTCGGCCGCGCAGCGGTACCAGTGGTTCAGGCGGATCTCGCCGCAGAAGTGCAACATCAGCGTCTCGAGCGGCGGCGCCGGATCGAACTGGAAGCGCACCGCGTGCAGTTCCTCTTCGGTCGGCACCATCTCGGGCTTGAAGCGGCGCAGATATTCCATCAGCACCAGCGAATGCTTCTGCTCCTCGAAGAACCACACGCTCATGAACGCGGAAAAGTCGCTGTCGTGCTGGTTGTCGCGCAGGAACATTTCCGTCGCGGGCAGCGCCGACCATTCGGTGATCGCGTTCATCTTGATCGTCTTCGCCTGCTCGTCGGTGAGCAGCGAAGCGTCGAACTTGTCCCACGGAATGTCCTTCTCCATGTCCCAACGGACAGCTTCGAGCGACCTGTAAAGTTCCGGATAAAGCATGGTGTTCATGATGGTCCCACCCCTGTTCTGCGCAATGCGACTTCTCTAAACGTGACTGTTGCCGCGCAAGCACGCCACGCGCGCTTTTTGCAGCCAAGACTCTAATTTTACGCGGGAAACCGGCCCGCCGGACGCTGATTCCTCGTCCGGCTGCCTGGCGGCCGCGTTGCCGCCGTTGGGCATGCCGCAACCCCGCTCCGTTCGGACGGAGCCGGCCGCGCTTGCCTGAGTGGGGGCCGGCGCTGGCCGGCTCGGTGGCGCGCCCGTCCCCTGCCCCAGGCGGGTCCCCGAAAGGTCCCGTGCGGATGCCGGATCGGCGGGCTGCTCGATATGGTGTATACGGCGGCGGCCATGATAGCACGCGTGCATGACGGTTCCGAGACGCTCGCCCCGTCGCGTGCCGCCAGCCACGGTGCGGCGATCGGTCGCGGCCGACCGTCGCGAAAACGCAACCTTACATTGCGCCTGCGCGTGTCAGACCCGTATTTCGCCGGTCGCGAGACCGTCTTCCGGCGGCGTGCCGGCCGCCGGCGCACTGCTGCCGTCGGCCTGCGCGATCCAGCCGGCGAGCGTCTCGCGCTGCGCCCGGCCGTCGCGGTAGCCGAGTTCGATCAGCTCGCGCGTGAAGGCTTCCTCGAACAGCAGATAGCTCGCGAACGACGCGCCGGCCGGCTGGCTGCCGCCGATCGCACCGAGCAGCCCGCGCATCGTCGCCGGCATCTGCTTCAGGTGTTTCGCGGCGATCAGCTCGATGCGCTCGGACGGCGCGATCGCGAGCACGTCGACGTGCCGCCAGCCGCTGTCGACCTCGACCTGGTGCGGCAGATGCTCGATCATCCGGTTGATGTGCTCGATCCGTTCGATGTCCGAGCCGATCGAGTCGAGGAACACGCTCGCGAGCACCTGCTGACCGATCTGCGCGAGCGTCGGATAACCACGGGCCCGTCCCGCGCCGTTCGCGGCCGGAATCTCGGGCCGCGGATCGGCCGCGCCGATGACGACGATCCGGTCCGCGCCGAAGTGGATCGCCGGCGACAGCGGCGCGATCTGCCGGATCGAGCCGTCGCCGAAGTACTCGATCTGCCCGTCGAGCACGAGCGGCACCGCAGGGAACACGAACGGAATGGCCGACGACGCGAGCAGGTGCGACGCCGACAGGTCGACGAGCCGCGCGGTGCGCTGCGCGCGCCGCCACGCCTGGATCGGCTGGGCGGCCTGGTAGAAGGTGAGGTGCCGGCCGCTCGAATAGCTGAGCGCGGTGATCGCGAGCGCGTGCAGCAGGCGCGCCTCGAGCATCTGCTCGATCCGGTGGAAGCTCAGCTCGCGCTGCAGCAGGTGCGCGAGCGGCGTGTTGTCGAGCAGCCCGCGCGGCGAGCGGCGCGCCGCCCAGCCGAACGTCATCGTCGCGAGCCAGCGCGCGCCGGCGGCCGCGATGCCGAGCCAGTCGGTGCGATACACGTAATCGGCGCGCAGCGGCTCCCAGAATTCGAGCAGGCGGCGCACGCCATGGGAAAAGTCGTCCGCGTGGCTCGCGATCGACGTCGCGTTGATCGCGCCGGCCGACGAGCCGCACACGATCGCGAACGGCAGCGTGTGCCGCTGCGGATCGGCCTCGCGCGCGATCTCGGCCAGCGCCTTCAGCACGCCGACCTGGTATGCGGCGCGCGCGCCGCCTCCCATCAGAACGAGCGCGAGTCGCATGATCGACCTGCTACCTGCGCCGCATCACGTCGAGCGCTTCGGCGGACGCGTTTCGGGCGACGAAGCGGCCGCCGCGCGCGCCGCGGCCGAACCGGACGGCTTCGCGCGCTTCGCGGCGGGCTTGCGCGGCGCGGCAGCGACCCCGGCCGGCTTCGCGGCCGGCTCCGGCGCGGCGGCGTCCGGCGGCGCGGCGCCCGGCGCGGCAGGCTGCATGCCCGGCTGCGCCATCGCGAGGCTCGCGAGCTGATTGAATTGCGTCTGCAGCAGGTTCCACCAGCCGGCCGGATCGAACGGCTGCTGCGCGGGGTCGCCCGCCGGCGCATCCCCCGCGGACGCCGCGGCATCGGGCGCGGGCTCGCCCGCCGACGCGGGCTTCGCGGCCTGGGCGGCGGCCACGGCCGCTTCCTCGGCCGCCGACATCGAGCTTTGCGCGAACGCGCCGAACGCACGCAGCGTCGCGAGCGTCGCGCGCTGCACCTCGAGCGCCTGGATCGCGGACTGCAGCATCCCGAGATTGAGCTTCAGCCATTGCTCGACCGCGCGCAGATCGGTGATCCGCTTGTCGAGCTCCTCGACGTTCGTGAGCGGCGACATCATGTCGGACATGCTCGACAGCGACGGCGGCAGCCCGTGCGCGGCGCCCGGAAACGGCGCCATCCCGCCGAACGGCGACATCCGGATCATGTCCCACATCCGGTCCATCATGTCGGCGGGCTGGAACCCGGCAAAGCCGGCGAAAGGGTTGGCGCCGGAGGCATCGGTCGTCATACGGGCATCCTGGTTGACTGGGGGAGCGAGGCGGCCGCCGTGCGTCGCGCAGCCGCGCGTGATTCGATCATAGCGCGCACGTCAGAACGGCGCCTCGCCGGGGAACGCGGGCGGGCGCCGCTCGCGCAGCGAACGGATGCCCTCCCGCACGTCGGGCCCCGAAAAACCCATGAATTCGAGCGCGAGCGACGTATCGAAGGTCGGGCCGGCCGTGCGCAGCCAGTTGTTCAGCGCGTACTTGGTCCAGCGGATCGCCGACTGCGAACCGTGCGCGAGCCGCTCGGCCACTTCGTATGCCTTCGGCAGCAGGTCGGCCGGCTCGACCGCGAGCGACACCAGGCCGATCCGCTCGGCCTCCTCGCCGCTCACGGGCTCGCACAGCATCAGGTAGTACTTCGCCTTCGCCATCCCGCACAAGAGCGGCCACACGATCGCCGCGTGATCGCCGGCCGCGACGCCGAGCCGCGTGTGGCCGTCGATGATGCGCGCATCCTTCGCGGCGATCGAGATGTCGGCGAGCAGCCCGGCGACGAGCCCCGCGCCGACGGCCGGGCCATGCATCGCCGACACGATCGGCTTGCTGCAATTGATCACGTTGTAGACGAGGTCGCGCGCCTCGCGCCACACGCGGGCGCGCACGTCGAAATCGTTCGCCATGTCCTCGACGAGCGCGAGATCGCCGCCCGCCGAAAAGCCCTTGCCTTCGCCGCGGATCACCGCGACGCGCGTGTCGGGATCGCGATCGACGTCGCGCCAGATGTCGGCGAGCTCGCGATGCATGCGCGCGTTCGCGGTCGCGAGGCCGCTGCGGTTCGCGCCCTCGCCGCTCATCACGATGTCGAGCACGCCATGGTCGCGGCGCGTCACCTTCAGTGCTTCGTAACCGCCGTACGCGGCAAGATCGGCCATCTGCTGCTCCTTGTGCGAGGCGCTCGAACGCCTGAATCGAGTGTAGCCAAGCCCGCGCGGTCAAACATCGGGCGAAACCCGGCGCGCGGGCCGAAGCCGGGTTTCGCCGCTGCGTTGCTTGCCCCGCGCCGCTTACGCCGCGCCGTCGGGCGGCGCGACCGACTGCTCGATCGCGCCGAAGATCGACTTGCCGGCCGCGTCGAACATCTCGATGCGCACGGTGTCGCCGTAGCGCATGAATTCGGTCTGCGGCGCGCCGTGCTCGATCGTCTCGAGGCAGCGCTTCTCGGCGATGCAGCAGTAGCCGCGCTTCGCGTCCTTGTTCGAGACCGTACCGGAGCCGACGATCGAGCCGGCACGCAGGTTGCGCGTCTTCGCCGCGTGCGCGATCAACTGGCCGAAGTGGAACACCATGTCGGTGCCCGCGTCGGGCTGGCCGACCTTCTTGCCGTTCCAGTGGACGATCATCGGGCGGTGCACGCGGCCTTCGCGCCACGCGTCGCCGAGCTCGTCGGGCGTGACGGCGACCGGCGCGAACGCGGTGGCCGGCTTGCTCTGGAAGAAGCCGAAACCCTTCGCGAGTTCGGCCGGAATCAGGTTGCGCAGCGACACGTCGTTCACGAGCGTGACGAGCCGCACGGCCTTCAGCGCGTCGTCGGGCGACGCGCTCATCGGCACGTCGCCGGTGATCACCGCGACTTCCGCCTCGAAATCGATGCCCCATTCCTCGGACGGGCACACGACGTCGTCGCGCGCGCCCAGGAAATCGTCGCTGCCGCCCTGGTACATCAGCGGATCGGTCCAGAACTCGGGCGGCATCTCCGCGCCGCGCGCACGGCGCACGAGCTCGACGTGATTCACGTACGCGGAGCCGTCGGCCCACTGGAACGCGCGCGGCAGCGGCGCCATGCAGTTGGCCGGGTCGAACGCGAACGCGTTGCGCGCGCGGCCGTGGTTCAGCGCGTCGTACAGGTCGCGCAGTTGCGGCGCGTAGAACGCCCAGTCGTCGAGGACGCGCTGCAGCGTCGGCGCGATCGCATCGGCAATCGCCGCGGTGTGCAGGTCGCGCGACACGACGATCAGCTGGCCGTCGCGCGTGCCGTCCTTCAGCGAAGCAAGTTTCATAGGGGGATCTGCCGTTGTAGTGACGATGGAGGGAATCTATTTTACGATGGTGAATCCCTGCGGCGCGCCACGATCGCGCACGCCGTTTTCGCCCCGTTTCCTGTCGCATTTTCGCGCACCCGCTGCCCATGCCCGCCAGCCTGCTTCCCGACGACGATCTCGCCGACTCCGATACCGACGACGCCGCCTCCGGCGAACCCGGCGAGAAGGTCCGCTCCGGCATCCAGTCGATCGAGGTCGGCTTCCGCCTGCTCGACGTGCTGACGAGCGAGCCGCGCGCGATGATGCTGCGCGATCTCGCGCAGCGCGCGGGCATGAGCCCGGCGAAGGCGCATCGCTATCTGGTCAGCTTCTCGCGGCTCGGCGTCGTGTCGCAGGACCCGGTCTCGGGCCGCTACGAGCTGGGCGGCTTCGCGCTGCAAATGGGGCTCGCGCGGCTCGCGCGCGTCGACGGCGTGAAGCTCGCGCGGATCGCGCTCACCGAATTCCGCGACCGCCTCGACCAGACGGTCGGCATCGCGGTGTGGGGCAACCAGGGGCCGACGATCGTGCACTGGATGGAATCGAGCCATCCGGCGAAGGCGTCGCTGAAACTCGGCGACGTGATGCCGCTGCTCGGCTCCGCGACGGGCTTGCTGTTCGCCGCATACCTGCCGCGCAGCAAGACCGCCGCGATGCTGGAGCGCGAACTCGCCGATACGCGCCGCTCGCCACACCACGGCGGCCCGCGCACCCTCGACGAAGTCGAGACGGTGCTCGCCGACGTGCGCCAGCACCAGGCCGCGCGCGTCGAAGGGATGCTGCTGCCGACGATCCATGCGTTCTGCATGCCGGTGTTCGACGCGGTCGGCGAACTCGCGCTCGCGATCGTCGCGCTCGGCCAGGAAGGCTCGTTCGACATCGCATGGGGCGGCGAGATCGACACCGCGCTGCGCGCCTGCGCGCAGAAACTGTCTTACGAACTCGGCTATAGTCCCGACGCACGCGACGCCTGACGCATCCGGTTCACGCCACGTCACGCATCGCGAACGCGCGGCCCATCCGACGGTCCGATTCCTGTGGCGCGCGCCGCGCGCCCGACGTCACGCCAGCGCCCCCGACCCTGTTCCGATGCCCATGCAGCCTGCCGATCTTCGCCCGCGTCACGCCCTGCCCCGCCGCTGGCTGCGCGTGGGCGTCGCGCTCGTCGCCGTGCTGGTGCTGCATGCGCTCGCCGGGTTCTGGCTGATGCGCAACCGCGAATCGTTCACGCCGCCGCCGGCCACGGAGATCCCGGTGCAGATCGAGCTGCTGAAACCGCAACCGATCGAGCGTCAGCCGGCCCCGCCGGCGCCGAAACCGGTCGAACGTCCGGCCGAATCGGCGGCGCCCAAGGCCGCCGCACCGAAGGTGGCCCCGCCGAAACCCGCGCCGTCGCACGAGCCGGTCCTCACGTCGACGCAGACCGCCGAGCACGGCGAACCGCCGGCTGCCGCCGCGTCCGCGGCGAGCGGCACACCGGGGGCTTCGGGCGCGCACGCCGCATCGGCCGCGGGCGCCAGCGCCGCGACACCGGGCCCCGCGACGAGCGGCGTGAAGTTCGCGGCGCCGCCGTCCGGCGACCTGCAGTACGACACGTTCTACAACGGCATGCAGAACATGATCGGCACGATCCACTGGCGCACCGACGGGCATACCTACGACTTGTCGGTGTCGATGCCGGTGCCGTTCGTCGGCCCGTTCACCTATCGCAGCGAAGGCCGCATCGACGCCTTCGGCGTCGCACCCGATCGTTACGTCGAGAAGCGCGGCAAGCGGCCGGAAGACATCGCGATCTTCAACCGCGAGATCCGGCAGGTCGTATTCACGCGCACGCCGAACAACGCGCCGCTGCCGGACGGCGTGCAGGACCGCTTCAGCATGCTGATGCAGTTGTCGGGGCTCGTGCGCGGCAATCCCGCCGCCTACAAGCCGGGCGTCACGCAGCAGTTCTTCGTGATCGACAACAACAGCGGCGAGACCTGGCCGATCACCGTGATCGGCGACGAACAGGTGCAGACGCAGGCCGGCATCGTCGCGGCGCGGCACTTCATGCGCCTGCCGCGCCGCGACGGCGACACGCGCCGCATCGACATGTGGCTCGCGCCGTCGCTCGGCTGGCTGCCCGCGCGGCTCGTGCAGAGCGAGCCGAACGGGGCGCAGATCGAACTGCTGTGGCACGGCCGGCTCGCCGCACCGAACGTGCCTGCCGACGCCGCGCCCAGCGGCGCAACGAACGCGCCCGCCGTCGCTCCGGCGCCCGATGCATCGGCCGTGCCGCCCGCGGAACCCGCGCCCTCCACGCCGCCCGCCGCCGTGCAACCACCGGCGTCATCGACTGTCACACAGTGAACGCACGCACATGAACGCGCACGAATCGGCAATTTCGACCGATTACAGATTTCCCGAAAATGGCCGATGACACTCTTTAACAACTATTTCAGTCCACCGGCTCACAATAAGAAACGTTTGATAGACATCGGCTTCTAACCGATACACCCCACGCAAACGGGAGAACGGGGTGTGCAGCGCAAGCCCCTTGAAACCGGCAAGGCTCGCCCCACCTAGGGGACAACAAGGCCAGATGCCACTGCGAAGAGGAGTGCCGCCATGCAAATGATCTACAACAGCCCCAACTACTGCGTCGTCGAATTTGCGCCGCAGGCCGGCCATCACCTGATGAATGCCGGCGGATACGAAATCGTCGACAAGAACGCGCAGCGCGAAATCTTCATCGACGGCGAACTTGCCGAACGATTCCGCGCGCACGTGAAGCAGCTGATCGAGGATGAACCGTCGCTCGACGAAGTCGACGAATTCCTCGGACAATTCGACAGCCTGATGATGATGCCCGTCGTGCTGCACTGACGACTCGCGGCCCGGCGCGTCACGCGGCCGGGCCATTCGCCGCGCATCGACGCGGCGCCGCGTGCACTCCGATCCTGCCCCCGTCCGGTTCGCCTGCGGGGGCTTTCATTTGACGGGCCGTCCGGCCGGCGCGGCGAGGGTCGGCGACCGCTTGACGCACCGGCTACAATGACGGTTTTCCGTCTTCGCCGGTCTTCCGCCCATGTCTGCGACTCCCCTCGCCGCTTCCGCCCCGCTCGACGCGCGCTACACGCGCGGCGCCGCCCTGCCCGCGCTGCTGAAATCGCGCATCCTGATCCTCGACGGCGCGATGGGCACGATGATCCAGCGCTACAAGCTCGACGAAGCCGCGTATCGCGGCGAGCGCTTCAAGGATTTCCCGCGCGACATCAAGGGCAACAACGAGCTGCTGTCGCTCACGCAGCCGCAGATCATCCGCGAGATCCACGATCAGTACTTCGCGGCCGGCGCCGACATCGTCGAAACCAACACGTTCGGCGCGACGACCGTCGCGCAGGCCGACTACGGGATGGAAGATCTCGTCGTCGAGATGAACGTCGCATCGGCGAAGCTCGCGCGCGAATCGGCCGCGAAATACGCGACGCCGGACAAGCCGCGCTTCGTCGCCGGCGCGATCGGACCGACGCCGAAGACGGCCAGCATCTCGCCGGACGTCAACGATCCGGGCGCCCGCAACGTCACGTTCGACGAGCTGCGCACGGCGTACTACCAGCAGGCGAAGGCGCTGCTCGACGGCGGCGTCGACCTGTTCCTCGTCGAGACGATCTTCGACACGCTGAACGCCAAGGCCGCGCTGTTCGCGCTCGACGAGCTGTTCGAGGACACCGGCGAGCGCCTGCCGATCATGATCTCGGGCACCGTCACCGATGCGTCGGGCCGGATCCTGTCGGGCCAGACCGTCGAGGCGTTCTGGAATTCGCTGCGCCACGCGAAGCCGCTCACGTTCGGCCTGAACTGCGCGCTCGGCGCGGCGCTGATGCGCCCGTACATCGCCGAGCTCGCGAAGCTGTGCGACACCTACGTGTCGTGCTACCCGAACGCGGGCCTGCCGAACCCGATGAGCGACACCGGTTTCGACGAAACCCCCGATGTCACGTCGGGCCTGCTGAAGGAGTTCGCGCAGGCCGGGCTCGTGAACCTCGCGGGCGGCTGCTGCGGCACGACGCCCGAGCACATCGCCGAGATCGCGAAGGCGCTCGCCGGCGTGAAGCCGCGCCGCTGGCCGAACCAGTACAGCGACAACGCCTGACCCGACCCGCCCCACGTCCTTCCTCAAAAGAATTCGCACCGCCATGACCGATCACATGATGCGCCTTGCCGGCCTCGAGCCGTTCAACGTCACGCCCGGGACGCTCTTCATCAACGTCGGTGAACGCACCAACGTCACCGGCTCGAAGGCGTTCGCACGGATGATCCTCAACGGCCAGTTCGACGAGGCGCTCGCCGTCGCGCGCCAGCAGGTCGAGAACGGCGCGCAGGTGATCGACGTCAACATGGACGAGGCGATGCTCGATTCGAAGGCGGCGATGGTGCGCTTCCTGAACCTGATCGCGTCGGAGCCGGACATCGCGCGCGTGCCGATCATGATCGACTCGTCGAAGTGGGACGTGATCGAAGCCGGCCTCAAGTGCGTGCAGGGCAAGGCGATCGTGAACTCGATCTCGCTGAAGGAAGGCGAGGACGCGTTCCGCCACCACGCGAACCTGATCCGCCGCTACGGCGCGGCCGCGGTCGTGATGGCGTTCGACGAGACCGGCCAGGCCGATACCTACGCGCGCAAGACCGAGATCTGCAAGCGCTCGTACGACTTCCTCGTGAACGAAGTCGGCTTCCCGCCGGAAGACATCATCTTCGACCCGAACATCTTCGCGGTCGCGACGGGCATCGAGGAGCACAACAACTACGCGGTCGACTTCATCGAGGCGACCCGCTGGATCAAGCAGAACCTGCCGCATGCGAAGGTGAGCGGCGGCGTGTCGAACGTGTCGTTCTCGTTCCGCGGCAACGACCCGGTGCGCGAGGCGATCCACACCGTGTTCCTGTATCACGCGATCCAGGCCGGGATGGACATGGGCATCGTGAACGCGGGCCAGCTCGGCGTGTACGCCGATCTCGACGCGGAGCTGCGCGAGCGCGTCGAGGACGTGATCCTGAACCGCCGCGCGGATTCGACCGATCGCCTGCTCGAGATCGCCGACAAGTTCAAGGTGGGCGGCGCGAAGAAGGAAGAGAACCTCGAGTGGCGCAACCAGCCGGTCGAGAAGCGGCTCTCGCACGCGCTGGTGCACGGCATCACGACCTTCATCGTCGAGGATACCGAAGAAGTGCGCGCGAAGATCGCCGCGGCCGGCGGCCGTCCGATCAACGTGATCGAAGGCCCGCTGATGGACGGGATGAACATCGTCGGCGACCTGTTCGGCCAGGGCAAGATGTTCCTGCCGCAGGTCGTGAAGTCGGCGCGCGTGATGAAGCAGGCGGTCGCGCACCTGATCCCGTTCATCGAGGAAGAAAAGCGGCTGCTCGCGGAAGCGGGCGGCGACGTGCGCGCGAAGGGCAAGATCGTCATCGCGACCGTGAAGGGCGACGTGCACGACATCGGCAAGAACATCGTGTCGGTCGTGCTCCAGTGCAACAACTTCGAAGTGGTCAACATGGGCGTGATGGTCCCGTGCAACGAGATCCTGGCGAAGGCGAAGGTCGAAGGCGCGGACATCATCGGGCTGTCGGGCCTCATCACGCCGAGCCTCGAGGAAATGGCGTACGTCGCGTCCGAAATGCAGCGCGACGACTACTTCCGCGTGAAGAAGATTCCGCTGCTGATCGGCGGCGCCACGACGTCGCGCGTGCACACGGCGGTGAAGATCGCGCCGCACTACGAAGGCCCGGTCGTCTACGTGCCGGATGCGTCGCGCTCGGTGTCGGTCGCGTCGAACCTGCTGTCCGACGAAGGCGCGGCGAAGTATCTCGACGAGCTGAAGTCCGACTACGAACGCATCCGCGACCAGCACGCGAACCGCAAGCAGCAGCCGATGGTCACGCTCGCCGACGCGCGCGCGAACAAGACCAAGATCGACTGGGCCGGCTACCAGCCGGTCAAGCCGAAGTTCATCGGCCGCCGCGTGTTCAGGAACTACGACCTGAACGAGCTCGCGAACTACATCGACTGGGGTCCGTTCTTCCAGACCTGGGATCTCGCGGGCCCGTACCCGGCGATCCTGAACGACGAGATCGTCGGCGAATCGGCGCGGCGCGTGTTCTCCGACGCCAAGTCGATGCTCGCGCGCCTGATCCAGGGCCGCTGGCTGACCGCGAACGGCGTGATCGCGCTGCTGCCGGCGAACACCGTCAATGACGACGACATCGAGATCTACAGCGACGAGTCGCGCTCCGAGGTGCTGCTCACGTGGCGCAACCTGCGCCAGCAGAGCGTGCGCCCGGTGGTCGACGGCGTGATGCGGCCGAACCGCTCGCTCGCCGATTTCATCGCGCCGAAGGAATCGGGTGTGGCCGACTACATCGGGATGTTCGCGGTGACGGCCGGCCTCGGCGTCGACGCGAAGGAAAAGCAGTTCGAAGCCGACCATGACGACTACAGCGCGATCATGCTGAAGGCGCTCGCCGACCGTTTCGCCGAAGCGTTCGCCGAAGCGATGCACGCGCGCGTGCGGCGCGAGCTGTGGGGCTATGCGAGCGGCGAGACGCTCGACAACGACGCGCTGATCGCCGAGAAGTACGCGGGCATCCGCCCGGCGCCCGGCTACCCGGCCTGCCCGGACCACCTCGTGAAGCGCGACATGTTCGACGTGCTGCACGCGGACGAGATCGGCATGAGCGTGACCGACTCGCTGGCGATGCTGCCGGCGGCGAGCGTGTCGGGTTTCTATCTCGCGCATCCGGACAGCCGCTACTTCTCGGTCGGCAAAATCGGGCAGGATCAGCTCGAGGACTATGCGCGGCGCATGGCGCTGTCGCTCGACGACGCACGTCGCGCGCTCGCGCCGCAACTGTAACCGCGTCGACCTACCGTTTCCATCGCCACGCGCCCCGATCCAGGGGCGCGTCGCACAACAGCTCAATTCATCAGGATACCTAATCTCAATAATCAAGATCGAAGCCGCTGTAACGCCGAGCTTTCGGGCCAACGCGCGTGGGCGACATGACGCGCCCTTCTCTCTAAATCATTCCCGCCATGTCGACCTTCGAGATCCGGATCACCGAAACGCCAGCGGACAGCGCAAGCCCGTTCCCGCCGACGATTTACCGCGGCGAGCGCTGGGATCTGGACCATCTGCGTCCATTGACCTTCACCTGCGATCTGGAAACCGGCTTCGATGTGACGGTTCTTGTCCTGTTCTCGTGTCACTGCTTCACACGCAGCTTCAAATGGGACGGACGCAGCCGCGACACCATTCCGGACGGCGAGATCTACGACGACAGCCGCGAGACACGCGTGCTTTGCGCGGACCGGTATCGCGCGTCACGGGAGCTGTTGCGCGGCGTGATCGTGGGGCTGGCGACGCGCCGGATCGTCGTCGCGGATGAACGGCAACCCAATTTCGTCACGGTGGAGGCGGTCGCATCGGACGGCACGCAACGCGTGTATGCCGTGTTCTTCGAGGTGTCGAAGGACCGGATCAGGAAACGCCGGCTCATCCTGCGCGTACAGTCGGCCTACATGCTGGACGGCGGCCTGAACCGGCGCCAGCGGGAAGCCCGGAAAGTCGCGTTGCGCACGTTGCTGCGCGCGAGCCTGGAAGGCCGCAAGATCCGGGCGTAGAAAAACCAACGGCCGCCTTTCGGCAGCCGTCGCATGCAGGATTCTCTTTCCGTCTTTCGACGAAATACCCACTCCAGGTGGGACCCGGTTGTCCGGGCGGCGCTATGTTTTCGCACCCGCTTTCACATAGTCTTGCGTTGAATTATAAGGAATTTCATCTTTCGGTCAAGGCAAGTGCCACGCTGCCGCCCCGATTTCGCGCCCGCCTTCCGCTGAGCGCAACTTTCATCAGACAAAAGAAAAAGCCCGCTCGAAAGCGGGCTTTTTCCTGTCTGGCGAACCTTTCGATCCGCCAAGCAAGGGAAGCTCAGAAGCCCCAGTGGACGTCGGCCTGGCCGGCCTTCGCTTCGCGCAGCATCGTCAGGAACGGCGCGACGCGCTGGGCCAGGCTCGGCGGCACTTCGTGGTGCGCGTGGTCGGCTTCGTCCTCATGGAAATGGCCGGCGTGCTCGGCGCGTTCCTGCTTCGCCTGCGCGACCGCGCCTTCCAGCTTGGCGATCGCGTGGTCCAGTTCGTCGTGCGTAATCACACCGCGCTCGCCCAGCTGCTTGCCGACGAGACCCAGCACATACACGGCGAAATCCTTCAGCACGTCGAGATCCTGTGCCGCCTTGCTCTTGAACGTAATCATGACAATTCCCTTTTCATCTTGTTGTGCCTGCGCGGCGCGGTTGGGGAACGCCGGCAGACCGGCGTCCGGCCTCGCGGACGCGGGCCGCCTGAGCGGCATATTAGCACCTGTTAAAATTCTGCGATCCCTGAAACGCGCGCTTAAAAAGCGTGCCGGCGGGCCGGCGTTTCCGGCCGCCACCAACGAAGCCTTCTACCAGCATGCTGCCAGCACACAAACAGACCCTCGAAGCCCTGCTCGCGGATAGCGTCAAGCAGGTCGCACACGCGCTGAAAGGCGCCGACGCAGCATTCGTCGCCCCGGCCATCACGCTGGAGCGCCCGAAGGTCGCCGCGCACGGCGACGTCGCGTGCAACGTCGCGATGCAGCTCGCGAAGCCGCTCGGCACGAACCCGCGCCAGCTCGCCGAGCAGATCGTCGCCGCCCTCACCGCGCAGCCGGCCGCGCAAGGCCTCGTCGAAGCCGCCGAGATCGCCGGCCCCGGCTTCATCAACCTGCGCCTGTCGGCCGCCGCGAAGCAGGCCGTGATCGCCGCCGTGTTCGACCAGGGCCGCGCGTTCGGCACGTCGGATCGCGAGAAGGGCAAGCAGGTGCTGCTCGAATTCGTGTCGGCCAACCCGACCGGCCCGCTGCACGTCGGCCACGGCCGTCAGGCCGCGCTCGGCGACGTGCTCGCGAACGTGATCGCGAGCCAGGGCTACGCGGTGCACCGCGAGTTCTACTACAACGACGCGGGCGTGCAGATCGGCAACCTGGCGATCTCGACGCAGGCCCGCGCGCGCGGCCTGAAGCCGGGCGACGCGGGCTGGCCGGAAGCCGCGTACAACGGCGAGTACATCGCCGACATCGCGCGCGACTACCTGAACGGCGAAACGGTCGCCGCCTCGGACGGCGAGCCGGTCAAGGGCACGGGTGACGTCGAGGATCTCGACGCGATCCGCAAGTTCGCGGTCACCTACCTGCGTCGCGAGCAGGACATGGACCTGCAGGCGTTCGGCGTGAAATTCGACCAGTACTACCTCGAATCGTCGCTGTACAGCGAAGGGCGCGTCGAGAAGACGGTCGACGCGCTGGTCAAGGCCGGCATGACCTACGAGCAGGACGGCGCGCTGTGGCTGCGCACGACCGACGAAGGCGACGACAAGGATCGCGTGATGCGCAAGTCGGACGGCACGTACACGTACTTCGTGCCGGACGTCGCGTACCACGTGACGAAGTGGGAGCGCGGCTTCACGAAGGTGATCAACATCCAGGGTTCGGACCACCACGGCACGATCGCGCGCGTGCGCGCCGGCCTGCAGGGGCTGCACATCGGGATCCCGAAGGGCTATCCCGACTACGTGCTGCACAAGATGGTCACGGTGATGCGCGACGGCCAGGAAGTGAAGATCTCGAAGCGCGCGGGCAGCTACGTGACGGTGCGCGACCTGATCGAATGGTCGGGCGGCGCGGCGGCGGGCCAGGAAGCGGCCCCCGACCTGATCGACGAGGCGACCATCACGCGCGGCCGCGACGCGGTGCGTTTCTTCCTGATCTCGCGCAAGGCCGATACCGAGTTCGTGTTCGACATCGACCTCGCGCTGAAACAGAACGACGAAAACCCGGTCTATTACGTCCAGTACGCGCATGCGCGGATCTGCTCGGTGCTCAACGAACTGAAGTCGCGCTACAACGTCGACGTCGCGCAACTGCCGGGCGCCGACCTGTCGCAACTGACGAGCGCGCAGGCGACATCGCTGATGCAGAAGCTGGCCGAGTATCCGGACATGCTCACGCACGCGGCAAACGAGCTGGCGCCGCACGCAGTCGCGTTCTACCTGCGCGATCTCGCTGGCGAATTCCACTCGTTCTACAATGCGGAGCGCGTGCTGGTCGACGACGCAGCGCCGCGCAATGCGCGCGCCGCGCTGCTCGCCGCGACCCGGCAGGTGCTCGAGAACGGCCTGGCGGTGCTCGGCGTGTCCGCACCCGCCAAGATGTAAGGATGTAAGCGCGGCCCCGAACCGGGCAGCGAATGGCCGCGGCAGCGCCCGCCGCAGGAGAGCCTGCCTCGGCCTTTTCACGATTCTTTTTGCAGGTGACTCAAGCAATGGCACAACCACGCCGAACTTCGAAGCAATCGAAACAAGCCGGAGGGACATTTCTTGGAATCGTGCTGGGCCTGATCGTCGGCCTCGCGATCGCCGTGGTGGTGGCGCTCTATATCACGCGTTCGCCGTCGCCGTTCGTGTCGAAGGTCGCGCCGCCGCCGGCCGACAACGGCGCAAGCCAGCCGCAGCAGTTCGATCCGAACCGCGCGCTGCAGGGCAAGACGCCCGGCCAGCCGGTGCCGCAAGCCGCGCAGCCCGCCCCGCCGAACACGGCGCCGGGCCAGGCCGCGAACCAGACCCAGGGCGGCCTGCTGCCCGAACCGCAGATCGTCGAAGTGCCGCCGTCGGGTAACACGAACGGCGCGACCGGCTCGAGCAACACCACCGCGTCGAACACTCCGTCGTCGGGCAACGGCGTCGCCGTCGCGCCGAAGCCGGCCGACACCACGCCGCCGCCGAAGAAGACGCAACAGGCGCAGCAACAGCAGCAAGGCGGCGAGGACGACCTCGCCCGCTTCGCCGCGCAGAAGCAGGCGCAGCAAGCCGCCGCGCAAAAACAGCAGCAACAGCAGCAGGCCGCGAACACGCCGAAGCCGACGTCGTCGGCCACGGCCGCAGCGGCAGCGAAGCCGCCGACCGCGAACGACGCGAACACCGGCTACTTCCTGCAGGTCGGCGCATACAAGACGGAAGGCGATGCCGAGCAGCAGCGCGCGCGCCTCGGCTTCCAGGGCTTCGAATCGAAGGTGTCGAAGCGCGACGTCAGCGGCGTGACCTATTTCCGCGTGCGCGTCGGCCCGTTCTCGAAGTTCGAGGATATGAACTCGGCCCGTCAGCGCCTGTCCGATGCAGGTGTCGACACGGCGGTGATCCGCTTCACGAAGCAGTAAGCCAACCGGCCGAGCCCACGCAGAACCCGTTACGTTCCGTAACCCGAGCAACTGATTCGACGTTCACAACATGAAAAAACTGCTTAGCACGCTCCTTCTGTCCCTGGGCCTGGCCGCCGGCTTCGCGCAGGCTTCGCCCGCCGCGCCGGCCGCCGGCAAGGACTTCGAGGTGATGAAGTCGCCGCAGCCGGTATCCGCGCCGGCCGGCAAGGTCGAGGTGATCGAGTTCTTCTGGTACGGCTGCCCGCACTGCTACGAATTCGAGCCGACGATCGAGGCCTGGGTGAAGAAGCAGGGCAACAACATCGACTTCAAGCGCGTGCCGGTCGCATTCCGTGACGATTTCGTCCCGCACTCGAAGCTGTACTACGCGGTGTCCGCGCTCGGCATCTCCGAGAAGGTCACGCCGGCGATCTTCAACGCGATCCACAAGCAGAAGAACTACCTGCTGACGCCGCAGGCGCAGGCCGACTTCCTGGCCACGCAGGGCGTCGACAAGAAGAAGTTCATGGATGCGTACAACTCGTTCAGCGTGCAGGGCGAGGTGAACCAGTCGGCCAAGCTGCTGAAGGACTACGCGATCGACGGCGTGCCGACGGTCGTCGTCCAGGGCAAGTACAAGACGGGCCCCGCTTACACGAACAGCATCCCGGGTACCGCCCAGGTGCTCGACTTCCTCGTGAAGCAGGTCCAGGACAAGAAGCTCTGATCCCCGCCCGCGCGCCGGCATGACTACTCCGCTGAAGGTCTTCATCACCGGCGCGTCGAGCGGCCTCGGCCTCGCGATGGCCGAGGAATACGCCCGCCAGGGCGCCACGCTCGCGCTCGTCGCGCGGCGCACCGATGCACTCGATGCGTTCGCGCGGCGTTTCCCGAAGCTGTCCATCTCCGTCTATTCCGCCGACGTGCGCGACGCCGATGCGCTCGCGACGGCCGCCGCGTCGTTCATCGCGACGCACGGCTGCCCGGACGTCGTGATCGCGAACGCAGGCATCAGCCAGGGCGCCGTCACGGGCCAGGGCGATCTCGCGGCGTTCCGCGACGTGATGGACATCAACTACTACGGGATGGTCGCGACGTTCGAGCCGTTCGTCGGCCCGATGACGGCCGCGCGCCACGGCACGCTGGTCGGCGTCGCGAGCGTCGCCGGCGTGCGCGGGCTGCCCGGCTCCGGCGCGTACAGCGCGTCGAAGTCGGCCGCGATCAAGTATCTCGAAGCGCTGCGCGTCGAGCTGCGTCCGGCCGGCGTCGGCGTCGTGACGATCGCGCCCGGCTACATTCGCACGCCGATGACCGCGCACAACCCGTACCGGATGCCGTTCCTGATGGACGCCGACCGCTTCGCCGCACGGGCGGCGCAGGCGATCGCCCGGCAGCACGCGTTCCGCGTGATTCCGTGGCAGATGGGCGTCGTCGCGAAGGTGCTGCACGTGCTGCCGCGCTGGCTGTACGACCGCCTGTTCGAAAAGGCGCCGCGCAAGCCGAAGGCCGGCGCGCACTGACGCTCCGCCGACGCGGCCCGCGCGACACGCGCCGGGCCGTATCGCTGCGCCGGAGCGTCGACGCGCCGGTTTTGCGACACCTGCCGCGGCACCTTCGCCGCCCCCCCGCCCGCCGGCTCCGCCGCCCCGGCGCCCGCCCCGCCCGCCGCCTCCACCGCACCTTTCGCCGCATCAACACCCGTTCCGTCGCGAACGCAGCCGTTTTTCGGCCAATTCGCCGCGTTCCGGCGCCTTTTTTCACGCGTCGCGCGCTTTGACGGTATGCTATTCGCCAGCCGCGCCGGCCCTGCCGCTTCCAGGCCGCGCCTGCCTCCATCATCCAGCGAAAAACACAAGCCACGTGGGAGATCCTATGCACGTCAAGCTGTTCGCCGCGGCCGCCATCGCCGCCGCCCTTGCCGCCCCCGGCCTCGCCGCCGCCAAGCCGCTCACCGTTTGCACGGAATCGAGCCCGGACGGCTTCGACGTCGTGCAGTACAACTCGCTCGTCACGACCAACGCATCGGCCGACGTGATCTTCAACACGCTCGTGTCCTACGACGAGGCCGCGAAAAAGGTCGTGCCCGCGCTCGCGGACAAATGGGAGGCCAGCGCCGACGGCCTCACGTACACGTTCCACCTGCGCCCGAACGTCGCGTTCCAGACCACCGACTATTTCAAGCCGGGCCGCGCGCTCGATGCGGACGACGTCGTGTTCACGTTCACGCGGATGCTCGACGATGCGAACCCGTGGCACAAGGTCGCCGGCGCGAGCGGCTTCCCGCACGCGCAGTCGATGGGCCTCGTGAAGCTCGTGAAGTCGGTCACGAAGGTCGACGACAGCACGGTGAAATTCGTGCTGAACGAGCCGAACGCGACCTTCGTGCCGATCCTGACGATGGGCTTCGCGTCGATCTACTCGGCCGAATACGCGGATCAGTTGCTGAAGGCCGGCAAGCAGGCCGACCTGAACGCGAAGCCGGTCGGCACCGGCCCGTTCGTGCTGAAGAGCTATACGAAGGACGCGCTGATCCGCTACGACGCGAACCCGACGTACTGGGGCCCGAAGCCGAAGGTCGACCGGCTGATCTATGCGATCACGCCCGACCCGTCGGTGCGCCTGCAGAAGGTGAAGGCCGGCGAATGCCAGATCGCGCTGTCGCCGAAGCCGCAGGACGTGCTCGCCGCGAAGGGCGAAAGCGCGCTGAAGGTCGTGCAGACGCCCGCGTTCATGACCGCGTTCGTCGCGCTGAACACGCAGAAGAAGCCGCTCGACAACGACAAGGTACGCGAGGCGCTGAACCTCGCGTTCGACCGCGCGACCTACCTGAAGGTCGTGTTCGACAACACCGCGACGGCCGCGAACAACCCGTATCCGCCGAACACGTGGAGCTACGCGAAGGACATCGCGCCGTACCCGCACGATCCCGCGAAGGCGAAGCAGCTGCTCGCGCAGGCCGGCTTCCCGAACGGCTTCTCGACGACGATCTGGACGCGCCCGACCGGCAGCGTGCTGAATCCGAATCCGAAGGTCGGCGCCGAACTGCTGCAGGCCGACCTCGCGAAGATCGGCGTGAAGGCCGAGGTCAAGGTGATCGAATGGGGCGAGCTGATCAAGCAGGCGAAGCTCGGCCAGCATGACATGCTGTTCATGGGCTGGGCCGGCGACAACGGCGATCCGGACAACTACCTGTCGCCGCTGTTCAGCTGCAACGCGGTGAAGTCGGGCATCAACTTCGCGCGCTTCTGCGATGCGCCGCTCGACAAGCTGATCGCCGACGGCAAGGCGACCGCCGACCAGGCCAAGCGCGCGAAGCTGTACGAAAGCGCGCAGAAGATCATCCACGATCAGGCGCTGTGGATTCCGCTCGGCTACCCGACCGCGGCCGCGCTCACGCGCACCAACGTGAGCGGCTATCACGTCAGTCCGTTCGGACGACAGAACTTCACGACGGTCGCCGTGCAGTAACCGTGCGTGGCGCGCAAGCGACGGCGCACGCGCCGCCCGCTTGCGGCCCGCACGCCGCGCTTGCTACACTGCGCGCCTATTCCTCATACCGGACGCCAGCCAAAGTGAACAACTAAGCCTTCCCGAAATGTTTTCGCCGCCCGTGCCACGCACGCCGCGCGCGAAGGTCTTCACGCATTTTTGGAGGTGCTTATGGCTGCAGCCACGCCCACCGGCGCGCTCGTCGCGCTTCATCACGTTTCCTTCCGCTTCGACGACGGCGTCACGCTGTTCGATTCGCTCGACCTGTCCATCGATCGCACGCCGACCGGCATCGTCGGCCGCAACGGCATCGGCAAGAGCCTGCTCGCGCAACTGATCGCGGGCCGCCGCGCGCCCAGCGCGGGCACGATCGAGCGGCATGCGCAGGTGGTCTACGTCGCGCAGCAGCACGACGACGACGCAATGGCCATCCCGCGGACCGTCGCGCAGATCATCGCGCTCGATGCCCCGCTCGGCGCCCTCGCGCGTCTCGCGGACGGCCGCGCAACGCCGCACGACTTCGAGCTGATCGGCGATCGCTGGGATCTCGCGGAACGGCTGCGCACGACGCTCGACGCGGCTGGCCTGCACGACGTCCACGCCGACACGCCTGCGCACGCGTTGAGCGGCGGCCAGCTCGCGCGCGTCGCGCTGATCGGCGCGCTGCTGTCCGGCGCCGGCCTGCTCGTGCTCGACGAACCGACCAACCATCTCGACGCACCAGGCCGCGCGTGGCTGCGCGCGGCGCTCGACGGCTGGCGCGGCGGCGTCGTCATCGTCAGCCACGACCGTGCGCTGCTCGCCGGCGTGCAACGCATCGTCGAGCTGACGCCGCACGGCGCGCGTTCATATGGCGGCAACTATGCGCGCTACCGCGCGCAGCGCGACGCGGAACAGGACGCCGCGCACGCGGCGCTCGACCATGCGCGCACCGAGCGCGGGCGCGCACGGCGCCGGCTCGAACAGGAACACGACACGATCCAGCGTCACGCGGCCGCGTCGCTGCGCGACGCGAAGACGGCCAACCTGTCGTCGATGGCGCGTCAAAGCCGCAAGGGCGCCGCGCGCGCGATCATGGGGACCGTCCGGCGTCATCAGAGCGACTTCAAGGCGATGCTCGACGCGCGCGTGCAGGAAGCGGCCGCGCGCGTCGAAGCCGACGCGCCGGTGCTGGTATCGCTGCCGGGCACCGAGGTCAGCGCGCGCCGCCAGCTGTTCACGCTCGAACGCGCGCAACTGCCGTGGCGCGTCGCGGGCGACGCCGACGCGATCACGTGGTCGGCGAGCGGCCCCGTGCGCATCGCGCTGACGGGCCCGAACGGCTGCGGCAAGTCGACGTTGCTGAGAATGCTCGCGGGCGAGCTGGCGCCGCGTTCGGGTATCTGCACGACGCACGTGAGCACCGCGTATCTCGACCAGCGGCTCGCGCTGCTCGACGCCGAGCGCTCGATCGTCGACCAGTTGGGCCTGCTCGATACGCCGCTCGCCGAAGGCGACCTGCGCAGCCGTCTCGCGCTGCTGCAGCTCGACGCGACGCGTGCGACGCAGCCGGCGCGGCAACTGAGCGGCGGCGAACGGCTGAAGGCCGCGCTCGCGTGCGCGTTGTGGCGCGGCACGCCGGCGCAACTGCTGCTGCTCGACGAGCCGACCAATCACCTCGATCTCGAATCGGTGCGCGCGATCGAAGCGGCGCTGGCCGGCTTCCCGGGCGCGATCGTGGTCGCGTCGCACGACGCCGCGTTTCTCGCGGCGCTCGAACCGACGCACACGATGCAGTGGCAGCGCGACGGGTGGCGCTACGAACCCGTCGCGTGACGGCGACGCAGCGTCGTGCTCAGCCGGCGGTGCGGAACCGCAGCACGCCGTCGTCGCCCTGCTCGCGCACGAGTTCGCCCGCGAGCCACAGCAGGTTCAGGTGCGCGAGCGCCTCGCCGAGCGCGAACGTCATCTGGTGGATGTCGAGCTCGCGGCGGCGGAACATGATCGGCACGATGTCGGCCGCGCTCATCGGCTGCTCCGCGCACGCGACACGCACTTCGGCCAGGCGCGCATCGTGGTGTTCGCGCAGTTGCGCGATGCGCGTGCGCACGCCGCGGAACGGCTTGCCGTGCGACGGCAGCACGAGCGTGTCGGGCGCCATCGTCTCGTAACGGCCGAGCGATTCGAGGTACAGCGCGAGCGGGTTCGCTTCCGGCTCGAGGTCGAACACCGACACGTTCGTCGAGATGCGCGGCAGCACCATGTCGCCGGAAATCAGCACGCCGTCCGCTTCGCTGTGGAGCGCGCAATGTTCAGGCGAATGGCCAAAACCGGTGACGACGCGCCATGTCCGCGCGCCGATCGTCACCGCGTCGCCTTCGCGCAGGCGCCGGTAGCGCGGCGGCACGGCCGGCACGAGGTCCGAGTAGTAGCTGCGGCGGTTGCGCAGCTTGTCGAGCGCGGCCGGATCGGTCAGGCCGTGGCGCGCGAAGTGATCGGCGGCGGCCGCGCCGCCCGCGTTCGAACCGTTGCCGGCCGCCATCAGGCAGCCGAACATATATTCGCCGAGCGTCATCCACAGTCGCACGTTCCAGCGGCCTTGGTCGCCGCCTTCGCACAGCCAGTTCGCGAGGCCGAAGTGATCGGGGTGGCAGTGCGTGACGAGCACGCGCAGCACGGGCAGGCCGTCGAGCTGCGTGTCGAAGATCTGTTCCCAGTGCGTGCGGATCGCGTCCGACGAGATCCCGCAATCGACGACCGTCCAGCCGGCCTGCCCGTCGATCTCGTCGCGCAGCAGCCAGAGATTGATGTGATCGAGCGAGAACGGCAGCGGCATGCGCAGCCAGCGCACGCCGGGCGCAACCTCGAACGTGTCGCCCGCGGCGGGCAGCGTATCGGCGAAGGGGTAGTCGAGTTGGTGTTCCAGGGCGTTCATCGGTGGGGTGTCTCGTCGTTATCGGTGCGAATGCGCGCCGGCGGCGGGCGCGGCGGGCGGTGCGTCGATTCTATCGCCGTCGCGAAAAACGCGTGCCCGGCGGGCGCCGGCCCGCCAAAAAAAGTTCGTGTCAGAATCGGTTCCGTACCCGTATCTTTACGCGAAGATGCACCGAACGGCCCCTAACGGCGAGCAACACGCCGATTGACGACCGCTCGCGCGCCCCGCCGAAAGTCATTGAAACGCCGACTTGGGCGCTAAAATGGCGAGTGCTTACAGCCCCTCCCGAACGAGCCTGCACGCAATGAATCACTTCCCCAAACTGCTGTCGTCGCAGATCGGTTTCGACGTCGCGCAGACGATGCTCGAATACTTCGATCGCCATTACCGGATCTTCCGCGAAGCGGCCGTCGAAGCGAAGACGCTGTTCGAGCGCGGCGACTGGCACGGGCTGCAGCGGCTCGCACGCGAGCGGATCACGTCGTACGACGAGCGCGTGAAGGAATGCGTGGAGGTGCTGGAAGACGAATACGACGCGGAGAACATCGACGACGAAGTGTGGCAGCAGATCAAGCTGCACTACATCGGCCTGCTCACGTCGCACCGCCAGCCCGAGTGCGCGGAGACCTTCTTCAATTCGGTGTGCTGCAAGATCCTGCACCGCTCGTATTTCAGCAACGATTTCATCTTCGTGCGCCCGGCGATCTCGACCGAGTACCTGGAGAACGACGAGCCGGCCGCGAAACCGACCTACCGCGCGTACTATCCGGGCACCGACGGGCTCGCGGTCACGCTCGAGCGCATCGTCACGAACTTCCAGCTCGAGCCGGCGTTCGAGGATCTCACGCGCGACATCGGCTGCGTGATGCAGGCGATCGACGACGAATTCGGCCACTTCGACGCAGCGCCGAATTTCCAGATCCACGTGCTGTCGTCGCTGTTCTTCCGCAACAAGAGCGCGTACATCATCGGCCGCATCATCAACGCCGACCGCGTGCTGCCGTTCGCGGTGCCGATCCGCCACGTGCGCCCGGGCCTGCTCGCGCTCGACACCGTGCTGCTGCGCCGCGACCTGCTGCAGATCATCTTCAGCTTCTCGCATTCGTACTTCCTCGTCGACATGGGCGTGCCGTCCGCGTACGTCGAGTTCCTCTGCACGATCATGCCGGGCAAGCCGAAGGCCGAGATCTACACGTCGGTCGGGCTGCAGAAGCAGGGCAAGAACCTGTTCTACCGCGACCTGCTGCACCACCTGTCGCATTCGAGCGACCGCTTCATCATCGCGCCCGGGATCAAGGGCCTCGTGATGCTCGTGTTCACGCTGCCGTCGTTCCCGTACGTGTTCAAGATCATCAAGGATCACTTCCCGCCGCCGAAGGAAACGACGCGCGCGCAGATCATGGAGAAGTACCAGCTCGTGAAGCGCCACGACCGGCTCGGGCGGATGGCCGACACGCTCGAGTATTCGAGCGTCGCGCTGCCGCTCGCGCGGCTCGATCACGCGCTCGTGCGCGAACTCGAGAAGGAAGTGCCGTCGCTGCTCGAATACGAGGACGACAAGCTGGTGATCAAGCACCTGTACATCGAGCGCCGGATGACGCCGCTCAACCTGTACCTGCAGAACGGCAGCGACGCGGACGTCGAGCACGGCGTGAAGGAATACGGCAACGCGGTGAAGGAGCTGATGAAGGCCAACATCTTCCCCGGCGACATGCTGTACAAGAACTTCGGCGTCACGCGCCACGGCCGCGTCGTGTTCTACGACTACGACGAGATCGAATACCTGACCGACTGCAACGTGCGGCGCGTGCCGCCGCCGCGCAACGAGGAAGACGAGCTGTCCGGCGAACCGTGGTATACCGTCGGCCCGCACGACATCTTTCCGGAGACCTACGGGCCGTTCCTGCTCGGCGACCCGCGCGTGCGCAGCGTCTTCATGAAGCACCACGCGGACTTTTTCGATCCCGCGCTGTGGCAGGCGAGCAAGGACAAGCTGATGCAGGGCGAATTGCCCGATTTTTATCCGTACGACGCGACCCTGCGCTTTTGCGTGCGCTACCCCGCGCGCTTCGGCGCGACGGGCCGCAACGACGGCGAAGGCGATGCGCAGCGCGCCGCCTGACGCCGGCAACACCGAATCCGATATCGACCCGATTTCCGCCAACGGAAGCCACCCCGATGACTACCCAAGACAATCCGCTTTCACATCTGTTCGACAACAACGACGCGTGGGTCAAGCGCCAGCTCGCCGACGATCCCGATTTCTTCGCCCGGCTCGCCGACCAGCAGGCGCCGGAATATCTGTGGATCGGCTGCTCGGATTCGCGCGTGCCGGCAAACCAGATCATCGGCCTGCCGCCGGGCGAAGTGTTCGTGCACCGCAACATCGCGAACGTCGTCGTGCACAGCGACCTGAACTGCCTGTCGGTGATCCAGTTCGCGGTCGACATCCTGCGCGTGAAGCACATCATGGTCGTCGGCCACTACGGCTGCTCGGGCGTGAACGCGGCGCTGCACAACCGCCGCGTCGGCCTCGCGGACAACTGGCTGCATCACGTGCAGGACGTGCGCGAGCGCCACGCGGCGCTGCTCGACGAATGGCCGGTCGGCGAAGCGCGCTATCGCCGCCTGATCGAGCTGAATTCGATCGAACAGGTCGTCAACGTGTGCCGCACGACGATCGTCAACGACGCGTGGGCGCGCGGCCAGTCGCTGACCGTGCACGGGCTCGTGTACGGCGTGCACGACGGCCGGATGCGCAATCTCGGCATGTCCGTGTCGAGCTTCGACGCGCTCGACGCAACCTACAAGCGCTGCGTGGCGGCGCTGACCGCGCGCGGCCAGCACGCGCCGGACAACGACATGGTCGCGGCGGACGCCGCACGGCTCGACGGCGTCGCGCAGGCGGTCGCCGCCACGCTGAAGCCGTGCGACGACGCGCAGTAACGTGAGGTGCGCGCCGGCCGCCCGGCGGCGACTGCCGCGCGGGCGCGGCACGCATCGAACGGATCTGACACCGGCACTGCCGCGGCGGCGCCAACCCAAGGAGCGACGAGCATGAAAACCGTATTGATCGTCGGTGCATCGCGCGGCCTCGGCCGCGAATTCGTCCGGCAATACCGGCGCGACGGCTGGAACGTGATCGCCACCGCGCGCGACGCCGCGTCGCTCGACGCGCTGCGCGCGCTCGGCGCCCAGGCGCATGCGCTCGACATCGCGCAGCCCGAGCAGATCGCGGCGCTCGGCTGGAAGCTCGACGGCGAGCGGCTCGACGCGGCCGTGCTCGTGTCGGGCGTGTACGGGCCGCGCACCGAAGGCGTCGAGACGATCACCGCCGAGGATTTCGACGCGGTGATGCATACGAACGTGCGCGGGCCGATGCAGTTGCTGCCGATCCTGCTGCCGCTCGTCGAGGATGCGCGCGGCGTGCTGGCGGTCGTATCGAGCCGGATGGGCAGCATCGCCGAGGCGACCGGCACGACCGGCTGGCTGTACCGCGCGAGCAAGGCCGCGCTGAACGACGCGCTGCGCATCGCGTCGCTGCAGACGCGCCATGCCGCGTGCATTTCGCTGCATCCCGGCTGGGTACGCACCGACATGGGCGGCGCGCAGGCCGCGATCGATCCGGAAACGAGCGTGACCGGCATGCGTCGCGTCATCGCCGAATCCGGTTCGGACGTGTCTCAGGCGAACGGCCGGTTCTTCCAGTACGACGGCATCGAGCTCAGTTGGTGAGTGCGCCGACAACCCAGCGTTGTTAATTCACATTTCGCATGATTTTGAACCGACCTGACGCGTGCCCGTGCGGCGGCGCGTCCCCCGCGCCCGCCAGGACGTCCGCGCCGCGCTATGCGGCCTGCTGCGGCCGCTTCATCGACGGCGGCGAGGCCGCGCCGACCGCACTCGAATTGATGCGTTCGCGGTACAGCGCGTACGTGCTCGGCGCGACCGATTACCTGCGCGCGACGTGGGCCGCGCGCACCTGCCCGCCCGATCTCGACACCGACCCCAGCGCGCCGGACGCGCCGCGCTGGCTGGGCCTCGCGGTCAAACGCCACGCGCCGCTCGACGACCGGCACGCGGAGGTCGAATTCGTGGCCCGCTACAAGGTCGGCGGACGCGCCTACCGGCTGCACGAGACGAGCCGTTTCGAGCGCGACGAGCACGGTTTCTGGCGCTATGTCGACGGCGAAGTAAGTGAACGCTGACAAATAGTTGCTGTGTCAGACGCCGGGTTATTCCCGCATTGCACAACCCGATTTTGTCGGGCTACGATGACCTCGAATTGGTCATGTTGCATGGCAGGGCTTACGGATGGCGTTCAGCAAGGTATTGGTGGGATGGATGGCGGCCTGTGCGCTGTCGGCCGCTCAGGCCGGTACGCTGCCGAGCGCCAATACGGGTGCGGGCACCAGCGGCTCGCTCGCCCATGCCGAGCACTTCGACTACGCCGACGCGAACCTGCCGCAGGTTGCCGCCGACCTCAACGAGCAGATCCTCCGCATTCCGGCCGACGCGTCGGGCGCCGTCACGCTCGAGGCCACGCTGTTCAAGCCGAACGGCCCCGGCCCGTTCCCGCTCGTCGTCTTCAACCACGGTAAAAACACCGGCGATCTCCATCTGCAGCCGCGCAGCCGGCCGCTCGCGTTCGCGCGCGAATTCGTGCGCCGCGGCTATGCGGTGATCGCGCCGAATCGCCAGGGCTTCGCCGGTTCGGGCGGCACGTACCAGCAGGAAGGCTGCAACGTCGGCAAGAACGGCCTCGCGCAGGCCGCCGACGTCGACGCGACGGTGCGCTACATGTCGCGCCAGCCGTACGTCGATGCGTCGCGCATCGTCGTCGCCGGCACGTCGCACGGCGGCCTCGTGTCGGTCGCCTACGGCACCGAAGCCGCGGCGGGCGTGCGCGGCATCATCAACTTCTCCGGCGGGCTGCGCCAGGACCTGTGCGACGGCTGGCAGCGCAACCTCGTCGACGCGTTCGACCAGTACGGCGCGCATACGGCCGTGCGGTCGCTGTGGCTGTACGGCGACAACGATTCGGTGTGGACGCCCGCGCTCGTCGCGCAGATGCACGATGCGTACGTGTCGCATGGCACGCAAGCGCAGTTCATCGATTTCGGCCGCTACAAGGACGACGCGCACCGGCTGATCGTCGATCGCGACGGCGTGCCCGTGTGGTGGCCGGCCGTGCACGCATTCCTCGCCGAACTGAACCTGCCGACCGCGGTGCGCTATGCGGTCGCGAACCCGCACGAGCCGAAGGCCACCGGCTATGCGTCGATCGATGCGGTCAACGCGGTGCCGTACGTCGACGAAGCCGGCCGCGAAGGCTATCGCCGCTTCCTGAACCAGCATCCGAGCCGCGCGTTCGCGGTGTCGTCGGAAGGCGCGTGGTCGTGGGCCGAAGGCGGCGACGATCCGATGGCGCTCGCGCTCGACAACTGCGCGAAGCAAGGCGCGGGCGCATGCCGGTTGTATGCGGTCAACGACCGTGTCGTGTGGAACGACAACGCGACGCAGACGGCCGACAACGGCGACGCCCCCGCCCGCGACACCGATACGCGCGCACTGGCTTCGCGCTGACGTCCGACGCGCGGCGGATCGTACGCCGCGCGCGTTTTTCGTCTTTTCCCCGCTTCCTTTTCTTTTCTCCTGAGCGCGTGTCCGTCGCGCGGCGCCGCCTGCCGTTCCGGCTGCCCGATTGCGTTCCGGTGCGCCCCCACCGCTGTGCCGCCGCCTGTCGGTCGCGACATCGCCCCGCACGCCCGTATTGCGCTTCGATCCCCGATTTTTCGCCCGCGCACCGCGCGCCGCCCCGCGATTTTTTTCTGTCGGGGGGTGTCACTCGAACGTCGTCATCTGCGCGCATTTCGCCCGATCCGTCGCGTTCCGTTCCGAGCCCCCGCGAACTGCGCCGAACTCCCGCCCGACAAGGCTTTGCGGCACTTGTAACCGCTAGTGCAACGTCCGGCGGAACACGCTAATCTCAGCGCGTTTCGTATCCCGCCGCGCGGCATCCCGTCGATGCCGCGCGGTCGTTTTACCCCCGGAGTCGCCTTGAGTACGCCAGCCACCGACGACTGGGTCGCGCGCAGCCTGCGCGCGGTCTGGCACCCCTGCACCCAGATGAAGCATCACGAGCGCCTGCCGCTCGTCCCCGTCGCGCGCGGCGCGGGCGTGTGGCTGTACGACCGTGACGGCCGCCGCTACTTCGACGCGATCAGCTCGTGGTGGGTCAACCTGTTCGGCCATGCGAACCCGGACATCAACGCGGCGCTGAAGGACCAGCTCGACACGCTCGAGCATGCGATGCTCGCCGGCTGCACGCACGCGCCCGCGATCGAGCTCGCCGAACGGCTGCACGCGCTCACCGGGCGCACGCTCGGCCATGCGTTCTTCGCGTCGGACGGCGCGTCGGCCGTCGAGATCGCGCTGAAGATGAGCTTCCACGCGTGGCGCAACCGCGGCCGCGCGAACAAGCAGGAATTCGTCTGCGTCGCGAACAGCTATCACGGCGAGACGATCGGCGCGCTCGGCGTGACCGACGTTGCGCTGTTCAAGGATGCGTACGACCCGCTGATCCGCCACGCGCACGTGGTCGCGTCGCCCGATGCGCGCGGCGCGCTGCCGGGCGAGACGGCCGCCGACGTCGCCGGCCGCGCGCTCGCGGACGTGCGGCGTCTGTTCGTCGAACGCGGCGACCGGATCGCCGCGCTGATCGTCGAGCCGCTCGTGCAGTGCGCGGCCGGCATGGCGATGCACGATCCGTCGTACGTGCGCGGGCTGCGCGCGCTGTGCGACGAATTCGGCGTGCACCTGATCGCCGACGAGATCGCGGTCGGGTGCGGACGCACCGGCACCTTCTTCGCGTGCGAGCAGGCCGGTGTCTGGCCCGATTTCATGTGCCTGTCGAAAGGGATCAGCGGCGGCTACCTGCCGCTGTCGCTGGTGCTCACGCGCGACGACGTGTTCGCGGCGTTCTACGACGACGACACGACGCGCGGCTTCCTGCACTCGCATTCGTACACCGGCAACCCGCTCGCGTGCCGCGCGGCGGTCGCGACGCTCGACCTGTTCGCGCGCGACGACGTGCTCGCGCGCAACGCCGGCAAATCGGCGACGCTGCGCGCGGCGCTCGCGCCGCTCGACGCTCATCCTCAGGTGCGCCATCTGCGCGAGCGCGGCACGCTGTTCGCGTTCGACGTCGCGCTCGACGGCGACGCGGCGCGCGGTTTCTCGCGGCGCTTCTTCGAACATGCGCTGGCGCGCGAACTGCTGCTGCGCCCGATCGGCACGACCGTGTACCTGATGCCGCCGTACGTGATGAGCGACGACGACATCGCGTGGCTCGCGCAGCGCACGCGCGACACGCTCGACGCGACGCTGGAGGACCTCGGCCGATGAGCCTGCTCGACACCCTGCAACGCGGCCTCGCCGATCTCGACGCGCAAGGGCTGCGCCGCGTGCGCCGTATCGCCGACACCGCGTGCGACGCACGCATGACCGTAAACGGCCGCGAGATCGTCGGCTTCGCGAGCAACGACTACCTCGGCCTCGCCGCGCATCCGGCGCTCGTCGCCGCATTCGCGGAAGGCGCGCAGCGCTACGGCTCCGGCAGCGGCGGCTCGCACCTGCTCGGCGGCCATTCGCGCGCGCACGCGCGGCTCGAGGACGAGCTCGCGGGCTTCGCGGGCGGCTTCTCCGACGCGCCGCGCGCGCTGTACTTCAGCACCGGCTACATGGCGAACCTCGCCGCGATGACGGCGCTCGCGGGCAAGGGCGCGACGATCTTCTCCGACGCGCTGAACCACGCGTCGCTGATCGACGGGATGCGGCTGTCGCGCGCGAACGTGCAGGTCTATCCGCACGCCGATACGGCCGCGCTCGCCGCGCTGCTCGACGCATCGGAGGCCGAAACGAAGCTGATCGTCAGCGACACCGTGTTCAGCATGGACGGCGACGTCGCGCCGCTCGCCGAACTCGTCGCGCTGGCCGAGCGCCACGGCGCGTGGCTCGTCGTCGACGATGCGCACGGCTTCGGCGTGCTCGGCCCGCAGGGGCGCGGCGCGCTCGCGGCCGCCGCGCTGCGTTCGCCGCACCTGGTGTACGTCGGCACGCTCGGCAAGGCGGCCGGCGTCGCCGGCGCGTTCGTGATCGCACACGAAACCGTGATCGAATGGCTGATCCAGCGCGCGCGCAGCTACATCTTCACGACCGCCGCGCCGCCGGCCGTCGCGCATGCGGTCTCCGCGAGCCTGAAGGTGATCGCGGGCGACGAAGGCGACGCGCGCCGCGCGCACCTCGCCGCGCTGATCGAACGCACGCGTGCGCTGCTGCGCAACACGCGCTGGCAGCCGGTCGATTCGCACACGGCCGTGCAGCCGCTCGTGATCGGCAGCAACGATGCGACGCTCGCGGCGATGCGCGCGCTCGACGCGCACGGCCTGTGGGTGCCCGCGATCCGGCCGCCGACGGTGCCGGCCGGCACGTCGCGACTGCGCGTGTCGCTGTCGGCCGCGCATTCGTTCGACGATCTCGCCAGGCTCGAAGCCGCGTTGATCGAAGCTAGCGAGGCAGCAGCATGACCGCCCCGCTCTCGCTGTTCGTCACCGGCACCGATACCGAAATCGGCAAGACCTTCGTGTCGGCCGCGATGCTGCACGGCTTCGCGCGGCACGGGCTGCGCGCGGCCGCGCTGAAGCCGGTCGCGGCCGGCGCGTATCAACGCGACGGCGTCTGGCGCAACGAGGATGCCGATCAGCTCGACGCCGCCGCGAACGTCGTGCTGCCGCCCGAGCTGCGCACGCCGTTCCTGCTGAAAGCGCCGGCCGCGCCGCACATCGTCGCCGCGCAGGAAGGCGTGACGCTCGATCTCGACACGATCGTCGCGTGCCATCGCGAAGCGCTGACGCGCGCGGACGTCGTCGTCGTCGAAGGCGTCGGCGGCTTTCGCGTGCCGCTGAACGACACGCAGGACACCGCCGATCTCGCGGTCGCGCTCGGCCTGCCCGTCGTGCTCGTCGTCGGCATCCGGCTCGGCTGCATCAGCCACGCGCTGCTGACGGCCGATGCGATTCGCCAGCGCGGGCTCGCGCTCGCGGGCTGGGTCGCGAACCACGTCGACCCGGCCATGTCGTTCGCCGACGAGAACGTCGCGACGATTCGCGACTGGCTCGCGCGCGAGCACCGCGCGCCGCTCGTCGGCCGCATCGCGCACATGACGCCGGCCGCCCCCGAATCCGCCGCGGCGATGCTCGACATCGCCGCGCTCGTCGAGTCGCTGCGCGCCGCGCGGCCTTGACCCAACCGATCCCCCAATCCCGCCCAGGACAGGAAAACGAAATGACCCAAGCCCAGACCGTCGCCGTGCAATCCGACGCGATTCCCATGGCTGCACCGGCGCCGCAGCGCTGGCGCGTCGCCGACGTCGTCGCGCTGTTCGAACTGCCGTTCAACGACCTGATGTTCCGCGCGCAGCAGGTGCATCGCGAGCACTTCGACGCGAACGCGGTGCAGCTGTCGACGCTGCTGTCGATCAAGACGGGCGGCTGCGAGGAAGATTGCGGGTACTGCTCGCAGTCGTCGCATCACGACACGGGCCTGAAGGCCGAGAAGCTGATGGACGTCGACACGGTGCTCGACGCCGCGCGCGCGGCGAAGGCGAACGGCGCGAGCCGCTTCTGCATGGGCGCCGCGTGGCGCAACCCGAAGGAGCGCCACATGCCGGCGCTGACCGAGATGGTGCGCGGCGTGAAGGAGCTCGGCCTCGAGACCTGCATGACGCTCGGCATGCTCGAAGACGAACAGGCTCGGCAGCTCGCCGACGCGGGCCTCGACTACTACAACCACAACCTCGACACGTCGCCGGAGTTCTACGGCCAGGTGATCTCGACGCGCACCTACCAGGATCGCCTCGACACGCTCGACCGCGTGCGCGACGCGGGCATCAACGTGTGCTGCGGCGGCATCATCGGGATGGGCGAATCGCGTCGCGAACGCGCGGGCCTGATCTCGCAGCTCGCGAACCTGAACCCGTATCCGGAATCGGTGCCGATCAACAACCTCGTCGCGATCGAAGGCACGCCGCTCGAAGGCACCGCGCCGCTCGATCCGTTCGAATTCGTGCGCACCATCGCGGTCGCGCGCATCACGATGCCGAAGGCCGTCGTGCGCCTGTCGGCCGGGCGCGAGCAGCTCGACGACGCGATGCAGGCGATGTGCTTCCTCGCCGGTGCGAACTCGATGTTCTACGGCGACCAGCTGCTGACGACGAGCAACCCGCAGACGCAGCGCGACCGCGCGCTGTTCGAGCGCCTCGGCATCCGCGCGAGCCAGGCCGACGCGCTGTCGGACAACGCGTAAGCGGCAACGGCCGGCGCGCCGCGCCCGTCAACGAAAAAGCCGGGGCGCGCCCCGGCTTTTTCACGCCCGCGCGCACGGCTCAGGTCGCGCCGCCCAGTGCGCGCGGCTCCATGAACGTGTGCCGGAAATAGTCGCGCACCGCGTGCATCGCGGGACTCAGCTCGATGTTCTTGCGCCACGCGAGGCCGACGCTCATCGGCGGCACCGGGTCGCGCAGCACGATCGTCTCGATGCGCCGCCCTTCGAGCGACCACGGGCGATACACCATGTCGGACAGGATCGCGACACCGCTGCCGTTCGCGACCATGCTGCGCACCGCCTCGACCGACGAGGTGCGCAGGATTACGTTCGGCCGGTACGGCGTCTCGTTCCAGTAACGCAGCGCGGTCTGCCCGGCCTCGTCCACCGTCAGCATCACGAACGGCTCGTGCGCGACCTCCGCGAACGTGACGCTCTCGCGCCGCAGCAGCGGATGATGCGCGCCGACCCACAGCCTGCGCACCGAATGGATCACCGGCTCCAGCACGAGCTCCGGATTCGACACGTTCGACGTGAGCAGCACGGCCATGTCGTAGCGGCCCGCGATCAGCCCTTCCTCGATCGACTCGCGGTTCAGCTCGTGCAGGTGGATCGTCAGGCGCGGATAGAGCGTATTGAGCCGCAGCACGTGATGCGGCAGGAAGTAGCCGAGCACCGTGTAGCTCGCGGCGATCGCGAGCGTGCCGGTCAGCGTGCTTTCGAGATTCGGGATCCGCATCGCCTCGTCGACCGACGACAGGATCGTGTACGCGTGATTGAGAAAACGCCGCCCGGTATCGGTCAGCGTCACGCCCGCCGACGTGCGCACGAACAGCTGCGTGCCGAGACTGTCCTCCAGTTCCTTGATCGCACTCGTCACGGCCGACTGCGAGATGGTGAGCTGGATCGCGGCCTGCGAGATCTGTCCGAGCTCGGCGGTCGCGACGAAGTACTTGAGCTGTCTGAGCGTCAGGGCCATGCGCGGTGGAAAACTGATGGGGGCATGGCAACCATCATATCAACCGTCCGTTTCGCGGCAATCCGGGCCCGCCCGACCCGCGCGCATCCGCCTGCCGCGGCGCCGGGCAGCCGCTTCCCGCGATATCTGAAAAATCGATACGCTCGCATATAAAAATAGAACTATTTTGACGCACCCCGCACGGCTAACCTGCGTTCAACACGGTATCGACACGCGCTGCGGCGCACGCGAAACCGGAGAACCTGGAGGAACGAACCGTATGAGGAAGCACAGTGTCGACCTGAATTCGGACATGGGCGAAGGTTTCGGCCCGTGGACAATCGGCGACGGCGTCGACGAGCAGATCATGCCGCTCATCAGCTCGGCGAACATCGCCACCGGTTTTCATGCCGGCGACCCGAACATCATGGCGCGCACGGTGCAGCTCGCGCGCGACGCCGGCGTCGGGATCGGCGCGCATCCGGGCTTTCGCGATCTGGCGGGCTTCGGTCGCCGCACGATCACCGAAACGCCGCAGGCGCTCGTCCACGACATCCTGTATCAGCTCGGCGCGCTGCGCGAGTTCGCGCGGCTCAACGGCGTGAGCCTGCAGCACGTCAAGCCGCACGGCGCGCTCTACATGCACGCGGCGGCCAACGAGGCGTTCTCGCGGCTGCTGATCGAGACGCTGCAGCGCGTCGATCCCGGCCTGTGGCTGTACTGCATGGAAGCGTCGGTCACGTATCGCGTGGCGAGGGAGTACGAACAGCCGGTGATCCGCGAGTTCTACGCCGATCGCGACTACGACCGCAGCGGCTCCATCGTGTTCACGCGCCGCGTCGGGCGCCTCGACCCGCAGCAGGTGGCCGACAAGGTGCTGCGTGCGTGCATCGACGGCAAGGTGCGCACGATCGACGGCGACGACATCGACATCGATTTCGATTCGGTCTGCATCCACAGCGACACGCCCGGCGCGCTCGAACTCGTGCGCGAAACGCGCGACGCGCTGGTCCGCGAAGGCATCCGGACCGCCGGCCCGCAACCGCTCGCCGCTCATCACTGAACCCGATTCAAGGAGACGCAAGATGGCATTGCACGACATCGTCAGCCCGCTGCCGGGCACGTTCTACCGACGCCCGTCGCCCGAGGCGGACTACTACGTCGCGGTGAATGCGACGGTCGCGGCCGGCGCGGTGGTCGGCCTCGTCGAAGTGATGAAGCAGTTCACCGAGATCGAAGCCGATGCGGCGGGCCGCGTCGTCGAGCTGCTCGTCGACGATGGCGAGCCGGTCGACGCCGGCCAGGTGCTGATGCGGATCGAGGGGTGATGCGATGAAGCCGGCAAACGCCCCCGACACCTTCTATCGACCGTCGCGGATCAAGACCGTGCTGGTCGCGAACCGCGGCGAAATCGCGGTGCGCGTGATCCGCGCGGCACGCGAGCTCGGCATGCGCGCGGTCGCCGTGGTCAGCGACGCGGACCGCGACAGCCTCGCCGCGCGCATGGCCGACGAAGCGATCCACATCGGGTCGTCGCATGCGGCGAAGAGCTATCTGAATCCGGCCGCGATCCTCGACGCCGCGCGGCAATGCGGCGCGGACGCGATCCATCCGGGCTACGGCTTCCTGTCCGAGAACGCGGCGTTCGCCGCGCAGGTCGAGGCGGCCGGGCTGATCTTCGTCGGCCCGGCCGCGCAGGTGATCGCGACGATGGGCGACAAGGCCCGCGCCCGCGACACCGCGCGGCGTGCCAATGTGCCGACCGTGCCCGGCAGCGACGGTGTCGTGCAGTCGCTCGACGAGGCGCGGGAAGTCGCCGCGCGCATCGGCTACCCGATCATGATCAAGGCGGCCGCGGGCGGCGGCGGGCGCGGCATCCGCGTCGCGCACGACGCCGCGCAGCTCGACGCCGAACTGCCGCTCGCGCAGCGCGAGGCGCAGGCCGCGTTCGGCGACGGCGGCGTCTATCTCGAACGCTTCATCGCGCGAGCGCGGCACATCGAGGTGCAGGTGCTCGGCGACGGCCGCGACGTCGTCCACCTGTTCGAGCGCGAATGCTCGCTGCAGCGGCGCCGCCAGAAGATCCTCGAGGAAGCGCCGTCGCCGTCGCTCACGCCGGCGCAGCGCGACGCGCTGTGCGCGTCGGCCACGCGGCTCGCGCGCGAGGTCGGCTACCGCAGCGCGGGCACGCTCGAATACCTGTTCGACGATGCGCGCGGCGAGTTCTACTTCATCGAGATGAACACGCGCATCCAGGTCGAGCATCCGGTGACCGAGGCGATCACCGGCATCGATCTCGTGCGCGAAACGCTGCGCATCGCCGACGGCGAGCCGCTGCGGTTCGCGCAGGCCGACATCGCGATGCGCGGCGCCGCGCTCGAATGCCGGATCAACGCGGAAGATCCGCTGCAGGATTTCCGCCCGAATCCGGGCCGGATCGACGCACTGGTGTGGCCGACCGGCCCCGGCGTGCGCGTCGATTCGCTGCTCTACCCGGGCTACGTCGTGCCGCCGTTCTACGATTCGCTGCTCGCGAAGCTGATCGTGCACGACGAGAGCCGCGCGGCCGCATTGCGGCGTCTGTCTCGCGCGCTCGGCGAGCTGCAGGTCGGCGGCCTGAAGACCACCGCGCCGCTGCACGTCGCGCTGCTCGCGGACGACGACGTGCGCGCGGGCCGCTATCACACGAATTTTCTCGAAGCGTGGATGCCGTCATGGCGCGAGGCCGCGACGGCCGCCGCCCGGCAGCACGAAACCGCGGACGCCGCGCGCGTCGGGGAGGCCCTGTGACGACCCGTTATACGTTCGGCGGCGACGAATTCGTATTCGTCGAGATCAGCGAGGCGATGTCGCTCGACGCCTTCTTCAAGGGCACGGCGATCACGCGCGAACTGCAGCGGCGCGCGGTGCCGGGCATCACCGAGATCTGTCCGGCGAACGCGTCCTACCAGGTGCGCTACGACCCGGACGTGATCGAGCCCGACACGCTCGTCGCGCTGCTCAAGGCGATCGAGGCCGAGGTCGGCGACGCGCCGCTCGAACTCGATACGCGCATCGTCGAGGTGCCGGTGCTGTACAACGACCCGTGGACGCACGAGACGCTGATGCGGTTTCGCGAGCGTCACCAGGACCCGTCGTCGACCGACCTCGAATATGCGGCGCGGATCAACGGCAAGCGCGACGTCGACGACTTCATCGCCGCGCACTCGGGCTCGCCGTGGTTCGTGTCGATGGTCGGCTTCGTCGCGGGCCTGCCGTTCATGTACCAGATGGTCGAGCGCGCACGCCAGCTCGAAGTACCGAAATACCTGCGGCCGCGCACCGACACGCCGAAGCTGACGGTCGGCCACGGCGGCTGCTTCGGCTGCATCTACTCGGTGCGCGGCGCGGGCGGCTACCAGATGTTCGGCGTGACGCCGGCGCCGATCTTCGATCCCGCGCAGCGGCTCGACTACCTGCGCGATTTCATGGTGTTCTTCCGGCCCGGCGACATCGTGAAGTTCCAGCCGATCGGTCGCGACGCCTATGACGCCGCGGTGGCGGCCGTCGAAGCGGGTACCTTCTCGCTGCGCGTGCGCCCCGTGAAATTCTCGCTCGACGCGTTCCGGCGCGATCCCGATGCGGTCAACCGTTCTCTCGTCGAGGTGCTGCATGCCCGCTGACGCGCACAACCTGATCGAGGTCGTGAAACCCGGCCTCGCGACGTCGGTCCAGGATACGGGCCGGCAAGGCTACTACCACGTCGGCATCCCGCCGTCGGGCTCGCTCGACCAGTACGCGTCGCGCGCGGCGAACCTGCTGGTCGGCAATCCGGAACAGGCGGCCGTGCTCGAATGCACGCTGCTCGGCCCGGAGCTGCTGTTCCATGCGGACGCGCTGGTCGCCGTCACGGGCGCCGAGATGACCCCGAAGATCGATGGCGTCGGGCAGCGCTGCAACGTCGCGCTGTGGATTCGCGCGGGCAGCGTGCTGTCGTTCGCCTACGTGAAGGGCGGCGCCCGCGCGTACCTGGCCGTCGCGGGTGGCATCGACGTGCCGGTCGTGCTCGGCAGCCGCTCGACCTACACGCTCGGCGCGATCGGCGGCCACGCGGGCCGGCGCCTGCAGAAAGGCGACCGTTTGCCGATCGGCGCGGCGCGCGGCACGCTTCGCGAAGGGCGCGAGCTGCCGGCATCGGTCAGCCGGCCGCTGGACAGCCAGGTCGAACTGCGCGTGCTGCCGGGGCTGTACCACTACCGGCTCACCGACGCGTCGGCGCACACGTTCTTCGATGACGAATGGACGGTCGCGCCCGAGGCGGACCGCATCGGCTACCGCTACAAGAACGGCCGGCCGCTGCAGTTCCGGCCGCGCGAGCAGCCGTTCGGCGCCGGGGCCGATCCGTCGAACATCGTCGACGCGTGCTATCCGATCGGCTCGATCCAGGTGCCGGCCGGGGTCGAGCCGATCATCCTGCATCGCGATGCGGTGTCGGGCGGCGGCTACGCGACGATCGGCACGGTCATCAGCGCCGACATGGACCTGATCGGCCAGATGCAGCCGAACCATCGCGCGCGCTTCGTGCGCGTGACGATGGCCGACGCGCTCGCCGCGCGCCGCGAGTATCAGCGGCGCCTCGCGCTGCTGCGCGCCGTACTGAAGGACTGAGCGCCACGCGCCCGGCCGTCGCGCCGGGCGCCGTGCGCCGCCATCCGTTTTCATCCTTCGCTTCCGTTTCCCGTCCGTGCGGCCGCGCGCGGCGCGGCGGGGACGCCTGCGCGCCGTTTTCGCCGGACCGGTTGCCCGCCCCGACGTCGGGGCAACCCCGCGGCTCGCATGGGCCGCGGCCCAGACGTCGTCCGCTGTTTCGCTCATCGAGGAGCACGCTCATGGCCAACCTGGCTCAGGCCCGCACCGACGAGGATCTCGACCTGTCGACGCTCGCCATTCCCGATCACGCACGCATGCCGCCCTTTGCGCTGACGATGGCGTGGTGGGCCGTCTGCAGCGCGGTGTTCTACATCGTCGTCGGCGCGACGCTCGCGCTCACCTACGGCGCGCGCAACGCGCTGATCGGGATGGCGCTGTCGGTCGTTTCGTACGGCATCGTCAATTCGATCATCAGCCGCTACGCGATCCGTACCGGCCTGTCGGTCGCGCTGTTCTCGCGCGTGCTGTTCGGCAGCGCGGGCGCGGCGCTCGCGACGCTGATCTTCTTCGCGACGGCGATCTACTACGCGGTGTTCGAGGGCTCGGTGATCGCGGTCGCCGCGCATCACCAGTTTCCGGCGCTCGACTACAAGTGGGCCGCGCTGATCGTCGTCTGCTACAGCGTGCCGCTCGTGTTCGGCAGCGTGCAGCACTGGCTCGACAAGTTCAACGGCGTGCTGCTGCCGTTCTACCTGTTCGGGTTGCTCGCGGCGGTCGGGCTCGCGACGGCCGAGTACGGCTATCACGCCGCGTGGCTCGATTTCGGGCCGGCGGGCGGCGCCCCGGCCGGCGGCTGGTGGCAGTGCTTCGTCTACTACATGGGCGTATGGGTGCTGATGATGTTCACGTTCGACTACGCGCGCTTCGGCCGCAAGGCCGACGCCCGCTATCACGGCCGCTTCAACTTCGGGATGCCGTTCTACCTCGTCACGTTCCTCGTCAACGGCGCGGCCGGCATCTATCTCGTCAGCACGATTCCCGGGCTCGGCACGCTGTCGGAAGTGTCGGTCGTGCTCGCGCTGCTGAAGCTGATGGGCGTGTGGGGGCTGCTGTTCGTGTGGGTCACGCAGTCGCGCATCAATACCGCGAACTACTACCTCGCGACCGTCAACATGCAGGCGTTCTTCCAGAAGGTCGCGGGGCTGCGCGCGCCGAAATTCGTGTGGGCGGTCGTGGTCGGCGCGGTCGTCTATGCGCTGATGATGGCCGACATCTTCTCGCGGATCCTGCAAGCGCTCGCGTACCAGGGCATCTTCGTCGTCGCGTGGGTCGGCGTCGCGCTCGCGCACATCCTGTCGGCGCGCTACGGGCAGCTCGTCGGCGACGACGTCGAATGCCGCGACGCGCACGTGCCGGTGTTCAATCCGGGCGGCCTGACCGCGTGGTTCGCGGGCGCGTTCGCGGGGCTCGCGCTGAACCAGGCGACCGGGTTCGCCGCGTCGCTGTCGGCGCCGGCCACCTTCGTCGTGTCGTGGCTCGTCTATCGCGCGCTGCTCGGCACCGCGAAGCGGACCTGGTTCGTGCGCAACACGTGACGCGCCGCGGCTCGGGCGCCGGCCCTAGCCGATCGTCTGCACCGGATGGCCCTGCGCGTCGCGGATCACCGTCGGCTCGACCCGCCAGCGCACGCCGTCGAGCCCGTCGATCGCATACTCGCCGGCGCGCGGCTTCAGCGTGCGCGCCAGCGCCTGCACCGTCGCGTCGGTGAGCCGCAGCGTCAGCGTGCCGTCTTCGTCGCTCACGCCGTTCGCGTCGCCGCGCACGAACCGCACCGCGCCGTCGTGACCGACGAGGCGAAACGGCCGGTCGAACGGCAGCCGCAGCGGCAGTAGCGTGACGAGTTCGTCGACCTGCCGCGCGCCGACGGTGATCTCGATCACCGGCGCGCGCAGCAGCCGCTTGCGGGTGCCCCAGCCGAGCACGTCGGTGAACAGGTAACCGCTCGCCGAGCCGTCGCGCTGCGTGCCCGCGTCGACCTGCTCGCGCACGTCCGCGCGTTCGAGCAGCGACGCGCGGCCGAGATCGGTCACCCACAGCGGCATGTGCGGCAGCAGCGTGTCGAGCAGCGCACGCGTGCGCCAGCGCTTCGCGGCGCGTTCCTCGTCGAGCGTCAGCCCGACGACCTGCAGGAACGCGAGACGGCCGTGCGGCGTGTCGATCGCCGGCAGCTCCGGATCGAACGCGAAGCCCATCGAGCAGAGCGCCGTATCGGTATCGAGCGCGATCGGGCCGTTGGCCGTCATCCAGTGGCCATCGTCGAACGCGTTGCCGCTCTGGAACACGTAGCGCGCGAGATTCTGCAGGAAGCTGAACACCCAGCGCGGCGGCTCGTCGTCGCCAGCCACGCACGCGACGCGCATCGTCAGCTCGAAGCCGAAGCCGCTGACGGCCGGATCGTCCGACTCCTTCGCATACAGCTCGCTCAGCCCGTACGTGACGAAATGCCAGTGCGGCACGGGCGCCGCGCGCCGCCACACGCTGATCCCGTCGAGCGGATCGGGGCCGCCGAGCCGCCACTTGACCAGCGTGCCGTAGTGCTTCGGCTCCTGGCCCGGATAAAGGCGCGCGAGCGCGGCGTCGATCGCGTCCCAGCCGGGCGCGGCATCGTCGTCCGCGCCGTCGTGCGTGTCGTGCGTGGCGTCCGTCATGTGGCCCGCTCTCCCCGATGATGTCGTGTCGTGTTTGTGTCGTGCGGTGTCGGGACGTGCGTCACACGTGCGACGCCGCGCCGTCGAGCGCCGCGCGCACGCGCTCGACGCGTTGCCCGTCGACGGGCGCCAGCACCTCGCCGCGCGGCCGCACGCCCGAGCCGAAATGCACCGCACGCACGCCGGTGGCGCGGACGAAATCGCCGACCGCGTCGATCGTGAGCCCCGAGCCGGCCAGCACCGTGCAAGTCGTGCCCGCCGCCTGCCGCACGAGCCGCGTGATCGTCGCAACCGCGTCGAGCACCGACGGATGACCGCCCGACGTCAGCACGGACGTGACGGCCGGCACGCGCAGCAGCGCGTCGAACGCGGCGTTCAGATCGCGCGCGACGTCGAACGCGCGGTGAAACGTGAGCGCGCGCCCGTCCGCGGCGGCCGCGATCCGGGCCAGCGCGCCGAGATCGACGTCGCCGCGCGAGTCGAGCGCGCCGAACACGACGCCGTTCGCGCCGGCCGCGACGGCCGCGCGCACGTCGCGCTCGATCACGCGCAGGTCGTCGGCGTCATAGACGAACGAGCGGCTGTGCGGACGCACGATCACGTTGACGGGAATCGGCACGGCGGCCACGACGGCCTCGATCAGGCCGACGCTCGGCGTCAGCCCGCCTTCGGTGATCGCGGTCACGAGTTCGAGGCGGTCGGCGCCCGCGCGGGCGGCGGCCTGGGCATCGCCGACGGTCGTGGCGATCACTTCGAGGAGGACGGAAGAAGCGGCATGTCGGTTCATGGGCGGCCCGCGAATCGTCTGGATAATTCGCGCATCCTAGCCGAGCCGCGTGACGGACGCCAGCGTGCCGGCGGCCGCGTATTTCAGTCGCGCATTTCAGCCATGTCCTTCAGCCGCGCCGCACGAGCCAGACGCCGACGAGCGCGGACAACGCCGTCACCGCGGTGCCGGACACGAACCGGAACATGCGCGCGTCGAAGTACGCGCCCTGCTGCTGCATCATGTCGACGATCGCCGGTGTGAGCAGGAGCATTCCCCAGCCGATCATCCCGAGCGCGGTGGTCGCGGCCGCGGCCAGCAGCGTGATGCCCGCGCCGCGCGCACGCGGCCGGAATGCGCCGGCAAACGCGCCCGCAGCCAGCAGCACGGCCGACGCCGTGAACAACACGGCGACGAATACGACCGTCACACCCGCCTGCCCGACTTTCAGGAACGCGGCCATCTGCGCGGCCATCACGCCGAAGCCGGCGATCGTGAACAGCACGATCGCCAGCGCGTTGCGCACGACGTTCACGCGAGGGCGTGCCGGAAATACGCGGTCGCGGGACGCCGGAACAGCAGGTAGATGAACAGCGCGAACAGCAGGAAGCCGGGGATCAGCACCGCGAACATCGACTTCGGCATGTTGATGAACGAAAACGCGAAGCCGAACACCGACGTCGCGACGTAGGCCTTGCGCGACCACTCGCGCCCCTTGAGGATCGCGATGCCGATCACGACGTTCGCGGCTTCGATGATCACGCTGATGCCGAGCGTCGCCCAGACGGGCAGCAGGTAGTGCGACAGCAGCGCCTGGGTGGTCGGCATGCCGATCGAGAACGGCGTATACACGCAGGTGATCGCGTTGGTCACGATGATGACCCACGCGAGGATGGTCAGCGAAATCGGTCGTTTCATGGTTTTTTTCCTTTTTTATTCGCCGCCATGGTGGCCCCCGGGACGGCGCGCGCGGTCACGATGGCCGCGGTCGCGCCATTGTCGGGGAAGCCCGCGGTGAACGCAACGGCCGCCCCGCGCCCCGCTCGCTGCTCACCGCATGCGCGCCGTGCGTCGCTACGCGACTGGCGCGTCGTCGTCGACCCAGTCGATGTCGCCGCACAGCACGCGCTGCGCATCGCCGACGCGCACGGCCACCGACAGCGTCACGCACGGCTGCGCCTCGTTGATCGACAGGTACGGCCGCGTGACCTGCACGCGCCCCGGTTCGGCGATCGCCGAGCGGAAATACGGCCGGCGCAGCCAGTTCGCGCCCTGCGCGTCCGCCAGCGGCGAAAAGCGCGCCTCGGCCAGCGCGCGATCCGCGCGCAGCACGACGTTGCGGCCCGACTGCCGGCCCTGCGCATCGAGCAGGAAACAGCGCGCGGCCGCGTCGAGCGCGAGGAAGTTCCAGCACACCTCGTCGAGCGGCTCGCCGGCCTCGAGGCGCTCGGCCGCCCGTTCGAACGCGCGCAGGTACGGCGCGAGCCGCTGCGTGTCGCGCCGCTCGCGCGCTTCGGTCTGCTGACGAAAGCGCTCGGTCAGCTCGCCGATGCAGCCGGTCGCGGCCGCGCTGTCGGGCAGCCCCGGCGCCGGCCGGCCGAAGTAGTAGCCCTGCACGAAATCGGCCTCGCACGACAGCGCGATCTGCGCTTCGTGCTCGGTCTCGATCCCTTCGACGAGCACCAGCTTGCCGGCCTCGTGCAACAGCGTCACGAGCCCGTGCAGGATCGCGGTCAGTCCCGTGCGATGTGCCGCGTGCGACAGCATGATCCGGTCGAGCTTCACGATGTCCGGGTTCAGCTGCCAGATCCGCTCGAGGTTCGAATGGCCCGCGCCGAAATCGTCGAGCGCGATCAGGAAACCCTGCGTGCGGAACGCGCGCACGGCCTCCGCGAGCCGCTCGACGTCCTCCGCGCGCTGTTCGAGCACTTCGAGCACGATGCGCCGCGGCGGCATGCCGAGCCGCTTCAGGTTCGCGAGCAGCGCGGCCGCCTGGAACGGGTCGGTGAGCACGCCCGGATGGACGTTGAGAAACAGCCACTCGCGCTCGGCGCCGAGCAGCGCGAAGTTCTCCAGATGCAGCGCCTGCGCGAGCCGGTCGAGCTGCAGCAGTTCGCCCTGGCGCGCGGCTTCGCCGAACACGTCGAGCGGCGACACGGCGCGGTCGAGCGCATCGTGCGCGCGCAGCAGCGCCTCGTAGCCGACCGCACGCTGGTGCGACAGGCTGAATATCGGCTGGAACACGGTCGTGAGCGTCAGGTCGCGGTGCTGCGTCGCCAGCCGTTCGAAGCCGGAGCTCATCTCCCGCTCGAACCGGTACGGCGACGCGGCGGCCGGACGCTCCTGTTGCACGATCGTCATGCCCTTCTCCTGGTGATGCACTCGAACGCGCCGTCCGGCGTCACGGACGACGACCGGGACGGCGCGCGCAATGTCATGGTTGGACCCTCGGTTGCCCGGCGCGGGCCGGGCGGCTGCTCTCCCTCAAGCAAGCTCCGTGCAAGGTGCGCATGAGCCGTGCGCCGCAGGGTCGCGCCGGGCTGCCGCACCACCGTGGCGCGCCGTCGATGCACCATTTCCGTGCGCACGCACCGCCCGTTCGAGCGCATCCGTCACGTCGGCACGCTACACTCCGTACGATCGTTTCATTCTGCCTATCCGCCGTATCGATGGAAATCGTCTTCACCGTCCTCATTCTGCTGCTGACCGTCGCGCTGTCCGGCGCCGTCACGCGCCTCCTGCCGTTGCAACTGCCGCTGCCGCTGATGCAGATCGCGTTCGGCGCGATGCTCGCGTGGCCGAAGCTGAACCTGCACGTCACGTTCGATCCCGAGATCTTCATGCTGCTGTTCATTCCGCCGCTGCTGTTCGCGGACGGCTGGCGGATTCCGAAACGCGAGCTATACCTGCAGCGCCGCGCGATCCTGATGCTCGCGTTCGGGCTCGTGTTCATGACGGTACTCGCAGTGGGCTACTTCGCCCACTGGCTGATTCCCGAGTTACCGCTGCCAATCGCGTTCGCGCTCGCGGCCGTGCTGTCGCCGACCGATGCGGTCGCGCTGTCGGGCATCGCCGGCAAGGGTCGCATCCCGCCGCAACTGATGCACATCCTCGAAGGCGAGGCGCTGATGAACGACGCGTCGGGCCTCGTCGCGCTGAAGTTCGCGATCGCGGCCGCGCTGACCGGCGTGTTCTCGCTGCGCGCCGCGTCGGTCACGTTCGTGATCGTCGCGGCCGGCGGGCTCGCGACGGGCGCGATCGTGTCCTGGCTGTTCAGCGCGCTGTCGACACGCTTCCTGAACGCCGAACAGGAAGGCGACCCGGCGCCCGGCATCGTGATGACGCTGCTGGTGCCGTTCGCGGCCTACCTGTTCGCCGAGCACCTCGACCTGTCGGGCGTGCTCGCGGCCGTGTCGGCCGGGATGATGATGAATTACACGAGCTTCTCGCGCAAAAGCACCGTCGCGTCGCGCGTGCGCGCCGAAAGCACGTGGGCGATGATCGAGTTCGTGTTCAACGGCATGGTGTTCATCATGCTCGGGCTGCAGTTGCCGCACATCATCGGCCGCGCGCTCGTCGACGCGCACCATACGAGCGACGCGCTGGTCGGCCGCATGATCTTCAACGTGTGCGCGATGATGCTCGCGCTGTATGCGATCCGCTTCCTGTGGGTATGGCTGCTGCGCTGGTTCGCGAGCCGCCGCGCCGCGCGCCAGGGCCTCGCCGGCACGATGGCCGGCGTGCGCACGATCGCGGTGATGACGGTCGGCGGCGTGCGCGGCGCGGTCACGCTCGCCGGCGTGCTGTCGATCCCGGTCGCGCTGTCCGACGGCGCGCCGCTGCCCGGCCGCGACACCGCGATCTTCATCGCGTCGGCCGTGATCCTCGGCTCGCTGATCGTCGCGGTGATCGGCCTGCCGCTGCTGCTGCGCGGCGTGCGCTCGTCGCGCAACCCGCTCGGCGACGAGGAGCGCACCGCGCGCTCGGCCGCCGCGCAGGCCGCGATCCGCGCGATCGATTCGTCGCACGACGCGATTTCGGCCGATCTCGACGAATCGGGCGCGGCGCGCTGCGCGGACATCTCCGCACGCGTGATGGACCAGTATCGCCGCCGGCTCGCCGCGCTGGCCGAGGACGGCCCCACGCCGCGCGCGGAAGCGAAGCAGGCCGAAACGATGGAGCTGCAGATGCGGATCGCGGCCGTGCGCGCGGAGCGCTCGGCGCTGTACCGGCTGCGCAGCGACAGCAAGATTTCCGACGAGACGCTGACGAAGCTGATTCGCGAGATCGACCTGTCGGAAACCGCGCTGTCGACGCGCAAGAAAGGCATTCTTTGACGGGCCTGCAACGGCCTGCGCGCGGCAACCGGCATGCATGAAAAAACGGCGACGCACCCGCGTCGCCGTTTTCGCATCCACTCGCGTTCGCGTTACTTTGCGACGACGACCGGAATCCCCTTCAGCATCCCCGCGCCCTTCATCTCGTCGAGCGCGTGCTGCACGGCCGCGCTCGTCGCCGCGTCGATGCCGAGCTGCAACGCGAGCTCGCGTTCCGCGCGCTTCACGCCGGCCAGGTTGCGCACCTTCACGTGACCGAAGCCGCGCACGCGGGCGTGCAGGTCGGCCAGTTGCGCGACCTGCGTCGCATTGCCGGGGGTCATCGCGGCGAACGCGCGCGTGAGCGTGGTCTCGTAGTCGTCGGCCAGCGCGCGCTCCATCTTGCGCTCGACGGTGCGGCCGAACGGATCGAGCCACGTGCCGCGCAGGCTGCGCACGCGCGCCAGTAGGCCGAGCACCGGCCACATCCACTGGCCGAACACGCGCTTCTTCGGCGTGCTGCCGTCGCTGCCGGCCTTCGCGACCGTCGGCGGCGCGAGGTTGAACTTCACGCGGTACGCCTGGCCCGGCACGCCTTCGAACTGCGCTTCGAGCGCGGTGCGGAACGCGTCGTCCGTGTACAGCCGCGCGACTTCGTATTCGTCCTTCACCGCGAGCAGCCGGTAGAACGTCGTCGCGACCGCGCGCGTCAGCGTGTCGTCGCCCTTCGCGCGCGCCGCACTCACCAGCGCCCGGTAGCGCTCGACGTAGCGCGCGCCGCCGTAGGCGTCGAGGCGCGCTTCGCGATCGGCGATCAGCTCGGCGAGCGTCTCCGGCGCGGCATGGACGGCCACCGCATGGCGCGCGTTCCACAACGCGTCGAGGCCCGCCGCGTCGCCGGCCGCCATCCGGCCGATCGAGAACGCGAGCTTGTTCATCGGCACCGCGACGTTGTTCAGCTCGATCGCGCGCATCATCGCGGCGAGCGACACCGGCACGAGGCCGAGCTGCCATGCGTAGCCGAGCATCAGGATGTTCGCGCCGATCGAATCGCCGAGGAACTTCGCCGCGAGCGCCTGCGCGTCGCAGCTCGACAGGTAGCCGTCGCCGGCCGCGTGGCGCATCTTCTCGAGCAGTGCGTCCGCATGCAGGTTCGCGTCGGGGTTCTGCACGAACGACGCGTTCGGGATCCGGTGCGTGTTGACGACGATCCGCGAACGCTCGTGACGCACCGTCTGCAGCGCCTCGGCGCTCGCGCCGACGACCATGTCGCACGCGAGCAGCACGTCGGCCTGCTGCGTGTCGATGCGCACCTGGTTCAGCCAGCGGTCGCTCGACGCGATCCGCACGAACGACAGCACCGAGCCGCCCTTCTGCGCGAAGCCCATGAAGTCGAGCACCGACGCGCTCTTGCCTTCGAGATGCGCGGCCATGCTGATCAGCGCGCCGACCGTCACGACGCCGGTGCCGCCCACGCCCGTCACGAGCATGTCGAACGGCGCGGCATCGAGATGCGTCGCCGGCACCGGCAGCGCGTCGACGCGCGCGGCGAGCGCCGCTTCGTCGAACGCGGCGCCGGCGGCCTTCTTCAGCGCCGCGCCTTCGACCGTCACGAAGCTCGGGCAGAAGCCGTTCACGCACGAATAGTCCTTGTTGCACGACGACTGGTCGATGCGGCGCTTGCGGCCGAGCGGCGTCTCGAGCGGCTCGACCGACAGGCAGTTCGACTGCACGCCGCAGTCGCCGCAGCCTTCGCAGACCGCGTCGTTGATGAACAGGCGCTTGTCCGGGTCGGGGAATTCGCCTTTCTTGCGGCGGCGGCGCTTCTCCGCCGCGCAGGTCTGGTCGTAGATCAGCACGGTGACGCCCGGCGTCTCGCGCAATTCGCGCTGCACCGCATCGAGTTCGCTGCGGTGATGGAACGTCGTGCCCGTCGGGAACTGCCCGTGATGGCCGTCGTACTTCTCCGGTTCGTCGGACACCACGACGAAGCGCGACACGCCTTCCGCCTCGACCTGCCGCGCGATCTGCGGCACCGAGATGCTGCCGTCGACCGGCTGGCCGCCCGTCATCGCGACCGCGTCGTTGTAGAGGATCTTGTACGTGATGTTCGCTTTCGCGGCGACCGCCTGGCGGATCGCGAGGATGCCCGAGTGGAAGTAGGTGCCGTCGCCGAGGTTCTGGAACACGTGCTTCGTGTTCGTGAACATCGCGTGTGCGGCCCAGTCGACGCCCTCGCCGCCCATCTGGATCAGGCCCGTCGTGTCGCGCTCCATCCACGACGCCATGAAGTGGCAGCCGATGCCGGCCTGCGCGATCGAGCCTTCGGGCACCTTCGTCGACGTGTTGTGCGGGCAACCCGAGCAGAAGTACGGCGTGCGCTTCACCGCGTCGGCCTCGTTCGACAGGATCTGCGGCGCGACGAGATCGACGACGCGCTCGCGGCGGTCGAGCGCCGGCTTGTGCCGCGCGAGCCAGTCGGCGAACACCGGCAGGATGCGCGACGGGCGCAGCTCGCCCAGCTCCGACAGCAGGCACCCGCCGGCCGCGTCGTGCTTGCCGAGCACGCGCGGGCGCGCGCCTTCGGTGCGGTTGTACAGGTAGTCCTTGATCTGCTGCTCGATGACCGGACCCTTCTCCTCGACCACCAGCACTTCAGCCAGCCCGTCGACGAAGGTCTCGAGCCGCGTCATTTCGAGCGGATACGACAGGCCGACCTTGTAGATCCGCACGCCGGCCGCGTCGAGATCGGCGACCGTCAGGTCGAGGCGGCGCAGCGCCTCCATCAGGTCGAGGTGCGCCTTGCCGCAGGTGACGATGCCGACGTTCGCGTGGGTGCTCGGCGCGATCCATTTGTCGATGCTGTTGGCGCGCGCGAAATGGCGGACCGCGTCGAGCTTCGCGGCGAGGCGCGCCTCGATCGTGAGGCTCGGCAGGTCGGGCCAGCGGTTGTGCAGGCCGCCCGCCGGCGGCGTGAAGCCGGCCGGCGCCGGCCAGCGCGTCTGCAACGCATCGAGGTCGACGGTGGAGCCCGACTCGACCGTTTCCGAGATCGCCTTGAAGCCGACCCACGCGCCCGAGTAGCGCGACAGCGCCCAGCCGTACAGGCCGAATTCGAGCATGTCGGCGATGTTCGACGGGTTCACGACCGGCATGTGCCACGCCATCATCGCGAAGTCGCTCTGGTGCGGCATCGACGACGACACGCAGCCATGGTCGTCGCCCGCGACGACCAGCACGCCGCCGTGCGGCGACGAACCGTACGCGTTGCCGTGCTTCAGCGCGTCGCCCGCGCGATCGACGCCCGGGCCCTTGCCGTACCACATCGCATACACGCCCTCGACCGTGCGCTCGGGGTCGGCCTCGACCCGCTGCGTGCCGAGCACGGCCGTGCCGCCGAGTTCCTCGTTGATCGCCGGCAGGAAGCGCACGCCGCTGGTGTCGAGCAGTTTCTTCGCCTTCCACAGCTGCTGGTCGACCATGCCGAGCGGCGAGCCGCGATAGCCGCTGACGAAACCGGCCGTGTTGAGCCCCTGTTCGGTGTCGACCGTGCGCTGCATCAGCAGCAGGCGAATCAGCGCCTGCGTGCCGGTCAGGAAGATCCGGCCGCGCGTCGCGGTCAGGTTATCGGTCAGGCGGTAGTCGGACAGGGCAGGCGTGCCGTCGACGGGCAGGCGGGCGGTCATGAGGGGATGTCTCCGGATTGTGCTGTTCTGGGCCGTGCGCGGCGGAGCGTCGGATGACGCGCGGGTGCCGGCAGCGAATGGCTCTATTTTTTCGCGCGCCGGCGAGAATGTTTTTTCTCATCTTGCGCGGACCGGCCCGTGGCGAGAAAAACTGCGCAGCTTTTTGCCGTGATTTGAGAGAGTTTTCGCGCGGGTGGCGGGAGCGTGACGGGCGGCGCGTCAGGGCGGTCGAGTGGTTCGGCAGAAAAGCCGGTGCGTGCCGCAACGCTCGCCGCCAGCCGGGTGGAGGGCGCTCGAACCCCGAGCGGCAAGGGTTTCGGCGGCATCGGGACGTCACGCTCACCGTCGAAATGCACAGCGTTCCGATTGGTCGGTGGCGGCGGATGTCCACAACGACGCGTCCTTCGGCCGGTCGGGCAAGCGCGCTCACCGTTCGATTGCACAGCGTTTCGAGTGGCGTCGGGGGCGGGATGTCCACCTCCGGAATCGGCATGCAGGGCGCTCGGAGGCCGACGCTCACCGTTGAAATTCACAGCGCGGCGAGTCGGTTTGTGGGCGGATGTCCACATTGGAGCCTGCGCATTTCGTCGCTCGGCTGCTCGCCCTCACCGGTCGGATACACAGGCGCGCGAGTACGTCCGTCCGGCGGACGGTCGCGCCGGAATACGCCGGTCGAGGGACTATCGCTTCACCCTCACCGTTGAAATACACAGGACTTCGAGTGGTTGCCGCGACAGTTTTCCACGCCCGGACCAGCGTTGCCCGCCGGCCTGGCGCGCACCCTCACCGTCGAAAAACACAGCGCTTCGAGTGGTCCCGGGAACCGGATATCCACATGGACGAATGTGCCTGGATCGACGGAGGATGCACGCGTCGAAACCCATCGGCGACCGGCAATCCGTACCGGAAGCAGCACCGCGCCCGACGAAGCGCCGATGCTCACCGTCGAAAGTCACAGTGGCGAGCGTCGTTTCGGCGGCCGGATATCCACACGGGAATGCGTAGACGCCTCGCTCGCAACCTCGCGTCCAGGCGTGACACGGACGGTGCTTCGCGTGGCTTCATCGGTCGAGTTGCCGCTTCTTCGCGCGCTGCGCGCAGATCACGGGCCCAGATTCACCATTGGGTTACACGATGCGTCGAGTCCGGCGAACAGGCGAAGACGCGCACCGAAACCCGCATGTTGCGAACCACGCGCCGGCGCTCACCGTTAGAATGCACAGCCCTTCGATTGGGGCCGGAGCCGGATGCATACGTCCCCGGGCGCGTATGCGGCAGTCACGCGCTCGCGACAGTCGGCTAGAATGCGCGGCGCGCCGAACCGCGGCAAACGGCGCGAAACCCGCGCCGCTGCAGGCGCCCCGCGTGATCGGGCGCGACACTCACCATCGAATTTCACAGCATTTCGCTTCGTCTTGCCGCGAGTTGTCCACAACCTGCGTCATCTATCGCGCCGCATCCGGTCACCCTCACCTGTGAAAACCACAGCGCGCCGAGTCGTTTCGCGGCGCGGATATCCACAACCCGGCACGCGACCGGATTTTCATCCGCCGGTCGGCGGATGCGTGGTTGGACGAAAGCAGCGGAAAGCCCGGAGGGCTTGTCCGGTCGGCCTCGGCGGCACGCTCACCGTTCAGGTGCACAGCGTTTCGAGTGGCTGGGGCGACGGGTTGTCCACATCCGTTCGACGACGCCTCACCGCACCGGCACGCGCGCCCGGACGACGTTATTCGGCGATCGACCGGATGACCTTCGCCGGATTGCCGCCGACCAGCGTATTCGGCGGCACGTCCCGGGTGACGACGGCCGCGGCCGCGACGACCGCGTTCTCGCCGATCGTCACGCCGCCGATGATCGTCGCGCCCGCGCCGATCCACACGTTGCGTTCGATCACGATCGGCTTCGCGACCACGCCATCGCGCCGCCGCGAAGGTTCGACCGGATGACCGGACGTGATCAGGCTGACGTTCGGGCCGATCATCACGTCGTCGCCGATCTCGAGTCCGCCCAGATCGTAGAACGTGCAGTTCTGGTTGACGAACACGTTGCGCCCGAGCTTCATGCCGGTGCCGCCGGTCGCATGGAACGGCGGGATCAGCACGAAGCCGTCGTCGACCTGCGTGCCGATCAGTTCACCGAACAATGCGCGCACGTCGGCCGCATCGTCGAACGTCAGGCGGTTGAGCCGCGCGGTGATCGCCATCGCCCGTCTGACCTCAGCCACCATGGCCGCCGATTCGGGCGTTCTGCGCGGAACGAACGTGGTGCGATCGTCGTTTGTCATGCGTGACTTGTCTCCTCGTTATTGCGGCGGCGCGTTTCCGGTCGCAGCCGGACGATCGCGTTGCAGTATGCGCGGGTACGGCGGAATGCGGCCGGGCGCATCGTAACGATGCGGATTTGCGTTGAGACCTCTCGATTTTTATAACTAGTTTATAAATAACTAGTCATTCATTGAACTCCCGTTGCCGAAGGCTTCACGAGGCATTTCGCCCGGTTCATCCGTGCTCCCGCGCACCGAATCAGGCACACGCAACCGACCGGCGCCCATGGCCGGGTTCCTCTGTCCGAACCTCCCGCGCTCGGGTACGCTTGAGCATCCACCGGATCGACAGCAGCACCCAAACGCGGAGGCGCGATGAAGCTCTACTACTGGCCGAAGACCCGGGCATTCCGGGCGCTGTGGATGCTCGAGGAACTCGGTGTGGTGTACGAACTCGTGCCGATCGACCTGCGCTCGCACGAGCAGGGCAGCGATGCGTTCGTGCAGGTCAACCCGATGGCCAAGCTGCCCGCGCTCGACGACGGCAGCGCGCCGTTCGCCGAATCGGGCGCCGTGCTGCTCTATCTCGCCGACCGTTGCCCCGGCGCCGGGCTCGGCGTCGCGCCCGACGATCCGCTGCGCGGCCGTTTCCTTCAGTGGATGTTCTTCACACCGACGTGTCTCGAACCGGCGATGGCCGAGAAATTCACCGGCGCGTCCGGCAATCCGGTCGCGTTCGGCTGGGGCAACATCGCGCGCGTGCAGCGCGCGCTCGCGCAAGCGCTCGCCCACAGCCGCTGGCTCGTCGGCGACCGCTTCACCGCGGCCGACCTGCTGCTGGCCAGCACGCTGAAGATCGCGTTCGACGCACATCTGCTGCCGCACGAAGGCGTGCTCGGCGACTACGTCGCGCGCGCCGAGGACCGCGACGCGTTCCGCCGCGCGGTCGCGATCGAACAGCGCGAAGCGGCGCGTCTGCTGCACGCGTGACGCCCGAACGGGCGGCGCCCCGCCGCCCTCGATCACGCCTGCGCGGCCGGCCCCGGCGATGACGCGTCCGCGTCGATCACCACGCCCGGCGAACCACGCTCGTCCGTGTCGACGTCGATCGGCACGACTTCGTGAAAATGCGTGTAATCGATGTGCGTGATGCCGTCCTCGTCGTGCATCAGGTCGACATAGCGGTGGCGCCAGCGGATCTCGCCATGCGCCCACGCATGACGCGCCTGCATGACCTGCGCGGTGGTCTCGTCCGAGCCCTCGATCGTGATCAGCAATTGCGCGTCGCGCGCGGCGAGCGATTCGGGTGTCTCGCCGAACAGCGCGCTCGACTCGTCGATCACGTGCATCAGGTTCCAGCCGAGCAGGAAGATCGGATGCTCGCTGCGCACGAGCGGCAGGTCGTGAATCTTGCGCAGCGAGTAGCCCTCGTGCGTGCCTTCGACGCGCATCAGCCGCAGTTTCGCCTGCGCCTCGGCAATCACGTTCTGGCGGGCATTCGCGGCGCGCACCATCAGCGTCATCCGGCCGTTCAGCGGCCGCACGATCGCGTAGCGCGCGAACAGGATCTTCGCCTGCGGCCGCGAAAACCGCGCGAACACGAGCCCGGTGGCCAGCGCGATGCCCGACATCCCGACGAAGATCTCGAACGTCGCGACGAGGTGCGCATAGACCGTCTGCGGATGCATGTCGCCGTAGCCGACGGTCGCGAGCGTCTCGACGCTGAAGAAGAACGCGCCGCCGAAGCCCGCCGGCGACTGGTTCGCGATCGGCGCATGGCCGAGCAGATAGAGCGTCGCGAAGCCGCCGTTGAGCAGCAGGAACAGCACCGCAAGCGACAGGAAGAACACCGGCCAGCTCACCGTCAGCGCGCGATGGTAGAAGTCGCGCCAGCCGAGCGGCGGCATCCCGTACGCGATCACCGGGCGGGTGCCCGACCAGATCTTGCGGCCACGGCCGCGGGAGGCTGGGGAGGACGAATCGACGTTCATCGCGCGGCGCCGGTTGCAGGGAGGCGATGAGCGTAGCACGCGCGGCGGCGGCCGGGAATGCGGGCCGGCTCGGAACGGAAATCCGCCGCGCAGGCACAAAAAAAGCCGGCCGCGGGAGCGGCCGGCTGCGTCGTCATGCGAGCGCGCGCGTCGTGCGCGCCGCGCTCACTTCCGGTCGACGATCACCTGGTCGAACGTGCCGCCGTCGGCGAAATGGGTCTTCTGCGCGTTCGCCCAGCTGCCGAAGACCTGCTCGACGCTGAACGTCTTCAGCGCCTTGAACTCGGCCGCATGCTTCTTCAGCACGGCCGCGTCGCGCGGGCGCAGATGGTGCTGCGCGATGATCTCCTGCGCTTCCGGCGTGTACAGGTAATCCAGATACGCCTGCGCGACCTTGCGCGTGCCTTTCTTGTCGACCACCTTGTCGACGACGGCGACGGGCGGCTCCGCGAGGATGCTCGCCGACGGATACACCGCGTCGAATTGCGCGCCCGATGCGCCCGTGTCCATCAGCGCGACCTCGTTCTCGAACGTGACGAGCACGTCGCCGATGCCGCGCTGCGTGAACGTCGTCGTCGCGCCGCGGCCGCCCGAATCGAGCACCGGCACGTTGCGGAAGATCGCCTTCTCGAAGTCGAGCGCCTGCTGGTCGGTCGCACCCTTCTGCTTCTGGAAGCCCCATGCGGCGAGATACGCATAGCGGCCGTTGCCCGACGTCTTCGGGTTCGCGATGATCACCTGGACGCCCGGCTTCGCGAGATCGCTCCAGTCCCTGATCGCCTTCGGGTTGCCCTTGCGCACGAGGAACACCATCGTCGTCGAGTACGGCGAGCTGTTGTCCGGGAAGCGTGCGCGCCAGTCCTTCGGCAGCAACTGGCCGCGCTCGGCGAGCAGGTCGATGTCGTTCGGCTGGTTCATCGTCACGACGTCGGCCTGCAGCCCCTGCAGCACCGACAACGCCTGTGCGCTCGATGCGCCGTGCGACTGCTTGATCGTGACCGTCTCGCCGGTCTTCTGCTTGTAGGCGGCGGCAAAGCTCGCGTTGATGTCCTTGTACAGCTCGCGCGTCACGTCGTACGACACGTTCAGGATCGACGTGTCCGCGTGCGCGGCCGTCGCCGCCACGACCAGCGCCGCCGCCGCGCCCGTGTGCAGCCAGCGGCCGATCCCCTTGATGCTTGCCATCGTGATATGCCCCGTTTCCAGTGGTGGTGAATGTGCGTGACCGCACGCGTACGCGCTGTCATCGAAACGTAAGCGGGCATTCTAGCGGCCGGGCGCGGCGCGCTTTCCAATCAGTCGTGGAAAGCAAATCTCGAATCATGCTAAGCGGCGGCCGGGGCTCGCGCGCGCCGCCGCTCCGGTGTTAAGATCGCCGCTCAGCCCATTCACGGTTCATCCATGTCCGCTACCCTGCGCTCGCCCTCGATCCTCGCCGCCGTCGCGGCAGGCGCGCGCGCGGCCGGGCTGAAACTGAAAAAACGACTCCTCGACTGACGGGGGCGTCGCGTCCCGTCAGGCGAATGCCGGACGGGATGCCCGCAGGTCGTTTCATTCTCCTTGCACGCACGCCTCGCTCCGGCACGCCGCCGGCGGAACGGTTCCTTCCCACTCCGTTTCCACCCTGAGGTTTTGCATGAACACACGTTTCGAAGGTATCTGGCTGCCGATCATCACGCCGTTCCACCACGGCGAGGTCGACCATGCGGCGCTCGCGCGGCTTGCGCGCCACTATGCGGCCGCGGGCATCGCGGGTTTCGTCGCGGGTGCGACGACCGGCGAAGGCGTGCTGCTCGACGCGCGCGAACAGGACGCGGTGTTCGCGACGCTGCGCGACGCGGCGCCCGGGCTGCCGATCGTCGTCGGGCTGACCGCGAGCGCGACGCATTTCGCGGCCGCCCGCGCACGGGAACTCGCGGCGCTGCGCCCGGACGGGCTGCTCGTCACGCCGCCCGTCTACGTGCGGCCGACCCAGGACGGCATCCGCCGCCATGTCGAGGCGGTCGTCGACGCGGCCGACCTGCCGGTGCTCGTCTACAACATCCCGTACCGCACCGGCGTGAACGTCGAACTGGACACGCTGCAGGCGCTCGCCCGCGATCCGCGCGTCGCGGGCATCAAGGAATGCGGCGGCACGCTCGACCGGATGAGCCGGCTGGTGCACGACACGCCGCTCGCGATCCTGTCCGGCGACGACAACCAGAACTTCGCGGCGATGTGCGCGGGCGCGCACGGCGCGATCGCGAGCAGTGCGCACGTGCTGCCCGACTGGCATGTGCGGATTCACGCATGGCTGCGCGACGGGCGGCTCGCCGATGCGCGGCGCCTGTCGGTCGCGCTGCAGCCGCTCGTCGCGGCGCTGTTCGCGGAACCGAACCCGGCGCCGGTGAAGGCCGTGCTCGCCGCGCAAGGGTGGTGCGAGGACGGATTGCGGCTGCCGTTCGTGCCGGCGAGCGAAGGGTTGCGAGCACGGTTGGACGCGCTTTGCGCGGCGCTCGAAGCAATCGAGCCGGACGTCGCCACGGCATAGGCCGCTAAGCCACGCATGGCGCTGGCGGCAGATGAATCCCGCCCCGACGGATTATTTCAAACTGTCAAAACCAGGGACCGGTCATACCGAGCCAGATGCGCGTCGGCCGTCACAAGCCGAAGGGGTTCATGTCGCGCCTGCGCGACCAGCAATCGATCGAAAGGATCGCGATGGTGATGAGGCAAATCGCGCACCGCGGCTCCATGTACGGCGCGAACCGGTAACTCGCGAATCCCGCTTGCGCTGATTGCGCGGATCAGCTCGCCAACGTCGATGTCGAGCTTCCCAAGGCCGGCCTTGATGGCGGCCTCCCAGATGCTCGCGCTGCTGACGAAGCGTTCGTCAGCAGCCGAGATCAGTCTGCGCGCACGCGTGCTGAGCCTCGGATCGTTGGTCGCGATCCACAGGAAGATGTGCGTATCGAGCAACAGGCGCATCACCGTCCTTCGAAAGCATCCAGCAGATAATCGGGCAGCGGCGCATCGAAGTCGTCCGCGATCCGGACCTGTCCCTGCAGGACCCCGAACCGAACGGGTAGCGAGGCAGGCGCGGACTGATCGGCGGGTTCCCCGTCACTGCGGATCGAACCATCCGTCCGATGCGCAGGATCGATCGCGCCGGCACCGGGAACATTCGCTTTTTGCATGATGACCTCCGTTTCAGATGATCATCACTGTAGTCAGGTTCGCCCGATCGATCCATTCGGCCAATCGGCAGAGGGGCTGTCGGATAACCGGCAGTGACCATCGCGAACGTGTCGTCAGGCCGCCAACGCCGCGCCTTCCGCCCCCGTCGCCCCCCGCACCGCCTGCGTCACGATCCGCGCAAGCCGGTCGACCGTCGGCGTCGCCGACGACGTGCGCCGCAGCAGGATCAGCGGCAGGCCAGGCAGCGCCGGCAGCCCGCACGACGCCGCATCGAGCACGCGCACCGACGCGGGCAGCCCGTAATGCGAGCGCACCGTCAGCCCGAGGCCGGCCGCCGCGGCCGCCCATAGCCCGGCCAGGCTCGGCGTCGTGAACGCGACGCGCCACGGCACCCCCGCGCGGTCGAGCGCATCGGTCGCCGCGCCGAAGAACCGGCACGGCCGGTCGAACACGACGAGCGGCAACGCCTCGCCCGTCGCGTGCACGGCGCGACCGCCGGTTTCGTCGACACGGCCCGTCACGCCGGCATCCCCGCCGCCATCCGGCACACCGGCACCACCACCCGCCGCCGCGCCGATCCATTGCATCGGCACCTGCGCGATCGCTTCGCTGTCGATCCCCGCCCGCGACACGAGCGCCGCCGACGCCGGATCGCCCCACACGAGCGCCAGATCGAGCTGGTTCGCGTCGAGCCGGTCGAGCAGATCGGCGTTGCGCGCCACGCGCGCCTCGATCTTCACTTTCGGATGCGCACGCGCGAACCGCCCGAGCACGTCGGGCAGGATCGCTTCGCCGAAATCCTCCTGCAACCCGACGCGCACCCAGCCGTCGAGATTCACGCCACGCACGGCCGCGGCCGCTTCGTCGTTCAGCTCGATCATCCGCCGCGCGTAGTGCAGCATCGCGTTGCCGGCGTCGGTCAGCGCGAGCCCGCGTCCGGCCTTCACGAACAACGGCGTGCCGGCCTGCTCCTCGAGCTTGCGGATCTGCGCGCTCACCGCCGACGACGAGCGCGCGACGCGGTCGGCCGCCTTGGCGAAACTGCCGAGATCCACGCCCGCGACGAGGCTGCGCAGCGCCGCGACATCGAAGTTGGGCCGCGCCAGCGCGGCATCGGCCCCCGCGAGCGGCTCGCCGCCGTCGCGCGGCAGGTCTTGTCCAGGCATTTCAACCATCCTGTTTCATCGAACGATTCATCAAAAACTTTCCGATTTTCAGGATGAATGTAGGCCGCCAGACTGTGGACGTCAACTTCGAACCGGGCCTGCCGTCATGGACACTTCGTGCATCGTTTCTCCTGCTTCGCCAGCCCGCGACGTGCGCGGGCCGGCCCATCGCTGGCGCGTGCTGGCCGCCGGCGTCGCCGCGAACATGAGCTTTTCGGCCGCCGCGGCCGGCATTCCGACCACGGCCGTGTGGATGCGCTCGGCCTATCACCTCGACAACGGCGCGCTCGGCCTCGTGCTCGGCGCGCTCGGCTTCGGCGTCGCGCTGTCCGAGCTGCCGTGGGGCATCGCCGCCGACCGCTTCGGCGACCGCCGCGTGCTGCTGACCGGGCTCGTCGCGACGGCCGCGATGCTCGCGCTGATGGTGGGCACGGTCGTCCCGACCGCGCACGCGGCGCCGCCGCTGATGCGGGTCGTCGCGGCCATGTGCTGCATCGGCCTGCTCGGCGGCAGCGTCAACGGCTCAAGCGGACGCGCGGTGATGCGCTGGTTCGGCGAGCGCGAACGCGGGCTCGCGATGAGCATCCGCCAGACGGCCGTGCCGCTCGGCGGCGGTCTCGGCGCGGCGCTGCTGCCGTCGCTCGCGTCGCATGCCGGCTTCGCCGCGGTGTTCGGGGCGCTGATGCTGCTGTGCGCGGGATCGGCCGCGCTCACCTGGCGCTGGCTGCACGAACCGCCTGCCGAGCCGGCCGCGGCGCCCGTCGCGACGCGCCGCATCGCCCAACGGCCACCGACCGCCGGCCACGCGCGCAACCCGCTCGCGAGCGGCCCCGTGTGGCGCATCGTGCTCGGCATCGGCCTGCTGTGCGCGCCGCAATTCGCGGTGCTCACGTTCGCGACGGTGTTCCTGCACGACTTCGGCCGGCTCGGCCTGGCCGGCATCAGCGCGGCGATGGTCGCGCTGCAGCTCGGCGCGATGGTGATGCGGGTGTGGAGCGGCCGCCATACCGACCGGCACGGCAATCGACGCGCGTACCTGCGCGGCTCCGTGTTCGTCGCGGCCGGGGCGTTCACGCTGCTCGCGGCGGCGACGGCCGGCAGCCCGCATGTGCCGCTCGCCGCGATCGTCGCGATTCTCGTGTTCGCCGGCATCTGCGTGTCGGCGTGGCATGGCGTCGCGTACACGGAGCTCGCGACGCTCGCGGGCGCGGACCACGCGGGCACCGCGCTCGGGATGGCGAACACGATCGTCTACCTCGGACTGTTCGCGACGCCGCTCGCGATTCCGCCGCTGCTCGCCGCGAGTTCGTGGAGCGTGGTGTGGCTCGCGGCCGCGCTGGTCGCGGGCGCGACCTATCCGCTGTTCGCGGCGAAATAACCACCGCCCGTTTCACTCGGACGTCGCGGCAAGGACCCGCGACGCCCGCTCCCCCGTCAGGCCGCCTCGCGCGCCAGCGCGCGCCGCGCGGCCGGCCGTTCGGCCTCGCGCTGCGCATGAGCGGTCCATGCGGGATGCCGCGTCATGTCGAGCCCGATCGCGACGCCCCACCGATACAGCACGAGCAGGAACGGATCGACGATCGAATGCGCGCCCGGCTCGGCCCACGTGCGCCCGTCGGCCAGCAGGGCTTCGATCGACGCGTTCGCGACCTCGATCGTGCCGCGCCCATGCGCGCTGATCGCGCCGTGCAGCGCCGGATCGTCGATGAAGCGCCCCGGCCGCCACAGCGCGCCATACCCGACGCCGTGCACCCAGCCGACCAGCCACGCGAGCCATTCGTGGCAGCGCGCCTCGCGCAGCGGATCGTCGAGCGGCAGCAGTTGCGCGTCCGGATAGCGGCGCGCGAGATACGTGAGGATCGCCGGCGTTTCGGTCAGCACGCGCGGCTCGCCCGGAATCGCGAGCACGGGCACGCGCGCCTTCGGGTTGATCGCGAGATAGCGCGCTTCGAGGTTCTGCTGTTCGCGCACGGACACGATTTCGACGTCGAACGGCGCGCCGGTTTCCTCCAGCGCGATGTGGGCGGCAAGCGAGCAGGCGCCCGGCGAAAGGTAGAGACGATAGGCGTTCATGGCGGTGTGGCCCGATGGGGCTGTGGAAGACGGAACCGAGTGTAGGAACGCGTACCGATACGCGGCAAACGATGAATTGTCGTGCTCGGACATTAGTGTTACTAATACCCGTATGCGACGCATCCACCTCCCTCCGCTGCAGACGCTGCGCGCGTTCGAAACCGCCGTGCGGCTGCAGAGCTTCACGCGCGCGGCCGACGAGCTCGCGCTCACGCAAGGCGCGGTCAGCCAGCACATCCGCGCGCTCGAGGCGCAGCTCGGCTATCCGCTGTTCACGCGCGAGCGCAACGGTGCGACGCCGACGCACGCCGCGCATGCCCTCGCACTGCAGGTTCGCCAGGGCCTGAGCGTGCTCGAACGCGCGTTCGAACCCGCGCTGGCGGTGCGCCGCCGCCCGCGCACCTGCGACGTGACGCTGAACGTCAGCGTGCTGCCGAGCGTCGCCGAGCGCTGGCTCGCGCCGCGCCTGCCGCGCTTCTCCGCCGCGCATCCGCACATCTCGATCGCGCTGCATCCGGACGTGGCGCTCGCGCCGCTGCGCAAGCGCGACCGCATCGGCGTCGCGCTGCGCTACGGGCCTGGCACCTGGCCCGGCGTCGTCGCCGAGAAGCTGATGAACGAGACGATCTTTCCGGTCGCGAGCCCCGCCTACCGCAATCGCGACGGCATCGCCCCGCGCACGCCGGCCGACCTCGTCCGCGCGACACTGCTGCGCCATCCCGCGCAACCGTGGGAACCGTGGTTCCAGGCCGCGCGGCTCGACCTCACCGAATCCGCGCGCGCGCCCCGTTTCAGCGATACGAACGCGCTGATCGACGCGGCGCGGCAAGGCCGCGGCGTCGCGCTCGCGCGCCGCTCGCTGATCGAGCCCGAACTCGCGGACGGCACGCTCGTGCGCGTGTCGACGGTGCGCATCGCCGACGTGTATGCGCACTACGTCGTATGGCGCCCCGGCCATCCGCACGAGGCGGCGATCCGCACCTGGCTCGACTGGCTGCGCAGCGAAGTGCGGCGCAGGACGCCGCGGCGCTGACGTCGCGGCTCACGCACGCGTCGGCATCGCCACCTTGTCGAGCGTGATCGGCAAGTCGCGCACCCGCACGCCGGTTGCGTGATAAACCGCATTGGCGATCGCGGCCGGCACGCCGGTGATGCCGATCTCGCCGATGCCGCGAATGCCGAGCGGATTGAAATGCGTGTCGCTTTCGTCGACGAAACTCACGTCGAGCGCGCCGATGTCCGCGTTCACGGGCACGTGATATTCGGCAAGATTCGCGTTCGTGAAGCGGCCGCGGCGCACGTCGAGATGCGAACCCTCCTCGAGCGCGGTACCCAGTCCCCACACCATTCCGCCGATCAACTGGCTGCGCGCGGTCTTCGCGTTGAGCAGACGCCCGACGCTGTACACGCCGACGATGCGCGGGACGCGGATCGTGCCGAGCTCGGCGTCCACGCGCACTTCCGCGAACACCGCGCCGAACGAATGAGACGCGTAGCGCGACTTCTCGTCGCCCGGCTTCGTCGTCGCCTGCGCGTCGATCGGTCGACCGCCCGCGCGCGCGAGCACCGCCGCGGCCGGATCGCGCCGCGACGGCGCGCCGCGATGCACGATCCAGCCGTTGTCGACCGTCACGTCATCGGCCGCGGCGCCGTGCAGCGGCGACCCCGGATCGGCGATCGCCAGCGCGATCAGCTTCGCGCGCGCCTGCCACGCGGCCTCGCGCACGGCCGGCGCCACGCTCGCCGCCGACTGCGAGCCGCCCGATACCGGCGCGCGCGGCAGGCTGGAATCGCCGAGCACGAAGCGCACGTTCCGCGGCGCGAAACCGAGCGCATCGGCCGCGACCTGGGTCATCACGGTGTAGGTGCCGGTGCCGATGTCCTGCGTGCCCGACGCGACTTCGGCCGTGCCGTCCGGCAAGATCCGCGCACGCGCCGACGCCTCGCTGCGGTTCGCCGGATACGTGGCGGCCGCCATCCCGAGGCCGATCAGCGTGTCGCCGTCGCGCATCGTGCGCGGCGCGCCGGCACGGCGCGACCAACCGAAGCGCTGCGCGCCGACGCGGTAGCATTCGCGCAGCGCGTTGCTCGACCATGGCTTGCCGTCCTGCGGATCGACTTCCGCGTAATTCGCGAGCCGCAGCGCGACCGGATCCATGCCGAGCCGCCACGCAAGCTCGTCCATCGCCGATTCCAGCGCGAACGAGCCGGACGCCTCGCCGGGCGCGCGCATGAACGTCGGCGTGCCGACGTTCAGCGACACGATCCGGTGCGTGGTCGCGTGGTTCGGCACCACGTACAGGATGCGCGACGGCATCCCGCAGGTCTCCATCCAGTCCTCGAACGTCGACGTGGTGGCGATCGTGTCGTGGCGCATCGCCGTCAACGTCCCGTCCTGGCGCGCGGCCAGCACGATGCGCTGCTCGGTGAACGGCCGCCCGCCGACCGGGCCGAACATCTGCGGCCGCGTCAGCGCGAGCCGAACCGGGCGCCCGACCTGCTTCGCCGCCATCGCGCACAACGACACGTGCGACCACGACGAACCCTTGCAGCCGAAGCCGCCGCCGAGGAACGGCGAAATCACGCGCACCTGCTCCGGTGCGATGCCGAAGACCGCGGCCACCGCCGCGCTCGCGCCCGACACGCCCTGCGTCGCATCGTGCAGCGTGAGCATCGGGCCGTCCCAGCGCGCCATCGTCGCGTGCGGCTCGATCGGGTTGTGGTGCTGCATCGGCGTCGTATAGGTTGCGTCGATGCGCACCGCGCCTTCGCGCAGGCCGGCATCGAGGTCGCCGCGCTGCGTGTCCATCGCACGCCCCTGCTGTTTCGGCGGCACGCGCGCGCCGTGCTTCGCCTGCGCGAAATCGAGCACGGCCTCGCTCGCGCGATAGCGCACCTGCACGGCGTTCGCGGCGTCGGTCGCCTGCTCGAGCGTCTCGGCGACGACGACCGCGACGGGCTCGTTGCTGTAGCGCACCGTGTCGTCCTGCAACAACGTGAGCCGGCGCCCGGCGGGCGGCGACAGCGGCGGCCGGCCGCCGTCGGGCAGCCGCATCGCGTTCTCGTGCGTGATCACGATCAGCACGCCCGGCATCGCGCGGGCGCGCGCCGCATCGATCGATTCGATGCGCCCGGATGCGATCGTGCTCGTCACGAGCACCGCGTGCGCGAGCCGCGCATCGGCAAACTCGGCCGCGTAGTGCGCGCCGCCCGTCACCTTGAGTACGCCGTCGACACGGTCGAGCGGCTGTCCCGTCAACGTGTTCATGCGACACCTCCCGTCGTGGCGGCTGCCGTTGCGACCGCACGGACGATCGCCCGCTGCGCGAGCGCGACCTTGAATCCATTGCCGTCGAGCGGCCGCGCATCGCGCAACGCCAGCGCGGCCGCCTCGCGCAGCGTCGCGTCGGTCGGCGTGCGGCCCGCGAGATGCGCTTCCGCCTCCAGCGCCCGCAACGGCTTGTGGGCGACGCCGCCCAGCGCGATCCGCGCGTCGGCAACGTGCGGGCCGTCCATCCGCAAGGCGGCCGCGACCGACACCAGCGCGAACGCGTAGCTCGCGCGATCCCGCACTTTCAGATAGTGCGCATGGTCGGCGAAGCGCGGCGGCGGCAAGTCCACCGCGGTGATCAGCTCGCCCGGTTCGAGCGTCGTGTCGAGATCGGGACGATCGCCCGGCAAGCGGTGAAACGACGCGATCGGAATCTGCCGTGCGCCGCGCGGGCCGCTCACCTGCACGACGGCGTCGAGCGCGGCGAGCGCGACGCTCATGTCCGACGGATTCACCGCCACGCAGTGCGGACTGGCGCCGAGGATCGCGTGCATCCGGTTGTGGCCGCCGATCGCCGCGCAGCCGCTGCCCGGCTCGCGCTTGTTGCACTGCGCGAACGCGGGGTCGTAGAAATACGGGCAGCGGGTGCGCTGCATCAGGTTGCCGCCGACGGTCGCCATGTTGCGCAATTGCGCGGACGCCCCGGCGAGCAACGCCTGCGACAGCAGCGGATAGCCGGCGCGCAGGCGCGGATGATCGGCCGCATCGCTGTTGCGCACGAGCGCACCGATGCGCATACCGCCGCCGGGCAGCGCATCGACCGTATCGAGGCCCGCGATCCGCGTGATGTCGATGAGCGTGACGGGCCGCGCGACGCCGCCCTTCATCAGGTCGAGCAGGTTCGTGCCGCCGCCGATGAAGGCCGTGCCGGGCCGCTGCGCCGCGCGCACGGCGCCGGCGACGTCGGTCGCGCGCTCGTAGGAGATCGCTTCCATTGCGGTGCCCTCCGTCGGCTAGCCGTGCGCCGCATGCGCGGCGCGCACGGCGGCGACGATGTTCGGGTACGCGCCGCACCGGCACAGGTTGCCGCTCATGCGCTCGCGGATCTCGTCGTCGGACAGGCGCGCGGGGCGACGCCGCACGTCGTCGGTGGCGGCGCTCCCGGCGCCGGCCGCGAACTCGTCGAGCAGCGCGGTCGCGGAGCAGAGCTGGCCGGACGTGCAGTAGCCGCACTGGAACGCATCGTATTCGACGAACGCGCGCTGCACCGGGCTCAGCACGCCGTCGCGCGCCAGCGCTTCGACGGTCGTGATCCGCTCGCCTTCGTGCATCACCGCGAGCGTCAGGCATGCGTTGATGCGCCGCCCGTCGACGAGCACCGTGCACGCGCCGCACTGCCCGCGGTCGCAGCCCTTCTTCGTGCCCGTGAGGCCGGCGTATTCGCGCAGCGCGTCGAGCAGCGTCACGCGCGGTTCGAGCTGCAGCGTGTACGCGCGCCCGTTGATGTCGAGACGCACGGGCTGCGCCGGCGCCGTATCGCGGCGCGGCGCGGCCGGCTGCGCTGCCGCGTGCGGCGGCTGCGAATGAACGTGCGATGCGGCGCTGACGGTCGCGGCAGCCGCCGCGGATTGCAGGAAGCGGCGCCGCGCGGCGCTGGACGGCGTATCGTGCGGCAACGGCGGCGCCACGGGATGGCCGGGCCCGAGCGGCGACGGGGCGGCATCGCGCGCCGGTTCGGCGGACGGAGAATCGGATCGATCGCTGGACATGGCTTGTGCTCGCTCCATGGTGGAGGGACGCGGATGTGCCGCTCGTACCCGGAAGGCAGCGCGGTCGGCACGCGGATCGGCAAACGAGCAATTCCGGTGCCGCGCCACCGCGGGAAGCCGCGCCCCTGCAGCGTGCCGGCGCCGGGCCGCGGCGCGCACATGCGACCGCCAGGCTCGGGCGCCCGAGATCGCGCGTTCATGACGCCACGCTGGCGCGCGGCTGGCAGTTCACCGACGAAGCGGCAATAACGCCCGGTTTTCGGGCGAAACCGGCCGCCCGTCGATCGCAAGTTGCCGATCGCATCGCTGATGGCGCGCATGGCGGCCGCTTCGCGGTGGCCGGGTTGGGAAGTTGCGCGCCGTGTAAATGCGCGCAGCATCCGCGTCTGCTGGAAAATTCCGCCATGCGTGCAGGCGGATCGCCGCGAAGGCGCGCGGTCGGCCTGACGAAAACATGTCGCGATCGCGCCCCGATCGCCAACGATTCACCGAAACGTCGCATCGCGGCGGCATACTCGAAAACGTTTCCCGATCAGCCTGCCAGGAGAGAGAAGTCATGCGTCGCGTTTCCGTCGCCGTCGTTCTGTGTGCCGCCGTATTCGTCGCCGCCTGCAGCGACGACGCACCGCCCGACGCTCACGCGACCGACGCCGCGCCGCAGGCCGGCGCATCGAGCGGCGCCGCCAGCGCGTTCAACAGCGACGCGCCCGCGAACGCCGCCGCATCCGATGCCGCGCCGCTCGCGCCGCCCGTCGTGCACTACCCGCCCGATGACGACGACGATGCGAAGCCCGCCACGAACGCGGCCGCATCGAGCGCCGCCGCCTCGTCGCCGGGTTGATTCCTTCGTAACCTGACAGGAGTCGGCACCGCTCGCACAGAGCAGCAGGCGCTCGTGCGGAGGCGTGACGGGTATGACGTGACGGTGGGGTGGACGGCGGCGCAAACGGCACGTTCGCGCGCCGCTTCGCGAGCCACATCGAGAACGGCCGGCCGAGCGATTCAGCGCCGGCCGGCGTCAGGCCGGCGCGTCATCGGCGCGACGGTGCCGCATGCCGCGGCAGCCGCCGCGCAGCCTGCCCGTCAGACCGCGTGCGCGAGCGCGCGATCGACGAGCGCGGCCTCGAAGCCGTCGTCCGCGTCGCGAAAGCGCAGCGGCGCCGCGCAATGCACCAGCGTGTCGATGAAGTATTTCGCGCGCGGCCACGGCCCGAAGCCGGCCGCGGTGTTGATGTGCCCGGCGTCGCCGAGGTTCACGAACGCGCTGCCCAGGCGCTGCGCGAGCGTGCGCGCATCGGCGAGCGGCATCCACGGATCGGTCTCGCTGCCGATCACGATCGACGGCACCGCGAGCCGGCGCGCGTCGAACGGCCCGGCAAACGTGAATTTCTTCGGGCTGGCCGGCGCGACGAACAGCACGCCCGCGACATCGCCCACGTGCGGCCACTGCGCGAGCGCATGCGCGGCCGCGAGGCAGCCGAAGCTGTGCGCGGCGAGCACGAACGGGCCGCGCTCGCGATCGAGCAGCGCCCGCACCGATTGCGCCCAGCCCGCGAGATCGGGCGCATCCCAGTCGTGCTGCTCGACGCGCAACGAGCGCGGGAACTGCCGCTCGAGCCAGGTCTGCCAGTGGGCGCCTTCGCTGCCGTGCAGGCCCGGAACGGTGACGAGCCGCGGCGGCCACGCCGATTTGCTGCATGCGCGCATGATTGCCCTCGCTTGCTTGAAGACGAGGTTCGATTGTGGCGCCGGGTACGCGGCGGCCGAACCAATATTTTGTGCTTTGCTTTTGCACGACCGGTGCCGCGGTGGCGGCCGGTGGCCGCGTGACGGCGGCCCGCACCGGCCGCCCGTCCCGCACGACGGCGCGATGTGCCGCGAAACCGTAGAATGTGGGCTTCCCGTCAGCTTCACACGGAACCGGTCCCCGCGCCGACGCGCCGGGCCGCTCGTCAGGAGACGCCCGATGTCCGCTACGTCCGCCGGTGCGCTGCACCCGGCTTCGCTTGCCGTTCCCGCGGCGCGCCTTGCCGGCGCGCGCGCCCTCACGCAATGAAGATCCTGTTCTACTCGCCGCATCAGGACGCCGGCGCATGGCGCGACGAGATCGCGCATGCGCTGCCGGAAGCCGAACTGCGCGCATGGCAGCCGGGTGATACGGCCGCCGCCGACTACGCGCTCGTGTGGCGCCCGCCGCGCGAGTTGTTCGCGCCGCGCGACGGCCTGCGCGCGATCTTCAACCTCGGCGCGGGTGTCGATGCGCTGCTCGCGCTCGACCGCGCGCATCCGGGCACGCTGCCCGCGCACGTGCCGCTGGTGCGGCTCGAGGATTCGGGCATGGCGCGGCAGATGGTCGAATACGTGACGCACGCGGTGCTGCGCTACCTGCGCCGTTTCGACGAATACGACCTGCAGCAGCACGAGCGCCGCTGGCAGCCGCTCGAGCCGCATGCGCGCGCGAACTTCACCGTCGCGGTCCTCGGGCTCGGCGTGCTCGGCGCCGAGGTCGCCCGCGCGCTCGCCGCCCTCGGCGTGCCGGTGCGCGGCTACAGCCGCAGCGCGAAGCAGCTCGACGGCGTCACGACCTTCGCCGGCGACGGCGCGTTCGACGCGTGCATCGACGGCGCGAAGGTGCTCGTCAACCTGCTGCCGAGCACGCGCGACACCGACGGCATCCTGTCGTCGCGCGCATTCGCGCGGCTCGCGCCCGGCGCGTACGTCGTCAACGTCGCGCGCGGCGCGCATCTCGTCGAAGCCGACCTGCTCGACGCGCTCGCGAGCGGCCAGGTCGCCGCGGCCACGCTCGACGTGTTCCAGCACGAACCGCTGCCGGACGACCATCCGTTCTGGCGTACGCCGCGCATCACGATCACGCCGCACAGCTCGGCCGAGACGCTGCGCGCGGAAGCCGTCGAGCAGATCGCCGGCAAGATCCGCGCGTTCGAGCGCGGCGCGCCCGTCAGCGGCATCGTCGACTACGCGCGCGGCTACTGAATTCCGCCACAAAGAGAGAAACCAGGAGACAACCATGACGTTCCCCACCGCCGTCAAGATCGTCGAAGTCGGCCCGCGCGACGGGCTGCAGAACGAGAAGACCTTCGTGCCGACCGACGTGAAGATCGCGCTCGTCGACCGGCTGTCGCGCGCCGGCTTCCGCAACGTCGAGGCCGCGTCGTTCGTGTCGCCGAAATGGGTGCCGCAGATGGCCGACGGCGCCGACGTGATGGCCGGCATCGAGCGTCGCCCGGGCACCGTGTACTCGGTGCTCACGCCGAACCTGAAGGGCTTCGAGAATGCGGTCGCGGCACGGGCCGACGAAGTCGTGATCTTCGGCGCGGCGAGCGAGGCGTTCTCGCAGCGGAACATCAACTGCAGCATCGCCGAGAGCATCGCGCGCTTCGAGCCCGTCGCGAAAGCCGCGAAGGATGCGGGCCTGCGGCTGCGCGGCAGCGTGTCGTGCACGCTCGGCTGCCCGTACCAGGGCGAGGTGCCGGTCGCGTCGGTGGTCGACGTCGTCGAACGGTTCGCCGCGCTCGGCTGCGACGAGATCGACATCGCCGACACGATCGGCGTCGGCACGCCGAAGCGCACGCGCGAAGTGCTCGCGGCCGTCACGCGCGTGTTCCCGCGTGAACGGCTGTCGGGTCACTTCCACGACACCTACGGCCAGGCGCTCGCGAACATCTACGCGGCGCTGTTCGAAGGGATCGAGATCTTTCACGCATCGGTCGCGGGCCTCGGCGGCTGCCCGTACGCGAAGGGCGCGACCGGCAACGTCGCGACCGAGGACGTGCTGTACCTGATGCAGGGCCTCGGCATCGAAACCGGCATCGACCTCGCGCAGGTCGTCGCCGCCGGCGATTTCATCTCGAACGCGATCGGCCGCGCGAACGTGTCGCGCGCCGGTCGTGCACTGCTCGCGAAAGCACGGAGCGCGGCCGACGCCGCGAACTGCGTCTGATCGCGCCACTCCACGGATTCATCAACATGACGACACCCGCTTCATTCGATTCCCTCCCCGATTCCGCGCGACGCGTCGCGCTGCTGCTGCGCGAGCGCGGCCATGCGAAAGGCATCGTGATGCTCGCCGAAACCGGCAAGACGTCGGCCGAGGCCGCGGCCGGGCTCGGCTGCTCGGTCGCGCAGATCGCGAAGTCGATCCTGTTTCGCCGGCAGGCCGACGGCGCGCCCGTGCTGGTGATTGCGAGCGGCGTCAACCGCGTGGACGAAAGGAAGGTCGCCGAACAGGTCGGCCCGGTCGGCCGCGCGGACGCGAAGTTCGTGCGCGACAACACCGGCTATGCGATCGGCGGCGTCTGCCCGATCGGCCATCTGGTCGAACCCGTCACGCTGATCGACGCCGACCTGCTCGCGCTCGACAGCCTGTGGGCCGCCGCCGGCCATCCGCACGCCGTGTTCAACCTGTCGCCGCACGAACTCGTGTCGCTCACCGGCGCGCCGGTCGCGGACGTCGCGTTGCGGGAGTCCGCGTGAGCAACGTGACGATGCCGGTCGCCACGGTCGCGTCGCCGTGCACCGACGTCTGCCGGATCGATCCGCGCACCGACTGGTGCGCGGGCTGCCTGCGCACGCGCGGCGAGATCAAGGGATGGCGTACGTCGGACGACGACGCGCGGCGCGCGCTGCTCGCGCGGCTCGACGCACGGCGGCGCCTGATCGCGGGCAGCGAGACATAAAAAAAAGCCGTTCAGCCTCACGGGCGAACGGCATCGAGATCGGAATCCTGTGAACGTGATCAACGTCACAGCCCGCATCATACGAGCGACGCGGCCGCATCGCATCGGGTGTTTCCCTACAACTTCTTACAGCGCTTTTCCGAGTGCGCGCGGCGTCCGCTGGGCGTCGTTTCAACCGCAATCTCCGTTCCCCACTCGCCCCTTCGACGGCCGCTGCATGAGCCCGCCACGGCGCCGAATCGTCTGACCGTATCAGTTGCCGACCGCCGTGCGACGCGCCGGCACGATGCGCCAGCCGAGGTTCACGCCGGCCGCCGCGAGCAGGATCAAGAGCGCGCCGACCACCTGCGTCCACGCGAGCGTCTGCCCGAACGCGACGCGATCGACGACGATCGCAACGACCGGATAGACGAACGACAGCGCGCCCGTCATCGCGGTCGGCAGCTTCTGGACCGCGCCGTACAGCAGCACGTACATCAGCCCGGTGTTGACGATGCCCAGCACGATCAGGTCGGCCCATTGCCCGACCGTCGCCGGCAAGGTGTCGAAGTGTGCGAACGGCGCAAGCAGCAGGACGCCGAGGCCGACCTGCAGCAGTGCGAGCAGATGCGGCGGCGTGCCCTTCAGGTGCTTCGTGATGATCGACGAGATCGCATACAGGAACGCCGCACCGAGCGACAGCGCGACCCCTTCCAGGTATTCGCCGGGCACCGCGAGCACGGCCGGCTCCACGCGCACCACGAACACCAGCCCCGCGAACGCGAGCACGAGCCACGCGACCGTCGACGCGGTGATCCGCTCGCGGAACACGATGGCGCCGAGCGCGACGAGCATGAACGGCTGGGTGTTGTAGACAGCGGTCGCCATCGAGATCGACGCGCGCGAATAGGCGGCGAAGAGCAGCAGCCAGTTCGCGACGATCGCGAGGCTGCCGAACATCGTGAGCACGAGCATCCGCGGCGAGAACAGCGAACGGCGCAGGAAACCGAACGCCGCACAGACGATCGCGAGCGTCGCCGTGCCGAATACGCAGCGGAAGAACACGACATTGGTCAGCGGCTGCTGCGACGACATCACGAGCCAGCCGATCGTGCCGGACATCAGCATCGCGACGATCATCTCGGCGGCGCCGCGGCGAATTTCATTCGTGGCCATCAGGAACTCCGTTGAAGAGAGTGGATGACTTCGATTCTAGAAACTTGCTTTCGCCGCAACCACGGCTAAACTGAAGTGAATCAGCCGATTCACCTTCGAAAGCAAAGCAATCATGCCGAAACGCCTTTCCCCGCCTGCCGTCGCGTCGCTCGACGCGACCGACCGCGCGATCGTCGCCGCGCTGGCCGACGACGCCCGCATCGCGACCAGCGAACTCGCCCGGCAGATCGGGTTGTCGGCGCCCGCGACCGCCGACCGCGTGCGGCGGCTCGAGGCGCAAGGCGTGATCGCCGCGTTCACAGTCGAGCTCGACCCGCGCGCGCTCGGCTACACGCTGCAGGCGATCGTCCGCGTGAAGCCGCTGCCGGGCCAGTTGCATCTGGTCGAGGAGTTGCTGCGGCGGATTCCCGAATTCGTCGAATGCGACAAGGTCACCGGCGACGACTGCTTCATCTGCCGGCTCTACCTGCGCACGATCGAGCATCTCGACGACATCCTGTCGAAGGTGACGGAGCGCGCGGAGACGAGCACCGCGATCGTGAAATCGACGCCCGTGCCGCGCCGCCTGCCGCCGCTCGTCGAAGACGAGCACGCGCACCGCTGAGCCGCGAGCGGCACGCCCCGCCGAGGCGCGGGCGACCCGCGCCGGCCGCCTGCAGGCACCGTCACGCAGCCGCGTCGCGCGCGTCGAAGAACGCGAGCAGTTCGTCGATCAGCGCGGCGGGCGCCTCTTCCGGAATGTAGTGCCCGCACTCGAGCGCACGGCCGCTGACGTCGCGCGCGACGCGCCGCCATTCGTCGAGCGGATCGAAGCAGCGGCCGACGATCCCGTGCTCGCCCCACAGCACGCGCAGCGGGCACGCGACCTTGTTGCCGCGTTCGAGATCCGCACGGTCGTGCTCGAGATCGATCGTCGCCGACGCGCGGTAGTCCTCGCACATCGCGTGCACGGCGCCCGGCTGCGCGAGCGCCGCCCGGTACGCGTCGAGCGCCTCCGGCGCGAACGGCGCCAGCCCGGCCGACCGGTTGCCCATCACGCGCTCGATGTACGCATCGGTGTGCGCGCCGACCAGCGTCTCGGGCAGCGGCTCGGGCTGGATCAGGAAGAACCAGTGGAAATACGCGGTCGCGAACGCGCGATCGGTTTTCTCGTACATCGCGAGCGTCGGCGCGATGTCGAGCAGCATCATCCGCTCGACGGCATCCGCGTGATCGAGCGCGAGCCGGTGCGCGACCCGCGCGCCGCGATCGTGCGCGCATACGTGGAAATGCTCGAAGCCGAAATGCCGCATCACGGCGACCTGGTCCGCCGCCATCGCGCGTTTCGAATACGGCGTGTGCCGCGCGTCGCTCGGCGGCCGGCCCGATGCGCCGTAGCCGCGCAGGTCGGTGGCGATCACCGTGAAGTGATTCGCGAGCGTCGCGGCAACGCGATGCCAGATCATGTGGGTCTGCGGATGGCCGTGCAGCAACAGCAGCGGCGGCCCCGTGCCTCCTTTGACACCGAAAATGTCGGTGTCCTGCACCGTCACGCGAAACGGTGCAAACGCCTCAAACGACATGGTTTGTTTCTCGTTGGTTTGTTATGGCGGCTATTTTAGGAGCGCCGGCGCGTCTTCACAGCGGGGTAAGCACCCGAAACCATAGAAAGAGAACACTCACTCGATTGCCGGCACACCGCGCAGTTTGTTAAGCTCGCGTAGAATCGCACGACCGTTCGTATTAATATGAACGAACGCATTCCACAGCTACACTCGAATCACCGTCCGACCGCAACGCCCCCGGAGACTGGAGACATCACATGGCATTGCCCACCGTCCTGCAGAACCTGACGCTCCCCGTCATCGCGTCGCCGATGTTCATCGTCAGCTACCCCGAACTCGTGCTCGCGCAATGCAAGGCGGGCATCGTCGGCTCGTTCCCCGCGCTCAACGCGCGCCCGGCCGAACTGCTCAACGAGTGGCTCACGCAGATCCAGTCGGAACTCGCCGACCACAAGGCGAAACATCCCGATGCGGTGATCGGCCCGATCGCGGTCAACCAGATCGTCCACCAGTCGAACGCGCGGCTCGAACACGACGTGCGCGTGTGCGTCGAGCACAAGGTGCCGATCTTCATCACGAGCCTGCGCGCACCGGCGCGCGAGATCGTCGATGCGGTGCACAGCTACGGCGGCATCGTGCTGCACGACGTGATCAACCTGCGCCACGCGCAGAAGGCGCTCGAAGCGGGCGTCGACGGGCTGATCCTCGTCGCGGCCGGCGCCGGCGGCCACGCGGGCACGACGTCGCCGTTCGCGCTGGTCGGCGAAGTCCGCAAGATCTTCGACGGTCCGATCGTGCTGTCCGGCTCGATCGCGAACGGCGGCTCGATCCTCGCCGCGCAAGCGATGGGCGCCGACTTCGCGTACATGGGCACGCGTTTCATCGCGACGCAGGAAGCGCACGCGATCGACGACTACAAGCACGCGATCCTGAACGCGAAATCGTCGGACATCATCTACACGAACCTCTTCACGGGCGTGCACGGCAACTACATCCGCGAGAGCATCGAGAAGGCCGGCCTCGATCCGGACGCGCTGCCGGAATCCGACAAGACCAAGATGAATTTCGGCAGCGACAAGACGAAGGCGTGGAAGGACATCTGGGGTGCGGGCCAGGGCGTCGGCCTGATGGACGACCTGCCGAGCGTGGGTGCGCTCGTCGAGCGGCTCAAGCGCGAATACGACGACGCGAAGGCGCGGCTCGGCATCCCGCGCTGACGGAGGCGGCGGCCATCGCGGCCGCCATCGACGCGAAATCGTCGAGCCAGGCAAAAAGCGCGAACCGCAGCGGTTCGCGCTTTTTTTATTGCCCCGCCGCGGCGGACGATGCGGGTCAGACCGCGCGCTTCATCCGCGTGATCGGCAGCACGCGCAGACGCGCTTCGATGGACGGGCACAACGACTGCCCTTCGAAGCGCGCAGCCAGGAAGTCGACGAACGAGCGCACCTTCGCGGACACGTGACGACGGCTCGCGTACACCGCGTAGATCGGCGCCTCGTGCGGCGGCACCGAATCGAGCAGCACCGGCACGAGCCGGCCCGACTCGATGTCGTCGCCGACGACTTCGGTGCCGAGCAGCGCGATGCCCGCGCCGGCGAGCACGGCCGCGCGCAGCCCTTCGAGATGGTTCACGATCAGGTTGCCGTTCAGGCTCACGCGCGACGCGGCGGCCGCGTCGATCACCAGCGAATCGAGCATCGTCGAATTCGAATCGCGCCGCAGGTAGTTGTGGTTCGCGAGGTCGGCGATCGTCTGCGGCGTGCCACGCTTCTCGAGATACTCGGGCGACGCGACCAGCAGGATGTGCGCGGTCGCGATCTGGCGCGCGACCAGCGACGACGATTTCAGGCCGTTCGGCGCCGCGCGCACCGCGACGTCGTAGCCCTCCTCGATCAGGTCGACCACGCGATCGGAGAGCGTCATGTCGACCGTCACGTCCGGGAACCGACCCGCGTAATCGGTGACGGCCTGCATCACGTGCCGCAGCCCGAACGCGGACAGCGACGTCACGCGCAGCCGGCCCTGCGGCACCACGCTCGCGGCGCCGACGGCCTGACCGGCTTCGTCGAGTTCGGACAGCGCCTGCACGAGGCGCTCATAGTATTCACGTCCGGCCTCGGTGGGCGCGACGCGTCGTGTCGTGCGATGCAGCAGCCGCGCGCCGAGCTGCTGCTCGAGGTGCATCACGTGCTTGCTCGCCATCGCCGCCGACATCTGCATGCGCTCCGCCGCGCCGACGAAGCTGCCCACTTCGACGACGTAGCGAAACACATTCATGCTGACGAGGGTATCCATCGAACTAGCTCGCAATCCCGGGGGAATCAACCAATTACGAGATAGGGTAACAAAGGCGAGGAAACAGAAAGGTCAAGAAAGGCAAAACGGCGCCGCGGGTGGCGGCGCCGTTTCGGGCGGGAAAACATGCAGCCAAAACGCGCGATTGACGCGCGCGGCCGGCGCGCCGATCGCGCGTGCGCGTCAGAACTTCGCGCGGATGCCTGCGCCGAACGTGTTGCCGGTCGACAGGCCGCTGATGTGGTCGTTCATGTAGGCCGCGTAGACGTCGGTGCGCTTGGACAGCGGATAGTCGTAGCCGACGGCCCAGGTCTGGCGCGTCTGGTCGAGGCCGCCCGCGTCGCGCGAGTACGCATACGACGCCATCGCGTTGCCCACGCCGAGCGGCACCGACACGCCGCCCTGCGCGGTGTTCACGTGCCAGCTGCCCGCGACCTGGTCGTTCTTCGTGTACATGTACTGGCCGAACAGCTTCACGAGCTTCAGGTCGTAGGTCGCGCCGACCAGCGCGATGCCCTGGCTCTTCATGCCGGTCACGAGCGCGCTCAGATCCTGCGGGCCGTTGTTGAAGTTCACGTACTGATAGACGGCGGTCGCCGCGAACGGGCCGTTCGCATAGTTGAACTGCGCGCTCCACTTCTTCGAACGGTTGTCGCCGGCCTGGTTGCCGAGTGCGTACATCGCGCCGAAATTCAGGCCACCGAACGAAGGCGACGTGTACGACAGCGCGTTGTTCCAGCCCGAATCGCCGACCGCGCCCTGGTCGCTCGGATAGGTCGGGAACGTGCCGAGGCCGAGGAACACGTGGTACACCATCGGCGAGAAGGTGTACGAGTCGTAGAACGGGTTGAACAGGATCGTCGACAGGAACAGGTGCGTCGTCAGGCGGCCTGCCGTCACCGTGCCGTACGGCGAGCTGATGCCGACGTACGCGTTGCGCGCGAAGAACGTGTCGCCCTGGAAGCGGCCGTACTGGCCGTTCTGCGCGCGGAAGAAGCTCTCCATCGTGAAGATCGCCTTGTAGCCGCCGCCGAGGTCCTCCGCGCCGTGCAGGCCCCAGTACGACGTCGACATGCCGCCACCCGACACGTTCCACGCACGATTGCCGCCCGGGAACTTGGTGGCGCCGACCCATTCGTCGACCTGACCGTAGAGCGAGACGCTCGACTGCGCATGGACGGGGGCGGCCGCCACGCAGGCGGCTGCGGCGATCAGCTTGACGGACGTGCGCGACGCACGGCGAGCGAATGCTTTCATGGGATCTCCAGGTTTTGTCGAATAGTCGATAAGTGGCGCGAGCGTTGTTTTTTGGAGCCGAGTGCTTGCGTCGTATGGGGCGCAGCCATCTTTACGGATCATTCGTCCGGTCAAAATTGCGCACACTTATTGCTGGTATAGCGCCAGCCTTAACTTCGCGGAACGTATCCATGGCCGGATGCACGGCGGCGGCCCGGCGCGAACGCGGTCGCACGGGCGGGCGGCGGCGTGGCATGCGCGTGCCGGGCGCGAAAGATAGCGCAATGCGGCGGGAAAATCAGCGGAAATCTGCGCGCGACTGTGGCGAATTCGCATCAGCCGGCGGGGGGACGCGCGCCGGGGCGCTCAGTTTCGGTAGAACGGGGAGAAAAACGGCGAGTGCGCAGGCTCTTCCTGCGAGCGGGGCGGCGGCATCGGACGACCGCCGCGCTCCTCGTTGTAGCGGGCGACGTCGGCGCGGATCGAACCGGCGCGCAGCGGGACGTTGCCGCCGCCCGGCGGGCGCGGCATCTGGCGGACCTCGGCGCTGATCGGCCGATACGGGCTTTGCGCGGCGTAGTGGCCGTACGACGGCGTCGGGCGCAGCCCCCAGCGGGAGCCGGAGCCGCTGACGCCGCCGGGACGTACGCCGGCAGGCGGCGCGGCGCGGCGCCAGACGGGACCGCCGGCGGCCGCCTGGCCGTACGCGCGCATGTCGCCGCCACCGAAGCCGTGGCCGCCGAACCCGTGACCGCCATGGGGCGGCTGGGCGAGCGCGAGCGGCATCAGCAGCGTGCCGAGCACGCCTGCCACCCATCGTCCGATCTTCCGTTTCACCCGTTCCGTCATCGTTCCGTGCCCATCGACGCCCGCCGTCGGCTCCTTTCGGCCGACCCAAGGCTTTCAGCAGTAATTTATGAGCGGGCGGAAAGTGTGTCGAGCCAAAAAGTGTTATGTCGCCGGCATCGGTGTAACACCATGTTACTGCTAGGTTTTTTCACTTCGGGGCGCGATCGCGGCAGAACATTCTTCTGCCGTTTTGCGGGGGCCGGACAGGTGTGGCGGACGCCATTGCATGCAACGGATTCATCAATCGATTCACACAATGAATTTGTGTAGTGAATCGCCAACCGGGACAATGACGCCATCCGCGCGCGCGACGCGCGCCTTTGCCGCCCGTGCTGTTTCCGAATCGAGTTCCCGATGGCCCGTCCCCGTTTTCTTCCCGACAACTTCACGCTCGCGCTGGTCGGCACCGTCGTGCTCGCGAGCCTGCTGCCCTGCCGCGGCCCGGCCGCCCATGCGTTCAACTGGGCGACCAACATCGCGGTCGGCCTGCTGTTTTTCCTGCACGGCGCGAAACTGTCGCGCGAAGCCGTCGTCGCCGGCGCGACCCACTGGCGGCTGCACGCGGTCGTGCTGCTCAGCACGTTCGCGCTGTTCCCGCTGCTCGGCCTCGCGCTGAAGCCCGTGCTGCAGCCGCTCGTCACGCCGACGCTGTATGCGGGCGTGCTGTTCCTGTGCACGCTGCCGTCGACGGTCCAGTCGTCGATCGCGTTCACGTCGATCGCGAAGGGCAACGTGCCGGCCGCCGTGTGCGCGGCATCCGCGTCGAGCCTGCTCGGGATCTTCGTCACGCCGGCGCTCGTCGGGCTGATGATCACGTCGCAATCGGCCGCCGCCGCGTCGCCGTGGAGCACCGTCGGCAGCATCGTGATGCAGTTGCTCGTGCCGTTCATCGCCGGCCAGTTGCTGCGGCCCGTGATCGGCGGCTGGATCGACCGCAATCGCGGCGTGCTGCGCTTCGTCGACCAGGGTTCGATCCTGCTGGTCGTCTACGTCGCGTTCAGCGAGGCCGTCAACGAGGGGCTGTGGCACCAGATTCCGCCGCGCGCGCTCGGCGGGCTGCTGGCCGTCAACCTCGTGCTGCTCGCGATCGCGCTGCTGCTGACCGCGTTCGTCAGCAAGCGGCTCGGCTTCAACCGAGCCGACCAGATCACGATCATCTTCTGCGGCTCGAAGAAGAGCCTCGCGGCCGGCGTGCCGATGGCGAAGGTGATCTTCTCGGCGAACGCGGTCGGCGCGATCGTGCTGCCGCTGATGCTGTTCCATCAGATCCAGCTGATGGCGTGCGCGGCGCTCGCGCAGCGCTGGGGCGCGCGCGACACGAGCGGCGAGCAGGACGAGGGTGATGCGACGGCCACGTCGGGCGCGTTGAGTACCGGCAAGCGCTGACGTGTCTCCGGGGGGCCGGATGGCCGCCGCTGGCGGCCTCCTGCCTCCTGCCTCCTGCCTTCCGCCCCTTCCAGCCACACCCCAACGCGCTCGCAGCGCGATGCACCAACAACGCCCATCGCGTCACGAAATCTTCATTCAATTCTCCGCGAGCGATGCCGTTAAGTCGGGCGTCCCGTCGATTCGGCTGCCCTCGCCCATGCCCGCGCTTCCCTCCGATTCCGCTGTCGCCCGCACCACGCGCCTGATCGCGGATCGCGCGCTCGCCGCCGTGTTCCAGCCGATCGTCGACCTCGGGTCGGGGACGGTCGTCGGTTACGAGGGGCTGATCCGCGGCCCGCGCGGCACCGACCTCGAACCACCCGCCGCGCTGTTCGCGCAGGCCGCGCGCGAAGGCGAAACCATCGCGCTCGAACGGGCCGCCGCGCTCACCTGCCTCGACGCGTTCGCGGCGCTCGGCTGCGACGGCAAGCTGTTCCTCAATTTCAGCGCGGGCACGATCCTCACGCTCGCCAGCGAACGCGAGCGCACCCGCCAGTTTCTCGGCCGTGCGCGCGTCGGCGCCGAGCGCATCGTGATAGAGCTCACCGAGCAGAACGCGATTCCCGACGTCGCGCACATCGGGCCGGCGGTCGCGTCGCTGCGCGACGCCGGCATCCAGTTCGCGCTCGACGACTACGGCACCGCGAACGCGAGCATGAACCTGTGGCTGCGCCTGCATCCGGACGTCGTGAAGATCGACCGTTTCTTCATCCACGACATCGCGCGCGACCCGCTCAAGTTCGAAGCGGTGAAGGCGATGCAGCACTTCGCGCAGGCGAGCGGCGCGCAGCTGATCGCGGAAGGCATCGAGAACGAATGCGACCTGATCGTCGTGCGCGACATGGGCATCTGCTGCGTGCAGGGCTTCCTGCTCGGCCGGCCGAACGCGCAGCCGTCGCGGGTGGTCGCGCCGGCCGCGCGCGACGCGATCCGCGCGCCGCACATCGCGGTGTTTCCCGGCGTGACGCGCGCGGTGCGGCCGGCCGGCACGATCGCCGGGAAGATGCTCGTACCCGCCCCGGCGCTGCCGCGCGACGCGACCAGCAACGACGTGCTCGAGCTGTTCAACCGGATGCCCGACCTGCACGCGGTCGCGCTCGTGGAACGCGGGCGGCCGGTCGCGCTCGTGAATCGGCGCGGCTTCATCGACCGCTTCGCGCTGCCGTATCACCGCGAGGTGTTCGGCAAGAAGCCGTGCCTGCAGTTCGCGAACGATGCGCCGCTGATGATCGACGTCGCGACCACCTTCGAGCAGCTCGCGATGCTGCTCGCGAGCCACGACCAGCGCTATCTCGCGGACGGCTTCGTGATCACCGACCACGGCCGCTATGTCGGGCTCGGCACCGGCGAGAGCCTCGTGCGCGCGGTGACCGAGATGCGCATCGAGGCCGCGCGCTACGCGAATCCGCTGACGTTCCTGCCCGGCAACATCCCGATCAGCGCGCACATCGACCGCCTGCTCCAGCGCGACGCCGGCTTTCATGCGTGCTACGTCGACCTGAACCAGTTCAAGCCGTTCAACGACCAGTACGGCTACTGGCAGGGCGACGAAGTGCTGAAATTCGCCGCGACGGTGCTGGCCGGCGTGTGCGACCCGCAGCGCGACTTTCTCGGCCACGTCGGCGGCGACGATTTCCTCGTGCTGTTCCAGCGCGACGACTGGCGCGAGCGCGCCGCCGACGCGATCGCGCGCTTCAACGACGGCGCGCAGCTCTTCTACACGCAGGCCGACCGGCAGGCGGGCGGGCTGCGCGGCGAGGATCGCCACGGCAACCCGGCGTTCTTCGGCTTCGTGACGATGGCGATCGGCGCGGTCGGCGTGCCGGCCGGCGCGCACGGCGCCAAACGCTACGGCAGCGACGAGATCGCGTCGGTCGCGGCGCTCGCGAAGCGGCGGGCGAAGCAGCAGCCGGACGGGCTCGCGGTCGTCGATCTCGATGCCGGCCGCGCCGCGCTGCGCCATCGCGGCGAACCGCCGGCCGTGGCGGTGGCGGCAGGCTGAACCGCGCGCTGCCGCGGACGCACGGAACAGCTAGACGCCTGCGCACCGTGCGAGGAAACCGATGCCGGTGCGACGCAAGGTTCGGCGGTTGCGCCGCCGGCCCTCATCGTCGCGCGCGAAGTCCACGGGGCAGCACGCCTTCATGCGCGCCGCCGGCCCGCGCTCCTTCCGCTGTTTCCCGCGGCACCGTCGATGCCGCCCGATACCCGCACACGCACCTTGCCTTTTTCGCGTTTTGTTTAGTATTTTTAGTAACGGCGTTTTCGCAGATTAGCGCTTAAAAACCCGTTATTTTCGGGTATTCCCCGGTTATCCGGCCCGAATTCGGCGATGTGTTTTACTATACAATCGCTTTCACCCTAAACAAACCGGACCCCGAACGATGGGTACGACCATTCGCGATGTGGCGCGGGCGGCAGAGGTCTCGATCGGCACCGTCTCCCGCGCGCTGAAAAACCAGCCGGGCCTGTCCGAAGCGACGCGTGCGCGCATCGTCGAGATCGCGCAGCAGCTCGGCTACGATCCCGCGCAGTTGCGGCCGCGCATCCGCCGGCTCACCTTCCTGCTGCACCGCCAGCACAACCGCTTTCCGGCCAGCCCGTTCTTCTCGCACGTGCTGCACGGCGTCGAGGACGCCTGCCGCGAGCGCGGCATCGTGCCGACGCTGCTCACGGTCGGCCCGAACGACGACGTGCTGCGCCAGATGCGTCCGCACGCGCCCGACGCGATCGCGGTGGCCGGCTTCATCGAGCCCGAGACGATCGAGGCGCTCGCCGCCACCGGCCGGCCGCTCGTGCTGATCGACCTGTGGGCGCCCGGGTTGCGCTCGGTCAACATCGACAACGCGACGGGCGCGGCGCTCGCGATGCGCCACCTGCTCGCCACCGGCCGCTCGCGGATCGCCTTCATCGGCGGCTCGCCCGCGCACTACAGCATCGCGCAGCGCGCGATCGGCTACCGGCGCGCGTTCTTCGAAGCCGGGCGGCTGTTCGATCCCGCCTACGAAGTGACGATCGACGCGGGGCTCGACCCGGACACGGGCGCCGCGCGCGCGATGGAGCAACTGCTCGACGCGCCGGGCCCGCGCCCCGAAGCCGTGTTCGCGTACAACGACGCGGCCGCGCTGGCCGCGCAGCGCGTGTGCACCGCGCGCGGCCTGCGGATTCCGGACGACATCGCGATCGTCGGCTTCGACAACATCCCGGCCGCCGCGCACGCGAGCCCGCCGCTCACGACGCTCGCGGTCGACAAGGAAGCGCTCGGCCGCCGCGGCGTCGAGCTGCTGCTCGCCGAAGCGCCCGAGCGCACCGAGATTTCCCTGCCCGTCGAGCTGATCGTGCGGGCCAGCAGCCAGCCCGCCGGCTCCCCGGCACTCGATACCGTAACGGCCACCGAATCATGAACATGCCTCCGGTCCAACCCTGCACGGCCGCGCCGGCCGCCCACACGCAAGCCGCACCGTTCGTCGCGAGCTTTCGCGATCCGTCGTTCCTGCTGTCGCACATCGAAGACACGCTGCGCTTCTACGCGACCCACGCCTTCGACCCGACGGGCGGCTTCTACCATTACTTCCGCGACGACGGCAGCATCTACAACCGCACGTCGCGCCACCTCGTCAGCAGCTGCCGGTTCGTCTTCAACTACGCGATGGCGTACCGCCATTTCGGTGATCCGCGTCACCTCGACTACGCGCGCCACGGGCTGCGCTTCCTGCGCGACGCGCACTGGGACGACACGCTGCAGGGCTACGACTGGGAACTCGACTGGCGCGACGGCGCGAAGCGCGCGACGCTCGACGGCACGCGCCACTGCTACGGGCTCGCGTTCGTGCTGCTCGCGGCCGCGCACGCGACGATGGCCGGCATCGACGAAGCACGCCCGCTGATCGCCGCCACCTACGAACTCGCCGAGCACCGCTTCTGGGATGCGGCCGCGGGCCTGTATGCGGACGACGCGACGGCGAACTGGAACGTGTCGTCGTATCGCGGCCAGAACGCGAACATGCACATGACGGAAGCGCTGCTCGCCGCGTACGAGGCGACCGGCCACCTCACGTACCTCGATCGCGCGGAAAAGCTCGCCACCCACATCACGCAGCGCCAGGCCGCGCTGTCGGGCGGCCTCGTGTGGGAGCACTACCATGCGGACTGGTCGATCGACTGGGACTACAACAAGGAAGACAGCTCGAACATCTTCCGTCCGTGGGGCTTCCAGCCCGGGCACCAGACCGAATGGGCGAAGCTGCTGCTGATCCTCGAGCGGCACCGCCCGCTCGACTGGCTCGCGCCGCGCGCGGCCGAGCTGTTCGACGCGGCGCTCACGCACGCGTGGGACGCCGATCACGGCGGCCTGTACTACGGCTTCGGCCCCGACTTCACGATCTGCGACCACAACAAGTATTTCTGGGTGCAGGCGGAAACCTTCGCGGCGGCCGCGATGCTCGGCGCGCGCACCGGCAGCGAACGCTTCTGGGACTGGTACGACGAGATCTGGCGCTACAGCTGGGCGCATTTCGTCGATCACCGCTACGGCGCGTGGTATCGAATCCTCACCTGCGACAACCGCAAGTACAGCGACGAGAAAAGCCCGGCCGGCAAGACCGACTATCACACGATGGGCGCCTGCTACGACGTGCTCGCGACCCTCGCGCGCGCGCAACGCAGCGAGCCGACGCAATGAGCGGCGGCACGTTTCCGGCTTTCGTGTCGGCGGGCGACATCCTGACCGACATGGTGCGCGCGGGCGATGCGCAGTGGACGTCGGTGCCGGGCGGCGCCGGCTGGAACGTCGCGCGCGCGGTCGCGCGGCTCGGCGTGCCGAGCGCGCTCGCCGGCGCGATCGGCGAAGACTGCTTCTCCGACGTGCTGTGGCACACGAGCGAAGCGGCCGGGCTCGACCTGCGCTTCCTGCAGCGTGTCGCGCGGCCGCCGTTGCTCGCGATCGTCCACGAGACGCGCCCGCCCGCGTACTTCTTCATCGGCGAAGCGAGCGCCGACCTCGCATTCGATCCCGCCCGGCTGCCGGCCGGCTGGACCGAACACGTGAAATGGGCGCATTTCGGCTGCATCAGCCTCGTGCGCGAACCGCTCGCGGGCACGCTGGCCGCGCTCGCGGCCGACCTGCACGCGCGCGGCGTGAAGATCAGCTTCGATCCGAACTGCCGGAACCTGATGACGGCCGCGTACCGGCCGACGCTCGAGAAGATGGCCGCCCTCGCCGACCTGATCAAGGTGTCCGACGAGGACCTGCGGCACCTGTTCGGCGGCGACGGCCCCGACGCGATCGCGGCGGTGCGCGCGCTGAATCCGCGGGCGGCCGTGCTGGTCACGCGCGGCGCGCAGGCGGCGACGCTCTACGCGGACGGCGACGTGCACGAAGCCAGCCCGCCGCGCGTCGAGGTGGCCGACACGGTCGGCGCGGGCGACGCGTCGATCGGCGGGCTGCTGTTCAGCCTGATGGCCGCGCCGCAGCGCGGCTGGCGCGAGCATCTCGCGTTCGCACTGGCGGCCGGCGCCGCCGCGTGCCGGCACACGGGCGCGCACGCGCCGACGCTCGACGAGGTCGTCGCGCTGCTCGAAGGTTGAAGGGACGTTGAAGGAACGGTGACCGGTCGCTGATCGGTCACCGATAAACCGCACTCACCATGCTGCGCCGCAGTGCTACGATGAAGCGTCCTATTGCGGGAGAGGCACGATGGACACGAACACGTTCACCAAAGGCATCTATACGGCCAAGGCGCATACGCACCGCGCGGACAACGGCGAGTTTCAGGGCTACGTGATCCTCGCGCGGGACGACGGCGACGAGACGGAGAACATGCGCTACGACGTTCACACGACGAGTTCGAGCGAGGAAGAAGCGTTCGAGGAAGCGAAGGCGCTCGCGCACCGGATTCTCGGCGAAATCGAACTGTAAGGCGCGAGCCGTCATGCGCGCGTCGCGGCCCGGCCGCGACGCGCCGCCTGCGGCTCAGAGCAGCCGCGCCACCATCGATACCAGCATCGTCAGCACCAGCGTCGACATGAACGGGAACGGGTAGCGCCGCCCGCCGAGCGTCAGCGTGACGTCGCCCGGCATCCGGCCGATGCCGAGCTTGCCGAGCCACGGCCAGCAGCGCATCAGGATCATCACCGCGACAAACGACGCCATCAGCCAGCGCAACATGAGGGATGCCTCGTCAGAGCGCGTGCGAGCGGTCGCCGCGCGCGAACGCGTCGAGCGTGCCGTCGATCCCGCGCGAAAACGCGATCACCTTGAACAACTCGCCCATCTCGGCTTCCGAGATCAGCTTCTGCACCGCGTTCGCGGCCGGCAGGAAGGCGTGGATGTCGGACGGATCGATCGCGGCCAGCGCGTCGGTGATGCCCGCGTTCAACAGGAAGCGCGCCTGAGACGTATAGCCGAGCAGCTCGGCGCCGGCGGCGATCGCGGCCTCGTAGATGCCGGTGAATTCGACGTGCGCGGTGATGTCCTGCAGGCCCGGGTACACGAACGGGTCGTCGTGCGCGTGATGGCGGTAGTGGCACATCAGCGTGCCGCGGTCGCGCTGCGGGTGGTAGTACTCGTGCGCGGGGAAACCGTAGTCGACCAGCAGCACCGCGCCGCGGCCGAGCATCGTGCAGACGGTGCGCGTGAACGCGAGCGCCGCCTCGTGCGTTTCGGTCACGTAGCCGTCGCCGACGTCGAGCGCCGCGAGCACCGCCGGCAGGCCGGCCGCGCCGACCGGCCGGTCGTCGAACACGAACGCGTGCCGCGCGTCGAGCGCGACGCCGCGCTCGCGCCATGCGCCATCCGCCTTCGCGAACAGCCGCACCGGCATCGCATCGAGCACCTCGTTGCCGACCACGACGCCGTCGAACCGCTCGGGCAGCGCGTCGAGCCAGCGCACCTTGGCGGCCAGCGCCGGCACCGCGGCTTCGATCGTGTCGCGCTGCCGTTCGCGCAGCTCGCCGGACAGGTCGACGATCAGGTATTCGTCGAGCTCGACGCCCGGCGCGTCGAGCGCCGCGAGCAGCCCGGCCGCGAGCTTGCCCGTGCCGGCGCCGAATTCCATCACGCGGCGCGTGCCGCTCGCCGCGAGCGCCTCGGCCACCGGTTGCGCGAGCGTCTGCGCGAACAGCGGCGACAGTTCGGGGGCGGTGACGAAGTCGCTGCCGTCGTCGGCGCGGCGCCCGAACTTGCGCGCGCCGCCGCTGTAGTAACCGAGGCCCGGCGCATACAGCGCGCGCTCCATGAAACGGTCGAACGGCAGCCAGCCGCCGGCCGCCGCGATCTCGTCGCGCAGTTGCGCGGCAAGGGTTTCGGACTGCGCGAGCGCGTCAGGGCCGGGAGCAGGTAAACTAGCGGGTTCGTGAGCTTTCGGGTTCATCCCGGCATTGTAAATGACCGTTTCAGCCGATACGTCGACCCCACGCGTGGTGCTCGTCACGGGCGCCCTGGGCAGCGCGGCCGACGCCGCGTCGATCGGCCGTGCGCTCGCGACGGGCTTCGCCCGCCGCGGCTGGGACGTCGCGCTGCAGCGCAGCCACGGCGCGCCGCGCGCGGCCGCCGACGCGCTCGTCGCCGAAGTCGCGGCGCTCGGCCGCCGCGCGGCCGTGCTCGACGCCGATCTGGCCCTGGAGGCCAATGCCGCGGCCCTCGTCGCCGCGTGCGGCGAAGCGCTCGGCCGGCCCGCATGCGCGGTGTTCGTCAGCGCCAGCGCAGGCGCCGACGACGCGCACACGGTGGACGGCGCGTCGCTCGCCGCCGCGCTCGCGCGCAACGTGACCGCGCCGCTCGCGCTGGCCCGCGCACTCGCCGATGCGACGCCCGACGCCGCGCGCGAGCACGAAGCGCTGCGCGCGTGCGCGATCCACGTACTGGATCAGGCGCTGTTTCACCCCGCACCGGCGCAGCTGTCGCACGCGCTGATGCAGGCCGCGTTGAACCGCGCGACGTCGGCGCTCGCGCTGGCGCTCGCACCGAAGGTGCGGGTCGCGGCGCTCGTGCGCGGCCACGCGCCGCACGCGGACGACATCGCGGCGGCCGCGTGCTATCTCGCGAGCGCGCCCGGCGTCACGGGCGCGACGCTGACCGTCGACGGCGGCGAGCACCTGGTGCCGCCGGCCGCCGGCCCGAATGAATGAACCGCGCGGGCGCGGCCTGACCGCCGCCGCCCGCGCCGCTTTGCGTGCGCGCACGCCAATTTGACTGGGACGACCATGTTTTCCGCTCTCCTGCACCCCCGCCTCGCGGATTGCCGCAGGCTCTACCTGCGCGACTACGAGGTGCACATCAACATCGGGGCCTTCGAACACGAGAAGCGCGGCGAGCAGCGCGTCGTCATCAACGTCGACTTGTTCGTGCCGCTCGCGCTGTCCACCCCGGTCGACGACCGGCTGCACGAAGTCGTCGACTACGATCTGATGAAGCAGAGCGTCGCGCAATGCGTGGCGCGCGGCCACATCCACCTGCAGGAGACGCTGTGCGATTCGATCGCCGCGCACCTGCTGGCGCACGATGCCGTGCGCGCGGTACGCGTCCGTACCGAGAAACCGGACGCCTATCCGGACTGCGACGCCGTCGGCGTCGAAGTCTTTCGCATCAAGGACGAGGAGCGCGCATGAACGCCCCCCACATGAACGACACGGCGGCCGACGCCACGACCGCCGAAACCGGCCGCCCCGCGCTGACGCGCCGCGAGCAGAAGGAAGCGTACGAGAACAACAAGCTGTTCAAGCGGATCGTGCGCCAGGTCGGCCAGGCGATCGGCGACTACAACATGATCGAGCAGGGCGACAAGGTGATGGTGTGCCTGTCGGGCGGCAAGGACAGCTACGCGATGCTCGACGTGCTGCTGCGCCTGCGCGAGCGCGCGCCGATCGACTTCGACATCGTCGCGGTGAACCTCGACCAGAAGCAGCCGGGCTTCCCCGAGCACGTGCTGCCCGAATACCTGAAGCAGGTCGGCGTGCCGTTCCACATCGAGAACCAGGACACCTACAGCATCGTCAAGCGGCTCGTGCCCGAAGGCAAGACGACCTGCTCGCTGTGCTCGCGGCTGCGCCGCGGGATCCTGTACCGCGTGGCCGGCGAGCTCGGCGCGACCAAGATCGCGCTCGGCCATCACCGCGACGACATCGTGCAGACGCTGCTGCTGAACATGTTCTACGGCGGCAAGCTGAAGGGAATGCCGCCGAAGCTGCAGTCGGACGACGGCAAGAACATCGTGATCCGCCCGCTCGCGTACGTGAAGGAAACCGATCTCGAGAAATACGCGGAGTTGCGCGAATTCCCGATCATCCCGTGCAACCTGTGCGGCAGCCAGCCGAACCTGAAGCGCGCGGAAATGAAGGCGCTGATCCGCGACTGGGACAAGCGCTTCCCGGGCCGCGTCGACAACATGTTCAACGCGCTCGCGAAGGTCGTGCCGTCGCACCTGATGGACACGACGCTGTACCCGTTCCAGTCGCTGCGCGCGACGGGCGAAGCCGACCCGCAGGGCGACATCGCGTTCGACGAGGAACCGTGCGCATCGGGCGACGACACCGCGACGCCGGGCGCGTCCAAACCGATCTCGATCGTCCAGTTCGACGACCTGTAAGCAGGGCCGGAACACCCGCCGGAACCGGGCGCCGGCCGCCCTTTCCGGCGTCGCGCGCCCGCCGCGGCAGGCCCGGAACGGCGGGGGCCGCATGCTAAAATGGACGGCTTCGAACTCCTCTGACAAGCTGGCGCCATGAATATCGTGATTTTGGCGGCAGGCACCGGCAAGCGCATGCGTTCCGCGCTGCCGAAAGTGCTTCACCCCCTGGCCGGCAGGCCGCTCCTCTCCCACGTCATCGACACCGCGCGCGCACTGCAGCCGTCCCGGCTCGTCGTCGTCGTCGGCCACGGCGCCGAGCAGGTCCTGGCCGCGGTCGCCGCGCCCGACGTCCAGTTCGCGGTGCAGGCCGAGCAGCTCGGCACCGGCCATGCGGTCCGCCAGGCGCTGCCGCTGCTCGATCCCGCGCAACCGACGCTCGTGCTGTACGGCGACGTGCCGCTCACGCGCGCGTCGACGCTGCAGCGTCTCGTCGATGCCGCGCGCGAGGGCCGCTACGGGATCCTGACCGTCACGCTCGACGACCCGACCGGCTACGGCCGCATCGTGCGCGACGCGTCCGGCTTCGTCACGCGCATCGTCGAGCAGAAGGATGCGTCGCCGGAAGAGCTGAAGATCGCCGAGATCAACACCGGCATCATCGTCACGCCGACGGCGCAGCTGTCGATGTGGCTCGGCGCGCTGAAGAACGAAAACGCGCAGGGCGAGTACTACCTGACCGACGTCGTCGAACTCGCGATCGAGGCCGGCTTCGAGGTCGTCACGTCGCAGCCCGACGAGGAATGGGAAACGCTCGGCGTGAACAGCAAGGCGCAACTCGCGGAGCTCGAACGCATTCACCAGCGCAACGTGGCGGACGCGCTGCTCGTCGACGGCGTCACGCTCGCCGATCCGGCGCGCATCGACGTGCGCGGCACGCTGCGCTGCGGGCGCGACGTGTCGATCGACGTGAACTGCGTGTTCGAAGGCAACGTGACGCTCGATGACAACGTGACGATCGGCGCGAACTGCGTGATCCGCAATGCGTCGGTCGGCGCCGGCACGCGCATCGACGCGTTCACGCACATCGACGGCGCCGCGCTCGGCGCGAACACCGTGATCGGCCCGTACGCGCGGCTGCGCCCCGGCGCGCAGCTCGCGGACGAAGCGCACGTCGGCAACTTCGTCGAGGTGAAGAACGCGGTGATCGGTCACGGTTCGAAAGCGAACCACCTCACGTACATCGGCGACGCCGACATCGGCGCGCGCGTGAACATCGGCGCTGGCACGATCACCTGCAACTACGACGGCGCGAACAAGTTCCGCACCGTGATCGAGGACGACGTGTTCGTCGGCTCCGACACGCAGCTGGTTGCCCCCGTGCGGGTCGGCCGCGGCGTGACGATCGCCGCCGGCACGACGATCTGGAAGGACGTGGCCGAAGGCGTCCTCGCGTTGAACGAGAAGACGCAGACCGCGAAGAGCGGCTACGTCCGGCCGGTCAAGAAGAAGAGCTGAACCTTTTGCGGGCGCCCCGCGGCGCCCGCGTCGACTTACAGGATTGACCATTCATGTGCGGCATTGTCGGCGCAGTTGCGCAACGTAATATCGTTCCGGTGCTGATCGAAGGTCTGCGGCGCCTCGAATACCGCGGCTACGACTCGTGCGGCGTCGCCGTGCTCGAGCCGGGCGCCCCGAAGCGCGCGCGCAGCGTCGCACGCGTCGCCGATCTCGACACGCAGGTTCGCGAGACGCACCTCGAAGGCACGACGGGAGTCGCGCACACGCGCTGGGCCACGCACGGCGCGCCCGTCACGCACAACGCGCACCCGATCTTCTCGTCGAACGCGCTCGCGCTCGTGCACAACGGCATCATCGAGAACTTCGAGCCGCTGCGCGAAACGCTGCGCGCGAAGGGCTACGAATTCGTGTCGCAGACCGACACCGAAGTGATCGCGCACCTCGTGCACAGCCTGTATCGCGGCAACCTGTTCGACGCGGTGCGCGAGGCCGTGCAGCAGCTGCACGGTGCCTACGCGATCGCCGTGATCCACAAGGACCAGCCGCACACCGTCGTCGGCGCGCGCCAGGGTTCGCCGCTCGTCGTCGGTCACGGCGACGGCGAGAACTTCCTCGCATCCGATGCGCTCGCGCTCGCCGGCAGCACCGACCGCTTCACGTTCCTCGAGGAAGGCGACGTGTGCGAGCTGTCGCTCGACGGCGTGACGATCGTCGACCGTCACGGCGCCACCGTGCAGCGCGAAATCCGCGTCGTCAGCGCGTACGGCGGCGCGGTCGAGCTTGGACCCTATCGCCACTTCATGCAGAAGGAAATCTTCGAGCAGCCGCGCGCGATCGGCGACACCGTGCCGCAGACGGACGCCTTCGACGCGACGCTGTTCGGCGATGCGGCCCCCGCCGCGTTCGCGGAGATCGACAGCCTGCTGATCCTCGCGTGCGGCACGAGCTACTACTCGGGCCTCACCGCGAAATACTGGCTCGAATCGATCGCGAAGATCCCGACCCAGGTCGAGATCGCCAGCGAATACCGCTACCGCGAGTCGGTGCCGAACCCGCGCCAGCTCGTGCTCGTGATCTCGCAGTCGGGCGAGACGGCCGATACGCTCGCGGCGCTCAAGCATGCGCAGTCGCTCGGCCACACGCATACGCTCGCGGTGTGCAACGTCGCGACGAGCGCGATGGTGCGCCTGACCGAAATGCAGTTCCTCACGCACGCGGGCACCGAGATCGGCGTCGCGTCGACGAAGGCGTTCACGACGCAGCTCGTCGCGCTGTTCGTGCTGGCCGCGACGCTCGGCAAGCTGCGCGGGCACGTCGACGCCGCGCAGGAAGCGCAATTCCTGAAGGAGCTGCGCCACCTGCCGGCCGCGCTGAACAGCGTGCTCGCGCTCGAGCCGCAGATCATCGCGTGGTCGGAGGAATTCGCACGCAAGGAAAACGCGCTGTTCCTCGGCCGCGGGCTGCACTACCCGATCGCGCTCGAAGGCGCGCTGAAGCTGAAGGAAATCTCGTACATCCACGCCGAGGCCTATCCGGCCGGTGAACTGAAGCATGGGCCGCTCGCGCTCGTCACGGAAGCGATGCCGGTCGTCACGGTCGCGCCGAACGACACGCTGCTCGAGAAGCTGAAGTCGAACATGCAGGAAGTGCGCGCGCGCGGCGGCGAGCTGTACGTGTTCGCCGATGCCGATACGCAGATCGTCAACGACGACGGCCTGCACGTGATCCGGATGCCGGAGCACTACGGCCAACTGTCGCCGATCCTGCACGTCGTGCCGCTGCAGCTGCTCGCGTATCACACCGCGTGTGCACGCGGCACCGACGTCGACAAGCCGCGCAACCTCGCGAAATCGGTGACGGTGGAGTAAGGCCGGACGTCGGGATGGCCCCTCGCCGGACCGTCCCGACCGTATGCGGATGCGAGGTCGGCCATTCGGCCAGGTCGAAATATGTACCACGTAGTGGTATATAATCCTGTGCTAACTCGACCGGCTCGACATGTCTGCTTCCGTACGACGCGTCTTCAAGACGAAGTGGTTTCACACGGCAGCCGGGAAAGCGGGAATCGCCGATGACGAACTCTGCCGCGCGGTGCGGGATCTGGCCCGCGGCCAGGGCCTCGATCTCGGCGGCAACGTGTGGAAGAAGCGCCTCGGCGGCAATCGGCAGCGCGGGATCGTGCTGGGCAAGGTCGGGCACACGTGGGTGTTCGTGTTCCTGTTCGCGAAATGCGACCGCGAGAACATCGACGCACGCGAACTGCGCGCCTTCAGAAAGCTCGCCGCGGATGTCGGCCGACACACCGACAGCGACATCGCGACGCTGGTTACCCTGAAAGAGTGGGTGGAGATGTGCAATGGCTAAGAGTCGATTCAAGAGCGACGCAACGGAGGCGATCCACAGCGCCGCGTCCGGCCTTTATCGTGCGCAACTGATCGACAAGAAGACGATGCGGGAATACGACGATCTCTGCATCGAAGCCGCCCCGCAGTTCGATCCGGAAGCGATCGCCCGCATTCGCAAGTCCGTCAACGTCAGCCAGAGCGTGTTCGCGCTCTACCTGAACACGACGACCTCGACGATCCGCCAATGGGAACAGGGCGACAAGCGGCCGAGCGGCATCGCCGCGCGCATGCTCCAGATCGTCGAGAAACACGGGCTCGAGGTGTTCTCCTGAGCCGGCTTCCCCGAGTGCAGAGGCACGGCCCCGGCCGGACGCGCGCCGCAACGAATATGACGGAGAGACAATGGTAAGACTGTTTGGATGCGGATTGCTGGCGCTGACGTTCGCGTCGACGGGCTGGGCCGCCGAGCACTATGTCGAGGTCTGGAACCCGCCCGAGGCGCGGCAGCCTGCTGCCCGTACGCCGGACGCCCGTACGCCGGATGCCCGTATGCCGGATGCCCGTATGCCGGCCGCCCACACAAGCGCCGACGCACGCACCGGCAAGAGCGCGGAGAAGCACGCGAGCGCCACCACGCCGAAAGCCGCGGCGAAACCGCACAAGCGCCGCGTCGCGCAGGCCGTGAAGGCCGGCCCGCACCGCCCGGCCGCCGCCGCGCCCGACACGCCGGCCGCGCCGCGCCCGGTTGCGCAGCCGGCACCCGGGCGTCTCACGGTGATGCAACCCGCCGCACCGGATGCGACGCACGCGCCCACCTTCTCCAACATCCCGCGTCAATACACGCCGGACGGCAACGTGCTGCAGGTCGGCACGCACGGCCGCGCGGCGGAGGTGACTCGATAATGGAAGCGCAGACCTACCACGGCTACCAGATCTGGGGCCACGCGATCCTGCAGCAGGACGAGATCATGCAGCCCGAGCGCTTCGCGGCAAGCGGCACGATCACGCAGAACAATCGGCTCGTCGAGGCGTCGGGCGTGCTCGGCGTGTTCGACACCGAAGACGACGCGCGCGATGCCGGGCTCGAATGGGCGCGCGCGTGGATCGACAACCACAGCTGACGCACGCAACGCGCGCATCCGCGGCCGCCGTCAGCAAGGCCGCGCAGGTGCATCGCGCACCGCACATGAAAAAGGGGCGTCCATGACGCCCCTTGTTTCATTCGAACCGGGAAACCCGGAAACACTCACGCCGCGGCGCGCGGCGGCCTCACCGTCTCCTGCGGCCGGCCGACGAACCGTGCCAGCACGAGGATCGCCACCAGCGTCGCGACGTACGCGGCGATCTGGATCCCCGCCGGGCGCGCGGTATAGCCGATCAGCGTATGCAGCGCCTTGCCGACGATGCTCGTTTCCTTGAGCAGCCACGACGTGTCCCAGACCGCATCGCCCCACGACGGCACGAGCCCGGCCGCCAGCAGGAAGCCGACGCACTGGCTCGCCATGCCCGCGGCGAGCAGCACGATCAGCCCGTTGGTGACGGAGAACAGGCGCTTCAACGGAATCTGCAGCAGGCCCGCGTACATCGCATAGCCGAGCCCCGCACCGCCGAGCACGCCGAGCAGCCCGCCGGCGATCATCTGCGGCGTCTGGCCCGGATCGCCCGCGGCGATCCCGTACAGGAACAGCACGGCCTCGGAGCCCTCGCGCAGCACCGCGACGCCGACCACGATCGCGAGCCCCGTCAGCGGCCGGCTGCCGGCCGCGACCGCGCGGCCGACCTCGCCCATGTGCAGCGCCATTTCGCGACCGTGCCGGCTCATCCAGATGCAGTGCCACGCGAGCATCAGCGTCGCGACGAACATCACGCCCGCGTTGAAGACTTCCTGGCCCATGCCGGACGCCCATTGCGAGATCACGTCGGCGAACGCCGCGATCAGGCCGGCGCCGACCACGCCGCCGACCACGCCGCCGACCAGCCCGCCGCCCACCCACCAGCCGCGCCGCGGCACGCCCTTCGTGGCAGCCATCACGATCGAGACCACCAGCGCGGCCTCGAGCACTTCACGAAAGACGATCAGGGCAGTAGACAGCATGTCGGTATCGGCTTACTTGACGGTCAGGTGCGTCTTCGACTGCGCTTCGTGATACTCGTCGTGGAACTCGTAGGTCCCGGCCTTCAGCGGCCCGACCAGGATCTCGACCGACTTGCCGGCCGGCACGACCTTCTCCGCCTTGAAGTCGTCGCTCTCGAATTCCGCCGGCGTCGCGTCGAGGTTCTTCACGACGAATTTCACTTTCTTGCCGGCGGGGATCGTCACGCCATCGGGCGAAAACTTGTGGTCCTTCAGCGTCAGGTTGACGACGTCGTCGGCCGCGAAGGCGGACGTGGCCGAGGCGCCCAGCAGGGCCAGTGCGAAACCGATAGCGAAACGGGTCATGTGCGTAATGAACGGAAATATCGAAGGGAATCGATACTAAGATCGATTCGCATTTTCACCTCGGAGTACCCTTACTCCGAACATGGAGATCGTACGCGATCGACGTGACACGCCCGTTGCCGCGCAAGGCTCCGCCAGATTTCGTCGACAATGGATGGCCGTCAATCGGGAAAAATTCGGACTGACGCACGCGCGCGAATCACGATTCGTCAGACCTCAGCATTACAAATGGCTGATGCCGTACACCTCGTTGCGTGCGGCGCTTGACCTTCCCACCATGGCAAGCTTCATGCTGCATGTATTCGTCAACCATCCATCCGGGAGAACACGATGGAATTCGAAGTCCAGGACATGACCTGCGGCGGCTGCGCCAACGCAATCACGCGTGCGGTGACGGCCGCCGACCCCGCCGCGAAGCTCGACATCGACGTCGCGGCGAAGATCGTCAAGGTCGACTCGGCGCAAGGCGCCGAGCGCGTGCAGTCGATCATCGAAGCCGCCGGCTTCCATCCCGCGCTGCGCACCGCGTAACGCGCACCGAAGGCTAGGCGCGTCGCCGGACGGCGACACGCCCGCGCCCGGCCGCGCGTCAGCGCAGCCGGATCAGCGTCGACTTCAGTTCGGTGTACTTCTCGAGCGCGTGCAGCGACTTGTCGCGGCCGTTGCCCGACTGCTTGTAGCCGCCGAACGGAAAGTTCATGTCGCCGCCCTCGTCATAGCAGTTCACCCACACGGTGCCCGCCCGCAGCCGGCGCGACACGTCGTGCGCGGTCGTCAGGTTCGACGTCCACACGGCCGCGGCCAGCCCGTATTCGGTGTCGTTCGCGATCCGCACGGCCTCGTCGACGTCGTCGAACACGATCACCGACAGCACGGGCCCGAAGATTTCCTCGCGCGCGATCTTCGCGTCGGGCTTCACCTCGAACACCGTCGGCTCGACATAGAAGCCGCCCGTTTCCGCGTTCACGCGCGCACCGCCCGTGACGAGCCTGCCCTCGCCGCGCCCCGCTTCGATATAGCCGAGCACGCGTTCGAGCTGGATGCCGTCGACGATCGCGCCCATCGACACCGACGGATCGAGCGGATTGCCGGGCACGTATGCGCGGGCGGCCGCGACGAGCTTCTCGATGAACGCGTCCTTGATGTCGCGATGCACGAGCAGCCGCGAGCCAGCCGTGCACATCTCGCCCATGTTGTAGAAGATCGCGCCGGCCGCCGTCTGCGCCGCGCGGTCGAGATCGGGACAGTCGGGCAGCACGATGTTCGGTGACTTGCCGCCGAGCTCGAGCCACGCGCGCTTCAGGTTCGACTGCGCCGCATACTGCATGATCAGCTTGCCGACCGCCGTCGAGCCCGTGAACGCGATGCAGTCGACGTCGCGATGCAACGCGAGCAGCTTGCCCGGTTCGCCCGCGCCCGGCACGACGTTGAATACGCCGGCCGGGATGCCGGCCTCGAACGCGAGCTGCGCGACGCGGATCGCGGTCAGCGGCGACTTCTCCGACGGTTTCAGCACGACGCTGTTGCCGGCCGCGAGCGCGGGGCCGAATTTCCATGCGGCCATCAGGATCGGGAAGTTCCACGGCACGACGGCGGCCACCACGCCGACCGGCTCGCGCGTGACGAGACCGACGAGATGATGATCGGCCGGCGCGACCTCGCCGCCGACCTTGTCGATCGCCTCGGCGAACCATTCGACGCAGTACGCGGCGCCCGGCACGTCGACCGTCGTCGTGTCGCCGATCGGCTTGCCCGCGTCGAGCGTCTCGAGCAGCGACAGTTCGTCGAGATGCTCGCGCATCAGCGCGGCCCAGCGCAGCAGCACGGCCTTGCGCGCGCGCGGGTTCAGGCCGGCCCATACACCTGCGTCGAATGCGCGGCGGGCTGCCGCGACGGCCGCGTTCACGTCCGCTTCGCCGCAATCGGCGACCTTCGCCAGCACGCGGCCGTCGATCGGGCTCACGCAGTCGAACGTCCTGCCGCCATGTGCGTCGCGCGACGCGCCATCGATGAATGCGCGCCCTTCGATCTCGAGCGACGCCGCCTTGTGTTGCCAGTCAGCCAAAGTCAACTTGTTCATCAGGATGCCTCAATGTTGTGGCATTCGCGATGCGGCGCGCCGCGCGCGAGGCATGCGGCCGGCCTGCAGCGAATGCGGTGACGCGCGGTCAGAAGGTCGCCGGCGAATTGGCCGACACGACCTCGCAGATCAGTTCCGCGCTGGGATTGCGAAAACGATGCGGCAAACGGCTTTCGAAGTAGTAGCCGTCTCCGGGGTCGAGCAGCCACGTCGCGCCGTCGACGGTCAACTCGAGCCGGCCCGACACGACGACGCCGCCCTCGTGTCCCGCGTGCACCAGCATCTCGGGCCCCGTGTCGGCCAGCGGCTGGTAGGTCTCGCGCAGGATGCACATGTTGCGATCCTTCACGTTCGCGCCGACGAGCTGAAACGCGAGCGACTCGTTGCCGAGGTTCGGCATCTCGTCGCGGCGCGACACGACCGCGCGCGATTCGACGAGCTCGAACGTGAAGAACTCCGCGAGACTCATCGGGATGCATTCGAGCAGTTTCTTCAGCGAGCCGACCGACGGGCTCACGCGGCCCTGTTCGATCAGCGAGATCGTGCCGTTGGTGACGCCGGCGCGTTTCGCGAGTTCGCGCTGCGACAGGCCATGCTTGTTGCGCACGAAACGCAGGCGCTCGGCGACTTCGGTGGACATCGATTCGGTTTCGGACACGATAAGTGCGATGACAAAGTGAAACGACGCATGGGACAGCCGTTGAATATTCTAATCACTTTATGCCGCACATCAGCGGGGAAAACCCTGAAAGCCGTTCGAAATAATGAACGGCATGCCGATTATTCCTTTTGCGAATCTTTTGTTCGCACTGCTCGGGAAAGCCCTGATGCAGGACCATTAAAAAACATTTGACGCCGTTATTGGCTCGTATATGCTGGCTCTCAGGTCGGCGTCATCAGGCTTTCATAGGCATCGAAAAGCGTTATCGCAACGCAACAATTGATGCCCGTCAATGTAAATGACGCAGGACCGGCGCCTCGATTATTTTAAACGCCCCGTGCGTCGAAACGATCAGGTGTTCAATACTTTCAACAAACCAGTCGAGTGTAATCGTGAGAGTCCGTGGCCCTCTGGTGAGGTGGGATCGAGGCGATGTGCGAAGTTTGCGCAGCGCCGTTCCCGCTTCCGACGGCAGTTGCGGCTGGCATAGTCCTCGCCTGCTTCACCTGTCGATCTACACCATCCTGTCCCGTCGTTCCGTTCGGCGTCACAACGCCGTTTCCGCACGCGCATTCGTCGCCGTCGATACCGACGAAGTGGCGTCGCTGCTGCCGTAGCGCCTCTCCTTTCTTCACGTCGTTCGTTTCATGTGCCGATTCGCCAACCGCATCTTCCGTGCGGTGACGGAACGCGTTCGCGCATACGTTGCCGCGTCGCGTATCGCGAGGAAACGAACGACGGCCTGATCGTCGCGCGCAGCGCGGATCGCCACGCCATCCCGTTGCGCCCATTCACCAGCGGCCGTGCGCCTCGCGCCCGGCTGCGGGGCCGTGTCGCGCCTGCGTTTTGCCGCATCCGGCTCGATGCACGTCACGTCCCTACGGATTACTGATTGACGTCATGGAAAGGAAACCTCTCGTCGGCATCACCGCCGACCTCACCCAGATCGGCGCCCACGCGTCGCATACGGTCGGCGACAAATACGTCGCCGCGATCGTCGACGGCGCGCAGGCGCTCGCGATGGTGCTGCCCGCCCTCGGCGAGCGTCAGTCGACCGCCGACGTGCTCGACGCGGTCGACGGGCTGCTGTTTACCGGCAGCTACTCGAACGTCGAGCCGCATCTGTATGGCGGCGAACCGAGCGCACCGGGCACGAAGCACGACCCGGCGCGCGACGCGACGACGCTGCCGCTGCTGCGCGCGGCCATCGTCGCGGGCGTGCCCGTGCTCGCCGTGTGCCGCGGCTTCCAGGAGCTGAACGTCGTGTGCGGCGGCACGCTGCATCAGCGCGTGCACGACGTGCCCGGCTTCGCCGACCACCGCGAGGACGACGACGCGCCGATGGATACGCAATACGGCCCCGCGCACGTCGTGCGCCTGACGCCCGGCGGCCTGCTGCATGCGCTCGCCGGCGGCCGCGACGAAGTACAGGTGAACTCGCTGCACAAGCAGGGCGTCGCGCAACTCGGCTCCGGCCTCGCGGTCGAGGCCGTCGCGCCGGATGGCCTGATCGAGGCCGTGAGCGTCGTCGACGCACCGGCGTTCGCGCTCGCCGTGCAGTGGCATCCGGAATGGCGACATGCGCAGGACCCGCTGTCGAGCGCGATCTTCCGCGCGTTCGGCGACGCGTGCCGCGCGCGCCGCGCCGCCCGCACTAGCGCCACGGCCGCCGCCGCGCTCGCCTGAGCGCGCCCACCAGACAACGAGAACAGACATGCAAGACATCGAAGACTTTCTGAAGCAGCACCGGATCACCGAGATCGAAGCGATCATTCCCGACATGGCCGGCATCGCGCGCGGCAAGATCACGCCGCGCAACAAGTTCACGTCCGGCGAATCGATGCGCCTGCCGCAGGCCGTGATGGTGCAGACCGTCACCGGCGAATATCCGGAAGACGGCTCGCTGACCGGCGTGACCGACCCCGACATGGTGTGCGTGCCCGACACGTCGACGATCCGCCTGATTCCGTGGGCGGTCGACCCGACCGCGCAGGTGATCCACGACTGCGTGCACTTCGACGGCTCGCCGGTCGAGATCTCGCCGCGCTACGTGCTGCGCCGCGTGCTCGACCTGTACAAGGCGAAGGGCTGGAAGCCGGTCGTCGCGCCGGAACTCGAGTTCTACCTGGTCGACATGAACAAGGACCCCGACCTGCCGCTGCGTCCGCCGGTCGGCCGCACGGGCCGCCCCGAAACGGGCCGCCAGTCGTACTCGATCGAGGCCGTCAACGAGTTCGATCCGCTGTTCGAGGACATCTACGAGTACTGCGAATCGCAGAACCTCGACATCGACACGCTGATCCACGAAGTCGGCGCCGCGCAGATGGAGATCAACTTCATGCACGGGGACGCGCTGTCGCTGGCCGACCAGGTGTTCCTGTTCAAGCGCACGGTGCGCGAGGCCGCGCTGCGCCACAACATGTACGCGACGTTCATGGCCAAGCCGATGGAAGACGAACCGGGTTCGGCGATGCACGTGCACCAGAGCATCGTCGACGAGGAAACGGGCCAGAACCTGTTCACGTCGCAGGAAACCGGCGGCGCGACGTCGATGTTCTACAACTATCTCGCGGGGCTGCAGAAGTACACGCCGGCGCTGATGCCGATCTTCGCGCCGTACATCAACTCGTACCGCCGCCTGTCGCGCTTCATGGCCGCGCCGATCAACGTGCAGTGGGGCTACGACAACCGCACGGTGGGGTTCCGCATTCCGCATTCGGGTCCGGCCGCGCGCCGCATCGAAAACCGCATCCCCGGTGTCGACTGCAATCCGTACCTCGCGCTCGCGGCGACGCTCGCGGCCGGCTATCTCGGCATGACGCAGCGCCTGGAGCCGACCGAGCCGCTGGTGAGCGACGGCTACAGCCTGCCGTACCAGCTGCCGCGCAACCTCGAGGAAGGGCTGACGCTGATGGCCGCGTGCGAGCCGCTCGGCGAGATCCTCGGGCACAAGTTCCTGAAGGCGTATTTCGCGCTGAAGGAAACCGAATACGAAGCGTTCTTCCGCGTGATCAGCTCGTGGGAACGCCGCCATCTGCTGCTGCACGTGTAAGCGTGCCAACCGCATACGGAATCACGGAGGAAACATGACTTACCGCAACGAATCTGCCTGGATCCAGCCGGCCGCACCGACCGCCACGGCCGCCGCGCCGCGCGCGACGCAGGCACGCTCGACCGCCGAATACCGCGCGCTCGACGCCGCGCACCACATCCATCCGTTCTCGGACATGGGCGCGCTCAATCGTGCCGGCAGCCGCGTGATCGTGAAGGCCGACGGCGTCTACCTGTGGGACTCGGACGGCAACAAGGTGATCGACGGGATGGCCGGCCTGTGGTGCGTGAACGTCGGTTACGGGCGCAAGGAACTCGCCGACGCCGCGTATCGCCAGATCCAGGAACTGCCGTTCTACAACACGTTCTTCAAGACCACGCATCCGCCGGTGATCGAGCTTTCCGCGATGCTCGCGGAAGTGACGCCGGCCGGCTTCAACCACTTCTTCTATTGCAACAGCGGCTCGGAAGGCAACGACACCGTGCTGCGACTCGTGCACCAGTACTGGCGCGTGCAGGGCAAGCCGCAGAAGAAATACGTGATCTCGCGCAAGAACGGCTATCACGGCTCGACGATCGCGGGCGGCACGCTCGGCGGGATGGGCTACATGCACGAGCAGATGCCGTCGAAGGTCGAGCACATCGTGCACATCGACCAGCCGTACTTCTTCGGCGAAGCGCAAGCCGGCGAGACGCCCGAAGCATTCGGCCTCGCGCGCGCGCAGCAGCTCGAAGCGAAGATTCTCGAACTCGGCGCGGAGAACGTCGCGGCCTTCATCGGCGAGCCGTTCCAGGGCGCGGGCGGCGTGATCTTCCCGCCGTCGACGTACTGGCCGGAAATCCAGCGGATCTGCCGCAAGTACGACATCCTGCTGGTCGCCGACGAAGTGATCGGCGGTTTCGGCCGTACCGGCGAATGGTTCGCGCACCAGCACTTCGGCTTCGAGCCGGACCTGATCACGATGGCCAAGGGCCTCACGTCGGGGTACGTGCCGATGGGCGCGGTCGGCATTCACGAGCGCGTCGCGCGCCCGATCATCGACAACGGCGAATTCAATCACGGCCTCACGTATTCGGGTCACCCGGTGGCAGCCGCCGTCGCGGTCGCGAACCTGAAGCTGCTGCGCGACGAGGGCATCGTCGAGCGCGTGAAGACCGATACCGGCCCGTACTTCCAGGCGCTGATGCGCGAAACCTTCGCGCGTCATCCGATCGTCGGCGAAGTGCATGGCCACGGGATGGTCGCGAGCCTGCAACTGGCCGAAGCGCCGGCCGAACGCCGCCGCTTCGCGAACGGCGGCGACGTCGGCACGATCTGCCGCGACTTCTGCTTCAACGGCAACCTGATCATGCGCGCGACCGGCGACCGGATGCTGCTGTCGCCGCCGCTCGTGATCTCGCGCCAGGAAATCGATGAACTCGTGTCGAAGGCGAAGAAGGCCGTCGATGCCACCGCCCAGCAACTGGGTATTTCGTAACGGTTTTTGCCTACAGGCGTGCGGCGGGCGCCGCACGCCGCCATCATCCAGGGGAATTCCACCATGCGTGCCTGCATTCTTCGCCAAGCCTGTTCCGTCGCCGCCCTCGCCGCCGCGGCCGCGCTCACGTCGGTCGCCAGCCCGTCGGCGCATGCCGACGAACTGAACGTCTACAACTGGTCCGACTACATCGCGCCGGACACGATCCCGAACTTCCAGAAACAGACGGGTATCCACGTCAAGTACGACAACTACGACAGCGACGACACGCTGCAGGCGAAGCTGCTGGCCGGCAGCTCGGGCTACGACGTCGTCGTGCCGACGTCGAACTACATGGCCAAGCAGATCCAGGCCGGCGTGTACCAGAAGCTCGACAAGTCGAAGATTCCGAACCTCGCGAACCTCGACCCGCTGCTGATGAAGATGATCGCCGACGCCGATCCGGGCAACCAGTACGGCGTGCCGTGGGCCTACGGCACGGACGGCATCGGCTACAACGTGCAGGCGGTGAAGAAGGCGCTCGGCGACAAGGCGCCGGTCGACAGCTGGGCGCTGGTGTTCGACCCGGCCAACATGGAGAAGCTGAAGGGCTGCGGCGTGTCGTTCCTCGACCAGGCCGTCGACGTGTTCGCCGCCACGCTGCAATACATGGGCAAGGACCCGAACAGCAAGAACCCCGGCGACTACCAGGCTGCCTTCGAAGTCCTGAAGAAAGTCCGCCCGTACATCACCCAGTTCAACTCGTCCGGCTACATCAACGATCTCGCGAACAACGACGTGTGCGTCGCGCTCGGCTGGTCGGGCGACATCGGCATCGCGCACCGCCGCTCGTCGGAAGCGAAGCGCTCGTACGACATCAAGTTCGCGAATCCGAAGGAAGGCGGCCTGCTGTGGTTCGACGTGATGGTGATCCCGAAGGATGCGCCGCACCCGGAAGCCGCGATGAAGTGGATCAACTACGTGTCCGATCCGAAGGTCAACGCGGCGATCACCAACACGGTGTTCTACCCGACCGCGAACAAGGCCGCGCACCCGTTCGTCACGCCGGCCGTCGCGCAGGACCCGACCGTCTACCCGCCCGAGGACGTGCTGAAGAAGATGGTGCTGATGAAGCCGATGCCGGCCGACATCCTGCGCCTCGAGAACCGTCTGTGGGCCCAGTTGAAGACGGGCCACTGACCGCCATGCATCACGGCGGCGCAGGCATCGCGGTACGCCTGACCGCCTGAGATCCGCGGACGTCCGTCCGCTCGCGCGCCCCGCGCGCGCTGTTCCATCCGGCACGAGCCGTCGTCCGCGAGTCGCGTTGCGCGCCTCGCGCGGGGACGCTCACGCCTGCAATCCGTGAAGAACGAATGGTGACTCCCATGCAATCGATACCCTCTTCCGCTGCTGCACGACAGACCCAACCGGCCACGGCGCCCCGCACGCAAAACGACGCGTTCGTGCGCATCGAAAACGTCGTGAAGAAATTCGGCGACAGCACGGCCGTCGACAACGTGAACCTGACGATCGCGAAGAACGAGCTGTTCGCGCTGCTCGGCAGCTCGGGCTGCGGCAAGTCCACGCTGCTGCGCATGCTCGCCGGGCTGGAAACGGCGACCTCCGGCAAGATCTTCGTCGACGGCGAGGACCTCGCGTCGCTGCCGCCGTACCGCCGCCCGGTCAACATGATGTTCCAGTCGTATGCGCTGTTTCCGCACATGACGGTCGAATCGAACGTCGCATTCGGCCTGAAGCAGGAAGGCACGCCGAAGCACGAGATCAAGGAGCGCGTGGCCGACGCGCTCGCGCTCGTGCAGATGAGCAAGTACGCGAAGCGCAAGCCGCATCAGCTGTCCGGCGGCCAGCAGCAGCGCGTCGCGCTCGCCCGCTCGCTGGTGAAGCGCCCGAAGCTGCTGCTGCTCGACGAGCCGATGTCCGCGCTCGACAAGAAGATCCGCCAGAAGACCCAGCTCGAACTGGTCAACATCATCGAGAAGGTCGACGTGACCTGCGTGATGGTCACGCACGACCAGGAAGAAGCGATGACGATGGCGAGCCGCCTCGCGGTGATGAGCGAAGGCAAGATCGTGCAGATCGGCTCGCCCGGCGAAGTCTACGAATACCCGAACAGCCGCTTCTCGGCCGAATTCATCGGCTCGACCAACCTGTTCGAGGGGCGCGTCGTCGAGGACGAGCCCGATCACATCTTCGTCGAAAGCGACGATCTCGAAGCGCGCATGTACGTGAGCCACGGCGTGACCGGCCCGCTCGGGATGCCGGTCGGCATCTCGGTGCGCCCGGAGCGCGTGCACGTGTCGCGCGAGAAGCCGGGCTCGAAGCACAACTGGGCGCGCGGCGTCGTCACCGACATCGCGTACATGGGCAGCTATTCGCTGTACCACGTGCGTTTGCCGAGCGGCAAGACGGTGGTGTCGAACCTGTCGAGCTCGCACCTGATGAACGACGGCGCGCCCGCGTGGAACGACGACGTGTTCGTGTCGTGGTCGCCGGCCAGCGGCGTCGTGCTGACGCAGTGAGGACGCCACGATGAGAACCTCCGCTTCCACGCCTTCCGCGCCGGTGCCGACCGGCGCTACCGCTGTCACCCAGGCTCATCAACGCCGCAGCCGCTTCTCCGTGCTGTCGCGCTTCCTGCCGTCGGGCCGCAACGTCGCGATCGGCGTGCCGTTCATGTGGCTGGCCGTGTTCTTCGCGCTGCCGTTCGTGCTGGTGCTGAAGATCAGCTTCGCCGACCAGGTGATGGGCATCCCGCCGTACACGTCGCTCGTCGAGATCAAGGACGGCGTCGTGCACTTCGCGCTGCAGCTGTCGCACTACGCGTTCCTGCTGCAGGACGACCTGTACATCGCGACCTACCTCAGCTCGCTGAAGATGGCCGCCGTGTCGACGGTGCTGTGCCTGCTGATCGGTTACCCGATGGCGTACTACATCGCGCGCTCGGAGCCGAACCGTCGCAACGTGCTGATGATGGCCGTGATGCTGCCGTTCTGGACGTCGTTCCTGATTCGCGTGTACGCATGGATCGGCATCCTGAAGGACGACGGCCTGCTGAACCACACGCTGATCGCGCTCGGCATCATCCACACGCCGCTGCGGCTCTATCACAGCGACGCGGGCGTCTACATCGGGATGGTCTATTCGTACCTGCCGTTCATGGTGATGCCGCTGTACGCGCACCTCGTGAAGATGGACCTGACGCTGCTCGAAGCCGCGTACGACCTCGGCGCGAAACCGTGGGTCGCGTTCACGCGCATCACGCTGCCGCTGTCGAAGAACGGGATCATCGCCGGCAGCCTGCTCGTGTTCATCCCGGCGGTGGGCGAGTACGTGATTCCGGAGCTGCTCGGCGGCGCCGACACGCTGATGATCGGCCGCGTGATGTGGGATGAATTCTTCAACAACATGGACTGGCCGATGGCGTCCGCGGTGACGGTCGCGATGGTGATGCTGCTGCTCGTGCCGATGGCGCTGTTCCAGTACTACCAGGTCAAGGAACTGGGAGACGCGAAATGATCAAGCCGAGCAAACCGCTGTCGACGGGCGTTCTCGCCTTCGGCTTCCTGTTCCTCTACATCCCGATCATCAGCCTGATCGTGTACTCGTTCAACGAATCGAAGCTCGTGACGGTGTGGTCGGGCTTCTCGCTGAAGTGGTACGCGGCGCTGCTCGACGACGACGAGCTGCTGACCGCCGCGTGGCTGTCGCTGAAGATCGGCCTGCTGACGGCCACCGCGTCGGTCGTGATCGGCACGTGGGCCGGCTTCGTGCTCGCGCGCTTCGGCCGCTTCAAGGGCTTCACGCTGTACACCGGGATGATCAACGCACCGCTGGTGATTCCGGAGGTGATCCAGGGGATTTCGCTGCTGTTGCTGTTCGTCGCGCTCGAGCAGATGTTCGGCTGGCCGAAGGGGCGCGGGATGGTGACGATCTGGATCGGCCACGTGATGTTGTGCGTGTCGTACGTGGCGATCATCGTGCAGTCGCGCGTGAAGGAGATGAACAAGTCGCTCGAGGAGGCCGCGCTCGACCTGGGCGCGACACCGCTGAAGGTGTTCTTCGTGGTGACGCTGCCGCTGATCTCGCAGGCGCTGCTGTCGGGGTGGCTGCTGTCGTTCACGCTGTCGATCGACGATCTGGTGCTGTCGGCGTTCCTGTCCGGGCCGGGGTCGACGACGCTGCCGCTGGTGGTGTTCTCGCGCGTGCGGCTGGGGCTGAACCCGGAGATGAACGCGCTGGCGACGCTGTTCATCACGGCCGTGACGATCGGCGTGATCGTCGTGAACCGGATGATGATCGCGCGCGAACGACGCCGGATGGCCGACCTGAAGGCCGCGTTCGCGGTGGCCTGACGGCCGGCCTCCTGCTTCGACGATAACAAGCACTGCAGACAAGCAAGACGCGCTGCCCCAGGGGGGCGCGCGATTCGATCCCGATTTGACAGGCGCACGACTAGGAGAATCCGCAATGAAGAAGAAACTGATCTGCCTGCTGGTGGCCGGCGCGTTGCCGGGCATCGCGCTGGCCGGTTCGACATCCGCCGAAATCAAGGCGCTGCAGGCGCAGGTCGCCGCGCTGCAGAAACAGATGAAGGCCATGCAGGCGCAGCTCGCCGCGAAGCCGGGCGGCGCAGGGGGGGGCGCGACGTCCGGCGCGAGCGGCGGCATGGCCGGCGGCGGCAACGCCGTCGCGGTCGCCGCCGACCCGGGCTCGCCGGATTACGGCAAGGCACGCGCGACGCTGACCAACGACGAGGTCAGCGAGATGAAGCAGCAGATCGCGAACCAGCAGCTGAAGGTCGATTCGCTGACCGACGCGGCCAACACCGGCCCGCTCGCCGGCCTGTCGGTCACCGGCTACATCGATCCGACCTACATCTACAACCGCGCGGCCGGCACGTCGTCGTTCCTGTTCGCGAACCACGAGAACGCGTACAACTACTTCAACAGCACGTTCGGCGATCTCTACCTCGACATCAAGAAGACTTTCGGCGTCGGCCCGATGGCACCATCGGCCGAGATCACGTTGATGCCGAACCGCGGCAACGGCATCACGCTGCTGCAGAACTCGCGCGGCTCGATCACCGACAACCTGCTGAACACGGCGGTGATCAACGTGCCGATCACCGCGGAAACGACGCTGGTCGCCGGCCTGATCCCGAGCTTCGGCGGCTACGAAGTGCAGCAGTCGAACCAGATGCTCACGCTCACGCACAACCTGCTGTACGATTTCTCCGATCCGGGCAGCTACGTCGGTGTCGGCGCGAACTACACGAAGGGCGCCTGGGCGTGGAAGTTCTTCCTCGGCAACGAGCAGTACCGCACCTACGGTTCGGTCACGCAGACGGGCACCAATGCGCTCGGCGACCCGATCACCACCAGCAACAAGGTGCCGACCTTCACCGCGCGCGCGGACTACACGTGGTCGAGCGCGCTCGATCTCGGCGGCTCGTTCAACATCGGCCGCCAGACGCTGTCGAGCGCGATCGACGCGGACGGTGTCGTCCACTACGGCCCGGGCGGCGCGGCGCCGAGCGGCTACGGTTCGTTCTTCTTCGGCGAACTCGACGCGACCTACACGCTCGCCGACGTGCAGTACAACGCCGAAGTCGACTACGGCCGGCAGCAGCATGCGGCGTTCAACGGCGGGCTCGCGCAGTGGTACGGGCTGTCGCTGCTCGCGCACCGCAAGTTCAACGCGCCGGTGGTCGGCCGCATGGGCGTGACGCTGCGCTACGACCTGCTCGCGAACTCGAAGAACGGCGGCGGCGGCGGCGGCATCGCGCTGAACGGCAACGGGATGGACCCGAGCAACGGTTTCGGCGTCGACGCGGACTGTCTCGCGCAGTCGAAGGCCGGCGGCGGCCTGGGCTTCGAGTGCAAGGGCGCGGTGCGCCAGGACGTCGCGCTCGACCTGCTGTTCTATCCGACCCAGCAGATCACCGTGAAGGTCGAATACCGGCACGACTGGGCGAACAACAAGGTGTTCCTGCGCAACGACGGGTCGTACGGCAAGTCCAACGACCTGCTCGCGACGCAGTTCATCTATTCGTTCTGATGCAGCACGCGCGGGGCGACGTGCCGCACGCACGGCGTCCCGCGCCGTTTTCCGGGTGGCTGCGCGCCGTTGCAGCCTTGTCGAGGGAGTCGGTTTCATGACGCAGTCTTTCACCCGCCGCGCCGATGCGCTCGCGCGCGACTCGTACTACGAAGCCACGGCCACGCGGCCCGTGGCGGACGATCCGATGCTCGACGCGGCGATCGACGTCGACGTCTGCGTGATCGGCGCCGGCTTCGCCGGCCTGTCGACGGCGCTCGACTGCCGCGCGCGCGGGCTGTCGGTCGCCGTGATCGATGCGCAGCGGCCCGGCTGGGGCGCGTCGGGCCGCAACGGCGGCCAGGCGATCACCGGTTTCGCGAAAGACGAGGTGATCGAGCAGCAGCTCGGCCCCGACGGCGCGCGCGCCGCGTGGTCGCTGTCGCTCGACGGCGTCGCGCTGATCGCCGAGCGCATCGCGCGCTACGGGATCGACTGCGACTTCACGCGCGGCTACCTGACGGTCGCGACGAAGCCGCGCCGCATCGACGACCTGCGTGCGTGGATGAACGCCGCGACGTCGCGCTGGGGCCATCCGTCGCTCGCCTGGCTCGATACCGGCGAGATCCACGCGCGCATTGCATCGACGCGCTATCTGGCCGGCGTGCACGATCCGCTGTCGGGCCATCTGCATCCGCTCAAGTACTGCCTCGGCCTTGCCGATGCCGCACGCCGCGAAGGCGTCGCGCTGTACGCGCACACGCCGGCGCTCGACGTCGTGCGCGGCGCCCGGCCCGTCGTGCGCACGCCGTCGGGCGAAGTGCGCTGCCGCTTCGTCGTGTCGTGCTGCAACGCCGGGCCCGGCGGCGTGCTGCCGGCCGCGACCGCCGCGCGCATCGCGCCGATCGCGTCGTACATCATCGCGACCGAGCCGCTCGGCCGGGCGCGCGCCGATGCACTGATCGCCCGGCGCGAAGCCGTGTGCGACAACAACTTCTTCCTCGACTATTTCCGGCTGTCGGCCGACAACCGGATGCTGTTCGGCGGCCGGGCGAATTCGGCCGGCGCATCGCCCGCGGCGCTCGCCGAAGCGATCCGGCAGCGCATGGTCGACGTGTTCCCGCAGCTCGGCGACGTGCGCGTCGACCACGCGTGGGGCGGCTTCGTCGACGTCACGCGCAACCGCGCGCCGGATTTCGGCGCGATCGATCCGAACTTCTTCTACGTCCAGGGCTTCAGCGGCCACGGCGTCGCGCTCACCGGCATCGCCGGACGCGCGGTCGCCGGCGCGATCGCGGGCGACACGCACGCGTTCGACCTGTTCGCCCGCCTGCGTCACCGACGCTTTCCCGGCGGCGATGCATGGCGGCAACCCGCGCTCGAACTCGGGATGCTGTACCACCGCGTACGCGAGCTGTTCTGAGCCCTTTCACTCCGCTTTCCTGATCATGCAGACATTCGCCAACCAGCCGCACGTCGCGTCGTACTACGCGGCGACCGCCAACGATACGACCCGCCACGCGCCGCTCGCCGGCACGATCGACGCCGACGTGTGCGTGATCGGCGCGGGCCTCACGGGCCTGTCCGCCGCGCTCAATCTCGCCGAGCGCGGCCATTCGGTGACCGTGCTCGAAGCGTCGCGGGTCGGATGGGCGGCGAGCGGCCGCAATGGCGGCCAGTTGATCGGCGGCTTCGCGTGCGACATCGACACGTTCGCGCGGTTCATGCCGGAAGGCGACGTGAAGCGCATCTGGGACATGGGGCTCGAGACGCTGTCGCTCGTGAAGTCGCGCATCGCGCGGCACGACATCGACTGCGCGCTGGTGCCCGGCTATCTGACCGCGGCCAACACCGAGCGCGACGCGGATGCGCTGAAACGCTGGCGCGACGAAGCCGCGAAGCGCTTCGGCTACGACCGCTTCCACTTCGTCGAAGCCGACGAACTCGGCGACTACGTGCAGTCGGCCCGCTATTGCGGCGGCCTGTACGACCCCGATAGCGGCCATCTCCATCCGCTCAACTACACGCTCGGCCTCGCGCGGGCAGCCACCGACGCGGGCGTGCGCATCCACGAGGACAGCTGCGTGACGCGCGTGCGCGACGTGGCCGGCGGCCGCGTCGTCGAGACGAGCGGCGGCAACGTGCGTGCGCGCTTCGTCGTGCTCGCCTGCAATACCTACGTCGGCACGCTCGCGCCCGCGCTGTCGAGGAAGATCATGCCGGTCGGCACCTACGTGATCGCGACCGAGCCGCTCGGCGAAGCGCGCGCCGCCGCGCTGATGCCTGCCCGCGCGGCGATCTGCGACAGCCGCTTCGTGCTCGACTACTTCCGGCCGGCGCCCGACACGCGGCTCGTGTGGGGCGGCAAGGTCAGCTATTCGACGCGCGCGCCGCGCGATCTCGCGGCGGCGATGCGCGCCGACATGCTGAAGACGTTCCCGCAGCTCGCGGACGTGAAGGTCGACTATGCGTGGGGCGGTTTCGTCGACATCACGATGAACCGCGCGCCGCATTTCGGCCGCATCACGCCGACCACGTACTTCGCGCAGGGGTTCTCGGGGCACGGCGTGAACACGACCGCGCTCGCGGGCAAGCTGATCGCCGAGGCGATCGACGGCCAGGCGAGCCGCTTCGACCTGTTCGACAAGATCCGGCATCGCGACTTCCCCGGCGGCGCGGCGCTGCGCACGCCGGCGCTGGTGCTCGCGATGAGCTGGTATCGGCTGCTGGATGCGTTCGGCGTGCATTGAGCGCGCGCAGCGTCACCGCGCAAAAGCAGAACGGCCGCTCGTTCGTGAACTGACCCCACGAAGTTGGACGGTTAAAATCTAAGCGGCCAAGGGCTGAGTCCTGTATTGCACGGGACTCAGCCCATTTAATTTCAGCTTGATGCGTTCGTGGTTGTAGTAGTGAATGTAGCGGCTCAACGCATCTCGCAACTGCTCCACGCTGGCAAAGCGCGTCAGCCGATAGCACTCGGATTTCAGCGTGCCGAAGAAGCTCTCCATGGCTGCGTTATCAAGGCAGTTGCCTCTGCGCGACATGCTCTGGGTGAGCGCATGCTGCTTCAACAGCCGACGGTAGGCGGGCATCTGATACTGCCAGCCTTGATCCGAATGCAGTAACGGCCGTCCTTCATCATCGAGCTTGGCCAACGCCTTCTTCAACATGCAGCTGACCAACTCGAAGCTCGGGCGCTCATCCATTTGGTAAGCGACGATCTCCCCGTTGTACAAGTCCATCACCGGCGATAGATAGAGCTTTTGGCCCTCTACATTGAATTCGGTCACGTCGGTCACCCACTTCTGATTCGGGCGTTCAGCATCAAACTGACGCCGCAGTAGATTCGGGGCAACGCGGCCGACTTCGCCTCGCCAGGAACGATATCTCTTTGGGCGCACCAGAGATTTCAATTGCAGCTGTCCCATCAACCGTTGCACGGTCTTGTGGTTGATCGCATCTCCGGTCTGCCGGATCGCCGCCGTGATTCGCCGATAGCCGTAACGGCCCTTGTGGTGGTCGTATACGGTCTGGATCTTCGCTTTGAGATTCGCATACCGATCGCCGGCAGCCAATGCCTTGAGCTGGTAATAGAACGTGCTGCGCGCCAGGCCTGCCGCCTTCAGGAGCGCAGCTACCGGATGACACTGCCTGAGCTCACGCACTATTTGCGCTTTTTCCTGGGCGCTGCCTGCTTCTTGGATTGCAGCAGCGCATCGAGCTTTTTTAGGTATGCCACCTCCGCGCGCAAATACACGATTTCCTTGAGCAGTTCCTCGCGGCTCGGCTCTTTCTGCACGGTATCGTCGAGGGATTTCGGTGGTGGTGAGGTGGTCATTTTCGGGGGGCGCCCTCGGCGACGAGGCGCCAACGCATCTATACCGCCCTCATGATACAGACGCTCCCAGATCGGGATGCTTCGTTCATTGCGGATGCCGAATAGCGCTGCCACCTGCGCATACGACAGCTCATCGCGCCGCATCCGCTGAAGGACTGACAACTTGAATCGCGCGTCGTAGTGGCTGTGCTTCTTGCGCAGCCCCTGTTCACCATGCTCGCGATAGCTCGCCACCCAACGTCGCACCATCGTCCTGCCCACTCCGTAACGGTGAGCAAGTGTCTTGGTGCCGGCCTCTCCAGCCAGGTACGCCTGAACCACTCGACGCCGAAAACGTTCGTCGTACTTCGTCATGAAAAACACCCCAAAGGTTGGATCTAGTCCAACTTTTGGGGTGCAGTTCATTCGAGCGGCCGTTCGGTCCGGCGGCAGGATTCGGGAGAAGCCGCCGCGCGTCAGTCGGTACCGTACTTCGGCGAGCGCGGCCCGTACAGCAGCCCGTTCGGCGGGCCCGCCGACAACAGCCGCGTGCTCGTCAGCCCGGCCACGTCATGCGCTTCGTCGGTCAGCGAATGCGCGACCTGCTTGACGGCTGCCTGCACGAGCGCCCCGACGATCCCGAACGCATTGACGCTCATGTTGTTGCCGACTTCCTTGCCGGTCGCGCGGCCCTCGCCCTGCCACAGCACGTCGCCGCTCTTCAGGTCGACGAGCTTCGCCGACGCGGCAACGGTCGTCGTGCTGTCGACCAGCTGGTAGACGGAGCCGTACTGCGTGACCTTCGAATACAGCACGGCGTCCGCGCCGAAGATCTCGCGCAGCTTCGCCGGCGACGTAGCCTGGATGTCGGTCGCATTCGTCAGGCCGTTCTGCTTGAACGTCTCGTCCATCACCGCGACGGGCACCACGTAGTAGCCCGACTCGGCGAGCGGCAGCGTCATTTGCGACAGCACGCCGTAAGTCGCGCCGACGTCGGTGGTTTCATTGACCGGCGGCAGCACGAGGATCGAGCGCGGCTGGCTCTTCTTGAACGCCGTGTAGTCGGGACGTTGCACCGGCTGCGCGCACGCGCTCAGCAGCGCGGCGATCGACAGCGCGAACAGCAGCTTGAATGAAAGTGTCTTGAACATGGCGGGCGTGTCACTGTTTGGCAGGATTCGAATCGGCATTCTTCCGATCGGCAACGGTCTGGCCGGCGGCCGCCGGATTCGCGGCTTTCGACGCACCGGCCTTCTTCTTCATCAGGAAATCCATATACGACGCGGATTCCGGGAACAGCTGCTTCTCGGCCTGCAGTTCCTGCTCGGCCTGCTGCTCGTTGCCGACGCTCGCATACAGCATCCCGAGATGCGCATGGAAACCCGGCGGCGGCGTATGGCCCTTCGCGCGGATCTCCTGCAGCGCTTTTTCGAGCGCATCGATCTGCTGCTGCGGCGCTTGCTGCCCCTTGAAGTATTCGTACACCTGCGGCTGATAGCCGGTCCACTGATACAGCGGCGGCGTGGTCGGCGCCGCGCAGCCCGCGAGCAGCAAGGCGGCCGCCGTCGCCGGCAGCCAGATTCCCCGTTTCATGGTCTTGTCTCTTCTGGTTGGTGAAATGATGCGTGCGCGCCGTATCGCGCGCGGCACTTACTGCGCGGCCTTCAGCACGCCGGCGTCGACCTGGTCGACGAGATGGTTCACGGCTTCCTGGATCGCGAGGTCCAGCACCTTGCCGTTGAGCGTCGAGTCGTAGCCGGCGGTGCCGCCGAAGCCGATCACCTCGCGGTTCGACAGGCTGAACTCGTCCGCGCCCTGGCTCGATGCGACGACTTCCGACGTCGTCGTGTCGACGATGTTCAGGTTGACCTTCGCATACGCGACCTGCGTCTTGCCGCGGCCGAGAATGCCGAACAGCTGATGATCGCCGACGTCCTTGCGGCCGAACTCGGTCACGTCGCCGGTCACCACGTAGTTCGCGCCCTTCACGGCCTGCGCCTTCTTCATGAAGCCCGCTTCCTGCCTGATCTCGTCGAGATTCTCGCGATCGAGCACGTTGAAGCGGCGGCTCTGCTGCAGGCGCGTGACGAGGATCGTCTTCGCCTGTCCGCCGAGGCGGTCGATGCCGTCGGAGAAGATGCCGCGCATGTAGCTCGAGCGGTTGTCGAACTTGCCGACGGCGATCGCGACGGGCTTGCCCGCGTACGGCTTCTGCGCGCTGCTGACGGCCGGCACGTCGAGCGTGCGCGACGATTCGGTCGCGCAGCCGGACAGCGCCGCGACGACCGCGGCCGCCACGAGGACGGTGCGTCGTGTCTGAATGTTCACTGCTGGTCTCCTTGCTGGAAAAGATGGCACTGCGCGGGGCACACGCACGCGTTCATCGCCGATTCGGCGATCGCTGCAAGTCATGGAGGAGCGCGCGCAACGGATGCGTCACGGCGAAAAGCGGATCGATAATGCGATACGCGCCTGCATCGCGCGCACGGATGATTCCGTTATTCTGATTACTACGCTGTTGATCGCGCATGGTCGGCCCCGTATATGATTTTTCGCGATCATATCAAGCCTGTTTATCAAGACGGCTTATCTTGATAATAATTGACGATTTTCATGCTTATTTTTATTCGGCGACCCATTCGCGCGCAAAGCCCTGCAGGCAAGGGCTCGCGCGACATGCGCTCGATACTCGCCGGTCTTCCGTGTCGATATCGGCGGATTAACGGTCGATCCGCCGATATCGACACGCGTTAATTCATACCGTCGATCCGAACAATCGATATCTCTAAAATACGACGTTCGGCATTCCGGCCGCACACGCGCGTGCAGCGATGCACACGCGCGTGCCATTCTGCTAATCGGCCACCTTCTGCCGCATCGTCACGAACTCCTCGGCCGCGGTCGGATGAATGCCGATCGTGTCGTCGAACTGCGCCTTCGTCGCGCCCGCGCGAATCGCGATCGCGATGCCCTGGATGATCTCGCCCGCATCGCGGCCGACCATGTGCGCGCCGACCACGCGCTGGCTGTCGCGCGCGACGACGAGCTTCATCAGCGTGCGCTCGTCGCGGCCCGACAGCGTGTGGCGCAACGCCTTGAACGACGTGCGGTAGATGTCGACGTCGCCGTGCGCGTGCCGCGCATCGGCTTCGGTCAGGCCGACCGTCGCGACCTCCGGCTGGCTGAACACGGCCGACGGCACGTACGCGTGATCGACCGCCACGCGCCACCCGCCGAACAGCGTGCGCGCGAGCAGCGCGCCGTCGCGCGTCGCGACCGGCGTGAGCTGCGGCCGCGACGTGACGTCGCCGATCGCGTGGATCGACGGCACCGACGTCGCCGAATACGCATCGACGGCAATCGCGCCGCGTGCATCGAGCAGGATGCCCGCCTGCTCGAGCCCGATTCCGTCGACGTTCGGCACGCGCCCCGTCGCATAGAGCACCTGATCGTACGGCCCGTGCCGCGCGTCGCCGACGCGCACGAACAGCGCGCCGTCGTCCGCGCGTTCGATCGATTCGATCACCGCGCGCGCGTGAATCGTGACGCCCTGCTTCGTCATCTCGTCGGTCAGGAACTGGCGCACGTCGTCGTCGAAGCCGCGCAGGATTTTTTCGCCGCGATAGAACACGTCGACGTGGCTGCCGAAACCGTTGAAGATGCCCGCGAACTCGACCGCGATATAGCCGCCGCCGACCACCGCGATGCGTTTGGGCAGCGCCGCGAGCGACAGCGCCTCGCGCGACGTGATCGCGTGCTCGATGCCGGGCCGCGGCGGCAGCGACGGCCGCGAGCCGGTCGCGATCGCGAGGTGGCGCGCGCGGATCGTGCGCGTGCCGATCGCGACCGTGTGCGCATCGACGAGCGTCGCGCGGCCGGCGTGCATGTCGACGCCCGACTGCCGCAGCAGGTTGATGTAGATGTCGCTCAGCCGGTTGATCTCGCGATCCTTCGCGGCGATCAGCGCGGACCAGTCGAGCGTGCCGGCGCCGAAGGTCCAGCCGAAGCCCTTCGCGTCGTCGACCTCGTGCGGATAGTGCGACGCATAGACCAGCAGTTTCTTCGGGATGCAGCCGCGCAGCACGCAGGTGCCGCCGATCTGCTCTTCTTCCGCTATGCCGACGCGTGCGCCGTAGGACGCCGCCATGCGTGCGAGCCTCACGCCGCCCGAGCCGGCGCCGATGACGAACAGGTCGTAGTCGAAATCCATCGCATTCCCTCATCGCAGTTCGGATGGAGGGACGATAGCAAGATTCGGGGATTCGTGCGGCGCGTGGTGCGTGCCGCGCGCCCCATAAAAAACGGCGAGAGACGAGGCCTCTCGCCGGTCAAACCGGCTGGCGGTTGTGCCATGCGTCACCGATCGACCGCATGCCCGACCTGCCGATTGCGCGGCACCGGCCGGCCCTGGCGCGCGAAGGGCGCGCCCGCGGCCGACCGGCCGCCATGCTCATGCCTGCGACGTGTCGCTGCCGTCCGTCGCCTGCGTATCGTCCGCCTGCTGCGGCTGCTCGTCCTTCTTCTCGAGCATGCCTTCGATCGCCTCGGCACCCTTGAAACCCGCGACGGCCGCGGCCGCCTTGGTCAAGAGGCCCGCATCCGGATCCAGCTTTTCCGCGCCTTCGACGGCGGCGACTGCGCCGGCGATTTCACCCACGACGTTCAGGATACCCATCGTCATCCCCTTTCAAGAAAATCGTGAGCGCATCGTCCCACGAAAGAAACCGGCGGACCGTGTTTGTCATCGCCGGATACACAAGTTACGCATCAGGCCGGCCGCGCTCGCGGAGCGCCACCGGAACGACGCACGCGCACGCCTGACGGCATGCCACGAGCGTTGCACGCAGCGTAGCGGAAAGCCTGCGCGCGCACTGTAAAAGTATGTTCTGGATTGCCGACGGATCGCTTACGGCGCGGGACTTCCGCAATGGAGCGCCCGCCGAATAGTCGTGCGCGCGTATGAAGGTCGCGTGACGAAAAAAAAGAGGCTCCTCGCGGAGCCTCTTCGATGTGCGCCGGACGAAGCCGGCGCATGCGTTCCGACGTTCGTCAGAAGATATTGCGCAGGCCGATCGCGATGCCCGTCTGGTTGCTGCGGCCAGGCAGCTCGACGTTCGCCGCGCCGGTCGTCTTGTTGAAGTCGACGGTGCCGTAGATTTCGGTGCGCTTGCTCAGCGCGTACTCGGCGATGCCGACGACCGCGTAGCGGTTGCCGCTCGCGAGCGTGCCGTTCGTGGTCATCGCGTTGCGCATGTGGTCGTAGTAGAACGCGCCCGTCAGCGTCAGCGGCGCGCTGACCTGCCAGCTCACACCCGCGAACGGACCGTCGTCGATGCGGCCCGTGCCCTTCGCGACCGGAATCGTCTGCTGCGCGAGCAGGCTGTCGACGAAGCCCGTGTCGTCCTTCGAACGCAGGTAGCCCGCGTAGATCTTCGCCTTGCTGAACGCGTACACGATGTTCGCGTGGTAGATCGTCTGCTTGCGCGCCGAGTTATCGCTGTTCTGCTGCGCGCCGGCCGCGATGCTGAGCGGACCCATCACGTACGACAGCGACACGCCCCACGCATTGCCCTTGCCGAGCGAACCCGGAATCTGGCCCGAGAAGCCGCCGGCGCCGGTCGATTCGTAGTTGGTGCCGGTCGAGTACATCGCCTTCGCCGTCAGGCCCTCGAACTTGCCCGTGTACTTGATCTGGTTGTCCGCATACAGGCCGCCGCCGAGGGCGACCGGCAGCCACGCGTTTTCGAGGTAGTTGCCGACGGTGAGCGGATCGTACGTATCCGACAGCAGGTCGAACAGCGGCGTCTTCTGGCGGCCGAGGGTCACCGTGCCGTACGGGCTCTGCAGGCCGACGTACGCCGCGCGGTTGAACAGGCGGCCGCTGTCGGCGAATGCGCCGTTCTGCAGGTTCACGCCGCTCTCGAGGTTGAACACGGCCTTCAGGCCGCCGCCGAGGTCTTCCGTGCCGTAGATGCCGAAGCGGCTGTTGGTGATCGCGCCGTTGCTCATCGACAGCAGGCCGTCGTTCTTGGCGTTGGCGTTGGTCAGGTAACGGATGCTGGCGTCGGCGACGCCCCAGAGCGTGACCGAGCTTTGTGCGGCCGCGTACTGGCTGGCGAATGCGAGCGCGGCGCCCCCTGCGATGGCTGCGAGTCGGGTGGTCTGCTTCATGAGCTTTCCTTTTTGTAGGTGTCTCCATTCATGGCCGGCCGCGTGCGCAGCCGGGTGGCGATCGCACGCGTTCATGGCGCGCACGATGTGGGCTGAATCATATGACGAGTGCGAACGCTGAAAGAAATTGAAATACGCGGTAATCGCGCGATTGTCGTCCGGGAACAACGTTTCCCGCGCCGGGCCTGGCTCGCGCGGCGGCAGGGCGCGGTGCGACGGCGCCGGCGAGCGCACATGGCGCCGCAAGGTCCGGCGAGGGTGCGGCGCGGTAGCGCGGATCGGGCGAAACAGTCGGGGCGATCGTTGCGATCGGCTACCGCGGGCTGCGGGCGGGCTGAGTGCCGTCAGGCGGTTTGCGCCGCGCCGTCGCTGCCGCTGCCCGCGTCGCCGCTGCCGCCCTCGCCGCCCGCACCGCCGTTCCCCGCGCGACGCCTGGCCCGTCGCACGATCTCCGCGAACGCGCCGACGAGCAGCAGCACGGCGCCCCACAGCGCGACGTCCGGCACCAGCCGCGTCACGAGGCCGCCGACCACCGCGCCCGCCAGGAAGCAGAAACTGATCGTCGCGAGCAGCGCCGAGTCGTGCAGCGCGCCCACGTCGTAGCGTGGAATCAGCCCGACGAACAGTTTCTGCGCGGCGCGCCGCAGGTTGCCGGTCGTCATCACCGACGTGTACGACAGTGCCTCGAGATGGGTGAACGACAGCGTCTGCAGCGTCGCGACGAACGAGATGCCCGGAATCAGCCACGCGCTCGACGCGCCGACGAGGCCGCTCGCGGCGACGCCGAGAAACGCGATCTCGACGATCAGGCTCACGAACGCCGTATGCCGCATCCAGCCGCGCTGCGCGGCGAGGCCCAGCAGGTGCGCGACGAACACCGCGAGCACGAAGCCGCCGAGCGGCGGCACGTGGTGCAGCGCGGCGGCCCATTCGCCGGCCGACAGGTTGATGCCGAGCAGCGCGACGTTGCCGGTCATCGTGTTCGCGAACACATGGCCGTGGCCGACGTACGTGTACGCGTCGAGATAGCCGCCGGACAGCGTCAGCAACGCGGCGACAGTGAGATTGCGGCTGGCGCCGTCGAGATCCATCGATCCTCCGTGGTGCGCCCCGCCCGGCCGCGCGCGGCGGGCGGTGCGCAGGTCAGTCGTGCCGGCACGCGCGGGGCGCCGCCGGCACTGCGCGGCCGGGCTTCGCCACCTGCCGCGCGCCAATATAATGTCCGTCGTCGGGGGACGGCCGAGCGCCGCACATCGCAGCCGGCCGGTACAGGTCCAACGCGCGGGTTTCACCGCCGCAAGACCGGCCGAGTATACCGGCCGGCCGCCACCGGCCGCGGCCAAGCGCGCCGCCCCGCCGTTCTTCACCGGGCCTTCGAATGACACTCGCGAAGTTCTTCCTGCGCTACACGGTCATCCCGTTCGCGGCGATCGTGCTGGTGGCCGTCTGGGCGTTCAACCGCGAATCGGACGAGATCGATGCGCGCCAGTACGCGGCGCTGGTGGCCGCCTATCCGTCGTTCACGCCGACGCTCAAGCACGAGGTGGCGGACGCGTTGCGCGGCGGCCGGCTCGCGAAGGCCGACTACGGCGCGATCATGCGCGATGCGCTCGACGCGGGGTTCGTGGTCGACTGGCCGGCCCCGACGGACGACGTCGGCGGCGAGCGCGGCCGGCTGCTGGGCCTCGTGAACGGCGACCTGCCGGCATCGCGGTAACCTGCAACCGCCGCCGCGGGCAACGGCGGGCGGCACGACGGACCGCTCATTGCCCGATGCCCGTGAGCCCGATCAGCGCGCCGCCCGCGAGCAGCCACAGCGGGTGGATGCGCGTGCGCCACGCCAGCACCGCGCACGCGGCCGTGATGCCCCACTGGATCGCGGTGCGGTTCGACGCCTCGGAAATCAGCACCGCGCTCGCCGCGACGAGCCCCGCCGTCACCGGCATCATTCCCTGCTGCACGTAGCGCCGCCACGGCCGGTCGCGAAAACGCTCCCACGCATGCAGCGCGAGCACGGTGACGATCGACGACGGCCCGAATTTCGCGAGCGACGCGACGAGCAGCCCGGCCCAGCCGGCCACGTGCCAGCCGACCAGCGACACGATCATCATGTTCGGCCCCGGCGCCGCCTGGGCCAGCGCGAACAGCGCGGTGAACTCGTGCGCGCTCATCCAGTGATGCACGTCGACGACCTGCCGCTGCATCTCCGGCAGGATCGTGTTGCCGCCGCCGAACGCGAGCAGCGACAACTGGCTGAAGATCGTCGCGATGGCGATCAGCGTATCGCTCATGGCCGGCGCTCCTGTTGCGTGTCGGACGTACCGTGCGCGCGATGCGCGGCAGCCGGCACCGGCCGCGGCGTGCCCGCGTCGCGGCGGCGCGACGCGAGCCATACGCTGACGGGCGTCAGCACGAGCATCGTGGTCAGCAGCGGAACGCGCAGCACCGCGATCGCGACGAACGCGAACACGGCGATCGCAGCCGCCGCGCGCGGCGCCCGAAGCAGCGGCTTCGCGACCTTGATCGCCATCGCGACGAGCAGGCCGGCCGCCGCCGCCGCGAGCCCCGCGAACAGGTGCTGCACGTGCGGATCGTTCTGCGTCTTCGCGTACAGCACGCCGAGCGCGACGACGACCAGCGTCGGGCCGGCGATCAGCCCGAGAATGCCGGCGAATGCGCCGGCGACGCCGCGAAAGCGCATGCCGACGGCGACCGACAGGTTGATCACGTTGCCGCCCGGCAGGAACTGGCACAGGCCGAGCAGATCGGTGAATTCGTCGGCGGAGAGCCATTTGCGCTCGTCGACGATGGTGCGCCGCGCGAACGGCAACGCGCCGCCGAACGACATCAGGCCGAGCGACAGGAAACCGGTGAACAGCTCGGCGAGGCCGACGCTGCGGGGCGGCGCGCCGGACGGCGGGGGGGCGGGCGGCGAAGCGGATTGCATGGGGCTCCTCATCAAACGGTGAAGCGAGGTTACCGCCGTTCAGGATGCCGGCAAAACGATTTTATCGGCGCGCCCTTGTGATCTAGAATCACAAGCATGGCACGCGATCTCCCGCCCTTTTCCGCGCTTCGGGCCTTTGAAGCCGCGGCACGACATGAAAGCTTCAGCGCCGCCGGCGACGAGCTGCATGTGACTCACGGTGCCATCAGCCGGCAGATCGCCGGGTTCGAGGCGTGGCTCGGCAAGCCGGTGTTCCACCGCTACGGCAAGCGCGTGAAGCTCACCGACGAAGGCCGCCGCTACCTGGACACCGTGCGCGCGGCGTTCGACAGCATCGCGCTCGCCACCGAGCAGTTGCGCCACACCGGCGCGGCGCGCGTGCTGCGCATCAACGCGCTGCCGACCTTCGCGATGAAATGGCTGCTGCCGCGTCTGTCGCGGTTCCAGCGCGACGTGCCGAACGTCGAGCTGAAGCTGTCGACGTCGAACGCGCCGCTCGACACGCTGAACGGCTTCGACGTCGCGATCCGCCGCGGCCCCGGCCACTGGCCGAACTGCACGAGCGGCCACTTCCTCGACGAAAGCGTGATTCCGGTGTGCAGCCCGGCGCTGCTCAAGCGCGCGCCGATCACGCGCGCGGACGATCTCGCGCGGCACGTGCTGCTGCATTCGGATACGCGGCCGGAAGGCTGGCGCGACTGGTTCGCGGCGGCCGGCGTCGCGATGAAGGGCCGCAAGCGGCAGTCGTTCGACCACTTCTACCTGGCGCTGCAGGCGGCCGTCGACGGGCTCGGCGTCGCGCTCGGCCCGTTGCCGCTGATCGACGACGAGCTCGCGAGCGGGCGCCTGGTGATGCCGCTCGACGGGCCGCGCATCGCGACGCGCAGCTACTGGTGGATCGCGCCGGGCGCGCCGGCCGACGATCCGCTCGTCGCGCAGTTCTGCGGGTGGCTGCAGGGACAGTCGAATACCGGCGCATAACGCGCACGCGCCGCCGGGATCGACAGGACGGCGGCGGGCGGCATGGCACCGCCCGCGCCCGAATCAGACCACCGGGCCCGGTTCCTTTTCCTTGCGCAGGATCGCGTACAGGATGATCGCGCCGAACGTCGCGGTGCCGATCCCGCCGAGCCCGAAGCCGCCGATCTTCAGCGAGAAGTCGCCGGCGCCGAGCACGAGCGTGACGGCAGCGACGATCAGGTTGCGGTTGTCGGAGAAGTCGACCTTGTTGACAACCCAGATCCGCGCGCCCGTCACCGCGATCAGCCCGAACACCACGATCGACACGCCGCCGAGCACGGGGCCCGGGATCGTCTGGATCACCGCGCCGAACTTCGGCGAGAAGCCGAGGCCGATCGCGATCAGCGCGGCGAGCGCGAACACCAGCGTCGAATAGATCCGCGTGACGGCCATCACGCCGATGTTCTCCGCGTAGGTGGTGACGCCCGTGCCGCCGACGCTGCCCGACACGATCGTCGCGAGCCCGTCGCCGATGAACGCCCGGCCGACGTAGCGGTCGAGGTTGGTGCCCGTCATCGCGCTGACGGCCTTGATGTGGCCGAGGTTCTCCGCGACCAGGATCACCGCGATCGGCGCGAGCATCAGCATCGCGTGCGGATCGAACACCGGCGCGCGGAAGCTCGGCACGCCGAACCACGCCGCATGCGCGACGATCGCGAAATCGATCGGCTTGCCGAGGCCCATCCCGTTGGTCGCGATCGCGTAGATCACGTACGCGATCACGAGCCCGACCAGGATCAGCAGGCGCTGCATCATTCCGCGCGCGAACACCGCGACGCCGCCGACGCACAGCACCGTGACGAGCGCCATCACCGATTCGAAGGTGGAGCCCGACACGCCCTTGACCGCGATCGGCGCGAGGTTCAGCCCGATCACCGCGACCACCGCGCCGGTCACGACGGGCGGCATCAGCGTCTCGATCCAGCGCGTGCCGATCGCCTGCACCAGCGCGCCGAGCGCGACGTACACGACGCCGCACGCGACGATCCCGCCGAGCGCGACCGGAATGTTCGGGTTCGGGCCGCTGCCGCCGTAGCCCGTCACCGCGATCACGAGGCCGATGAACGCGAAGCTCGAGCCGAGATAGCTCGGCACGCGGCCGCCGACCAGCACGAAGAACAGCAGCGTGCCGATGCCCGACATGAAGATGCACAGGTTCGGGTCGAAGCCCATCAGCAGCGGCGCGAGCACGGTCGAGCCGAACATCGCGACGACGTGCTGCACGCCCATCGCGACCATCTGCGGCCACGCGAGGCGCTCGTCGGGGCCGACCACGCGCGAGCTCGCGCCGGTCGGCTGGACCCGCCAGCGCGGGAAATAGGAATCGGACATGGGAAAGCGCTCCTGTCGGTCGTCGGTCGCCGGCTGCCAGGGATGCGCCGGTCTGGAATCTGGCGCGAGTTTACGGAGCGGAAATGGGGCTGGCAAGCGAACCGGTACGCGGCGTCGGCGGGCGGAACAGCCAGGTGCGGGGCGGCAGGCCGCGCGAGAGAACCGGTGCGCGACCGCGCGGGCCGGCGACGTGCCCGCCCGCGCACGATGCGCGTGCGGCGGCGAGCGCCGGCCGTGAAGTATGCGTGCGCTCACATCGCGGCCGGCACGTCGTGCATCAGGGGTTGATGTACTGGAACAGCGACAGGTTCTGCAACTGCGCGTAAGCCTTCTGCGAGCCCGTCAGCGCGTTCTGCATCTGCAGGAACTGGCTGATCGTCGCGACCATGTTGGTGCTCGTCAGGTCGGCCAGGTTGCTGCTGACCTGCAGCGTGTTGGTCTGGTTCACGGCCTGCATCGCCTTGATTTCCTGCTCGCGGCCGCCGACCGACGCCTGTACCGTGAGCACGTTCGTCATCATGTTGTTCAGCTTCGTCGTGCCGGTGGTCATCGCGTTCGCGAGCGCGGTCGCGGCGGTCGTGTTGCTGCTGATCGGCACCTTCAGCGCGGCGATCATCGTGTCGAGCGCCGCGAACACGTCGGTGCCGGCCTGCGGCGCGGGCGTGACCGTGAACGTGTCGCCCGGCGCCGGCTTGCCCGACACGGGCACCGACAGGCCGTTGCCGAGCGCGATCCCGGCGCCGTCCGAATACGGTTGCGCGGGGGTCGTGGTCGGCGGCACGACGGTGTTGTCGGTCACCGTGTAGGTCGGCGCGGCGGCCGTGCCGCCGAACGCGATCGTGAACTGGTGCGCGTTGGACGCGGCCGACGGGCTCGTGATCGTCACGCCGCCGATCGTGCCGGTGCCGGTGTTGCCGGTGCCGGCGAGCGGCACCGGCTGGCTGCCGAGCATCGGCACCGACAGGAACACGTTCGCGCCGTTGTCGCCCTGCGCGATCGAGCGCGTGTCGGCGATCTGCACCTCGCGCGAGCCGGTGTCGCCGCTGTAGGTCACGCCGCCGCCCGGCGCGTTCGAGAACGGCGCGGTGGCCGTCTTGAAGCCGGCGAACAGGTAGTTGCCCGCGCCGTCCGTCGAGTTCGCGAGCGTCAGCAGCTGGTCGCGATAGCCCTGCAGCTGCGTCGACAGTGCCGAACGATCGCTGTCCGACAGCGAGCCGTCGCCGGCCTGGATCACGACCGTGTGGATGCTGTTCAGCAGGTTGTTGACGCTGATGAGCGTCTGGTCTTCCTTCTGCAGCGACGACAGCGCGGCGTTCTGGTTCGCCGCGTACTGCGACAGCGTCGCCGACGTCATCGACAACTGCACGGCCTGCGCCGCGCCGAGCGGGTTGTCGGCCGGCGTCGCGAGGCTCACGCCGCTCGAGATCTGCTGGTACAGCTGCGAGAGCTGCGCCTGCTGGTCGCTCATCTGGGCGACGTTCATCTGGTAGAACTGCGCAGTGGAAATCCGCATCGCTTCGAACCCCGAAATCAGTTGAACAGGCCCAGCACGGTCTGGAACAGCGTCGACGCGGTCTGGATCACCTTCGCGTTCGCCTGGTAGAGCTGCTGGTACTGCATCAGGTTGGCCGCTTCCTCGTTCTGGTTCACGCCCGACACCGACTGCTGCGCCTGCGTGATCTGGCCGACCAGCGCGGTCTGCGCGGCGCTCGACGACTTCAGCTGGCTCGCCGTGTTGCCGATGCCGTTCACGTAGTTCGCGTACGCGCCCGTCAGCGTGGTCGAGCCGTTGCCGAACGCCTTCGAGTTGACGAGCTTCGACAGCGCGAGCGCGTTGCTGCCGTCGTTCGTGCCGCCCGTGTTCGGCGCGACCTTGAACGTGTCGCCGGCCGCCGGCGTGCCCGACACCGTCACCGTGACACCCGCCGTCAGCGTGATCGGCGAGCCCGACTGGTACGGCTGCGCGGCGCTGGTCGTCGGCGGCACGGCCGTGTTGTCGGTGACCGTGTAGGTCGGCGCGGCCGCGGTGCCGCCCATCGTGATCGTGTAGTTGTGCGCGTTGGCCGCGGCCGTCGCGCTCGTGACGGACAGCCCGCCGATCGTGCCGTTGCCGGTGTTGGTCGTCGTGGCCGACGGCACGTACGGCGCGGCCGCCGCGATCGCGGAGCCGTTCGACGTCGCGAGGCCGAAGCCGTTCAGCGCGCCGCGCGTCGGCTGCACGGTGAACTTGTCGCCGGCGCTCATCGAGCCGGACGAGAACGAGAAGTTCAGCCCGCCGATCGAGGCCGGCATCGACTTCGACGTCCCCACCACCGTGCCGGTCGCACGGTCGGTCAGCGTGTAATTCGTGCCGTCGTACGCGAGCGTGTAATCGCTGGTGGTCGGCTGCGCGGCGTTCGCGAACGACACGGACAGCGTCGCGTTGCCGGTATTGCCCTGGTTCGCGTAGGTGATCGGCGCGCCGGTCGAAAACAGGTTGCCGCCGATCTTGCCCGACAGGTCGATGCCGAGCGCGTTCTGCGCGTTGACCTGCGCGGCGAAGCTGGTCGCGATCGCGCCGAGCTGGGCCTGGGCCGGGTCGAGCGTCTGACTGCGGAACGCGAGCAGGCCGCCGAGCGTGCCGCCCGACAGCGACGCGTCGGACAGGAACTGGTTCGGCCCCTGCGGGTTCGCGCCCGCGATGCCCTGCGACACGACGGTCAGCTCGCTCGGATCGGACGGCGACGTGACGGTCGCGAGCTGGTAGCTCTTGTCCGCGACGACGAGCGGCGTGCCGCCCGACATGAACACGCTGTAGCCGTCGCTGTTGCGCACGACCTGCACGCCCGCGAGATTCGACAGGTTCGACACCGCGAGGTCGCGCTGGTCCATCAGCTGGTTCGGCGGCTGGCCCTGGCTGCTCGCCGCGGCGATCTGCTGGTTCAGTTGCGCGATCTGCGCGGTGTACGCGTTGATCTGCGTGACGGTGCTCGTGAGCTGCGTGTTCACGCTCTGGCGCAGCGCGTCGTACTGCTGGCCGGCCGCGGTGATCTGATTCGCGAGCGTCTGCGCATTGCTCATCGCGGTCTGCCGCACCGACGAGTCGGACGCGCTGTTCGCGACGTTCTGCATCCCGGTGAAGTAGCTCGTGATCGCGGTCGAGATGCCGGCCGTCGGGCTGCCGATGTAGTTGTTCAGCTGCGTGACGAGCGAGTACCACGTCGACAGCGCGCCGCCCTGCGTCTGCGCGCCGTTCAGCTGGTCGCTCAGGTACTGGCTGTACTGCCGCTGCACGGTGACGGTGTTCACGCCCTGGGGCATGTAGCCGCTGCTGGTGTACTGCCCGCTTGCCTCCGCATAGACGGGGCGTTCGACCGAATAGCCCGGCGTCGCGGCGTTGCTGATGTTCTGGCCGGTCGTCGTGAGGCCCCAGAGCGCGGCATTCAGGCCGCTGACGCCGAGGTTCATGAGTGTGTTGGACATGCGCGATCCTGATGAGCCGGCCGCGCTGCGGCCGCCGGGTTGCGTGACTCCCGGTATAACGGCCGCGGATCGAAAAAATTGAGGAAAAAATGCACGTGCGACGCACGGGCGTGCGTCGCCGGTCGAAGCGGCCGGCGGGGGCGCCGGCGTTGCTGCGCGGGCGGCCCGGGCCGGCCCGCCAGGTGCGCGTCAGGCCCGCGCGAGCGAGCGGCGCTTCATTTCGAGCTGCGTGATCAGCCGCTGCAGCGTGTTCTCCGCACTGCCCGGCAGCGACATGTAGCGAAAGCCGAGCTGGTAGCGCCGCGACCCGTTCGGCATCTGGGTCGAACGCTGCGACACCAGTTGCAGGTCGAGCGACAGCTTGCCGTGGCCGGTCAGCTCGAGTTCGACGTCCGGCAGCAGCGTGCCGACCTCGAGCGCCTCGACGCGCTCGTCGGCCGTGCGCAGCCCCACGCCGCCGAGCGACAGGTTGTGCACCTCGAACAGGAAGCTTTCGCCGTCCGGCAGCTTGCCGCGGCACAGGAACGGATCGACGACCGGCGCGTCGACGCGGAAATATTCGCGGCGCTGGATGCAGACCAGCACGTCGGGGAAATCGGCGACGAACGCGGGCAGCCCCTCGTAGCGCGTCTCGCGCGGCGTGCCCGTGGTGAATTCGACGCGCACGCCCTCCGGCGAGGCCGCGAACGTGCAGTGCGACGCGCCGAGGATGCCGGCGTTCTGCTCGGACAGCGCGCCCCAGTCGAACGTGAACGTCCGCGCGCCGACGTCGACCTCGAGCAGGCGCGTGACGAGCTGGCCGCCCGGATACTGGACGGTCAGGAAATCGCCGCGATTCACCAGGTTGCGCAGCTGCACGCCGATTTCCAGCGGATTGCGGCGGGCATAGTCGGGCCCGGAGTGGCCTGCATCCAGGCTGGGGTCCGTCGACGTTTCGATATTCATGGCTAGCCGGTCTTTCTTGTCATGGGCGCCCGGGGCAACCGGTGCGCAATAAAACCGGGCCAGAACGGGGGCCCGGTCGCAGGTCTCTCACACTTAGCGGCAGTGCTGACCGAAAGTTTAGATCGAAACGGCGATTTTTTTCGCGCAAACGTTGAAACCGCGCGCGGCGGGGTGCCGGGCGCGGTCCGAAGGGGGACAAATCGGTGGCGGGCGGGCCCGTCAGCCGATCTGCTGCATGATCGAGATCAGCTTCTTCGCGTAATTCGGGTCGGTTGCGTAGCCGGCCTTCTGCATGCCGTGCGCGAAGCCTTCGACGCTGCGGCTCGCGCTCAGCACGCCCGCATAGCGCGGATTGTTCTTCAGCAGGTTCGCGTAGTCGGTCATCGCGTGCTCGTACGAGTCGTACGCGCGGAATTTCGCGACCACGCGGCGCGGCGTGCCGTTCACGTATTCGGTGGTCAGCGCCGACACGGTGCGCCCGGTCCAGCCCTTGTTCGCCTTGATGCCGAACACGTTGTAGCTGGTCGAGCCGTCCGCCGCGCGGATCTCGCGCTTGCCCCAGCCGGATTCGAGCGCGGCCTGGCCGACGATGAACCGCGCCGGGATGCCGGTCGTCGCACTGGCCGCCTGCGCGGGGCCCGCGAGCCGGTCGACGAACGCGTCCGCGTCCTGCACGCCGCTCGCGCCCTTCAGCGGCGGCGTCAGCGCGCTGCCGGCCGAGTAGCCGCGCGCGCCGGCGAGCGCGCCGTTGTTCGCCGCGTTCGCATAGGCCTTCGCCATCGCGTTCATCGCGGCGAGGCTGCCTTCGTTGCCGGCCGTGCCGAGGCCGCCGATGCCGCCCGCGCCGATGTCGGCCGCCGTGTCGCTGCCCGCGCCGACGCCCGCGTTGCGCAGCAACTGCTTCATCAGCGCGTCGGCGACGCCGATCCCGCGCGTCGACATCTGCTGCGCGAGCTGCTGGTCGAGCATCGACGTGTACATCTTCGACGTATGCGAATCGAACAGCCCGCCGTCCGGCGACGCGTCGCGCATGCTCTTGAGCATCATCTGCGTGAACATCGCGTCGAACTGGCCGGCCACCGCCTTCGCGCCGGCCTGCGGCGACTGCTTCGCCTGCGCGCGCAGCGCATCGAAACCCTGCACGTCGAGCGCGAAGCGCTGCGTCAGGTCGTTTGCGTTCGGAAGGTTCGCCGCCATTTAGATGATCTCCAGATCCGCACGCAGCGCGCCCGCCGCCTTCATCGCCTGCAGGATCGACATCAGGTCCGCGGGCGTCGCGCCGAGCGTGTTCAGCGCCTTCACGACGTCGGCGAGATTCGCGCCGGCCGTCACCATCTTCAATGCACCGTTGTCCTGCTTCAGCTGGATCTGCGACTGCTGCGCGACCACCGTCTGCCCGTTCGAGAACGGCCCCGGCTGCGACACCACCGGCTGCGTGTTGACGACCACCGACAGGTTGCCGTGCGCGACCGCGCAGCTCTGCAGCGTGACCATCTGGTTCATCACGATCGAGCCGGTGCGCGCGTTCAGGATCACCTTCGCCGCGGCCTTGTCCGGGCTCACGTCGAGGTTCTGCAGCCGCGCCATGAACGCGACCTGCTGCGCGGAATCGGCCGGCGCCGCGAGCTGGATCGTGCGGCCGTCGAGCGCCGTCGCGGTGCCCGGGCCGAAGCTCGAGTTGACCGCGGACACGATACGTTGCGCGGTGCCATAGTCCATGTCGTTCAGTTGCAGCTGCAGCACGCCGTTCATCTGCGCGATCGCGTTCGGCACCGCGCGCTCGACGATCGCGCCGCCGACGATCCGGCCGGCCGCGAGCTGGTTCACCTGCACGCGGCTGCCGTTCGCGCTGGCGCCCGCGCCGCCGACCGCCATGTTGCCCTGCGCGAGCGCGTACACCTGCCCGTCCGCGCCCTTCAGCGGCGTGAGCAGCAGCGTGCCGCCGCGCAGGCTCTTCGCGTTGCCGAGCGACGATACGGTCACGTCGAGCGCCTCGCCGGGCCGGGCGAACGGCGGCAGCGTGGCCGTCACCATCACGGCCGCGACGTTCTTCAGCTGCATGTTGTTCAGCGACGACGGGCCGCCGTTGGCCGAACCGTTGTTGATCGAGATGCCGAGGTTCGCGAGCATGTTCGCGAGCGTCTGCGTCGTGAACGGCGTCTGCATCGTCTGGTCGCCCGTGCCGTCGAGGCCGACGACGAGGCCATAGCCGATCAGCGGGTTGTCGCGCACGCCCTGGATCTGCGCGAGATCCTTCAGGCGTTCCGCGTGCGCGGGCGCGGCGCCGAGCACGCAGGCGGCCGCCACGGCCGCGAACGCGACGGCGAGCCGCGCGGCCGCATGCGTGCGGGCCGACAGGCGGTGGAACAGGGTCGTCTGCATCGTCATCACCACGGCGCGATGTTGAGGAAGAAGCGCTGCAGCCAGCCCATCGTCTCCGCTTCGTTGATGTAGCCCTTCGACGAGTATTCGATCTTCGCGTCGGCGACCTGCGTCGAGTAGACGGAGTTCGCGCCCGAGATCGTGTTCGGGTTGACGACCCCCGAGAAACGCACGAATTCGTTGCCCTGGTTGATCAGCATCTGCTTCTCGCCGCTGACCACGAGGTTGCCGTTCGGCAGCACGTTGGTGACGGTCACCGTGATCGTGCCGTTGAACGTGTTCGCCGCGCTCGCGCCGCCGGTCGCCGCGAACTTGTTCGCGCCGGTCGCCGACAGGTTCGCCTTCGCGAACAGCCCGCCGAGGAAGCCGGCGGTCGGCACGTTGAAGTCGGTGTTGCCCTGCCGGTTGGTGTTCGCGCCCGACGACTTGGTCGCGTTGATGTTCTCCGCGATCATGATCGTCAGGATGTCGCCGATGTTGCGCGGCCGCTGATCCTCGAACAGCGGCCGCCCCGCGAAGCCGGGGTTGTAGATCGAGCCGGGCGCCTGCATCGACATCGGCATCGGCGGCTGCGCCGTCATCGGCTGCTGGATGATCGGATCGCGCGGGATCTGCGCGCAACCGGCGAGCGCCGCCACCGCGACCGCGCACGCGGCGCGGACGGTGGCTGACGAGGGGAGGCGAACCTGCTTCATGGCGACGGCGGGACTTCCGGTTAGCTCTTCATCTGCGTGACGGTCTGCAGCATCTGGTCGGACGTCGTCACGGCCTTGCTGTTGATCTCGTAGGCACGCTGCGTCTGGATCATGTTGACGAGTTCCTGCACGACGTTCACGTTCGACGCCTCGACGTAGCCCTGGTTGAGCACGCCCGCGCCGTTCAGCCCCGGCTGCGACACGTTCGGCGCGCCCGACGACGTCGTTTCCGCGAACAGGTTCTCGCCCTTCGCCTCGAGGCCGGCCGGGTTGATGAAGGTCGCGATCTGCAGCGAGCCGATCTGGACCGCGTTGCTCGAGCCCGGCTGCGTGACCGACACGACGCCGTCCTTGCCGATCGTCAGCGACTGCGCGTTCTGCGGCACGGTGATCGCCGGCAGCACCTGGTAGCCGCTCGACGTGACGAGCTGGCCCTGCGCGTTGGTCTGGAACGAGCCGTCGCGCGTGTACGCGTTGGTGCCGTCCGGCATCAGCACCTGGAAGAAGCCCGCGCCGTTGATCGCGACGTCCTTCGAGTTGCCGGTCTGCGTGAGGCCGCCCTGCGTGTACAGGCGCTCGGTCGCGACCTGCTGCACGCCGGTGCCGAGCTGCAGGCCCGACGGCAGCTCGGTCTGCTGCGTCGAGTTCGCGCCGGGCTGGCGGATGGTCTGGTACAGCAGATCCTCGAACACCGCGCGCGACGCCTTGAAGCCGTTCGTGCTGGTGTTCGCGAGGTTGTTCGAAATCACGTCCATCTGCGCCTGCTGCGCATTCATGCCGGTGGCGGCGATGTAGAGCGAACGATTCACTTGTCTGGTCTCCTGCTTAGGCTGGCGCGGGCGCTCAGCTGAAATTGAGCAACTGGTTCGCCGTCTGCTCGTTCTGGTCGGCCGTCTGGATCAGCTTCGACTGCAGCTGGAACGCCCGCGCGTTGTCGATCATCGCGACCATCGCAGTCACCGGGTTCACGTTGCTGCCTTCGAGAGAATTCGGCGTGACGACCACGTTCGGGTCGACGTCGGCCGGATTGCCGTCGGCGGTGCGGAACAGCCCGTCGTTGCCGCGCGTGAGCGTGGCCGGATCGGGATTGACGAGCTTCATCTGGTCGACGATCGCGACGGCCGTCGGCGGGTCGCCCGGCATCAGCGCGGACACCGTGCCGTCCTTGCCGATCGTCACTTCCGCGTTCGGCGGCACCGAGATCGGGCCGCCGTTGCCGATCACCGGCAGGTTGCTCGCGTTGACGAGCTGGCCATTCTCGTCGACATGCAGGTTGCCGGCGCGCGTGTACGCCTCGCTGCCGTCGGCCGTCTGCACCGACAGCCAGCCCGGGCCCTGCACGGCGACGTCGAGCGGATTGCCGGTGCGCGTGATCGGACCCGGCGCGTAGTCGGCGCCGGGCGTCGACGACAGCACGTAGGTGCGCGTCGTCGTCGGATCGATCTTGCTGCCGTCGCCGAAATTCATCGGCACCGCGCGATACGTCGCGAGTTGCGCGCGAAAGCCCGTCGTCGATGCGTTCGCGAGGTTGTTCGCGACCACCGCCTGCTGGTCGAGCGACTGCGACGCGCCCGTCATCGCCGTATAGATCAGTCGGTCCATGGCTGCCGGTTATCCGCGCTTACAGGTTGATGAGCGTCTGGTCGACGGTCTGCTGCGTCTTGATCGTCTGCGCGTTCGCCTGGTAGTTGCGCTGCGCGGTGATCAGGTTGACGAGCTGCGACGTGAGGTCGACGTTCGAGTTCTCGAGCGCGCTGCCCTGCAGCGTGCCGTGGTTCGTGCTGCCCGGCGCGGAGACCTGCGGCACGCCCGACGCGGCGGATTCCACATACTGGTTGCCGCCGAGGTTCACCAGCCCGTTCGGGTTGTTGAAGTTCGCGAGCGCGATCAGGCCGAGCACGGCGGTCTGGCCGTTCGAGTAGTTGCCGGTCAGCTTGCCGTCGGCGCCGATCGAGTAGGTCGTCAGCGTGCCGCTCGCGTAGCCGTCCTGCGCGAGGTTGTTCACGCCGTCCTTGCCGCCGTACTGCGTCGTGCCGGTCAGGTCGAGCGTGAGTTTCTGCGGCGTCGCCGAACCGTCGGTGTTCGGCACGGTGAACTGGAACTGGCCGAGCGACGCGGTCGGCGTGGCCGGCGTGCCGGTCGTCGTGCTCTGGATCGCGCCGGACGTATCGAACGTGATCGTGCCGAGATCGGTCGTCGCGCCGCCCTGCACGCCCGCGTACGCTTCCCACGTGCCGGCCGCCGACTTCACGAAGTACATGTTGACCGCCTGCGAGCCGCCGAGCGAGTCGTACACCTGGATCGACGTCGTGTAGTTGTACGTCGTGTTGTCGGTCGCGCTGAACGGCGTCTTGGTCGGCACCGTGTCCTGCGAGTTCAGGTTGAACTGGCCGGTGATCTTGGTCGTCGCGGTCGGCGCGATGTTGGTGGTCGGCGCCTGCAGCGGCACGGTCTGCGCGGTATTGATCACGCCGCCCGCGTTGGCCGCGTAGCCCATCAGGTTACGGCCCTGCGAGTCGACGATGAAGCCGTTCTTGTCACGCTGGAACGTGCCGTCGCGCGAGTACGTCGTCACGCCGTTGTTCGACATCTGGAAGAAGCCGTTGCCGTTGATCGCGACGTCGAGCGACGAGTTCGTCGTATTGATCGTGCCCTGGCCGAACTGCTGCTGCACCGAGTTCAGCGACGTGCCGATGCCGATCTGCGTGTTGACCGACGTCGCGACCGAGTTCGCGTACATGTCGGCGAATTGCGCGGTGCTCGACTTGAAGCCGACCGTGTTCGCGTTCGCGATGTTGTTGCCGATCACGTCGAGCGCGTTCGATGCGCCGGCGAGGCCGCTCAGACCCTGTTGATAACCCATTTCGGTCTCCGTTACGAGAAAGCTCGATCAGTTGGTAGTGGTGTCGCCGGACGTGGACGACTTGGTGTTCGGGAAGATCGACGCAACCTGGGTGAGCCCCACCGTCGTGCCGTTCGACAGCACGAGCCCCGCGGTGCCGTCCGCCTGCTTGACCACGCTCTGCACCGTCGCGGCCGCGAGCGTCGTGGCCGCCTGCGGCGTGCCGGCGCTGTTGGTGTACGACGCGCTGACCGTGTACGTGCCGTCCGGCAGCGCGTTGCCGGCCGCGTCGGTCGGCGTCCAGTTGAACGGCACGGTGCCGGCCGACTGCGCGCCCGCGTTGATCGTGTTCACGACGGCGCCCGCCGAGTTCTTCACGGTGATCGTCAGGTTCGACACCGAATTCGCGAGCGACACGCCGAACGGCGACGCCGCGCCGCCCTTCACCGCGACGCCGTTGCCCGGCGCGAGCACGTTGGTGCCGATCAGCAGCGCGGCCTGCGTCTGCTGGCCGGCCGCGAGCTGCGTCGACAGCGACGTGAGCGACGTGTTCAACTGCGCGATGCCGCTCACCGTGTTGATCTGCGCGAGCTGCGACGTCATCTGCGAGCTGTCGACCGGGCTGGTCGGATCCTGGTTCTGCAACTGCGTGACGAGCAGCTTCAGGAACGTCGCCTGCAGGTCGCTCGCCGACGTGCCGTTGGTCGACGACACGTTGTTGGTGTTCATCGTGTCGGTCGGCAGCGTCGACACGTTGGTGCCGTTGCTGCCGATCGTCGTGTTGGAGGAAGTCATCCTGGGTGGCCTTCTGTCGGAACTGTCGGGTCGGTAAGGTCGGGCCGCGCGCGGCTTACGAGCCGATCGTCAGCGTCTTGAGCATCAGCGTCTTCGCGGTGTTCAGCGTCTCGACGTTGGCCTGGTACGAGCGCGACGCCGAGATCATGTTCACCATCTCCTGCACCGGATCGACGTTCGGCATCTGCACGTAGCCGTTCGCGTCGGCGGCCGGGTTCGCCGGGTCGTAGGTCGATTTCATCGGCGACGGGTCGTCCATCACCTTGGTCACCCGCACGCCGCCCACGCCCTGGCCGGACGCGGTGCGCGCGCCGCCCATCGGGTCGGTCGCGAACACGACCTGCTTGGCCTTGTACGGCTTGCCGTCGGGGCCGGTCGCGCTGTCGGCGTTCGCGAGGTTCGACGCGGTGACGTTCAGGCGCTGCGATTGCGCGGACAGCGCCGAACCGGCGACGCCGAAGATGTTCATCAACGAAGGCATGGAAGCTCCTTGTGCTGGGCGAGGTTCGGAAGCGGCGCTTACGAGTTGGTCGTGATCGCGGCGATCATCGCCTTGATCTGCTGGGTCATCACGGTCATCCCGGTCTCGTAGTGCAGCGCGTTGTTCGCGAACTGCACGCGCTCGACGTCGAGATCGACCGTGTTGCCGTCGAGCGACGGCTGCAGCGGCATCCGGTATTGCGCACGGCCGTAGTCGTCCGCCGGGCCGCCGGTCGGGATCAGCTTCGCGGTGCCGGCCATGTGCCCGGGCGCCGTCGACACCATCGACATGCCGCTCGTCACGCCGGCCGGCTGCGTCATCGGCAGTTGCGCGGCGTTGCTCGGCGCCAGGCCGCCGCTGGTCTGCTTCAGCGAGCGCGCGAGCGTCGACGCGAAATCGACGTCGCGGGCCTGGTAGCCGGGCGTGTCGGCGTTCGCGATGTTCGACGACAGCAGTTCCTGCCGATAGGCGCGCACGTCGAGCGCCTGTCGGCCGAACGCGAATTCCGCATCGAGTTTGTCCAGCATGTGTGCGTCTCTCCGTATGAAGCGCTGCACGCCCCTCGCGCCGGATGGCGACGCGAGAGGCTTTTTTCCATGACAGCGATGGTAGGCGCGGGACGCAACCGGCAATCGGGCGAATAACGCGGCAAAGGCCCCCTCTATTCATCGTTTGCGCGACGCCCCCGCTCCCTAGAATGCGAAGCGGATCAACGGATCGGAGGCATGGCGATGACTGGCGGCGCACTTCGCGACAGGAACGGGCGGCTCGCGCACGTCCGGCGTGCGTTCGCGCTCGCCGCGGCGCTGTGGATCGCCGCGCCTGCCGCCCACGCCGACGACGGGATGATCGTGATTCCCGGGCGCGGCGAAACGGCAGAAACCGCGCTCGCGCATGCCAATGCGGCGAGCGGCGGGCAGTTCGGCGGGAATGCGGGCGCCGCTTCGGTTCCGGGTGCGCAGCGCGCGGCCGGCGGGGCGAGCGCCTCGACCGGCGCCGGCTACGCGGCGCAACCGGCCGGCCAGATGGTCGTGACGAGCGTCCCGCCGCCGGCCGCTGCGGCGGCCCACGCCTACGCAGCCGCCCGCCCGCACGCCGGTTACGGTGCGCCGTCGCGCGCAGTCGATCCTTCCGCGATCGCGACGGTCGTCGCCGGCACGGCCGAGCCTGCATCGAATCCCGCGCGGCCGGCGCCGCAACCGGCCGCCGCCGCCCGCCTCGCGGCAGCCCGTGCGGCATCCGCGGCGGCGCCGCGCACGGCGACCGCTTCTGGCAATCCGGCCCCGGCCGCCCCTGCCGCCCGGCCCGCGACGGCGCCCGGCCAGCAAGATCCCGAAACGATCCGGCGCGCGGCGCTCGCGTTCCTGCAGCAGCAGATCGCCGGCCTGCCCGGCAAGACCACCGCGACCGTCACGACCGCCTTTCCGCGCGGGCTCGCCGCGTGCACGACGCTCGAACCGTTTTTGCCGACCGGCGCGCGCCTGTGGGGCCGCACGACGGTCGGCGTGCGCTGCGCGGGCGAGCGGCCGTGGACCGTCTACCTGCAGGCGAAGGTCGCCGTGCAGGCCACCTATTACGTCGCCGCGCGCCAGATCGCGCCCGGCGAGCCGCTCTCCGCGGCCGACCTGGTCGCGCGCGACGGCGACCTGACGGTGCTGCCGCTGGCGGTGATCACCGATCCGGCGCAGGCGATCGGCGCAACCGCGCTTGCGCGCATCTCGGCCGGGCTGCCGCTGCGGCAGGACATGCTGAAGAGCGCGGCGTCGGTGTCGGCCGGCCAGACGGTGCGGGTCGTCGCGGCCGGCCCCGGCTTCACGATTTCGGCCGAAGGCAGCGTGCTCGCGAATGCGGCGCCCGGCCAGTCGGTGCGGGTACGGATGGCGGCCGGGCAGATCGTCACGGCGATCGTCAAGGACGCCGGCACCGTGGAAATTCCGCTGTAGGGACGGATCTGCCGCAAGAATGTAAAGAATTGTTTATTCGGAGCATTTCGGGCTCGCGATGCTAAAGTTCGGGCCGACCCGGCCGTTATCTGGGTCAAACCGTACAGGAAACCCATCGTGAAGATCGATTCCACTCCGAAACCGAGCCCCCTCGCGCCGACCGGCAACGGCGCGGCCCGTGCGCCGTCCGGCACGGCCCAGTCGTCCGCGCAGGCAGGCGACGCCGGATCGACCGGCGGCGACACGACCGTGAACCTGTCGGGTCTGTCCGGCCAGCTGCGTTCGGTATCCGCGTCGGGCGACGCCGATATCGACACGGGCCTGGTCCAGTCGATCAAGGACGCGCTGAACAACGGCACGCTGACGATCGACGCGAACAAGATCGCCGACGGCGTATTGAACACCGCCCGCGAGCTGCTCCAGCAGCAGCGCCCGGGCAGCTAACTCCCGGCCTCGTGGCCGGGTCACCCGGTTTGCCGGCGTGTGCAGCACTGCACGCGCCGGCGTGACGAGCATGACGCGATGAGAGAAGAGCTGCTGGCCACGGTCAACGACGAACACGCGACGGTCGAAGCGTTCGCGTCCCTGCTCGTCTACGAGGAAAAGGCGCTGACGACGGCCGAGCCGCTCGAGATGCTGCCCGGGATCGTCGAGAAGAAAAGCGCATTGATCGACCGGCTCGCGCAGCTCGAACGCACGCGCGACACGCAGCTTTGCGCGCTCGGCTTTCCGGCGGGCAAGAAAGGCATGGACCAGGCGGCCGAGCGCGATGCGCGCCTCGCCAGCCGCTGGCAACTGCTGCAACAGGCCGCCGAACGCGCGCGCCAGGCCAACGCGAACAACGGAATGCTGATCCGGATCCGGATGGACTACAACGAGCGCGCGCTCGCGGTGCTGCGCTCGGCGCCCGCGCCGGCCGGCGTGTACGGCCCCGACGGGCGCGTGTCGGCGCTCACGCGCTGACGTCGCGCCGCGCGGCCGCCCGGCGGCCGCGCTCCCGCCTCTCCCTTCGTTACAACAGCGGACACGCGGTGACCTGCGTGCCGCGCGCCACGCACAGCCGCTCGTAGTCGCGCAGGTACGCGCGCTCGGCGTCGTCCAGCAGGTCGAGATCGATCAGGTCCCAGTCGTAGCCGACCGTCACGATGTTCTCGAACGTCACGGTGTCCGGCTGCGCGTCGTCCGCCCGCACGATCACGATGTTCTCGATCCGCACGCCGCCCTTGCCCGGCAGGTAGATGCCCGGCTCGACCGAAATCACCGCATTCGGCACCAGCCCGTAGGTCGCGCCCGGCGCGAACCGCACGCCGCCCTCGTGCACGTGAATCCCGACGCCGTGCCCGGTGCCGTGGCCGAAATCGTAGCCATGGTCGCGGCACACCTGCCGCACCAGCGCATCGACGTCGCCGCCCGTGGCGGTGGCCGGAAAGCGCGTGACGAGCCCCTTGATGCACGCCTTCAGCGCGACCGTGTAGATCTCGCGCTGCCACGGCTGCGCGACCGTGTCCGGCCGCGTACGACGCAGCACGACGCGCGTGCAGTCCGTCGCGAAGCCCGCTTCGTAGTACGCGCCGCTGTCGAGCAGCACGAGTTCGCCTTCGGTCAGCTCGACGTCGGCGCTCGCCGCCGTGTAGTGCGCGAAGGCGCTGTTCGCGCCGTTCGCCGCGATCGACGGAAACGTCAGCGCGACCGCCGAACGGGCGCCGTACGCGTCGTTGATCGTGCGCGCGAGGTCGTACTCGGTGTGGCGCACGCCCGGCTCGCCGTTCTTCGCCCAGCGCATCGTCTCGGCGATCGCCGCGGAGCTGCGCGCGAACGCGTCGCGGAAGCGGTCGAGCACGGCCGACGTCTTGCTCGCCCGCAGCGCCTCGACCGGGTTGAAATCGGCATGCCGCGCATGCGGCCACACCCGGTTCACCGCGTCGACGAGCGCGCAGTTCACCGATTCGAAGCCGTAGCACACGTGCTCGGCCGCGAACCGTGCGAGGAAGCACTCGAGCGCCGCCACGTCGCGCCGGATCACCTGCAGCGCCGGATACGAATCGAGCGCGACCTCGCAGCGGTCGCAGCCTTCCGGCAAGAACAGCACCACCTGCTCGCCGATCGCGAACAGGAAGCCGAGGTGCGACGACACGTTCGGGATGTGATAGCCGCGGCTGTTCAGCAGATACGCGAGATCGTCCGACGCGCAGGTGAAGAACGCGGTCTTGCCGTCGGCCGCGCCGGTATGCGCGGCGAGCCGCCGGTTCAGCGCGTCGAGGTTCTGCGCGACGCTCAGGCCCGTCATCGCTGCCGGGAGCTCGAAGATCGGCCGTTCGACGTTCCAGCCCGGCAGCGCGATCGCGCGGTCGATCTCGCGATCGGCGAGGCTCGTCCAGTCGAGCGACGCTGCCTGCGTCTGCTCGAACAGCCGGTTGCGCTGCCCGACGCTGATCCGCCGCGCGTCGTAGCCGACCCGCGCGAGCCGGCTCGCGTGCGCGAGCAGCCAGTCGGCCATCGCCTGCCAGATCGTCACGTTCATGCCGAGCTTCTCGACGCGCACGCGCGCCGGATCGCACTGCTCGTCGGCCTGGAAGTGATAACGGCCATCGACGAACAGCACGAACGGCGGCAGATCGAGCGCCTGCGCGGTCGCCGCGCTCAGGAAGATCCCGCAGCCGGCCGAGCCGTCGAAGCCGGACACCGCGTAGCGCGGGTTGTTGCTGCGCGGCAGGTATTCGGTCACGTATTCGTCCTGCGACGTGATCACCACCGCGTCGAGTCGCGCGGCATCGAGCAGGCGCGACAGGCCGGCCTGCGTGTCGGCGACGGACGCGTCGTACGGGGGAAGGCCGGAGAAGCTGTATTTCAGTCGATCGATCATCGGATGCCCGTTATTCGTTGTTGTCGGCGGCCGGCGGCGTGGCGCGGCATCGCGCGCCGGGCACGGCACGTCGTTGCGGCGCAGGTCACGCGCGGCACGACGCGCGGCCGGACCGCGCCGCCGGCCGGGAGGCAGGCCTTCGGTAAAATTTTTGTCTTACTTAACTTTGTTTGATGCGCGACAGAATCTAGAGCACGTCGAAATCGAGGTCAAGCCAAGATTTTCGTAGGACTAAAATCGGCGTGCCGCATGCGGATCCCCGCACAACGCCGATTCGCCCCCGCGACGCTGCGCGGTACAATGCGCCGGCCTCGCCGCCCCGGGCAGCCGCACGGCCCCTGCCTGCACCCCGACTCGTTGCCACGAAAGAGATTCATGGATTCAGACCTCATGCGTATCGGCCAGCGCATTCGCCGCCTGCGCCGGGAAGCGAAGAAGACGCTGCTGGAAGTGGCGACCGAAGCGAACCTGTCGGTCGGGTTCCTGTCGCAGGTCGAGCGCCATCTGACGGGCATCTCGCTGTCGTCGCTCGTCAACGTCGCGAAGGCGCTGGGCGTGCCGCTCGGCACGCTGATCGAGCAGCCGCGCCAGGCGCAGCCCGATTCGCACGAGGGCAGCCGCAAGCCGTACGCGCTCGACGCCGCGTCGCAGTGGTACGAGCGGCTGTCCACCACGTTCGACGGCAGCCAGATCAACGCGCTGAAGGTGCAGATGATGGAGGGCTACCGGTCGGAATGGGTCGCGCACGGCGGCGACGAATTCGTGTACGTGCTGGCGGGCCGCATCTGCTACACGGTCGGCAAGAAGAATTACCCGCTGACGCCCGGCGACTCGCTGCACTTCGACGCGCGCAAGCGGCATCGCGTGGCCAATGTCGGCGACGGGCCGGCCGAGCTGATCACCGTCAGCACGCTGCCGCTGTTCGACGACAGTGGTGCGGAATTCGTGTCCGCGACGACGGAAATCAGGCAATCGAAGCCCGGCGAGCCGCGCGTGAGCCGGCGCGCGCCGGCGTCCAAACGGGATGACCGCGACGCCGCCGCGGCACGGCCGTCCAGGGCCGGGTCAGCCGAAAAGAAGGGAGCGGCGAAGCCGCGCGCCGCCGCCGGCAAACGCCCGGCGGCCGCGACTCCGGCACGTAAGAAGAAACCGTAACGGCTGGCCGCGCGCTGTTCCGCGCCTGCTACCTGCCGGCTATTCGCCGATCGCGAGCGCCTGCGCGACGGCCTGGATCCGCGCGCGATGCACGGCTTCCTTGATCTTCTCCGTGTCGCTGCCGATGCCGCGTGCGATCGCGCCGGCATCGACGCTGCGCGCGGCCGCGAGCGCGACGCGCAACCGCTCGGCCTGCGGATACGGCTGCGCATCGAGTCCGAGCCGGCCGCGCGCATCCGATTCGCAGGCCTGCAGCAGCTCGGCGAAGCGCGCCGGCTTGCGCAGCGCGTCGCTGCGCTCGAACAGCCGCACCAGCGCGGCCGCGCCCATTTCCATCACGCGATGCAGGTTGCCGTGCTCGCGCGCGACCACCAGCGCGAGATCGCGGCATTCGTTCGGCACCCGCAGCCGCTCGCACAACGGCTTGAGCAGCTCGACGCTGCGGCTTTCGTGGCCGACGTGGCGCGGCAGCACGTCCGCGGGCGTCGTGCCCTTGCCGAGATCGTGCGTGAGCGCCGCGAAGCGCACCGCCAGCGAATAGCCCTGCTTCGCCGCGTAGTCGACCACCATCATCACGTGCACGCCGGTATCGACTTCCGGGTGGTAATCGGCGCGCTGCGGCACGCCCCACAGCGCATCGACCTCGGGCAGGATGCGCGCGAGCGCGCCACACTCGCGCAGCACCGCGAACATCCGCGACGGCTTCGCCTCCATCAGCCCGCGCGCGATTTCCTGCCACACGCGTTCGGGGACGAGCGCGTCGACCTCGCCCGCGTCGACCATCCGCCGCATCAGCGCGAGCGTTTCGTCCGCGACCGTGAAATCCGCGAACCGCGCGGCAAAGCGCGCGATCCGCAGGATCCGCACCGGATCCTCGACGAACGCGTCGCTCACGTGCCGGAACACACGCGCACGCAGGTCGGCCTGCCCGTCGAACGGATCGATCACCGGGCCGACCAGCGCGCCTTCCGGGCTCACCTCGCGCGCCATCGCGTTGATCGTCAGATCGCGCCGCGCGAGATCCTCGTCGAGCGTGACGTCCGACGCGTAGTGGAACTGGAAGCCGTGATAGCCGGCTGCGGTCTTGCGCTCGGTGCGCGCCAGCGCGTACTCCTCCTGCGTCTGCGGATGCAGGAACACCGGGAAATCCTTGCCGACCGGCCGGAAGCCCTGCGCGGTCATCTGCTCGGGCGTCGCGCCGACCACCACGTAGTCGCGGTCCTGCACCGGCACGCCGAGCAATTCGTCGCGGATCGCTCCGCCTACTGCGTAGATGTTCATGGCTGCGGCTCGTATTCGGCGATCACGTTGGTTTCACGGCGTGCAGCGTCGATCCACTGCTGCACGGCCGGCAGCGCGGTCACCCGCGCCGCATAGCCGGCCGCCTCCGGCGACAGCGCCGGCGCATACGTGTTGAAGCGCATCACGACCGGCGCATACATCGCATCGGCGATCCCGAATTCGCCGAACAGGAACGGCCCGCCCGACGCCTCGATGCATTCGCTCCACAGCGCGTCGATGCGCGCGACGTCGGCGAGCGCGTCGGGTGTCGCGCCGCGCCCCGGCATCGACGCGCGGATGCTCATGCCCATCTGCGTGCGCAGCGCCATGAAGCCCGAATGCATCTCGGCGGACACGCAGCGCGCATGCGCACGCGCGAGCGGGTCGGCCGGCCACATCGGGAATTGCGGATAGCGCTCGGCGAGCGTCTCGGCGATCGCGAGCGAATCCCAGATCGCGAAGCCGTGATCGTCGACCAGGCACGGCACCTTGCCGGTCGGCGAATAGTCGCGGATGCGCGCGGCCGTGTCGTCGCGGCGCAGCTCGACCACGATCTCGTCGAACGGGATGCCGAAATGCGCGAGCAGCAGCCACGGCCGCATCGACCACGACGAGTAGTTCTTGTCTCCAATGACGAGCTTCATGACGGGGTTCCGGAAAATGCGAAAAAGGAAAAGAAGCGCCGGCCGGCGGCGCCCCGCGGGTATTAGCGACGCGAGCGGAACCAGTCGAACCGCGAGCGCCTGGCCGCTTCGCCGAGATACGCGGGCGCAATGCTTTCGAGACTCGCGGGCGAGAGCCCGAGTTCCGGCGCGAGCGGCCCCGACAGCACGTTCGGCACCGACATCGTCGCGAGATTGTCGCGCGTGAGCACCGGTTCGCCCGGCAGGCATTCGAACACGCTCGCCTGCAGCCGCGCAAGCGCGTCGGGCAGCCGCACGATGCGTGCCTGCCGGCCGACCAGCGTGCCGCAATAGCGCACCAGTTGCTCGAGCGTGTAGACCGTCGGGCCGCCGAGTTCGTAGGTCTTGCCGTGCGCGCCCGCGAGATCGAGCGTGTTGACGAACGCGCGCACGACGTCGCCGACGAATACCGGCTGGAAGCGCGCGTCGGGCATCGCGAGCGGCAGCACGGGCACCGTGCGCTGCAGGTTCGCGAACGTGTTGAGGAATGCGTCGCCGGGGCCGAACACGACCGACGGACGGAAGATCGTCAGCGCGAGCGAATCGGTGGCCGCGACCGCATGCAGCGCGGCCTCGCCGTCGCCCTTCGAGCGCTGGTACATGCTCGCGCCGTGCGGATCGGCGCCGAGCGCACTCATGTGCAGCAGGCGCCGCACGCCGACCTCGGTGCAGGCCGTCGCGAGCGCGGCCGGCAGCGCGACGTGCGCGCGCGCGAAACCCGGCCCGTACGGCGTGCCGCGGCCGCCGTGCAGCACGCCGATCAGGTTGATCGCCGCGTGCGCGCCGGCGACGAAGCGCGCGAGCGTGCGCGTATCGAGCGCGTCGAGTTCGACGATGTCGACCGGCAGCATCTGCAGGTGGCGCGCGTGCTCGCGCCGCCGCGTACCGATCCGCACCTGCTTGCCGGCATCGATCAGCGCATTGACGAGCCGGCTGCCGATGAAGCCGGTGCCGCCCAGCAGCGCAACGGTCTGGCGATCCATGTTCGGGTCCTAAAAAGAACACTGCCGCGTCTCGCGCGGCAGTTCGTGCATCAGGGCGAGATCATGCCTAGACGTTTCTTCAACGACTGCGGTTTGCCCTCGAAGAGCGCCGCGTAGTAGACGGTGTTCGACAGCACGTTCTTCACGTAGTCGCGCGTCTCGTTGAACGGAATCGTCTCCGCGAAGATCGCGCCTTCGACCGGCTGCGTCAACACCTGGCGCCACTGGCGCGGCCGGCCCGGGCCCGCGTTGTAGCCGGCGGTGGCGAGCACCGGCGAGCTGTCGAAGTTGTTGTAGATGTCCGCCAGATACCAGGTGCCGAGCTGGATGTTGGTATCGATGTCGTGCATCTGCGCCCGCGAGATCGTGCCCATGCCGAGCTTCTTCGCGACCATCTGGGCCGTCGCCGGCATCAGCTGCATCAGGCCGCCCGCGCCGACCGACGAACGCGCGCTGATGATGAAGCGCGATTCCTGGCGGATCAGCCCGTACGCCCACTCGACGTCGAGGCCCGTCGACTGCGCATAGCGCTCGACGGTCGTGCGGTACGGCGACGGATAGCGCAGCGTGAAGTCGTGCTCGGCCTTCGTGCGGTCGGCGGTGTTGACCGTGCGGTCGAGCAGCTCGACGCGCTTGCCGTATTCGGCGGCCGCGAGCAGCTGGCGATCGGTCATCCCGCGCAGCGGCCAGTTCCATTCGCGATTGCCTTCGAGGCGCAGGTTCAGCGCGTAGAAGCGCTGCGCGAGCGCGAAGCCCGGGATCTTGCCCATCGCGTCGATCTCGGCGTCGCTCACCTTCGTGCGCGGCGGGATCGTCGTGCGCTGGCCCAGCTCTTCGCCGGCCAACTGCCCGTAGAAGTTGAACTGGCCGGCGACCTGCTCGAATTCCTGGTTCGCCTGCAGCGTGTCGCCGCTCTGCTTGAGCGCGCGCGCATGCCAGTAGATCCACGCCGGATCGTTGCGCAGCGACGGCGGCATCTGCTCGATCGACCAGCGCACCATCGGCCAGTTGCCGGCGAGCAGCGCGGCGCGCGTGCGCCATTCGTAGCCCGGGTTCGACAGCGGCGCGTTCGCCGATTTTGCATACCAGACCGATGCCATCGGCGAGCGCTTGATCGCGCCCTGGTAGCCGATCGCGCCCCACGCGATCGCCTGTTCCTGCTTGGTGAGCGAAGGCGCGACCGTCGTCAGCATCCCGGCGGCGGCGTCCGGATCGTTGCGCGCCATGCGGCCGAGCGCGATCAGCGCGAGCTGATGCGACGCGGCGTCGGGCCCGACGCCGCGCGCGAGATACAGCGGCGGCGCGCTCGTCGCCTGGTCGAAGCCGACCGGGCGCGGACCGAGCGCGTCGACGATCTTGCCGCCGAGCGTCGTGTAGTTCTGCTCGTACGCGAGGCGCGCCTGCTGCCACACGTCGTCGCTCGTGAACTGCTGGTTGACGGTGAGCGCGGTGATCAGGTCGACGCATGCATCGCCGTAGTTCTTCGGCTCGACGAGCAGCGCGCGCGCCGCATCGGCGACGTTCTCGTTGCGCGCCGCGCGCGATTCGAGCGCATAGCACTTGACCTGCGTGTCGTCGTCGAGCACGAAACGCTTGTACTGATCGTCGAAATTGCGCCAGTCGTGGCGCGCGCCGAGCACGAGCAGGTAGTCGTTGCGCAGGCGATCGGCGATCGCCTGGCCGTCGTAGCGCTGCAGGAACGACTGCACGGGCGCGTCCGGCGCATCGACGCGCGCGCGACCGGTCGAATCGAACAGCTGCGGCTTGATCTGGAAATACTCGACGTAGGACGGAACCGGATAGTTCGGGATCATCGACGCGAGCTGGGCGGCCTTCGCGGCGTCGTTGCGGCGTGCGGCTTCGCGAAGCTGCACGAAGATCTGGTCATCCCCGGGGAGCGTGTCGTCGTTCGGTGCGGCGCACGCGGCCGTGCCCGCGACGAGCGCGGCGGCCGAAAGCGTCAGCGCGACCGCGCGATATACTCGGAAAAGGCTGTTCGACATCGTTTTGAATGGAGCACGAAGTGAGCGAAAGCATAGCACGCAACCCTGTGCCGAACCCGAAGGTTGCGCTGCGCAAAACGCTGTCCGGCGCCCGTCGCGACGCCGCGTCGCAACCTGCCGCGAACGCCGCGCTCGACGCGCGGCTGCGCATGCTGCTCGACCGTCTCGCGCCGCGCACGGTCGGGTTCTACTGGCCGCTGCCGGGCGAATTCGATGCGCGCGATGCGGTGCTCGCATGGTGCGCGGCAGGGGCCGGCCGCTGCGCCGCGCTGCCGGTGATCGGCGAGCGTCACACGCCGCTCGCGTTCCACGCATGGGACGCGCACACGCCGATGCGCGAAGGTCATCACCGGATTCCCGAACCGGCGTCGGGAATCGTCGTCGTGCCCGATCTTTTGCTGATTCCCTGTGTGGGATTCGATCTGCAGCGCTACCGGCTCGGCTACGGCGGCGGCTACTACGACCGCACGCTCGCCGCGTGGCCGGGCGACACGCTGCCCGTGACGGTCGGCATCGCGTACGAAGCGTGCCGCGTCGATGCGCTGCCGGCCGAGGCGCACGATCTCGCGCTGCGCTGGATCGTCACCGACGGCGCGCTTTACCCGGCCGCCGGATAATGCCGCGCGGCGACGCCGCGCTCGGCGCCGCCTGCCCGTGAGCGCGTCGCCGCGCCCGACCGTGCCGCAATCGTTTACAGCGATGCCGCCGCGCGCGCGGCCGTGTCGTACAGGCCCGATGCGTGGCGCAGCAACTGCGCCGCGTCACCGATCTGCTCGTTGGTGAGGCCGCTGTCCTTCAGCGTCTCGATCAGGCAATGCTCGCGGACCTCGCGGTACTTCAGGCACAGGTCGCGGCCCGCGTCGGTCGCGAAGAAGAACACTTCCTTGCCGTTCTTCTCGCTCTTCACATAGCCGCGGGCGATCAGTTTTTTCAGCGCATAGGTCGCGACGTGCGTATCCTCGATATTGAGCACGAAGCAGATGTCGGCGAGCTTCTTCTTGCGTTCGCGATGGCTGACGTGATGCAGCAGCGAAACCTCGACCGCCGTCATGTCCTTCGCGCCGGCCGCCGACATGCAGCGCACCATCCAGCGGTTGAACGCATTGCCGGCCATGATGAGCCCGTATTCGAGCTCCGACAGCTCCGCGCTCGAATCGGAAACGAGGTGTTCGGATGACACGATCTTGGTCGCAGGACGCTTCATGGACAGGCGCAAGCCGGATGACAGGATGTGCCCGAGTGTACGCCAGAAGCCCCGGCCGGCGAGCTAGGCGAAAACGCTTATTGAGAAGTTGTCGATATTTTATTGACAATGTGCGCTAACATTGCCGTCCGAACCGTGCCAGTCCGATGACGCCACCCCGCATTTATCCGCTCGGCGATGCCGCCCTCGTCTGCGAGGTGCCGCCGCCCGCCACGCTCGATTGCCAGCGCCGCATCTGGGCCGTGGCCGAGGCCGCGCGCGCGTGGCCCGACGTGATCGACGTCGTTCCCGGCATGAACAACCTGACCATCGTGTTCGACGCGCTCGCCGCGACGGCCGAGTCGCTCACGCCCGCGCTGCTCGACGCGTGGGAGACGACCGACGTCGAGCACGCGGACGGCCGCGAGGTCGAGATCCCGGTCGAGTACGGCGGTGCCGCCGGCCCCGACCTGGCTGCCGTCGCCGCCCACACGGGCCTGTCGGCCGACGAGGTCGTCGCGCGCCACGCGGCCGGCGCCTACGTCGTGTTCTTCGTCGGGTTCCAGCCCGGTTTCGCGTATCTCGGCGGCCTCGACGCGTCGCTGCACACGCCGCGCCGCGCGGCGCCGCGTCTCGAGGTGCCGGCCGGCTCGGTCGGCATCGGCGGTGCGCAGACGGGCATCTACCCGGCCACGTCGCCCGGCGGCTGGCAACTGATCGGCCGCACGTCGCAGGTGCTGTTCGATCCGGCGCGGCCCCAGCCGACGCTGCTGCTGCCCGGCGACCGCGTGCGCTTCACCATCGCCGGAGTCGACGCACGATGACCCAGAACCACGCACCGGGCACCATCGAGGTCGTGCGGGCCGGCCCGCTGTCGACCGTGCAGGATCTCGGCCGCCGCGGCACGCGCCATCTCGGCGTCGCGCAGGGCGGCGCGCTCGACGGCCTCGCGCTCGAAGTCGGCAACCGGCTCGTCGGCAACCGCCCCGACGCGGCGGCCGTCGAAATCACGATCGGCCCCGCCACGTTCCGCTTCACGCGCGCCACGCGCATCGCGATCACCGGCACCGAGTTCGGTGCGACGCTCGACGGCAAGCCCGTGCATTCGTGGTGGAGCCTGCCGGTCGCCGCCGGGCAGACGCTCGTGCTGCCGGCCGCGAAACGCGGCATGCGCGGCTACCTGTGCATCGCGGGCGGCATCGACGTGCTGCCGATGCTCGGCTCGCGCAGCACCGATCTCGCGTCGCGCTTCGGCGGCCTCGGCGGCCGCACGCTGCGCGACGGCGACCGGCTCCCGGTCGGCGTGCCGCCGGCCGGCGCCGGCTGCCTCGCCGCCGATGCGCCCGAATTCGGCGTGAAGGCGCCGGCATGGTGCGCGTTCGTGCGCGTCGACGAGCCGCCGCGCCGTCACCGCCCCGCGCATGCGCCGTGGGCGATGCCCGTGCGCGTGCTGCCGGGCCCCGACTACGCGTCGTTCGCGGCCGATTCGCAGCAGGCGTTCTGGGACGAGGAATGGCTCGTCACCGCGAACAGCAACCGGATGGGCTATCGGCTCGCCGGCGCCGAGCTCGTGCGCGCGCGCCCGGTCGAGCTGCTGTCGCATGCGGTGCTGCCCGGCACGATCCAGGTGCCGCCGAACGGCCAGCCGATCGTGCTGATGCACGACGCGCAGACCACCGGCGGCTATCCGAGGATCGGCACGGTGATCCGCGCCGACCTGTGGAAGCTCGCGCAGGCGCGGCTCAACCTGCCGATCCGCTTCGTGCGCACGACGCCCGACGCCGCGCGCGCCGCCCTCATCGCGGAACGGGCGTACCTGCGGCAAATCGACGTCGCGATCGAGATGCGCGAGGAAGCGCGCCGCCGCGCCCAATCGCGCGCGGCGTGACAATGGCGGAAGCAGCAACGAAAGACGCGCCACGCAACCAGTGGACGAGGAACATCATGGAAATCGATCTGAATGCCGATCTCGGCGAAGGATGCGGATCGGACGAGGCGCTGCTCGACCTCGTCACGTCGGCGAACATCGCATGCGGCTGGCATGCAGGCGGCGCGAACGCGATGCGCGACTGCGTGCGCTGGGCCGTGCAGAAAGGCGTGTCGATCGGCGCACACCCGAGCTTTCACGATCCGGAGAATTTCGGTCGCAAGGAAATGCAGCTGCCGGCCAGCGACATCTATGCGGGCGTGCTGTACCAGCTCGGCGCGCTGTCGGCGATCGCGCAGGCCGAGGGCGGCCGCATCGCGCACGTGAAACCGCACGGCGCGCTGTACAACCAGGCCGCGCGCGATCCGCTGATCGCCGACGCGGTGGTGTCGGCGATCCACGACTTCGATCCGTCGCTCGCGGTGTTCGGGCTCGCGAACAGCGTGTTCATCGCGGCCGCGCGGCAGGCGGGGCTCGCGGCGGTGGAGGAGGTGTTCGCCGATCGCGGCTACCGCGCGGACGGCTCGCTGGTGCCGCGCAGCCTGCCCGGCGCGCTGATCGACGACGAAGACGCGGTGCTCGCGCGCACGCTCGACATGGTGCGCAACCGGCAGGTGCGCGCGCTGAGCGGCGAATGGGTGCCGCTCAATGCGCAGACCGTCTGCCTGCATGGCGACGGGCCGCATGCGCTGGCGTTCGCGAAGCGGATCCGCGCGGCGCTCGAAGCCGCCGGCGTCGACGTCGTCGCGCCCGGCGCACTGCAGGCCGACGAAGGCGCGTAACGCCGCAGCGGGCGCCTTGCCCGCGCCCCGCACGTTTTCGTCGCACCAAAGAAAAAAGCGCCCTCGTGGCGCTTTTCCGTTGGTGCAATCGGTGCGGCTTCGCCGTCTGTCGATTCACCCCCCGAAACCGTCTTTCGACGGTGACCGGAAAAACATTCCGGATTAAAAAACGTCCGCCGCCGCCCGATCACTGCCTTCCCCGGTCAGACGACGGAACGTCGCTTATGTGCAAGTCGGCCTGCATGCATGTGTTGTTCGACGACGATTGGCCCCGCCGTGCATGCAGACTCTCCGCGGCCGGCACGCGCTTCACGTGCCGGCGACGCTCACCCCGCGCTTTATTTCTGCTACCCCGTAGAACTTATCTATTCTTTTCATTTTTTCAACTTGTGGGGTGAAGAATAGATATCGGCCGAACGGGATGTCAATCGTTTTAAACGCTATTTTCCGACGATTCAAGGGTTTTCCTTATCGACCGACACCGCCGTGCAGGCGCGGCGCGCGGCGCGCGCGACGTCGATCAAACAGGGGACGATCAGCGCATGCAGCCGGGCGCGATCAGTTCGCGTCGACCCGGTATCCTTGCTGGCGCAACAATTCGAGCACGCCGCGCGGGCCACCCAGATGCAGCGCGCCGATCGCGACGAACAGCGGCCGGTTCGGCGCGGCGATTGCCGTCATCCGTGCAACGAAGCGCCGGTTGCGCTCGTACACGATCTTGTTGTCGAGCGACGCCGACAACGCCTTCGAACGGGCAAGCCGTTCGCTCTTCGCGACCGCCCACGCGGAGATCGCATCGGCGTCGCCAATTCGCCACAGCCGGTGCAGCGCCTTGATGTCGTCGGCGTTCTGCGCGGGGGTCTGCACCATGTCCTGCGCGAGCATCTCGCGCTGCTCGGCCAGCGTCAGCCCGGTGAACGCGCGCATCTGTTCGGCAAGCGTCTCGAGCCCGATCACGCGGCCGCCTTTCTTCTTCAGGAACACGTTCTGCAGTTGCGCCTCGGTGCCGTATTCGGTCTGCAGGCCGGCGGACAGCGAATCGTAGGTCTCGACGACGAGCGCCGCGAGCCACGGCCGCATCTTGCGGATCTCGGCGAGCGCGGCCGGGTTGCCGCGCAGGCGCGCCGCGAGCCGCTGCCACAGCGGCTCCGGCAGCAGGCGCTGCAGGCACGGATAGCGGCACACGCCGTATTTCGACACGTCGTCCTGCGATTCGAGCAGATCGTCGGGCGACAGCTCGAGCGCGAGCGTCGGCGACGCGGCGAGCGCCGCGAGGATGCGCGGCCGGAACGGCTGCGCGCTCGGGTAATCGGACGGATCGCCCGTATGCAGCGTGCCGAGCACGTAGAGCGTGACCTTGCCCTTGGTCGCGACGTAGAACGGCATGCGCGCCGGCTGCACGCGCACGGTGCCGCGCGACACCGTGCCGTCCGAGACGGCCGGCGCATGGAAGCCCGGCAGGCTCATGCCGGGCGGCGGGACCTGCGACGGATGAATCGGCGAAGTCGCCGGCGCACGCCCTTCGGCGCGCGCCGGTTCGACGGAGACCACGACGCTGGCCGCCGCGCACGCGCCGGCCAGCGCCGCGCCCGTGACGGTACGCACGCTCCAGCGCCGCGCGTAGCGGTACGCGCGCATCACGCGCGCACTGCCGGTCCCCACACGGCGCACGCCGGACACGCGCGCCGCCAACGCTTCAGGCATTCGCCTCCCCTACCTCCTCGGCGCGATGGCAGGCCACGCGCCGGCCGTCCACTTCGCGCAATTGCGGCTCCTCGACGCGGCACCGCTCGACCGCGTACGGGCAGCGCTGATGGAACGCGCAGCCCGACGGCGGATTGAGCGGCGACGGCAGTTCGCCCTGCAGCTTGATCTGCACGCGGCGGTCTTCCTCGAAGATCGCCGGCGTCGCCGACATCAGCGCCCGCGTGTACGGATGGCGCGGCCGTGCGTAGATCGTCGCCTTGTCGCCGAGTTCGGCGACGCTGCCGAAGTACATCACCATCACGTCGTCCGCGACGTGCTCGACCACCGACAGGTTGTGCGAGATGAACACGTAGCTCGTCTTGAACTGCTCCTGCAGATCCATGAACAGGTTCAGGATCTGGGCCTGGATCGACACGTCGAGCGCGGACACCGGCTCGTCGGCGACGACGATGCGCGGATCGAGGATCATCGCGCGCGCGATCGCGACGCGCTGGCGCTGGCCGCCCGAGAACATGTGCGGATAGCGCTTCGCGTGCTCGGGCCGCAGGCCGACCGTGCGCATGATCTGCGCGATGCGCGCGGCGCGCTCGGCGGCCGTCAGGTTCGCGTTGATCTCGAGCGGCTCGGCGAGCGTCTGCTCGACGGTCTTGCGCGGGTTCAGCGACGCGAACGGGTTCTGGAACACCATCTGCACGCGGCGGCGCAGGTCGGCGACCGTGTCGCGGCTCGCGCCGGCCACGTTCTTGCCGTCGATCGTCAGGCTGCCCGACGTGGGCGTCTCGATCATCGTGAGCTGGCGCGCGAGCGTCGACTTCCCGCAGCCCGATTCGCCGACGACGGCGAGCGTCTTGCCGCGCTTCAGCGAGAACGACACGCCGTTCAGCGCCTTCACCGTGCCCTGCCCGAACATCCCGCGCTTCACCGAGTAGTGCTTCGCGAGGCCGTCGGCCACCAGGACGTCCTCGTCGTGCGACGCGTGGCGCGTATCCTGGACTGCGTTCATCGTGCGCCTCCCGTCAGGTCGAGGTTGGAAACATTGAGCGGCTTGATGCAGCGCGCGCGCATCGCATCGTTGGCCGGCACCAGCGTGTCGAGCGCCGGCCGCGCCTTGCGGCAATCGTCGACCACGTACTTGCAGCGCGGCGCGAACAGGCAGCCGGACGGGCGATCATCGCGGCCCGGCACCATGCCGGGCAATGCGGCAAGGCGACGCGCCCCCTTATTGTGCTCGGGAATCGCCGCGAGCAGCGCTTCGGTGTACGGATGATGCGGCGCGCGGAAGATGTCGGGCACGCGATTGGTTTCGATGATCTCGCCCGCGTACATCACCGCGACGCGATGCGCGACCTCCGACACCACGGCCAGATCGTGCGAGATCAGCACGAGCGCCATCCCGCACTCCTTCTGCAGCTTCACGAGCAGATCCATGATCTGCGCCTGGATCGTCACGTCGAGCGCGGTGGTCGGCTCGTCGGCGATCAGGAGCTTCGGGTTGCACGCGACGGCCATCGCGATCATCACGCGCTGGTTCATCCCGCCCGACATCTGGTGCGGGAACGACGCGATGCGGTTCTTCGCATCGGGAATGCCGACCTGGTCGAGCAGTTCGAGCGCGCGCCGGTGCAGCGCGTCGCCGCGCAGCCCTTCGTGCAGCTTCAGCACTTCCTTGATCTGGTAACCGACCGTGTAGCTCGGGTTCAGGCTCGTCAGCGCGTCCTGGAACACCATCGCGATGTCCTTGCCGACGATCTTGCGGCGCGCCTTCGGCGACGCCTCCAAGAGATCCACGCCGTTGAACGTGACTTCGTCCGCCGTCACCTTGCCGGGCGCGTCGATCAGGCCCATCAGCGCCATCATCGTCACGCTCTTGCCCGAGCCCGATTCGCCGACGACGCCCACCACCTCGCCCGGTGCGACCGACAGGTTGATCCGGTCGACCGCGGGCAGGCCGTTGAAGTTCACCGCGAGATTGCGGATGGTCAGTAGGTTCTGGGTCATGGTCATGCCATCCGTTTCAGCTTGGGATCCAGCGCGTCACGCAGCCCGTCGCCGAGCAGGTTGATCGCGAGCACCGAAATCAGGATCGACAGGCCGGGCATCGTCACGATCCACCACGCGTTGTCGATGTAGTCGCGCGCGGAAGCGAGCATCGCGCCCCACTCGGCGGTCGGCGGTTGCACGCCGAGGCCGAGGAAGCCGAGCGCGGCCGCGTCGAGGATGGCCGACGAGAAGCCGAGCGTCGCCTGCACGATCAGCGGCGCCGTGCAGTTCGGCAGCACCTGCGAGAACATCAGGCGCAGCGTGCCGGCCCCGGCCACGCGCGACGCGGTCACGTATTCCTTCTGCAGCTCGCCGAGCGCCGACGCGCGCGTGAGACGCACGTAGGCCGGCAGCGCGACGATCGCGATCGCGAACATCGTGTTGGTGAGGCCCGGGCCGATGATCGCGACGACCGCGACCGCGAGCAGCAGCGACGGCAGCGCGAGCAGCACGTCCATGATGCGCATCACCGGCGTGTCGGCCCACTTCTGGAAGAACGCGGCGACGAGCCCGAGCACGATGCCGGGGATCAGCGCGAGCACGACCGACACGAAGCCGATCCAGAACGACATCCGCGCGCCGAACATCAGCCGCGAAAGGATGTCGCGGCCCGCTTCGTCGGTGCCGAGGATGAACTGCCAGTTGCCGCCGGCGAGCCACGCGGGCGGAATCTTCACGTAGTCGCGGTATTGCTCGACCGGGCTGTGCGGCGCGATCAGCGGCGCGAGCAGTGCGACTGCGATCAGCACGATCACGACGACGCCCGCGCCGACGGCGCCGCGGTTGCGCGAGAAGTTGGCCCAGAACTCGCGCAGCGCGAGCGCACGGCCGCCGGCCGGCGCGGATTCGGTCGGCAGGGTATTTTGCAGATTGCTCATGGGATTACCTCGTGTGGCGGATGCGCGGATTCAGCACGCCGTACAGCAGGTCGACGACCAGGTTCACGACGATCACGAGCGTCGCGATCAACAGGATGCCGCCCTGGACGACCGGATAGTCGCGGCGGCCGATCGCATCGATCAGCCACTTGCCGACACCGGGCCACGAAAAGAGCGTCTCGGTCAGCACCGCACCCGCAAGCAGCGTGCCGATCTGCAGGCCGATCACGGTGACGACCGGGATCAGCGCGTTGCGCAGCGCATGCACGACGACCACGCGCACGGGCGACAGCCCCTTCGCGCGGGCGGTGCGGATGTAGTCCTCGCGCAGCACTTCGAGCATCGACGAGCGCGTCATCCGCGCGATCACCGCGAGCGGAATCGTGCCGAGCACGATCGCGGGCAGGATCAGGTGGCTCACCGCCGACTTGAACGCGCCTTCGTCCGGCGCGAGCAGCGCGTCGATCAGCATGAAGCCGGTCGGGTGCGGGAAATCGTATTCGACCGCGATGCGCCCGGACACGGGCGTCCAGCCGAGATACGACGAAAACACCATGATGAGGATCAGCCCCCACCAGAAGATCGGCATCGAGTAGCCGGTGAGCGCGGTGCCCATCACGCCGTGGTCGACGACCGAGCCGCGCCGCAGCGCGGCGATCACGCCGGCCGGCAAACCGACCGCGAGCGCGAACACGAGCGCGCACAGCGACAGTTCGACGGTCGCCGGGAAGCGCGCGAAGAATTCGCCGCCGACGCTCGTGTTGGTGATGATCGACGTGCCGAGGTCGCCATGCAGCGCACGGCCGACGTAGTGGAGGTACTGCAGCGGCAGCGGCTGGTCGAGCCCGAGGCGCTTCATCGCCTCTGCGTGCATCGCGGGATCGACGCCGCGCTCGCCCATCATCACTTCGATGGGGTCGCCCGGTATCAGGTGAATCAGCGCAAACGCCAGGATGGTGATGCCGATGAAAGTCGGGATCACCATCCCCACGCGGCGCAACACGAATCTGAACATGATGCGTCTCGTATTTTCTTGTGGGAAATGTGCGACCGGCGACGGGAAGCTCTTGGCCTCCCGCCGCCGGATGAGTTAGCCGGTCTTCGCGACAGCTTATACGGGCCGTATTACTTCACGCCGACACCGTCGAAGCGAGCATAGCCGAGCGGCTCGATACGCATGTCGACCACGTTCTTGCGCACCGGCTGGTAGACCGTCGAGTTCGCGATCGGCGAGAACGGCAGCTGTTGCGCGAAGATCTGCTGGGCCTGCGTGTAGAGCTTCGTGCGCGCGTCCTGGCCCGTCGTCGTGCGGCCCTTCTGGACCAGCTCGTCGAACGGCTTATAGCACCAGTGCGAGAAGTTGTTGCCCTTGATCGCTTCGCAGCCGAGCAGCGTGCCGAGCCAGTTGTCCGGATCGCCGTTGTCGCCCGTCCAGCCGATCAGCATCGTGTCCTGCTCGCCCGCGTGCGCACGCTTGATGTACTCGCCCCACTCGTACGTGACGATCTTCGCCTTCACGCCGATCTTCGCCCAGTCGGCCTGGATCATCTCGGCCATCAGGCGGGCGTTCGGGTTGTACGCGCGCTGCACGGGCATCGCCCACAGCGTGATCTCGAACCCGTTCGGGAAGCCGGCCTTCGCGAGCAGCGCCTTCGCCTTCGCGGTGTCGTAGGCCGCCATCTTCAGGTTCTTGTCGTACGACCATTGGGTCGGCGGCATCGGCGCGCTCGCGGCCTGGCCGGCGCCCTGGTAGACGGACTCGAGGATCGCCTTCTTGTTGATCGCCATGTCGAGCGCCTGACGCACTTCGAGCTTGTCGACCGGCTTGTGCTCGACGTTGTACGCGAGGTAGCCGAGGTTGAAGCCGGCCTGCGACGGCATGTCGACGTTCGAATCGGCCTTCAGCGTCGCGATGTCGGCCGGGCGCGGATAGCTCATCACCTGGCATTCGTTGCGCTTGATCTTCTGCACGCGCACGCCCGGGTCCGGCGTGATCGAGAAGATCAGCTTCGACAGCTTCACTTCGCCCTTCTTCCAGTAATCAGGATTGCCATCGAAGCGGATCGTCGCGTCCTTCGTGTAGCTGCGGAAGATGAACGGCCCCGTGCCGACCGGCTTCTGGTTGATGTCGGCGGCTTTGCCGGCCTTCATCAGCTGGTCGCCGTATTCGGCCGACAGGATCGACGCGAATTCCATCGCCATGTTCTGGATGAACGGCGCGTTCGGCTCGGCCAGCGTGAACTTCACGGTGTACGGATCGACCTTCTCGACCTTCGTGATCAGCTTGTCGAGACCCATGTCGGTGAAGTACGGGAACGACACCGGGTACGCCTTGCGGAACGCATTGTTCGGATCGAGCATGCGCTGGAACGAGAACAAGACGTCGTCCGCATTGAATTCACGCGTCGGCTTGAAGAAGTCGGTCGTATGGAACTTCACACCGTGGCGCAGGTGGAACGTGTACACCTTGCCGTCGGACGACACGTCCCACTTCTCGGCGAGGCCGGGCTCGACCTTCGTGCCGCCGCGCTCGAATTCGACGAGGCGGTTGTAGACGGTGAACGTGGCGGCGGTGAAGTCGACGCCGGTCGTAAATTGCGCGGAATCGAAACCCGCCGGGCTGCCTTCTGAGCAGTAGACGAGCGTTTTGTTCGGGATCTGTGCGAATGCAGAACCCGCGACGCCGAGCGATGCCGCTGCCACGCCTGCCATGGCGGTAACACGCAGGGTGTGCAACAGACGGTTGTATTCCATGTTTCCTCCAGGTCTCCAGATCGGAACCGGTCCCGCCAGGGAGCCGGCGTACGCGGATATTACTTGAGCTAACGATGCTGCAACAAGCTGGAGAAAAAACTCTTCTATACGCCCGCCGGGTTTTTGCCGATTTTTAGTGTGGGTAAAAAATGCAACCACGCGCGCGAGCGACAATTCCGTCCATTTCGCGGCATGTTTCGTTCGACGACTAAACAATTCGGGTGCGAACGCGAAGGGGCGACACACCGTTTCCCCGCGTTCTGCATCACATCATTGCGTTTGGCGAAACGATTCGATGACCGTCCTCAAATCGTCATGTCGTCACGCCGGCGCATCGAGGTCGGCGCTGCGCGCGGGCACGAACGCGACCGCGACGATCGACAGCGCGAGGCCCGCCATCACGTAGTAGGTCGGCGCGAGCGGCGTGCCGGTGACCTTGATCAGCCACGTGACGATGAACTGGCCGAAGCCGCCGAACAGCATCACCGCGACGTTGTACGCGATCGACAGCCCGGTCGAGCGCACGTTGGCCGGGAACAGCTCGGCGATCATCGCGCCGAACGGCCCGTAGTAGCCTGCCAGCGTCACCGACAGCACGGCCTGCACCGCGATCAGCCGCCCGATGCTCGGCGCCGCGTCGAGCCATGCGAACAGCGGGTACATCAGCGCGAGCGTCAGCACGAGCGACCACAGCGACAGCCCCTTGCGGCCGATGCGGTCCGACCACGCGCCCGCGATCGGCGACAGCACCATCAGCAGCAGGTTGCCGATGATCACCGCGTAGAACGATTCCGCATACGGCAGCTTCAGCTGCTTCACCGCGAAGGTCGGCAGGTAGCTGATCAGCACGTAGATCGTCACGGTGAGCGCGATCACCGAGCCGAGCCCGCACAGCACCTCGCGCGGGTGGCGCGTGAACACTTCGCCGAGCGTCGCGCGGCGCGCGTTCTGCTGCGCATGCAGGAACGCTTCGGAATCGGCGAGATGGCGGCGGATGTAGAAGCCGATCGGGCCGATCAGCAGCCCGAGGACGAACGGCACGCGCCAGCCCCAGCTGCGCAGCGCGTCGTGCGACAGCCCGCGCGTGACGGCCGCGCCGACGAGCGCGCCGATCAGCAGCGCGGCCGCCTGGCTCGCCATCTGCCAGCTGCCGTAGAAACCGCGTTTCGAGAACGGCGCCGCTTCGATCAGCAGCGCGGTCGAGCTGCCGAATTCGCCGCCCGCCGAGAAGCCCTGCAGCAGGCGGCCGAGCACGATCAGGATCGGCCCGCCGATGCCGATCGCCGCATAGGGCGGCGCGATCGCGAGCAGGAAGATGCCGGCCGTCATCAGCAGGATCACGAGCGACAGCGCGGCCTTGCGGCCCGCGCGGTCCGCGTACAGCCCGAACACGATGCCGCCGATCGGGCGCATGAAGAACGCGACGCCGAACGTCGCGGTGGTCAGCAGCAGCGACGAGTATTCGCTGGAGGTGGGGAAGAACAGTTCGGCGATCACGACCGTCATGAAGCCGAACACCGTGAAGTCGTACCACTCGAGTGCATTGCCGATCACGGCGGCCGCCACCGCGCGCCGGTTCAGCGCACGCTCGGGCCGGATCGTTTTCGTTGAATTCGCAATCGTCGCCATGCGTGCCTCGTCCTCGTGAATTCGCCGTGTCGGGCGGCGCGGCGCGCGGGCATGCCGCGCCGCGCAGGTGTGCAGCGAGTGTAGAAAGCGCCGGAACCGTTTTCAAGCAATAAAAAACGCTCGCCATCGAACGACAGCGAGCGTTTTGCGGTTTTCGCCACAATGCGGCATCGCACGATGCCGCACCGGCCTCAACCCATCTTCGAGAATGCGCTGCACCAGCCCTTCGCCGCGACCTGCTTGCCGGGGAAGGCGCCGCACGGGCCCGACGTCGAGCCCTTCTTGCCCTGGTACAGCATGCAGGCCGCGCAATCCTGGCCCGCTGCGTATTTCGGATACTTCGTCTTGTCGACCTTGGTGGCATCGGCCTTGTAGCCGAGCGCCGCCGCGGTCGGATCGGTTTCCGACAGCATCGGCGCATCGGCCAGCGCTTCACGCGACAGTGCCAGCGCGGACACGGCACCAATACTCGTAATCAGGAAACTCCGACGGGTTGCTTTCATAGGGGGACTCGCTCCAACGTTATTGGTTTGAAAGCCGTTCTGGCGACGGCCGTTCGACAGAATAACGCCCAAGCGAATAAATGTGCGCGCCGAAATGCCGGAGATAAGGGATTTCACACGGGTTTCGCGCGGCCGGCCCGCACGGACGCGGGCCGCGCATCATGCGCGCGACACCATGTCGCCCACCCGCTGCGCGAGCGCGAGCGACGCGGTGAGCCCCGGCGACTCGATGCCGAACAGGTTCACGAGCCCGCGCACGCCGTGCTGCGCGGCCCCCTGCACGATGAAGTCGGCCGGCGGCTCGCCGGGCCCCGCGAGCTTCGGCCGGATGCCCGCGTACGCCGGCTGCAGCGCATCGTCGGGCAAGCCCGGCCAGAACGCGCGGATCGACGTGTAGAACGCGCCCGCGCGCGCCGGATCGACCTCGTAGCGCAGCGAATCGCACCACTCGACGTCCGGGCCGAAGCGCGCCTGCCCGCCAAGATCGAGCGTCAGGTGCACGCCGAGCCCCGCGCGATCGGGCATCGGATAGATCAGGTGCGAGAACGGCGCACGGCCCGACAGGCTGAAATAATTGCCGCGCGCGAAATAAAGCGGCGGCACCCAGCGCGGATCGAGGCCCCGCGTGCGGCGCGCGAGCGCCTGTGCGCCGAGCCCCGCGCTGTTGATCACGCAGGTGGCGTCGATCTCGGCCGGCGCGCCGCCGCCGGTGCGCACGATGAAGCGGCCGCCACGCAGCACGTCGATCGACTCGACCGGAGCGTGCAGCGCGCACACGGCGCCGTCGCGCTCCGCGTCGCCGAGCAGCGCGAGCATCAGCTGGTGGCTGTCGACGATGCCGGTCGACGGCGAGAACAGCGCCTCCACGCATTCGAGCGCGGGCTCGAGCGTCTGCGCCTCGGCGCGCGTGAGCGGCAGCAGGTCGAGCACGCCGTTTTCGGCGGCGCGCGCGGCGATCGCCTTCAACTGCTTCACCTGCGCGGCGCTCGTCGCGACGAGCAGCTTGCCGGTACGCCGGTGCGGCACATGATGGGTCTCGCAGAATTCGTACAGCAGGTCGCGCCCGTGCACGCACGACATCGCCTTCAGCGACCCGCGCGGATAGTAAAGCCCCGCGTGAATCACCTCGCTGTTGCGCGAACTCGTGCCCGTACCGATCGCGTCGGTCGCCTCCAGCACGATCGTTTCACGCCCGCGCGCGGCCAGTTCGCGCGCAATCGCCAGACCGACGACACCCGCGCCGATCACGACACAATCCGTCTGCTCCATGGCTTTTCGCGCTGCTCGCGCGTCGAAGGGAGAGAGAAGAATTGTACGTCCCGGTTCGCCCGCTTGCCGAACGCCGACGTATCGCGTCGCGACGATGCGGACGGTGGCGCAGACAACGATGCGGCCACGAATGCGACGAATGCCACGCGCGCCGCGGCCGGGCGCGCGTGGCCGCGTCAGAAGCCGATCGGCCGGCGCTTCGCCGCGCCTTCGTCGGCGCGGATGTCGGCCGGCCCGATCGCGTCGCGGCCGTCGAGCCGCGCGGCGCCGAACGCGTGCAGCAACGCGCGGCGCATCGTGCGCGGCGGCGTCGCGGCCAGCACGTCGAGCGCATCGTCGCCGAGCGTCTCGGGGAAGCGCCGCCCCCACGCATGCGACGTGCGGATCTCGTCGTAGATCGTCTGCGCGATCCGGCGTGCGCCGGCCGCATCGGGCGGCGCGATCTCGTACACGTTCATCCGGTTGAGCAGCGGCTCCGGAATCGCCTGCGCGTCGTTCGCGGTCGCGATCCAGATCACGTTGCCCGCGTCGATCGGCACTTCCGCGAATTCGTCGACGAACGCGCGCGCGGTGTCGTGCTCGAGCAACGCATACAGCGCGCCGAGCGGATCGTATTGCGCATCGCTGCCGGCCTTGTCGATCTCGTCGACCGCGATCACCGGATTCGCGTAGCTGCCGTTCACGAGCGCGTCGAACACCTTGCCGGGCTTCGCGTTCTTCCATTGCGACGACGCGCCGGACAGGATCCAGCCGGCCGTCAGCGAACTCATCGGCACGTAGTGGTACGCGGTGCCGAGCAGTTGCGCGAGCGCCTTCGCGAAATGCGTCTTGCCGATCCCGGGCGGCCCGAGCAGCAGGATCGGCATCAGTTCGAGCCGGTCATCCGTTTCGAGACACAGCGCGATCTGCTTGCGCACGTCGTCGAGCGGCTCGCCGAAATTCGGCAACGCCTCGCCGAGCGCGTCGAACGACGGCATCCGGTTCGGCTTCACGCAAAAGCGCAGATTCCCCGTCTTGAGCATCTTCTCGTAGGTCGAGCGCAGTGCGTCGCTTGCGCTCTCGTTCAGGTCGCCCAGCGCCGTCTCGACCTGCTCGAGGTCGTACACCGTGCTGAAGGACGCCACCGCCAGTTCCTGTTTCACCATCGCCGTCGTCATACCAACCTCGCTGCCTTGCCGTCACACACTCATCAGACCCTTACGATTTCAGTGTAGCGATCCCGCATCGCCGTGCAAGCAAGCAGCCGGGGGAGTCTGCTGCTAACAGCGCGCCCGCGCTGCACGGTCGTGCGCCGCGGCGTATGATCGACAGTTCACGACGCTCGCGCCGGGTGCGCCGCTGGCGTTCGCGCGCCGCGCACACGCTGCTCCCGCACCGCGCCAGACGCCTCGCCCGAAGAGTTGCCGATGTCCGTCCCCACTGCTTCCCCGCGCGTCGACGCCGATGCGATCCGTTCCGTCGATACCGTCGACGCCGCGCTCAAGTCGCGCCGCGCGATCCGCGCATTCCTGCCGACGCCGGTGCCGCGCGACACGCTCGAGGCGATCCTCGAAGCCGCGAGCCGCGCGCCGTCGGGCACCAACATCCAGCCGTGGCGCGTGTACGTCGCGACGGGCGCCACGCGCGACTCGCTCGCCGCCGCGCTCACCGCGGCCTACGACGATCCCGCGCGCGACGAGAAATACGTCGCCGAATACGACTACTACCCGCGCGAATGGGTGTCGCCGTATATCGACCGGCGCCGCAAGGTCGGCTGGGACCTGTACGGCCTGTTGAACATCGGCCGCGACGAGAAGGCGCGCATGCATGCGCAGCACGCGCGCAATTTCCGTTTCTTCGATGCGCCGGTCGCGCTGTTCTTCACGCTCGACCGCGTGATGACGTTGGGAGCCTGGCTCGACTGCGGGATGTTCCTGCAAGGCGTGATGACGGCCGCGCGCGCCCGCGGCCTCGACACCTGCCCGCAGGCCGCGTTCGTGCCGTTTCACCGGATCGTCGCCGAACATCTCGACATTCCGGCCAACGAGCAGCTCGTCTGCGGCATGTCGCTCGGCCATGCGGACCCCGACGCGATCGAGAACCGCCTCGTCACCGAGCGCGCGAGCGTCGCCGAGTTCGCGCGCTTTTTCGCTTGAAAACGCATGACGCGTCCTTACCTGTCGAGCAGGACCGCATCGTGCTGCGAACCCGTCGCGGCGCGTCCCGTTACATCGCGACCGAAATCGATCGGGCGTAAGATGTGCGTCCGTTCCCCGCTATCCCGCGTTTCCGGAGACGTTTCATGCTGAAACACGGCCTGGCCGTCCTGCTTGCGAGCGTCGTGCTCGCCGCCCATGCGCAGAGCCCCGCGCCGGCCGTCGTCGCATGGGAAATCCAGGTGGTGCGCGACGGTCAGACGATCGACACGTTCCAGCAAAACACCACCGTGGGCCAGTCCCGCACCGATACCCATCGCTATCCGGCCGCCGTGCCAGTGGGCTGCGGCAATGCCGCGCGCGTCGTGCCGACCGAGCGCTCGCGCTCGGTGACGGTCGCCCCGCTCGCCGTCGACGCCAACGCGAACACCGTGTCGCTCGGGCTCGACGTGCAGGAAACGCTCGACGACGAAAACGCGACGCGCGGCGATCCGTGCGTGCCCGCGTCGCCGCGGCAAATCGTCGCGAGCCACCCCGGTCTGTCGGTCGGCGGCGAGGCGTGGACCGACTGGACGCTCGTCGAGCAGCATCCGCATCTCGTGTACCGCGTGCGCGCGCACGCCGCGAAGGACTGAGCGTCATGTCCGCCGACGCTCTCTCCCTGCCGTTCGCCGAACCGCACGCCGCGCCCGACGAAATCACCGCCGTCAGCTGGAACCTGCACAAGGGCCGCTCGCCGCTCGGCTTCACCGCGTGGAACGCGATGCGCGACTGGATGCAGTCGACCCACGCCGACGTGTACTTCCTGCAGGAAGCGATGGCGCGCCGCATGCCGCGCCCGATGCTCGCACCGGGCTTCGGCGCGCCGATGGACGACACGGTCGACGACGTGTGGCATTGCCAGGCCACCGAGATCGCGCAGGCGCTCGACTGGCAGATCGCGCTCGGGCCGAACGTGTTCAAGCCGTCGTGGCGGCACGGCAACGCGATCCTGTCGCCGCATCCGCTCGACCTCGGCGGCCGCTGGGACATCTCCGCGCACCGCTTCGAGCGGCGCGGGCTGCTCGTCGCCCGCGCGACGCTCGCGGGCGCCCGCCCGGTCACGCTGCTGTGCGCGCACCTGGCGCTCACGCGCGCCGCGCGGCTGCGCCAGATGCACTGGATCGCGCACTGGATCGTGCGCAACGCGGGCGACGATCCGCTCGTGCTCGCCGGCGATTTCAACGACTGGCGCAACGATTCGGTCGCGCTGTTCGGCGAGATCGGGCTGTCCGAGGTCGCGACGCTGCTCGGCGAATCGGGCCGCACGTTCCCCGCGTTCTCGCCGGCGCTCGCGCTCGACAAGATGTTCGTGCGCGGGCTGACGCCGCTCGAATGGCGTGCGCCGTCCGGCGAAGCCGCGTGGCTGTCGGACCACCTGCCGTACATCGCGCGCCTGCGCCTCGATCCGCAGTAACGCCCGCGGTCCCGCGGCGCCCCCGGTCACGGCGCTGCCGGAGCACGCCGCAGTCGCCGCGACACGCGCGGCCGATCATGGAAAGCATGTTGAAAGGATCTGTTGCGCCAAATCCGCGCAGCCGCGGGGGTCAAGCCCGCGATCCGCGTCAACAGGGTAAAATAACGAGTTCCTCAAACGTCTGTCATCGAGAAGGCGCGTGTCCGACGCGCCGGCCGGCCGATCCGCGATCGGGCCGTCGCACTCGGTTTTTTGCCCGTTTTTGGGCCCGTTACACGCGTTCGCCACGCGCGTCCGTTTTCAAAGCCATGAGCAAATACGACACCGCCACCGTCCAATCCGTCCATCACTGGACCGACACGCTTTTCAGCTTCACCTGCACCCGTGAGGCGAGCCTGCGCTTCAACAACGGCGAATTCACGATGGTCGGCCTCGAAGTCGACGGCAAGCCGCTCGCGCGCGCCTATTCGATCGTCAGCCCGAACTACGAGGAGCATCTCGAGTTCTTCAGCATCAAGGTGCAGAACGGCCCGCTGACGTCGCGCCTGCAGCACCTGAAGGTGGGCGACACGGTGCTGATCGGCAAGAAGCCGACGGGCACGCTGGTCGCCGACAACCTGCTGCCGGGCAAGACGCTGTGGATGCTGTCGACGGGCACGGGCCTCGCGCCGTTCATGTCGATCATCCGCGATCCGGACATCTACGACCGCTTCGACAAGGTGATCCTGACCCACACGTGCCGCCTGAAGGGCGAGCTCGCGTACATGGACTACATCAAGCACGACCTGCCGGGCCACGAGTACCTGGGCGACATCATCAAGGAAAAGCTCGTCTACTACCCGACCGTCACGCGCGAAGCGTTCGACAACGAGGGCCGGATCACCGACCTGATCGCGACGGGCAAGCTGTTCACGGATCTCGGCGTGCCGGCCTTCTCGCCGGAAAACGACCGCGTGATGCTGTGCGGCAGCACCGCGATGCTGAAGGACACGACCGACCTGCTGAAGCAGGCCGGCCTCGTCGAAGGCAAGAACAGCGCGCCGGGTCACTACGTGATCGAGCGTGCATTCGTGGACTGATCGATCCCCGAATTTGTGCCGCATCAAGAACCGGAGCGAAAGCTCCGGTTTTTTTTCGTCCGGACTTGGCGAATTCGTAACAAACTGGGACCATTCCATCTCAAATAGTTACATTTGGATACGTCATCGCCCGGTGTTCGGGTGTCAGTGTTTTTCCTACAACAGGTTCATTCCGATTATTCACATTTACCCTTAAATGTCCGCCCGACATGACCTTTTCAGAAATTTTGAGATATTATTCGCCGCGCGTGGTTGCCGTTCGGATGAGAGTGGAAGGGTCGGATGCAGGTGTTACAAGACGTAACTTTTGTTACCTCGGCATGGAGCGATTCTCTGGCGGCGACCGTCATCGAAACGGCAGCCGGTGCACGCAACCAGCCGGTGTCTGAACCGCTTTCTGACAGCAGGGAGAGTCATGGATACGTCGCTTAACGCGCCCTCGGGCGCCCACGCCCCGTTCCCGTCGCGGCAGCGCATGCCCGGCTGCGCCGCGACTTCGCCCCTGGCCGACGTCGCATCGAAACGCGACGCGTCCGCCGCACGGATCGCGGCACTTTCCGCCCAGTTGCTCGCCGCCGACGAAGCGGCCCGCCGCCATCTGGCCGGCGAGCTGCACGACGGGCTCGGCGCCGAATTGACCGCTGCCCGCTTCGCGCTCGCAAACGTTCAAACGTGGCTGCCGGCCGATGCGCCGGAAGGCTGCCTGCGCGCGCTGGCGCTGGCGCAGCAGGCGCTCGACGCCGCGACCGACGCGAATCGCCGGCTGATCGACGAGCGCGACACGCCGGCGCTCGACGCAGGCGTGGTCGGCGCGCTGTCGTCGTGGATCGACACCCATGCGGCGCGCACCGGCCTGCGCACGAGCTTCGTGTGCGCGGCCGACGCGCGCCTCACGCAAATCGCCGGCGCCGGCGCGCTCGCGGTGTTCCGCGTCGCGCAGGAAGCGCTGTCGAACGTCGCGAAACACGCCCGCGCGACGTCGGTCGACGTGCGGATCGTCACCGACGGCACGCACCTGTCGCTGAGTGTCACCGACGATGGGACCGGTTTCGCGCGCAATCGCCGCAGCGGCTACGGCCTCGCCGGCATGCGCGCGCGCTGCGAGGCGTTCGGCGGCAGCTTCGAGACGGCCACGCCGGCAACCGGTCGCGGCACGCGCGTCACCGCGCGCTTCGCGTGGGATTCGCTGCTCGCGGTGCCCGTCGCGGCACGCCGCACGTCGCTTTCGTGAGGTCGCGATGAGCCTGAACATCCTGCTCGTGGACGATCACGCGATCGTCCGGCAAGGGATCCGCCAGTTGCTGATCGACCGCGGCGTCGCGCGCGACGTGACCGAGGCCGAGAACGGCGGCGACGCGATGGCGGCCGTCGACAAGCAGGAATTCGACGTGATCCTGCTCGACATCTCGCTGCCCGACACGAACGGCATCGAGGTGCTCAAGCGCCTCAAGCGCAAGCTGACGCGCACGCCGGTGCTGATGTTCTCGATGTACCGCGAGGACCAGTACGCGGTGCGCGCGCTGAAGGCCGGCGCGGCCGGCTACCTGTCGAAGACGGTCAACGCCGCGCAGATGATCGGCGCGATCCAGCAGGTCGCGGCCGGGCGCAAGTACGTGAGCCCCGCGATGGCCGAGGCGCTCGCCGAATACGTGTCGTTCGAGAACGAACCGCTGCCGCACGAGAAGCTGTCCGATCGCGAATATCAGACGCTCTGCATGCTCGCGTCCGGCAAGCGGCTCACCGATATCGCGAACACGCTGTCGCTGTCGGTGAAGACGGTGAGCGTGTACCGGTCGCGGCTGCTCGAGAAGATGCGGCTGTCCAACAACGCGGAACTCACGTTCTACGTGATGAGCAACCGGCTCGTCGACATGGCGCCCACGGCCGGCGCCTGAGCCCCCCCGGCCCATTCGAATTCGTCCGATCCCGCGACGCGGCGCACGCCGCGCCGCGCCCAACCGCGCCCGCTCCGGGCGCAAGCGCTTGTTTTATCGGACGATTCCACGGCGCACCGCGGCGCCGCAGCGGGGTTTGCACGCCAAATCAGCTAAAATTATGGGTTTTCACTCAGTCAACGCGCCGTGCCTGCGCGCGCTGGCGATTCATCCGCAATGTCTCTCTTCCGCAAGAAAAACGTCGATCGCATGATCGCCGGCGCGCAAGCCGCCGGGCTCAAGAAAGCGCTCGGCGCGATCGACCTCACCTTCCTCGGCATCGGCGCGATCATCGGCACCGGCATCTTCGTGCTGACCGGCACCGGCGCCGTCCAGGCCGGCCCCGCGCTGACGCTGTCGTTCGTGATCGCCGCGATCGCGTGCGGCCTCGCCGCGCTGTCGTACGCGGAGTTCGCGTCGACGATCCCCGTCGCCGGCTCGATCTACACGTATTCGTACGCAACGCTCGGCGAGCTGGTCGCGTGGATCATCGGCTGGGACCTGATGCTCGAGTACGGCCTCGCGTCGTCGGCCGTGTCGGTCGGCTGGTCAGGCTACCTGCAGTCGCTGCTGCAGGGCTTCGGGCTGTCGCTGCCGACCGTGCTGACGGCCGCGCCCGGCGCGGTGCCGGGCGTCACCACGTGGTTCAACCTGCCCGCGTTCCTCGTGATGATCGTGATCACGACGCTGCTGTCGATCGGCATCCGCGAATCGACCCGCATCAACAACATCATGGTGTTCATCAAGGTGTCGGTCGTGCTGCTCGTGATCGCGGTCGGCCTGTTCCACGTGACGCCCGCGAACTGGAAGCCGTTCATGCCGCACGGCTGGAACGGCGTGTTCGGCGCGGCCGCCGTGATGTTCTTCGCGTTCATCGGCTTCGACGCGGTGTCGTCGGCAGCCGAGGAAGTGAAGAACCCGAAGCGCGATTTGCCGATCGGCATCATCGCGTCGCTCGCGGTGTGCGCGGTGCTGTACGTGACGGTCGCCGCGGTCGCGACCGGCATCGTGCCGTCGGCCCAGTACGCGAACATCTCGCACCCGATCTCGTACGCGCTGCAGGTCGCCGGCGAGAAGTGGGTCGCGGGCTTCATCGATCTCGGCGCGGTGCTCGGCATGCTCACCGTGATCCTCGTGATGAGCTACGGCCAGACGCGCGTGATCTTCGCGATGTCGCGCGACGGGCTGCTGCCGGCCGCGCTGTCGCGCGTGCATCCGCGCTATGCGACGCCGTTCCTGACCACCTGGCTGGTCGGCCTGTTCTTCGGGCTGATCGCCGCGCTCGTGCCGCTCAACGTGCTCGCCGAGCTGATCAACATCGGTACGCTCGCGGCGTTCTCGATGGTGTCGATCGCCGTGCTCGTGCTGCGCCGCACCCACCCCGAACTGCCGCGCGCGTTCCGCTGCCCGGGCGTGCCGGTGGTGCCGATCCTCGCGGTCGCATCGTGCCTGTTTCTGATGCTGAACCTGCAGCCCGTCACGTGGGCCGCATTCGGCATCTGGCTCGTGATCGGCCTCGTGATCTACGCGCTGTACTCGCGACACCACTCGAAGCTCGCGCACGGCCGCCCCGACGCGCACTGAGCGCCGTCATCGCGCGCCGCCGCGGCGCGCGATGACGAACCCCACGCGGAGCCGCCCCGGCTCCGCACGCACCCTCTCCCGAACCCTCGGCCGCCGCGCGATCAGTGTCCGATCGTCGCGATCTCTTGCCCGATCGTCCGGATTTGCCCGCCCCCGCCGCCGCGCCGCCTGCACGCGCGCGCCGGGCGGTTCATAATCCGGCCATCGAATGACGGCGCCGCGCGGCGGGCCGTCCGGCAACAGGAACAAACGATGGAAAGCGTCGATCTCGATGTACTGAAATCCAGCGCGCGCTGGCTCGAAGAAGGGCGCCGCGTGCTGCTCGTGACGGTCGTGAAGACGTGGGGCTCGTCGCCGCGCCCCGAAGGCGCGATGCTCGCCGTGCGCGAGGACGGCCTGGTGGTCGGCTCCGTGTCCGGCGGATGCATCGAGGACGACCTGATCGCCCGCGTGCATGCGAGCGGCATCGCGGCCGATGCGCGCCCGGAAGCGCTCAAGTACGGCGTGACCGCCGAGGAAGCGCACCGCTTCGGGCTGCCTTGCGGCGGCACGATCCAGCTGGTGCTCGAACCGCTCACGCGCGACAGCGGGATCGCCGCACTGTGCGCGGAAGTCGAGGCCGGCCGCCTCGTCACGCGCACGATGACGCTCGCGACCGGCCGCGCGTCGCTGTCGCCCGCGCAGGCGACCGACGGGCTCGCGTTCGACGGCGAACGCCTCGTGACGATCCACGGGCCGCGCTACCGGATGCTCGTGATCGGCGCCGGCCAGTTGTCGCGCTATCTGTGCCAGATCGCGGTCGGGCTCGACTACCAGGTGACGGTCTGCGATCCGCGCGACGAATACACGGATGCGTGGGACGTGCCGGGCACGCGGGTCGTGCACACGATGCCCGACGACACGGTGCTCGACATGAAGCTCGATGCGCGTTCGGCCGTGATCGCGCTCACCCACGATCCGAAGCTCGACGATCTCGCGCTGATGGAGGCGCTGAAGACGCCCGCGTTCTACGTGGGCGCGCTCGGCTCGCGGCGCAACAACGCGGCGCGGCGCGAGCGCCTGCGCGAATTCGATCTGAACGAAGTGGAACTGGCCCGGCTGCACGGGCCGGCCGGCATCTACATCGGCAGCCGGACGCCGCCGGAAATCGCGATCTCGATCCTCGCCGAGATCACCGCCGCGAAGAACAACGTGTCGCTGCCGACGATCCTGCAGGTCGAAGGCGCGAAGGCCGCGCGCGAAATCGCGGCGAACAGCGGCGCGGCCTGCGGCCTCTGACCCGCGACGGCGGCGGGCGATCACGCCCGCCGGCCGCTACCCCGGCGCGACCCGCGCTCAGGTCAGGCCGGCGGCCAGCGCCGCGGCAACCGAACCGACCACCAGCACGACGCCGACCGTGCGGCGCTTGTTCAGCTCGGTCCACAGCAGCACGCCGGTCAGCGACAGCAGGATCAGCGAGCCCGCGATCGTATCCATCAGCAGCACCCAGCCCAGATTCATCCCGACACCGCGATGCAGGTTGTTCAGCGTCGTCAGGAACGTGTTGCCGGTGCGCTTCACCGACACGTAGCCGTTGCCGACCCAATACTCGGCCTGCAGGTTCTGGTGCGGCCCGAACACGCCGAATTGCCAGTGCTCGGGCTGCATCACGCGCTTGTCGCCCCATGCGACGGCCTGCGCGGGCTCCTTGCGCATGCGGCCCGGCTTGCCGTCGAACTGCAGCTCCTGCTGCAGCCACTTCGTCATCGCGGCGGGCGTCTTCGGCACCGGATCGGGCAGCGCGATCTGCATCTCCTCGACCTGCGGCTCACCGGTCGAAATTTTCAGCGGCGGCGCGCGATGGTTCAGCAGCACGCCGGTCACGCCGAACAGCAGCCCGAGCACCGCGCCCCACAGCCCGACCCAGCCGTGCACCTTGCGCAGCCACTTGATGAAGGTCGCACGGCGCGAGCGCTGGCGGCGCGCGGCCAGTTCGTCGTCGCTCAGCGGGCGGCCCGCCGGGTGCAGCACGGTGACGCCGGCGCGCGGCATGCCCGTCTTGGGCGGGTCGATCGTTTCGGGCGCGTTCACGCGAAAGTATCCATTCGTTCAAAACGACGGGCGGCGCGCAGGGAGTGCGCGCCGCCCGGGCAGCATGAAAATGAGAATGGATATCATTACATAAATCGACCGCCGGCTCAATCCATACGCATACGAAGCGACAAGGCCGGGGTGCGCGAGAACGAGAAGGAAAGGCGTGCGTTGCCTTGCGATGACGATCGATCGATGGCAGATACCGACAGAATGATCCCGCAAGCATCGGACAGCATTTCGTAATAATCCGCCCGTCGGCGGGCCGTTCAGCGCAACGGCGGCAGCGGGAAACGCGGCGCGGCGTCGTCCGGCGCGGGTTCGGCGCGATCGAGCGCGTACAGCCACGCGAGCAGGTCAGCGACCGCCTGGTAAAGCTGCGGCGGAATCCGGTCGTCGAGATCAACCTGCATCAGCAGCGACACCATCTCCGGCGCCGTATGCACGTACAGCCCCGCATCGTGCGCGCGCGCGACGATCATCTCGGCGAGCACGCCGTAGCCCTTCGCGACCACGCGCGGCGCCGCATCGCCGCCTTTCGGGTCGTAGACGAGCGCGGCCGCATGCTTGCGGGACGTCGTGCTCATGGCAGCGCCTCGTCATCGTCGCCCGGCACCCGCACGTCGGCGCCGCCGGCCGCGCCGCGCGCATACGCGGCGGCGGCGGCCTGCGCGGCGAACAGGTCGAAGCCGTCCGGCCCGTCGTCGACCGCACGGATCGACAGCCCGCCCACCTTGAGCCCCGAGCCTTCGAGCCGCTGCCGCAGCGCGGCTTCGTTACGCGTGAGACGGTCGGCGCCCGTCTGGTTCGCGCGCAGCCGCGCGACGAGTTGCGCGCCGTTCAGCACCAGCTCGGCATCGACCGTGCCGAGCGACGGCAGCGTCAGCGTCAGGCGCGTGCGCCACGCGATGCCGTCGCCCGCGTCGTCGTCCCCGCCGCCGCGCGGCGCACGGTGGCCGGGCTCGTCGGGTTCGATCGTCCAGTCGAGCCGCGCGCCGGGCCACGCCTCGCCGGTCCAGCGAAACTGGTCGGTCGCGAGCGCGTCGAGCTGTTGCCGAACGAGCGGCACGGCGGCCGGATGCACGGTTGCGAGCGGCGGCTGCGGATCGGGTGACGCGGCGGCCAGCTCGGCACGCGCGGGCGTCCAGCGCGCATCGGCGTGCGCAGCCAGCGGATCGGCCGGGTCGGACGGCAGCGACGCGCCCTGCCGGGCCGCCGCAGGTGCGGGCTGCGCGGGGTCGCGCGCAGGTGCGCCGCCCTGCGCCGGCGGTTGCGCGCTTGCCCGCGCGGCGGCCGGCAGCGGCGGGCGCTGCGCGAGCAGTTCATCGAGCACGTCGGTCGACGCGTGCGAGACGGCTTCCGGGTCGACCGGCGCGAGCGCGGTCGCGAGGCGTGCCTGCGGCTCCCGCATCAGCGCCGCGAGCGGACGCTGGCCGGCCAGCCACTGTGCGAGATGGGATTCGTAGAACAGGCCGCTTTCGCTCACGGCCTGCGCGAGCGCCGCCCGCAGCGCCGCGACCGGCGGCGGCGCGAGCGCATCGCGCGCGGCCGCGGCGGACGACGCTTGAGCCGAAGCCGGCGTGGCAGGCGCGGCGGGACCGGACGCCGCCGGCGCACGCGCCGGCACGGGCGTATCGGTGAGCAGCACGGCGGGATCGGCCAGCAGCGGCAGCCGGCCGACGATCGCCGGTGTCGCATCGCCGCCCGAGCGCGAGATCGCGTCGAGCACGCGCCCGACCTCGGACAGCGCGGTCTGCGTGGAAGCCGGCGGCGCGGCGGGCGGGCTGCCGGCCGGCGGCGCGGACGATGCGCCGGCGCCCGGCGTGCCGACCTGCGCGGTCGCGCCGCCGCCGGCGGGCGCCGAAACGGTGCCGGTCAGCAGGCTGTCGAGGCGGCTCGCCAGCAGCGCGGCCGCAACGGAGTCGATACCGGTCATGATCGGAGCCTGCTTATATCAGCCACATCGTTGCGAATCCGGGTGCGGCACGCCGGTGCCGCTGCGGGAACAGCGCGCGCCGCGTGCGGCACCGGGCCCGGACGCTTCGCACCCGTCTCCCGGAACCCGGCCCTACCCGCGCGCGCGGTAGAGATCGGTCAATACCTGGGTCGAGCGCCGCGCCTCGAACAGCGCGGACAGCCGCGCGACGTCCGGGCTCGCGAGATCGCGGATCGCGGCGTCGTCGGCCAGGATGCGGCGGATCAGGTCGAGCTTGCGGCCGAGATCCGATTCGTCGAGCGCGACGCCCGGATCGGCCTCCTTCAACCCGTCGACAAGCTGCATGAATTCGGCCTGCAACCCCGGCAACGCGCTCCAGTCGGCGCCGCGCGCGGCGCACAGCATCCGGCCCGACACGGCGGCGAGCGCCTCGTAACGCGCGAAGTATTCGGCCTTGTGATTCATCGTGATGCTTCCGCTACCTGTTGCGCGGCCATCCGCGCGACTTCCGGGGCGATGCCCGTCCATGCTTCCTCGAGCGTCGCGAGCAAGCCGTCGACCTCGACCAGCATCGCGTCGCTCGCCTGCGCGTTCGCTTCCAGCAGGCGCCGGCCGATATACGCGTACAGCGCATTGAGCCGGTCGGCGATCTCGCCGCCCGCGTCGCGGTTCAGCGACGCCTGCAGGCCGCTCTCGACGATCCGGATCGCCTTGCCGATCGCCTCGCCGCGCCCGGCCACGTTGTCCTGCTGCAGATGCATGCGCGCCAGCGCGATCGCCTGCCGCGCGCCCTGGTACAGCATCGCGATCAGCCGGTGCGGGGAGGCGCCCATCACCCCGGTCTCGACGCCGACACGCGCGTACGCACTGGCTCCAGCGTGTCCTGGGGAAAACATGCGCTTCTCCTTGTTATTGCCTGCTATACGGGAGCCGCCGCCGTGCGTTGCACGGCGCGGCCTTCACCGGAGTTATCGGAAGGGATTTGAAAAGCTTTAGGTGCGCGGGGGGCCGCCGCCGGGCCTGCGATGCCGGCTCGCCGGACTCGTTCGGCAGGCCCTGAACCGTCCGCGGATGACCCCGGATGGCCGTCGCCGGATGGCCGTCCCCGGATGGCCGTCCCCGGATGCCCGTCGCCTCACACCGACATCTGCATGATGTCGTTGTAAGCGCTCACTAGCTTGTTGCGGACCTGAAGCCCGAACTGGAAGCCGATATTGGCTTTCTGCATGTCGACCATCACGTCGTTCAGCGAGATGTTCGGCGCGCCGACCTCGAACGCCTTCGCCTCGCCGAGCGCGTGCTGCTGGTCGCCGCTGATCTTGTCGAGCGATGCCTTCATCGCGCTCGCGAACGTGCCGGCCGTCGCCGCGCCCGAGCCGGCCAGCGCCGCCGTCGGGCTCGCGACGCCGCCGGACGCCTGCGCGGCCATCGACTGCATCTGTTGCAACACCGAACCGATTCCGCTGACGTTCGCAGTCATGCTGTCCCCAGACATAGAGAAGAGACCCGGACGCACCGGGCGACCCGCCGGCGCCGCACCACGCGCACCATGCCGGATCGCGAAAAAGGATAGCAGCGCGGCGCGCGTCAAAGCCGCGAAAGTACGGGGGAAACCCCGCTCTTTTCGGTCGATCGGAGTGCGCCCCCGGTCACGATAATCGCATCGTGTCATTGTCCGCCCGCTCGTCCGAGCGAGCTCAGTCGTCCCGCTCCGGAGAAACTCGACGCATGGATTCGCAGGCCAACTCGCTGATCAACCCAGACGCCCGCGCGGGCCTCAGCCCGGCGCCCGGCGCCGCCGCGGCCGCCGCGTTGCCGGGCGCGGGTGGCGCAGGCGCGGACTTCGGGCTGGGCGGCTTCGCGGAACGCATTCCCGGCATCTCGCGGATGAAGGGCAACCCGAAGCTGCCGTTCGTGATCGCCGTCGCGTTCGCGATCGCCGCGATCACCGCGCTCGTGCTGTGGAGCCGCGCGCCCGACTACCGCGTGCTGTACAGCAACCTGTCGGACCGCGACGGCGGCGCGATCATCGCCGCGCTCCAGCAGGCAAACGTTCCCTACAAGTTCGCCGATGCCGGCGGCGCGATCCTCGTGCCGTCGAACCAGGTGCACGAGACGCGCCTGAAGCTCGCCGCGATGGGGCTGCCGAAGGGCGGCTCGGTCGGCTTCGAGCTGATGGACAACCAGAAATTCGGCATCAGCCAGTTCGCCGAGCAGATCAACTACCAGCGCGCGCTCGAAGGCGAGCTGCAGCGCACCATCGAATCGATCAACGCCGTGCGCGGCGCGCGCGTGCATCTCGCGATCCCGAAGCCGTCGGTGTTCGTGCGCGACAAGGAAGCGCCGAGCGCGTCGGTGTTCGTCGACCTCTACCCGGGCCGCGTGCTCGACGAGGGCCAGGTGCAGGCGATCACGCGGATGGTGTCGTCCGGCGTGCCCGACATGCCGGCCAAGAACGTGACGATCGTCGACCAGGACGGCAACCTGCTGACCCAGACCGCGTCCGCTTCCGGCCTCGACGCGAGCCAGCTCAAGTATGTGCAGCAGGTCGAGCACAACACGCAGAAGCGCATCGACGCGATCCTCGCGCCGATCTTCGGCGCCGGCAACGCGCGCTCGCAGGTCAGCGCCGATCTCGATTTCTCGAAGATCGAGCAGACGTCGGAAAGCTACGGCCCGAACGGCACGCCGCAGCAAGCCGCGATCCGCAGCCAGCAGACCAGCAGCGCGACCGAGCTCGCGCAGGGCGGCGCGTCGGGCGTGCCGGGCGCGCTGTCGAACACGCCGCCGCAGCCGGCCTCCGCGCCGATCGTCGCCGGCAACGGCCAAAACGCGCCGCAGACCACGCCGGTCAGCGACCGCAAGGACCAGACGACCAACTACGAGCTCGACAAGACGATCCGCCATACCGAACAGCCGATGGGCAGCGTGAAGCGGCTGTCGGTCGCGGTCGTCGTCAACTACCAGCCGGTCGCCGACGCGAAGGGCCACGTGACGATGCAGCCGCTGCCGCCCGCGAAGCTCGCGCAGGTCGAGCAGCTCGTGAAGGACGCGATGGGCTACGACGAGAAGCGCGGCGACTCGGTGAACGTCGTGAACAGCGCGTTCTCGACCGTGAGCGACCCGTACGCCGACCTGCCGTGGTGGCGCCAGCCCGACATGATCGCGATGGCGAAGGAAGCCGCGAAGTGGCTCGGCATCGCGGCGGCCGCGGCGGCGCTGTACTTCATGTTCGTGCGCCCGGCGATGCGCCGCGCGTTCCCGCCGCCCGAGCCGGCCGCGCCGGCGCTCGCGGCGCCGGAAGACGCGGTCGCGCTCGACGGCCTGCCAGCGCCGGACAAGGCGGCGGAGGAACCGGACCCGCTGCTGCTCGGCTTCGAAAACGAGAAGAACCGCTACGAACGCAACCTCGACTACGCGCGCACGATCGCCCGCCAGGATCCGAAGATCGTCGCCACCGTCGTGAAGAACTGGGTGTCCGATGAACGCTGAAGGCTTGACCAAGAGCGCGCTGCTGCTGATGTCGATCGGCGAGGAAGAGGCCGCGCAGGTATTCAAGTTCCTCGCGCCGCGCGAGGTCCAGAAGATCGGCGCCGCGATGGCCGCGCTGAAGAACGTCACGCGCGAGCAGGTCGAGGACGTGCTGCAGGACTTCGTGAAGGAAGCCGAGCAGCACACCGCGCTGTCGCTCGATTCGAGCGAGTACATCCGCTCGGTGCTGACGAAGGCGCTCGGCGAGGACAAGGCCGGCGTGCTGATCGACCGCATCCTGCAGGGCAGCGACACGAGCGGCATCGAGGGCCTGAAGTGGATGGATTCGGGCGCGGTGGCCGAGCTGATCAAGAACGAGCATCCGCAGATCATCGCGACGATCCTCGTGCACCTCGACCGCGACCAGGCCTCGGAGATCGCGTCATGCTTCACCGAACGGCTGCGTAACGACGTGCTGCTGCGGATCGCGACGCTCGACGGCATCCAGCCGGCCGCGCTGCGCGAACTCGACGACGTGCTGACGGGCCTGCTGTCCGGCAGCGACAACCTGAAGCGCAGCCCGATGGGCGGCATCCGCACCGCGGCCGAGATCCTGAACTTCATGACGAGCGTGCACGAGGAAGGCGTGCTCGAAAGCGTGCGCCAGTACGACGCCGATCTCGCGCAGAAGATCATCGACCAGATGTTCGTGTTCGAGAACCTGCTCGACCTCGAGGACCGCGCGATCCAGATGGTGCTCAAGGAAGTCGAGTCGGAAACACTGATCGTCGCGCTGAAGGGCGCGCCGCCCGCGTTGCGCCAGAAGTTCCTCGCGAACATGTCGCAGCGCGCGGCCGAACTGCTCGCCGAGGATCTCGACGCGCGCGGCCCGGTGCGCGTGTCCGAAGTCGAGACGCAGCAGCGCCGCATCCTGCAGATCGTGCGCAACCTCGCCGAGAGCGGCCAGATCGCGATCGGCGGCAAGGCGGAAGACGCGTATGTCTGATTCGGCGAGCGATCGCGTGGGCACCCTCACCGCGTACCAGCGGTGGGAGATGGCGTCGTTCGACCCGCCGCCGCCCCCGCCGCCGCCCGACCACGCGGCGGCCGCTGCCGCCGCGCTCGCCGAGGAACTGCAGCGCGTGCGCGACGCCGCGCACGCCGAAGGCCATGCGGCCGGCCACGTCGAAGGCCAGGCGCTCGGCTACCAGGCCGGTTTCGAGCAGGGCCGCGAACAGGGTTTCGAGGCCGGCCAGGCCGACGCCCGCGAACAGGCCGCGCAGCTCGCGGCGCTCGCCGCGTCGTTCCGCGAAGCCGTGTCCGCCGTCGAACACGATCTCGCGTCCGAGCTCGCGCAGCTCGCGCTCGACATCGCGCAGCAGGTCGTGCGCCAGCACGTGAAGCACGACCCGGCCGCGCTGGTCGCCGCCGTGCGCGACGTGCTCGCGGCCGAACCCGCGCTGTCCGGCGCGCCGCATCTCGCGGTGAATCCGGCCGACCTGCCCGTCGTCGAAGCGTATCTGCAGGACGATCTCGACACGCTCGGCTGGACCGTGCGCACCGACGCGTCGATCGAGCGCGGCGGCTGCCGCGCGCACGCCGCGACCGGCGAGGTCGACGCGACGCTGCCCACGCGCTGGCAGCGCGTCGCCGCCGCGATCGGCAAGGTGAGCACGTGGTGACGCGCTCGCCCGACGCGTTCGCGCACGACGGCATGACGCCGCTCGAACGCGAGCTCGCGCTCGCGTCGTTCGGGCCGGCGGCCGCGCACGATCCCGCGGACGACGCCACGCCGCACGCCGCATCCGCGGCTGCCGACGCCGCCCCGCGCGCGCCGCACAATCCGCATCTCGCGCACTGGCGCACGCACCTGAACGGGCTCGCCGCGCGCAGCCACCGCGCGCTGCCGCTGCGGCCGTGCGGACGCCTCACGCGCGCGGCCGGCCTCGTGCTCGAGGCGATCGGGCTGCGCCTGTCGGTCGGCGCCGAATGCACGATCGAACTGCCGCCCGGCAGCACGCTGCCGCACGCGGAAGCCGAAGTCGTCGGCTTCGCCGGCGACCGCCTGTTCCTGATGCCGACCACCGACGTCGCCGGCGTCCTGCCCGGCGCCCGCGTGTGGCCGCGCGAAAGCGCGCCCGTCGCCGATCCGCTCGCGGGCGCGAAGCGGCTGCCGGTCGGCTGGGAGATGCTCGGGCGCGTCGTCGACGCGTCGGGCCGCCCGCTCGACGGCCTCGGCCCGCTCGCGTCGAAAGTCGATGCGCCGCTGTCGGCGCCGTCGATCAACCCGCTCGATCGCGAGCCGATCCACCACGTACTCGACGTCGGCGTGCGCGCGATCAACGCGCTGCTCACCGTCGGCCGCGGCCAGCGAATGGGCCTGTTCGCCGGCTCCGGCGTCGGCAAGTCGGTGCTGCTCGGCACGATGGCGCGCTATACGAGCGCGGAAGTGATCGTGATCGGCCTGATCGGCGAACGCGGCCGCGAAGTGAAGGAATTCATCGAACAGATCCTCGGCGAGGACGGGCTCGCGCGCTCGGTCGTCGTCGCGGCGCCGGCCGACGTGTCGCCGCTGTTGCGGATGCAGGGCGCCGCGTACGCGACGTCGCTCGCCGAGTATTTCCGCGACCAGGGCAAGCACGTGCTGCTGCTGATGGATTCGCTGACGCGCTATGCGATGGCGCAGCGCGAGATCGCGCTGGCGATCGGCGAGCCGCCCGCGACGAAAGGCTATCCGCCGTCGGTGTTCGCGAAGCTGCCCGCGCTCGTCGAGCGCACCGGCAACGGCCCCGAAGGCGGCGGCTCGATCACCGCGTTCTACACGGTGCTGACCGAGGGCGACGACCAGCAGGACCCGATCGCCGATTCGGCGCGCGCGATCCTCGACGGCCACATCGTGCTGTCGCGTGCGCTCGCCGAGGCCGGCCACTATCCCGCGATCGACATCGAGGCGTCGATCAGCCGCGCGATGACCGCGCTGATCGACGAAACGCATCTCGACCACGTGCGGCAGTTCAAGCAGATGCTGTCGCGCTACCAGCGCAATCGCGACCTGATCGCGGTCGGCGCCTACGCGCCCGGCCGCGACGCACAGCTCGACCGCGCGATCGCGCTCTACCCGCGCATCGAAGCGTTCCTGCAGCAGGGCTTTCGCGAATGCGCGCCGTTCGCATCGAGCCTCACTGCGCTCGATGCGCTGTTCGACGCTTACGGAGGCTGATCCCGATGGCCCACGGCTTTCCCCTTCAGCTGCTGCTCGACCGCGCGCAGGAAGACCTCGACTCGGCCGCGAAGCAGCTCGGCGCCGCGCAGCGCGACCGCACCGCGGCGGCCGAACAGCTCGACGCGCTGCTGCGCTATCGCGACGAATACCACGCACGCTTCGCGCAATCCGCGCAAAGCGGGATGCCGGCCGGCAACTGGCGCAATTTCCAGGCGTTCATCGACACGCTCGATGCCGCGATCGCGCAGCAGCGCAGCGTGCTCGCCGCGGCCGAAGTCCGCATCGACGAGGCACGCCCGAACTGGCAGCAGAAGAAGCGTACCGTCGGCTCGTATGAAATCCTGCAGGCGCGCGGCATCGCGCAGGAAGCGCAGCGCGACGCCCGGCGCGAACAGCGCGACGCCGACGAACACGCCGCGAAGATCCTGCGCATGCGGGCCGACGCGGCCCGCTCGTCGTAACCGACCACCGCCTTCGAACGAGAGGACCGTCATGCCTCCCCTGCCCCTGCTCGGCGCGCTGCTCGACACCGCCGGCGCCGCACTCAAGGCCGCCCGCGGCTCGGGTGCGTCCGCCGCCGGCGCCGATGCGGCCGCTGCCACGAGCGCCGTGCCGTTCGCGCAGACGCTCAAGCAAAGCGTCGCCACGCGCGGCGATACGGCCAACGCCGGTACGCCGGACGCGTCGACCAGACCGGCTTCGTCGAAGCCGGCCGCCGGCGCGAAACCGTCCGGCACCGACGACGACAAGGCGACCGACGACACGCCCGCGAACGCCGCCACCGCGAACCCCGATGCCGCCGCCCTCGCGGCCGCCGCGGCCGTGCAGGCGCAACTGCAGGCGCGCCCGGACACCGCGACGCCGGCCGACGCGGCGACCGCCGCCGCGGCCACCACCACGCAAAAGACGGCCGTGTCCGGCCAGCCGGACGCCACGGCGACGCTCGCCGATCATGCGGCCAAGGACGCGACCGCGCAGCCAACCGACCCGGCATCGAGCCGCGACGCGCTGCAAGCGGCGCTCGCCAAGCTGACGGGTGGCGCGGGCGCGATCACGATGCCGGCGACCGGCACGAGCGCCGCCGCCACGACTACGACGCCGGCAGCGACCGCGTCGAACGCCGCCGCCCCGCTGACACCGAAAGTGCCGACGTTCGACCGCACGCTCGCCGACGCGAAAGGCGCGCTCGCCACCCAGCCCGCGCCGACCCAGGTCACGCCGCAAACGCTGCAGGCCGACGCGAACGCGCAGTCCAGCGCCCAGCACGCGCTCACGGCAGCCAGCAACGCGACGGACCCGGCCGCCAGCGCGACGCTCGCGGCGGGCGCCACGGCTGCCGCCGCCGCGCAGGCAAACCTGCAACTGTCGCCGGCCGCCGGCGCGATCGCCGCCGCCAACGCACACGCGCTCGCGCCGCACGTCGGCACGGCCGACTGGACGGATGCACTAAGCCAGAAAGTGGTGTTCCTGTCGAACGCGCACCAGCAGAGCGCCGAGCTGACGCTCAACCCGCCCGATCTCGGGCCGCTGCAGGTCGTGCTGCGCGTTGCGGACAACCATGCGCACGCGCTGTTCGTGTCGCAGCACGCGCAGGTGCGCGACGCGGTCGAAGCCGCGCTGCCGAAGCTGCGCGAAGCGATGGAAGCAGGCGGACTCGGGCTCGGCAGCGCGACCGTCAGCGACGGCGGCCTCGCGTCGCAGCAACAGCAGCCCAACCCGCAGCAGACTTTCGCCGGCGGCCAGTCGTCGCGACGCGGGAACGGCGGACCGTCAGCCGTCGATGCACCTGTCGACGCCGCGCAATCCGCACCGGTCGCCGCGCGCGCGAGCCGCGCCGGCCTCGTCGATACGTTTGCCTGAGCATGGCCGCTGCCGTGCCGTGCGCGCGCCGCGCCTAGCGGCCGTGCACCGCGGTAGCCGCCTCGCCGCGCGGCACACCGCCGCGGCGCGCCGCGACGATGAAGTCCGCCGCGCGTTCGCCGATCATCACCGACGGCGCATTCGTGTTCCCGCCCACCAGCGTCGGCATCACCGACGCATCCACCACGCGCAACCCGTCGACGCCGCGCACGCGCAGTTGCGGATCGACGACCGCGCGCGCATCGGAGCCCATCCGGCAGGTGCCGACCGGGTGATAGATCGTGTCCGCATGCGCGACGATCGTCGCGCGCAGCTCCGCTTCGCTCTGGTCCGGCCGCGTGTACAGCTCGCGCCCGCCCTGCGACGCGAGCGGCGCCTGCGACAGGATGCGGCGCATCGCCTGCGCGCCGCGCACCAGCAGGTCGAGATCGCGTGAATCGCTGAAGAAGCGCGGATCGATCAGCGGCGCGTCGCGCGCATCGCCGCTCGCGAGCGCGACCGTGCCGCGGCTGAACGGCCGCAGCGCGCACACGTGCAGCGAATAGCCGAAGCCCCAGTGCATCTTGCGGTTGTGGTCGTCGACGAGCGCCGTGCAGAAATGCAGTTGCAGGTCGGGACGCGCGAGCGACGGATCGCTCTTGATGAAACCGCCGGCCTCCGCGACGTTGCTCGTCATCATCCCGGTGCGGCTCGAGAAATAGCGCGCGAGCGCCGGCGTCATCTTCGCGATGCCGCGCACGCACACGCCGACCAGCTCCGACGAATTCACGCGCGTGTTGATGATGAAATCGATGTGGTCGATCAGGTTCGTGCCGACGTCCGGCGCATCCTGCACGACCGCGATCCCGTGGCGGCGCAGTTGCTCCGCCGGGCCGATTCCCGAACACATCAGCAGTTGCGGCGAATTGAACGCGCCGGCCGACAGGATCACTTCCGCGCGTGCGCCGAGCGTCTCGACCCGCCCGTTGCGCGACACCACGACGCCGACCGCGCGCTTGCCGTCGAAGCCGACGCGCAGCACCGTCGCATCCGTGAGCACGTGCAGGTTCGGCCGGTTGCGGCCGTAGATATACGCGCGCGCCACGCTGCAGCGCGAACCGTCGCGATGCGTGACCTGATAGAAGCCGACGCCTTCCTGCGTCGCGCCGTTGAAGTCGTCGTTCAGCGGATAGCCGGCGGCATGCGCGGCCTGGATGAATCGTTCGGAGAACGGATTGCGAAAGCGCAGATCGGAAACGGTCAACGGGCCGTCCGCGCCGTGCCACGCGTCGGCGCCGCGTTCGTTGCCTTCCGCGCGGCGGAAATACGGCAGCACGTCCTGCCAGCCCCAGCCCGTCGCGCCGAGCTGCGCCCACTCGTCGTAATCGCCCGGGTGGCCGCGCGTATAGATCATCGCGTTGATCGCGCTCGAGCCGCCCATCCCGCGCCCGCGCGGCTGGTAACCGCGCCGCCCGCCGAGGCCCGGCTGCGGCACCGTCTCGTAGCCGTAGTTCGTGCCGAGCTTGAACGGCACCAGCGCCGCGATGCCGACCGGCATGTTGACCAGCAGGTTGCGCTCCGTATGCGAGCCGGCCTCGATCAGTGCGATCGTCGCATCGGGGCAGGCATCGGCGAGACGGCCGGCCAGGCTCGAGCCGCCCGAACCGCCGCCGACGATGATGTAGTCGTATTGCATGTCACGTCTCCGTCGTGTCATGGAAGGCGCGCCGGCACCGCCGCGCGACCGCGTCCCCTCTTGTGTTCGGGCATTGTAGGAATGGCCGTCCCGTGCGCGGCGCGCGGATTCAAGAGCGATTCCTCTAAACGCCCGCGTGAACTAAATTTAAGATGTATCGAATCGCTTCGCGCGATGCACCGGCCACGAGAAGCCGACTCGTCGCGAAACGGGAGGAACGACGATGCAGCGCCAGATCCTGCAGGCCGCGTGTCGACCGGATGATCCGGAGGTCACGCGCGCGGCCCGCATTTCATTTCAAACGGCGGCCTGTGCGACGACGTACGGCGTCATGCGCGCAGTCGGTGGAAATCGAACGGCACGCGCCATCGCCGACCGTTTGGACGGTGTGTCGACGTCGCTGCACGATGAGCGGCGACGGGTCGTCGCGTACCCGTCGCGCGGCCCTGCTGCGGTGCACCGGCAGGCGTGCGCGCAACGGCATCGCGCGCCCGCTCGTCACCGTATCGGATCGTGCGCGCCTGCCGTGCGGCGCACTTTTCGGACGGGGACACCGTCGCGCGGATACGACGCTTGCCGCATACCGCAACCGGCTTTCGAACACCCGTCGCATCCGGCCCCGTGCCGCGCGACCCGCATCACCCGATCCGCGTCGCCGCGCTCGCCGAGCGTGCGCGTGCGGCGTGACGGCCGGCCGATCAGCCAGGCCCAACTGGAGGAGACGACATGAAGAACGACCTGCCCGAACTGGCCCCGCAAGCACTGCCGTCGGTCGATGCGCTGACGTCGCTGCTGCACGACCAGCGCGCGGCGTACCTGCGCGCACCGTACCCGGCATGGGACACGCGTGCGCAGCACCTGCGCGCGCTGCGCACGATGCTGATCGATCACGCGGATGCGCTCGCCGACGCGATCAGCGCCGATTTCGGCCATCGCGCGAAGCAGGAAGTGCTGCTGTCGGAAATCTGGATGGCGAAGGAAGAGATCGACGACGCGCTGAAGCACGGCAAGCGCTGGATGAAGCCGATCCGCAAGCCGATGAACAAGTGGCTGCGCCCGGCGCGCGCGAAGGTGATTCCGCAGCCGCTCGGCGTGGTCGGCATCGTCGTGCCGTGGAACTATCCCGTGCTGCTCGCGGCGGGCCCGCTGATCTGCGCGCTCGCCGCCGGCAACCGCGCGATCATCAAGATGTCCGAACTGACGCCGCGCACGTCGGCGCTGTTCGAGCAGCTCATCGGCAAGACCTTCACGCGCGACCACGTCGCGGTCGTGAATGGCGACGCGGAGATCGGCGCCGCGTTCAGCGCGCTGCCGTTCGATCACCTGTTGTTCACCGGCTCGACGCAGGTCGGCCGCCACGTGATGCGCGCGGCCGCGGACAACCTCACGCCCGTCACGCTCGAGCTCGGCGGCAAGTCGCCGGCGATCGTCGGCCCGAATGCGCGCTTCGACGCGGCCGTCGATGCGATCGTCGCCGGCAAGACGCTGAACGCCGGCCAGACCTGCATCGCGCCCGACTACGTGCTGCTGCCGCGCGGGATGGAAGGCGCGTTCATCGAACGCGCGCGGACCCGCTTCGCGAAGCTGTATCCGGACCTGTCGGCCAACGGCGACTACACGACGATCGTGTCGCCGCGCCACTACGCCCGCCTGCAGCAACTCGCGAGCGGCGCGCAGGCGGCCGGCGCGCAGTTGCATCCGCTGTCCGATGCGCAGTCCGATCCCGCATCGCGCCGCTTCGTGCCGTGCGCGCTCACGCAGGTGCCCGCCACGTCGCAACTGATGCAGGAGGAAATCTTCGGGCCGCTGCTGCCGCTCGTGCCGTACGAGCGGCTCGACGAAGCGATCGCGTACGTCAATGCGCGCCCGCGTCCGCTCGCGCTGTACCTGTTCGACGAGGATGGCGGCACGATCGACCGCGTGATGCGCGAAACGATCTCGGGCGGCGTCTCGATCAACGAAACGCTGATGCACATCGCATGCGGCAGTTTGCCGTTCGGCGGGGTCGGGGCGAGCGGCATGGGTGCGTACCACGGCTACGATGGCTTCGTGACGTTCTCGAAGATGAAGCCGGTGCTCACGCAGGCGCGCCTGAACGCGCGCAACCTGCTCGCGCCGCCGTACGGCAAGCGCTTCGCCGCGCTGATCAAGCTGATGCTGAAGTTCTGAGCCGGACGGGCCGCGTCGCGGCCCTGTCCAACCTGCCGCGCGGCAGGGATGCCGCGCGCGCAACGGTCACACGGGCCAGAGCGGCCCTTCCTGCATCGCGCCGATCTGCTCGCGCAGTTCGAGCACGCGCGCTTCCCAGTAACGATGCGTGTTGAACCACGGGAACGCGGCCGGAAACGCCGGATCGTCCCAACGCCGCGCGAGCCACGCCGCGTAGTGGATCAGCCGCAGCGTGCGCAGCGCTTCGACGAGATACAGCTCGCGCGGCTCGAATTCGCAGAAATCCTCGTAGCCGGCGAGCAGGTCCGCCAGCGCGCGCGACGCGCCTTCGCGATCGCCCGGCAGCAGCAACCACAGATCCTGCACGGCCGGCGCCATCCGGCTATCGTCGAAGTCGACGAAATGCGGGCCGGCATCGGTCCACAGCACGTTGCTCGGATGACAGTCGCCATGCGTGCGCAGCAGGCGAATCTCGCCCGCGCGCTCGAACGCCGCCTCGACGCCTTCGAGCGCCAGCGCGACCGCGGTCTCGTACGCCGGTCTTACGTCATCCGGAATGAAATCGTGCGTGAGCAGGTAGTCGCGCGGCTCGTAGCCGAACGTGCCGATGTCGAGCACGGGACGCGCGACATACGGCTGCGTCGCACCGACCGCATGAATGCGGCCGATGAAGCGGCCGAGCCACTCGAGCGTGTCGCTGCGGTCGAGATCGGGTGCGCGCCCGCCGCGCCGCTCGAAGATCGAGAAGCGGAAACCGTCGAACGCGTGCAGCGTGCGGCCGTCGAACGATCGCGCGGGCACCGCCGGAATCTCGCGCGCGGCGAGTTCGGCGACGAACGCATGCTCTTCGAGAATCGCGTCGTCCGACCAGCGCGCCGGGCGATAGAACTTCGCGACGACCGGCGGGCCGTCTTCGATACCGACCTGGTAGACGCGGTTTTCGTAGCTGTTGAGGGCAAGCAAGCGCCCGTCGGTGCGCAGGCCGGCCGGCATCAGCACGCTGTCGAGCGCGTCGAGCACGCATTCGGGCGTGAGGCCGGCGAACGGCGGGCTGGCGGGAGAAGCGGGAGCGGAGGTGGCGTCTGTCATGCCCCGCATTGTGCCGCCTGCCGGACCGAAAGACGAGCGTCCGGTGCGATGGGTGCTTAGTGAAGCGCCGCGCCGGCCGGCAGAACGGATTCGCCGGTGTCGATCAGGTCCTCGAGAAAGAACGGCTCGGTGTTGAGTTCTTTCGACTCACCCGGCACGCCCGCGTACCAGGTCACCATGGCCATGTCGCCCAGGATGCGCTGGACGATGCCGCGCGCGCCTTTCGGCACCGCGATATGGGTAGTGCAGACGATCGACCCGATATGCATGATGGTTCCCCACTCTTGAATCTTGAAACCCGGCCCGCTGGCGAGCCGGCAAATGCACGATCTGCGCCGCTCTCGGCGGAGCGTTGCGCGTGATCCCATTGTTCACGGTTTATCGAAGCGCGAAAAGAAGAAGAAGCAGGCGAAGTGCCGCGAATTCGTCGAATGTCTCCAATCAACCACTGCGTCGGGCACGTACTTGCCCGCCCGGTTACCCCCATCATACCCTGTCGAATGTGACTGACCACCGAAACGGTACCGCGCCACCACACGCCCATGATTGACGCAACGCGCGTGCCGCTTCGCTTCGCCGCTGCCGAATCATCGGAACACTGCACGCGACCGACCGGAATCACGTCGCGTGCGTCGCATGTCGATCGCTTTCCACCGTTCGTCGAACGCTTGCGTGCGTACCGGCATCGGCCTGCATCGACGCACGACGCCGCTCGCGATATGCAGTCGCCGACAAGAGTTGCGCTCGATGGCTGCCTTGCGGTACCTTAAGCTTTCATTCGCGTTCAACCGCACTCCGACACGATGTATCCGCTCACGTCCGCCCTCGCAAAATCCCGGCCGCAGTTCGACTCGCGGCCGCAGGCGTGCGTGCATCCGTCGGTCCTTCCTCCTCCTGTCGCACCGCCGCTCGTCTGCGCCGCGCCGCCCCCTCCGGCGGCACGCGCCGGCTGACTCGCCGGCTTTTCGTTTTCGTCTTCCCTTCGCGCCGTGGGCTGCAGGTGCGTGCGTCATGACGCACGGCACGTTGCCGCGCGCGCGGATGGAACGTTTCGATCCGTTCGACAGGTGGATTCACATGGTTTCGTTCAAACGCGCGCTGGCCGCGCATGGCGCGACGTCGCTCTTCGTACTGCTGTGGAGCAGCGGCGCGATCTTCGCTGAACTCGGTCTGCGTCACGCGTCCGCGTTCGCCTTTCTCACCGCCCGTTTCGCGCTCGCATCGCTCGTGCTGCTCGCGCTGGCGTTCATGCGCAAACGCTGGCTGCCGCCGCGCGGCGAGCGGCGCATGGCCGCGCTGACCGGCTTGCTGATGATGGGCGGCTATTCGATCTTCTATCTGCTCGCACTCGAGCGCGGCATCGCGCCCGGGGTGCTCGCGACGATCCTCGGCGTGCAGCCGATCCTCACGCTCGCGATCGTCGAGCGTCGTTGGCAACCGGTGCGCATCGCGGGGCTCGCGCTGTCGCTCACCGGCCTCGCGCTCGTCGTGGGCCGCGGCGTGAGCGGCGGGACGGGCGGCCTGTCGGCGGGCGGCATCGCGTGCGCGCTGACGGCGCTCGTCGCGCTGACCGTCGGCTCGCTGCTGCAAAAGCGCGTGCGCGCGGCGCCCGCCGACGTGCTGCCGCTGCAGAACGCGATCGGCCTCGCGCTGTGCGTCGCGATCGTGCCGTTCCGGCCGGTGTCGTTCGACATCAGCTGGGCGTTCGTCGTGCCGCTGCTGTGGCTCGGCATCGTGATTTCGGTGATCGCGCAACTGCTGTTCTACCGCTTGATGCAGCGCGGCGATCTCGTCAACGTGACGAGCCTGTTCTATCTCGTACCGGTCGTCACCACGCTGATGGACGCCGTGTGGCTCGGCAACCGGCCCGAGCCGCTCGCGCTCGCCGGCATGGGCGCGATCATCGCCGGGCTCGCGCTCGTGTTCCGCGCACCGGCCGCCCGCCCGCACCCCGACCGCGCCTGAGCGGCGGGCCGCCGCGCCCACGGGTGCGGCGGCCCGTATCGGACACATACGACGATTCCGCGAAAATCGAAAGGAACGGGAAAGATACGCGCAAGGCGTTCGTCTTGTTCGCACGAAAAACGCGTGATTCGCGGGGCTTTCTACTGATTTTTAATGGTTCGGATAGCGAAAAACGCCGCCGGTTGCCTATACTCGAATTGACCGGCCTGCTCGTAACGGGCCGGACCAACTAGAAACACCCGGCATGGGGCCGGGGTGAGCGCACGCGTGCCGTTTCAGGCCGATATCCCGCAGGGATGGAGCCGCCCAGGCAAGCACCGAAGCGCCCACTTCGGCCGACACTGGAGACACGCATGACGACCTATTTCACGATCGGCGACTTCATCCTGTTGATTCCGATGGCGCTGGCCGGAGCGCTATTTCTCGGCGCGGTACCGTGCGCCACCCAGTTCCGTCACAACCTGCTGCGCGTACTCGGCGTCATTCTCGGCGTCGGCGTCGCGGTATTGCTCGTTGAAGGCCTGCCTGCGCTGATCTAGCGCCTCGCCGTGCGCGACGCCCATCGCTGCACCGCAGCGATGGGCCTCATGGCGTGTGCGGCGACGATACGGGACACGATATTTCGCATCCCGTATCGACTTCCGGTCAGATCGCCTGATCGGTGGACGGCTTTTCCCACAGATTGATGCCGCCTTCCGTCGCGTAACGATCGATCTCCGCGAGTTCCTCCGCCGAGAATTCGAGGTTCTGCAACGCACCGACGTTCTCGCGCACCTGCTCGGCCCGGCTCGCGCCGATCAGCGCGGAGGTCACGCGGCCGTTACGCAGCACCCACGCCAGCGCCATCTGCGCAAGGCTCTGCCCGCGCCGTTCGGCGATCGTATTGAGCTTGCGCACGTGCTCGAGGTTGTCCGCACTCAGGTGCTCCTGCTTCAGCGAGCCGCCGCCCGGCTTGTTCACGCGCGCGTCGGCCGGCACGCCGTTCAGGTACTTCGACGTGAGCAAGCCCTGCGCGAGCGGCGTGAACGCGATGCTGCCCGCGCCGACGTCGTCGAGCGTACCGAGCAGATCCTCTTCGATCCAGCGGTTCAGCATGTTGTACGACGGCTGGTGAATCAGCAGCGGCACCTTGTATTGCGCGAGCAGCGCGGCCATCTCGCGCGTCTTTGCGGCCGAATACGACGAAATGCCGATGTAGAGCGCCTTGCCCTGCTGCACGGCCGACGCCAGCGCGCCCGCCGTTTCCTCGAGCGGCGTGTGCGCGTCGAAACGGTGCGAATAGAAGATGTCGACGTAGTCGAGCCCCATCCGCTGCAGGCTCTGGTCGAGGCTCGCGAGCACGTACTTGCGCGACCCGCCGCCGCTGCCGTACGGCCCCGGCCACATGTCCCAGCCGGCCTTCGTCGAGATCAGCAGCTCGTCGCGATACGGCCGGAAATCCTCCTTCAGCAGCCGGCCGAAGTTGGTTTCGGCGCTGCCGTACGGCGGCCCGTAGTTGTTCGCGAGGTCGAAGTGGTTGATGCCGAGGTCGAACGCGGTGCGCAGGATCTCGCGCTGCGTCGAGATCGGCGTCGAATCGCCGAAGTTGTGCCACAGGCCGAGCGACAGGGCGGGCAGTTTGAGCCCGGACTTGCCGCAGGTGCGGTATTGCATGCCGGCATAACGTTCGGAAGCTGCTTCGTAGGCCATGAGTCTGTTCCGTCAGGACATCGGGGAAAGGGACGCGCGCCGGCCACGCCAATGACGCGACGGCGGCGAAGGAGTCATACGACGACTATGGTAGCGAAAGCGGCCGGATCACGCACGGCGGCGCGACGATGGACGCGACCGCGGCGCTCGCCTACACTGCGGCGTCTCGAATCACCGTTTCAGCGAGGTTGGTATGTCCCGGGTCATCTCGGTTGCACTGCTCGTCGGCGGCGTCGTGCTGCTGTATTTCGGCGGCCAGTCGTTCCATTCGATCAACGACAACGTGTCGCGCTTCTTCACCGGCTCACCCGCGACGAAGACGATCCTGCTGATCGCCGGCGGCGCCGTGGCGTCGTTCGTCGGCCTGATCGGCCTCGCGATGCCGGGCGGCAAGCGCTGATCGCGCCGCAGCGCGACGCACGTACGACTCGCATCACGCGCGCGGGCCGCATCAAACGAAACGGGCGGCCTGGCCGCCCGTTGCTTCATTCTCGTTCGCCCGCGATGCACCCGCATCGCCTGCGCATCGCGACCGCGCCCGCGCCGCGCCGCCGGAGCCGCGCCTAGAACTGCACTTCCGGCTTCGACGCCGAGCGCGTGCCGGGCACCGGCCGGTTGCTTGCGCCGTGGTACGTGTACACGAGCGAGAACTTCACCTGGTCGGAACGGTTCTGCCCGGCCGAATGCAGCGTGTTGCAGTGGAAGAACACGACGTCGCCCGTCTGCAGCGGCGGACAGGTGGCCGCTTCGATCATCCTGCGGTTCTCCGGCACATCACTGCGGAAGAATTTCGCGTCATCGAAGGCTTCCGGCCCGAATTCGGCCGTATGCGAACCCGGCACGAGCCACAGCGCACCGTTCTCGTTGGTTTCGGGCCCGAGCGCGAGCCACACCGACACCATGTCCGGGCGCTCGAACGCCCAGTAGCGGAAATCGCGATGCCAGCCGGTCAGGCTGCCGTACGCCGGATGCTTCGTCATCATGCAGTTGTGATGCGCACGCGACAGCACCGGCTCCTCGCCGAAATACGCGCGCATCCACGCGCCGATTTCGGGCGCGATCGCGCGCTCCGCAAACGCCGGATCGCGCGAATACGCATCGAGCAGCCGCCGCACCGTATGCCCGCCCGGCGCGTGCTTCGATTCGGGCGCGCCCGGGTAGCGCAGGTCGGCCTCGAACTCGATCGGCTCGGCGGCCTCCCGCAACTGGCGCTCCGCGATCTGCCGGAGCGCCGCGCACTGCGCTTCGCCGACGAGGCCGCGCGCGACGACGAAGCCGCGCTCGCGCAATTCCGCGACTTGCGCGCGGATCGATTCCGACTGCAATGGAGACGACATGGGATGCCAGACGTTTATTGTGTGAATGTGACGATTGTAAATCGGCGCCGGATACCGCGAACAGCACCATTGTCGTGCGCAGGGGCATGCCAATCGCGGATTTGATCCAGCTCAAGGGAACTGTGCGGCGCGGCACCTGCCTGAGCGACAGGCGGTATGCGGCACACGCCTTGCGGCACAAGGGTTTATCGCGACTTTTGCCCGTCATGAATCCCCTGTAGCCTGACGCGGCCTGTCAATTCTGGCGGGCGCGGCGCGCAACGGGTTTCGGTAAGATCCGTTGTGCCATCCGAGGCCGTTCATACCAGTGCGCTCTCCAGGGCGCCACCCATACAAGCGAAGCATCGTTCACATGCCATTCCGTCTGACTTCCCGTTTCAACCGCGCTGCGAAGCGCGTCGTGCCGTCCGCTCCTGCCCGCTCGCTGCGCCATCACCGCGCACGCACGCAGGCGCTGGCCGAGCGTACGCACACGCACAGCCGGCTGGACGGCATCCGCGCGTGGTTCCACGCGTTTTTCTCGATGATGAGCGCGCAGGCGTTCGCCCGCCGCGCCGGCCTGCGCTCGCTGCTGCAGAAGCCGTCGTCGCTGCGCGCGCTCGCGCTGCGCCGCACGCTCGGCCCGCAGCGCCGCGTCAACCGCCCGCGCCGCCTTGCCGCGAGCAACGGCTGGTTCGGGTTCGGCGCGCGCTGAGCGAGTGTCTGGCGGGCACGGCCCGCCCCGATCGCCGCCATTGCTTCGACGATCGAAACCCATAAAAAAACCCCCGGCTTGGCCGGGGTTTTTCATTTCGGGCGGACGACGCTTACGCGACGCGTGCCGTCGGCTCCACACCGGCCGCTTCGGCCAGTGCGAGCGCCTTGTCGGTCGCTTCCCACGAGAATTCCGGCTCTTCGCGACCGAAGTGGCCGTAAGCTGCCGTCTTCTCGTAGATCGGGCGCAGCAGGTCGAGCATCTTGATGATGCCCTTCGGACGCAGGTCGAAATGCTCGCGCACGAGCTTCGTGATCACCGCATCCGACACGCGGCCCGTGCCGAACGTGTTGACCATCACCGAGGTCGGCTCGGCCACGCCGATCGCGTACGACACCTGGATCAGCGCGCGCGACGCGAGGCCGGCGGCGACGATGTTCTTCGCGACGTAACGGCCGGCATACGCTGCCGAACGGTCGACCTTCGACGGATCCTTGCCCGAGAACGCGCCGCCGCCGTGCGGTGCGGCGCCGCCGTAGGTATCGACGATGATCTTGCGGCCGGTCAGGCCGCAATCGCCCTGCGGGCCGCCGATCACGAACCGGCCGGTCGGGTTCACGAGGAACTTGATGTCGCCCTTGATCAGGTCGGCCGGCAGCGTCGGCTTGATGATTTCCTCGATCACGGCTTCGCGCAGCGCGGGCAGCTCGATGTCCGGTGCGTGCTGCGTCGACAGCACGACGGTGTCGATCGAATCGGGCTTGCCGTCGACGTAGCGCACGGTGACCTGCGACTTCGCGTCCGGACGCAGCCATTGCAGGCGGCCGTCGCGGCGCAGGCTGGCCTGGCGCTCGACGAGGCGGTGCGACAGGTAGATCGGCAGCGGCATCAGTTCCGGCGTTTCGTCGCACGCATAGCCGAACATCAGGCCCTGGTCGCCCGCGCCTTGATCGAGGTTGTCGTCGTGTGCACGATCGACGCCCTGCGCGATGTCCGGCGACTGCTTGTCGTACGCGACGAGCACCGCGCAACCCTTGTAGTCGATGCCGTAGTCGGTGTTGTCGTAGCCGATGCGCTTGATCGTATCGCGCGCGATCTGGATGTAGTCGATGTTGGCCGTCGTGGTGATTTCACCGGCCAGCACGACGAGACCCGTGTTGCACAGCGTTTCCGCCGCAACGCGGGAATATTTGTCCTGCTCGAGGATGGCGTCGAGAATCGCGTCCGAGATTTGGTCCGCGACCTTGTCCGGATGGCCTTCGGAGACGGATTCGGACGTGAAGAGATAATCGTTTGCCACTTTTTCAGGCTCCTGTGTGGTTACGGTTGGTTTCACGTAGCCAGCTTCGTTGGGCCTGAAGCGGCGACGCTTTAGCGGATTACCAGGACCGGGCAGCGCGTGTCGCGCCAACCGGCTTCGCCCCGCAAGTTGTCAGTTAACTCGGCGAAGCCCGTATTATAGCGGCTTTCCTGAATTGTCACAGAGCGCCGCCCGTGCTGCATCTTCCGCTGTCTTACCACCCTGTTCGCAACGTGCCGGCCAGCCGGCCCTACGGAGATTCCGCATGCTAGGCCGCCTCGGCACGCACCTCGCCATCGGCTTGCTGAAGCTGCTCGCCCTGCTGCCGTACGGTCTGACCGCACGGTTCGGCGATGGCCTCGGCTGGCTGCTGTATCAGATCCCCAGCCGGCGAAAGCGCATCGTACATACGAATCTGAAACTCTGCTTCCCGGACTGGAGCGACGAGCGGCGCGAGGAAGTGGCGGGCCAGCATTTCCGTCATGCGATCCGCAGCTACGTCGAGCGCAGCGTGCAGTGGTTCGGCTCGGAGAAGAAGCTCGCGAAGCTGATCCGGGTCGACAGCGCGGTCGATCTCACCGATCCCGACCTGCCGCCGACGCTGTTCCTCGGCCTGCACTTCGTCGGCATCGAGGCCGGTTCGATCTGGCTCAACCGTTCGCTGCACCGCCGCTGCGGATCGCTGTACCAGCCGTTCTCGAACGCGGTGCTGGAGGAAGAGGCGAAGAAGGCGCGCGGGCGCTTCGACGCCGAGATGGTCGGCCGCGCGGACAGCGCGCGCGTCGTGCTGCGCTGGCTGCGCGACCGCAAGCCGGTGATGCTCGGCGCGGACATGGATTACGGGCTGCGCAACTCGACGTTCGTCCCGTTCTTCGGCGTGCCGGCCTGCACGCTGACGGCCGTCGGCCGGCTCGCGAAGACGGGCCGCGCGCAGGTCGTGCCGTTCATCGGCGAGGTGCTGCCGAACTACAAGGGCTATCGTCTGAGGGTGTTCAAGCCGTGGGATCACTACCCGACCGGCGACGACGATCTCGACGCGCGGCGGATGAACGAATTCCTCGAGGAGCAGATTCCGCTGATGCCCGAGCAGTATTACTGGGTGCACAAGCGCTTCAAGACGCGCCCGCCCGGCGAGCCGAGCCTGTACTGACCCTGCCGCGAAACATGCGCGGGTGCGCCGTCATGTGCGTGCCTGCGCTCTCGCCGCCTTCGGCGCCCTTTGCGCGCCCGCCTGCCGCACCGCCCCCCTGTCGATCCGGCCGCTCGTCGTTCGCGCGGCCAGTCGGCCAATCGGCCAATCGGCAGATTGCGCCCCCTTCCATCTGCACGACGGACGCGCGGCCCCGCCCGCGCAGGACGCCCCTGCCGGCTGCATGTATCATTTGCGGTTGAGATCAGCACGACGAACGAGGCTGCCCCGGCATGGCCGCCGGCCGTCCGTGTCGTGCCGACCGCCTCGTTCGCCATGGAATTCCGGACCCAGTGAAACTCTCGTTCACCAAGATGCACGGCGCGGGCAACGACTTCGTCGTGCTCGACGGCTATTCGCGCGCGCTGCCGCCGCTCACCGACGCGCAGGTGCGCGCACTCGCCAACCGCCATTTCGGCATCGGCGCCGACCAGTTGCTGCTGGTCGAGAAACCGACCGTCGACGGCGCGGATTTCAAGTACCGGATCTTCAATTGCGACGGCGGCGAGGTCGAGCACTGCGGCAACGGCGCGCGCTGTTTCGTGAAGTTCGTCAGCGACCGCGGCCTGACCGACAAGCGCAGCGTGCGCGTGCAGGTCATGAAGGGCCTGATCACGCTGACGCTGCAGGACAACGGCGAAGTCGTCGTCGACATGGGCGCGCCCGTGTTCGCGCCGGCGCAGGTGCCGTTCGACGCAGCGGGGCTCGACGGCCGTCAGGAAGGCCGCGACACGCTGTGGCCGCTCGACGTCGGCGGCGCGACGCGCTGGATCTCGACGGTGTCGATGGGCAATCCGCACGCCGTGCAGGTCGTCGACGATGCCGAAGCGTATCCGGTGCTGGAAGAAGGCCCGCTGATCGAGCGTCATGCGCGCTTCCCGCAGCGCGTGAACGCCGGCTTCATGCAGATCGTGTCGCGCCGCGAAGTGAAGCTGCGCGTGTACGAACGCGGCGCGGGCGAGACGCTCGCGTGCGGCACCGGCGCATGCGCGGCGGTCGCGGCCGGCATCCGGCGCGGCCTGCTCGATTCGCCCGTGACCGTGCACACGCACGGCGGCACGCTGACGATCGGCTGGGACGGCGCGCGCGACGAAGCCGCCGCGCTGATGATGGCCGGCCCCGCCACGACCGTGTTCGAAGGCGAGATCGACCTGAACGCCTGACCCTGCAACGTCCTTGATAACTGAACGCTCCAGCCACATGAACGATCGCGAAGTCGCCGACTACCTGCTCGCCAATCCCGAATTCTTCGCGCAGCACGCCGAGCTGCTCGCGACGATCCGTCTCGCGAACCCGCACGGCAAGGCCGCGATCTCGCTGCAGGAGCGGCAGATGGAGATGTTGCGCGACAAGAACAAGCACCTCGAGCGCCGGCTCGCCGAACTCGTGCGCTACGGCCACGAGAACGACAGCCTGTCCGCGAAATTCAGCCGCTGGACCGCGCGCGTGATCGCGGAGCGCGATCCGTACGCGCTGCCGCGCACGATCGCCGACGGCATCGCCGACGTGTTCGACGTACCGCAGACGGCGCTGCGCGTGTGGGACGTCGCCGACACCTACGCGCAAGCCGACTTCGCGCGCCAGGTCGGCGAGGAAGTGCGCCTGTTCACGAACGGCCTGTCGACGCCGTACTGCGGTGCGAACACGGGCTTCGAAGCCGCCCAGTGGCTCGCGCCCGCGCTCGCCGCCCCGGCCGCGAGCGCCGCGGAAGGCACCGAAGCCGCGCCGGCCGGCGACGGCTCGGCCGCGTCGGTCGCACTGCTCGCGCTGCGCGCGCCGCTCGCCGGCAACGATGCGCCCGCGTTCGGCCTGCTGGTCCTCGGTTCGCCCGATCCGCGCCGCTTCCACGACGGGATGGCCACCGACTTCCTCGCACAGATCGCGACGCTCGCGAGCGCCGCGCTCACGCGCCTGCTGCCGCACTGATCCGCCGCACGCGATGACCGACGATCCGATCGCCGCCTACCTGTCGAACCTGAAGCACGTCAGGCAGCTGTCGGAACACACGCTGCGCGCGTACACGCACGAACTCGACGAACTGAAGAAGCTCGCGGCCGGCCGGCCGCTCGACGCGCTGACCGCCGCCGACATGCGCGGCGCGGTCGCCCGCGCGCATGCGGGCGGGCTGTCCGCGCGCTCGATCTCGCACCGGCTCTCCGCGTGGCGCGCGTTCTACCGCTGGCTCGCGCAACGCATCGAGATGCCCGCGAACCCGGTGGCCGCGGTGCGCGCGCCGAAGCGCCCGAAAACGCTGCCGAAGGCGCTGTCGGTCGACGACGCATCCGCGCTGATGGACGCGCCGCTCGCCGGCACGACCGAAGGCATCCGCGATCACGCGATCCTCGAGCTATTCTATTCGTCGGGGCTGCGCCTCGCCGAGCTGATCGGGCTGGACGTGACGTACACGCAGGCCGACGGCTACCGCTCGGCCGGCTGGCTCGATCTCGCCGAAGCCGAAGTCACCGTGCGCGGCAAGGGCAACAAGGAGCGCAAGGTGCCGGTCGGCCGCAAGGCGATCGACGCGCTGAACGCGTGGCTCGCGGTGCGCGGCGAATTCGTGAAGCACGATCCGCATCCGTTGTTCGTGTCGGTGCGCGGCAACCGAATGTCGCCGGGCGTCGTGCGCGAGCGCGTGAAGCGCGCGGCGCTCGCCGCCGGCATCCCCGCCAACGTCCACCCGCACGTGTTGCGCCACTCGTTCGCGACGCACGTGCTGCAGTCGAGCGGCGACCTGCGCGCGGTGCAGGAACTGCTCGGCCACGCGAGCGTCGCCGCGACGCAGGTCTATACGTCGCTCGACTTCCAGCATCTCGCGAAGATTTACGACAGCGCGCATCCGCGCGCGAAGAAGCGCGACTGACGCGCGTCCCGTGTTACCCGCCACGCGCGGCGGCCGGCACCGGCCGGCGCCGCGCCCGGCCCATTTCGATCTCATCATGCAAACCGTCACCCTCAAGCCGTCCAAGGAAAAATCGCTGCTGCGCCGCCATCCGTGGATCTACGCCAATGCGATCGACCGCGTCGACGGCAAGCCCGCGCCCGGCGCGACCGTGCTCGTGCGTGCGCACGACGGCCGCTTCCTCGCGCGCGGCGCGTACAGCCCGCAGTCGCAGATCCGCGTGCGGGTGTGGAGCTTCGACGAGCACGAGCCGATCGATCACGCGTTCTTCAAGCGCCGCGTGCAGCGCGCGGTCGCGCACCGCACGACGATGGTGTCGGGCACGGGCGCGGTGCGGCTCGTGTTCGGCGAAGCCGACGGGCTGCCGGGGCTGATCGTCGACTACTACGTCGCGGACACCGCCGAGGCCGGCGCCGCGCCGCGCGGCCAGCTCGTCTGCCAGTTCATGGCCGCGGGCGTCGAAGCGTGGAAGGACGCGATCGTCGCGGCGCTCACCGGCGCGACCGGCTGCCCGAACGTGTACGAGCGCTCGGACGTGTCGATCCGCGACAAGGAAGGGCTCGAACAGACGACCGGCGTGCTGGCCGGCGACGCGCCGCCCGCGACGCTGATCTCGAACGAAAACGGCGTGCGCTATCACGTCGACGTGCCGAACGGCCACAAGACGGGCTTCTACGTCGACCAGCGCGACAACCGCGCGCTCGTCGCGCAGTACGCGACCGACCGCGACGTGCTGAACTGCTTCTGCTACACCGGCGGCTTCTCGCTCGCGGCGCTCAAGGGCGGCGCGAAACGCGTCGTGTCGATCGACTCGTCAGGCGATGCGCTCGCGCTCGCGCAGCAGAACGTCGTGGCCAACGGCTTCGACGCCGAACGCGCGACCTGGCTCGACGCCGATGCATTCAAGACGCTGCGCCGCCTCGTCGACGAAGGCGAACGATTCGACCTGATCGTGCTCGATCCGCCGAAGTTCGCGCCGACCCGCGACAGCGTCGATCGCGCGGCGCGCGCGTACAAGGACATCAACCTGAGCGGTTTCAGGCTGCTGCGTCCGGGCGGCCTGCTGTTCACGTACTCGTGCTCGGGCGCGATCGACATGGACCTGTTCCAGAAGATCGTCGCGGGCGCGGCCGCCGACGCGAAGGTCGACGCACGGATCCTGAAGCGGCTCGGCGCGGGCGTCGATCATCCGCTGCTCGCCGCGTTCCCGGAAGGCGAATATCTGAAGGGCCTGCTGTTGCAAATTGTCTGATCGCCCCGATCTTGGCGGACACCCGGTCCGCCAGCTCCGCCTGTCGGGCCGCGCCTCGCCCCTGTCGTCCGGACGATGGGCGGGGGCTTGACAGGTATGTTTCAATGGATGGTTGTGCGCCCCGGCTCGCAGCGCGAGGGCGCGACGCACATCCTGGTTTTGACCCCGATTCACGAACCACAGGCGACCGACATGGCCACTCCCGTCACCATCCTTACCGGCTTCCTCGGCAGCGGCAAGACGACGCTGCTCAAGCGCATCCTGAACGAACAGCACGGCATGAAAATCGCCGTGATCGAGAACGAGTTCGGCGAAGAGAACATCGACAACGAAATCCTCGTGCAGGATTCGAACGAGCAGATCATCCAGATGAGCAACGGCTGCATCTGCTGCACGATCCGCGGCGACCTCGCCCGCGCGCTCGGCGATCTGGCCGCGAAGAAGCGCGAAGGCAAGCTCGACTTCGACCGCATCGTGATCGAGACGACCGGCCTCGCGAACCCGGGCCCCGTCGCACAAACGTTCTTCATCGACAGCGAAATCGCCGACGATTTCCTGCTCGACGCGGTCATCACGCTGGTCGACGCGAAGCACGCGAACGCGCAGCTCGACGAACACGAAGTGGTGCAGCGTCAGGTCGGTTTCGCCGACCGCCTGTTCATCACGAAGTCGGACCTCGTCGACGACCAGACCGTCGCGGGCCTGAAGCACCGCCTGATGCACATGAACCCGAAGGCCGCGATCAAGGTCGTGAATTTCGGCGAAGCGGACATCAAGGAAATCTTCGACCTGCGCGGCTTCAACCTGAACGCGAAGCTCGAGATCGATCCCGATTTCCTCGCCGAGGACGATCACGCGCACCACCACCACGATCACGACCATGATCACGATCACGCGAATTGCGACCACGATCACGGCCAATGCGCGCACGATCACGACCACGGCCACCACAACCATCACCACGCGCACCACGACGACAAGATCAAGTCGTTCGTGTACCGCAACGACCGCCCGTTCGATCCGAACAAGCTGGAAGACTTCCTCGGCGGCATCCTGCAGATCTACGGGGAGCGCATGCTGCGCTACAAGGGCGTGCTGTACATGAAGGGCGTCGACCGCAAGGTCGTGTTCCAGGGCGTGCACCAGATGATGGGCAGCGACCTCGCGGCGAAGTGGCTGCCGGTCGAGAAGAAAACCAACAAGATGGTGTTCATCGGCGTCGACCTGCCGCAGGACCTGATCACCGACGGCCTCGACGCCTGCCTCGCCTGACCCGCGCGGGCGCCTGCCGCACCCCGCTGCCGGCCGCCTTCGCAGGCGGCTGCGGCAGCCGCGCGACGCCTTTTCCGGGCAGGGTTTCGCCGTCATCGCTTTTTCGCGATTTGCGCGTTATATTTTCTAGATATTGGCGCGGCCGACGGGGATCGACCCGATACGGCGGCCGCTTGCGATTCAGTTACAATACGTGCCCGCTGGAGTACGGCAACAAACAGGCCCGGTTCTTGCTGAACCAGTTTTCCGGGCATCGCAACCGCGCCGGATCGCCCATCCGCCTCCCGGCCGCGGCCGATGCGATCTGCCGCGCAGCACACCGGTTCGCAGCGCGCGCAAATCCGCGCCAGGCCTATCCTGGTATTTGAGAACCGGTTTTCCAGAGGCTTTCGGCCCCGCGGCGGCAAATCGCAAATGATTGCAAGCGCGGTTGCGGGTAATCCCAAAGTGCAGGCAATATCTCTTGATTTGCCGCACATTGAAGAAGCAAGCAGATGACGAAGAAACTCTTGACCGAAGCCGAAATCCTGAAGATGAGCGACAAGGATTACATGAATGAGGATCAGCTCGCCTTCTTCAAAAATCGGCTCGAACAGTTGCAGGCGGACATCCTCAAGAATGCAGGCCAGACGACCGAGAACCTGCGCGAGACGGTGATCGTCCCCGATCCCGCCGACCGCGCGACGATCGAGGAAGAGCATGCGCTCGAGCTGCGCACGCGCGATCGCGAACGCAAGCTCCTCAAGAAGGTTCAGCAGTCGCTCGCCCGCATCGATTCCGGCGATTACGGCTGGTGTGAGGAAACCGGCGAGCCGATCGGCATTCCGCGCCTGCTCGCGCGTCCGACCGCCACGCTGTCGCTCGAGGCGCAGGAGCGCCGCGAGCTGCGCCAGAAGCTGTTCGGCGACTGATCGAGCGGTATTCCGCTCAGACACGCTGCTTCCCGAAAGCGCGCGGCCTGCCGCGCGCTTTTTGTTTTCCGGCACCGGTTCCCGGCTGCCGGCCGATTTGCCTCCCCCTCTTGATATCCCGGCGCCCGCCCTAAAATGAAACGGACGCGCGCCGGGCCGCTCCCCGGCGCACTGCGGATTCACGCGGCGGCGCGTCGCGCCGCCCGACTCTTCCCCGTTTTTCTCAAGGAACGCAGATGGAGCAATTTCACGGCACGACCATCGTTTCGGTCCGGCGCGGCGACAAGGTCGCGCTCGGCGGCGACGGCCAGGTAACCCTCGGCAACATCGTCATGAAGGGTGGCGCGCGGAAAGTGCGGCGGATCTACAACAACCAGGTACTGGCCGGATTCGCGGGCGGCACCGCCGATGCGTTCTCGCTGCTCGACCGCTTCGAGGCGAAGCTCGAGAAGCACCAGGGCAACCTGACCCGCGCGGCCGTCGAGCTCGCGAAGGACTGGCGCACCGACCGGATGCTGCGCCGCCTCGAGGCGATGCTGATCACGGCCGATGCCACCACCACGCTCGTGATCACCGGCAACGGCGACGTGCTCGACCCCGAAGGCGGCATCTGCGCGATCGGCTCGGGCGGCGCGTACGCGCAGGCCGCGGCCCGCGCGCTCGTCGAGAACACCGACCTGTCGCCGCGCGAAATCGTCGAGAAGTCGCTCGGGATCGCCGGCGACATGTGCATCTACACGAACCACAACCGCATCATCGAAACGATCGAGTAAGGACACCCCATGAGCACCATGACCCCTGCCGAGATCGTCTCGGAACTCGACAAGCACATCATCGGCCAGGCGAAGGCGAAGAAGGCCGTCGCCGTCGCGCTGCGCAATCGCTGGCGCCGCCAGCAGGTCGCCGACCCGCTGCGCCAGGAAATCACGCCGAAGAACATCCTGATGATCGGGCCGACGGGCGTCGGCAAGACCGAAATCGCGCGCCGCCTCGCGAAGCTCGCCGACGCGCCGTTCATCAAGATCGAAGCGACCAAGTTCACCGAAGTCGGCTACGTCGGCCGCGACGTCGACAGCATCGTGCGCGACCTGATCGAGATCTCGGTCAAGCAGACGCGCGAAGCCGAAATGCGCAAGGTGCGCAGCAAGGCGACCGACCAGGCGGAAGACCGCATCCTCGACATCCTGCTGCCGCAACCGCGCGCGGTGGGCTTCGGCGGCAACGCCGAGCACGCGAACGACGACAACAACGCGACGCGCCAGACCTTCCGCAAGCGCCTGCGCGAAGGTCAGCTCGACGACAAGGAAGTCGAGCTCGACCTCGAGCAGCCGTCGGTCGGCATGGACATCATGGCGCCGCCGGGGATGGAAGAGATGACCGAGCAGATTCGCTCGATGTTCTCGAACCTCGGCAGCGGCAAGAAGCAGCGCCGCAAGGTGAAGATCAAGGAAGCGCTGAAGCTGCTGACCGACGAGGAAGCGGCGAAGATGCTGAACGAAGAGGAAGTGAAGACGAAGGCCGTGCAGAACGTCGAGCAGAACGGCATCGTGTTCCTCGACGAGATCGACAAGATCACGTCGCGCAACAACGAAGGCAGCGGCGGCGAAGTGTCGCGCCAGGGCGTGCAGCGCGACCTGCTGCCGCTCGTCGAAGGCACGACGGTCAACACGAAGTACGGGATGGTGAAGACCGATCACATCCTGTTCATCGCGAGCGGCGCGTTCCACCTCGCGAAACCGAGCGACCTGATTCCCGAACTGCAGGGCCGCTTCCCGATCCGCGTCGAGCTCGATTCGCTGTCGGTGAACGACTTCGAGGCAATCCTCGTCGCGACCGACGCGAGCCTCGTCAAGCAGTACCAGGCGCTGCTCGCGACCGAAGACGTGCAGCTCGAATTCGCCGACGACGGCATCCGGCGCCTCGCCGAGATCGCGTTCGCGGTCAACGAGAAAACCGAGAACATCGGCGCGCGCCGGCTGTACACGGTGATCGAGAAGCTGCTCGAGGAAGTGTCGTTCTCGGCGGGCAACCACGCCGGCGAGCGCGTGACGATCGACGCGAAGTATGTCGACCGCGCGCTCGGCGAAGTGTCGCAGGACGAAGACCTGTCGCGCTACGTGCTGTAACGCGCGCGGCGCCGGATGAGAAGCGGGCGGCCCCTTCGGGGGTCGCCCGTTTTCGTTGGTGCGCCGCTTACTGCCGCACCGGCTTCTTCGCGAGCTTGCGCTGCAGCGTGCGGCGGTGCATGTTCAGCGCGCGCGCGGTCGCCGAGATGTTGTTGTTGTTCTCGGCCAGCACGCGCTGAATGTGCTCCCATTCGAGCCGGTCCACCGACAGCACGACCGGATTCTCAAGCGCTTCTTCGGCCTGCACTTCGGTCGCGTTGGTCTGCAGCGCGGCCAGGATCGACTCGACGTTCGCCGGCTTCGCCAGATAGTTGTCGGCGCCTTCCTTCACGGCCTGCACGGCGGTCGCGATGCTCGCGTAGCCGGTCAGCACGAGAATGCGCGCATCGGGCTGCAGGTCGCACAACGGCGCGATCAGGCTCAGCCCCGAATCCTCGCCGAGATGCAGGTCGACGGTGATGAACTGGAACTTGCCGCCTGCGGCGAGCCGGAGCGCCGCCTCCTTGTCGTGCGCCTGCTGGACCGCGTAACCGCGGCGCTCGAGGCCGCGCGCGAGCGTGCCCGCGAACACCTCGTTGTCGTCGATCACCAGGAAATTGTTCTCGCTCATGGGGTTTCTCCGTCTACGTGTTGGTTGAGGCCGCCGGCATCGCGACGCGCACGACCGGCAGGCGCAGCACGGCCCGCGTGCCGCGCCCGGCCGCGGCGCCGGCCGGGCGGCTGTCCGGCGTGCCGGCTGGCCGTTCGGCTGCCGGTGCACCCGTGCGTGATCCCGCGCGTTGTCCCGAGGCCGCCGCCGCGTGGCCATTTGCCGCACCGCCGGCGCGCCCGTTGCCGCCCGCCGCGCGCGGCGTGACATCGGACAGTTCGATCTCGCCGCCGAGCCGCGCGGCCGCACTGAACGCGAGATACAGGCCGACGCCGTGCCCGCCCTGCGTGCTGTCGACCGGCATCGCGCCGAGCGATTCGCGCAGCGCGGCCGGAATGCCGGGCCCATCGTCGCATACCTCGAATTCGATTTCGTCGGCCGCGCGATCGTGCGCGACCTTCGCGGCAAGCGTCACGCGCTGCGGGCTCGCGCGCGCGGCGTTGTCGAGCAGGATCGTCAGGATCTGGCCGGCCGCGACCGTATCGTCGAGCGCGACGCCGGCCGGGCGCGCGCCGAGCAGTTCGAACTGCACGTGCGGATGCCGCAGGCGCCAGTGCTCGACGAACGTGTCGAGCCAGTCGTCCACCGGCTGGCGGCTCGCCGGCGCGCTCGCGCGGCTGCGCAGGCGCGCGAGCGCCGACGTGCACAGCGTCATCTGTTCCTCGAGCACCTTCAGGTCGGCCTCGTAGCGCGCCAGCCCAGGATCGGCGCGCGCCGCGTCGCGCAACTCCTCGGCGAGCATCGCGATCGTCGACAGCGGCGTGCCCATTTCATGCGCGACGGTGGCGGCCTGCACGCCGAGCGCGACGGCCCGCTCGTCGCGCAGCAGATGCGCCTGCGCCTCGCCGAGCGCCGCGTCGCGCTGGCGCAGCGCATTCGACATGCGCGCGACGAACCACGCGATCAGCCCGACGCTGACCATGAAGTTCGCCCACATGCCGGTACGGTAGTAATCGAACAGGTTCGCCGGGTTGTCCATGTTGAGCGGCACCGAGTCGAAGCCGAGCGCCGCGTAGCAGGCGACCGCGAACGCCGCGAGCCAGATCATCAGGTGCCACGGCAGCACGGCCGCCGCGATCGCGAGCGACGGCAGGTACAGCGACACGAACGGGTTGGTCGTCCCGCCCGACAGGAACAGCAGCGCGGACAGCGCACCAAGGTCGACCCACAGCTGGCCGAGCAGCTCGAAATTGGTCTCGGGCCGCGCACGCAGCACGCGCACCCAGGTCAGCGCGTTGAAAACGATTTCGAGCGCGATGACCATCAGCATCGCCGGCAACGGCAGATGCACGCCGAAATAGGTCTGCACAACGCCGATCGTCACGAGCTGGCCGATGATCGCGAGATTACGGAGCCAGAACAGGTGACTGAGGTTGACGCGCCCGGTGGTGGTGATTCGTTGCATCCGAGCAGTTTACCCGTTTAGCGCCCGGCGCCTCTAGCGGGGCCGGATCGGCGCACGCGAACGGGCGAGGCGCGTGCGTGGCGCGGCACCGTCAACCGGCCGCGCCGGCCATGCGCTGCGCGATCTCGTCGGCCAGACACTCGGGGCACCGGCACCGCGCGCCGGCCGCGGGCGGCGTACCGCCGGGCGGCACCGGCATCGACGCGCACCAGCAGTCGAACGGCTGCGTGTGCGCGCCGCAGTCGAAGCCGCGCCCGCAGCGCGGGCAGCGCGCACGGCGCGGAGCGGAACGGGCGTCGGCGGCGGAATCGGTCATGGCGCAATCGCGGAAGCGGGCGGGACATCGCCCCACGCGACAAGCATAGCGCGGCGGCCGGATTTTGCACGTCGGCCGCCTGACCAGGCTCCACCGCAAACACGCGCGCGCCAGCCCGCCGGTGTCGCCCGTGCGAGCGCCGCCCGAATCGCGCCGCGCCATAGCCGGCGGGCCGCCGCGTGCGATGCCGCGGCGCGCCGCCGGTGTTCCGATCGGCCCAAAAACCCGATGCTGCGCTGCGCCACTCCTGTACAATTCGGCCTGTTTCAACCGTTCCCAGCCAGAGCCGCCGCCATGTCCGAGCCCATCGACCTCTCGCAGATCGCCCCCACGCTGAAAGCAGAAATCCTCGCGGAGGCGCTGCCGTACATCCGTCGTTACCACGGCAAGACCGTGGTCATCAAATACGGCGGCAACGCGATGACGGAAGAGCGGCTCAAGCAAGGCTTCGCGCGCGACGTGATCCTGCTGAAACTGGTCGGCATCAATCCGGTGATCGTCCACGGCGGCGGTCCGCAGATCGATCACGCGCTGAAGAAGATCGGCAAGGCCGGCACCTTCATCCAGGGCATGCGCGTCACCGACGAAGAGACGATGGAAGTCGTCGAATGGGTGCTGGGCGGCGAAGTGCAGCAGGACATCGTGATGCTGATCAACCACTTCGGCGGCCACGCGGTGGGCCTGACGGGCAAGGACGGCGGCCTGATCCACGCGCGCAAGCTGCTGATGCCGGACCGCGACAACCCGGGCCAGTACATCGACATCGGCCAGGTCGGCGAAGTCGAGGCGATCAACCCGGCGGTCGTGAAGGCGCTGCAGGACGACGCGTTCATCCCGGTGATCTCGCCGATCGGCTTCGGTGAAGACGGCCTGTCGTACAACATCAACGCGGATCTGGTCGCAGGCAAGCTCGCCACGGTGCTGAACGCCGAGAAGCTGCTGATGATGACCAACATCCCGGGCGTGATGGATAAGGACGGCAACCTGCTGACCGACCTGTCCGCGCGCGAGATCGACGCGCTGTTCGAGGACGGCACGATCTCCGGCGGCATGCTGCCGAAGATCTCGTCGGCGCTCGACGCCGCGAAGAGCGGCGTGAAGTCGGTGCACATCGTTGACGGCCGGATCGAGCATTCGGTGCTGCTGGAAATCCTGACCGAGCAGCCGTTCGGCACGATGATCCGCTCGCATTGAGCGCGCGCCGCCCGCCTGCCCGCCCCGACCTGCCGGCCCCGCTGCGGCGCCGGCGCATCTCGCGCAGCCGGCCGCGCGCCGGCGCGCCGGTCTGGTTGTTCGATCTGGACAACACGCTGCACCACGCATCGCATGCGATCTTTCCCGAGATCAACCGTGCGATGACGCAATACATCATCGACGCGCTGCAGGTCGGGCGCGCCGAAGCCGACCGCCTGCGCACCGACTACACCGAGCGCTACGGCGCCGCGCTGCTCGGTCTCACGCGCCATCACCCGATCGACCCGCACGATTTCCTGCGCGTGGTCCACACGTTTTCCGACCTGCCCGCGATGGTGCGGGCCGAGCGCGGCCTCGCGCGGATCGTCGCCGCGCTGCCGGGCCGCAAGCTGATCCTGACCAACGCGCCGGAAAACTATGCGCGTGCGGTGCTGCGCGAGCTGGGCATCGAGCGGCTGTTCGAGCGCGTGATCGCGATCGAGCACATGCGCGACCGCCGCACGTGGCGCGCGAAGCCCGATCACACGATGCTGCGCCGGACGCTGCGCGCCGCGCACGCACGGCTCGCCGACGCGATCCTCGTCGAGGATACGCGCGGCCACCTGAAACGCTACAAGCGTCTGGGCATCGGCACGATATGGATCACCGGCCACTTGCCCGGCCATCTGCCGGCGACCGGACGTCCGCATTATGTCGACCAGCGCATTCGTTCGTTAAAATCGCTGCGACTGGGCACACGATCGGGGCGACAAAAATGCAGCCGACTTACCCGCAGGACCAAGCCGTAACGGAAGGCCAGGCCACACCCTCGCGCCCGCGCCCGAAGCCAGGCGAGCGCCGCGTCATGATCCTGCAGACGCTCGCGGCGATGCTCGAGGCCCCGAAACCCGAGAAAATCACCACCGCCGCGCTCGCGGCCCGGCTCGACGTGTCGGAGGCCGCGCTGTATCGGCACTTCACCAGCAAGGCGAAGATGTACGAAGGGTTGATCGAGTTCATCGAACAGGCGCTGTTCGGGCTCGTCAACCAGATCGTCGCGAAAGAGCCGAACGGCGTGCTGCAGGCCCGCACGATCGCGTTGACGATGCTCAATTTCGCCGCGAAGAACCCCGGCATGACGCGCGTGCTGACCGGCGAGGCGCTGGTCGGCGAGGACGAGCGGCTCACCGAGCGCGTGAACCAGCTGCTCGACCGGATCGAGGCGACCGTCAAGCAATGCCTGCGCGTCGCGCGTACCGAGGCGAATGCGCCGCAGGACGGCGCGACGCCGTTCGTGCTGCCCGCCGACTACGATCCCGGCGCCCGCGCGAGCCTGCTCGTCAGCTACGTGATCGGCCGGTGGCATCGGTTCGCGAAAGGCGGGTTCCAGAAGCCGCCGGGCGAGCAGGCCGATGCGCATCTGCGGCTGATCCTGCAGTGACCGACGCATGACGGCGCGCCCCGCCATGCGCCCGAATCCGGGCCTCGCAATTTCCGCTATACTTTGCCGACTGTCGCCCCACGGGCGGCAGGTCGGAAGCGCGCCGATTTGCTGACTCGATTGCGGGCGCGCGAACCGGCCAGGGCGTGGCTGTGCGTTCGCCCTGGCGGTTCACTACAAATGCGGCTAAAGAGGTCGTCAGCCGCGCACCTTCGCCTCCGCGCATCGCCGACACCATTTAGCCGCCCAGTCATAAGGCGGAACGAATGGAATCGATCGGCATCGTCGCTCCACAGACCATGCACTTCGCCGAACCGCTGCGCTTGCAAAGCGGCAGCGTGATCGGCAACTATCAGCTCGTCGTCGAGACGTACGGCGAGCTCAACGCCGCGCGCTCGAACGCGGTGCTCGTCTGCCACGCGCTCAACGCGTCGCACCACGTCGCCGGCGTCTACGCGGACGATCCGCGCAGCACCGGCTGGTGGGACAACATGGTCGGCCCGGGCAAGCCGCTCGACACCAACCGCTTCTTCGTGATCGGCGTGAACAACCTCGGCTCGTGTTTCGGCTCGACCGGACCGATGAGCATCGATCCGTCGACCGGCAAGCCGTACGGCGCGAAGTTCCCGGTGGTCACCGTCGAGGACTGGGTGCATGCGCAAGCGCGCGTCGCCGACGCATTCGGCATCGAGCGCTTCGCCGCGGTGATGGGCGGCAGCCTCGGCGGCATGCAGGCGCTCGCGTGGAGCCTGATGTATCCGGAACGCGTCGCGCACTGCATCGACATCGCGTCGACGCCGAAGCTGTCCGCGCAGAACATCGCATTCAACGAGGTCGCGCGCTCGGCGATCCTGTCCGATCCCGATTTCCACGGCGGCGACTACTACGCGCACGGCGTGAAGCCGAAGCGCGGCCTGCGCGTCGCGCGGATGATCGGCCACATCACGTACCTGTCCGACGACGACATGGCCGAGAAATTCGGCCGGGCGCTGCGCCGCGCCGACGGCGCGCTCGACGCGTACAACTTCAGCTTCGACGTCGAGTTCGAGGTCGAGTCGTACCTGCGCTACCAGGGCGACAAGTTCGCCGACTACTTCGACGCGAACACCTACCTGCTGATCACGCGCGCGCTCGACTACTTCGATCCGGCGAAGGCGTTCGACGGCAACCTGACGGCCGCGCTCGCGCACACGCAGGCGAAGTACCTGATCGCGAGCTTCTCGACCGACTGGCGCTTCGCGCCCGCGCGCTCGCGCGAGATCGTGAAGGCGCTGCTCGACAACAAGCGCACGGTCAGCTACGCGGAAATCGATGCGCCGCACGGCCACGATGCGTTCCTGCTCGACGATGCGCGTTATCACAACCTGATCCGCGCGTATTACGAACGAATCGCCAACGAGGTAGGAGCATGAACCAGCAAGCGCTGAATTCCCTGTCCGCGCGCGCGGACTTCCGCGCGATCGCGCGCTGGGTCGAGCCGCGTGCGACCGTGCTCGACCTCGGCTGCGGCGACGGCTCGCTGCTGTCGCTGCTGATGGAAGAGCTGGACGTCACCGGCTACGGGATCGAGCTGAACGACGCGGGCGTGCTCGCGAGCACGAAGAACGGCATCAACGTGATCCAGCAGAACCTCGAGGACGGCCTGCGCCTGTTCGAGGACCACAGCTTCGACATCGCGATCCTGTCGCAGACGCTGCAGACGATTCACCAGACCGCCGCGATCCTGCGCGAAACCGCGCGGGTCGGGCGCGAATGCATCGTGTCGTTCCCGAACTTCGGCTACTGGGCGCACCGGCTGTCGGTGCTGCGCGGCCGCATGCCGGTGTCGAAGTCGCTGCCTTACCAGTGGCACAACACGCCGAACGTGCGGGTGCTGACGATCAAGGATTTCGAGGCGCTCGCGCCCGAGGTCGGCGTCACGATTCTCGACCGCATCGTGCTGCACGAAGGCCAGCCGATTCGATGGGGAGCGAACTGGCGTGGTAGTCTTGCTGTCTACCGCGTCAAGCGCAGCTGAGCCGGGGGGCCGTTGACGGAAGCTCCGGTCCGCACGCGCGAGCGGTCGCCCCTCGTGCGCCGCTCGCGCCGCCTGCGCTGCCGCCGCCATCAGTCAACGCTACCCAGTTCCAGTCCATGTCGAAAACGCCACACGAGGCGCCCGCACTCACCGCTCACGAGGATCACCCCGGCTGGCGAGCCTATCTGAACACGCACATGCTGATCTGCGTGTTCCTGGGCTTCACGTCGGGTCTGCCCCTCTTCACGCTCGTCTACCTCGTGCAGGCATGGCTGCGCTCCGAAGGCGTGAACCTGAAGGAAATCGGCCTGTTCGCGCTGATCCAGTTCCCGTATACGTGGAAGTTCCTGTGGGCGCCGCTGATGGACCGCTACATCCCGCGCCTGCCCGGCTGGCGGCCGGGCCGCCGGCGCGGCTGGCTGCTGCTCACGCAGCTGCTGGTCGCGGGCGCGATCGCCGCGCTCGGCTTCGTGTCGCCGCGCGACTCGATCTGGACGGTCGCCGCGCTCACCACGCTCGTCGCGTTCTTCGGTGCGAGCGCCGACATCGTGATCGACGCGTACCGCCGCGAGCTGCTGCGCGACACCGAGCAGGGCCTCGGCAACGCGGTGCACGTGAACGCGTACAAGCTCGCCGCGCTGATCCCCGGCTCACTGGCGCTGATCCTGTCCGACCACATGCCGTGGGACGCCGTGTTCGCGATCACCGGGGCGTTCATGCTGCCGGGCATCCTGATGACGCTCGTCGTGCGCGAGCCGGAAGTGGTCGGCGCGCCGCCGCGCAACCTGCGCGACGCGATCGTGCTGCCGTTCCGCGAATTCATCCAGCGCGACGGCTGGGCCGGCGCGCTGCTCGTCATCGCGTTCATTTTCCTGTACAAGATCGGCGACACGATGGCCACCACGCTGTCGACGTCGTTCTTCCTCGACATCGGCTTCACGCGCACCGAGATCGGCATCGTCGCGAAAACCACCGCGCTCGTCGCGAGCGTGCTGGGCGGCATCATCGGCGGCATCTGGCTCGTGAAGATCGGCATCGGCCGCGGGCTGTGGATCTTCGGCGCGCTGCAGCTGGTGTCGACGCTCGGCTTCGCGTGGCTCGCGCAGCTCGGCCCCGGCTCGCCGGTGCTCGCGATGCTGTACGACTTCACCGTGTCGACGAGTCACGCGATCGCGTCCGCGCTGTCGGTGTTCGGCATCGCCGTCACGCCGCAATTCAGCCCGATGACGGTCGCGCTCGCGATCGTCTACGGCTTCGAAACCTTCACGACCGGCCTGACGATGGCCGCGTTCGTCGCCTATATCGCGAGCACGACCGACCCGCGCTATACGGCCACGCAGTTCGCGCTGTTCACGAGCCTCGCGTCGGTGCCGCGCACGCTCGCGTCGGCCGCGAGCGGCTTCATCGTCGCGAAGATCGGCTGGTTCGACTACTTCATCGTGTGTACCGCGCTCGCGATTCCCGGCATGCTGCTGCTGTTCAGGATCGCGCCGTGGAACGGTACCGCACGCGACGGCGAGGCGAGCCGTGCGCAGTAACCGCCTGCATCGTCTCGCCCGCGTCGCGGCTGCGTTGAGCATCGGCGCCGCGGCACTGGCCGCGATGGACGCCTGCGCGAGCGACACCGGCGCGACCGCGGCGGGCTCCGCGCCGGCGACGCCGCCCGCGCCTGCGACGGCGGCCGCGCCCGCCGCGCCGTCCATCGCGGAAGGCGCGCAGCCGACCGGCGCCGCGGCGCCCGCGAAGGCCTATACGCCGACGCCGCAGCAGGTCCGTTACGGCAACGCGATCGCATTCCGCACGCTGATCCCGTCGCCGCTGCTCGAACAGCTCACCGCGAACGAGTACGCACAGATCGTCCAGGCGGCCGCCGACAGCAACCGGCTGCTGAGCGCGAACCAGCCGCGCGTGAAGCGGCTGCGCGCGATCGTCGCGAAGCTCGCGCCGTATTCGGTGAAGTGGAACGACCGCGTGAAAAGCTGGGCCTGGGACGTGAACGCGATCCGCTCGCGCGACATCCGCCTGACCTGCCTGCCGGGCGGCAAGGTGCTCGTGTACGGCGGCATGCTCGATCGGGTGCGCCTGAACGACGACGAGCTCGGCGTGCTGCTCGCGCACGGCATCGCCCATGCGCTGCGCGAACACGCGCGCAGCAACTTCAGCGTGACCTCGCAGACGTCGCTGCGCGCGGCCGCGCTGCCGCCGCTGTTCGGCGTCGGCGATCCGCTGCCGCAGGCGCTGAACCTCGGCGAGCGCCTGCAATCGCTCCACTACGACCCGACCGACGAGACCGAGGCCGACGTGATCGGCGGCGACATCGCCGCCCGCGCGGGCTTCGATCCGCGCGCGGCGATCACGCTGTGGGACAAGCTCGCGGTCGCGACCCGCGCGAACAAGGCGTCGGGCTTCATCTACACGCATCCGTACAGCAGCGCGCGCCGCCAGGACCTGCTGAACCGGCTGCCGGACCTGATGCCGCTGTACGCGAAGGCGACGGGCAAGCGTGTCGAATCGCTGCCCGACTACGCGGGCATCAGCGCGCAGCGGCGCAAGATCGTGCGGCGCTGAACCGCCGCGCGGCGCCGGGACGCTACGCGTGCGCGTCGGCCATGGCCGGGCGCACCCCGCTGTCGCGCATCCAGCGCACTTCGTCTCCCGGGCTGCGGCCGAACAGCCGCTTGAACTCGCGGCTGAACTGCGACGCGCTCGCATAGCCGACCCGCGCGGCCGCCGCGCCGGCGCCGAGCCCGTCGCGCACCATCATCAGCCGCGCCTGGTGCAGCCGCGCGGTCTTCACGTACTGCATCGGCGACGTCGCCGTCACGTGCTTGAACTGCGCGTGAAACACCGCGAGGCTCATCCCGGCTTCGCGGGCGAGCGTCTCGACGTCGAGATCGGCCTTCAGCTCCGCATGGATGCGCCGCAACGCCTTCGCGATGCGGCCGAAATGATGCTGCTGCACGAGCGCCGCGCGCATCGCGTCGCCCTGCTCGCCAGTCAGCACGCGATACGCGATCTCGCGCATGATCGCCGGCCCCAGCACCCGTGTGTCGTGCGGCGACGCGAGCGCTTCGAGCAGGCGCACGACGGCATCGGCCAACGGCGCGTCGAGCGGCGTCGAATAGACGCCGAGCGGCTCGCTGACCGCCGCGCCGAGCGTCTCGTCGAGCAGGATCGCGAGTTCGGCGATCACCGCGAGATCGACGCGGATCGAGATCGCGAGAAACGGCTCGTCCATGCTCGCGAAGGTCTCGCATTCGAACGGCAGCGGCACCGACAGCACCAGATACTGCTGCGCGTCGTACACGAACGAGCGGTCGCCGAGATAGCCGAGCTTGCGCCCCTGGCACACGACGATGATGCTCGGCTCGTACAGCACCGGCATGCGCGGCGCCGGATGGGTCACACGGATGAAGCGCACGCCGTCGAGCGCCGCGAGCGTGTCGCCCTCGTTCGGCGCGAGGCGCGTGTGCAGCTCGATCATGCGGCGCTGCAGGCGCTCGCCCGCGTCGGCCAAAAGGGGTTGGAAGCTCATCGGTACGGCCCTGTCCGGCAAGAGAATCTGGCTCGCAATGTAGCACCTTGGACACATTTTGACGGCTGTTCGCGGGCAATTCGAGAGGAATAGGCAAATCTTCCAGACCTTCGTGTATTTCGCCGCGGCGCCGCGCTCCTTACGATGACGTCCTGTCTCGCCGCATCGCCACATGATGCGACGGCAGTCTGTTTCGCCGGATGTTTTCCGGACAAGGAGCCCTTGCATGAGTACGACCTATGCCTACGCGGCGACCGATGCGCAGTCGCCGCTCGCCCCGTTCGAATTCCAGCGTCGCGCGCTGCGCGACCTCGACGTCCAGATCGACGTCCTCTACTGCGGCGTCTGCCACTCGGACCTTCACCAGGCGCGCAACGAATGGCGCAACACGATCTACCCGGTCGTGCCGGGCCATGAAATCGTCGGCCGCGTGAGCGCGACCGGCCCGCAGGTGTCGCGCTTCAAGGTCGGCGAGCTGGTCGGCGTCGGCTGTCTCGTCGATTCGTGCCGCACCTGCGCGAGCTGCGAAGAAGGCCTCGAGCAGTATTGCGAGAACGGCTTCGTCGGCACCTACAACGGCCAGGACCGCGTGACGGGCGACATCACGTACGGTGGCTATTCGACGCAGCTCGTCGTCGACGAGGCGTTCGTGCTGCGCGTGCCGGACACGCTCGACCCGGCCGGCGCGGCGCCGCTGCTGTGCGCGGGGATCACGACCTACTCGCCGCTGCGGCAGTGGAACGTCGGCCCCGGCAAGAAGGTCGGCATCGTCGGTCTCGGCGGCCTCGGCCACATGGGTGTGAAGCTGGCGCGCGCGATGGGCGCGCACGTCGTGCTGTTCACGACGTCGCCGTCGAAGATCGAGGACGGCAAGCGGCTCGGCGCGCACGAAGTCGTGATCTCGAAGGATGAAGCGCAGATGAACGCGCACCTGAACAGCTTCGACTTCATCCTGAACACGGTCGCCGCGCAGCACGACCTGAATCCGTTCCTGCACCTGCTCAAGCGCGACGGCACGATGACGCTCGTCGGCGCGCCGGAGCACGACCATCCGTCGCCGCAGGTGTTCAACCTGATCTTCAAGCGCCGCCGCCTCGCGGGTTCGCTGATCGGCGGGATCGCGGAAACGCAGGAAATGCTCGATTTCTGCGCGGAACACGGGATCACGTCCGATATCGAGACGATTCCGATGCAGCAGATCAACACGGCCTACGAGCGGATGCTGAAGAGCGACGTGAAGTACCGGTTCGTGATCGACATGGCGTCGCTCAGGCAGTAAGCGCCGCCCCAAGCGAAACGGGCCGCCTGTCGGAACAGGCGGCCCGTTTTGCATCCGGCGACCGGGATGAATGGCCCGGCGGCTGCGCGCGCGGCGCAGCCGCCGGCCATCACTTCTGGTAGTCGTAGTCGACCGTCAGCGGCGCATGGTCGCTGAACTTGATGTCCTTGAAGATCGACGTGCTTTTCGCGGTCCCGGCCACGCCCGGCGTCGCGATCTGGTAATCGATCCGCCACCCGACGTTCTTCGCGTACGCCTGGCCGCGGTTGCTCCACCACGTGTACTGCTCGGGACGCGGGTCGAGCGTGCGGAACACGTCGACGTAGCCGACGTCGTCGAACAGCTTCGTGAGCCACTCGCGCTCTTCCGGCAGGCAGCCCGAGTTCTTCTGGTTGCTCTTCCAGTTCTTGATGTCGATTTCCTTGTGGACGATGTTCACGTCGCCGCACAGGATCACCTCGCGCTTCTTCTTCAGCGCGGCGAGGTGCGGCATGAATTCGGCCATGAAGCGGTACTTCGCCTGCTGGCGCTCCTCGCCGCTCGAGCCGGACGGCACGTACACCGACACGACCGACAGCTTGCCGTAGCGCGCCTCGACGTAACGCCCCTCGGGATCGAATTCGCTGCTGCCGAAACCGATGATCACGTCATCGGGCTCGCGGCGGCTGTACACGCCCGCGCCGCTGTAGCCCTTCTTCTCGGCGTGGTGGAAATAGCTCTTGAAGCCGTGCGGCTCGACGAATTCGGCCGGCAGGTCGTCGGCCGATACCTTGATTTCCTGCACGCACACGCAATCGGCGTTCTGTTCGCCGAGCCAGTCGAAGAAGCCCTTCTTCGCGGCGGAGCGGATGCCGTTCAGGTTGGCGGTGATCACTCGCATCATGTCGGGTTCCGTTCAGTTCGATATTTTTACAGGGGGCAGCTTAACGGATCTTCACGCCTTCGAGCTCGGGCTTCGGCGGCGGGAATTCCAGCTTCATGTCGGTCATCGTGCGCAGCAGCAGCTCGGCGATCATCACGTTGCGGTGCGTCTTCGAATTCGCCGGGATCACGTACCACGGCGCATGCTCGGCCGACGTCGCGGCGAGCGCGTCGCGGTACGCGGACTGGTAGGCGTCCCAGTGCTTGCGCGCGTCGAGATCGGCGATGTCGAATTTCCAGTGCTTGGTCGGATCGTCGATGCGCGCCTGCAACCGCGCGCGCTGCTCGTCCTTCGAGATGTGCAGGAAGCACTTGATGATGGTCGTGCCGTTCTCGAACAGCATCGTCTCGAAATCGCGGATCTGCCGGTAGCGGCGCTCGCACTCCTTGTCGCCGATCGCGCCGAGCACGCGCGGCACCAGCACGTCTTCGTAGTGGCTGCGGTTGAAGATCGCGAGCTCGCCGGCCGCCGGCACCTGCGCATGCACGCGCCACAGGAAGTCGTGCGCGGCCTCGATCGGCGTCGGCGCCTTGAACGGCACGATGCGCAGGCCGAGCGGATCGACCTCGCGAAACACCGCGCGCACGGTGCCGTCCTTGCCGCTCGTATCCATCCCCTGCAGCACGAGCAGCACGCGCTTCTTCTGCTGCGTGTGCAGGCGCTCCTGCTGCACGTCGAGCTCGGTCGACACGACCGACAGCCGTTCACGGTCGGCCTCCTTCGAGCCGGACGAAAACGGCTTCGCGGCCGGGTCGAACGCGTCGAGCCTGAATGCGGCGGCTTCCTTCTCGCGCGTGCTGTACGGCACGCGGAAATCGTCGAGCGACGGTTGTTTCGCCATTCGTTCCTCCGTTGGACGGTGCGATGCATACGATAACGCATCCACCAAACGCGACGGGCCGCCCCGAACTGGTCGGGAGCGGCCCGTCGTCAAGCGCGGTTCAGGCGCGCGCGCATGCTCAGCCGAGCTTCTTCTTCAGCAGCTCGTTGACCTGCTGCGGATTGGCCTTGCCCTTGGTCGCCTTCATCGCCTGGCCGATCAGCGCGTTGAACGCCTTTTCCTTGCCCGCGCGGAATTCCTCGACCGACTTCGCGTTCGCCGCGAGCACTTCGTCGATGATCGCTTCCAGCGCGCCGGTGTCGGAGATCTGCTTCAGGCCCTTCGCGTCGATGATGCGGTCGGCCGCACCTTCGTCGGTCGCCTTCTCGTCCCAGATCGTCGCGAAGATTTCCTTCGCGATCTTGTTCGAGATCGTGCCGTCGGCGATGCGCTGCAGCAGCAGCGCGAGCTGCGCGGCCGAGACGGGAATCGCGTCGATCTCGATGCCGTCGCGGTTCAGTTGCGACGACACGTCGCCCATCAGCCAGTTCGCGGCGATCTTCGCATTCGCCGCGCCGGCCTTCGCGACCACCGCCTCGAAGTACGCGGCCATCGCCTTGCTCGACGTCAGCACGCCCGCGTCGTACGCGGACACGCCGTACTCGTCGACGAAGCGCTGCTGCATCGCGGCCGGCAGTTCCGGCATGCCGGACTGCACGCGCTCGATCCAGTCCTGGCCGATCACGAGCGGCATCAGGTCGGGATCGGGGAAGTAGCGGTAATCGTGCGCGTCTTCCTTGCTGCGCATCGAACGCGTCTCGCGCTTGTCCGGATCGTAGAGGCGCGTTTCCTGCACGACTTCGCCGCCGTCCTCGATCAGCTCGATCTGCCGACGCACTTCGTAGTTGATTGCTTCCTCGAGGAACCGGAACGAGTTCAGGTTCTTGATTTCCGCGCGCGTGCCGAACTTCTCCTGGCCGACCGGGCGCACCGACACGTTCGCGTCGCAGCGGAACGAGCCTTCCTGCATGTTGCCGTCGCAGATGCCGAGCCACACGACGAGCCCGTGCAGTGCCTTCGCGTACGCGACGGCCTCGGCCGCGCTGCGCATTTCCGGCTCGGTGACGATCTCGAGCAGCGGCGTGCCCGCGCGGTTCAGGTCGATCCCCGTCATCCCGGCGAAGTCTTCATGCAGCGACTTGCCCGCATCTTCCTCGAGGTGCGCGCGGGTCAGGTTGACCGTTTTCTCGTACGCAGCCTTGCCGGCCTTTTCGTTGGCCGGCACCTGGATCGTGATCTGGCCGCCCTGCACGACCGGAATCTCGTACTGGCTGATCTGATAGCCCTTCGGCAGATCGGGGTAGAAATAATTCTTGCGCGCGAAGATGCTGCGCGGCGCGATGGTCGAGCCGATCGCGAGGCCGAAGCGGATCGCCCGCTCGACCGCGCCGCGGTTCAGCACCGGCAGCACGCCCGGCAGCGCCAGGTCGACCGGGCACGCCTGCGTGTTCGGCTCGGCGCCGAACTGCGTCGATGCGCCCGAGAAAATCTTCGAGACGGTCGACAGTTGCGCGTGCGTCTCGAGACCGATAACGACTTCCCACTGAGTAGCCATGTGCTTACACCCCTGCCGGAACTTGCTTGTGCCAGTCGGTCGCGCGCTGGAACGCGTCGGCGACCTGCAGCATCCGGGCTTCGTTGAAATAGTTGCCGATGATCTGCAGGCCGACCGGGCGCTGCGCGTTCGCGCCCGCGCCGAAGCCGCACGGCACGCTCATGCCGGGCAGACCGGCGAGGCTCACCGACAACGTGTAGATATCCGCGAGATACATCTGCACCGGATCGTCGCCCTTCGCGCCGAGATCCCATGCGACCGTCGGCGACGCCGGGCCCATGATCACGTCGCAGGACTTGAACGCTTCCTGGAAATCGTTCGCGATGATGCGGCGGATCTTCTGCGCCTGCAGGTAGTACGCGTCGTAGTAGCCGTGCGACAGCACATACGTGCCGACCAGGATCCGGCGCTTCACTTCAGGCCCGAAGCCTTCGGCGCGCGACTTCTTGTACATGTCGAGCAGGTCGCCGTACTGCGCGGCGCGGTGGCCGAAGCGCACGCCGTCGAAGCGCGACAGGTTCGACGACGCTTCCGCCGGCGCGATCACGTAGTACACGGGGATCGACAGCTCCGTCTTCGGCAGCGACACCGGCACGAGCGTCGCGCCGAGCGCTTCGTATTGCTTGAGCGCCGCGTCGATCGTCGCGCGCACGTCGTCGGCAAGGCCGGCGCCGAAATACTCGTTCGGCAAGCCGATGCGCAGGCCGGCGAGCGGCTTGCCCGCGTCGTTGCCGGCCGCCCACGGCTGCCCGAGGTGGCGCGTGAAGTCTTCGTCGTCGCGCTCGAGGCTCGTCGAGTCACGCTCGTCGAAGCCGGCCATCGCGTTCAGCAGCAGCGCGCAGTCGGACGCGCTCTGCGCCATCGGGCCGCCCTGGTCGAGCGACGACGCGAACGCGATCATCCCGTAGCGCGACACGCGGCCGTAGGTCGGCTTGATGCCCGTCACGCCCGCGAACGACGCGGGCTGGCGGATCGAGCCGCCGGTGTCGGTGCCGGTCGCGGCCGGCGCGAGGCGCGCGGCGACGGCGGCCGAGCTGCCGCCCGAGCTGCCGCCCGGCACCGCGTTCGTGTCCCACGGGTTCTTCACCGCGCCGAACGCGGAATTCTCGTTCGACGAGCCCATCGCGAACTCGTCCATGTTGGTCTTGCCGAGCGTGACCATGCCGGCCGCCTGCAGGCGGGCGACGACGGTCGCGTCGAACGGGCTCTCGTAATTCGCGAGCATCTTCGAGCCGGCGGTCGAGCGCCAGCCGCGCGTGACGAACACGTCCTTGTGCGCGATCGGCAGGCCGGTCAGCGCGCCGCCCGCGCCGCGCGCGAGTTCGGCGTCGGCGGCTTTCGCCTGCGCGAGGGTGAGGTCGGCGTCGACTTGAACGAACGCGTTCAGGTCGCGCGCGGCGTCGATCCGTTTCAGGTAGTGCTGCGCGAGCTCGACGGCCGAGCATTCCTTGGCGGCGAGCGCGGCGCGCAGTTCGGTCAGGCTTTTTGCGTGCATTGAGTGGTTTTCCTGGGAATTCTGGGTCGCGCGCGGCGCTGGACGGCCGGCGCGCTTGTCATCGAATGCTTACTCGATCACCTTCGGCACGAGATAGAGGCCGTCCTGGACGGCCGGCGCCGGACGCTGGTTGTCGTCGCGATTGACGACTTCCGTCACGGCGTCGTCGCGCAGGCGCTGCGCGACTTCCTGGATCTGTTCGATCGGGTGGGCGAGCGGCGCGATGCCGGCGGTATCGACCGCCTGCATCTGCTCGACGAGGCCGAAGAATTCATTGAGCTGGCCGAGCATGTGCTCGGCGTCGGCGTCGGCCATTTCGAGTCGCGCCAGGTGCGCGATGCGTTTCACATCGGTCAGGGTCAGGGCCATGCGATCACCGGAAAAACAAGGCTGCGCAGTGCATCGAAAGCAGCACTGCGGCGGGGGGTTGGAGGGTGCGATCCCACCCTCAAAAATCGGGGCCGAAGCGGCAAAAATACCGCCCGTTTCGATTCAAATACCGTGAAATTATAAGGTATCATTACGCGTTCGACCCAAACCCGGCAGCCTTTTCCCGCACCGTTTCGCCCCACTTCGGCAAGCCGTGCGTGCTTCGTGCGATCCCCGGTAGACATCACTCGCAGCTTCGTGCGCCGCGGCGGCCGCTTCCGCCACGCTTCCCGAGGCTGTTATTTTTTCCGCTGCCGCCCTCAGCGCTCGCTATGCAGGGCCGGCCCAGAGCGAAACAGGATTCTGAATGTTCGGTTTTTTGCGCAGCTACTTCTCCAACGATCTCGCGATCGACCTCGGCACCGCAAACACCCTGATCTACATGCGCGGCAAGGGCATCGTGCTCGATGAGCCGTCCGTCGTGTCGATCCGCCAGGAAGGCGGCCCCAACGGCAAGAAGACGATCCAGGCGGTCGGCAAGGAAGCCAAGCAGATGCTCGGCAAGGTGCCGGGCAACATCGAGGCGATCCGCCCGATGAAGGACGGCGTGATCGCCGACTTCACCGTCACCGAGCAGATGATCAAGCAGTTCATCAAGACGGCCCACGAGTCGCGCATGTTCTCGCCGTCGCCGCGCATCATCATCTGCGTGCCGTGCGGCTCGACCCAGGTCGAGCGCCGCGCGATCAAGGAAGCCGCGCACGGCGCCGGCGCGTCGCAGGTCTACCTGATCGAGGAGCCGATGGCGGCGGCGATCGGCGCGGGCCTGCCGGTCTCGGAAGCCACCGGCTCGATGGTCGTCGACATCGGCGGCGGCACGACCGAAGTCGGCGTGATCTCGCTCGGCGGCATCGTCTACAAAGGCTCGGTGCGCGTCGGCGGCGACAAGTTCGACGAGGCGATCGTCAACTACATCCGCCGCAACTACGGGATGCTGATCGGCGAGCAGACCGCCGAGGCGATCAAGAAGGAAATCGGCTCCGCGTTCCCGGGCTCCGAAGTCAAGGAAATGGAAGTGAAGGGCCGCAACCTGTCGGAAGGCATCCCGCGCAGCTTCACGATCTCCAGCAACGAAATCCTCGAAGCGCTGACCGATCCGCTGAACCAGATCGTGTCGTCGGTGAAGATCGCGCTCGAACAGACGCCGCCGGAACTCGGCGCCGACATCGCCGAACGCGGGATGATGCTGACGGGCGGCGGCGCGCTGCTGCGCGACCTCGATCGCCTGCTCGCGGAAGAAACCGGCCTGCCGGTGCTCGTCGCGGAAGATCCGCTGACCTGCGTCGTGCGCGGTTCGGGCATGGCGCTCGAGCGCATGGACAAGCTGGGCAGCATCTTCTCGTACGAGTGATCGCCCAGTGATCGCCTAGGCAGTCCCGTTTGATATGACGCACCCGCGGCGTGGCCGGATCGCTCGTTCAGAACGAACCGCCGCGCCGTTTGCGCGTCTGAGCATTATTTAACCGATCACACGCGCCCGGCGCCGACCATGGAATACAGTCCGCCGCCCCTCTTCAAGCAAGGTCCGCCCGCGCTCGCGCGGCTCATCTTCTTCGTCGCCCTCGCCATCGCGCTCCTCGTGTCGGACGCGCGCTTCAGCACGCTCGAAATCGTGCGCGGCGTGCTCGGCACGGTGCTCTACCCGCTGCAACGCGCGGCGCTCGTGCCGCGCGACCTGTTCATGGGCGCGGCCGACCTCGCCGTCACCGGCGCGGCGCTGCGCCACGAGAACGACGATCTGCGCAAACGCAACCTGCAACTGTCCACGCAGGCCAACCAGGCCGCCGTGCTCACGCAGGAAAACGCGCATCTGCGCGCGGTGCTCGAACTGCGCCAGCACATCGCGACGCAATCGACGCCGGTCGAGATCCAGTACGACACGAGCGATCCGTTCACGCAGAAGATCGTGGTCGGGCAAGGCTCGCAGCAAGGCATCCAGGACGGCTCGCCCGTCGTCAGCGAGGACGGCGTGATCGGGCAGGTCACGCGCGTGTTCCCGCTGCAATCCGAAATCACGCTGGTCACCGACCGCGATCTCGCGATTCCCGTGCAGGTGCTGCGCACCGGCCTGCGCAGCGTGATCTACGGCACGCCGAAGGGCGATTCGCTCGACCTGCGCTTCGTGCCGACGAGCGCGGATCTCGTCGCCGGCGACGAACTCGTCACGAGCGGCCTCGACGGCGTCTATCCGCCCGGCCTGCCGGTCGCGAAGGTCGTGCGCGTCGACAAGCTCGCCGATACCGCGTTCGCCCGCGTGACCTGCGCGCCGGTCGCGGCCGTGCGCGGCGCGCGCCAGATGCTCGTGCTGCATTACCGGAACGACATCCCGCCGCGCCCGGCCGAGCCCGATCCCGCGGCCGAGAAGAGCGCGAAGGGCAAGAAGGGCAAGGCCGCCGCGAAGGCCGAGAAAGCCGACAAGGCCGACGCGAACGCGAAGCCGGCCGCCGCGGCCCCGCCCGCCGGTGCGAACCCGGCGCCGGCCCCTGCCGCGCCGGCCAAGCCCGCCGTCGCGCCCGCGAAGCCCGCTGCCGGGCAATCAGGAGCCCAGCGATGAACCGCCCGCAATACATCCTGCAGCCGGTCAATCCGTACTTCATCGTCTTCAGCCTCGCCGCCGCGTTCCTGCTGAACCTGATGCCGTGGGGCCGCCTGCCCGGCGTGCCCGACTTCGTCGCGCTCGTGCTGCTGTTCTGGAACATCCACCAGCCGCGCAAGGTCGGGATGGGCGTCGCGTTCGCGCTCGGCATCCTGATGGACGTGCACGACGCGGGGCTGCTCGGCGAGCACGCGCTCGCCTATACGCTGCTGTCGTACGGCGCGATCACGATCCACCGCCGCGTGCTGTGGATGCCGATCGGCGTGCAGGTGCTGTACGTCACGCCGCTGCTCGTCGTCGCGCAGCTCGTGCCGTTCGTGATCCGCCTGCTGATGGGCGCCGCGTTCCCCGGCTGGCGCTACCTCGTCGACGGTTTCGTCGAAGCCGCGCTGTGGCCGATCGCGAGCCACCTGCTGCTGATGCCGCAACGCCGCCCGGTCGACCCGGACGATACGCGCCCGATCTGAGCCGGACCGACCTTGAATACCCGCCGCCCCCACGCCCGCCGCGCGCCGCGCTCCGGGGCGGCACCTCGCCCGCGTCCGCGCGCGGGCCAGATTGCCCTTAAATGACCGAATTCAACGACACCCAACAGCAGCTCTCGAAGTTCCGCCTGCGCGTCGCGGCGGCGGGCGTGTTCGTGTTCGTCTGCTTCGGGCTGCTCGCGAGCCGCTTCTTCTATCTGCAGCTGATGCAGCACGGCAAATACGCGCTGCAGGCCGAGGAAAACCGCATCTCGGTCGCGCCGATCGTGCCGAACCGCGGGATCATCACCGACCGCAACGGCGTGATCCTCGCGAAGAACTACTCGGCGTACACGCTCGAGATCACGCCGTCGAAGCTCGACGACACGCTCGACAACACGATCGACAAGCTGTCCGAGATCATCCCGATCGACGCGCGCGACCGCCGCCGCTTCAAGAAGCTGCAGGAAGACTCGAAGAACTTCGAGAGCCTGCCGATCCGCACGCGGCTCACCGATGCCGAAGTCGCGCGCTTCACCGCGCAGCGTTTCCGCTTCCCCGGCGTCGACGTGCGCGCGCGGCTGTTCCGCCAGTACCCGCTCGGCATGACGGCCGCGCACGTGATCGGCTATATCGGCCGGATCTCGAAGCGCGACCAGGATCGCATCGACGCGATGAGCGACGACAACGACAGCGACCAGGAGCACTACGACCCGCGCCGCGACGCGAACAACTACAAGGGCACCGACTACATCGGCAAGATCGGCGTCGAGCAGAGCTACGAGACCGAGCTGCACGGGCTGACGGGCTTCGAGGAAGTCGAGGTGACGGCCGGCGGCCGGCCGGTGCGCACGCTGTCGCGCACGCAGGCGACGCCCGGCAACAACCTCGTGCTGTCGCTCGACATCGGGCTGCAGCAGGTCGCCGAGCAGGCGTTCGCCGGCAAGCGCGGTGCGCTCGTCGCGATCGAGCCGAAGACGGGCGACGTGCTCGCGTTCGTGTCGTCGCCGAGCTTCGACCCGAACTCGTTCGTCGACGGCATCGACCAGCAGACCTGGGACGAGCTGAACAACTCGCCCGACAAGCCGCTCCTGAATCGCCCGCTGCACGGCACCTACCCGCCGGGCTCCACCTACAAGCCGTTCATGGCGCTCGCGGGCCTGACGCTCGGCAAGCGCACGCCGGGCTGGGGCTTCCAGGACCCGGGCTACTTCACGTTCGGCGGCCACACGTTCCGCAACGACGTGCGCTCGGGCCAGGGCTGGGTCGACATGAACAAGGCGATCATGGTGTCGAACGACACCTACTTCTATATGCTCGCGCGCGACCTCGGCGTGAACGCGATCGCGAACTTCATGAAGCCGTTCGGCTTCGGCCAGATCACCGGGATCGACATCCAGGGCGAGGCGCGCGGGATCCTGCCGTCGACCGACTGGAAGAAGAAGGCGTTCAAGAAGGCCGCGCAGCAGAAGTGGTTCGACGGCGAGACGATCAGCCTCGGAATCGGCCAGGGCTACAACTCGTTCACGATCCTGCAGCTCGCGCACGCAACCGCGACGCTCGCGAACAACGGCGTCGTGATGAAGCCTCACCTCGTGAAGGAAGTCGAGGATCCGATCTCTCGCGCGCGCCACCTGACCGTGCCGAAGGAAAGCGAGGTGATCCCGCTCAAGCAGGCCGACATCGACGTCGTGAAGCGCGGGATGGAGAACGTGATCGAGAACCCGTCCGGCACCGCGTACAAGGTGTTCCGCGGCGCGCCGTACCTCGCCGCCGGCAAGACTGGTACCGCCCAGGTGTTCTCGCTGCAGGGCTCGAACTACAAGGGCCACCTGCTCGCCGAACACCTGCGCGACCACGCGCTGTTCATCGCATATGCGCCGGTCGACCATCCGCAGATCGCCGTCGCGCTGGTCGTCGAAAACGGCGGCTGGGGCGCCCAGGCCGCCGGCCCGATCGCGCGTCGCGTGCTCGACTACTACCTGGTCGAGCGCCAGAACCCGAAGAACGAAGCCGCGGCCGTGGCCGCCGCGGCGTCGGCCACTGAGCCGGTGAGCGCGCCGGTGGTCGGCGACACATCCAAACCGGCCACGATCGCGGCCGGCTTCACCGCACTGCCGCAGCCGGTCGTGCCGTCGGCGGCCAGCGCGGCCGAAGCGGCATCCGCCGCATCGGGGGCCTCGGGCGCCAGCGCCACGGCGCCGGCCGACACGAGCGCCGCGGCGCCGATGGCCGCGAGCCTGCCGCCGATCCGGCGCCCGCACCGGCCGCGCCGGCCCGCCAGCGACGCGCAGCCGGTCGTCGCCACGCCGCGGGACGACAACCATCGTGCGACGGCCCCCGCGAAAGCGGCGGACGCCGGCACCGCTCATTAACGGAGAAAGGCATGCAATTCGACAAGCGCGCCTGGCTCGACAAGATCAAGCAGATGTTCGCGGGCTTCGACCGTCCGCTCGCCCTCATCGTGTTCCTGCTGCTGTGCGTCGGCATCGTCACGCTGTACAGCGCGTCGATCGACGTGCCGGGCCGCGTCGAGGACCAGTTGCGCAACATCCTGCTGACGTTCGTGCTGATGTGGGTGATCGCCAACATCCCGCCGACCACGCTGATGCGCTTCGCGGTCCCGCTCTACACGTTCGGGGTCACGCTGCTGATTGCCGTCGCGCTGTTCGGGATGACCAAGAAGGGCGCGAAGCGCTGGCTGAACGTCGGCGTCGTGATCCAGCCGTCCGAAATCCTCAAGATCGCGACGCCGCTGATGCTCGCGTGGTACTACCAGCGCCGCGAAGGCGGGCTGCGCTGGTACGACTTCATCGCCGCGTTCGGGATCCTGCTGGTGCCGGTCGGGCTGATCGCGAAGCAGCCGGACCTCGGCACGGGCCTGCTCGTGTTCGCGGCCGGCTTCTTCGTGATCTACCTCGCCGGCCTGTCGTTCAAGCTGATCGTGCCGGTGCTCGTCGCGGGCGTGATCGCGGTCGGCTCGATCGCGGTGTTCGAGGAACGCATCTGCCAGCCTGAAGTGCAGTGGCCGCTGATGCACGACTACCAGAAACACCGGGTGTGTACGCTGCTCGACCCGACGTCCGACCCGCTCGGCAAGGGCTTCCACACGATCCAGGCCGTGATCGCGATCGGCTCGGGCGGCGTGCTCGGCAAGGGCTACCTGAAAGGCACGCAGGCGCACCTCGAATTCATTCCGGAAAAGCACACCGACTTCATCTTCGCGGTGTTCTCGGAGGAATGGGGGCTCGCCGGCGGGCTCGTGCTGCTGACGCTGTACATGGCGCTGATCGCGCGCGGGCTCTACATCGCCGCGCAGGGCGCGACGCTGTTCGGCCGGCTGCTCGCGGGCTCGCTCACGCTCGCGTTCTTCGTCTACGCGTTCGTCAATATCGGGATGGTGAGCGGCGTGTTGCCGGTCGTCGGCGTGCCGCTGCCGTTCATGAGTTACGGCGGCACCGCGCTCACGACGCTCGGCATCGCGATCGGGATGATCATGAGCGTCGGGCGGCAGCGGCGGTTGATGAAGAGTTGACCGCGCGGCCTGCGCTGCGGCACACGACAACGGCGCCTGCGGGCGCCGTTTTGCATCGGGCGGACCGAATGCAGCCGCTTACTGCGGCGGCGCGTGCGGTTTGCCCGGCTCCGCGCCGGTCCCCGATGCCGGCCCCGGCGCCTTCAGCCGCGCGCTCAGCTCCTTGAATTTCATCCCGGCCGTCTCGTCGCCCTGCGCGGCCGCCGCCGCGTAGTACGCGCGTGCGATGTTCAGGTTCTGCGCGACGCCGTCGCCGCCGCGCTCGTAGAACGACGCGGTCACGTACTGCGCGGTCGGCTCGCCCGCGTCGGCGGCCTGCTTGTACCACACGAACGCCTGCCGGTTGTCGCGCGGCGTGCCGCGCCCGTCGAGGAACTGGTTCGCGAGCGACAGCTCGGCCTGCACGTGCCCCTGCTTCGCGGCCCGCAGGAACCAGCGATGCGCTTCCGCCGGATTGCGCGCGACGAACTCGCCATCGTCGAACATCCGGCCGTACACGTACTGCGCATGCGACATGTTCGCTTCCGCCGCGCGCTTGAGCCAGCGCAGCCCTTCGTCGACGTTCGCGGTCACGCCTTCGCCCGTCAGCAGCATCATCGCGTAGTTGAACTGCGCGAGGCGATCGCCGCGCTCGGCCGCATCGTGGAATTGCACCAGCGCCGCGCGATAGTCGCCGGCGTTGTAGTCGGCGACCGCCGATTGCGTCTCGCGCGACGGGTCGGGCTTCGCTTGCGGCGCGCCCTGCGCGACGGCCGCCGCCCACACGACCCACAGGCCGACCATCGCCCCGATCCGCGCGCGCCCGCGGCACGCACCGTCTGCGCCGTTCATGACCGTACCTCCTGCAACGCCTGCCGCGTCGCGCGCAACAGCCAGCTCACGTCGGCCGACACCGTGATCATCCGGTAGCCGGCCTCGCGATACTGGCGCGCGGCCGCCGTGTCGCCCGCGAAGATGCCGACCGCGACGCCCGCCTGCTTGCCCGCCGCGAGCACGCGCGCCATCGCGGTTTCGACGTCCGGGTGGCGGATATCGCCGAGATGCCCGAGGCTCGCCGCGAGATCGGCCGGGCCGACGAACAGGCAATCGACACCGGGCGTCGCCGCGATCCGCTCGACTTCGTCGACGCCGCGCGCCGATTCGACCTGCACGATCACCGCGACTTGCGCATTCGCCGTCTGCAGGTAGTCGCGGCGCATGCCGAACGCCGCCGCGCGCACCATGCCCGCGACGCCGCGCAGCCCGTCCGGCGATTCGGGCGACGGGAAGCGCGTGAGCCGCACCGCGTGCGCGGCGTCGTCGGGCGTCTCGATACACGGAAACATCAGCGTGCGGGCGCCGGCGTCGAGCGCACGCTTCACGAGCCACGGCTCGCGCGCCGGCACGCGCACGACCGGCTCGCTCGGCAGGTGCGCCGCGGCGATCGCGCGCAGTTGCGACGCCACGTCGCGACTGTCGTTCGGCGCATGCTCCATGTCGATGCAGAGCCAGTCGTAACCGGCATGCGCGAGCGCTTCCGCGGCCGAGTCGCTGCCGAGCGACAGCCACAGGCCGTACAGCGGCTCGTCGCCGTCGCGCAGGCGTTGTTTGAGGGAATTGGTGAGCGTGCTCATCGATACGGCCTCCGGAACGGAACGGCAATCGAACGGGACAAGCAACTGGCGAAGCGGAAAGCGGAATGCATACCGCCGGGCAACCGAAGCACGGTGGCGGCGGCAGATCGCACGCCAGAGAACGTGAGTCGGCCCGGGACGACCGATCTGACAAAGCGGGCCGCGCAATGGCTCACGCGCGCGTTTTTCCGTGCCGCACGACGATCATAGCGCGGCCGGATGCTCGATGCGGGAACCGACGGGGAAAGCCGTACCGGCGCGGGACGCGGCGGCTGGCGGCGACGGCCAGCCCGCGCCGAACGGCGGGGCTGCCGGGAAAGACAGGATCAGCGGCCGGGCTGGCGCTCGACGTCGGCCCAGCAGTTCGGCGTTTCGTACAGACGCACGCGCTCGAGGCGCAGATTCACGCCGTAGTGTGCGTCGTACACGTTCGCGAGCAGGTCGAACGCGATCGCCGCGAGGTTCTCGACAGTCGGGATCCGGTCGATCACGACCGTCTTGTGGTCGGCCATCTGCTCGAGGAACGAACGCACGACCTCGTCGCGCGCATAGACCAGGAACGCGTGATCCCACTTGCTGACGAGGTGCTCCATCGCGAGCGCCTTCACGTCGGCGAAATCCATCACCATGCCGCGGTCGGGCGCCCCCTCGGTATCGACGAGATCGCCGCGCAGCGTGATTTCGAGCACGTAGCGATGGCCGTGCAGGTTCCTGCACTGGCTGCGGTGATCGGGGATGCGGTGGCCCGCGTCGAATTCGAGTTTTCGGGTAATCAGCACGATGTCAAAAGCCGTGGCTCAGGGAATGTTCAGATATTTGTGGGTCTGCATCGACAGCCGCCACTGCGGATGACGCTTGCACCAGTCGATCGCGAGCTTCGTATTGAGGTCGCGCGACGGGCCGTCCATCGGCTGGACCAGGAAATACTCGAAGTCGAGCTTCGCGTAGTCGGCCAGCCGCTGGTTGTCCTGCGGCACGACGACCTTCAGTTCGTTGCCCTTCGTGACGACGAGCGGCGCATCCGCCTTCGGGCTCACGCAGATCCAGTCGATCGATTCGAGCACCGGCAGCGAACCGTTGGTTTCGATCGCGATCTCGAAGCCGGCCGCATGCAGCGCGTCGACGAGCGGCTGGTCGAGCTGCAGCATCGGCTCGCCACCCGTGCAGACGACGAAGCGGTGCGCTTCGCCCGCCGGCCACAGGCCGGCGATCGTCGCGACGAGCGCGGCGGCGTCCTTGAACTTGCCGCCGTTCTCGCCGTCGGTGCCGACGAAGTCCGTATCGCAGAAGCGGCACACGGCCTCCGCACGATCCTCTTCGCGGCCCGACCACAGATTGCAGCCGGCGAACCGGCAGAACACGGCCGGCCGGCCCGCATTCGCGCCCTCGCCCTGCAACGTGTAGAAAATTTCCTTGACCGCGTAAGTCATCGTCCTTCGTCCGGCTCGCGCCGCTCGTTGTCGATCAGAATCCGTTGTCCATCAAGCGCCGCCGGCGCAGCCGCGTCACAGCGGCGCTTCGGTCACCCGCTCGCCCTTCAGGTAGGCCTCGTAGCCGCGCTTGCGCAGCTTGCAGGCCGGGCATTCGCCACAGCCGAAGCCCCAGTCGTGCAGTTCCGCGCGCTCGCCCACGTAGCAGGTGTGCGTCTCGACGCGGATCAGTTCGACGAGCGCGTCGCCGCCGAGCTGTTCGGCGAGCTGCCAGGTCTGCGCCTTGTCGAGCCACATCAGCGGCGTCTCGAGCACCATGCGCGTATCCATCCCGAGATTCAGCGCGACCTGCAGCGCCTTCATCGTGTCGTCGCGGCAATCGGGATAGCCCGAGAAATCGGTCTCGCACATCCCGCCGACCAGCACGCGCAGCCCCCGGCGATAGGCGATCGCCGCGGCGATCGTCATGAACATCAGGTTGCGGCCCGGCACGAACGTGTTCGGCAGGCCGTTGGCCGTCGTCTCGATCTCGATCGTGCGCGTCATCGCGGTATCGCTGATCGCGCCGAGCACCGACAGGTCGATCATGTGATCGTCGCCGAGCCGGTCCGACCACGCGGGAAACTTGCGCTTCAGCGCTTCGCGCACGCCTTCGCGGCACTCGAGTTCGACGCGATGACGCTGGCCGTAATCGAAGCCGAGCGTCTCGACCGTCTGGTAGCGTTCGAGGGCCCATGCCACGCACGTGGCGGAATCCTGCCCGCCGGAAAACAACACGAGCGCGCCGTCTTTAGCGTCTGTCCGAATCACCGTGATACTCCGTGAATGTGTAGGCTCGCGTCGCACTGCGCCCCGAGGCCGGCTGCCGCCGGGCGGCCCGACGCGGCCGGCCTATGCCGGCTCGACCAGTATAGGCAGCGCGCTCGGCCGCGAATGCGGCGGCGCGCTTATACCGCTCATCGCACGGCATCGTTGCCGCGCGCCACGGCAGGCGCACCGCGAGCAGCCTGCCATGCGCATGAAGCGATGCGCTAAGTCATTGAGCGGGCACGGATTTTATCATGCCCCGGCGAATGCTGCCGGGCCCGCGGCCCACGACACGCGATACCCACCACAAACGAAAAACCCCAAGAACCTTCCGATTCTTGGGGTTTTAAATACTGGTGGCCTGGGACGGAATCGAACCATCGACACGCGGATTTTCAATCCGCTGCTCTACCAACTGAGCTACCGGGCCAACGAAGAATGAAAGTATATCGAGCTATTCGCCCCCGAGCAAGTGCTTTCGCAAAATATTTTACAGCGCGCCTTCGGACGGCTTCTTGCCGAGCTCGACGCCGAGTTGCTTGAGCTTGCGATACAGGTGCGTGCGCTCGAGGCCCGTCTTCTCCGCGACGCGCGTCATGCTGCCGTTCTCGCGCGCGAGGTGATATTCGAAGTACGCGCGCTCGAACGCATCGCGCGCTTCGCGCAACGGGATGTCGAACGGGATCGCGGCCGTCTGGCCCGCGAGGCCGAGCGCCGACGCCATGTCGTCGCCGAGCGTCGGCAGCGCCGCCGCGGACGCGACCGCCGCCGGCCCCGCGGCCTGCCCGCCGCCCGCCTTCGCCGCCGCGTTCGCGGACACCGGCGCCGCGCCGCGGGCGAGACCGTGCTCGACCGACTTCAGCAGCTTCTGCAGCGCGATCGGTTTCTCGAGGAAATCGAGCGCGCCGATCTTGGTCGCCTCGACGGCCGTATCGATCGTCGCGTGCCCGGACATCATGATCACGGGCATCGTCAGCAGCCCCTGCGCCGCCCATTCCTTGAGCAGCGTGACGCCGTCGGTATCGGGCATCCAGATATCGAGCAGCACGAGATCGGGCGCCTGATTCAGCCGGTATTCCCGCGCGGCCTGCGCGTTCTCCGCCGCCTCGACGACATGTCCTTCATCGCTGAGGATCTCCGAGAGCAATTCCCGGATGCCCATTTCATCATCTACCACCAGGATGGTTGCCATTTACGCTGCCTTTGTCTGCTCACTTGCTTTTGTCTTGGCGGGTGTCGTCCCGTCCTGTGCGCCCGGTCCGGCGCCTGGCGTATCGCTCGCCATCTGCAGGAAGAGGATCGACACCTGCGCACCCTCGACGGTCTCGCCGTGCATGCGATTGCGCAGATCGATCCGCGCGCCGTGCTCGTCAACGATTTTCTTGACCGTGGCCAGCCCGAGCCCCGTGCCCTTCGCCTTGGTCGTCACGTAAGGCTCGAACGCACGGGTCAGGATGCGTGCCGGAAAACCGGGCCCGTTGTCGGACACGGTAAGACGTACCGCGACGCGCGTTTTGCCCTCGGCGTCGGGGTCGCCATATTCTACTGTCTTGGTTTCGATCAACACACGCGGATGCGCGGACTCCGCGACCGAATCCTGCGCATTCTGCAGCAGGTTGTGAATCACCTGGCGCAATTGCGTCGCGTCGCCGCGAATCACCGGCAGCGACGGCGCGAGCTCGGCGACGATCGGGCTCTTGCCCTCGCCGACGCCGTACAGCCCGAGCACCTCGCTCGCCAGTTCGTTCAACTGCAGGTTCGCGAGCACCGCCGGCGGCGTGCGCGCGTATTCGCGAAAATCGTCGACCATCCGCTTCATCGCGGCCACCTGGTTCACGATCATCGTCGCGCCGCGCTTGAGCACGTCTGCGTCGGGCGGCGCAAGCTTGTCGGACAGCTTCATCTGCAGCCGCTCGGCCGACAGCTGGATCGGCGTCAGCGGATTCTTGATCTCGTGCGCGAGCCGCCGCGCGACCTCGCCCCACGCGACCGAACGCTGCGCGGAAATCACGTCGGAAATGTCGTCGAACACGACCACGTAGCCGGACGTCTGCGGATCGTCGGCCTGCCCTTCGACCGTCGACACGAGCCGCGTACCGCGTACGAGCAGCGTCAGCGGATCGGTTTCGCCCGGCACCTCGATCGCGAACTGCTGCTGCCAGTGGCCGCGATCGCCGCTGCCGCCGTCGGACGCCGCCTCGCGATCGGCGAACGCCTTGCGCACCATCGCGCCGAACCCGGCGGCCACGCCGATCCGGTCGAGCGTCGTGCCGATCAGCGTGTTGAACGGCTGCCGGAAGATCCGCTCGGCGCCGCGATTGGCCGTCGTCAGCCGGAACTGGCGATCGAGCACGAACACGCCGGCCGTCAGGTTCGCGAGGATGCTCTCGAGATACGTCTTCGAATGCTCGAGCGCGATGCGGTTCTTCTCGACCGCGAGCCGCGCCTCGGACAACTGGCGCGTCATCGCGTTGAACGACTGCGTGAGGAAGCCGAGCTCGTCGCGCGTCTTGATCTCGCGCTTCGGCGTGTAGTCGCCTTCCGTGATCTCCTTCGTGCCCTGCGCGAGCAGGAACAGCGGCCGTGCGAGCTGCTGGCCGAGCGCGAGCGCGAGCATCATCGCGATGAAGGTCGCGAGGAACAGCGCGAGCGTCAGCGTGCCGATGTACATCTTGCGCAGCCCCGTGCGGCCGAGCGACTTTGCCTGGTACTCGCTGTACGCGCGCTGCACGGCGTCCGCGTTGTGCGCGAGCGTCGGCGGCACCGGCTGCGTGAGCTGCAGGAACCGCTCCGCCGGCTGCAGCAGCGACGTCGTCGCGTCGGGAATCGGCCGCACGACGCGCAGCCGCAGCGCGCCCTTCGCGCCGTGTGCGCGCGGGTCGCCGTCGACTTCGCCCTCGATCGCCGCATACGCGCCGTGTTCGCGCGCCTGGCTCAACATCAGCGGCGTCGGCAGGTCGTCCGGAATCAGCGCCGCGAAATTGCCCGACGCCTGCGCGACGATGTGCAGGTCGGGCGCGGCGCCCGAGCCGCCGCGGCTCGGCTCGACGATCGTCGCGTCCTGCACGCCGAACTGGTCGCGCAGCCGCAGCAGCGTGAGCGTCGTGCCGTTCGTGTTCGCATCGACGCTCGCGAGCTGGTCGGACATCAGCCGCGCCTTCGTCTGCAGATCGGACAGCGACGCATCGAGCATCCCGCGGCCGAGGTTCAGGCCGGCCGTCAGCGCCGTCTCGACGTTCACGTCGAACCACGACTCGATACTGCGCGACACGAACTGGTACGACACGATGTAGATGATCCCGCCCGGCACCACGCCGACGAGCGCGAAGAACACCGCGAGCTTCGCGAGCAGCCGTGTGCCGAACTTGCCCTTCCTCAGGCGCACGACGATCATCCCGATCAGCCCGAGCACCACGAGCAGGAACACGAGCGCGACGACGATGTTCGTCGCGTACAGCCACGAGTAGTAGCGATCGAAGAATTCGGTGTTCGCGCTCGCGGCCGCCAGCAGCACGAGCAGCAGCAGCGCGGTCAGCGCGACGGTCGAGACGATCACGCGGACGAGGAGGCTCTTCCCGCTGGCCGCGCGGCGTACTTTATTTAGCACGTTCGGTCACCGTGAAGTTGAAGCGCTTCCAGTCCGACCCGAGCGTCCAGTCGCGATTGTTTACCGCGTCGACCTGGAACGGCTTCGGCATCAGCGCCGTATCGAGCTGCATCCGCACCGACGCCGTGTAGGTTTCGCCGGCACGCACCTGGTTACGGTCGATCACGTGCCACGACGTGATGTGCCGGACCACCGCGAGCGCATCCTTCAGCGACGGGAAGCCGAGCTGCAGGCCGCCCGTCGACACGCGGTACTCGCGCGTGAGCGGCTGGAACGACAGGCGGATCGTCTGCGTGACCGCTACCGGCTGCTCGTCGAACCAGTACCAGCGCGCGCGGCTCAGCTCGAAGTCGGTCGTGAAATAAAGCGGGATGCCCTTGTTGACGGCATCCTCGAGGTTCGGATTCAGCTCGAAGTCGAACCGTGCGTCGAGGCTCCAGCCGCTTCCGTCGGACTGGAGCGACGCGCGTTGCACGGCGATCGATTCGGCATGCACCGGCCGCACGACGGCCAGGCACAGCGTCAACGCGACCAGCAAGACGGCCGCGAGCCGAAAGGGAAAAAGGTGTTTGATCGTCACCGTTTCTGAAACCGCGCGTAGAAAAATCCGTCGTGATCGGTGTTCTGGTCGAGTGCGCCGGCGGCCGCCCGTCCCTGCACGCCGCCCGGCAGCAGTTGGCCGGGGGCGTCCAATCGTACCGCATCTTCACAGGCCGCTTCAAACCAGCGGGCCTGCCCTTCGCCTTCTTCGGGGAAGATCGAACAGGTCACGTAAAGCAGTTCGCCGCCCGGCTTCACGAGCGGCCACAGCGCCGACAGGATGCGACGCTGCTCCGCGACCAGCGCCGGGATGTCGGCCTCGCGGCGCAGCCAGCGGATGTCGGGGTGCCGCCGCACGATGCCGGACGCCGAGCACGGCACGTCGGCCAGGATGCGATCGAACGGACGCCCGTCGTACCACGCGTCCGGCGCGCCCGCGTCGCCGACGCACACGTTCGCCGCGAGCGACAGGCGCACGAGATTCTCGCCGATGCGCGCCGCGCGCGTCGCGTCGCTTTCGAGCGCCACGACTTCCGCGTCGGCGAGTTCGAGAATATGGCCGGTCTTGCCGCCGGGCGCCGCGCACGCGTCGAGCACGCGCATGCCGTCGCGCGCGCCGAGCCATTCGGCCGCGAGCTGCGCGCCGGCGTCCTGCACCGACACCACGCCGTCGGCGAAGCCCGGAATGCGGTCGACCGGCAGCGCCGACGCGAGCCGCACCGCATGCCGGCCGATCGCGACCGCTTCGATTCCGCTCGCACGCAGCGTGTCGAGATACGCATCGACGTTCGCGCGACGCGCGTTCACGCGCAGCGTCAGCGGCCCCTGGCGCTCGCCGGCCGCGAGGATCGCCTGCCACGCGTCGGGCCATGCGCGCTTCACCGCATCGACCCACCACGCACGGTAGTTCCAGCACGCAACCGGATCGTCCTGCATCGCCGCGACGAGTGCGTCGCGCTCGCGCAGGAAACGGCGCAGCACCGCGTTGACCATCCCCTTCGCGAACGCGAATTCGCGCCGCGCACCGATGACGGTGACGGCCTGGTCGACCACCGTGAACGCCGGGTACGCAGCTTCGTCAGGCGGGTCGAGCAGCAGCGCGAACGCGCCGGCGAGCACCGCGTGCACGTGCGCGGGCGGCGCCTTGCTGACGAACTTGCCGATCAGCCAGTCCGCGCTGCCGAGGCGACGCATCGTCCGGTAGGCGACGTCCTGCGTCGCGCCGCGTGCGAGCGCCTGCGCGCCGGACGGCATCTGCGCGAATACCGTCGACAGTGCCGCCGGCAACGCGGTGCCGCGTCGCACCGCATCGACCGCCTGCGCGGCCGCGTCGAGCGCGAAGCCGAGCGAATCGGGCGCCAGGTGCAGCGCAGCCAGGCGCGCCGGGCGGCCGGAAGAAGTCGGAGCGGAAGAACGGGGTCGTGTCATCGGTACGGAATCGGCAAGCAGGCGCGGCAAACAAATGCGGCAAACGGCGGGATCGCAGTCGCCGGATGGCCCGGCGATCCCAAACCGCGCATTGTAGCGTGCGACCATGCTGCCCCTTTGGCCCCTTTACGGCGAGCGCAAATGAAACACCCCGCAGCACGGCGCATGCGGGGTGGCAAGGGGGCCTCCGCGCGACATCAGCCGCGCGGTACACCGGAGGTCAATCGAAGCGGCCGGTGCGCGCCATCTCCATCAGGCGCGCGATGCGTTCCTCGGTGGCCGGGTGCGTCGAGAACAGGTTCTGCAGGCCGCCGCCGTGCAGCGGGTTCATGATCATCATCTGCGCGGTGGCCGGATGGGCCTCGGCCGCCTGGAACGGAATGCCCGCCGCATAGCGATGAATCTTGTCGAGCGCGGTGGCGAGCGACTGCGGATCGCCGGAAATCTGCGCGCCGCCGCGGTCGGCCTCGAACTCGCGGGCCCGCGAAATCGCCATCTGGATCAAGGCGCCCGCGATCGGCGCGAGCAGCGCGACCGCGATACCCGCGATCGGATTGGCCGGCCGGCCGTTCTCGTCGCGCCCGCCGAAGAACATCGCGAAGTTCGCGAGTGCCGAGATCGCACCCGCCATCGTCGCGGTGATCGTCGAGATCAGGATGTCGCGGTGCTTCACGTGCGCGAGCTCGTGCGCCATCACACCGCGCATCTCGCGCTCCGACAACACGCGCAGGATACCCGTCGTCGCGGCGACCGCCGCGTGCTCGGGGTTGCGGCCCGTCGCGAACGCGTTCGGCGCATCCTCGTTGATCAGGTAGACGCGCGGCATCGGCAGGTTCGCGCGCGTGGCCAGCTCGCGCACCATCCGGTAGAACTGCGGCGCCGTGTTCTCGTCGACTTCCTGCGCGTTGTACATGCGCAGCACCATCTTGTCCGAGAACCAGTACGAGAAGAAATTCATGCCGAGCGCGAACAGCAGCGCGATCGTCATGCCGCGCGAGCCGCCGATCATCCCGCCGATCACGATGAACAGGGCCGTGATCGCGGCCATCAGCATCGCCGTTTTGACCCAATTGAACATACCCACTCCTTATCCGTCAGGGGACCGCCGCGCATCACAGGGCGCGGCGGAAAATTGTAAGCGATTTGTTAGATAAGGTCTTGCCGGAAAAATTCAATCTCAGCGTTGCGACGTTGCAAGACGAAGTCCGAGGCCGACGAACGCGCTGCCGACCGTGCGGTCGAGCCACTTCTTGACGCCCGGCTTGCCGGAAAAGCGCTGTGTGACGCTGCCCGCCACCCACGCGACCAGGCTCGTCCAGACCGTGCTCATCGCGACGAACACCGCGCCGAGGGTCAGGAACGCCCATGCCTTGTGCGGACTGTCGGCCGAGACGAACTGCGGGAAGAACGACACGAAGAACAGCACGACCTTCGGATTCAGCACGTTGGTCCAGAAGCCCTGCATGAACAGCTGGCGCAGCGGCTTGGCGGCCGCGGCCTGCGCGGCTGCGGCGCCCGACGGCGCGCCGGCCTGCTTCGCGATGATCATCCGCACGCCGAGATAGATCAGGTAGGCGGCGCCGACCAGCTTGATCACCGTGAACGCGGTGGCCGACGCGGCCAGCAGCGCGGTCAGGCCGAACGCGCAGGCGAGCGCGTGAACGCAGCAGCCGGCCGAAATGCCGAACGCCGACATCAGCCCCGCGCCGCGCCCCTGCGCGACGCTGCGGCCGACGATGTAGGCCGTATCAGGGCCGGGCGTGACGTTCAGCAGGAAAACCGCGAACACGAAGAAGCCGAAATGGGTGATGCCGAACATGAAAACCTCGAAACCGGAGAGCGCAGGGAAATTCTACGCGCGCCTGCCGCACCGCGCGACTCGGCCGTCCGGCCAGTTGCGCCGGGCCGGCAGACCGGGTCGAATGGCGCTCAGGCCGTGTCAGTCGACGTCGGGCAGCGCGAACCGCTGGCCCGCGGCGAGCGGCGAACCGGCGAGGAATTCGCGCGCGGGCAGCCGCTTGCCGCCCGGCTTCTGCAACTGAGTGACGCGCAGCGCGCCGCTGCCGCATGCGACCACCACGCCTTCCGGCGCGGCTTCGACGATCGTGCCGGGCGCCGCGTTGGCCATCGTGCCGCGCGCCGCCACGGGCTCGGCCGCCCACAGCTTGATGGCCGCGCCGTCGAGCGTCGCGACGCCGCCCGGGAACGGATCGAATGCACGCACCTGGCGCGCGAGTACGTCGGCCGGCTTGCGCCAGTCGAGCGCCGCTTCGTGCTTGCCGATCTTTTCCGCGTAGGTCACGCCGTCGGCGGGCTGCGGCGTCGCCGGCAGCGTGCCGTCGCGCTCGAGCCGCACGAGCGCGTCGACGATCAGCCGCGCGCCGTCGGCGGCGAGGCGGTCGTGCAGCGTCGCGGTCGTATCGTCGGGCGCGATCGCGATGCGCGCCTCCTCGATCATCGCGCCGGTGTCGAGGCCGACGTCCATCTGCATCAGCGTGACGCCCGTCTCGGCGTCGCCGGCCTCGATCGCCCGATGGATCGGCGCGGCGCCGCGCCAGCGCGGCAGCAGCGACGCGTGGATGTTGATGCAGCCCGCGCGCGGGATGTCGAGCACCTCCTGCGGCAGCAGCAGGCCGTACGCGGCCACCACCATCACGTCGTGCGGCGTCGTGCGCAGCAGTTCGATCGCGTCGGCCGCCTCCGCCGGGTACTTGCCGGCGCGACGCAGCGACGGCGGTTGCGCGACGGTCATCCCGTGCTCGACGGCGTAGCGCTTCACGGCACTGGCCTGGAGTTTCATCCCGCGGCCGGCCGGGCGATCGGGCTGGGTAAGCACGAGCGGCACCGGGAAACCGGCCTCGTGGATCGCGGCAAGGGCAGCCGCGGCGAATTCCGGCGTGCCGGCAAAAATCACGCGCAACGTATGGGTCATGACAGCGTTCGGGGTCGGGCTGGGTGCACGCGCATCACATCGCGCGTTCGAGTTTCTTCATCTTCGTCTTGATGCGCGTCTGCTTGAGCGGCGACAGGTATTCGACGAACACGCGGCCCATCAGGTGATCCATCTCGTGCTGGACGCACACGGCGAGCAGGCCCTCGCAGTCGAGCTCGAACGTCTCGCCCTGCTCGTTGAGCGCACGCACGCGCACGTGGTCGGGACGCTCGACTTCGTCGTAGATGCCGGGCACCGACAGGCAACCTTCTTCATAAGTCTGCTTCGCGTCGCTCGACCACACGATTTCCGGGTTGATGAACGCGCGCAGCTCGTTCTTCTCCTCGGAGACGTCGATCACGATCACGCGCTCGTGCACGTCGACCTGCGTGGCCGCCAGGCCGATGCCGGGCGCCGCGTACATGGTCTCGGCCATGTCGGCGACGAGCTTGCGGATCCGGTCGTCGACCTTGTCGACGGGCTTCGCGACCTTGTGCAGCCGCTTGTCGGGGTAATGAAGAATATTGAGCAAAGCCATGGTGTTCGGTATTCGGTGGAGCGGCGTGCCGCATCGGCCATCCGGCCGGCTGGCGCCGCCGCCGGGATGCAATGAAGATGAGGCGGATGCGTGGCATATCAATGCCGCGGATCGCGCCTCCTGCAATCGGCCGGGCGCCTGCGCGCACGGCCCTGTCGAGTATTTCGGATGATGAAAATTTTATCATGGCGCCACGCGCTTCGCTGGCCGCCGCATTCGAGGGCCGCCTCATGTCGCCGCAAGCGCTGACGCCCGCCGCGCTGCGCGCATGGCTGCAGTTCGCGCATGCGCCCGGCCTCTCGCCTGCCGTGCTGCAACTGCTGCTCGCGGCATTCGGCTCGCCGGAGGCGTTGCTGCGCGCGTCCGACGAGGCGATCGCCACCGTGAGCAGCCCCGCCGCCGCGCAGGCCGTGCGCATGAGCGAACGCGACGATCTCGATACGCGCACCGCCGCCGCGCTTGCGTGGCTCGACGGGCCGGGCAACGTGCTCGTCACGCTGAGCGATCCGGCCTACCCGCCGCGGCTGCGCGACCTGCACGATCCGCCGCCGCTGCTATATGTAAAGGGAGGGCTCGAACTGCTGCACGCACGCGGCCTCGCCGTGGTCGGCAGTCGCCATGCGACGCCGCAAGGGCTCGCCGACGCCACGCAGTTCGCCCGCACGTTGTCCGACGCGGGCCTCACGATCGTCTCCGGCCTGGCGCTCGGGATCGACGGCGCCGCGCACCGTGGCGGGCTCGACGGCCGGTCGGGCACCGTCGCGGTGATCGCGACGGGCGCCGATCTCGTCTATCCGGCGCGGCACCGCGCGCTCGCCCACGAGATCGCCGCACGCGGCGCGATCGTGTCGGAATGGCCGCTCGGCACGCCGGCCCGCGCCGCGCATTTCCCGCAGCGCAACCGGCTGATCGCCGCGCTCGCGATCGGCGCGCTCGTCGTCGAGGCCGCTCCGCGCTCGGGCTCGCTGATCACCGCGCGGCTCGCGAACGAATTGGGGCGCGACGTGTTCGCGATACCCGGTTCGATCCACGCCCCGCTCGCGCAGGGCTGCCACGCGCTGATCCGCGACGGCGCGAAGCTCACCGCGGCGCCGCTCGACGTGCTCGAGGAATACGGGCTGGACGAACCGGCGGCGCGCGCAACGAGCGGCGCAATGCGAGCCGGCAATCAGGGCTCGAACACCGACGCGCTCCGCGAACCTGAAACTGCCGGCATCGCGCAAGCGAATCGCACGGCGGCGACCACCGCACCGGCCTCAATCGAAGCCGCTCCACCAGGCAATCCGTCGGAACGAGCGGTGCTCGCCGCCCTGGGATACGGCCCCGTGACATACGAATGGCTGGCCGAACACAGCGGCCTGTCCGACGACGTGCTGCATGGCGCACTGCTCGCGCTGGAACTGGCCGGCCGCGTCGCGAGCGTCGCCGGCGGCCGCTTCGCGCGGCTTGACGCAGCGCCCACCCCCTCCACGCGGGGCGTGCTACATTCCCCGGCATAGGGGCGGCCCGGCCGCCGACGCTACCCAAGGAATGCCATGCCCGCGCTGAATCTCGACACCGATGCCGATCGGATCGCCGAGCGCCTCGCCGATCCCGGCACGTTGCTGGTCGCCTGCCTGTGCGCCGAGTGGTGCGGCACGTGCCGCGACTACCGGACCGCCTTCGACCAGCTCGCCGACGCGCATCCGGACGCCTGCTTCGCCTGGATCGACATCGAAACCCATGCCGACCGGCTCGACGATCTCGACGTCGAGAACTTCCCGACCATCCTGATCGAGGATGCCCACACCGCGCGCTTCTTCGGCACGGTGCTGCCGCACGCGGCGATCGTCGAGCGCATGCTGTCCGACCTGAGCGCGGTGCCAGGTGCGCCGCACGCACCGAAATTGCGCGACGTCCTGAACGTCGAAGCCTAATTCGCGGCTGGCCCGGCGGTTTTGCGCCCGTTTGCGCGCGCCGCCGCGTCGGACGCTTGCCGCCGTTGCGGCCCCCCTCTATGATGAGCCGCTTTTTACACGCCGAGCCGCCGTCGCTGCGGCGTGTGCTATAAAGCGGTCGTAAAAGGGACCCACAACCGGCGAACCCGGTCTACCAACACACACCTGTCATGTCCAAAGCACTGATCATTGCGGAAAAGCCTTCTGTCGCGAACGACATCGCACGCGCTTTGGGCGGCTTTACCAAGCATGACGAGTATTACGAGAGCGACGATTTCGTCCTTTCGTCCGCTGTCGGCCACCTGCTGGAAATCGCCGCCCCGGAAGAGTACGAGGTCAAGCGCGGGAAATGGAGCTTCGCGCATCTGCCCGTCATTCCCCCGCATTTCGACCTGAACCCGATCGCAAAAAGCGAGTCGCGCCTCAAGGTGCTCACGAAGCTGATGAAGCGCAAGGACGTCGACCGCCTGATCAACGCATGTGACGCGGGGCGCGAAGGCGAGCTGATTTTCCGCCTGATCGCGCAGCACGCGAAGGCCAAGCAGCCGGTCCAGCGCCTGTGGCTGCAATCGATGACGCCGCAGGCGATCCGCGACGGTTTCGCGAACCTGCGCAGCGACTCCGACATGCAGCCGCTCGCCGACGCCGCACGCTGCCGCTCGGAAGCCGACTGGCTCGTCGGGATCAACGGCACCCGCGCGATGACCGCGTTCAACAGCAAGGGCGGCGGCTTCTTCCTGACCACCGTCGGTCGCGTTCAGACGCCAACGTTGTCGATCGTCGTCGAACGCGAAGAGAAAATCCGCCGCTTCATCCCGCGCGACTACTGGGAAGTGAAAGCCGAATTCGCGTGCGCGGGCGGCTTCTACGAAGGCAAGTGGTTCGACCCGAAATTCAAGCGCGACGAATTCGATCCGGAAAAGCGCGACTCCCGCCTGTGGAGCCTGCCGGCCGCCGAAACGATCGTCGCCGCCTGCCGCGACCAGGTCGGCACGGTGTCCGAGGAATCGAAGCCGTCGACGCAGCTGTCGCCGCTGCTGTTCGACCTGACGAGCCTGCAGCGCGAGGCGAACAGCCGCTTCGGCTTCTCCGCGAAGAACACGCTCGGCCTCGCCCAGGCGCTGTATGAAAAGCACAAGGTGCTGACCTACCCGCGTACCGACGCGCGCGCGCTGCCGGAAGACTACCTGTCGACGGTCCAGTCCACGCTCGAGATGCTCAAGGAGAGCCACAACTACCTGCCGCATGCCAAGCAGGTGCTCGACAAGGGCTGGGTGAAGCCGAACAAGCGGATCTTCGACAACTCGAAGATCAGCGATCACTTTGCCATCATCCCGACGCTGCAGGCGCCGAAGTCGCTGTCCGAGCCGGAGCAGAAGCTGTACGACATGGTCGTGAAGCGCTTCCTCGCGGTGTTCTTCCCGGCCGCCGAATTCCGCGTGACGACGCGCATCACCGAAGTCGCCGGCCATCACTTCAAGACCGAAGGCAAGGTGCTCGTCGAACCGGGCTGGCTGCAGGTGTACGGCCGCGACGCCGAAGGCGCGGACGCGAACCTCGTGCCGGTGCAGAAGGACGAGAAGGTGAAAACGGACGAAATCGCCGCCGTCGCGCTCGTGACCAAGCCGCCCGCACGCTACTCGGAAGCGACGCTGCTGTCCGCGATGGAAGGCGCCGGCAAGCTGGTCGAGGACGACGAGTTGCGCGAGGCGATGGCCGCGAAAGGTCTCGGCACGCCGGCGACGCGCGCGGCGATCATCGAAGGCCTGCTCGGCGAGAAGTACCTGCTGCGCGAGGGCCGCGAACTGATCCCGACCGCAAAGGCATTCCAGCTGATGACGCTGCTGCGCGGCCTCGGCGTGAAGGAACTCACCGCGCCCGAGCTCACCGGCGAATGGGAATACAAGCTGTCGCAGATGGAGCGCGGCAATCTCGGCCGCGACGCGTTCATGCAGGAAATCGCCCGCATGACGCAGCAGATCGTCAAGCGCGCGAAGGAATACGATTCCGACACGATCCCCGGCGACTACGCGACGCTCGAGACGCCGTGCCCGAACTGCGGCGGCCAGGTGAAGGAAAACTACCGCCGCTTCGCGTGCACGAAGTGCGACTTCTCGATCTCGAAGATCCCGGGCAGCCGGCAGTTCGAGATTCCGGAAGTCGAGGAGCTGCTGCAGAAGAAGGAAATCGGGCCGCTGTCCGGGTTCCGCAGCAAGATGGGCCGCCCGTTCTCGGCGATCCTCAAGCTGTCCTTCGACGACGAGACGAAGAACTACAAGCTCGAGTTCGATTTCGGCCAGGACCAGGGCGGCGAGGAAGGCGAAGCGCCCGACTTCTCCGCGCAGGAACCGGTCGGCGCGTGCCCGAAGTGCAAGGGCCGCGTGTTCGAGCACGGGATGAGCTATGTGTGCGAGCACTCGGTCGCGAACCCGAAGACCTGCGACTTCCGCTCGGGCAAGGTGATCCTGCAACAGGAAATCACGCGCGAGCAGATGGGCAAGCTGCTGGCCGACGGCCGCACGGATCTGCTGCCGAACTTCAAGTCGTCGCGCACCGGCCGCAACTTCAAGGCGTTCCTCGTGAAGCAGCCGGACGGCAAGATCGGTTTCGAGTTCGAGAAGAAGGAGCCGAAAACCGCCGCCGCGAAGAAGACGGCCAAATCGGCGACGAAGGACGCCGAAACCGTGACGGAAGGCGCCGAGGAGAAACCGGCACCGGCCCGCAAGACCGCCGCCCGCAAAACCACGGCGCGCAAGACGGGTTCGTGACGGCCCGGCCGCCGGGCGGCGCGTCCGGCGCCGGCACGCAGCCATAAAAAAACGCGGATCGAACGATCCGCGTTTTTTCTTTGTGCCGGCTGGGGCGCTGCCGGGCCTGGGCCGCCGAGCCGTTACAGCGGCGACGGCACCGCCACGCGCGTGCGCGGCGAACGCGCCAGACGCGGCTGCAGGTTCGGATCGGTCGATTCGGGCTGCTCGGCACGCATCTCGACGCCGATCGGCGGCAGCGTCGCGCCCTGCGCGGCCCACTGTTCGCCCATCATCGCGTCGGTCGAATGGCTGAAATGCTCGACGAGATGGTCGATGAACGTGCGCACCTTCGCCGGCAGATGGCGCCGGCTCGGGTAGGCGATGTTGATCTCGACCTGCGGCAGCCGGAAATCCGGCAGCAGCCGCACGAGCGCGCCGCGCGCGATGTCGCTGCCGATCAGGTAGCTCGGCAGGATCGCGACCCCCATCCCGAGCAACGCGAACTGGCGCAGCATCGCGGTGTTGTTCGCGACGATCACGTTGGTCGGGCGCACGCGCACTTCGCCGTCCGGCCCCGTGAACACGCGCTCGTCGCCCCAGTATTCGGTCGGCAGGCTCAGCGCCGGATGCTCGGCGAGCTGTTCCGGATGCGTCGGCACGCCGTGCTTCTCGAGATAACTCGGCGTCGCGCACACGGTCATGCAGCCGGTGGTCAGGCGCCGCGTGACGATGCTCGCGCTGCGCATCTGGCGCGTGACGACGATGCCGACGTCGAAGCCTTCCTCGACGAGATCGACCTGCCGGTCGACCAGCGTGAGATCCGGCACCACCTTCGGGAAATTCTCCGTGTACGACTGCAGCACGGGCGCGAGGTTGTGCAGGCCGAACACGACCGGCGCAACGATGCGCAGCGTGCCGACCGGCTCGTGATTGCGTGCGACGACCATCTGCTCGACATCCTCGAGCTCGTCGAGGATCTGGCGGGCACGCTCCAGATAGACCTGACCCGACTCCGTCAGGGAGAGGCTGCGCGTGGTGCGGTTAAGCAAACGCGTGCCGAGCCGGCCTTCCAGATCGGCGACGTGGCGCGTCGCGACCGCGTTGGAGATATCCATTGCGCTCGCGGCCCGCGCGAAACTGCCGAGATCTGCAACCTTGACGAACACGCGCATCGACTGCAAATGATCCATAAACGACTCCTGCCGCTGTTACAACTTCAAAAAGATGAAGCAAATGCGTAATTCTCCTACGACAGCGGAAATGATGCAGAGTTGCTCAACAAGGGGCCGGTTGACGATAAAAATAGTCAAAAATCCTCGGCTTCCGCGGATAGTTGATCCAATTATTCTGCTTGGAGCAACAATTGGGTGAACCTCGTCGAGGAAGTGGCCGAATCAGGAAGGACCTATTTGATGCGACACAACAGCGCACCCCGTCGCACGGCGCAGGAGCGGCGCCGGGTGTAGCCGGCGCCGATTGCGGCGGAGCGTAACAACCTGTTAAAAAGACACCACGAAGGCGGCCGACGTTGCATCATGTCGGCCCCGGCCGGGCGGGACGGGCGCGCAACGTGCGCCACCGCCACGGCCGCTTTCAACGCGCGACACCCCGTTCACCATGAAAATTGCCATCCTCGACGACTACCAGGACGCCGTCCGCAAGCTGAACTGCTTCGAGATGCTCGCCGGCCACGACGTAAAGGTCTTCAACAATACGGTGCGCGGCCTGGGACAGCTCGCCAGCCGTCTGGCGGAAGTCGAGGCGCTCGTGCTGATTCGTGAACGGACCCCGATTACCTCGCAGCTGCTGTCGAAGCTGCCGAACCTGCGCATGATCAGCCAGACCGGCCGCGTGTCGAGCCACATCGATCTCGACGCGTGTACCGACCGCGGCATCGCGGTGCTCGAAGGCACCGGTTCGCCGGTCGCGCCGGCCGAGCTGACCTGGGCGCTCGTGATGGCCGCCCAGCGCCGCATTCCGCAATACGTCGCGAACCTGAAGCAAGGCGCGTGGCAGCAGTCGGGCCTGAAGACGTCGGCGCTGCCGCCGAACTTCGGCCTCGGCCAGGTGCTGCGCGGCCAGACGCTCGGCATCTGGGGCTACGGGAAGATCGGCCGGCTCGTCGCCGGTTACGGCAAGGCGTTCGGGATGAACGTGCTGGTGTGGGGCCGCGAGCATTCGCTCGAAGCCGCACGCGCCGACGGCTACGCGGCCGCCGACAGCCGCGAAGCGCTGTTCGAGCAGAGCGACGTGCTGTCGCTGCACCTGCGCCTGCATGACGACACGCGCGGCATCGTGAAGCAGGAAGACCTGATGCGGATGAAGCCGACGTCGCTGCTCGTCAACACGAGCCGCGCCGAGCTGCTCGAGGAAAACGCGCTCGTCAACGCGCTGTCGCACAACCGTCCAGGGATGGTCGCGATCGACGTGTTCGAAAGCGAGCCGATCCTGCAGGGCTACAGCCTGCTGCGGATGGAAAACGTGATCTGCACGCCGCACATCGGCTACGTCGAACGCGAAAGCTACGAACTGTATTTCAGCGCCGCATTCCGCAACATTCTCGCGTTCGACGACGGCGACATGTCGAGCGTCGCCAACCCGGAAGCGCTGACGCCGATCCGCAAGCGCTGATCGCACGGGCCGCGCGCCGCGCGGCCCCACCGTTTCATTCCCCGCTCGTCAGGCGGCCACGCGGCCGCCCGTCATCGCGCCGACGCGCGCAAGGAAGTGCTCGCCGTCGCGCCGTCCGAGATCGTACGCATGCCGCATCTGCGACGGGCTCGTGTAGTCCCAGCTCGAAATCGGTACCTTGCTCGACGGCTGCACATACAACCGCCGCTGGTCGCCATGCGCGACCGTGAACATCTGCGGACGCGGGTACAGCCGGGTGACGAGCACCAGCACGTCACCCGGCGACGGATCGAGCGCATCGACCGGCACGTTGTCGACCATCCCGCCGTCGAGCACCGGCCGGCCGCCACGCCGCAGCACCGGCGTGAACGGCGGCGTGCAGGACGACTGCAGGATCAGGTCGACGAGCTCGTCGACTTGCGTGCAGGCCTGCGCCCGCACGAATTCGGGCCGGAAACCGAGCGTGCGCCCGAGCGTCGGGTGCAGCGTCATGCGCACGTACTTCTCGATGTTGTATGCGACGAGGCCGGCCGCGACGGCGCTGCGCGCGCCGAGCCAGCGCGGCACGTGCGACACGCCGATGCGGATCTCCGGCGCCGTGGCGAGCTTCGCGAACGGCTCGCCGTAAATGTCGAGCAGCGCCTGACGATAGATCCGGTAATGCGGAAACACGGGCTCGCGCCCGAACAGGTTGCCCCAGTACGCATTCTTCCGGTTGTGGCGCAGCGCTTCTTCGTAATAGCGCATCACCCACGCGGCGTCGCGTGTATACAGCATGCAGGCGGTGGCCGCGCCGGCCGAGATGCCGGTGATCACGCGCGGGCGCAGGTCGAGGGCCGGCCGCGCGACGTCCCAGAAGCCGGCCTGCCACCAGCAGCGATTGCCGCCGCCCGCGAATACGATCTGGTCGAACATCGCGCCGCTCAGCTGACGAGCGCGTAGGTCGACGTCGCGTGAACGGCCATCTTGCCGTCCTCGTCGAACAGCTCGACTTCGCCGAACACGAGGTTGCGGCCCATCCGCAGCACACGCGCGGTGACGAGCACGTCGCCCTTGCGCACGGGACGCATGAAGTTCGTGTTCAGCGACACCGTCGTCATCGGCCGGAATTCGCCGAGCGCCGACGAGATCGCGACCACCATCGCGGTGTCGGCGGCCGCCGTGAACACCTGGCCGCAGATGATGCCGCCCGAATGGCGGAACTCGCCGGAAAACGGCAGGCGCAGCGTGACGCTGTCATCGCCGATCGACACGGGGACCAGACCCAGCGAGCGGACCCACGGGGCCAGCAGGCGATCCAGCAATTCGCGGACTGCGTTTTCGTCCATCTTCGGATGTCCAGAAAACGTTGCGCGACCGCCGCGCAACGCGTGTGGCGTCATCATACCGGGAGCGCGCAAACTGCGATCGCTCGTTACCGCGCTGACAGCCGCGGTTGTCTTGACGAAATATTTTCAGGAAATTTGCACAAAGGGCTTGCCATGTCCTGAAAACCCCGGCATAATCTTTCTTCTGTTGGGGGCGTTAGCTCAGTTGGTAGAGCAGCGGACTCTTAATCCGTAGGTCGAGTGTTCGAGTCACTCACGCCCCACCAAGCATTTTGAAGCCCGGTTAGCGCAAGCTGGCCGGGCTTTTTGCTTTGTTCCGGTGAGGGTCGATTGCCTTGGCTTGAACCGCAGACAGACATCTGGCCGACGCGCTCCTTCCAACCAGCCGAATCCCCCCGGCAACAGCCTTGTCTTTCATCGATTGGACTCGCGACGGATCGGAATCGCACTGATTTCCGTGCTTATGCCGATGAAATGCGCCAATTGCTCAAACTGATGTGGTGTTCCACCTCATCTCCGCGCTTTGAGACTCGGCATCTCCCCAGATAATTGGCCAGATGCCGCTATCTGCCCGAACCAGGCGCACCTTCATCGCCGATGCGTACACAGCGGGGGCAAAGCGGTGAAACACGCTCCATCGCAATGAAATCACCCATGAACCAGTTTGCCAGCCGCCATCAGGTTGAACTCGAAACCCAAGGGTGGACGCTCGTGCCGGACATCGTCACCCCCGCCCTGGTCGACGAGCTCAACGCCGCGCTCGTCCCGTCGCTGGCGCGGCGCGACGCGATCCGGATACGCAACGGCCTGATGGACAACTGCAATGGGACCGCGCACCATGTGCTGGCGGATGCCCCTTGCTACGTCGATCTGCTCGCGAATTTCGAAAAACTCGACTCGCTGCTGATCGAATTTTTCGGCGGCAAGTACATCCTGAATTCGTACGGCGGGTTCATCAACGATACGGATCTGTCGACTTACGCGCATCACACGCACCGCGACATTCGCTTTCATTCGACGGCGAAGCGCTTCATGCTCAATACCCTCGTCATGCTGGACGACTTCACTGTCGAAAACGGCGCAACCCTCATTCTGTCCGGTTCGCAAAATCAACCGGAGAAACCCGCCGACGACACTTTCCGCGCGCATGCCGACCCGATCACCGGGCGCTGCGGCGCGGTTCTGCTATTCGACTCGCGCATCTGGCACGCGGCGGGAACGAACCGGACAGCGTTTCCCAGGCGCGCACTGACGTTGACCTTCACCTGCCCGTTCTTCAAACAGCAACTCGACTATCCGCGGCTGTTCGGCTATGCCAACGCCGCCGACTGCAGCGACTATCTGCGGCAGGTAATCGGATTCAACGCACGGACTCCAGCCTCCCTTGACGAGTATTACCGCCCGGTAGAGCAGCGCTTTTACCAACGTGGACAGGACTGACATCGTGACCAGAGACTACAACGCGGAAGCGAAAGACCATCCAGAGCATCGTTACGCATACGATTTCGACTATCTGGTGCATGAATACATGCTCAAGACTTTTGCGCCGTACTACTTGACTGGCAACGCGCTGGAACTCGGCTGCTTCGAAGGAAACTTCACGCAACGACTCCTGCGCCGTTTCGCGTCTGTCGAAGTAGTCGAGGCGTCATCGGACTGCATTGCGGTCGCTTCGGAAAAGGTGCGGGGCGAGGCCAAGTTCCATCACTCGACGTTCGAGACGTTCGAACCGACATACGGCTACGACAACATCTTCCTGATCCATACGCTCGAGCATCTCGACGACGCCGTCGACGTGCTGGGCCGCATCCGCGGTTGGCTGACCGAACGTGGCCGCCTATTCCTCGCCACGCCGAACGCGCACGCCGCGTCGCGACAGATCGCGGTCAACATGGGTTTGATCGAGCATGCGGCAGCAGTAACGCCGGCCGAAGCCGCGCACGGTCATCGCAAGACCTATTCGCTCGACACACTGCGTGCCGAAGCGCGTGCGGCCAAGCTGCAGATCGTCGACCACGGCGGAATCATCTTCAAGGGCCTCGCCAACTTCCAGATCGATGCAGCGCTCAAGGCTGGCATCATCTCGCGGGCGTATATCGACGGCTGCTATGAACTCGGCCGCGTGTATCCCGACCTGTGTTCGAGCATCTACGTGGTCGCCGAACGCGGCTCGACCGACTGAGGCCGCGGCTCCCGGCTGACGACGGCCGGGTCCCGCCCCACTCGCGCGAGTCCGCGCTCGATCGCCACGCATCGACCGCATCGCGCGCCTGCCCGTTGGCGCCTACCGGCTCGGGCGCTGAATCCGCATCCCCGCGGCGAAATAACGTGCAATTGAACATCCGGGTTTGGCTCAATGCGCGAGCCGGCGGCAACGCAAACCGGAATCCCTGGCACATTACCCCCCTGATGGCAGAGAATCGCCAGGGCGCGTTGCCGCAGCACGCCGTTTCGTTTTGTGCGATGTGTCCCTTGAGCCGCCCGATTCCGACGCGCACACCATCTGCCCGAATCTCAGTACGCAACCCCACGCCCGTCATCCATCGTTTCCGCTAGAATCCTCCGACAAATATCACACGACCGGCGCAGGGTTCGTCGTTTGCCCGCCGGCACTGAGAGAACATGGGACGTCAGACATGGAAGCATGTGAACGAGACGCGACCATTCAGAGGGCATGGTTGCGCCGATATCGGCCCGTCCGTCGCGATGGGCCGTGCATCCGGACACACCCGACTCCGCACGGCGCACGAACCGGATCGCGTCATGCCCGGTAAGGACGCGCTGCTCGCACTGATGATCGGCGTCGTCCTGTTCGTGCTGGCCGGCGTGCTCGCCATCACGGCCGGCCGGGAACCGGGCAATCTGGTCCGCGCGCCGGGCACGGTCGTGCGCATCGTCCAGGACAGCGACACGATGCACGCGTACCGGCCGATCGTCGCGTACCTCGCGAACGACGGCCAGCGCCGCGAAGTCGCCGGCAATACCGCGTCGGCGGTCCCCGCCTACGACATCGGCGAAAACGTCGACGTCCTGCTCGACCCCGATCACCCCGAGCGCCCCGCGCTGATCGACGATTTCACGCAACGCTGGTTTCCGGCGGCCGTGCCGGCGCTGCTCGCCGTCGCGTCGTTCGCGATCGGCGGCCTGCTGATTGCCCGCGAGCGTCGCCACCGGCAATCGGACCCGGCGCCGCGCCGCGTCGCGCACACGCCGGCACGGCGTCGCTGGGATGTCGCGATCGTGCTGATTCCGATCGCGATCGGCACGGGCTTCCTCGCCGGCGCCGGCGCGGCCGGCCTGCGTCAGTGGCAGATCGTCCATCACTATGCGCGCTCGACCGGCCATGTGGTCGAGATCGCGAAAAACGGGCGGTCGTCACGGTCGCGCACGTCACTGTATTCGGCCGTCGTCGCGTTCACGACCGACAGCGGGCGGCTGATCACGTTCGCGCAGGGCTCGGCGTCGTCGCACCCCGGGCTGCACGAAGGCGACGCGGTCAACGTGCTGTACGACCCCGTCACGCCCGAGCGTGCGCTCGTCGACCGCTTCTGGGATCGCTGGGGCCTGACGGCCATCCTGTTCGCGATCGGTGCGCCGTTCCTGGCGGCCGGGCTGTTCGTCGCCGCGACGCTATGGCCCGACCATCGGCCCCACGGCACTGCTCAATGACGCACGCGCGGCGCGGCCACCGCCGCAGCGCGCGTGTCACCGCTCCCTGAACGCCTCCACCTTCGCGCGGTTCCCGCACGTGCGCATGTCGCACCACCGTCGCCCGACGCCGCGGCCGCGATCGACGAAGAACCACGTACACCGGCCGCACTGCCGCACCCGCGCGAAATCGTCGCTGCGCATCAGATCCTCGAAACCGAGCGCGATCGCATCGACCCAGCGCGACGCGGCCCGCGCATCGGGCCGCCACGCGAAGCGGCCGCCGACCGCATCGAATGCGCTGCGCCCGATCGCATCGCGGATCGCCACCGCGAGCCGCTCCGCCGCGCGCGCGCCCGCGCTGCCGCCACCTTCGGCCGTCAGATGTGCGATCGCGACGTACGTGTCTTCGCGAAAGCGGCGCAGCGCCGCGAGTTCGTCGGGGCCGTCCTGCCGCGGATGACGTAGCAGCCGCGCCAGATCGTCCGGCGCCGGCAACCCCGCTTTCCCGGCCCATGCGCGCACGGCCGGCCAGTCGACGAGCTTGTCCTCGGCGCGCGTCTTGCCCGTGTCGGCCACCGTGTTGAGGAAGTCGAGCGCCGGATGGCCGCCGACGAAATCGGCCGCGCGCCATTCGTGCCGGGGTCGCACCGGGTCGGATCGAGTAACCATTTATTTTCGCCTATTCGGTTTCACATCCGGACAATCCGGCGTAACCTGTTAACAACTGAAACAGGTTAGCACGGAGAAGCCGATGCTCGAACTCCCGAACCGCTTCAATTTCGAAGGCCACCGGATTGCATGGGGCACGCTCGGCGAAGGGCCGCCGCTCGTGCTGGTGCACGGCACGCCGTTTTCGTCGCAGGTATGGCGCCGGATCGCGCCGTGGCTCGCGCGGCGCCATCGCGTGCATTTCTACGACCTGCTCGGCTACGGGCAGTCCGACATGCCGGACGCGGACGTGTCGCTGGGTCGCCAGAACGCGCTGTTCGGCGCGCTGCTGAATGAATGGAAACTCGCGCGGCCGCGCGTGCTCGCGCACGACTACGGCGGCGCAACCGCACTGCGCGCGCACTTTCTCGACGGCATCGCATATGCGGATCTCACGCTGGTGAACCCGGTCGCGATCGCGCCGCAAGGCTCGCCGTTCGTCCGCCACGTCGCGCAGCACGAAGCCGCGTTCACCGGCCTGCCCGCGTACGCGCATCACGCGCTTCTGTCGGCCTATCTCGGCAATGCGGTCGCGCGCCCGCTGAGCGACGACGCGCTGTCGATCTACCGTGCACCGTGGCTCACGCCGGCCGGCCAGGCCGCGTTCTATCGGCAGATCGCGCAGATGCGCCAGCGCTACATCGAGGAAGCGGAGGCCCGCTACGCGCCGCCGGACTTTCCGGTGCGCATCGTGTGGGGCGAGGACGACGCGTGGATTCCGCTCGAGCAAGGGCAGGCGCTCGCCGATCGCATCGCGAACGGCCAGTTGATCCGGGTGCCGCACGCGGGCCATCTGGTTCAGGAAGATGCGCCCGAAGCGATCGTCGCCGCGGTGCTCGACGCGCACGCGCAACGCTGAGCGCGCCCCCATCGCGCCGCGTCGTCAGAACGCCGGCACGCCTTGCGCGAGCGTCGCGACGAACTTCGCGGTGCGCGGGTCGCGCGGCCGGCCGAACAGGTCGCGCGATGCGCCGGCTTCGACGATGCGGCCATCGGCGAGAAACACCGCATCGTGCGCGATCGACGCGGCGAGGCGCAGGTCATGCGTGGCCATCAGCATCGTCGTGCCTTCACGCGCGAGCTGGCGCAGCACCTCGACCACTTCGACGGACAGCTCCGGATCGAGCGCCGACGTCGGTTCGTCGCACAGCAGCACCTGCGGCGACGGCGCGAGCGCCCGCGCGATCGCCACGCGCTGCTGCTGGCCGCCCGACAGCGTGGCCGGCCATGCGTCGGCCTTGTTCGCGATGCCGACCTTGTCGAGCAGCGCGAGCGCGCGCTCCCGGGCCCGCTCGCGCGGCCAGCGCTGCACGGTCACGAGCCCCTCCATCACGTTCTGCACGACGCTCAGGTGCGGAAACAACTGGAAGTTCTGGAACACCATGCCGGTCTGCTTGCGCACCGCGAACACCGCGTCGCGCGACGGCCGGCGCGCCGGCACGAAGTCGATGCGCGCGTCACCGACAACCAGCGCACCCGCCTCCGGCACTTCGAGCAGGTTCACGCAGCGCAGCAGCGTGCTCTTGCCGCTGCCGGACGGCCCGATCAGCGCGGTCACGCTGCCCGGCTGCAACGCGAGGTCGATTCCGCTCAGCACGCGATGCGCGCCGAACGACTTGTCGATGCGTTCGAGGCGGATCATCGCAACTCCGCGTGGAACAGCGCGTGCCGGCCGAAGCGGGTTTCGAGGCGACGTTGCAGCGTGGACAGCACCGAGCTGAACAGCAGATAGATCAGCGCGGCTTCGGTATAGAGAATCAGCGGCTCGTAGGTCACGGCCGCGATGCGTTGCGCGGCCTGGAAGATCTCGGGCACCGTCAACACGGCCGCGAGCGACGTGTCCTTCACGAGCGAGATGAACGAGTTCGACAGCGCGGGCAGCGCGACGCGCGCGGCCTGCGGCAGGATCGCGCGACGCAGCGCCTGCGCGCGCGTCATCGACATCGAGTACGCGGCCTCCCACTGCCCCTTCGGCATCGATTCGATCACGCCGCGAATCACTTCCGCGTTGTACGCGCCGACGTTCAGCGAGAAACCGATCACGGCGGCCGTCAGCGGATCGAGCACGATGCCGACGTTCGGCAATCCATAGAAGATCACGAACAACTGCACGAGCAGCGGCGAGCCGCGGAACAGCCAGATGTAGAACCGCACGACGGCCTGCGCCCAGCGCGGCCCGAACAGCCGCGTGAGCGCCGCGCCGAACGCAAGCAATAAACCGATCGCGAACGACGCGAGCGTGAGCGGAACCGTGAACACGAGCCCTGCGACGAGCAGGGGCCGCAGCGATTCCGCCATCAGGTGCAGCCAGGCCGGCATCGTTCAGCCTCGCGTCACGGCTGCGACACGTCGCGGCCGAAGTACTTCTGCGAGATCTTCGCGTAGGTGCCGTCCGCCTTGATGTCCGCGAGCGCCTTGTCGATCGCGGCCACCAGCGCCGGGCTGCCCTTGCGCAGCAGCACGCCGGACGCGTCGCCCGCGCCGGTCTGGTCGGTCGCCGCGATCTTCAGTTTCGCGTCGGGCTTGTGCTTGCGGAAATCGAGGTACGACAGCGAATCGTTGATCGTCGCATCGACGCGCCCCGACGTCAGCAGGTCGATCGATTCGTTGAAGCCCTGCACGGGCACCACGTCGGCGCCGTGCGCGGCCGCGAGCTTGCCGAAATTGCTGGTCAGCGTGTTCGCGGATTTCTTGCCCTTCAGGTCGTCGAACGAGCGGATCGTCGTGTTGTCCGCGCGCACGATCAGCACCGCGTGCGACGTGATGTACGGCGTCGAGAAATCGTATTTCGCCTTGCGCGCATCGGTGATCGAGACTTCGTTGACGACCGCGTCGTAGCGGTTCACGTCGAGGCCCGCGATCAGCCCGTCCCATTTGCCTTCGACGAACTGCGGCTTCACGCCGAGGCGCTGCGCGATCGCGGTCGCGATGTCGACGTCGAAGCCTGTCAGCTTGCCCGTCTCGTCGTGGTACGTGAACGGCGCGTAGGTGCCTTCGGTGCCGACGCGGAACACGCCGGCCGACTTGATCTGCGACAGGTCGTCGGCAGCCAGCGCACTGGTGGCCGCGGTGGCCTGCAGCAGCGCGACGACCAGGAGGGAGCGGAGGAATTTCATGGTGCGGACCCCGAATGATTGGAGAGAATCATCCCGCCGGCATGCGTGCGCCGTTCGAGAGGTCCGCGAATTCTACCGACGCGTCGAGGCGCGGCAAAAACGCAAATCGGCTAACGATATGAGCCGATCGAATAACGCCCGCACCGGCCGCCAGGCCAGCGCGGGATCTTACACACCGCTTACCAGGGCAGCGAATACGTCTTCGTATTCGTGAAGCTCTTCATCGCTTCCTGCACGCCCTCCTTGTAGCCGAGCCCCGAATCCTTCACGCCGCCGAACGGCGTCAGTTCGAGCCGATAGCCGGGCACCTCGCGCACGTTCACGCTGCCGACTTCCAGCTCGGTGATGAAGCGCGTGATGTGGTCGAAGCGGTTCGTGCACACCGACGACGACAGCGCGTAGTCGGTGCTGTTCGACATCCGGATCGCCTCGTCGATGTCGCGAAAGCGCATGATCGGCGACACCGGCCCGAAGGTTTCGTGCTTGACCAGCGGCATGTCGGGCGTCACGCGATCGACGACGGTCGGCGAATACAACGCGCCGTCGCGCACGTTGCCGACCAGCAGCCGCGCGCCGCGCGCGATCGCGTCGTTGACCTGCTGCTCGCAGAACTTCGCCGCCGCTTCGTCGATCACCGTGCCCATGTCGACCGACGGATCGGACGGATTGCCGTACGACCAGGCGCGCGTCTTCTCGACGACGAGCGCCGTGAAGCGATCGGCCACCGCCTCGTGCACGAGCATCCGCTTGATCGCCGTGCAGCGCTGCCCCGAATTCTTGTACGAGCCCGATACCGCGAGCGTGCTCGCTTCGTCGAGATCGGCATCTTCCATCACGATGATCGGATCGTTGCCGCCGAGTTCGAGCACCGCGCGCCGGTAGCCCATCCGCGCGGCGATCGACTTGCCGATCGACACGCCGCCGGTGAACGTGATCAGGTCGATCGCCGGGTTCGTGATCAGCTCGTCGGCGATTTCCTTCGGGTCGCCGGTGATCACCTGCAGCATCTGCGGCGGCAGGCCGGCTTCATATAGGATGTCCGCGAACAGATAACACGACAGCGGCACCTTCTCCGACGGCTTCACGACGATCCGGTTGTTGGTCGCGACCGACGGCACGATCTTGTGCGCGACCTGGTTCATCGGGTGGTTGAACGGCGTGATCGCCGAAATCACGCCGAGCAGCGGATCGCGCTGCGTGTACACGCGGCGCTTCTTGCCGTGCGGCGTCAGATCGCACGAGAAGATCTGCCCGTCGTCCTTCAGCACTTCGCCGGCGCCGAACGTGAGCACGTCGGCCACGCGGCCGGCTTCGTAAGTCGAATCCTTGATGCACAAACCGGCCTCGGCCGTGATCAGCGCCGCGATCTCCGCGGTGCGCGAGCGCACGATGTCGGCCGCGCGGCGCAGGATCGCCGCGCGATCGTGGCGCGTGAGCGTCGGCCGGTACGCGCGCGCGACCGCGAATGCACGGCGCACGTCGTCGAGCGTCGCCTTCGGCACGGTGCCGACCAGCGCGCCGTCGTACGGGTTGCGCACGTCGATCACCGCGTCGCGGTGAATCCGTTCGCCGTCGATTCGCAGTGCTTCGCGACGAATCTCGCGGACGGCCGTCGATGCTGCAATGGCGTTCATGACTGTATCCCCCCAAGGATGCGCGTGCATCACTGCAGATGGTTGAGCGCGATGTCGATGATGTCGAAGTTGCGCAGCCGCGCGCGACCGGTGACGTCGGTCGCGACCGGCTTGCTGAAGATCAGCGGCACGATCTGCTCGGAGATCCCGCCGTGCGAACGCAGCGGCACGTCGAGGCCCGACAGGTCGTGTTTGATGCGGCGCGTGCCGAGCACGACGTCCTGCTTCGAGATCACGATCAGGTCGCCCATCCGCGCGGGCGGCAACTCGAAGCGCGCGCAGCCTTCGGCGCCCGTCAGCACGACCTCGATGCCGTCGACCGCCGCGAGCCGCGCGCGCAGCGCGTCGGCATCGGCGGTGGCCGGCACGTAGACGGTCGCGAACGAGCCGAGCGCACCGTGGTGCACGACGTACGGATCGGTGATCGGCAGGATCACGCGCGCCGCATCGTGGCCGAGCCATTCGTCGAACAGCTCCTGCAGGTAGATCACGTTCGGCTCGCCGGTCGCGTCGTCGTGCTTCGCGTTCATCCCGTGATCGGCCGTGATCGCGACGATCGCGCCGAGTGCGTCGAGACGCTGCAGGTACGTGTCCATCATCGCGTAGAACGCGTTCGCGCCTTCGGTGCCGGGTGCGCACTTGTGCTGCACGTAATCGGTGGTCGACAGGTACATCAGGTCGATCGGGCGCGTCTCGAGCAGGCGCACGCCGGCCGCGAACACGAATTCCGACAGGTCCGCGCTGTACACGCTCGGCACCGGCTTGCCGACCAGCTCGAGCACGTTGTCGATGCCGTTTTCCTCGACGCTCGCCTCGTCGGCCTTTTCCGACGAGAAGCAGATGCCCTTCAGCCCCTTGCCGAGCAGACGGCGCAGCTTGTCCTTCGCGGTGACGACCGCGACGCGCGCCCCTCGTTCGGCAAAGGTCGCGAGCACGGTGGGCGCGACCAGATACTTCGGATCGTTCATCAGCACTTCGGCGCCGGTGTCGCGATCGTAGAAGTAGTTGCCGCTTATCCCGTGGATCGCCGGCGGCACGCCGGTGACGATCGACAGGTTGTTCGGGTTCGTGAAGCTCGGCACCACGCACTCGCCCTTGAGCGCGGTGCCCGGCTTCAGCAGCGTGCGCAGGAACGGCGCGACGCCGGCCTCGGCGGCTTCCTCCAGATATTCGTATGCGCAGCCATCGACGCACACGACCACCACGGGCCGGCTCATCCAGTTGTAGCGGCGGCCGTTCACTTCCACGGATACAGGCGTTTCAGTCATGACGTTCATTCCTTTCAGGTCGAAGGGTGTGAGCCGTCGGCGCCCGCGCCGCGCCGAAGGGAGGTGTTTTCCATGCTTGACATTAAAATTGATGATTTGTAGATTGTCAACAACATGCAGAGAACAGAAAGCAAAACAACGAAGCAGCAAGAGGGCTGGTCTCCACTCATCCGCCGTGTGCCGCGGCGCCACAGTCAAGGGGTCTGAAGATGAACGAAGTGCCGGTAAACAAGCGTTTGAACGCATGGGCGGCGGGCGCGGCCCGCGTCGCGCTGGCTGCCGCGGTGGCGCTCGGCGCCGCGCACGCGGCGCACGCGAAGACGTCGCTGCTGGTCTACACCGCGCTGGAAGACGAGGCGATGAAGCCCTACAAGGACGCGTTCGAGAAGGCGAACCCCGATCTCGAGATCCGCTGGGTGCGCGACTCGACCGGCTCGGTCACCGCGAAGCTGCTCGCGGAGAAGAACAATCCGCGCGCGGACGTCGTGCTCGGCCTCGCCGCGTCGAGCCTCACGCTGCTCGACCTGCAGGGCATGCTGATGCCGTACACGCCGAAGGGCTTCGACCAGCTCACGCGCAAGTACAGCGACGCGAACACGCCGCCGCACTGGGTCGGCATGGACGTGTGGGGCGCGACGATCTGCTACAACCGCGTCGCCGCGCAGGCGAAGAACATCCCGAAGCCGACGTCGTGGGAAGACCTGACGAAGCCCGTCTACAAGGGCGCGATCGTGATGCCGAGCCCCGTTTCGTCGGGCACCGGCTATCTCGACGTGACCGCTTGGCTGCAGACCTTCGGCGACGATCGCGGCTGGAAATTCATGGACGCGCTCGACAAGAACGTCGCGCAGTACGTGCACTCGGGCTCGAAGCCGTGCACGCTCGCCGGCACCGGCGAATTCCCGATCGGCATCTCGTTCGAGTTCCGCGGCCACGAACTGCAGGCGCAGGGCGCGCCGATCGATCTCGTGTTCCCGAAGGAAGGGCTCGGCTGGGACATGGAAGGCACGGCGATCATGAAGACGACGAAACAGCCCGACGCCGCGAAGAAGCTCGCCGACTTCATGGCGAGCAAGGAAGCGAACCAGATCACCGCGCGCTGGTGGGCGATCGTCGCGTATCCGGGCGTCGCGCGGAAGCTGGCCGGCATCCCCGACAACTACTCGGACCTGCTCGTGAAGAACGACTTCGTGTGGTCCGCGAAGAACCGCCAGTCGATCCTCGATACGTGGCAGAAGCGCTACGGCGCGAAAGCGCAGCAGTAACGCCGCGACCGGCTGCGGGGCCGCGCCGCGCGCCGCCCCGCATCACCCTTTCCGTCGTCGAATCCGGCCCCCGGGCCGCCCCTCCATGGAGGCGCGCATGGCACCTTATCTGAGCGTAGAACGCATCGAGAAGCGGTACAACGACACGCAGGTCCTCACCGACATCAACCTGAGCGTGATGAAGGGCGAGATGATCTGTTTCCTCGGGCCGTCCGGCTGCGGGAAGACCACGCTGCTGCGGATCATCGCGGGGCTCGAGACACAGAACGCCGGCCACATCATGCAGGACGGCCGCGACATCTCGCGGCTGCCGCCGCAACTGCGCGACTACGGGATCGTGTTCCAGTCGTATGCGCTGTTCCCGAACCTCACCGTGTACGACAACGTCGCGTACGGGCTCGTGAACCGCAAGATGAAGCGCGACGCGATCCACGAGCGCGTGCATACGCTGCTGGCGCTGGTCGGTTTGCCCGACAGCCATCGCAAGCATCCGGGCCAGTTGTCCGGCGGCCAGCAGCAACGCATCGCGCTGGCGCGCGCGCTCGCCACCTCGCCCGGCCTGCTGCTGCTCGACGAGCCGCTGTCGGCGCTCGACGCGCGCGTGCGCGTGCGGCTGCGCCAGGAGATCCGCGCGCTGCAGCAGCGGCTCGGCGTGACGACGATCATGGTCACGCACGATCAGGAAGAAGCGCTGTCGATGGCCGATCGCATCGTCGTGATGAACCACGGCGTGATCGAGCAGATCGGCACGCCGCTCGAAATCTACCGGCAACCGGCATCGCCGTTCGTCGCGGACTTCATCGGCCGCGTCAACACGATTCCCGCCGAGGTCGCGCAGGACGGCACGCTGCGCGCGGGCGGCATCGGCTTCGACTGCCGCCACGGCACCGCGCAAGGCGCGGCGGTGTCGGTCTACGTGCGGCCCGAGGACCTGCGCATCCGCGTGCCGGGCGAGACGGCCGACAACGTGCTGGCCGGCCGCGTCGAGAAGCTCGAATTCCTCGGCGCGTTCTGCCGCGTGAGCTTCCGGATCGACGGGCTCGACGGCCAGGAGATCGTCGCCGACCTGTCGTATCACGACGTCGACCGCACCGGCGTGCAGGCCGGCGCGCGCATCGACCTCGCGCTCGATCGCGAGCATGTCCGCGTGTTCCCGTGCGCGAAGGAGCGACTCCAATGAGCACCGTCCTGACCGAGCGCCGCCGCGGCGCGTCCGCCCCCGCCGACGTGCGGCAGCTCACGCACTGGCACGATCGCCTCGCGCAGCTCGCGCTGGTCGCGATGGCCGCGCTGATGTCGCTGTTCCTGCTGCTGCCGCTCGCGCTCGTCGTGCAGAAATGCTTCGTCGACGCGGACGGGCGCTTCGTCGGCGCGCACAACTTCGTCGAGTATCTGGAGGACAGCGGCGTGCTGCGCTCGATGCTGCATTCGCTGACGGTCGGCGCGCTCGTCACGACGATCGTCGTGCCGATGGCGTTCACGTTCGCGTATGCGCTGACACGCTCGTGCATGCCGCTGAAGAACGCGGCACGCACGATCGCGCTGCTGCCGCTGCTCGCGCCGACGCTGCTGTCGGCCGTGTCGTTCATCTACTGGTTCGGCAATGCGGGGCTGCTGAAGCCGCTGCTGCACGGCCATTCGATCTACGGGCTGCCGGGCATCGTGCTGAGCATGGTGTACGCGTCGTTCCCGCACGTGCTGATGATCCTCGTCACCGCGCTGTCGCTCGCGGACGGCCGGCTCTACGAAGCCGCCGACGCGATGGGCACGGGCCGCCTGCGCAAGTTCTTCACGATCACGCTGCCCGGCGCGAAGTACGGGCTGATCAGCGCGACGATGGTCGCGTTCACGATGTGCATCAACGACTTCGGCGTGCCGGTCGTGATCGGCGGCGCGTACAACGTGCTGTCGACCGACATCTACAAGCTGATCATCGGGCTGCAGGATTTCAACCGCAGCGCGGTCGTGAGCCTGATGCTGCTGTGCCCGGCGCTCGTCGCGTTCGGCGTCGACTACTTCATCCGCCGCCGCCAGCAGTCGCAGCTCGGCGCGCGCTCGACGCCGTACCAGCCGAAGCCGTCGCGCGGCTTCGACGCCGCGATGCTCGCGTACTGCGCGCTCGTGTGCGCGTTCTTCATCGCGGTGGTCGGCATCTCGGTGTTCGCGTCGTTCGTCAAGTTCTGGCCGTACCAGATGACGCTCGGGCTGCAGCATTACGAGATGGGGTTGATCGCGGCCGGCATCTTCGACGCGTACAAGAACAGCTTGCGGATGGCCGCGACGGTGGCGCTCGGCGGCACGATCGTCGTGTTCGGCGGCGCCTACCTGATCGAGAAGACCCGCGGCGCACGCTGGCTGCGCGGCTTCATCAGCCTGTGCGCGATCCTGCCGATGGGCGTGCCGGGGCTCGTGCTCGGCATCAGCTACATCTTCCTGTTCAACGCGCCCGGCAATCCGCTGAACGGGCTGTACGGATCGCTGTGGCTGCTCGCGATCGTCACGGTCGTCCACTACTACGCGTCGAGCCACCTCACCGCCGTCACCGCGCTCCGGCAGATCGACAGCGAGTTCGAGGCGGTATCCGCGTCGCTGAAGGTGCCGTTCTACAAGACCTTCCTGCGCGTGACGGTGCCCGTGTGCCTGCCCGCGATCCTGCTGATCGCGCGCTACCTGTTCGTCAACGGGATGACGACGGTGTCGGCCGTCGCGTTCCTGTACTCGCCGGACACGCAGCCCGCGTCGGTCGCGATCCTGAACCTCGACGACGCGGGCCAGATGGGCCCGGCCGCCGCGATGGCCACGCTCGTGCTCGCGACCTCGTCGTTCGCGTGCGTACTGTTCGCCTGCATCTCGCACCGCCTGCTGCGCCGTACGCAGGCATGGCGCAACCCGCATCGCCGTTGATTCCCTGCCGCATTCACGTGACGTCCCGACTTCATCGAGGAGACACCATGACGCTCGCTGCCCAGCCCATCCTGCTGACCCCCGGCCCCCTGACGACCTCCGAGCGCACGCGCGACGCGATGCTGCGCGACTGGGGCTCGTGGGACGGCGATTTCAACGCGATCACCGCGCGGCTGCGCGAACGCCTGCTGCAGATCGTGCACGGCGAAGGCACGCACGAATGCGTACCGCTGCAAGGCAGCGGCACGTTCTCGGTCGAAGCGGCGATCGGCACGCTGGTGCCGCGCGACGGCCACGTGCTGGTGCCGAACAACGGCGCGTATTGCCAGCGCCTCGCGAAGATCTGCCGCGTGCTCGGCCGCCGGCTCACGACGATCGACTACCGCGAGGATCGCCGCGTCGATCCGGCCGACGTCGAGCGCGCGCTCGCCGCCGATCCGTCGATCACGCACGTCGCGCTCGTGCACTGCGAAACCGGCGCCGGCGTGCTGAACCCGCTGCACGACGTCGCACAGGCCGTCGCGAAGCACGGGCGCGCGCTGATCGTCGACGCGATGAGCTCGTTCGGCGCGATCGACATCGACGCGCGCACGACACCGTTCGACGCGGTGATCGCCGCGTCCGGCAAATGCCTCGAGGGCGTGCCGGGGCTCGGCTTCGTGATCGCCAAGCGCAGCGCGCTCGAACGCTGCGAAGGCAACAGCCACTCGCTCGCGATGGACCTGTACGACCAGTGGGTCTACATGCAGCGCACGACGCAGTGGCGCTTCACGCCGCCGACGCACGTGGTCGCCGCGCTCGACGCGGCCGTCGCGCAATACATCGACGAAGGCGGGCTCGCCGCGCGCGGCGGCCGCTACCAGCGCAACACCCGCGCGCTGCTCGACGGGATGCGCGCGCTCGGCTTCCGGCCGTTCCTCGATCCGGCGATCCAGGCGCCGATCATCGTCACGTTCCATGCGCCGGACGATCCGAACTACGACTTCAAGCGGTTTTATCAGGAGGTCAAAAAGCGCGGCTACATTCTGTATCCGGGCAAGCTGACCGAAGTGGAGACGTTCCGCGTCGGCTGCATCGGCCATTTCGGCGAGGCCGGGATTCCGGGCGCCGTCGCCGCGATCGCCGACACGCTGCGCGCGATGGGCGTACGCCGCGTGTCGGCCGAAGCGGCGGCATGACGATGTGACGCGATGCCCCGGCCGCGTGCGCAGGCGCAGGCGGCCGCCCGTTTTCCCGGCCGTGCGCCGCACGGCCCCTTATCGACGACTCTCCGATGCGACCCTTCTGGATCGAACAAGCGCTGTTCAACGACGGCGATCTCGCCCCCGCGCTGCAAGGCGCGACGCAGGCCGACGTGTGCATCGTCGGCGGCGGCTTCACGGGCCTCTGGACCGCGATCCAGGCCAAGCAGCAGCATCCCGCGCTCGACATCGCGATCCTCGAAGCCGACCTGTGCGGCGCCGGCGCGAGCGGCCGCAACGGCGGCTGCCTGCTCACGTGGTCCGCGAAGTTCCTGACGCTGCGGCGCCTGTTCGGCGAAGCCGAGGCAATCCGGCTCGTGAAGGCGTCGGAAGCGGCCGTGCAGCACATCGCCGATTTCTGCCGCGCGCACGACATCGATGCGGAACTGCGGCTCGACGGCACGCTGTACACCGCGACGTCGCGCGCGCAGGTCGGCACGCTCGCGCCGGTGCTCGATGCGCTTGCCGCGTGCGGCATCCACAGCTACGAGCCGCTGCCGCCCGCCGAAGTCGCGCGCCGCTCGGGCTCCGCGCGCAATCTCGACGGCGTCTACTCGCCGATCGCCGCGACCGTGCATCCGGGCAAGCTCGTGCGCGGGCTGCGCCGCGTCGCGCGCGCGATGGGCATCCGGATCTACGAGCGCACGCCGATGCTCGACTTCACGCCCGGCCAGCCGGCCGTCGTGCGCACGCCGTCCGGCAGCGTCACGGCGGGCAAGCTCGTATTCGCGATCAATGCGTGGATGGCGAGCCGCTTCCCGCAGTTCGAGCGGACGATCGCGGTCGTGTCGAGCGACATGGTGATCACCGAGAAATGCCCGGAGCTGCTCGAGCGGACCGGGCTCGTGGACGGCGTGTCGGTGCTCGATTCGCGGATCTTCGTCTACTACTACCGCACGACCGCCGACGGGCGGCTGATGCTCGGCAAGGGCGGCAACACGTTCTCGTGGCGCAGCCGCATCGCGCCGGTATTCGACCGCCGCTCGCCGTACGAGGCGCAGCTCACGCACAGCCTGCGCGAGTTCTTCCCGTCGCTCGCGGGCGTGCCGGTCACCGCGAGCTGGAACGGGCCGTCCGATCGTTCGGTGACGGGCTTCCCGTTCTTCGGCCGCCTCGACGACGCGCCGAACGTATTCTACGGCTTCGGCTATTCGGGCAACGGCGTCGGGCCGACCTACATGGGCGGACAGATCCTGTCGTCGCTGGTGCTCGGCCTCGACAACGCGTGGACGCGCAGCCCGATCGTGCGCGGCCCGCTCGGCCATTTCCCGCCGGAGCCGATCCGCTATGTCGGCGCGCACGTCGTGCGCAACGCGATCCGCCGCAAGGAGCGCGCGGAGGACGAGAGCCGGCGGCCGTCGGTGGTCGATACGTGGCTCGCGAAGTTTGCGAGCGCGGCGGGGAAGGCCGACAAGGCATGACGACGGGTTGATCCGCTGAACCGAAGCGCAACGAAAAAGGGACGCGGCGACGCGTCCCTTTACCTGTGCGCGACAGCTCCCGCGGGCGTTGCCGGGCTTTTATGCGCCGGCCTTCTCCCGCGCCGCCTTGCCCGTCGCAGGCAGCCCCTGCTCGTGCGTACGGCGCATCCGCGCGAGGCCGTGCGCGACGTGCTCGCGCACGAGCGCGACGGCCTTGTCCTCGTCGCCGGCCGCGAGCGCCTGCACGATCTTGTCGTGCTCGGCCGCCGACACCGCGATCGCATCCTCCTCGGCCTCGATCGCCGCCTGGCGCAGCAGGCCGAGCTGGCGCACGAGCCGCCGGTAGGTATCGGTGAGATGGGTATTGCCGACGCCGACGACCATCGCGTCGTGGAACTGCACGTTCAGCTCGGTATAGCGCGTGACGTCATGCGTCTTCGCGGCGTCCTTCATCGACTGGATGATGCCCTTCAGCACCTTCAGCGTCTCGGGCGAGATACGCTTCGCGAGCGCGCGCGCGACCGACTCGTCGAGCATCGCGCGCACTTCGTAGATTTCCTCGGCCTCGCGCAGCGGCACGACGCGCACGGTCACGCCGCGATTCTTCTCGTTGCGCAGCAGGCCGGCCTGTTCGAGCGCGCGGAACGCTTCGCGCACCGGGCCGCGCGACACGTTCAGCCGGGTCGCGATCTCGACTTCGTTGAGCTTTTCGCCCGGCGCGTATTCGCCGGAGACGATCGCGCGCTCGAGCATGTCCTGGACGATCATCGCGAGCGACTGGCTTTGCAGGAGTTCGATGGCGCTGAGCGCGTTCGGGGCAGTCATGGTCGGGCAGGCAGCGGGCTATGGATGAAAACGAGGGCGCCATATCGGCGAATGATCCTTGTATACCCTCGGCCCGGCATATTGTCAACAGTTTTCAGTTTCCAAAATCCAATCCGGCGTGCCGGAATGCGGCCGGCACGCGAGGGTCGCGCGCGGCGGGCGAACCGCCCCGCTTCGCGCGACCCTGCGCAACCGTCAGGCCGTGTGCTTCACCGGCCCCGGATCGCTGTGGCTCGGCCGGCCCGTCTCGACGTGGCCCGCGAAGCGACGCACGACCTTGTCGTCGCCGCCGCGCAGCGTGGTCGCGGTGATCGTCAGATCGTACCAGCCGTGGCTCGACGACAGCTCGAAGTGCGCCTCGATGCGCTCGCCCGGCGCCAGCGTGTAGGTGCGTGCATGCGCATGGCTGTACGCGTTGTCGACCGTCACGCGGCAGCTCGCGCGCCCGCTGTTGCGCAGTTGCAGGTAGACGTGGCGATTGCGCACGTCGTAGCCGATCTTCGCTTCGGGGTTCGCGTGGCGGCCGTCCGCGGCGAGCCGCGTGTTGCCCTGGAACTCGCACAGATAGCCGTTCGGGCCGTAGGCCGCGAGATGGTAGTCGCCGCGCGCGGCCGACGTGCTCCACGTGTCGACGAAGCGGTCGCGCGCGGACACCGCGTAGCGGCGCGGCGGCGTCGCCGGGTTGCGGCGGTCGTACACGTAGAACGCGGCGCCCGCGTCGCCGGTGTTCGCGAAGTCGAGCGACACGGTGTCGTCATGCGCGCCCACGCGGCTGTGCACGAACAGCTCGTACGGCAGCGCACGCGCCGGCCGCGTGCCCGGCTCCTGCGCCGGCATCGACTGTTGCGCGGGCACCTGGTACGCCTGGCCGGCCGTCGCGAGGTGCTGCGGCACCGTGAAGCTCACCGTGCGCGTGTCGGGGCGCGCGGAGAAGTCGAACGCCGACGTGAGGTCGCCGCAGATCGACCGGCGCCACGCGCTGATGTTCGGTTCCTTCACGCCGAAACGCGCTTCGAGGAAACGCAGCACCGACGTATGGTCGAACGTCTCCGAGCAGACCCAGCCGCCCTTCGTCCACGGCGAGATGATGATCAGCGGCACGCGCGGCCCGAGGCCGATCGGCTGGATGCCGCCCGGGTCGGCGCCCGGCACGAGCGGGCTCATTTCGCCCGGATACTTGTTCAGGTCGAGCAGCTCGTCGCCGAGGGTCGACAGCAGGTTCGACGACACGATCCCCTGCCCGCCCACGCCGCTCGTGACCGGCGGCACCGGCGGCACGACGTGATCGAACAGTCCGTCGTTCTCGTCGTAGTTCAGGATGAACACCGTCTTCGCCCACACTTCCGGGTTCGACGTCAGCGCCTCGAGCACCATGTTGATGTAGAACGCGCCGTCGGTCGGCGACGCCTGCGGGTGCTCGCTGTACTTGTACGGCGACACGATCCACGACACCTGCGGCAGCCGGTTCGCCTGCACGTCGGCCTTCAGCTCCGCGAGCGTGTGGTTCGATGCGCCCTTGTCGACCAGCGGGCCGCTCGCGCCTTCCTTCACCTGGAAGCGCTTGAAGAACATCAGCGAGTTGTCGGTGTAGTTGTCGGTCGGGTCGCCCGGGATGCCGGTGCCGCCCTGGTACACCTTCCAGCTGATCTTCGCGTTCTCGAGGCGTTCGGCGTAGGTCGTCCACGTGTAGCCGTTCACGTCGTTGCGCTCGCCGATGCCCGGGCCGTTCGGCGCGCTGCCGTAGACGTTGCGCGAATCGATCGTGCCGGTCCACAGGTAGATGCGGTTCGGCGCCGTGTCGGCGTGCGCGGAGCAGAAGTACGAATCGCAGATCGTGAACGCGTCGGCCAGCGCGTAGTGGTACGTGAGATCCTGGCGCTTCAGGTAGCCCATCGTCAGCACGTCCTGCTTCTGGTTCACCCACTGATCCCACTGGCCGTTGTTCCAGGACAGGTGGCCGCTGCTCCAGCCGTGGTTGGTGCCCGGCTGGAATTCGGTCGTCTGCTTCGGATCGAGGTAGAACGGCAGCACGTACGGCGCGGACGGATCGAGCCCGCGCGAGTGGTAGTTCTTCGTGAACACAGATGCCGGCGGCTGCTGCCACACCGGTGCGCCGTTCGGCAGCAGGTGCGGACGCGGGTCGTCGAAGCCGCGCACGCCGCGCAGCCCGCCGAAGTAATGGTCGAACGAACGGTTTTCCTGCATGAAGATCACGACGTGCTCGACGTCACGGATCGTGCCGGTGCGATAGGCGGCCGGCATCGCCAGCGCATTGCGGATCGCGGGCGGAAAGCCCGCGTAGGCGGCCATCGCGCCGGCCGACTGCGCGGCGAGGCGCAGGAAATCGCGTCGATTGTTCGAGGACATGAAAAGCACCCTGTGGTCGGTGGGAGTGGGGTCGCCGGACGAGCGGGCCGGCGATCTGCGTCGCCGTTATTACCCCGCACCGGCATGTCCCGGCCGTGACCGGTTCCCGCAGGTTTCTTTGGGTGACCCACAGGATTTTTTTGGAAGCGGCGCACGGCGCGCCTTTCATGCGGCCGACATATGCGTGCGCTACGCTGACGCGCGATGAAGAGGGGGGAGAAGCCGAGTCGTGTTCGATCAGCTGAAGGCGTTCCACGCGACCGTCCGGCAGGGCAGCATCACGCGCGCCGCGCGCCACCTCGGCGTGAGCCAGCCGACGATTGCCGCGCAGATCCGGCAGGTCGAGCAGGTGTACGGCGTCGAGCTGTTCTACCGCAGCGGCCGCAAGCTCGAGGTGACCGACACGGGCATCGAGCTGCTGCCGCTCGTCGAGCAGATGATCGCGCTCGAGGCGCAGGCCGACATCATGCTGCGCAACGTCGGCGGCCTGTTCGAAGGCCACCTGCGGATCGGCGCGACCGGCCCGTACTACATCATGGACGCGGTCGGCCGTTTCTCGAGCGCGCACCCGTCGATCGCGCTCACGTGCCGGATCGGCAACTCCGAGGAAATCCTGCAGGCGCTGCAGGAATTCCGCATCGATCTCGCGGTCTCGTCGCAGCGCAACGACGCCGACGGCCTGGAACGCAAGGTGATCTCGACCGATCCGCTGGTGCTCGTCGTGCATCGCCATCATCCGCTCGCGCGGTTCGATTCGATCGACCCGGCGCAGCTCGCCGACGTGCGGCTGCTGATCCGCGAGGAAGGGTCGGTCACGCGCCGCTGCACGGAGACGATCCTCGCCGCGGCCGGCGTCGCGGCCCCATCGGTCGCCGAGATCGGCAGCCGCGAAGCGATTCGCGAGGCGATCCTGCATGGCGTAGGCGGCAGCCTGTTTCCGCTCGGCGAGGCCGAGCGCCATCCGGACCTGCGCGTGATCGCGCTGCGCGGCGTCGACACGACGATCGACGAATACGTGTACTACCTGAAGGCGCGCCGCCAGAGCCCCGCGATCGACGCGTTCCTCGCGTGCATCCTGCCGGGCGACGGCGAAGCGGCCGATGCGACCGATGCGGCCGACACGGTTGAAACCGGACGAACGATGCGGCGGGTGAACGCGCGCTGAGCCGCCGCGCGTTCACCGCTTCCGCACACTACGTGGCGCTTTTCCCGGGCGCCTTCCCTCGTTGCTTTCCTCGTGCCTTCTTCTGTCGCGGCGCCGCGTCACTTCGGCAGCGCCGGAATCATCCAGGTCAGCACGTGCTGCTGCAGGAACACCAGCACGCCGAGCAACAGCGTGAGGATCACGCTGTGCCAGAAGGTGCGTGCGAACACGACGCCCTCCTGCCCTTTCAGGTCCGTCGTCGATACGCCCGTCGCGATGTTCTGCGGCGAGATCATCTTGCCCATCACGCCGCCCGACGAGTTGGTGGCGGCCATCAGCACCGGATCGAGGCCGAGCTGGCGCGCGGCGACGACCTGCAGGTTGCCGAACAGCGCGTTGCCCGACGTGTCGCTGCCGGACAGGAACACGGCGATCCAGCCGAGCGACGCGGACACCAGCGGGAACAGCGCACCGGTCGACGCGACGCCGGTGCCGAGCGTATAGCTGATGCCCGAGTAGTTCAGCAGGTACGCGAGCCCGACGATCATCATCACCGTGACGATCGCGATCCACGTCTGCCGCCACGTCTTCACCACGCATTCGACGAACGCGCCGGGGCCGGTACGCGTCAGCGCGGCCGTGACGATCGCCGACAGCAGGATCGCGGTGCCCGTGCCGAGCGGCTGGAAATCCCAGATCGCCGCATACGGCTTGTGGTACAGCGACACGTACACGGCGTTGTGCAGGCCCGGCCACTTGATCTTCACGTCGCCGATCGCCGCGACGTTCGCGTGCACCCACACGATCACGACCACCGACACGACGAGCCACGGCAACCAGCCGCCGAAGCCCGCGCGCGCGGCGCCGGCGGCGGCCGGCACGCTGCGCGCCAGCGCGTATTGCGGATCGGGCTGCGGCTTCCACAGCTGCAGGAAGCCGATCGTCACGATCAGCGACGTGAGCGACGACAGCACGTCGGTGAGCTGGTAGCCGAGGAAGTTCGACGTGACGAACTGCGCGAGCGCGAAGCTGCCGCCCGACACGAGCAGCGCGGGCCACAGCTTCGCGATCGAACGCAGCCCGCCGTATGCGCCGACCACGTAGAACGGCAGCAGCAGCGCGAAGAACGGCAACTGGCGGCCGACCATCTGCGCGAGCGTCGCGGGCGGCAGCGACGTGACCGCGCCGAGCACGGTGATCGGCACGCCGAGCGCGCCGAACGCGACCGGCGCCGTGTTGAACAGCAGCGTGTAGGTGAGCGCTTCGAGCGCGGGGAAGCCGAGCGCGATCAAGAGCGCGCTCGTGATCGCGACCGGCGTGCCGAATCCGGAGATCCCTTCGAGCAGACAACCGAACGAGAACGCGACGACGAGCAGCACGAGGCGGCGATCGTCGGGCAGGTTGTCGAGCATCCACTGCCGGAACTGGTCGAAGCGGCCCGACTTCACCGCGATGTTGTAGAGCAGCAGCGCGTTGAAGACGATCCACATCACCGGCACGACCGCGAGCGCCATGCCGGCGCCGACCGCGTTGAACGCGAGCCCGGCCGGCATCCCCCACGCGCCGATCGCGACCGCGAGGCCCGCGACGAGCCCGGCCAGCGACGCCTGCCACGCGGGGCGACGCAGCACGCCGAGCGCGATCAGCGCGACCGCGATCGGGATCGCGGCGACGAGGAACGACAGGAGCAGCGAGTGGGCGACGGGCGTCAACGGTTGCGCGAAGACGATGCCGGGCGGTAGGGCGTCGGTGGGATTCATCGTGTCTCCAGAGTCGACCCGGGCGCGCAAGTCGATGTGCCGGGTTCGGGTCAAGGCGATGTCCTGCGGTCACGACCACGATCGGGCGCTTGCGTACGCAACGACGTTGCGCGGCCAACCGATCGGTCGCTTAAAAGAGGTTAGGAGGCGCGACGCGCTTGCACAAGGGGGGAGAAGCCCGATGCGGGCGAGCCGATGCGGACCGTCCACCGCACGATGACCGGCAGATGGCGCACAGCTGTCGCGTTCGACAGGCAACCCGTCGCGGCCGGCTCACTGGTGCGCGCGCAATGTTGCGCGACCGGAAAAGGTGACTGCCAGCCACGAGGATGTTTCGTTTGGCCTCCGAAGCCTAGACTGGCTGCATCGCTTCCGCCCGCGCCAGCAACGGCGCGGCACCGGAACCTCACGGAGCACACACGATGAAGACGATGAAACACGCGGCATGCGCGTTCGTGCTGATCGGCGCGGCGTTCGCCGCTCACGCGCAAGCCGCGTCGACGCTCACGCGCGCGCAGGTCCGCCAGGAGCTCGTGGAGCTGCAGGCCGCCGGCTACCGGACGAGCCTCGCAAGCAGTCCGGACTTTCCGGAAAACATGCAGGCGGTCATGCAGCGCGCGGCGCAGGCGCGCAGTGAGGGCGACGCGGCCGGTTACGGCAGCGACGGCCGGTCCCACACGGAATCGGGCAAGCCGGCGCTGCCGCACGCGGCCGATCGCGGCACGTACGCGCATCACTGACCGGATCACCGACCCGATCACCGACGGAATCGGACGGATCGCGCGGCAGCGGCGCGGCGCACCCTGCGCCGGCCGCATGCGCGAGCGTCACACGCTGAAGCGGTTCAGCGTATAGGCGCGATAGGCGGCGACGAATGCGTCGAACGATCCGGCCTCCTTCGCTTCGAGCTCGGCCTGCTCGGCCAGCGACTTCGCGGCGAGCGCCTGCTCGGTGCGCAGCGTCTCGGCCGACGGCGGATGCGCGCGGAAATGCGCGGCATGCGCTTCGCTCTGCGCGAGCGCGAACGCGAGGAACGACTGGCCGTTCTCGCGCATCGTGCGCAGCACCCGCGCGGACGGCGTGCGTTCGGGATCGGCGAGCTTGTCGCGCTGCGCGGCGATCGCGCGCGCATGTTCGTCGCCGCCGCGGATTTCGTCGAGCCGGCGACCGACGATCTCGATATCGGCCATCAGTTCGTCGGCCCACTGCCGCAGCGTGATCGATTGGCCGTCGCGCGTCAGCGTGAGCCCCGGCTTGCGGCCGTCCATCGTCACGCTGCCGAAGTTCGCGTTCGCTTCCTTGTATGCGTCGCAGTCGAGCGGCGCGCTTTCGTCGAGTGCGCACGCGAGCAGGAACGCGTCGATGAAGCGCGCGGTCTCCAGCGCGATGCCGGTCGGCTCGAACGGATCGATGTCGAGGCAGCGCACTTCGATGTACTGGACGCCGCGCGACGCGAGCGCATGCAGCGGCCGCTCGCCCGAATACGTGACGCGCTTCGGCCGGATCGTCGAGTAGAACTCGTTCTCGATCTGCAGCACGTTCGTGTTGATCTGGATCCACTCGCCGTCGCGATGCGTGCCGATCGCCTCGTACGCCGGATACGGCTCGCTCACGGCCTTCGACAGCGCGTCGAGATAACCGGGCAGCGTGTTGTAGTCGACATGCAGCGCGGCCTGGGCCGTCGTGTTCGAGTAGCCGAGATCGCTCATCCGCAGGCTGGTCGCGTACGGCCGGTACAGCGTATCGGCGTCGAACGTGTCGAGTTTGTGCGGCTTGCCGCGCAGGAACCTGGTGTCGAGCACCGGCGACGCGCCGAACAGGTACATCAGCAGCCAGCTGCGGCGGCGGAAGTTGCGGATCTGCGCGAGATAGCGTTCCGACTGGTAATCGACGAGCGTCGCCGTGGACCCTTCTTCCGCATGCAGGCGCCGCCACACTTCCTCGTGCAGCGAGTAGTTGTAGTGGATACCGGCGATGCACTGCATCGTGCGGCCGTAGCGATACGCGAGGCCGCGCCGGTACACCGTCTTCAGGCGGCCGATGTTCGACGTGCCGTAATCGGCGATCGGGATCTGGTCGTCGGCCGGCAGCAGGCCCGGCATCGAGTCGTTCCACAGCATCTCGTCGCCGAGCGATGCATAGACGTAGCGATGCAGATCGTCGAGGCGCTCGAGCGTGAGCGCGGCGTCGCGCTCGGCGGGCGTGATCAGTTCGATCAGCGCTTCGGAATAGTCGGTCGTCAGCGCCGGATGCGTGAGCGCCGAACCGAGCGCGCGCGGATGCGGCGTGAACGCGATCATCCCGTCGCGCGTCACGCGCAGGCTTTCCTTTTCGATGCCGCGCAGGCCGTCGGGCAGATGCTGCCGCGTCGGGCCCGAGCTCAGCGCGTCGAGGCGATTCAGCAGCAGTTCGGACTGGCGGTGAGTCATGGTGTTCGACATGGAGACGCAAGTGCGTGACGGCCGCGCGCAGAACGCCGCGCGCGGCCGGCTGGATTGTTGGTCGCTTCGTTGGTAGCGGGCACTTTAACATCTCGCCGGAACCCGCGCTTGAGGTGGCTCCGGGCATGGCGCACGGGCCTGAGCGGGCGATCGGACGGGCCGGACGCGGCAGCGCCGGCCCCGATCGCCGGGTCGGGACGAGGCCGATCGGCACGCCGGTCAGCGGAATTCGTCGGATGGAACGGGCGCGGCGAACGGGGGCGGCAGGTGCAACCATGTCGCGGAATGGATCGGGAAACGACGCATACGGAGACGTCGCACGCGCGGCATCCGGCCGTTGCCGGAGGCGAGGCATCGCCATGACGGGCCACATCACGCCGGCACTTGTCGCATGCCGGCGCCGCCTGCGCACCGGGTTGCAGCCCCGCCTTCCGGCGGTCGCACCCGGCCGCGGGCCGCCGCGCTTACCCGCCGCGCGCGCCGCCTGCCCGGTCGGCCACTTCGTTCCACAGATGCAGCGCCGCATACGCACGCCACGGCCGCCAGCCTTCGGTGCGGCGCTTCTGGCTGGCGAGCCGGTCGAGCGCCGGGTCGCGCGCGGCGATCGACTGCATCAGCACGAGATCGGATGCCGGCCACGCGTCCGGGTCGCGCCATGCACGCATCGCGATGTATTCGACGGTCCACGGGCCGATGCCGGGCAGGTCGAGCCACGCGCTGCGCAGCGTCGCGAGATCGGCATGCGCGCGATCGACCGGCACGTCGCCGGCCGCCACCGCGCGCGCCACGCCGGTCAGCGCGGCCACCCGCTTGCCGGGCATCCCGATCTTGTCGAGATCGCACGCAGCCAGCGCGTCGGGTGTCGGAAACCGCCACGCGGGCGCGCCGTCGTCGTCCTGCATCACGCGTTCGCCGGCCCGTTCGACGAGCCGGCCGACGATCGTCGTCGCGGCCTTCACGCTCACCTGCTGGCCGACGATCGCGCGCACGGCCAGCTCGAACCCCGACCACGCGCCCGGCACGCGCAGCCCCGGCGCGGCGTCGACGAGCGGCGCGAACCACGGATCGCGCGCGAGCCCGTCGCCGATCGCGGCCGGATCGGCGCCGAGGTCGAACATCGTCGCGACGCGCGCGGCGAATGCATCGTCGACGTGACGCGCGACCGCCCCTTCGACGGTCGCGATCAGGCAATGCTTGCGCGGGTGTTTCGTGACGGTGAGCCGGCCCGCATCGCCGTGCAGATCGACGATGCGGCGATATACACCGTCGGCGACCTGCTCGACACCCGGAATCGCGCGCCCGCTGAAGAAGCGCAGCACGCGCGCCCAGTCGTACGGCGCCTTGTAGCGCAGCTCCATCTGCGCAGACGGCGGCACTGGGCCGCCGTTCGCGAGGGACTTGATCGTTGTCGTCTCGATGCTCAAACCGCACTGCCCTCCGTCTCGGCTTCGGCTTCATCGTCATGAACGTGGCGCGCCTCGGCCGCGAGCAGCGTCGCCTTGCGGCGCACGCCCCAGCGATAGCCGGCGAGCGCGCCGCCCTTCTGCACGACGCGGTGGCACGGGATCGCGAGCGCGACCGGATTCGACGCGCACGCGGACGCGACCGCCCGCACCGCGCGCGGCGAGCCGAGCGCCTCCGCGATCTCCGAATAGCTGCGCGTCTCGCCGTATGGGATGTGCGTCAGCGCTTCCCATACGCGCTGCTGGAACGCGGTCGGCGCGATGTCGAGCGGCAGGTCGAATGCGTGCCGCGTACCGTCGAGATACGCGCGGATCTGCGTGACGAACGGCGCGAGCCGCGCGGACGATTCGACCAGTTCGGCACGCGCGAACGTGTCCTTCAGTTCGCCGACGAGCGACGCCGGGTCGTCGCCGAACGCGATCCGGCAGATGCCCTGTTCGGTGGCGGCGACCAGCACCGTGCCGAGCGACGTCGACGCGGTCGCATAGTCGATCCGCAGGCCCGCGCCCTGGCGGCGGAACGCGGACGGCGCCATCCCCAGCTCGCGCGGCACCGACGCATAGAGCCGCGACGGCGAGTTGAACCCGGCGTCGACAGCCGCCTGCGTGACCGGCTGCCCGCTTTGCAGCGCCTGCCGCAACGCCGCGCCGCGCTGCGCGGCCTGGTACTGCCGCGGCGACACGCCGACCACGCGCTTGAAGAGCCGCTGCAGGTGGAACGGGCTCACGTGCACGGCGTCGCTCAACTGCTGCAGCGTGAGCCGCTCGGCCTGCGCGTCGAGCACCGCGCATGCGCGATTGACGATGTCCAGTTCGCGCGGCAACCCTTCCGGCTGGCAGCGCTTGCAGGGCCGGAAGCCGGCCGCGCGCGCGGCCGCCGGATCGGTGAAAAAGGACACGTTCTCGCGGCGTGGCTGCCGCGACGCGCAGGTCGGGCGACAAAACACGCCGGTCGTGCGGACACCATAGAAGAACGCGCCGTCCGCATGCGGATCGCGCTCGGTCACGGCGCCCCAGCGGGCATCATCGGTCGGATAGGCGGTTTTCATTTGAACCTCGCACTCTCTAGTGTAGATGGTGCCTACTCTAGCCATCGGCACATGCCGTCGCGCCCTGAATCTTGCTCTGTGATTCATGCCGACGAATCGGGGCCACATCGATCGAGATAAATCCGACGAAACCCGCGCGGCGGCCGCTCCAGCGCGGTTTTCGTCATCGTCCCGTCACCATTTTGCTGCAGTGCGGATGCGACAAATCGCCGTCCTGACGTTTTTTTGCAATCGGAATATTGCGTCGCACCATCGCCGTGTGTATAGTTGGAATTGTCTCCTCCATGTCTCCTCCTGATATGGATTAAGCCCGTTCCGCACTGCGTGAACGGGCTTTTTTTCGTCCGTCGATTGTGCCGCGTTCCGGCCGGCGGCGCAGGCGCGATGCGTCTACACTCGATGCTCGTCGACTGCGAAGGAGTCCCCCGCTCATGAAACCCACCATCCGCGGAATCGATCACATCGTGCTGCGCGTGACCGACATGGCGGCGATGACGCGCTTTTACTGCGACGCCGTCGGTTGCCATGTGGAGAAGGAACAGCCCGATCTGGGCCTCGTGCAACTGCGCGCCGGCGACGCGCTGATCGACCTGCTGACGGTCGGCGGCCCGATCGACCGGCCCGACAGCGGGCCGCCCGGCACCGGGCGCAACCTCGACCACCTGTGCCTGCGCGTCGAGCCGTTCGATCCCGACGCATTGATCGCCCATTTCGCCGCGCATGGCGCGCGCCCCGGCGCGCCGGCCGAACGCTACGGCGCCGGCGGCTACGGGCCGTCGATCTACCTGTTCGATCCCGAAGGGAACATGGTCGAATTCAAGGGGCCGCCGGCCGCGCTCGGCTGAATGCGGCCGGCGCGCGGGCCGTTACGCGTCCGCGCGCGCCTTCAGCACCGTCCATTCGACCGCGACCGGATCGTGATCGGCGCTCGAGATCCACGCGGCGCCGTCCTGCACCGTGCACTGCAGGCGCATCGTGCGCTCGGCGAGCCGCCCGAGCGCGGCCGCGACGCCGTCGGCGAGCGACAGCACCTGCACGTTGCGCAACCGTTCGACCTTGCTGCGCACGCCCTGCCACCAGATATCCGACGTCTTGCCGCCGTACGCGATCACCGTGACCTGTCCGGCGCGGCCGGCCGCCTTCGAGATGCGTCGTTCGTCCGGCTGGCCGGCCTCGATCCACACGTCGATCGCGCCCGTCAGATCCTTCTGCCACAGGTCGGGCTCGTCGACGTCCGACAGCCCCTTGCAGAACTCGAGCCGCTCGTGCGCGAACAGCGCGAACGCGACGATGCGCACCATCATCCGGTCGTCGGTTTCCGACGGATGGCGCGCCACCGTCAGCGCGTGATCGGCGTAGTAATGCCGATCCATGTCGGCGATTTGCAGCTCGGCTTTGTAGATCGTGGATTTCAGCGCCATGCGGATGCGGCCCGGGCGGGCATTCGGTTCGGTCGGGCCGTGATGATACCGAATGCGCGCCGTCCGGCGTGCGTGATGCGCGATCCACAGCGCAACGGCCCGGCATGCGCCGGGCCGTGATCGGTTCGCGCCGCCGGCTCCTCGAGCCGGCGCGCTCGCGCGTCGTGCGACTGCGCGGGAATGGACGGTTATTGCTTGACGAAGCGCGAATCGGTCCAGAGGCCTTGCTGGTCGCTGTTGTCGGCGCTGACGAACTGCACGTCGCCCTGATCGACCGACACCACGCGGAAGCGCTGGCCTTCCGGCACCGACAGGCAGCGGAAGTCGTCGAAATACTGCTGCTTCGCCTGCGACTTGCCGTCACGCTCGTGACTCAATACGGAGTCCAGATTGTCTTTCGACAGACAGCCCCATGCGTTCTTCGTCAGCTGGATTTCCTGCTTCGGCTTGACGGCCGAATCGCCGCCGGCCTGCGCAATCGACACAGCGCAAAATGCGCCGACAAGGGCAAAGAGGACACCGGTACGCTTCATCATGTTCTGTCTCCAGGCTTGCGGGCACCAGGCTGGGTTAGCTATGTGTTTAAAGGTGATCGTGAACCCGCGTTTTTCACTTTAGAAGACCGGTAAACGATAGCAAGCACATTTGTTGTGCGACCGCAATAGCGGCGGATTGTCGCATCCCGTGCGCAGCCTGTTTTCGCGCAGTGTGCGCGACGGGTAAAAGCGGGCTGCCCGGCGGACAGCCTCGTCATGCCGGGCGGAAAGCGTTATCCGGCAAGGCTTTCATCCCAGTTACATTGCAGCGATTGAACGGTTTGGATAATCCATTTCGATATCCGGATCATTTTGATGCGCCGCACATAAAGTCATCCGAAACGATTCCACTTTACCGCAGCGCGCAATCGCATTTACCTGATACAAGAAAAATGCCAGGTATAAGCGGATCCGTATTTATCCGTAGTTCCCCGTGTCTATTCGGCGCCCGCGAAGCCCTGTCGCAAGCGCCTTTCACCGATGGTGTTTACCCTGCGTTATTCACACCGGCCCGCTGCCGCTCGAAATAATCGCGCTGGAAGATGCACATCCGATAAGCGTTGTGATACGCGCCATTCCCGAAAAATTCTTCCTTCAATTCGGCCTCGTGCTGGAATCCGCATTTCTCGTACACGTGAATCGCCGCCGCATTCGACGTATCGACGATCAGGTACAGCTTGCGCATGTTCAGCACCTTGAACGCGTACTCGATCGCGAGGCGCGTCGCCTGGCCCGCATAGCCGCGCCCCTGGCACTGCGGCGCGATGATGATCTGGAACTCGCCGCGGCGGTGGATGTAGTCGAGCTCGATCAGCTCGACGAGGCCGACGAGTTCATCTTGCGCATCGACCGCGACGAAACGGCGCTCGCGCTGGTCGTGTACGTGGCGGTCGTACAGTTGCGACAGTTCCGAGAAGGTTTCGTACGGCTCCTCGAACCAGTAGCGCATGATCTTCGCGTCGTTGTTCAGCTCGTGGACGAAGCGCAGGTCCTGGCGCTCCAGCGGCCGCAGCGCGAGCGTGTTGGTATCGTTCTGGAGTTGCATGTTCGTGTCCTTTTTGAGGCCGGCGCACGTGCGGAACGCCTGCGCGGCGCGGCCGCGCTCGGGCCCGTTTCGCACTGTAAGAAATTGAACGCGGGCGAAGTTCAGAGCCTAGAATGGGAGCAAGGGTTCCTGCCACCGCAAGGAGGCTATCGTGATCGAGCAAGTCATCCTCGGAATTTTCCTCGTGCTGCCGCTCGTCATCGTGGCTGCGCTGTTTTCCGACGAACTCTGGCAGGAGCACCGTCGCCAGCATCCGCGCGACGAGAACGCACCGCACATCGACTGGAAGCATCCGTGGCGCCGCGTGCGACGCGGGCATTGACGTCGATCGTCGCCATCCGCAAACCCGCGCCGGCCGGGGCACCGCGGGCCCGCGTAACATGCCGGGCACGGCCTTTGCGCTTCGATCCGATTCCCGCCCTACCCGCGAGACGCCGACGTGAACGACAAGCCCACCATTCCTCCGCACGATATCCCGAACGAAACGATCGACCTGCAGATCGCCGATGTCCTGGCGGCCGTCCGCTATCCGGTGAACAAGGACGCGATCGTCGATGCCGCGCGCGACGCCGGCGCCAGCAACGAAGTGCTGTCGATGCTCGACGGCCTGCCCGAGCAGGACTACGCGGACGTCGATGCCGTCACGCGCTGGGTCGCCGGCAACTTCGGCCCCGGGCTCGGCATTTGAGCGCAGCCCGATAACGCGATAGGATCGGGCCGCACCGGTCGCGCCGCGATCGGCAGGCGTGCCGCCCGGCGCAAGATCGGGTGCGTCGCACGCGTGTCCGGGGGACTCCATGGAAGGCATCCTGATCCAGCACACGACGCAACGTCAGCTGTGGTTCGGCGCGCTGACGGCGCTCGTCATCCTGCTCACGCTCGGGATCGCCGCGCCGCATGCGAACGTCGCGCTGCCGCCCGTCGAGCCCTTCATGCCGATGTGCGCGCTCACCGTGTTCACGACCGCGAGCATCGCCGCGTTCTTCCTCGGCGCGCAGTTCACCGTGACACGCCAGCCCGTGCTCGGTGCGCTCGGCGGCGCCTATGCGTTCACCGCGCTCGCCGTCGCGCTGCAACTGCTCACCTTTCCCGGCGTGTTCGCGCCACATGGCCTGCTCGGCGCGCGCCCGCAAAGCGCCGCATGGATGTGGGTCTTCTGGCATGCCGGCTTTCCGTGTTTCGTGATGGGCGCGCTGTTCGCACGCGAACGGCTGACGCGCGCCCCGGTCGGCGCGAAAGAGACGCGCCGCTGGACCCTCGCGCTCGTCGGTGGGCCGGCCATCGCGGCGGCGCTGCTGTGCGTGCTCGCGCTCAACGTGTCGCTGCCGCCCGCGTTCCATCCGCCGCGCGACGCGGCCGTGCTGCCCGTCAACGGCATCGCGCTCGTCGTGTGGATCCTCAACGCGCTCGCGCTCGTGGCCGTGCTGGTCACGGGCCGGCTGCGCACGACGCTCGACCTGTGGCTCGCGATCGCGGTGCTCGCCTGTCTCACCGATACGACGCTGAACCTGCTGTCCACCAACCGCTTCACGGTCGGCTGGTATGTCGCGCGCGTGTTCAGCATGTTCACGCCCGGCGTGCTCGTGTGCGTGCTCGCGTGGGAAGTGACGATGCTGTATCAGCAGTTGTTCGAAGCGCACGCGACGCTGATCCGCTCTTCCGCGCGCGACGGTCTCACGGGCGCGTTCAACCGCAGCCACTTCAACGACCATTTCCATACGCTGTTCCTGCAGGCGCGGCGGCAAGGCGAACCGCTGTCGCTGCTGATGGTCGACGTCGATCGCTTCAAGGCGTACAACGACGCGTTCGGTCACGTGAAGGGCGATGCGTGCCTGATCGCCGTCGCGAATGCACTGGCCGGCGCGGTGCGGCGGCCGGCCGACATCGTCGCGCGCTACGGCGGCGAGGAGTTCGCGATCGTGCTGCCGAACACCGGCGCGCGCGGTGCGCGGGTGGTGGCCGACGAAGTGCGCGAAGCCGTGCTGCGGCTCGACCTCGCGATGCCCGACTCGCCGGCCGGGCGCGTGAGCGTCAGCGTCGGCTGCGCGACCGTGTCGGCCGACGATCTGTCGACCCCCGACGCGCTGATCGAAGCTGCGGATGCCGCGCTGTATCGCGCGAAGGATGCGGGGCGAAACCGGGTCGTCGTCGCCTGAAAACGTCTGCTGTTTGGCGAATTGTTACGGTCAATGTGACCGGAATAATCCGCCGTTACGGATTGCGGCGCGGGGATACGATCGCTTACAGCCCGGGCCGGAGCCGCTCGCTATGCTGGGTTTCATATTGAACCCGAGCAGGTGAACGCGATGAAGAAGGCCCTTTTGCTGATTGCCGGCGTCGCCGTGTTGTTGAGCGGCTGTATCGTCGTGCCTGATGGTGGCGGGTATTACGGTGGGGGTGGGTATTACCATCATCATCGTCATTGGGATTGACGTCTTCCGACCGAGCACTGCGTGATCATTCCGGATGTTTGAATTCGTTTCGGCATCCGGCAATGACGATGCGTGAGCGCCCATGCCGTTCGTACTCGATGGCACGCCGCTGGCAGCGGCAACGGACAGTTCCGTGCCCGCTCACTTCCCGATACAAAACCTGCTGAAAATCACCCCCAGCAGATCATCCGACGTGAACTCCCCGGTAATCGCATTGAGCTGCTCCTGCGCGAGCCGCAGCTCTTCGGCAAACAGATCGAGCGACTGCGCACGCTGCTCCGCATGATCCGCCGCCTGCGCGAGATGTTCCTGCGCGGCCCGCAGCGCGATCAGATGCCGCTCGCGCGCGAGATACACACCCTCGGCCCCCGCCTGCCACCCCGCGATCCGCAACAACTCCGCGCGCAGCATGTCGATCCCGTCGCCGCGTTTCGCCGACAGATGCACCTCGGTCAGATCGCCTTCCGCCGCCGGATGCTCGACGCATGCCGGCACGCCGGTCAGATCCGTCTTGTTCAGCACGCGCACCACCGGCACGCCGGCCGGAAACCGCGCGGCGATCGTTTCGTCGTCCGCCGTCATCCCCGTGCGCGAATCGAGTAGATGCAGCACGACGTCCGCGCGCTCGATCTCGCTCCACGTGCGCGCAATGCCGATCCGTTCGACTTCGTCCTCCGTCTCGCGCAACCCGGCCGTATCTATGATGTGCAGCGGAATCCCTTCGACCTGGATCGTCTGCGCCACCTTGTCGCGCGTCGTGCCGGCAATCGGCGTGACGATCGCCAGCTCGGCGCCCGCCAGCGCATTCAGCAGCGATGACTTGCCGACGTTCGGCTGCCCCGCGAGCACGACCGACAGCCCTTCACGCAACAACGCGCCCTGCCGCGCATCGCCGAGCACGTGCGCGAGTTGCGCGCGGATCTTCGCGAGCTTGCCGCGCGCGTCGGCCGCTTCGAGGAAGTCGATTTCCTCTTCCGGAAAATCCAGCGTCGCCTCGACCAGCATCCGCAGCGTGATCACGTCGTCGACGAGCGCATGGATCTGCCGCGAGAACGCGCCGTCGAGCGAACGTCCGGCCGAGCGCGCCGCGGCCTCGGTGCTCGCCTCGATCAGGTCGGCGACGGCCTCGGCCTGCGCGAGGTCGAGCTTGTCGTTCAGGAACGCGCGCCGCGTGAATTCGCCCGGTTCCGCCAGCCGCAGCCCGAAGCCGCGCCCCGCATCCAGGCAGCGCTGCAACAGCAGCTGCATCACGATCGGCCCGCCATGCCCCTGCAGCTCGAGCACGTGCTCGCCGGTGTACGAATGCGGCGCGGGGAAATACAGCGCGATCCCGCGGTCGAGCGGCGCGCCGTGCTCGTCGAGGAACGGCACGTAGCTCGCATGGCGCGGCGCGAGCTTCTGCCCGCACAACGCGTCGATCAGCGGCAGCGCGGCCGCCTCGCCGCCACGCCCGAACGACACGCGGACGACCCCGATGCCGCCCCGGCCGGCAGCGGTGGCAATGGCGACGATCGGATCGGAATCGGTAGCGAGCATGGGAATCGGAGAAATCGGGTAATCAGCGAGTCAATGGTGCGCCCGCGCAACAGTTCGGGCACCGGAACGCCGGCATTGTAGCGTGCCGGCTCACACGCAACCGGCCGCGCCGCCGGATTCGGACACGCCCGAATTTATCCCGCCGGGGATAAGCCGAGTATCAGTTCGGCGTCATGACACACCGACCATTTCGGACGAGTATGCGTGCCCGAGGGGCTTGGCACTACGTCCCTCAATTTCGTTCCCCATCCTGATCAAGGCTGAGATTCGTCCGAACGAGATACGTTTATCCTATATGGTTGTCTGGGACGCGGCGATGGAATTGCACAATCTCCCCATGCCGACATCCGAAGAAAAAGCCGCGTTCTCGGAACGCCTGAAATTCGCCCTGCGGCGCAGCCCGGAGAAGGTCACGGGCGCGACGGAACTGGCGAACCGATTCAATCTGCGTCATCGCGGAACGCACCCCGTTTCGCCGCAAACCGCGCACAAATGGCTGACGGGCCGCACGATCCCGACGTCGGACAAACTCGAAACGCTCGCCGAATGGTTGCGCGTCGAAGTGCACTGGCTGCATTACGGGCCGTCGCCAAGCGTAATCGAACATCCGACGCCGCAACCGCTGCCGCGCGACGAACGTTATCCGCCGACACCCGAGACGATCGAACTCGCATCGAAGATCGAGGCCTTGTCGCCGCATCAGCGCTACCTCGTGCAGGAACTGGTCGAGCAGTTCTACGGCGATCCGAAACTCGAAGCGAAGAAAGCCTGAACGGCAGCAGCCGCACGCGCCGCCGGCGTCGTCGCCGCGAAACAAAAAAGCCGCATGGTCACGAACCATGCGGCTTTTTTTGCGAGCATCGCGGACGGCGGGCCGCCCGCGGCTGCAACGCGCGTCAGGCCGGCTTCTTCTTGACGCCGCCGAGCTTGCGCGTGATGTAGTACTGCTGCGCGATCGACAGCACGTTGTTCACGACGTAGTACAGCACGAGACCTGCCGGGAAGAAGAAGAACATCACCGAGAACGCGATCGGCATGAACTTCATCATCTTCGCCTGGACCGGGTCCGGCGGCGTCGGGTTCAGGCTCGTCTGCACGAACATCGACACGGCCATCAGCACCGGCAGGATGAAGAACGGATCGCGTTGCGACAGGTCGTGAATCCACAGAATCCACGGTGCGCCGCGCATTTCCACCGACGCGAGCAGCACCCAGTACAGCGAGATGAACACCGGGATCTGGATCACGACCGGCAGGCAGCCGCCGAACGGATTGACCTTCTCGGTCTTGTACAACTCCATCAGCGCGGCGTTCATCTTCTGCGGATCGCTCTTGAAGCGTTCGCGCAGCGCCTGCATGCGCGGCGTGATTTCCTTCATCCGCGCCATCGACTTGTAGCTCGCAGCCGACAGCGGGAAGAACACGGCCTTGATCAGCACCGTCAGCAGCACGATCGCCCAGCCCCAGTTGCCGACATAGCCGTGGATCTTCTCGAGCAGCCAGAACAGCGGCTTCGCGATGATCGTCACCCAGCCGTAGTCCTTCACGAGCTCCAGGCCCGGCGCGATGCCTTCGAGCATGCGCTCTTCTTCCGGACCGGCGAACAGGCGCGCCTGCACGTCGGCCGACTGGCCCGGCGCGATCGCGGCGACCGGCTGCTTCACGCCGACGCGGTACAGCGCCGGATCGATCTTTTCAGCGTAGATGTCGCGCTTCGCGCCCTGCTGCGGGATCCACGCCGACGCGAAGTAGTGCTGCACCATCGCGACCCAGCCGTTGTCCGCGGACTTCTCGAAGTTCGCCTTGTTCTTGTCGAGGTCGCTGAAGTCGATCTTCTGGAAGTGCTTCGCGTCCGTGTAGACCGCCGGCCCGAGGAACGTGTGCGAGAACATCGGCGTTTCGACGGCCGTGTTGTCGCGAACGAGTTCCATGTAGACCGTCGGCGTGACGGGCGCCGTGCCGACGTTGTCGATCTTGGTGTCGACGCCGATCACGTAGCTGCCGCGCGTGAACGTGTAGGTCTTCACGACCTTCACGCCGCCCTTCACCGGCGATTCGAACGACAGCTTCAGCGTGTTCTGGTCGCCCGTCAGCGACGTCGAGCCGGGGTTCAGCTGCGTGTAGACGTCGTTGTGGTTCGGGAAATCGCCGCCGAGCAGGCCCGTGCGTGCGAGGTACGTGTGGCCGGCCGTGTGGTCGAACAGCGTGATGTACAGGTCGGGCTGCTTGCCGTCGCCCTGCTTCTTCAGCGTCAGCTTCGCGAGCGTGCCGCCGCGCGTGTCGATTTCGCCGTCGTACACGTCGGTCGAGAACTTCACGAGCTGCGCCTGCGCGGCCGGGGCCGTCGTCGACGGCGCGGCGCCGGCTGCGGCGGCAGGCACGTCACCTGCGGTCGTCGTCGCGCCCGTGCCCGATGCGCCGCCGGCAGCGGCCGGAGCCGTGTGCGTGGCGCTCGGGAAGAACATCGACGGGCGTCCATGGTCCCGCTGCCAGTTGTCGTACAGCATGACAGCTGACATGAAGAAGATCACCCATAGGACGGTGCGTTTGATATCCATGCGTTGTCTCAGAGTCGATGGGACCGCGCGTCGGCTTCGCCGCGAGCGCGAGTGTCGGAGTTGGGCGGCGGGACGAGGTCGATGCCGCCCGCGGAAAACGGATGGCATCGGCACACGCGCCTGACGGCGAGATACGTGCCGCGCGCGGCGCCATGATACTGGATTGCCTCGCGCGCGTAATCCGAACAGGAAGGATAAAAACGGCAACGGTTGCCGAGCATCGGGCTCACGGCAACCTTGTAGAAGCGCAGCAAGGCGATCAATACCGTTTTCATACCTTGGGCGGCGCCGTACGACGCCGCGTCAAAACCGGCCGGGCGGGCGCGAACGCCGCGCGGGGCACGGATGCGTCACTCGGACGCGGGCTTCGACGCACGGCGGGCGATTTCCCGGACTGCCCTGTCGAGCAGTTCGCGGATCTCGGCCGCGCACATCGCCGCGAGCGGGGCGGAAGCCGCGCTCGGCAGCGCTTTCTTGTCGAAGCGCGTGTGCTGCCGCAGCAGCAGGTCGTAACCGGCGAATTCGGCGCGGCGCAGGCGAAACTGATCGCGCGCCAGCCGCTTCACGAGGTTACGGGTGACCGCTCGCGGCGCATACTTCTTGCCGATGACGAGCCCCAGGCGTGCGGGCTGACCGGTCGGCTTGCCGTAAATCACGAAGTGCGCGGAGCGCCGCCAGGGGCGCAAACGAAAAACGGATGAAAATTCATCCGTTTTCAGAAGTCGCGCAGCTTTCGGGAAGGCGGCTTTCGTCTGCGACGGATTCGCACCCGGCTCGACGGCACCTTCCGCAGGACTGCGGACGGCGGACACAGCGCGCAACCTGCCTTAGATGGCGAGGCGCTTGCGGCCCTTCGCGCGGCGAGCGTTGATGACCTTGCGGCCACCTGCCGTCTTCATGCGGACACGGAAGCCATGGGTGCGCTTGCGGCGCGTCACGGACGGTTGGTAAGTACGTTTCATGATGTTCTCACTTGTTCGAGAATGTCGAAATTCAGGGGACCGCGTGCCCTTAACCGGAGGCATTCGGGCGAACGCAATCGCCGGGAATACAGGATTGGTTTTCGCGGAACCCGCTATTTAAACCGTTTTTCTCTTGACGGTCAATACTTTACGAGTCGTCCGCCTGTGCCGGCCCGCACCGATCCGGCCCCGCGACCCACACAACCGGCCTGTGGATAAGTCCCGCTGTGGCCGCGTTTGGCGTTAGAATCTCGCCTTATCTCCAAGAATCCCGCACGCCGCTTCGGCTCGCGCCTGCCCCTCCAAGACCGTGACGCAGGCGTCCGAGGCACGCTCGCACGACCGCTTCGGGCCTTGTTGCGCAACCGCGACAAGGGCGCCGGCGAGCCGCGCTGTGCACGCAAAAAACGACAGCTACTTG